>NZ_JAUSUA010000002.1 GCF_030813245.1 Alkalicoccobacillus murimartini | reverse complement strand
CAAGATCATATTAATGCACAAAGTGATCTAGCGATTGCGACACTTGAAGGCGATCAAGAAGCACGTGATCTAGCCATTGAACACTTGAAAATGTTCTCACAAGACTTTGGTGCATTCCTAGCAACAGCAACAGAAGGGAATCTTCCTGAAGAAGCTGCACAAGAAGCAGTTTGGATGCATGAAGAGCAAGTAATTAAGACGTTTGACCTGTATGTAGAAGAGAACTATGAGGAAAGTGTCAAAACATACCGTGAAGGCTATGCATTCATGTTTGGAATTGGTGAAACATTAGGTGGAGCTATCGTGACACAAATGCCTGACCAATTTGGTGACGGGTCTATGCCAGAAGAAATGCCTCAAACAGGATTTGGTGGCGCAAGTAACGATTCTTCCATGATGGTTTGGTTAAGCGGATTGGCAGCAGCTGCACTGGCTGGACTGTTTGTATTCCGTCGTAAAACAAGCCAAGAATAATAAAGTATAACGTAAAGAAGACCTCGAATGTCCGAGGTCTTCTTTTGGGTTGTAGAAACAATAATTAAGACACTGTTATGGTAGGAAATGGTTTTTTGTTCGTTAGACAAACAAGAGCCTTTTTTAGATCTCTTTTTGTTCCATGATTTCGAGGATCTTAGGTATTGGTACTCATATTCTTTCTATAATAGGCTCTTAATTTAATTAAGCCGTGCAAATAAGGTTAGTTTTTAATTCTAATAGCGTCATAGTCATTTTCTTTGAAAGCGGTTACTATGGAAGGGTAGCTGTTTAGTAAGGAATGATATATGATGTAGCGTTCATTTAAAAAAGGAGGGTTTTATTTTGGTACGTAAAACAAGTGTGATGAAAGTATATAAGGATCAGTACGCAGAGTACAAGAGACGACACGATGAGTTATGGCCTGAGATGGAAACGATGTTAAAAGACCATGGTGTTAGTGAATATTCTATTTTTCTATTAGAGGAAACAGGTCAATTGTTTGCCTATTTACATGTAGAGGATGAAGAGGTGTATAAACAAGTATCAGACACGGATATCTGCCGAAAGTGGTGGGCTTATATGGAACCACTGATGGAGACGAATGAAGATAACAGTCCCGTATCAACGGATTTGGAAGAAGTGTTTTATTTAAAGTAACGGCGATGAAATTGACGATGCCCAAGCCTATTTGTACCAGCGATGATTACCGGAATGACTTTCAGGCAGCAGGTGTGATTATGATTGCTTTTCTTGTCACGGTAACGAAACACGTGGTCGTTCACTTGAAGCCATTTAAGAAGAGCGTTACGGGGAAAGTGCTTAGTTTTCTCCAAAAAGGAGTATGGATGAATTTCCATGCTCCTTTTGTTATTGCTTTGGAAGCTTACTCGCGTATTGCTTTCTTATATCCTGTAATTGTTTTAATTTGGTAATCGCAGAAGCCCCTTTTCCTCTTCCCACCTCAAGAATCAAGGCCTCGACAATCGCAAGCGTTGAAACTAGCGAATGAAATTCATTATTCTCTCCTCTTTCCGAATAGAGAATCGCTGCTGCTTTGTCTCTCATGGGTGAAATGAGTCGATCAGTAATCAGGATAACCGGTATGCTTTGTTTTTGACAGAGATCAAATATGACCTGGAGCTCGGGTGAGTAATTCATAAAACCAAATACCACGACTACATCAGATGATTGAAAGTGAATGAGGTTTTCAAAGATTTCATGCCCACTTGGAGCGATACGATTTACCTTGCAGTCAAAACGACTTAAACGAAATGCAACAAGATCCACCATGAACTGAGCCGCTCCATTTCCATAGACGTGAATACAGTTTGCATCTATTAACATCTGTGAGCTGTATCTAAAATCTTCTTCAGATAATCTCGTTAATGTTGTTTCAAGATTATGGATATGCGCATTTAGCATCGGGAGAAAGGGGTGTTGGCCGTATTTATTAAAAGTCGTCTCAGTCTTTGTAACAGGGGTTGCTGTTTGTTGCGAGTGAAGACTTTTTTTAAAGGTTTTGAAATTTTTATAACCGATCGCACCCCAAAACCTGGAGACAGTGGCGCTACTAACCATACACGCATCCGCAATGTCCTTTTCTGTCATAAAAGCAATGTTGTCCATATTCTTTGTTATAAAGTTTGCAAGACTTTGTTGGTTTTTGGTAAGGGTGAAGGCTTCAAATGCAATCATACGTGATCCTCCTATCACTTGGCTGATAGATTTAGTATACAGATAAAAATGTATAAAAACATTCATTTTTGATAGATGTTTGTTTTTTTACATTCTCTTTATATTACCTTAACACTTCACAGGCATGCTAATGGTGTAGAAGAAACACACAGGAGGCCATTGATGAGAATTGATTTTCATACACACGGAAAATGGACAAAAAAGACGGAATTCTCTCTTTCATACTTTAATGAACTAATTGCGAATGCAAGAGAAGCAGGACTTCATGCAACAGCATTAACAGAGCATTTTAATACACAGAATTTTTATGATGTATTCGATATCTTGGATGAACACTTTTCTTATGTGGGGGACCATTATGATGTAAATGGTTTTAAAGTCTTTTCTGGAATGGAAATTGATGTGAAGGATCGGGGGCATATTCTTTTTATTGGGCCTCGCACCTCTATTCGTGAGATTCGTGCACAGCTTGAGCCACACACAGAGGATGGAAACTTTATTAGGCTAGCTGAGTTACTTAAAATATCGGAAGGTCATCCACTCTTAAAAATTGGTGCCCATCCCTTGAGAGAAGGTACGCCTCTCACAAGTCACCCAACCGAACATTTAGGTCAGCTAGATGCGTTCGACTTAAATGGGCGTGACCTTTTCAGAAAAGGGGTCGAGCAGGCACAAACGGAAGTATATGCGTTTGTGGAAGCATTAAACAAGCCGGTCGTTTGTGGAAGTGATACACACCTTCCAATCCAATATGGAGCTGTTTATAACGACATTCATATCTCATGTGATACAGCACTAGAATTAAAAGCAGCTATTGAGAAAAATGCTTATACCAAAGGGATATCCCCAGTTTTACAAACAAAGGTAGGCGCGGCAGAAGTGATGAAAGAAGTTTGGAAACAACAAAAAAACAAGGACTCTATCTTGAGTGTCTAAAGGAGAATGTACACATGAAAAAAGATCAGTTTAAGTGGGCATCAGCTGGACTAGCTCTTTCATCTTTACTTGTTGTCTCCGCTTGTGGCAACGATTCGTCGAATAATGCTAGTGCAGAGGAAGCAACAACATGGCTTGAGCAAGCAAACCTTGAGGCGAATGAATCCCCAGAGGAATTGTACGAGCTAGCAAAAGAGGAAGGGAAAGTGGTTGTATATTCGCAATCAAGCAGGATAAAAGATGTAAAAGCAAGCTTTGAAAAGGAATATCCAGGGATTCAAGTGGATGCGTTTGATTTGGGAACAATTGAAATTGTAGAGAAGGTAGCCCGTGAACAAGAGGCTGGTTTGAATACAGCAGACGTTGTTTTCGTGAAAGATGGTGGAGGTGTGGTTTCGGGTGAATTACTAAGTGAAGGAATGCTTCACAAATATGCGCCAGATGATTTGGTTGCGAGTCTAGATGATTCCTTCCTTGATGAACCAGGCCTGCCATTCTACTTTTCTACTCGCGCTATTTTTGTGAATAACGAGGTATATGATGACTCAACGATTACCAACTGGTGGGATCTAACAGACGAAGAGTGGAAGAGCAAAATTGTTATGGATGATCCGTTGCTTTCGTCAGACACTCTAGATTTGTTCACAACGATTGTTCAAAATGCGGATGATATGGAAGAGGCCTATAAGCAGAAATTTGGAGAGGAAATAGAGTTAGATGGTACAGATAATGCAGGTTATGAATTTATTAAACAACTACTAGCAAATGATCCCGTCTTTGTGAGTTCTGGTGATGATGTTGTGGAAGCAGTAGGAACACCTGGTCAAGAGAAGCCACCTGTTGGCATTACGACATCAAGTAAGTCACGCCATATTGAGGAACAAGGTTATATGGCTGAATTCCTATACGATGTAGAGCCGAAAATGTCGGTAGCGGGAACCTCGTATTTGTATATGGCGAACAACGCTGAGCATACAGCCGCCGCTAAATTACTCATACGTTGGATGGCAGGAGAAGCTGATGGACAAGGAGAGGGATTTAGACCTTATAACGTTCCGGGATCTTGGTCAACTCGTACCGATGTGTCTGTAGATGGGCAGCGTTCAAGCGATGAGCTTACTCTTTGGCCATATGATGGTGAGTTTCTATATGACAATAGCAATGATGTTAGGAATTTTATATTAGGTAACCAGTAGTAGAGAGGAGCAAACAGGTGAGGAGTATCTCGCGCTATCATTCACGATCACGAGTCGTCAATAAACTGATTCGCATCTTAACAAATCCGATTCATCTGATATCGGCATTGGCTCTACTTTTTCTAACCTATATGGTCGCATTTCCTATTGGACAAATTCTCATAGAAAGTTTTCAGGAAGATGCACGAAGTGGGGGAGCGGCTGGTAGCTTCACAGTTGCTAACTGGATGAATGTTTTTGCAGGTAGTATTAGTGAGCCACTGTTCTATAAGCCTCTTCTGCATTCCTTATCTATTGGACTAAGTGTCTCTGTTCTTTCCTTCTTACTTGGAGGAGGGCTCGCTTGGCTTGTAATGCGCACAGATTTTCGTTATAAGAAGTCAGTCACTATGCTTGCTCTCCTGCCTTATATGCTACCTTCTTGGGTTATGGCATTTGCTTGGATGTCTGTATTCAAGAACGACCGCATTGGTGGGGGACAAGGCTTATTTTACTCGGTGTTTCAAGTTAGTCCGCCAGATTGGCTGGCGTATGGGTTTGTACCTATTGTGTTAACCATGACGTTAAATTATTTCACCTTTTTCTTCTTATTGCTGTCAGTGGCACTTGGTGCAGTGAATGCGAGCTTAGAGGAGTCAGCGCGGATACTAGGTGCAAGCAGCGCTAGAACGATTCGAAAGATTACCTTACCGTTGATCATACCAGCCATTTCATCTGCCTTTATATTGACCTTTTCTAAAGCATTAGGATCCTTTAGTGTTCCTGCATTTTTAGGCTTACCAACTAAATACTACACAATCGCAACGATGCTTCACTCAAGTATTCAAAATCGAATGATATCTGAAGCATACGTCCTATGTATCGTTTTACTAATGGTTTGTGCTCTCTTAATCTTCTTTAACCAAAAGGCGATTGGCAAACGCAGAAGCTTTGCCACGATTACAGGGAAGGATTCGCGTAAGCATCTGTATCCCTTAAAGAAATGGCATCGTCCCATTACCTGGTCTGTCTTAGGTGGGATGGGGGCTGTATCTGCTGTACCTCTGATCATCTTAACTTTACAGTCCTTTATGATGACAAATAGTCAATTCTCCCTTGATCAATTCACACTTCATTTTTGGTTAGGCGACTCAAATCCAGCCATTGCTTCAGGCGAAGTAGGTGTGCTGAAAAACGATGCGTTATTCTCTGCGATCGGGAACTCATTGAAGATTGCTTTTACTGCGGCGAGTATTGCAGCAATTATGGGACTAGTATTTGGTTACATTGTATCCAAACGACGTAATCGATTAGATGGTCGAGCCATTGAACAGTTAAGCTATTTGCCTTATCTAATTCCGGGGATCGCTTTCTCGGCTATCTATCTATCAATGTTTGCGACGCCAAGCTGGTTTATGCCGAGCTTATACGGCACGATTACCCTTATCATTCTAATATGCGTTGTGAATGAGCTTCCGATTGCCACTCGTTCTGGTGCAAGTACGATGCACCAAATAGGTGGAGAGCTAGAAGAAGCTGCGTATGTGCAAGGAGCTAATTGGGGCAGACGCTTCACGCGAATCATGCTTCCCTTAAGCAAAAAAACACTCTTTACCATCTTCTTGCTTCTCTTCATAAGTGTCATTAAGGAATTAGATTTGATTATTTTATTAATTACGCCTGAGAACGGTACGCTACCAACACTCATGTTTAAGTATGCGGAGTCGGGGTTCCAACAATATGCGAATGCGTTGATGCTTATTATTGTGGGAATCATTTTAATCACCTATTTTATCGCTAGTAAATTAGGAAAAATTGATTTTACAAAAGGAATTGGAGGGTAAGAGATGTCTCTTATAAAGCTTGAGGGAATTAATAAATATTTTGACAAACACCATGTTTTAAAGGATATTAGCCTCGAGATTGAAGAAGGGGATTTCATGACATTTCTTGGTCCCTCTGGGTGCGGGAAAACCACAACTCTCCGTATATTAGCAGGGCTTGAGCATCAAGAAGAGGGCTTAATTGTCATTAGTGACAAATTGGTCGCAGATGGTCAAGCTCAATTCTTTGCTCCTCCAGCTGAACGTCATTTAAACCTCGTCTTTCAGAATTATGCCCTATGGCCTCACATGACGGTGTTTGAAAATGTATCATTTGGTCTTGAAGGGCGAAAGCGGAATAAAAAAGAAATACGAGAAAGAGTAGAAAGCTCTCTTGAGAAGCTACAGATTTTAGCGTATAAAGATCGGTACCCATCCGAATTGTCTGGAGGACAGCAGCAACGAGTGGCCATTGCTAGGGCTATCGTGACAGAGCCAAAGATTCTGTTATTAGATGAACCGTTGTCTAACTTGGATGCAAAGTTGCGTGTTGAGATGCGGGCTGAGCTTAAACGATTACACCATGAGTTACGCACTACGATGATCTATGTAACGCATGACCAAGTTGAAGCTATGACGATGTCTACAAAAATCGCCGTCTTCTCTGAAGGACGAATCTTACAGGTGGATAAGCCGATTCAACTCTATCAATATCCTGCTCATTTAACGGTTGCTGAGTTTGTGGGCAATCCGGCAAATAATTTTCTAGATGCTACATGTAGAGAAAGCAGCAAAACTACGTTTCACATACACTCTGCTCTTGGAGAAATGGTTATGAGTACGGATTGGATAGAACGCATTGAGAAAGATGTGGTATTAACTGTGAGACCAGAGGACCTCTTGATTTCACGTACGCCTCAAAAAGGCTCTGTTTCAGGTACAGTAAGAGCCGTCCTACCTGCAGGACCCGAAACCACTATTCATATCCAATGTGGAGAGACCATCCTTCTCGCAAAAGAAATGGGTGTAGGCACGTATTTGCCAGATAGTACTGTCTATATAAAAGCCAATCTAGAAGGAATTAACTTATACGATCGCACGTCTGGTCTTCGTCTAAATAAAATACCAGAACAAAAAGCACAGGATTTGAATGTGTATGTATAAGCAACTACTTGTATCAGACCTAGACGGTACTCTTCTTAATGAGCACCATCAGATCAGCGTAGAGAATAAGAAAGCTATTCAAGCGTTTACTGAAAAGGGAGGTTTGTTTACGATTGCTACGGGGCGTATGCTTAGTGCTGCGCTTCCTTATATTCAAGAGCTGGATCTTAAGGTACCCGTCATTTTAGGAAACGGTACTCAAATCTACTGTCCAAAACAACAGCGCCTGCTTCAATCTCACACGATTACTAGTCATCGAAATAAAATAGATCAGATCTGGAACACCCATTCAGATCGAGGCGTAGTTCTTGCCTATATTAATGATCAGATTTATACACCAAACCGAAATGGACTCATCTCTACTTATGAAGACAAAGAAAACGTTACGTGTATCGTGAGTGATACAGTTCCCTTGCAGATGAACAAACTACTTGTTATTGGTGAGCAAATACACGATGCGGTTCAAATGGTGGGTGAACTCCTCAAAGTATGTATTCAATCTGATACAACCTATCTAGAGCTCCTCCCTTTTGGTGTGTCCAAAGGAAGTGCCTTACAAGAATTACGAAGACTGCTGGGCCATGATATCCAAAGGATTATCTCTGTAGGGGATCAGCTTAACGATCTGTCTCTATTTGAGGCTTCTGACTGTGGATATGCAGTAGAAAATGCACATACAGATCTAAAGAGGGTGGCTTCTTATATTACTAAGCATCATCGCGATCACGCAATTGCCGCGGTTATCAGTGAGGACACCGCCCTTATATGAAGAAGCTAAAATCGTCTATCTTGCTCATAGGCGCTTTTTTTTGTGATCACGCGCTGCTTGCGAAGGGAAGATGGGGGGAGGATCCACCTTCTCTATCATGTGTTCTTAGAAGAATGATTCAACATAGCTTTTCCACTCTTCGATATCTCATTGCCAACACCAATGCTGGCACAGTACATACGATCATTCCTAGAAATGCATAGCCAGGCTTAATGTCATACAGATACCCACCAAATAAGGTGAAGACTGCCGTGCTCCAGCTAAGTGCTAATGCAGAATAAAGTCCCTGCACTTTTGGAATTTGTGCTGGCGGAATGTTCTGGATCAGGTACTTCATAAAGGCATAATGAGCCATAGCAAATGAACAGGCGTGTAAGACCTGTGCAATCGAAAAGACGATGACACTTGGAAAGGCAAACACAAGAATCCAACGAAGGGTCGAACCGAATGCTGCAATGGCCAGTAAGGAACCAATAGAGAACCTCTTGAATTTTCGATCAGCCGTTGTGAAGAAAAGAATTTCGGCTAGAACGGCGATATTAATGATGAGACCAATGAGATAGTCGGGTGCTTGAATCTCCTGTAAATAAAGGTAACCATAATTGTAATAAGAAGCGTGTGCGGCTTGCAATAAAATCACGATTAAGAGGACAAGCCAAAAATGTTTCATATGAAACATTTTCAGTAAACCGCCCGTTGCTATTGGTGTTTCGGTTGGTTTCTGTGATAAAACGGCAGGAGCTGGTCGGAATGCAAGGTATACTAAAGACACAACTCCAAGTAATAATGCGTAATAAATGACGTCTTCTCCATATAGAGCTATGAAGAGAGAGAGGACGATTCCAACTAAGACAAATCCGATTGATCCCCATTGGCGGCTCTTACCGTAATGCTCTAATTGTTTATGCTGAACCAGCCTACTAGCAGCTGTATCTAAGATTGGCATTAAGGGTGGATAGAAAAAGTGAAAGAAGATCGTAACCAATAATAAAAGACTAAATGATTGCGCTGGAATATAGCATAGGACAGCGATTAAGGTTCCAATGCCAGCTCCTCGTAAAATGATTTTGTTACTGAACTTTCCTGATAGATAAGGAAAGGCAAAGAGAGTGGAGAGACCTCTAGCGACCAAACCCATACTCATAATAAAACTGGCGTCTGTCACGGATAATTCCTTTGAATAGACTAACCAGCCTGTCCAATAAGGTAGAAAAATTCCCCATGTTAAAAAGAAGCTGAAAAACTGTGTGCTCATCCAACGGTGCGTATTCATGCTGTATCCTCCATCCATATGATAAGCATGATATCATGGGTATCGGATAGAATAATAGGAGATATCTCACATTTCGAGGTGGATAATGGACATTTATACAGGTGACAAAAAGGAACAGTTTCTTAAGATGCATTCAATTTCGGACCATTTTTCATTTCAAGTCGAACGATACATGGAGATCCATGAATATCAGCGAAATGAATGGATTATTCGAGAGGGAACGAAACCAGATTATCTTTTTTATGTGGTGGAGGGGAAAGCAAAGATCTATATGACGCATCAAAATGGCAAGGTTTCGTTAATCAATTTTATCAAGCCATGTGACTACATTGGTGAGATGGAGCTTATACATGAAAGCTATTATTCAAAAGGCATTCAAGTTGTAGCGAAAACCATTTGTTTTGCTATACCATTTCGAGAATGCCGAACCAAATTACTGGAGGATGTGATCTTCCTTCGTGAACTCACATCGTTTTTAAGTATAAAAGCAACATTTATGGCGACAAAATCATCACAGAGTCAGGCCTATCCACTTGAAAATCGGTTAGCTCACTTTATTCTCGAGTTATCAGATCAAGGCATCTATCAGGAGAAGCACGTGACAGTTTGTGACTATTTAGGCGTCTCGTATCGACATTTGTTGTATGTGTTAAATCAATTTTGTGAAAAAGGTTATGTAGAGAAGGAAAAAAGATACTATCGAACGAGAAACGAGGAAGCGTTACGTCATTTGGCAGGAGTATTGAAGTAATCACATTCTAACTAAGAGAAATAGATCAAGATGATAGTAAGAGTTCTATATAATCATGTGACCTATAGGGATAAAAAGACGTTTAGAGGGTCTAGCAAGAAGGATTACTTAAATACTAAGACAGATGGAGATTTGTTAAGAGCGAGCGGTCGTTATCAAGAGAAAATCATTTTTGATCAAGATGAAAGAGATTTTAATAAGAGCGGAAGAGTGTTACCAAGATCTACGCTCTATTCACCAAGAGGAAGGCCGATTTACCAAGCTCATATAGGCGGAGGAACCCAAGTCGCACGAACACAATGGGTAAAAATGAATATTTTTATGATCAGAATAGGATCATGAGGTCTAACCAAGAAGAACCACTTCAAAACCAAAAGGAATCAAAATCTATCAAGAGCCAAAGCACCAAACCCAGAACCATGCTCATCTCACCAAGAGAAAACTCAACTTTACCAAGCAACATTGCACCAGCAAAACACCAAAAAAACAACGAACATCCTAAGATGCTCGTTGATTCCTACTATCATACTCTTATGGATTATTAGACCATAATCCAGCATTCTTCAACACAACACGAGGATGAAGTTTAAGTTGGGCAACCATTAACTCGGCTAAATCTTCTGCCTGCATTACTTTTTCAGGGTTACCATCCGTCAGGTTAAGCTCAACCGCCATATCTGTTGCTACTGTACTTGGCGTGAGTGTCGTAACACGGATATTTTTCTTACGCACTTCCATCATTAATGACTCACTAAGTCCAATGACCGCTGCTTTTGAAGCTGTATAGGCACTTGTAATCGGCGCGCCTTTTTGACCAGCTGTTGAGGAGATATTGATGATATCACCTTTGTTACGCTCGATCATCTCCGGTAATACTGCACGGGTAGTGTAGTAAACACCTTTAACGTTCACATCAATAATATTTGTCCATTCTTCAGGTGTTAAGTCCATGAAGCCACCGAACTTCGATATTCCAGCATTGTTGACAAGAATATCAATTGGTCCAAGCTCTCCACGGATGGTTTCAACGGCTGCTGTGATGGAATCTAAATCCTCTATGCTTGCAGCAGCAATCGCTACGTTTACATCATATTTCTTTAACTCTTCTGCAGCTTTTTGCAGGTTTTCTAGCGTACGTCCGACAAGTCCAACGTGAATACCCTCTTTGGCAAAGGCTTCTGCTGTTGCTCGGCCAATTCCGCGCCCAGCTCCTGTGATTAACGCTACTTTTCCTGTGATTGTTTGCATACTTCCACTCCTTTTGATGAGGTCGTTTAAGTTTAACGGAATTAGGAGGAGGATGCTATAGATTGAACCTGAGAGGAGAAGATAAAGGGTTGCATGGAGCGATTGCCGCGTATATTATATATAGAAGAAACTGAATAGATAAGAAACGAATGACGATAATTAAAGTAGATACATATAGTAAAAAACCGGGCGCCCTGCAGATGGGATATGGTAGCTTGCTCATTTTCCAACTTTTACTTGTGTAAAAAATCGAGTGATATTTTAAATTTGTTTCTTTAGTGCTACAATGGAAACAGGAAACAAATTCAAAATTTTTCTTCGAATCTTAACGTATAAGGACTGAAAATATATGACGAACACACAACATAGTACGGACGTTATATTGATTGGTGCTGGTGTTATGAGCTCAACTTTGGGCGTAATTTTGAAAGAATTAGCACCGGACTGGAACATGACGGTTTTTGAAAAGTTATCAAATGCAGGTGAAGAAAGCTCCAATGAATGGAATAACGCTGGTACGGGTCATGCAGCACTGTGTGAATTAAATTACACGTCTGAAAAGCCAGATGGTTCAATGGATATTAGTAAAGCGATAAATATTAATGAACAGTTTCAAGTGTCTATGCAATTCTGGTCTTATCTTGTTAGCCAAAAGTTAATTGAGGCGCCACAAGAGTTTATTAGAGCATTACCTCATATGAGTATGGTTCAAGGGCAAAAAAATGTAGATTTTTTAAAGAAACGTTTTAAAGCGCTTTCAGACAACCCTCTGTTTAAAGGCATGGAATACTCAGAAGATCGCGATATGTTAATGGAATGGATCCCTCTAATGATGAAGGATCGTCCGGTAGAAGATCGTGTGGCTGCAACCAAAATTGATACTGGAACAGATGTGAATTTTGGTGCGTTAACTCACAAAATGTTTGACCACCTAGAGGGACTTGGTGTTGATATGCATTATAACCACAGTGTCTCTGATATCAAACGCACGAATGATGGTTTGTGGGAAGTAAAGGTACGTAATCTTGAAAGCGGTACAACCGAAAGTCATAGAGCGAAGTTTGTTTTTATTGGAGGCGGAGGTGGAAGTATACATCTTCTTCAGAAGTCGGGTATTCCTGAGGGCAAACAAATTGGCGGATTCCCGGTTAGTGGTATTTTTATGGCCTGTAATAATCCAGCTGTGGTTGAGCAGCACCATGCGAAAGTCTATGGCAAGGCTAAAGTGGGAGCGCCACCAATGTCTGTACCACATCTGGATACACGTTTTATTGAAAATCAAAAGATGCTATTGTTTGGACCGTTTGCTGGTTTTTCACCAAAATTCTTAAAGCATGGATCAGTGTTGGATCTATTTACGTCTGTAAAAGCGAATAACTTATTGACCATGCTTGCAGCTGGCGCTAAAAATATGTCACTGACGAAATATTTAATCCAGCAGGTCATGTTATCTAAAGAACAGCGTATGAACGAACTGCGTGAATTCATTCCAAACGCTAAATCCGAGGATTGGGACTTAGTAGTGGCTGGTCAACGTGTGCAAGTAATCAAGGATACAGTAGCAGGAGGCAAAGGTACTCTTCAGTTTGGTACCGAGGTCATTAGTGCAGAGGATGGTTCCATCGCTGCCTTGCTTGGTGCTTCTCCAGGTGCCTCTACAGCTGTGCATGTCATGCTCGATGTCATAAAGCGATGCTTTCCAGATCGTATGCAGGAGTGGGATGCAAAAATCAAAGAAATGGTTCCTTCCTATGGCCAGTATTTAATGGACAACCAAGAGCTGCTTGATCATGTTCATGCGACGACAGCAGAGGTGTTGAAATTAGATAATGGCAATCAATTTGGTGGAAAAGATTTTCTGAAGAAGCAAGCGTAAAAAGTGATAAGTATGTAGGACTGCCCCTTTTGAGAGGAGCAGTCTTTTTTTCATTCCCATCAAATATCAGATACATTTTATCAATTTTAGGATTCCGGCTTCCGGGTCTCTGCTATACGATAGAGCTAGCTAGTAAAGAGGAGGGGTTATTATGAAAGCGCTTAAATTAGTTGTATTAACAGCTGGAGCTGCTGCGTTGATGGCTGGTTGTGGGGATTCAAGTTCAGGTTCTGGTGAAGGAGAGCTTGTTATCTATACGACTCGGAGTGAGAACTTGAATGAAGCTGTGATTCCAAGCTTTGAGAAAGAAACGGGTATTAAAGTTCAAACAATCTCGGCAGGTACAGGTGAGGTTGTAACCCGTGTGGAGTCGGAGCGTAATAATCCCCAGGGAGATATTCTCTGGGCAGCGGACGTAACGATGCTGCATGATAAGACGGATTTGTTTGAGGAGTATGTTTCTCCTGAGGATGAGTTTATGATGGAGGGCTTTAAGAATACAACAGGCTTTTTCTCTCCAGCTTTTTCGGATCCGACGGTGTTTATTGTAAATACAGATCTTGCAGGAGATATTCAAATTGATAACTTTCAGGATCTATTAAATCCGGAGTTAAAGGGGCGCATTGCCTTTGGTGATCCGGTTAATTCAAGCTCAGCCTTCCAATCACTCGTTGCGATGCTTTATGCAGCGGGAGACGGCGATCCGATGGCTGATGAAGCATGGGAGTATGTTGAAGAATTCCTTGCTAACCTGGATGGGAAAGTACAGGGGAGCTCTGGACAAGTGCACCGTGGTGTAGCGGATGGAGAGTATGTGGTTGGTCTAACGTGGGAAGACCCAGTTATTCATTACATGCAGAGTGGAGCCGCGGTTGATGTGGTATTCCCAACGGAGGGTGTGGTGTATCCTGGACAGTCCGTTCAAATTATCAAAGGTACTGACAATCTTGAAGGAGCACAGAAGTTTATAGATTATGTGCTTTCAGAGGAAGTACAAAGCCGCACGGGTATGGAGCTGACAGTCCGTCCATTGCGTGAGGGTGTAGAGGTAGCTGATTATATGACTCCACAGGATGAGATCTCATTATTTGATGAATATGATGAGGATTATATTATCGAGAACACGGATGATATAACAGCTCGTTATGTGGATGTGCTTGAACGATCTATGAATTAATTAGACAGCTAGATATGCAGAGTACGAAGGTAGCTCTGCATATCTATTTTTTTAGAAACGAAAGGAGAGAGAACAATGAGTGTAGCCATTCACATTGATAAAGTAGTAAAAAAATATGAGGATCAGACCGTAATAAACGGGCTGTCATTAGACATTAAACCAGGGGAGCTATTTACCTTACTTGGACCTTCGGGCTGTGGAAAGACAACATTGCTACGAATGATTATTGGGTTTAATTCAATAGAAGGAGGAGCCATTAAAGTAGATGACCAAGTGATTAATACTATCCCTGTTAACAAACGAAAGATGGGCATGGTGTTTCAAAACTATGCGATCTTCCCTCATATGACAGTAGCGGAGAATATCGCTTTTGGTCTGAAGGCACAAAATGCTGATAAGAAAAATATGCAGAGTCGTATTAACGAGATGATGAAGGTCGTACGTATTGAGGATCATCATGCGAAAAAGCCTGATAAGCTTTCCGGGGGCCAACAGCAGCGAGTAGCGTTGGCGCGGGCATTAGTCATTAATCCAAAGGTGTTGTTAATGGATGAGCCGTTATCAAATTTGGATGCGAAGCTTCGTGTAGAGATGCGTAATGCTATTAAGGAGATTCAGCAGGAAGTAGGCATTACTACTGTCTATGTCACACATGATCAAGAAGAAGCGCTGGCTATTTCTGATCGGATTGCGGTCATGAATAAAGGAATAATTCAACAGATCGGTAAACCAGAAAACATCTATCTTCGACCAAATAATTTATTTGTCGCTCAGTTTATCGGAACGTCCAATGTTGTAAAAGGAATAGTTGAAAAGCATCAGGATGGAAACTATGTTGTCTTTAATGATGGCTACCGTGAGAAATTAAATAATCTTGTTGATACGGTAAAAGTAGGACAGCAAGTACTGGCTTCCGTTAGACCACAGGAATTTGTTGTTACAACAGATACAAATGCAATCGCTGGAGTAGTAGATAAGACAATGTTTTTAGGGATTAATACGCATTATTTCATCACATTAACATCAGGAGAGAAGGTAGAAGTGGTCCAGAATATCGAGGATCATGCCATTATTCCTGAAGGGACAGCTGTTCATTTGAAAGTAAAGCCGAAGTTGATTAATGTGTTTGATGCAGCGAGTGAGATGACACTGATTAAGGCAGGTGAGTAATATGCTGCGCAAAAGCCTTAATGGTTGGAACCTTATTACCTTATTTATCATGCTATTCTTTGCTTTATTTATCTTATTTCCAGTCATTCTTGTACTGAATAAAAGTGTGTATGATTCAGGGTCAGGGACATTTACACTTGAGCATTTTGCTCATTTCTTTGAACGTAAATTCTATTGGGTTACCTTATGGAACAGTATAAAAGTTACCATCGTTAGTACGCTTCTAGCTGTTTTAATAGGGTTACCACTTGCGTATATTTTACGAAGAGTAAAGATCTTTGGAAGCAAAACCATTCAAATTCTCGTCATTGTTTCCTATATTTCGCCTCCATTTATTGGGGCGTATGCGTGGATTCAATTACTAGGCCGAGGTGGTGTCGTTACTAAATTTTTAAACAACACCTTTGATATGAACTACGATGGAATCTATGGATTTGCAGGGATCGTGCTTGTTCTGACATTGCAGTCATTCCCTTTAATCTTTATTTATATCTCAGGAGCGCTTAAGAATTTAGATAATTCATTGATTGAAGCTGCGGAAAGTCTTGGGTATTCTGGGATTCAGCGTGTCATGAAAATCGTGGTACCGTTAATTACACCAACGATATTAGCTAGTTCGCTACTGGTATTTATGCGTGTGATTGCAGATTTTGGTACACCAATGCTTATTGGTGAAGGGTATCGAACAATCCCTGTTTTAATATATACTCAATTTATGAGTGAGGTTGGTGGAGATGCAGGATTTGCCGCTGCTATTGCCGCTATCTTCATTATTGTGACCATTGCTCTGTTTCTTGTGCAACGAATCATCTCACGTCAGTATGCGTATTCAATGTCAGCTCTTAAACCAATGGAAGTGAAAAGAAGCTATGGCATCAAAAATGTTTTGAGTCATGGGGCTGTTTATATCATTGCCTTATTATCTATCTTGCCTCAACTAGTCGTCGTCTACACTTCTTTCTTGGAGACAACAGGCGGCCAGGTTTATACAGGTAGATTCTCTCTGCAAAACTATGAGACCATATTGTTTAACAGGGATCTTTCTATGATCCTCAACACTTATAAGCTAGGGTTATTTGCAATCGCTATCATTGTGGTGCTCGGTATCTTTATCGCGTATCTGACGGTTCGTAAGCGAAACGTAATAACGTCTATGCTAGATACGATATCGATGCTACCGTTTGTTATTCCAGGATCTGTTCTTGGGATCGCGCTTGTATTTGCCTTTAATGATGCACCTTTTTTCTTAACAGGTACAGCGTTGATTATGGTACTGGCCTTTGTTATTCGCCGGATGCCGTATACGATTCGCTCAAGTACGGCCATTGTGAGTCAGATCAGCCCTAGTATGGAGGAAGCGGCTATTAGCCTGGGTGCATCAGAAAAACGAACATTCTTTAAAGTTATTGTACCGATGATGATGCCGGGTGTGTTAGCTGGAGCCATTATGAGTTGGATTACTATTCTGGGTGAGCTTAGTGCATCGATTATCTTGTATTCTAGCAACACGCAAACATTGGCTGTATCAATCTATTCAGAGGTTATTCGTGGGAACTTTGGTAATGCCTCGGCCTACTCAGCGATCTTAACTGTCACATCGATTTTATCGCTGTTATTATTCTTTAAGCTATCAGGTAAAAAAGAAATGAATTTGTAAAAAGTGATTGGGCTGCCTTTCTATCAAGGTAGCCCTATTTTTAAACAGGTATAGTGGAGTTGGCATATATGGAACGCAGAAAAATCAAAGATGATATCAAACGCTCTTTTATAAAATACGCAGTTGTCATTATAGCTATTATTCTCTTTGTGTATTTGATTTCTTTATATCTGATTTTTAATGTATCTATCGTAAAGCCAAATCAAAAAATAAATGAGCAGGTTGCTGCTGAGATTGAAGCAGGATTTGAAGAATATAGAGCTGGCTTGTCTTCATTAATTAAAGATGAAGCCATCACGTCATTTTTATCTGGAGCTGGTGAAGGAAACGTAACAAACCGTATCCTCTATGATTTCAGGAATGCACAACAGATGAATGCCGACTTTGTCCTGCTAAATGAAGAGGAAGAAATCATAGCTACTAGTTATTACGATGGAATTGAGCAGGAGCTGAGTCAAAGTATTTTTATGAATGAGTTGGTTAACAAAGCAAATAAAAACGGCATGATAGAAGAGCGATTAAACAAGCGAATCATGGATGTGAACCATGAAGCGTCCTATGTATTTACAGCTGCCATACCGGGTAGTGATGGCACGATTGGGTATCTAATGTTTTTTCTTGAGAATCAGCTACCATCAACCAATAATCAGCTATTATTTGTCACGGATCCATTTGATAACGTTATCTTTTATAGCCATTCCTTTGCTTTAACTACGCTTGGCAAGTTAGAGCTTGAAAAAGGGCACTTTATACAAGCGGATACTGATTATTTTTTTAAGACACGCACAACCATTTCTGAAAATGACATTCAAGTTATTACACTAACATCAATTTATTCGTATCGTTTACTTTTATTCTATGGGCTTCTAACAATGGTTGTAAGCAGCTTGGTGATGATCCTTGTCGTATGGATTGTCACACCAAAAATATTAAAAAAATCACTGCAGCCTTTTGATGCACTCGTTACAATGATTTCTACTAAAAATCATAATCAACATTTTCAAAAGGAACATATCTTTGATGAAGTGCAGACTATATATGAAGAATACACGAGTAAAATAAATGAAATTCAATTTCTGGTTGATCAGAATCAAGAAATTATGGAGAAAAGAAAATTAAGTGAGATGAAGCATCTTGAAGCAAAATTTAATCCGCATTTTCTTTTTAATGTGCTCGAAATGATTAAGTATGAGACATTGGCTGATCCTGAAAATGCTTCTGATATGATCGTCAAAACAGCAAAGCTCATGCGATATAATACGAACTTTGGAGATACGACAGTACCATTGGAGAAGGATTTGAGCTATCTTGAAGATTACTTTTCCCTTCAGAAGATGAGGTATGGTAAAAGGCTGAACTACTCTATACAAATAGAGCCTTACTTATACGAGGCGCACATACCAAAGCTGATGATTCAACCTTTAATCGAGAATGCAATCAAGCATAATATAAATGAAACACATGGTTTACTAGTCGAACTAACAATAGAGGTGCTTGGTGAGACACTTATGCTTATCCGGGTGAAAGATAACGGGCTAGGTATGAAGCCAGAAACTCTAGCATTGGTACAGGCGATTCTAGCCGGAGACATGAAGGAAACTGAGCATACAGGCATGAAAAATACGCATCAGCTAATCCAGCTTTTGTATGGCACGGAATATGGGCTTGATATAGAGACAACATTAGGAGAAGGAACTGTCATTTCATTGCAAATTCCATATAAGGGGTGAAGCGATAATGTTAAAGGTCGTACTAGTCGAAGATGAGCCTATGATTCTTAAAGGACTGCTTTATCGCATGGATTGGCTTAGCAGTGGTTGCGTAGTTGTTGGAACGGCAGAAAACGGAGTAGAGGGCTGCCAAATCATTGCTGAGACACAGCCTGATATTGTGATTACAGATATTCGTATGCCTTTTAAAGACGGTTTGCAGATGTTAAAGGAAACGAAGCCTTCCCAGCAGTATGAAGCCATTATTTTATCAGGTTATGGTGAATTCACCTATGCTCAACAAGCCATAGGCCTAGGTGTTCGGGATTACCTGTTGAAGCCAATTGATTTGAAAGAGCTTGCTGAATCGTTACAACAATTGACGAAAGACATTCAGGAGAAAAAGCAGCACGAACAATCAAAAGTCATGAGCGGCTTGCTACCATTTACTCTTGATTCTGAGGCGGAATCAACATATGCAGGAGAAGCCGTACGCTACATTAAAGGCTACTATGACCAGAAGATTACCCTTGCTATGCTTAGTGAGGAAATTGGTCTTTCCACTGTCAGTATTAATACAAAGCTTAAAGAAACAACCGGCTATAGCTTCAACGAATTTCTCACTAGATATAGAATTACAAAAGCACTTGATAAGCTTCAAAACGAAAAAATGCTCGTGTATGAGGTTGCCGAAACGACTGGATTTAGTGATTATAAATATTTCAGCCATGTTTTCAAGAAATATATTGGCATGTCTCCTAAGCAATTTTTAAAGGAGTCTATGTAAAAAGGATTAGAGGCAGGGGTGCCTCTAATCCTTTTTTATCCTAGATTAATCAACTTAAAACAAGGATGTTTTTAGTTCTACATCAATGTTCCCTTTAGTTGCTTTTGAGTATGGGCAGAATGAATGTGCCTGCTCGACTAACTCTTCTGCTTCCTCAAGTGAAACACCGTTAACTACAACGGAAAGAACAACGGCAAGTTTGAAACCGCCATCTGAATCTTTTCCGATTGATACTTCAGATGTGACCTTAGATTCGATTCTTTTCTTAGACTGTCTGGCAACGGCATTCAGTGCGCTATCGAAGCATGCAGAGTAGCCTGCAGCAAATAGTTGCTCTGGGTTTGTTGATCCTTCTTTTTCTTGTCCGCCTAATGACTTAGGCATGGATAGTGTGAGATCAAGCGTACCGTCACTACTTTTTACCTTCCCTTGACGTCCACCATCTGCTGTTGCTTTTGCTGTATATAAAGCTTCCATAATAAAAACCTCCTGAAATTAAGTTGTGCAAAACTGAATAGCTTACAATCATATTAATGCGTATATTTTAATTAGTCAACAATTATATTGTGCAAAATTAAATTTTGTCATTATTGAACTGGATTGTGTATGATAGATAGTAATAGATAGGGAAAGGGGATCAACGTGGATAACGAGATACTTAAGCTTGAAAATCAAATCTGTTTTAAGATGTACACTGCAGAACGCGAAATAATGAAGATGTATCGTACGTTATTAGAGGAATTGGATGTAACGTATTCACAATATCTAGTGTTACTAGTTCTATGGGAAAAAAATGCAATCACAGTGAAAGAATTAGGAGAAAAGCTGTCGCTTGATTCAGGAACCTTAACACCAATGCTAAAACGAATGGAAAGTCACGGTCTTTTAAAAAGAAAGCGGTCGGTGGAGGATGAACGAAGTGTCATTATTAGACTAACAGCTGAGGGAGAAGCATTAAAACAAAAGGCAGAATGTATTCCATCACAATTAGTAGAAAATTTATCATTAGAATTTGAAGACTACAAAAAACTGGATGAATTACTTACGACGTTCCTTAAGCATGTAAAAAAATAATGGCTCATGACCATAGAGATGATATATAAGACGAACAACACTGACAGCTATAGCTAAAATGTACTCATTCGTCAGTAACTCTAACTATTAAAATGAACTAAAACCAGCGTAAGACATACACGTAGACTCCCATGGGAGTAATGGCCAGGGTGAGACTTCGCAGTGCGGAAGCACAAGGAGGCTCACCAGCCGCCCATGGAAAGCGAAGTGTATGACTGGAGCGGTAGTATTACTGCTAAAATAGATCTGTGTCTACCCCCTTAAAAGTATACAGGTTCCCTACAATTTAGTAAGCTATTCATAAGATAGATACGATTTATAGGAGGGTATGTACATTGAAGAAATTTAATATAAAAGGAACGGATCTTAACGTATCCAACATCGTCATGGGTAACATGCGTATTAACAATCTTTCATTAAAGGAAACAGAAGCATTGATTCATACAGCACAGGAGTCAGGCATTAACTTTTTTGATCATGCAGATATTTATGGTGGAGGCAGCTGTGAAGAACAATTTTCGAAAGCGCTTTCTATGGATAAGAGCATAAGAGAAAAGATGATTCTGCAGAGTAAATGTGGAATCAGAAGAGGGGCAACAGGTTATTATGACTTTTCTAAAGACCATATCCTTTCGTCTGTTGATGATATCTTAAAAAGATTACAAACCGATTATTTAGACATTTTGTTGCTGCATCGTCCAGATCCGTTAATGGAACCAGATGAAGTAGCGGAAGCGTTTGATCAGCTGCATACGTCTGGGAAGGTACGTCATTTTGGTGTCTCAAATCATAACCCGATGCAAATGGAGCTGTTACAAAAGAGCGTGAATCAAAAGCTTGTAGTGAACCAAGTGCAATTTAGCCTTGCCCACACGCCTCTAATTGACTCAGGTGTGTCCTTGAATATGAACACTGAAAACGCAGTAAATAGAGATAGCAGCATACTTGAATACTCTCGATTACACGACATCACTTTGCAAGCATGGTCACCGTTTCAAACCGGATTCTTTGATGGTGTATTTGTAGGGGATACAAAAAGATTCCCTGAACTAAATGAAGTACTGGATCGTCTTGCAGTGAAGTATGATGTTACTGCAACCACTATTGCAGTGGCTTGGATTACTCGCCATCCAGCGAATATTCAAGTGGTACTCGGCACAACGAACGCAGGGCGCTTGCAGGAGTCTGCAGCAGGTTCAGACATTCCACTAACAAGAGAGGAATGGTATGAGCTCTATGTAGCAGCGGGGAATATGATTCCATAAATCCAATAGAGAATAAGAAAACAAACCGGTATCCGGTTTGTTTTTTTTGTTCTGTAAGCCGCTGACAGTGCTTTTGTAACTGAAATGGTGTATTTTTTCCTAGACGTAGGAAAATCTACTGATATAGCGCTTTCAATAGAGGTGTTTTATTGTGAAGTTATAGAAAGGTTGTGGTTAGTTTGCATGAAAAACGTAAACAATTAATTGACTTTCTATTGAAGCAAAACCAAGGCTATGTATCGGCTGCAACGTTAGCAGATATGTTAAACGTTACAGATCGAACCATTCGTAATTATATAAAAGATATTAACGAGAATTTCAGTGATATCGTAATCGTTTCATCTCCCCAGGGATATGCAATGGTGAGTGACGATAGCCAAGGAAACCAAGAGGAGGTTGATCTAACCAATAAAGAACCTGAAGAGGCCATTCTTGAGTTTGAAATCATCCAATTTTTAATGAATAGGGATGACTACACTACCTATGAAGAGCTAGCAGAGTCATTTTATTACTCACCACAAACGATTCGAAGCCGTATTCAAAAGCTTACGATAAATATCCATTCACTAGGGATTGATGTATCCATTGATACTAGGGTGTTTAAGGGTATCAAGCTAGTTGGAACAGAAATGCAGAAAAGAATTTTACTTGAGAGCTTCTTCTCCTCAATTCATGTGAAGAAAGAAAATTACAAGGATTTTGTTGTTCAGTATTTTCAATCATGGCTTAAATCAGAGACAATTGAAAGCGTTTTTAGAGTAGTAGATGAGATGAATATAAAGTATCAGTTAAATATTGAATTTACCATCTATAAGAAGCTAACTGTGCAATTGCTTATTATCATTCATCAAATTAATGAAAAACGCCTCGTTGTCATTGGTGATAAAGAACTTGTGAAGTTAACAGAGTTTAAAGAATATGATGTGGCTCTAGCGTTTCAAACTCAGATGAGCGAATACATTACGTTTTCTGAAGACGAAGTAGTATTTCTAGTCAATTATTTGATGTCATTACAGCTTGATTTAGAGGATGTTGAGATAGCTAATCGGAATTCAGAGATTGTCGAAAAAATTGAATCAATCTTACGTAAAGTAGAGCAGATCTATCATGTGCCAACTTACTCAGAGCAGAGGTATAGACATAACATACTCAATCACATCTATCGGATTATCTACCCAGCTTCACATAATTTGCTGATTTATAATCCGTTTGTGAAGGAAACAAAGGCAGAATACTTCTTCTCATTTAGCGTCGCTTCAAATTTGGCATTACAAATCGAAAAGGAATTTGACGTAGAAATTCAAGATAGTGAAATTGCTTATCTTGCCTATCATATTCAGGTCATCATCCAGTCGAAGGACAAAAAGAAACGGAAGGCGATCATTCTCTACACTAGAGGCTACGAACGTACCGAGCTTCTTGCTTCAAAGATTGCCACGTACTTTGATGAATTGGAGATAAGCAGAATTGAGAAGTATTCGTCAGACCATTCGTTTGAAGATGGCTGCTTGTATATTGGTATTGATCTTGCCCATGCACCGCAAAATCAAACAAATTTTGTAGCTGTGCAAAGTAGCTTTAAGAGCGCAGATATTAAAAGAATAAGATTCTTCCTTGAGGCTCAGAATATGATTATTGAGCAGGCGAGTATCTACTGGATGGATGAAAGCAGTCCTGCTGAAGCGATTCACCACCTGTTGTCGGAAAGTAATCAAGAAGAATTTTATGATCCTATTATGAAAAGAGAAACGATGTCCTATACCTCTATAGGAAATCTAGTCGCCATTCCTCATCCATACTTTGAAATGAAGGAGTATAAGGAACGCGTCATCATTGGTATTAATGAACATGCGATTCAATGGGGGACGGAAAAAGTACAGCTCATTATCATTTACATCCCATCATCAGATGTTGAACGAAATGAATATGTATTTACAGAGTTTTTCCAAAAAACAAAGAGTATTGAGCATGTGAGATCACTTGTTCATACAAGTAGTGAAGAAGAGTTCTTAAAAATTTGGAATCAGATCTAAACAAACGAGGAGAGATAATTATGTTAATGAATATGAAGGATCTTTTAGCGGTAGCGTACAAGCATCAGTTTGCAGTGGGGTCATTTAACGTAGCAAACAGTGAATTTGTGAGGGTTATTATTGAATCTGCTGAAGAAAAAAATGCACCAGCTATCATTCAAATCCACCCAAATGAAGTAGAACTACTAGGTGATGATTTTATAACTTATGTTCGTGAAAGCTGCCGAAATGCAAAGGTACCAATGGTTATCCATCTTGACCACGGTGGTTCTGTGGAAGATGTCATGAGAGCGATTCGAAACGGATTTACGTCAGTTATGATCGATGCTTCTCACGCATCATTTGAAGATAACATTGCCATCTCTAAAGAAGTCGTGAAGCTTGCACATAGCGTTAATGTTTCTGTTGAAGCTGAACTCGGAACAATTGGTTCAAACGAAGGAAGCTCTGAAGGTGGAGCGGATGTCATCTTATATACAGATGTAGATGATGCAAAAACATTTGTTGAACAAACTGGAATTGACACATTGGCTATTGCAATTGGGACGTCCCATGGTCAATACAAACACGATAGACAGCCAGAATTGAAGCTCGATCTGCTTGCTGAAATCAATAAAAATGTAGATATCCCTCTTGTTCTTCATGGTGGTAGTGACAACAAAGATGAGGAAATTTCACAAACTTACCTTCATGGTGTATCAAAGATTAACCTATCAACAGATATGAAAAATGCTTTCTTCAAAGAGATGCGTCGTTTCCTAATCGAAAACGATACAGCGTATGAGCCAGATATGATCATGCCAAGTGCGCGTAAAGCTGCGCAAGAAGTAGTGAAGAAAAAGATGGATCTGTTTAATTCAACGAATCAAGCGCATCACTATTTCAGTTAATAATTTCAGGTGGGTCTGGGAGGGATTTTTGTGGAATTAGTAGACATTCTTACTAGAGATAATATTATATTGAATCTCAAAGGTACAGATCAGGATGCTGTAATTGACGAATTAGTGGGTAAATTAACTGAGAATCAACTTACGAATGATCCGATTTCCTTTAAAGAAGCTATTTATAAACGAGAGAATGAAATTTCTACAGCAGTAGGATATGGAGTAGCGATTCCACATGCAAAATCAAAATCTGTTTCTAAGCCGACAATCATCATGGGTCGTACGCTTCAAGGAATTGATTATGGAGGACAGCATACTAACTTAATCTTTATGATTGCTGCACCTGAAAATGCGTCAAATGAACATCTCTCTCTTTTATCAAAGCTCTCAACATTTTTAATGAACGAAACGTTTCGAGCCAAATTACTTGTAGCCACTTCAATGGATGAAGTCATAAAAACGATTCAAGATCAGTCCGTATTAAGTGAACCTGCTGAAACTGAAAAGCAGGATTCCGGGAAATATATTGTTGGTATTACGGCTTGTATGACAGGTATTGCTCATACGTATATGGCGGCAGAATCATTAAAAGAAGCCGCAGCTAAACGCGGCATGAAGATTAAGATCCAAACAAATGGCGCGAATGGACCAGAAAATCGTTTAACTGCATCAGATATTCAGAATGCGGATGCGATTGTTGTGGCACATGATGTTAGAGTGGATACGGATGTATTCAAGGGCAAACGTTTTGTAGATGTCCCAGTAAAAAAGGCGATTAGTCATGCGGATCAATTAATTGACCAAGCACTCGCTTATGATATTCGTGACCCTCAGTCTGAGCATGTTTCAGAATCGCATGCTGAACCTGAGAAGAAGTCAGGTTTGAATTTCTATAAGCATATTATGAGTGGTGTATCGTACATGATCCCATTTGTAGTGGTAGGTGGTATCTTCATTGCCATATCATTTATGTTTGGAATTTATGCAGCTGATCCTCAAAGTGATCAGTATAATATCTTTGCAGAGTTCTTCAGTCAAGTGGGTGGAGAAGCAGCATTCGCTCTAATGGTTCCTATCTTGGCTGGGTTCATTGGATACAGTATTGCGGATAAGCAAGGTCTTGCTCCAGCTATGATCGGTGGTATGGTCGCAAGTATTGGTGGATCTGGATTCCTAGGTGGGATGTTTGCCGGATTTGTGGCTGGATTCTCAGTTTTGTATATTGGACGAGCTTTTGCTAAAGTACCAAAGGCCTTCCAAGGCTTAATATCCGTTTTATTAGTTCCATTATTAAGTACTCTTATTGTTGGCGCATTTATGTTCTTTGTCTTAAATACACCAATGTCCTTACTCAATATATTCTTAGAGAACTGGTTAACTGGTCTTACAGGTATTAATGCAGCAATCTTAGGTGCATTGTTAGCTGGTATGATGGCATCAGACATGGGTGGACCGATTAACAAGACAGCTTCTGCCTTTGGTTTAGCTATGTTTGCAGCGAATATCTTTGAGCCTTCTGCCGCTCTTATGGTTGGAGGTATGGTCCCACCAATCGGGATTGCACTAGCTACAACATTCTTTAAGAACCGGTTCACTCTTCAAGAAGCAGAGGCTGGAAAAGCAAGTTATGTACTAGGAGCAAGCTTTATCACAGAGGGAGCGATTCCTTTTGCCGCAGCAGATCCATTACGGATTATTCCTGCAAATATCGTAGGTGCCGCAATTGGTGGAGCAGCGTGTATGGCATTAAACATCTCGTTACAAGCACCACATGGCGGAATCTTTGTCATACCAATAGCAAGTAATCATCCATTCCTTTACATCGGATGTATCCTACTTGGTTCGATCGTTACCTGCCTCATGATTGGATTCTTGAAGAAACCACTTTCTGAACAGGCTCGAAAAAAAGGAAAAGAAATGGATTCGGTTATATAATGAATGAGGTAATACATTAAGACAATCCCCTGTGTAGAAGAACCTGCACAGGGGATTATTTTTTATGATTAACCTTCAAAAGTTATCTAAATTGCCATGAGTTAGAAGACAATGGAGAGTCATTTTTTAATTGACCGCTATATATAAAATAAGTATAATTATGACTAATAAAGCGTAACATAATAGAAAGACCGCCTAATGCTAGTAACATTAGACGGTAATTATAGAATGGCTCCCACCAAAGGGGTCAGCAATGGGTAGAGAAAGTAATCCACTTAAGCCGCACAGCTCAAGGGTGGGTTACTTTTTTGTCTTTAAAGCAATGACAGACACGATAACAGATGTGAGTGAAATGAGAATCATAATCCACGCCTGAGTCGGTGTCATAGTAGCACCCCCTTTCTATAGGGGAGTGCTGACCACCCTTGAGATCGCCTATTCTATTACTACTAAACTATCAAAGATCAGATGAAGAGTCTGTCGAATCTAGTCACACGTTCGTTTGAACATCAAAACGGACGTTCGACCGCTTAAAAAAAACGTAAGCCGTCATGCAAGGAGCATGACGGCTTACAATGTATTATGAATCAATCCCACCCGAATAACTGTAAAAAACGCTGCCATATACTGGGCTCTTCTTCATCTTCAGCGGCTTGTTCTGAATCATCAGGTGTTTTGATGCTTTCTGTTTGGATGACAAATTGTACGTTTTCAATGACATCGTTATTTTCTGGTGAAACAAAGGAGATCGGTTCAAAGTCAGATTTATCATATTGGGAGATCATCTCGTCAATTTCTTGTTGTAACTGATCAGGAATTTCAGAGGTAGCTGACTCAAGCTCCTGGGTCCCCTCCTGTAGCTCTGATAACCCATTAGAGAGCTCAGAAGCGCCATCAGCTGTTTCACTAATACCTGTGTCGAGCTCTTGGTAGCCGCTAGATAACTGACTTACCCCGTCTGTGTATTCTGTTAGACCGTCGTGAAACGATCCGTATTGAGTAGCAAGTGCTTCGATTCCGTTGCTCAGCTCATTCAGTCCGTCGAGGCCTTCTCCAACGTCTATTCCGTTAATAGCTTCTTGCACAGATGTTGAGAATTCATCGATACCTTTACTCACCTGAGTAGCAGATGAACTCATTTCTTCTAAAGCAGGCTCGACAGCTTCAAAGCCTTCATCGACCGCATCAAAGGTTGCTTTTGCCTTACTTGCTGCAGCATACGTTTCGATAAGCTTTTCTACGGCTTCTGATTCAGGGTTATTCACATAAAGCTGCTGAATCTCTTCCTCACTGATCTCGTGCTCCGGAATCTCATCCATCGCTTCTTTTAATGTTTCGTAAGACTGTTGATAACCGGCGTTTAATTCGGTAATGCCTTCAGCTAACTCGCTGATTCCAGCTGAAAATTGGTCAAGTGCTGAAAATAGCTCATCATCTAGGCCGATGTCGAAGTCCATATCTAGATCATCCGATTGCAATCCTTCATTTAGCTCCAATAAACCCTCTTCAATACTACTTGAAGCTGAAACCAGCGCTGATCCAGCACTTGCCGTTTCTGAGACCCCTTGTTGGTAGTCAGATGAGCCTGTTTCTAACTGTTGTAGCCCATTGGCTAATTCACTAACTCCGCTTTTTACTTCCCCGATCCCATCATTCAACTCAGAAATGGCACCAGTTAAGGAATCAAATTCTCCTGTTAACTCCTCTGTGTCCGGAGAATCAATGGCGAAGGAGGAAGGCAGTGCAGATATCTCAATCCCCTCAAGTTCAAAATCTGTGACTGTAGCTGATAGCTCGAGATGTGCCTCTTCCTCTGGCATAACAGTAAAAGCAATTTGTTTATTTTCCCCTGCATTTGCCACAGCCGCAGTTGGTGCTTCGATCTGTGTAAACTTATTGCTATCAAGAGGAATGGAAACTTGTAATAAATAGTTTTCAAAAAAAGCAGGATCAACCTCATCATTTTGGTAAACCTGAATGTCTAATTCGAATGCACCTTCTTCACCTATCAAATCAGAGGGTTCTACCTCTTGACCGTCTAATGAATAGGTAATCTCAAATTCCCAAGGGAGTTCCGTTTGTGTTGTTAGGTTGCCTTGATAATAAAACCTACCTGTAGGTAACTGTAGATCAATCTCGTTTGAGTCGGTTTGAGTGATCTCTGATACATCCGTTAAGTTAATCACTTGATCATAGGAACCATAATCTTGTACAGCACCTTCATCTGTAACCTCTAGCGCATTAACAATATAGAGTTCATTAACCAATCCGTTAGCTTGCAAATTTGCATAGACTACTTCGTCCTTGGAAGAAATGGACCCTTCTGTTGCTGCCAGTGCTGAAGGAGCAGCAACGAGTGAAAAGGATTGATGAACAAGTAGTGTAGTAGCAACAAAAATAGGTAATTTTTGTTTCATTTATTCTTCCTCCTCGTAAAAATCAGCTTTATACGTTGTCTTTTTAATTAATTTATCCGAAATCCAAAGTAACGCCGGTAGGAATAAGATTACGAGAATATAAGCCAGGGCTGCACCTCTACCAAGCAATAATCCTATGGATGAGACGGTTGGATTACTTGAAGTGAACCATAGAATAAATCCAACACTCGAGAGAATAGCGGCCGATATCGTAATGGAAAAGATCTGTTCATCCAATGCCTTTTTTATAGCAGGGATAGCAGGCATTGATTTTCGATGGTGTTTATACGTCTCCATTAACAAAATGGCGTAATCAATCGTCGCCGCTAGTTGCACCGTACTGACAATTAAGTAACCAACAAATACAAGTGAATCGTTTGTAAAATAAGGTACGGCTAGGTTTATCCATACCGCTGCTTGAATCGTTAACAGAAGGACAATAGGAATCGAGATGGAACGGAACGCAAATAGTAGAACAATCGCAATCGTTACGATGGTGACAGTATTGACCATTCGATTATCCTTGCTTACCGTTTCTTTCATATCGTAGAGCGTGACACTTTCTCCGAGTGTATAAGCCGAGTCCCCATAATAGGTACTTGAAAGTTCACGAATCTGCTCAACTAACCGAAAAGGAATATCTCCTTCTACCTCTGCATTTGTAAACACAGTGAGTCGGCTGTAGTTCTCGGATTGAAATTCTTTTATGATTGACTCATCTATAAATTGCACCGGAATCGCTGTACCAATTGCTGTGGCATACGACATCACAGAGTCTACATAAGGCAGACCTTCAATCTCTTGAGCAAGCTCTTCCTCTTTAGCAAGGTCATCATTAGGAACTAACACCACAATAGGTGTGGATTGACCAAATACCTCATCAATTTTGATTGCATCTGCTCCTGTACGAGTGTCCTCAGGCAAATCGCCCAGGCCATATGTGAAGGATGTACTTCCTTGTGCCAGAAAGCTTGGTGCAATCAAAGTGAAAACAATGATAAGAGCAGGAATCTTCAGCTTAAGAAGCTTGCCACCAATCCCAGTGAAATCAGGAATCAAACTCTTATGCTGCGTCTTCTCCATCCATTTATAGCCCCATAAAGTGAGGGCAGGTAAGAATACAACAACAGAGATAAAGCTTAAGACAATTCCTTTAACTAGATTTAATCCAAGGTCTGCTCCTACTCCGAAGTCCATGAGCATTAAAGACATAAAACCAAAGAAGGTAGTCAGAGCACTTGTAAAAATAACAGGGAACGAAGCTTTCATTGCCTTGGCCATGGCTTTCTCTGGCGTTTGTTCTGTTTTGAGCTCATCTGAAAAGCGATGAAGAAGAAAAATGGCGTAATCAAGTGAGACCGCTAGCTGAAGAATCGGTGCGACAGATTGAGTAACAAAAGAAATTTCGCCTAAGAATATATTGGTTCCTAAGTTGATTAAGATGGAGACCCCAATCGCTGTTAAGAAAAAGAGAGGCTCTATCCATGATTTCGTTGAAACAACTAAAATAATAATGATAATGGGAACTAATAGTGAGGCAGCATAAATCGTTTCAGTACTCGTCATATTTTGAGAAGTAGCTGTGTTCACCGCTTCCCCGGAAGCCGCATTGTCCTCACCAATTAACTCATAAATTTCTTCGGTGGCTGCAACTTCTGCTCCTGATTCAATGGACAATGAAAACAAGGCGTTACGATCCTTATAGTAGGATTCCACTGTAGCTGTATCAGCTATTTCTAGTGGTATTCGTGTGTCCATCACATCGTCTAGCCAAGAAACGGATGTGACACCTTGAATCGATTCTAAGCTCTCCTTATATTCCAGTGCTTCTTGAACGGAGACATCCTGAATCATGACGTTTGTGTTGGGCATATCTGATGTGAATTCCGATTCCATGAGCTCCAAGCCAATACTAGAAGGAGCCTCATCCGGTAAATATTCGACCATATTATAGTTAATAGATACAAAGAATTGAGCGACTATGGAAATCATAGTCAGAACGGCAAATACAAGGACTACTGCTTTTTTGTGACCAATAATTTTATTTATCAACAATTCATTTCCCCACCTATATTGACTTTCATGTTTATTCCATTAATAGTATATAGACACGGTGTTGGATAAACAACAAACAGTTGATTAGATTCCGTTTTGTAATCAACATATTTAAACAGAGTGTTGGAAAAAATGAAAATGAAGGTGTGAAACTTACGTGAACGAAAAAATAGACAGACGAAAAAAGTATACACGAATGGTTTTAAAGGATGCGATCATTCAACTGTTAAAGGAAAAGCCAATTACGTCTATTACAGTGAAAGAGCTATGCCTTTTAGCTGATATCAATCGATCCACCTTTTATGGACACTACACAGATCAATACGACCTTCTTGATAAAATCAGTGAAGAGGTCGTGGAAGATATGTATCAGACATTGAATCAATACAATTTTAATAAAGAAGAAGAAGCCCTACAAATGACCGAAAAAATCCTTGAGTATGTCGCAGACAAAAGTGATCTCTGTCAGGTGCTGTTAAGCGAAAATGTTGACTCGACTTTTAAGAAGCAGGTCATGGAATTAACAAAACACATCATCATGAGAGAATGGATTGAAGATTTTACTATGAATGACAAACTCTCCGAATACATCCCGTTGCTTGTTTTAAGTGGAAGTATTGACGCAATCGAAAGCTGGCTCATAAATGGACAAAAAGAATCACCAAAGGAAATGGCGACACTCATTCACCACTTCACGAACTACGGATTAATGGGTTTCGTGCAAAGAGAAAGGGGAAAGGAAGAATAAGGAAGAGACTAAGCAAGTAAGGGAGTGTCTTGAATGAGACAATACAAGCTAGGAATAGCCGTTTTATCCCTTTTCATTATATTAATTCTCGTCATCGTTGGTCAGGCGGGCTATTACGTCTATGACCAGGTAAGAGTTGTGACCTATGAGCAAGTGTTAGAGAGGGAGCACGAAAACCTAGAGGAGATTGAACAGGTTGAATTTAGAATTAGTGATTCTGGAGACCATCGTTTTGTATTTGAAGAAGACGCTGAGCTCATTCAGCGGTTGATTGAAGAGCCTTCTGAGATGGGCTTACAAAAGACATCAGGATATACAAGTGAACTTCGCTATATGATTTGGTTTTCCCCTGGTTCTTTATGGATTGATGTGTCTGAGGAGAAAATTCTAGTAGGCACAGACATGTATAGAGTGACAAACCGAAACATCCTGTTTGATTTGATTCAAGAAACAGAAGAGGACCTAGAGTGGGAGGAAATATAAATTAAATGAAATTCTATCTGGCTTCAAGTTTTAAGAATATAGACATTGTTCGAGAGCTTGCTAAACGTCTTTCGGAAGAAGGATTTTAGCACATGTATGACTGGACAGAAGGTAAGAAAGTGCATTCTGTTGAGCAGTTATCCTTGATCGGAGAGCAAGAAAAAGAAGCAGTCAAGCAGTCTGATTTTCTTGTACTGCTCTATCCGGCAGGGAAAAGTAGTCATGTTGAATTAGGTATCGCTTTAGGACTCGGTAAACGAATCTATCTTTATTCTCCTACTAATGAGGTGAATGAGATCGAAAAAACGAGTACATTCTACCATGTTGAAGGCGTAGATAGGTATATCGGGGAATTTGAAGACTTTATGCAATATTTAGTAGGAAAAGAGACTATGCATATATAATATCAATCAACTTTTCATTAAAAAAAGGTAACTTACTAGGTCTTTTATGCTACATTTAAATAAAATGTTTTGTAAAAGAGGGCTGAAGGATTGAGTTCCCAATTAACCGCATATATTACTCTGTTTAGTACATCGGGTGTCATTAATCTTTATTTGTGTATGTATGTGTTTCTTCGACGACACCAGTACACAAATATTTCGTATTATTTTATGTTTTATACGGCAGCTATTTCGATCTATTGCTTTGGTTCTGCTTTAGGTCTGACAGCAACAACACTAGAACAGTTGAAGTTTTGGAATATTATTTTATATATCGGAATGCCAGTATCTGCACCACTTGGTTTATTGTTTGCGATGAAATACTTAGGTATGAAGATAAAGGCAGCGTGGGCTCTGCCTCTTTTGTCGATTTCTGTAATTAGCTTTTTGATGGTCGCGACGAACGATTTTCATCATCTTCATTATCGTGTGTTTGAAATTGATCCTGTCTTGGGGGCACCTTTTGTCCAGCAAGAGATTGGCTCCTGGTACATGATTCACGGTATTTTCACGTTTGTAAGTATGTTTGTGGCGTTTTTTCTCATGCTTTCGCGTTGGAGAGAAACGGCTAAGGTGTATCGCGCACAATTATTATTTTTAATGATAGGTCAATTTGTACCAATGGTCACAGCATTTATCTATCTGTTAGGATTCACTCCTCCAGGCATTGATCCTGTACCAATGGTATTATGGTTCACATCACTTTTGTATGTTTGGTCCATTAACTCAACAAGAATGTTTACGGTCATGCCGATTGCAAAGGATTCTATTTTTAATAGTATTAACGATGGGGTCATTGTGTTAGATGAATCGCATCGTATGATTGAGTTTAATGAAGCCTATAAGAGTATGTTTCCCTCCATGCATAAATCAATGGTTGGAATGGACTTTAAGTATGTGTGGTTAGGGCTCACAGGTGAAGCCTTCCCACTTGATTTGGATTCTGCCGATATCACAAGTGAAATACAGTTGAAAAATGATGATACTCCTTATATCTATCAAGTGCGCATGTCTCCTCTGCAACACGCGAATAATCGTAAAGGATTATTACTTATATTTACTGAGGTGACTGAGCTAAAAAGATTGCAGCTAGAGTTAGAAAATCGTGCGTATTATGATGATTTAACACAAATCTATAATCGTAGAGCCTTTTTCGAGAAAAGTGAGCATGAATTTAGTTTAACGAAGCAGACGGCAAGTCCTTACTCTATTATATTAATGGATATTGATTATTTTAAAAAAGTGAATGATACCTTTGGTCATGACGTGGGGGATCAATTGCTGATGCATGTAGTGCATGTATGCCAAACAGACCTTAAGGAAGACGTCCTGTTTGCTCGTTATGGTGGGGAAGAGTTTGTTATTGGGCTAAATAACTACACAGGAGCAGAAGCAGAGATAGTCGCTAATCAGCTCCGACTTCGTTTGGAATCCAAGCCATTAATTATGAACGATGTGGCCATCTCGATAACTATTAGTAGTGGTTTAGCTGAAGCCAGTGAGGATACTGAGGAAACACTGCATCAGCTGTTGAAAAAGGCTGACAAAGCCTTATATGTGGCGAAGAGGCAAGGGCGAAATCAAGTGCAGGTTTATGCAGAGGATGCGAGTTGAGCGATCCTCTGCTTTTTTGCGCATTTCTATGGTGAATTCGCGCATTTTAAGAAATTTTGAGCGTTCTAGTTATTTTTTGAGCATGAACGTATGTTTTTTGAGCATTTATGACTTTTTTGAGCCAAACCTCAACATTTTCGAGCATTTATATCAAATTTTTGAGCATTAAGGCCTTTGCTTTTCCCACTTAATCCTAACGTAGAGGATGGGGGTAGCGATCATTAGGATAATTGTACTTAAGAAGACTGAAAAAGCACCTATCTCGTAAGTTGTTACACGATACTTGATCAAAAAGGAATCTTCCTCGGACCTCCAAGTGTACCTATTTTTAGTTGTAGATTCTGCGTTAGCACCAGTTACATGAGTGGAATCTAACACAAGCAGGAACTCATTTTCCTCATACTGCTTTGTTATGTCTGCAGGGATATCTAATTGAATATCTAACCTCTCTGACCGGTAAAAAGGCAGTCTTCGTATTCCACCAGACCAAATGATAGCATCTGATGCTATGTAACTATCATGCTCCCAAAAAGACATGTGGGAGCGGGCTTGTTTTTCATTATTAAATACGATGGAGTGCGTGTAATCTTGATATGTAGCTTCCCCAGTAAAAACTCTTTCCGCATTCATTTGTTCTACCATATCGTTTAGAGCTGCTTCACTTATTTGCTCATCTACAGGTAGCTTTAACTCTAATTGTGGATTTATTGCTGATTCCCACCTCATCACATATGTGATCAAAACATAGATCATAAATACATACAGACACATTACAAAAATCTTTTTCCTTCTCCTCATAGCATCAACCCTTAAAAAAACAGATAATGCCATCCTATCAAAATCCGGAAGATGTGACATCCATAAATTCAACCAGCATTATGTAGGATTATTCTGATTGAGTAGAAGTTGTCTCATCCTCTTTTTGATAATCCCCCCACATCGCCTGAATAAGGGCAATCATACTTTGCTGCAAGGGAGAGAGGCGCCGTTGTGGGTGATGAATTAAATAGACGGATCGGCGGTTTTTGGCTTCTATTTCTTTGAAGATCAAGAGACCAGATTTTATTTCTTCTTCAATGGAGAGCCTTGATACAACAGCGATGCCGCTGTTCGTGAGTAGGGCTTTTTTTATGGCTTCTGCACTTTGGATTTCTGTTTCGTATCGACATGTGATATTTGCTTTTTGGCACCAACTACGAAAGGTTTTTGTCGAGGTTGAGTGTTGGTCACGCAGCAAAAATCGTTCGTTCACTAGGACACTTGGGTCATGGAGCGGATAGTGTGCAAAGGGGTGGTGAACGTTTATTGCAATACCTATAGGGTCTTCTTTGATTGGAATAGCCGCTACGTCCTCGATATCTTCTTTGTGGGCAATGATGATACCAATATCAATCGTAAAGTCGTGTACAAGCTGACGAATGGTACGAGTGTTGTACTTGAGAATAGAAAGGTCTATGTCTGGAAATTGAGCAAAGATCTTTGGCAACGTGGAAGGAATGATGGTGTTGGCTACGGTGTTACTTGCGCCAATGATGATGGAGCCTTGTTTTTCATGTTGAATGTCTTGAATGATTTGCTTCGTTTGATTATGAATTTGGAGGATTTGTTGAGCATATGGAAGCAAGGCTCTTCCTGTTGAAGACAGGGTTGTCCTTCTCCCGTGGTACTCAAAGAGTGCTAGGTTACTTTTTTGCTCCATCTTTTTTATATGAAAAGTTATAGTGGGTTGGCTTAGCTGAAGTTGCTTGGCCACCTTGGTAAGCTGACCCGTTTGATAAATAGACAGTAGAATTTCATATTGCTGTAACGTAAACATCCAAAATTCCTCCTATTGATAAAATCTATACATTGTCATTATTTTATAAAAAAATTCTTAATATTAGCTTAGGCTTACGTTAATTTATTGTTAATGTCTCCTTGGTAATCTAAGGTTGTACTTTTACAAGGGAGGTTTTTAGTATGAAAAAACAGATTCTATTAACGATGGTGTCGGGTTTTGCGGTTTTTCTTGCGGCTTGTGGGACAGAGAGTCAGGCAAGTGCGGAGAATGAAGGGAAAGAGCTTGAGACGATCCGTTTTGTCGATACAGGTGCAGAAGGAATGGAAGAATTGTCTAGAGAATTTGGTCCTTTTAAAGATGAACTAGAAAAAGCAACGGAACGAACAGTCGAATTCTTCTCCATATCAAACAGAACGGCAGCGGCTACGGCCATGGAATTTGGACAAGTTGATATCGTACTGACTGGCCCTGGTGAATATGTGTCTATGAAAAATATGACTGATGTAAAAGGGGTCGTTGGAATTACTAGACCCGGTTATCGAAGTGTTATTGCAGTTCCAGCTTCAAGTGATATACAGTCCATTGAAGATTTGAGAGGCAAGAAAATTGCGATGAAAGATGTTGGATCTACCTCAGGCCACATTGCTCCTGTTGGTCTTTTAATGGAAGCCGGTCTGGATCCTCAAGATGACGTGGATACATTAATGCTTGGTGAGACGTTTGTTGAAGCTTTTAAAATGGGCGAAACAGATGCAGTTGCCTTTTCTCTATCTCGTTACAACGACCTTGTGGAAGAGTGGGGAGAGGAGAATATTCGAGTATTGGCTGAAAGTGAGGATTTACCTAATGATTTGTTTGTGGCAAGTCATGAATTATCAGATGAAGTAGTAGAAGAGCTCCGTCAAACAATGATAGACAATCAAGATGAGTTACTAGAGAGCATGCTGATCACAGGTGAACATGATCATTATGAAGAGAGCGAGTTTGTCTTGGTAGATGACAATGATTACGATGATCTTCGTTTGATCTATGAAGAGTTAGGCATCGAGCTAGATTAGATGGAGGGGTCGAATGTTACAACTTAAACAAGTATCAAAGGCTTTTCATAATGGGACAAAAGCGTTGTCATCCGTTGATTTGACTGTGCAAAAGGGAGAACTAGTCATTTTACTTGGCCATAACGGTTCAGGTAAATCTACGCTTCTTCGCACAGTTGGAGGGCTGGAGTCACTTTCCTCAGGAGAGATTTTTCTCGATGGGCGGTCAATCTCTCAAGCGAATGGAAAAGAGCTTCGACAACTCCAGAAGGAAATGGGAAATGTATTTCAAAAGTTTAATCTCATTCCAAATATATCGGTTTTTCAAAATGTATTATTTGGTGCCTTAGGTCGTCATCCATCTGTCATCACAACGTTCCATCCCTTTGCTAAAAAAGAATTAAGAGAAAGTGCGATGCATTGTCTGGAACGAGTGGGTCTTGGCCATTTGGCCTCTCGACGTGCTGACCAGCTGTCAGGAGGGCAGCAACAAAGGGTGGCTATTGCTCGTATGCTTATTCAAGAACCCACTGTTGTGCTTGCGGATGAGCCCATTGCTTCTTTAGATCCTAAAGCTGGTATTGAGGTGATGAATTTATTAATTGAAGTGGCACAGGAGCAGGGATTGACGCTGATTTGTACTCTTCATCAGCTAGATTTAGCCCTTACGTATGGGAATCGTTTTGTAGGACTCAATAACGGAAAGATTGTGCTTGATGAGTTAAAAACAAACCAAACTGTGCATTCATTCGACCGTCTTTATTATGAACAGAAGGAGATCCTCACTCATGTCTAATCTTCCTCCTCCGCGTTTTTCAATGCCTCCTGTGTGGAGCTGGATCGTCATCGTTGGCTTTGTTGGTTTCTTTATGTCAGGTATGATCAATGCAAATATCTCGTTGGATCGAATTGTAGCAGGTTCACAAAATATCGGGACCTTTCTTTCGAGGGCTGTACCACCCGATGTAAGCCGGTGGAGTAGCATCTCCATGGCGATGTTGGAAACGTTTGAGATTGCATTAGTTGGGACAGTATTTGGTGTAATAATTAGCTTACCCATTGCCTTATTAATCTCAAAAAATACCACGCCTCATCCGCTTATCAGCACAGTCATTCGATTTATCGTATCTATTATGCGTACAGTACCGGACTTAGTTTGGGCTCTACTTTTTGTTATCTCAGTGGGACTTGGCCCTTTTGCAGGGATCTTGACCATTATGGTTGATACTACGGCTTTCTGTGCGCGCTTCTTCTCTGAACGAATAGAGGAAATGGATAAAGGTCCACGTGAAGCGATTCAGTCTACAGGAAGTAATCGTTTGGGTGTTTATTCCGCATCCATTGTTCCGATTGGCTTTCCTTCCTTTGTAGCTACAAGTTTGTTCTCAGTAGAAAAAGCGATTCGATCAGCCGTTGTGCTTGGATTAGTTGGCGCAGGTGGTATAGGAATAGAATTATCTACATCTATGTCATTAATGAAATATGATGAAGCATTTATGATTATTATCATTATTTTTATAGTGGTTGTCTTAGTAGAGCAGCTATCCGCTGCCATTCGAAAACGTATTTTATAGGAGGATTTATTTTGTTATGTATCGTCAGGCACGGAGAATCAGAGTGGAATGTCATAAAGAGACTTCAAGGACAAAAGGATATTCCATTAAGCAAAAAAGGCATTCAGCAGGCGAAGAAATTAGCTACCCATTTTATAGATCAAAACATTCATTTTGAATATGTGTTTACAAGTGACTTAAAGAGAGCGAATCAAACAGCACAATGGCTCACAGAAGCTATGCCTATAAGTGGAATCAAAACAGAAACAGCTCTACGTGAGCGATATTACGGCGAGCTAGAAGGAAGACTCATAACGGATATTGTTGATACGCTACCGGACTTTCAAATAAACTTTGGGGTGCCGATGAGATATGGCATGGAGTCGCTTGAAGACATGCAGGAACGAATGGTGACAGCCATCACAAACATTGCCAAAATGACAGAAGGCGCACCCACATTAATCGTATCCCACGGCGGAGCAATCAATGCCTTTCTTCACCGGATTACAAATGGAGAAATTGGAACCGGTAAAGGAAAATTAGCGAATACATCCATCACGCAATTACGTTGGTTAGATGATTCCTTTGAGGTTGAAGCGTATAATCATACTCCGCATTTGTAGTATGAAGAAACGGTAGGTTTATACTGAGATTTAGTGGGAGATCTTCTCTTATAATTATTCATAGATATCCTAAAAAAGATCCTTTTTGTGTAAGGATCTTTTTTAGTGACGGATAACCATTAGTCCTTTTTTATTTCAACTCAACGATCATCTCTATCTCCACTGGTGTGTGAAAAGGAAGAGAATTTGCCGAAACGGCAGACCTGGCATGAGTTCCACGTTCTTTGAGTATACGGTTTAGTAAGTCTGAGGCTCCATCTATGACGTGAGGCTGGTCAGCAAAGGTGTTTGTGGAGTTGACGAATGCTAATATTTTTACAACTTGTTTAATGCTGTCCAGACTACCCGTGTGCTGTTTGATAGCTGCTAGGAGATTCAACATCACAATTTCAGCAGCGTGTTTGCCTTCCTCGATCGTTAATTCTTCTCCCAATTTACCTTCGTATTGCAATTCTCCATTTATTCGACAATCCTGTCCAGCTGTGTAAAGTAGACGTCCAACTTGTTTAACAGATACATATCCATTTAATGGGTTGTTCGGTTTAGGTAAGTGTATATTTAAACGTTGCATGTGTTCCTCCGTTAAATCTCGCATCCTCATCCTCCTAGTAGTGTCGGTGTTAGTTTAGTTTATTTTTATAAAAGTGATTATGTCAACTAGTAAAAAACTGAATTAACTAAAAATTCTGTCATGAAATCTCTCAATTTGTTCTTTATATTACCGTGAACCGGCTAATAGATCTGAGTGCTAGAATTTGATTAGACAGATAAAGGAGGTAATCGTACATGGAGTCCCAGCCTTATAAAGTGGAATTACGGAATGTTACCAAAACGTTTGAATCAAAAAAGGGAACGGTAAGCGCGATCGATAATGTAGAAATGCAAATATCTCCTCACAAGTTTGTCAGTATCATCGGTCCGAGTGGTTGTGGCAAGTCAACCTTATTTAATATTATCTCGGGGCTAGATGAACCGAGTGATGGGGAGCTTGTCATCGATGGAATGAATGTAAATGGATCAACGGGGCTTGTCGGATATATGCTACAAAAGGATTTATTGCTACCATGGCGCTCCATCCTCGATAACGTCATTCTTGGAATGGAAATCTTAAAGAAGCCTAAAAACGAGGCGAAAGATATTGCCCTACCTTTACTTGAAAAGTACGGTTTAAAAGGGTTCGAACATAGTTATCCGTCACAATTATCTGGAGGCATGAGGCAACGAGCTGCATTGCTTCGAACGGTTTTATATAACAAGGATATTATTTTATTGGATGAGCCCTTTGGAGCATTAGACGCTCAAACTAGAGCTAATATGCAAGAGTGGTTGCTTGATTTGTGGGATGATTTTCAGAAAACCATTTTGTTTGTTACGCATGATATTGATGAAGCGATTTACTTATCTGATGAGATCTATATTATGACGGCTAGACCAGGAACGGTAAAATGTCGATTGAAAGTGGATCTTGCAAGGCCAAGAAAACCTACTATTACAACGTCTAAAGAATTTATCCGTTTAAAAGAAGAAGCACTGCATCTTCTCTCACAAGAAGTTAAAAAGAGTCAAAAAGAAGGTGCATAAAGGAGGGGAAGGCATTGGCAGAGCATATCAAAACCGTAGATACCGTCGCTGTACCCTCTAATAAACCTAGCAAAGCTAAGTCAAAAAAACGTAGAGCATGGGCAAGCATCGAGAAAGAACCAAAGGAGTGGACACTGCAAGTTGGTAGATTAGGGGTGTTTGCACTATTCATTACGTTGTGGGAGTTGCTGGCGCGATTTGAGATTATTAATTCATTTTTTTGGAGTATGCCATCTGAAATCCTTCAAACATGGCTAATTATCGCAGCCGATGGGTCCGTTTGGTATGACACATTCTATACATTTCAATCAACAATCTATGGATTTTTAATTGGTACAGTTGGCGGGGCTGCTATAGGCTTATCATTCTGGTGGTCTAAATATTATGCAAAGGTTACAGAACCATTCCTCATTATCTTTGAGGCGATGCCTAAATTAGCACTGGCTCCAATTGTAGTGCTGATTTTTGGAATAGGTCTTTCTTCCAAAGTAGCTATGGCTATCGCGATTACAATTATTATTACTACATTAACGACTTATAACGGAATGAAGCAGGTTGACCGGGATTTGGTGAGAATGATTTTTGCGTTGGGAGCATCTAGGTGGCAGGTATTCACGAAGGTAGTTGTTCCATGGACGATGCCGGCGATTATATCCGCACTTAGAATCAATATCGGGCTTGCTCTAACAGGAGCTATAGTTGGAGAGTATATCGGATCAAGTAATGGTTTAGGAAGAATGATCTTTTATGCGGGTCAAACGTATGAAATCTCGCTGATTTGGGCAGGGATATTCAATCTTTCATTACTCTCAGTTCTCCTCTATTTAATTATTTCATGGCTTGAAAAACGTTTGTTGCAGGGTGTGCTTCATAAATAATAAGGGGTGATGATAATGAGAAAGAGTTTACTTATTTTATGTACTAGCATGATACTGATGATTTTATCTGCCTGCGGCTCATCAAGTAGCCAAGGGGCCTCTGCTGAACCTGAAGGTGATATACCCAAATTAATCGTGGCTGAGCCATTACGAGGCTTTGGATATTTACCACTTTATGTAGCTATTAAAGAAGGATTTTTTGAAGGAGTAGAAGTAGAAATAACGACTTTGTCAGGAGGCAGTGCTCACACAAATGCGGTGTTAACAAATGAAGCATGGGCATTCATTGGAGGTCCTGAGCATAATGCATTTGCAAAAGCAAAAAATGCAGATCTAAAAGCTATTGTGAATGTAGTTAATAGAGGTAATGTTTATATGGTTGCAAAAGATGGGTTAGAAGTCGATCAGGATATGGCTACTTTCCTAAAAGGCAAAACGATTGTTACGAACCCTTATGGTGCGACGCCAAATTCAATTACAAGATATCTTCTTAGTGAATGGGGATTGGATGTTGATAAGGATGTAACTTTATTAGAGGTTGATCAGTCCTCTATACCAAGTGTAATAAGTGAAGGAGAGGGAGAAGTAGCTATAGTTGCAGACCCTATTCTTCAACAAGGAATAAATGAAGGTATCTGGGGCGAACCAATCTACAATGTTCCTCAAGAACTAGGGGATTATGCGTATTCTACAATGAATGTTCAATTAGAAACAATTGAAGAGCACCCAGAGCAAGTGGAAGCATTTGTAGAGGGAATGAAAAAAGGTCTAGCCTTCATTAGAGACAATCCAGAAGAAGCATTAGAAACAGCAACAGAAGAGTTTTCCACCATTGATGATGACTTACTTGAAGCGATGATGCAAAGGGCACTAGATGATGAGCATTGGGAATTCTCAGGTGAAATAACTGAAGATTCAATTAGTACAAACCTAAAAGTGGTTGTAAATGCGGATATGTTAGAGGCTGACGCCGTTTCGTATGACGATATTGTAGAATCATCATTTTTCCAAAAATAAAGGAGGAAACGTTTATGAAAAAATCTTGGGATCATTTTTTAACAGACCGGGACAGGCAGGTATTTGGGGATGCTGGTTATGGAAATAATGCGGGGTTAGGTTCAAAACCCGCGCTCTTAATTATTGATGTTAGCTATGATTTTTGCGGTCATAAGCGTGAACCTGTAGAAGAGTCGGTAAAGACATGGAATCTCAGTTGTGGAGAAGAAGCATGGGATGCTGTTGACCATACTCAAACACTATTACACCATGCCAGAGAAAAAAGAATTCCAGTGATCTATACAACAGGAATCGATTCAAGATTAGATGGGTTTGATCGAGGGGCATGGACATGGAAGAATCCTAAGATGAAAGAAGCGCAAGGTGTAGAAGGATTTAGAGGCAATGATATCGTCAAAGAGATCGCTCCATTAGAGACGGATTTATATATCGAAAAATTAAAGCCTAGTGCTTTTCATGGAACGAATTTGTTGACTCACCTTGTACATTTAGGTGTAGATTCGTTGATTGTGACAGGGACAACAACGAGCGGGTGTGTTCGTGCTTCTGTTGTAGATGCATTTTCTTACAATTATCGAATTGGAGTGGTTGAAGAGTGTACATTTGACCGAGGACAAGCTTCTCATGCGATGGCCTTATACGATATGAATGCTAAGTATGCGGATTGTATGTCTTTGGAAGACACCCTTCAATATATAGAAACCGTTGATGAAGGAATCTATGACGACAAGTTAGATTTTGGATCCTTTAAAAGAAAAGTGGCTGCTGAATAATAACGTTGAGGTCTGGATGGGTATCCAGACCTTATTTTATCGATCAGAGAGTGGAGATAAATAATGATTGAAAGAAAGAATGAAGAGTGGACGTTTATCTCTATATGCTGTGGTTTATATTGGTTTGCTCATTCATTAACCAGGCCAGTGATCGCGCTATTTGGTTTATCTATCGGAGCAAGTGACCTACACATTTCATTCATTTTAGCGATTTATGCAGTTATTCCATTGCTTTTAGCTATACCGATTGGCGGTTACATGGAAAAGGTGGGTTCTGAGGTTCTATTCAGATGGGGCGCATGGTTAATGTGCCTGAGCGGCCTCCTATATATCCTTTCAACTAATCTTACTATGTTAATTCTTGCGCAGATCATAGCAGGCATCGGTCAATTATTTGTTTGGCTTACGGTTCAAGTCATGATTACAGGTGATGCAAAAAAAATAAGCAAAACAAAAAGAATTGCTACCTTTTCTTTTTATATGGCATTGGGTCAACTATTAGGTCCCATCATTGCAGGATTCTGTTTAGAGTTACTTGGTTATTCAAGTGTCTTTACTTTATATATGAGTATTTGTCTTGTTTTACTGATATCTGGATATAGAATACGCAAGCTTACTAGCAAAATATCAGTTCCAGCGCACAGAAATAACATGCGCGCAACGTTTTCACTTCTAAAAAATAAAGGAGTAGCTGCTGGATTAGTTGCTTCCTTTGTCATGTTATTTATTGTGGATACTCGCATGTCCTATGTCCCGTTATATTTAGAACATATTGATTATAACTACATGCAGATAGGATTTTTATTAACGGTGGCATCAGGAGCTGGGCTTTTAGTTAAAAGTGTTTATGAACGTATGACTAACAAGTGGAATTTAACCGTTATTTTAACCGGAAGTTTTTTCTTATCTATTATGTTTCTTTTGATTTTACCATTTAGCCATAACTTCCTTGTCATTATAATGGTATTGGCTGTTTCTGGATTCTCATTGGCTATTACTCAATCTGTATCAATGTCACTCATATCAGAACACACAGAGACTAGTGAGAGAGGCATCGCGTTTGGATTACGTCTGCTTATTAATCGTTCCGCGCAATTGGTGAACCCTCTTTATTTTGGATTCGCGCTACCACTACTGGATTACTCGATGTCTTTTCTTTATTTGGGAGCTATTATGACGATTTTTTCTGTGTGTGCCGTATTTTTACTTAGTAGAAAAGATAAGAAAAGGAATCTATTGGACATTCCTCCAATGAAAACTGAAATATATGAGAAGTAATCTTACATTGTCTAAGAATCTATCGTTAATTGTTTTATGATAATAGAAATAGGAGGCGAGATATGGATAAGTTAGATTTAGAACTATTTACATCATTGGCACATGACAGAAGCATGAATAAACTATCTTTGACATATCCACTTTCGTACTCAACCATTTCCAAAAGACTAGAGCTTCTTGAAGAAGAAGTAGGAAAGAAGCTATTTGTAAGATCGAAATCAGGCACAGAGTTCACATTAGAAGGAAGAAAATTCTATTATTTTGCATATAAGAGTTTGCTTATTCTAAATGAAGGCATTCGAATTATGCAGGATACACAGGAAGAAGATAACGAGGTCTTTCAATTTGGTGTAAACAATCCAGTGATGAGGATTGTTTCTCCAATTATCATGCCTTTAATAGAAAAACAAGGACTTTACAAGCGTTGGAAGATACAGGTGAGTTCATCGATTGAATTGCCCATGTTAACAAGCTGTGAGGTGATTCAAATGGCTATTGTTAATCAAAATGACTATATACCAGACAATGTAAAAAGTATTGAGCTTTTTAGTGAACCGATTCATCTGGTTGGTGCTAGAAAGAATAAAGTGTACCATGATCTAATTAATCCAAGCTTTTTGATGAAAGATGCCTGCTTCATTATTCCTAAAAGGGGATACCCATTAAGAGAATTAATTGAAGAGAAATTCTTTCGGGCATATCAAATTCGACCAAAACAAATCATTGAGATAGAAAATTTTTGGGATATTAAAACGCTTGTGAGAGAAGGGGTAGGGTATACACTGCTACCAAGGTCAAGCCTATGGTTAGATACCAAAGGTCTATCGATCTATAATCTCCATGAGAGTAGTTTAAGTCAGTGTTTCTATTTAATCTATCCCGAGAGGTTAGAAGATCAGCAAAAGGATATGATCTCTTTTGTGGTAAAGGGAGTACGGGAACAAGTTAACTACTATAGAGAGCAGGACGGGTTAGATCAAAAATTAAGTCATTATATTTAATTCGAGAACCTTCAAGCGCCGTAACGCCTCGTGATCCTTTATGACATCATAAGTTTATTACATGTTATGCCCTTAATTAAAATTAAGGGCTTTTTACTATGAATCACAAAGGATTAAACCCCGTACGATAAGCCGCAATGGCCATTTGCTCATATCCATGGTTATTTGGGTGAACGCCATCTCTTGATAGAGAACCGGCATCTCTTCTATCAAATATAGAGCTGACATCAACAATTCGCACATGACGATTTCGTTCAAATGTATATAAGCTACGGTTAAATGTAGTTAAAAGCTGATTAAGCTCAGGGTCTTCTAGTAATGGATTGTATAGGGTAAAGATTCGAATGATATAGGGTTTATTGCTCGTTTTTTTCGTCTCGTCGATTAGGTGAATCAGTCGATGTAAGCACTGGTACACATTTGATGCAGTATCGGGTAAATGCTCTATTGAACCTGTTCGTTGCATGTATTTTAGGGCATCAATAAAGTTATTGCCTCCTGCTGTTATGGTCATGATATCTGCTTGGAAGATACGTCTTCTATGTTTAGATGCTAGGCGAACGATTTGTTCACAGGTTAATCCGCTTCTTGCTAATTGTTGAATATAAATGGTTTGTTCGAGTTTCTCAGCGGCTAACTTTCGATAAGGCAGAACAAATCCACCATTTGTTGAACCAACACCTGTTGTGAGTGAATCACCTATTGCAAGATATGAATACATGTTGTCCTCCTCCTTGGTACAGTGTATTGAGTAAGAAAGCGAGGAGGAACGGCAGACATCTCATAGAATAAGAAGAACTTATTGTTGAATATCGGAATAAACCGATATACAATGTAACCATGGAAATTATTGAAGTGCTAAAAGCATTGTCAAATGAAAAAAGACTGCAGATCCTGCATTGGCTTAAGGAACCAGAGAAGCATTTTCCTAAACAACAAGCGCATCTTCCAAAGGAGGTTCACTATAAAGGGGGAGTTTGTGTAGGAGACATTCAAGAAAAGGTTCAAGCCTCTCAATCAACGGTTTCACAACATTTAGCTATGATGCAACGTGCTGGTTTACTTGAATCGGTTCGTTACAACCAGTGGACGTATTATCGAAGAGATGAAGAGACGCTGAAGAAGTTAGTTCAATATTTGGATGTAGAGCTGTAAAGAAGTTCAAGGAATCCATAAAGGATTTCTTTTTTGTGTAATTATATCGGTATATTCCGATTAATAGATATAAGGGTGGGTTATTCAATATGGTATTAACAAAGAAACAAACCATTTTAGCTTTTACGTTAACGTTACTTACATTTGTAATGGGAACAAGTGAATTTGTCATTGTAGGATTATTGTCAGAGGTAGCACAAGATTTAAATGTAAGTGTAGCAGCTGCAGGTACTCTTGTATCAGGATTTGCAATTGCTTATGCGGTGGGGACTCCCTTACTAACTGGATGGGTAAGTCGATTCCCAAAATATCCTCTTATGCTAGTATTAATTGGGATTTTTATTCTGGGGAACGTGGTCAGCGCACTAACTTCTTCGTTTAATGTATTATTAGCAGCACGAATTTTTACAGCTGTTGCAAGTGGAGTTCTTACGGCTTTAGCCATGACGATTGCAAGTGTGACAATGCCGGCTGCCAAGAGATCTTCTGTCATTGCACTGATCTTTGCTGGCTTTACCTTTGCCAATGTATTAGGTGTACCTCTTGGAACATTTATTGGGCAGCTAGGATCTTGGCATCTTACGTTTTGGGTCACTGCGGCGCTTGGTTTGGTAGCTTTTATCATTTCACTATTCGTTCTGCCTAAGTTAAAAGCGAGTGGCGCAAGCTCTCTTAAGCAACAACTCGTTTTATTTAAGGACCCAAAGATCTTGATCGCCTTTTTTATTCCAACGTTTAGTATTGCTGGTACCTATGCGATCTACACATACATTGCGCCTATCTTGGAGGGAGAACTAGGTATCGCCTCTCGTTCAGTGGGACTTGTCCTACTTGTATACGGAATTTTTTCAATCGCTAGTAACTTTTTAGCCGGTAAAATAGCAAGCAGTAAAGGTATTGGTCATTTGCGTTATGCCTTTATTGTACAAGCCTTTATCATCGCTTCTCTATTTGTTACGATGGGCTTCACGGTCGCAGGTTTAATTAGTATTATGCTAATGGCTATTACGCTTTACATGATGAACGCAACCATCCAAGTGTACCTAATGGACAGGGCTGAAGCGTATTCTTCTGGAGCAAGAGACCTTGCATCCTCTTTAACTCCTGTTTCAGTGAATGTAGGTATAACACTAGGCTCTGCATTAGGTGGACTTGTTGTTGCTAATGGAAGCTTGCCATACCTTGCGCTTGTTGGTGGTGCTTGTGCCTTAATCGCTTCGGCACTCTCCTTTATAAGCTACAATATGGATAAAAGCTAAGATATATATTGAACGTACGCAAAGCCTATCTATCATATTTATTTATGGTATATAGGCTTTAGTGCTACTATGAGATTATACAAATGTAATTATTGGATAATCTATTCTATAGGTACATATAGAAATCGGAGTGGATAAAATGAGATGTCAGTCAAACGAAGAATTAGAGGCGTTAGTTGAGGAAGCAAAACAGCTGACCAAACATGGTAAAGTAGCGGATTATATTCCGGCCCTTGCTCTTGCAGATGAGGATAAGCTTTCCGTCGCACTATACTATCCGGATGGTCGTTGCTATTCAGCAGGCGATACATCAGAAAACTTTACGCTGCAGAGTATTTCAAAGGTGCTGACGCTAGCTCTTGCATTAATGGATCGTGGGGAAGAGTATGTGTTTGATCATGTAGGGCAAGAGCCAACAGGGGACCCGTTTAATTCGATTGCGAAGCTTGAAACAAATAAGCCATCCAAGCCTCTAAATCCGATGATAAATGCAGGCGCCTTAGCCATTACACATATGATTCAAGGTGACTCAGTGTCGGATCGATTGGAGAGACTGCTTTTATTCATTCGTAAGCTCTCAGGCAACGATTCACTTACATACAATGCAAAGATAGCCCAGTCAGAATATGAGACAGGTCACCTCAATCGCTCGCTCTGTTACTTTATGAAGCAACATGGTGTGATTGAAGAAGAAGTCGAAGATCTAATGGATTTGTATACAAAGCAATGTGCTATTGAAATGAACTGTCTTGATCTGGCGCGTGTTGGGTGTGTACTAGCAATGGATGGTGCAGATCCAGTGTCTGGGGAGCAAATTATCCCATTGGACATTGCCCGTATCTGTAAAACATTTATGGTGACATGTGGAATGTATAATGCATCAGGTGAATTTGCGATCAAGGTTGGAATTCCAGCAAAAAGTGGTGTCGCTGGCGGAGTGATGGGCTCTCTTCCGAAGAAATGTGGAATAGCGATTTGTGGTCCTTCTTTAGATGATAAAGGCAATAGTATTGCTGGAGTACGTTTGTTAGAAATGATGTCGAAGAAGTATTCGTTGAGTATGTTTTAATGAAAATAAAAAGAGACTGCCTGCTTTGTCGCTGATCACGACTATGTAGGCAGTCTCTTTATTCTATTGATTTAATTCTTCGATTAACTCATCAAGTGCTTTATTTGCTTGAACGGATGGCTGAAAATTCACCAATGCTCGAAGTGGCATATACTTAAGCATTTCACTCATCATGTCCGAGCCGCCTTCGTCAACCTGTTCTTCTGTCTGAGAGTCTGCTGTGAATGGATTGTTACCAAAGTGCGTCTCCATCCATTGACTTACTCTCTCTGCATGAGCAGAGCTCATTAAATCACCAATCGTAGAATTACGGGTGACTACAAAGTTTGGTTCTTCTACAGATGAGATTGAAATGGTCTCAGAAAGATGAATTTGTGCAGATGATGAACCTACACGCAGGTCAAATTCGCCATTTTCGACTGTCCAATCATCTGTTTTTGTATCATAAAAAGCAAAGGAACGTCGATCAAGTATTAGCCGAACCTCTTTTGTTTCACCGGGTGCAAGCTCAACCTTCTCAAAGGCTTTAAGCTCTTTCTCTGGTCTTATTACAGAGGCCTTCTTATCATGAACATACAGTTGAACGACTTCTTTACCCGTACATTCGCCTGTGTTTTTAACATGAACGGTCACAGTTACCTCATCATTCTCAGTGAGTTGCTGTGCATTCACAGTCATTTTTTCGTATTCAAAAGTCGTATAGGTCTGACCGTGTCCGAATGGGAAAAGGGTTTGAACCTTTTTAGTATCGTAATAACGATAGCCAACAAATAATCCTTCGCGGTACTCAACTCGATCTCCTTCGCCTGGGAAATAGAGATAAGAAGGGTTGTCCTGCAATCTAACTGGGAAGGTTTCGGCTAATTTACCAGACGGAGATTCGATTCCGTATAATATATCTGCAATAGCTCCACCGCTTGCCTGTCCTCCAAGATACGCCTCAATAATTGATGAAGCGTCATCTACCCAAGGCATTTCAACAGGTGAGCCGTTACTAAGCACAACGACCGTCTGAGGTTGGACCTCTAGTACAGCTTGAATAAGTGCTTCGTGATTAGTTGGTAGAGACATATGTGTGCGATCAAATCCTTCAGACTCATAGCGATCAGGTAAGCCAACAAATAAAACAGCGGCATCTGAAGTACGAGCTGCGTCAACAGCTTCGTGTATTAACTGTTCTTCTGTTTTATCTTTTTCAAGGTCATATCCTCGTGCATAGGTTAATTGCTCTTCCCCAGCTAATTCAGCAAGTTCATCGTAAGCATTATCCAGTTTATATGGATTAATATGAGAGCTACCGCCACCTTGATAACGTGGTTTTTTGGCAAGTTCTCCGATGATGGCAACCTTTTGTTTTTTCTGCAATGGTAGCAATTGCTTCTCGTTTTTTAAGAGCACAATTGATTCACTTGCTACTTTACGAGCAAAACGATGTTGTTCATCCATATCCACTTTACGTTCACTCTGCTTCTGTTTTGTTGCTTTTAGCACAAGCTCAAGAATACGTGTCGCAGCTGTATCAAGGTCCTGCTCATCAAGCTCTCCAGCAGAAATAGCTTCAAGGATTTTTTGTTTTCCTACTCCATTAGAGGTTGGCATTTCAAGATCCATACCAGCATTTACTCCGGCAGCTCGCTCATTCACAGCTCCCCAATCAGAAACGACAAGACCTTCAAAGCCCCATTCATCTCGGAGGATCGTTGTTAGAAGACGCTCATGCTCTGACGCATACTCACCATTTATCAAGTTATAGGAACACATGACGGTCCAAGGTTTAGCGTCTTTCACAGCCCCTTCAAAGCTAGCTAGATAGATCTCACGTAACGTACGTTCATCTACCACGGCATCCACGCTCATTCGACGATGCTCTTGATTATTTACGGCAAAATGCTTCAAAGAAGCGCCTACGCCTTCGTTTTGGACCCCTTTAATATGAGCGGCAGCTAACTGCGCAGAAAGGTAAGGATCTTCTGAAAAATATTCAAAGTTCCGACCACATAATGGAGAACGTTTGATGTTAGCACCTGGTCCAAGAAGAACAGCCACATCTTCATGTTGAGCTTCTTTTCCAAGAGCAACCCCGACATCAAAAATAAGCTCGCGGTTCCAAGTGGAAGCGAGTCCTACAGCGGATGGAAAACACGTGGCAGGTACACTGTCGTTTAAGCCTAGATGGTCAGACGCCCCAGCTTGCTTACGTAAACCATGTGGGCCATCTGTTAACATAATCGAGGGAATATCAAGACGTTCAACACCCTGAGTAGTCCAGAAATCCTGCCCACTACAGAGCTCTGCTTTTTCTTCTATTGTTAAATCTTTAAGCCATTGCTTTATTTGATGATCCATTTTGTTTCCTCCTTATATATATGTAGCTAGTATTTCCGTTTTTGTCGAAAGGGAAACTTCAATAAGAACAGTATCCATTTCTATGTAAGGTTACTTTTTAGTGCGTACTTACAAATAATCACCGACCTACCTATAATAGAGGTAGAGGTGATTAGATGGAAGCATATCGAATAAATCCAGCTAAAGGATTGGAATTTGGTTTATATACATTAGGAGATCACTTAGCCAATCCAAGGACTGGGGAACGGATTTCAGCAGCCCAACGACTAAAGGAAATTATTCGATTGGCACAGTTGGCTGAGCAAGCAGGAATTGATTTTTTTAGTGTGGGTGAGAGCCATCAAGAATATTTTGCTACACAAGCCCACACGGTTGTACTGTCAGCCATAGCACAGGCGACAGAAAAGATTAAAATAGCTAGTAGTTCAACAATTATTAGCACGTCTGATCCAGTTCGAGTATATGAAGATTTCTCAACAATTGATTTACTATCTGGTGGGCGTGCAGAGATTGTTGCTGGACGTGCTTCCCGAATAGGGTTATATGAGCTCCTTGGTTATGATCTCAGAAACTACGAAGAGCTATATGAAGAGAAGTTTGATTTACTTAGAAAAATTAATGAAGAAAAAGTGGTGAACTGGAGTGGTGAGTTTCGAGCACCATTAAGAAATGCAGAGGTCATTCCACGCCCTGAAGGTGGAAAATTACCGATCTGGCGTGCGGTTGGAGGAACACCAACTAGTGCGATCAAAGCGGGTCATGCAGGAGTACCGATGTTTTTAGCACATCTGGGAGGACCAGCAGTTGCTTTTAAACGATCCATTGATGCTTATCGAATGGCAGCAACAGAAGGTGGGTTTAACCCAGCTGAGCTCCCGATTTCAACAGCGGGATTCTTTTACGCAGCAGAAACGACGCAGCAAGCGATAAACGAATACTACCCTCATATTAATGAAGGAATGAAACGAACAAATGGGCAAGGTTTTCCTCGCTTTCAATTTGAACAGGGCGCAGATAGCCAAAACGTTATGAACGTGGGAAGCCCAGAGCAAATTATTGAAAAAATCCTCTATCAACATGAGTTATTTGGCCATCAGCGATATGTAGCTCAAATGGATTTTGGCGGAGTACCATTTGAAAAACTAGAACAAAATATTGAGATCATCGCAACTAAGATTCTTCCAGCCATTCGCAAATATACAGCACAAACGTGATGATACAAAAACGGACGCAGAGGCTGTCCGTTTTTTCTTTGGATTGATCGTATATTGAGCGGTGGGGTGGCTCTTGGTGAATCTCCATCCTTCATATTTCACAGCGATACCGCTTGATAAAAAACTCAAAATCAACTTGATGCTATATTTTAAACCAATTATCAAAGGTGGGATTTTTGATGGTGCTAGTAGGTCTTGCTAAATTTGACGTATATCTGAATAGAATTAGCGAAGCTCTTGGTAACAGGCATCGGAACTTAGTAAATGTTAAATTGGTCTTAGTTAGACAATGATCTCTATTGGTAACGTCTTCTCCCTCTTTTTAAAACTTGATTCATCTTGATTACGTATAAATATCTCTTGGTGACTCCATTCCTGTTAGTTAGTTGAACCCTCGGGTTTTCTCCTTTGTATTTTGTGTGGGTGTCTGAATGATATACTAAGATCTAGCAATAGCGTAAATTCTCCTCTACATCAAATATTTCTCTTATTATATGAACAATGTAGTAACATACAGCAGAAGGAGGATTATAAGTGACTCAAACATATTGGACATCAGATATATTTGATGAGTATGAGCTAGCTCCATTAACTGATTCAACGATCCAGGGCGTGGAGAAACAGTTAAACATTCGCTTTCCCAAAGCCTATCTAGACCTTTTAAAGGTGCAAAATGGGGGGTATTTACATCTCAATCAATTTCCGTATGCCTATGAATATGAAGACGGAAGTTTACCGATAGACCTTCTCTACGGATTAAGCTTAGATCCAAGTGAAGGCGTTCTTCAATCTTCATATTTAATAAAAGAATGGGATTTACCCAGCCAGATCGTTTTACTAAGTGGCGATGGTTCAACTTGGGTAGCCTTAGATTATAGACAGAATCAGAGCGAGCCAAGTGTTGCTTTTTTTGATATTGATTTAGAGTTTGAGGCGACCTTAGCGGAGTCTTTTGATGAATTCCTGTCTAAGCTATACAAGGAGTCCGATGATGAGGAAGATGAATTTGAAGAGGACCAGATAGAGTTCTCATATGAGCAAGGGAAAAAAGTCTTCTCAGGTCATAATATCGGTAAAATTAGTTCAGCTTTACTTTATTTCATCAACACAGATAGTGATACGAACTGGCTCCTTTCTCAACTTAAGAAGGTTGTGGTCAAGGAAGATGAATTCATTGTTCAAGATGCAGCAGTCACTCTTTATCGAATTATAGATAAACGCTTTGATGAAGAGGGCATAAACCGGGAATCAATCCAAGAAGTGATTGATATGCTTAAGAATCATTCTGATCGTGCGATTCAAAACTTCTCAAAGAAAGCGCAAAGACTTTTTGATGAGAAACAAGCTTAAACTATGATCATTGAGAGGAGGAGTGAGTTTAATGAACTTTTTACGTTTGGATCATTTTGTATTAACGGTGAAAAGTATTGAGGCATCGTGTATATTTTATCAAGAAGTACTCGGCATGGAGATTGAGGTATTTGGAGAAGGTAGAAAGGCTGCGAAATTTGGCCAACAGAAGATTAATTTTCACCAAGTGGGTCAGGAGATTGATCCAAAGGCAAAGAGTCCTATGTCTGGATCTGGTGATATTTGTCTCATCACAAATGAAAGCCAAGAAAGTACGATGGAGCATCTGAAACAACAGAATGTGGAGATTGAACTAGGTCCTGTTAAACGAACGGGTGCATTAGGCCCAATTCAATCCATCTATATCAGAGACCCTGACGAGAACTTGATTGAAATATCAAGATATGAATCAAACACGTAATACATACCAAGGCAAAAACCCTTCCTCATTATTTAAGAGGAAGGGTTTTTAGGTAGCGGACAAACACCGCAGTATTCGTTTTTGGGCATCATGTAATACATACAGCATGTTTGCCTGGCACATGTACCGGTTTCTGGGGTTTCTAAATGTAAGTAAGGCGCTAAAGGGTTCTCTTTCCATTTACAAAGCTCCCCATCTGCTTGTTTGAGAAAGTAGAAGTCCTGAACCAACTGATTCCTTTGGGTTTGATCGAGATTTTGTGCGAGTAGCTTACGATAAACAGAGTTTATTCGAACGGCTACGTTTTCCCAGAGAATCTTGTTTGAGAGCTTTGCTACTTTATTCAAGTTGATAATGAGAGGAGTGATGTGCTCTGTGATGATCGTTTGTAGTTTCTCATATTGCCAGGCTTGTCGGGCGTCTGTGTGCCACTCCTGCCATGAATAGTGCTCTGGCTCAATGCAGAGTTTTCTATCTTTATTAAATAGACAAGCTTCAACGGGAATGGCTGGTACCCCATTTTTTATACTCATCTGATGAAGAGCCATAGCAACCGTTAATCGAGCGTAATGCTTCATAAATAATGAGGCTGCTACTTTTCGCGTAGGAGCTCCAATATCGTTCATATACTGATCAAGAAATTCTCGACAGGTATTTTCATCTAATAAGTCTGTGATTCTCATCCCTTGTGTATCTGATGTCCAAGGTAGGATGCCAAAGGATTTTAGATCTTCAAGTTGTAAGCTATTAACGGCCATGGTTCACCTTCCTGAACTGAAAGCTTAAAGAAATGAGCTTTATTTTTCATTATTATTGATATAGCTCAGGATGAACATAGACATTTACGTGATCTTACTTCACATTTACGTGTTTTATTTAATGAACCTCTTCCACTAGCAGCTGATTCATCTTATCAAGAAATAAATTGTGTGATAGTGAATTATAGCTGGTATATAAGTGATTACTGTCGAAAATGGAGTAGACCTTATTATGTTGGACCGCTTTAAGTGATTGCCACTCCAGACTTTGTTGCATTTGTAGCAATTGCTTACGTATCGCTTGTTTGCTAGGGAGGCGATGTTTGTTTCGATAAATCGTTAATAGTATTCGGTCTGCTTTGAATGCAGCCAATTCCTCGAATGAGACCTCTTTTAAATGAGTGATATCCTCAATTCCAGTAGGAACGCCAAGGTGCAGATCACCATAAAGAACCGTTCCAAGATTTCTTTGTCCGTATACACATTGTGCCCCTTCACCTATACCGAGAATAAGGATGGTTTCATTCATCATTTTTTTCTTGATTCGGCCCTTAATCATCTCAGCCTTGGTGTGGTATCTATCCAAAACATCGATCGCTTCTTGTTCTTTTCCAACCATTCGTGCAATTATTTTTAGATGATCTCGCCAATCGTCTTGGTAGGACAATGTGAGAGTCGGTGCTATATGATTAAATAATTCATCCTTTGTTGTCTGCTCTTGGTTGGCAGGTGCACAGCGAACAATTAGATCTGGTTTGGCTGAAAGTAATCGTTCAAGGTCAGGCTTTTGACTACCAATTGTAATGGTTTTATCTAACTGATGAACAATAGGGAATGAGCTATTCATTATAGCTGCATAGGGTTCCAATCCAAGTGCAATGAGATGACCTGTTACCATATGATTCAGTGAAGCGACTCGGCTGGATTGCTTGATTTTGTTTACATATACGACTGGTGAACAGCCTTCTTTTGCTTTGAATTTCCGACTGAAATAAAATTCATCACTGAAGCCAACACGTTTGGCAATAGAGCGTATCGGCTCTTGTGTTTGAATGAGCCACTGCTTAGCCTGATGAAGTCTCACGTCATTCAGATACGCAATCGGACTTTTTTGATATTCCTGTTTGAATTTCCGTGAATAATAATCGATGTGTAATCCGGCTAATTGTGCAAGATGTTCTCGTGTGATGTCTAGATGATAATGTTCATGGATGTAATCCCTACTATCACGAATTAATTGTTTAAGCGGTAAGGATTGATCCGTCCGTATCTCATTGAATAATGTATAGACCCATTCCTGAAAAAGGGTAGTAGCTCTCACAGTATCCCATCCATCTGTTCGGCCCTGATGGGTTATAATATCTTGCGCTTTTGACTGCAATAAAAGCTTATGGGATGTTGCAATGCTTTGCGGTAAAGGAAGCGATACATTCTTATATTGTCCGTGTCCCTGGTTTTTTAAGGCAGAGAATTGCAGATGATATCCCTCAAGAGCACGATCAAAATGGATGGTTTGCTCTTTTTTATCATCAGCATGTAGGAATAATAGTTCAGCTTGATGCATCTGATGGCGAGACCCATTTATATGTACGACTACATCTTTTTCCTTAAAGAGCACAACTCCATGAAGGAAGCGACTTTGCCTTATGCTAGTTACTGCTTGGAAATGTGTAGCGTTTTCTAGTGAGTACAATAACGAAGATAGATCGTCTTGTGAGTTGTCGTTAGTATGCATAAGAGATATCCTCCTCTTTCAATGGACGCTATTCCATTTGTGTCGCTATCATCCATTGAAAGACGGTTATGTCCATGGACGGTGCGAGTCTGAATCTTTATAGTAGTATAGATGATGATGAGTATCAATATCAATTAAAATAAAGGGGGCTAGTTAGATGCGTGTATTTTTGAATAAAAAAGGATGGACCATAAACTTAGTAGCAGCAACGATTTTGTTACTTGGAGCATGCTCTAATACAGATAATAATGGAAATGAACCATTAGAAGAAGAGGACCCGTCTGAATCACAAGTGAGTGAAGTAACAGTTGAGCATTTAAAAGGTGAGATGACCTTTGAGAGCGTGCCAGAGAGGATTGCCGTTCTTGATGTTCAATTCTTGGATCATATGTTGGCATTAGAAGAGCAGCCGGTAGGAACAGTGTTTGCTGAAACTGATAATGGACTTCCTGAGTATCTCGGGGATCTTCCTGGGGACCCAGAATTACTCGGAACATATCTAGAGCCTAATATAGAAGCAATCCTTTCGATAGAACCGGATCTCATTATTGCGACGGATGCTCACGAAGATATATATGACCAATTAGAAAGCATCGCGCCTACTCTTGTGTTAGATCGGATGGAAGATTGGCAGACGGTCCAGTTGAAGTTTGGTGATATTCTAAATCATCCAGATGAGGCACAGCAGATTGTTGATGAGTATGATCAAAAAGTGAGCGACCTCAAAATAGCGTTAGATGAAAAAATCGGAGATCAAACAGTTGCTCTGATTCGTCCTAGAGATGATATGATTCGTCTTCACACTACGGAACATCGCACAGCGGCCATTTTATATGAAGACTTAGGATTAACTCCACCTGATATGGCTACAGAAAGTACGGATACAAGTTCAATGATTTCCATTGAAGTTATGCCGGAATTAGATGCAGATCATCTGTTTTTACTACAAGATGACACAAATGAGCAACTTACGAATGAGTTCAAAGATACCTCTGTTTGGAAGGGATTAAAAGCTGTTACAGAAGATCATGTATATGAAAAAAATACTGCCCTCTGGATCGGTTATTATTCACCACTTGCAATTGATATTGTGCTTGATGAAATTGCTGAGGAATTGAACTAATATGTTTTGCCTTTAAGGGGCTGGGTTAGAACTGTTATTATTTATTATAAGGACCGAAACATTCTGCTGTTTTAATGAGCAAAATGTTTCGGTTTTTTTCACGTTGAGAGAGTTGCTACCGGTCCGGCTGGTGAGCCTGCTTGTGCTACGCACTGGGAAGTCTCACCCAGGCCTTTACTCCCACTGGAGTCTAAATGTATGTCCTACGCTGGTTTAGGCTCATTTGTAAGAGATTGAGTTACTGAGGTTATGTCACCTTCTGTTTTTTTATAGTTCCTTAAATCAGTTTCTAATTCTAATGAATAAGCGTTTAGTACATAAATGATTAAATAAAAGGAGAAAGTAAAACACGGAGAATACATATTCTGATTTACAAAAAGGGGGATGGACATGCGGCGGCTACTAATAAGGTTCGTGATATGTAGTTGTTTATTTTTATGTCTGTCTGGATGTTGGGATGAACAGCTTTTAAAAGATGTGGCGTTAATTAATGCACAGGCACTGGATATTGATACGGATACGGGGATAATAACGACCACGGTAGCTGTTGTGAGCGGTACATCAAATGAGAAAATCCCAATTAACACAACCATTATTTCAGCCAATGGACATAACACTCGTGACAGTCGGTCCGAATTAGACAAGAAAATAGGCAGTGAGCTGTTTGCAACAAAAAATGAAGTGACTTTTTTTAGTGAGGATTTAGCAAAATACGATATTTATTCGGTATTAGATACAAATTTTCGTTCTCCCTTAAGTGCATTAACGGCTAACTTAGCTATCGTTGAAGGCGAAGCTAAATCAATTCTCCATGTAAAAACTGAAAATATGCCACTTATTAGCGATTATCTTAGTGGTATTTTATTAAGTGGGATGGAGGAAGGTGTAATTCCACTTGTAAACCTTCAAAACACCTTGACGATCGTCCACGATGATGGTCAGGATGCCGTTATTCCTACATTAAAGGTATTAGACTCAAAAAATGGGGCGGAATTAACAGGCGTTGGTTTATTTAATGGACTACAAATGACTGGAAAGTTAAATACGGATGAATCTATTCTATTACTTCTTTTAGATGGAAGTAAAAAAGGATCACACTATATAACGCGTAAAGTTAATGTAAACTCTGATGAAAAGAATCTTTATGACGATGTCACAGTAGGCGTAAAGAATTTAGAACGTGCATTGAACATAACAAAAAATCAAGACGGACAGCTGTCGGTCAAAGTGGATGTTGTCCTGAAATTAAATGTAACCGAATATCCACATCATCACCTAGAAGAGAGAAAGACCATTAAACGATTAAATACAGAGCTATCAGAACAACTCACAAATGAAGCCAATCAAGTCATTACAAAAATGCAAGAAGCTCAATGCGACTACCTAGGCATCGGGAGAAAAGTGCATGCCTTTCATGATGAGATTTGGAAGAATAATGAATGGAAAGATGTGTACCCATCAGTTGATTTTAAAGCAAATGTTGCTGTGGAGATTACGGAGTATGGGATAGTTAATTAATAAAAATCTATTGGGGATATACTGATTTAGTTAATCGTGGAAAAGAGTAAGAGTTAGGTACTATTGTATCTGGCTCTTTTTTGAAGTAGATCAGGGTATTGAGAAATATAGCTTTGAATAATGAAGAGAATAATAAACCCCTGTTTTGGAGAACAATAAGAGCGATCCAAAATTGACCAGAAAAAGGGGTTTATTCACTTGGAAAATAATTCAGAGACTAATGCACAGCATGAGGGAAATGCTCACGACCAACGGAAAGCGTCTAATGAAACGGATCAAACGCTAACCAATCGACAAGGACAACCAATCGTTGACAATCAAAATATCAAAACCGTCACAAACCGTGGTCCTTCAACTTTAGAAAACTACGATTTTCTAGAAAAGATTAGTCACTTCGATCGCGAGAGGGTACCTGAACGTGTTGTGCATGGCCGTGGTGCTGGGGCACATGGATATTTTCAGTCGTATGGGAAGGTTGGAGATGATCCAATCTCAACATATACTCGAGCGAAGGTTTTTACCAATACAGATGTGCAGACCCCAGTCTTTGTACGATTCTCTACAGTTACTCATGGCACCCATTCTCCGGAAACGTTAAGAGATCCAAGAGGCTTCGCGGTGAAGTTCTACACTGAAGATGGAAACTGGGATCTTGTAGGGAATAACCTTAAAATCTTTTTTATTCGAGATGCCATGAAATTTCCTGATTTGATTCATGCATTCAAACCAGATCCAGTGACAAACACTCAGAATCCAGGGAGAATTTTTGACTTCATTTCTCAGAGTCCAGAGGCAACGCATATGATTACATTTTTATTTTCCCCATGGGGCATACCTGCTAACTACAGACAGATGCAGGGATCAGGCGTCAATACATATAAGTGGGTAAATGAAAAAGGCGAAGCTGTGCTCGTGAAGTATCACTGGGAACCATTGCAAGGAATTAAGAACTTAACACAAGAAGTAGCTGAAAAGATTCAAGCGGAAAACTTCAATCATGCGACTGAGGATTTATATGATGCCATTGAAGAAGGAAACTTCCCTGAATGGGAGTTATACGTGCAAATTATAGAAGACCATGACCATCCAGATTTAGACTTTGATCCACTTGATGATACGAAGCTTTGGTATAAGGATCAATTTCCATGGCATAAAGTAGGGAAAATGACATTAAACAAAAATCCAAAGAATTACTTTGCAGAGGTAGAACAAGCCGCATTCGGTACGGGTGTGTTAGTAGATGGATTAGAATTCTCAGATGATAAAATGCTTCAGGGCAGAACCTTTAGCTATTCGGATACCCAGCGTCACCGGGTCGGAGCAAACTATCTACAGCTTCCCATTAACGCTCCAAAAAAACGAGTAGCAACAAATCAACGAGATGGGCAGATGGCTTATCATGTAGACACTCCGCCCTCTCATAACCCACACATTAACTACGAACCGTCAGTAGAAGGTCTACGAGAAGCCGATCGGAATGGCAAACCTCATGAGCCAGAAATTAGCGGACGGGTAGTCAAAGCACCAATCGATCGCCCGAATAATTTTGGTCAAGCCGGTGAAACGTATAAGCGATTATCGGACTGGGAGAAAGACGAGCTAATTAAAAACCTCTCCGCAGGCATTAGCCAAGCAGACAAGCGAGCTCAAGAACAAATGATCCGGAATTTAACGGAGGCCAATGAAGAATACGGACGAAGAGTGAAAGAGGGAATTGAACAATTAGGCAAATCCGGCTCAAATCAAAAATCAGCCGTTGAGCAAGCACAAGATCTAAGTGAACCATCTAGCCCATATTAGAAAGACGAAGCAGTGAACACACGGTGTTTGCTGCTTTTTTTGTGTATGGATGTGGGATGTAGATTGGAGCAATGGACTAGAGAATGGAGCGAAAGACAGTGAAATTGGAGCGATGGAGTAAAGATTAGAGTGATAGAGAGCGAAATCGAAACGATGGAGGACCAAGTGAAACGATAGAGAGCAAAATCGAAACGTTGGAAGGGCAAGTGAAACGATAGAGAGCGAAATCGAAACAATGGAGGACCAAGTGAAACGATAGAGAGCGAAATCGAAACGATGGAGGACCAAGTGAAACGATAGAGAGCAAAATCGAAACGATGGAAGGGCAAGTGAAACGATAGAGAGCGAAATCGAAACGATGGAAGGGCAAGTGAAACGATAGAGGGCAAGATCGAAACGATAGAGCACCACCAAAACCAAACTAAAAGCACAGTCACTCCCACTGACTGTGCTTCTGTCATTTCACCTTCTCCATCACACATTACTTGTTCTCTTCGTTATGTTTTATCTCATCCAAAAAGGCTTGATAATCGTCTTGATTGCCTGTTGTGTCTGAGATCTTTTCAAGGGATCGGTAAAATTTATGCTCGTTGTACTCAAACGAGAAAGGTGCTGCATAACCTTTTGCAACCATTAGAGCGAATTTCCAAGAGCATTCATGGTACTGTTTATCGATTGATTGTACGAGTAGAGTCATAGCTTCTAAAATATCATTGGTGATCACAGGATCTTCCTTTGCATATAACGTAATATGCGAGAAGGTTGAATTTAGATAAAAAGCAAAAGACTCTTTTTTTATTATCACTCGTAGTTCGTTATTTGAATCAGTTAAATAGGATGAAAATCGAGACACCTTTGAGATGGAAAGTAATAGATCTGTAAGCTGGAAGATCGCATTGGAAGCTGTATGTGGATCATCATTCCCCAAGGATTTGATGGCAATTTCTTTTAGCTTATTGATCCCAAACTCAATGTCTTGAACTTCTGTTTTTTTAGAACCGATAAAAACACGCTTGTTGATTTCTTTAGGCTCAATAGGGAATCTTCCATTCTTCCAGTAGGTAAGCAAGGGTGTGCCTTTTAAGACAAACTCACCAATTCTTTTCTCAAATCGTATCACTGTATCAACCGACTGAGCATAATTAATTAGTCGTTTGTAATCGACAATTTGAATATAACCAGTTTTAGAAGCGGATATGGTCATGCCTTCCCCATGTAACTGATCAGCGATGTCTCTTTTAGGTTCTGATGTTCGAAACTCCTCAAGATCCTTCACTAGCGTAGTCAAAATCTGTTGCTGGGATTCATTCTTCATGTTTTGCATGATATTTGGAACCTGCATCCAGTTAATCGTGTGACTAATAAAGATAACAAAAGAACCCACAGCAATGAGCATCAATGCAATGGTTAACGTCGGAATTACAGCATAATAAGATGCTACCTGTTCATCTATTAGAAAAAATGAAAGCAAGATAAATACAAATGCTAGATTAAAAATGCCAATCAAATGCTGTGTGCGACGATCAGAAATAAAGGTCGTTAGCATTCTCGGTGTAAACTGGCCTGAAAAATTTGTTAAGACAACTAGAATGGAGTTCAGAGTAAATGCATTAAGAGTGATAATTCCTGCAACAAGAGAGCTGACAATCTGGCGGGTTAACTCATAATCAGCTTGAAAGAAACCATTCGCTTCATAGCCCATCATCATGTGCATATCGCCAAAATAAGCAACACCGGCAAGAGAAGCGCCGATTAAGCCATAAAATAAGCAAATCAACCAAACATTCGATTTTATTTCATATTTAACTTGATAGTAAGACAAGCTATTCAGACGTTGAAGTGTGCGTTTTATGTAACGAATTGGGTGCATGTGTCTGCCGTCCTTTCATTAGGAATCACTACTAATGGTTCCCCATTACATTAGGTTAAAAACATCATGCTACCTTTTGGATATTAAGAGAATATAAAAACCGGATAAGAATTGTTTCTCACCCGGTTCAGTATGCTATTCTGCTTGTATTTCTTCTAACAAAGAAAAATCCGTATACTCTTCAAATTCAGGGACGTTTTGAATACTGCCCATATTTGATAGGTGCTCTGCGATAATGTCCGATCCTGTTTTTAAGTCATCTTCTACTTCCATTGAGTAGATGTTTCGATCCATAATTTCTGCAATTTGTTCGCGAGGCAGGTTCTGAATGGAAGCATCCATGATATCTAATGCGCCCTCGCGATCTTCATTGATATACTCGGTTGCACGAATCAATGCACGCAGTAAGGCTTTTACTGTGTTTGGGTTTTCTTCTAAAAATTCTTCTGATACTTGGAAGGTAGAATAATACTGCATCCACTCGACATCACCTTCAGCACCTGGAAGCTCTGAGTAATTTCCGCTAAATAAGAACTCTGCCCCTTGTTCCACACCAGTTGTAATCCAAGGTTCCCAGGCTGCCATCATATCGATGTTTCCGTTGTCGAGTGCAGCGATTTGATCTGTCGGTGACATGTTAATAAAATTCACCTGATCCATATCTACACCTAATTCATCTGCCATATTTTGCAGGGCGATGGTAACACCAGCCCCTTGAACCATTCCGATCGTTGCGCCTTCAATGTCTTCGGCGCTATTGATCTCAAAGTCAGGGCTTGCAATGACCGCTTGGGTGCCAGAAATATTCGCCATTGGAGCGACAATCACATTATCAACATTCGATGCTTTTAATGTGATATTCGTTATGGTTGTCTCGAAGCTTGCTTCAGCATCACCACTTGCAATGAGAGGGCCAATATCTGGTCCAGATTGAACAATGGTATTCGTGACATTTAGTCCTTCATCTTCAAAAAAGCCCATTTCATCTGCAATGACTTGTTGCGCAGATACCTGTGTATCAATGACTCCATAAAGAGTAACATCCGTTTGTTCTAAATCATTGTCTCCGGTATTAGAAGTCGTCTCGTTATCTGAGCAAGCCCCAAGTAGCATGATAGAAGAAAGCACAGCTCCTGTAGCAACGATTCTCTTTGTCTGCTGTTTCATCAAGTAATCCACTCCTTTAATCATTTATTTTGATACGGCGTCATTCATCTGAGTCCCATATTTCCATTTGAACAGTCTTCTTTCGATCTGACCTAAAATCAATGCAAAGATGGAGTAAAGCACACCAATTAAGGCAGCAGCTAAAAACATATTGTCCATTTGAAAAAAGTTTCTTGAATCGATAATTAAGTAACCAAGTCCTGAATGTGAACCAATCATTTCAGCGACAACCATTGCAGAGAAGGCAATGGCAAGTGTTACTCGCATGCCAACAAAAATAGGTGGAAGCGATGATGGTAAAATCACTCGTTTGAATACCTGCCACTGGGTAGCACCGAGAGACAACGCAGATCGTATTAAGAGCGGGTTAACATTCCGGATTCCATCTACGGTATAGGCAATCATAGGAATAGCTGTAGCATAGATAATGAGTGAAAGCTTTGGTAGTTCCCCAACGCCCATCCAAATAATAAAGATAGGTAGTAAAGCAAACGGAGGAATAGGTCCAACCATGTTGATCAGAGGTTCAATTACATTTTGTATCGGCTTGAATTTAGCGATAAGAAAGGCCAGAATAACAGCAATCATCACCCCGAGTATAAAACCTAACAATAACCGCCACGTACTAGACCAAATATGTGTAAAAAGCACACCTTGCTCATGTAATCGAAGAGCTGCCTCTAATACATTGATAGGAGTCGGAAGGAACGTAGGATTCATCCATTCAATTTGCTGGTTCGCTAGACCGATTATCTGCCACAACACAAAGAATCCGAGCACGGTACTTCCACGAAGAATGCCTTCTCGATCAAAAACTCTCGATTTTGATCGATGTTTTCGTTTACTTGTGACCAGGCTTTCCTTGGGAGTATCTGTAACAGTCATGTAAGAACCCCCTTGTTTGATTCATTTATGGTCTCTAAAAGAGATTGCAGTTCTTTTGATATAGAAATAAATTCTGAATGATCAGACTTTCTTGGGCGTTCCAACGTAATTTCCTTGTTTAAGGCAACTTCTCCATCCTTCATCACAAGAACTCGATCGGCGAGGTACACCGCTTCATCAATACTATGGGTCACAAAAATGACCATCGTTTTTAGCTTCATCCAAATGGAGAGAAGCTCCCTTCGCATTGTTTCCCTCGTAAGAATATCCAGTGCGCCAAAGGGTTCATCCATTAATAAAATATTAGGCTTGTTTGCAAGAGCGCGAGCAATCCCAACTCGCTGCTTCATTCCACCAGAAAGTTGACTAGGATACTGATTGGCACATTCTGATAATCCAACAAGCTCAAGGTAGGTAGTTGCAATTTTCCGAGCCTCTGACTTGGATCGGCCTTCTAAGCTTGGTCCCATGGCAATGTTGTCGAGAACGGTGTACCAAGGAAATAAAGCATGCTCTTGAAATACAACACCTCGTTCGCGGTGAGGTCCACTAACGATTGTGTTATTAACTTTAATCGTTCCTTCATCTGGCTTCGCAAATCCAGCGAGAAGGTTCAAGAGAGTTGATTTTCCGCACCCACTATGACCTAGAATACAAATGAACTCATTCTCTTTCCCAACAAAAGAAACATTCTTGAGTACATGTTTTTTTGATTCATCGTCTCCAAATGACTTATTTACATCGGATACAACTAAACTCAATAGCTATCCCTACTTTCTGTTACGAGAATTGTTAGCGTAAGTATACCAACTGGTTCGGTTTAAACAATGTGCATGATCGCCAATTTGAACAGGGAAGATTGGCAAATACTCTAAACTGATTGAAAATTCATATACTTATGTTTTGTGGTTTGTTACACTTAAAATGGATAAAACTGTTTTATTTGTGAGATGTCATCAAGATAAGTGAGGGCCATTTGGGAATGCAGTTGACTAACGCTAGAAAGAGTAAACAAAAAAAGAACCTCTGCAAAGAGAGGTTCTTTTTTTGTTGAGGAAGGAATGTGTAACTCACACCCTGTTAATCCTCTAAAGTCAGCTGATAATGATAAAAATCAGTGTCGCGCACATACCCGTGTTTTTCGTACAACCGTTGTGCTGCCTTGTTATGTATGGCGGTACTCAAGCTGAGTCTTAGTACGTTTTGTGCGAGAGCATAGTCTTTTACTTTAAGGAGCAATTGATCGCCAATTCCGTTTTTACGCGCTTCTTCAGCCACAAACAGATCATTTAATATAAATGCTTTTTGCATGGCTATGGATGAAAAGGTTGGATATAACTGCGCAAATCCGACATATTTTCCTTCGTGTTCAGCTACAAATAGAACGGAGTCTTTTTGCTTAAGGCGCTCTGAAATGTAGGAACTGGCTCCTGCGAGATCGGTTTCTTGATAATAGAACTCTCGATAGGCATTAAATAATATAGATAAATGCTGGGTATCCTCAATCGTAGCTTGATAGATGTTCATTATGTTACCCTCCAATACACTTCTTTTAATAATTGTAAGTAATTTCTAAAATGATTACAATAAAAATATAAAAAGGATGCAACTAAATAACCTGCCTCGTTGTCTAATAGATGTAAAAGTAAAAACGAAATGGAGGATGGCGATGGAACGGTTGGTGAAAAAGGCTAAAAAAGGTGATGGAGATGCCTTTGTTCAGCTCGTACAGCAATATGAGGAAGTGCTGTATCGTACGGCGATACGATTTGTTAAAGAGGAACAGGATGCGGCGGATGTCTTGCAGGATACCATCTTAACGGCTTTTGAAAGGCTACACACCTTAAAAAAGAACGAGTATTTTCATACGTGGCTCTGCAAGATTTTGCTTAATAAATGTACTAGTCTGGTGAAGAAGAAACAAAAAATACAAATGGTAGATCTGCCACACCAACTACTTGAAGCTGCAGATTCATTTAAAAATATAGAGCTAGCAGATGCGCTTAACAGTTTATCTGATCAATATCGATTGGTATTTACTCTATATTATGTAGTTGGCTACACAACAAAAGAAATTAGTACGATTCTGAATGAGCCAGAGGGTACGATTAAATCAAGACTTTGTCGCGGAAAGACAATTCTTCGAGATACTTATTATACATTTGAGGGAGTGAATCCAGTTGGCTAAAATTCCAGGAAAAGTACGTTCTGCATTAGATGAAACGTATAAAGAAATTCAATTAAAATCATCTCAACGTAAAAAGAAACGATACGTACAACGCATGGTTATATCGGCTGCGGCAGTCGTGTTGGCAGGCTTCGTTTTAATGAACGATGATGTGCAGGCCTCGTTCTCACAACTATTCCAAAGTGACCGTGGTGTGAATAAAGCCATATCAGAAGGTTATGTACAAAAGGATGGCCATTCGGTAAGTAATAAAGGGATTGAAATAACCCTTTCAGATCATTTTTATGATGATCGAAAGTTAGGGATGAACATCAAGATGAAGTTTGAAGATGTTAAGCAGTTAAAAGATGTTGAGCGAGTAACGTTTGATTATCGATTGAAAAATGGAGATGGAACGTACCTAATAGAAAGTATACCGGATACTGAACCACGTAAGGGAGATGGGACCTTATATTTTAGTGGTGGGGGTGAAGAAGCCTTTTTACATAATAGTGAAGGTCTTGTTCAGATTGAAGCTCTGTACGACAATATTGGTGAAGAAGCAGTACCTGTTATAAATGATGCAACCTTAGAAGTAGAAATGATTAAATTATGGAGAAATGGAGATTTTGAAAGTATCAATGGTGAGTGGAGAGTTCCAATGAACGATATGGAAAAAAGAAGTGAAAGTAAACCAACTAAGTATATAGCATTAGACGAAACAGCACCAATTAAAATTAAAGAAGCAACAGCTAATCCAACATCTTTATATCTTGAGTTTGAAGTTGAAGGGGATTACCGCGAACAAGAGCATATTTTTTCGGAGATGCTTATATTGGATACAGAGGGTAATGATTACGGTGCTGATATGTATAGTATCTCGTCGAATGATAACTATCAAACCACAACCATTTCGACTACCTTCCAAATTTCTTCGTATGATCATTTGGATTCATTTGCATTTCGAATAAATGATATTGGTGAGGTGGAGTTGAAGAAAATAGATTAACTAGTACTTATTCATGAGAAATTCTAAGTGGTTGTGAATCAGTAAAAATGATTCAGGTTTCTGCTTTTTTAAACGTAGATGTAGAACCACAGTTTTAGATGAAGTAGCGAAATGCTTGAGAATGAGAGTGGATACAAAAGCCGAATGGGCATGAAACTACAAATGAAAAACACTTATCCACTTGTGGATAAGTGTTTTTCATGAATTAGTTGGCATAAAACAAATCATGAACATGTGGATAACTAATTTTTATCATTACAGACTTAAAAATTCATCATGTGTCTTTGTCCACTTGTTGATAAGTAACTGAGATTGACTCATATAAGCAATATCTAATGCCGTTTCAATTAACAATTCATCTTCGACACTTTTTGTAACGGTTAGTAGCTGTTGAAGAGCGAGTTCAAAGTTTCCGAGATTAGCAAGCTCTTTAGCACTCCAGCTAAAGAGAGAGATCCAATGATTTTGTAGGTCTCTCCATATTGTTAAATACCAATCCTCATAGAGAACAGGTGTCTGAATGGTTTGAAGTGCACGCTCGATCTGAACAGCAAGTGTTAGACGTGTAGAAGGCTGAGATTCTAAAATGGCCGCTTTAGTTTGGCTTAAAAGATCAAGTAAGTCGCATTTAATCGTTGCATTCAAATAAATTCGTTCTCGGCTTACTTCAAGCATTGTCTCTCCATCTTCTTGATTGAGTAGGCTGCGTAGGTGTACTAAATAAACGCGCAAATTTTTCTTAGCTGTTGTGATAGGAATGTCTGGCCACAAGGCATCACAGATTTGTTCCCTACTTGCTGATGGATGTAAGACAAGGAAAAGTAATAAGGATGTTGCGTAACGTTTATTCCAACCACCTTTTATATTTATATCATTAATAGAAACAGTGAATTCATCGGCTGTCTTTATTTTTAGCGTCGCATCTACTTTTGTAGCTGGTAGCTGCAACGAGGTGACAGACGATTGAATCGCTTCTTTCATGTTAGCTAAAAAGGGATCTGTTTGTTCTGTAGAGTAAGTGTCGAGCTGAAAGTATGTGGTGATTAAAGAGGAAAGCATTTTTGGGTCATCAATAACGAGTAAACTCGACGTATTTGGCATCACAATTGAATGACAGTGTGAAAATTCACGTACAACAGCATGAAGATAGTGGTAGGGAAAAAAGACATCTTCAGCACCTGAAATAATAAAGGTAGGCTGCGTAATAGAGGCCAACTCATGTAGTGGATTTGAACTCATTGTTAATTGAGTAATCTCTTTACACACATGAACATCAGCATTTAATGCGCTTTGGGCTGCTTGTTCCAGTGCTGGATGGCCGTTAGGTAGTGTACTAGCCTGTCTGAGGATATAATCAGTTGGAATATCCGATCCATCGGGCCTAATCGCCAAACGGTGTTTAGTCATTTTTTCTATTATATCAGGTGGAAAACAAGGAATTGACATCAAAACAAGTGAGCTCACTCGTTCCTTATAGAGATGAGCAAACCGAATGGAAATTAGTGCTCCAAGCTGTAATCCTGCCAAGTGAACTTTTGTCAGTCCAATTTTGTTCATTAATGTGTATAAATCATTAGCAAACCTATCAAGGGTGAGGGGATCATCGCCTCTATCACTTTGACCATAACCTCTTAAATCATATCGAACGACGTGAAATGATTGTCTAAGATAAGGAACAATCCAATCAAAGATACTCATGTCTGCTGCATTGCAATGGATTAAAACAATGGTGTCGGTCGCATGACCAGAAAGTAGATGTTCAAAATGTATCTCTTTTGTTTTGTCCATTAGATATCCCCTTTCACACGTAAACATATATGAATATCATACAAATAAACACACGTTTAATCAATTTTATTCTGAAAAATTAAATTAAAAGATGACTATATGTAATATGCGGAAAGAGGATTGTAAACGAATTAACTATTTACCTTTGTAGATTGTATATTAAGAGATTCAAGAGTGACCTGGCTGTTGAATAATTTATCGATCCAGAGAGAAGCAGCCCCGATAACGTCACGATGCTCTCCTAAATTCGATTTTAGGACCTCAAGATGTCTTGTATTTGATTTGATCGAATGATCTAGGATTGCTTTTTTAAATGGTTCAAAAAAAGTGTCTTCTGAACGAAGCAGGCCTCCAGTAAGGATTATTCGATCTGGATTTAAGATATTTATTAACCCTGATACACCTTTCCCTGTTAATGTACCTGCCCTAGAGATAAGTGAACATGAAAGCTCGTCATTTAACAGAGCGGCATCATAAAGGTGGTTAATCCTAATGGATTGTACATCTCCTGCAATGTCTTTAGCTATCGAAGCGACACCTGAAGATATGTGTGAAGTCAGATGACGTAGGATTGAAGGCTCACTAGCAAACATTTCGAGACAGCCATCGTTACCACAAGGACAAGTAGGACCATTTTCTTCAATTGTTGTGTGACCAATTTGTCCTGCTGCATGATGAGACCCTCTAAAGACACTATTGTTCATGTAGATTCCAGCACCAATCCCATAATCTACATTTAAAGTAACTGATGTTTGACCTTCCTTTGCGCTTCCAAACCATCTTTCTCCTATCGCCATAGCGTTACAATCATTATCTACAAGTATAGGGTACGAATACGATTTTTTTAATTCTTCAACAATTGGATAGGATCTCCATGATAGTTGTGGAGGAAATACAAGTAATCCTTCATCAATGTCTACAATACCGTGAACACCAATGCCTAATCCTAAAATGTGATACCTGTCATGCTGGCATTGATCAATTAATTTCCTCACATATTCCATCGCTTGATCTGGAGCTGAGTTAGGAGGTAGAGAAGCTTGATAGATCTTTTGGATTTGTCCATTCAGATCGATAATCGATGCTTTGACATGAGAAGTGGCAATGGTTACAGCCAAAACATGAATATTATCTGTTTTCAAACGGAATAGAGACGGAAATCTGCCTCGACTAGTTTTGGTAGGACCTACCTCTTCAATTAATTTATTGTCACATAATGTTTTAATAAAGCCAGTGACGGCGGGAACAGTGAGCTGACTAAATTCTGATAGCTGGGCTTTTGATAATGTCCCATGTTCTTTAAGAAGCCTCAGAATTAGTTTTTGATTGTACGTTTTCATTTGTTCTCGACTAAGTTTCGCGAAAAAATGTGACATACTGGCCTCCTTGAAAGAATTTTTAACCATATCATATCATATATCACATATAATAAAATAACTTAAAAATATACTTGACTTAGTAAAGTTAGTTAAACTAAGATATACATATGAAAGCGTTATCAATGAAAAGACGATAAATACAGCAATTATTGAGGAAACGGGGGAATGTAGATAACGGTTAAACAAGCTATGAGAATGCAACTGGATAGTAGTTAGTAGTTCTGCATGAAGGATCAAAACCGTACTCCTCTTATTATTGTGTTTATTAACTTTTTAGTAGTATGACAACGATTGAATAATATAGTCAGAATTTAGAGATAGATCTATTAATCTATTGTTAAGGAGATTGATGATAATGAAAATGACAAAAACGTCATTAACTTTGTTTGGATTTGGAATTGGATTATTAGCGTTAACAGCTTGTGGTGGTGAGGATGCTGGTTCAGAGAATGGGGACGTGACCCTTACACTTTGGAATAGATATCCTGAACTAAGAGTACCATTTGATGAATTGATTGCTAACTTTGAAGAAGAACATCCAGGGATAAAAGTAGAAAAACAGGATTTACCTCTAGGTAGCCATGAAGCACAATTCCAAACAGCTCTTTCTGAGAATCAGCTTCCGGATATGTTTACGACTGCAGCCGACTTAAAAGAGTTAGTAGACATTGAAGCGGTACATAGTCTAAATGAGGTCTTTACTCAAGATGTAAAAGATCAATTTTACGAAGGAACATGGGCAGAGAATATGACTGAACTAGAGGGCGAAGTATATGTCTTCCCATTCGTTTCTCCTCAAAGTGGGGCATATATCCTTTACTACAACACAGATGTGTTTGAACAGTTAGGACTTACTGAAGAGGATGTTCCATCTACTTGGGATGAGTTTGAGGAACTTGGAAAATTCATTTATGAAGAATCAGATGGAGCCATTCATGGACTTTCATGGAACAATGAATCTTGGTCAAACGATGGCATCGTTAATATGATGGCAACGGCTATCTCTCCAAATACTCCTTGGAGATTTGATTTCGAGACAGGTAAGCCAAGCTTCGCCACTGAAGGTATTTTGGAATCAGCAGAATACCTTAAGAAATTGTTCGATGAAGGCGTAATGACACCAAATAGTATGGAAGTAGATACTGCGGCAGCGGAGGCAAGCTTCATTGCTGGTCAGTCGGCCTTTTGGATAAGCGGAAACTGGACAGGGACTCAACTAGTTAATAGTAACCAATTTGAAAATTGGGGTGTCGCTCCTATTCCTACAAAGAACGGAGATCCTTACTATTATCCTGCAGGAAGACAAGCGGATGGTATGCATGTTAATCAAAATACAGAGCATTGGGAAGAAGTAAAAGTATTTCTTGAATACTCTCTAGAACATTTGCATGAGGAACTATATATCAAACCAGGTACAGCCATTCCAGCAAAAATGGATGTTGGTGGAGAGGCTCCTTACCCACAATTTGCAGAAATTCAAGAATTAATGCAGCAGTTGGCTATTCCAATTCCGAACCCAGTTCAACGGAACTTAGAAGTCATTGAATTCCAACGAGATAATAGTTCCCGTTTAGACTTTACTGGTGTGGGCGAGCCTGTTGTTGGTTATTTAACAGGAGCCGTTCCTGATATTAAAAGCGAACTAGAGAAAATGGAAACAACAGCAAACGAAGTGTTTGAAGATACATTAGCTGATCACCCTGAGGTATCTGCTGAAGAGTTTGTCTTTCCAAATTGGGAACCCTTCACACCTTATACTTTAGACGACTACGAAGAGTTGGAATAGAGAAGATTCGTTCATGTGCCGCCATTTATATAGAAATGATGATGGCGGCATGTGTTTATAAAAGGAGTGAAAGATGTGAGAGTTCCAGCTGAGATACAGCAGCAGGTAAAACACAAAGGACGTCTAAGTCCCCGAAATAGAAAAAAAGCGATCTGGGCTTACGTTTTCTTAATGCCTCAAATTATCGTTTTTTTTGTTTTATCTGTTTACCCTATTGTCATGAGTTATGTTTATTCATTTTATGATTGGTCTGGAATTGGCCCTCTAAATCGTTTTATTGGACTAAGTAACTATACTCAATTGTTGTCATCAGATCGGTTTTGGCAGGCTTTTATCAACTCTATCTATTATGTAGCCGGGACGACGGTTATAGGTGTTGGACTTGCCTTAATACTAGCCATTATTCTTAACGATTCTCGACTAAAAGGGAAAACATTTTATCGGGCCGTCTATTTCCTTCCAGTTGTAACAACTACGGCTGTTATCGGGATCGTCATGAACAATATATTTGGCTTAAATGGGTTGTTCAACGATATTATGACATCCATTGGTCTAATGGATCGTCCAGTTTCTTGGTTGACGGATGGTATGTTGGCGATGATCTTATTAATTGTGATCGGTTCCTGGAAAGGGCTCGGTATTAATATGGTCTATTGGTTAGCTGGACTTCAATCCATTCCAAATGATCTCTACGAATCTGCTCAACTAGATGGAGCCGGATTCTGGAAAACATTAATCCACATTACACTGCCACTTTTGAAGCCTATGCTTTCAGTTATTCTATTGTTATCTATTGTAGGAGGAATCAATGCGTTTGATTTAGTTAAAACACTGACAAACGGGGGACCTTACTACCAAACAGAAACTCTTGATTTATTTATCTATAATTACGCGTTCTCTTCTGAATTCTCTGGAGGACAAACAAGGATGGGCTATGCATCAGCAGCTGGTGTGTTACTAGGATTGTTCACTTTTGTCATTAGTGTTTTGTTTAGTCTAGGGGCATTTGCAAAAGAGATCAGGCAATTTCGCTCTAATCGGAAGAAAGCGAGGTTGAAATAATGATTTCAAGTAAATTTGCGAGAACAAGCATTCATATCTGCCTACTGATTTTTGGATTCATTTGGATCTATCCTTTTATATGGATGGTTTTATCATCATTTAAAACAAATACAGAATTTTTATCAGGTGGACCTAACCCCATCCCAGCAGAATTTCAGTGGGACAACTATGTTCGTGCATGGACAAGTGCAAACTTCTCAAGTTATTTTGTGAACACGGTGATATTTACAGTTTCAACTGTGCTTATTGTCCTCGTTCTAAGTGCACTAACAGGTTATGTGCTTGGACGTATTCAATTTCCAGGGCGAAAGGTCATTATCTTTATAGTGGTCGCGATTATGTTTATTCCAAAAGGATACACAATCATTCCTTTGTTTAAAATCGTAAGTGCTTTAGGGCTTTCGGATTCTATCTTAGGTGTTATTGTTGCAGAGTCCTCAGGGGCCCATGTTCTCTTTATTCTGTTATTCGCCTCCTTTTTCGCGAAAATTCCAAAGGAGCTTGAAGAGGCAGCTGAAATTGATGGCGCAGGATTTTTACGAACGTTTAGTCAAATTATGTTGCCATTAAGTGCCCCTATCATTGCGACTGCAGGGATTATGCAGTTTATCTGGACATGGAGCTCGTTCCTTATTCCACTTATTTTCACTGCAAATAGACCTGAGCTTCGAACGCTTGCTGTAGGTATGGAGAATTTTGTTGGAACCTATACATCTGATTATGTTGGAATGACGGCCGCTGCAACGATTTCATTAGTACCGGTCATGGTTTTGTTCCTATTAATGCAACGATTCTTTATCGAAGGTGTAGCAGGAGCAGTAAAGTCTTAATTAAAAGAGAATACATGTCAAAAACCATCAACCCGTGTAGGGTGGTGGTTTTTTTGTATGTGAGAGTAATGTGATATTGACCTAAATAGAATTGAATGAGAGTGCGTGGAAATCATACGCTCACTTATTCGCCCTCCTTTGCTCAATGTTTCACATGTGTTAGGATAAAGAAAAATGGAAGAAAGGAAGGGGGAAATGATATGCAGAAAAACTGGATCATTCGCAAGCTATTAGCTGCCTTTTTTTCAACAAGTATAGTGTCTATCATTCTTGCATACGGGTTCACACTGGCAGAAAGCAAGAGCCTACCACATGAATTAGGGTCATCTTTTTTTGGATGGTTTCTCGTCTGTTTCATATATAGTGGTGCTGTTATCTTTGTATATGGTGGTTTGGTCTCGACTGTACTAGAGTTAATTCATACAAAACGAACAAAGATATCTCCTTCACTCTATCTATGCCTACACGTCATGTTTGGACTAGCATTTGGTTTATTTACTCTTGGAGCGGGTACATTTGTTGGCGGTGGAGTAGCCCTCATTTTTGGGTTAATAGATCTTTGGTTAAAGCAGCCTAAGAAGAAGATTCCTAGAAAAAGTGTGACACTTGCTACTCCTATTGTTTTAGTTGCGGGTATAACTCTTGTGTTCGCGATGATGTCTCCGGATCGACCACCTTTTACAAAAGAAGAAGCCATTCTCGCGGCTCATGACGCTCGAAGTGTCGACTATGACCATTTTCCGACAGAAGAAGGTGCGTGGACAGGTGAGATAAATGGATATGATGTAAGGCAAGAAGTAACAGTAGAAGAAACAGAAGACGAAATCTATCTTGTGACGTTCAGAGAAATGTGGGAGAAGGGTGAAGATGAAGGATCGTGGCACTGGTCTTATGAAATTCGAAGAGATGGTATGTCGAGTAAAGGTGGCCATGATGCGACACCTGGTTATTATAAGTAATGGTGGAAGGTGTGGACACAGACATTGCACCTTCCCCTTACTTTGTTTGGCCTTCTTTAAATAACATATACAATTCATTCTTATTCTCGAGTAAATGGGCTAATGTGTATTGGTCTAGCACCGCAATAAAGGCTGATTTGGCTTGGAAAAGGACAGACTTTAGTTTGCAAGAGCAACTAATTAAACAATTGTCCTTATTCGTAAAGCATTCAACGATTCCGAAATCCTCTAGTGAACGTACAAGTTCTCCTATATTAATATCTTCTGGCTTTACAGCTAATGAAACTCCACCGTTTTTGCCTCTCGTTGTATTTAATAATCCTTGTTTTCCTAAGTCATAAACAATCTTTTGGAGATGATTAAGGGATAATTGATAGGCACCCGCAATGTCTTTAACTTGCGCCCGATCGTCTGGTGAAAGGCTGCCAACATAGAGAAGGGTCCTTAATGCATAGTCGGTGTAATTGGTTAATTGAATAAAAATCACACCTTTCTTTGTAAGAGTAAGATGTTAGTAGTATAACATAGGGATTTTCATTCTTTATTCTTAAAGATATCTCGATTTTGTGAAGGGTTTGGTTGTCCTCTTGTTTACCATTCATTACCTAGTAAACTTAAGTTGTATTCTAAATACAACTTTAAAAGAAGAGGTGAACGGAGTTATGTCAAACTCTTTGTCGTCAAATCAAATTGAATTAATTAAAGCGAGTGTTCCCGTTCTTGCTGAGCATGGAACAACCATCACAAAATGTTTCTATGCTAATTTATTCAAAGCACATCCTGAATTATTAAACATGTTTAATCAATCGAATCAAAAGCAATCGAAACAGCAACAGGCATTGGCTAATACACTTTATGCAGCTGCCGCAAATATTGAAAACTTACAGTCGCTTCTTCCAGTAGTGAGACAAATCGCTCAAAAACATCGCAGTCTACAGGTGAAGCCAGAGCATTACCCCATTGTCGGTCATCATTTACTACATGCTATCAAGGAAACTCTTGGTGATGCTGCGACTGATGAATTGCTAAAAGCATGGGAAGTGGCATATGGAATCATCGCAGATATCTTTATGTCTGTTGAGAAAGAGATGTATCTGGAAGCTCAATCTGCAAAAGGAGGATGGGAAGGTTACAGACGTTTTATCGTGAAGAAGAAACAAAAGGAAAGCGACGTAGTGACGTCCTTTTACTTAGTACCTGAGGATGATCAAACACTTCCTGATTTTCTGCCTGGGCAGTATGTCACAGTGAAAGGCTACAATGACAATGATGAGTATACTCACCTACGCCAATACAGCTTATCTGACATGCCGGGCAAGGGTTATTTTCGCTTATCGATTAAACGAGAAGGAACTGTGTCGGAATATATGCATCATCAAGTGGAAGAAGGTGCGGTTGTTGAGTTAACAGCTCCGGCTGGAGAATTTACCATGGATCTAAACTCTGATAGTGAACTCGTGTTGCTTAGCGCAGGTATTGGCGTAACTCCATTATTGAGTATGTTAAAAGGAGCATTACAGGTTCAGCCAGAACGTGCTGTTCAATTTATCCATGCTACGAGGAATGAGAGCACTCATGTTTTTCAAGAAGAAGTGGAGAAGCTAGGTGTTGAACATTCTTCTTTTGAGTACGATTTTCGCTATACGGAGCGTGGGGAAGAAGCGTTAATAACCTCTAATTATCTGAAAAAAATCGTACATGACAAACCTCAGCAATTCTACATTTGTGGTCCGGTTTCATTTGTGAATGAAATGGAGGAATACTTGCACCAAGCTGGAGTATCAAGAGAATGTATTCACTATGAGGTCTTTACACCGTTAATACCAGTATAAATTTTCATACATAAAAACACAGTGGCCACTGTTCGCCACTGTGTTTTTATTGATTATTGTATTTTTCCGTTTGAGAAACTGAGGCGAGATGCGTAGGAAAATGAAAATGCGCGGAAATGGAGGTGCGGTGCGCGAAAAAATTGAAAATGCGCGGAAATGGAGGTGAGATGCGCGGAAAAAACGAAACATGCGCGGAAATGGAGGTGCGAAGCGCAAAAAAATGAAAAATACGCGAAAACCGAGGTGCAACGCGCAAAAATTCAAAAAGCGCTCAGAAACCAAACTAAACCATGCGTATCCTCACACAAAAAAGCCCGCTCAAATCGAACGAGCTTTTTGCTATTTATCATTGTGATCATTTCATCGAAGCTTTTCGTCTGATTGTAAAATAGTAAAAGGCAATCCCCACTAATAGAAGTCCCGATCCAAAAAGTAGCCAGATTGTTGTGTTGGTTGCGGTATCTGGTAGAGCGCCACCCTCTGAATCCTCAGATTGGCTGGAGTCCAAACTGGCTAGTTTATTTTCAAAATCAGCCTTTCTAATCATTCCATGTATACCTTTTGTCTGGTCAACCACTTGAGAGACTTCATAGTCGGTGGCTGCACTTAGATAAGCATAGGCTTTTGCCCGGTCCATTCCTAATTCATCTTCAAGGAAATTAATGGACCTTCTTGTAGCATCCTTCATGGCTTCGTTCAAATCTTCGTCTAGTCCTATTGGAATCCAAAAGTCATCTGTTTCTCCGAATGGATGTGTGAATTCGGAGGCGTTGCCAGGAATGGACTCGTCACCATTTTTTAAGACTGTGAGACGGAAGGTTGTACGTAGAGATGCTTCTAAGGCAGTTAAGGCTACCTCGCCATCCCCTTGGGCAAAATGAGGATCACCGGTGTAGAAAAGTCCACCAGCCACTTCGATTGGTAGATACAGTGTAGAACCTTCTGTCAGATCATTAATGTCAATATTACCTCCAGTATGAGTGGGAGGGACTGAGTGAACGTCATCCTCTGTGTCGGTTGCAACACCCATCATGCCCATAAAAGGATCAATCGGGAATTGAACATCTTCACCTAGAATTTGACCAAACCATTGTCCATCTATGTATTCAATTGGAGTAAATAGTGAAACATTATTATATAATTCAGGGTTGTCAGCACTTGCGCCTTCTTCAGGTCCGTCATTTTCAGGAAATTCTTCAGGCAGTGCTCCCTTATAATGACGGTTTGAGATGACTCCATATGGAACGCGTGGTGTTAGAGAAAGAATCTCGACTTTTAACACATCGCCTGGTTCGGCACCTTCTATTGCAACTGGTCCTGTAACAACATGAGGTCCATGGTTATCAAAGTCGTGATCAATATCTGAGTCTGCAATGGTTTTTGCTTCTTCAAGAATCTCGTCCTCACTTACTCCATGTTCACCAAAATACTCGATCGGATTCCTACCTTGATCGTCTAATATACCTTCATGCGATACCGTATCAACGGTGAGAGTTTCCCCTGAAGTGATCTCCATGACTGGTTCTGAGTTTCGGTTTGGTAAATGCCCCCACGTAATCGTATCAAGTGAAGAAGGAAGAAAATGATCTCCGTCTAGCTTATACGAGTTATCTTTGTTTAATGGAAATGGAATGGATTCTGCTGCTGCCGTTGAAGGATGATAGATGAATAGTGCCAGTGTGCTCATACAAACGATGCTAAAAATCGTACTTTTTGTATTCATGATGTTCCCCTCTCCATTTTTAAGATCTGATAACCGTACCATTTAGAGTACAGGCCGTTATTGGGAAACAGAGATTTTCTAACATTCTTTTAATGGTTTGACTATAAAAACACCAAGTGATACAACCGGTATATACCACTAGATTTATGGAGGCTTATATGGAACAAGTCACGGCCATAATAAACGTTGACCTATACACAGAAAACCAGTTAATAGAGGAAGGTTATCTTGTCTTAGCTGGTGACTCGATTCAATCCTTTGGACCGATGAATCAGTTTGAAGCGCCTGAATTACCTTACGAACTAGTTGATTTCAACCTACACCAGCATGTAAAAGCAGTTCCAGGTTTTATAGATATCCATACACATGGTGCAGGTGGAGCAGACACGATGGACGGTAAGAGGGATTCATTCGATACAATGGCGCGAATGCTAACGCAAGAGGGAACAACAAGTTTTTTAGCCACGACAATGACTCAACGTGTCGAAACTATTACTAAGAGTCTGGAGCAGGCTGGAGAGTACATCCTTCAGCAAAAAAAGGCCAATGGAGCCGAAGTGCTTGGTATCCATTTGGAAGGCCCCTTCATCAATCCCGTTATGGCAGGTGCACAACCGAAGCAACATATTATCCCCTCGGATATCCCCTTATTTCAAAAGTGGCAGCAGATAGCGAAACAGCAAATTAAACTGGTTACATTAGCTCCAGAACAAACAGGCGGGATCGAGTTAATCAGATATTTAGAGAAACAAGGTATTATTGCTTCAATTGGACATTCAAATGCAAATTTTGATGAAGTAGAGATGTCTATTCAAGCAGGCGCAAAGCAGGTAACGCACTTATTTAATCAAATGAGAGGTCTACATCATCGTGAACCAGGCGTAGTAGGAGCTTGTTTTTTAACGGATGAGTTAAAAGCAGAACTTATCGCAGATGGTAAACACGTGCATCCGAGCATTGTAAAACTAACTTTCATGCAAAAAACAGCTGAACAGATCATTCTCATTACGGATTCAATTCGTGCAAAGGGATTAGAAGAGGGGACGTATGATCTTGGCGGTCAGAACGTTCAGGTGAAGGATGGAACGGCAATTCTTCCGGATGGAACTCTTGCTGGCAGTGTCCTACGAATGGATCAAGCGATTAGAAATATGATTTCCTATACAGGATGTTCCTTAGAGGACGCGATTAAAATGGCGTCTCTTAATCCGGCAAAACAGTTACATGTCAGTCATCGTAAGGGCAGTATAGCAGTCGGAAAAGATGCAGATATCGTGATTCTGAATGAACATAATGAGGTGCTGCTTACTTTTTGCCGGGGGCATCTTGTATATAAAAGAATGTGATTCAGGTGCCACTCCGATCAAGTGTTGGGAAAAATGATCATATAGAATTTAACGAATCGATAAAAAGCCGTCCTCCTTTATGCGAAATCAAAGGGAGAACGGCTTTATTTTTTTAGAGCTTATATTATGGTGAAACCTTTCCTACTCCGGCATTTTCTTGTACAAGATTCTTAACCTGACTTACAGGTGTAACTTGGTAGTTGTAAGGCGGGTTATAGGTTGTAGTAGAAGAGGTAGGAATGTCTCCTGTAGATTGACTAAACGTATTATTGATTAAATGCCAATACCCTACTTGTCTGCTATCGCGACTAGTGATTGGATTACGAGCATTCTCAAATACATTCTCTTCAATACGAACTTGGGCTCCCATCCTTGAATTAATCCCTGTTTCAATGATATTGCTGTAGTAGTTACTGAAAATATGGGCTTCACCAAAGCGCACAGAAGGGACACGAGAATTCAAGTTCTCAAAATAGTTATTGTGGAAAGTGATTTTTCTATTAAAAGAATCGGAATCAGACGATCCCATCAACATGCTTTTCCAGCTATCATGAACATAGTTCCAAGAGAAAGTAATGTAGTCGGCATCTCTTTTGACATCAAAAAGACCATCGTAATAGTCTTTATGAACATCTAAGCTGTTATAAAGCTCATTGTGATCTACCCAAATATTTTTGGAAGGTCCCTCAATGCTGATGGCATCTTTGTCACCGGTGTTTACATGGTGTATTTTCAGGTTTCTAATGATGATATTATTGGCACGCCAAACTTTAATGCCAATACCATTAAACTCACCATTTGTTCCTACACCTAATATGGAAACATCATTTACGTCCTTGATGTCAATTTTGCTTGCGGATGTATTGGATGGAGTAATCGTGCCATTCACATAAATCGTCAGAGGTGTATTGCTTGGTTTGTTTTTTAAGGCTGTAATCAACTGAGCTCCTGTTGTAACGGTCACGGTTGTACCACCAGCACCACCAGTTGTACCGCCGTTAAGAGTGGCAAATCCCTGCATGTCAAAATTAGCATTCGTAATGTTAGCGCTTTCATTTTCGGCTTCGACTGGAGCAGTAAACAAACCAAATACTAACACCATTGCAGTGAACACGGAAAAGAATGACTTCAACGCTCATCCCTACTTTCGCCTATTTTATTTTTAAATACGGAAAGGGCGACAGACAGCTACCACAAGTTACACAGCATCTCTGTATTCGATTTATGTCATACGAATAGGCTTCACTCCTTATCTTCGTTATAAATTGAGCTTAGCACATTACATGAAGCAAGATATTGGGAAAATATAATGATAAAAGCCCTCCTAGATGTATGGGATCTGGAAGGGCAAAGCATCTAGCTTATATAATCTTGTTGGTACACGTTCCAATCTTCTCAATACTGACTGAGACAGAATCTCCAGACTTCAAATATACTCTAGCGTCCTTTGGTAAGCCCAGAACGACCCCTTCAGGAGTTCCCGTAAGGATCACATCACCTGGTTTAAGAGTGAAGTGATGGGAGATATAGCTGATAATTTGTTTGCATGAGAAAATCATGTCTGAGGTATTTGATTCTTGTCTGGTCTCCCCATTTACTTCTGTTTGAAGAGATAAATTTTGCGGATCATTAATTTCGTCGGCTGTGACTAGGTACGGCCCAATTGGACAGAAATCATCACACGTTTTGCCTAATAACCACTGGGATGTTTTCATCTGTAGGTCTCGGGCAGAAAGATCATTTGCTGTTGTATAACCAAGCACATAATCTAGCGCCTCATCTTCAGACACTCGGGTTGCGGTTTTGCCTATTACAATTGCAAGCTCTACTTCATAGTCGAGCTCCTCTGTCATAGGCGGTATGGCAATATCATGCCCATGGCCAGTTAATGAATTATTAAATTTGTTAAAGAGTATGGGTACCTCTGGATAGGCAGCACCTGTTTCATCCGCATGGCGACGATAATTAAGGCCAACGCAGATGATTTTTTCTGGATTTGAAAGGACAGGCCCAAACAAGCAATCTTCTTCATTCAGGTAGTATGGACCTGAATCACCAAGCGAATGAATATATTCTTTAATGTGAGGGAGGTATTTCCCTGAATCTCCAATACATTCGCTAATGGATGTCGGGATATTGGCATTTGCATGCTGCTTTACTGCTCTGGATAGGTCAACAATTTTATCATTATGATATACACCGAGCTGAAGAACTCCATTTCGCTCTATATTACATAGTTTCATTGAAATCTCTCCTATCTGATGTAAGTTCTTTGCTTTAGGTAAGGATACCATTTTTTAAAGCTTAGAGCCCTATCCATAATGAAAGGCTCTATCCTCAATTAAATAAAAGAGGATAGAACCTTTTATTGAAGCAAACGATTAAGATGAATCGTTAAGTAGATCTCTTCTTCTCTTGTCATCTTCACCTTACTGATTTTCTCGATATATGATTTTATGACTAATGTACAATCAAATTCCCTTGTAAAGGTAGCCTTTATATTGTCATATAAAAAATGATCATCAGAGTGCAGAGGTCGACTGTCTAACAGTCTTTGAGCTAGAAATTGTAGATGTGTCACAAATCTTGAATAGTTAAGAGAATCTGTATCAAGCTCAATTGAGTAATGATGGTTAATGATCTTTAGGACATCCTTAACCAAATTGGTCATAAAAATTAGATCTTCAATTTTCCCTTCGTAACTTTGGGCATTAACGATGTGAAAAGCGATGTTACCTGCTTCAGCCTCAGGCAGATGAATATCAAGCTTTTCGTTGATCTTTTTAAGTGCCTTTAGACCAATCTCAAATTCTTGTGGGTAAAATTTTCTGACTTCCCAAAGAAGACGATTTTGAATCATAACACCGGATTCGTTTCGAATGACCGCTAAGTGCAAGTGATCTGTAAGTGTAATATAGATGGACTCAAATAACTTTTTCTCTAGTTGCTTTTCGGCCATATCAACAATAGATCGTGTTAGTAATAAGTACTCTGGAGGAGTCTCTTCCATAAGCTTCACTAGCTCTTTTGAAACAGATTGATCCTCCAAAACATATAACTTTTCTATGTTTTCAGGAGAAATGATATTACCGACTTTATTATTATAACCAATGGCTTTTCCCATTAGGATTACGTCTTCTTTGAGTTCATTTTCAGCAAAAACAAGGTTGTTATTTAGAATTTTTATTACCCTCATAACAGTTATTCCCTTTCTTTTAAAGGGACCCAAAATAACAGGTCCCTACCTACTTTAAATATCTGCACCATTTGTTTTAATCACTTGCTTGTACCAATCAAAGGATTTTTTCTTAATGCGTTTCATACTGCCAGTTCCATCATCTTGTTTATCTACATAAATAAATCCGTAACGTTTTTTCATTTCACCAGTTCCAAGAGAAACGGAATCAATGCACGCCCAACTAGTATAGGCGATTAGAGGAACCCCTTCTTTAATGGCCTGTTTCATTTCGCTCAGATGGCTTTTGAAATAATCAATCCGATAGTCGTCATGAATTTCACCATCTTCATTTCGTTCATCCGAAGCGCCTAAACCATTCTCTACAATCATAAGAGGGACTTGATATCTGTCATTTAAAGTGTGAAGTGTATAACGTAAACCGATTGGGTCGATTTGCCACTTCCATTCACTCTCTACAAGGTAAGGGTTCTTAACTCCGCCGAGTAGATTTCCTCCCGTTTGTTCTTGATTAGGATCTGCACTTACACATACAGACATATAATAGCTGAATGAACAGTAGTCAACCGTGTTCTCCTTTAAGAGAAGGTCATCACCGGCTTCTTTTTTGATGGTAATACCTTCTTCTTTAAAGAAGTGGTCGGCATAGGATGGGTACTTTCCTCTATGGAGAACATCCGCACAATAATACACTTTCATCTGCATCTCTCTTGTTGCAAGGATGATATCTGCAGGATTGCAGGTTAAAGGATAGAATGTTAAATGTGTAATCATTGATCCGAATTGAAAATCTGGATTGATTTCTCTACCTTTTTTCACAATCAGTGCATTGGCAATGAATTGATGATGAAGTGCTTGGAAACGGAGTTCTGCATTGTCTTTAGTTAGATTTATCAATTCTCCAGATTCATCATAAATAATCCCGCCAGCTTGATACGCCTTTTGCGAAAGGGTTAAGCAATTCATTTCATTAAAAGGAATCCAATATTTTACGATGTCCTTGTATCTATTAAAGAGAACCTCTGAGTAACGAACATAATGATCAATCATCTCTCTGCTAGCCCATCCGTTAATAGTTTTTGAGAGATGGAAAGGAAACTCGTAATGAGCAATTGTAACAAGTGGTTCAATGCCGTATTTTTGCAATTCTTCAAACACACGATCATAAAATTCTAAACCTGCTTCGTTTGGTTCCTTCTCATCACCATTTGGAAAGATCCGTGTCCAGTTGATTGATAACCGAAACATTTTAAAACCCATCTCAGCAAAGAGCTTAATATCTTCTTTATAATGATGATAGAAGTCAATTGCCTCATGTGTAGGATATCGTTCTTCAGAATCTAGTTCTAATGTAATTCGGCGTTTTTGATGAAGAGAACCACCAGTGTACATATCAAGAGTGCTAACACCTTTACCGTCTTCTAGCCATGCTCCTTCCACTTGGTTTGCAGCGGTAGCACCGCCCCAATAAAACCCTTCAGGAAATCCGTTAGTAGTAGTCATGATTTATCTTCTCCTTTAATAACTGATAATATTGCCTCTCCTTGTGTAACCTTTCCATACTTTAACGATTCAACAATTTCGTATTCTTGTGTATTCGTGACAATCAGCATGATGGTTGGATCTAAACCTCTTGCTGTAATAGCCTTAGAATCAAATTCAATCAATTTGTCGCCGATACTAACGCGGTCACCTTTGTTAACAAGAGCTTCGAAGCCTTCACCTTTCATAGTGACAGTATCAATTCCGATGTGGATAAGGAGCTCAACACCATCATCAGAGACAATTCCTATAGCATGTTTGCTATCATATAAAGCTGCAATCGTTCCATTTACAGGAGAAGTTAGAGTAGATTCCTCTGTTGTAAAGGCAATCCCTTTTCCCATCATCTCTTGTGCAAACACATCATCGTTTACCTCACTAAGTGACAAGGTCTCCGAGTTCATTGGCGCAGAGATTACTGAACGTCCAATTTTATTATCATTCGCAACATTCCCATTTTGTATAGGTTCGGCTATTGATTTGTCGTCCGTATTCTCTGATTCTGGATCATTGAACCCGATCACAAAGACCATAATAAATGTTACAACAAACGAGATAACCAACGTAATTAAAGCAATAACAAAGTTAGATCCTTCTCCAATAAACATAGGAAGGGAGGCAAGTCCAGGACCAACAGCTACATATGCTTTTAAATTCATTAATCCGGCGAAAACAGCAGCAACCCCAGCACCAACCATCGCTGCATATAAAGGTTTCTTTAATTTCATTGTTACACCGTATATTGCAGGTTCAGTGATACCGAAAGAAGCTGTAATACCAGATGATAGAGAGATTTGCTTCATCCGTTTATTTTTAGATTTTATAGAAACTGCAAATGATGCAGCACTTTGAGCAAAGTTTGAGCAAAGGTGTGCAACTAGAATAAGCATGTCGTAACCAGGATTTGCGATAGAAGATATCATCACTGGAATAAATACTTTATGAATACCTAGAGATACGATGATTGGCATCAAGACTGCTAATATAACAATGGCAATAAAACCAACACTTGTTTGAATGGCTAAAATTCCTTGTGTTAAGCCGTTTCCAAGGAATACGCCGATGGGCCCTAACCCAAGCAAAGCAATAGGTCCAGTTATGGCAATGACGATTAAAGGACTCAAGAAAATCTTCACAGGACCAGGAGAAACCTTATCGGCAAACTTACTAACGTAGGACATAAACCATACAATAAGAATGATTGGAACCACTTGCCCTCCATAATTAGCTGGTGTTAAAGGAATGCTAAATAAGGAAAGTGGATCTCCTGTAGTGAATAGAGCAGTCATATTAGGATGCAACAGAACTGCACTAGCAACAATAGCCAGCGGTGGACTGACTTTAAATTTTATGGCGGAAGAATAGGCAATTAATATAGGTAAGAAATAAAACCCAGCATCCGCTATATTTGAAAGAATGACATGTGTTTGTCCATCTTTCGTAAGAACCCCAGTCATCGTTAATAATACAAGCAGGACTTTCATCATCCCCGCACCCGCAATGACAGGAACGATCGGTTGGAATATACCAGCAATCAAATCGAAGAAGGGACCGATTCCAAACTTCTTTTTTTGCTCTGTCTCAGAGTGGTTTGAGGGATCCTTTTCAGAGATGTTAGCCATTTCCTGAAGCTCTCGGAAAACATAGCTCACATTACTGCCAACAATCACTTGAAGTTGCGCCCCATTTTTAATGACATTTAAAACCCCATCGATTAATTCGATTTTTTGTTTATCTGCATGGTCCGCGTTGTTTAATGTAAATCGAAGCCTTGTAGAACAGTGATATACATTATTTATATTGTCTGAACCACCAACTGCATCAAGGATCTGTGAAGCTAATTGTTTATAATTCATCTATTTTTCTCCTTAGCGAATGTGAGCATTTCCTGATAATAGCCATAAAAAAAGACCTAGATAGAGTAGGAGCTTTGTTTGGTTAAACAAAGTTCTCTTCTATCTAGGCCTTGCCTGCATTATCAGTAACACGCCATGTGTATTTAATTATTGGTATTGTTGTTTTCCGGAATCAACAATGGTGTTGATACCTGCATCGTACACCGTCATTCCGAAAATGTAAACCCTTTTTTAAAATTTTTGAATGCGTTACCAGGGGATGCTTCCATAAAATGAAAGAATCTTAAGGAATCTACTCATTTTCAATCATCTTAATCAATTTCGCTGGATTCCCGCCAACCACAGCATTGTCAGGCACATCCTTTGTGACTACGGCTCCTGAAGCTACGACAACATTATTGCCAATGGTGACACCTGGATTGATAATGGCTCGACCACCTATCCAGACGTTATGTCCAATAGAGACGGGTTTCCCGTATTCCAGACCCGAAACTCGTTCAATCGGATCAAGTGGATGGGTCGCTGTATAAATATGGACGCCTGGTGCAAGCATACAGTTGTCTCCAATTTTTATTTCGCATACATCTAAAAAGACACAGTCAAAATTAGCAAAGAAATTCTCTCCAACATGAATGTTATAGCCATAATCACATTGAAAGCTTCCTTCAATATGTAACGCCTGTCCGGTCGTACCAAACAATGTTTTAATGAGTTTTGTTCGCTCTTCTGGCTCGGTTGCATGATTAAATTGACGAGCGAGCTTTCGAGCTTCATCGTGTTCTACTTGTAGCTCTTGATCCTGAGGATTATATCGTTCTCCTGCTAGCATTTTCTCTTTTTCAGATTTCATCTTGTTCTCCCTTTTCAATAAGTCGTTTTCTAAAACCAAAGATTAAAAGCATAAGAATAGCCATTATTACAGAAAATCCAAATAACGTCCAAAGAGTTACTTCGACGGGATATTGATCAAGCAAACTTCCTGTCAGTCTTGGTAAAAAAGCCCCGCCTAATCCACCCATTGCGATGAGTAAGCTTGTTGTTCGATCTTCTAAACCGGGAATGCCTTCATTTAGGACAAGTAATCCTAGTGAGAAGATTCCTCCCATCAACAATCCTGCGAAGAAGATCACAATAAAACTGATGATGTAATGGGGAGAAGCCGCAAACAATCCAAGTGTAACCAACTGACCAATAACGGTGATTACAAATAATCGACTGATCCCAATCCTCTCTATTGTAAAAAACATGATGAAGCGTCCAATGGTCATGGCTCCCCAAAAGACAGTAATGCTTATAGCTAAAATGGCAGGTGTGAGATCCGATGTCATTGACAAAATCGATGGTAGATAATTAGGGAATGTCATCTCCACACCAACATATAAAAAGAAAAAGAATGAACCCAGTACGATTAAAGGCCAGGTGACTTTTGGGTATGATAGCTTGATTGGAGCTGGTGCGTCTTTGTCGACAAGCTCCTTTTTAAATAAAGGCTCATACTCATCGAACCGTAGAAACATCCATAAGAGTAAGCAAGTGAATACAATAAGACTAACGACCACAAAAATCATATTCCACTCGCCACGTGCTATAAAAAAGGCAGCAAGAGCAGGTATGACAAGTGCACCGACACCAAAAAACACCTCTGTTAGCACCATAATGGAGGCTTTCTTTTCTTTAAGCTTCCCAATAATCATTCCGGCTAAAACTGTCTCAATCATACCGAATCCAGCTCCACCAAACGGGATAATGATTAAGAGGATCTCCCATGGGATTAGGAAAAATAATGCAAGTTGAGATACGGCAAAAAGTGATAGGGCAAGTAATAGAATCGCTCTTCTCCCAATACGTTTAACAATAAAAGGAGCGAGCAGTACACCCACTAAAAATCCTAAAAATTGATTCATAATGAGCTGACCACCGTCACTATAACTTAGTTCATAGTGACGAATCATTGGTTCAAGGACAGAGCCTATGATGATGTGACCAAAGCCTGTAAGTAGGTAGGCAAAGCAGGCCATCCAAATGAGTTTTCTCATATAATCCCCCGGTGAGTTTGTTTATTTTATAATGGGAGGATTCAACTCTTCTAAAGCAAGTGCTTGTATCCCCTCATGAAAATCTTTTGAAAAAGAACGAGACAAGATCACTTGTGGGACAGATGCCATCTCATGTTCATTTTGATAGGTGTTCCAAGAAGAGATCCACTCCTCATCAGATACGACGTTTTGATAAAAAACAATTTTATCAGGAGCCAAGACAGCGTTCAGAGTCTGAATAACATGACATGTGACCTTGATAAATTCTGTTGGGTTCCAATGCCCCGTCCAGTCAACATCCATAGGAAGAAATTTAATCTCTCCAGCCATGCCGTTTCTCCCTTTTACTACGGATCCGTTTAAATGAATGCCAACACCAGGTGGGTACTTATCTGGGAAGTAAATGCCGATAACGCAGTCACTTTGTCCCTTATCTTCTGAAGCAAAGTAGCCACTGACTGCCGCATTTACATCATTTTCAATCAAAACAGGCAGACCGAATGTTTCTTGAATCGAATCAGCCATTCGTATGCCCTTTAATGTTTCATGACTGCTTACGGTGATTTCTCCATTTACTACTTGGCCTGGAATCCCAATCCCGATCATTTTTACAGCAGGATACGCGTTTATGAGTTCGGCAATAATCTGCTCAAAATGGTGTAAGTCAAATACAGGAATTTGATGCTCTTCTCTTTTTAATGTGTCACCATTCAAGTTAACAATTGAAGCAACAACCTCATCCTTCCAATGGTTCTCATTAAAGAGTAAAACTAAAGCCAAGCTGTAATTATAGTTAAATCGGTACGTTAGAGCAGGACGCCCGCCATTTGAAGGCACGGTTTTGTCTTCATACACTTCACCTCGAGCCAAGAGCTCTTTTACAAGAGAGTTAATCGTGACAACACTTAGACTTGTGGCTTCTGCAAGTTGAGGTTTTGTTGCTATTCCATGCTTCTGTAAGATACCGCGTACTTTATTTAAGTTGAGCTCTTTTACGATATTTCCATTCATATAATGTATCTCTGCACGATCTCTTTGACTTCTTCAATACCTTGCCACATGTCATTGGGTCCATCATATACAATCGTTAACGGTCCATCATAGTTGGCTTGCTCAACTAGATCTAAGCATTGCAGAAGTTCAGATTTATTTATACTTCCATCTTTATTACTAAGAGCCTTTACATGAATGGATGTACTATTTGGGATGGTTTCACTAAGTGACTGAAATTTTGAAGGGCCACTAAAGTTTCCAAAATCACTGATTAAACCAGTGATATCCGTCTGCTCATACAAAAATAAGCAATTCTCTGATGTGGAGGTTAAGGAATGAAAATTCTCTGTTAAAACACCTACACCCTTTTTCTTGGCATACGCACATAATTCCATCAGCTGAAGCGCGGCAAGTTGTAAAGCCTTTTTATCGTCCGGCTTTGCATCTCCTCCTATCACACGTACATTCTCCGCACCAACTTTGGAAGCGATATCAATCCAGCTTTTTATAAAATCCATATCTCGTTTGCGTCGAACAGGGTCTTCGTTTGTGATGTCGCCATAATCGATTAACAGATTATAAAAACGAATTCCGGCTTTTTGGGTAGCTTTATGTAGCTTCTTAAGGTACTCTGTGTCTGTAGAAGGAACGTGCGGATGAATGATTTCCATAGCTTGAAAGCCTTTTTCAGCTAATAACGCAGGTAAATCAAGCAAGCTATGAATCTCAGGCTGTTCATCAATGAAAGTCTCAATGTCTTTTTTTTGTTGATTCCACTTCGACCAATACAATGGACCGAGAAGTCGATTTAAACTCCATGAAGTCAAAGATACATAACGCATAGTGAACAACAACCTCTCATTAAATTTTAAAATATGATTAAGTATGCATTCTCGTTTATACTAGTTTATAGATAATGTCTACTTAATAAAATGACTTTATTAAGTGGGTTTATTAAATTGTATCATCAAAGAATGAATAATCAACAGATATAAATAGATAGATTATTTTTTGGAGAGTAGGGGTTATGTTGGAGCAACAAGTAACTGGAAAAAAACGATTGGGCCTAGCTTTTCTTTTAGGTATGCTGGCAGCATTTGGACCACTCACTATTGATATGTACTTACCGAGTTTTCCTGATATTACAAGAAGTCTAAACACATCGGCTTCGTTAGTGCAGCTTAGCTTAACGGCCTGTCTTCTGGGATTAGCAGCTGGTCAGCTTGTGATTGGTCCTCTAAGTGACTCGCGAGGGCGGAAGCGACCGTTGCTTCTCTTTATTGCGTTGTATGTCCTTGCGTCATTTGCCTGTGCATTTGCACCAAATATTTACTTTTTTATCCTAGGTAGGTTTTTACAAGGGTTTACGGCTGCGGCAGGCATTGTCATTTCACGAGCGGTTGTCCGTGATTTATTTAGTGGTCGTGAATTAACGAAATTCTTTTCACTGCTTATGTTAATCAATGGATTATTCCCTATCATGGCGCCTGTTTTTGGAGCGGCTGTTTTGCTTGTGCCTGGCGCAACATGGGACTGGGTGTTTATCGTGCTCGGTATCTTAGGGATTCTTATCATTACTGCCGTGGCAATTAAGCTGAAAGAAACGCTTCCGGAAGAGAAACGCAGACCAAGCTCGATAGGTGAAACCTTACGAACGTTCAAAGGGTTATTAAAAGATCGACTCTTTATGGGTCTTGCTTTGACTCAAGGATTAATGACTGGTGGAATCTTCGCCTATGTATCAGGTACACCATTTGTTTATCAAAATATCTATGAGGTAAGCCCACAGACTTTTAGCATTCTGTTCGGAGTAAATGGTTTGGGCATTATCTTAGGTACGCACTTAGTAGGGCGTTATGCAGGTATTGTACCAGAGAGAGTATTTTTACGTGTGGGTCTCATCATCGCAGTCATCGCAAGTGGATTTTTATTTATGATGACATTAATTGGTGGGCCACTTATTTCGATTGTGATTCCGATCTTCTTCTTTGTATCAATGATCGGTATGGTTGGGACGACTTCGTTTGCATTGGCAATGGAAACCAAAGGAGAGCAGGCAGGAAGTGCTTCCGCCTTACTTGGCTTACTTCCATTCGGAATCGGAGCAGCAACTGCACCACTAGTAGGTATTGCTGGTGAAGAAACCGCCGTGCCAATGGGATTAATTATATTTGTTATGAGTGCGGCAGCTTTTCTATCCTTTACATTTCTAGCGCGAGGCGGGCGTGGGGAAGAGCAACAAGGGTAGTGGGATGACATCATAAAAACCGAAGCATTGTGCTGTTTAATGAGCATAATGCTTCGGTTTTTTGTTCAGGAAGTGAGTGTGATTTTATTGAATTTCTTCCTTGATTATCATTATACTGTACTCACTAGACCCTTATGGAGGTGCTTGAAATGAACGTCATCTTTTTTATTGTTTCGGTAATAGTTACTTTGTTTCTTCTATTTATTGTAATAGAAAAAGCCGTGCAAAGAGGGATTGATTCATCTAAACTGGGCGTAATCATCAGGGAGTACATAGAAGAAAGAGAACACCAACAGAAAAAATAGTGAATCTACCTCAATAGCTGAACAAATAGGGTGCGATCGGTTTTATCATAGTGTCTTTTACTCCAACCTTTGCTGGTGGTTATGACTGTTAAATGGTGTGAAATAGGAAACGGTGTAATCAAGATTAATGAGTTCGCTGTATTCGAATACGCGACCATCACTTAAAATGCCTCGATTCATAATTTTCATCGCAGGTAGACCCTTTTTACAGTTCAGCAGAGCTGCGTCTTCTTTAGTAACAGAAACGGCACTATAGGTTGTGATGAAATGAGAGATCTGGTAACCGCACTGTTGTACGTAGTTATGAACAGACTTAGCTAAGATTTGTTCATTGAGATCAGGGAATAATTGATAGGGAAGTAGAGATGTCTCTATTTGTACCTTTTGGTAATCTACTATTCGAATTCGCTTATACTCCCAAAGTTCTTGGTTTTTTAGATCAAATGTTTTTTCAAGTGAAGGATTAGCTTCGACTTTTTTTAGATGAATAATTTTCGACTCGATTTCATTAAATTTCTTCTCAGTTAAGGAGTTATAAATGAGAGGACTTTTATATTTTGTATCCGTCACAAAAATACCTGAGCCTTGGATGACACGAACGCAGCCTATGTTAAGAAGCTTTTTAATGGCGTGACGAATCGTATAGCGAGAGACCTGATACTGTTCGGCAAGATCTCTTTCGGTCGGAAGCTTTTCGCCAGGTTGATATTTATTTTGATAGATCTTGCTAAGGAGATCATCCGAAACAAACTCAGTTTTAGTCATAGTTACCCCTCTATATCAGGTTACAATTCGTTTATTTTATTCTATCAAAAAAGAGCCGTTCCCAAAAGTCAGCTGATGCTGCTGTATTGGGAATAGGCTCTTTTTATTATGGTGTATGAATTGTTCCGTTTGGCACTCTTGATTGTGTCCATTCGTGTTTTCGATAGACAACAGGATATTCTGTTGCCAACTCTTCGTCAAAATCAACGCCAATACCAATTCGTTCAATCGGATAAATATATCCACTTTCTACTTCCACAGAGTGTGGGAACATCTTTTTGATGGTCTCTCCCGGTTCTTGCACCTCTTGAATGGCTGCATTATGAAGGTGAATATTCAGGTGAGTATTCACAGCTACCCCAATTGGCGTCATATCAGACGGGCCATGCCATGCAATTTGTACACCAAATGCATCACATAGGGCTGCTAACTTCAGAGCTGGTGTGATCCCGCCAATTTGTGAGACGTGACAGCGAATATAATCAATTTTTCTGTTTACAATGAGTTCCTTCCACTCCATTGGATTGTTAAACAACTCTCCTGTGGCAATAGGAGTTGTACACTGGCTTCTTAACTGTGTTAACCATTCATTTTGGTTAGGTGGAAGGATGTCTTCCAAGAAAAATAGCTTATAGGGCTCTAAATCTTTGGCGAGCTGAATGGCTTGGTTAGGTGATAGACGCTCATGTACATCATGTAGAAAATGAATGTCATATCCATAATTTTCTCGCAATGCTTTGAACATGCGTACTACATCTTTAACATAGATGTCTGGATCGTAGTATTCGCCCTCCATTAATGTGTGGGGCAGATGCATGTCATGGTTTTTACCGCCATACAGTCCAAGCTGACATCGTATGTGTTTAAAACCACGTTGAATAAGCTTGTCCACATTTGCAAACAGTTCATCTAGAGTTAATCCATCCGCATGACTATACGTCGCGATCGCGCTTTTAGATTTCCCTCCAAATAATTGATATAGAGGCATGTTGGCTAGCTTTGCTTTAATATCCCAAAGGGCCATATCTACTCCTGCAATGGCATTATTTAAGATAGGGCCGTTTCTCCAATAGGAATTTACCATCATCATTTGCCATAGGTCTTCAATATCATGTGCGTTTCGATTTAGTAAAAGAGGTTTTAGGTACTCTTCAACGACCATCTGAACAGGTAGGGGTCTTTGTTGAAAGGTTGCACATCCGTAACCAGTTACACCTTCACTTGTTTCAACTTTAACAACAACTAAATTATGTCGCTGTGGATTTGTTACAAACGCTTCTACATTTGTAATCAGATTAGGCTTCATTATACATACTCCTTTACATTCGAATGATGGAAACGCTCGAATGAGTTTATACTATATTGAAATACTAAATGATATTCTTAATTAATTTGATTAAAGCATACCGTTTTTACCCAGTCAATTTGGTTAGATTTTATGTGCGTAATTTCGATATTTACCATACCAATCTGTGAAATAATCGTTGTAAACCTTTATATATCAACGTTTGTTAATATTATTGGTATTTTTTAAACCGTTTTCAAAATTAGAGGCTTATGCTACGATTACCGTGTAAAGATGATCATCTAATTGAGTAGAAGGAAGGCTGGCAGTATGAATGAAAAAGAGAACGTCAAACATATTATTAAATATGTAGGCGGAGAAGATAATATTAAAAAAGTATGGCATTGTATGACAAGACTTCGATTTGATCTTTATGATTTCTCGAAAATAAATAGAGAAGAGATAAAAGCACTTGAAGGAGTAATGGGAGACCAGCTGACGAATGATCAATATCAAATTGTCATCGGTACACATGTTCAAAAAGTCCATGAAGCTTTAACGAATGAGCTTAATATAGAAGAGAATTCAGAACAAAGCCAATCGGCATCAACGAAGAAAAAAGGATTTTTTGGTGCGTTGCTTGATGTTGTCTCAGGTGTATTTGGGCCAATTGTTCCAGCGATAGCTGGAGCTGGGATGATTAAAGGGATATTGGCAGGATTAATTGCTCTTGAGGTATTAAACGCTGAGAGTGATGCAGTGATCATTCTTGATTTAGTTGCAAGCGCAGTCTTTTATTTTCTACCGTTTTTCTTAGCGGCATCTGCTGCGAATATCTTTAAAACCAATCAATATCTCGCACTTGCGGTTGCTGGTGGATTTATGTATCCATCCCTACTTGATGCAGCAAAATTAGGTGAGATTAGCCAGTTTACTTTTATAGGGCTACCGGTACCAGTTATTAATTATAGTGCCACCGTTATCCCGATTATTTTATCAATATGGGCGTTAAGTTATATCCAAAAGTACGTGGATAAATTTATGCCAAATGTGCTTCGAACGGTTTTTACACCAACGGTAACGTTGTTTATCGCGATCCCACTTGCATTAATTGTAACGGGTCCACTTGGCGCATATATGGGGGGCTTGCTTGCATCATTTATTGAGATGCTCTTTAGTTTATCTGCTATTCTCGCGGGAACTGTAGTAGGTGGAATACGCCCAATTGCTATCGTATTTGGAATGCATCATGCCATGACACCGATTGCCTTACAAAATTTCGCCGACAATGGTTTTGATATGATGATGCCAATGTTCTTAATGACAAATATGGCGATAGCGGGGGCAACATTCGCGGTATTCTTTAAAGTGAAAAACAAAAAAGAAAAATCGGTCATTTTATCTGCTGCCATATCTGCATTACTTGGAATCACAGAGCCAGCATTGTTTGGAGTCTTAATTAAACATAGGAAGGCCTTTATAGCATGTACGGTTGCAAGCATGATTGGTGCTACGTTCTTTGCACTATTAGGTGTTCGAATCTATGGGTATATCTTATCGAGTATCGTTAGTCTTGTAGCGTATGTCGGTCCATATTTCTGGTATGCCATTATTGGAGTCATACTCACATTATCAATTGGCTTTGCCATAACGTTCTTCTCATTAAAAAGTAGAGAAGTGAATGAGAAGCAGTAACATGTGTAGCTGAAGGGATTTTATCCTTTCAGCTCTTTTTATTAAATATAATTCTTATTGAAAGAGATTGACATCGTTTACATCGGGATGTATAGTATGGGTACAACAATATATTAGGATTGTTACTGATTCGATCAGGCATTACCTATGTTAAGAACACACTTTTTTTAAATGTGTTTTTAAGATGGGATTTTGTTGTGTTATGAGATATGGAGGACATTCCATGAAATTCACTAAAGCATTCAATAATAATGTGGCACTGGTTAAAGATTCATCTGGAGTAGAATGGATTGTAATGGGCACTGGTGTTGGATACCAAAAGAATAAGGGAGACTCCATTCCTGAGGAGAGTATCCGTCGCAAGTTTGTTGCTGAGCAATCGTCAACTCGAAAGCCGTTGCTGCAGGTATTGGATGAAATTGATTCTGAGGTCCTTGATGTTTCAGTTGAAATTATCAAAAATGCAGAAGCACAGCTGGGCGTTACATTTAATAATAATATCTATCTAACTCTTGCCGATCACCTGAACTTTGCCGTAAAACGAGCAAATGAACGGGTAGATTATGCAGATACAAACCGTTGGGAAGTTAAGAACCTATACCCAAAGGAATATGAATCAGCCAAAAGTGCCATTCGTCAGGTGTTTGATCGTCTTGATGTGTTGCTTCCAAAAAGTGAAGAGACCTTTATTACGTATCACTTTGTAAATGGACAACAGGCAAAAAAGACAAAGATTGAAGAAACACTAAAGATGACAGAGGTTATTAATCGCATCATAGAAATTGTTCAATATCATTTTCAAATTGAGCTTGATGAAGATTCATTAAATTACACGAGATTTATTACGCACCTTCGCTATTTCTTTATCCGGCAATTCAAGCAAGACCAAACGGAGCAGGAAGAAGTAGATATTACTCTTCTTGAGCTAGTGAAGACTAAGTACGCAAAGGCCTATCAGGCGGTGGAGAAAATTTCAAGCCTGCTTGAGAAGAAGTATGGCTGGAGCTTAACTTCTAATGAACGACTTTATTTAACTCTTCATGTATGGCGTGTGACAAATAGGCAAATAACTAAATAGATCACGGCGGATTGTTACTGATATTATCAGGCATTACCCAAATGGAACGAGCCACTGGCCGTCTGTTTGGGTATTTTTTATGGAAAAAAAGGGGGATTTACCATGTCGAAGTATAAAGAAATTGCAGAAAAAGTTCTAGGGAATGTTGGCGGTGCAAGTAATGTAGACCAAGCATGGCATTGTATTACACGTCTTCGCTTTAACCTTCACGATAAAGGAAAAGTAGATATGGAATCGATCAAACGAATTGATGGGGTGCTTGGTGCACAGTTTTCAGGAGATCAATTCCAAGTGATTGTCGGTAATAAAGTATCAGATGTCTTTGCTGAACTGGAGCCAATGGTTGAAGGTGGTGGATCCGGTAGTGGTGGAGAGAAAAAAGGTGAAAAGCAGGGCATTGTCTCTGCAACAATGGACTTTATCTCTGGTGTGTTTACACCGATCTTGCCTGCACTTGCTGGGGCAGGTTTACTAAAAGGTTTTCTTGCCTTATTTGTAACACTAGGCTGGATGAATAACGCGGGTGATACGTACGCAATCTTAAATGCAATTGGGGACAGCGTATTCTACTTCCTACCGTTCTTCTTAGCCGTTTCTGCTGCTCGTAAGGTGAAAACGAATGAATACCTAGCGCTAATTATTGCTGGTACTTTGATGTATCCAACATTTATTGATGCGGCAAATGGTATTACAGACGTAACAAGTTTTTCGATATTTGGTTTAAGTTTCATATCGATTCCAGTTTTGAATTATTCATCAAGTGTAGTTCCAATTATCCTTGCGGTGCTTCTTCTTAAATACGTATACAATGCCGTTAAGAAAGTCATTCCGTCCGTTGTTTCATTAATGTTCTCACCAATGATTACATTTTTAATTGTTCTACCGATTACTCTTTGGTTAATTGGTCCGCTTGGAACAAACCTTGGTGAAGGACTTTCGACAATATTTGTTTACTTATTTGACGTCGCTGGACCTGTTGCTGGTCTATTACTTGGTGGGTTTATGCCACTTATCATTATGACAGGTATGCATTATGCGTTTGTGCCGATTGCTATTCAAAACATTAACAACAATGGAACGGATACATTCCTGCAACCAATGATGTTTATCAGTAACTTGGCTCAAGCAGGAGCGTCATTTGGTGTAGCTGTTCGATCAAAAAATAAAGCGATGAAACAGTTAGCTGTATCTTCAGGTATTTCTGCAATGATTGGAATTACCGAGCCTGCTATGTATGGGGTTAACATGAAACTGAAAAAACCATTTATTTATGCAATGATCTCAAGTGGTATTCTTGGCGCATTTGCTGGATGGTATGGTTTTAAAGCCTTTGCTCTTGGTGGTCTAGTTGGTGTCTTTTCTATTCCTGTTTTCGCAGATCCAAGTGGGGCTACAGCTCCATTGGTTATTGCATTAATTTTGTTTGTATTGTCACTTGTTATACCGTTTATCCTGACGATGGTGTTTGGATTTAAAGATATTCCTGAAGAAGGACAAAAAGAAGAAGCACCTGCCGCAACTGATGAGAAAAAAGAATCAGCTGGAGTTACAGGTACTCAAACGCAAACGGTTGTCCAATCTCCATTAAAAGGAGAGTTGGTTCCATTAAAAGATCTATCAGACCCGACATTTGCTCAAGAAATTATGGGTAAAGGGATTGCCATTGAACCAAGTGAAAACCATATTGTCGCACCTGTATCTGGAACCGTTATGGTACTACCTGATTCCCAGCATGCTATTGGTATTAAAGGGGATAATGGTGAAGAGATTCTGATTCATATTGGAATTGATACCGTATCATTAAAAGGTCAGCATTTTAATGCATTAGTAAAAGCAGAAGATCGAATTGAAGTGGGTCAAAAACTGATTGAATTTGATCGTGAAGCAATTAAAGCAGCGAATATTCAAACGGTGACAATGATTATTGTAACGAACACACCTGATTATTTAGATGTGTTAAGCATTAACGATTCTGGTCCTGTTTTTGAAGGCGAACAATTATTAACATTAGTTAGATGATCATTTAACTTTGGGGGCTGCAGAGCAGTAGCCTCCAATGATTATAGAAAGAGAAAGGGACGTGGAGAAGATGACTAAAGCAATCAAAGGATTCAAACCAGATTTTCTATGGGGAGGCGCTACAGCGGCTAACCAAGTAGAGGGTGCGTTTGATCAAGATGGTAAAGGGCTATCAACTGCTGATATGGTCCCGTTTGTTCCAAAAGAGAAGCGTGGACTGAATTTTGCTATTGACGTCAATTCTGAATATATAGATGATGTATTAGCTGGAAAGATCCAAGATCGTTACCCAAAACGTGATGGAATTGATTTCTATCATCATTATAAAGAAGATATCGCTCTATTTGCAGAGCTTGGATTTAAAGTGTTCCGTGTATCAATTAACTGGTCTCGTATCTTTCCAAACGGTGATGATGCACAACCGAACGAAGCGGGGCTTCAGTTCTACGAGAATGTCTTTAATGAATTAAAAAAACATAACATTGAGCCACTTGTTACGTTGTCTCATTACGAAACGCCACTTGGACTTACTCTTAAGTATAATGGGTGGTATAGCCGTGAAGTGATTGAGTTTTATACACGATATGCTGAAACAGTCTTCACTCGTTATAAGGATCTTGTGAAGTATTGGTTGACGTTTAATGAAATTAACGTAATCACTCATAGCCCATACACGGGCGGTGGCGTGCTTATTGATAAAATTCCAGGGAAAACAAGCGACCAAATCGCGTATCAAGCTGTACACCATCAATTTATAGCAAGTGCTTTAGCTACAAAGCTTGCTCATGAAATCATTCCTGGTTCACAAGTAGGTTGTATGCTTGCTCGTATGCAAACATATCCAGTAACGAACCACCCGGATGATATCCTAAAAGCTCAGCATGATAATGATTTAAACTTGTTCTTTACAGATGTACATGCAAAAGGGGAATATCCATCTTATATGGACCGCCACTTTGCAGATAATGATATCGTAGTGAACAAAGAAGAAGGCGACGATGAAATCCTTAAGAACCACCCAGTTGATTTCATCTCGTTCAGCTACTATATGTCTATGTCTGTCACAACACAGGGTGAGCAAGAAGAGACTGCTGGTAACTTGGTTAAAGGTGCAGTTAAAAACCAATACCTTGAATCCTCAGATTGGGGATGGCAGATTGACCCTAAAGGGCTGCGCGTAACTTTACGTGATTTCCATAATCGCTATGGTAAGCCACTCTTTATTGTTGAGAATGGTTTAGGAGCCTATGATAAAGTGGAAGAAGACGGTTCAATTCATGACCAATATCGTATTGATTACTTAAGCAAGCACATCGAACAAATGAAAGAAGCAGTAAAAGATGGTGTGGACTTAATGGGTTATACGGCATGGGGACCAATTGACCTCATCAGCTTCTCAACGTCTGAAATGTCTAAACGCTACGGTTTCATCTATGTGGATCAAGATGATCTAGGAAATGGAACACTTAAACGTTCTAAGAAGGATTCGTTTGCTTGGTATCAGAATGTAATTAAAACAAATGGTGAAGAACTGTAAGAACTAATATCAGACTGTATGACGAGTGATCGTCATACAGTTTTTTTGTTATTTCACAAGCTACGCCGTTATATCAAGAGGAATGTTTCTGAAATCAAGATGGATAGAGAACGACCAAGAGATAGAGGTCGGGACCAAGAGCAATCACAAATGGATCAAGACAGATGGAGATTTAGTAAGACGGAAAGGGTGACACCAAGAGAGGTCGCTGTGAAATCAAGATGGAGCCGGTTTTATCAAGAGGCTAGGAGCAATACTAAAAGATAAGTAAGTTCTATCAAGAGGAAAGTAGAAGATACCAAGAAGCTAAGCTCTCACAAGCTAATTCAAATGCCTTTCGGAATAAAAATGACCATTTTTATAAACCTTATTGGACTTTTAGGTCTTACAAATAGGAAATGCTAAAGAAGTAAGACGGATAGAAGATGAACCAAGAGGAAAAGAGCGACACCAAGAGCAATCGATGCAAAATCAAGAAGGATGGAGATTTAGCAAGAAAGTGAAGTCGATAGCAAGAAAATTTGATGTGGCATCAAGACAGAGTGGATATTATCAAGGAGAAGAGCATGTTGCCAAGACCTACTCTAGGTTTATCAAGAGAACCCCCTCTCCTAGCAAGATCTCTATGTCAATTAGTTTACATTCAACGATCTCTGCACTTAAACTCCAAAAAACTAAAGGCGACCTGACATTCAAACATGTCTAGGTCGCCTTTTTATTAAAAGCTTATCTTCATATATTACTTGCGAATCGTTTTTAAAGCTGTGCTCCACTCATTTACTTCATCAAGCATTGCTGTGATGTTAGCATGGTGAAGGTCCTGTGGCTTAAAGTCCTGCCCATTCTCAAAATCCAAGAATAGTGAAAGTGTTGGGTGAGTGCGTACATCAGCAACTTTTAGCTCTCCTAGAATTCCACGTAGGTGCTCTGCTGCACGTGCTCCGCCTGTTGAACCGTAGCTGACGATACCAGCCGCTTTGTTATACCATGCATCACGAGCAAAGTCTAATGCATTTTTTAATGAACCTGAGATGCTGTGGTTGTATTCTTGAGCGATGAAAACAAATCCATCAAGGCTAGCTAGCTTTTCATTCCATGCTGCGATTCCTGGCTCTGTTCCATCCGTTGTACCAAGGAACGGAAGCTCATATTCCGCTATATCTACGATTTCATACGTCGCATCTCCACGTTCGTCAGCGAGCTTTTTCACCCATTCTCCTACTTGAGGGCTTACGCGTCCTTGTCTTGTACTTCCTAGGATAATTCCAATCTTCAATGATTCTTGTGCCATGTTTACTTCCTCCTTTTGGTCATTGCCAAATAACTTTTTTAAGAAACTCATGTGTGATGCACCGCCTGCGATATATATTCTAAAGTTGTAAAACGTATGTCTAGTTACTCAAATTAAATCTTGTAAGTAACTTACTTTATGTAAGTAATTATATTTTTATTACTTAATGGTGTCAAGTAACTTTATTATAAAAAGTAATTTATTTTTCACTGAACGGGTATATAATAGAGGTAAGGAGTGATTGAAATGGATACGACAATTTGTCCAAGATTTGAAAAAGCAATGGGAATCCTAAGTCAGAGGTGGACTGGCTTAATCATTTATCAGCTCTTACCTGGACCTCAGCGCTTTTGTAATATTGAATCCTCCATGGCTGTCAGCGGCAGAGTCCTTTCAGAGCGACTTAAAGATTTAGAAGCTGAAGGAATCGTCAAACGTAATGTTATTCCAGAAACTCCTGTTCGGATTGAATATTCATTAACAGAAAAGGGCCTTGCGCTTGAACCTATAATGAAAGAAATGGAAAAGTATGCTGAGACGTGGATGGAGATAGAGGAAAAGACAGAGCTCATCTGAGGAAAGGGTTCTGATCGTTAGTATAGAAAGTGTTTAGGGAGGAGGAAAACAACTTGAATATGAATATCTTTATTATTGAGGATGACGCTCATCTCTTAGATGCTCTTAGAGAAGGGTTAAGTCAGTGGTCATACGAGGTAAGTAATCCCAATGATTTCTCTCAAGTGATGGAGGATTTTGTTGAGCAGCGACCTCACCTAGTCATGATTGATATACAGCTTCCTAAGTTTGACGGCTTTCATTGGTGCAGAGAAATACGGGCAGTGTCAAAAGTTCCTATAATCTTTCTTTCATCAAGAGATCATCCAATGGATATGGTGATGGCCATGAATTTAGGGGCAGATGATTATGTTCAAAAGCCTTTTCATATGGATGTCCTTCTCGCAAAAATTCAGGCGATGCTTCGTCGAACCTATACGTATGAAGAAGCCTCCTCCGATGTCATTGAATGGAATCAAGCCATCATTGACTTAAAGAAGGGTGGAATCTATAAGGATGGGAAAACGATTGATCTGACAAAAAATGAATTTTTTATTCTTTCTGTATTGATTAAATCAAATAATGAGATTATCTCGCGTCATGAATTGATGAAAATGCTTTGGGATGATGATCAATTTATTAATGACAATACGCTTACTGCCAACATTACAAGGTTACGCCAAAAGCTCCTCTCTTTAAATTTAGCCGATGGAATTGTGACGAAAAAAGGGCTTGGATATATGGCCGTCACACTTTAGGAGGGTCAGATTTGTTTATCGCTTATCTTTTTTATAAAAAGAGTTGGATTGGCTTATTGGGTTTAGTCCTTCTACTAACAAACGCTTTACTTGTATTTGATGCGGGTATTCATGTTGAACCTTACTCGATCGTTTATTTGAATGTGTTGTTTCTAATTACTTGTGTCGTTTTTTTTATCTGGAGATATAAAAAGGAAACGTCCTATTATAAATCATTGCTTACACTTTCTGATGACCTGGGAGATGACTGGTTTGAACGTATGCCTCCTCCTCGTTATCAGTTTCCAGACCGTATTGTATATAAGCTTTTAGAAAACATTTATGAGCAAGATCAAAAAAAACGACATGAGGATCAATCCACGCAACAAATGGACCATAATGATCTTGTATCATGGGTCCATGAAATGAAAACACCTCTTACAGCGATGAAGATAACGATTGATGCTCATCGTTCAAATGAGTTAGCTCAAAGGCTCCAAACAAATTGGCTTAAGATCCACCTATTACTTGACCGACAACTTTATATTTCAAGATTAGCCAACTCAGACTCAGACTTACTGCCGGAAGAGTTAAAAGTAAACGATTTGCTAAGAGAAGAGATTAGGGAGCTTTCAACTTGGTGTATGGAAAAAAATATAGCCATAGATCTAACGGGAAACACCTCATCTACCGCTTTCACGGATAAAAAGTCGGGTGGATTTGTCATGCGACAGGTTCTAACAAATGCGATTAAATACAGTCCTACGAATGGAATAATCGTCATTAATGTGGATTCCGATTCAAATCAATCTACTGTCGTAACCATTAAAGATGACGGACCGGGCATTCAAGCGCATGATTTACCTCGTATATTTGATCGGGGCTTTACAGGGGAAAATGGTCGAGTGCAGCATACAGCTACCGGAATGGGGCTTTATCTTGCAAAAGAAATAAGTAAGAAGTTACATATACAAATTGATGTTTCTTCAACTGTTGGCGAAGGTACATCCATTTCATTACTATTTACACGCAAAAATTCATTTGAACAGATTAGGCAATCAGTATTATAAGATAGACCTTACCGAAGTAGCCAGGTTATTACCTGACTACTTTTTATTTGTGTAGGTGACAAAAATATCACATTCAAACCTGTTTTATCATCTAAAGCTTACGACCTAGAGTTAGAAAAGAACTATACTGTGTCTATACCAACTTGATTGGAGTGGAAGAGATGACGTTAGACAAGACACCTAAAACCATTTTAATGGCTGAAGGAGTACGTAAATCCTTTGGTTCAAAGGGAAATGCCCAGCAAGTCTTAAAAGGAATCGATCTTCGTGTGACAGAAGGTGAGTTTGTTGGCATCATGGGACCTTCAGGCTCAGGTAAGACAACGCTTCTTAACACGTTAGCCACGATTGATCGTGCTACGGATGGACGTATTTTCATAAACGAGCACGAGATTTCAAAAATGAAGGATAGCCAACTTTCAAGTATTCGCCGCAAGCATTTAGGCTTTATTTTTCAGGATTACAATTTGCTTGATACATTAACGGTAAAAGAAAATATATTACTTCCTGTTTCGTTAACAAAAATTAGCAAGGATGAGGCTGAGTCAGAGTTTAACTCCATTGCAGAGATCTTGGATATCCATGAATTAGCGAATAAGTACCCCTCTGAAATTTCAGGTGGCCAAAAGCAACGAACTTCGGCTGCACGGGCATTAATTCATTCGCCCTCCATTGTGTTTGCTGATGAGCCTACCGGTGCACTTGATTCAAAAGCCGCCTCGAATTTATTAGAGAACATGCACGAGATAAACCAAGCACGACAAGTAACCATTATCATGGTCACTCATGATCCGTTAGCATCGAGCTATTGTAACCGGGTTGTATTTTTAAAGGATGGTCGCGTTTTCTCTGAGTTACATCGAGGGGATAAAACAAGAGAAGCTTTTTTTAAGGACATTCTAGACATGCAAGCCGTTCTTGGAGGAGGCGATCAAAGATGACCACACAGAAGTTGTTATTTCGAAGCATTCGAAAGAACATCAAAATGTATTACCTCTATTTCTTTGCGATGATTTTTAGCATAAGTTTGTATTTTATCTTTTCTACCCTACAAAATGACGAGACCGTTGTTACGATGGTTGAAGCTAGCGTGAACTTCTCAACAGCATTTCAAATCGCTGGAATATTACTCATTCTCATTACCATTGTGTTTACGATGTACGCTACGAATATTTTTATTAGAAGGCGTAGTCAAGAAATTGGATTGTATCAGTTAATTGGCTTGTCTAAGGCTTGGGTCGCTCGGGTACTGATCTTGGAACACACGATTCTTGGCATAGGAGCTTTATTCATTGGATTGCTAGTTGGAGCTTTGCTCTCGCGACTCTTTCTTTTACTCTTTATGAACTTAATAGGTTTCGAAGCTGTCATTGGCTTACCCTTCTCCGGTCAAGCAGTCATCCAAACACTGGCCGTTTTTATTTGCCTAATTGTTGTCACATCCGTACAAATTACTTGGACGGTTTATCGTAGTACACTACTGCAATTGTTTCAGGCAAATAATAAAAATGATGACTTTGTCAAACGTCCAAGCATTGTTTCAGGCATTTTAGGATTAACAGGATTAGTTCTAATAGGGGTTGGTTATTATGTGTCTACCTTAATCATAGACAATGCAGATATGCTGATGTTTCTTATGTTAGTCGTTCTCGCTAGTACCATACTCGGAACTTATTTAATCTTCCATACGACAATAAGCTGGGTATTATATGTGTTTCGAAAAAAGAAAAATGGAAATCTAGGCTTGTATAATAGCTTGTCGGTAGCGCCATTAATGCACAGAATGAAAGGTCACGCCAATTCGTTAACCTTAATCACTGTATTATCTGCTATGACGATCACAATGATTTCACTTTCCTACTCCTTGTATTATTCAACCGAAAAAGATGTGAGATTGGCGATGCCTTTTGATTTTGCAGTAGAAAATATGCAGGAGGAAGCCGCTATCATTTCAAGCGGGTTGGAAGAGGAGCAAATTGAATTTGATCAAAATCAACTAGATTCCATACGATTTGATGGCACATGGATGGAGCAGGATTCTAATGTAGAAGATCGTCTAGGAACGTTTATGCTTTTCTCGGCAGAGCAGATGGCGCAGGCTGGATTAGATGTTGAGATTCCCAAAGACGGTGAAGCCATCTATTATAATACGCGGGCTATTATAGAAGGAATAGATATTTCATTTCCGAAAGACGTGCAGTACGCATCAAATGATGAAGCTGATCGATTAATAGTCTCCGAGTTTATGCTTGAAAACGTGATGAATTACAGATTTTATGGCGAGCAGCTACTTGTTTCTGAAGAAACCTTTAAGAGATTGAGTGATAGTATTCAGGAGGATGAGTACACAGAATTTTTGACCTTTGATGTGTTTCAATTATTGGATACGGAGAAATCAGATACGGCCTCTGACATTTTTCTAGCGAATGTGGATAGTGATCAGTATATCACTGACTTTTATTCCGCATACGAGGGATCTATTCAAACCTTTGGGCTCTTCATTTTCATCGCTGGCTTATTAGGCTTTGTGTTTATCCTTTCAACGGGAAGTATCTTGTACTTTAAACAAATGACAGAGGCTGAACAAGAAAAAGCCCATTATCGAACACTACGACAACTTGGATTTCAAGTGAACGACATGATGAAAGGGATCATCCGTAAGCAACTCTTTGTTTATTTGATTCCTCTGGTCATTGGGTTAGTACACGCTGCTTTTGCTCTTAACGTAGGTTCTGTTCTCATGGCTTCAAGTATGCTCACGCCAATCATCATTAGTATGGTAGCGTATATTCTCATCTACTTACTATTTGCTGTGTTCACTGTTCAATATTACAAAAGCATTGTTAAAAGTGCTTTATAGAAAGGAAATGTGTTTATGAAAAAGATCCTTATCTCATGTCTAGTTTTAGTCGTTGTCATTACGAGCCTATACTTTTTCTTTCGAGAAACCATCGACCGTTTTAATCCAATGATTGCGGAGGAATATGTCTATGTTGAGGTGCAAGGTGACCCTTCAGATGATGACGGAAGATATAAGTATAACTTGAAAGGTATAAATGAAAGCAATGAAACAAAACGAGTGGTATTTAGCACCAGCACAAGACTCGATCAAGGCACATTCGTCAGAGTGCTCGCCAAAGGGACCCATACAATAGAATATACATTAATCAATAGGGATGAAATGCCATCGAGTTAAAAGGTATTTGTACTTGTCATTTTAAATCAAGGAGAGCGGTGCAGCTCTCCTTTGTTTTAATTAGCCAACCTGCGCCACCCAATGGCCCTTCTGTACCTCAATTAATTGATGATCTTCCCAGTCTTCAGGTACAGAAATGCTTTTAACCTGTTGGGTAGATGTAATAGTGGGATCAGGAACCGGGATAGCCGCTAATAGATTTTGTGTATATGGGTGAAGAGGATTGCTATATAGTTCTTCCGTGTCAGCCATCTCAACAATTTTACCGTTAAACATCACAGCTACCCGGTCACAAATACGTTTGACCATAGAAAGGTCATGAGCAATAAACAAGTACGTTAAATTCAACTTCTTCTGCAAATCCTCAAGAAGGTCTACAATTTGTGCTTGTATGGACGCATCAAGCGCTGAGAGTGTCTCGTCACAAACGATAAAGGTCGGGTCAACAGCTAATGCTCGTGCAATTCCAATCCGCTGCCTTTGGCCACCTGAAAATTCATGTGGATAACGGATGGCAAAGGCTGGATCAAGGCCAACCATCTTGAGAAGCTCCTCGACTCGTGCCTGACGCTCTGCTTTTGATTGAGCTAAATGATGTATATCAAGAGCTTCACCAATAATATCTATGACCTTAAGTCTAGGATTTAGTGAAGCAAAAGGATCCTGAAAGATGATCTGCATATGCTGCCTCATTTGTTTAAGCTCTGAGGGAGTTAAGTGTGCGAGATCAAAGCCCTCATAAATGACTTCACCAGAAGTTGGTCGGTGCAAGTGTAAAATCGTTCGACCAGTTGTCGATTTTCCCGAACCTGATTCTCCTACGAAGCCAAGAGTCTCTCCCTTCATAATTGAAAAAGAAATATCATCCACTGCCTTTGTGACCTGCCCCTTGGCGAGTGTAAAGTACTGCTTCAGATGACTCACGCGCAGTAATTCTTGTTTCTGCGTGTCAATGACCTTAACTGGTTTTTGATCTTGTAGGTCTGGCAGAGCATGTAAGAGCTTTTTTGTATAATCATTTTGAGGATTTTTAAAAATAGAAATTACGTCATTCTCTTCAACTATTGCTCCCTCTTTCATTACAATGACTCGGTCACACATTTGTGATACGACACCAAAGTCATGAGTGATTAGAATGATTGACGTGTCAGTTTGCTTTTGGATGTCCTTCATTAATTCAAGAATTTGCGCTTGAATGGTCACATCTAAAGCAGTGGTTGGCTCATCAGCAATAAGAAGAGCTGGTTTGCAGGCAAGTGCGATCGCAATGACAATGCGCTGGCGCATACCTCCAGAGAATTCATGAGGATACTGTTTAAATCGATACTCGGGATTATTAATACCAACAAGCTTCATCATGTTTGTTGCTTCTTGTTTTGCTTGTTTTGATGATAATTTTTGATGTTTGATAATACTTTCTGTAAGTTGTTTTCCTATTGTTTTGGTCGGATTAAGAGATGTCATAGGATCCTGGAAAATCATCCCGATATCTCGTCCTCGAACTTTTTCCATTTGTTTTTCGGTAGCTTGTGATAGATCTTTTCCTAAAAAAACAATGCTAGTATCCGGTTTGTAAATGGCGGAATGAGGAAGAAGTTTCATAATAGCTCTGGCGGTGACGCTTTTTCCGCTACCAGATTCCCCAACAATACCAAGTGTTTCCCCTTTTTTTATGTGAAATGAAACATTCGAAACGGCTTTAGTAAAAAGCTCACCTTGCTCAAAATCTATAGAAAGGTTTCTGACCTCGAGTAACGTTTTCATTCATTTAATCTCCTCTAACAAGTTCATTCTACTTGGACTATGAAATTCATTTTAACTGAACTACGACTAAAAGCATAGTAAATTCATAAGAATAATTGACTTATTTTTTTCCTTCTGCTATATTCATTACATCTTCTCTGGAAAATGGAGGGGTTCAGTCTCTTAATAAGCTTAAAAGAACTGTAAATGAAGGGAGAGAGAGTTCGCGTGTGACACATCAATCGCAGAAATCAGCAACGTGGTTCGCTCATCATTACAAGAAAGCAAGCAGGCATTCCTTGTATTCTATCTGTCTATTTATTCTAGGTTTACCCCTTCATCTACTTGTACTATTTATGTACATAAAGAGAAAACGATCTATCCAAGCAGATGACATCAACTATGATGATCAGCGAGGGGATGAAGATTTAGGTAGGTTAAGAAAGCAAGAGCTTGCAAAACAAACCTTCTTTAATGAACAAAAAACAGGAAAAGAAACAGAGCAAATAGTTCAGCAACGGTTCCGACAATTAAAGGTCGAAGCTCAAGAAAAAGAGGCACACCAGACTGGAAAAGTTCGGCTTACATTTAAGCAAGAAATCGCTTCTTTTCTATCAAAACCAAAAGGACTATTCATTGGGATTGTGCTAGGTTTTCCGATGTTTCTTTTACTGACTGTGTATGCCTATCCTTATGTAAAGTATATATTTGACCGATTTATTATGATGTTATTCGTTATAGCGGGTGTAACAACTGTAGTATTTAGTATTTTGCATTTTTCATCCTTTAACCCTGCCGTCAATATATTAGGGGCGCAGGCGTCAGCTGAACAAATTGAGAATTTTAATCGTGTATATGGCTTAGATCAGCCTTATCTCGTTCAACTTTGGAAAACCTTTCAGGGCATACTGACATTTGATCTTGGTCTTTCCTTTGAAGGCAGAGAAGATGTCGCTTCAACAATCTTAAGAAAGTTTCCAATTACTCTTCAGTTAACTTTATTATCACTTGCTTTGGCTATCATTGTTGCGATTCCGGCGGGTATCTATGCAGCTGTTAAGCGTAATTCCATTTATGATCAGAGCTTAATGTTTGTCGCCTTAATTGGGCTTTCAATCCCTAGTTTTTGGCTAGGTTTAGTAATGATTATGCAATTTTCGATACATCTTGGCTGGCTACCTTCAACATACCGAGCGAGTAACTCACTATCGCTAATCATGCCGACCATTGTTTTGGGTACAGGTCTAATGGCTGCGGTGGCAAGAATGGCACGCTCCTCTACCTTAGAAGTAATTGGTGAGGATTATATTTTGATGGCTAGAGCAAAAGGTTTATCCAGCCGTCATGTGTTAGTCAAACATGCTGTACCAAATGCACTGATCCCAATTGTAACGGTAATTGGTCTACAATTTGGTGGATTGTTAGGTGGAGCTGCGGTTACTGAGAAGGTTTTTAACATTAGTGGTCTAGGAAGTTATATCGTAGACAAACAGTTTGTCCCTGATATCCCTAGTGTATTAGGTGGAGTTATCTACATTGCCATTGCGATTTCGATTGTAAATGTCGTAATTGATATCCTTTATACATTTTTAGACCCAAGGATTCGATCCAAGATGAAAGAGTATTAGATTAATGGCAGGTGAGTCCGTGGTTTCTTCAAATAATCGCTTTTTATACAAGCAGGTACGATTCTTTTTAGCTTTGTCGACTGGATTTACAATCCTGTTACTACTATTCAGTATCGAGTGGACTACCCTTTCTATTCGACCTGGAGTGTTGATATACACTGGAATTCAGGCGGTCTTCACATTGCTTCAGACTCTTTTAGTCTGGCAAGTGAAAAGAGATATACAATTGATCGACCGAATTTCAGCAAAGGTAAAGATTCTAGCGGTTGTATTGTTGTTTAGTCTTTTTGTAGGGAATGTCTTTTTGGCTGTTTCATCTTTATATGTGTTAAAGGAAAAACGTAGTACGGCATATGCATACGCCTCATATATGATCATCACAGATGTAATCGTGATTCTCGTATCATCCGTGAATCTTTTTAAACCCTATGTATCGAATACTTTTTTGCCATCGATGTATGCACTGATTCTCATTTTAGTTCTTCATATCGCTTTTCTTTGTTTACAGGGGCGTCTGGAGCATCTCAACAGAGGGCCACGAGCGGTTCTCCTAGCGATTCTTAGTTTAACTGCACTAACAGGAAATTTATTTGTTTTATTTACAGTGTGGGCCTATATCAAGCAGACTCGTTCTGTTACGTGGATTGTGCGGGAAAGTTTGTTAGATAAACTCACTTATAATAATGCTTCAATGCTTGGATTGTTCTTTATTTTATTTTTATTAAGTATATCGATCACAAGTATTGGTGTGTTTGATTATGGAGATGCAATTAATAATAATTACTCCTTAATTTTGCAAGATCCTAGCTTGGCACATCCATTTGGAACCGATAACTATGGTCGCGATGTATTTTCTAGAGTCATTTTTGGCGCAAGAATATCTCTAGTCGTTGGCTTTTTGGCTACGATGATTCCTTTCATAGTAGGAGGCGTGTTTGGAGCGCTCTCGGGTTACTTCGGTGGGAGATCGGATAATGTCATTATGAGAGCATTGGATGTCCTTTATGCGATTCCCGGACTGCTCCTAGCGATCACAATCATTGCTGCTTTTGGAGCGAATACTGTGAACCTAATTATTGCTTTAAGTGTTGGAGCGATTCCTGGTTATGCCCGGACAATGAGGGCTAATGTTCTCCAGGTCTCAACCTATGAATTTGTTGAATCTGCTAGAGCTCTAGGGGCATATGATCGACAAATTATATTTAAACATGTGATTCCTAATGCACTGGCACCGATGATTGTAAAATCTACCTTAACAGTAGGTACAGCCGTTATCTCAACAAGCAGTTTGAGTTATTTAGGATTAGGTGTTGAACCACATATCCCAGAATGGGGTAATGTACTTCGGTTAGGTAGCGCCTACTTGGAAAGCCAGCCGCATCTAGCTATATTTCCTGGTTTAGCGATTATTTTACTCGTATTATCATTTAATTTTCTCGGCGATGGACTTCGTGATGCAACAGATCCAAAACTATCATAAAATTTATAGGGGGAAAGAATATGAAGAAAAAAGCAGCAATTTTAGCATCTGCATTAGCACTGACGGTACTTGGAGCGTGCAATGTGACAACGAGAGAGGATGCTGAAGGAGATGGAGATACAATAAATGAAGCAACAGCAGCTCCTGAAGAAGCAGTAGATATTGAGTTGCTATCTATGAGTAGTAATGAACAGGATATTAATATCCTACGTGACCAGCTTACTAAAAACGGATTCAACGTAAAAATTAATCAGCAGCCTGATTATGGTAGCTTTACGACTCAACGTGATGCAGGGAACTTTGATATCGCCATTAACAGTTGGACAACTGTTACAGGGAATCCTGACTATGCAATTCGTTCTCTTTTTAAGTCTGATGGGGATAATACCCTTGTTCAGGATGATGAAGTGGATGCACTAATAGAAAAGGCTGCCACGGAGTCACCAGAGGAATATACAGAAACGTATAAAGAACTAGAGTTAAAACTAGTAGAAGAGAATGCTTATATTGCACCTCTTTATAACTCTCTGAAGAACCAAGTATTTAATAAAGATGTACTAGATTCTGATACAGTCCGTTTATCAAAATCACGCGCCTTCGCTTGGGATTCCGTTGACTTTGTTGATGAGTCTCGACGTGATACAGATCCACTTGTTTTACAGCAATCAATTTCTGAACTTACATCTTTAGATCCTATTAAAGGAAATGACGGATCTATTAATCAGTTGAATACGAATATGTATGTTCGATTAGTTAATCTGACAGATGATGATGAAATTACACCTGAGGCTTCGCTGTCGTATGATTACAGCATTGCAGAAGGAAACTCGGATTACTACTTTGTTCTTCGTGACGATATTAATTTCGCATCTATTGAAGATGGAGAAGCAGTAGATACGGGAGAAAGAGTAGGCGCAGATGATGTGATCTTCTCACTAGAGCGCGCATCAGATCCGAATTCTGTACCGGATCACCGGACATTTACCTTGCATGAACACATTGATACTGTAGAGGCAGTGGATAATCTAGCCGACTTAGAAGGTGTGAATGCAGCAGATGAATCAACAAGTATCAAAGATCAGCTTGAAGATGAACTAGATCAACCAATTAATGAACTAGTCACAAACAAAGATGAGGCTGACTCTAGTGAAGGAAAATACCAAGTAATCAAGCTAACGACAACGGAACCATTTCCACAAGTATTAAACTATTTGGCGCACCAATCCGCGGGGATTGTATCGAAGGATCAAGTTGAATCGATTAACACGTATGATATTGATAGCTACGATGCCGAAAGGGACATTGCGTATGGTGACCAACGTGCAATTACAGAAGGTGATACGTACGATAACCATTTGTATACAAGTGGTCCATACATTTTAAACGTTAAAAATGACTATGAAGCTAAGTTCTTAAAGAATCCAGGTTATCAAGTTGGTACAGAATATGAGCCTAACATTAGTGAAGTGGATGTCCGCTTTATTGCTGATGCTGATGCCGCATTATCTGCACTTCGTAGTAATGAGATTGACTTGTATTACGGGGTAGCAGAGAACAAGATGGATGTCATTGAGAGCGAAGATAAGTTAGAATTACAAAGCACACCAAGTAACGGAGTCTCTTATCTATCCTTTAACAATGAAAGTCGCGATGTAGCAGAGAGTGAAGATTTGCGTAAAGCCGTTCTTTATTCAATTAATCAAGACGAGATCATCAGTGTATACAACGATGATAAGCTAAAAGCATACTCAACGCTTAGTCCGTTAGTTGATACAGGAAATGTATTAGAGGCTGATCCAGAGAAAGTGAAAGAGCATTTAAATACCTATTTAGAGAATCGCTAATCAAACAGAAGCAGTGAGGCAGATCCGAAGGGATTTGCCCCTACTGCTTTTTTGTTATGAGCATGATGAGCACACGACGCGAGCGAAAAAGTAAGGAGTATGCTCAAAAAAATGCTCAGATGCTCAAAAAAGCCTAAAATGCTCAAAACGAAAGGCACATTGCTCAAAATATGTTGGTGAGTGCGCAAAAAAGTAAAAAATGCGCGAAATTCAACCGTACATGCTCAAAATAATTTTGGCACATGTATGAGTGAATATAAAAAAGACCTCGGAACAGGTCCGAGGCCATGTATTATTTTTTGATAGCTCGTAAGATAAAGCTAACAATAAAGATTAAGATAATGGCACCAATCAAAGCAGGGATTATGGCGAATCCACCAACTTTTGGACCGATATCTCCCAAAAGAGCTGTACCTAAGTTCGCTCCAATGAGTCCAGCTACGATATTACCTATGATACCAAAAGGAACGCCCTTACCAGTAATTGCTCCAGCTGCCCATCCAATAAGTCCACCTATAATTAAACTAAAAATAAAACTCATCATATGATCTCTCTCCTTATTTATAAGTACAAGTCTTCTCTTCCCTGTGTATATATGCTTAAACGTATTAGAATATTCTCATTTTATATCGCTCTGGAATGTGTGCATACTAATTAGAATCTTAGTGAAAATAAGTGTGTACTGATTTAAAAAGGATGAATGAAAAGAGGGACAAGATATGGATCAAGTAAGTGGTAATGAGCCTCAGCCTACATTGCCTATAAGCTCTGCTCACGATGGTTTTTTTCAAGCGTTAACAGAGGATATTTACTGTTTCACAGATAAGATAGTAAATGTCTATTTTATAGGTAATCCAAATAAACCAGAGGAATGGTTACTAATAGATTGCGGAATCAGTCGAACAAAAGATCGAATCTTATCCATTTTAGCTGAATCGTTTGGTGATGCTTTCCCGCCAAAAGCTATCATCTTAACGCATGGACATTTTGATCACGTGGGAGCTGCATATGAGCTAGCTAGTCATTGGAGTGTAAATGTATACTGCCATGAACTCGAGCTTCCTTTTTTAAATGGGCTGAAGGATTACCCAAAACCCGATCCCACTGTTGAAGGGGGACTGGTTGCTAAATTATCAGGAGCGTTTCCGTACAAGGCCATTGACCTCTCTCCATTTATTCAGGTGCTTCCAGAAGGTCAATCCATTGATGGATTCCCTGAATGGCGGTGGGAACATACTCCCGGTCATAGCCCTGGACAAATTGCCTTATACCGTGAAAAAGATGGTGCTTTACTATCAGGAGATGCAATTATTACAGTGAAGCAAGATTCAATGTATGATGTTCTCACTCAATCAGAGCATCTCCAAGGTCCACCTCGTTATTTTACAACGGATTGGGAAGCAGCTAAATATTCGGTCGAACGCCTCTCGAGTCTTGATCCAAGTTATATTGCACCAGGGCATGGTTTGCCAATGTTCGGAGAAGAGTTTAAACATCGTTTAAAGCATTTAACAGAACACTTCGATGAAGAGGCCATACCTGATTATGGAAAGTATGCAGAGGAATAAACGATGATTGAAAAGAAACAAGCTGTTTTTTTAGATCGGGATGGTGTGATCAATGAAGTCCTGACCAAAAAAGTGAAATTTGTTAATAAGCCAAGTGACCTATACTTACTAGATGGAGTGGCCGAATCAATCAAAATGTTAAATGAATCGGGTTTTCTCGTGTTTGTGGTGACGAATCAAGGTGGTATAGGTCTCGGGTATATGACGGAAGAAATGTTAAAGACAATCCATACTGATTTAAAAAATAAACTCGCTAAGCAAGGTGCTAAGATCGATGACATCTCCTATTGCTCTCACAAACCTAATTCAGACTGTCCATGTCGTAAGCCAAAAGCGTATATGCTTCAAAAATTAGCTGCTACGCACAATGTAGATCTCAGTCGTAGTATCATGGTAGGGGACCGTGAACCAGATATTCTTGCAGGCAAAGAGGCAGGGTGTCAAACGGTTCTCGTACATTCACGATCGACTTACTCCTATGGCGCTGACGTAGTTTTCCAAGATCTGAAAAATGCTTTGCCATGGATCCTTGAACATAAAAACCATTGAAATAAATAGGAAGAATGAACGACCTGGTTTTATGTCAGGAAGGTTGACAGTCACTTAACCAAGATGATAAAGTTCGATTTAGTGATTTATCGAACTAAAGTGAATGTTAGGGTGTTATAGATGAATGCTGTTGTAATAGCTGTTTTACTTATGATTATACTTAGCTTAGTGCGTGTACATGTAGTGATTGCACTAATTATAGGAGCTCTCACCGGGGGAGTTATAGGTGGATTAGGGTTTAATGGAACGATCGAAGTCTTCACCGAAGGGCTTGGAGAGAGTGCAAATATTGCGTTAAGCTATGCAGTACTTGGTGCGTTTGCGGTGGCTCTTTCTAAGACGGGACTACCCCAATTACTTGTTAATTTTTCAATTAAAATTGTTGGTAGAAAAGAGGAATCTCGTTCGAAGACTCTACCAAAGGCACTCATCTTTTTGATCATCTTTATGATTTCTTGTATGTCACAGAATCTAATTCCCATTCATATTGCCTTTATTCCTATTCTGATTCCACCTATATTGCGGGTTCTAAATGAAATGGCTGTGGATCGTCGTGCTGTCGCAAGTATTATGACGTTTGGTCTTCAGGCTCCATATATGCTGTTGCCATTTGGTTTTGGCGCAATCTTTCACGGGATCGTTGTTGATAATATGGAGGCAAATGGAATGAGTGCCTCATTGTCAGACATGCCATATGCAATGCTACTGCCTACGGTTGGTATGTTTCTTGGACTTTTAATAGCAGTGTTTATTACGTACAGAAAATCAAGAGTGTATGAGGATAAACCATTAGAAGCTGAAACAACCGATGAAGCGGAAGCTATCTCTTATTCCGTGTATTCATTAATTAGCGCAGGAGCTGCTATTCTAGCAACGGTTATTGTTCAAATCATCTCTGAATCGATGATTATCGCAGGTGTTGCTGGTTTAGTTGTGCTTGTGTTTAGTGGTTCAGTTCGATTTAAAGAGTCGGATGCGCTTTTAACAGAAGGCATGAAAATGATGGCATTTATTGGATTTGTGATGATTGCAGCATCTGGATTCGCTGAAGTCATGCGCGCGACCGGGGATGTTGAACAACTGGTGCAGTCATCTGCTGCATGGATGGGTGACAGCAAAAGTCTAGCGGCGATCATGATGATCCTCATTGGACTATTAATTACAATGGGAATCGGGTCATCCTTTGCAACCGTACCTATTATCGCAGCATTGTTTGTGCCAATGTGTGCAGCTATGGGCTTTAGCCCGCTGGCCACACTTTCCTTAATCGGTACAGCAGGTGCGATAGGAGATGCAGGTGCCCCTGCATCTGACAGTACACTTGGTCCGACGGCTGGTTTGAATGCTGATGGCCAACACAACCACATTTGGGACACCTGTGTCCCAACCTTTATCCACTTTAATATCCCGCTCATCATTTTTGGTTGGATTGCGGCGGTTACACTGTAATACGATTGAGAGCTTCCCATCTGGCCGTTTTCATGGCTTTAGGGGAAGCTTTTTTTGAATGGGGAGAGTTTTTCCGCGAGGCGTGTTAAATCGGGGACATGCGGTAGTGTAGGAATGACATGCGAGAAAGCAAATCCAACGTGCAAGAGGGCAATCAGACACGCGGCATAGCAGGACCTACACGCAAGAAAGCAAAAACGACACGCGAGAAGACAACCACAAACTCCCTATATTTCTCAGCGACTATTTGAGCGCGTTCCTTGTTGTTTGTCTGCGTGTGAGGTAAACTAACACAGGTGGATTTTACATCTTAGAAGAAGGTGCCTTAGAATGAATTTTAAAGTGTATGTTCTCGCTGTCTCTGCGTTTGTTGTTGGGATGGTAGAGTTAATTATTGGGGGGATTCTCCCTGTTATATCAAATGATCTAGGCGTATCTGTTGGAGCGGCTGGACAGTTAATTACAATCTTTGCATTGGTGTTTGCGATTTCTGGTCCTGTGCTGATGTCTCTTACTAGTAAATATGAACGGAAGCGATTGTACCTCATAGCGCTTTGTGTGTTCTTCTTGGCGAATATCGGGTCTTTTCTAAGTCCTGGTTATGCGGTTCTGATTGTTTTTAGGGTCATTACATCGATGAGTGCTGCACTTATTATCGTGCTGTCACTTACAATTGCTCCTAAAATTGTTGAGCCGGAGTATCGCTCTCGTGCCATCGGTATGATCACGATGGGGGTAAGCTCGGCGTTAGTTCTTGGAGTTCCTCTGGGAGTCCTGATTGGAGAGGCGTATGGTTGGAGGATTTTATTTCTTATCATCGCGATTTTGACATTAATTGCTGGTGTCGTGATCATGAAGTTTTTAGACCCAATCCCTCCTGAGCAGGTTAGCTCGGTTCGTGATCAGCTTCGATCCCTCAAACACGTGAAGCTTTCTAGTGCACATATTGTGACGCTTTTAGTTCTGGCAGGTCATTACACAATGTATGCTTATTTCGCGGAATATCTAAATGTTACGATGAATGCTGAACCTTATTGGGTTAGTGTTGCATTTTTTGTCTTTGGTATCTCAGCTGTAAGTGGCGGTGGAATTGGCGGCTGGCTCACTGATCGAATTGGTCCTGAACGAACGGTTATCTTTTTTACGATCCTTTTCTGTATTGTATTAGCGACAATGCCGTTAACAAACCAATCTGTCATCTTATTTACCGTTTCTCTTATTATTTGGGGAATGCTGAGCTGGTCTATTGCTCCGGCGCAACAAGGATATTTAATAAAAACAGCTCCAAGTACATCGGATATTCAGCAGAGTATTAATACATCTGCCCTTCAATTTGGGATTGCCATAGGGTCTGGTGTTGGTGGGTTAGTCGTAAATGGATTTTCTGTTGAAGCAACACCTATTGCAGGAAGCATCTTAGTACTTCTATCTGTTGGCTTTGCGCTATTTTCATTCCGTCAGCCAGCGATTGAAAGTAAACCGGTATCTTGACAATAGACTGAGGTCTGTGCAAAGATAATAGCAATTATGTGGAAAGGACGGTACCTCGTACAATGAAGTAGAATCTTATCAAATAAACAGTACATCTTAATGATTTTGAGTGAGCAGCCTACGCAATAGGTCTGCATTCATTCGGAAATAAATTAACGAGTATGTTTAGAGATGAGATTCGTCTGTGCTTGTATAGGTACTAATCTATATTCTGCCTAAGTCTGCCTTATGGGGACGTATGGCCTTTTTGAGTATAGCTAATTAGCATCGGACGAACTCTCTCTAGCAACTGGAGGGAGTTTTTTTATGTTGTATTTAAAAGCAGATCACATTGAAAAAAGCCATGGAGGACGAACTATTTTTTCTATTGATTCACTATATCTCTATGACCAGGACCGAATTGGACTTGTTGGTCGTAATGGAGAAGGGAAATCCACCTTATTGTCTATCCTAGCAGGCACAGCAAAGCCAGATGCTGGCCAGGTTGAACGATATGGATCAGTCGCTTATGTACCCCAGCTAGAGGAATTAGATCAGGAAGTAAGCCCTGATTTAAATGGAAAATGGAAGCTTGCGGATGAGGAGCAGGATCAGGTAAGTGGTGGTGAACAAACCCGGCGAAAAATAGCTCAAGCCTTAACATCAAATGCCAATGTGTTGATTACAGATGAACCCACTAGTCACTTAGATCAAGCAGGAATCGAACAGCTTGAAAGTGAGTTGAATACGTTTAAAGGCGCGATTTTATTAACGTCACACGATAAGGACTTTCTGAATCAACTATGTACATCAATCTGGGAAATAGAAGCCGGGCAGGTAACCGTGTATGAGGGTAACTATGATGCTTACCTTAAGCAGAAGCAGATTGAGCAGGAGAAGGGTAAGAAAGAGTATCAAGAATATACGCAGGAAAAGGACCGACTGAAGCAGGCAGCAAGACAACTCAAGGCAAAATCTGATGGAATCAAAAAAGCGCCTAGTCGCATGGGGAACTCTGAGGCGAGACTTCACAAGAGAAGTGCCGGGGTGCAGAAAGCCAAGTTAAATCGTGCGGCAGAAGCGATGGAAACAAGAGCCGAGAAGCTAGATAAGAAAGAAAAACCAAAAGAACATGAACAAATTGTATTCGATCTAGCTGACTTCCCTGCGCTTCATAGTAAAAGGGTGGTTCAGTTTAATGGGTGCCCCGTTACAATAGGCGATCGTGTCTTAAAAGCAAAAATAGAAGGGGAAGTCCGCTTAGGTAGCAGGCTCGCTATTACAGGTGGAAATGGTACTGGAAAAACCACGCTCTTAAGGATGGTTGTAGACAGACATTCAAACATGATGATCGCTCAACCAGCTAAAATCGGCTTCTTTAGTCAGCATCAGGAGAATCTCGATGATAGAAAAACCATATTAGAAAACATTATGAAGGATAGTCCTTATAACCAGACATTTGTACGAAAAGTGCTCGCTAAGTTGGCTTTTAAAAGAGAGGATGTGCACAAAAAAACTTCTGTATTAAGTGGTGGTGAACGGATGCGAACAGCCATGGCAAACGTATTCCTTGGTAATTATAATGTCCTAGTGATGGATGAGCCAACGAACTATTTGGATCTTGAGACAAAGGAGTCATTAACAGAGGTATTATCCGCTTATCCGGGGACCATTATCTTTGTGAGTCATGATCGTTCGTTTGTTTCCTCGTTGGCGACACATGTCCTTTCCTTTGGAGACTCGGTTCCAATGGTTATGCCATTAGACCCTCCTTCCGACTCTACTCAGGCAAGTAAAGAGGTGAATGATCAACCAGATCTACTAACTATTGAGATGCAATTGACAGAGACACTAGGCCGACTGTCTACAACTATAAATGAAGAGGAGAAAGCAGAGCTAGATCAACGATTTCAGGAGCTTTTAAAAGTAAAGCAAAGGCTAAAGAATTAGTATAGTAAGCCCCGTCTCTTAAACAGAGACTTACGCATAAAAAAAGAGTCTTCTATTTAATAGAAGACTCTCAATTTTGTATTTAAATTATCAATGCGATCAAAATGCCATCTAACAGATAATCTGAAACGACAGCCAAAACAATTAGAAGAACAGCAAAGAGTCCAATTAAACCATAGAGTGGATCAATTTTTGCCTGTGTTTGAGGGTAGAACTGATAGGTCAGAATTATTAGCGTAAAAAGACTGATGAAAAGTAACGCGGTGAATAAGCTAGTTAATGCACCGATTCCAATTAATGCGCTAATTGCAGCTAAAAGCGACAAGACGACAGGTATTGGAAATAACCCAGCAAATGTAGTGAATAGATTTGCGAAGTTTATATCTGTTTTTAATACCGTTTTAATGGCTAAGAATAACCCACCAGTCAAAATAGCGATAAACAGAACCATATAAAAGAGACCGGGTATAAAGCTTTCACTAAAATCCAAGCTTATACTATACATACTGTCTCCTGTATGAAGACTAAGCTGAGCATAAAGAGTTAAAGCAAAAAATAATGAAATTAGTGCAGAATTAATGAGGGCAAAAGGTAAAGTGGAATGAGTTTCGTTCATGCCTCTTTGTGTTGGAGCCTTAAGATAATGAAGGAAATAATTCCAGTAATTCTTACTCACCGCTGTAAGTTTCTCTACTGTTTCATTTGGTGCTTTATCTGCACCATCAACAGTACTGGCAGCTTCTGTTTGATGAGATGGATGTTGTTCAATTGAATCGGTTGATGCTGAGCTAACTGCAATGGGTTCCCCGCAACTTTCACAAAATTTACTCTCAGGGGGTACAGCCGTACCACATTTTGCACACGTCATGTAAATAGCCTCCTTAATCGCTTTGCATTTTAATTTCTATTAGAATAACCATACCTTACTTTAGAATTGATTGGCAGTCATATGCATAAGAAGGATGATATTCCCTACTTTAGGCTTAGGGACACTGATATGAATAGGTATAAAGGCACCAATATCCTTTTATCGTAAATCCTTAAAAAGTCATAGCATATGCGACCACTAAAGCTCTCATTGCACGTGCCTTTGTTTGCTAATTCTCGAGTGAGTTTTAGTACCTAGCATGTATATAACCATATAGTCGCATAATCAATCATAAATAATGAATATTATCCTTTTTATTCAAAAGAAGGTGTTTGGTTTCTTTGGAAGTAAGTATAAAGCTGGCATTTTCATTTCATAAAACCTTAGATATCATGCCTGATTAGATCGGCTATTGCTTGCTTTAAGTGTGGGGATAATCATTGCAAGCACAGCTACATCTAATGGTATGATAGAAACAAAGTATGAGTTGCTAAAGCATGCAGCGGAAAGGAATGGAGCAGGAACGAGTAGCTCCAATTAACCCAATGTACAAAAACCTAGAAGAAACCATTATAGATTTAGAGAAGAATGGCCAATTAATTCGAATAAAAGAAGAGGTGGATCCGTATCTTGAGATGGCCTCTATTCAACGACGAGTCTATCAACAGGGCGGTCCAGCCATCCTTTTTGAAAATGTAAAAGGATCGAAATATCGAGCAGTTTCAAATTTATTTGGAACACCTGAACGAAGTAAATTTATGTTTCGCAAGAATTGGGATGACATTAAAGAATTAGTAGACCTACGTGATGATCCAATGAAGGCAGCTAAACATCCGATTAAAAATGCAGGAAAGGGACTTGCTGCGCTTAAAGCATTACCACAGAAGAAATCTAGTCTTGCGGGTGCGGGCTTTGAGGAGATTTCTATCTCTGACCTTCCTCCGATCCATTCATGGCCGATGGATGGTGGCGCCTTTGTTACACTGCCGCAGGTGTATAGCGAAGATCCAACCAATCCAGGTATCAAAAGTGCCAATGTTGGCATGTATCGAGTTCAGCTAACAGGAAATGAGTATGAACAAGATAAAGAAATTGGGCTTCATTATCAGATACAAAGAGGGATTGGTGTTCATCAGACGGAGGCAGCCAAAAAGGGAGAGCCTTTAAAAGTCAGTATCTTTGTTGGAGGTCCTCCAGCGCATACATTATCAGCGGTGATGCCATTACCAGAAGGATTAAGCGAGACGCTGTTTGCTGGTTTGCTTGCTGGTCGGAGATTCCGTTATAGCTATGAGGATGGGTACTGTATCAGTCATGATGCCGATTTTGTAATCACAGGAGAAATCTATCCAGATGAAACAAAGCCTGAAGGACCATTTGGAGATCATCTTGGGTATTATAGTTTAATTCATGAGTTCCCAGTCATGAAGGTGCATAAAGTGTATGCAAAACAAAATGCAATTTGGCCATTCACTGTAGTAGGTCGTCCACCTCAGGAGGATACAAGCTTTGGTGCGATCATTCATGAGTTAACGGGTAAGGCTGTCACACAGGAGCTTCCGGGCTTAAAGGAAGTCCATGCAGTGGATGCCGCTGGAGTTCATCCGTTACTTTTTGCCATTGGTAGCGAACGATATACACCGTATCAAAAGGTAAAACAGCCAACAGAGCTATTAACCATTGCCAACAGAGTGCTTGGATTTGGACAGCTTAGTCTGGCTAAGTACTTGTTTATTACCGCTGAAGAAGAGCAACCTGTTACGACGCATGATGAACTAGCGTTTATGCGGTACATTTTGGAACGAATGGATCTACGTCGAGATTTGCATTTCTATACAAATACTACCATTGATACATTAGACTACAGTGGGACCGGCCTAAACAGCGGAAGCAAGGTCGTGTTCGCTGCATATGGTGAGAAGAAACGTACACTTTGTGAGGACGTACCAGCAGAGTTACTCGCTCTTCCATCAATAAAAAATGCGAAGCTAGTCACTCCGGGAGTTGTTAGTTTTGAACTAAGTGCTTTTGTTAGCTATGATCAAGCAGAGCAAGAACTCAAGCAACTAACAAAAGAAATGGCTGAAGCGGGATCTTTTTCTTCGTGTCCATTACTCATCCTCGCTGATGATAGCCATTTTGTAAGCGACAGTAAGGATAACTTACTTTGGATTACTTTTACGAGAAGCAACCCATCGCATGATATGTATGGTGTGAATAGCTTTACAGAGTATAAGCACTGGGGCTGTGATGCCGTTATTATCGATGCAAGAATTAAGCCGCACCATGCGCCACCACTTGTTGAAGATAATGAAGTTGAACGGAAGATTGACCGTTTTTTTGAAGAGAGTGGCGTATTTAAAGGGTAATCATTTTTAAATTTAGTAGTAGAGAAGTCCTCCTCTCCCATTCAAGATGTTTCTAACTTTTTAAATGGGCTATATAGAGAATGTAGGTATCAGTCAGTATTCTAAGTGAGGAGGATATCTATGATTAGTCGCTTAGAGCGAGAACTGTTTCAACGGGAATTGGACTTTCTTAAAATGTTAAGGGGGAAAATGACCGAAAAAGAGACTCGTTTCTCCGACATGGTTGAGGATGAGATCAATCATATCGAAATGATCCTTAAAGAAACAGAGATGCAGATGAACGAGTAGGTTTTAAGGGTGGGTTTCTCCGCCCTACATAGTAATAAGAGGAGAATTTCACCCTTAGCTTATTACGTTCAAACCTGTCTTGTCTCGCTCTAAGCTTAAAGATGAGCACTTCCTATAGAGGGGAGTGCTCATTGTTTGTTTAAGAAAACGTAGGTACTTGCTACACACTAGATGTTAGTCAGCTTCTTTTTTACCATAAAAGATTCCAAGGAAAAAAGAAGAGAATCATCGAGAGAACAAATAGAGATCCATAAAGTACTGCCCTTCTTGAGTTTCTAAGCGCTCTCATTTTCACTACCTTAATAAGTAAAGCTCCTGTAACTAACGTAGCAAACGTAACAGTTGTGATTGTTACCCATGGTTCGGCATTAAACACGTTAAAGATTCCGTACAGAGGCACAACCACAAATATGAGTCCCCATACCCAGCTTTCTAGTATCAAGTAACGGTCTTTTATCTGTTGATAATAGTAAGTTTCCACCACTTTACTCCTTTCTTGAAGAAGTTTTGTACTATACAGTCCTATTCCCATAATAATGTAAATTAAACGAATGATAAGCTTTGCGGAGGAAAATAAGCCACAAAAAAACGACTCCTACATAGGAGTCGTTTTTTCTAGTTTAACGTTGCTCTAAACGAGCAATACGATCACTTAAATCAGGGTGAGTGGATAATAATTTCATCATTCCGGCCTTACCACTAATTTTCATGGTTTGAACAGCTGCATCATTAGTACGGTCATTAACAACAGCACGATTAGAGTATTGTTGTAACGAGCGTAGTGCATGGATCATCTTATCATTACCGGCAAGGTCTGCGCCTCCGCGGTCTGCGTGAAACTCACGATGACGAGAGTAAGCACTAACTACCATACTACCTAAGATAGAGAAAAGAATTTGCAAAATAATAATGGCTGCAAATTGTACAACGAATTGTAATTCAGGACGTACAAAACGTGAAGCAATCATAGCAATGACACGTGATAGGAATACAACAAAGGTATTCACAACCCCTTGAAGTAGTGTCATGGTTACCATATCTCCGTTTGCTACGTGAGCTACCTCATGTGCAATTACACCTTCAACCGCAGCATCATCCATTGATTGAAGTAGTCCAGAAGATACTGCCACTAATGAACGTTTCTTAGATGGGCCTGTTGCAAAGGCGTTTACTTCGCCTGACTGATAAATACCAACCTCTGGCATATGAACCAAGCCAGCAGCACGTGAAAGGCGATGAACTTTCTCAACGATCGCACGCTCTTCATGATTAAGCGATTCGTCTGGATTTAGAACTTTTACCTTCATCATCATCTTGGCAACCCAACGGGACATAGCCAAAGAGATGAAAGCTCCCCCAAAACCAATAATTAAACTTAAGATCATTACAGCAGGTAAGTTAATTCCTAACGCACTGTCATTACGCATACTTAAGTCAATGTCAGTAAAGGTAGAAATCAATCCCCATATAATGACAACTGTAGTCATAACCAAAATATTGGTTAATAAAAACAATAATAAACGTTTACCCAATTTCGCACCTCCGAGTTAGTTGTATATTCTATAGTACCATGTACTACGTTTTTAAATCCAAGAAAGATTCAATGATTTTGTGAAATCGATAAAATTAAAGTTGCTCTCATAACTACACAGTCTTTTCTTACAGAATCCCCCGCAAACTTTGTCAGATCCCCACTAATTACTTGGTAATCATACATTTATTTCAATTATCTATCACATTATCTAACAAGATCATTGATATCTGAATATTCCGATCTTATGGTAGTGATAAGAACGTTGCTTTTTAAACGTTTTGACAGCTGATAGGAGGCGTTCACAAATGAGTGGGAATCAACTAGATCGGTTGCAATTGAATTTTGAAGAAGTAGAGCCTCCATTATCGTCTCAGGAAGCATTTGAGGAGGCAAGTCGTTGTTTATATTGTTATGATGCGCCCTGTATTACCGCGTGCCCAACTGGCATTGATATCCCATCCTTTATAAAGAAGGTTACGACGGATAATTTGCTTGGGTCGGCACGCACTATTATGGAGGCAAATCCTGTTGGCGCAAGCTGCGCAAGGGTTTGTCCTACTGAGGAATTGTGCGAAGGCGCATGTGTTTTTAATGGTTCGACTAAACCAATTCTGATTGGCAAGCTTCAACGTTATGCAACAGATTGGGCGATACACAATGAAAAGATCTTATTTAAAGCAGGGCGATCAAAAGGGAAGTCTGTAGCTATTGTCGGAGGAGGTCCTGCTGGTCTGTCTGCGGCTCGGGAGCTTGCTGTGATGGGTTATGAAGTTGTGATTTATGAAGCGGCGGAGGAAGCAGGAGGACTCAATACGTATGGTATTGTCTCATTTCGCCTTCCTAAGCAAGTGTCTTTTTGGGAAGTAGAACAAGTGAAATCCGTTGGGGTCACGATTCATACGAATACACGTGTTGGTAAAGATATTGAATTTAGTACGCTCACCTCTGCATTTGATGCGGTGATCGTAGCGATTGGTATGTCTTCTGTTCCCCTCTTGCAAATAGACGGAGAGAATCTTGAAGGAGTCTACGATGCAATTGATTTTGTAAAGGCGACTAAAAATGGAGAACTAACTGAACAGTTTTTTGGAAAGCGAGGGGTTGTCATTGGTGCGGGTAATACAGCTATCGATGGAGCGACCTGTGCCATACGTCTTGGGGCTGAAACTGTGAAAGTCCTGTATCGTCGAACGGTGCAAGAGATGACGGCATATGACTTTGAGTATGAATTTGCTAAACAGGATGGAGTTGAATTCCGTTGGCTGACAAACCCAACAAAAATTACAGGTGATGCATCTGGAAAAGTCCAATCTATTACTTGTGTAAAAATGGAATTAGGTGAACCAGATAAGGATGGTAGGCGCAGATCCGTCCCGACAGAGGTGAGCTATTCAATGCAAGTCGACTTTGTTATCCGTGCGATTGGTCAGTCTCGCTACACAGAGTGGCTGCACCAAGCTGGCATCAAAACCAATCAGGGTGTGATTGTAGTAGATCCAGATACTTTAGAAACATCAGCCAGTGGGGTTTTTGCCTGTGGCGATGCGATTTTTGGGAACGGGCAAGGGGAAGCGATGGTTGTATCGGCAGCCGAGCAGGGCAAACAAACCGCATATGGTGTTCATCAAAAGTTATTGGGTCAAAGAGAAGAAACCAATGCCTAGGAGGTAGGATATGGCTGATTTGTATAGCAATTTAGCAGGAATTGCCTCACCAAATCCATTTTGGTTGGCCAGTGCGCCACCAACGAACTCTGGCTACCAAGTGCAGCGTGCGTTTGAAGCAGGATGGGGTGGAGTGGTATGGAAAACACTTGGTGAGCCGATTATCAATTCAACTTCTCGCTTTGCTGCTGTTTCTTTTAATGGACAGCGAGTAGCTGGGTTTAACAACATTGAGCTCATTAGCGACCGCCCTCTTGAGGTGAATTTGCGTGAAATAGCTGATACAAAAAAACGATTTCCAGATCGAGCTATTGTCGCGTCATTAATGGTGGAACCGCAACAAGAGAAATGGCACGAGATTGTGAAGCAGGTTGAGGCAGTAGGGGTAGACGGCTTAGAACTGAATTTCGGATGTCCACATGGTATGGCAGAAAGAGGTATGGGTGCTGCATCCGGCCAAGTACCATCCTTAGTAGAACAGCAGACCTATTGGGTAAAGGAAATAGCTAAGACACCTGTTATTGTAAAGCTCACTCCTAATATTACGGATATTACTGCGACAGCTGAGGCGGCTGTTCGGGGTGGAGCTGATTCCATTAGCCTGATTAATACGATTAATAGCTTGGCATCAGTGGATATTCATACGTGGGACACCGTTCCGAATGTTGATGGAATGGGAACGCATGGCGGGTATTGTGGTCCAGCGGTTAAACCCATTGCGCTGCATATGCTTGGGGAGTGTGCAAGAAATCAACAAGTAACGGTGCCTATATCAGGAATAGGTGGAATCTCTACTTGGCAAAACGTCGTCGAATTTATGTTAATGGGTGCAACAAATATACAGGTTTGTACTGCGGCTATGCATCATGGCTTTAGAATCGTGGAGGATATGATTGATGGACTTTCAAATTACTTAGATGATAAAGGACTACATTCTGTCAAGCAGCTTATAGGGCGATCTGTTCACAAATATTCAGATTGGGGAAATGTGAATTTAAACCATCAGATTGTGGCGCGTATTAATACGGATACCTGTATTAACTGTAATAAATGTCAAATTGCTTGTGAAGATACTGCACACCAATGTATTAGTCGGTACAAAAATGGAGAAGAAGCTTCCTACTTAAAGGTGAACGAAGATGAGTGCGTAGGCTGTAACCTATGTTCTATTGTCTGCCCAGTTGATGGAGCGATCGATATGGTTCCTGTAGTCAATGGATTACCACCCCTTTCATGGAATGAAAGACAATCTGCAATGAAATCATTACATGCTTCAAATACGTAGGAGGAATGGTCGATGAAAAAAATTGTTAAGAACGGTATTATCGTGACCGCTTCAGATACATTTGAAGCCGATATTCTTATTGAAGGGGAGCAGATTTCAACGATAGGGAAAGGGTTTTTACCTTCAGAAGGAACTGAAATCATTGATGCAGATGGATGCTATGTTTTCCCTGGAGGGGTAGATCCCCATACTCACTTAGATATGCCTTTTGGTGGAACGGTGACAAAGGATGACTTTGTGTCTGGGACTACGGCGGCTGCTTTCGGAGGAACAACGACTATTGTCGATTTTTGCTTAACAGAGAAAGGTAAACCTCTTAAGAATGCGATTAACACTTGGCATAACAAATCAGAGGGGAAAGCAGCAATTGATTACAGTTTTCATCTTATGATTGGAGAAATAAACGAAGATGTATTGGCTGAACTCCCTAGCATGATTGAAGCGGAGGGTATTACGTCTTTTAAAGTATTTATGGCGTACAAAAACGTATTTCAAGCGGATGATGCGACGTTATTTCAAACCCTTATAAAGGCAAAGGAACTTGGTGCGCTTGTGATGGTGCACGCTGAAAATGGAGATGTGATCGATTATTTAACAAAAGAGGCATTAGCCAATGGTCAAACTGATCCCATTTATCATGCCCTCACTCGTCCAGTGGAAGCAGAAGGAGAGGCAACAGGGCGAGCATGTCAGCTTACATCTCTTGCAGGCTCTCAGCTTTATGTGGTCCATGTGAGCTGTGAGGAAGCAGTCAAACAAATTGAATCCGCTCGTCGGGCTGGAGCTGATATCTGGGGTGAGACCTGCCCGCAATATTTAGCGCTAGATCAGGATGAATTACGTAAACCAGACTTTGAAGGAGCTAAGTATGTGTGGTCCCCACCTCTACGTGAGAAAAAACATCAGGATGTTTTATGGAATGCGCTTCGCACTGGCGCTCTTCAAACCATAGGAAGTGATCAGTGTTCCTTTGATTTTATTGGACAGAAAGATCTCGGGAAAGATGATTTTACTAAGATACCAAACGGAGGTCCGATGATCGAAGACCGAATGAGTATCCTCTATTCAGAAGGTGTAGCAGAGGGGCGTATCAGCTTGAATCAATTTGTGGATCTTACCTCAACGCGAGCGGCTAAGTTATTTGGTCTCTATCCTAAGAAAGGGTCTATTTCGATTGGCGCAGATGCAGATCTTGTGATTTTTGATCCATTTGCAGAGCGAGTAATCTCGAGTGAAACGCATCAAATGAAGGTAGATTATAACGCTTTTGAAGGCAAGCAGATCAAAGGTGTAGTAAGAACGGTGCTCTCTAAAGGCAAAGTGATTATACAGGACAATGTCTACAAAGGTACGGAGGGAGACGGTGTATTTATCAAACGAGCGAAATATGGAGAGGAGTTAAGGAATACAGCCTTAGAACGAGTCTGAGGCAAACGTATTAATGAAAGATCAAACTTGAGAGGGTGAGCGTGCTACATGTCCAAACGTAGTTATCTGAAGTCTCCTGATTTGTTTCCGATTGCCGGACAGGATCGAAACATGAGCACAGCTGGATTTGCCATTCTGTGGGTAAGTATGGCAGTGGTTTTGGCTGCTTTTGCTATTGGTGGGGACGGTATTCAACAGTTGCCATTGCACCTTGTCATCTTAGCGACGCTAGTGGGATCTATTGGAATAGGCATCTGTATGACATTGACTGGAGATATAGGAATTGAGCACGGTTTGTCTTTTCCGGTTTATCTAAGAGCCCCGTTTGGAACACTTGGTACCCACATCCCCTCAATTATGAGAGGTTTTGTTGCCTCATGCTGGTTTGGTGTGAATACGTTTTTTGGAGCGACAGGTATCAATGCCATTTTACTTATGGTATATGGCATTGACCAATGGTTTCTCTGTTTCCTTCTTTTTGCTGCCCTTCAACTGTTTAATACGGCATTTGGGATAAAGGCGGTTGAACGATTTGCAAATTTAGCAGCGCCTATTATTGTCATCATCTCTGGTTGGATGTACCTGACTTTATCCGATCAAGCCCAAGCAGCGGGTCGAGACATTTGGGGATGGGTTGAGAATCCAGTAACGGGTACGGCGGTAATGGGTTCTTTTGCAGTTATCGCGATGGCTACAATGGGCTTCTGGGGCACGCTAGCCGCTGATATGCCGTCTCTTTCTCGATTTATCAAGGCGCCAAAATATGAGAGGAACTGGTTTAAACGTAATAAAGGACAATTAATAGGTAGCTTAATCGCCATGCCATTGGTCCATACCTTTATGGTAGTGGTTGGTGCGGTATCGTATATAGCAGTAACAATATCTAATCCAGTAGATGCTTTGCTAGAGACAACAAGCAACGTACTTTTACTTGGGGTCTTAATGTTGATGATTGCGTTGGCGCAATGGTCCACAAATACGTCATCGAACCTTATTCCCGCGGCAACTATTTTTTCTAATGTCGGTGGACCTCGTGTGCCGCACTGGGTGGGTGTTATCGTTGCGGGTCTAATCGGTGTTCTTGTCCAACCGTGGAATCTATTCGGCATTATTGTACCTGCACTATTGGTTGTTGGAGGTATACTTGCCTCAATTGTAGGTATTTTGGTTGCTGATTATTATTTTATTCGTAAAAGGCGAGTGAATGTCACTGAGCTTTATGAGGAAAAGGGTCAGTACCACTATTGGAAAGGCTTGAATGTAGCTGGTTTGCTTTCCTGGGTCATTGGTGGAGGCGTGTCGTTGTTGCTTCCTAGTTACTCCTATCTCGTAGGCTTAGTGGCTGGGGGTTTACTCTATTATGTGAGTGCTAAATATTGGTGGTTTAAACTGTATAAACAAGCAGAGCTCGAGAATCCAAGGGATGAGTTGTTTTTGGGTTTAACGGTTGGACGTGACTGGACGATCTCTGAGACTGAAGAAGAAGTGGTGGCAGAGGAAGCAAAAACTCAAACGTCATGAGGAGGAGTCATGAATGGCAGAACATCCGCAGTATTTGAGTGAAAAGCTAGAGCTGGATCAGTGTCTAAACAAGGGTTTTTTAATCTATGACATTCGAGATCATCTGAATGGAACGGATGTGTTGTTAAAAAAAACAGAGACAGACGAGACAATGATCGTACATTTAGGCAATGCTAATGCCCGGAAATATGCGACAACTATGCTTACCTTACAAATGGCGAGTGAGAGGAGAGCGACATGAAACAACAAAAAATCGCTATAAATGGTCAACAATTGCAAAAGACATTAGAAGACTTTGCTGAATTTGGAGCAACGGATCGCCAAGGTGTAACAAGGCTTGCGTTATCTGAAGAAGATGTATGGGCCAGAGACTATTTCCGAAACCAATGTGAAGAATTAGGCTTGTACGTTACGGTCGATGATCTTGGGAATATGTACAGTACACTTGAAGGAGTGGATCGGAATAAACCAGCAATATATATAGGGTCGCACCTTGATTCAGTTAAACGAGGGGGACGCTTCGATGGAGTGTTAGGTGTTGCTGCAGGGCTTGAAGTGATAAGGAGCATCGTTTCACATAACCTTCAACCAGCATGCTCAATTGTAATCGTAAATTTCACAAATGAAGAGGGAGCAAGGTTTGAACCATCTATGATGGCATCTGGTGTATTATCTGGAAAGTTTGAAAAGGAGTCGATGTGTAAGAAGGTGGATACAGAAGGTATTTCATTTGGTGACGCCTTAAAGAGAACCGGATATGAAGGTTCCATTGAGCATCGTATGAGTGAAGGAAAAGCATTCCTAGAGCTTCACATTGAACAAGGACCGATCTTAGAGGCTGAATCGCTCCAAATTGGAGCAGTCGAATGCGTAGTAGGTATGGTTTGCTATGAGATTGAAATTCAAGGTGAATCCAATCATGCAGGCACGACTCCTCAGCATATGAGAAAAGATGCCTTAACAGCGGCTAATCATTGTATGAGCGAATTTCACACTCGATTATCTGAGCTGGATGAGACGTTGGTTTATACGATGGGGCGTTTTAATGTGTATCCAAATATTCATACGGTTATTCCGAATCGAGTTGTTTTTTCCCTTGAAGCAAGGCATCAGGATGAAACGGTTTTAGCTGAGGTGGAGAATATCATCAAGAAGCTAATGGATCAGCAACAAGGCGAATGCACACAGTCAGCGGAGAAGCTCTGGTCAAGGGATACCGTTTGGTTCGAATCAACTATTGTACAATCCATACAAAAGTCAGCAAAGACATTAAATTATACGTCTAAACGAATGGTTAGTGGAGCGGGACATGATGCGCAATTTATTGCATCGATGGTACCAACTGCGATGATTTTTGTTCCGAGTGCTGGAGGGAAAAGTCATGATGAGGATGAATATACATCTTGGGAAGAATGCGAAAGAGGTGTGAATGTTCTGTTGGAAACCGTGCTTGAACTTTCTGAGTCTGAATGAGGAGGGGAGAATAACAACTAATGAAGACACCTACAAATAAAACTGTTGAACAATTAGATCAGGATTACTTGTGGCATGCGGTTCATCGTTATCACCCAGATGCTGTGCCTTTTATTGCAGATAAAGGAGAAGGTTCTTGGTTTACAGATACAAAAGGACATCGCTATATGGATGGGGTTTCAGGATTGTGGTGTCTTAACCTCGGGCACGGACAAACAGAAATTATTGAAGCAGCAACAAAACAAATGGAGGATTTGGCCTACTTCCCCTTATCCTTTGGTCACAAACCAGCCATTCAACTGGCTGAGAAGTTGGATCAGCTTCTTGGCGGCTATCGTACGTTTTTTGCAAATGGTGGGTCAGATGCGAATGAAACTGCATTTAAAATTGCGCGGCAGCATCACAAACAAACAGGTCATCCGGAAAAGTACAAAATGATCTCCCGTTATCGAGGCTATCACGGGAACTCCCTTGGTGCACTTAGTGCAACTGCACAGGCGAACCGCAAGATGAAATATGATCCAGCGGCACCTGGTTTTTTGCATGTTCCTCCTCCTTACGCCTACCGCTCAAGCTTTGGAAATCCAGACAGAGATGATGAATTAGCCGCTAACTACTTAGAACAGACTATTTTATGGGAAGGGCCAGAATCGGTTGCTGCTTTTATTATGGAGCCAATCATATCAGGTGGCGGGGTGCTTTATCCTCAGACATCTTTTTATTATGAAAGAGTCAGAGAGATTTGTGATCAATACAATGTGTTACTGATTTTAGATGAAGTGGTATCTGGTTTTGGGCGCACAGGTCGAATGTTTGGTCATATGCACGCAGAGAATTTTAAGCCGGATATTATAACATTAGCTAAAGGACTGACTAGTGGATATTTGCCACTTGGAGCAACATGCGTAAAGGAAAGTATCTACGAGTCATTTAAGAATAATTCTGAGGACCATCACTTTCGCCATATCTCCACGTATGGAGGCCATCCCGCTTCCTGTGCTGTTGCGTTAAAAGCAATTGAAATCATTGAGCGAGGTCAGATCGTTGAGCGGGTAGAAGAGTTAGGTGAAACGATTTTAGGAAAGCTTAATCAAATAAGCGAGCATCCGATGGTTGGTGAAGTGAGAGGAATTGGTTTCTTATATGGTATTGAATTGGTGACAGACAAAGAAAGCAAACATCCTGTAGCAGATAGCGTCATGAAATCAATTGTCGCTGCCTGTCAGGCAAAGGGACTAATCATAGGTAAAAATAGTGATACGATCCCGAATGGTGGGAATGTGCTCATCATTGCTCCGCCCCTGACCTCAACAGAGGACGATCTTCGTTTTTTAGTTAAAACACTTACGGATGTGATTCAATCATATTAGGAAAAAGGCTGCTCTCCGAATAAAGGAAAGCGGCCTTTTTCTTTATGGAAAATTCTAAACAATTCATTGCTAAGTATAGGTATGTAGCGTAAAATGAATAAATGAGAATGAATATCAGATAGAGAAGAAGGAGCAAAATCATGTTACGAGCTTTTATGACTTATTACAAACCATATAAACGTTTATTTGCGTTTACATTGTTTTGTGGAATATTAGCGGGTGCCCTAGAGCTTGCATTTCCGCTTGCTGTGAACCATGTAATTGATAATTTATTACCATCAGGAAATTGGCAGTGGATTTTCTGGGGTGGTGTTGGTCTATTTGCCATGTATATTTTCAATGGCGGATTTCATTATGTTGTGACGTATTGGGGTCATAAGTTAGGAATTAATATTGAAACGGATATGAGACGAGATCTGTTTGAGCATATCCAAAATCAGTCTGTACAATACTTTGATAATACAAAAACAGGTCATTTGATTTCTCGACTGACAAATGATCTGATGGATATTGGTGAGGTTGCTCACCATGGTCCAGAGGAGCTTGCCATATCCATCATGACTCTTCTTGGTGCTTTTGGTATTATGCTCTCAATTAATTGGAAGTTAGCTATTTTAACCTTTGTCTTAGTACCTTTCCTTATCTTGTTTACTTATTATTTTGGTAAAAAGATGTCGGTAGCGATGACTATGTTATTTGGTAGTATTGCTGACTTCAACGCACGGGTTGAAAATAATGTAACGGGAATTCGTGTGGTCAAAGCATTTGTAAATGAAAAGCATGAGATGAGTAAATTCTCAGAGAACAACAATCATTTCCGTTTTTCAAAGTTGGCGTCTTATAAAATAATGGCTAAGCATACAGCCTTCAGCCAAATTTTAATGAAGTTCCTTTTGATCTTTGTTTTGCTTTGTGGAACATGGTTTGTCATCGATAATCAGCTTACATATGGTGAGTTTGTAGCCTTTGTTTTATTAGCCAATGTAATGGTTGGGCCGATTAACAAGCTGAATGCAGTAATGGAAATGTATCCGAAGGGAATTGCAGGGTTCAGACGTTATCTTGACCTACTTAACATGAAACCAGAACAGGAAGATCGTCCTGACGCCATCCATGTTGATAAAGTTAAAGGGGATATTTCATACAAAGATGTAGTCTTTGGCTATGAAAATAAAAATAAAGTATTAAATGGATTGAACTTCTCCATCAAGGCTGGTGAGACGGTCGCAATGGTTGGACCATCTGGAGCGGGTAAAACCACCATTTGTAGCCTGTTACCAAGGTTTTATGAAATTGAAAGTGGAGAAATTTCAATTGATTCTATTAATATCCATGATCTCTCCATGGCTTCACTTCGAGAACAAATTGGCGTTGTTCAACAGGATGTTTTCTTGTTTGATGCGTCTATCAGAGAAAACATTGCGTACGGAAAGCTTAATGCCTCAGATGAAGAGATTTGGGAAGCGGCAGATCGTGCTCAGATGACTTCTATTATCAAGGCCCTTCCGGAAGGCTTAGATACGTTAATCGGAGAACGTGGTGTGAAGCTGTCAGGTGGTCAAAAACAGCGTCTATCTATTGCGCGTATGTTCTTGAAAAACCCAGCCATATTAATCCTCGATGAAGCAACATCTGCGCTTGATACGGAGACAGAAGCAGCTATTCAAAGTGCACTTGCAGAATTAGCGGTAGGACGTACCACCATTATTATCGCTCACCGTTTGGCTACGATCAAAGAAGCGGACCGAATCTTTGTAGTGACGGAAAATGGAATAGAAGAAGAAGGTACTCATAAGGAATTATTGCAGAAAAAAGGGGCCTACAGCCGCCTGCATCATGCCCAATTTGATTTTGATTACGCAGGTGCTTAAAAAGCTGGGACAGAAATAGTAGATTGACAGACTAAAACGACTAGCATTCCTATTTTAGGAATGCTAGTCGTTTGTTTAATATGAGAATTAGCGGAAGGAGAATTCGAAGACTCCTGGGGGACCAGCACGTGTCTGAAGACTCTGGAGTGGTGGTTTTCCACGGAGGAGGCTGAGGCCGTGCCCTGCGGGTGCGAAGGATTCTCCTGTAGCGGTGCAATTTAGCATACTTTATACTAATCGTCTTTATAAATCTTACATTTAGTTATGGGCAACATTGTCGCCTATCTACTCCCTCATGAATAAGATACCCCAACGATTTTATGGCTGGGGGGAGTAGCTTGCTGGAATTATATTTTATGTTTGCTGTAGGATTTTTAGCTTATCGTATAGGGTGGTTAGCTCCTATAAGTAAATCTGTTTTAACGAATTTGCTGCTGTATGTAACACTACCTTGTTTAATTGTCTCTTCTTTGCATATTCCTTTTGATAAGAGCTTAGGGGAAGGTATTGCAGTACTTATCCTATTGTCTGTTTATTTTCTTGGCAGTACAGCGTACATGGCAAAGTGGTCTGCAAAACGCTTGAACCTAGGCCAGGATACAACGGGTGTTTTTCAAAACTTACTCCTGTTTGGAAATCAAGGTTTTATCGGAATAGCTGTTGTATCTCAGTTACTCGGTTCTGGAAGCTTGTTTTTAGCGGTTGTGTTTAATCTTGTGTATTTTATTTTAATCTGGACGTATGGAATATGGGTGATGTGTAGGGGGGATTCAACAATTCGTCTTACATCCTTGTGGAAGAACCCTGGGCTTATGGCGACGCTAGTAGGGCTTTGTCTTTTTTTCCTACCATTCTCGCTGCCTTCTCCACTCATTCAATCGGTAAGTCGTATTGGGGAGATGACAGTGCCGCTATCGATGCTGGTTATTGGTTGTTTTGCGGCATCTATCCCTTTACGAGAAGTGCGACACTATCTCACCTCTAAGATCGTGTGGATTGTTACTCTTTCCCGCTTACTCGTTCTGCCAGTGTGCTTGTTTCTCCCCATACTTTTTTTACAGATTCCATTCGAGTGGTTGGCCATAGCGGTCTTACTATCTGCTTCACCATGTGCACCTACCATTAGTTTATTTGCAGAAAAATATGGGGGAGACACAAATCTTGCGACGATCTCTGTATTAGTAACGACGCTAGCTGCATCCGGAACGTTACCGTTGTTATTTTGGCTCTTTGCTTGGTTGCACCCCATGTTTTTTTAGTTGAATATCCATAATTTTTTCACGCTGTTCCTCTGGCCACCATGCCCCACACTTCTCTGAAACAATACAGGCAGCGCACACATCAAGGTCATATACCTTCATATTTCTTATGGGCGGTGAGTAAAGGTGTAAGGTAACTAAGTTCACATCACCATCGGCTTTCATATGATGAATACCTGTTTTTGGGGCAAAAAACACGGCGCTATTCTTCATTTTTTTTGAGAAAAACGCATCGGGCAGGTATCCATCTTTACACGTATAGACGGTATTAATGGTGGTGCCGCTTATAACCTGAATCCAACCATAGGATTGCCCATGATCATGTGGTGCACAGGCGATTTGTGACCAATTCATCATAAGTAGTTCAACTTCATTATTTTGAAAAAGGAGCTTTCGATAATAGGGTTTGCCCTGATCTGAACGTAGAAAAGGAGTGAGGTCGTCCAATGTTGTGTCTAATGTAACCAATGCATGACGTAAAGTAGCTGGAGTTGGTGATTCTAATTCCTGTAAAATCAGTTCTGCTCGCTGAAGGTAATCCATGATAACCTCCTATCGTTTTTTTTAGATGGGTCGATTGACTAGTATCACTCCTACAATAATTATGACGCCCCCAAGTACACTTATGAATAAAATCTGTTCGTTTAAGAGAAGGACTGCAGCAATCAATGTAGTAAGAGGCTCTAAATAAAGGAAGGCCGAAACTTTAGAAGCCTCCATGACCTCCAGCGATTTCGCCCAAAACCAATAGGAAACACCAGACACAAACACACCAAGAAAAAGCAGGTGAATCCACTCGGACTGAGAGAGAAGAGGCAGTGCTTCCCACCCTTTATCTCGAATCATAAAAGGAAGCGTTAAAAGAAACCCAATTGTACACATATAGAAGGTAATCACTAAAGAAGGCATAGGAATCTGTAGCTTCTTCAGCAAGATTGAATACACCGCCCAGTTTAAGGTGCTGAGTAGCATGAGAATATACCCGATATGAAAGCCAAGTGAAAGGGTACGATCAGGGCCAGCTGTAGTAATGAGTAATACTCCAGTCGCTGCAAGAAGCATTCCACCTACCTTCCATATCGTTACTCGTTCATGCAAAAATAGAATGGAGAGAGCCACTGTGAAAATTGGAGAAAAAGAAATCATCCAACCGGCGGCCGAAGCATCAATGGTTAAGAGGGCTGAGGCTTGAATGAGTTGATGTACAAACACACCTAATATTCCAAGAATCAAAAGATGCGGAAGATACGTGAGCCGAATTCGCAAACTTGTTCGCTGGGCGATGATTAATAGAAATAGAAAAAGCGCGCCAATCCCAAACCGTAGGACAAGCAATGTAAGAGGGTCAAGTGTAGTAAGAACAGCCTTCGTAGATACAAAGGAAATGCCCCAAAAGCTTATAGAGAGTAATGCATACATAGAAGCGACAGAGGATGTTTTAGCAAGAGCCATAAGCAATGATCCTTTCTCATAAGTCTTTGTACAAGCATATGCCCGTCCTACTTAGTTATGAGATAATGAAAGAAAAACAATGGTATAGAGGCGATAAGGCTCTCAAAGTTTAAGATCACTGTTCATAAGGGAACAAGATAAACAGGTACTTAATTTGGATTGTTTATTAATCTTTCAATAAAAAGGAGTAGATAAAAATGAAAGCAGTTGGGTTAAAAAGATACTTACCTATTGAACATGAAGAAAGTTTTTTAGATGTTGAGGTGTCTAGACCAACACCTAAAGGCAAGGATCTTCTAGTTAAAGTGCATGCTATTTCTGTGAATCCAGTGGATACAAAGCAACGAGCGCCAAAGGATAAGGTTGAAGAAGAGCCGCGTATTCTTGGATGGGATGCAAGCGGAATAGTTGAAGAAGTAGGGGAAGATTGTACAGATTACAAAATCGGTGATGAGGTTTATTATGCTGGCAGCATTACTCGATCTGGCTCTTACAGTGAATATCAACTAGTTGATGAGCGAATTGTCGGCAGAAAGCCAAGCTCACTTGGTTTCGCCAAAGCAGCTGCCTTACCTTTAACCGCGATTACAGCCTGGGAGGCTTTGTTTGAACGTCTTGGTATTAATGCAGAGGCGAAATCAGAGAATGAGCAGAAGCAGCTGTTGATCATTGGAGGCGCTGGTGGAGTAGGCTCTATAGCGATTCAATTGGCTAAGTGGGCCGGATTAACGGTTACTGCTACTGCATCGCGTGAGGAAACCTCAACTTGGGTTCAAAAAATGGGTGCTGACTCTGTGGCAAATCACCATGAATCTTTAGTAAATCAGCTACATGGAGAAGTGGACTACATTTTATGCTTAAATAACACCGACCAACATTGGGATGCGATGGCAGAGATCATTAAACCGCAGGGGAAGATCTGTTCAATCGTCGAAAACAAAGAGCCCTTGGACTTGAATGTATTAAAAAGTAAAAGTGCCACCTTTGTGTGGGAGTTCATGTTTACTCGGGCAATGTATGAAACTCCGGACATGATCCAGCAACAAAAACTATTAGATCAAGTTAGTCAGTTGATTGAAGAAGGTCATATTCAAACTACGCTAACGGAGACGTTGTCACCCATTGAAGCCAAAACAATCAAAGAAGCTCATGCAAAGGTTGAAAGTGGGAAGATGATCGGGAAAATTGTGGTGGAAGGATTTTAAAGTAGAAAAGCAGTGAGCCTTCATGGGCTCACTGCTTTTGTTTGAATCAGTCATTTACTGGTTTCTGTTATATCTTGTAATGCACTGCTGCTTTCAAAGAAATAGAATAAAGGAACCATCTAATTTAGAATCCCTCTGTTCAAACCTATCTTTACTCGCCCCATTCTTTTGGTTCGTAGTTTAGATCCTTAAAAAGTTTGGTTTTCTCTTTTTTTGTAAGGTCACGCCATTGGCCGATAGGTAGGTTGTTTAGCTGGATGTTCATAATTCTTGTGCGTTGTAGTCTTAAGACTTCATACCCAAGTGTTTCACACATCCGTCTAATTTGTCTGTTTAGACCTTGGGTGAGAATGATTTGAAATTCAAACTTCGATAGTTGAGTAACCTCACAAGGAAGAGTTTTCGTATCAAGGATATGCACTCCTTCTGACATTTGTTTCACAAAATCAGGCGTGATTGGTTTATCAACAGATACAATGTATTCTTTCTCATGACGGTTTTCTGCACGAAGGATTTCATTGACGATGTCGCCGTCATTCGTTAAGAGAATCAACCCTTCTGATTCTTTATCCAAACGACCTACATGATTAACCTTAAGTGGATGATTTACAAGATCAATAATATTGCCTTTAACCTTCTTCTCAGATGTACTGGTAATTCCAATTGGTTTGTTTAACGCAAGATACACATTGTTTTTGACGATATTGATGGTTTCACCGTTTACAACAACATGGTCTCCAGGGTTCACTTGGTCACCAAGCTTAGCTACCTTACCATTAATTGTGACTCGTCCACTGTTAATGAGCTTATCGGCTCCACGTCTTGATGACTTGCCGGTTTCACTAATAAATTTATTAATACGCATGTCTCACACATCCTAGCATTGATTGATCATATGATTTTAGTGACTTAACCATACAATATTCGCTGGTCGTTGTACAGAAAACGGTAAAAAGCGGCTGAGTGGACATGCATCTCTCAACCGCTTGTTTTGAATTATTTTCCGTTTTCTTCTGCACGTTCTAGAATCATTTCAACAAATAAATCAATTTGATGGGAAACGGAAATCGGATTATACGGGTAAAAGGTATCAAAATCATTTACGAAGACACGATTGTTCTTAACAGCCTCTAAATCTTGCCAAATAGATGATTCTGTAAATTGGTTGAGGCTGTCACTTGTCCCATCTGGATTATAGTCTGTGATAAACATATAATCAGCGGCATACTCAGGAACAACCTCCATTGAAAGCTCTTTAACCTCATCGGTTTCGATAATGTCAGCTTTTATAGACTCGGGTGCCTCTAGTTCTAAGGCATTATATAGTGCTTGTCCACCACGACCGCCATTTTCTCCAAACACCCAGAAGGATCCTTGGTCTGTAATCTCATAGATGCCAACTGTAGCACCCTCATCAATCACTCCATTAATTTCCTCACGAGCTTGAGCCGCTTTCTCTTCAAAGTCAGCTATAAAAGAATCAGCTTCATCTTCGGCACCAGCTATTTCTCCAAACATCTCTACTGTATCCTGAATATTTGTTGTTGTGTTATAAGGAATAACAATCGTTGGCGCAATCTGTGAAAGCTCTTCATATTGATCATCACTCATGACCACAATCAAATCAGGCTTAGATTCCAAGACACTCTCTAGATTGACTGGATCACCAATGTCGATAACATCCTCTAACTGCTCTTCAAGTATTGGGTTTCCAAAGGTCCAAGATCCTGCCCCAACAACGTTTGCACCTACTGAAAAGAATTCTCCTGCATAGATGTCTGTTACAATCCGTTCGGGTTGTGCTGGAATCTCCACATCACCGCTCTCAGATGCAAAGATCTTTGTCTCCGCTTCAGCTTCAGCTGTTTCATTGTTCCCATCTGAGTTAGCATCCGTATCTGAATTTGTATTGCATGCGCTAACAAATAGAGCCATACATAATGTGAGAAGTCCTAAAAACCATTTAGTCGTTTTCATCTTTCTTTTTCCTCCTAAATTAAATAATAATGAAAATCATTATCATTTAAAATATACCAAATTATAAGCGAACCGTCTACTCAAACTAGTAACCATTTAATAATGGTTGATATGGTATTATTTACATAAGTACGAAAGTGAGCTATAGAAGGGCAGGCTTTTATAAATGAAAAAGAAACATATTGCGTCTCTGAGCTTGTTACTAGCTCTTACTATACTCATCATTTCATCGTCATCAGATCAAGCAACGGAAAATCCCCATTTCATTAATGATGTAAGTCGATTACAGTCAGTTCACGTTCAAGAGATAGTAGAAGGAAAAGAAGAACAAGCACTCATTGATGCTGTTTTAATGGCTAAAAAACAAGACTTAAAGGTCTCCATTGCAGGGGCTAGACATAGCCAGGGTGGACATGCCTTCTATGAAGACTCTGTCTGGTTGAATATGAAGGGCTATGATCAGGTTCTATCTTTAGACGAAGAAAGCAAAACCATTACCGTTCAAAGTGGGATAACATGGGAAGCGATTCAAGAGTATATTAACCCTTATGCATTATCTATTAAAGTGATGCAGTCCTCAAATATTTTCACCATTGGGGGTTCATTAAGCTCGAATGTTCACGGCCGTGATCCTAAGTTTGGTCCAATTATTGATACTGTAGAATCTTTTAGGCTTTTAAATGGAGATGGAGTTGTTCAACATGTTAGTAGAGAAGAAAATGCAGAGCTTTTTGAGCTAGTTATTGGTGGATTTGGTTTGTTTGGAGTGATATTAGATGTAACTCTTGAATTGACGGATAATGATGTATATATGTCTAAAACAGAATCGATAACCTACGAGGACTATCCATCCTATATAAACAGCCACATCAAGAATCAGGAGGACGTCGGACTGCACTTTGCTCGTCTCTCTGCGACTCCAGGTAGTCTTTCTGAAGAGATGTATACAACGACCTTTTATACAATAGATGAAGAGGATCCAGTCTATCCACAAGGGGCTAACGTCGATGAATTATGGCCATTAGTTGAGGAGAAAAATATCAAACGTGATCAATTCTTCTTAAATCTTGCCCGATCATATGACTGGGGTAAAAATGCAGTTTGGTATTTACAGCAAAAATTATATTCAAATGCAGACGACGTGCAGATCATCACACGAAATAATGCCATGCGTCCACCTGTGAAGTTTTTGGACTATGAATCTACTAAGGATACAGATATCTTACAGGAGTATTTTATACCGGTTAATGAGTTTCCCGCCTTTGTTGAGAAGTTAAAAGATATTGTTGAAGACGAGGAGTTAAATCTATTAAACGCAACTGTACGATTTACACCAGAGCAGCATGAAGCTTATTTGAACTATGCCCGAGAAGACACGCTAGCAATTGTTCTCCTATTTAATCATCCCCTCTCGGATGAGGGAAAGGCTCATATGGAGCAGGCGACAATCCAAATGGTTGAGGCTGCGATTGAAGTAGACGGTACATATTATTTAACCTATCAAACGTTTCCTGAGAAGGGACAATTAGAGCAAGCCTACCCAGCGATCAACACCTTCTTTGAGAGAAAAAGAGAGTATGATCCAGAGGAACGGTTTATGAATTACTTTTATGAGACCTATGATTCAAGTAACTGATATTGGTTCAACCGACTAACACATGACAATATTATCTATTATTTTCCGTCTCTTTACCTTATGATAGAGTAGAAATTTATTTTAAGGAAATTGCAGGAGGAAAAAGAGTTGAACCAACAGAATGTCACTTCATCAAGAGAAACGGTATATTTTGTATTAGCCATTATTTTTAGTGTACTGGTATATGTTATTGCGGCAATATCAATCATAGGAATTGGAATTGCCTTATTTATCTTTGCCTTTATGTTCTTTGTGAACATGATGATGTTAGGATCGATTCGAGGAAATGGTGTTCGTATTAGTCAGAACCAGTTTCCTGATGTGTATGAACGAGTGAAAGTGATGTCAGAGCAAATGGGACTGCAGAAAGTACCCGATGTCTTTGTTATCCAATCAGAAGGAATCTTAAATGCCTTTGCAACAAGGTTCTGGGGACGTAATATGGTTGTATTATACTCAGAAATTTTTGATTTAGGACGTGAACAAGGGAAAGATGAGCTTGATTTTATCATTGCCCATGAGCTATCACACGTGAAACGTCGGCATGTTTGGAAAAATATTTTAATCGCACCAGCTCAGTTTATCCCCTTTTTAGCACAAGCCTACAGCCGTTCATGTGAATATACGTGTGATCGGGAAGCGGCATTTATAATTAACAACGCACCTGCAGCCAAACGAGCACTCACGATATTAAGTGTCGGAAAACAAGTGTATCGCGAAGTAAATGAGGATGCATTTGTTGAGCAAATTTCAACTGAATCGCACGGAGTGGTATGGGTAAGTGAAATTCTATCCTCCCACCCTAACCTACCAAAGCGAATTCAATCAGTCAGTGTATTTATGGGAGAGACATCAAGACCTATTTATACAGAGAATGCCGGAAAAGTAGTTGCAGGCGTGCTCATTCTTGGTGCAGCAACAATTGGTGCTTACTTTGCTATTATTGGAAGTGTGGCAGGTGGTACTGTGTTATATGGTACCTTTTTGACTGAGATGGAAGAGGAATTTAGTGATTATGAAGAGTATGAATCAACCAATTTAATGGATGCTGTAAGCGAAGCGGATATCGATGAGGTTAATCGTCTAATTGAATTAGGTGTGGACTTTAATGAACAAGACTATTATGGTAACACAGCACTACATCACGCCACTATATATGAATATCCAGACATCATTGAAGTTTTATTAAAAGCTGGAGCAGACCCGAATATTATAAATGAAGATGAAGCAACGCCAATAATAGAAGCCGTTTATTATGCAGATTATGAATCTGCGTTACTTCTATTGGATTTCGGCGCAGATCCAGAAATAGAGGATATCTATGGCTCTAATGCATTAAATATAATAGGGGTTGAAACCGAAGAAGAACTCCGAGAAGCATTAACTGAATAAATAAAAGGCAGCGGGTATAAGAGCTCGCTGCTCTTTTTTATCTAAAAGCCCTTGTACGCAGAGGCTGATAACGGTGAGAGTCTAACGCCTGAATAGCCGTACCAGCCGTGAAGAATTGCTCGCGAACAACTCGACAGGCTCGTAATTCATAATCAGAAAGATATTCCACATGTTGATTGTGCTCAACCAGAACATCAACCTCCAGAGTGGCTGCTACCTCCCCAAAGTCATTTTTCCAATGCTTATAATCATAGATTTTTTTAACGGATATCAGCTTGGACTGTTTTCTAAGCTGCTTAAACAAAGCTTTTGTTGATTCAAGTGTGGGAGTGCCTTCGCCATATTTAATAAAAACGGTCGTGCGGCACCTGACCTTACAGGCAAACATCGAATGGATCCTCCTTGCAATGATTGAGTAGAAGATGACGTGCGCAAAAATAGAAGGTAGATGCTCAAAAATGAACACGTCATGCTCAAAAAATAGAATTCTGCGCGAAAAGTGTAGCTCAATGCGCGAAAAAACCCACGAATTGCTCAGAAAAACCTCAAATGCTCAAAATTAGTGATATCATGCTCAAAAAAGAAACATCCTCACCTAATCCTGACTCAAAATACTATCCTCCAAATACGCTTCCTTACTTCCAATCATGTGCTGTTCGATCCAATCGCAGAGTGAGCATTTTTGAGAAATATTTGCATGAGGAGTCGGAGTTTTTCATTACGAGTAATAATAGCACTTATCAATCGAAGAGTGAACCTCAGTAGCGATTAGATCAGCTAAATCCAGACAGATCATATTGAATTTTTTACTTTGACAGACAGAGTAATCCGTTTTATAATTACTCTATCAGATATAGTTCTATCAGGCAGAGTAATTTGAAGGAAGGTGTCGAATATTCGCAGTGATATTTTGAGGGGCCATGTAGACTCAATTATTCTTCGGCTAGTATATGAGAAAGATAGATATGGCTATGAGATTTCTAAGGAAATTAGTCTACGAACAGAAGGGAAATTCGTAATCAAAGAAGCAACTCTTTACGCTGTGTTTCAACGGTTAGAGAAAAAAGAGCTAATCACCTCTTATTTTGGAGAGAAGTCTCAGGGGGGGAAACGTAAATATTATTCCATTACGACGTTGGGTAAAGCCTACCTAAAAGAAACGATGAATGAGTGGAACGAGATGAAAAAGATTATTAATTTGTTTATGGAGGGGCTTGATTCATGAAAAAAATACGAAATCATGTGGAGCGTTTGTTTTACGATTTGCCTGAGACAGACGAAGTCATTCAAGTGAAGGAAGAAATCACGTTGGATCTGCAGGAGAAAGCCCAAGATCTAATGGTGCAAGGAAAGAGCGAAGAAGATGCTATTAATAAAACGATTGTTGATTTCGGTGATATTGATGAGATTAAAGCAGAGTTGCAGCTGTCATCGGAACCATCGAATCCAATAAAAAAGAAACATACGCGCTTGAATATGTGGTTTTCTGTGTGGGGTAGCGTCCTTTTTATTGCTTTGATGTGGTTTATGAATGTGGAATACACGCCTAATAATATTTGGTTTGTTTATCCGACATTCGTCATCCTCTGGTGGCCATTATCTATGTATTATTATTGGCGTAGACAAGGGGGAGGAAAGTAAATGAAGAAGGAGGATGTGCCTTTTTCTATTATTGCTTCACTTTTCACTATTCTATTTCTTTTCTTTATAAATTGGATGACCACACCTGAACAGCTTTGGGCGATCTATCCAGCATTATTCCTACTGTTTTGGCCTTTAAACGCACTGTTCAAGTTTCCAAATGGGCATAAGTGGTACTCCTTATGTGCTTCTATCCTTCTTATCTGTATTTTGCTTGCGATTAATTTGGTAGAGACACCAGGGTATTTGTGGATTCTATATGCATGGCTACCGATACTCTACTGGCCACTTGTGGTTTTTGCAGGACGACTTGCTGCAATGCCAACCTTTTCTGTATTGGCAAGTATCTTTTTTCTTTTGTATTATGTTGGATTGAACATTTATTTTGAGCCGGGATTCCCGTGGTTTATCTTTCCGGCCTTTGTTATCCTCTGGTGGCCAATGTCGGTTACGTTTGCTAAACGCCCGATGTTGTATTCGGTATTTGGTGCATTGTTAGTTACACTTTTCTTTTGGAACGTTAACACATTAATCACTCCTGACGTTATTTGGGCGGTGTATCCAATTTTTACTGTATTGTGGTGGCCATTAACGATCTATTACTTTGTGTATAGACGAGCGGTGTAGAATCCTGTTTAAATTTGGTTTTACTCTTGATGAAAGTGAGTCCGCTCTTAGTATTGAGGGCGGGCTCTTGGTAATCCCCCAAGCTGTCTTGATTATATTTGAATGAGTCTTGATATCGTCCTCTACCTCTTATCAAAGTATCAATCGTCTTCGTTTTACAGTGGTTCTTCTTTGTAACACATGTAGTTTCCTCCCGTTGCATTCATGTCATAATAAGGTAAGCGCTTGCGGATATTCTGACTAGTCTGCTATGGTCAGATAGAGATCGTCATGAGTATTGTGACGGGATAAGGCAAGCATCAGATAAGAGGGGGATAAAGATGAGTTACACTCAAATTCATGTAACAAATACAGGGGTTGGTGTGATTACTCTTAACAGAGAGAAATCACTTCATTCTCTTTCCTTTGAGATGATTCAATCCATTTATGACATTCTTCTTGATTGGGAAGTAAATGAATCGGTTCGTTTCGTATTACTAGAAGGTACTGGTTCAAAAGCTTTTTGTGCAGGAGGAGATATTAAAGAAATTTATTCATATGGAGCAACGAGTGTTGGCTTAGAAAAATCAAAGCGATTTTTTGACGTGGAATATACGATGGATGCGATCATAGCAAATTATTCAAAACCCATTATTGCACTTATGGACGGCCTCGTAATGGGAGGCGGCGTTGGACTTTCATATGGGGCGACCTATCGAGTTGTAACGGAAAAGACAAAGTGGGCCATGCCAGAGACAGCCATTGGTTTCTTTCCAGATGTAGGTGCAGGATATTTCCTTAACCAGACACCTCATAGTATAGGAATGTACCTTGGCTTAAGTGGTGCGGTGATAAGCGGAGCAGATGCTATACATATCGGAACGGCAGATTTTTTTGTGCCTAGCTCATCTATAACGGAGTTAAGAGAAAGGCTAGTTACCAAAACGGGTTCTAGTGAAAAAGACATAGATCAGCAGGTGAAAGAGTGTATTGAATCGTTTAGCACAAACCCACCAAAAAGTGAACTTATGCAACAAGCTCTTTTTATCGAGAAGCACTTTTCTCTTCCATCGGTAAAAGAAATAGTTGGATCATTAAAAAGGGATCGTTCCCAAGAAGCTCAGGCACTCTATCAGTCGTTTTTACGGAAATCTCCTGTCTCTTTGCTGGTTACGTATGCTCATTTAAGACATACAGAGAAGCTAAAAACCTACACTGAAGCACTTGATTTTGATAAAAAGGTAGCGATGCAATTTATGATGTGTACAGATTTTTACGAAGGCGTTCGTTGTTTGTTAATCGATAAAGAAGCGCAGCCAGACTATTTGTATCAAACAATAGAAGAAGTACCGGCTGATTATGTGAAAGCTTTTATTCAATAGCATAAAGTAAGTAGAGAAAAAGAGGGATTACGGGATATGTGGATATTTCTGATCGAGATTATCTTTCAAGTTATGCTTCCGATCTTTGTATTGTTGGTAGCAGGTGCATTGCTACATCGAAAGTTTTCATTTCATTTGGCATCTTTTTCGAAGTTATTAACGTATTTCTTTCTTCCAGTTGTTGTGTTTGTGAATATCTCAAATAGTAACTTAGATACTGGATTGTTAATTGAGATTGGTGGTTTCTTAGTCATTCAATTTGTGATTTTAGCTGGAGTAAGTTGGGGACTTGTGAAGATATTCAAAATGGATCCAAAGCTTGCGCCAACTTTCCAGAATAGTATTGTATTAATGAACTCAGGCAACTTTGGACTGCCTGTCAGTCAATTAGTTTTTGCAGGAAACCCACTTGGCATATCCGTTCAAGTCATTGTTCTGATGTTCCAGAATTTAATTACGTATACATACGGTGTCATGGTTTCAGCATCTACTAGGTCTACAGGCTTATGGAGTAATTTATCCGAGCTTTTTAAGACACCGATTATTTATGCGCTTGTAATTGGACTTATTTTTTATCAAATGCCGTGGGAACTCCCGACATTTATTCAAACTCCAATGCAACAAGTATCAAATGGCTTTATCGCATTAGCCTTGCTAGTACTAGGTGCCCAAATTGCTTATCCCACCTTAAAGCAGTTCTCGCTACTGTTTTTCGTCTCAATAATAGGAAGGCTGATTATGGCCCCATTCATTGGTCTGGTCATTATTTGGGTAATGGGTCTTGATGGAACCGTGGCCCAAGGCCTTCTAATTGCGAGCTCTTTTCCGATGTCGCGAAACAGTGCTCTCTTCGCTTTAGAGTATGATAATTATCCTGAATACGCGGCTCAGGCGGTGCTAGTCTCTACGGTTGCCAGTTGTTTTACGGTGACGTTTTTTATCTATTTAAGTCAGGTGTTATTTTAGCAATCTAACAGTATTGTAAGGTTTGTGTAAGTGAAATCTATAGGACGATAGCGCATTCCTTATTAGACTATAGGTAGAGGTGAGATACTACATGATAAAGAAAATAGGATTAACAATCATACTGGTTATTGCGGCAGTTGTTGCAGGTTTTATGATCTATAGTAGCTTCCAAAATGAAGATTATTATGTGAAAATTGTTGACGAAGGTGTACCTGTTGAAAATGCGCCTGCCGAAGCAACACAACATGATTATGAAACGCTTGGTGTCACGGAAGATGGGGAGAGCGAAATAATCGAATTCATGGGGATGAGACAACTCCGCCAAGGCGCCTATTTAATTGTAACAATGAAAGGTGATCAAGCTGTTACGTATAGTGAAGTAGAAGAGTCTGAGGTTCCAGCAGATGTGAAAAGTGAATTAGATAATCAATAACATACTGAAAGCACCCTAAGAAGTAGAGAAACTACTTTTGGGGTGTTTTTTTTGTGCCAAAAGACGATGATGAACTCGTTTGACGTCGGATGTAAGAACGTTTACGAGGTTAATTAGCTTCTTAGTGTTTAGAAAGAGGGAGGGAAATTACTATTATATGATCTCAAATAGTAATAGATGCTCTTAAATACAATTTAAGTATATATATGTAATAATATTACTGATATAATAGATTTCAATAAGAAAGGAGGTTAATGATAGGAGGTTAATGACCTCAATGTTAGTTGGAATCATGTGTGTAGAATGGTGTACCTATAAGGTTCAAAGCAAGGCTGAGGCATCCGAAGATTCGACATAATCTCTTCAACAACGAGATGGTTCTGAAACAACCCTGCAGTTTATGACGTTTAGTTATTCAAATGAATTACAAACAAACTTAAATTGGGAGTGTTTGAATTGAAAATGTTTAGTAAGCTTTTCATTCTATCAGTTGTTCTTTTTTCGGTTGTTACGTTTCATTCACAGACCGCTTTTGCTGAATCAGATCCGGAACCAGAGCCAATCTATACACCTTCAGGTAAAGTTAATTTAGAAAAATAACTATTCACAGGTAGAAATTCGTTCACTATATTTAAAGTAGATTTTAGGGAATTAACTAACGAAAAGTGGCTGGAATAAAAGTAGATAGACAGACCAAAACGACGATCATTCCTTAATAGGAACGCTCGTCGTTTTCTTTTGTCTACTCTACCTAAACCTTCTTTATATTAAAATTGTACATCCCTGATCCAACGTGAATATACATGCGACTGACTCCATTTATTGTTTTTATCTCTTCATTGATTGTACCTATTTCTCGTTCTGTTACTTCTTCGTTTTTAGTAACAGGTAGAGCAATCACTGTTTTCGTATTAGCTGGAATCGTAACGTCTACTAGTAATTGGTCATCATTCTTTTTCCAATGAGTATGGATCCATCCTGCTGCTATTTTGTGATTTGCTTTAACCCAATCGACATGTTCAGCGATAAAAGGTGAAATGAGAATCGGATGCACGGCTTCTCTTTGAGAATAATTAATCTGAATGCCCCCTAGTTGAGCATAAAACCATTCCTCTATGTGTCCCATCATAATATGATTGTGTGAATGGCCAGTCAGAGGTCCATCCCAAAATTCAGTTAAACTCGTTGCACCGTTGTTCACTAGAAACCTATAATAAGGCTCATTCGATTGCTGAAGCATTTTCTCCACAATATCAGATCTATCATATGTAGATAATGCTGATAATAAGTATCGATGTCCTACCTCACCACATGTGATCACATACTTATTATTTGTTAACTCAGTGATTAGATTAGATAAAACGTGTGATGTATCGACTTCTGATACTAGATCGAGAGCTAGGGCCGTAGCGTTTGATGTTTGACTATTCGTTGCATAAAAAGAAGTGCTTTTATTAAAAAATGCTTGATTAAATGCTTTCTTTGTCTCATCTGAAAGGGTCCTAAACCTCAATACATCTTCGTGATAGCCAAGTAGTTGAGCGATGTCGGCCAGAATTCGACTAGTTTCAAACAACATGGCGGTTGCGGTTACGGCAATGGGTGTATGAACGGCAAATCCTTGATTGTCATCAGGAACCTCTCCTAAATCCCCCCAGTCACCTAATCCGTGATGGACAATTCCTTCTGTAGAACGAGATACTAGATACTCAACATATTTAATCATCTGAGTGTAATGTCTCTTTAAGACCGTATCATTCCCGTACCAATTATAGTGATACCAGGGACCAATAACGAAAGAACTTCCCCATTCTGGTGAATCGCGAAAACCATCTTCAAATTCCACATATTCAGGAGCTATATTTGGTACAAAACCATTCTCTTCTTGAGCTTCCTCAAGGTCGATAAAGATCTTCTCGTATAATGGGGCTACATTGAAGTTGTAAAAAATCGATGGGGCCATTAAATGTAACTGTTCTATCCACCCAAGCTTTTCACGGTGCGGGCAATCTGTAAATATACTCTTCATGTTACTTTTAATAGAGGTATTAATGATTTCATGAATGGCATTCCATTCAGAATTCGAACATTGAAAGTCTCCAACCTCTTCCACTTCAGGGTAAATCATTTCTCCTTTTACACTTAGTAGTTCTGGTGGTTCTTCTTGATAGCTATAACTAACTTGTACATATCGAAATCCATGATACGTAAATTGAGGTGCCCAATCTTCAATCTCATTTTCACCTTTTAATGTATACGTAAAGGAGACTGGTTCTCCAATCATAGATTGATCTACATGATGATCACTAGTAAGTAGTTCCCCAGTAACAAGTGTCACGGATGAACCTTTTTCTCCTTTAATACGGATGCGTGGCCAGCCAGAGATGTTTTTTTCCAAATCATATAATTCTATAGCCTGACTATTGACCTCAATTTTCTTTGCTACGATGGTTTCTTTTATTTTATTTCGTGGAATGATTCGACTACAGAGCTTTCCTTCTGGAGGACGTACTACAGGGGCTGATCTCCAGTGATCATTTGAATCGACAAATCCAACTTTGTCCCACCCTTCTTGTAGTAAGCGTGCATCATAATCTTCTCCACCGTAGATTGAAGAAAAGACAATCGGACTTCTACCTATGTCCCAATGTGAGCCAGTGCCAATCGTTTCCGTTTCGCCATTCGAATAGTCTATAGTAAGCCGAATAATACATTTTGGTAGATCATAGCTACCTTCATATTTTACATACCTTTTTGTTTGGCCGTTAACGTGATAGAAACCGCAACCTAACATGATTCCTGCCGCATTATCACCTTGATTTATATAGGAAGTGACATCATAAGAATGATACAAACAGGATTGATCATAATCTGTCCAGCCTGGTTCAAGAACAGCGTCACCTACTTTAACCCCGTTTAAACGAAACTCATATTGACCTAGTCCACTTACGTGAGCGAGCACTCGAATAGGTGATGATTGAATAGAGAATTCATGCCGAAATAAGGGCATAGGCTCTTCACATGTATCTTCTTTCCATCCGTCTTGTATAGAGGGCGTTAAACCAATCCAATCGGCTTGCCATTCCTGGCTCATAACCCCCATTGTCCAATTGGAATCTTCACTCCAGCTGCTTTCATCGTCATTTTCATCCCATAAGCAAACTTTCCATACATACTTTTTTTCAGGTAATAAGATATGACCTTCATAGTTAATGAATTGATGCTGATTTGAATAAACTTTTCCACTATCCCACATATCAGCGTTACCTTCGTTTAATAAGGACTCGTGAGTAGATACAAGAATTTGATAGGCAGTCTGTCTTTTTCCTCTTACTGTTGAATTAGAGAATCCCCAGCCCAATAACGGTTTATGTGACTCTATTCCATAAGGTGCTTGCAGCTGTTCTACTGTTAGATTTATCGCTGTGATTGTTTTCATGTGTTCCCTCCAGCTTTTTATCATTGTTTCTTTTATGAATCTATTTTCTGTTAGTTAAGACTTCAAATTCATAAACTGGCTCTAATGAGATAGATTTTATGTCTGCAATCTCTTTATTAGCGATTTCAGTTCTTGCGGCCATCGGTGAATCACTTTTTACCTTACGTCCTTCTTTTAATGGTGAGATTTGAAGATAGATTGGATCATGTAGCAGCTCTGCCTCTAAATGACTTAACCCGATTTGCCAGACATCACCATTGTTAAAATTGTCATGTACTAATTCATTATTAATGAATGCGTACCCAATATCCCCGTCATAAGAGATGTTTAGTAACACTTCTTTACATTGACTAAAGATGTCACTTGGAATAGTAATGAGGGTCCGCCTATGATCGATCGATTCTAAAATCGGTTCAGACGTTATCTTCTCTTTTTTGATAGAATACTCATGTAGTAACATATGGTCTGATCTCTCTGTGAAAAATGATGCGAGTGCTGGCGATATCAGTTCATCTATCGCTGTTACTTGAAGCACCTCAGATTCAGACTCAAAGCGAACACGATCTTCTTCAACGATAAGGGCTGCTTCTGATAAAATGGCATGTGGTTTTCCGTTCCATTCAAATGACCAAAAATGTAAGCTTTGTTCATCTGTCATCGTATAGATTCGAATGAGTTTACCTTGCTTGGAATGAATATCTATTCTTGTTAACATCTCTTCAGTGGGTGTTACTGTATAATGGCTGCTTTCCATTTGTACATCTCCATCTGAAAGGGTGACACGATCAATATTCTGTTTCTCGAATCGATAACTTGGCTTCATACCAGAAGGGTGAAAGAAGAAATAAGCGTCTTCATGATCAGATAGTTTAACCTTTTTCATAAGCTGCGCTGTTGCATATTCAAGCTGCACATCTGAGATTGTTAGATGAAAAGGTAAAATACAACTAACATCTTCACCTATGGAAAACCCACCTTCATGAGGAATGTGCAATTTCTTTTGTTCAATTTGAATTTGTAATGAAATATTGTCTTTCGCGGGAGATTGTATATGGTCCTGATAGTTATTAATAAAAATAAATCCCTTACCTTCATTGACTCGTAATGCATAGCGTAAAGTATCCACGTCATCTGGTCTCATATCATCTGTATTATGAGGCAAAACAGTCGTTGTCTGGCAGAAGCTGTCTTCAAAGTCTTTATAAAAATAATGCTGTCTCTTTAGTCGTTTATATGATTCTCGTATTTGGCCAAACTCTCCGATAGGAGCTTGATAGTCATACGATATTTTTGGTGTAGCATTCTCATTTAAATAAGGAGTTGTTTTCCCCTTAGGATTTGAGCTTCCGTGGAATACATAATACCCAACGAAATTACATCCACCGGCAACCTTAATATTAGCCATCGCTTCAACACTTCTATAGGGCAGACTGAATCGATAATTATAAAAAACGGTCATACCGCCTCCCATTTCACAGCAGGCAAATGGAATGGATTGCGGATCATAGTTCGGATCAAAATTGTAGGTTGTACTATTGTAATTACGATAAATAAACTCCGGCGTGATTGGGTGCTCACGTACAGTCTCATCATAGAAAACCCATGGCCAAAAAGCATAACCGCCCCATAACGGAAGAACTTCTTCAGTTGGCGCTAATGCTCCACCCCAACCAGTAGCCGAGTAGATTGGAGTGACCAAACCTGCTTGAATGGCTAACTCTTTTAGTAATAGGATGTGTGCTTCGCCATCTTCACCAGCTGAAACCCACTCGTTGCTTGTACCAGTTGTTAGTTCCCAAGGAGCCCCGGCGTGATAGAATTCATTCTCAAGCTGAATACCAATGACAGGACCATCATCCTTATACATAAGCCCTTCAGCTTGCTTTCCGATTTCATTGTACATACGTTCAACATAATAGATATAGCGAGCATCATTGCTTCTTACACGGCAGGGTTCACCATAAAGCCAATCTGGAAGGCCACCATTCCTAACTTCTCCATGAGCAAAAGGGCCGATTCGTAAAATACATTGTAGACCATGTTTTCCGCAAAGCTGAATAAATGTACGTAAATCCTTAGACCCCTTCCATTCAAACTCTCCTTTAATCTCCTCATGGTGATTCCAAACTACATACGTTGGAACAATCGTAACCCCACACATTTTCATCTTTAAAAGCTCGTCTTCCCATTTCGTGTGATTATAACGGCTGAAATGAAACTCTCCACATATTCCGAAGACAGGTTTGTCGTTTACCATCATAAAATGATTGGAAAAGTGAAGCATCTCGTCCTGGAGATTCTTCCCTTGCAATGCTGGTAAAGCCGGTGTAAATGAGTTTTTTTCCTTAGTTAAAATGATCGTTTCTTTATGATCTATCTGCATCTATAACCATCCCTATAAAGAATTATTTTGATGTTGAGTTAACATAAATCGAACGTATCTAATTGTTACCGCTTTCATAGGCGTATATTACTTTAAATAACTTTATAAAGTCAAGTGTATTTAAAAATCATTTTAATAAATAAAATAGAAAATAAGCTGGTTTAAGTCCAGTAATTTACTGAACTTAAACCAGCCGGTTAGCCAAATATAATCGTAACGAGATTTAGACCGAATAACTGATCGATAAATACAATACAGATGGCTAAAGGTACGACGTATTTTATTAACGCAAACCACAAGGCGAATAGTCGTTTTCCGGCGTTTGATCCAGAAGTGAACTCTTGCCATAAGATCTCTTTGCTTATTTTTCGTGGAATCATGAGACAGATTAACAAAGCTCCTAAAGGCATAAGAATGTTACTCGTAACGTAATCCACTGTATCAAAAAAGGAACGCTCTCCTATCTCTAGGTTTGAGAGTAAGCCGTATGATAGTGCGGAGGGTACCCCAACGATAAAGACTAGAATAGCAAAAATCCAGCTGGCGCGTTTTCGCTTCGTTTGGTTTCCTCGTACAAAAGCAGCTACAATAATTTCAAGTAATGAAAAGGCCGTGCTTAATGCAGCAAAAAGGAATAAGACAAAAAAGGCGATAAGCGGAAGCTGACCAAATGCCATTTGTTCAAAAATAGCTGGTAGAACAGCAAAGATTAACGTTGGACCCTCTTCAGGTGTAAAACCAAAAGTAAAGACACCAGGAAAGATCACAAGACCAGCAAGTAAAGCAACAAAGATATTCATGACTGCTAAAACCATGGCAGATGCCGGTAGATTCTGCTTTTTTGATGCGTAAGAACTTAGAGTGACCATAACGGATACACCTACAGATAAAGCAAAAAAGGATTGTCCTAGAGCAAACAATACGGTTTCTCCATCAATAGCGGAGAAATCAGGGTAGAGTAGGAAGCGAATACCTTCAGCGGCTCCGTCAAGCGTAAGGGAATAGACAGCTAAGATCACGAGCAGTACAAGTAAGGATGGAATCATCCACTTGCTCACCTTTTCAATGCCTTTCTGAATTCCTTTAGCTACGACAAATGCTGCAAGCAACAGAAAGGTTAACTGAGCACCAAGGGCAAGAGCAGGGTTAGCAATGAGATTATCAAAGTAATTCTGAGATTCACCTAATGTTAACCCCGACAATTGGCCAGTGAGTGATGATCCGAGATAAAGGAGAGACCATCCTCCAATCACACTATAGAAAGAAAGAATGAGAAAACAGGCTATGACTCCTAACCAGCCAGTTAATTGATAAGGAGAGCGTGGGGCTAATTTTTTATACGTCAGAATAGCGTCTTTTCCAGTATGTCTGCCTAAGACGTACTCCCCAATGAGTAAAGGAACTCCTAAGAATAGTGTTAATAATAGGAATAGAATAAAGAAAGCACCGCCACCGCTCATTCCAGCTATGTATGGAAATTTCCAGATTGCGCCGAGTCCAATTGCGCTTCCTGCGGTTGCGTAAATAAATCCAAGCTTTGATGACCATTGTTCATTTGTGTTCGTCATGATGTATAAGTCCTCTCATTTCCTCTTCAAAACATTATTCCATGGTAGCAGAGCAGGTATGCATTAACAAGGTTCTGAATGTTGGGAGTATTGTCTTTTTATTCTTACTATCTGAAGAGTTTAGATTTTGTCTAACCATTAGAGGGAAGGGGAGATAAACAAAATTAGCATATTTCCCCTTTCAAAGCCTACTTGAAAAAGCTATACTAGAATTAGATGGAACGTGACAATATGAATAACTCGCATCTTTAGAAAGGGTGGCATGTATGAGAGATCTTGCAGTTGTGAAAGAACAGCGTAATCAGCTTCGTGGGGAGCTTGTTCATTGTATTAAGAAGGTAAAGGAAATGCAGGTTGATGAGAAGACGTTTAGAGAATTATCTTCGTATGATCAACAGGTCTATATTTATCTTGATCGTACTGTTCAAAGACTTCGTACTCAGATTAACGCGCTTGAGTTTGTGTTGAATGAAGATACGGAGATCGCAGATGCATTTGCTGACCGTGCAGCGGAGAAGCATAAGATCAACAAGCAAACACTTTTTAATGCTCCTGAAAAAGAGAGTAATGATGAGAATGGGTACAAATTAGATTTGAGCAATTTAAACTAAGAAACTGGAGGGGCCCTATGCATGTAGGGTTCCTTTTTAAATCGTGAGGAGGAATGACATATGAGATTAAAAAATAAAGTAGCAATCATTACAGGTGGTAGTCAAGGCATCGGTGAGGGGATTGCCCGAACCTTTGCACGAGAAGGCGCAAAAGTGGTTGTGGCGGATGTGAATGAAGAGCTAGGACTCGCTTTAGTAAATCAGTTAAAAGAGAATGATGTGGAGGCGCTTTTTGTTCAAGCTGATGTGAGCAAGGAGGAGCAAGTGACAAAGTTAGTCGATCAGGCTATAGAAGCATTTGGTGGGGTGGATATCCTTATTAATAATGCAGCAGTAACTGTTCGAAAATCAGTTGAAGATACATCGTTTGAAGAATGGCAGCAAATTCTTGGTGTGAATTTAACTGGAGCTTTTTTATGCTCAAAATATACCATCGCTGAAATGAAAAAGCGCGGGGGTGGTGCAATTGTTAATATCGCATCATGGCATGCGGAAAAAACGATTACGAGGCTTGCAGCATACGCTGCATCAAAGGGTGGGCTGACTGCATTGACACGCCAGATGTCACTTGACTTAGGTCCACATAATATCCGTGTGAATGCTGTATGTCCAAGCTCTGTTGACACACCACTTCTACAAAAAACATTTGCAAGCCTTGAAGATCCAGAGGAAGCATTCAGACAAACTCTTGAATTTCAACCATTCGGACGTATTGGTACGGTTGATGATATCGCGAATGCTTGCTTATTTATGGTTTCAGATGAAGCGACATACGTGAGCGGACAAACGTTAATGGTGGATGGAGCGGCTATCAATAAGATCGCTCGTCCTTTAATGTTTGATTAAATAAAAAAAGCTGTCCCTTCTTCACATGACGTGAAGGGGACAGCTTTTTCTTTTTATAGCAATTAGAAAGAAGCGCCAGCTTTTGTTACTTCTACTAATCCGTCAGCAATAATTTCCTGAGAACGCTCAGGGTAATGATTGTGACCTTCGATAATTAGTTCAGTTGGCTCAAGAATACCCCAAAGGGCAAGGTTTCTGTTCACAAAGCGTACAGCCATTTCACCGTCTGCCATGAAATCAAGAGCGTAGTCAGAACCACGTGCAGCAAGTACAGCTACTTTTTTATCGCCAGCAAGTCCAACTGGACCTTCTGCTGTATATTTGAATGTACGTCCAGCTTGTGCAAGGTACGAAATATACGTAACAAGTGGTGCTGGAACTGTTCCATTCCATAGTGGTGTAGCAAAAACAATTTTATCAGCGTCAAAGAACTGACCAAGGTATTGTTCTGTAAGATCAATAAACGTTTGATCTTCTGTTGTTAATTCCATTCCTTGGCTCTTTTTGTAGTTAGCAGTGATTGCTTCATTACCATAGTAAGGAAGGTCAGCTTTGAAAAGATCCAATTCTGTAACAGTGTCGCTAGGATTAGCTTCTTTATATGATGCAAGGAATGCATCGTACATCATAACGCTTACTGCTTGATCAGCAGGGCGGTCATTGGCTTTGATAAATAAAACTTTAGACATGGGTAGTTCCCTCCAGAAGATATAATAGATATACTGATTTCTCGGTATTTCGATAGTATACAACAGTGATATGCAAGATAGTAGTACGCACTTTAAAGTACTATAGTTTCCTAAAGGATACTAATGATTGCTAAGCCTGTTTCAGAATGTATAGATTGGACGTAATAGCAAAAGCTATCCTTAACACATTAGGAAAAGAGGGCTATTGATGTCAAAAAAAGATCATAAACCGAATAACCAATTTAAAGAGAATACAAACCATGGTGAACATCGAAATGGCAGACTCAGCCAGATAAAGAACCATAATTCAACCAAACATGAAGAGCCAAACGAGTTTAGAGATGAAAAATCATAATAGTGCTTATACGATGACTTTTCATAATAAGGTCGTACTCATTACTGGTGCTGCGGGCGGTATTGGAATTGCTGCTGCAAAGAAATTTGCCCGAGAAGGCGCAAAGCTAACACTGGTAGACTTAAAACTAGATGTCTTAAAAAAAGCGGCTGAAGGTATTGATATTGAAGCATCTGATCTTCTTTTACTTGATGGTAATGTAGGAAAAGAAGAGGATGTTGAAGCGTTTGTTTCTCAAACAAAAGAAAAATACGGTCGAATTGATGTATTTATTAATAATGCTGGGATCAATGGTGAGTTTAAAAATCTTGTGGATCAAACCACTGAGAATTTTGAAATGGTCATGAATGTTAACCTAAAAGGTGTATTTTATGGATTGAAACACGTCATGCGCGTGATGAACGAACAGAAGAGTGGAGCCATTGTCAACACAGCTTCAAATGGTGGATTATTAGGTGCTCCAGGCATGGGACTGTATGTAGCTTCTAAGCACGGTGTCATTGGATTAACAAAAACCGCAGCACTTGAAGGAGCACCAAACAATATTCGAGTAAATGCAGTAGCTCCATCAGGTGTGGATACACAGATGATGAGATCAATTGAGTCAAATGCAGAACAAACAGGCGCAAAAGATCCGAGAAAGCAATTTGAAGCAAGTGTACCCTTAAATCGATATGCTACTTCAGAAGAAATTGCTAATCTAATGGCCTTCTTAGCCTCAGATGATGCTGCTTTTATTTCAGGAACGTACTACCGAATTGACGGTGGGCAGGGAGCTACTTCTGTATAATTAAAAAAAGTAACCAATCTCCTGTATTTACAGCTGGTTGGTTATTTATTTATAGTTTTTATTGTAAGCGGTTTAATAATGTATATCTTAATAAAATATAGCTTTTCTGATCCGATATATTCTAAGAAACACCTAATGAACTTAGAGGAGAAGGATTATGAGAATGTTTAAGAATTTGGGGCTTTCATTTAAAATAAACGCCTTAGTATTATCGCTATTACTTGTTTTTGGATGTGCATTGGGTTTAGTTGTTTATATATTGGTTACAGAAGGAATTAAAGAAATGGCACTAGAGAAGGCTGAGTCAGATCTCTTACTATCTTTTCATGCGATTGACAAAGAGTTTCCTGGAGATTGGACAGTCATCGATGGAGAACTATATAAAGGAGAGACCGTTCTAAATAATAACTTTGAATTAGTTGATCAAATTGCAGAGATGACCGGAGGAACTGTGACAATTTTTCTCGATGATACTAGAATTTCGACTAATGTCGAGGTGGATGGGGAAAGAGCTATTTCAACTCAGGCATCGGATGAAGTTATACAAGCGGTACTTAAAGATGGAAACACCTATTATGGAGAGGCAAATGTGGCAGGTATTATGACTCAAACAGCCTATCAACCAATTAGAGACAAAGATAATGTGATCATAGGTATGTGGTATACAGGGGTTTCGCAACAGTTAGTTGATCAAACGATCTCGAAGATCTTAGTCAGTTTGGGTATTGTTGTTATTTCAGGTATTGTGCTTTCTACACTTTTTGTGTTTGGCTTTACTACTCGATTGAAAAAGCGATTGAATCAAGTTGGTTTTGCATTAAAAAATGCAGGACAAGGAAATTTTACTGTATCAATTCAAGATTCTGCGAAGGATGAAATTGGTCAATTAGCTATGAATTATGATCAGATGAGGCTTAGTCTTTCTAAACTTGTTAATGACGTAATACTGAAATCAAATCAAGTAGCATCATCCTCTGACCAGTTATCAGCTGGAGCAGATCAGACGAATCATGCAGCAGAGGAAATCACACAGATAATCCAAGAGGTAGCAGCCGGTTCTGAAATTCAAATGAGGCAAACTCATCTGGCTACAAGTTCTGCTCAAGAAATAGGGGTTAGTATTCAATCTATCGAAGAACTCGTGAATAAAGTGGACCATAGTTCTAAAGCAACTCAGAACAAAGCAGAGAATGGATTAAATATCGTAACAGAGAGTCTGACACAAATGAAAGTAATTAAAGCTAAAACAGAGACTGTTTCAACACTTATTGAACAATTGGGTGATCAATCTGTAGAGATAAGTAAGATGATTTTAATGGTTACTGAGGTTGCTGAGCAAACTAGCTTATTAGCTTTAAATGCTTCAATAGAGGCCGCTCGTGCAGGTGAACAAGGAAAAGGATTTGCAGTTGTTGCTTCTGAGGTTCGAAAGCTAGCTGATCAATCTCAAGGTTCGGCCTTACAAATTAAAGGAATAACAGAACGTATCAACAGTCAAATTGATCAATCAGTTCAATCTATGAATGATGTGGCTTTGGTAGTGGATGGAGGCATGAACTTAGTAGACCGTGCAGGTAGTGAATTTATTCAGATTACGGCTGACGTTAATGGAGTTACTTCTCAGGTAGTTGAAGTCTCTCAGTCAGTCGTGCATGTTAAAGAAAAAGTAATAGATATGGCAAAGACAATTGAAGTAGCATCTAAATTAGCCACAGATGCAGCCAGTCATTCTCAACAAGTTGCTGCGGCCGCACAGGAGCAAGGAGCTGCTATGGAGGAAGTTGCGGGTGCATCGAGTTATTTAACGGATATCGCAGGAGAATTACAGAAATCAGTAAGTACATTCAAACTTTAAAAAAATTTCTCGAAAAATTGTGTATCGTTTCACCATGCTGATATAATAATGTAGCATCACCTTTTTAATTGTGGTCAGGAGGTTGTTTATTGTTTAATCCAGTATTGGTCAAAAGAATTTTGACTTTGATTGCTGCTATTGCAATCGTTGTTTTTGTGTATATTAACTTTTCTGTGTTTTTGCCTATCTTACTTGCGTTATTAACCGCTATGATTTTTGAGCCATTTGTGAAGATGCTTAAAAAGCACTTGAAATCGGAGAAGCGAATTCTTCCTGTGACCATTGTATTTACGTTATTCCTTACAGTAGGAGGGTACCTACTTTATCTGACCTTAACTAGATTGGTTACCATGATTTATATGAGGTCACTGGAAATCCCGCACTATGCGCGCGAGATCCAAATATTTATAGATGATTTTATTATTACATTTAACCAGACAATCGCTGAAATTCCTCAAGGAAATCAAATTGTCAGAGAGCTTGAGAGACAGTCAGAAGCCCTATTTGATAAGGCTGTCAGTATCACATCCGATATTCTTGCGACAAGTACTTCGGTATTGACGGGTATTCCTAATATGTTATTTGTTTTACTGATCTATGTTATTACATTGTTTTTGTTCAGCTTGGATCTGCCAAGACTTTTAAATTTATTCTTTAACCTCTTTAAAATGGAAACAGCAAGTAAGTTACGGTTTGTTTTCCAACGAATGAGCAAAGTATTTTTAGGCTATTGGAAAGCACAGTTTATTCTCAGCGTTGGAGTGTTCATTGTGACGTATGTGAGCTTGTTGTTCATCTCACCAGAGTCGGCCTTACTTATGTCTGTTCTTATTTGGCTAGTCGATATTATTCCTTTATACGTCGGTCCGGCTTTAATTCTTGTCCCATGGGGTATTCTGGCTATGATTCTTGGGAGCACTAGCACAGGGCTACAACTTATGATTTTGGCTGTGGTGCTGTTATTAGTGAGAAGAATCATTGAACCGAAAGTACTGGGAGATTCAATTGGACTTGCAGCACTACCAACTGTGTTATCTATGTATTTTGGGTATGTATTCTTTGGGGTATTAGGTCTAATTCTTGGTCCATTTGTTTACATTGCGATTCGTTCAGCAAAAGAAGCTGGATTGTTTGAATTAAACCTTACGGGTGATTTACCGAATCAGTCCATAAGAAAATGATAACCCAAAAGCCCTCTATTGCTTCTTAACAGCAATAGAGGGCTTTTTCGGTTCTACACAGGCGGTTCTCTTTATCCTGAGATAATGAGGTGATAGGAGCTACCTGCGATTGTATCAATTGATATGATCTGATGTACTGAATCTTTTTCCCACTTGATAGAAACTCCATTAGACTCGATCTTCATAGTAGGTATCGAATCGATACGGCATGTCTGACCTTTCTCTGAATGAATCTTCACCTTTGTCAGCTTTCTGTTTCTCCACTCCATATCAATAATAAATCCACCGCGTGCTTTGACCCCATTTAGCCGACCTTTTTTCCAGTGCTTAGGTAGGGCGGGGAGGAAGCTAATGTAGTCTTCATGCGATTGTAAGAGCATTTCGATAACGCCTGCCGTATAACCGAAATTCCCATCAATTTGAAAGGGTGGATGCGCATCAAATAAGTTTTGGTACACGCCGCCTTTTTGGTTGATAGAGTCTTCTTCCGTTATTTGAAGTAGGTTATGAATGAATAGATGTGCCTGGTCGCCATTACGAAAACGAGCCCATAGACAGATTTTCCATGCTAAACTCCACCCTGTCCCACCGTTGCCCCTTATTTTTAGGGCTTGCTCCGCCGCATGAAATAAATCAGCTGATGAGGATTCTGTGAGCAAGTGTCCAGGATAGACGCCAAATAAATGCGAGACATGTCTATGCTCTGGCTCATGATCCGTATAATCTTTGGACCACTCTTGCAGGCGATTACGTTCGCCAATTTGATAAGGGAGCAGTTGGTTTAAAGAAGCTTTAATTTTTTGGATGAATGTTTGATCTATTTGTAGAACACCGGCTGCGTCTACAGTATTAGTGAACAATTCTCTGATTAAGGCGATGTCCATAGTGGAAGCTTCGCTTAGCCCACAAGGTTCACCATTAGAAAGAAAGCAATGTTCTGGAGACGTAGATGGTGATGTAATCAAGAAACCATCCTCATTTTTGATTAGCCAATCAAGACAGAATTCGGCGGCCCCTTTCATCACCGGATATGCATGTTTTCGTAAATATTCCTGATCAAGATTAAAGAGATAGTGCTCCCATAGATGCTGTGTAAGCCAAGCACCTGCCATCGGCCAGATGGTCCAAATGGGTTCGCCGTGGCTATTGTTGCCTGCCGGAAGAGAGTGGCGCCAAATATCAGAATTATGATGAGCAGTCCAGCCGCTACAATCGTAATGGATTGAAGCCGTTTGTTTGCCTGTCTCAGCCAGTTCAGAGATGAACTGCAACAAAGGAGTATGGCATTCCTTTAGCTGGCATAATTCAGCCGGCCAATAATTCATTTCTGTATTAATATTTAACGTATAATTGCTGCTCCATGGCGGTCTTAGCTCATTGTTCCAAATGCCTTGAAGATTGGCTGGCTGCGATCCTTGTCGAGAGCTTGCAATCAATAAATACCGTCCGTAATGGAAAAGTAGTTCAACCAATCCTTGATCAGAAGCTCCATAATCCTTAATGCGCTCATCTGTTGGTAGATGGGAATGAGACTCGTTTGGGTCGAGTTCAAACTCTACTCTCTGAAATAATTGCTGATAGTCGTTTACATGTGCAGTCAAAAGCTCACTATATGACTTCGATCCAGCTTGTTGTAACGTATTGTGTACATCGCGATGATAGTCCTTTCCTTGTTTACCTGGTGAGCGATTATACCCGTTAAAACTAGTAGCAGCACCAAACGTTAGGGTTACCTCAGTCGCACCACAAATTGTTAAAGACTCAGCTGATGATTTGACGGACCCATCAACAAGCTTCACATCGAGGATGGCCTCAAATCGAATCGCTTCTGACTCTGCTTCTTCCTTATAGATAACAGGATCAGGTGTATCATAATAGGAAGGATCTACATGATCAGGGCACCGTCCAGTTAAATGAATACGCTGATCGTTCGTTTGACTTTGGGCGTATAATTGGCTTGAAATTCGAGCAGAAAAAGACAGAGCTTTTGGTTCGCTTGCTGTTAGCCTCATAACAATTACACGATCTACATAAGAGGAGAAGGTTTCACGTTTGTACGTGACTCCATTCATTGTGTAACTCGTTGTTAAAAGGGCATGTTCTAAGTCGAGCTCTCTTTGATACTGACTGCACGTAGCATCATGATCAAAGGTTAGATGGATATCACAGAAAGGAAGATAGGACTGAGTGTAGGCACCCATTAATTTTCTACCGGCTTCATTTGCATCTTTATATTTTCCTTCTTTTAAAAGCGATCGAACCTCTGGTAAAGAATCTATAGCCTTAACATTAAATTGATCACGAGGTGCACCAGACCATATTGTGTCTTCATTACATTGAAGCCTCTCTTCTTGAATGCCGCCATACACCATGGCCCCTAAAGAACCATTTCCAATTGGTAATGCATGAGTCCACAGTAAAGATGGTTGATCGTAATAGAGCTTCACCTTTTGTCACTTCCTTTCAAAAAGTTAGTTTGTAAGCGCGTTCATAAAAGTCTTTATCAACAGAACATTAGTAAGATGATAGCATATTTTTGGAAAGATGGGTCTTGCTTCAAAAAAGAAATAAAACGTATGATAATAGAATGTGTGTTGGTTTTTTATAGATATTTAACATTTATTATATATGACTAATCAATGTAAGCGCTTATAATTATGAATGAAAGCACTTACAAAAAGAGCGGGGATGGTTACTTATGAATAAATTATGGGGATCAATGGCAGGCGTAACCGCATTAACTTTGGTCATGGTTGGCTGTACACCAGGTGGACCAACTGGCGGAAATGAAGGGTCAGAAGATGGTCAGACCGTTATTAGAGTATCGTGGTGGGGTGCAGATGAGCGCCACAATATGACTACCGAAGCCATAGCATTATTTGAGGAGAAAAACCCAGACATTAAAGTAGAGCCAGAATATACAGGATTCGATAGCTATTGGGAAAGGCTAACGACTCAAGCAGCCGGAAGTAATCTACCGGATGTCATTCAAATGGACACATCAAAACTTGAGCAGTACATATCAAGTGAACTTGTTCTTGATCTAAATGATCTCATTGAAGAGGGTACAATCAATATGGATGACGTTGACGATGTGTACCAAGAAATGAACATAAAGGATGGCGGCACATTTGCCATTGCAGCAGGGGCGAATGCTTTTTCAACCCTTTATAATGAAGCGTTATTTGAGGAATACGATATAAATTTAGAGCCTGGATATACGTATGACGACTTATATGAGGCAATGGATAAAGTTTCACAAGGTGAGGGAGACAACGCGTGGGGATTTGACTTTGTTAAAGCAGAGTACGAAGCGTTTACCCACTATGCACGTCAATTTGAGCAGCACCTTTACGGAGAAGACGGCAAGCTTGGGTTTGAGGACCAAACGCTAATCGATTTCCTAACAATGGAGAAAAACATGATTGATAATGGAGTGTCTACTCCACATGATGTAACAGTTGAGATTAATGATAGTGGAGAATCGATGATCGCGAATAGAGAAGCGGCAATGGCCGTGGGTGCTAGTAATGGCGTTATTGGAATTCAGCCAATGTCTGAAGACCCAATTGGTGTGAATGTGCTTCCGGTAGCGGAAGGGGCTACAAGTCCTGGTGACTGGATCCGTCCAAGCATGTCCTTTAGTATCTCTGCAGCGTCTGAACAGCAAGAAGCTGCTGGTAAATTCATTGACTTCCTAACAAATGATATCGAAGGAAATGAAATTCTAATGGCTGAACGTGGAGTTCCAATTTCTACAGAGGTTCGTACTCACTTAATGGACCAGGTAGATGAAAGTGTAGCGAAGACGTTTGAGTTCCTAGATATTGTAGGGCAACGTGCTGGTGAGCCTGAACCCCTACCTCCAGCAGGAGAAGCAGAGGTAAGAGCATCATTTAATCGCATGTTGGAAGCTGTAAAATATGGTGATATGACTCCAGAAGAAGGCGTAGAAGTATTCCGTTCTGAAGCGGAACAAATTCTAGGCTAAGCTGCTTAACAGTAGGAGTAACAGAAGGAGGTCAGGCCATCATTGGACTGACCCTTTCTTTTTCAATTGATACGCATGTATATCCAATAGATAGAGGTGGGAAATGGAGACAATCAAATCAACAGAGAAAACGCTGACCGTTGCAGAGAAGAAAAGAATACGAAAGAAAACCTGGCGTGAAAGTTTAACCGCCTACCTTGTTATCTCACCTTGGTTAATTGGTTTCTTTGGGCTTGTAATCGGACCGATGATGTACTCATTCTATTTATCGTTTACAAATTACAATATGCTGACAGCTCCTGTATGGACTGGCCTAACGAACTACGTCAAGCTATTCACAAATGACCCTAGGTTTATCCAATCTTTAAAGGCTACGTTTACGTTTGTCATCATTGCAGTGCCTTTAAAATTAGCATTTTCCTTGTTTTTGGCGATGGTCTTTAATGCAGGAAAAAAAGGATCTGGTTTCTTAACAACCATGTATTACGTACCTTCTATTATTGGAGGAAGTGTAGCAATTGCTGTTGTTTGGAGACAATTGTTTGGTCGAAATGGTGCAGTGAATACGATGCTTGATTCAGTCGGCTTAAACACAATCAGTTTCTTTGGGGATTCAAATGCAGCGATGTCGATTCTCGTTCTATTAGTCGTGTGGCAGTTCGGGGCACCGATGATTATCTTTCTTGCAGGGTTAAGGCAAATACCAAAGGATTTATATGAAGCAGCAAGTGTGGATGGAGCGAATCGTGTCGTTCAATTCTTTAAAGTGACGTTACCGATGTTAACACCTATTATCTTCTTTAATCTAATCATGGAGATGATCGGCGGATTTATGACATTTACGCAGGCGTTTTTAGTCACTGGTGGAGGACCAAGAGATTCCACACTATTCTATGCTGTGTATCTTTACGAGGTAGCATTTGAATTCTTGAACATGGGCTACGCTTCTGCCATGGCGTGGGTACTACTATTAATTATAGGAGCATTCACATTAATCATCTTCAAAACATCTAGCCTTTGGGTTCATTATGATTCAGATGGGGGGAACTAACCATGAATAAACCAACTAAGCTATCTAATACCATCTATTATGTGTTTGTCATTGGGTTTAGTTTCCTTATGCTGTATCCGATCCTATGGATGTTTGGCAGTTCACTTAAACCTGAGACTGAGATCTTTGGTAATGCCGTTTCATTAATCCCAACAGAGGTAGACTGGCTTAATTACCCTGAGGGCTGGGCTGGTTTTGGTGGAGTTGGCTTTGATGTGTATTTTAAAAACTCACTATTTGTCACAAGTAGTGTTGTGGTCGGTGCTATACTTTCGTCTAGTATCGTAGCATATGGGTTTGCTAGACTAAGATTCAAATTCAAGAAAGTATTGTTTGCCTGCTTAATCTCAACCGTAATGCTGCCAATGCAGATTACGTTAATTCCACAATACATTCTGTTTCAACAGTTTAATTGGGTAAATACCTTTTATCCACTTATCGTACCAGCCTTTTTAGGTGGGACACCATTTTTTATCTTCCTCTTAATTCAGTTTATTAGAGGCATTCCAAAAGAGCTGGATGAAGCTGCTATTATTGATGGCTGCTCAACCTTTGGTGTGTTCTGGAGAATAATCCTGCCACTACTTAAGCCAGCTCTAGTTACTGTAGCCATTTTTGCTTTCATGTGGTCATGGGATGACTTTCTATCACCACTCATTTATTTAAACAGTTCTGAAATCCATACGATTTCTTTAGGGTTAAGGAACTTTATGGATGCAGAAGCAGGAACATCATGGGGGCCGTTGCTTGCTATGTCGTCCTTATCGTTATTGCCACAACTTATTCTATTCATGTTCTTTCAACGTTATCTAGTAGAAGGAATTGCAACGACGGGTATCAAATAAAAATGAGCTGCTGAAGAAAAGGAGGAACCATTGTGAATATCCACAGACTTGGAGAAGGAGTCATGCATTATTGCGAGATTCTAATGAGGCTTGCTGTCATTAATCTGTTATGGATTGGTTTTACATTGTTTGGTCTAGGTCTGTTTGGTTGGGCTCCTGCTTCGGCAGCTGCTTTTACCGTTATGCGCAAATCATTTATGGGCACAGGTCTTACAGGAGAGAACTCTGCCTCTATATTTAGAGACTTTAAAGAAAGCTATAAAAAAGAGTTTGTGAGTGCAAATCTCTTTGGATGGTTGATTGTGGCTGGTCTAGGGTTATTAGTTGTAAGTGGTCGAGCTATGGTATTGATGGAAGCAAGTATGTTGCCACGAATGATTCTTTTGACTGTCTTATTTCTATTCGTATCCATATTGTTGTTAGCTTTTCCGCTTAAAGCCTTCATGAGCATGTCTTCAGTGCATACGGTTCGCTTTGCGCTTCTTCTCGGAGTTGCAAATATGCACTATGTGTTAATCTTATGTCTTATATTAACGGTTCTTGTGTATATGTACGTACTGTTTCCTGGCTTAGTTCTCTTTTATGGAGTCAGCCTACCAGCGGCTATTATCATGCAATTTGCCTTACGGATTTTTGCGAAGGCAGGTCTTGTAACTAGTTATCAACCAGCATAATGATAGATAGTTAGGGGGAGGGCAAAAGCCTTCCCCTTATTTCCATTTTAAGAGTAATTTGATAAGATAGACTGAAAGCGTTAACATTATTGCTTGGTTTGGAGAAGAGATGATGGACGTGTTTAAACGATATAAAATTAGACAGATTTTTTTTATTAGCTTTTTTGCGTTTGTTTTGCTTCTTCTTTTAACAATTATTGTCGTAACCTATCAGCTTACTACGCGAGAAAGCACGCAAACGATTATAAAGCATCAAGAAGAAAAATTAAATCTATTAAGCAGTGAGCTTAGCAGTGAGCTGGGTAGCTTTCATGAAACGTCTATAGGTATGTCGAGACAGAAGGCGTTTCAGGATCTTATTACACAAGCTATGGAAGCCCAACTAAAGCAAGAGTCAGCGTCCACTCAACAAAGGACATTAGTAGACCTTGATTTCTCTAACATCACATATAGTGTCCCTGGACTGCATTCTGTATCGGTCTATATGGATAATCCACCTGTTAACTCTCAACATCCTGTTCAATATCACTCAATTGAAGAGTTTCGTTCCTCTGATTGGGCTGTGAAACTTTCAGATGTAACAGCAGGTTGGTTAGGTGAGCGGGAAGTCAGTTTGTTGTTCGGCACCGACCATGTGATTAGCTATGGTAGAAATGTGTATTCGCCTAGAGGTGAGCTGACCGCGGTGTTAGTACTAAATCTCCGGATTGAGTTCATTCAGAACTGGATACAAGAAAAGGGGAATCACTCCAGTCTATTTGTTTTAGATGGTGATGCAGCCTTTCTCTCCCAACATAATAATGACGAAGTTCCATCGGACTTCAGATCATTTTTACAACAATCGGCTCTTCGGTTACAAGAGCAAAGGGGCGTGTCTGAACAGGCGACCATTACAAATGGAGATTTGGTCGTCTCTAGTGCGGTACCTTCTTCAGATTGGACGATTATTGAAGTGACACCAAAGGAAGTCATCACAGCTGGAAGTAAATCGATTGCGATTTGGTTATCGGCTATTGGGTTAGTTTCTATCGTATTTATTACGTTGGGGACACTATTTTTAACTAAGAAATTCACTGAACCAATTATTCAATTAAAAAATGTCATGCAAAAATATCCGCAAACTCCAGTAACGGAAGAACTGCCAACAGACTATAAAAATGAAATTGGTCTTCTTTATGATGGATATAGAGAGTTGGTCGCAAGAAGCGATTCTTTATACACGTCTGTTCTAGAGAAAACAAGGAGGCAGCGGATAGCTGAAAGTAAAGCACTTCAAGCTAACATCAATCCGCACTTTTTATATAATACGCTGGATCAATTGAATTGGCGCGCCATTGAGCGTGGTGATGATGATATGAGTAAGATGCTGGAGTTACTTGGGAATATGTTACGTATTGGGTTATCAAAAGGAGACAGTATTCTACCTGTGCCTAAGGAAGTGGAGTATCTTACAAATTATTTAGAACTCCAAAAAATTAATCGAGATAATCAACTGACGTACACCATAACGAGTGATCGTAACATGGAAGACTATTATATTCCGAAGCTCACGTTACAACCCTTTGTTGAAAATGCAGTGATTCATGGGTTTTCAGGCAGGGTTGATAGTGAAATTGACATCATTATAACGGAACGAAATCACTCCCTAGTCTTTGAGATTTCAGATAATGGAAATGGATTTCCCAAGAAAGATTTAGATCGCCCAAAAGTTGAAACGGGTGGTTATGGAATTAAAAATGTAAGAGAAAGACTTGATATGTATTTTGGCCATGATGCTAGTGTAGAGGTAACAGAAAACGTAGTTGGTGGTGTAGCAGTTAGATTAGAGATTCCAAAAGTAGATGCTCAGTACTTTCATTTGTTAGACCAGAATGAATAGGGAGGCGGTTCAATTGTGGAAGGTCGTTATCATTGATGATGATGAAAGAGTACTACGTGGCTTAAAGATGATTATTCCATGGGATCAATTAGAGTGTGAATGGGTGGGACAAGCAAAAAATGGGGAGCAAGGGTTGGAACTCATTCAACGTACGACCCCTGATCTAGTGATTACAGATATTTATATGCCCATCAAAAACGGATTAGAGATGGTAGAAGAGTTACGGAAGTCTGGTTTTGAAGGACATGTGATTATTTTAAGTGGGTATAGTGATTTTGAGTATGCTAGGAAAGCCATGCGCCTTAAAATTAATGATTATCTTTCTAAACCAGCATCAAGAGATACGATTAAAGAAGTGCTCAAAAGAACGATTGGTCAAATGGAGGAAAAAAATACAGAAGAGCTGAGGTTCTCTGAACTAAGAAGTAAAGTGATGAGGTATGAACCATTAATTGAAAAGGAATGGATTAAATCTGTAATTACGGAATCATCTATACCAAAAAGTCCTCCTGAGAAGGCAAAAAAGCTGATTGAAAAATGGGAACAATGTGATCATGCTGTTGTCATGATTACTTCTGTTGAGCAAAAGGGCCGATCGCCACTTTTGAAAAAGGATTGGTATCTTTTCCGCTTTGTTCTAGGTGACGTGATAAAGGAAGCTGCGACAAGGATTTTTAGTGAATTTCATTATGCAGAGTTTCATTCTAATCAAGCTGCCTTACTAATCCATCTTAACCGAGAAGATCATACGGAACAGATGAACAAATTGAATCAGCTAAAAGACTTTGTGCAAAAGAGTTTGGGAGCACATCTTGGTATCGAATCCATCATGACAATTGGTTCGATTACGCGTGATTGGCGATTAGCTTACCAGTCGACAAACGAAGCCTTACATCAACTGCCTCTTTTTGAGAAGCAGGAACAAACGGAAGCAGATCTTTCAGGCGTAAAAGTTCCAAAAGAACTGACCATAGTAAATCGACAGCTATCAGAGGCCATCCGATATGCAGATGAGGAATCAGCATGTGCAGCTATTCAGCTTCTATACGAATCTATTGGAACAGACTCCTATCACAAACAAACAGCCATTCGTCTTGGTATTGAGCTGTGGGCGCTTATGACATATTCCCTCTATGACATCGGTATTCGTATAGAGGATCTCTTCTCAGAGGATTATGATATCTACAAAGAATTAACATCATTACATTCATGGGATGAATTCTCAGAGTTGCTTAAGAATAATGTAATCAACATCTGTAAGAGTCAAAGATGGGATGAGAACCTGAAGCATCGACAGCTTATTGAACAAATGCTAGATTTTATCCAGGATCATATGGATCAGAATATTACGTTACAAGACCTAGCTGAAAAACTGTACATTTCAAGAAATTATTTGGGGAAGATTTTTAAGCAGGTCGTCGGAGAATCATTCAAGGACTACCTTCTACGAGTTCGAATGGAGAAAGCCAAAACGATGATTCAAGAGGGAACGTATCTAATCTATGAGATATCAGAGAATGTTGGATACGGAAATCCTGCTTATTTTTCCAGTGCCTTTAAAAAGTACACAGGGTATACGCCGACAGACCTCATACAAAAGCGAATGAAGGCTTAGGTGGATGTATGAATAGGTTCCGCCTTGAGCTGATTGCACTCTAGTTATAAAAAAAAACGAAGCGGACAGTAACATGCCACTTCGTTTTTTCTATGGATTAATTAATGGTTACATCACGCAAAACCAAGACTCCTGTAGGGCTTTGCCAGAAACCTGTGACATTGCTTCTCAGACCAACCAGAAATTCTTCATGAATTAAAGGCTGAATGATGCTATCCTCTGCTACAATTGTCTGAATTTCATTATACAATGCTAGTCGTTCATCTTCATCTTTACTTATTCTAGCTTGCTCAAGTAACTCGTCAAGGTCCTCTTCAGATGTAAATGTACGGTTCCCTTGTGCGCCTTGATTATCGGTGTGGAAAAGTGGATAGAGACCCATATCTGCATCCCCATTCACAGTTGACCAGCTTAAGATGAATAGTTCTGATTCTCCTTGAGAGGTCAGATCAAGGAACGATCCCCATTCGTTGATTTCAATGGAAACATCTACTCCGATCTCACTCAAAGCAGATTGGATATATTGCGAAATATCTTGACGCTCACGTTGATCACTTGTATTCAATGTAATTTCAAGTCCATCTTCATAACCGGCTTCAGCTAAAAGACTTTTAGCTTCTTCAACATCATATTCATTGCTGATAATAGAGTCATCGTGGCCAAATACCTTTGGTGCAAGCGGTGATGTAGCTTCTGTTCCTACACCGTTAAAGATGCCATCGACGATTTCAGAGCGATTAATAGCTAATGAAAAAGCTTTACGTACAAGTGGATCATTAAGGACATCATTCTGTTTGTTGAATCCAAGGTAAAGCATGCCTACACCTTCAGTTTGACTTACTTCTAGTCCATCAGTATTTTCGAATCTGTTTAGATCACTTGAACTGATATTGTTAGCAATATGGGAGGCTTCTGTTTCAAGATTGGCAATTCGTGTGTTGCCTTCAGGAATGACCTGAAATGTAACAGAGTCAACTTTAGCTGGTTCTCCCCAATACTCTTCGTTTTTAAGTAGTTTAATAGACTGTCCCGTGTTCCAAGAATCGAATGTAAAGTAGCCAGTGCCAACAGGGTGTTCGTTTAGGTAACTTCCGGCATCGGCTCCTTCTTCCATGGCTTGATAGTCTTCTTCAATCGCAGCAGGGCTCATCATTGCAGCGCCATAGTGAGCAAGATTCGCAGCAAGAGGAGCGAACGGGTAGTCTGTGTGCAATACTATTGTATGTGGATCGATAATCTCTACTTCATTAATCATTTCAAATAAAAACGCTCGTGGTGAGCTAACATCTGCATCCAACACACGGTCAAGGTTTGCTTTCACAGCCTCTGCATCAAACTCCGTGCCATCATGGAATGTTACGCCTTCTCTTAGTGTGAATTCCCACTCGGTATCATTCACTTGCTCCCACTCCTCAGCAAGTCCAGGCTGAAGGTCAAGGTTCTCATCCTGTGTCACAAGCGTTTCAAAGATATTAGATGTGACATTACTAGAAGCTGTATCATTTGATCCATGTACATCTAGAGATACAACGTCTGATTGCATATCTACTACAAGATCTCCTCCAGCGGCTCCTTCTGAATCAGATGCACCAGAATCAATATCATCATTCGCGCAGCCTACCATTACTGCCAAACTAATTGATACAATGAGTGAACCTAAGCCAACTCTTTTTCTCTTTTTCATTCTCTTCACTCTCCTCTATCTCTCTAAAAAATAAATCTTTTCTACTATACCGTGAAAAAGTATGTGTAACAATAGAAAAGACCCGACTAAAACCATCCGTTTTAGTCGGGTCAATCTTTGCTTACGCTGGGTTCTTCCAATCTGATACATCTTCTTCAAGAGGGATATTTTGACCTCTTGCTTTATTTGCAGCTTTAAAGAACAAAGCAGTGATAAGAATGGTAATGATCGCTCCGATCAGATACGACGTACTCATGGATAACCCTAATCCAATTGGTGCGTTTAGGATATAGGTCGCACAAGCCATCGTCATGAAGATTCCTGGAATGACAGCGATCCAGTAATTTCGTTTGGCAATAAATAAGTACATACTTCCGACCCATAATGCGATGACGGCTGTAGACTGATTCGCCCAGGAGAAATATCTCCATAGTAGTGTAAAGTCAACGGTTGTTAAGAAAACAGATACCACAAACAAAGGAAGCGCAATCCAGAGACGGCTAGAGATCTTTTTCTGTGAAATGTTAAAGTAATCGGCAATAATCATTCTGGCACTACGGAATGCCGTGTCTCCTGATGTAATCGGAAGAATGATAACCCCAAGAATAGCTAGAGTACCAAAGACAGAACCAAGCATTAGTGTAGATGCCTCTGCAACAATACCTGCTGTTCCAATTGTATTAATTAATTCATTTAGACTAACAGGTCCATCAAACAAACTCATGGCAGCTGCTGCCCAAATCATAGCGATAATACCTTCTGCAATCATCATTCCGTAAAAAATCTTACGTCCTTGATTTTCATTCTGAGTTGTTCTTGAGATAATAGGCGATTGAGTTGCGTGAAATCCAGATAATGCACCACAAGAAATGGTTAGGAACAATAATGGAAAGATTGGTATATTATCAGGATGGAAATTTGTTAAAGAAAGCTCCGGAATGGCTGCTTGATTTGCAATGAGGCCAATACCGATACCAAGTGCACTAATGAGTAGTAAAGCACCAAAGTAAGGATAAATATTTCCGATAATTTTATCAATAGGTAGAATGGTAGCTAGAATAAAATAAATAAAGATAATAACGATAAAGACAATGGCTGGTACAGTTCCATTCACAAGATCTACGAGTAGATCAGCAGGTGATGTCACAAATACAGTTCCGACTAGTAGTAATAATAGGATAGAAAATGCATTAACTACATGCTTCATAACTTTTCCTAAGAACTTACCAGCTAGTGCTGGAAGGTGAGCCCCACCGTGTCTAATGGAAATCATACCAGTTAAGTAATCATGTACAGCTCCTGCGAAGATACAGCCGAACACAATCCATAGAAAAGCAACGGGGCCATATAGGGCACCCATAATTGGACCGAAAATTGGACCGATCCCGGCAATACTTATTAATTGAATCAATGAGTTTTTCTTTGTACTCATGGGTAAATAATCGACGCCGTCACCTTTTGTATAAGCAGGAGTTGTTCTCTCTGCATTTGGAACAAATATTCTCTCTACGACTTTTCCGTAAGTAAAATATCCGACAATTAGTAGTACGATACCGCCTAAAAATGTAAACATACATGTTCCCCCTAAAATAAACTGAATCCGTTTTCAAGTATAATAGGAGGGACAATCAAAAAGTTAAAAAGAAGGGTAAGATGTAGAAATGAGGGGGTATGATGTCGAAGGAGGTAGATAAGATGCAAGGAGCCTAAAGCTCCAAGCGTTTTTTTAGTTCTTTTACGTAATTTCGACTTACAGAAAGTTGTTCCTTTTGCCCCTCCACTTCAAGCTGAAAGGCTCCATTAAACCATGGCGACAATCTTGTTACACATCTGAGATTAACCAAGTAGCTCTTATGGATTCGAAAAAAGGAAAAGGGAACAAGTCGAACCTCCAACTCCTTTAAAGGTGTTTTCACTTCGAATCGTCCTTTTTTAGAAACGATACGTGATAGTTTATCGTCACGGTAAATATATAGAATGTCCGCTGGGTCTAGGTAATAAATATCCCCATCCGCTTCAACAGGAAGTTTTCCTGTTGGGACAGGAACCTGCGGAGAATCAGCAATCAATCGCTGTTGAATCCGACTAATGGTTTGCTGTAGTTGCTCCTCATCATAAGGCTTTAGCAAATAATCAATGGCCTCGTAGCGAAAGGCTTCTGCTGCAAATTGAGGATGGGCTGTAGCAAAAACTATGAAAGGTACTTTACGAAGTTCCTTTAAAGAATCAGCCGCCTTCATTCCATTCATTATGGGCATTTCTATATCTAGAAAGACGAGGTCTGGTTGAAGCTGGATCGCTTTAACGATACAGGCCTCTCCTGTTTCTGCTTCCCCGATAATATCAATACACTCATGTTGACTTAGTAAAAAATGTAATTCATCACGATTGTATCGTTCATCATCTACGATTAACGTTCGAATGGTCTGTGGCATATCAACGATCCTCCATTATAGGAATAGCAAACCGTACACTTGTCCCTTGATTGGGTTCACTTTCAATCTGCAAAGCAGCATCTGCGCCAAACATCAATGTAAGCCTTCGATTGATATTGTGCATGGCAAGTCCTGATCCGGTTTCAGATGGAACATGACTATGTTTAATAAGGTCTGCTGTTTCTCTATCCATGCCTTTACCTGTATCTTCGACAGTAACATAGATTTTATCCCGCCATCTATTAATACGAATAGTCAATGTACAGGCTCGATCTAAAGGATAGATGCCGTGTTTGATGGCATTCTCAACAATCGGCTGAAGGGTGAGCGGTGGTAACTTCTCCATTAAACAGTTTTCATCTATATCATAGATAACAGTGAACTTATCGTTGAAGCGTGTCTCTTCAATTGTCAGATACGCTTTCATATGTCGTAATTCTTGTTCAAATGTAATGGAGCTCTCTGTCGTAGCTGAAAGGTTTTGACGTAAAAAGTGAGACAAGGATACAAGTAATTTACGTGCTTTTCCTGGATCAATCCGAATCAATGAAGTGATCGTATTTAATGAATTAAATAAGAAGTGTGGACTGATTTGGGCTTGTAATGCTGTAATCTCAGCTTCTTGAGCTAACTTATAGGCGTGATCCGCATTTGCAATTTCTAATTGACTACTTAAGAGCGCACTCAGTCCAGATATTAATTCAATCGAGAGTGGACTGATCTCTTTGGCAGAGTGAAAATAAAACTTAAGCGTACCAATTGTTTCCCCTCGTTGTTTGAGAGGAGCAATGACGGCGGCACCTAAAGGACAGTCTGGATGAGAACAGTGGATCATCTGATTTTTGGCAATGACAAGCTGTCCATCACGTATCACATCCCGTGTGACCTGAGTTTGAATTGGGCTTTTCTGTTGGTGATGATCGCTTGCCATCCCTACGTGAGCAAGAATATTGGTTTTGTTTGTGATGGAAACCGCAATGGTCTGTGTCTCACTATGAAGAATCTGACAGACAGCCTGTGCAGACGAGGCATTTAACCCTTTCCTTAAGTAAACAAGTGTCTGATCTGCGATACGAAGAGATAGCTGAGTTTGAGAAGCCCCAATTTTATCTTCCTGATAGACAACATTTTTAATAATCAGTAGAAATAATGCACAGCCTAAGCCGTTTGCAATGATCATAGGTAAGGCAATCATTTCAATCAAGTCTAGAGCCTGAGAAAAGGGTCTAGCTAGAAGAAGAATGAGTAGCATTTGGACTGCCTCTGCCGCTGCACCAATAATTAATGCTTTTGTTAGAGGCGGACGTTGATTATCCTTACGGAAAAGACCAGCAAAATAACCAGCTAAGATAGACGCAATGCCACAAGGAAAGGCAGTGTATCCCCCTAGAAAAAAGCGGTGTACACCAGCAATCAATCCGGCACCAATGCCTACTTTATATCCTCCAAGAAGTCCCGCTAGTACAACACCTATCACACGAAAATTTGCAATGGCTTCATCAGTATTGATGTCGGTCGCCCATAACGAAAATTCAGAGGATGACGTGCTGAACGTTAATCCAGAATACGTTCCAACTATACCGAAGACCCCAAAAAAGAGGACGGCAATCAATTGCTGTTTTCGGTTCAGTTGGTTGGATGTAATCAAATGGCGAAAAAAACTAAAACGTGTCAGAATAAAAGCAATCATAACAATAATTCCAAGACGTTCTAACATAGTAATAAGAAGTTCAATCATCAAAGGTGCCTCTCTTTAAACGGACAAATTAAAATAACCTAAAAAGTAGTATATCACAATAAAATAAGCAAATACGTTTCTCCTATAGGATGGCCGTTTGTCTATGCTATAGTTTGAGATAACTGAGGTGATTAAAGGTGAAAGAAAAGATTCTAGAGGAGCTCATGCCTTTAACGGATGAGGAAAAGGATATTCTCTCTGAACATAAGGTTTCACATAATAGATACACGTCACAGCCTCAATTTACTATGGTAGAAAGTAAGAAATTTTTGACTGACAATGAAACGATTATGGTGCGCAAACATACCCGTTTTATTCAATTTCCTAGACATAAGCATGATTATATCGAGATGAGCTATGTTCTTCAGGGTTCATTTACGCAAACTATTGCAGGCAAAAGACTTACATTAAATGAAGGCGAGCTTATGTTCCTTAATCAACACATTGAACATGAGATTGACCCTTGTTCAAAAGAGGATATTATCATCAACTTTATTATTCAGCCGAGTTTTTTTGAATATATCTTTTCTTTTTTGAATATTAGAGGTCCCATCTATCGTTTTTTAATGGATAGTCTCTATACCTACTCCTACCAAGGGCAATACCTCACATTTAAAACCGCGACGAATGATAAATTACAAGAATTAATCCTGACGATTATAAATGAAATTCTTAATCCAGTTGATGTGTCTGAGGCTCGAGTGAAGCTTCAGGTTGGCCTATTAATAGTAGAGTTGTCCCAGAATGAACATCAAATTGAAGGAGCAGAAACGTTAACTCTTCATAGTAGCTGGATGCAGGAAACATTATCGTATATTAATCAATCGTACAGTACGGCAACATTAACTGAGATATCACATCGATTGAATCAACACGATTATGTGTTAAGTCGAGCGATAAAACAAATGACGAATCAAACCTTTAAAGAACTTCTGCAGGAAAAGCGCTTAACTGTGGCCTGCGATCTTATGACAAAAACAGACCTACCGATTACCATGGTTGTGAATCAAGTAGGGTATGACAATGTGAGCTATTTTTACCGTATTTTTCAGAAGAGATATGGAATGACCCCAAAAAAATTCCGAGAATCATCTAGAGACCTCCCATAAATGGGGGTCTTTTATTCATGCAAATAAGGACATATGATTCGTTGAATGCGGACCTAGTGATATAAAGGTCTTTTTTATATACTGATAAAAAGAAAGCGATTTCAGAATAAGGGGTGAAAGGATGGCATCAAATCATATAGCCGTTGATATCGGCGCATCCGGTGGACGATTACTTGTCGGTCGCTTGATCGATGAAAAAATAGATTTACAGGAAGTTCACCGATTCTCTAACGGAATGATCAACAAATCTGGACAGTTGTGCTGGGATATCGATTACTTATTTGATGAGATTAAGAAAGGCATCCTTGCATGTCGAGATCAAGGCATTACGCCAACATCGATTGGAATCGATACATGGGCAGTGGATTTTGTTCTGTTGGATGCTCATGATCAACTACTAACACCAGCTGTTGCATACAGAGATACACGTACGGATGGAGTAATGGAAGAAGTTACACAGCAGATTAGAAAAGAGAAGATCTATTCCTACACGGGTATCCAGTTTCAACCGTTTAATACAATTTATCAGCTTGCTGCACTAAAAAAAGAGCAACCAGAAGCGCTTGAGAAAGCAGAGTCTTTTTTAATGATACCGGATTACTTTCACTATCTACTAACAGGGAAAAAAGTTAACGAATATACCAATGCCACGTCGACACAGCTGATGAACGCATTCACGAAAGAGTGGGATCCAATTTTGCTTGAGGGTATTGGGATGTCTCCTGATGTATTTGAAGACATTGTGCTACCGGGTACTCACTTAGGTGGGCTTAAGCAGGAGCTAGTGGATGAGTTTGGTTTCGATCTAGAAGTGATTGTTCCGGCAACACACGATACAGCCTCTGCTGTAGCAGCTGTACCGGAATCGAAAGAAACCATCTATCTGAGTTCTGGAACGTGGTCTTTGCTTGGCGTGGAAAACTCAGAGCCGATCTGCAGTGAAAAAGCATTGTCTTACAACTTCACCAATGAAGGCGGTGTGAATCATAGATTTAGATTTTTGAAGAATATCATGGGTTTTTGGATGATACAAGAGGTGAAACGGCTTTATGGTGACCTGTATTCATTTGACGACCTAGTGCAGGCGAGTAAACAGGTGAAGAATCCAGCACGTATTGATGTGGATCAGCATCGATTCCTAAACCCAGTCAATATGATTGAAGAAATTCAGGCTGCGTGTATGGAGACTGGCCAGCCGGTTCCTGCAAAATCAAGTGAATTGGCAGCATGCGTATTTCATAGTTTAACCCAAAGCTATCAAACGTCTATTCAACAGATTGAAGAGGTTGTAGGACAGCCCTTTGATCAGGTAAATATCATTGGCGGTGGGGCGCAGAATGAATACGTGAACCAGCTACTGGCCAACCAAACAGGAAAACGTGTTGTAGCGGGGCCGATTGAAGCAACGGCGATCGGTAATATCATTGTGCAAATGATTGCTCAGAATGAGATTAGTCATTTATCAGAAGCGAGAGAGCTTGTTGCAAAGTCCTTTGATTTAACTGAATATATCCCACAAAAAGGAGAGATTCATCATGGCTAACACAGCATTTACAGAAGCGAAATCACATTATGAACGCTTTGGCGTTAACGTAGAAGAGGCATTTGAAAAAATGGCGCAAGTTCCAATATCGGTTCATTGCTGGCAAGGTGATGATATTACTGGATTTGAGGTTGCACAAAGGGAGCTGTCAGGAGGCATTGATGTAACTGGAAATTACCCTGGTAAAGCAAGAAATGGAGAAGAGCTACGTGCTGATTTAGATCAGGCTCTTGCTCTAATTCCTGGGAAGCATCGCATAAATCTACATGCCATTTATGCGGAAACAAACGGAGAAGATGTTGACCGTGATGCCATTGAACCAAAACACTTTGAGAAGTGGGTAGCATGGGCAAAGGAAAGAGGGCTAGGTCTAGATTTTAACCCGACAGTGTTTGCCCATCCAAAAGCAGAAGATGGTTTAACTCTGAGTCATCCAGACCCTGAGATTCGAGAGTTTTGGATCAATCATTGTAAGGCAAGTCGCAAAATTGCTGCCTATTTCGGAGAACAACTAGGTACGCCTTCACTCGTTAATATTTGGGTGCCTGATGGCTATAAGGATACACCAAGTGATCGATTAACACCTCGGAGAAGGCTGAAGGAATCCCTTGATGAAATTTACTCGGAATCTTTTGATGAGAGCTTAGTTCTAGATGCTGTTGAAAGTAAATTATTCGGCATTGGATCAGAAGCTTACGTTGTCGGGTCTCATGAGTTTTATATGAGCTATGCGCAGCAAAATCAGAAACTTTGCCTACTTGATTCAGGACACTTTCATCCAACAGAGACGATTTCCAATAAGCTTTCGTCCTTGCTTCTATTTAATGAAAAAGTAGCACTGCATGTGTCGCGTCCTGTGAGATGGGATAGTGATCATGTTGTGACATTTGATGATGAGTTGAAGGAAATTGCGCACGAAATTGTTCGTTCAGATGCGCTTGAACGAGTGAGCATTGGACTTGATTTCTTTGATGCAAGTATTAACCGAGTGGCAGCTTGGACAATTGGAACACGTAATACGGTAAAGGCTTTACTCTATGCATTGCTTGAGCCAAGTGAACACTTAAAATCTCTTCAAGAAGAAGGTAATTTCACTGAAAGGCTCGCGCTGCTTGAGGAATTCAAAACATATCCTTTTGGAGCGATTTGGGATGAGTATTGCCAAAGACAACAAGTACCAGTTAAAGAAAGCTGGTTAAAAGATATACAGAAATATGAGGAAGATACTCAATCTAAACGAGTGTAACGCTAATTAAAGAGAGAAAAGGATGGGATATGAATGGTGAAGAATCTTTGGAACAATCAAGAAGCAGAATCTTTAACTCAAGGATTAGATGAGCTGGTGTACCGCTCGAATTTGATTGGTTCTGACCGCGCTGTATGTAACTGGGGCGGAGGTAACACATCAATGAAGACAACAGAGATCGACTTTCGTGGTCGTGAAGTTGAAGTGATGTGGGTGAAAGGAAGCGGATCAGATCTAGCTACAATGGGAGCAAAGAATTTCACAGGTCTGCGACTTGAAGACGTTCGTCCATTAATTGAAAAAGACGAGATGCCAGATGCGGAGATGGTTGCCTATCTAGAAAACTGCATGCTGAGTCAAAAGCACCCTCGTGCATCCATAGAAACATTGCTTCATGCTTTCCTTCCATTTAAACATGTGGATCATACGCATCCAGATGCAATTATCAGCCTATGCTGCGCAGATAATGGGCAAGAACTGGCGAAGGAGATCTTTGGAGACCGTTTTGTCTGGGTTCCTTATATCCGTCCTGGCTTCACTTTATCTAAGATGATTGCAGAAGGTGTTCAGAACAACCCAAAAGCAGAGCTTGTTCTTATGGAAAAACACGGTCTGGTCGTATGGGGAGAAACAGCTAAAGAAAGCTACGACCGCACAATTTCTGTGATCAATGAAGCGGAATCCTTTATCGAATCGAAGCAGGCTGACATCTTTGGAGGGCAGAAATTTTCTGGTTTGACAGAGGACGATCGTAAGTCTGTATTAGCTAGTGTGATGCCAGTGATCCGTGGCCAAGTGAGTCAGCAAGAGAAATCAATCCTTTCCTATGATGACGGAGAGCACATCCTTGAGTTTGTAAATAGCCAAGATGCAGAAGAGCTTTCGCAGGTAGGCGCAGCTTGCCCTGATCATCTCGTTCACACAAAACGTGTACCCCTTTATATTAGCTGGGAACCAAAAGTAGATGATACAGAGGCATTAGCTGAAAAGTTAATTGAAGGCATCAAAAAGTATAAAGAAGAGTATGAAGCGTACTTTGAAGCGAATCAATCAGAAGGAGATAAAATGTTTGATCCTTCTCCACGCGTCATCTTGATCCCAGGTCTTGGCATGGTGAATACAGGTAAAAGCCTAGCGAATTCTAAAGTGAGTGGTGCATTATATACACGAGCTATCTCCGTTATGAAAGGTACAACGGCACTTGGTGGATTTGTTTCTCTAAATGCAGAGGAATCCTTCCAGATCGAATATTGGCCGTTAGAGCTATACAAGTTGTCACTAGCACCAGCGGAATCTGAGTTCTCTCGTAAAGTAGCCTTTGTTACTGGTGGAGCAGGTGGAATCGGTAGCGAAACTTGCCGTCAATATGTAAGTCAGGGTGCCCATGTTGTGCTTGCCGATCTAAACCTTGAAGGCGCACAGAAGGTTGCTGCTGAGATTAATGAAGAGTATGGTGAAGGTCGCGCATTGGCTATTAAAATGGACGTAACAAGTGAAGATATGATTGTTGAAGCATTTGCTGAAGTCGCACGCACATATGGCGGAATTGATTTTCTTGTCAACAATGCAGGGCTTGCAACCTCAAGTCCATTTGATGAAACAAGCTTAAAAGAATGGAACCTGAATATGAATGTACTTGGTACAGGATATTTCCTCGTTTCTCGTGAAGCATTTAAGCTACTGAAGAAACAAGACATTGGCGGAAGTATGGTATTCATCGGATCGAAAAACTCTGTCTATGCTGGGAAAAATGTTTCTGCTTACAGCTCAGTAAAAGCACTTGAAGCTCATCTCGCTCGTACGATTGCAGCAGAGGGTGGAGACTTTGGTATCCGAGTGAATACGGTTCTTCCAGATGCAGTCTTGCAGGGATCAGCGATCTGGGGCTCCGCATGGCGCGAAGAACGCGCCGCGGCATACGGCATTGAGCCAGACGAGTTAGAGAATCACTACAAAAAGCGCACGACACTAGGTGTGATGATCTTCCCTAAGGATATTGCTGATGCAGTATTGTTCCTATCATCATCAAAATCAGAGAAGACAACAGGTTGTATGATTACAGTTGATGGCGGAGTGCCGGCAGCATTTACAAGATAACAAAGGATAGCAGTGGAGTAGATATCTAGAGGTTCAGCAGAGTAGCTGAACAGTAAAAACCCGTACCTCTTTGATGAGAGGAACGGGTTTTTTACATGATTGTTAAACCAGTTGCTTGAGAGCTTCTTTCATTGGAGTTACAGGACGACCTAAGACCTTTTCAAAGTCATCACTTTCAATAGCAAGGCTACCAACTCTAATACTTTGTTGAATGCCTACAACAATAGGAATGGCGAAATCAGGTACACCTGCTTGTTTCATGGTTTCAGCATAATCTTCATCATTCACTTGATTTAATGTAATGTCTTTGTTTAATACAGAACCTAGCTGAGTAACAAATTCTTCTTGAGTTAAAAGTGGACCTGAAAGCTCATAGGTCGTATTGTCGTGACCGTCTTGAGTCAGTACATTGGCTGCTGCATCCGCGTAATCTTGCTGCAGTGCCCAGCCTACTTTGCTGGATTCAGCTGAAGTAACCCACGGAGCACCTGCTACTACGCCTTGGATACTGCCTAGCTCATTTTCTAGATACCAGTTATTACGTAGGAAAGAATAAGGAATGCCAGTTTTCTTGATAGCTGCTTCTGTTGCAACGTGAGGGGCAGCCATTAGGTTTTTGCTATGTGTAGCATCAGCAAGACTTGTGTATGCGATGAATGTAACGCCCGCACGCTCAGCAGCTTCAACAGCATTTGTGTGCTGCTGAATTCTTGTTTCGTTATCTCCATCTGCTGATATCAGTAACAAACGATCTATATCGGAAAATGCTTTATCGAGTGATTCAGGATGATCAAAGTCTGCTTGTCGGACATCAACACCAAGCTCTTTTAATTCTGCTGCTTTTTTGGGATCTCGAACACTCACAGCTAGTTCCGTTGCAGGAATGACCTTAAGTACTGATGTTACTACCTTAGAACCTAGTTTACCTGTTGCTCCAGTTATTAATGTTTTCATGTTTGTAGCCTCCAAATTTAATTTAGTTGTACCTTAAGTTATGACATGGACAATTGTTCATTTAAACGATCTTCAATTTTCTCTGCTGTCATCACTCCACTGCCAATGACAGATAGTTGATCCCCTTGAAAAAGTCCACCTGAAAGGACCTCTAAAGGAATATCTGGATGGTTTTTATAAAATGCACGTAAGCTTTTTGAGAAGCCGTAGCACCATCCACAATAGGCATCCCAGACATAGATTAAACGATGATCATTCATAAAATTTTCTCCTTATTTAATTTGGTAGATCAATTTCATGAACACTTGTAACTTAATTGATTACATGTAACTATCATAATTACAAGATCCTTGTTTGTCAACAACAACATAGTAAATTTTTATTGTTCTTATGATCCTTGTATACTATACTTGTAATATTATTTGTTACAAGTTAGAGGAAGGTGAAACAATGTCTATTAGTAGTCGCTTCTCTGTAGGAATTCATATCTTATCTCTTTTAGATGTAAATAAACATCAATCTAGTGCAAACACTTCTGAGTTTTTAGCAACTAGTGTAAATACAAATCCAGCGGTTATTCGAAAGATCATTGGAATGCTTAGAAATGAAGGTTTGGTGAAAACAAAACCAGGTATTGCAGGTGCTGAGCTTGCTAAGGATTTGTCACAAGTCACGCTACTCGATGTCTATAAAGCAGTACATGCAGTCAAAGACAATGAACTGTTTAACATACATGACAATCCTAATCCAAAATGTATGGTTGGTAGAAATATTCAGCATTCTATTGCTCAGCATTTTTCGGATGCACAACGTGCTTTAGAAGAGAAGCTAGAAAGTATAACAGTTGATCAAGTTGTGAGTCAGATTGTTAAGGATGAGATAAAAATAGAGTGAAGTTGAGTAACCTGTCGTTCTAGAAGATCGCCTATTTTTACAATCTTGTTGTTTCCTAAGGTCTAAGGTATCATTAAGGTCTTAAGGTCAGATCATTGAGGTGAATACATGCTAGAGGGTCAGATAAACCAAGTTAAAAAGACAACAATGTCTCAAAATATTGTACAGCAGTTAATGGAATTAATTATAAATGGTACGATCCCACTTGGCGGCAAGCTACCGTCAGAGAAACAACTGATGGAGATGTTTGGTGTTGGACGAAGTACATTGCGTGAAGCGATCCGGGCATTGGTTGCTTTAGGTCTAGTTGAGGTTCGTGTACCTGAGGGAACATTTGTAGCGCAAAGTTTTGGTGATTTTTTTACCAAACACCTCGAGTTAATGTCCAAAATTAGCTATGATAACATTCTTGAATTAGTTGAGGCTAGAGTGAAGATGGAAGCTGTGCTAGCTGAAATGGCAGCGGCAAAGTCTACAGAAGAGGACCACGAATCATTAGATAAAATCATTGGGCGAATGAAGGATTCCAGCGAGCACGATCGTTTTCTTGAGCTTGATTTGGAGTTCCATCGCCTCATTGCAGATATGGCGCGGAATACATTTTTGGCGGAGGTTCTTCAAATCTCTAGCGTCGTGACAAAGGTATGGATGGTCAAAGTAATTGAGGGGTACTCAATTAGACAAAAGCTGGTTGATCAACACATTGCCGTAGCAGAAGCGATAAAGGCAAAAGATCCTGCTACTGCAAAAGAAGCGATGTCTGTGCATTTGGATACGATTAATGATTTACTAGTTGAATATAAACAAAAAAATGGAGAGATCTCAGCGAATTGATAAAGCTGGAGTCTCTCCATTTTGTATTACTTATCATCTACAAGGATATAACAGGCACGAACAGGTCCATGCACTCCGACAACAAGGTTCATCTCAATGTCAGCACTGTTACTTGGACCGGATACGAAGTTCACGCAAGAAGGGAAGGGTTTATCATCTTTGACTAGTTGATGAAGCATTCTAGTAGCCTGACTAATCCTAGGCACTAATGTGCTCTTAGGGATAATCGCGATATAGGACTTAGGTAAAAAGCTGACAGATCGACCTTTTCCAGCTGTATTAAGAAGGGTTACGGTGCCTGACTCAGCAAGAGTTACATCTGAAAATGTGATGCCAACGTCTGCTTTTTCTGCGAGTCTAATATTCTCTTTTTCTCTTTCTGGATCCCAGTAGTGAACAGAATGACCTTTTTCGCTATGTTCTTCGAAAAACGAATCCAGTCCGAATTCTGCAAATCGTGGATCACGCCAATTCACAATAGATGATGCTTCGTATTCTTCGAGTACCTTCTTTAACGTAGCAGGAAGAGATTCTAGAGTGGCCATTTCAACTTGTGTATGAATAGCAAGACAGCGATCCTTAAGCTTTTCAACCAACTGATCCTGCGTTGCATCTGCAAGCACATCCCACTGCGGACGTTTTTTCCAGGTTGGTCGTGTAACTTCTTTTTTCCTAGGACGTCCTAGATTTTTTGCGATTTCATTTAAAAATGTTTCCTGGTTATTTTCTTTTGTTGTTGTCATGATCTACGCCCCCTTTTTCCGTCTTGTACCACTTTCGGAATGACTCTTTGGCAGGTGTAGGGAAATCACGGATGTCTGTCCACGGCTTCATCGGACCCGGACCGCGAACAATTTTTCCGTCCTTAACAAGTGGTTTCATCAAGCGTGGAGCAAGCTTTGCCCCAGTACTCATCACTTTAGACGAACTCATGGCTAAGCCAAATCCTCTCATTGCCAGCTTTTCACCCCAGCCATTCATCTTTTCATCCTCTACAATTTTGCGGCGATGCTCAATTAATAGATTATGAAGAGGAATCTTTACAGGGCAGGCATCTGTACAGGCTGCACAAAGGCTGGAAGCAAAAGGAAGTTCTTTATTGTCATCGTAGCCGCCAAGTAATGGAGACAGCACGGCCCCGATTGGACCAGGATAAATCGAACCATACGAATGTCCACCGATATGTCTGTAGATCGGACAAACGTTAATACAGGCTGCGCAGCGAATACATTGCAGAACCGATTGGAACTCTGTACCGAGAATAGACGAGCGTCCATTGTCGACGACGACTAAATGAAATTCCTCAGGACCATCCGTTTCACCTTCACGTCGAGGGCCCGTTAAGCCAGTAACATAGCTTGTTAGATTTTGACCAACAGCACTGCGGCAAAGCATGGTAACCATAACATCAAGCTCTTCCCATGTAGGCACAATCCGTTCCATACCCATTACAGAGATTTGTGTTTTGGGAAGGTCAGCTGTTAAATGGGCATTCCCTTCATTGGTGACGAGCGCAACTGATCCCGATTCAGCTACTGCAAAATTACATCCAGTGATTCCAAGATCAGCAGTCAGGAATTCCTCTCTGAGCTGTTGACGCGCAAATAGTGCTAGCTCTTCCGGTGTGGAGGTACCCTTATATTGACGCTTTTCTTCAAATGTATCTCGAATTTGATCACGGTTCTTATGAAGAGCAGGCGCAACAATATGAGAGGGCGGGTCATGGTCATCCAGTTGCAGGATATATTCACCAAGATCCGATTCAATAACTTCACAGCCAATCGATTCTAAGGCACTATTCATGCCAATTTCTTCTGTGACCATTGATTTCGATTTGATAATTTTTTTTGCATTATTTTTCTCAGCTACACCTTTAATGTAGTCATTTGCTTCCTGGGCCGTTTGTGCAAAATAGATATGTCCACCTTGTTTGGTTACATTCGTTGCTAGCTGTTCTAGATAAAAGTCGAGGTTTTCAAGGGTGTGCTGCCTAATCTCCTCAGACTGCTCACGCCAGTCTTCCCAGTTTCCAAGCTGTTCTGATGAGCTAGTTTTGGCGTTTTTTAGTCGCTCCTGCGCAGAAACAACGGACCCCCGCATAAATGAATCACCTAAACCTTTATTCACGCGGTCAAAAAATGGTTTGTCTCCAATTTTCATTCCCATAGTTGGTTCCTCCTTTACGAGTGCTGTTGGTTTAAAATCTCTGCAATATGTTTTACTTTAACCGGTTTACCCAAGCGGTCCAGGCGTCCGCCTATATTCATTAAACAGCCACAGTCGGCGCCGATAAGCATATCAGAGTTGGTTTCTTCAATATGAGCAATTTTTTCATCCACCATTTGCTCTGATATCGGTTTCATTTTGACTGAAAAGGTCCCACCAAATCCACAACACGTTTCCTTACCTGGAAGCTCAGTATAGTTTAGACCGTCTACGTTCTTAAGCAATTTCATCGGAGCTTCTGTCACACCAAGTAGTCGCGTCATATGGCAAGAGGTATGATAGGTAGCCGAAGCTGGACAGGATGCTTTGACATCCTTAACACCTAGAACATCAACAATGAACTGTGTGAACTCATAGGTTTTTGCAGCAAGCTCCTCCGCTCGTTTTAACCAAATTGCCGTATCGTCTTTAAATAGGTGTGGGTACTCATGAAGCATCGCAGCACATGAACCAGAAGGTGCTACTACATATTGTGAATGTTCAAAGGACCGAATCATACTTTTGGCCACTTCTTTTGTTTCTTTGTGATAGCCACTGTTATAAGCCGGTTGTCCACAGCAGGTTTGGCTAGCAGGGAAATCCACTTCGCAGCCTTGACGTTCTAAAACCTCAACAACATCCTTCCCGACATTCGGGTAGAATACATCTGCCAAACAGGTAATAAATAAGGACACTTTCATCTCATTCACTCCATTTCATCATATGGTCAGACCATTAGATATTGCCTTCATTATAAACGTGGAGGGATGGAAGTTCAATAGATAAGTAGATGAAGAAGAGGGAGGGGTGGGTACTGAGATTGAAGCGATGGAGGGGAAAGTGGAACGATGGGTGCTGAGATTGAAGCGATGGAGGGGAAAGTGGAACGATGGATGCTGAGATTGGAGCGATAGGAGGGAATTGGAACCAGCAAACGATCGTCTGCTGGTTAGCTAACCCTATATTAATAAGAGCCGACCTCTCTATCTCCTAATTCTTGAATGGGGCGATAGTTATCGGGATAGATCTGTTGAAATGCTTGTAGTTGTTCAGCTGACATGCTGATGGATGTGTCACTGACACTCCATTTAACATGATCTGAGCAAGGTGGGGTAGTAAGAGAACCGGCATATTGGAAGGTAGATAGATCTCTAGGGACTAGCTCTGATGGGTTTAGTAAAATGGTTTCATTGGCTTCTCCTTCACTTTCGGGCATTACATCCCACATGTTTGCTAGAGTCTCGTTCTTCTCTCCTTCCTCAATGAGAACTCCTAGGACAGCCAAGTTCTGATCCTCATCCTGATGTACTAAATGAACCTCCATCTCGTAATAATCGTCGTTTAAGGTATGCTCACTTTGAGAATGGAAGTGAAATTGTTCCAGCTTGTAATCCGTTCCATTTACAATTAATTTATTTGATGAGTGTTCGTCTACATTTGCTTGAATAGTATGACCATTATTTTCAACGGAAAACGTTGTTTCTTTATAATCAAGATCTAACGACCATTTTTCTTCGTCTGACGCGTCATCATTATGTAAGGCTACAGGCGATTGCTCAACTCCATGTGAGCATGCTGCATATTCATTATGTAAGTCGGCCCAGAACTCTGGGCCGGTTGCGCCAGAATAAGACCAGTCTTCATTCGTGCTAGTACTTAGCGGATGGTGAAGTGAGTGATAAGGAAGATGCGATGGGTTTGTATGTGCTTGTGCAAAGAGAGGAATGGTAACTATGGAGCTGCTTGAAAGTAAAAATGCAGCATTCAAGGACAATTTTTTAAGCGTCTTTATTTTTGGCAAAGTCGATACCTCCAATAAGTAGTCTAGGATCAATTATAAAGATCATCGTTTATAAAACTAGGGGGTATATGGGTTTCCCAACTTTATAAGGCAAAGGATTATGGTTCAAACAGACAAGTGTATCAGACATAAAAAAAGATGGCCTCCAAAAGGAGGACCATCTTTTTATTATTACGCGTGACTTGGTACTTTACCATGGAACGAAATTTCATAGAGCTCTTTCATTTGCTCAACAGATGTTTCGCGTGGATTTGTACCGGTACAAGGGTCTCCTACAGCATTTTTCGCCATCGTATCCACGTGTTTGTGGAAGTCTTCATCCGATACGCCATATTCCTTCAGCGTAGCTGGGATACCTAGATCCTTATTAAGTTGATTGATATAAGCAATTAGCTCGTCAACCAGCTTCTCGTCACTTGATGCTTCAAGTCCAATTTTTCTTGCAAATGTCGCATAGCGGTCTGTCACAACGGTACGGTTGAATTCAATCACGTATGGTAAATAAATCGCATTGGCTAAGCCGTGCGGGATACCAAAAGTCGGGCCGCTTTTGTGAGCTAAGCTGTGTACATTACCGAGTACAGCATTAGCGAACGACATACCAGCCATTGCTTGGGCATTATGCACTTGTTTTCGGGATTCTTCATTCCCTTTATAAGAAGACAGGAGATGTTCTTTTAGAATCTCCCCGCCACCTACTGACAAGGAATCTGTGAATACAGTTCTCGGTTTGGCTACATACGCTTCAATTGTATGAGTGAATGCGTCCATCCCTGTATTTGCAATTAAATGCGGCGGCAGACTGTCCACCAAGCTTGGATCAATAATCGCCACATCTGGCGTGAGCTCGAAATCTGCCAATGGATATTTAATATTGGTTTCGTCATCTGTTACAACAGAGAGGTTTGATACCTCTGCGCCACTGCCACTAGTGGTTGGAATACCGGCGAACTTCGCTTTTGTCCGAAGTTTCGGTAGGGTAAATGGTTTGGCTGCATCTTCAAATGAGAGATCTGGGTGTTCATGGAATAACCATACAGCCTTAGCTGAATCAATTACCGATCCTCCACCAATTCCAATGATCCAATCTGGATTAAAGCTCTCTACTGCCTTTGCACCATCCTTAACAATCTTTACAGTTGGCTCCTGATTGAATCCGTCAAATACTTTTGTCTCTATATCAGCTTCGGCTAAAAGCTTCTCAATTCGATCTAAATTTCCATTTTTCTTAAGTGAACCGCCCCCAATAATAAGGGCTGCTTTTTTACCTTCAAATGTCTTTAAGGTATCGAGTGCGTCTTCCTCAAAATAGATATCTCTAGGGATAGTAAAGCGACTCATGAAAAACATGTCTCCTTTGTAATGGGTTAGTTAAGATCAATGACCTCTACTATTATGGCTTCCCACACAAAACAAAATAAAACATGAAATTACAAATCAAGAACGATCTTTACAAACTCAATGGTTCTCCTGTGCTCTTAAAAAACACTTTATCTTCCATTCACAGATGCTTAATGAAAGGGGCGTAGCATGAAGGCAAGATAGAAAATCACTAAGGGGGCGAAAGCATGAAAACATATTGGACACTTGGAAGCGCGATGGCGGCAATGTTGGTAATCACAGGATGTGGTTCGTCGGGAACAACCGAATCGGTAAGTGGGGCACAGCCTGATGAACCTATAGAGCTTACATATTGGTATGCCTGGGGAGATAAGATTGGAGAGAATAATGAAAATCTTGTTGAACAGTTTAACGAGGCACACCCAAACATTCAAGTAACCGCAGAATTTCAAGGAACCTATGATGAATTGCATGCTAAAACTCAAGCAGCGTTTGCAGCTAAAGATGCGCCGGAAGTAACTCAAAATGAAATTGCTTCTGTAGAAACCTTCGCAAAAAATGGAATGACAGAAAGCCTGCAGCCTTTTATCGATCAAGATGAGTTAGATATCGAGGATTTTAATGAAGGGCTAATGGGCAATTCTTATGTAGATGATGAGATCTATGCCTTACCGTATCTTCGTAGCACTCCCATTTTGTACTTAAATACAACTCTTTTAGAAGAAAAAGGACTAGACCCAGCTGGTCCAAAAACCTGGGATGAATTTAAGGAATATGCTGCTGTTCTATCTGAGGATGGTGAGATGAAAGGGGCAACGATGCCTATTGATATCTGGTTTTATGAAGCCTTTGTAACTCAAGCAGGTGGTGAAATGATTGATGATGCAGGCAAGCCTGCTTTTAATAGTGAAGCAGGGGCAGAAGCAATCGATTTCATTAAAGAGATGTATGAAGCAGGTTCGATCAAGGTTCCAACAGGCGATGTCGCCGGAGATACAGCGAAGCAAGATTTTGTCAATGGAAAGTCAGGAATGATGCTCAGTTCAACAGCAGATCTAACCTATTTAATGACGAACGCAAATGATCAAGGTTATGAGGTTGATACAGCCTTTATGCCTGAGAACAAACAATTTGGTGTTCCGACAGGTGGAGCAAATCTAGTGATGACAGCTGGTCTTGATGAAGCAAAACAAGAAGCTGCATGGACATTTATAAAATGGATGACAGATACAGAGCAAACAGCCTATTCAAGTGAATTTACTGGTTATCTACCAAGCAGACATTCTGCTTCTGAAACAGAGAAAATCCAGAAGGTTTATGAAGAGGTTCCTCAATATAAAACAGCTGTAGAACAGCTTGAATATGCACATGAACGACCAATGGTGGAAGGGTATCCTGAGGTAGTTAACGCATTAGTCGAAGAGATTACAAGAGCTGTTTTACAGGATGGTTCAAGCCAAGACGCTCTGGACAATGCTACTGAACGGGCAGAAGCTGTTTTGAAATAAGTTTACGAGGAGCGTCGATAATGGCCAGTATTACTCTTAAAAACATTAGTAAGCAATTTGGAGACGACCTGGTTATTAATGACCTGAATCTCCATATCAAAGATGGTTCCTTTACAGTATTTGTTGGCCCCTCGGGATGCGGGAAGTCTACAACTCTACGAATGATTGCGGGACTTGAGAAACAAACGAAGGGTGAGATTTGGATTGATGACAAACGAGTCGATCAATTACCCCCTGGAAAACGGGATATTGCCATGGTTTTTCAGAACTATGCTCTCTATCCAACGATGACGGTAAAAGGAAATATTGAGTTTGGTCTAAAGAACAAAAAAGTTCCAAAAGCAGAACGGGAGAGATTGATTCAGGAAATAGCCGGTATTGTGGGTCTAACTCCATATCTATCTAAAAAACCACAAGTCCTCTCTGGTGGACAGCGTCAGCGTGTAGCTTTGGCAAGAGCGATGGTGAAAAAACCAAAGGTCTTTGTGTTTGATGAGCCACTCTCAAATCTAGATGCCAAATTAAGAGGACAGATGCGTACAGAGTTAATCCAGCTCCACAAACGACTAGGAACAACCTTTGTGTATGTTACCCACGATCAAACAGAGGCGATGTCCATGGGTGATGAAATCGTTATTCTGAACAAAGGTCTCATCCAGCAAATGGATGCACCGATGAATATCTATCAGCAACCCGCCAATGTATTTTCAGCTCAATTTATTGGAACACCAGCTATGAATGTGTTTACAGTAGATGAACTACCCGACTCTTTTCAAAATGTTAGTGAGGGAATCACGAGAATAGGTTTCAGGCCGGAGCATGTCTCAATGTCATCTGCACTAGCTATTTCAGGTGAAAAAGCGATTGTGAAAGCAGAGATCAAAACGGTTGAGACCCTAGGATCGGAGACGTTATATCAGATTGAAACATCATTTGGAGGTATGGTTGCCAAAAGTGTCGAGCCACCATTAAAAATGGGTGACCAGGTCTACATCAGTATCGCCAAAAAGCATCTTCACTACTTTGACCGAAGTGGGGTTGCCGTATTGAATACTAAAGCTGTTCATAAAGAGGTGGGCATTGAAGCATGATGCAAAAAGCTCAGCCTTATCTAATGATTCTGCCATCGCTCGTTGTATTTTCTTTGTTTTTTCTCTATCCAATAGGTTATTTGATTCAACTGAGTCTACATGATTGGAACTTTATCAGCCCTGAGATGAATTTTATTGGACTGCAAAATTTTCAACAGTTGTTTGCAGATGCTGAATTTAAAGAAGTGCTACTCAATACAAGCATCTACACCGTATCAAGTGTAAGTGTAACAACAGCTCTCTCCATCCTATTAGCTCTTTGGCTCAATAAAAAAGGCTGGCTGTACACGTTTTTACAGGGCGCCATTTTTAGTCCACATGTGATCTCACTTGTTTCGATTGCGCTTTTGTGGATGTGGATGATGGAGCCTGATTACGGCCTATTAAATTGGGCACTTAATCTCTTTGGGCTCAGTGGTATTCAATGGTTAAATGCGCCGGAGACCTCGCTATTTTCATTAATTGTTGTAGCGGTATGGAAAGGGCTTGGGTTTAACACACTTATTTTCATTGCTGGATTGCAAAGCATTCCTAAGACCGTGTATGAAGCGGCAGATCTTGATGATGCTTCAAGGTTTAGTACCTTTCGCGAGATTACGTTACCAATGTTGTCACCTACTATCTTTTTTCTAGTAATTATTAATCTCATTGGTTCTTTTCAGGTCTTTGAAACTATATCCATTATGACGCAGGGTGGACCGATTAATTCAACAAATATGTTGGTTTATTACATCTACGAGTATGGATTTCAATTCTTTAAGATAGGCTATGCATCTGCAGCTGGTGTTTTGCTGCTTGGTATAATCAGCATCTTCACAGCAGTATACTTCTGGCTCTTATCACGTCGGGTTCACTACCAATAAAAAAGGAGCTCTCACCTGATGATTTTGTTAAAACGCTCACTAAATATAGTGGGATTGCTCCTACTAGCACTCTTGTTTATCTTTCCATTTGTTTGGATGGTTTCCACCTCTTTAAAGACTCTAGGAGAGGCGATGACATTTCCGCCAAAATGGCTACCAGAGGTGCTGCAGTGGCAGAATTTTGCAGCAGCATGGAATTCAGGTCCGTTCCTTCAGTATCTAACAAATAGTTTACTTGTTACGGGTGGTATTCTACTTTTGCAGTTTGTCACGGTTGTTCCAGCGGCGTATGCATTCGCTCGTTACCAATTCCGTGGACAAAAGGTTTTGTTTGCGCTCATTATGATCACGTTAATGATCCCAGCACAGCTTATCTTTCTTCCTGTATACATTCAGATGAGTAACTGGGGATTGCTCAACCAAGTGTGGGCGTTAATTCTACCATTTGCCTCTAGTGCCTTTGGAATCTTTTTGCTCCGGCAGTCCTTTAAGCAAGTACCTCATGAACTGATTGAAGCAGCAAGACTAGATGATGCGAGCGAGTGGAAAATCATGTGGCGAGTCATGGTCCCACTGGCGAAACCAACCTTAATTACATTTGCTTTATTTAGCTTCATTACACACTGGAACGACTATTTTTGGCCACTTGTGATGACAACAAATAATGATGCTCGTACTCTTCCGGTTGGCATTGCTCAGCTTCGTAATACAGAAGGTGGAGTCTCCTGGAACACATTAATGGCAGGTAATATGCTGCTTGTGATTCCTGTCCTGTTTGTGTTTTTACTTGCGCAAAGGCAGATCATTCGTGCATTTACCTATACTGGAGTTAAATAAGAAAGGGTGATTATGAATGAAATGTATCGCACACCGAGGTTGGTCGAGCTTTGCTCCTGAGAATACGATGGCTGCTTTTTATAAAGCACTAGATCACGATTGGATCTTTGGCATTGAATTGGATGTTCATTTAAGTAAAGATGGGATTCCTGTTGTCATTCATGATCATACGCTAGAGAGAACGACAAATGGTATAGGGGAAGTAAAAGAATATACGTATGAGGAGCTCTCGCAGCTAGATGCTGGAAGCTGGTATCGTGAAAGCTTTTTTGATCAACGAATCCCAAGTCTTGAGCAGGCACTTCTAGCCATAAAAGATTCAGGGAAAAAGGTGACCATTGAGCTCAAGCAGGTGGGGTCTCGTTATCCTGGCATGGAGGAAAGAGTAGTTGAAGTAGTAGAACGATTAAATATGATGGAGCAAGTGATCTTTGCATCTTTTGATCATGTATCTGTGGAGCGAATCTTTAAGCTAGCGCCACAAGCCAATCGAGGTCTAATCATCGGGCAGCTACCTAATTTGATTCTTGAACAATTGGATCATGTAAAAGCGGGTTATCTGATGCTTGAGCACCATTTTGCGGAGCCTGAATTAATTGAAGAGCTTAAAAATAAAGGCATTCACGTAGGAGTTTGGACGATCGATGATGAGCTGATTATAAACCGTAAACGAACCTTTTTTGAAGACGTTTATATCACTACAAATAACCCGCGTATTTTAAAGGACCATATCTTAAAGGCTTCAACTGTTTAAGAATGTATACCGCTTTCACTTACTGACCTCTTCGTATATGATTAAAGAAGAGAAGAGGTCAGAGGAGTGTTTCTACCGTGCTAAATCAACAAGATGTCATCTTATATGAAAGCAAACATAAAGAGAAAGATTATGTTCAGCCTCATTCACATGATACACACCAAATCCTTTATGTCCTAGATGGGCAGGGTCGTTGTAAAATAAATGAACGTGATTTTCCTCTTGCACCAGACAGTATGATCGTTATCCCTCCACATACGGAGCACTCTATTTTAGCAGCGTCCAAAATGACGGTGCTTATTTTGGAGTTCTCTCATTTACACGTTGATGTAGAAAGTCGTGATCAGCTCATTGCTCCTGTTTTTGCGGAATCAAAAGTATGGAGCCTTAATTTATTTATAAGCAGCGAGATCCGCCAGCTTCTCAGAAAGATGTTATATGAACAATCCCAAAAAAATATAGAATATACGCTAGGAATAAAACTGTTGCTTAGTCAGCTTTTATTTATTCTGATGAGAACTAATCAGTCGATGGCGCAACAGGACTCAAATACTTTGCGATCCAGCTGGTTAAAAGAGTATATTGACTCGAATTTCTATCAGATTGCTAGTATTGAAGAAATGGCCAGTAAAATGGGAATAAGCTCACGATATATGAACCAAATGTTTACAGAGGTTTATGAACAAACCCCAATGCGCTACCTAACAGAAGTGCGCTTAACCAGGGTCAAAAAAATGCTGACAGAGACAGACCTCGATATTGTGACGATTTGCTTTGAAGTTGGCTTTGAATCTCTATCCACCTTCTACCGTGTTTTTAAAAAACAAATAGGTGTACCGCCAAATCGGTATCGGACAACATATGTGGGTAGGGAGTAAAATGAAATCTTCATAACGAAAAATAAAAGCCACCTCCCACATTGGAAGGTGGCTTCATTTTATTCATACAAAGACTTGTCCTCAACTTTATGAGTGATAAAGGTAAGCACAATTCCGAGGGTAATTAACCCAGCAGCTACAAACGTTACAATGACATAACTTGCACTGATATCTAAAATCATCGTACCGAGAAAAGCGCCAATCGCATTTGCCAGATTAAAAACAGAGGCTGCAACGGTTCCCGATAAGGAAGGTGCTTCTCTGGCAGCGATAATAATTTTCGAATTTAAGAGTGGTGTGGTACCGAATGTCCCAACTCCAAATAGGAAACAAGCGACAAAGGCTGTTATAGGAAACTGCAATAGGTATGTGAACGATACCAGGATGACGGCAAGTACTACAAGTGCCCCCATAAGTCGTTCTGTCAGTAGTTTCGGAATGACTCGCCCAGATGCGAAGTTTCCAATCACTGCCCCAAGTCCAAAGCAGAATAATGCGGCGGTGATTCCAGTCACTTCAAAACCTGCGAATTCTCTAAGCATTGGTTCTTTGAAGGTATAAGCTGTAAACACACCGGAGAATCCAAAAACAATAATCGCAATAACAAGTAATACACTTTTATTTTTAAACATACCTAATTCTTTTTTTAGATTAGGTGTGTCAATTGGTTTGTGGTTTGGTGTTGTTAAGATAATCCCAATAAAAGCAATGACTCCAATTAAAGCGATGAACCAGAAGACATATCTCCAATCAAAGATTCCACCAAGATAAGAGCCAAAAGGAACCCCAAGCATAATGGCAATCGTTAAACCACCCTGCACAGCAGCAATGGCTGCAGTCCGTTTCTCAGGAGTGGAAATGTTAACCGCTACAGCCATACTCAAACCGAAAAATGGAGCATGCATGGTGGCAGACAGTAATCTTGATACGAGCAACATCTCAAAGTTTGGCGCTGTTGCTGCAATAATGTTACTTGCTACAAATATACCCATAAAAATAATCAGCAGCTTTTTAGCTGGGAATTTGATTGTAATCATCCGGAGGATCGGCCCAAATACGGCGACCCCTAATGCATATACACTGAGCAACAGCCCTGTTGTGGAAATTGGTACATCGAGATCCATTGAGAATTGAGTAAGCAACCCTGTTACAACATATTCAGTCATTCCAATAGCAAAAGTGGAAAGCATAAACACAATTAATACGGTTGTTCTTGAAGCCTGTAAACGATTCATTTCATCACCCCTTGCCGTACGTTTTAACTAGCACAAGCGGTTATAATAAAACATTATAGGAGGGATGTCTAGGCATTTTACCTAAAAACTAAAATTTACTAAGAATGACTACGCTTACGAGGTTTTTTAGGGTTTGAAACATGCAAAAAGACCAGAAAAAGTTCCTGGCCGATTTAGTATGTTATTTGATTAAAGGTTCTCTTTCAGCCTTTTTTGTATTTGTTCATATTGTTCTGGATCAATGCCCGGTGCAAAAAGCTGAGGTGTCTCCTCTAGATCAGGTATGGGTGCTCCTGCAGGGACGCCATCAATTACACGAAGTGGCTCATTCGTCTCTGGATTTTGGCCTTTCCAAATTTGATTAATGTCTCGATATTCAGGTTCTCCCCAAGTATAGAGGACATTGTAGAGACCTTGATCAATAAACTTGTTTGCCTCAGCAAACTTGGTATTGTCAGGATAGGGGACGGGAAGCATCTTTCCGATGTCGACACCAGTAGCCACTTGGATGGCTTTGGCGTATGCAATGATGTGTGTGCCTCCTCGAACTAATAAGTATCCACAAAGCTCACGTACTGTAGGATTCGTGGACATTTGATATACGCGCATTTTATGATTACGTGCACCGATTTCTAATGTGTAATTGTGTAGTAAGTCTTCCACTAATGCCCCGCTATTGTTCACAAAGGTACCGTTCCACGGCCTCCCCATGCTATCACCCGGGAAAGCTGTCTGCGCTGTCGTTGTAAAATGGGTTGAATATCGTTCATCTTTTCCATTTTGAAGCGGAGCTGTATCGGGGTCTCCAGGAAACGTAGTTCCATAGGAGACGAGGTTTATGGCATTGGCCACTAATTCAACGTGTCCAAACTCTTCGGCTGTAATACTAGCAATCAAATCATAGAAGGGTTTGTATTTTGATTTTCCTCGGAAGTTAAACGATTGGAACATGTAATTGTTTAATGTAGACATCTCCCCAAACTTGCCCCCTAATAACTCTTGAACAGCCGCAGCTGCATTTGCGTCTCCGTGTTCAGGGCGGGGTAATTCAATTTGTAATTTATTGATTCGTTTAATCATACAAAAGTTCCTCCGTTCCTTATTAAGTAAGTTTCGTTACATGCACAAGGGAGGATGTTTTTTTATTTTGCTGGAAAGAACCAAATGATTTGCTGCGTCCGAACGAAAAAGGGTGTGCCGCCCATTTCAATAACGAGATGATCGGGTTGAGCATCTAGTAACTTTCCTCTAACTGCTCCGCGCGTTGTTTGTACTTCAACTATCTGATTTAGATACTCTGAGGCAGAGCCGTATAAGTAAGGGTCGTTGAGGGTCCATTCAAGCTGATCATTCATATATATCATCCTTTCTCCGTTTGTAATCTTAGGCAGTATATGCGGCAGAATCGAAAAATACCCAGTAAATTTTTGAGTCTTGAGAAGGAAGTCATTGATTCTATTTCCGAAAATGAGAATTTCTTGCCTGATGTAGTAAGAATTATGTATGCGCTTTAATTATGATAGAGATAGATTAAAAGTAGAGAGGGGAACAAAAAAATGGCAACGCATAAAATTGGTATTATCATGAATGGTGTAACAGGAAGAATGGGGACGAATCAACACTTAATTCGTTCAATCGTAGCAATTCGTTCTGAGGGAGGCGTCAAGCTAGCAAATGGTGACGTGCTATACCCAGATCCAATCCTAGTAGGGCGTAATGAAGCAAAGCTACAGGCGCTTGCGGATACTCATGGAATTGATCGTATTGGAACAGATCTTGAAGCAGCCCTTGCTGATGACCATAATGTAATCTATTTTGATTCCCAAACAACCGTACGCCGTGCAGAGGGCATTAAGCAAGCCATCGCAGCAGGTAAGCATATCTATTGTGAAAAACCAACAGCAACAAGCGTTGAAGGCTCTCTTGAACTAGCAAGATTAGCTCAAGAAGCAGGAGTGAAAAACGGTGTTGTTCAAGATAAATTATTTCTTCCAGGTTTGTTAAAGCTGAAGCGTCTGATCGACAGTGGCTACTTTGGAGAGATTCTTTCTGTGAAGCTTGACTTTGGATACTGGGTATTTGAAGGAGACTGGCAGGAAGGTCAACGTCCGAGCTGGAATTATAGAGAAGAAGATGGCGGCGGAATTATCGTTGATATGTTCGCTCACTGGCGTTATGTTATTGACAATTTGTTCGGCGAGATCAAGTCACTGACTTGCTTAGGGGCTACACATATTCCAAGCCGTGTAGATGAAGATGGAGAGACGTACAAAGCAACCGCAGATGATGCGGCATACGCAATTTTTGAAATGCAGAGTGGAGCCGTGATTCAGGCCAATTCTTCATGGACCACACGTGTAGATCGTGATGATCTATTAACAATTCAAGTGGATGGCAAGCTTGGAAGTGCAGTGGCTGGACTACGTGACTGCAAAACGCAGCACCGTGTGCAGACTCCGCGTCCAACGTGGAACCCAGATATTCCTAACCCGTTTGCATTCCAAGAGCAGTGGGAGCAGGTTCCTGAAAATGAAACGTACGACAATGGCTTTAAAATTCAATGGGAGCTATTCCTTAAGCATATTCATCAAGGTGATGCATTCCCTTGGGATCTACTTGAAGGAGCAAAAGGTACTCAGCTTTCAGACCTTGGATTGGAAGCATGGCATGGTCGTAAGTGGGTAGACGTACCAGATTTGAAGCTATAGGAGGCATATGATGGGATATTCTATTAAACTTCCAACCGAAGATCGTACACTTGAGACCTATACATTAAAGGGATCACCAGCTGCATTTAGTGGTACGGGGGGCTTTTCCTCCCGTACGGCTTATTCTGCAGCACATGTGGTTGTTGACCCTCTTTCATCCAGCCACCCTGTACTTGGTGGGGAGATTGATTGGGAGAGAACACTGCATTACCGTAGACATTTATATTCACTAGGATTTGGTGTGGCTGAAGCCATGGATACGGCACAGCGCGGTATGGGATTGTCTTGGGAAAGCGCTCAGGAACTAATCAAACAATCGTCAATCGAAGCTAAACGTGTAGGCGGATTAATTGCCTCAGGTGCAGGGACTGACCACTTAGATTTAAGTGTAGAGCATTCATTAGATGATATTATTCGCGCGTATAGCGAACAATGTGAATTTGTTGAAAGTCAAGATAGTGGAATCATTTTGATGGCTAGTCGTGCATTGGCACGTACAGCTAAACGTCCTGAGGACTATGGTCATGTCTACGGGCAGATTTTAGGCCAAACGACTAAACCAGTTATTCTTCATTGGCTTGGACCAATGTTTGATCCGGCACTTCAAGGATATTGGGGTGAAGCGGATTATGATCGGGCCATGGACGTTTGTTTAGAAATGATTCATCAAAACGAAGCAAAAGTGGACGGAATTAAGATCTCGTTGCTCGATAAAGACAAAGAGATCAAAATGCGTCGACTACTTCCGGAATCTGTACGTATGTATACAGGGGACGACTTTAACTATCCAGAGTTAATTGCAGGTGATGAGCAAGGATATAGTCATGCCCTTTTAGGGATTTTTGATGCCATTGCACCTGCTGCATCACATGCGCTAAAAGCTCTTGATCGTAATGATCTTGAGACCTATAACCGTGTTCTAGAACCGACCATTGCATTAAGCCGTCATATTTTTGAGACACCTACCTATGCGTATAAAACGGGTATTGTATTTATGGCCTATTTAAATGGTCATCAGTCTCATTTTAAAATGATTGGTGGAGCAGAGGGAACTCGTTCTATTCAGCATCTTACAAAGCTATTTAAGCTAATGGACGAGGCTAATTTAATTGAAGATCCTGAGCTTGCTGTGACTCGTATGAACCGTGTATTGCAACTTGCTGGAATTGAACAGGAGGTGCTCACATGAGTGGCCAAGCAGAATTAAGCAAGCTAAGTCTAAATCAAATTACAACGGAAAACTGGTCTTTATCTGAAGCAATAGATGGCTGTGAACGTAATGAAGTACCTTGGATCTCAATCTGGCGTCACAAGCTAGCTGAGTATGGAGTGAAAGAAACGGCAGCCCACTTAAAGCAAAGCGGGATCAAGGTCTCCAGTCTTTGTCGCGGGGGAATGTTTCCTGCAGCTACTCAAGAAGAGCGAGACAAAAGAATTGAAGACAATAAGCGCGCCATTGAAGAAGCGGCTGAGATCAATACAGACACGTTAGTGCTTGTTTGCGGTCCTTCTCCTGATAAAGATTTAGTTCAAGCGCGTAAACATGTTCAGGAGGGAATTGAGGCTATTATTCCTTACGCTGAACAGCATGGTGTGAAGCTTGGGATTGAGCCATTGCATCCAATGTATGCCGCAGACCGTTCTGTTATTAATACATTAGGGCAAGCCAATTCTTTAGTACAGTACTATAATTCCAAACAAGTAGGGGTTGTTGTTGATGTATTCCACGTATGGTGGGATCCACAACTAGCACAGGAAATTGAGGCGGCTAAAGGTAGCATTCTTGGTTTCCATGTATCTGATTGGAAAGTACCGATGCTTGATATGTTTAAAGGACGTGCCATGATGGGTGATGGAGTGATTGACCTGAATGGCATGCGTACTCAAGTAGAAGCGGCAGGCTATCATGGTCCAATCGAAGTAGAAATTATTAATCAAGAGATTTGGGACCGTCCAGGAGATGAAGTTCTCCAACAGATGAAAGAACGATATACTAAACATGTATAAAGAATAAAAAGGAGAGGTTTTTAGATGGGATTACAAGCAACTATTGATGACATCATTCAATCGATTGATGCAAATCGTCAAATCGAAGAACCTTTTTCTTTTTCTGTTATTGGAATGGATCATCCTCATATCTTTGGAATGGTTGAAGGGTTATGCCAGGCTGGCGCAACCCTTCATCATGTCTTTGATCGAGATGTGAAAAAGCAAGAAAAGCTACTAAAGGCCTATCCTACAGCGATAGCGGCTGAATCAATTGAAGAGGTGTTAGAGGATTCTTCTGAAATGATTGCAACAAGTATCATTCCTGCTGAACGAGCTGGACTAGGACTAAACGTACTGAAACATGATAAGCACTTTTTTTCGGCAAAAGCAGGATTTACCACAATAGAACAAGTCAAACAAGCAAGAAAAGCTGTTGAATCATCAAATAAAACGTGGGCTATTTTTTACGGTGAACGTTTGGGTGTGGAGTCAGCTGTGCTTGCACAGCATATTGTTGAAAAAGGATTAATAGGTCGAGTCTTTCAAGTAACTGGATCTGGTCCCCACCGCTTGAAGAAAGAAACTAGAGACGATTGGTTTTTTGATCCCGAGCAAAATGGTGGAATCCTAACAGATATTGGCAGCCATCAAATAGATCAATTCTTAATCTATTCTGGGGCAACGGATGCAAAAGTCCTTCATAGTAAAACGGCTAACTATCAGCATCCAGAGTATGGAGACTGGGAAGATTTCGGGGACGCGACATTGCTAGGTAATAATGGAGCGACTCAATATGTTCGAGTTGATTGGTTTACACCCGATGGATTACCAACTTGGGGAGATGGACGGACCGTTCTATTTGGAACAGATGGCTATATCGAACTTAGGAAATATGTTGATGTAGCACGTTCAAAAGAGAAAGACCATTTGTATATTGTGACGCAAACGGAAGAGCTTTATGTTCCTGTTAGTGGCAGGGTAGGCAAACCATATTTTTATGAATTACTGAAAGATTGCCAGAATGGCACTGAGCAAGCCATGTCACAAGAGCATGTGTTTCGAGTTGCTGAATTGGCAGTTGAGGCCCAGAATCAGGCTGTGCGCTTAAATGGCTGGGAGGTAGAAAAATGAGTGTAAAACAGGCTGAGGTCGTATTAATCGGAATCAACGGGTATGGAGAGAGTTACTTACGGTCATTGCTTGAACGAACAGACGCTATCCTCATAGGGGTAGTTGAAATTGCTGCCGAAAAGAGCAGCTTCTTTGACGTTTTAAAAGAAAGAACGATCCCTATTTTTAAAACGGTAGAAGCTTTTTATGAGAATCACTCAGCGGATCTCGCCATCATATCTACGCCAATCCATTTGCATACAAAACAAGCAATCTATGCGATGGAGCAAGGAAGTCACGTTCTCTGTGAAAAGCCACTAACGGGTGATCCGACAGATTTGCCGTTATGGAAGGAAACATCTGAAAAAACAGGGAAATGGGCAGCTATTGGCTTTAATTGGTCTTTCACTGAATCCATTCAATCATTAAAACAAGACATCATGGCCGGCGTATTCGGCAAAGCGATTCAATTAAAAACATTGGTTCTTTGGCCGCGAACAGAGGATTATTTTAATCGTTCTTCTTGGGCGGGAAAAAAACATAGCCCACAAGGTGTCATGATTATGGATAGCATTGCGAATAATGCCACAGCGCATTTTCTTCATAATATGTTCTATATGCTGGGTGACCAAATAGAGACAAGTGCTGCTGTTAAGAATGTAGAAGCACAGTTGTACCGTGTGAATGATATTGAAACCTTTGATACATGCTTAGTGAAAATGCAGACAGAGACTGGCACGGAATTACTCTTTAATGCATCTCATGCGGTAGAAGAAAGTGAAGGACCTATTTTTGAATATGAATTTGAAAAGGGAACGATTTACTTTAACTCAGAGGATGAACAGCCAACGATGCTTGCCAAGTTTAAAGATGGAACAACAAAGGATTATGGAAATCCACATATTCCCCATATCGATAAACTTAATTGGTGTCTGAAAGCTGTGCACGATGATAAGGCTCAGCCACCATGCGATTATTCTACTGCCGCGGTTCATGTTCAGGTGCTAGGTGTTTTAAACAATCAATTGGATCAAGTTATCGAGTTTCCGAAAGAAACGAGCTTGTACAATGAGGAGACTAAGCTTCATTATGTCCAAAATGTACAACAAGTGTTAACGGATTCTTATCAGAAGGGAACGATCCCTGTCCAGCCGTTTTAAGACGGTTACTAGGTTTTTATTTCCGATAATGAGAAAGATTTCTACATTCAATAAGACGAAAGCGCTTACTGTTAATATAATGGGCTTTGTATCATTATATTAGCAGTTTTTTTTATGGTCACATTTTGTTTGTATACAAGGGGTGTGAAGAAAATGAAAGGAAAGGTACCAGTTGCGCTTGGAATTTCTATACTGATCATTGGAAGCGCTTCATTTGCAATTCCGCAAATCATTGAAGCGAGAAGTGAGACAAAGACTTTAACAATTGCTCATATCCACAACGATTCTGCTCCTGTTTATCAGAGTTTAGAGGATTTTGCTAGTGGAGTGAATGAACGAACAACCGACAATTTGGACCTAGAGATTTATCCAAATGGAGCACTCGGTGATGAACGTGTCATGCTTGAATTAGTACAAACAGGTGTAATTGACATGGTCAAAGTTAACGCGGGGGCTTTGGAAAGTTTTGATCCTTCTTTTTCTGTTTTTAGTTTGCCGTATGTGTTCAGTGATGAAGAGCATTTTGAACGTGTGATGGACTCGGATACTGTTCAACAGATGTATGAGGACTTAGCAGATATCGGATTAAAAGGAATCACGTACTTTGATGCAGGAGCTAGAAGCTTCTATACTGCAAATAATCCAATAGAGAAACCTGAGGATTTATCTGGTTTAAAGATCAGAGTCATGACAAACAAAACATCGATTGAAACCATGAAGCTATTAGGAGCAGCACCAACTCCGTTGCCAGCATCAGAGGTATATACAGGACTTCAGCAAGGTGTTATTGATGGCGCTGAGAGTAGCTCTATTGCATTAGTTGACGCGAATCATGGAGAGGTAGCAAAGTATTTTTCATACGACGAACATACACGTATTCCTGACTTTTTAATTATGAGTGATCAGACGTGGAATGGATTAACAGAAGAAGAACAAGCGATTATCGAGGAAGAGGCAAAAGCTTCAACGCTTGAACACAATGAGCGTTGGAAAGACATGATTGATGAAGGCGTCGTGCAAGCAGAAGAAGAGATGGGCGTCACATTTAATGAAGTAGATCAAGAACCATTTCGCGAGTTAGTCGAACCTTTAGTACAAGAGAGTAGAGAAAATCCACAAATAGCAGAAATTTTGGATGCGTTTTCAAATCTAGAATAAAGAGGTGGATGAATCGTGGAGAGAATCAAAAGTGTGATTGACCGCATCATTATTGGATTTTCAAGTGTGTTAGTAGTCTTCCTTGTTGTCGGCGCAATTTGGCAGGTGTTTACAAGGTTTGTTCTCCAAAATCCAAGTGTTTTCACAGAAGAAGTTTTGAGATTTTCGTTAATATGGATTGGATTTTTGGGTGCCAGTTATGCGTTTGGACATAGAGAGCATCTTGCTCTAACATTTCTTACATCAAGGTTTGAGGGGCGGAAAAAGAGAGTATCCAACCTGGTAATTGATAGTAGTATTCTTGTTTTTGCTGTCCTTGTTTTTGTGGTAGGCGGATCTAGATTGGTGTTGGAAACCCTTAATCAGGTATCTCCCGTACTTGGATTGCCTATGGGTGTTGTATACGGTGTACTACCCTTAGCTGGAGTACTAATCATCTTCTATCAAGTGCTGAATATGAAGATTGATGCTGCTAAACTAGCGAATGAAAAGAGGGAAGCTGCATGAATGATATTGTCTTAACTGGGATCGTTCTCTTTTCCGTATTTTTTCTATTGATCATAATTGGGGTGCCGATCAGTATTGGTATTGGTATTGCCTCTTTTTCAGCTGCTTTAGTGATCCTGCCGTTTTGGGATGCACTAATGGTCCTCTCACAGCAGTTTATTACGGGAATTGATAGCTTTGTATTACTGGCTTTAGTGTTTTTCACGTTAGCTGGAAGTATCATGAATACAGGTGGTATTGCATTACGGCTTATTAATCTAGCTAAACTCCTAGGTGGAAGAATGTCGGGGTCGTTAGCGCACACAAATGTAATCGGTAACACGTTATTCGGGTCCATTTCTGGATCAGCGATTGCCTCAGCTGCTACGATGGGGCGAATTATGGGTCCTATGCAGAAGAAAGAAGGGTACGATCCTTCATACTCCGCAGCAGTGAACATCGCATCAGCTCCAACGGGTCTTGTTATTCCACCAAGTGGAACGCCTATTTTATACTCTCTTTTAACGGGTGGAACCTCGATAGGTGCATTATTTATCGCTGGTTATTTGCCAGGTTTCCTTATGGCATTTCTAGTGATGGTGGTGGCTTACATAATCGCTAAAAGAAAAGGATATTCTGTTGAAAACCCCGTGCCATTTTCTGAAGCACTAAAGGTAATTCTTCAAGCGATTCCTGCTTTATTCCTAATCGTTGTTGTGATTGGAGGAATAGCAGGGGGGATTTTTACAGCAACAGAAGGTGCGGCAGTGGCCGTCCTCTATTCTATCCTGTTAAGTCTCTGTTATCGTAGTTTGAAATTTAAAGACATTCCAATTATCTTAAAAGACACAGTTATATTTTCAGGGATAATACTCCTACTTATTGGTGCTTCGAGTGCCATGTCGTGGGTGTTGTCTTATTCAAAAATTCCCCAGGCCGTTTCAAGTGGGTTACTTGGAATCACCGAGAATGGAATATTATTAGTTTTAATTATGGTTTTGCTCCTATTAGTTCTAGGAACATTTATGGATATTGCTCCAGCCTTGCTTATCTTTACCCCAATTTTATTTCCGGTTGCTACCTCTTTAGGCATTCATCCTGTCCACTTTGGTATGATTATGTCACTTGGTTTAGCGATTGGAACAACTACACCTCCTGTAGGAACCGTGCTCTTTATAGGGAGTAAGGTGGGGAACGTTAGTGTGGAACAAGTGATAAAACCGTTGTTAGTTTTTTATATACCTATGGTTGTTGCTCTGTTAGCCGTTGCGTTTATCCCAGAGATTAGTTTATGGCTACCTCGTTTATTTGGACTAATTGATTAATTAGTACTCCAATACTAGTAGCCAATCTATAGTCAAATTTATGCCCTGTAGCCTTTAAAAAGGTTAAGGGCTTTTTTTTATGTTAAATTGTCAGAATGTTATTATTACGTGAAATTATCTAACTACTTAACTGACAAAATCCGACTAATCTTTTAAAATGTGAGTATGTGTTAGAAGTTTCACTATATTAGTAAAGTAAATAACAGAGCGGAATAGTCACATGAAGGCGAGTCAAGCTTACGAGATATACGGGAGGAGAGATAAACCTTGAAGTCTATTGGTTTGTTTTTAATTGGTATTTGCGTAAGTGGGTTGCTTGTTGGTTGCTCAACAACCAATGCAGAAGAATCAACAACACAAGTGACGGTTGTGTTAAAGACCTTAAGCAGCGAGTATTGGCAGCTGGTAGAGGCTGGGGCAATGGAGGCCGGCAAAGAATTAGGTATTGATGTAAGAGTGACGGGTCCATCTGCTGAATCGGAAATTATGGACCAAGTTAATTTAATTGAGGATGGCATTGTTCAGCAACCCGATGCATTTGTCATTGCGCCTATTCAGCCATCATCTGTAGTGCCGGCATTAGAACGTGCTTATGAAAGAGATATTCCAGTTTTATTATTAGATACAGATGTAGAGTGGGACAAAAAGACGTCCTTCGTAGGGACAGATAATTATTCGGCAGGACAAGCTGCTGGTAAGTTGATGCTTGAAAGTGTGGAAGAAGGAGATGAGGTAGCGTTAATTACAGGAATGCCTGGAAACACAGCAATTGATTCTCGAATTGATGGTGCAGTTGATGTCTTGGAGGAGAATGGAGTATTAATTGCAGCAAGGCAATCTGGCGACAGCGATAAGTCTGAGTCAGTTAATGTGGCATCAAATATCCTACAAAGAAATCCAGAAATTAAAGGCATCTATGCTGCAAGTGATGATATGGCGATTGGAGCCTATCGCGCTGTTAATCAAACGAATTTAGATATTCCTGTGATAGGCACAGATGGAAATCTTGAAGCAACGGAAAATATCATTGCAGGAGGGTTGTCAGGAACGATTGCACAAAGCCCTTATGATATGGGATACCAGTCTGTTATAGCGGCAGCAAAGGCGGCAAGTGGACAGGAGGTAGAAGCAAGAATCCCAACGGAAATTCAAACCATTACGGAGGATTCAGCGCCTGAACAAGCAGAATTTATCAGAGGAGTCCTTAATCGATAACACATACTTGGAGAGGGTGAGTAGATGAGTGAACCATTGCTTCAGGTTATACAAGTCAAAAAGTCTTTTTCCGGTACAGAGGTCTTAAAAGGGTTGGATCTCGATGTGGAAGCTGGAGAAGTGCACGTGTTATTAGGAGAGAATGGGGCGGGAAAATCAACGTTAATAAAGATGTTAACGGGAGCGTATTCCATGGATGAAGGGGAGATGTATTGGCAGGGAGAAAAGGTAACCTTCGAAACTCCTTCTGATTCCATGAATGTTGGCATTGCAACGATCTACCAAGAATTAAATATGATTCCGGAATTAAAAGTATATGAGAATATCTTTTTAGGGAACGAAAGACATCGCTTTAGCATGCTTAATCGTAAACATATGAAAAGGAAGGCAAGAGAGCTACTTATACGCCTGGGGCAGAATCCGGATTTAATTGAGAAGAGAACAGGATCACTAGGTATTGGTTTACAGCAAATTATTGAAATTGCTAAGGCTTTGACAACTGATGCGAAGCTATTAATTATGGATGAACCTACTTCTAGTTTAAGTGGAACAGAAGTAGAGCAGCTCTTTGCATCTGTAAAGGAGCTACGAAAAGAAGGCCTTGCTATTATTTTTATATCTCACCGGTTGGAGGAGATTAAGGAGCTTGGTGACCGGGTCACTATTTTAAGAGATGGATTAAAGGTAGAGACATTGCCAGTTAAAGAGACAATTTCGGATAAAATGGTCGAACTGATGGTTGGACGAACACTTAATGAGAAATTTCCTAAAATTGAATCTGAGCGAGGAAAGGAAGGGTTGCGTGTAGATGGGTTACAGATCGCGATGTATCCAGAACCTCTTTCATTTTCTGCCTATCAAGGGGAGATTCTCGGACTTGCTGGGCTTGTGGGCGCAGGTCGAACCGAACTTGCCCGAGCCATATTTGGCGCAGATCCCAAAACACAAGGCTCAATCTCTATATTTGGTCAGGAAATGACCATCAATTCCCCAAAAGACGCCATCCAGGCAGGCCTTGCTTTTATAACGGAAGATCGAAAAGGTGAAGGATTAGTTTTAGGACAAACCCTTCGATTTAATATAAATCTCGGATCTTTATTTAAGTATAAACAAGCAGGGGTGTTGAAAAAACGGGCTCTATATAAGAATGGGGAGCACTATGTACAGGAGTTGAACATTCAACCAGCCAAAGCTGGAATGAAGGCGCGTTTTTTAAGTGGTGGAAACCAACAAAAGGTGGTTATTGCCAAATGGCTTTCAACGGATGCTGAGGTTTTTATCTTTGATGAACCAACACGGGGTATTGATGTTGGGGCAAAGGTGGAAGTGTATAGATTAATGAATGAATTGATTGAAAAAGGAAAGATTGTAGTAGTCATTTCCTCCGAGTTACCTGAACTATTGGGAATGTGTGATCGCATATTAGTGATGCATGAAGGTACGCTTACAGGAGATTTTGATAGGGAAACTGCATCTCAGGAACGGATCATGAGAGCGGCGACAGGGGGCAAATAATATGGCAGAGCTACAACAAAATACGGAGACCGCAGACACGAAATCATCTTCTTTTTATCGCGATTTTTTGACTAAGTTTGGTGCGCTTTTTGGCTTATTAATTCTCTGTATCATTCTCTCATTTTCCACAGAGTACTTCTTTACAGTTGATAATATGTTTAACATTACACGTCAGGCAAGTATTATTGCCATTCTGGCACTTGCTGTGTTACTACCTATTCTTACGTCGGGCATTGATTTATCAGTAGGATCCTTGCTGGCACTCTCAGCTATGGTCATGGGGGTTGTTTCTGTTAACTGGGGGTTAGGTCCTGTGCTTGGGATTATCTCTTGTTTAGCGGTAGGGGCATTTTTTGGATGGCTAAATGGACTGGCTTTAACAAAGCTACGCTTGCCACATCCATTTATCTCAACATTAGGAATGATGAACATTGCCAGAGGTTTTGCCCTTATTATTACTGGGGCTGCTCCTATTGCAGGATTTGCATTTTCTATTCAATATATTGGCAGCGGATCAATTGGTCCGGTTCCAGTCAGTTTTTTAGTTGTCATCTTCTTATATGTGGCTATGCATTTCTTTTTGACGAGGACGACAATTGGCACCTATATCTACGCAATTGGAGGAAACAAAGAAGCGGCCCGACTTTCCGGTATAAATGTGGATAAGATCTTAATCCTTGTCTATACCTCAAGTGGTCTATTGGCGGGTGTTGCGGGATTAGTAATGGTAGGAAGAGTAGACTCGGCCTTTCCACTAGCAGGGATGGGGTATGAACTTGATGCAATTGCCGCAGTCATCATTGGTGGGGCGAGTTTATTTGGTGGAATTGGAACGGTTTGGGGAACGATGATTGGTACGTTAATCATTGCTGTTTTGAGAAATGGCTTGAATTTATTAAATGTCTCTTCTGATTTACAGATGACCATTATTGGTGCGGTTATTATCCTAGCCGTTTACATCGATGTTCTTCGTCAACGTGGACAGACAAAAGAAGCGTAATAGTATGTAGTCTTTGTCCCCTTACAAATGAGCTAAAACTAGCGTAGGACATACATGTAGACTCCCATGGAAAGCGGAGTGTATGTCCGGAGCGGTGACCTCGCTCTCTTATAACGAGAAAAACCCGAAAGATCATGCGAGATTAACAGCATAATCTTTCGGGTTTTTAGATAGCTAAAGCAGTTCTTTCCAGTCCCTTTACATAAATTAATGATTCATTTCGTTTAGGCGATCCGCGGAGATAGACACCTGCATAGCGTCTTGTTTCATTCCGTCAATTTTTGAAAGTAGTTCTGTGATCTTTTCTGTGATTGTATCATTTTGCTGTTTGCTTAGATTGGTTGAATCCTGGATGCGTGTAAATGATGAGGCGGCCTGACCTGTTAGCATCTGTGTTTTTTTCATAGAGGAATCAATGGTTGTCATGGCAGATGAGACATTGTCCATTTGTTCGGCTGTATCTGCGATTAGTTTTTTGATGTGTGTAGTGGCCAACCTGGTTTCTTCAGCGAGTTTCCTGACCTCTTCTGCAACGACCGCAAACCCTTTACCTGCGTCTCCCGCTCTTGCGGCTTCAATGGAAGCATTTAGAGCTAGTAAATTTGTCTGTTCTGCAATAGAGCTTACCATCCCAATAATATCTGTAATTTCTTTTGTACTGGCGTGGAGCCGATCTGTTTGAGCAGTTACTTTGTGGATGTGATTCTCTAGCATGGTTGATTGCTCTTTTTGATCCTGCATATGTGTTTGGCCATCTTTGCATAATGTGGCTGATTTGATTGCAAGTGTCATGCCTTCACGAGCGATGTCATTAATCAAATGGGCATGAGATTCAGTTGCCTGAATGGACGTGTTGGTTTCAATAGATATTGCTGCTAACTCTCCGGCCGATTGATTCATTCGATCTAAAAGTTCTGTTCGGCGAGCGTGTTCTTGTTCATTACGCACCTGATCCTGTTTTTCATAGGAGTCCATAACAAGCTGCTGCTCAAAACTAAGGATTTTGGCGATAGAATCAAAGGCTTCAAATTTTTGTGAATCGAGCAAACGTGAATCTTTGGCTATGACTTGAAAAATGGCTGATTGCAAATTACAGAAAGCAGCTAAATACCACTTCGATTGTAAGCCAATACGAACATGAGCAGTGGCAATTCGTTTTCGTTTATCTACAAAATCTCTATTTAAAGTTCCTGAAAACATATCTAGTATATGAGCTTTTAACGTATTTTTAAGCTTTTCAACAGAAGAATGAGCATTGATCATGGAAAGTAAATTTGGTTGTTGAATAATGGATTGGTAAAATGAATCGGTTATTTCGTCGATTGAAGCACAAACGGCATGTTTGATCTGCATGAGATGAATGATATCTTTTTTTGATAGATGGATCATCTCTAATTGAATTAAGATATCCTCAGGTGGGTTGAAATCCACCATGTGCTCTGGTTCAGCGACAATGGGTGGTTGTGTTCTTTTGAATGTGAGCTTCATATCTGTCTCCCCTTTTTCATTCTCTCTTTTATATCGGCAAGAACTTGAAATGTTTGGAATTTTACTGTGTTTTTTAAAAGATTTTTAGCTTTTTTTCATATGCTATAAAACTGCTTATTGACGGGAACGAACGAACTTGCTATTCTCAATTGAGAATGATTTTTATTACCGTTTGAAACGGATACATATATACTGGGGGAAATTGAAGATGGTATGGTTAAAAGGCAAAGCGTTTGCAGGAGTTCTAGGTACATCATTAGTATTATTGGCAGGTTGTGGAAGTGGCGACGCTGAGAATGATACAACGGATCCACAAGGTGACGAAGCATCAGGTGAGGTTCGTACATTTGAACATACAAGAGGAACGGCAGAAATTGAAGGTGTTCCAGAAAAAGTCGTTGTGCTTGAATGGGGTTATGTAGAAGACTTTTTAGCACTCGGAATTAATCCTGTGGGAGTTGCAGATATAGAAGGAATGAGTCAATGGGTTGATATTGGAATGGAGATGCCTGATGGAATTGAAGACATCGGAATGCGTAATACGCCTAACCTCGAAATGATCGCAGCACTTGAGCCTGATTTAATTGTAGGATTGGAATCAAATGTGGAGACGAGCTATGATGAGTTAAAAGAGATTGCTCCTACACTTGTTTATAATCCTTATCCTGCTGAAGGAGAAGGTACGCAATACGATCGAATGATTGAAACGTTTAATGAAATTGCGACCATTATGGACAAGGAAGAAGAAGCACAAGAAGTATTAGATGGAATTGATGAGATGTTTGAAGAATCGAAACAAAAAATTGAGGACGCTGGTAAGGGCGGCGAAGAGTTTGTCGTTGCGATGGCTTATAGTGACCAAAATGCAGTAACCTTCAGATTACATGATGATACATCAATGGCGGCTCCTATGGTTGAAAAAATGGGGCTTGTTAATGGGTTCCAATCTAATCAATTTGAACAATATGGTTTTACTTCGGCCGACGTTGAAGCTCTTCCTGCGATAGAAGATGTGAACTTCTTTACCATTATGCAAGATAGTGATGACGTGATTGAGAATCAATTAAAAGATAACCCAATTTGGAACGGATTAAACTTTGTACAAGAAGATCGTATTTATCCATTAGGTGGCGATGCGTGGCCATATGGAGGACCTCTTTCTGCACAGGTATATGCTGAAAAGGTCGTAAACGCAATTACGAATGAGTAATAAAAAGAGAGGTGATGGAGCTGTGGTTGCAAGTAGTGGACTACCTCCTGACATCTCAGTCAAAAGAAGCTTGAGGCCACTAATGATGTTAATTGGTGGTTTTATTGCTTTAGTTCTTACCTTGTTCATTAGTTTGACTCAGGGAAGGGCAGATGTGTCAGTACATGATGTCACTCAGGCATTATTTAACCGTCAGGATCTTGCTGAGCATCATTTGATATGGGCGAATCGATTACCACGAGCGGTAATGGGTATAATCTCGGGCTGTGCGCTTGCGGTTGCTGGGGCTCTTATGCAGACAGTTACTCGCAATCCACTAGCTTCAGAGACGACTTTAGGTGTAAATGCAGGGGCATATCTGGCAGTCATTACAGGTATGATCTTTTTCCCAGCACTCCAGTCTCAATTTGCTTTTCCTATTGCTGTTCTCGGTGGCGCGGGAGCCGCAGCGGCTGTGTTTGCTTTAGGTGGGGGACGCAGAAGTACACCGATTCGTGTAGCTCTCTCAGGTATGATTGTAACCCTTGTCCTTTCATCCGTGACTAGCGCATTAATTATGCTCAACCAGCAAACGGTGCAAGGTGTCTTCCTTTGGGGCTCTGGTTCGCTTGTGCAAAATGATTGGAGCGGCGCCAGTTTTTCATGGCCGTGGGTTGTAGGAGGAATCCTCCTAGTTTGTTTAACGGCGCGTCAGTTGGACGTTCTTACGTTAAATGAGGAAACGTCAAAATCCTTAGGTCAAAAAGTCCGGCAAACTCGTTTTCTTGCCATGACAGTTGCCGTTGTTATCGCCTGTGTCAGTGTGAGTGTGGTAGGTCCTATTGGTTTTATTGGATTAGTCGCACCTCACCTTGTTCGTATGATGGGTGTAAGAAAACATATATGGTTACTTCCAATTAGTGCGCTCTGGGGAGCTGTTGTTTTACTTTTGGCAGATACAATCGCTAGAAGTTTGATTGATGCCTATGGGGAACTGCCAGCTGGAGCCATAACGGCAGCTATTGGAGCGCCTTGGTTAATTTGGCTTGCACTAAGAATGTCTAAACTATCAAAAGGAAGTACAGGCTTTAGCTCCAATATGTCAATGAATGTTGGAGGATCTCGTAGAATTGGCTCCTTTAAAATTTGGGTGAGTGTATTTTCCATTCTGATGCTGTCTGTTTGGACATTGAGTCTAACAAGTGGAAGTCTTTATATTCCTCTCACGGATGTCTGGGCGGCACTAGTTGGGCAGGGACAAGCCATTCATGAGAAGATTCTATTTGATTTCCGATTACCGCGATTATTAATAGCAGGTATTTCAGGTATGGCGATTGCTGTAAGCGGAAGTCTCATTCAGAATACAATTCGAAACCCACTTGGTGACCCTCAAGTGATTGGGATCACAAGTGGTGCAGGTGTTGGTGCTCTGTTAATCATTGTTGTATTTCCGCAATTAACTGGAGCTTGGCTTGTAATTGGAGCAGTGCTCGGAGGTATTACAGCGGCTAGTATTGTGTATTCTGTTTCTTGGCGTCGTGGACTCGATCCAATGATCCTTACGTTAGTTGGAATAGCAGTGGCTGCTGCTGGTGCAGCTTTTATCAATATCTTAATTGTTTACGCTAAAGTATCTGTAGCCCCAGCTTTAACATGGATGGCAGGAAGTGCCTATGGACGAGGCTGGAGCGAGCTGCGTGTTCTTTTTCCATCGGTTGTCATTCTGTTATTGATCGCATGGTGGCAGGGAAGGAAAGTAGATCTACTTTCCTTCAGTGAAGAGAGCTCAACCGGGCTCGGACTCAAGGTAAAGCAGACACGATTGTCTGTAGCCATTATTGCTGTGCTGCTTGCTTCGATTGCAGCTGCAAATGTTGGGGCGGTAGGTTTTATAGGGTTACTCGCGCCTCACGCGGCGCGAATGCTTGTAGGACCGCACCATCGGCAAGCCGTCATATTATCTGCATTAATTGGTGGACTACTACTCGCCGCAGCAGACTGGATTGGCGTAGTTCTCCTCGCGCCAAAAGAGTTACCTGCAGGTGTGGTTACCGCTTTAATAGGTGCACCTTATCTCTTATATCTAATGTATCGATCAGCAAAACCTACTATTATAAACAGATGAAATAAGCAGGGATGAAATCAACATGATTTTGTCCCTGTTTTCTATAATCTTAAATCTGTGATTTTGGTAGTTTGGTATTTCACCTACTAAAGTTCTATATATTCCTACAATTTGGAATATTGAATAGTCAGAATTAACAAAAGACACAAAACCTTCACATTATAAATCGCTTTCCTATCCAAAATTATAGTAGGTTAAAGAGGTCTATTCCATAGATACGATTTCGTTCCTTTGTCTTCTCCCCTGAGAATGTCGAAATAAGCTTACATGTTTCTATGGGGGAACGGTAAATGGAGAGAGGACAAATGAATGAAAGAACAAATATTATGAAGGAGGAAAACGATGACAAAAAGCGTAAAAAGGAAATTAGGTTTTGGAACGATGGGCTTTGCTGCTGCATTAGTTCTTGGGGCATGCGCAAGTGATGCAAATGTAGAGAGTAGTGCAGATGGAGGGGATTCGGAAGTTGGAACTGGAGGTGGAGACCTTGTCTTGGCCGTCTTATCAGACGCCAATACGCTAGATCCACATACGGCTAACGATGTTCCATCTGGCAACATCCAGACTAATATGTTTGAAACACTGGTTAAGTACAATGAAGACATGGAACTTGAACCTTTACTTGCTGAGTCGTGGGATGCGATTGAGGAAGACGTATGGGAATTTAAACTAAGTGAAGATGTTCTTTTTCATGATGGTTCAGAATTCAATGCCGAGGTTGTAAAAGCTAATATTGAGCGAATCCTTGACGAAGAAGTGGCTTCACCTAGAAGAATTTTATTTGAAATCATTGAAGATATTAATGTGATTGATGATCATACGATTCAACTAAAAACTGAGGTTCCATTTGCACCGCTTCCAGCCCATTTTGCACATTATGCTTCAAGTATCGTTAGCTTGGAATCGATTGAAGAAGATTATGCAAATTTTGAAGCTGGCGGTCAACCAGGAGAATACATAAATGAAAATCCTGTAGGGACCGGATATTTTACATTTAACAATTGGGCACCCGGAGATCAAATTGTACTCGACAAGAATCCTGATTATTGGGGTGAGCCTGCTAAAGTTGATACTGTGACATTCCGTGTTGTCCCTGAGGATCAAGTAAGGATTGGAGATTTACAAACAGGAGCAGCGCATATTATTGACCCTGTTACAGCGAGTGATTTTAATCGTCTAAATACTACTGATGGAATTAATGCCTATGATCGAAACGCTGCAAGCATAACGTATCTAGGCTATAACATGCAGAAGGAACCGTACACGGATAAAAATGTGCGGAAAGCTATCTCAATGACGATTAATAAAGAAGATATGATGAATGGTATTCTAGATGGGACAGGAGAAGTTGCACTAGGTCCTGTTAATGATACTAACTTCGGCTATAGCGAAAATGTCGATCCAGTTGAAAGAGATGTTGAGCAGGCCAAGGAGCTTCTTGCCGAAGCGGGATACGAAGATGGCTTTGATACAACCATTTGGACAAACGATAATCGTGAACGTATGGATATCGCAGAGATGGTTCAACAGAACTTACAAGAGATCAACATAAATGCAGAGATCAATGTTGTGGAATGGGGAGCGTACCTTGATGCAACAGGTGGCGGAGAGCATGATATGTTCATCCTAGGCTTATCTTTAGGTACTGGGGATGCAGACTATCCAATGCATATGCTCTTCCATTCTGACAATGCAGGTCCTCCAGGGAACCGAGTATTTATGGAAGACGATACATTTGATGAAATGCTTCATAATGCTCGAATTGAGCAGGACGAAGATACTCGCTTAGGTCTTTACGAGGAAGCGACTAACTATTTAAATGAAGAAGCACCAATGGCGTTCTTATATCACCCTTCTCATATTATGGGCTACAGTGATGGGGTAGAAGGTTTCTGGGCGGATGCTTCTGGATTCTATCAATTAAGAGACGTCACGATACCGTAACAAACGTATAAGAGTTGTCTATCCTTTTTGGGTAGACGCTCTTTTTTTGCTTGAAAAAAGGTACACTAGTAAGAAGGTTTTTTAGGAGGAATGATCATGTTAACTCAATATCATCTACTAGCTATTATTCTTACACTTGTTCTTTTTGGACTTGTTTATTCACTCTATCGTAAGGGGCAGCAAAGAAAGGCTGTGATCCTTCATCAGGTAATGAGAGTGTCCTTTCTGTTTGTCCTTGCAACAGGCATACTACTTGTTCCTATGATGCCATTCTCCATTCTACGTGGTGGGAAATTATTATTAGGTATTATTAGTATGGGCATGATAGAAATCTTTCTTATGCATCTTAATAAAGGTGATTTGACGAAGTTTACAACGGTCTCGTTAATGATCGTCCTTTTTGCTACGATCATGATAGGGTTATTTCTGCCTCTAGGAATTTACCTGCGTTTTTGGTGAATGCTCAAGTGGTAGGAAATGAACATGTAGAAAAACGAATATTTATCAGATGATGATTACGAATTTCGAACAAAGAAAATGATACTATATTGCAATTATATATAAATGGGAATATGTATTACCTGCATTTTTCCATTGGTGGCTTATACACTGCTATGAGCCTTTTTTTGCGGTTATCGTATTTTTTAATATGTTTAAGGTAAGTTATCTAACACTAATAATGAATAAAAAACCTTGTAAGAAATACTTACAATTAACCCTTGTGATTCTCGTATCTCTATTAGAATAACAACTTAAATAGGGAGGGATGGAGAGATGAACCAAGGCTGTGTTTATTTTGTAGGCGCTGGACCAGGGGATCTAGAATTGATCACTGTAAAAGGCTTACGCCTGCTTCAAAAAGCTGATGTCATTGTATTTGACCGGCTTGTTAATCCATTTTTACTAACAGAGACAAATAAAAAAGCAAAATTAATTTATTGTGGAAAGCAACCCTGTAAGCATACGCTGCGGCAGGAAGACATTCAAAAGGAATTATTAATCCATGCGAAAAAAGGGTTAAAGGTTGTTCGCTTGAAGGGTGGAGACCCCTCTATTTTTGGAAGAGTTGGCGAGGAGGCCGAGTTATGTGCTCGTCATCAAATTAACTACGAGGTGATTCCTGGTATTACATCAGGAAGTGCAGCAAGCATTTACTCCGGTGTTCCACTAACTCACCGACATCTTTCCGGTTCGTTTGCTACTGTAACAGGTCATACCTGTACAAAAGATGGCAAGCCAGCGGTTAATTGGGAAGCGCTTGCGAAATCGGTGGATACCATTGTATTTTACATGGGGATTAAGCATCTTCGAACAATATCTGAAGAATTAACTGAACATGGCATGAGCAAGGATACGCCCATTTTGATTGTACAGTGGGGAACATATAGCAAACAGCGGTCAGTGGAGGGTACACTTTCAACGATTGCTAATCAAGCCACACTCATGGGTATCGAGAATCCAGCTATTATTATTGTAGGCAATGTGATTCAAATGAGAAGCAAACTGAATTGGTTTGAAAATAAGCCATTATCAGGACGAGGCATATTGATTCCGACAAACGATGCGAGCGATGAGATGGATCAGTTGAAAGGCCAAGGCGCAGATATCTGTCAATATCCATTCTTAAACCAATCGTCTATCATAAAACGTGATCAGGTTGTTTTAACGCGTTTGTTTGAAGACAAACATATTAATACGATCCTTCTAAAAAGTGTTCAAGACTGCCTTGAATTTTTTGAATATATCGATTTATCTGGCATTACTAAGGACCAACTAAACGATTTTACATGGATTTGCAACGGGCTTGAAACGAGTCTTAGTTTGGCAGCACATGGTGTGGAGGCTAACCAAACTATTAATGATGTATTAACAGTCCAGTCGGTAGTTGAAGCTCTGCTACCGCAAGTGGGTCAAGTGATACAGCAATAAAGGTAAAGAGTGCTGTTTCAAAGGCATTCTTTACAGGTTGGTTTGTCTGGCAGCTAAATCATCATAAAGGGGAGAAACATCTTGAAGCAAAAAATCATTTTAATTGGAAATGGAATGGCAGGGATACGAACGCTTGAAGAAATAATAAAAAAAGATCCAAATCAATTTGAAATTACGGTATTTGGTGAAGAACCTCACCCAAACTATAATCGAATTCTACTGTCATCTGTATTGCAAGGTGATGCGAGCATTGAAAGTATTGTTCTAAACAGCTACGAATGGTATGAGGAGAACCAAATTGAGTTGTTCACTGGGGACCCAATCGTCAAAGTAGATACAAAATCTCAAACCGTATTAAGTAAAAATGGTCTGAGTAGATCGTATGATCAATTAATTTTTGCGACAGGCTCAAACCCTTTTATGCTACCGCTACCAGGTGCAGATAAAGAGGGTGTGATCGCTTTCCGTAATATTCAAGATTGTGAAACGATGATTGATACGGCTAAGAATTATAAGAAAGCAGCCGTTATTGGTGGCGGATTATTAGGATTAGAAGCGGCTCGAGGATTATTGAATCTAAATATGGAAGTGGAAGTTATTCATATTGCTGATTACCTAATGGAAAGACAATTAGATAATCAAGCTGGGAAGATGCTAAAGGAAGGGTTAGAACAGCAGGGAATGACGTTCCGCCTTAACGCACATACAGAACGAATTACTGGTAATAAGCGGGTAGATGGCGTGCAATTTAAGGATGGATCAAAACTTGATGCTGACCTAGTGGTTATGGCAGTGGGGATTAAACCAAATGTAGCGCTGGCAAAAGATTCGGGACTCGATACAAACCGTGCCATTCTGGTGAACGACTATATGCAAACCTCGGTACCTAATGTATACGCTGTTGGTGAGTGTGCAGAGCATAATGGGATCGTGTATGGTCTTGTTGCCCCATTATATGAGCAAGGTAAAGCATTAGCTGAGCATATTTGTGCAAATGAGGCGTTATCTGAGCCAGGTTATCAAGGATCAATCGTGTATACACAACTTAAGGTATCCGGTGTGGATGTGTTTTCTGCGGGCCGTTTTCAGGATGGAGATAAGACAAAATCAATCCGTGTGCATGATGAATTTGAAGGCATCTTCAAAAAGGTTGTTGTAGAGGATAACAAGGTGATTGGTGCAGTATTATTTGGAGATACATCCGATTCACCGAGACTTCTGACGATGATGAGAAATGGTCAGGATATCTCAAAAATGAGTAAGGTGGCTATCCTACCATCTGAGAATGAATCAGATGAGAAGGAAAGTGTTGTTGTTGGCATGTCTGATAGTGAAACCATTTGTGGATGTAATGGAGTGTCAAAAGGAGATATCGTCAAGGCTATTAATGAGCAAGGTTTATCAACAGTAGAACAGGTTAAAGCATGCACGAATGCTTCTCGTTCCTGTGGCGGGTGTAAGCCACTTGTTGCCGATCTTTTAGCTGTAACAACAGGAGAAGAAGCTTCTAACCAGAAAGAACCTATATGCGGATGTACAGATCTTTCTCATGAGGAAGTAGCTGCAGAAATTAAGGATAAAGGCTTGAGTTATGTAAGAGAGGTTATGAATGTTTTAGGATGGACGTCTGAGAACGGCTGCTCTAAATGCCGTCCAGCTGTAAATTATTACTTAGGTCTAAATAATCCGATTGAATATGAAGATGATTCAACCTCGAAGTTTGTGAATGAACGTCTACATGCAAATATCCAAAACGATGGTACCTTCTCTGTTGTTCCAAGAATGTATGGAGGAGTTACCAATCCAGAACAACTCAGAAAAATTGCTGATGTTGCGGATAAGTATAAGGTGCCATTACTAAAAGTGACTGGTGGCCAACGTATTGACCTGCTTGGAGTTCCTAAAGAAGATCTTCCGAATGTATGGAGTGATCTCGGAATGCGCTCCGGTTATGCCTATGGAAAGTCGATCAGAACGGTAAAAACATGTGTTGGAGAGAACTTCTGCCGTTTTGGGACCCAGGATTCCATTGGCTTGGGTATTCAGATTGAGAAGAAGTACGAAGGCTTAAGTACGCCTCATAAGGTAAAAATGGCAGTCTCCGCTTGCCCGCGTAATTGTGCCGAATCTGGGATTAAGGATATTGGTATCGTTGGAGTCGAAGGGTCTTGGGAGATCTATGTTGGTGGGAACGGCGGTGTAGATCTGAGAAGTGCTGAATTGTTCTCTAAGGTCGAAACAGATCAGGAGGTTCTAGATACCATTAGCGCATTCCTTCAATTTTACCGTGAAGATGCTAGATATCTTGAAAGAACATCTCATTGGGTTGAGCGTGTAGGCTTGGAACATATCAAAAAAGCTCTTGAAAACGAAGAAAAACGAGCGCAACTCATTGAACGAGTGGAATTAGCCTTAACGAAACAACATGACCCTTGGAATGAAGTACTGGAGAGTAAGGATAAGCAACAAGCTCTTTATGAAAAGAAAGAAGTGGAAGTGACCAACTAAGGAGGTGCGAGATGACACAAGTAGTGAATGAGCAACATATTTATGTAGCTGATCTGAATGAGCTTTCTGTAGACATAGGAAAAAAGCTAACCATTTCCAGTGTAGAAATTGCCTTATTTCGACAAGAGAATGGCGAAGTGCTAGCTGTTGAGAATCGATGCCCTCATAAAGGAGGTGTTCTCTCTGATGGAATTGTTAGTGGAGAACATGTCTTTTGTCCAATGCATGATTGGAAGATTGATCTGCGAAAGGGAGAGGCGGTAGCTCCAGATGTAGGCTGTGTAAAAACATATGATGTTTCAATTATTGAGGACAAAGTCTATCTTTTAATCAGTTAACTATGTTTAAAGAGGCTGTCAGAAAACTGACAGCCTCTTTTTCATGGTTAAGGCGTGCGTAATTCATCCTCTGTGACCCATTTATGGTTCATGATCCGATCTCCACCACTGACCGGCGTAAAGTCCACCATGTAAACTGTTGTTTGTTCAGTGGATTCAATGGTTGCTTCTGTACCATTCATGCCCGCCATATGATCGGTATCAATTATTGCTTTATCACCTGTTTCAAGGGGCTCTGCTCCAGCGTAATCAAGCTCCTCATGAACAACCCACTTGTGATGTGTAATTTTTTCACCACCATTTGTTGGTTGATACGAGATAGCATAGACCGTTGTATCATATGCTCCAGAAATAGTGGCTTGAGCTCCATTCATATCTTCCATATGATCCGTCTGAATCACAGCGTCACTCCCGACTTGGAATCTTGGTTCTTCGGCTTCTTGTAAGCCTTCAGGAACGTCTCCTGAGCTGGAGTGGCCTGAATGATCCATGTCGTCGTGAGTGGACGTTTCATTCATATCTGTTTGATCGCCCTTAATCGTTCCATCCTCATTACACGCAGTTAAGGTCACCAAAGTAGCTATACATAATAAAAGCGGAATTTTCTTCAATAGAACTCACCTCTAGTTGTTTTTGATCTTCAGTAAGTATGTCTGTTTCTATGTATAGCTTTTACGTTCAGCGTTAATTTAAAACCCAATGAACCAATTTGTATAGAATCTGTGGATAACTGTTATTCAATAGCCGTTCGTTTTGTGAATAACTAGTTACGCGAATTGATATACTTAGTATAATTTAACGTGGATATGTGGATAACACTGAGGATAAGTTGGTTTTATCCACAGAAAAGGTTTTGGGACATTATAATATATCTTAATGAAAAAGCGAATAATTTGAATGAACAGCATAGCTGCAGTAACTCTAACCTGGAAGTAACTCAACTCAGATTACTGATTAGCTTAAACTAGCGGGGTGTATGTCCGGAGCGGCGGCCTCACTCTCTTATAATGACAAAAACCCGAATCATTATGTGCGCTAAACATCATAATGATTCGGGTTTTTAGATAGCTAAAACAGTTCTTTTCCAGTCCCTAATAAATCATACGAGTACTTGCTCCATTGCAAAAGCGACCGCTGACTCTGCATGAAGTTTCGTTGAATCAAATACAGGCAGGGAGGAATCCTCCTGTTTAATCAGTAACGGAATTTCCGTACATCCAAGGATGACACCCTCTGCTCCTTCTAGAGCTAGTTCGTGGATGAGCTGTTGATATCTTACTTTTGATTCATTTCGAATCTCTCCTCGACACAACTCTGAAAAGATGATGTCATGAGCATCTTTACGACCTATGTCGCATGGAATGATGCATTCAATCCCATGACTAGCAAGGCGATTTTTATAAAAGTCTTTTTCCATGGTGAAAGCTGTGCCGAGCAACCCTACACGTTTTAACTTTTGTTTTTTAATGGATTCAGCTACTGCATCTGCAATGTGGATAAGTGGTATAGACGTAGCTTTTTCAATATCTTCTGCCATGAGATGCATGGTGTTGGTACAAATGACAATGAGGTCTGCACCGGCACCTTCAAGCTTTTGGGCAGCGTCAACCATCTTAGCAGTGGCTTCTTCCCAATGTCCAAGCTTTTGCAGGTTCACAATCTCTTGAAAATCAAAGGAATGTAGCAGGCATTTAGCCGAGTGAAGTCCGCCTAACTCATCTTTGACATACTCATTCACATACTTGTAGTAATCTGCTGTTGATTCCCAGCTAAGTCCTCCAATAAATCCAATGGTTTTCATGCTGAATTCCTCCGTTCATTCATTTGTTCTATCGTAGCATGCTATACTGGTATGAATAAGATCCAGGTTAGAGTTACTTTTAAGGTGCCAGATTGAAAGGAGAATGAATAGTGCTTTGGTTTCCAGTAGATCGACATATCTCCACATCCCTCGTGCAACAAGTTTATACACAGATTAGAACGATGATTTTAAGTGAACAGTTAAAGGAGCATGAGAAGCTTCCATCCACAAGAGAACTAGCTGATTCAATTGGTGTCTCCAGAAATACGGTAACAGATGCCTATGATCAGCTAATTCTTGAGGGGTATTTAATCGTGAAACCTCGTTCTGGCACATATGTAGCAGAAGGCGTTGTATTAAAAGCAGCGGAGATAGAACGGAAGGAAGACGATCTGACAAATTGGCTGCAAACCGAGCAGGGGGATGAGCAATTCATTGATTTTCGGGCGAGTCACCCAGCCATGGACCATTTTCCGAGGAAGGTCTGGGGCAGACTCGCTAAGGAAGTGTGCTATGACTCATCGGACGAGTTGTTCGGCTATCGAACGCCACTTGGTGATGAGACATTGCGCAGTGTCCTAACCACATATCTAGCCCGTACACGAGGGGTGTCCTGTCACCCAGAGCAAATTGTAATTACAGCGGGAGCCACTCAAGCGTTGGCATTGATTACGCAACTGTTGATGAATGAGGGTGAATACGTTGCCGTTGAAGATCCTGTCACGGATGAAATGAGACAGATATTTACCAATGCTGGAGCGATTGTCAAACCAATAAAAGCAGATGATCATGGAATCATGCCAGAGAAGTTATCTCGCGACGGAAAACCAAGCTTTGTGTTTGTTATTCCTTCTCATCAATTCCCACTCGGAGCGGTCCTGCCGATTCAGCGTCGAATTCAACTCGTTGAATATGTGCGTAGCATGAATAGCTATATAGTGGAAGATGACTATGACAGTGAATTTACCTATGAGGGAACAGCAGTGTTTTCGATGCAGGGACTGGATGCTAAGCGAGTGATCTACGTTGGGACCTTTAGCAAAATTCTCTCACCAGCACTCCGTATTGGTTATGTGATCTTACCCTATCATTTAGTTGAGCGATTTAAAGAGCTAAAGTGGTTTTCTGATCGTCATACAGCAACACTTGAGCAGCAAATTATGGCAAGGTTTATAGAAGAAGGACATCTGGATCAGCATGTACGGAGAATGAAACGCATTTATGAGAAAAGGCGAAAAACCTTAGTTGCTGCCCTAAGAGAAAGCTTTCCCGCCCTTACGATCGTAGGTCATGCTGCTGGCATGCATGTGGTCGTTGAATGGAAGGATCTTGTTGTGGATGATACGTTTGTTAAACATTGCAAACAGCATCAGGTGATTATTTATCCAGTTGAATATTATGCACTACAAAAAGGCTACCACACCCACCAAATGGTCCTTGGGTATGGTAGCTTGACGGAATCTGATATACAGCTCGGTGTAAGAAGACTGCGCGAAGCAGTTGGATCTTATACAGAAGACTTGATTTAACTGAACACTACTTAAATTTCGGAAATGGGATTGTGTCTTGGTAATGGGCGTATTTTTCTTGATGGATGTACGGTTACTCTTGGTGAAGCACTGCAGCCTTTGGTAAACCAAAGTCCAGCTTGGTTTCGCTTAGATACCTCTTAGTCATGCCTTCTACTTCGTAATGGATCTCACGCTGTCTTGGTTTCTTTGTTCCTCCACTTAGTAAGGGAGAAGACAAGCGTTAATCGTGTTGATCAAATAAAGCAGGAGCCTATTCATTAAAGGCTCCTGCTTTTCTATAGAGTGATGGGGTCATGTTGGTATGTTTTTTAAAGGTACGATAGAAGTGAGGCATGCTTGTGAACCCACAGGACTCTGCTATCGTTTCGATGTTGTCGTTCGATTGGAGTAATAATTGTTTACTTTGAGCCATGCGTTTGGTTGTAATGTAGTCGGATAAACGAATGCCTAAATATTTTTTGAACACTCGACTTAAGTGTTCACTTGAGATTGATGCTCGTCCGGCTAACTGTTCTAATTCAAGTTTTTGATCTAGATGTCCTTCGATGTATAGAAGTAGGTTCCGCATCCACTCGGGTTCTCCAATGGATTTCGGTGTATAGGAACTAAATACACAATGACGATCCAAATAAACAAGGAGAAGCTGCAACCATAAAAACAAGGCATGCTCAGAGTCTTTGGTTGATTCCTTGATCTCACTATTTAATCGATCAAAATAGTACTCAATTTCTTCATGACTCGTTTCATTAATTTTGAAGCGATATTTCTTCTCGGCACGAGCCTGATCTAAAATAGATTTTCTTGAATGCGCATACAAAACGTTAGGTAGTTGAGTAAGCGAAGAACTAAAAAATACAGCTGTTGATGTAATTAAATGTTCAGACGAAGGAATGGCTTGATGAATGACGTTGCTTGGAATAATGAAGAGATCTCCAGCCTCTGCCTGATATAAGTTTTGATCAATTAATAAGGTACCTTTACCTTTATATACATAAATAATTTCGTTCCACTCGTGAATGTGGTGAGGGAGTTCATTTTTCTGAGTCTTCGTATCTTTAAACGTAAGAGAGACAGGAAGATTTCTACCAGGTGTCATTGTCTTTTCAACGAGTTTCATACTATCACCTCCTACTCATTATATCAATAAAAGGTATAAACTAGTCAAATTACGCAATATCTATAGCTTAATAATGTTGTTAGAATCGCAGTATATAGAAAAGCAGGAGGTAGACGATGAAGGGAATAGTTTGTAATCAACCAAAGGAATTTATTTTTAGAGACGATATGAAAGCGCCTACATTAAATCGAGGAGAAGTACTGATACAAATAAAACGAGTGGGAATCTGTGGCACAGACCTACATGCGTACATGGGAAACCAGCCTTTTTTTCAATATCCTCGGGTTCTAGGACATGAGTTATCAGGTGAGATTGAAGAAGTTAGTCAGGAGATAACAGATCTTAAAGCGGGTGATCGGGTAGCTGTTATTCCTTACATGCACTGTGGCAAGTGTGATGCTTGTCTATCTGGTAAAACAAACTGCTGTGAAACGTTGCAGGTGCTTGGTGTCCATGCAGATGGTGGGATGTGTGAGAAGCTAGTTGTACCTAAAGAGCATGTCATTAAAACAAATCATCTCTCGCTTGATCATGCAGCTTTAATTGAACCACTGGCAATAGGGGCTCATGCTGTTAATCGTGCACAGGTTAATGAAGGTGATCAGGTGCTAGTTGTTGGTGCAGGACCAATTGGACTTGGTGTGATGGCTTTTGCCAAACGGAAGGGTGCAGTCGTTACAGTTCTCGATGTGAATGAGGAACGTTTAGCGTTTTGTCAAAAATGGGCGAAGGTTGATCAAACCATTTGTTCTAGTAAGCCAACAGAATCAGAGCTTCGTGAGACAATAGGTACGATGCCAGCTGTGGTTTTTGATGCAACAGGGAATGTACATTCAATGACACAGGCCTTTGACTATGTAGGCTTTGGTGGCAAGCTAGTCTATGTTGGTTTAGTAAAACAGGAGCTAACTTTTAATGATCCAGATTTTCATAAAAAAGAGCTGACGTTACTTGGAAGTAGAAATGCGGCAAAGAAGGATTTTGAAGATGTAGCTGATTTATTAGCATCAGCTCAGTATGATATGGATGCGTATATTAGTCATAGATGTGAGTTTGATCAGTTGATTGATACGTTTGAAGAATGGTTAAAGCCTGAATCCAAAGTTATTAAAGCGATGGTAACGATATAAGGAGTGGATTGGTTCTAGTGATGACATCATTAGAATCAACTCTACCACTGAAATGAAAGCGTTATCTACTATTAGGAGGACAATTAGATGTCTAAGCTATTACATTCTTTTCTCTTTATTCTATTACTGGTTGTCTTGAGTGCATGTGCTACGCCAACGGCTACTTCGGAGAAAGAGGTTTTTACCGTTAACATAGCGTATGGAAATCAACCTGGTGAACCAGTGGATCAGGTTGCAAGAAAGTGGAAGGAGCTAGCAGAGGAGAGAAGTGATGGACGATTGGACTTTCATATCTATCCAAGCTCACAGCTAGGCTCAGAGGCTGATGTGGTCGAACAGGCCCTGTTTGGAAGTAACGTGATTATTTTTACGGGGTATGATTTCTTGATGAACTTTGTACAGGATCTAGGAGTACTTACGGCTCCTTATATCGTAGATGATGTCGATGACTTATTCTATCTAGCTGAAACAGAATGGTTTGAGGAACAACGAAAAGAATTAATGGATATTGGATTTGATATTGTTTCTACCAATACACTTTATGGTGAAAGACATTTAATGACTACACGTGAAGTGCTGACTCCTGATGATCTTAGGGGAATGAAAATTCGTGTTCCGAATAACCAGATGTATATCAATACCTTTAGTGTGCTCGGGGCATCACCTACACCCCTACCACTTGGAGATATGTATGCGTCATTACAGCAAGGTGTCATTGACGGTGCGGAGAATCCTATTCCAGTACTCGAAGCTTCAAAAACCAATGAAGTGGCTAAGTATCTTGCCCTAACTGGTCACACAAAAATCATGAGCCCATGGGTGAGTGGGACAGATTTTTTGGATGAGCTCCCTGATGACTTGCTTGAGATTCTTCGCGAAACAGGAGACGAAGCAGGGGAGTATGGAAAAAACATTGTCTATGAGCAGGAAGAAGACGTATTAGAGTTGTTTGAGGAGCAAGGCATTATTATTAATGAAGTAGACCAGGATGCCTTTAAAGAAAAGGCTGAACGAATCTTTGAGGTAACCCCTGAGTGGAGCCCAGATTTACAACAAACGATTGAAGAATTACTTGAAAATAGATCCACTACCCAATGAAGGAGGGCGCGTTATGAAGAGATTAATCAATAATATTGATGATTTTCTATCAGCTGTTGCTCTTGCAGGAATTATTCTATTAATAAGTTTAAATGTATTTTTTCGTTTTGTGTTAAATAACCCGATTACGTGGACTGAGGAAATTAGCTTAGCGTTGTTTATCTGGCTTGTATTTGTAGGGCTTAGCTCAGCGATGAAAACCAATTCTCATGTAGGGATCGATTATTTTGTAAGAAAGCTACCAGAACGTTGGAGGTTTAGACTTCAGGTCTTCCGATTAGTTTTTATCTTTGCCTTAACCCTCGTCGTGTTTGTTTATTGGGGCGCGGCATTTGCTATTCATGGGGTGGCTAAGGTTACACCAGTTCTAGGAGTAAGCTATACATTCATCACATTGGCAGTTCCTGTTGGTTCTGTACTTGTCTTATACCATCTTATTCGGGTTTTCATTAGAAAAGATAGAGACTATGTGAATCAAGAGAGAGGAATAGAATAGGTATGATACTAGCCATTACACTCATTTTAATGCTTATCCTAATGATGATGAATATCCCGGTTGCCTATGCGATGATTGCAGCCTGTGCATTCTATTTTATTTTTAATGATAGTTTTGCTAATGAGATTTTAATACAACGAATGATGAGCGGAATTGAATCGTTTCCACTCTTAGCGATCGTCTTCTTTGTAACAGCGGGTATTTTAATGAATTATACCGGCATTACAGAACGGATGCTACGATTTGCACAAGTGTTAACCGGACATATGACTGGTGGACTTGCCAAGGTTAATGTTCTATTAAGTGTACTAATGGGTGGCCTGTCTGGCTCTAATATTGCTGATGCTGCGATGCAGTCAAAGGTTCTAGTGCCAGAGATGACAAAGCGTAATTATCCGCCAGCGTTTTCGACAGCGCTTACGGCAGCGACATCTCTTATTACACCAATCATTCCACCGGGTATTGCCTTAATCATGTACGGCTATATTGGAAACGTTTCAATTGGTCAATTGTTTATGGCCGGTATTGTTCCAGGCCTTATGCTCAGTGTCATTTTTCTTATTCTGGTTCATTTTTTAGCTAAAAAGCGTGGATTTGAAGTGGAAAAGAAACCAGCTGCTAAACCAAAGGAAATTTTGTTTGCGTCTAAGGATGCAATACTTGCCATCTTACTACCAATTATCATTATTGGTGGAATTCGATTCGGTGTATTCAGTCCAACTGAAGCCGGTGCTGTAGCTGTTATCTATGCCTTATTACTTGGATTTTTAATCTACCGCAAAATGACAGGAAGAGATCTGTTTGAAGCTTTAAAGGAATCCGTGAACCTAACCGCAACGATTATGATCATCATTGCTGCGGGAACGGCATTTGGGTGGATTCTAACTCTTGAGCAGGTTCCTCAATTTTTGACGGAATATGTGACGGGTTATATAAGCAGTCCAGCTATCTTTTTATTTGTTGTCATGATTTTCTTGATTGCTGTAGGAACGTTAATTGAAGGAAATGTTTTACTCATTATTTTGACGCCGATTCTTCTACCTATGGTGAATTCATTTGGTATTGATCCTGTTCACTTTGGACTGTTCTTTATCTTGTGTCTCAGTGTTGGAACGATTACTCCGCCAGTTGGAACCATTATGTTCACAACGGCTGCCATTACCAAGGTTAAGATCGAGGATTTCATCAAGGAAGTATGGCCATTCTGGTTGGCATTAATTGTAGCCATTCTACTGATTGCCTATATTCCTGCCATATCATTATGGTTACCGTCAATTCTTTAATAGGAGGAGCATATGATAAAGGAATTTACACAAATACATGAACAGGATTCTGTGCTTATCACCTTACAGGATCTATCAAAAGGAACATCCATTCATTATAACGATGAGAATTTTGAACTGGTCGAGGATATCCCTTCAGGACATAAGATTGCGGTGAAGGATATCGGACAGGGAGAAAATATTATAAAATATGGCTTCCCGATTGGACATGCAACTGAGGAGATCAAACGCGGTTCTTGGGTACACACAGATAACGTGAAAACAAATCTATCAGGTGCGTTAGAGTACGATTATCAAGATACAAATGAATCAATAATGGGCATTCATCCATCTGGACAAACCTTCTCTGGTTATGTCCGAAAAAACGGTGAAGTAGCAATTAGAAATGAAGTCTGGATTATTAACACAGTAGGCTGTATTAACAAGGTAGCAGAGAACTTAGCTAGATTAGCAAATAAAGCACATGAGGGTCGTGATTTTGATGGGGTACACTATTTCCCTCATCCTTTTGGCTGTTCGCAGTTAGGGGATGACCTAGAGAATACGCAGAAACTTCTTGCTAGGTTAGTTGAGCATCCAAATGCTGCAGGGGTTCTTGTCCTAGGTTTAGGGTGTGAGAATAATTTCATCGAATCCTTCAAAAAAGCCATGCCTAACTACGATAGCGACCGTATTCGTTTTCTAGCAGCACAAGAAACAGAGGATGAATTGGAGGAAGGGTTAGAGCTTTTAGGAGAGCTAGTAGATTTCGCAACAGAGTTCAAACAACAGCCTGTGCCTATTTCCAAGCTGAAAGTAGGGTTAAAATGTGGAGGCTCAGATGGCTTGTCTGGTATTACTGCTAATCCAATGGTTGGTGCCTTCTCAGATCTATTAATTAGTCAGGGTGGTACAACCATTCTTACTGAAGTACCTGAGATGTTTGGGGCAGAAACAATCCTTATGGACCGCTCGAAGGACCGTATCGTATTTGATCAAATGGTAGATCTAATTAATGACTTCAAAGAATACTTTATTCGTCATGATCAGCCTGTTTATGAGAATCCATCTCCTGGAAATAAACAAGGGGGGATTACAACACTAGAGGAAAAATCCCTAGGGTGTGTGCAGAAGGGTGGATTTGCAACCATCGTTGATGTATTGGACTACGGAGAAAAAGTGTCTGAAACCGGATTAAATATTGTACAGGGTCCAGGGAATGATCTTGTCTCTGTTACTGCGCTTGCCGCAGCAGGAGCCCACATTGTTCTATTTACAACGGGAAGAGGTACACCTTTTGGCGGCCCTGTTCCAACGGTTAAGATTTCAACTAACTCTACCTTGTATAATAAGAAAAAGAACTGGATTGACTACAATGCAGGCGAGCTTGTAGAAGGAAAAAGTATGGATGAGGTGCGTGATCATTTCTTTAGTTACTTACTTGATGTAGCTTCCGGAGAAACACGTACTCGAAATGAACAAAATGGATTTAGAGAGATTGCGATTTTTAAAGATGGTGTGATGTTATAAGTGTTTGAACAGCTGATGAGAGATTCTCTTATTAGCTGTTTTTCTCTTTCTTCCTATAATTTGGTCGAGCATGCTATGATACGAATAAATAGATAGAGGATACGGAGAAGGGGTTAAGAAACGTGAAATCTTTACGTGGAATCATTAGTGTTGTGTTGGGTTTGGTTTTGTATGCAGGTATCAATCTATACATAGGTTGGCATGGGGCCATTTGGATGAAGTCACTAGGCGTAACAGGTACAGGTTCAATGACTTTGTTTTGGGTGTTACTTGCTATTGTTTCCTTTGCATATATCCTTGCTCAAGGTATCAAAGGTCCAATTGGTAGGTTATTAAAAGTGGTAGGATCATTTTACTTTGCGATTCTGCAGTATGCGATTTTATTTCTGCCTGTTCTAGATCTAGGTCTTTGGTGTTTGAGTTTGGCGGGGTTCACAGTCAGTGAGCATGTTACATGGATTGGAACCATTGTATTGATAGGATTTGCACTGCTACTAATCTGGGGATCAAGAAATAACTGGAGTACAGTTGTGAGACCATATTCATTAACGGTAAAAAAAGCTGCTAGTGAGCGCTCTCAACTACGTATTATGGTGGCATCAGATATTCATTTAGGAAATATTATTGGTAATCGATTTTTAAAGAACTTAATTAAGAAGACGGAAGAAATAAAACCAGATCTTATTTTAATTCCTGGAGATTTACTGGATGGAGACATTGAGCCATTTAAACGCAATCAAATGGCGGAAACCTTAAGGTCACTAAAGGCCCCTCTTGGCGTTTATGCGGTTCTGGGGAATCATGAGTATTATGGTGGAGCCGTTGAGGAATTTATCGAACTTGTTGAAGGTGCGGGCATTAAGATGCTTCAGGATGAGGCGATTGAAATAGATGACACCTTTTATATTGTCGGACGTAAAGATAAGACAGCTGAAGGAAGTAGATATGGGGGTCGGAAAAGTGTACACGATCTCTTAGCTCCGTTATCTCAGCATAAGCCAATCCTACTCATGGATCATCAGCCGTACCATTTGGACAAAGCTGAACAGGCAGGAGCCGATCTGATGTTATCTGGTCATACCCATCGAGGTCAGATGGCACCAAACCACTGGATTACATCACGTTTATTTGAACTTGATTATGGATACAAGCTCAAAGGAACGATGCACGCCCTTGTATCGTCAGGGTATGGTTCCTGGGGCCCGCCAATCCGAATAGGGAGTCGTTCTGAAGTTTTACAGATTGATCTAACCTTTGTGGGAGAAGGAGAAGAGAGGTAAGAATCATTCTACTTCTCTATTTTTTTATCATTTAATGATAGTATATTGGTTTAATTGGATATCATGGAAAGTTTAGATTGAAAGTTTACTATTTTGGGTATGGAGTAAATGTCCCTTATAAAGGAGAGGTAAAAATGAGAATGCCGACTTCAAAACCTGGATGGCATACGTATCCCGGTATGGTGGCGATTGTAACATCGATGAATGAGAACCAAAAAAATGTGATGGCAGCAGGCTGGCATACTTATATTGGACAAGACCCAGGTTATTATGGAATCTCTTTAAGGAAAGAAACTCACTCCTTCAATCTTATTAAAGAAAGTGGAGTATTTGGTGTGAATTTTCTCACAGGAACTCATTCTGAATGGATTCAAGCAACCGGAACATATAGTGGGTCAACTATGGATAAGTTCGAGGCCTTGCATATTCCATATGAAAACGGAATAAAAGTAGATGTACCGATTCTAACGGATGCTTACTTTGCCTATGAATGTAAGGTGATTGATATTACTACGTATGGTGATCATGAGTGGATTGTAGGTGAGGTACTGCTCACGTATAAGGACGAGAATGTGTTCTCAGAAAATGGACTACCTGACCTTTCAAAAATCAGCATCCCCACGTATATGGGTCGCTCTGAGTATCGATTGATTAATCATAAAACAGATAGTAAAAAACATCGAATAACGGACTCTTTATAGGAGGATGAAATCATGACAACTCAAACAACAAACCAGCAAGGCTCAGCGGTAGGCGCACTGGTTTTAGCGATCGTTAGTTTATTTGTCCCGCTTTTAGGATTAGTTGCGGCCATTATATCATTAGTTATGATTTCAAAAGTTACAGCTCCAGACCAAAGTGGACTTAAGACGGCAACGAAAGTGATCGCATGGATTTCCATAGTAATGGAAGTGGTTTTAGGATTTTTAGCGATAACAGGAGTCATGAGTTATATGATGTTTTCAGAAGCTATCTAACCAAAAAAGCGAGGGGATTAAATGACAACGCAAACATCAAATCAGCAAAGTTCAGCAGTAGGAGCATTAGTTTTGGCTGGTATTGGTTTTTTTGTACCGGGAATAGGAATTATATTGGCTATCATCGCATTAGTGATGATTTCAAAGGTGACGGCACCGGAGCAAAGCGGATTAAAAACAGCAACTAAAATCATTGCCTGGTTCACGTTGATTGGACATTTGTTAGTGATCCTCTTCTTTGCAATGAATGTTATGGTTGTTTAGAGCAGTGAAATAAACTTTAATCAATAGAAAAAAGGCACACCGCGATGTGCCTTTTTTCTATTCAGCAGATAGAGCTTCTACAATGGTTGTGACGTTATGTTGGTACATACCAATATAGGTTCCAGTCTCTGTGCCTGCTTCACCCATAGCATCAGAGTACAATTCTCCACCTAATTCTACGTCAACACCTGCTTGTGCTGCACCGTCAATCACTGAACGGATGGAGCTATCGTTTATACTCGTTTCAATAAAAACAGCAGGTACTTCTTTTTCTATAATCGTATCAATTGTTGATTGCACATCAGATAAGCCAATCTCTGATTCCGTACTTAAGCCTTGAAGTGCCACCACTTCTAAATCATTGGCTCTTCCGAAATACTGGAATGCGTCATGAGCCGTAACTAACACTCTTTGCTCAGCAGGAATGGTAGCTAACGTTTCTTTTGATTCTTGATGGAGAGCTTCTAGTTCAGCGAAATATGTTTGTTTGTTCTCTTCAAATTCGTCTGCATGCTCGGGCGCATAAGCCTTTAGTTCCTCTACAGCAGCATCGAGTGCGGTGGTCCACAGTTCTGGGTCAAACCAAACGTGTGGGTCTATTGCTCCTTCGTCTTCTTCATCTTCTAACAAATCTTCCTCAGGGATTGCTTCAGCAATGGCTGTTGAGGGCACACTTGTGTTTGAAAAGACATCCATCATATTAGCTTCTAAGTGCAACCCACTGTAAAAAATAAGATCAGCTTCTTGAAGCGTTCCAATATCACTTTGTGTGGCCTCATAAAGGTGAGGGTCAACGCCTGGTCCCATCAATGCTTTTACGGAGACATGCTCTCCTCCGATGATCTCAAGAGGATCGGCTATCTGGGCAATGGTCGCCACAATCTGAATCGAATCTTCTCCCTCTTCTGTTGCAGATGTTGGGTTACTCTCTGAACCACATCCTGCGAGTAGAATGGTTGAGCTTAATAAAGCCCCTCCTGTAATTGAATAATATTTCTTCAAACTATATCACTCCTTTTTTATTGCCAAGACTAAAAAATATGCTCTTGAGTTAAAAAGTTTCCCTAATGAAACTTTAATGACCTTGAGCAATAATGTCAAGATTTATTTTCTAGTCTTTTATGTTGTTTCAATAAATTGAGAAAGATCGTAATTAAAACGTTGTTGGTCACAATAAAACAACCCATGTCCACTATCTTCATAACGGAAAAAATGAGAACCATATATCAGTTGGTGCAATATTTCACCGAATTCAATTGGACAAATCTTATCCTTTTCACCGTGGAAAATGCCCGTAGGTACGTGGATACTCGAAAGATCATCCCAAAGTTTTTCATCCCTAAGAGAGACGGCTGTATAGGCTGTAGAGTAACCTGCTGCGTCTAACCCAATAGTAATAAACCACTGTTTAAATGGCATTGAGATCGGCTTTTCAAAAAATAAATCAGCAAAGCGATCGAGTAAAGCAGGGCGGTCTGTGTATGTTTGTTGAATCAATTCATTGACGTCTTCTTTTGTCATGCCATAAGGGTAGTCAGGACCTTTTGTAAAGCTTGGTGCAGCCGCTGCGAGTAATGCAAGACGCGCAATGCGATGTCCAGAATGCCTAGCCATGTAACGAATAGCAATGGCTCCGCCCATTGAATGGCCAGCTAGTGTAACATCGTTTATATTTAACGAATCAATGACTACACGAATGTCGTCAGCTAATTGATTATATGTGTAGCCATACCACGGTCGATCCGATTGTCCAAAGCCACGCAAATCAAGACCAATACAACGATAGCCGGCTTTAGGTAGTTGATTATATTGGTACTCAAAGCATTCATGACTTAGCGGCCAGCCGTGTATAAATAGAATCGGCTTCCCATCTCGAGGTCCAATGTCCTCAACATATACTCCAACGCCTTGCTCAACAGGTATTTTATATCCCATATAAAGGTCACCCTTTCATTAATGCCCCCTTTGAGAGGGTATGTAAGAGATTTTTACATCTCTACAGGTTCCTTTATGAAGGCGGAATTCTTTTTTTCGCCATGTGATAATAAATCAAGAAGTAAGTCAAAGAACTGACAAATAAAACGACAATGATAGAAATAGGCGAGAGATATTGATTCACTTGGATATACGCTAATAGTCCTAAGAATATAAAAACACTTAGTCGAAGGAGTAGAAATTCCTTCATCACAGTCCCTCCTGGTTGATTAACTATTCACCTATAGCGGTGTTTTTTATCTTATGCGGAAGAACGAAAAATGGGCACTAAAAATCATAAAGTCAAAAAAGGGTAGAACGACCAAGGATTAATTATCTTATAACACTTTTCAAGAGATCCTTTACTCTGTTAAACTGGTAGAGTGATAAAATGTAGATCGTTGACGTATAGACACCAAGAGGGACGGAGCGAGACGAAATGAAACGAGTAATCATCATAGCTAGTAGTGGAGGAAATCTTTATAACCTTGGAGGCAGTCGACCTGATCGGCTTATTAAAGAGCTTCATATTCAAGCTGAAGCAGCTGGTATAGAAGTGAAAGGTATTCAATTTATTGCAACAGAACAATCGATGGACTCTGTCAAACCACATTCGGCAGCTAAGCTATTTGGTTGGGATGAGCAAGCGCAAGAATTAGAGCTGTTATATTCAGGGACATTACTTGAAGTGAATGAATATGCAGCTGAGCGGGATCAAAAGCAAGCAAATCAGATCAAAGCCGGAGAAATTGACGGACTCATTGCCATGAGTGCAGATCCAACCGGAGCAAACAAACAAACCGTTGAAGCAGCAGCTAAAGCAAATATTCCTGTAGTTGGTACGGGTGGAACGTCTATGGCAACCATTGGTTCGATGGGTGCTCGTATTATTTCTCAATCTGGGACAACAGGCACATCAAACAAAACACGGGCGATTGGATTTGTGACATCCTTATCTAAGCATTGGGGAAGCAAATACCGTCCCAAGCTAAATACATCTGAATCTACTGAATCTACAAGACAAAAGGTGAATTTGCGAGGCATTATGACCTCCTCACTTCCAGCATTTATTGCTCTTGCCATTGTGTTAGCTTTAAGTAAAATACCTGGACTCGAAGCACTCGGAAGTGTATTTGATATTCTAATAGGCGCCTTACCTGTTGTGGTAGCGGTTATTGCAGCAAGACAAATAGCAGACTTAGATGAAGTGTCTATTGTTGCAGGCATTGTTGCAGGCTTACTTTCCGTTGATGGTGGAATTATTGGTGGCCTACTAGCCGGGATTGGTGCAGGGTACATGGTTCCTTACTTATTCACGAAATGTTTGAAGTTGAACTTCCCTGCAACAACAGTAAATATTATTGCAGGAGGGTTTGGTGGCCTTATTCCTGGTCTTCTTGTTTTCTTTGTCCTTGGACCAATTGCGTTACAGGTGGGGGATTGGATTCGATTAGCCATTGATTCAACGATTTCTTTTAACCCGATTGTGGCGGGAATTGTCGCCGGATTGTTAATATGGCCAGCAATTATTGCGGGCATCTATCATGCAGCGATTCTGCCCATTGTCTTATTGGAAATGGAGAATACAGGGACTAGTTTTCTTGGAGCGATAGATATGGTAGGTCTCGTGATGGTAGCCGCCGGAATTAACCTGGCGAATCTACTTTTCCCAAGACGTCGAGGGGAGGCAGCGGCTGCTGGACCATCATTTGGAATCAATATGATTTTTGGTACCTTTGTAGAATCTGCATACCCATTTATGTTCGCAAGTAAGATTGTGTTTGTTGGTGCACTCCTATCAGCGGGTATTGGTGGTGCCATTGTGGGGATGTTCAATTTACGAGGAACAGCATATGTACCATCATTTGCTGCACCTGGGCTTTCTGATAATGTGCTAGGGTTTATCCTAGCCATGGCGGCTTCACTTGTGAGTGCATTTGTGTTTACAATGGTAGCCAATAAATGGAGCAAATCTTCCCAGTCTAAGTAGCAGCATTGACGAAAAAAATCACCTGTTCTCCACTAGATTGTGGAGCAGGTGATTTTTTGTATGATCAAAACTTACACAGGCCATCTGCACAAGCATCATCAGTGTTTTCTGTTGATGTCTTCTGAGCTTTTTCTTCATTCCAAGCAGTAGTGAGTGCTTCAAGAAAAGCAGAGGATTGTTGAGCACCAGAGACAACATGCTTTTGATTAATGACAAAAAACGGGACACCCTGAAGACCAAGCTGAACTCCTTGATTATGGTCGTATTTGACTGCGTCCGCGAATTGATCGCTTTCTAAAACCTTGGCAACCTCTTCTTTTACTAAACCAACTTCACCTGCTAATTCAATCAACGTATCAGGAGTAGAGAGGTGCTTCGATTCGGTAAAGTAAGCATAAAGCAGGCGTTCTGCCAGTTCATTTGCCTTACCTTGTGTTTTGGCATAGTGAGTCAAACGATGGGCATCAAGCATATTAGTAGGCTGCATAGTATCAAAATGATACGTAAGGCCAACATCGGCAGCTTGTGCCGCTACATTAGCTGTCATCGCCTCTGCCTGTCGAAGAGGCATTTTGTATTTACCGGCAAGTAACTCGGCCATACTTTTATCAGTATGCTTTGCAGCATTAGGATCGAGCTCAAAGCTTTTAAATTCTGTGGTCACTTGAGCTTTATGCTCAAATTGCTCTAGAGCTTGTTCTAATTTTCGTTTTCCAATATAACAAAATGGACAAGCAAAGTCAGACCAAATTTCTATATTCATAAGGGTTCCTCCTCGGATTCTTTCCAATAAAAGTAGTGTATGTCGGAAGTGAAAATTAAGCAAATATTGAGACCCATCGATGTAGCCCTTCTAGAAAATACGTGGGTGCTCACGATACATACGAAATGGAACAACTATTACAAGTAAGAAGAAATTTAGTATACTAGGGTGGAGAAACGGAGCAACAGTAGGGGGTCACAATGACAGATAGGACGTTACATACAATTCATGATTATCAAGTACTGATTGATCAATCCATTCGCCATCTCGGTGGATACTGGCGCACACTTTCAGGTCTCGCTAGGGTGACAGAAGAGCTTGGAGAATTGGCTGAGTTACTGCTCACGGAGGAGAAGGACCCAGATACAGTAGGTGGCGAGCTTGCCGACGTGTTTATCATTTCGACTTGTTTAGCCAATCAGTTTGCAACGGATTTAACAAAGGAATACGCGGAGCTTGGTCTGCCTGCTTTAATTCACGAGCTGGATTTGTCGGGTGAAATAGGATCTGCATCACACCATTTTCTTCAATTATCTCAGACGGCGGGCAGTGTAGCTCGTATCATTAATCATTATGATGGGGACAAACCAATGAAGGAAAGTGAGAAACAGATGTCTGTTGGTAAACAGCTTGCGCTTTTTCATCAGCATTTATTTCATTTTGCGGCTGCACTTGAAACGAACCTTCTCAAATATGTAGAGAGTACTCTCACGAAGAATTTACAGAGGGATAAGAATCGGTTTGCGTTAACTTCAGACCCAGTGACGGAGATATCTGTATCCCATTATTGCAACGCTAAGAATCTCGAGAATACCTCATTTAAGCAAGGATCTCGGATATGGGGAGCGAAGCCATGGGATAATGATCAACCCGTCCAAGAAAATTTGAATTGGTTTAATGAGTCAATTCAGCGCTATGTAAAATGTGCTGTTATTGAAGGATTAGATGGGTTTGTACTAGAAACGCCTAAGCAAACAGTTGAGAGTCATCAAATACAACACTATATTGATGAGAAGACGTTTAGCGTAATGAAAACAGAATCGGATAAACGTGATTTTTTTATCATTCGTTATGTTGAATGAAAACAGAATCGCGTAGCTACAGTAATATCTCGCTAACCTGTAAGTGACACAACTCTGCTCACTGATTAGCTTAAAACAGCATTGGACAGACTAGCCTCCTGAGGGTGCGAAGTTGTATGTCCAATGTTTTTTTCTACTCTTATTATTGGACAAAAAAAAGCACTGTCTTAGAGACTCTCATTCATCCTCATTTATTTCTATCAATTGAGTATATGTTTTCAGAAAATACGTCTCTATTACATTTTCTAATTTGCTATTTAGCTTATGATAAGCTTGGTCTGCAGCCTCAATGACTTGATAAAACTCTTCTGTGACACGTTCGTCTTCTTCTGAAGCTTTAAATAACCTCCACATTTCTTCACCGTACTGTTTCTCGATCTTAGCATAATCGTGCGCTCCGATGGTTTCAAGACATCGGATAAGGTCGTTCAGATAACTAGAAATCCCCACTTCTTCAATGTACTCTGAGGTCCAGTTTAATAAGCTTTCATGACCTCCACTTTCTAATTCAGAATAATATTGAGAAATAATAAGCAGATCATTAACAGCTGAGTTATCAGTAGGAAAGTCATACTCGCCTAGTACAGAGAGAACAGCATTCCAAATATCCTCTTTACTCATTAAGTCAGATCTTTTCATAACATGTTTCATCATTGTCCCCCTGCCTAAAAAAGACTCGCACACCATCAGTGGAGAGCGAGTCGTTTCCGCAATAATTATTTCCAAACATCTTCTGCAATTCGAACAACGTGCTTTAACTTTTCCCATTGTTGATCTTCAGTTAGTAGATTTCCTTCTTCTGTTGAGGCGAATCCACATTGAGGACTCAGACAAAGCTGGTCTAAGTTAACAAACTTTGATGCTTCATCAATACGACGTTTGATGGTATCCGGATCTTCAAGCTCACCAAATTTAGAGGTGACTAATCCAAGGACCAACTGAAGGTTTGGACGTTTGACATAACGTAGTGCATCAAATGATCCTGAACGATTGTCATCGTATTCAAGGAACAAGCCGTCTAAATCTAGGCCATCGAAAATCGTTTCAGATGCCCCGTCATAGCTACCTTCCGCGGTCCATGAAGATTTGAAATTCCCACGGCAGATATGCATCGTGATGACCATGTCACTTGGCTTGTCGGCAACCGCTTCATTAATACTACGTGCAAAGCGTTCACGCAATGTTTCTGGTGTGTACCCTTTTGCTCGAATTTGTTCTTCGCCTGCTTCAGAAAAGAATACAGCCCATGCTGTGTCGTCTAATTGAAGATAACGACAACCAGCGTCATAAAATGCTTTTATCGCTTTTTTGTAGGCCTGAGCAAGATCGTGAAAGAATTCGTCATCATCTGAGTAAACAGCGGGATCAATTTGCCCTCTAAAATGAAGCATATTGGGACTAGGAATGGTCATTTTTGCTGTATGTGAACCTTTAATGCTATCAAGGAATGCATAATCTTTAAGCATCGAATGGCTAGTAAAGTCTAGCTTACTGCTTACTTTAATACCTCTTGCTTTTGTGGTTACTCCTTTGAACTGAATACCTGAATTTGCCGAGAAAGCTTCTACGCCATCAAGACCTTCTAAAAAATCAAAGTGCCACCACGCACGGCGAAACTCACCATCCGTTACAACCTGTATACCTGTTTCTTTTTGCTTCTCAACAATTCGAATGATTTCATCGTTTTCAATCTCTCTAAGGTGATCAGGTGTGATCTCTCCAGCTGCTTGTTTGAGGCGAGCTGTCTTAATGACATCTGTCCTTAATAAGCTACCTACTTGATCTGCTCGAAATGGTGCCGTTTTTCTACTATGTGTATACGCCTCTTGTTCTCCCATGACCACTCACCTCTTTATTATAATAAAGTGAATAGTATCAAATAATCTGAAAAAAGTAAAATATACATTCCAGATTATTCCGATAAGTAATTATTTAAATCAAATCAAGACACAACAAAAATCCAGAGAGATCTCCTACTCTCCGGAGTGATGATTCGCTAGACTATATAACTTGTTTGAATTCCTTTGTCTCTGCATCGAGGCTTGCAGCATCTGCAGAAATTATTTTGAAATCATCTAGTGTTACATGAACTTGAGTTTGATTACGGATAGCATGTTCTTTAGCTTGCATGGTACCAGTTGCAATGGTGTTCACTTCTTTGGTAATGGATGCGATACTATCACTTATTTCAATAATGGATTGTTCAATTTGTTTAGATAGCTTGCGTACTTCCTTTGCAACGACGTCAAAACCTCGACCGTGTTCGCCAGCGCGAGCGGCCTCAATGGCGGCATTTAATGCGAGAAGGTTTGTTTGAGAGGCAAAACCTTGAATCGTTTTTGTGATGCCTTGAATGGACTCTGCCTTCTTTTGCAGCTCTGTAAGAGTATCTGTATTTTGTGTGGATAGGTCGGCAATTTGATTAATGCTTGCTAAGAGCTCTTGGCTTCGTCCAATTCCTGCTTCAGCACGTTCGTTTAATCGCTCAGACATACCTTGAAGACTTTCACCAAAAGACGTAATCTTTGTTTGGCGCTTTGTAATATCAGTGGCAACTTTTGAAATGCCGACTACTTGTCCTTTTATATCAAAAACAGCCATGTAGGTTGCTTCTAACCATAATTCTTCACCTTTTGCATTCTTTCGAAGAATCTTATCTTGAAAACTCTTACCAGATAGCAGGCCATTCCAAAATTCTTCATAACTATAGCTGTTACTAAATTCAGGGAAACAAAAATGTTTATGGTGCATCCCTATCATTTCATCCACTTTATAACCCATTGTTTGGGCAAAGATGTCATTTACATATGCGACACGACGATTTAAATCAAATCGAATAATGGCGAGGTTGTTTTCGAGTGAATTTACAACCAACTCATCATTCACTTCATTCATTGATTTGTGCAAGTTCGTAATCCTCCGGTTTCTACTTAATGATAAACAAGTCGTAGTTCTATATACCCCGTGCTCATCATACCGAAACCATTGTGAACAATAAAGTTTATCATTTGCCTTTTTATAAATAGTTGGTCAAAATACAGAGTAAATCAGTCTAAATAATGGAGGCGAAAGAAAATGGATCTACATTTGAAAGGGAAATCAGCTTTAGTGATTGCATCTAGCCAAGGGCTAGGAAAGGCGGTTGCTACCCAGTTTGTTAAAGAAGGGGTAGATGTCATGATCTCGAGCAGAGATGCAGAGAAATTGGCTAAAGTAAAAGAAGAGCTTCTTGAAATAGAAGGTGGAGGCCGTGTTGAGTATTTTGCATGCGATATTACGAAGGCAGAAGAGATTAAGCTGCTAGCCGAAAAAACAAGGCAAGCGTTCGGTGCCATCGATATTCTTGTTAATAATGCAGGTGGTCCTCCTGGTGGAGGGTTTGAGCAGTTCTCAGATGAGGATTGGGAACAGGCTTTTCAACTAAACTTACTAAGTTATATTCGACTCATTCGTGAGGTATTGCCTGATCTTAAGAAAAAAGGGGGACGTATCCTTAATATTGCGTCGTCCTCTGTTAAGCAGCCAATTCCTAACTTGATCTTATCCAACACATTCAGAATGGGTATTCAAGGATTAGCGAAAAGTCTAGCTGAGGAGTTAGCTCCATACGGGATCTTAGTACATACCGTATCACCAGGCCGTATTTCAACGGATCGAGTAGCACACCTGGATCAATTAAAAGCAGAAAAGCAAGGCATTTCAACCGAAGAGGTTGCAGAACAGGCAAGAAAGAATATTCCATTAGGGCGTTACGGTAAGCCAGAGGAATTTGCTAATGTGGTCACATTTTTAGCATCAGATGCTTCTAGTTACATGACTGGAACATCGATATTAGTGGATGGTGGCATGATTAGAGCTATATAGAAAATGAAAAAAGGCGTGTAGTTCTACCATAGGACTATTTCCCGCCTTTTTTTGTTACATTTTTCTAAAGATATACAACTTTAGATAGGAGGAACCTGGGGTTTATGTTACCTTTGATACAATACTTTTTCATTAGTTTAAGGGGATGAAATCTATTGTTGAAGAGAATTTCTATTATATCCACAGTCCTAATTTTATTAGCTGGAGTTGCAATCGCATATATAGGTTTTTCAGAACGCGGTAGTTTATTTTCATCAGATCGTAGTCAGCAAGAGAAGGAAGTCTCGACAAGAGAATTGGGGACGAAAACAGATGCGGCTGAAGGAATCATCGATTATGAAGTTTCTGATAAACGAATTGCTTTTCAAGAAGGAGAAGAGGAGACGGTTAAAGAATTATTTAAGAAGCAGCATGATTATTTAAACAGCCTAGCTGGTTGGGGCGGTGTAGAGAGGCTTGATCACTCCGAACTTTCTGAAAAGGAGAAGTGGAGAGAGTTAAAAAAGGATGTACAATGGCTCAAAGAGCACGGACTTGCTCCGTCTGAAGCTGTGAATGATTTAAAAAATGCAGAAGCATTAATTAACGTTTCCGAAGAACATACAAATGAGATGTCGGTCCGTTATCTTCATCGTATTTTTCATGATATAGATGCAGAATTAAACGACACTGATGTAGATAAGATTTGGAATGTTACGTATGCCTATGGTTCAGAAGAAGAAATTAATAAGGTGTATCAATATATAAGTGAGTTAAGATCAAACGAAGAATAGTTGCGGTAGTGAAGCAAGTATAAGCTATGAAAAAGCATAAAAAAAGGAGCAAAGAATATGCATATATTGTCAGCAACTGATTTGTCTGTGAAAGAGCATTACAAATTACTTTCAGGGTCCGTTGTCCCAAGACCCATTGCGTTTGTTACAACTTTATCAACGGAAGACTCAGGGGTCGTAAATGCGGCTCCTTTTAGTTTCTTTAATGTTGTGTCAGCAGATCCACCTTTACTATCTGTTTCTATATCTAGATCTAATGGTGAGATGAAAGATACAGCACGTAATATTCTTCAATACAAAGAATTGGTGATTCATGTCTCTACTGAAGAGATGATTGAAGATATTAACGAAACGGCAGCACCACTAAAGCCAAACCAAAGTGAGCTTGAATTAACGAAATTCCATGTAAAACCAAGTGAAATGATTGAAGTTCCGGGCATACTAGAAGCGAAAATCCGCTACGAATGTGTGTTACATGAACATATTACAATTAAGAATGACCAAGGGACGGTTGTGAATGATCTGATCCTTGCAAAAGTAGTGTGTTATCATATCTCAGAGGGTGTATATGATGCAGAGGCTGGGTATATATCTGTTGAAAAATTAAGGCCAGTAGCCCGGTTAGCTGGTCATGATTATGCCTCTTTAGGCAAAACATATGCAATGGCCCGACCGACATCATAATGTGTGAGAAGGATTGAGACCAAGAAATGAGTGCATGAGATCGTTTTACAAGCTTATTTCTCTAAAATAAGCGGATATATGGCTAATTTTGATACTTGTCACTTTAGGTTTGCCGTCCTACAATTATGAACATTATTTGTCGTTGATTAAGAAAAGAAAGAAGAGTTGCATGATGAAAACACTACGAAGCAGCAAGGGTGGTTTTTTCCTGCTTGCTGTCATCCTTCTTTGGATCAAGACCTATCTCTCATATAAGATTGAATTTAATTTGGGCGTAAAAGGAATGCTTCAGGAATTTTTATTACTTATTAATCCAATTAGCGCGGCCGTCATCTTATTTGGTTTTGCTTTGTTTGCGAAAGGAAAACGAGCATGCTGGTGGATTTTTGGAATGAGTACAGCAATGACCATTGTTTTGTACTCAAATATTATGTTTTATCGTTTTTTTGATGATTTTTTGACTTTGCCTAATTTGCTTCAAACCGACAATGTTGGCAATATGTCAGAAGGTATTTTTTCTACTATGTACGGGTACGACGTGCTTTATTTCATCGATTTGGCTGTTCTTTTGTTATGGCTCCTTCGAAATAAAGCAATTAGCGAAACTAAGTTCAGAAAAAGCTTGGCTTCAACGGCCATTATCGCGGGGATTGCTATCTTTACTTTGAACCTTACTTTGGCAGAAATTGATCGACCTCAACTTCTTACGCGTACATTTGACCGTAATTACATCGTTAAATATCTTGGTTTGTATAACTACACTGTCTATGATGGTGTGCAGACTGCTCAAATGGAATCTCAAAGGGCTTACGCAAGTAGTGATGATCTGTCGAATGCTAAGCATTACACAAGCTCACATTATGCAGAACCAGACGAGAAGATGTTTGGTAAAGGCCAAGGGAAGAATATCATCAAGATTCACTTGGAGAGCTTTCAGTCATTTTTGATTGATTATGAACTAAATGGAGAGGAAGTTACGCCTTTCCTAAATGATTTGGCGCATGGTGGGGAAGACATGAATTATTTTGATAATTTCTTTCATCAGACGGGTCAGGGAAAAACAGCTGACGCAGAGTTGATATTAGATAACAGCATGTTTGGTCTACCAACTGGTGCTGCTTTTGTGACTAAAGGTCAAAATACGTATCAATCCCTTCCTGCTATCCTTAACAGCGAAGAGAATTACACTAGTGCCATTCTTCATGGTGACTATAAGTCATTTTGGAATCGTGATCAGATATATAAACAATTTGGCATAGATACGTTTTTTGATGCCAGTTCATATAATATGGATGATGAGTCGGTAGTGAATCTCGGGCTGAAAGATAAGCCATTTTTTGAGGAATCAATTCCGATGCTGCAATCCTTGGAACAACCTTTTTATGCACACTTGTTAACACTAACCAATCATTATCCGTTTATTTTGGATGAAGAAGATGCGACGCTAGATCGAGGCACAACTGGGGATAAAACAGTTGATGGTTATTTCCAAACGGCCCGTTATCTAGATGAAGCAGTGGAAGAATTTTTTGGTGAGTTAAAAGAGGCAGGCCTGTATGATGACTCAATTATTATGATTTACGGAGATCACCAAGGGATATCAGAGAACCATAATCGTGCGATGGCAGAGGTACTTGGAACGGAAATTACTCCATATCAAAATGCCCAGAATCAACGCGTTCCCCTAATGATTCGTGTACCCGGTGAAGAGGGTGGAGTGAACCACACATATGGTGGAGAGATTGATGTGATGCCAACGTTGCTTCATCTACAAGGAATTGATCATAAAAAGTACATGACCTTCGGAACAGACCTATTCTCTGATGAACATGACGAGACTGTGGCTTTCCGGGATGGTGGCTTTGTCTCACCTGAATATACAAATGTCGGAGGTACCGTGTATGACACGGACTCTGGTGAAGAAGTAGAACCAAATGAAGAAACAGCTCGTTTGAAAGAGAAAGTAGATGAACAGCTGCAGCTTTCTGATGAAGTTTTGTATCAAGATCTACTTCGTTTTCATGAGATTCCTGGATTTGAACCAACCGATCCAAAGCAATATGACTATGGAGAGAACGATGCTAGAGGCACTGACCAGGAAGATAATTAAAAAAATCCGCTGTTACCTAAAAGGTGACAGCGGATTTTTCTATGGCGTTTTTGTCTTTTTCCGTCCTTTACCTAACAACATAGGAAACTGTTTGAGAAACATAATACATGGGATCATAAGCAATAAAGTGACCGTGGTATAAAATAACGTCCAAGGTAACGTTGTTGTATCACTCATCTCGTATCCTAACCCATAATAAACAGATGCTTTGACAAGGTTAAGGGCAGTAAAGTGTAATACTAAAATAACGATAGAGAATTGTCCCAGATACACAAGGAAATTAAATCGAGCTAACTTATGGGCAAGCAGGATGATCGCTACAGCGCCTGCTATGGCTCCGAGATAGAAGAACCAAACCTCTCCATAGACATTCCCTCTCATGTCAATCCTTTCGCTATTAAACGTATGAGCTACATATGTCACGAAGAAAAGTAAGCTGACAGCAGGTATGACAAACGGCCATGAAATCGTTGACCAAACGTGTTTTGTTAGATAACCAAGTCCGTAAAAGACAATGGCTGTAAGTGCAACAAGTATACTCCAAGGTAAGGCATTCGACTCAAATAACATGGAGCTGGCGTAACCCAAAATGCCACAACTAATTAGGAAAATAGGCAATCCACGGCCTTTGCTAATACGATCATAAAAGTAAAATAGAACTTCAACCACAAATAAGCAGGTTAAGAACCATATAGCTGGATTGTAGGTAAGTTGATAATCCTGCGGTGTAGAAATGAAGATACCTGAAAAGGGTACAACTGGATCGACATCATCACCCGACGTGAAAGGGAAATGACGTGTAACAAAAAACCACAATACATACGTGATAAATGAAAACAAAAAGTAAGGGAGTAGTAGTCCTCTGGCTTTCTTTAGCAAAAACGAACCTGGCGATATCGTTGATGTTTTGTAGACAATCCCAGATAAATAAAAAAATAAAGGCATATGAAAAGCAAATAAAAAATCTTTAAACGTATCATTAATAGGGGCATGGCTCATAACAACTAGGATGATCCCAATACCTTTAGCTGTATCAATCCATCTAACGCGTTTATCCATCGTCCTGTGCTCCTTCTTTGGTGTGCGAACTATACCTAACCCCTATATCCTACCCTCATTCAGTTAACTTGAAAACAACTATAGAGAATGGTTTGTAATAATACATCCTGTTTCATTTTTTATGCTAAAATAGGTCTATAGTTGTGATCTTATAGATCTAATATTGCGTTTTATTAATAGCATGACATAAACACGTACGGCCCAACTATTTTGGGTGGGTTTGAACTGAAGGAGCTCATAATATGGAACATTTACATGGTTCGTATAGTTTACCGCTTGTCTTTTTATCTTTTATTATTGCTACAGCTACTTCCTATTCCGCACTTGATCTAGCAGGTCGAATTCAAGCTGGAAAGGGAAAGATAAAGATTGTTTGGCTTCTATGTGGAGCCTTCTCCATGGGAATAGGCATATGGTCTATGCATTTTGTTGGAATGCTGGCGTTCTCATTCCCCATTCCAGTTTTTTATCATATAGGAACTGTGATTCTTTCGATCATTTTTGCTATTATCGCCTCAGCTATCGCCTTATCAATTGTAGGTTTACACAAAGAGAATCGTTCAGGGAGACTATTCGCTAGTGGGCTACTTATGGCAGCAGCGATATCTGGTATGCACTATGTAGGAATGGCAGCTATGTCTCTTGAGATTTCATATGATTGGGGAATTGTCATGCTATCGGTAGCGATTGCTGCATTAGCATCGTTCGCTGCGTTATGGTTACTGCTTAAACTAAGAGATACACAATCCCCATATGCTGTATGGTTTAAAGTGGGTAGTGGCATGATTATGGCAGTGGCCATAACTGGAATGCATTATACAGGCATGGCGGCCGCTTCATTTAATGTCTCTAATTCTGTAGAGCTTAATTCAGGCTTGCTGCAGCCACAAGGAATTGCCTATGGAATCGGGGCAGCTACACTCCTGACCTTAACAATCACAATCCTAACGTCTCTTCTGAATAAACGTCTGAGTGACAAAGATTTTGATATTGAACGACATGAACGCTGGTATCGCTCGTTATATGACCATAATATAGATGGCATTATTTCAGTTAGTCACGAAGGTAAGATTCTACATGTGAATCCAGCTGTCGAGAAGATTACAGGGATGAATACAGCACATTTTCTTCAACAGCCAGTAACTGAAATAGGGTTAATTGAAGGATGTAGTGATAAGGAATTTCAGCAATTTAAACGTAAAAACTATGACACAGTGTACATCCGACCCGATGGAGCAAAAATAGATCTGAACTTAATGCATGTCCCTGTAATTATCAATCGAAAAGTAGCAGGAACACATATTATGATGCGAGATATTACGTTGGAAAAACAGACGAAAAAGCAAATCCAGCATTTAGCTTATCATGATGAACTGACAGGACTTCCAAATCGCCGGAGATTCAACCATTTAATCGAAAAAGCAGTACAAGATAGTAATCAAACGGGAGATCCATTTGTTGTATTGGCGCTGGATATTGACCGCTTTAAAATGATTAACGACTCTCTAGGCCATATGTATGGTGATTTATTTTTGCAAAAGGTTAGTAAACGTATAAGTAATCAAATAAAAAATGACGATGCCATTTTAGCAAGGCTAGGTGGGGATGAATTCGTTATTGTGTACAAAAATTATCTTGATATAAAAACAGTTGAGTCTTTTGCTGAACAGATCTTAACTCTTATTCAAAAACCATTTCACCTAAAAGAACATGATTTTTATATCTCTGCAAGTATTGGTATAGCCATCTATCCAGAGCATGGAGAAGCAGCTGGAGAATTAATCAAACATGCAGATACGGCTATGTATGAAGTGAAGAAAAACTTCAAGAACGGATATCAATTTTATACGAAGTCTTTAAATGAACACCTTGAAGAAAAGCTAGAACTAGAGTCTGAATTAAGAAGAGGCATAGCTAATAATGAATTGGTTCTGCATTATCAGCCTAAGTTTAGTGTGGATGGAGAAGTAGTATTAGGAATGGAGGCTCTAGTTAGGTGGCAGCATCCTCAAAGAGGACTGATACCTCCTGGCTTATTCTTACCCATTGCTGAAGAAACTGGGCTTATCTTTGATATAGGGACATGGGTCTTAAAGAAGGCCTGCTCACAAATGAAAACATGGCAGGATAAGGGAGGTTTGCAGATTCCGATAGCAGTTAATCTTTCATCCCAGCAGTTTCATCAATTAAACTTTGAACAGCATATTCAATCCATCTTAGTAGATACAGGGCTAGAACCAAAGTTCTTAGAACTGGAGATCACCGAGAGTATGATGATGGATGCTAAAACGTCAACTTTAACACTACAGAAGCTGAGCAATCTTGGTGTGAAGATTAGTCTCGACGACTTTGGGACTGGTTATAGCTCATTAAGCTACCTTAAACAATTTCCAATCAATCGCTTGAAAATTGATCGTTCATTTATTATGGATATCACGAATAACGAGCACGACAAAGCCATCGTATCTACGATCATTTCAATGGCTAAACATTTAAACATGGAAGTGACAGCTGAAGGAATTGAAACAAAGGATCAACTTGATTTTCTACTACCAAACAAATCAATGGAAATTCAAGGATATTACTTTAGTAAACCACTTACTGCAGAAGATGTAGAAATACATTATATGCGAAGAGCCGTTTTGGAATAGGCGCTCGAATAAAAGAAAATGAAACAAATAGACGAATGGTCCTAATTGGATGATTCGTCTTTTTATTGGATACTTTTGATTTGTCCACGTTGTTTTTAATATGAATCCATTCGGGTATGTAAGAAATAGTAGAGAATAGTTTAAGAAGGGATGATTCGCATGGAATTTTTCACAAGTGATGTAGCCAAATCTTGGTTTCGAATAAGCACTCAGGAGCTTTTTGAAGTTAACGAGTATCTGTCACTACTAGATAAAGATGTTGGAGATGGGGATCATGGGCAGCATGTTGCAAACGGATTTTCTGGGATAAAGTCAGAAGAGCTACAAAAGCTGGACACACTTGAACAGATATTCGAATATGTCGGACAAACACTAAAGACTGAGTCAGAGTCTTCATCCATTCCTTTATACGGAGAAGCATTTATGGAAATGTCTGATCATCTAAATGGAAAGGACGTGTCTATTACTCAATTTGGTGAGGCGCTACAGGCGGCTGTCGAAAAAATGAAAGAAGTAGGTCAAACCAAAAGGGGAGATAAAACATTAGTAGACGTGTGGTCATCTGTGGCAGATTCGATACAAAGCAAAGATCATCCAAGTTCATTAGTGTTTGAAGACGCAGCCAAAAGTGCACTGAAATCCTCTAAAAGGCTCGTAGCGCAAAAAGGTCAAGCGTCAGAGTATGGATCAAATTCGGTTGGTTTTCTTGATCCAGGTATCGTATCAAGTTACCATTTGTTCTTATCATTAACAAAAGCATTTGAACAAGGGAATCAATAATAGAAAAAGGACTTTCATAGAGCTGTTTACGATCGCTCAAAATGAACACATGGATTATCAATTGATGATTCGTGTGTTTTTTATTTTTTAATTAAATAAAGCAATAAATGAATGGCGATCTTCTTTTATCAAACACTAATAAATGATATAGTTTTGTCCGTATTAACCAAAAGAGTGTTCTTAATGGAGTGGGAAAATGAACAAGACATCTGAGGTACGTTATTTGCATTTATTCATAACGATTGCAATTGGAGCAATTCTTTGGTTTATTCCGACTCCAGCAGGATTGGATCAGCAAGCTTGGCATTTATTTTCTATCTTTGTAGCAACGATCATTGGATTAATTATTAAGCCGCTACCCATGGGCAGTGTAGCAATTATGGGTCTCACAGCCGTTGTGTTAACAAATACACTTGAAATTGAAGAGGCTTTAAGTGGGTTTCAAAATAAGACGATATGGTTAATCGTTATTGCTTTTTTCATATCAAGAGGATTTATTAAAACAGGACTCGGAGCAAGAGTTGCTTATTTATTTGTTTATCTATTTGGAAAAAAGACACTTGGGCTTTCTTATTCATTGATTGCCAGTGATTTGATGCTGTCTCCCGCTATGCCTTCTAATACAGCTCGAGCAGGCGGAATCATTATGCCAATCATTCGTTCTTTGTCTGAGGCGTATGGTTCTAGAGTTGGAGATGGGACAGAACGTAAGATTGGCGCCTTCTTAGTTAAGTCTTCTTTTCAAGGGGATATGATCACCTCAGCTATGTTTTTAACTGCTATGGCAGCAAATCCATTAGCAGTTCAACTAGCGAGTGATATAACAGGAGTGGAGATTACTTGGACGGGCTGGATGCTGGCAGCTATTGTCCCTGGTTTAATTAGCTTATTCATTATTCCTTTAGTTATCTATAAGCTTTATCCTCCAGAAGTCAAAGAAACACCTAAAGCTCCAACGATGGCGAAAGAAAAGTTAAAGGAAATGGGCTCACTTAAGCGTGAAGAATGGTTTATGATTTCGGTATTCATCATTCTTTTAGTCTTATGGATAGGCGGAACTACCTTTGGAATTGATGCAACCGTAGCTGCTTTTATTGGCCTTGTTATTTTACTTCTGACTCAGGTACTTTCATGGTCAGATATTAAGAAGGAAGAAGGGGCTTGGGATACGCTAGTCTGGTTTTCGGTTTTGGTCATGATGGCCAGCTATTTAAATAGCTTAGGGATGATTCCATGGTTCAGTGATCTTATGCAAGGAGCTGTTCAAGGGCTTGGTTGGACCTATACGTTAGTTATTTTAGCTGTTGTGTATTTTTATTCTCATTATTTCTTTGCGAGCAACACGGCTCATGTTAGTGCCATGTATGCGGCGTTTCTATCAGTTATTGTGGCGGCAGGTGCACCACCTGTATTATCTGCTCTAGTACTCGGGTTCTTTAGTAACTTGTTCGGCTGCACCACGCACTATGGTAGTGGTCCTGCACCAGCATTTTTTGGAGCAGGGTATGTGACACAACAAAAGTGGTGGTCACTTGGTTTTCTAATTTCTATTATTCATATTGTTGTATGGCTAGGAATTGGTGGAATCTGGTGGAAAATAATCGGATTATGGTGAACAGAATAACCGCAATTAGGAAAGTTTTTTAAACACATTAAAGGCCGAGCAATGATGTTTCAGACATTATTGCTTGGCCTTTTTATATAAGAATAAGCTCCCATTAAGAAAGATACTCTGATGTTTTAGGAGCTGGTAAGATGACCCGGTACTCCAGCAAGAAGGGTTCAGTGGCTAACTATATAAGGCTTTTCGCTATCGCTCCCGAAAATGGGGGCACGCTTACCGCGGGAAGGCATTGAACTAACCGGGCAAGCCCGTTTATTTCAATATGCCTTTTTATCCCGCAGGTGTCGGCCCTCCATTTTCGTCCGCTTGATTAGTGGTATTCTAATGACGCGCTATCGTTCTTCATTTCTTCTAACACGAGTTGTTGCACTGTTCCTTGTTTCTTTACTAACCACACTCAAGCAATACGTTTTCTAATGACAAAAAGAAAGGGTAGTCCAATTAAAGCCAAAATTCCTCCGAACCAGAACATTTCAGTTAATCCAAACCACTCAGCAATGGATCCTGCTAGAAGTGGCCCGAGGAATATACCTAAGGCATAAAATGATTGATAAAAGCCCATAACAGACGTTCTAAGAGAATCAACGGGTAGACCAGCTATTTTTCCGAGTAACAAAGGAAGTAAGAGTCCAAGTGTTAAACCAATGACAGCATGTACAATGCTTAAACTGATGAGGCTGTTTGTAAAGGGGACAGCAAACATAGCGATCCCTGTTCCAATAAAACTAATTAGAAGAATTCGATCAATATAAGCATCTCGTAACTTAACAAAAGCCAGTCCTAATGATGCAGCAGCGTGTGGAATAAAAAAGGCAATAACGAGCCAAACCAAGCTACCATCTGTTATCCCGATACTTGCTGCATATAACGGTGTAAACCCAAATATTGTGATAAACAAGATGGCATGTCCAATCATAGATAAGACGGTAATGGATCGCAAGGAGGGGACTCGTATTGTTTGCGAAATGTATTGTTTAATACGTACTTGTCCCTCCGGTCGTGTCTGTGGAATCACTTTAATAAAACATGCCAGAATGAATCCAACGAATGAGGCGACCACAGCTATCCAAAAAGGAAGCGTCCATCCGAAGCTTTGAACAATAAGTGCTGCAAGGGCCATGCTTGCAAATTGCGGCATAACCGTTAGGAACTGCAGGGTCCCCATCGCTCGAGAAGAATGAGAGCGAACGAAATACTGAGCATAAAGAATCGTGGCCATAACCCACATTGAAGCCGTGATTCCTGCTAGAAGACGGGCAGCTAAGATAGCCGCAAACGAATCGAAATAAACAAGAATGATCCCACTAATCATAGCGACAGCAAACCCTGCAATATAGAGTTGCTTCCGAATATGCTGCAAAATATCAGATAAAATACCTAGTGGAAAGCGTAGTAAAACCTGGGTCACTCCATAGCTACCTAAAATCATGCCTATAGCCGAATAAGAGAAATGTTTATATTCTAAGTACAGACTAAATGTAGGGACGTAAATATAAGTAGCAAACCAAAAACAAAAAACCGTAGATAGGAATAGAACGTGGTCTTTTGTTTGAATTACAGACTGTTGTGGTGCATTTGACATAAAGGCCTCCTATTTACGCTTAGCAAATTACTCATGGTGTACCTATCTAACCTATTACATCGCTATTGAGCTTGCAAGCTTTAATTAGCTTGCTGAATAGTTGGTACTAAACGTACAATGGAAATGCAGGACCAATTAGTGTGAGGAGGGATTTATGATGGCTACAACACACGACATTATTAAACAAACGGAACAATTTGGAGCGAAAAATTATCATCCGCTTCCCATAGTTATTTCAAAAGGGAAAGGGGTTTGGGTTTGGGATCCAGAAGGTACGAAGTATATGGATATGCTAAGTGCATATTCAGCTGTTAATCAAGGTCATTGCCATCCAGTCATTATTCAAGCACTAAAAGATCAGGCTGAACAAATTACATTAACCTCAAGAGCCTTTCATAATGATCAGTTAGGTGCTTTTTATTCAAAGGTAGCCTCTATTACAGGAAAAAGTATGGTTCTACCTATGAATACAGGAGCAGAAGCAGTAGAAACAGCAGTGAAGGCAGCAAGAAGGTGGGCATATGATGTAAAAGGTGTGCCGGATAATCTAGCAGAAATCATTGTCTGTGAAGATAATTTTCATGGAAGAACAATGACCGCAGTATCCTTATCATCTAATGCTGAATATAAACGAGGCTTTGGGCCAATGCTTCCTGGGATTAAGATTGTTCCATATGGAGACATTGAGGCTTTACGTGAAGTAGTAACAGAAAATACGGCAGCTTTTTTAATAGAACCAATACAAGGAGAAGCAGGTGTTGTTCTTCCGCCAGATGGTTATTTAGCAGAAGCCGCTGAGATCTGCCGTTCAGAGCAAGTATTATTTATCGCAGATGAGATCCAATCAGGACTTGGTCGTTCAGGAAAAATGTTTGCCAGTGATTGGGCTAATGTCATACCGGATATTTATATACTTGGGAAAGCCTTGGGTGGCGGGGTTATGCCAATCTCAGCCATTGCTGGAGATGAACGAGTATTGGGCGTTTTTGAACCAGGATCACATGGTTCAACGTTTGGCGGGAATCCTCTAGCCTGTGCGGTATCCGTAGCTTCTTTACAAGTGTTAGAAGATGAGAAGTTAGTAGAACGGTCTTTAGAATTAGGAAGTTATTTTATGGAGAAGCTTCAAACGCTTCAAAATCCAATTATTAAAGAAGTGCGGGGCAAGGGACTCTTTATTGGACTAGAACTTTCAGAACCAGCAAGGCCTTATTGTGAGAAGTTAAAAGAAACAGGATTACTTTGCAAGGAGACACATGAGAAGGTCATTCGGTTAGCTCCGCCTCTTGTTATTACAAAAGAAGAAATTGATTGGGCATTTAGCCAACTTAAAGGTGTTCTTGATCAAGCGTAAATAATCGTTAGAAAGGTCGTGAAAGCGGCCTTTTGTTCTTTATAAAGGAAAAAACATTGCGGTACTACCTTTAGGAACGTATAATGATGGGTAGGTCGTTCTTATTAGAGAACAAAAAAGGCATAAGGAGAATTAAGAAAATGGATGGAAAGAGAATTAGATCTCTAAGGAAAGAAAGGGGTATGACACTCAATCAACTTTCAGAATACTCTGGCGTGTCCAAGTCGTATATTAGTTATGTTGAAAGAGGTCTTCAGAAAAATCCGAGCATCGAGATCTTATCGAAGTTATCTAAGGCTATGGATATTACATTTATAGAATTAATAAAGCATATGGAAAAATAACGGTTTATGACTTTGATTGATCTTTCCGCCAACGATTAAACGCTAGAAATTCACGGAACTGTTCTTGACTAATTCCTGATTCTTTTGCTTCACGAGCCAGTTCAACCCATTCCTCATCCAAATCATTCGTGTTAGAGGATACGGATTTACCATAAAGCAATGTTTCAATTGGGACATTTAAGATAAGAGAAATCTTTTCGAGAAAGTGAATAGAGGGATTTGATTGAATATTACGCTCAATAGAACTTAAGTAGGATTTAGCGACTCCGGCATTTTCTGCTAGTTCTGATAAGGAAAGTCCTCTGTCTAATCTGCATTTTTTAACTTGATTTCCAATCATTTTAGGTAACCTCGCTTATGTCTTATACTAGTGGCTATTATAACAGCACACAGTTTGTTCTGTAAATAGAACATTACCTCTCAACCTTGACACAATACGTGATTGGGGAATGATTTTTCCCAATATAATTGGTGCATTCAAATAATAAACATAGACATTTGAAGTGGGTAAAAAGTGCTATTAATAAGGTAAAAACGTAATCTAGCACATCGCGCTAGATTAGGAAAGTAATTGTATAGCGCTGAATCATCAAAAGTGATAGACTACGACCCTTTTTTTTTCGTGTCGTGTATAAATTTCTTAATCTCTTCGATTGTTAAACCGATTTCTTTTGCTTCCAGCACTAAGTGTAACCACTCTTGATCATTTTTATCACAAATCCCCAACACCTCCAGAAAAACTATGTTTAAAAAGGTAATTTTTGTTTGATATACCGTTCATTATATAGAACAATCACTAACTTTAAAGAGAACAAAACCTAAAGAATACTTAATATATTGTCAAATCAAAGATTAGTTATTCTTTGATTTTTTTGCGTGATACAAGGTGAGAAAGTCGTTGCATGAATAGAAGGGTAGGACTAAGATAGTCAGTAAGGAAGTGACAAGACAGTAAAGGAGGAATAGGGTGAAGGCATTAATAAATATAGATTACACACATGATTTTATTGCGAATGATGGTGCGCTTACAGTGGGAACACCAGGTCAGGCTATTGAATCAGCGATAGTTGAACTAACTAAACAGTTTGTTGATGAAGGGCATTTTGTTGTATTCGCAGTAGATGCACATGATGAAAAGGATGACTATCATCCTGAAAGTAAACTATTCCCTCCACATAACATTCGTCATACATCAGGTCGGGATTTGTATGGTGCTCTTGGTCAATATTATAATGAGATTAAAGATTAACAACATGTCTATTATATGGATAAGACTCGATACTCTGCCTTTGTAGGTACAGATCTCGATAGTAAGCTTCGCGAACGAGGCATAACAGAGGTACATCTTGTTGGAGATGTCACAGATATTTGTGTTTTACATACAGCCGTTTACGCTTATTCTCTTCAATATAAGATTGTCGTTCATCAGAACGCGGTCGCTAGCTTTAATCAGGCGGGTCATGAATGGGCGCTTGAGCATTTCAAAAACTGTCTCGGAGCAACCATTTGCTAGTCCGATAAAGGAGTCACACATGTCACGCGAAAAAACATTATTTGATTACGTAGATGCAAAAGAATACAAGTATGTCCATATATGCAAAGCCTGCGGTCACCCACAATTTACAAAGACCAATCAATTCAAAGAATCATGTAAAAACTGCGCAGAAAGTACTGAGTACGAAGTGGTTCCATTCTATAATCCTGCGGAAGATTATGCGCTCGATGCCGACTATTATGCGATCACCATGATGTATGCTCTATGGAAACAAGGCGTTCACAAAAACCAAGTGGTGTATGATGATTTTTACCGGAAACCTCCTTTTGTTCGTGGAGTTGGGGACTACCGTGGAGAACTTGGGGGATATGTAGCTTTTGGTGGTTTAGATCATTTCATCGGTATCCTGTCTAATTTGTATTTTAATGAGAGTGACATTACCTATCTTCGCCAACAGCCAGAGAATTTTGATGAAGAATTTCTTAAAGACTTGCAATCATTACGTTTTAGTGGGGATCTTTATGCTGTGGAGGAAGGGAATTTGGTATTTCCAAATACACCGTGTCTTCGTATTGAAGCACCCGTCTGGGAATGTATCTGGATTGAGGCGATGCTCTTGAATACGATTAATTCCGAGTCACTGCTTTTAACAAAGGGCTCCAGATTAGTGACTGTTACAGGCGGAGACGTCTTATTAGAAATGGGTAAGAGACGTGCGCAGGGAAGAGACTCCAGTGTAAATGGGGCGAAAATGGCTTACATAGCAGGGTTTGATGCAACAAGTAATGTGAAAGCAGGAAAGAACTTTGATATTCCAATCACTGGGACCATGGCACATGTTTATATCATGTTTCATGCGAGCGAATATGAGTCATTTAAATCGTACGCTCATACATTCCCTCAAAAGGTGATCCTCCTACTAGATACAACCGACACATTAGAGAGTGGACTTCCAAACGCAATTCGGATCGCTCGGGACATGGAAGCACGGGGTCAAAAATTAATGGCCGTTCGGTTAGATAGTGGAGACTTAGCTTACTTGTCAAAAAAAGTCCGAAAGCGCTTGGATGAAGAAGGATTAGAATATGTAAAGATCTCTGCAACAAATGATCTAGACGAAGCGACAATTGCTTCTCTTAAGCAACAAGGAGCAAAAATCGATATCTGGGGTGTAGGTACTAAGTTCATAACAGCTTATGACAATCCTGCATTAGGTGGTGTACACAAAATCGTGGCGCGTAGTCCCTTTGAGAATGAAATGGACAGCCACGGGGGTGAGTACAAACAGGATGATTGGATTTCATTAATTAAAATATCTGAGAGTATTGAGAAAGTACTGAATCCAGGCCGTAAAAAAGTCTATCGTTTATATGATCAAAATCATATGGCGAAAGGGGACTACATTTGTCTAGAGCATGAATCGCTAGAAGGTAGAGATGAATTGATCCTAAAACATCCTTCAAATCCACTTAAATCTAAGATCATTCGTAACTTCACGTATGAAGAGCTTCATAAAAAAATATTCGAAAATGGTCAACTGATCTATGAAAAACCATCGCTTCCGGAACTGAGAGAATTTCATCAAGTGTCTAAGGCGACGTTTTGGGAAGAGTATCTGAGATTGGAAGTACCAGAAGTCTATCCAGTAGCTCTGTCAGATGAATTAAGAGAGTTAAAGGAAAAGATGATTGATGATAAAAATCTGGATCGAGAGGTGAAATAAGTGAGAATTGGTGTATACGGCTCTTCTTTTGATCCCATAACAAACGTACACCTCTGGACAGCTTCAACGATCCATCATAGGAAGAAATTAGATAAGATGTTGTTTCTCCCATCTTCAAAAGAGCGGCGTGATAAAAGCTTAATGAGTACGGATGAAGATCGTATGGAAATGGTGAAGTTAGCTATATCCGAGGATCCAAGGTTTGAGTTATCTACAGAAGAGATCGATGCCCCAATTGGAGAGCAATATACTTATTTTACAATGCAAAAACTGAAAAAAAAGTTCCCTAACGATGAATTATTTTTTGTGATGGGAGCAGACATTTTAGTGAATATCGGTCACGGTAGCTGGGTCCAGGGAGAAAAGCTTGTAGCGGAAAACCAGTTTATTGTTATGGCACGTGATGGAATCGACATGTTAAAGACCATCTCCAAATCTCCTTTGTTACGAAATGCTGATGACGGTCGATTCCATCTAGTAGATAAAGGGTTAGCGATGGAGATAAGCTCCTCCTACATTCGTGAAGAATTTAGTAGAGGTGGCGAACCACGTTACCTTCTTCCAGAGAGCTGTTATCAGTACATCATGCAGCACAAATTATATCGTGAATATGAATAAGGGGGGATTTGTTTGTCTTTTTGGAAACAGGCGGATAATCGAGAGAATCATCGGGAGAAGGCATCAGAATATTTACTTGCGGATGAAAGGCTGTTGCAGACCTATGGCCTTTTAAAGGATTTTGTTGCCCTCACAGATCGTCGAGTCATTTTTGTTGGTAGGTCGCTAATCTCGAATCGTTCAGAGGTTATTACAATCCCCTATCAAAAAATAGAGGAAGTTGCGATTCTCCAGGACCGAAAAATTGCTATCACCAATCCCGTACGTATCAGCACACGTTCTAGAAACCATCAATTAAATCTCGTTAAAGGTAACGACGCCCTAGGTTTTTACAATCAGCTTGTAAAATATGTGTTAAATACGTAAATACACAGAGTCCCACTAAAGAGTGGTGCTCTGTGTACTTTACGTTTTTAATCTTAAAATCATTCAACGCCTACTACTATGAAAGCGGACGAAAGTGGATCGATATGTAGTTAGGAGTTCTCTTATAAACATAAAACAGCCTTCTACTCCCTTTACTTAGGAAATGGAAGGCTGTTTTATATGGAGTCTGAGGTGAAATATATAGGCACACTAAAACGACGAATATTCCTAAAAAGGAACGTTCGATTCGTCATTCGTTTGCTCAGGACACAGCGGAAGGAGAAACCAAAGACTCCAGCGGGACCAGCACGTGTCTGAAGACATTGAAGTGGCGTACTTCCACTTCAAGGGCTGAGGCCGTGCCCGCGGAAAGCGAAGGTTTCTCCTGTAGCGGTAGCGAAGAGTCCTTATTATGATTGTAAACTTCTTTTACCTACCAACTTTATTTGGAACTTTTCTACACTTTTGTCTACTTCGAGCCGATACAAGATAAAGGAATGTCGTTCGTTGATGAGGAGTGGGAAGCAATGAAGAAAAAAGAGAAGAAACCTTCAAATAAAGGATTAAGCCTTCGAACCAAGCTTGTCCTCTCCTACTTGTTCATATTAATTTTGCCACCATTGGTTATTGGTTACTTTTCCTATGAAAGTGCTAAAACAAACACGGAGGCATTAATTAAGCAAGAAGCAAAAGAGAGTACTCAAATTTTGGATGAGATGATCAATCAATATATTACTTCACAAATTGAGAATCTCGAACTGATCGCAAGTGAGTTTGCAGATATATCGTTTGAGGAAACGAGTGATGAACGAGAAGCCTCTGCTTTTTTGGAGAAGTTTAATGTTTCTCAAAAGAATGTGGGTCAGGTGTTGATAGGAACCGATTCAGATACGTTTATCTATCAACCTACCTTTTTAAATTATCCTGATAATTATGATGTAAGACAAAGGTCTTGGTACAATCAGGCGAAACAGGCAGGAGGAGACGTCATCATTACTGCTCCCTATACATCTTTGGGAACAAAGAGGGTGTCTATTACCTTGGCCCGAGCGTTAGATAATGGTAGTGGAGTCGTAGCCGTTGATTTAGAATTAGACGACCTGACAAACATGCTAGAAACAATTGCTTTAGGGCAAGATGGTTATTTATTTCTTTTAGATAAGAACCAAAGCTATATCTCACACCCCACTCAAGAAATTGGAACGGTTGCTCAGGAAAGTTTCTTTGCGGACATGTATCAGTCAGAACAAGGTAGCTTTGATTACACCTTTGAATCGGAAGAGAAATTCATGGATTATCGTACAAATGAGCTAACAGGATGGAAGCTTGCGGGTACGTATCTCACAAAAGAAGTATCAGACGCTGTTAGTCCGATATTGTGGACAACTCTAGTGGTGATCGGTAGTACTCTTTTCATAGGTGCACTACTTATTACAGGAGTAGTTCGATCAATTACTAAGCCAATCCGCCAACTGGCGAAGGCTGCTGCAACGATTGGTACAGGTGATCTAAGTGAGAATACATCATTAAAGCAAAATCGTAATGATGAAATTGGTGAGTTAGCTTCGGCATTTGAGAACATGCGTGTTTCTTTCTCAACACTTCTAAAGGGTGTATTAGAAAAGTCTACTCAAGTCGCTTCGGCATCTGAACAATTACTAGCAAGTTCTGAACAAAGTACAAGGGCTACTGAACAGATTACAAGCGCTGTTCAAGAGGTAGTCATTACAACAGATAATCAAGGCGCAAGTATGGAGAACAGTGCCGGTAAAGCAGTGGATCTCTCGCATGCCGTTGAAGAAATTGCAAAGCATACGAATGTGGCGTCCGCTACTGCAGAGAAAGCTCAAAGTGTTGTGCATTTAGGAAGTCAGTCTGTAAAGACAAGCATGCAGCAAATGGACACGATTAAAAAAACGAGCGTGACGGTTGCCGAACGAATTAAACAGCTTGGAGATAGCTCAAAAGAAATCAATCAAGTGACAGATGTAATTAAGGAAATAGCAGAACAGACTAATTTGCTTGCCTTAAATGCGTCTATAGAAGCAGCTAGAGCAGGCGAACATGGAAAAGGATTTGCAGTAGTAGCGGAAGAAGTTAGAAAGCTTGCTGAGCAATCGGGAACAGCAAGCGAACAAATACGTGAGATGATCTTAGCTATTCAAAGTCAAGCAAGCCTGGCATCTGAGGCCATGCAAATTGGTGGGACTGAGGTAGAAAATGGAATCCGCGTAGCTGATCAGGCTAATGCGTCGTTTAAAACCATTGATCAGTATATTGAAGAAATGGTCGGGAAAATTTCATATGTAACCACTGAAGCCAATCAAGTTTCATCAGGAGCGAAACAATTTGTACAAGTATTCAAAGAAGTAGCTGCAAACTCTGCGGAAACGTCTTCTGAAATGCAAAGTGTTTCAGCATCGACAGAAGAGCAATTGGCTTCGATGGAAGAAATTTCGAGTTCGGCTGAGAACTTAACTAAGCTTTCTGAAGAACTTCATGAGCTCGTTCAAGTATTTAAATGGTGATTGTACAAATGAGCCCTGTCATAGTCATATGATGAGGCTCTCTTTGTATTCCCTAAAGGGACAGGCTATTCGTCAACTCTGTTCTCCTATCGCGTTCTTTGTTATAGTAAAGGTATTATTGAAAGGGTTATCTTTGGAAAGGTCGTTTACAGTGTGAGTCAAAAGAAATATTCCAAAAAAACATACAAATTAAAGACCATAATCATTTTATTAGTAGGTGTCGTTGTTCTCATTGCCCTTTTTTGTACGAGTGTACTCGTGGCATACGATAACGCCAAAACTACCAAGGCCTCACTCGAAGATAAGGTTTGGACCATCTCAACATCTTTTGCTAGGTCACCAGTGGTCATTGAAGGATTAGCTGAGATAACTACAAGAGAGCGTCTGCAGGAATATGCGCAAGAGGTTCTAGAGGAAACGGGTGTAGACTATATCGTTGTAATGGATATGGATCGCATTCGTATCACTCACCCCACGTCCGAACAAATTGGAAAAGAGTTTGTCGGCAATGATGAACAAAAAGCTTTTCAGGGAGATGCTTACGCTTCAACAGCAGAAGGCACATTAGGGGAATCGTTACGTGCGTTCATTCCAATTGAAGATGAAACCGGAGAGCAGGTTGGAGTCGTTGCCGTAGGTATTCTAACAGATCAAATCAATGAAGCAATTTACCGAAGTCAGTTGATGGTATGGTTAGGGGGACTTTTAGGTTTAATCCCGGGCATTATTGGAGCTGTATTTTTGGCTTCCAAGGTTAAAAAGTCAATGCAAAATCTTGAACCGGTTGAGATCACTCAGCTTCTCCAGACACGTGAAGCCATGTTGTCATCTGTACAAGAAGGCATTATTGCTATTAATTCAGATGGAGAGATTATTCTTGTGAACGATGCGGCTACCTCGATCCTTCATAGAGCAGGCTACAAAGAGAACCCGCTTCATCAAAAAATGGTCGAATTTCTTCCCGACTTTAAATTACACGACGTTCTGGACAAAGGAAAGGTTGAACGCAACCAACACCTGCAACTAAATGAGCTTGAGCTTGTTGTAAACCGTGTACCGGTTGACTCTAATGGCATTCGAATTGGAGCGATGGCTACGTTTCAAGATAAAACGGAGTTGATTCTAGCACTAGACCAGCTATCTGGTGTAAAAACGTATGCAGAGGCATTACGGATGCATACTCATGAATTTATGAATAAGCTACATGTTGTGTCAGCTATGGTTCACACAGAGTCCTATGAAGAATTGCAAACCTATATTAAAACGATCTCGACTTATTATCAAGAGGATGTTGGGTGGATAGCTAGACATCTTAATGATCCTGTATTGGTCGGTTATCTCTTAAATAAGCTTACGATGGTTAAGAATAAAGGGATCGAAGTGAGTCTTTCTGGTGATTCAGCATGGCCTGTCATCAAAGACCCGAACCTTTTAAACACACTCATTACAGTGATTGGAAATAGTCTTGATAATGCATCCGAAGCATTAACCTCTAAAAACAATCCCAAAATTAAAGTTACAGTAGATTGTGATGAGTTTGATTTATTGTGGAAGGTAGAAGATAACGGAATCAAAATAACTCAGGAAAAGCTGGATAACCTGGTTTCCAAAGGAAGTACAACAAAGGGCTCAGGACGTGGATACGGTCTACATCTGATGTACACCTCAGTAACAGAGATGAAGGGTGATCTAGTGATAAAGGCAAATGAAGATGAGGGTGTCACATTAACGGCTACTGTGCCACTACAAGGAGCGGAGTATGATAAACGTATTAATAGTTGAAGATGATCCAATGGTTGCAAAGTTTAATGGCATATATTTAGAGCGCGTCAGTGGATTCACATTAGTAGGAACGGCTAATAATGTTAGTGAAGCGAAGAAAATAATCGAAATAGAAGAGGTTCACTTAATTTTATTAGATATATATATTAGTCATGAGAATGGTTTAGACATGTTGATGGAGCTAAGAGAGAAAAAGAGTGAGATCGATGTCATTGTTGTCAGCTCTGCAAATGATCAGGCATCCATTCAAACAGCACTTAGATTTGGAGCTGTGGATTACTTGATGAAGCCATTTGAATTTGATCGCTTTAGAGAAGCGATGAATGTATATGCAAAACGCTTTCAACAACTTCGAACAGAGGCATTGAGGCAAGAAGATCTCGATCATTTATTTTTATCGAGAAGTCGCGTAGATGGTTCAAGTGAAGAGGAGCTTCCAAAAGGAATAACAAAGCATACCTTTCTACGCGTGTTAAAAGAAGTAATTAAGCTAGAGGGCTGGTTCTCGACAGCTGACCTAGCAGAGGCGACTTCCATCTCAAGAGTATCTCTTCGCAAATATTTACGTTACTTAGAAGAGAATGAATGTCTAGATCTTGACGTTTCATATGAAGGTACTGGTCGACCACTTCAACAATATAAAGTAAGTTCAAAAGGGAATGAATACATGTTGACGGTTCTCTCTAATGAGTAATAAGCGACTTTTAACACTTAAAAAAGTTACATAAGTCATATTATTAGTTAATTATAGTGGACGTCCAAGCCGATATCATTCAGAATTAGGTAAACGCTTACAATAGGAGGTCTAACATGAAAGCATTTACGCAAGGCGTATGGGAGAGCCTATGGCAATCACATCGTCAAACCAAACGATTAATAAATGTATTCTCATATCAAAAAGATGCGGCAACAGCTAAGAAAGCGGCCAAACAGGATAGTCAAGCGAATACAGGATCAAATGGATCATCCGATCAACAACCTAATAAAGATGAAGAGGTAAAAAAACCATATAAAAAGCCTCAAATTGTAGGGCTTATACTTGGTCCGTTACTATTTTTCTTAACGATGTTTTTCTTTCAACCAGATGGACTTTCTTTTGAGGGGAAAGCTGTTTTGGCTGTTACCCTTTGGGTTGCGACATGGTGGATTACGGAGGCTATGCCTATTCCGGCAACATCACTTTTACCGATTATCTTATTACCTTTAACCGGTGCTCTTGATTCTGGAGCGGTTACTTCTGCATATGGAAATGATATTATCTTTTTATTCTTAGGTGGATTTTTTATTGCAACAGCAATGGAAAAATGGAACCTTCATAAACGATTGGCTTTAGGTATTATTTCTTTAATCGGAACAAGTACTCAACGTATTTTATTAGGTTTTATGGTTGCGACAGGTTTCTTATCAATGTGGGTGTCGAATACGGCAGCAGTTATGATGATGATTCCTATGGGGCTTGCGATTACTGCACAAGTTGCTTCAGCGTTAAAAGGTAAACCCGAGGAAAAGGAGCTTCCTAAGTTTGAAAAAGCCTTAATCTTTGGAATTGGGTATGCAGGAACAATTGGAGGCCTTGGTACTTTAATAGGAACGCCTCCAAATATTATTCTTGCAGCGCAAGTTAATGAATTATTTGGCGTTGAAATCTCCTTTGCTCTATGGATGCTTTTTGCAGCTCCGGTAGTTGCTTTACTTCTTGTATTTACTTGGATATATCTTGGGAGATTTGCATTTAAGATGACGATAAAAGGATTGCCTGGTGGTCAAGAGGTTATTACCAAAGAGCGTAAAGCCTTAGGGAAAATAACATTTGAAGAAAAGTCTGTATTGATCGTATTTATTGTTACGGCTTTTCTGTGGGTAACAAGAGAATTGATTTGGACAAATCTATTTCCCGATCTTGATTTGAAAGATGGAATGATCGCAATGGTCGCGACAGCTGTGCTTTTCTTATTGCCTGCTTCTAAAAAATTCGGATCACGTATTCTAGAATGGAAAGACTCAAGAGATATTCCATGGGGAGTTCTTCTATTGTTTGGAGGAGGTCTTGCTATAGCTGCAGGGTTTACATCCTCAGGCTTATCTGACTGGATGGGAGAGCAGCTTCAAGTATTAGACGGCATGCATATTTTGATCGTCATTATTGCCTCTACCTTGTTAATTATGGCATTAACGGAGATTACGTCTAATACAGCAACCGCAACAATGATCTTACCAATCGTAGCAGCTCTTGCTGTCGCAATTAATGTTCATCCATATGCTGTTATGATTCCGTGTGCGATGGCTGCAAACTGTGCATTCATGTTGCCTGTAGGAACACCACCAAATGCGATCATCTTTGGTACGGGTAAACTGAAGATAATTGAGATGGTTCGTGTCGGGTTCATTGTGAATATTATAGCCACATTCTTAATTATTGCAGCGGTATATATGTTACTTCCTGTGCTTTGGGGTATAGATCTTACAACGTTCCCTGAAAATTTTAGATAACTTATAAACAGATGCTAGGAGATTTTAAAATCTCCTAGCATTTTTTTGCCTAGTAGTCATACCGTTTCATTTGGGCAGTGCTGTGATACACTTATTTTAACTACATAAGTGATGAAGGGAAGAGGACAATGTCAAAAAACGTATTAAATTTTATTCAGGAAAACCGTACAAATCATCTAAATGAGTTGATTGAATTCTTACGTATACCAAGCATTAGCGCACTTTCTGATCATAAAGGTGACGTTCGTAAAGCAGCCGAGTGGACTGTAGAATCATTAAAAGAAGCTGGACTTACATCTGTCGAGCTGATGGAAACGCCAGGTCATCCTGTCGTGTATGGAGAGTGGAGTTCTGCAAAGAATACTCATACCATCCTTATTTATGGTCACTATGATGTACAGCCAGTTGATCCTGTTGAACTATGGGATAGCCCACCTTTTGAACCGGTAATCCATGATGAGAAACTTTATGCCCGTGGTGCGAGTGATGATAAGGGACAGACCTTTATGCATATCAAAGCTGTTCAAGCATTGCTTAAAGCAAATGGAGAGCTCCCTTTTAATGTGAAGTTTTTAATTGAAGGGGAAGAAGAAATTGGTAGTCCAAGCTTGGATTCGTTTGTTGAAGAAAATAAGGAACGACTTGCAGCAGATGTTCTGTTAATATCTGATACACCGATGCTTGGAAAGGGAAGACCTGCTGTATGTACTGGATTACGCGGAATGTGCAGTCTTCAGGTTGATTTAAAAGGGGCAAAAGGAGACCTGCATTCAGGTTTATACGGAGGAGCAGTGCAGAATTCTGTGCATGCCTTGGTCCAACTACTTGGTACATTACGTGATGAGAACGGACGTATTCAAGTGAAAGGCTTCTATGACAATATTATTGAACCTACGGAAGAAGAACGTGAGGTTTACCGTGAATTAGGAGATTATGAAGCAGAATTAAAAGGTGAGCTGGCCGTGCAAGAATTGTTTGGTGAAGAGGGTTATTCAGCTCGTGAACAGACATGGATTCGACCAACATTAGAGATCAATGGTATATACGGAGGCTTCCAAGGCGAGGGAGTAAAAACAGTTATCCCTTCTGAAGCGCATGCCAAAATTACGTGTCGTTTGGTTCCAGGTCAGGACCCTGTAGAAATTACTCAACTAATTGAGAAGCACCTTGATGCGCATACCCCACCAGGTGTTACGTTAACAACAACCCCCTTTGATAAAGGGATGCCATTCCTAGCACCTACGGATCATCCGGCATTTAAAACGGCGACTGATGCCTATGAAGCCGCATACGGAGAACCTGCTCTTTTCACGAGAATGGGTGGTTCGATTCCTGTTGTTGAAACATTTGATCAGGTTCTTAAGATGCCTATCTTATTAATGGGCTTTGGCTTACCAAGTGAAAATTTTCATGCACCAAATGAACACTTCCATCTAGAGAATTATGATAAGGGACTTGAGACGTTAATTAATTTTTGGGAAACATTGTCCTTCGATCAATAAATACTGGCTTGGATAAAAGGATAGGAGAGAGTGAGATGACAACAGACATAGAGAAAAAAGAAATCAAACTAGTTGCGCTAGATATCGATGGTACACTGCTTGATTCGAAGCATGAACTATCTGAAGAAAATATGAAAGCAATAGCAGAGGCTCAAGCACAGGGTGTATATGTTGTTCTTAGCACAGGTCGTTCGTTAATGACCTGTAGTGAATACGCGAAAACATTAAACCTTGGTTCGTACTTAGTAACTGTAAATGGAAGTGAGATCTGGGATACGGAAGGAAAGTTAGTTGAGCGAAATAAGTTAGAGAGTCATCTTGTTCAGAAAATGTGGGATCTTAGTAATGAACACGGAACTCATGCATGGGCAACCGCTGTTGGTGAGGTCTGGAGAAATGAGATGCCAGAGGATATTCATGCAACGGAATGGCTGAAGTTTGGTTTTGATGTGCAAGATGATGTGATTCGTCATGCGATTCAAAAAGAACTGGAATCTCATGCAGAGCTAGAAATCAGTAATTCAAGTCCAACGAACTTAGAGATTAACGCTGCAGGTATAAATAAAGCAAGAGGACTTGAGAAGGTATGCGGTTATCTTGGGCTAACAATGGATCAAGTGATGTCCGTTGGCGATAGCTTAAATGATTTGGCAATGATTAAGGAAGCCGGAATTGGTGTTGCTATGGGTAATGCTCAGGATTTCGTCAAGGATCATGCGGACTGGATTACTTTAACAAATGATGAAGCTGGTGTAGCAAGTGCCATCCGTAAATGGGTGCTTTCATAAACCGTAGGAAAGTTATAAAAGGGGGATGAACAGGTGAACGACTTTGAAATTACGGATATATCACCTGAAGATGCCATTGAGGTGATTCAATGGCACTATAAGCCACCTTATGATTATTATAATATTCGTTCGAGAGATGAGGCTATGCAGGAGTTTCTGATGGGTTCATACTATTCCGTGCGCATGTCAGGCGAATTCGTGGGAATCTTCTGCGTTGGAAATTCTGCACAAGTTCCAGAAGGAAAAGTGGCAGGAGTATATCGCGAACTTTTTGTTGATGTAGGCGTAGGAATGGCACCTTCATTGACGGGCAAAGGAAAAGGAAGGGATTTCTTTCAAGTGATTGTTTCTTATTTGCAAAAGCAATTTCCTAACGCTGGAGTAAGGTTATCAGTAGCTACGTTTAACAAACGAGCCATAAAATTATATACTAATTTTGGATTCTCAGAAGAAGCCTCGTTTACAGCTGATGGCGTTGAGTTTATAGTCATGACGCACTCGACTTTAACGAAATAGAACAAGTTAAATGATTGTAAGTAACTCACCCCGGCGAGCTAGCGGGTGTGGAATGTATGACCGGAGCATTGGCTACTCCCTTGTTATGGTTGGACAAAAAACGGAAGCACTATGCTGTTTAAACAGCATAGTGCTTCGTTTTTTATCCTGAATAAACCAGTTCAGTCAAAGCTTCAAATTAACTTTTTAGCGATGATATGGACTCTTTGTTTTGTTGTGGTCGAACCCAACGAGAGATCAGGCCATGTGATGGTGAGAAAATAAAGCTTATCAGAAAGACAATACCTGTTGAAAAGGCCATCGACCCTGAAACCGAAGTATCTAGCCAAACAGCAATATAATACCCTGCGATGGAAGAAATGACTCCAAATGATGCACTCAGAACGAGCATGACCGAGAGTTTTTCTGTCCAAAGGTAGGCAGATGCTGCTGGTGTAATAAGCATCGCAACAACAAGTATGGCTCCTACTGCATCAAATGAAGCAACTGTTGTCAGAGAGACAAGCGTCATAAAGAGATAATGGAGTGCAATTACTGGGAATCCTAGACTTGCTGCCAAGGCAGGATCAAAGGCAGTGATTTTCCATTCTTTATAAAAAGCAAGAATGAGGCCAAGAACCAATAGAAAGACACAAAAAAGCGTTAATGTGGCCACGGGTACCTCAAACTGAAGGTTAAATAGAGAAAGTGTGGTTGTATTCCATGGAATAAATGCAATCTCACCCATCAATGTGTGTTTAATATCTAAGTGAGCATTTCCGATACTGGTAGATACAAGAATAACACCAATGGCAAACAAACTCGTGAATACAACACCAATAGATGCATCATATTGGACTCCTTTTGACTGAAACCATTGAACCAGATAGGTTGTTAGCAACCCTGCTAGAGCAGCACCAATTAACATGTGAACCCCTTCTAGACTATTGGTAATCATAAAGGCTAACACGATACCAAGGAGGACGGTATGACTGATTGCATCTGCCATCATCGCCATACGTCTTAAAACAAGAAAGACCCCAATCATACCGCAAGACATTCCTACTAAAGAAGCCGTGATAAGAATCCAAGCTACATATGTCATGCTCGGCCTCCCTTCGGCTGATTATCACGACGAACAGCCCGGTATTCTAGCCACTCGATCAAGAGACCTTTTTCTTTACCTAAAACAAGTGATACAAGAAATAGACAAGAAGCCGACAATACAATAAATGGACCTGTAGGCCAGCCTGCTCCTTGGGCACTTATAAATGTACCGAGTGCTCCAGAAACGCCTCCAAATAACGCGGATAATCCCATCATTGTTTTGAAGGAATGAGTCCAATACCTCGCACTAACGGCGGGGATAATAAGAAGGGCAGCCATTAAAATAACTCCTACTGCTTGAATACCTATGACAATTGTAATCACAAGAACAAGTAAGTAGATGATATTTAATCCTCTAAGTGAATAGCCGAGACCTTGGGCAAAGTTTGCATCAAACAAAAAGAGCTTCCATTCCTTAAACGCAACGATAATAATTAAGATTACAAGACCAGCAAGACCAGCCATCATGTAGACATCTGATTGAACCATGGTGGCTGCCTGACCGAAAATGAAGCTGTCGAGCCCACTTTGGTTACCTCCACCAGAACGATTGGCAATGGTTAGAAGCATAATGCCTCCTCCAAAAAATACAGAGAGAATCATACCCATTGCGGTATCTTCTTTAATTCGCGTCGACGTTTTAATCGCTTGAATGAAAAAGGCTCCAAGTAACGCACTCATACCGGCACCAAGAATGAGAAAGGGAAGATTTTTTTCGTTCATAATGAGAAAGGCAATAACAACTCCAGGTAGTGCAGCGTGTGAAAGAGCATCACTCATTAAACTTTGTTTTCTCCAATATGCAAGTGTACCAAACATCCCGGCTGCTATACCAAGCAAGGTTGTGCTAAGCAGAACCCATTGGAAGTTACTAGACAGTAGGATGCTCATGTTGGAATCCCTCCTTCATCCAACGAACTGCACCGCCATAAGCATCTGAAATTGTATCTGAATTAAATACAGTCTCAGTTGGACCATGAGCAATAACAGAACGATTTAACAAAAGGACTTGATCAAAATAATCCGTAACCGTTTGTAGGTCATGGTGGACTACTAATACGGTTTTTCCTGTATTTTTAAGTTCCTTGAGAATCGTCATAATGGCTTTCTCTGTAGAAGCGTCAACACCAGCAAAAGGCTCATCCATGAAATACAGATCTGCTTCTTGAATGAGAGCTCTTGCAAGAAAAACACGTTGTTGCTGTCCACCAGAGAGCTGACTGATTTGTCTATTTGCATAGTCAGCCATGCCGACCTTCTCTAACGCTTCAAAGGCTTTTTCCTTGTGTCGTCGCATAGGCCATTTAAACCAGCCGATCTTTTGGTAAAGACCCATCATCACAACATCAAGAGCATTTGTGGGGAAATCCCAGTCTACAGATCCCCGTTGAGGAACGTAACCTACCCGTGTTTTCGTTGATTTTAAAGTATGCCCAAAAAATACAACATCTCCAGAGAGGGAGGGGTGGAGTTGCAGGAGTGTTTTTATTAACGTTGATTTACCTGCTCCATTAGGACCAACGATTCCTGTTAAAGTACCTTGCTCCACATTAAATGAAACGTGTTCTAAGACTTTATTTTTTCGATATGCCGCACTGACATCTTTAACTTCTAATACATGTGTCATGATTCTGTCCCTCCTGATAGAGCCTCGTATATAGTATCTACATTATAGCGATACATTCCGATATATGTGCCTGCCTCTGTTCCTCTTTCTCCCATTGCATCAGAGTAAAGCTCGCCTCCAAGGTTAATTTGGTGGCCTTGTCTTTTAACACCTTCAATGACTGACTGAATCGCGCTTTGATTCACGCTGGATTCCACAAAAACAGAGGGAATTTCTTTTTCGACTATGGTTTGAACTGTTGATTGAACATCAGAAATACCAATCTCTGACTCTGTACTTAAGCCTTGTAATGCAACAACTTCTAAGTTCGTCATCCGTGCAAAATATTGAAAAGCATCATGGGCTGTAACTAAAACCCTTTGGTCTTCATCAATGGACCCTAGTTTCTCTAATGCATATGCTTTTAACTGCTCGAGCTGAAGTAGATAGTCTTGTTTGTTCTCTTCAAAAAAAGCTGCATCTTCAGGAGAAATTTCCTTCAGTTGATCAACAGCCGCATCGATCCCTTTCTCCCATATATCAATATCGAACCAGATATGAGGGTCTGGAGAACCAGGGCGGTCAGGATCTTCTAACAAATCAGATGGATTTGCTGCGCTACTAAACGCAAAGGTTGGTACCGATGTATGTTCGAATACTTCACTCATATTGGCTTCCAGATGGACACCATTATAAAAGAGTATATCTGCCTGTTCTAGCCTGCTTATATCACTTTGGGAAGCTTCATAGAGGTGAGGGTCCACACCTGGTCCCATCAAACTCTCTACATGAATGCGGTCGCCCCCAATTATACGTAATGGGTCTGCAATCTGTGCTGTTGTAGTAACGACTTGCAATTGATCTTCGTTCACGGTCTCTGATGAAGATTGACAACCAGATAATACAAGTAACGTTAAGATAAAGAATATATTAAGATAGAATATTGATTTCCTCATGCTGTAATCCCCTTATTATTACTTACACTTCAGAAAAAGTATGACAAGCGACTAAAAGTTGCACTAAGTAAACTTTAATAGTCCACGCCAATTTTGTCAAGATCGTGAGACTTGTAAACCTTAGTAGATAATCTAACTAAAAATAAACAATTATTAGAAAAATCATTCGTCACATTTCGGCAATATTGTTATGATGAGTCTAACGCCCGGTATTATTCTACATAATGATATTCAAAACAGAGGCATTGTGGGTGGGCTATGCATAATGTAAAAACAAATCAGAAATAAAAAAGGGCATAAAAAGAGAGAGAAAAAAGGGGCGATGATAATGAATCAGCAGAAGAACATGCAGTATGAACATGCGGATAGGGTGAAGCAGCTGACCCTGGAATTAGTCAACCAGCCAAGCGTTTCTGGTACGCATGGCGAGTGTGAGATGGTGAGTGTGATCGTTACAATTCTTCAGCGGATGAATTATTTCAAAAAGAACCCTCAGCATATAAAGAAAGTGCCAATTCACGGAGATCCTTTAAAAAGAGAAGCGGTGGTGGCATTAATGGAAGGAGATCCACAATCAAAACATGCAACCCTTCTATTAAGTCATTTTGATGTGGTTGGTGTTGATGATTTTGGCCAATATAAACCATATGCTTTTTTGCCAGATCAGTTAGAGAGCGAGTTAAAAAAAGAGAAGCAAGGGTATCTCGATGCACATGCCAGAGAAGACTTACTTTCCGGTGACTATCTATTTGGTCGTGGCACGATGGATATGAAGGCAGGACTTGCGATGCAATTGTCGATGCTGCAAGACTTTAGCGAATCTACATCAGAAAAACAAAATCTACTTTTAGTGGCTGTTCCAGATGAGGAGAAGTTATCTAAAGGGATGTTTGCAGCTGTTGAAGAGCTTGATCGTATGAAGCAAGATGGTTGGTCATTTGATGCGTGTATTTGCAGCGAACCTAATTTCTCATCTTTTCCTAATGACTATCAGAAATATGTGTATACAGGGTCAACGGGTAAACTGTTGCCGTTTATTTATTGTCTCGGGCGAGAGACACATGTTGGGCAACCACTAGAAGGAATCAATGCTTCGGTTATGGCTGCGCAAATAGCGGTAGAAATGGAATGGTCAGAAGTATTTGCGGATGAGGCGCTGGGAGAGAAATCCCCATCTCCAACTTGTCTAAGAATACGTGATTTGAAGGACAGTTATGATGTGCAAACACCTAATGAAGCGTACCTCTTGTATAATGTTCTAACGCTATCAACACCGCCAGTTGGGGTCATAGATAAGGTGGTTGAAGCGTGTAAGAGGGCAAGTGAAAGCATATATAAACGGTTGGTTAGCTTAAGATCTACTCAAACAAATGCGCCAACTGGATTAATCAGTGAGGCTCCAGAGCCAAAGGTTTATACACTCTCAGATCTTTATCGATTAGGAGTAGAAAAGTATGGAGACTCATTTCAACAGACGTATAAAGAAGCGGTTGAAACAATCAGCACAGGAAGAGAGGATTACTCCGAGCAAACGCTAGCTATTGCCAGAAAATTATCCGGTTATTTTCTTGATCTAGCGCCATTTTATTTGGTATTACTGCAACCACCTTATTATCCGCATGTAAGTCTTGATCACAAGAAGGATCTTGATTTGTTAACAATTGTAGATGATCTAAAAAAGTATGCCGATGAATGCTGTGGAGAGCAAGTAGCGATTAAGACATTTTTTCCGGGTCTTTCTGATGTAAGCTACTGTCGGAACAGTGGGGACAAGGCAGCTATCCAAACGTTGCAGGATCATATGCCGTTATTTGGAAACGGGTATGACGTTCCACTCAAGCAGATGGCAAATATTGATATTCCAACAATTAATATTGGTCCATTTGGCAAAGATGCACATAAAAGAACAGAACGTCTGCAATTATCTTACTCAACAGAGACTGCGCCACTTCTACTTAAAAAGGCCTTATTATCGATCAAACAAAAGGGTTCTCAATTATGATTTACTCTGATCTAGCTCATTAAGTTGGATGGTTAGTTGTTTGAATCGAGCCTCATTTCGCTCGTCTAGTGCACGGTCAATTTCAGCAAGCAGGCTTGCACGATCCGTCTGCTGCTGGATCTGAGTTAAGATCCCTTTTGTTTCGTGTTCATATCTTTTAAAGCGTTTATAGTTTTGAAACTGCTCTTTAATAGGGGTTTGAAGCAATTGCTGATAGCTAGAATGAATATGGCTACCATAGAAATGAATCACAAGATTCCTTCTAATGGCAGGGTGAGCCATTAGATCCCCTAATACTTTTGAGGGGTCATCACTCTTTTTAGTATGATCATAATAAACAAATCCAGGCTCGTCCGATTGCATACTAGATATAACAATGGACTTTGAGGATGAAGAAATTGTATCAGTAAAGGTTACATGTTCTAATATATGTGAGTGCCCAATCATATAGTCCAGAATCGTACGAGCCTCTTTACTTTTTAACCGATGGTTCTTAAGAAACCAATTTAAAAATGCTGACTTTTCTGAAGTAGAAACCCATCTGTTCATCTAATCACCTGCCTATCAATTATCTCTTTTTAATAATGTCTTCCCTATGATGATAACGTAAAAACAAATAAAATGTTTCTTTTCTGATAATGAAGGGAATAACAAAGACATATAAATGTTGAAGGAGTGGTCATTATGCCACGGTTGATTCGATTAGCTCTAAGATGGGGCCCAGTACTATATCCAGTTATTCGTAAGGTAATGAGAGACCGTAAAAAGAAAAAGTCAGAGACGGCAAATCGTACATCGTGATTTTCCTTATCTTGAACTAAAAACTTATTTAGTGGAAGCACTTGAAATAACCGATGTGTTTTACGATATATAAGTAGAGACTTCTGAGTGGACGCAGGAGAAAGGAGTCTATATAAGACCTTGACTATACAAGCTAATATTCAAATAGTGAAGCTAGCCGATGCTTTGCGAAATGCATATGACACGGTGTATATACTTAAGTATGTGGACGGCCGGTTTCGTTATGAATATATTAGTGTGAAAACGGAAGAAACTGCTTATCTTACTAAGGAATCAATGGGTAAATATATGGATGATGTCATTCCTAGGTATTTAACACAACGGATGTATCCACAATTTCTAAAAGCCATTGAAGAAATGAAAGCTGTTATGTTTGACGAGAAGTCAAATTCCATAGAATCTATACGTACTGTGATGATGCCACTAGATGTGGAAAATACGGATGCCATCTTTCTATTAGTTTATTCCGAACGCATAAAAGTAGTAAATGAAGCAACATTTGAATCACAAACTGGTTTACCTAGTTTCAATCATTTTAGAGAATTCGTCCAACAGAAGCTGGAAAACCAACCTAACCAACAAAACTTAGCGCTTTTATATATTAATATAGACAAATTTAATAGTATCATCGACAAAATTGGTCATGTTTGCATTGAATCCATGATTACCGAGATTGCTAAAAGGCTTCAATCTCTTTTGGACAACCATTCGACTCTAGCTCGAATTACTGGAGATGAATTAATTTTAGCGGTAGAAAACGGTGATAAGGCTCTTGCAGTAGCTAAAGACCTTCAAGCTTCATTAGAAGCTCCTTTTATAATCAAAAATATAGAGATTCATGTTACAGCTAGTATTGGGATATCGAAAAACTCCGAAAAAATTAAAACAGTTGATCGTTTAATTATGCAAGCGTATCGCGCTATGTTCGAGGCAAAACAGCTTGGTGGAAATAAAGTTGAGGAATTTAGCGTAGATAAAAGCCGCAGTAATGGTGAGCTAGATAAGAACATGCTTCAAAGAGAATTAAACAAAGCGATTGAGAATCAAGAATTCACGATCTATTATCAGCCAATTGTTCATTTGCGTTCTGAAGCGATTCACTACGAGGCATTGATAAGGTGGTTTAGTCCGAAATTAGGATTTATTTCACCAGATCAATTTATTTTAGTGGCTGAAGAGTGTGGATTTATTGAGACGATTGATGAATGGGTCATTGATAAGGTATGTCAACAAATTGGTGGTCTGTTGAATCAAGACGTTTGCGTTTCCGTGAATTTATCAACAAAAACACTTGAATCAGATCGGCTTGAATCACTTCTTCTAAATACGACAAAAAGACATGAAGTGGACCCACGTCATATTGAGCTTGAAATTACAGAGCATTCGATACTAGAAAACGAAGCGGCAACCATTGATAAGCTAAAACGCTTGCGAAAAGCTGGTTTCAAAATTGCCATTGATGATTTTGGAGTAAGTCATGCTTCGTTAAACTATTTACGCATGTTACCTGTTAACAAAATCAAAATTGATAAGGTATTTATCCAAAATGTAATAAGTGGGTCAAAGGAATACCATATTGTTACCTCAATTATTTCACTTGCTCAGAAGCTTGGGTTAACTGTTACAGCTGAAGGAGTTGAAACAGAGGAACAAGTGGAGCTTTTAAAGCGGATGAATTGTGATGAAATTCAAGGATTTTATTTTAGCAAAGCAGTTCCATTTGAGTCGGTTGGAACGATAACTGCCTCCATAAAAAAAGATCTAATTACATTATTCCATTAAAAAACCCGAGTGGTGGTGCACCCCAAACGTTAGATACAAAATCTAACGTTTGGGGTGTTTTTTATGAAAGAAGGTCGACAGCATCGAAGCAGCATGGGCTTGTGATAGCGAAGAATGTATATCCGAAAAAAGGACCGAACAATGATTTCATTGTTCGGTCCTTTGTGTATTTTACTTAAATCGTCAATGACGCGGGTGCATCTTTAATAGCAAGGATTACTTTACCTTGGTCTAACTTATCTTCTAGTAATTTCGCTTCTTGTTCACTAAATCCGATTTCTTCAAATTTAGCACGAAGCTCGTCACCTTTTTTACGGAATACGTTTTTAATAGAAGTTCCAAGTCCTGTTTCGCTTACTCCTACAGTGTTCGCGTCAGCATTATCTGCAATACGATTTGTGCGATCATCATCATGTGTAATCACATAGATATTATCCTCATGTACACCTTGAGTTTTTAGAGATTGAACTGCTGTTACTACTTCTTCGTCATTTTTAAATTCTTTATATACTGGTTTCATTTTTAATCGCCTCCTGTATAGTATGTTTACCCAGCTCGTTTAGGATGAAACATAACTAAATAATTTATGCATGTAAAAAAAGAAAAAGCCCCTTTATATAAGGGCTTCACTAAGGGAGGTATTATGCTGGTGTTTCTTGATGCTTTAAAATTTTGGCGTCAAAGATAAATGGACCAAATGGGACGATTGAAGCAATAAAGGCAAGAAGAGCGGTTAACAGTGACCAGCGAACTCGTACCATCATATAAAAAATGGCAGCAACGTATAAAACAAATAATCCACCATGGGCAGCTCCTACAATGGTCACAGCCATATCCATTCCCCAGATGTATTTAAGTGGCATAGCAATTCCGAGTAGTAGCAAAAAAGACATTCCTTCTAAATAACCAACGATTTTAAATTGCTTAAATGGATTTCTCATGTTACACAACCTCCTATTTAGATCATCTTGTCTCTATTGTACTACTTCGTTGACTAAGAATGCATTCAGCTCATGAATTTTTTGTGAATGACTACAGTAAGGTTTATCAGTATTCGTAAGGGGTACACACTCAGTACAATCTAAAAAATAGGAGTGATTTCATTGTCTACTGTAGTAGCAGGCATTCAAATTCTACCCAATGGTAAAGATGATCATACTGAGGGAATTCTTTCAGAGATTGTAAATGTCATTAAGGAATCAGGTTTAACCTACGAGGTTGGTCCATTGGAAACAGTGGTTGAAGGAGAGTTAGGCACTGTTTTAGATGTAATAAAGAAATCGAATCAAAAGAGTGTGGAACTTGGAGCAAATGAGGTTCTTTCAAATATAAAAATTCAATACCGTCCAAGTGGTACCTCAATTAAAGAGAAAAAACAGTAATTTGTTTATTAGGAGTGAGCGATCAATGAATGTACATCAACTATATATAAACGGAAAGTATGTTGACTCGAAATCAGATGAAATGATTGATGTAGTTAACCCGTCAACTGAGCAAGTGATTTCGAAAATAGCAAACGCAACGGAAGAAGAGACAAACCAAGCAATTGAAACGGCTTTTGAAGCACAAAAGAAATGGGCAAAGCAAACTCAGGTAGAACGAGGTAAAATTGTTCGCGATCTTGGTCAACGTCTTGAGGCCAATAAAGAACGTTTTGTTGAGCTATTAATTGAGGAACAAGGAAAAGACTATGAGTTGGCAAATGGAGAAGTTCAAACGGCTATCGACTATTTCTATTACATGTCCGAGTGGGCTAGACGTATTGAAGGAGAGATTGTACCAAGCGATCGTCCGAATGAACAAATTCTTATGCAACGCAAGCCGATTGGCGTTGTAGGTGGAATTGTTCCTTGGAACTTCCCTGTATTTATTTTAGCGCGTAAGGTGGCAACTTCTTTAATAACTGGTTGCTCTATTGTATTGAAACCGAGCCAGCAAACGCCAAACACGGCTGTTGAATTTACAAAGCTAGTGGATCAATCTGATCTGCCAGCAGGAGTGTATAATCTTGTTACTGGTAAAGGCTCTTCGGTAGGAAATATATTAGCTAGTCATCCGAAAGTAGCCATGATTACGATGACAGGCGGTGTTGGAGCTGGTACCAAGGTGATGGAAGCGGCGGCTCAGAATATGACCAAAGTAAATTTAGAGCTCGGTGGGAAGGCACCTGCCATTGTCACAAAACATGCTGATATTGATTTAGCGGTTGAGAATATTACTGCATCTCGTTTAACGAACAATGGACAAGCGTGTACAAATGCAGAGCGCGTCTATGTGCATGAAGATGTTTCTGATGAATTTATTGATAAATTAACAAAGGCATTCAAAGAAACGACGTATGGTAACCCGCTTCAAAATAAACAAGCGGACATTGGTCCTTTAATCAATAAGGAACACTTGGAAGGTGTCCATGAAATGGTACAGCGTGCTATTGAAGAAGGAGCTCGCGTTGTGACGGGTGGTCAACAAGCTAAAACAGAAAAAGGCTTTTTCTATGAACCGACTATTCTTGTGAATGTTGAACAAAAGTCAGAGATCATTCAAGAAGAGATTTTTGGACCGGTCCTACCGATTATGACCTTCAAGGAGTTTGATCAAGCAATCGAATGGGCAAACGACTCAAAATATGGTTTGTCTTCATCCGTTTACACAGAAAACTATCATGAAGCTATGCGTGCAGCGGATGAATTGCTTTTCGGTGAAACCTTTGTGAATAGAGAGAACTTTGAAGCGATTCAAGGATACCATGCGGGATTACGCCAATCAGGACTTGGTGGTACAGACGGCAAACACGGTGTTGGTGACTTTCTTGTCACACATGCTGTGTATATGCAATTTAAACAAGAATAAAAAACAAGAAAAAAATGAGGGTACTCTTAAAGAGTACTCTTGTTTTTATTGGAGGATATTCAGCATAATAAAAGAAGTAGATGATGAGCCGAAAATGAGGAGGATATTCCGTGGAAGTACAAATAATACCTGTTACGCCTAAAGAGGCTCCAATTCTGCATAATCTCATGCAATTTTATATTTATGAATTTAGTGAATATATAGATGATATTAAGTTAGATAAAGATGGAAGGTTTGAACCGTTTAAGTTAGATGGATACTGGATTGAGCCACACCTAACGCCTTTATTTATAATGGCAAATAATCAACTGGCTGGATTTGTCCTTTTAGAGGCAACCTCTGACACGTCTCCAAATGCCATAAACGAATTCTTTGTGTTAAAGTCTTACTCCAGAAAAGGAATAGGGAAAAAGGCAGCCTTTGAGGTGTTCAAGCGTTGGCGAGGGAATTGGGTGGTCGCTCAACTTAAAGAAAACAAACCGGCCCAAGCTTTTTGGAAAAAAGTAATTCACGAATATACAAAGGGTCAATATGAGGAATCAGATGATCACGGAAAACGAACCATTCAATCATTTACACTCTAGTCATAAAAGACAATGAGAAGTCCATGCTATAATAGGCAAGGAAAGAAGTTGAAGAAGGATAGGATGAGTAATTATGAGTAGTACAGAGATTAAACTTCAGGCAGATAGTCGATTAACGGCATTGTATAAGCGAGGTTATCCTGTGATTGAGCAGGAATTATTGGAACAGCTCGATGAACACCCAGTTGAAGGGGACCTTGTAACGATTGAGGATGAAGCTGGCGCATTTGTGGCTAAAGGGTACTATGGTGAACAAAATAAAGGACGGGGCTGGATTCTTTCTACAAAAAAAGAAGAAGTCATAGACGTTCAGCTGTTTGTACAACGTATTCAGAAAGCCTTTGCAATGAGAGGTCGGTTATTTGCGGATGAATCAACGACCGCTTTCCGTGTGTTTAATGGGGAAGGCGACGGGATTGGTGGCTTAACAATTGATTTCTATGGTGAATTTGGTGTAATCACGTATTACAGTGAGGGTATCTATTCGATGAAAGAATGGGTAGTTGAAGCTGTCTACAGAACCTATCCATTTATAGGCCTTTATGAGAAAAAACGCTTTGCTAACAAAGGAGCTTACGTAGAAGGTGATGACTTTGTTACAGGGGAGGAAGCACCAGAACCATTGTTCATTATTGAGAATGACCTGTCTTATGCAGTGTATTTGAATGATGGTCCAATGACCGGAATTTTTCTCGATCAACGTGAGGTTCGTAAACGTATTAATGAACACTATGCTAAAGGAAAATCAGTGTTAAATACCTTTTCCTATACCGGTGCTTTTTCAGTTGCTGCTGCAACAGGTGGCGCTGTACAGACTACGAGTGTCGATCTAGCTTCGAGAAGCAAGGAGCGAACAATTGAGCAATTCTCAGTGAATGAAGTTGATTTGGAGCAGCAGCGCATTCATGTGATGGATGTTTTTGAGTATTTTAAATACGCTCAGAAAAAAGAGCTCCGGTTTGATCTTGTTGTGCTTGATCCACCAAGCTTTGCTCGTTCAAAGAAACAAACATTCAGTGTCACCAAAGATTATTCAGCCTTATTAAAACAGGCTATTAAAGTAACAGCAGAGAATGGTGTCATTGTCGCTTCTACAAATAATAGTGTTCTTGGCATGCGTAAGTTTAAATCCTTTGTAGAACAAGCTTTTGCAAGTGAGAAGGTTGCGTATACCATACTAGAAGAATATACGGTACCAGATGACTATCCTTACCTCAAGCAGTATAAGGAAGGGAACTTTTTGAAGGTTCTTTTCATTAAAAGAGAAGACTGAGGCTGTAGAAAAAAGGATTAGACTGGGACATAACCATACAGATGAGATGAAAAGGCGAACAATCTATCGATTACACAGCTAAAGCTGATATTTGCTCATTTGTTAGTAACTCAATCCTTTACAAATGAACCAAAACCAGCGTAGGACATACATGTAGACTCCTATGGGAGTAAAGGCCAGGGTGAGACTTCGCAGTGCGTAAGCACAAGGGGGCTCACCAGCACTCCCGTGGGTGCGGAGTGTATGTCCGGAGCGGTAGCCTCACTCTCTTACTTTAATTGACAAAAACCCGAATCATTATGCGAGTTAAACCGCATAATGGTTCGGGTTTTTAGATAACTATAATAGATTTGTGCCAGTCTCATCCTTTTATAAGATTAAGATGCAGTTGAATCCTTTGATTCGTCAGTAACTGGAGTTTCGAACTCTTCACCAGATTTTTTCACTTCGTCTGTTAACTCTTCAATAGACGAGCGAATATTTCCTTTTCCAGAGAAGTTCTCAATCAATTCCTTCATATCAATTCCAGAAGATGCTTTTAGTGAATGTTGCAAAGTGCTCATTAAGTCTGTGGCATAGCCTGTAACTTTATTAGCGCCGCTATTTTCACCATTACCACCAGTATCAACAACGGTAATCTTATCAATATTACCTAGTGGAGCTGCCACTTCTTTCGCATAGGCAGGAAGCATGTTTACGATCATATCAAGCATAGCTGCCTGACCATACCCTTCAAAGGCTTCAGCAATTTTCTCTTTCGCTTCGGCTTCAGCAAGACCTTTAAGACGAATAACCTCTGCTTCAGCTTCCCCTTGTGCACGGTTAGCTTCAGCATGTGCTAAACCATCAACACGAACTTTTTCTGCATCGGCTTTAGCCATTGCTTCAACACGGTACTTATCTGCATCGGCTTCAGCCAATTGCTTACTTTTTGATGCTTCCGCTGCTTGCTCAACCGCATAACGATCGGCATCTGCTTTTTTCTTAACTTCTGAATCGTATTGGCGTTCACGTCTAGCAATCTCTTTTTCTTCTAGCTCAATTTGCTTCTGACGCTCAATGATTTGAATCTGCATTTGCTGCTCAGTAACTTCCTGTTTCGAACGAGCTTCTTGCAAGTGGTAAGATTGGTCAGCAAGAGCTTTTGCTTTTTCTTGTTCGGTACGGTATTCAGCTACTTTCAACTGATTATCTTTCTCTGCTTCAGCAATTTCTGTTGCTCGTTCAATCTCAGAACGTTGTGCAAGTTTGTTTGCTTCCGCTTGTTTGATACGAGTTTCCATTTGTGCATCAGCTGTTGCAATATCAGCGTCTCGTTTTACCTGGGCAATTCTTGGTTTACCAAGAGATTCTAAGTATCCATTTGTATCGCGAAGATCCTTAATCGTGAATGAAACAATCACAAGACCCATCTTAGCTAAATCTTGAGATGCAACCTTTTGAACTTCTTGTGAGAAACGCTCTCTGTTTTTATAGATTTCTTCAACAGTCATAGATCCTAGGATAGAACGAAGGTGACCTTCAAGAACTTCTTTTGCTTCATTTTCGCGATCCTCACGTGTTTTTCCGAGGAATTGCTCAGCAGCTGTAGCAATTTCACTAATCGAGCCACCAATTTTTATGATAGCAGTACCATCAGCGATAACGGGTACACCTTGCTCGGTATAAACTTCAGGTGTTTGTACATCTAACTTACTTGAAAGAAGGCTAAGTGGTTTGGCTTGTTGGAATACCGGTAAAACAAAGGTACCACCACCGCGTACAATTTTGATGCGGTTTCCAGCACCGTCGATATTTACGTTTTTACCACCAAGATAACTACCTGTAACAATTAATGCTTCATCAGGACCTGCTGTGCGGTATTTCGTAACGAATACACCGATTAAAGCTAAAACAATGGCAGCTACAGCTGCAATAACAAGAATAGTTGGTGTAATAAATAAATCGTTCAATTAAATTCCTCCTAGAATTAAAATAATAGATCGTCTTCTTTCACAGATACATAGGCAACGCCTTCTTTAATATCAATAACAAGTATATCTTTTCCGTATGGAATTTCTTCCTCGTCAAATCCTTTTGCTGTTTTCGAGACAGCTCCTCCTGTATCGTGTAAAATTACTTCTCCAAAACCGTCTTTTGGAATGGAGACAATTACCTGTCCGGCACGACCTATTAAGTCATCCTCCGTATACGCATTTGATTCTTCAGCATTAGATAAGGGGATTAAGACAAAAATATTTAATAGCATGACTAACAATAATGATAAAAGAGCAGACGAGACAAGAATGATAATACTGTTAATCGAAGTAAGCGTTTCGAGTAGATACCCTCCAGCGCTCAAAAAGGTTACAAATGAAAGAATAAGTGTTGGATTAAACCAGCCATCTGGTATAAATTCAAACAGTCCATCAAGCATATCGCTTAATAAAATATAGACCAGTGTAAGTACACCACCTGCGATTAATCCGTATAAGTAAATTTGTTCGATGTTTTCCATGTAGATTCCCTCCTCTGAAGCCTTATGACCGCTGGTTAATATCTACCCACTTAATACCAGACACTCCCTCCCTACATTAATAAGCCTCTAGATAATGTGCTTTAGTTGTATATACGAATGGAAGGTGATCTGGTTTCCGTATTTTTGAATTTTTCTCAAACTAATTCAGAATGGCTTGCACTCGACCAACTTGACCATCAGTAAGGCGTACTTTGATGCCATGAGGGTGAGAAGGGGAGTTAGTGAGGATGTCTTTGACGATTCCTTCCGTCCGTTTTCCTGATCGTTGGTCTTGTTTCAACACAATTTCTACACGTAAACCGGCTTTTATATCTGCACGCTTTTGTCCATTCATATGTATTCAGCTCCTTCCATCAATACTTATCTTTTACCTGGTTACCTTACTAATTCTACATGAAATGAAGAAAGCTGTGGAATGTTTTCCCACAGCTTTTCTTATTAATTCGTTACTTTTTTGTTTGATAGAAGTGGGAGTGGCTTTTTAGCAGGGCCTTCAAGGACTTCACCCGAATAGGAAAATCGTGAACCGTGACAAGGACAATCCCATGTGCGGTCGCCTTTATTCCAGCCAACTTCACAGCCAATATGGGTGCAGGTTGTATCAACAATAAAAATCTCACCATCACTGTTGCGATAAGCACCGGCTTTTTTACCTTCAAAGTGGACGGCTGCTCCTTCATCTTTCTCAAGACTGTCGATGCTTTGTTCATCTGGGCTAATTTTTCCTTTGATGAGCTCAGATGCGACATTTACGTTTTCTTTTAAGAAATGACGGATACTTGGATCGGCATGAACACGACTGGGGAGGAATACACTTTCAAACTCGTCTGAACCATGAATAATAACATTTGCCAAAATCATTGCTGCATTGGTTCCACCAGTCATTCCCCATTTTCGGTATCCAGTAGCAACAAATAGGTCCGTGTGTAAAGGAGATAAGCGGCCGATGTATGGAAGGTTGTCTAGTGTCGTTAGATCTTGAGCTGACCATTGGTGCGTTATGTTAAATGAATCAAAGTGTTCGTTTCCGTAAGTTTCTAATGCTTCATAATAAGAGCGAGTGTCTCCACCTTGTCCGGCTTTGTGATGTTCCCCGCCTAACAGTATAGTGGTATTTCCTTCACTAGTAGAAGCTCGGATAGAGCGACTTGGTTTATCGACACTTAAATACATGCCTCCTGGCCAATTATCGTTTGTTTCAGCAGCGACGATATACGAACGGTCTGCTTTCATCCGTGAAAAATAGAGTCCGCCTTTATCAACAAAAGGAAAGTGAGAGGCTGCGACGATAGAGGATGCGGTTACAGGGTAACCATTTTTGGTGAGCACAGTTGGTTTTGCATCGTGATTAATATCAAGAGCAACCGTTTGCTCAAAAATGAGTCCACCTTTTTTAACAATTTCATTAGCCAAAAAAGCCATAAATTTAAGTGGGTGGAATTGTGCTTGGTTTTTCATGCAAAGAGCTGCTTTAACAGAAATGTTAATAGGAAGTGAATCAAGCCATTCATGAGGAATACCTAACTGTTCATATGCTTCTTTTTCCTTTTTAAGCTTGGCCACGCCCTGATCTGTGGTTGCATAAAGATAGGCATGTTCATCCTCGAAGTCACATTCGATTTCTTGCGTAGACACTAACTCTCTAATAAAAGCGAGAGCTCGTTGATTGGCTTGATAATAAATGTTTGCTCCGCTTTTGCCTAGATGACTTATAAGCTCATCATAAATAAACCCGTGTTGAGCCGTGATTTTAGCAGTGGTGTGGCCAGTTGTGCCCTCGCACACTCGATCCGCCTCAAGCAAAGCCACTTTTTTCCCCTGCTCAGTGAGTAGGTACGCAGTAGTTAAGCCAGTAATACCTCCGCCAATAACCGCAACATCTACTTCAATACTACTTGAAAGTGGTGCAAATTCAGGCATTTGTACATTTGTGCGCCAATATGTTTGTTCATTTGAATTCTTAGTCGTGTCACTCATCTGACTACATAGCCTCCTAATAAAAGTTATCGAACTTAGTTTTGGCTGAATGTGTCAAAACCATGTATAAATTTTGATTGGGAAGTTGATATATAATACAAAAATAGTGACAACTTAAAAGGATCTTGATAAAGTTTTTATAGCTCTATAAAAAGCGCTAAACTAAAAGCTTTAATTAAAGGAATGAATATGAGAAAGGACAAGCTATGAAAAAAATAGTTGAAAATTTATTGTTGCTCGCTTGGGGCACAGCTTTCACAGCAACATTAGGTTCATTATATTTTTCTGAAATTCGTCAATTTGAACCATGTACACTATGCTGGTATCAGCGCATATTAATGTATCCATTAGTCGTTATTCTATTAATTGGAATCATAAGAAAAGAAGCTAGCTCAGCTATTTATGCAGCAGCCTTATCAGGAATTGGACTCTGTATATCAATTTATCACTACATTTTGCAAAAGATGCCGGACACGGTTGGTACAGGGCCAGGTTGTGGACGGGTACCATGTACAGGGGAATATATAAATTGGTTTGGTTTTGTAACGATTCCGTTTCTTGCAGGAACTGCTTTTTTAATCATACTTATCACGAGTATCGTGATAGTAAAGAAATCCAGGGGTTGATAATATGAAGAAGATTTTAGTTTTTGGTAGCATTATCGTTGTTGTCTTTGCACTACTCGCCTTATTAACGATTACAAGCAATAAGCAAAAGATGGAATCGGTGGCTGATAATCAGTTTGGAAAGGACGAGCTGACTCCAGCAACAATGGATATCGTTGATGATCCAAATTATCAAAATGCGATTTTACCTGAGGAACTTCAAGATAGACTAGATAATGAAGAGACGTTCACAGTGTATTTCTATGCTTCAGATTGTCCGCATTGTAAAGAAGCTACACCGAGATTGGTTGATTTAGCTGAAGAATTAGATGAGGATATACCTCAATATAATTTGCGTGAATTTGAACAAGGCTGGAGTGATCATAATATAGAGTCCACGCCAACATTGGTTCATTATAAAGATGGTGTGGAAGAGCAACGAATTGTTGGAGCTGCAGAAACAGAAATTTATGAACAGTTCTTAACCGCATTTCCTTCCGAATAAGCAGAAAAAAAGGCCTGTGAGACTTCACTCTCTCACAGGCCTTTTTTATTAACCTAATGTTCCAATTGCGTTGCTCACTGATTCAAATAATTGCACAAGAATATCTGTAAACATAAATGATGACCCCCTTTATAAAAAAGTTAAGCAGTGCTGAAGATTAACCAAGAGTACCAATTGCGTTGCTCACTGATTCAAATAATTGCACAAGAATGTCTGTAAACATAAATGATGACCTCCTTTATAAAAAGTTAAGTAGTGCTGAAAATTAACCAAGAGTACCGATTGCGTTGCTCACTGATTCAAATAATTGAACAAGAATGTCTGTAAACATAAATGATGACCCCCTTTATAAAAAGTTAAGTAGTGATGAAAATTAACCAAGAGTACCAATTGCGTTGCTTACTGATTCAAATAATTGAACAAGAATGTCTGTAAACATAAATGATGACCCCCTTTATAAAAAGTTAAGTAGTGATGAAAATTAACCAAGAGTACCAATTGCGTTGCTTACTGATTCAAATAATTGAACAAGAATATCTGTAAACATGTGCCGTTCCCTCCTTCTCCTTACTTTTTTTAATGAATGCATTCTTTTTACATGGTTTCTTTAGCCGAGAGTCCCAATAACATTGCTGACAGATTCAAATAGTTGAACAAGAACATCTGTGAACATGTGTTTGACCCCCCTTTTTTGCTGGTTTCAATTAGGTAACGCAAAGAGTAGGACAAGGGATCACTATTTTTAAAACTTTTTTTAAAAAAGTATAGATTTTTATTTTTTAGGTCAGCATATTTAATGATTTGAACTCACATGAGAGCAGATCTAACAGGTAAAAGAATAAGCGCCCATTGCGTTAAGTCATCAGCCGTGATATGATTAACATTGGAAAAAAAACTATAAGCGCCTTAGTATGTAGGCGACACATATATTCAGGCAGACGACCATATCCAGGTTGTTAGGGGTATGGTCTTTCTGCGTTATAATTTACGCGTCTCCAAGTGGAGATGAAAGGCTGACTAGCGTGTCACCATCTGAAGGGTGCCCTAAAGGAGATTTGTCATTTGGCAACATTTTATGATTTTAATCTGAGCGAGCAAGTGGTTCAGGCAGTTACAGGTATGGGGTTTGATCAAGCAACACCAATCCAGGAAGCAACAATTCCAAAAGCATTAAAAGGGATTGACATCATTGGTCAAGCACAGACAGGAACAGGGAAAACAGGAGCATTTGGTGTTCCATTAGTAGAAAGAATTAATATTGATAAACGTGAAGTTCAAGGATTGGTTATTGCGCCAACACGCGAACTTGCAAATCAAGTTGCTGAGTCATTAATTAAATTTGGCCGCAAAAAAGGTGTACGCACAGTTGTTGTTTACGGTGGTCAAGACATGCGTAAACAAATCCGCGATTTAAAACAGAATCCACATATCGTGGTCGCAACACCAGGTCGTTTGATGGATCACATGCGTCGTAAAACGATTCTACTTGATCAAGTAGACACAGTTGTCCTTGATGAAGCAGATGAAATGTTGAACATGGGATTCATTGAAGATATTGAGACCATCTTGAAAGAAACTCCATCTGAGCGTCAAACACTTCTATTCTCAGCAACAATGCCTAAGCGTATTGAAAAGCTAGCAACAACGTTCATGGACTCACCAGAAGTTATTGCTGTTAAATCAACAGAAGTAACAATGGAAAACATTGAGCAACAATATATCGAGGTATACGAGCGTGAGAAGTTTGACGCGTTAACTCGTCTTATTGACATTCAAGTTCCAGAACTTGCGATTGTATTTGGTCGTACAAAACGTCGTGTAGATGAACTTGCTGAAGCTCTAATCAAACGAGGATATCGTGCAGAAGGTATTCATGGTGACTTGAATCAAGCGAAACGTGATAGCGTTCTTCGTAAATTCAAAACCGGCCTAATTGATGTTCTTGTAGCTACAGATGTGGCTGCTCGTGGACTAGACATTAGTGGAGTATCTCACGTTTACAACTTTGATCTTCCACAGGACCCTGAAAGCTATGTACACCGTATTGGACGTACAGGTCGCGCAGGACGTTCTGGAATCGCGGTTACATTTGGTACACCTCGTGAAAGAGATCATATCAAAGCAATTGAACGTGTTTCTAAGAAAAAAATGGTTCGTCACAATGCTCCAACATTAGAGCAAGCCATTGAAGGCCAACAAAAGCTTGCTATTGAGCAATTGCGTGCGTTGACTGAAGTTGAAAATGGAGCAGAATCTTATCGTGGAGCTGCAGAAGAGCTTCTTAAAGATACTGATGCTACTACAGCTTTATCTGCAGCATTAAAGCTTCTAACAAAAGAGCCTGATGCAACACCAGTTCGTTTAACTGATGAAGCACCACTTCGTTCGAAAAAACCTCGTCGAGATGGTGGTGGCGGTGGAAAATCACGCTATCGTCAAGATGATCGTCGCCGTCAAGGTGGACGTGGAGGCGAGAACCGTGGTAGCGGTGGTGGACGTCGTGAAGGTCGTGGTGGAAGTAGTAATACTAGCAGCAGCCAAGGTCAAAGCCGTAAGCCTAAGAAACACGCTTATAATAAGTAAGAATCCGAACCTGAACCGCCTAATGCGTGTTCAGGTTTTTTTATTATATTGAAGATTTATATTTTATCAGCATTTACGAGCAATTCGATGATGTAATACAATAGTAAGGATGGTATCTAAGAAATACATAGAGGAATGGGAGTTGTAATGTATGAAAAGAACAGCGGAAAGAGTATTGGGGATTATTGGAGTTATTATGATGTCAATCGGGGCATTGTTAGTTACTATTTTGACCATAGGTTTCACTTCTCCAGACAGTCAAAGGCAAATTGAGACGATGTTACAAGATCCTGAAATCAATCCAACAGGAGAAGATATTGGATTTGATCAAGTAATTGATTACTTTGTCGCAAATGGGTGGATCGTCGTTGTCGCTTTAGTTGCTTCGATCGTTTTAGGCATTGTTGCGTCTGTATTAGTAAAGAAGAAGCCAGTTTTCTCGGGGATAATGTGGTTATTAGCAGCTGTTATTAGCCTTGTCACTATCTGGTATCTAATCATCTTACCTGCAATCTTATTTGTAATCGCTGGAATTCTTGCGCTTGTTCGTAAGGCACCTCCAGAAAATCCGGAAGAACCTGCTCGAACGTAATAATCAAATAAATAAGGAGAGAGGTAATTCGTTAATGAATTACCTCTCTAAGGAATATTTAGAAAACTCATTTTAAACAGATAAAGCGCTTTACCCCTTGCGCCATCTAGGTTTACTAAGTTTTAACAACAGATTTCCTTGTTAGATAATCTTACATATCGATTGCATTGAAGCACTGAGTTTCATAAAGTAAAAGATAACAAGATTGTGTTAAATAAGATTACATGAAAAGGAAGTGTGTGGGGATGTCGGTAAATGCGCCAACTAGAGAAAGCATTATAGAAACTATCAAGGAAACGATCGAGAAGAAAAGTGTAGAATTACTGCATATGCAGTTTGTTGATTTGGAAGGTACATTAAAGCACGTAACCATTACAGCTGAGCAACTAGGTCAGGCAGTAAATGGAGAAACGATGTTTGACGGTTCTTCCATTACTGGATTCACGCCTATCAATCAGTCTGACCTTTACCTTGTTCCGGATATTACAACTTTTGCTGTACTGCCTTGGACAGAAGAAGAAGGATATTCGGAAGCGCGCTTCCTGTGTAGTGTAAAAAAGCCTGACGGGTCCGATTTCGAAGGAGATCCTCGAAACGTACTTAAGAAGACAGTGAAGAGAGCAAAAGATCATGGTTTCTCTATCAGTGTCGGACCTGAGCTTGAATTTTTCTTATTTGAAACGGATGAATATGGACTGCCAACTCAACGTACTCAAGATGTAGGTGGATACTTTGAGCCATCTCCAAAGGATGACGGTGAAAAAGTTCGATTGGCTATCTATAAAGCACTTAAGATGCTTGGATTTACAATTGAAGCTTCCCACCATGAAGTGGCAGAAGGTCAACACGAGATTAACTTTAAGTATGCGGATGCGTTGGCGTCTGCAGATGCAGCTACAACATACAAATGGGTAGTAAAAACAGTAGCAAAACAATTTGGACTACATGCAACGTTTATGCCAAAACCACTTGCCGGTGCAAACGGGAATGGTATGCATGTAAACATCTCATTATTTAATGATGAGAAACAAGAAAACTCTTTTTATGATGATTCCGATAAATTGGGTCTATCTTCAACAGCATATAGCTTTATCGGTGGACTAATTGATAATGTGAAGGATTTTGTTGCTGTTACCAACCCATTGGTTAACTCATATAAGCGTTTGGTTCCAGGTTATGAAGCTCCATGTTACATTGCATGGTCTGCGTCAAACCGTTCTGCATTAATTCGTATTCCTGCTACTCGTGGTCCGGGAACTCGTGTAGAGATTCGTTGTCCAGATCCATCTGCTAATCCATATCTTGCATTTGCTGTTATTGCAGCTGCTGGTATTGATGGTGTGGAGCGTGAGCTTGCTGCACCTGCTTCAGTTGATGCAGATATCTTCAGTATGACTCCTGCAGAAATTGAAGAACGTGGAATTGATAACCTTCCAACAAGCCTAGAGCAAGCTTTAGATCGCTTTGCAACAGGTAAAATTGGTGAAGAAACTCTAGGCGAACATGCTTTTAATGAATATCTTAAATTAAAACAAGGCGAGTGGGATGAGTTCCGTACAACTGTACATGACTGGGAAATTTCTGCTTACCAATCTAAATTTTAATTTTATATGGATAAAGCCTCTCTCTTTTATAAGAGAGAGGCTTTTTTATGCGTATAACTTGATTACCCCCATAGGGTATAGTACACTGTGATTAATATAAAGCTTGAGGAGGAGTTATCATGAAAAACAGTACATTAAATGTGACCGGAATGTCTTGTCAACATTGTGTTAACGCTGTTGAGAGTAATGTTGGAAAGCTAAGCGGTGTTGAAACCGTTAAAGTGGACCTTGGACAAGCAAGTGTAGAGATTCGTTTTGAGGAAAGTCAGGTACCTTTGTCAGAGATCATAGAGACGATTGAAGACCAGGGTTTTGATGTAACTAAATAAGTAGTATGTAGTAAATGTAGGAGTCGTCACGAACGACTCTTTTCCTTTAGGGGTGGGAATATGAGTAAAAAAGAAATGAGTATGCAAGTTAGTGGGATGACGTGTTCAGCATGTGCAACTCGTATTGAAAAAGGGGTACAACGGCTGGAAGGTGTAGAGAGCATTCACGTGAATAGCGCCTTGGAGCGAGCCACCGTCTTATATGATGGAACAAAGTCCAAACCCGTTGATATATATAGCAAGATCGAAGCATTAGGGTACGGTGTAGTGATGGATACGCAAGAGTTTGAGGTTCTAGGCATGACTTGTGCGTCTTGTTCTAGTAGGATCGAAAAAAGGTTAACTAAACTGGATGGCGTCAGAAGTGCAACTGTAAATCTAGCCTTGGAAACAGCGACGGTTGTTTATGACAAGGATCACCTTACAGCTGAGGATATGGAGAATTCCATTGATAAGCTTGGATTTACCTTAAAGAAAAAGGTAGTGGACCAGTCACCCAAGGATTATCGTCAGAAAGAAATGAAAAAACAAACGTATCGATTTTTGATATCAGCTCTTTTGTCCTTTCCATTACTTTGGGCGATGGTCAGCCATTTTCAATTTACATCGTTTATTTGGCTGCCTGATCTGTTCATGAATCCTTGGTTTCAGATGGCATTGGCGACTCCTGTTCAATTTGTAATTGGGTACCCTTTTTATGTGGGAGCCTATAAAGCACTACGTAACAGATCAGCTAATATGGATGTACTTGTAGCTATGGGAACATCCGCTGCTTATTTCTATAGTGTTTATTTATCCTTTCAATCTATCGGTTCACATGCTCATATGGTAGAGCTGTATTTTGAAACGAGTGCTGTTCTTATTACACTAATTATTCTAGGTAAACTATTAGAAGCCAATGCAAAGGGCCGTTCGTCAGATGCCATTAAGAAATTAATGGGCCTACAAGCAAAGACTGCGCGATTGAGTAAAGATGGTGTGGAATATGAAGTGCCTGTTTCGGATGTTAAGGTAGGCGATCTATTACTTATCAAACCTGGAGAAAAAATACCGGTAGATGGGCGTATTGTTAAAGGGCAGGCAGCATTAGACGAATCAATGCTAACAGGTGAAAGTGTACCGGTTGATAAAGGGGTAGGGGATACTGTATTAGGTTCAACCCTTAATAATAATGGATCATTGCATGTTCGAGCGGAACAGGTAGGGAACTCAACGGTTTTATCGCAAATAGTACGAATTGTTGAGCAGGCTCAAAACTCCAAGGCGCCTATACAACGAGTGGCAGACCGTATCTCGGGTGTTTTTGTACCGATCGTTGTTGGGATTGCGGTATTAACCTTTGTGATCTGGTATTTTGTTTATATGCCAGGAGAGCTTGGTACAGCTCTTGAAGTATTTATTGCAGTGCTTGTTATTGCATGTCCGTGCGCTTTAGGTCTTGCTACGCCAACCTCTATCATGGCTGGCTCTGGTCGAGCTGCTGAACATGGCATTTTATTTAGAGGAGGAGAACATCTTGAAGCAACGTATTTAGTAGATGCTATTCTTCTTGATAAAACAGGAACCGTTACACATGGTGAACCAGTTCTTACAGACGTTTGGACGGCCAACGGCATTGAAGAAGATCAACTTTTGAAGCTAGCAGGATCAGCTGAACGCAACTCTGAACATCCTTTGGCAACGGCCATCGTTAAGGGTGTTCAAGAAAGAGGGATAGAGTTTATCGACACGGAATCCTTTAAAGCCGTTGCTGGATTTGGTATTGAAGCAAATCTTTCAGGTAAGCAAGTCCTTGCGGGAACAAGAAGGCTAATGGACAGTCATGGAATTGACATCTCAGATGCAAGTGAAACGATGCTTCAGTTCGAATCACAAGGTAAAACAGCCATGCTGTTTGCTATAGATGGACAGCTTGCTGGAATTATTGCGGTTGCCGATACAATTAAATCATCCTCAGCTGATGCAATCAAACGTCTACAAAAAATGAATCTGGATGTCTATATGGTCACAGGTGATAACAAGCAAACAGCAGAGGCGATTGCAAAACAAGCAGGCATCCATCAAACGATTGCTGAGGTTCTGCCAGAGGAAAAGGCAGAAGAAGTGAGAAGGCTTCAGAAACAAGGAAAACGAGTTGCAATGGTTGGTGATGGAATAAACGATGCACCCGCACTTGCTACAGCAGATATAGGCATGGCAGTAGGCACAGGAACGGATATTGCAATAGAAGCCGCCGATGTGACACTTGTGCGGGGAGACCTAAACCGAATTGCTGATGCTATTCATGTTAGTCGATTAACCATTCGGAACATCAAGCAGAACTTATTTTGGGCATTAGCCTATAACTGCATTGGTATCCCTATTGCGGCAGCTGGCTTTCTAGCCCCATGGGTTGCCGGTGCAGCGATGGCATTCAGTTCAGTATCCGTTGTTTTGAATGCACTGCGTCTGCAACGAATAAAACTTAAAAATGGATAGATATAATGAAGGGTTTAGGACAGAAGAAGGGGAATGAATGAAAAGGCGTAAGTAACTCAACGCTTCTTATTGATTAGCCAAAACCAGCGCAGGACATACATGGAGACTCACCAGCCGCGCGCGGGTGCGGAATGTATGTCCGGAGCGGTAGTAACTCTCTCAACTCTATTATAATTGAACAAAAAACCGAAGCACTATGCCTGGTAACAGCATAATGCTTCGGTTTTTTTTGTAACTAAAATACTACCATCCAAACGGTAAAATAAAAAACGAAGTGGACATGTCCGTCTCGTCCACTTCGTTATAACTATAAAGAAATTTGGAAAGTCTCCAATCACGTATACGTGCCGTTAAACGCTCCATGGCTAACTGATCCAACATATTGATTAAGCTCCACACCATGTTTAATGGCTGCTGTAATAAATTGTTTCGCTTTAAGTACAGCTTCTTGTACGGTAGCTCCTTTAGCAAGCTCTGCAGTAATGGCTGCAGCAAAAGTACACCCTGCACCGTGAGTATACGTTGTATTGATTTCATCTGACTCCAGCAACTGCATCTCCTTGCCATCGTAAAATACATCGACAGCGTTAGGGTGATCTAGTTTGCTACCACCTTTGATGACAACGTTTTTCGCACCAAGCTCATAGATAGCAGCCGCTGCTTCTTTCATTTCATCTACCGTTGTAATGGGTCCTTTTCCTGTTAGTTGTGAAGCTTCAAATAGGTTTGGTGTCACCACAAATGCTTTGGGAACCAATACATCACGTAAGCATGAATCCGTTTCTGGATTTAGCGCTTCATCTGCACCCTTACAAACCATAACTGGGTCTACGACTAAGTTATTGATATTGTATTGATCGACTTTCTTAGCAACGAGCTCAATGATATCGATTGAGCCAAGCATCCCGGTTTTAGCCGCGTTGATACCGATGCCTGCAAGAACGGTCTCTATTTGCTTTTCAGTAATTGTTGGGTCAATTGGAAAGACTTCGTGCGCCCATCCTGAATGTGGATTTTGCGCAACAATGGTCGTTAGCGCGTTCATTCCATAAACACCTAATTCTTGAAAAGTTTTTAGGTCAGCTTGAATACCTGCGCCGCCACTCGTATCTGAGCCGGCAATCGTGAGTGCTTTGTAACGTTTCATATCGCTTGAACTCCCCTTATCCTTTAAACTATCTTCATTATACTAAAGGAGAAGCACGAATGAAAAGCAGAGGTGCTATAAAAGTTAATAAACATGAATTTTCTTACATGAATAATAGGTAAAAGCTGAAATGAAAGACAAGTTTAACCGATACATATAAAAGGTGTAAGGGTTTTATAGTTGCAATATTTCGTCAAGAGGAGTGGTAACTGTTGAAAAGTGTTCGGGGAAAGCTTTTGCGTAACTTTTTAGTTATTATTATCTTATTTTTGGGTTTCTCCATATATAGTGTTGTTACATTATATAGTTCAAATGAACGGATGGAAAAAATGCAAGACACAGATTTTCCTTTGCTATTAATAAAGGAAAGAATGGCCTTTAATATTACAGATCGACTTGCTTTATCGAGAGGCTATGTTCTCTTTGGTGATGATGAATACCTAGAACAATTTAATGCCTTAACAGAGGAATCGTTACAGTTAGAAGAAGAGCTTATGGCGTTATCTAACGAAGACGAGCTAATCTCAACGATTGATTATATTCATGCGTGGGAAGGGGTCTTAACGAACGAGGTTTTTCCTATGTATCAAAGTGGCAGTGTAGATCTTGCGCGGTCGATGATGAATCTCCGTTCAACACCCATTGCACGTAATTTAACGGCTCAATTCCAGGAAATGTCTGATGAAGAACGGAATAAAATGGCGGCAACTATTGAGGCAAATCAGACATCATCTGCAAATCTACAATGGATTGTCATTGGGTTAACAATTTTTATCACAGTGGTGATGGTTATTTTAGCTCTTCGTCTATCATCTTCAATTTCTAACCCACTAAAAAGACTTGTGAAGGAAGCAGATCTTATTAGCGAGGGCGATTTGACAGGTGAACCGATTCAAGTGAAAAGTAAGGATGAATTGGGTAAACTGGGTGAATCATTTAATAAGATGAGAGAATCACTACGAAGTTTAATTGGTTCTACAGCGAGTATGTCTGAGAATGTAGCAGCAACGGCAGAACAGTTATCGGCAAGTTCAGAGGAAACATCGGCTGCAACCAATCAAATAGCAAGTACAGTTCAATCTCTAAATAGCTCTGCAGAGTCCAGCTCTGCGTTGTCACGAAATAGTTTAAAAGCTTCGAATGCGATGGCGGAGAGTGTTGAACATATTACAATAGCTACAGCTTCTGCTACTGAAGCTTCTCTACAAATGGAAGAACGTTCTACAGAGGGTAAAAAGCTCATTGATCGAGCGATTGGACAAATTGAAGATATACATCAGACTGTAGGAAAAACCGCAGAAGTAATGGTTCAGTTAGATTCACGATCGAAAGAAATTGGTGACATATTAGAGTTGATTACATCCTTATCAGAACAGACAAATTTACTGGCACTAAATGCAGCGATTGAAGCAGCTCGTGCAGGTGAACATGGTAAGGGCTTTGCCGTGGTAGCTGATGAAGTAAGAAAATTAGCAGAGGGATCAAAATCCTCAGCTGGTGAAATTGAACGTATGATCAAGGCGATTCAGCAGGATGCTAAGGCAGCAGCATTGGAAATGCGTAAGGGTACAGAAGAAGTATCAGAAGGTACCTCTATAATGAAAGAAGTTGGGACATCCTTTGAACAGATTTCGTCTTCTATTGAAGAAGTAAATAAACAAATGATGACAGTGTCAACGGCTACTCAAGGCATTGCGAAACAAACGCTAACTTTAAATGAACATATTACAGATATGGATCAAGCATCAAAATCAAATTTAGAAAGCACAGAGGAAGCGGCAGCTAGCACTGAACAGCAACTTGCAGCGATGCAGGAAGTTGCTTCATCTGCTGAGGTTCTAACGGAGCTTGCTAACGGTTTACTTGATGAAGTAACGAAGTTCAAACTTACTTCAAGGGAGACGTTTAGACCGAATGAACACTCTACTGAACAAGATCTAGTAGAGCAAGAATTGGATGAAGATGCTGATTTATTTGAAGAACCTGAGTTAGATAGTGAGTTTGATCATGAACATACTGAAGTTGAGGAAGAAGATTATCCTGAAAAAAGAACATCATAAGTATCGTAGCCCAAAGAGTCCAAATGACTTTTTGGGCTTATTTATATATTTACATCTCCTTAACATAATCTTCACATTAGACAACTAGCTACTAAGGGTCTAAATACCTATGCTTAAATGAGTGTTTATTGGGGAAGGGGAGATTATGGTGAAAAGTGTTCGAGGCAAACTTATATTGGTTTTTGCTATTATTGTCAGTTTATTTATTGGGTTTTCTATTTATAGTAGCTGGAATACCTATCAGACGAATCAACATATAGAGGAAATTAGAAAAAGCCAGCTGCCTTTACTCTCTGCGAAAGAGCAGATGGCCTATAATATTGCAGATCGTTTAGCCTTATCAAGAGGATATTTGCTATTTGATGACGAAAAATACTTAGAACAGTTTAAGGAAGTCAGTATGGAAAGTGAGGAGCTTGAACAGATTGTTTTGCTGCATTCACAGGAGGATGAATTTATACAAGCGCTCGAGAAAGCCAAGGAATGGGAAGAAGTCCTGACCTTCCAAGTTTTTGGGTTGATGACAGATGGGGAATATGATCTTGCGGCCAGAATTATGGATGAACGCTCAACCCCTATTGCAAATGAAATGATGGAAACATTTCACACTCTTGCAGAAGAGGAACGCTCAAAGATTAACGATAGTATTGAAGCGGTTGTTACGTCAGGAGAACAGCTCCAACTCTTTACAATGATCGGTGCGTTTGTTGTTCTGTTGATCATTATTTGGCTTTCATTTCGTATTTCATCTATGATTTCGAACCCACTAGCACATCTTGCGAAGGAGGCAAATTTAATTGCGAAAGGCGACTTGCGTGGGCAGCCAATTCCTGTGAAGTCTAAAGATGAGATTAGTGTAGTTTCTCACTCATTTAATCAAATGCGTGATGCATTAAAGGCACTAATTGGGACTATGTCCACCATGTCTCAGGATGTAACAACAACAGCGGATACGCTATCTGGAAGCTCTGAACAAACAGCCATATCAGCACATCAGATTACGGCGGGATTGCAATCTCTTACAGTGACGGCAGAAATAAATTCAAAGCTATCCACACAAAGTCTGGATTCAGCAAAAGGTGTTAATGATAGTGTGACTGCGATTAAGAGCGCTGTAGCAACAGCATCTAATGCGACCAAACAGATGGATAGTGAAGCGGTATCAGGACAAATGTTAATCCAACAAGCCATGGAGCAAATGTCTGTCATCGAGAAGACGGTTCTTCATACAGCTGAGACAATGGAAAAGCTAGATCGACGCTCGAATGAAATAGGGGATATTCTCGTTTATCTAAAAGACGTGTCGGAGCAAACGGGTTTGCTTGCCTTAAATGCATCGATTGAAGCTGCAAGAGCAGGTGAGTATGGCCGTGGGTTTGCAGTTGTTGCAAGCGAAGTACAAAAGCTCTCAGAGCAATCAAAAGACTCAGCAGGACAAATTGAGGAGCTCATTATCTCTATTCAAACTGAAACAAAGCAAGTGGTAGTGGAAATAGAGAAGGGGCGAAGTGAAGTTACGCAGGGGACACATTTTATGAATAAGGTTGTTGATTCATTTCAACAAATTTTAGCGACGGTGCAGAAGGTATATGCACAAATGGAAGGTGTCTCTCACTCAACAACATCTATTACTACAGATATGGAACAACTACATCATCAAATCGGAACAGTGAATGATGCCTCTCATGAACATGTCGCTCAGTCTGAACAGGCTACAAAACTAACGGAAAACCAGCTTTCCATTACGCGAGAAGTGGAACAATTAGCTGGAATGTTAACAGTACGGTCTCGTGAATTGGAAAAAGAATTATCAAAATTCCAGCTTTCATAACTTTGTACCATATTTTTAGCAAAAAATACTGGCTAATTATTAATTTATATGTATAATTATTTAGGGACGTTAGAAACATAGTTACATTATCTAACAGTTCACCGTATAAACTATATAAGGGGAAACTATATATGAATTCTATTAAGGAACCAAATTATTTTTCGATTAAGAATCTGCTTATCTTTCTTATTCCTTCTTTATTAGGGATCTTCTTATTTATGGTTCCACTAGAAGATGCTGAGGGAAGTATTACACTTCCGGTTGCCTATATGGCTAATTTACTATCAGACATTTTAGGGGATGCAATGCCAGTAATTATTCTGGCGGTGTTATTGATCTCGGTAGTGATGACCATTTTTGTTACCATTACTAAGCCAAAGACATTTCTTGAAAATGCTTTTCTAAAAAGATTATTTATAGTTGGTCCGTTTTGGTTAGTCATCCGTGTACTTGGAGCTGTATTTGGTGTGATGACTTATTTCCAACTGGGACCAGAGGCAGTATGGGGAGAAGTAACAGGTCAAATTGTTTACGCCGATCTGCTTCCTGTTCTCTTTGCAGTCTTTCTATTTGCTGGGTTACTCCTTCCTTTATTGTTAAACTTCGGTCTTTTGGAACTGTGTGGTGCGCTTTTAAACAAGCTGATGCGCCCACTGTTCAGGTTACCAGGTCGTTCTTCTGTAGACTGTCTAGCATCGTGGATGGGAGATGGCACAGTTGGTGTCTTGTTAAGTAGTCAACAATATGAACAAGGACATTATACAAAACGTGAAGCGGCCATCGTATCAACAACATTTTCGGTTGTTTCTATTACCTTTACAATCGTTATTCTGTCTTACGTAGAGCTTGAGCATATGTTTTGGCCATATTATTTAACCATTTTTGTAGCGGGTCTTGTTGCAGCAATCGTTACACCACGTATTCCGCCATTATCAAGAAAAGCCGATACGTTTATTGATGGTAGTCCTTCGAAAGAAGAAGTTCATCCAAAAGGAACAAACTTAATAGCCTTAGGATTTAATCGTGCGATGGGTGTAGCAGAACACACAGCAAAGCCAACTGCGCATATTAAAAATGGTCTTCAAAATGTACTAGATATGTGGTTAGGTGTTATGCCAGTTGTTATGGCAGTTGGAACACTTGCACTTATTGTCGCTGAACTGACTCCAGTCTTCACCTGGTTAGGAGCACCATTTGTACCAGTCCTTCAACTCATGCAAGTTCCGGAAGCCGCTGCAGCAGGACAAACGATAGTCATTGGATTTGCAGATATGCTTCTACCCGCTTTACTTGCAGGTGGAATCGAAAGCGAGATGACACGATTCATTATCGCGTGTTTATCTGTAACTCAGCTGATTTACTTATCAGAAACAGGAGGATTACTCCTAGCATCGAAATTGCCAGTTAATTTCCTTGATCTAGTTCTTATCTTCTTAATCAGAACCATTATCACGCTGCCTGTTATCGTTCTAATGGCACACATATTCTTTTAAATCGAACTCTCTAACAAATGAAATCGACATTAATCATGTCGATTTCATTTGTTTTTTTGTAGGTGGGTTGAGGCGGCTTTTCTGGTTAAAGCAGGAGAGTGTCTTAGTGAATTCAGTGTAGCTCTTAGTAACGTCGATCAGCTCTTGATAAAATCTCATCCATCTTGGGAACGAGTCGGAGCGTCTTGATACCGGTGCTCTCGTCGTGGTAAAACGAACTCTGTCTTGGTGTGCAAGTGATCGCTCTGGGTAAGGAGTTCTCGCTCTTGCTAAAACGTAGTCCGTCTTGATTGTGCCCCGAAGCCTCTTGGAAAACCTACAAATTCCAATTCGGTCGATAAAAATGTTCATTTTTCTCCTTAGATCTAGTGGAAGTGAACGAGCTGGTGTAGCGTTCTTGCTAAAGCCGGAGAGTGTCTTAGTGAATCCAGCATGCCTCTCAGTAACGACGGTCAACTCTTGGTGAAATTTCATCCATCTTGTAAACGAGCCTGAGCGTCTTGATAACAGTGCTCTCATCGTGGTAAAACGTAGTCCGTCTTGATTGCGCCCCGAAGCCTCTTGATCAACCAACAAAGTCCAATAACGTCCATAAAAATGTTCATTTTTCTCCTCATATATAGTGGAAGTGCTCGAGCTGGTGGAGCGTTCTTGCTAAATGCGGAGAGTCTCATAGTGAATCCAGCACACCTCTTGGTAACGTGGATCTTCTCTTGTTGAGATCTCACCCATCTTGGAATAGCACCCAAACCTCTTAGTAACGCCGCCCTCATCGTGGTAAAACGTACTCTGTCTTGGTCCGCCAGTGATCGCTCTGGGTAAGACCTTCTCCCTCTTACTAAATCTCAATCCATCTTGCCTACAGTCCGATGCCTCTTGCTAAAACCCACTTCGCTCTGACTAAGATCTTCGCTCCTTCCCATATATCATCAAAATTCTGGATTTGAAACGCGTGCTATAATGAAGGAAAGAAGATGAAAAAAGAGGTGGCAAGCATCATGAGTATTTTGCAAAATTCATGGCAGGAGCTGCTGTCAGAGGAGTTAGAGAAGCCCTATTATTTGGAGCTTCGTGAGTTTTTAAAGAGTGAATATGGATCGCAAACAGTATATCCGCCTATGGATGATTTGTTTAATGCTTTGCATTTTACGGATTTCCCAGATGTGAAGGTTGTTATTCTTGGACAAGATCCTTACCATGGTCCATGTCAAGCGCATGGGCTGAGTTTTTCGGTGCAGCCTGGCGTGAAAAGTCCACCTTCGTTAAGGAATATCTTCAAAGAGCTGAATAGTGATTTAGGACATGAGTCTCCTGATCATGGGAGTCTTATTACGTGGGCAGAGCAAGGGGTATTGCTTCTGAATACCGTTTTGACAGTGCGTAAGGGGGAACCAGCTTCTCACAAAGGTAAGGGATGGGAGCATTTCACAAATAGGGTGATTGATTGCCTAAATGATCGGGAGAAGCCAGTCTGTTTTCTTTTATGGGGCAAGCATGCTCAAGAGAAGGGGGCGCGCGTAACCAATGCGCAGCACATGGTTTTGACAGCTCCTCATCCGAGTCCATTTTCGGCTCATCGAGGGTTCTTTGGAAGTCGTCCATTTTCTACGATTAATGAGTGGCTGACAAATCAGAACCGAAACCCAATCAATTGGCAGCTATAAGACTAGGGTGGTGGAAGAAGGGAGTCCTTTGTGTTGCGTAAGGTTGTTTACATAGTAATAGCACTTATTTTTGGTGGGGTCTTTAATGCGATAAATGTTCCGGCGGGGTGGTTACTTGGTGCGTTGCTTTGTGGAATCATTTGGTCATTTACGATTGATAAAATTATTTTTTCAAAAGGTTATTTTTCGATTGTTTTAGCGATTGTTGGTACAAATATAGGATTTACAGTTGTACTCGAACAATTCGTTACGTATCAAGCACTTATCCTACCATTATTACTTTCCATTTTACTGACGATTGTTTTTGGCATCATCCTAGGGCGGTTATTTCACAGGTGGTCTGGGCTTGATGCCAATACGGCCTTTTTCTGCTGTTTGCCTGGTGGTGCATCAGAAGTCATCGCTGTCAGTGAGGAGTATGGTGCGGATCAACGAATTGTTGCAGCCTTTCATACAACTCGAATTACGTTGTTTGTATTAGCTATTCCTTTTGTTGCAGGATTAATTTCCAATGGAAGAAATGATCTGGCTGTCAGTCAGCCAAGTATGTCAGTGAGTGGGGGAACTCTTCTAGTTGTATGTGTGATGGTTGTTGCACTTATTTCTTCCCGAATTGGAAAATATATCCCATTTCCTGGGGCGGTCATCTTTGTGAGTATTGCACTTGGGTTTGCCGCTCATACATTTATTGTGCCCAACGAAACCATGCCGTCCATCATTCCTGGTTTAGCGCAGGGGCTAATGGGCGCCATACTGGGAATGAGGTTTGATCGGGAGACGTTTCATGAGCTTCGACGTATTGGAAAAGTAAGTGCGCTCACTCTTTTTCTTTACTTTGTAGCAAGCTTCCTGTTGGCCTTGCTTTTCTTTGGTCTAACACCTACCTCCTTTAGCGAATCCATGTTGGGCATTGTTCCTGCAGGAGCAGCGGAAATGGCAGCTACGGCCCTTTCGTTAAATTTAGACTCTACAATGGTTGCCACGTTACAAATGCTCCGAGTGCTCTGCTTGTTTGCAGCCCTACCATTTTTAATCAAATGGTTTGCCAAACCTATAAAACAAGAATCACAATAGAAAAACTCTCCTCAAAATCACCGTATGATTTTTGAGGAGAGTTATTTTTGTTTACTGAATCATTTGGCTGGACTTTGGTGTGGGCATTTGAACAGGTTGTGTGGCTTGAGAATAAGCCTGAGTCATAGCCTGAGAGTCCTTGGCAGATAATTGAGGTACCTGGTAGTAGGCATGCTTATTCTGGTACAGAAATACTTCATAAGCCATCTCAATATAGTTAGGAATGGTGTCTGCCAATACGCGGCGAACCACAGGGTTGGTAACCTCACAAGCAGCCATCCCGATTAAGGATGCTTCTGACTTTAGCAGGCCAAGCATATGAGCAGACAAACCAGCTTCTTTCACATCATTAAGGGACTGGTTTGGTTTTTTCGGCTGACTTGGTTTGATTCCATATATCACATCGTGCGTTTGTGTCATTTTGTAGACACCTGTTGATCTTGAAGGCTTTTGTCCAGTACTAAAAGCTTCGACAATCAAGTTGTATTGACTTTCAATAAAAGAATATTGACGGTCAAGGATATCAATGAGTGTCTGATCTTTCATAAATGAACGAAAGATCATGTACTGATCAAGAACATTGATCATACCTGCAATAATCTCATGACTATCAAAAAGATCATGACCACCATGGTTCATTTGTGGCGGAATTTGTTCCGAGTGAGTTTGATTTTGATTTGGTATGTTGTTCATATGAGTTGGCCTCCTTATGAATATGGACTACATAATACCCTGTCCACTATTTAATATGGCTCAAAAAGGCTTTAAAATACATAGTTATCTGTTGGAAAATGTAAGCGCATAAATATGCATTATAAAAGGATTATTGAATAATCTGTTATTTCAGAAGAGTAGAAATAATGTAAGGAAATCTGACATTTAAGTGGTCAAAGTAGTGCAGAAACGTATAATTAGGGGTGACAAGAGATGTCAACTATCTTTACGCAAGTAAAAGATTGAAAGGGGCGAAAGAACTTGACCGATCCTATTTTTCTAATGAATAATCTTTGGTTAATGGTTGCTGCAGTTTTAGTACTTTTTATGCAAGGAGGATTTATTTTACTTGAGGCCGGTTCAACAAGAATGAAGAACGCGGGTCATATTGCCGGTAAAACAATTTTTACAGTAGGTATTGCTTCTTTAGTATTCTGGGCAGTAGGTTACGGATTTATATATGGTGAAGGAAATGCAATTATAGGTTTATCTGACTTTTTCTTTGGAGACTTCACAAGCTTTGATGCTGAGGGAACAACAGGTTCAATTGATTTCTTCTTCCAGCTGACATTTGCTGCAATTGCTTTAACCATTGCATTTGGAGGATTTGCTGAACGTGGAAAGCTAGCGGCATATGTATTATTCGCTGTATTGTTCTCAGCAGTGGTTTATCCGATCGTTGCTCACTGGATTTGGAGTGACGCCGGTTGGTTAGCAACACTTGGAAAACAGGATTTTGCAGGTTCAACAGTCGTTCACTTAACTGGTGCAATGGGTGCTCTAGCTGCAACTATTCTTTTGAAACCGCGTCTAGGTCGCTTTAACAAAGATGGTTCAGCTAATGAAATTTTTGGTCATAACCAAGTTTATACAGCACTTGGTGTACTAATCCTTTGGGTTGGTTGGTTTGGATTTAATGCAGGTAGTACAGGTGGAGTTGCAGATGGATTCTTCGGCTATGTCGCGTTGAATACTCAGCTTGCAGCCGGTGCTGGTGCAGTTGCAGCGTTGTTCATTGTGTATGCGATGACTGGAAAATCTGATGTACCAACAATGCTAAATGGTGCTCTTGCTGGTCTTGTAGCAATCACAGCATCGTGTGCATTTGTAGCTCCTTGGGCTGCTGTTATTATCGGTATTATTGCTGGATTAATTGTATTCTTCAGTATGAAATTCTTCGATAAAGCAAAAATTGATGATCCAATCTTTGCTCTATCTGTGCACGGTGTAGCTGGTGTATGGGGAACTCTTTCAACAGGATTCTTTGCAACACCTGAACTTGCTGCAATGAACGGTGGTCTTCCAGGTCTATTCTACGGTGGTGGATTCCAACAGCTTGGTGTTCAAGCTATTAGTATCTTAGCGTGTGGAGCATTCGCTTTTATCGCATCTTACCTTATTCTTCTAGTGATCAAAGCGGTTCTTGGTGGACTGCGCGTAACGGAAGAAGAAGAGATTATGGGACTTGATATTAGTGAGCACGGAAGTTACGGTTATCCGGAAAACATGCAAGCCGAAATTGATAAGAAAAAGACAGGTGCATAAGGAGGTCCCAAATGAGCGGACTACCTTCACACAATCAAGAAAAGAAGTGGCAAAGCAGATTAGATGAATTGTATAAAAAACGTCTATCTGACATGGCTGAACATGAACTTACGATAGAAAGTGTTCATGAGCTTCATGAAAAATTAATGAAAGATACGATTCAGATAGCGATAGAAAAAACTGAAAGTGAGCAGGGACGTGTTCCTGCTCACTTTACTTTCTTTGTGATGGGTAGCGCCGGTCGATCAGAGCAGCTCTTCTGGAGTGATCAAGATCATGGCATCATCTACGAGCAAAAGGAAGAGGCAAATACAGAAGAGTTACAATCTTATTTTCTTACATTTGGAGAAACGATTGTAGAGTCACTTGAAGCTGTAGGGTATGAACGTTGTGACGGCAACGTTATGGCATCGAATAAGAAGTGGTGTAAATCAAGAGAAGATTTTGCAGAACAGCTTAATCGTTGGTTGAAAGAAGATACATGGGAGAACTTACGATATTTATTAACTTTTTTTGATGGTAGGGTTGTTTTAGGACCTGAGGAGTATTTAGCTGATTTAAAGCAAGTGATATTTGATGAAATTGAACAAAATCCCGTTCTGCTTGAACGATTTAAAGACAACACGGGACGACTCCGAAATGGGATCGGCATGTTTGGTCAACTTCTCACTGAGGAAACGGGCACGTACAAAGGTACATTTGATTTGAAACAGCTTGCTATGTTCCCTTATGTAAATGGAATGCGATTGTTAGCTATTCAGGAAGAATTGCAGACTCCTGAGACGTTAGAGAGGTTTCGGCAGCTTCCGGAAACCATTGATTCCATTAAAAAGTATGAACCATCGTACCGTAAGCTTCTTGAAAAGCGTTTAATCTGGCAAAAGTCTATTGATAACTATGATCATATCCATTATTTAAAGGTATCAGAGCTCGATTCTGATGAGAAGAAACGGCTTAAGCAGTGGGTCAAAGAAGGAAGAGAACTTTACCATAAGGTAGAAAAAATAGTGGGGAGAGAGTAGTTTATCATGATGAACAATATGATTCAGCTAGTGAAGCAGCTATCGACAAAACTGAGTCCTGGTATTTATACTTCGTCACAGCAGCAGTCCGCAGCGAATCAATTGGCACATGTTCGTGAGATCCAACGTCAATTAAAGCAGCATGATGTATTGGATCACTCGCTCTCGACACTTCCTTTTGTTGTATTTGACCTTGAAACCAGTGGTTTTAACCCTGATACGGGTGATAGCATACTGTCGATTGGTGCAATAAAAATGAAAGGCGCAGACTTAATAGAAGAAAGTACGTTTTATTCTACAGTCCAGCCAAAAAAACAGCCGTCTGAGGAGATTCTTGCTTTGACAGGGTTAACAAATGAGGAGTTAAATGCTTCCCCTCCACTGATTGATGTGTTGAGCTCGTTTTATCAATTTATGGGGGATGCGACTCTTGTTGCTCACCATGCAAGTCATGAGAAACGATTTATGGCACACGCCACTTGGCAAACATTGCGTCTCACGTTTCAACATCGTCTTGTGGATACTTCTTTTCTGACTAGGGTAGTAGCTCCAGATCAAGAATTGATTACACTTGATGAGTGCTGCTCGTTTTACAAGATAGAAACAAGCAATCGGCATCATGCCATGTCCGATGCCATCCTTGCTGCCAAGCTTTGGAGAGCAAACCTGCAAAAGGCAGAGGAGCTTGGTTTTCATACATTACGAGATGTATATGTACATTTGGCCAAGGGTAAATAGTCGGCAGATTTTAACAACAGAGATTATTTAAAGAGGAGGAAAGGGTTGTGAGTCATGACATCCCGCCTAGACAAGCGTGTTTTCCTATTCGCGTCGTAATGGAAATGACGGGTCTAACAGCACGTCAGATTCGATATTATGAGGAACAGGGACTCGTGAAGCCTGATCGTAATGAGGGAAATCAGCGTATGTTCTCATTATTTGATATTGAGCGGCTGAATACGGTAAAAGCTTATATTGAAAAAGGGATTAACATCGCAGGCATTAAAGCCATTATGTCTTCAGACGGTTGAGCATGGATTGTCCATATTTATGGGCAGTCTTTTTTTATGCTAAACTAATGAGGAAAGAGGTGAGAAGCATGAACATATCAGCAAGTCGAGTGATCAGTAGCATGGAAGAGCAGCTAAAGTTGTTGAAGCATGCTGTGGACAATCAAGACCAACAAGCCGTGCGTGAGTATACATCTGTTATTGAAGGATATTGCCGTCTATTAAAGGAAAGTCCACATACAAGTCCATTGAATCAGGCTCCTGTAAAACCGAACGTGCAACCATCTAGCCAACTATCGACACCAGTCATCAAACCAGACGCCGAACCTATAGAACCTCAACCGAGCACAGAACAAAAACCCGGTAGTTTATTTGATTTTTAGTCATCAACAAAACGTAGCATTCATCAAACGGTGAATACTACGTTTTTTCTTTGTCTAACCGCACATCCAACCTCTCTTCTCCCTCTTTTTTCAATAGGTATTGTCAAACTTGCTAACAGAAAAATAAAACATTGTGACTAATCCACAAAATTATATTGTAAACGTTGTATTGTTAGAATATTGCTAAGATAAATTTTTCTCAAGTAAAATAAGGGTAGTAACAGAGAAAGATGAGGTGTTCTGGATGGACGCTTTGAGCAGAGATTTTTTCTTATTTTTGTCTAAAAATCGTGGACTTAACTTTATGGCTAAAAAATGGGGCAAATCAATTGCCACAGGAAACATTATTGGAGGAATTGATTTTGATTCATCCATTCGGCACATTAAACAATTGAATCAACATGGCATTCAAGTAACAGTTGATCATTTAGGTGAGTTTGTTATGGATGAGCAAGTAGCGCGTGAACGTACGTTGGAATGTATCCGTACCATCGAAACGATTGCAGCAGAGAAGCTTCAAACGCAAGTGTCTGTAAAGCTTACTTCTCTTGGGCTTGATATTAGTAAGGATCTAGTGAGAACAAATATGCATGAGATCCTTGAAGTTGCTTCTACACACAACATCCTAGTCACTATTGATATGGAAAACGAATCTAGATGTGAAGCAACACTTGAGCTTTTTAGAGAATTTAAGAAGCAATATAAACATGTGGGTACAGTCATTCAAGCTTATTTATACCGATCAGAGGCCGATTTGGATGATTTGAATGAGCTACAGCCATTTATCCGCTTAGTAAAAGGTGCGTATAAGGAATCTGCTCAGGTAGCTCATACAGAAAAGGAAGACATTCGTGAGAACTTTAAGAAACTCATCCGTTTGCAATTGGAAAGTGGAAACTATACGGCCATTGCGACTCATGATGATGAAATGGTGAAATTCACCAAGGAGTTCGTGAAAGAGCATGGAATTTCAAAGGATCAATTTGAGTTCCAAATGTTATATGGAATGCGAACGAAAACGCAGCAGGACTTGAAAGATGAAGGGTACAATGTACGCATTTATATGCCTTATGGAGACGATTGGTATGGGTACTTCATGAGAAGATTAGCAGAAAAACCTTCAAATATTAGTTTTGCTTTAAAAGGATTAACTCAAAAATAAGCTAAGGGGACGATAACATGACGACACCATATAAACACGAACCATTTACAGACTTCAGTGTAAAAGAAAACCAACAGGCATTTGAGAAAGCTCTTAAAACAGTTAACAAGGAATGGTTAGGTAAAGAGTATCCATTAGTTATCAATGGTGAGCGAATTGTAACCGATGAGAAGATTGTCTCTTATAATCCTGCTAAGAAGGATGAAGTGATTGGAACAGTATCAAAGGCTACAAAAGAGCTAGCTGAGAAAGCAATTGAATCAGCAGCAACAGCTTTTGAAACGTGGAGATATACAACGCCAGAAGAGCGCGCAAATATCTTATTCCGAGCGGCAGCGATTGTTCGTCGTCAAAAGCATGAATTCTCAGCTTTGTTAGTGAAAGAAGCAGGAAAGCCGTGGAAAGAAGCAGATGGTGATACAGCAGAAGCGATTGATTTCATGGAGTATTACGCACGCCAAATGATTGAGCTTGCTAATGGCAAACCAATCACAAGCCGTGAAGGTGAATACAATCAGTATATTTACACGCCAACGGGTGTGACGGTGTCTATTCCACCTTGGAATTTCTTGTTTGCAATTATGGCGGGTATTACGGTTGCCCCACTTGTTACAGGGAATACGGTTGTTCTCAAACCAGCTAGTGCAACTCCTGTTATTGCAGCACGTTTTGTTGAGGTGCTGGAAGAGGCAGGCGTACCGAATGGAGTAATTAACTTTGTTCCTGGAAGTGGTTCTGAAGTTGGAGATACACTTGTCGATCATCCGAAAACAAGCATCATTACATTTACAGGTTCTCGTGAAGTTGGTACACGAATTTTTGAACGTGCATCCGTTGTTCACCCTGGACAGCAGCATCTAAAGCAAGTGATTGCTGAAATGGGTGGTAAGGACACAGTTGTTGTGGATAAAGATGGAGATGTTGAACTTGCTGCTCAATCTATTTTCTCATCAGCTTTCGGCTTTGCCGGTCAGAAATGCTCAGCTGGATCAAGAGCGGTAGTACATGAAGATCTTTATGATGATGTATTAAAACGAGTTATTGAAATTACAGAAGAACAAACTACAGGAAATCCAGAGAAACACACAACATATATGGGTCCTGTGATCGACGCAGCTTCTTATGAAAAAATCATGGGTTACATTGACATCGGTAAGGAAGAAGGCCGTTTAGTAAGTGGGGGAACAGGTGACGATTCTAAAGGATTCTTTATCAAACCAACGATCTTCGCTGACCTTGATCCTGAAGCGCGGATTATGCAGGAAGAAATTTTTGGTCCAGTCCTTGCCTTCTCTAAAGTTTCAAGCTTTGATGAGGCGCTTCAAGTAGCTAATAACACAGAATACGGCTTGACGGGGGCTGTGATTACAAACAACCGTGCGCACATTGAACGTGCAAAACAAGAATTCCATGTTGGAAATCTTTATTTTAACCGTAATTGCACGGGCGCAATTGTTGGATACCATCCGTTTGGTGGGTTCAAAATGTCTGGAACAGATTCAAAAGCAGGTGGGCCAGATTACCTAACTTTGCACATGAATGCAAAAACAGTGAGTGAAACCTACTAAAATCGGGTAAGCATAATGTGGTGGAAAATTTCCGCCACATTTTTTTGTATTTATACAACTATATTGGAGGGGTATCGTGAACGCTTATTTAATTGGATCGATTGTTGTGTACATGGTGGCGATGCTATTAATTGGCTATTATGCCTTTAAGCGTACGTCGTCGCACTCAGATTACATGCTGGGTGGAAGAGGATTAACACCAGGAGTGGCAGCACTTAGTGCAGGAGCATCTGACATGAGTGGTTGGTTGCTTATGGGATTACCTGGAGCTATATTTGTTGAAGGATTTAGTGCGGCATGGATTGCCATTGGACTAACACTGGGTGCCTACCTGAATTGGTTGTATGTGGCACCGCGATTGCGGACATTTACAGAGGTTGCAAATAATTCGATTACCATTCCAGGGTATTTCGAGAATCGTTTTTCTGATCGATCGAGAGTACTGCGCATCTTCTCGAGTCTTGTCATTTTAGGATTCTTTACTGTGTATGTAGCATCAGGTATGGTGGCTGGTGGAGTACTGTTTGAAAACATACTCAATATGAACTATACAACGGGTATATTAGTATTAGTAGGTGTCACGCTTGTTTATACGTTAGTTGGAGGATTTCTTGCGGTCAGCTGGACAGATGTCGTGCAAGGTATGATTATGATGGTGGCTTTGGTTCTTGTGCCGATCGTAACGTTGATTACATTAGGTGGACCGACAGAGGCTGTAAGTGAAGTTCGTGCAATTGATCCCAGTATGTTAAATTTATTTACCGGCATGAGCGCAATAGGTATTATCTCATTTCTTGGATGGGGATTAGGTTATTTCGGTCAGCCGCATATTATTGTTCGCTTTATGGCTTTGACTTCTTCAAAAGGAGCAAAAAAAGCCCGGCACATTGGGATGAGCTGGATGATTATTTCATTAGTAGGTGCAGTCTTAACAGGAATGATAGGGCTTGCCTATTATTCACAGCAAGGGTTGGAAATTGCAGATCCAGAGACGATTTTTATTCAATTGGGTAATATTTTATTTCATCCCATTATCACTGGATTCATGCTTTCTGCCTTATTAGCAGCGGTTATGAGTACCATTTCGTCTCAGCTGTTAGTAACGTCTAGTTCATTAACAGATGATCTATACAAAACATTTTTCCGTCGTTCGGCATCTGAGAAGGAGCTAGTAGCAGTTGGAAGGATAGCTGTATTTATCATTACAGGGATTGCATTAAGTATTGCTTGGGTGCAACCGGGTCCTATTCTTGATATGGTTAGTTATGCATGGGCAGGGTTCGGAGCATCATTTGGGCCAGTTGTCCTACTTAGCTTATTTTGGCGTAGAATGAACACGTGGGGAGCTTTATCTGGAATCGTCTCAGGTGCTGTTGTGGTTGTATTATGGTCTTCCTTAGACCTATCAAGCGCGCTTGGATTATCAGAGAACTTGTATGAGATTATTCCAGGATTTATTGTTAGTGTTCTATTAATATATGTCGTGAGTATTCTTACAAGTGCTCCTTCTGCTAAAACGTTGGAGCAGTTTGATGAAGTGAAACGTCTCTCATAAATGCTAACAAACCCTCAGGTGAGGCGAATCTTTGCCTGAGGGTTTTTTGATGTGTTTATCTCTATACAAGGAATCAGATTACAAGTATGATGATGATAAAACGGTGTAGGAGGGTGTAGGTATGGGCGAGCCTCTGAAGAAGCTTGAGTCGTTATCAGAGATTGGAGAAATTATAGATTATGCAAGTAAGCAATTAAAACGTCCTGTTATTCTTGAACGTGCTGATTTTTCATTAGCAGCCTATCATTCCTACCATATCAATCAATTTGATCTAGCCAATCAGCAGACGATCTTCTCTAAAAAATGTCCACAACACATTTACGATAAATTTTTGGATTGTGGCATTATTGATACATTGCAAGAGAGCGAAGAGCGCTTTACTGTAGGACCCATAGAAGAAATTGGTCTAAATGCACGGATCGTTAAAACGATTCGGTATAAAGGAGAAATCCAAGGCTACATGTGGCTTCAGGAACACCAACAGTCATTAACAGAATGGGAAGTCCAATTCTTTGAAGCCACCGTTCATCATTTGGCGGAAACGATTCATTCGAGTCAAGTTGTAAAGTTAGCAAAGAGTGATTCAGCAGATCGAGTCTATCAAGCCGCACTTAGTCATTCCTATTCATCTAAGACAAAACTACAGGAGATCGCTCATGAAGAGGGGATTCCTTATACTCGACAACTTGCGGTAACGGTCTTCTCTCAACCAAAAGGAGTTCGGTTATCCAAAAGAGTGGATGTCGTGCGAAAGATTGGTCTACCGAATAGCTATGTATTAACCTATCAAGGGCAGATCATTGTGCTGACCGGAGAGTATCCAACTCCTTTCACGATAAGAAGTATGTTAAAAGCTTTGAAGGAAGAAGTTAGTGATCTTGAGTATGAGCAGATGTGGATGGGGATTAGTCACTCGTGTTTAAATTTAAGTGAACTTGCTAGGGGTTACCAAGAGGCAGCTGAAGTCATACAGATAGCTGAGATGCTTGGCGATCAACCGATTGACCGAAGAGAATATGCAACATTAGGCATGTTTAGGTATCTAGAGACTGTCTCTCAAGTGCAAGAGGAGAACGGATATCAAAATCCGGATCTACTCATTCTCGAAAGGAAAGATGCAGCGAGTCATACAGAATTTATCAAAACCATTGAATTCTATCTACTTAATAATTGTCGAGTGAAAGCAGCGTCAGAGCAGCTGTTTATCCATCCTAATACACTCTCTTATCGATTGAAGCAGATTCAAGAGCTGACAGCCATCCGATTCGATAATTTTAACCTTAAGTGTCAACTCTTGATTGATATCATGGTTCTAAAAAAACTGCGTCGTGATCAAAAAAAACTATCGTAACCATTCTACTAAAACAGCATAGTTCAATGATTCCTCATCATCAACGTAGTTAGGAAGAATAGATAGCGGCGTTAGTCCTTGTTTGAGCATGAAGCATAGCACTTGATCCTTGAGTGTACCTGCCTGAACGGCATGCACATAGTCTTGAACCGTTTGTTGTTCAGCATGATGGTGGTAGCCCGGGATGCGGCATGCTGCGATGAAGCGTGTAAGATTAAGATTACGGACGGTTTGTTTACGGGCTTCATACAAGGCTTGAGCAATACCTTGCCCACGCATACTGGGCCGAACACACAAATCAATACCGTATAAGCTGTCTCCATCAGGCTGATGACTGCGACGGATATAGCCAGAATCAGATACCTCCTCCCACGTATGATTGCTTCCATCAAATTGGACGAGTAGTGAGGTCGCTGAACCTGCTGGCACGCCATTTACCTCAACAATCAATCCACCTTCTGGGAATATTTCTACATGGCTTTGGATTTGCTCAGGCAACCACCAAAGGTCTGAAGGAAAGGGTGGAGGGAATGCTTCTTTTTGAATGCTTAATAACGCATCATAATCGTCGATTGTATATGGACGCACGGTCACTTTATTCATATGTATGTAAACACCTCCATTCTTCTATACTAATAGAAATGAGTATTCAATGACAGTTTGGCTTGAACGGATATCTCCAGTATAAGGTGTGATAATCTTATAGGAAAGACAGGATGAGAAGAGAGGAAGTTATACATATGGTCAAATTATTTTTATTACTAGGTAGCATTGTGATGGCTTTAGGAGTGGGTATTGGTGCGTTTGGGGCTCATGGCTTAGAACCAAGAATATCGGAACGTATGATGAAGAATTACCAAACAGGTGTACAGTATCACATGATTCATGGTCTAGGCATTATTGCAGTAGCCATAATGGGGATGAAGCTAACATCCTCTGCTTTGTTAACAGGAGCTGGGTGGGCGTTTTTAATTGGCATTATCTTTTTCTCTGGAAGTTTATACGTCATGGCGTTAACTGGAATCACAAAGCTCGGGGCCATTACACCGATTGGCGGTTTGGCATTTATCATAGGTTGGATTTTACTCGGAACGTACGCTGTTCGAGCGTTATAAAAAAATAAGGATACCACCGTCATGTTAATGCGGCTGGTATCCTTTTTGTTATCGAGGAGAGTAAGTGCTCATGTCCGAGGTTCCTTGCTGGCCAAATGGATATGAATACGTAATCGGTTCATCAAATGTCACCCAGTCTAAATTAACCATTAATAAAAGATAGCTTTCGCCTGTTTCTGGATTACTAACAATGATGTGATCGCGACCAGCTTCCTCCAAACGTCCCCGGAAAACACGAGATCTCCATTCATCATTTCCTTCAAATGTTTGGTGAATCACCACATTTTTCCCTCGATTTAAACGTAGGATATTCTCAATGAAGGATTGTTCAATGGGTAGTGAGCCACCGCCTTCTGAAGGAGATGGGGTCGATTGGGCTTGTTGAGCAAAACCTGGCGTCTGATAGTTCTGTGCTGAAAAATAAGCTTCCTGCCCTTGTTGAGGTTGCTGTTGTTGGCGATAGTATTGGTCATAATAGCCATTTGAAGGATAGTTGTAGTTGCCTGGCTGCTGATACACGTAAACACACTCCTTTATAATTAGAAAGTATTAAAAACCTCTGTGCATTCTTCTTGAGTAGGAATGAAGAAACAATGTGACTTATACCTGCCTGAATTCACTTGTCCATACCAAGTATCGGGGCAATCTCCGCCAGGACGGAAAAACCACAACGCATTATCAGCTGGGTAAAAACGCTCACCATTAATTAATCTTCGTGCTAATCGCTTGTCACGTTCTCGTGCCCGCTGATAGAAATAGCTTTTTTGTACAGCTTCAAATCCTCCTGGAGATTGAAAGGCAACCTGTGGAATGGTATTCACATTTCCAAAGTCTAAACAACGAACTCTTGCACGATTGACCATGACATTACCGGCCATCAGCATGCCTTGTTCCCCTTCGCCCTCTGCCTCGGCTCGCATTAATCTGGCCAGTACATCAATATCACTTGAAGACGCCTTGATAACTGCCATCTTACACCTCCGTATGACTTCATATTGCCTGCTTCCGCCATCCCTCTAACTGTATGAGTGAGGTTGATTCAATATGTACATTTTCAAAATAAATTCAAAAAAAACACTTGATCTTATTTTATGCTCACTGTTATACTGTGTATAAAGATATACACACATGATCACTAGGAGGGTTTGTATGACAGAGAGAAAGCTTGTGAAAGAAATGATGATGTTTGAATTGAGAAATATGACAGTTAAAAATGGATTTCTTTTCATCGTTCTTTCAGCATTCGCTATTTATTTCTTTTCACAGTTTTTATTCTATGGGGACTTTGACATTGTTAATGGAAATAAGGCAGCGAGTTTTTCAACGGACATTATGGTTTTAGCCTATTCTTTCTATATGATTACGTCGATTCGTTCAAAGGCGTTTAAATTACAACCGTTAAAAGACGGTCTGTATGCATCTCCATTTATGATTCTTTTACGAACCATGCCTATAAAGGATGAAACGATTATAAAGTCTCGTATTTACTTGTTTTTGCTGTTAGCCATTCTTATTAACTCACTTCACATCAGTATCATCTATTTCTTCGCTCCAGGGTTGCAAGAATGGATCACACCAGAATTATTTCCTTTCTGGCTGGTTATATGGAATATGCTGACGTTGTCTATTGGGATTTGGATGACGATGAGCGAACCAGGTGCTGTTTACAGCAAAAGGTATTTGACCGTATTTAGTTTAATTTTTTATCTACTTGTTCTTTTAGTCATGTTTGCCATTATTCACTTTACTGGGTACGGCATCTTTGGAGGAATCTTATATTTATCTAATCTATATCCTGTTCCCACGATGATTCTTTCACTGGTTTTAGGAACAATATCGACTATCTTTGCTTTCTATTACATGAAGCATTATATGAGAAAGGTTGATTATCATGTGTAAGCTAGAAAGGGAGGTAACCGGATGAAGCTACCCATTCAGCTTGATGAAACAAGCCGTTCTCCAATCTATCATCAAATTGAAGAGCAAATAAAGGCTTTGATAGTCTCTGGACATTTAGAGCCGGGATCAAGTCTTCCTTCCATCCGAGTGATGTCTAAGGATCTCGCTTGTAGCGTAATTACCACAAAACGCGCATATCACAACCTTGAAGAGAAGGGGCTGATTCGAACCTTGCAAGGAAAAGGAACGTTTGTCGCTGATGTTGATACGGGTGCACGCCAGCATTTTAAGGAAGAGACGGTCGAACGAGGGTTGCTACAAGCCATAGCTATGGGCAGGCAACATAATTATTCAGATGCTGAATTGTTAAAACTATTTGAGCGACTACTAAACAAATAGGGAGGGATTTTAAATGAAACCTTTAACATTAAAGAGCGTAGAGAAATCTATAGGCACTGACCAAGTTATTCAAATAGAAGAGATGCACATTGAATCTGGAAGTATCCATGTGTTAGTTGGAAACAATGGTGCGGGCAAAACCACTCTATTTCATCTCATTGCAGGCATGGTAGGAAGCGATTCAGGAACTATTCAACGATTTGATGGAGTAGAGGAAAAAGAGCTGTGGAAGCAAAAGCTTTCCTACATGCCACAGGAAATTGGACCACAATCCTTTTTCTCATTAAAAGAGATAGCTAATCTAGAATCCCTCGCTTATAAAGGCTGGAATCAGGTACTATTCAAGCGTTTGGTAGAGACATTTGAATTACCTCTTAATAAGAAGCTCGACACCTTTTCTGTGGGGATGAAAAAGAAGGCAATGACAGCCCTTGCTCTTGCACGTCCTTCTAAGCTGTTGCTAATGGATGAACCATTAGCAGGAGTAGATATTAGCGGGCAGGAACAATTAAAGAAGGAATGGATTTTGTACTTGGAGCAAGATGAGGAACGAACCATTTTATTTTCAACTCATACACCAAGTGAAGTTGGTGAAATGGCCGATTATATTCACTTTCTTAAAAATGGATCTGTAGATGAGCCTTATGAAAAGGACCAACTGACAGAAAGTTATGCGTATGTTTGGGTGGAACATGCACCTGGTTTATCTAGTCTTCCTGGTGTCATCCATATACAAACAACAGGAAAAACATCGATGCTGATTTCAGAGGATAGGCTTAGCACTGAACAAGCGCTGTTAGAGAAGCGTTACGAGATTCAGCAAATACAGTCAGTAGGAATTACAGATATTCTTCGTACAAAATTAGAGGAAAAATAGGAGTTGAACTTATGAGTTTATCCATTGATCATGTGACGAAACAGTTTGGACAGCATAAAGCTGTGAATGACTTGACGATTCAAGTACCAAAGGGTGAAATGTTTGGCATGCTAGGTGCAAATGGTGCGGGTAAAACCACAACCTTCCGAATGATGCTTGGGTTATTGGAGCCATCAGAAGGCAAGATAACATGGGATCAGAAAAAGATTGATTATAGCCGTACGAGTTTAATTGGCTATCTACCAGAGGAGCGCGGTTTATATCCGAAGTTGACTGTGAAAGAACAACTTCTGTATCTTGGTAGGCTTAAAGGAATGAAAAAAGCAGATATCCTTACAGCTATGACCGAGTGGTTGGAGAAATTTAAAGTACCTGAATATGCGACCAAAAAGATTGAAGAACTATCTAAAGGGAATCAACAGAAAATTCAATTTATCGCAGCTGTTTTGCACCGACCAGAGCTGATTATATTAGATGAACCGTTTAGCGGACTTGATCCTCTTAATGTAGACATACTGAAAAAAGCAGTGATGGATCTGAAAAATGAAGGAGCAACCATCGTATTTTCAAGTCACAGAATGGAGCATGTCGAAGAGCTGTGTGAACATTTATGTATTATGCATAAAGGACACCCAGTAGTACATGGGAAACTGAAAGAGATCAAACAAGATTATGGAAAGAAAAATGTCTTAATTCGTGCGGACTATTCGTTGGATTTCTTAAAAGACCAACCAGGTGTGACCAAATATGATTCATTGGCTAATGGGGCGCGTATACAAGTAGAGGGACTGGATATAGCCAAAAGAATCTTTTCAATAATTAGTGAAAAAGGCTTTGTCGAACGTTTTGAGGTCGAAGAGCCAAGCTTACATGATATCTTTGTGGAGAAAGTAGGGACCTCTTATGAATAATTTCTGGACTGTTGTCTTACACACATTATCCAATCGATTAAAAACCAAAACGTTTATCGTTACAACACTGATAACTATTGCATTTATTGCTGGAGCGATGAATATTGACCGCATCTTTGAGGCCTTTTCAGGTGATTCGGAGCCCCAAACGATTGCTGTTGTAGGGAATGAAGAGGATGTGACAAATGCAATAGTCACCGAACTGTCAGGCGTCGAGGACTTAGACGCATCGAATGAATCAGCGACTGAAGGGGAACCAGCAGATGTCCTACAGGAGTCAGGTGCTGATTATGTGTTAACTCTCTCAGGAGAAGATAGTGGTCAAATGTCAGCTTTGCTTTATGCCGAGGACGTTGATGGATCGGTCGCCACTGAGGTTGAAACAACATTGCAAAGAGTAAAGGAATCTCTTGCTACGCTGGAACTTGGACTGGATGAAGCAGAGTTAGCGCAAATCTATTCCCCAATCTCATTTGAAACAGAATCAGCGGCAGCATCTTTAACACCGGATCGAACGGAAGAAGAAACGTTCCAAGCTCAAGCGATTGTGTATGTACTTCTATTTGTTATCTATTTGTCAGTTATTTTATACGGAACGATGATAGCAACAGAGGTAGCAACAGAAAAGTCTTCACGAGTCATGGAGATTCTTGTCTCAAGTGTACATCCTATTGTACAGATGTTCGGAAAAATAATTGGAATAGCTGGAGTGGCCCTTTTGCAAGTGTTAACAATTGCGATAGGTGCAGGAATTGGTTATTTAATTAGAGGATCAGGTACGGATAATGGCTTTCTTTCACAAATTTTAGGGGACAGTCTTCCTTATGATTTAATTATCTATGCATTTATTTTCCTAGCGTTAGGTTTCTTACTTTATGGAAGCATTGCCGCTATGCTAGGTTCATTAGTGAGTCGGGTAGAGGATGTTAATACATTGATTCAACCGCTTATCTATATGGTCATGATCGCATTCTTTATTGCTATCTATGGATTAAGTAATCCAGATTCAATGTTAGTAACCATCACGTCGTGGGTACCATTTTTCTCACCAATTATTATGTTCCTACGTTTTGGATTACTCGCTATTCCAGTCTGGGAAGTTGTGCTTTCCTTTGGAGTGATGATCGTATCAATTGTTGTGTTTAGTTTGTTTGCTGCAAACGTCTATAAAGGCGGAGTAATCATGTACGGTAGCGGATCATTAATTAAAGGCATCAAGTCAGCGTTATCGCTTTCAAAAAAATAAGAAAGATCTTCAAAAAGCATTTTGAGAACGATGGACAAGTGTGGTACGATGATTCTGTTGTGCAAAAGGTAGGAGGTGAATAGGTGTGATTGAGTTATTACTCGAAATGATGATGCTATGGGCTGTGGTACTAATTGGCTTGTATATGCTGGCTGCGTTCTCAAGTCAAAATCTTGCGTTTTCGAACCAAAATATGAAGTGGGAGCAGCAAAAGGCGATGCGTGTCCAAGCGTATTCACATCTCACAGCTCCGCCTATTCGCCCTATGTCGGTTACGTATCGTCCAAAGATACCGTCCGTTTTAGATCAATCAGCTTCTGATGATGAAGCTCCATCTCTTGTTGCAGCATGGTAAGTTAGTCCGTTTTATATACAACAAGGAGGAGTCACAATCTTGAAGAAGTCTCATTTAATCATGTTAACAATGGCGCTGTTGATGCTTGTATTATCAGCATGTTCACCAATGGAACAAGCACCTATCACAGCTGAAACCGAGGGATTTTGGAGTCACTTTTTCGTTTATCCAATGTCTTGGTTGATCACAACGGTTGCCGTATTCTTTAATGATAACTACGGTCTGTCTATTATTATTACAACGATACTAATTCGTTGTGTGTTATTACCATTAGTACTGAAGCAACAAAAGAGTACACGAAAAATGCAATTATTACGTCCTGAAATGCAAGAAATTCAAGAACGTATGAAAAAGAAAAAGGGCGACCCTAAAGCCCAACAAGAAGTTCAAAAAGAAATGATGGGACTGTACCAGAAGCATGGCGTGAATCCACTAGCTGGGTGTTTGCCAATACTAGTTCAATTCCCGATCATTATGGCGTTCTACTTTGCGATTATTCGTACAGAAGAAATTAGAGCCCATGAATTTTTATGGTTCAACCTTGGACAACCAGATTACGTGTTACCAATTGTGGCGGCCATCACAACATTTGTTCAACTAAAAATGTCTATGAGCCAAATGCCACAAATGACACCACCAGTTGAAGGTATGCCAAACCCAATGAATATCCTCGTTTGGATTATGCCAGTGATGATTATCGTTGCCGGTGTAACCTTACCATCTGCTCTATCCCTATACTGGGTAATAGGTAACATCTTCATGATCATTCAAACATACTTTGTTGTCATCCGTCCGAACTTGACGATGGCAGAACTAGAGAAATAAGAGGAAAAGCTGGCCCTGGTGGTCAGCTTTTTTTATGGTGAAGGAGGACGATTGGAGTGGGGTTGAGATAGAAAAGGTGATTATTATTGGATGAGAGGTGGTTTTGGGGCGATAGCAAGAGCGATTGATGTTGGACCAAGCGGAGTGAGAATTTAGTAAGAAGGAGCAGGCGATAGTAAGAAAGAACGGACGGATACCAAGACAGATTGGAAAGGATCAAGAGCTGCAGCTGATTACAAAGAGGTATGTAGGGAATACCAAGAGGAGTCGCGTACTTAGCAAGCCGACGAAGCGAGGTCAACTTTATCAAGGGACATAAGGAATAAAAATGGACATTTTTATTGAATAGAGGCGGTTTGGAGCGTTATCAAGAGCGATAGATGAGGGACCAAGCCGAGTGGAGATTTAGTAAGAGAGAGCAGGCGATAGTAAGAAAGACTGGCTCATCAATAAGCGGAATTCCATTCTATAAGGAGCCGTAGCTGGTAACCAAGAGGTACGCAACGTTCATCAAGAAGAAGAGCCGATTTAGCAAGCTACCGAAGCGGGGTCAACTTCATCAAGAGACATAAGGAATAAAAATGGACATTTTTATTGAATGAAGGCGGTTCGGAGCGTAATCAAGAGGTATTGATGAGGGACCAAGCCAGATGAAGATTTAGTAAGAAGGATCTGAGGTTATTAAGAGGTCTCAGCACGGCACCAAGAAGGATAGATATTGATTAAGAAGGAGCAGGCGTTAGTAAGGAAGTCTGAAAAAACATCAAGCGAGATCTAAATTTACCAAGAGCTGCACCCGATAACCAATAAGTACACTGGATTCACTAAGAGGCATCACTGACTTAGCAAGTCCGCCGAAGCGAGATCAACTTCATCAAGAGACATAAGGAATAAAAATGGACATTTTTATATATTGAGAGGCGTAAGCAAGAGGAAGGTTTACCGGACCAAGACGGATGTAGAATTTATCAAGAACCGCCCAACCGCCCCCGCTCACCATACAAAAAAACGAAGAGGACAACAAAAAGAAGTCCGCTTCGTTTTTATTCAAATAATTATACGTGGAAATAACGTGGGAGCTGCTCTTTTGTAAGCAACGATCCAACGTAGAATGAACCGAATTCTCCGTAACGGGCAGAAACTTCATCAAAACGCATTTCATATACTAGCTTTTTGAATTGAAGAACGTCTTCTGCAAAAAGCGTGACTCCCCATTCCCAGTCGTCAAATCCAATGGAACCTGAGATGATCTGCTTCACTTTTCCTGCGTAGCTACGACCAATCATTCCGTGGCTGCGCATGAGGGAGCGACGCTCGTCCATGTCAAGCATATACCAGTTATCGTCTCCGTCACGGCGCTTATCCATTGGATAGAAGCATACGTAAGGTGCGTCGGTGAGAGTTGGGTAGAGGCGAGAGCGAACATGAGGGTTCTGATAAGGGTCCTCATCGCTGTCTCCAGCCAGGTAGTTACTTAGCTCAACGACAGATACATACGAGTAAGAAGGTGTCGTAAACTCTGCAAATTTAGTTTTATTAAATGCGTTCTCAAGCTCATTAAGCTCAGCCATAGTGGGGCGCAGCAACATGAGCATTAGATCAGCTTTTTGTCCAAGGATCGAGTACATCGTATGAGTTCCTTTTTCCTCGGTCATTGCTTCCTCCCAGTTAGAGAGCAGGCTGTGTAATTCGTTTAAGATTTGTTCTCTTTCTTCTGTTGGAACCCGTTTCCAGGATGCCCAGTCAATCTTGCGGAAATCGTGAAGGACATACCAACCATCAAGTGTTTTAGCAGCTTCATTCATTTCTATAAAAACCTCCTAAGTCAAATCACTGTGTTTTTGACCAATCCATATTTACATTATCATATTTGATGAGTGTATTACATCTTTTAGGACAGGTAAGCACATAAAAAGTCGAATTACTGCTGAAAATAAAATGTAAGCGATCTCTATCAATGAGAGCTTGTGTGAGAGCGTATACATGGCCATACTTTTTTTAATTGCAAAAATGACAACTTTGTGTATACCTGTTCCATTTTGCGATAAACAGGGGTATCCTAGAGGTATACAGGGTATGAATAAAGTAAAGGGGGGTTTGGCATGAGCGATTTGTTTACTGAAATTAAAGGACAGGTACAACAGCATCAGCCAACCATTGTTTTTCCAGAAGGTACGGATGAAAGAATTTTAAAGGCAGCTATTCAATTGACATCGGAGCGTATTGTAAAGCCGATTCTTATTGGTTCTCCAGAAGCGATTAAGGAAGTTGCAAATAAAGAAGGAATCAAACTTACTTCAGACATTACTATATACAATCCAGCAGACTATGCAGAGTTTGATGCAATGGTCGAAGCATTTGTTGAACGTCGTAAAGGAAAAGAAACAGAAGACAGTGCGCGTAAAGTTCTTCTTGATGTGAACTACTTTGGTACGATGCTTGTTTATATGAACAAAGCAGAAGGACTTGTGAGTGGTGCCGCTCATTCAACGGGAGACACTGTTCGTCCAGCGCTTCAGATTATTAAAACACTTCCAGGAATCAAACGTACATCTGGTGTGTTTGTGATGGTAAAAGAAGATCAGAAATTTGTGTTTGGAGATTGTGCAATTAATATTGCGCCAAACGCAGAAGAACTTTCTGAAATTGCGATTGCCACAGCGGAAACAGCTAAATTGTTTGATATCGATCCAAAAGTTGCAATGCTTAGCTTTTCAACACTTGGATCAGCTTCATCTCAGGAAACACAAAAGGTATCAGAGGCTACAAAAATAGCTCAAGCTGCTCGTCCTGATCTAGTAATTGATGGTGAGTTCCAATTTGATGCAGCATTTGTTCCAGCTGTAGCTCAAAAGAAAGCACCTAATTCTCCACTTCAAGGACAAGCAAATGTATTCATCTTCCCAAGCCTTGAGTCAGGTAACCTAGGTTACAAAATTGCTCAGCGTCTTGGTGGATACGATGCAATTGGTCCGATCCTGCAAGGTCTAAACAAACCAGTCAACGATCTATCACGCGGATGTGATGCAGACGACGTCTTTAAGCTTAGCTTAATTACAGCGATGCAAGCCATCAAACAACGTGTAACAGTATAATAAATGTTGAGTAGAAACGCAGCGGATTCCGCTGCGTTTCTTTTTTGTGCGATTTATTTAAGACATAAAAAGAGGAGGTCTCATTTGGCCACCTCCACTCAAAGATATATCCTGTTATTCGAGGCAACGGTCATGTCGCTGCGTTACTCGAATGAGCTGTTGCTCAAATAGGTTTTGTTCCTCTTCATTTGCTTCAGAGGGTGAGATCACGGCACCTAGTTGTTCCATCGCTTCAAATGCTCGTTCAAGCACACTTTTAACCGTGAGCTCTTCGCCTATTAATTCTTCCAAGGAAGCCATGACTTCAGGTCGGATCGTAGGAACATCATAACGAGCTTCACCGTCGCGGAGTGCGACCTCGTAAAAGTTCCGAATGACCTCTGCTCGTGCTTCACCGCTGCCAGTCACACAAAGATAAATTTGTACAGCTACACCGCCTCGTGTGCGACGCTGTGAAATGCCTGCGAATTTACGTCCGTCAATGCTTAGGTCATAGCTACCTGGGCAATAGGAACCGATAATTTCGCGTGCTTCAATCTGTTCTCTGTGGTTGCTGAACATTGAACGAATAAGCTCCACCATCAGATCATATCCTGCATTAATGGACCACCCTTTTGATTCTTTAAAAATGAGTGAGAGGTTCAATACTCCTTCATCTAACATGACAGCAAGTCCACCCGAATTTCGAACCACAGCACGATAATGAGGAGCTAAAAAATGAAGCCCATCATGGATAAAGGGTAATCGAGAGTCCTGTGTGCCTAGCACGACTGTATGATGATGAACCCATGCTCTAAAGGCAGCTGAGCCAGTTTCCCCAACTGTTTGACACAACATGTCATCGAAGGCAAACGATTGAAGTGCATCGTATTCTGGGCCCCGTTCAGTGTGATCAAAATACCGCCATTGTTTGGCGAATTTTTGGTTGGTTTGTTTAGAAATCATTTTATTTTCTCCTTGTAAGCTATATATCAATAATGAATTTAGTATATCATGATGAATTCAGTGTTGTAGGATTTTGGTGCTTTTGATTCTATATTGCATTGTTCTTAATCTCTGTTATACAATGGGTAGCATGTCTAAATCAAAATTTGAATATAGTGAAACAGGTTTCTTTTGATAAAAATTAGGGAATTGATGTTTGATATCCTTTATATTTGAAATTTTTGGGACAGAGGGGGAATAGGTATGAATTTAACAGTAAAAATTCTGATAGGGCTTTTTGTAGGTATTGTTACTGGAATTTTATTTAATGTATTTGCACCTGAACTTTTTGAATCAGTAGACATGTACTTTTTTGGTCCTATTGGTACAATCTTTCTTAATTTAATTATGATGATTGTTATTCCTTTAGTTTTCTTTTCTATTGCACTAGGTGCAGCAGGGATGGGTGACCCTAAGAAATTAGGAAGAATTGGTGGGAAGACAATCACGTTTTTCTTAACTACTACGGCGATTGCTTTGACAATTGGTCTTTCTATCGCATTAATTGTACAACCAGGGGATGAAGGATTACTTGGTAGTGGAGATGAGGACTATTCAGTATCTGAAGCTCCTCCTATAATGGAAACAGTTACAAATATTATTCCATCAAATCCCATTGAAGCAATGGCTAATGGAGAAATGCTTCAAATTATAGCATTTGCGTTATTTATAGGGGTAGCAATCGCAATCCTAGGTGAAAAAGTTGCAACTTTTAGGAAATTATTAGAACAAGGTAATGAAATAATGATGTTCTTGGTCACTGTAATTATGAAGCTAGCTCCTTATGGTGCAGGTGCTCTTATCGCATCAGCTCTTGGTAATGCTGGTTTTGCAGCAATGAAATCTTTAGGGATGTATATGATATGTGTGGTTGGCGCGCTGATCATTCACACATTTTTAACGTATGGTTTAAGTGTGTCATTACTGGGTCGTATGAATCCAATTAAATTCTTTAAAAACTTCGTCCCGGCTATTGCGATGGCATTTAGTCTATCAAGTAGTACAGGTACATTACCATTATCTATGAAAACTGCTCAGGAAAAGCTTGGTGTTTCTAAACAGGTTTCAAGCTTCGTTCAGCCACTTGGAGCAACAATTAATATGGATGGAACAGCCATTATGCAGGCGATTGCCACCGTATTTATTGCCCAAGTTTACGCCGAGACGCTCACTGTTCCTGACCTACTGACAGTTGTATTAACTGCTACTTTGGCTAGTATTGGTACAGCGGGAGTCCCTGGAGCCGGAATGATTATGCTTGCGATGGTTCTAACATCGGTTGGACTTCCGGCAGAGGGAATTGCGCTAGTAATAGGTGTAGACCGTATTCTTGATATGATTCGTACGTCTGTTAACATTACAGGTGACGCAGCATGTGCAGTCATTGTAGATCGAGGAGAGCGTAAGAATGGACATATTAAAGATGATGAGGATATACAGGTATCATCATAAATCATCTTTTATTAAACCAAGATAGTCTTAATAGACTGTCTTGGTTTTTCATTTCATCATCGACTTTGCTGATGTATAATAGGGCTATTAGTACGTAATTGGAGAGGAACTGCCATGACAGAATCGTATCAGGGATTGCTTGATGAGGAGAAGGTATTTAAAGACCCGGTGCATCGCTATATTCATGTGCGGGATAAGTTGATTTGGGCATTGATTGGAACGAAGGAGTTTCAGCGGCTTAGAAGAGTACGTCAATTAGGGACAAGCTATATGACCTTTCATGGCGCCGAGCATACGCGTTTTACACATTCTTTAGGTGTGTATGAGATCACGCGACGAATGATTGATGTGTTTGAAGGTAGACCTCATTGGCATGAGGAAGATCGGCAGTTAGCTCTTGTTTCAGCGTTGCTTCATGACATTGGTCATGGACCATTTTCTCATTCGTTTGAAAAGGTTTTTCATTCAGATCATGAGGCTTGGACTCGTGCGATCATCCTAGGTGATACGGAAGTGAATCAGGTACTGACGTCTATAGGTCCAGATTTTGCGAAAGAAGTTGCTGAAGTCATCGAGAAGACCTCGTCCAACAAACTGGTCACTAGTATGATTTCTAGCCAGATAGATGCTGATCGAATGGATTATCTGCAAAGAGACGCTTACTACATCGGAGTGAGCTATGGCCATTTTGATATGGAGCGTATTTTGAGAGTGATGAGGCCGACTGAGGATCAAGTGGTCATTAAGCAAAGCGGTATGCATGCTGTAGAGGACTACATTATGAGCCGCTATCAGATGTACTGGCAAGTCTATTTTCACCCTGTTACTCGAAGCGCGGAAGTGATTTTGAGTAAGATTTTTCAACGCGCAAAATATCTTTACAAACAAGGTTATGCCTTTAATCAAGCGCCACAGCATCTCTTTTCATTTTTTGATAATCATCCAACATTAGATGATTATTTGCGGTTAGATGAGTCGATTGTTCTTTATTATTTTCAGATTTGGCAAGATGAACAGGATGACATTCTAAAAGATCTGTGTGTGCGATTTATTAATCGACGTTTGTTCAAGTATGTTGAAGTGAACCCAAATATTCAGATGGCCGATTGGGCACGTTTGCGAGAGTTATTTACAGGAGCAGGGCTTGATCCTGATTATTATCTTGTCGTGGATTCTTCATCTGATCTGCCATATGATTTTTATCGTCCTGGTGAGGAAGAGGAGAGGGTTCCGATTCACTTAGTCCTCCCAAATGGGAAAATTCGTGAACTCTCAAGGCAATCGGATTTAGTTGAATCGATTTCAGGAAAAAAACGAACGGACCATAAGCTGTATTATCCTGATGATTGGCTCGACGCACTTGATGATGAACACCGTGAGGCAAAACAAGAGATACGAAAATTGTTATTTCAAGAAGGCTAAAGGAGGCGCATATGCTGGAAGATCATGCGAAGCTAATGACATTCTTTTCGCAAGCGGGCGAAGTGATTGGCCGCAAAAAATTGCAGAAGATGATTTACATAGAAAAAAAGCTGAATATCCCTTTTTCGGAACGGTACACGTTTCATATGTACGGTCCTTATTCAGAAGAACTCAGCCTTCGTATCGAAGAGCTGACTAATTTAGGCTTAATTAACGAATTAAAAGAAGACAAAGGACATTATTATCACTATCGATATAGTTTGTCAGAAGAAGGGATTAAATTCTTAGAACTTTCTTCAATACACATGCCGGATGCTACGGCTGTTACAACCAGTCTGAACGAGCAGAGCTCCAGATTCCTTGAATTGTTGTCAACGCTGCTATACTTTGATCAGCTAAGTGGCGAGGAACTAAAACAAAAGGTCATCTCTGTGAAACCTAAACAAAAATACACGGATGAAGAATTTGAGCGAGCGTTGGAATACAAACAGCAACTAGCAAAAAAGGTGCTACAATAGTACGGCTGACATAATCTCACATGTTTTTAGACAGCTTTACGATGTCATCATAATTCTTATTTTTGTATAGTAAAAGTAGACTTTATGACAACGTGAAAGGTGAGGACAATGAAGTTCTTCAGTTATGTTGTGTTGTGTTGTTTTGGTTATTGTTTGGTGCTGGAATTCCATTATTGTTATGGCTGACGATTGAGAAGCCCCAAGTTGGCTATACGGTCCTCGCAGTCATTCTTATTTCTTGGTTCTGTATACATCATTATATAAAAAGAGATAAATTACCCAAAAAAAGAAGGACACTTGAGAGATAATCAAGTGTCCTTCTTTTTGTTCATTAATCAAGTATAGATGGGCGCTTGCCTGCGTTCCCGTAATTCTCGTGCTTCATTTCTTCAATGATTACCGTTACATTCTCTGCAGGAGCATCCACCGTCTCAACAATCGCAGATGTGACTTGTTCAATAAGCGCACGTTTCTGATCATCATTACGACCTTCAAGCATTTTAACCGTTACAATTGGCATATTAATTCCTCCTCAATCTCGTCTGCTTTTAGTATAGCAGATGACCCTAAGAATCAAAATCAACAAGTTCAGGGTAAAGGGTAGTACTCATTAACTCTGCCTCAAGAACATAACGATCGGGTGCAGTCCCAACAAAGTCGAAAGGATAGCAAGTCGTTAATGTTAATTGCGCATCATCTGTTGAAACAATAACCGTACGATCATCCTCATCAACAATACGCTCTCTAAATATTTTATAGGTGTATTCACCTATTCTAGTACGAACAATTAATGTGTCGCCCTCGCCAACCTCACCAAGCTGACGAAAAACTGTATCTCGATGGCCAGAAAGCACAGAGTTATCTGGATCGCCAGGAAGGACACTTTGAGCAAAATGACCCACTCCCTGATCTAACTCGTTATCGTCTGTCCCGTGATAGATGGGCATTGTAGCATCAAGTACTGGGATTTCGATTTCCCCCATGAATTCACCTTGTTCAGGCCACCAATCAATCGGTTCAGTCGGTTCTTCTGGAGATTCTTCATCAAGTGGCTGTTCAACTTGGCTTATACTACTGCTAGCATCTACTTGATTTGTTTTAAACAAAAAATAACCTTTAGCGAACTTATACGCGTTTGTTGTAGTAAATAAAAGCCCACATACAATGAGTACGCCAGTTAAAAAAAGAAGGATGAAACGCTTTTTAGAGCGTTTCGTCCCGTTTAGTTGTTTCTTTCTCATGATACAGAGTTAAACCGACGGAATAGGAACACGCCACCTAAAGTAACAAGTAGTCCAATCAACGTATAAGTTGGATAAGACGTAGCAGTCTTAGGCATTTTAGCGCCATCAACTGTTTTTGTTACTTTTTTAGATGAACCAGAATCACTTTTTGCCGTTGTTTTTTTCGTATCGTCTGATTTAGCTGCTTTCTTTTCAGTTTTAACTGTTTTGTCTTTAGCTGGTGGAGTTGGTGCTGCTTTGTTTTCGTTTTCAGTTTTGTTTTCTACTTCTTTTTCAGTTTCTTTAACGGCATCATCAATTTGTCCACCAGCATTGTTAACTGTTTTTCCATTAAACATTTCTGCTGTAATAATGAAGTCAGCAAGCTTATTGCCATCTAAATCATTTAATACAATTAAAAGGTCATAGCCTTCAATTTTTGTTAATTGCATTAGATCAGCAAAGCTAATTGGTTTTTGTTCACCTGGTTTTGCTAAGAAAAATTGAGCATCTATTTTAAGAACATCAATCAATTCAGTACCAATTAAGAACAGTTCAGCAATTTCTTCAGCTGTTAGCTCAGTTGATGATTCAAATCCGTCAAAGGCTTCTAAACGATCTGCTAGTGCAGAGAGCTTCTCTACAGATTCTGGGTTCTCCTCAATAATTTTAAATAAGTGCTCAAACAGGTTGTCTAATTCTTTATAAGTGAAACCGAACTCTGTGAAAAATCCTTCATAATAAGGCTCTTCTGGCCATTCTTCATCCCATTCCCACTCATAGTTTTCAAACAGATAAGTATCTAGCTCTTCAATAAATACAAAGTCATTAATCGTTTTATCGTTCTCGGCAAGCAGAGCAACTAGCTCGTCATATGTAATACCGAAGTTGCCAAGGGTATGTTCAATATAAGGTATGCCTTCATCAGGATCATCGCCATCCACAGTCCAGACAAACCAATATAAGAACTCATAGTCATCAAAGTCATCAACGGTTAAGTCAAAAAAATCAGCAAGATAACTATCTAGTTGTTCTCTAGTAATATTCTTGTCTGTTAAAAGAATTTCTAACTCTTCATCACTTACTGCAGCAAAACTAATAGATGGTACAGAGAAAACCAAAAGTGCAATAACTAAAAACATCGATACAAAACGCTTCATGTTTTTCCTCCTAAGGAAATATATTGTATACTGCTGAAATGATTATAGTCCTTAAGTCTCTGAATATCCACTTATATTTTCATATTTTATAAATATTTTATATTATCCTATTCTAACGGCTGAATCCTGCTATATAATGCTGATAACTACTGTATGCTCCTGTCGGTAGGCGGAGAAATGTGTCGGAATTTGCCTGTGCCCGAGAATAGGAACGAACCAAGCCAATGTGTTAAACTATTGTTACAAAACGAATGATCTTGAAAGGGAGTTCGGCTAATGGATTTACTAAACAATAAGAACCTCAAGAAAAAAACAGATGGCTTCACGATTTTAAGTGGAGATTCAACAGATGGTCATGGTGGGTATGGCGCAGGTACGTTGAACCTTGATAATATGACTCCGGTATTTGTAAGTCCGGATGATGAAGAGGTATTTGTGGATCTTGGAGCACTTCACGCACGCTCCGCTGTTGAGAAGAGAATTAAGTTTCTAAAAGAAAAGGATAAAGTGCCTAACGGAAAACTGTACTGGTTAGTATGGGTCACTATTTTAAGCAAGGAAGGTAAGCCGTATTATGGTGGAGTAGCTGGATGCGAGATGCTTGTTGATACAGAAATCAGACGAGGATACAAAAGTATGCCCGAGCATGTGAATAAGATGGATAAATCGTTAAAAGGCAAGATATTAGTGGATGATATGGAGAAAAAATCACGCACGTTGCTTGCGGAATTTTTGAAAAAGCATAATGAAGATATGTGGAATCATTCAGAGAAAGAGCTGCATGAATCATTGAGTAAGGATTAAATGGAATGTAGAGAGAGCTGACCAAGTGTCTGCTCTTTTTTCATATTTTACTGAGAAAGCGTTGAAAAAGGTAGGGGTTCATATGAGACGTAGAAACATCGTGATATTTATCCTGGGATTAATTATAGGAATGTTTGTCCTATTACCTCTGTTCGGCAATCCGTTTGTTTATTTGTTTGAATTGATAAAAAGTGAGTGAATGTGTGGATCTTATTTGAAGCCAAAGAATCTACGGAGAGAATTGATCAAGAGATGGGTCTCGATCAAATGCTGGGGTACGATACCAAGACAGATCGGATCTCAATTAAGAGGATAAGAAAAATTACCAAGAGCCAGGGAGCGATACCAAGGGAAGTAGGTGCTTGAATACGAGGAAATAAAATTCATTAAGAGCAAGGGCAAGATATCAAGAGAGATCATACATTATTCAAGAGAGAAGAGGAATTACCAAGGCCGAGGACGCGATCAAGAGTCAGAGCGTAATACCAAGAGGAATTAGATCTCAATCAAGGGGAAAGAAGATCTATCAAGAGCCAGTGCGTGATACCAAGAGAAATTAACGTTCAATTAAGAGGGAAGAGGATTTATCAAGAGCCAAGGCTTGATATTAAGAAGAATCAGAGCTAAATCAAGAAGAAAGAGGATTTATCAAGAGCGAGGAAACGATATCAAGAAGAATCAGAGCTAAATCAAGAAGAAAGAGGATTTATCAAGAGCGAGGACACGATATCAAGAAGAATCAGAGCCCAATCAAGAGGAAACAAGATTCACCAAGAGCCAGGCACTTTACCAAGAGAAATCAATGCTCAATCAAGAGGAAACAAGATCCACCAAGAGCCTGAGCACCAAACTAAGAGAAACAGGCATACTCACTCAAGAATCCCAGCACTCTCACAAACACCACCCCCTCCTATACCCACCCTCAAAACACAAAAAAAGAAGAGGACAAACTAATGCCCACTTCTTTTTCTAATGATCTAATTAAAGAGATTCAAATTCAGTAACAATTTCACCTAGGTAAGCCAGCGCAGATTCAATTGGCTCTGGGGTGGTTAGGTCCACGCCTGCTTTTTTCAATAATTCAAGCGGGTAGTCGGAGCTTCCACTTTTGAGGAAGGTTAGATAGTCTTCGAGTGCGCCTTCTTCTTTGTCCAGGATTCGTTTTGCGATTTTGATGGATGAAGCGAATCCGGTTGAGTATTTGTATACATAAAATGGACGGTAGAAGTGAGGGATGCGGGACCATCCGTATTTTACTTCTTCATCAAAAACGATGTCTGGTCCGTTATATTCACGGAAAAGCTCTTCGTAAATTTCGTTGAAGCGCTCGGCGTTTAGTGGTTCGCCTTGTTCAGCTAGTTCATGCGTGCGTTTTTCAAAGTCAGCGAACATTACTTGGGTGAAGAAGGTGCCACGGAATTGATCGATAAAATGATTAAGTAGATATTTTCGAACGTCTTTGTCGGTCGAGTGTTCAAGTAGATGATGAATCAATAGGACTTCATTGACTGTTGAAGCCACTTCTGCCACGAAAATGGTATAGCTTGCTGTAATCTGTGGCTGGTGTTTACTTGAGTAATGGCTATGCATCGCATGACCCATTTCATGTGCCAAGGTGAATAAGCTATCGAGATCATCATGATGGTTCAACAAGACGAATGGATGGACACCATACACACCCATGTTGTAAGCACCGGAACGTTTTGCTGGGGTTTCACGCACATCAATATAGCGTTTTTCTTTAAATTCTTTTAATGTCTGAATGTATTCTTCACCAAGTGGCGCGAGTGCGGTTAACATGGTATCATACGCTTCTTCATACGAGATATCTTTTTTTGCGCCGCTTACAAGGGATACGTTCAAGTCATATTGTCTTAGTTCGTCTACTCCTAGAATTTCCTTACGTAAGGCAGTATATCGGTGGTACGGTTCAAGGTTTTTCTTCGCTGTGGCAATTAAATTGTCATAGACCTCCGCTGGAACATTGTCTGTAAATAATGATTTGCCAAGAGCTGAATCGTAGTTGCGAAGCTTAGAAAGCGTCACGTTATTTTTAATAGCAGATGATAAGGTAGAGGCGATGGTATTGCTTAGCTGTACATACGGTTTGTAATACGCTTTGTACGCTTCCTCTCGTTTGCTTCGGTCTTCATCTTCAATCAGCTTGGAGTACATTCCTCTGGTCATTTCAACCTTTTCTCCGTCTTCGTTTGTTACTTTTCCAAAGACAATATCTGCATTGTTTAGCATGCCATATGTTCGGTCTGGTGAGGAAAGTGCTTCACCAAGTGCGGATAATATTTCTTCTTTTTCCTTAGTTAAAACATGTGCTTTGTAGCGGAAGGAATCCCAAAGGTCCTCTTCAAAGTATTCTAGCTCCTTCACGTCCTCTATGTAGGCCTTTAAGGTAGCTTCCTCTAAAGTTAATAGAAAAGGCATAAAAAAGGAGGTGGCAGAGCCAACTTTTACACTGACTTGGGTAGCGCGATCTTTTAAGGATTGTGCATTAGAGTCCCGTGTATCAATATCCGTGCTAAACATTGCATACGCAAATACCTTTGTAAAAATAAAGCTGAGATCTTCTTGCTTTTTTAAGAACTCATATAGGGATTGTCCATCTTGGATATTTCCATCATACGTTGCAAGGTCTTGAGCGATGGTTTCTACTTTTTTCAGGTCACTATGCCATGCAGACTCTTCTGCATAAAGATCCTCTAAGTTCCATTTCTCTTCTTCAGGGATATCTTGTCTATTTTTATACGTGGTCATCTTGTCACTCCTTATAGATATGGTAAGCATAGTGTAGCATGTTCTTTGTTGAACTTCTCTTTATAGGTATGCACTAGATCGTCTTGTCATACAGGATCGTTATGTTTTTTTAAGACGGATTTGCCGCATGACCACGAGTAACGCGGGGATGCCAACTAATACGCCAAAGGATGAGCTCCATACCATCAGCTTCCAATTCCCCGTTAGGATGGAAGCGACCAGGAAGAGAAGGACTTGACCAAAGGTGGTAGTCAGAGCGACTATCAGGGCAATTTTAGATCGTTTGCTCATACGAAGGCTCTCTCCTTTTTTACTTAATGATCGTCTTGACCAAACCATTTCTTGAAGCGATCTATAAATCGTTCTTTCTCTTGTTTCTGTTCTTCTAACTTTTCTTGCTCTTCAGCTGATGCGCATGAGGATGTTGGTTCGGTTCCTGCTTTGAAATACATGGGTACCCCGCCTGGGCAGGCATCATTCGCCAGTAGTCCGCTTTGAGGGTCCACATCTACCTTAACAACTCCTTCAGGCTCGTGAAATGGAAGCTTGAGTTTTCCTTCAAGAGCGTGCTCTGTAAAGTTAGCCCATATTTTTTTGGAAATCGGTCCTTCAGATTTTTGATCAAGTTTCTGATCGCGATCATGTCCTACCCAGACACCGGTTACGAGCTGTGGTGTGAAACCGACCATCCAACTGTCGTTAGGTGTTGAACCTGATTTGCCCGCTACTGGACGGTGCAAGAGTGGCACAACTGAGCTTCCTGTTACGGAAGTATATCCATTCAGAGCAGGGTCGAACATGCCCGTCATCATTTCTGTCATCAAAAAAGCGGAGGCTGGGTCGAGTGTTGGCTGAAGTTGCGGTTCTTGTTCATATAAAACAGTCCCCTCGGAATCCTCTACCTTTGTAATGAATTGCGGTTCCCCATATAACCCGTTATTGGCAAAAGGGACATAACTGTTCGTTAAATCAAGCAAGCTAACTGCCTGTGATCCGAGGGCGAGGGAAGGCACATCATTAAACGTTCCAAGTCCCAATGTATCAGCAAGTGTGACAAGCTTATCTGGCCCTATAAAAAGATGCGTTTTGATGGCAAAGATATTATCTGAAACGGCTAAGGCCTGTTGCATCGTTATAAAATCATCCGCATAATGATCGTTGAAATTTGTCGGTGAATAGGTTTGTCTGCCTTCGTCGTAGGTGAACTCTGTTTTTTCACTCATAAAGGTAGACGCCGCTGTAAAGCCATGCTGCAAAGCTTCATAATATAAGAGTGGTTTAATCGTAGAGCCGGGCTCCCGCTCGCTTTGAGTCGCGCGATTGTACGTGCTCTCAACATAATTAACACCACCAACCATGGCGCGTACACTACCTGTTTTTGGATCAATGGCTACGAGTGATGTTTGTAGATCAGAATCAGGCATCTCTTGCTGTACCCAGTGTTCGGCTTCTTTTTGCATCTTTGGATCAAGCGTCGTATAGATATGATACCCTCCTGTTTCAAGCTCATCCGCACCAAGATCCAATAGCTTAGTTAATTGGTTGGTCACGACATCTTGAAAGTAGGGGCCAATCATCTCAGAGGTTTTAGCTTCAGCTTCGACAAACACTAGCTTCTCAGCCTTGGCAGCATCTGCTTCCCCTTTTGACAGGTACCCATTCTCTACCATGCTGGTCAAAATTAGCTCCTGTCTCGATTTTGCGCGATCAAAATCAACAATAGGTGAATAATAACTAGGTCCCTTTGGAATACCAGCTAGCATTGCAGCTTCAGCTAAAGTGAGGTCAGCGGATGTTTTGTTATAAAAATAGTTTGAAGCAGCTTCAATTCCATACGCTCCATGACCGTAATAAACCGTATTAAGATAACCTTCGAGAATCTCTTCCTTGCTATAATTCATTTCAAGACGAAGGGCGTACACCAATTCGTTCCATTTACGAGACCAGGTCTTCTCGTGATTGAGATAAAGATTTCGTGCGTACTGCTGGGTAATGGTACTGGCACCCTGTGCACTAGAGCCTGCTTTAATATTGGCAATGACCGCACCGCCAATTCGAACAGGATCAAATCCAAGATGCTGATAAAACTTTCGATCTTCTATCGAAACAGTTGCGTCACTCACAAAAGGAGAAATTTCATCAAAGGATACCCAATATCGATTCTGGTCACCTTGATCCTCGCCTATAACGGCCCCATCGGAACCATATAGAACGGTGGTCTGAGAGACTTGAATAGGGGGAGGGCCTTGCATTCTTGTATAGGAAAGGAGCCCAAGGACAAAGAGTCCAAATAGAATAAGAGCAAGTAAGATGGAACGAAGCATAAAACGGAATAAGCGAATGCGTCTTTTTTTTCTGCGACTGAGACTAATCTGCATGGTAGATCCCACCTCCTATATGTCTTTAATACATACAGGATGGGTTGATCTGCGGTATTTTAAACATCGCATTGGACTGAATTGGCACAACGTCACTTTTACTATATACTTGCTTTGTTACACGCAAAAAATGATGAGGTGATTGAAATGGAATTATGGTACACAGAAAAACAGACTGAACGCTTTGGTATTACAGCGAAAATCAAGCGTACCTTACATACAGAAAAAACAGAGTTTCAACAGCTAGATATGATTGAGACCGAGGAATTTGGAAATATGCTTGTGCTAGACGGTATGGTAATGACAACGGAAAAAGACGAATTTGTCTATCATGAAATGGTGGCTCATGTGCCTCTTTTCACTCATCCTAACCCGAAACAAGTACTGGTTGTTGGTGGTGGAGACGGCGGAGTGATTCGTGAAGTCCTAAAGCATCCATCTGTAGAAAAAGCTACACTGGTTGAGATTGATGGCAAAGTCGTCGAATACTCAAAAAAATACCTACCTACGATTGCAGGCGCATTGGACGATGAGCGAGTGGATGTTCAAATTGCAGATGGCTTTATGCATATTGCTGAGTCTGAGAACCAATACGATGTCATTATGGTAGACTCCACTGAGCCAGTTGGACCAGCTGTGAAGCTATTTGAGAAAGGGTTCTACGAGGGTATCTCTAGAGCGTTAAAAGAAGATGGTGTATTTGTTGCACAAACGGATAATCCTTGGTTCCAGCAGGAGCTGATTCAAACCGTGTATAAGGACATTAAAGAAATCTTTCCAATTACACGCGTGTATACGGCAAATATCCCAACGTACCCAAGTGGCCTTTGGACATTTACAATTGGTTCTAAGAAACAAGATCCTCTTGAAGTGAGTGAAGATCGATTCCACGAGATCGAATCTAAGTATTATACAAAAGACATTCATCGTGCAGCGTTTGCTCTGCCGAAATTCGTAGGCGATCTATTGAAGTAAATGAGATAAAAGCCATGCTACGCTGCTGATACAGCACGTAGCATGGCTTTTTTATTTTGAGATAGGAGCTGTTTTGGCATTGGTAAGTTGAATCAAATCATGTATGTTCAGCTTTAGTTGAATGCCAACCTTACCGCCGCTTATGACGATTTCATCGTGTTGCAATGCAGTCTCATCAATGATGGTAGGGAATAGGCGCTTCATCCCGATTGGTGAGCAGCCTCCACGGATGTAGCCAGTGGTTGCTAGAATGTCTTTTACAGGAATCATCGTAAGTTGTTTTTCCTGAACAGCCTTTGCTGCATGTTTTAAATGAAGTTCGTCGGCTACCCTTACTAAAAAGACATAATTTTGCTTGCTCGACCCTTGCGTCACCAACGTTTTAAACACCTGATCAGGATCTTGATTTGTTTTCTCCGCCACCGAAAGTCCATCAATCTTTCCGTCCTTTGTCTCATATTCGAGTGTTGTATAGGCAATGCTCTGCTGATCGAGTAGGCGGCTGGCATTCGTTTTTATTTTCTTCAAGGGTATGCACCTTCCTTGGCTGTAGATAGATATGAATTTATGATGCTCGAAGATGTTGGGGAAGTCAAAGGTGAAGTGATAGAAGGGCAAGTGAAACGATAGAATGCTGAATTGAAGCGATAGAGGGGCAAATGAAACGATAGGACGCTGAATTGAAGCGATGGAGGGGAAATTGAAACGATAGAACGCCGGAATGAAGCGATAGAGGAGCAAGTGAAACGATAGAATGCTGAATTGAAGCGATAGAGGGGTAAATGAAACGATAGGACGCCGAATTGAAGCGATAGAGAAGCAATTGAAACGATAACTCACCATATCAAAGCAGCATCTTCCCTACACACAAAAAAACCGATGCTATTACAGCAGCGGTCCCATCAATCATACCTATTTATTCAGCGTCCTTCGCTTTTCCAACGCCTTCTTGAACGTTCCCTTTAACCTTATCTTTTTTACCTTTTGCTTGTAATGATTTATTGTCAGTTGCGCTACCTGCTTGATCTTTAATTTCACCTTTTGCTTTATTTACTGCGCCTTTAATTTTATCTCCAGTTCCGTTACTCATGATTGTTGCCTCCTTTTTTCTTATATGTCTTGTATACACTTTTTTACTGAAAGCTAAACATTTTAATGTATAATAGGTATCTTGCATGTGCTGGACAAACTCGCTAAACTTGAGAAGAAGAAAGGTGTGCACGCATGAATAAACCAGTAAAACGAGCATTACGTTTAACGTTTCAAACTAATATAGAGCTTAATGGTGAGATTGACTCATATGAATTTTCAACAGAAGGTGAGCTTTACCATAAGAGAGAACAGGATTATCTTCGGTTCGTTGAGACATTTGGGGTCGATAAGAAGGTTCAAACGACGATGAAGTGGGATGGAGAAGAATTGACACTGATCCGTCAAGGGGATGTCCTGATGAGGCAGACATTTGTCTCAGGAAAATCAACCATTGGTCGCTACGTGACACCTGAAGCATCGTGGGAGACGAAATCTGATACAGAGGTTGTCCTTGTTCAATGGCCAACCATCCAGAAACCACGTGGTAAAATCTACATCCGTTATCGATTCTGGCTAGCTGGGCAAGAGACTGGAAGTCACGAGATTAGGCTAAAATTAGAAGAGAGAACCGATTAACTATTAAATGATCAGAGGGGCGCATAACAGATGAACAGCGTGGAACAAATCAAACAAGTATTAAGAGAAGAAATAAAAGCAGCGATTGTTGAGGCTGGACTGGCAGAGGTGCAAGACATTCCTGACATCTTGCTTGAAACACCAAAGGAAAAGTCACACGGGGACTATGCGAGTAATGTAGCAATGCAGTTAGCGAGGATCGCCAAAAAGGCACCTAAGCAAATTGCCGAAGAGATTACACAACGCTTGAATCAAGAGAAAGCCTCTGTGGCCAAAGTAAATATTGCAGGTCCAGGTTTTATAAATTTCTATATGGATAATTCTTATTTATTAGACGTTATTACGGATGTACTTGCTAAGCCGGATACGTATGGTGCGAGCGATATTGGTCGTGGCGAGAAAGTATTGGTTGAGTATGTTTCTGCTAATCCAACAGGAACGCTGCATCTGGGGCATGCACGTGGGGCTGCAGTTGGAGATGCGATGGTTAGGATTATGGAGAAAGCTGGCTATCAAATGGGGCGTGAGTATTATATTAATGATGCCGGCAATCAAATTAATAACTTAGCTTATTCTGTAGAGGCTCGTTATAAGCAGGCATTGGGTATGGATGCAGAGATGCCTGAGGATGGCTACAATGGTAAGGATATTATTGAGATGGGTCAGGAACTTGCTGACGCAGAAGGTGATGCTTACCTGAAACTAGAAGATGAAGCTCGCTTGAAGGCATTACGCACGTTTGGCTTAAACAAAGCACTTGATAAAATCAAACTGGATCTAACGGACTACCGCGTTACATTTGATACATGGTTTTCTGAGATGTCTCTATATGAATCTGGAGTGATCGATCGAACGCTTGATGTGTTGAGAAAACAAGATGAGATCTTTGAAGAAGACGGAGCCACTTGGTTAAAAACAACGAAGTATGGTGATGACAAGGATCGTGTTCTGATCAAAAAAGATGGTAGCTACACATATTTACTACCAGATATCGCATACCATGAAGATAAATTTAATCGTGGCTATGATCGGTTGATTGACATGATGGGCGCAGATCATCATGGCTATATTGCACGAATGAAAGCAGCGGTTGAAGCATTAGGCTACGATCGTGAAAAGCTTGATATTCAAATCACTCAGATGGTTAGCCTTGTTCAAGGTGGGGAAAAAGTGAAGATGAGCAAGCGTACAGGGAAAGCGGTGACGTTGCGTGAATTAATGGAAGAAGTAGGTCTTGATGCGACCCGTTATTTCTTTGCAATGAGAAGCCTAGATACTCAATTAGACTTTGATATGGATCTTGCTGTATCAAAATCTAATGAAAACCCTGTTTTCTACGTGCAGTACGCGCATGCACGCGTGTGCAGTATGCTTCGTCAAGGGGAAGAGATGGGACTTAGTTTTAGTGAATCCACTGATCTGACGCCAGTATCATCGGAAAAAGAATATGATTTATTGAAAGCAATCGGTGATTTCCCGGCTGTGGTTGCCGATGCAGCAACAAAGCGTACGCCACATAAGGTAGCTAACTACGTGCATGAACTCGCTTCGTTACTGCACAGTTTCTATAATGCAGAGCGTGTCCTTGATCCAGAAGATACGAAAAAGACGGAAGCACGCCTTGCACTAATGAAAGCAACTCAAATTACACTACAAAGTGGACTCGACCTATTAGGTGTTAGTGCACCTGAGAAAATGTAATTCACGAGATGGATATGATTTGGTGGATCCTCATTGTAGTTTGTTTTGTCCTAGGATACGTAGGGTTAATTTTCCCGCTTGTTCCTTCAGTGCTCGTTTTGTGGGTAGGTTTTTTAATCTATCAGTTTGGGGTAACGGACGGTTCACTTAGTTGGGTATTTTGGGCAGTAGCCGTTATTCTGACCATTGTATTAATTGCAGCGGATATCTTAGCTAGCAGATACTTTGTTAAAAAGTATGGTGGCTCTAAATGGGGAGAATGGGCAGGAATCATTGGTGTCATCGTTGGATCCTTTGTCATTCCGCCATTTGGTATTATCCTTGTGCCATTTGCGCTTGTCCTCATTGTGGAATTAATTCTACATCGTAACATGAACAATGCCTTGAAAATCGCCTTCGCTTCCTTCCTCGCTTTTTTAAGTGGGACGGTAGCAAAGGCTGTAATTCAAACCGTTTTGATTATTTGGTTCCTGCTAGAAGTGTTTGTTTTTTAAAGTAAACCAGATAGTAGGCCGGCCATTTGTTCTTTGCTCTTACTTAAGAGTGAACGCTTTTGGAAGGATTCCTTTGTTACCTTTTCAGAGATTTGCATATCGTGTTGTATACACGTAATCAATTCCTGGATGCTTTTCTGATCATATAACATGCACGTCATTTCGCTGTTCAGGTAAAAGCTGCGCTTATCAAGATTAGCTGTACTTACCCATGCCAAGCTCTGGTCGATGACCAGGGCTTTTGCGTGGTAAAAGCCTTGATCATAATGGTAAACATCTACTCCTGATTCCACTAATCGTTGGACATAAGGCATCGAGCCTTCTTTAACTAATGGATGATCTGATTTTTGCGGAAGAATGAGTTTAACACTTATGCCATTTTGAGCTGAATTAATTAATAACTCCTGTAATGGATCACTTGGTATGTAATAAGGCGAACCTAACAGGATGGAGGATTTGGCCTTTTGCAGGGTTTCCATTAATAAATCCTCTAAATAATGTCCATCAGTAGGAATCAATCGAACCGTATGGGCCCCTTTAGCAAGATGGGGATAATAATCGTTCCTGTTAAAATAATCTGTTTTAGTATGATCAAGGTCCACTAAAAATTGTTTCTGCAAATCTTGCACCCCATCTCCTTCCAAACGTAGATGGAGATCACGCCAAAATCCGAATTTCGGATCACGTCCAAGGTATTCATCTCCAGCATTAAACCCACCTACATAGCCAAGCTTCCCATCAATAATTGCAATCTTACGGTGGTTACGGCAGTTGAGAGAAAAGAACAGCGTGGGAAATGCAGGTGTGTGACTAGTAGTGAAAAGGATTCCAGACTCTTGCATGCGTTTGATGGTTTTGTGAGGGAGCTTATTCCCTAACCAATCCACCATGACAATGACGTCTACTCCTTCTGTAGCTTTTTCTTCTAATAATTTAATGAGTCGCGACCCAATGTGATCATCTTTGAAAATGTAAAACAACAGATGAATATGACGATGAGCAGCTCGAATATCTGCAAAGAGTTGATCAAAAAAGTCTTCACCTGTAGCGATGAAGGATAGAGTAGGATAGCGGGATTCCTGGATCGACGTGTGGTTATTCGTATGTAGCTTTTTGTACCCGATGACATAATCGACTCTTAGCCAAACAATAATGAGCAAGAGCAACACAAGTACTATCAACGCAATGATCATATCGGAGCTCCTTGGATTCTTTTTATTTACTATGCCCAGTATGTTAATCATTCATGAGGTGCAATTTTGAATTTTTAGGAACTCTCATGGTAGAATAAGGACAAATAGGTGAGAGGGAGTCTGTTGCCTTATGGAGAAGAAGTCTGTTCCATCACTAGTAAAAGATCAGCAGCTCATTCGTAAACGTCGTGAGCAGATTATTAAAGGAGCCGTTCGACTATTTATCGAAAAAGGCTTCCATCGAACAACAACAAGAGAAATAGCAAAAGAATCAGGATTTAGTATTGGAACACTCTATGAATATATTGGGACAAAGGAAGATGTGCTTTACTTAGTCTGTGATTCGATCTATGACGAAGTAACGGAACGCCTGAAGAAGCAATTACATACAACGGGCCCAGCTATTGATCGCCTAGAAGCAGCGATTCGTGCGTATTTCCTAGTCATTGATTCCATGCAAGATGAAGTATTGGTCATGTATCAGGAAACAAAGTCTCTTCCAAAAGAAACACTTCCATACGTATTAAAAAAGGAAACAGAGATGGTAGCGATGATGGAAGAGATTGTAGCCGACTGCCAGAAGGAAGCTGTTTTTACCCTCACAGATAAAGAAAGCAAACTCTTTACCCACAATCTGCTAGTTGCCGGTCAAATGTGGACCTTTCGCAGATGGGCACTTAGAAGAGATTTCACCTTAGAAGAATACATAACATTACAGATTAAGAACTTAATTAAAAATCGATAAGCACGCTCACTAAGGAAGCTCTAGCATATTTTATGAAAATATGTTTATAATGAAAAAGATGATCTCAAAATGATTCATAGACGATATAAATCGTATAGATAATGCTGAAAGGGCGTGCCCGGTTTGAAATTTAATAATTACACTGCTGATGAAATCCAAGAAATGTCCATGATAGAGATTGCTTTTGAGTTAATGCAAAATAAAAATCAACCAATCGAATACTATGCTCTAGTTGATGAAATTGCCAAAATTAAAGGAATGAGCAAACAGGATGTGAAGAACAGTATTTCCTTTTTGTACACAGACCTAAATACAGATGGCCGTTTTATTACGATGGGTGAGAACCGTTGGGGCATTAAAGCCTGGTATCCAATTGACCAAATTGAAGAGCCAGTTCCGGCTGCTACTCCAAAAAAGAAAAAGAAAAAAGCGTCTCAAGATGATGATGATCTAGATCTAGTAGACGATAGCGAACTAGATGACTCTGAAGAGGATGAGTTTGAAGATCTTGCTGACGAGCTTGATGAGATTTCAAATGAAGAGGATGCTTCTGAAGAAGATTTTGAAGAGAAAGACCTTGATGGATTTGATGATGATGACGACGAAGAAGACGATGACGAAGATGAAGCCTTTGATTCTGAAGACGAAGAAGATCGCTAAGACAAGGACTTGACTTATCCACATTTTCTATGTAGAATCATCCTTGGGCTTAAGAAATAGTATAATGAACTGACATAGATGTAATGGAAACAAAAGCGTGTGCCCCCTGTTATAGAGGGAGTCCGCCGCTTTTGTTTTTTTTTGTTTTGTATCTAGATTTAAAGAGCAATGATGTCATTGGTGGCCACCCAGGTGATCAACAAAAAGGAGAGATCAAGCATGGCAACAAAGTACATTTTCGTTACAGGCGGTGTCGTTTCATCACTTGGTAAAGGAATCACAGCAGCTTCACTAGGCAGACTTCTAAAGAACAGAGGTTTGAGTGTAACGATTCAAAAATTTGATCCATACATTAACGTGGACCCAGGAACAATGAGTCCGTATCAGCACGGTGAAGTTTTCGTAACAGATGATGGTGCTGAAACAGACTTGGACCTTGGACACTACGAGCGTTTTATTGATATCAATTTAAGTCAAAATAGTAACGTAACAACAGGAAAAATCTACTCAACCGTTCTTAAGAAAGAGCGTCGTGGCGACTATCTTGGCGGTACTGTGCAAGTGATCCCTCATGTTACGAATGAAATTAAAGAGCGCGTATTCCGAGCTGGAAGAGAAACAAATGCAGATATCGTCATTACAGAGATTGGCGGAACAGTTGGAGATATCGAAAGCTTACCGTTCCTAGAAGCAATTCGTCAGATCAAAAGTGATGTCGGTTTTGAGAATGTGATGTATGTTCATTGTACATTGATTCCATACCTTGCAGCAGCAGGTGAAATGAAATCAAAACCAACTCAACATAGCGTGAAAGAGCTTCGTTCACTAGGTATCCAACCAAACGTGATTGTTGTTCGTACAGAACGTCCGGTTCCTCACGAAATGAAAGAAAAAATTGCGCTTTTCTGTGACATTCGCAAAGAAGCAGTCATTGAAGCAGAAGATGCTGATGTACTGTATCAAGTAACATTAGCCCTTCAAAAACAAAAGCTGGATGATATTGTCTGTGACCACTTGAAGCTTGAAACCAAACAAGCCGATATGACGGAATGGGAAGAGCTTGTTGAACGAGTTCGTAACCTAAATCAGACGATCCGTATTGGCCTTGTTGGTAAATACGTTTCACTTCCAGATGCCTATCTTTCTGTAGCAGAAGCTTTGCGCCACGCTGGTTACGCATATGATGCAGATATCAAAATTGACTGGATTAATGCAGAAGAAGTAACCGAAGAAAACGCTGCAGAAATGCTAAAAGACGTAGACGGTGTACTGGTTCCAGGTGGATTCGGAGACCGTGGAATCGAAGGGAAAATCAGCGCGATTCGCTATGCAAGAGAAAATAACGTTCCATTCCTTGGTATCTGCCTAGGTATGCAACTAGCTTCAGTAGAATATGCACGTAACGTGTTGAACCTAAAAGGAGCAAACTCAGCAGAGCTTGACCCATCAACACCTTATCCAATCATTGACCTTCTACCAGAACAAAAAGACGTAGAAGACTTAGGTGGAACCCTTCGCCTTGGCTTATATGCCTGCAAACTACAAGACGGTAGCGTAGCAAAAGCAGCATACAATAATGAACAGGTGATCTACGAAAGACACCGTCACCGTTATGAATTTAACAACGAATACCGTGCACAAATGGAAGCAGAAGGATTCATCTTCTCCGGTACAAGCCCAGACGGACGCCTCGTAGAAATCGTCGAACTGGCTGACCACCCATACTTTGTCGCATCACAGTTCCACCCAGAATTCGTATCAAGACCAACACGACCACAACCACTATTCAAAGACTTTATCAAAGCCTCACTAAATAAATAATGCATACAAAAAAGCGTAGGAGCGACCTGCGCTTTTTTTTGTGGTTTTGGAGGGGGAGGGACGTGAGGTGCGGGGGAAAAGGGCGGGAGTGGGCAGGAAGTTTGAGAATGCTCAAAAAGAAGGCGGGAGTGCGCGAAAAAAGGGCGTGAGTGCGCAGAAAGTTTTGAGAATGCTCAAAAAAAGAGGTGAGGTGCGCGGAAAGAGTGCCTGAGTGCGCAAAAAACTTGAGAATGCTCAAAAAGAGAGGGGAGGTGCGCGGAAAAAAGGCGGGAGTGCGTATTAAACTTGAGAATGCTCAAAAAGAGAGGAAAGGTGCGCGAAAAAAGGCAGTGAGTGCGCAAAAAGTTTGAGAATGCTCAAAAAGAGAGGGGAGGTGCGCGAAAAAAGGCAGTGAGTGCGCAAAAAGCTTGAGAATGCTCAAAAAGAGAGGGGAGGTGCGCGGAAAGAGGGAGGGAGTGAGCAAAAAGCATGAAAATGCTCAAAATGGAAAGAGAGGTGCGCGAAAAAAGCTACAAGGTACATCAATGTAACATTATCAAACCTTCCATCATTAATTTTAAATTTATCCTGATCTAGAAGGATATTCGACTTGGGATATTGAAAGTACTTGGATACTAATTAGGAGGTGGAGATTCATATTTATTTATAAAAGGCGAGTTTTACCACGTAGGCTGAGTCAACTCCGTGTGCTGCATCAAAGGCTTAATCCCAAACACAGTGCTTATCAAAAAGTATATCAAGACCTTACTAATCGAGAGCTTGGCTATCAGGGTGAGAGATCGATGGATTATCATTTTCAATTTCTAAATGATGATTTTACACTTCTACATGATTTGCGTATCCGAGGAATAAACCAAACCTTTTTTCAAATGGACACCGTTGTGTTATGTCCGCAGTTTATTGGAATTATTGAAGTGAAGAATCTATCGGGGAGTATTATTTTTGATGAATCGACTAAGCAAATGCTACGTAAGACTCAAAATGGTGTTGAGAGTCTCCCTAATCCGCTCACTCAAGTTCGTCGGCAACGCATTCAACTAGAAAATTTTCTAACTGATCAGGGATTTCCAGGTCTGCCTGTGAAATCAATCGTAGTTTTCGCTCACCCATCCACTATTATAGAGACAGAAAACAAATCAATTATTCACTCCGTTATACGTGCAGAATTTATTTCAGAGAAACTAGAACTTCTCCAAGGAAACCCCATCAAAACTCACCTCACATTCAATCAAATTCAATCGATTGCAAAACAACTATGTCAGGCAGACTCTCCAGATTTGACCTCCATTTTCCAAACCTACGAAATAGATCGATCGGATATAAGAAAAGGTGTATATTGCCCGTCATGCTCGCATCCACTTATGAGTCGCCAACAAAAAAATGGCAGTTGGTACTGCTCCCGTTGTTTGAATTACTCTAAAACAGCACACCTTCAAGCATTAGATGATTTCTCCATATTATTCGATGAACCTCTCACCAATAGAGCATGCAGAGACTTCCTCCAACTTCAATCTCGACACACCACGTATAGAATGCTGAAAGAACGAAATCAAATGCAAGGAAATGGCTAAATCCTCCTTACGCGCAATCATTATGGAATCTGGAACTCAGAAGATAGGCTTGATCCATGCTCAAAAAAGCTGAGAATGCGCGAAATCAGAGCTAGAATGCTCAAAAATGAGAAGGAACGCGCGCAATCCCTGATCTATGCTCAAAAAAGCTGAGAATGCGCGAAACCAGAGCTAGAATGCTCAAAAATGAGAAGGAATGCGCGCAAATCCCTGATCCATGCTCAAAAAAGCTGAGAATGCGCGAAAACAAGGCCAAAACGCTCAAAAATAAGAAAAAATGCGCGCCTCCCCTTGATCCATGCTCAAAAATCACTCATCCATCTCCATCAAAATATCTTTCACTGTTAAGTAAAGACAGAAATACGCGTGCAAACCGAGTATAGAGGCTGGGTAGCCAATGCGTGAGCCATCATCTGTAGGGACAAGTCCATTGTGTGCATTGATATTTATGAGAACATCGCTCAGATTTACAAGCGAATCACCTTCGTCATCTGTTACAGTAGTAATAGAGAGAATCGGAACGTGTTGTTTAGATAGTTGTGTGGCGAGTTGAACGGCGTCGGGATCACCTGAATGACGTGTGGTGATAATGACTCGATCTTGTTCTGTTAGTGAATCCAGTTCATGAAAGGTAGCCATCTGTGGAAATGCATCTTTTCCGTACAGTGCCTCAGCTTCTATGGATTTCATTTCTCCGAAAGCTGCGATGTACACTGTGCCGTCTGATGTGAGGGCTTGAGCCAAAAGTCTTGCTGCGTCTTCAATTTCTTCTTCTTGTTTTTCTAATAAAGCTCTTGTTGAGCCGGTCAATTGTGTCGTGAATATTCGAAGCATAAAGGGCTCCTTTCAGCATTTGTGAATTGTTTTGTTATTGTACCAAACTTCATTGTTTCTTGCTTTGATAACATTTTTCGATTAAATTTAACAATCTGCAAACAAAAGCAGGATTCCTTACATAGCACACCGAAACTAGTGCATTGGATCGAAAGAATGATTAGCGCATAAGGGGGGACTTAATTGAAGAAATTACTTGTGGTTGATGACCAATATGGTATACGTGTGCTTCTCAATGAGATTTTACAGAAAGACGGATATGAAGTATTTCAGGCAGCTAACGGTGTTCAAGCGATTGAAATTGTTGGAAAAGAGAACCCTCATTTAATTCTGTTGGATATGAAGATCCCAGGTATGGATGGATTGGAGATTCTCAGGAGAATAAAATTGACTCATCCAGATATGAAAGTCATTATGATGACAGCATATGGTGAGTTAAATTTAATTAATGAAGCCATTCGTTTAGGGGCTGTAAATTATTTCTCTAAGCCTTTTGATATTGATGATGTTAGACAAGTCATTAGAGAAAATCTATAAAATTTCATCCGGTACCATTTATTTTTAATAAAAACGTGTAATCCACTGCGTAAAAATGATGTATTTAACTCATAATATGCTATAATGGACACGTTCAAACGAACCCGAAATGAAACCGAAGCACGCACTGGTTTGTTCCAGTCATACATAGTGAGACATGTTTACGCATCTCGTCAGGGCGCATAGTTAGGTGCGAGATGAGACTTACTTTATAGCACGCGGTGGGTTTTGACGCTCGTATGTAAGAAAATCTGCAATATATATTAGGAGGATCATTATGCCTTTAGTATCAATGACAGACATGTTGAAAAAAGCAAAAGCGGAAGGTTACGCTGTAGGACAGTTTAACCTGAACAATCTTGAGTTTACACAAGCTATTCTTCAAGCAGCCAAAGAGGAGAACTCTCCTGTAATTCTTGGTGTTTCTGAAGGGGCAGCTCGTTATATGGGTGGATTCAAAACCATCGTAACATTGGTTGAAGCACTTATTGAAGAGTACGGAGTAGAAGCTCCAGTAGCAATTCACCTTGATCACGGTTCAAGTCTTGAAAGTTGTGCAAAAGCAATTCGTGCTGGATTTACATCTGTCATGATTGATGGATCACATCATCCACTTGAAGAGAACATCGCAATCACGAAACGTGTTGTTGAGATGGCTCATGCAGTTGGAGTATCTGTTGAGGCAGAGCTTGGACGTATTGGTGGACAAGAAGATGATTTAATCGTAGATGATGCAGAAGCAGCTTATGCGATTCCTGAAGAGTGTAAAGAGCTTGTAGAAGCAACGAATGTAGATTGCTTTGCGCCTGCACTTGGTTCTGTTCATGGTCCATACAAAGGCGAACCAAACCTTGGTTTCGATCACATGAAAACAATCAACGGTCTAGTTGGTGGTATTCCACTAGTACTTCACGGTGGTACTGGAATCCCAACAAAAGACATTAAGAAAGCCATTGAATTTGGTCATGCTAAAATTAATGTAAACACTGAGAGTCAAATCTCTTCTGCTAAAGCAGTACGTGAAGTACTTGCTGCTAAACCAAATGAATACGATCCGCGTAAATATCTTGGACCAGCAAGAGACGCAATTAAAGAAACAGTTATTGGTAAGATGAGAGAGTTTGGCTCTTCGAACAAGGCTTAATATAGTACAATGATAAAAGCAGTTCTTTTGGAACTGCTTTTATCGATTTTATTTTATACTTTGTGATAATTGTGAACTTAATCTATGTTAGAAAGTGATGTGATAGAGATGAAATTCTTTATTGATACAGCTAATATTAGTGAGATTCGTGAAGCGAAAGAGTTAGGCATTCTATCTGGAGTAACAACGAACCCTTCGCTTGTTGCCAAAGAAGGTGTGGATTTCCACGATCGTTTACGTGAGATTACGGATCTAGTATCTGAATCTGTAAGTGCCGAGGTTATTGCATTAGATGCTGAAACGATGATTAATGAAGGAAAAGAGTTGGCTGCCATTGCGCCGAATATCACGGTGAAAGTTCCAATGACACCAGATGGCTTAAAAGCTGTACATGCTTTTTCTGAGCTAGGAATTAAAACAAATGTAACGCTTATCTTCTCTGCTGTACAAGCGCTGCTAGCAGCTCGTGCAGGAGCAACGTATGTGTCTCCATTCCTTGGAAGACTTGATGATATTGGACATGATGGATTAGATCTAGTTGATCAGATTGCCGCTATTTTTGAGACTCACAAGCTACCAACACAAATTATTGCAGCATCTGTCCGCCACCCAGTACATGTAACTGAGGCAGCAATCAGAGGTGCACACATCGCAACAATTCCTCTTAATGTGATTAAGCAACTAACAAAACATCCATTAACTGATCAAGGTATTGAAAAGTTCCTTGCAGACTGGGAAAATCGTAATAACTAATTTCAAATGTAGATGGCGGACCGCTAAGCTTTTTTTTGCATAAGCGAATCTGGTCCGTCCTTCTGCCCAGTTTATGTCATTGTCAACTGTTAGAATGAGGATGAAACTGGCTATACTGGTTAGAAGGATGGAACGATGAAAGAAGGGATGCGATCATGGATAAATTAATGATTGAAGGCGGGTATCCTCTTGAAGGAACCGTACAAATAGGTGGCGCTAAAAATAGTGCAGTTGCACTGATACCGGCAGCCATTTTGGCTGATAGTCCGGTAACAATAGATAATTTACCGTCAATTTCTGACGTAGAGCTTTTGTCTGAACTCTTAAAAGAAATTGGTGGAGATGTTGAATTAAGTGATCACGAGATGACGATTCACCCGGAAAACATGTTTTCAATGCCACTTCCAAATGGTCGAGTGAAACAATTGCGTGCTTCGTATTATTTGATGGGTGCTATGCTTGGTAAGTTTAAGAAAGCAGTCATAGGACTTCCTGGGGGTTGTAACTTAGGACCACGTCCGATTGATCAACATATAAAAGGCTTTGAAGCACTGGGCGCTCGAGTAACGAATGAGCAGGGGGCCATTTATTTGCGTGCTGATGAATTAAAAGGTGCGAGAATTTATTTAGATGTGGTTAGTGTTGGAGCAACCATTAATATTATGCTAGCGGCTGTGCTTGCTAAAGGGCAAACCGTTATTGAAAATGCAGCAAAAGAGCCAGAAATTATTGATGTAGCCACACTCCTAACAAACATGGGTGCAAAGATTAAAGGTGCAGGAACTAATGTGATTCGTATTGATGGAGTCGAGTCTTTACATGGGTGTAGACATACGATTATTCCTGATCGTATTGAAGCAGGTACCTATATGATATTAGCTGCTGCGATTGGCCAAAAAGTATTGGTTGATAACATTATTCCTTATCATGTGGAGTCACTCATTGCTAAATTAAGAGAAATGGGCGTTTCTGTAGAAGAAAGAGACGACCAAGTCTTAATTTCAAATCATAAACCGAAAACAAATGTGGATATTAAAACGCTTGTTTACCCGGGATTTCCTACTGATTTGCAACAGCCTTTTTCAACATTGCTTACCCAGGCAAAAGGGACAAGTATTGTAACTGACACTATCTACAATGCCAGATTTAAGCATATTGACGAGCTTCGTAGAATGGGAGCCGATGTGAAGGTTGAAGGAAGATCAGCAATTATTAATGGTGCTTCCTCTTTACAAGGAGCAAAGGTAAGAGCAAGTGATCTACGTGCTGGCGCTGCTTTGCTCATTGCAGGCTTAATGGCAGACGGGGTTACAGAGCTTTCTGGATTAGAGCATGTGGATCGAGGATATGAGAATTTAGAAGAGAAATTAGTTGGACTTGGGGCACGGATTTGGCGTGAACAAATGTCAGAAGAAGAACGAGAACAAGTTAAAAGCTAATAAATATGTACATTTCGGAAGGGGTTTTACCATGGAAAGAAGTTTATCAATGGAGCTTGTTCGGGTAACTGAAGCTGCAGCTCTTGCATCTGGACGCTGGATGGGACGAGGGAATAAAGAAGAGGCTGATCGTGCGGCTACTGAAGCGATGCGTGACGTTTTTGACACCATTCCAATGAAAGGTACTGTTGTTATTGGTGAAGGAGAAATGGACGAAGCACCAATGCTCTACATTGGAGAAAAGCTCGGAAATGGTTTTGGTCCACGTGTAGATATCGCCGTTGATCCGCTTGAAGGAACAAACATTGTAGCTTATGGCCAATGGAACGCACTTGCTGTATTAGCAGTTGCCGACAATGGACAGCTTCTTAATGCCCCTGATATGTACATGGAAAAAATTGCGGTAGGCCCTGAGTCTGTAGGTCTTGTTGACATTGATGCGCCGGTTATTGATAATCTTCGTGCAGTGGCAAAAGCTAAGAACAAGGACATAGAGGATCTAGTTGTAACGATTCTAAACCGCGAACGCCATCAAAAAATGATTCAAGAAATTAGAGCAACGGGAGCTCGAATCAAATTATTATCTGATGGTGATGTAGCAGCAGCTATTAATACAGCATTTGGAGACACAGGTGTAGATATTATGCTTGGATCAGGTGGAGCGCCAGAGGGTGTTATTGCCGCAGCTGGTCTAAAATGCTTGGGAGGCGAACTTCAAGGGCGGCTGCTTCCGCAAAATGATGCTGAGATCGAACGTTGCCACAAGATGGGAATCAAAGAAGTAAATAAAGTATTTATGATGGATGACCTTGTTGGCGGAGATGATTGTATCTTTGCTGCAACGGGAGTAACTGATGGTGAGTTATTACGCGGTGTCCGTTATAAAGGGAAGAATGCTGATACACAATCGATCGTTATGAGAGCTAAATCAGGAACGATTCGTTTTGTTGATGGAACGCATAGTATGAAAAAGAAACCAGATCTAGTTATCCGTTAATGCAAAAATGAGGGGTCTCTTCCGAGGAGATCTCTCTATTTTTTTATGAAGGTATTGAATATCCTCTATGTTTTAGGGTAGAATAGAATAATATATACTCTCGCTATCATACTGATTCACAGAATCATTTCTCCACGAATCCTCCTATTTAATAATAAGAGAAAACGTACACATACTCCCAAAGTAACGAAAGTGGTACATGTTGAAATTTCCCTAAAAACAATTGAATAGCTGTGGTCTATTTTGTGTTGCTTTATAACAAAAGAAATGATTCGAGTCAAAATGAAATAGCGCTTTCAAAGAATAAAATGATTCTGAAATTTAATAGAAACGTGGTGTAAGAATGAGTGTTCACATTGCTGAACTTGAAAAGCTAAAGCTAAAAGAGCTCTATGAGCTTGCGAAAGAATATAAAGTTTCTTACTATAGTAAACTAACAAAAAGAGAATTAATCTTTTCCATTTTAAAAGGTCAGGCTGAGAAGGATGGCTTGATGTTTATGGAAGGTGTATTAGATATTGTTCCGAATGAAGGTTTTGGTTTTCTTCGTCCAATAAGCTATACACCAAGTGTCGAGGACATCTATATCTCAGCTTCCCAGATCCGTCGTTTTGATCTACGTAAGGGAGATAAGGTTTCGGGTAAAGTTCGTCCACCAAAAGAAAACGAACGATATCATGGACTCCTACACGTTGAAGCTGTTAATGGGAAAGCTCCTGAAACATCAAAAGATCGTCCGTATTTCCCGGCCTTAACACCTCTTTATCCTGAAGTGAAAATTGAGCTTGAGTCAAAGCCAGGCAGAGTATCCTCCCGTATTATAGATATTATCTCTCCTATTGGGTTTGGACAGCGTGGTTTAATTGTTGCACCTCCAAAAGCGGGTAAGACTTCATTAATGAAAGAAGTAGCGAATAGTATCGCTGATAACCATCCAGATGTTGAATTAATGGTCCTATTAATTGATGAGCGACCTGAGGAAGTAACAGATATTGAACGCTCTGTAAAAGGAGAAGTGGTTAGTTCAACGTTTGACGAGTTGCCGGAGAATCATATTAAAGTAGCTGAGCTAGTCTTAGAGCGTGCGATGCGTCTAGTTGAGCACAAAAAAGATGTAGTCATTCTTATGGACAGTATTACCCGTCTGGCCAGAGCTTACAACCTTCACTTGCCACCAAGCGGGCGTACGCTTTCTGGGGGGATTGATCCAGCTGCATTCCACCGTCCGAAACGATTTTTTGGGGCAGCACGTAACATTGAAGAAGGTGGCAGCTTAACGATTTTAGCTACAGCCTTAGTGGAAACAGGTTCACGTATGGATGACGTTATCTACGAAGAATTTAAGGGGACAGGGAACATGGAGCTTCACCTTGATCGTAAGCTTTCTGAACGTCGTATCTTCCCGTCTATCGATATTCGTCGTTCTGGTACACGTAAAGAAGAACTACTTATTGAGAAATCTCAGCTAGATAAGCTTTGGACCATTCGCAAAACAATGAATGATTCACCTGAGTATGTTGACCAATTTATCAAACGAGTGAAAGATACAAAAACAAATACGGAGTTCTTTGACGCCTTAGATCAAGATATGAAGGGTGTTCGAAAAAGACCTGTAAGCTCTAAATCATAACAAAAACGATCTTGCATTTATCATGAGGACTTGTTATAATTCAACCGTGTGCGATCAACTCTGTTTCGAAGAGATTCAGGGCAAAAGGAGATGAAAGATTATGAAACAGGATATCCATCCTAATTACCAAAAGGTTGTCTTTTTAGACACAAGTACTGGCTTCAAATTTTTGAGTGGTTCTACAAGAGGATCTGCTGAAACAACTGAATGGGAAGATGGTAACACATACCCACTTCTTAAAGTTGAGATCAGCTCTGATTCACACCCGTTCTACACTGGTAAGCAGAAGCTTAACGATGTTGGCGGCCGTGTTGACCGTTTCAAAAAGAAATACAACCTATAAGAAATATAGCGGGCAGGTCTCTTGCCTGCTTTTTTTCTGTCTATACATAGCATTCAACATAAGACAAACCCTATACATACATCAAGAAGTGCGATATCGTATCATAAAAGACCAAAGTAAGGTGGGTTCAAATGAGTAATTATAATCATGAAGGTCGAATTGAAGTGATCTGTGGTGGGATGTTCTCAGGAAAATCTGAAGAACTCATTCGCCGTGTTCGTCGAGTCGGCTTCGGCAAATTGAAAGCCCAAGTATTTAAGCCGTTGCTTGATAATCGCTACAGTGTAGAAGAAGTCGTCTCTCATAATGGCAACAAAGTGTGGGCTGAGCCAGTTTCTACATCCTCTGAACTTCTGGAGTCCGTGGACAAAGATACAGTAGTTGTAGCTATTGACGAGGTTCAATTCTTTGATACAGATATTATTAATGCAGCTGGACAGCTTGCAGACCAAGGCATTCGAGTGATCTGTGCTGGACTGGATCTGGATTTTAGAGGCGAGCCCTTTGGTCCCACGATGAAACTTATGGCCGTTGCGGAACAAGTAACTAAGCTTCAAGCTGTATGCGCAAGCTGTTCTGGATCAGCCAGCCGAACGCAACGACTTATCAATGGCGAACCAGCATCCTACAATGACCCAATCATTCTTGTTGGAGCATCAGAATCCTATGAACCCCGATGCCGTCACTGCCACAGTGTACCAGATGAACCCTCGCGTTTTCTTATGCATGAGCAAAAACAACCCGAGTTAGAGGAAACAAACGCTAAATAAATGAAGATGACATGCCCAGTGCCTAAGAGCCTGGGCTTTTTTGTGGTTAAAGGATAAGAGGCAAGAAGGTTAGAGGGAACACCAAGGCTGGAAGGGATTTAGCAAGAGATGGAACATATTATTCAGAGGTTTTACCTCGTGACCAAGCCGGAATCATTTCTATCAAGAGCTAGAACGCTTTAGTAAGAGGGAAGACGATTTTACTAAGAGATGTGAGGGTGATATCAAGACGGTGGGATTATGGAAGAAGAACAAAACAACTAAAAAACAGGCTGGTCATCATAACCAGCCTGTTTATTGTTATTATCTCCGTCTAGCCGTCTGCTGCAATGGATCCCACACACTGTTATAAGGTGGGGCATAAGACAGATCCAGATTCTCGATCTCTTCCATAGTCACTTTGTAATAAAGTGCGGTTGCGAGCACATCAACACGTTTATCCACACCGGTCTTTCCGATGAATTGTCCGCCAAGTACTTGTTCGGTATCGCCATGATAGACTAACAGACTGTTGATTCGCTCAGCATTGGGGTGATAGGCGGCGCTGGTTGAGGTCTCCGTCTCAGATATGGCACAAGGGAAACCAAGATCCTGTGCTTCAGCGGAGTTTAGGCCTGTTTTTGCCAGAGTCAAATCAAAGAATTGCATAATGGCTGTGCCGACTACACCTTGAAAAGGGCGGGCGTTGCCTATCATATTTAGCCCGGCGAGTCTGCCTTGTTTATTGGCGTGAGTGCCTAATGGGAGAAAATCATCCTTTTGTTTCAGTCGATGATATTGTGTGGCACAATCACCTGCTGCGTAAATATCTGGAACGTTTGTTTCTAAATACGCGTTGACCTTTATCGCTTCTTTTTCAGAAAGGTGTATGCCGCTACCTGATAAAAAGTCTGTGTTTGGAGTGACACCTACAGCGGCGATAACCATATCTGTCTGAATGGTACGAGAGGTTGTTGAGACTTCAGTCACGTTCCCATCTTGATTGCCTTTAAATGAATGCACTTCCTCACCAAGCATAAGTTCAACGCCGTGTGTTTCGGCCTCGTCTTGAATCAGCTTGGACATGCTCTTTTCAAATCCAGCGCCAAGTCGCTCCGAGCGATTCACAAGCGTTACTTTTCGTCCTGTCATCACGATGTTCTCGGCAACCTCCAACCCGATGTATCCGCCTCCCACAATGGTAACGTGCTTCACTTCATCCGTTAGATTTTCCATAATTCGTAAAGCGTCCGGAATGGTTTTTAAGGTGTGAATTCGTCCGAGTTCAAATCCGTTCCACTTAGGTACAATGGGGCGTGCCCCGGTGGCAACTAACAACTTATCGTATTGAACAGTAAAGTCCTCGCCACTCACTGTTTTATTTTGCGTATCAATACTTGTCACGGTGTGGTTCACTCGCGCATCAATACCATGTTTCTGTCGAAATGTCTCAACGTCTCTCGCGACAAGGTCATCCTGTTCTCCAACCACACCACTTAATAAGTAGGGCAGCCCGCACTGCGCATAGGAATAATACGTACCACTCTCAAGGACGGTCACCTTGGCTTCCTTGTCATTGCGTATAATTTGCATGGCTGCACTCATTCCAGCAGCATCTCCGCCAATAATCACATAATTCATCCTGACACCTCACTTATCCGTTTATCGCTCTCAACTAGGATTCCCTAAGGCTTCCTTTCTGAAACAGCTTATAAACCCAGTTATTGACGAAACTTGCAACCTTTCGTATGATGAAAACATTCTTTTCAGGAAGTGAGAGGGGCTTGTACGTCATGCTCATAGTAAAAAAAGTATTAAATAATAATGTTTTAGTGGCTCATCATCCAAATTACGATGAGGTTGTGTTAATTGGAAAAGGCTTAGGCTTTGGAAGGTCACCAGGGGATGAAGTAGGGCGTGAACAAGCGGAGAAGTTCTTTGTTCTAAAAGAAGAATCAGAACAAATACAATATCAACAGCTGATGCACTATATAGATGAAGCGTTTCTTGAACTGATGAATGATGTGATTGAAATGATTGAAGATAAGCTACACACGAGACTATATGAGCACATTCATGTTGCCTTAACGGATCACTTATTTTATGCGATCAAGCGGATTAAACAAGGGCAGGCAATTACAAATCCATTTTTAAAAGAAACTGAGCTTGCGTATCCAAAAGAATTTAAAACAGCATCGGATATTAGAGAATATATATATGAAAAACAGAATGTTTTATTACCTGATAGTGAAATTGGTTTTATTGCCTTACATATTCATAGTGGGATAACAAATCGTAGTCTTCAGGATGTAAATGCCCATACTCGTTTAATTGCGCAGTTGGTTGAGATCATTGAACAACGATTGCAGATAAAGGTCGATCGGACAGAGCTTAATTATTTGCGGTTGGTTCGTCATCTTCATTTTGCAATCGAACGGATTGAAGAAGAAAAATATTTAGATCCGATGGAAGCGCTTAAAGATGTGTTGCAAAAGGAATATCCTGTGTGCTATAATTTGTCATGGAATCTCATAAAAGTGATGCAACAATCTCTTAAGAAGCAAATTCCTGAGGGAGAAGCGGTCTATCTTACGCTTCACTTGCAGCGTCTAACTCAAATATAAACCTATCGTTTTCTTGAACGTGTTACTGGTGATGCAGGCATGAGAGAAAGAAAACGTTCGTATGTCCAACAGGAGGAGTCTATCCTTCTCTGGTTACGAGCGTTCTTTCCCTCATGCCTTTTTTATGTGGTTTTACAACAAATATAGGGGGTTTTATACATGTTTAAACAAGTTTTTGGTGTGTTACAACGAATGGGACGAGCTCTTATGCTTCCGGTTGCCCTTTTACCTGCTGCTGGTATCCTCTTGGCATTAGGTGATGCGATGCAAAACCCGGATATTCTTAGCGCCATGCCGTTTTTAGGTAATGAAGTATTCTCACTAATTTCCACCTTGATGCTTGAGACAGGGGATATAGTATTTGCGAATTTGCCACTACTCTTCGCGGTTGGGGTTGCCATCGGGCTCTCAAACGGAGACGGGGTAGCAGGGTTAGCTGCGATTATTGGATTTTTAATCATTAACGTAACGATGGGAACCATGGGAGGCATCACACCAGATATGGTGGCTGAGGATCCGGCTTACGCCAATGTACTAGGAATCTCAACCTTATCAACCGGAGTATTTGGCGGTGTCATAGCTGGTCTCTTAGCATCCTTTACATTTAATAAATATTATAATATCAACCTTCCTCAATATTTAGGATTCTTTGCAGGAAAACGTTTTGTACCAATTGCTACAGCATTTTTTGCGATTTTTGTAGGGGTTCTCTTGCATTTTGTATGGCCCTTTATTCAATCAGGACTTAATTCCTTCTCGTACTTCATGACAGAAGCAAGTCCAGCACTAAGTGTGTACATCTTTGGGGTTATTGAACGCGCATTAATTCCATTTGGATTGCACCATATTTTCTATTCACCTTTCTGGTTCGAATTTGGAACGTATACAAATGCTGCAGGTGAATTAATAAAAGGTGACCAAGCCATGTTCTTTGCGCAAATTCGTGACGGCGTTGAGCCAACAGCTGGAGCTTTTATGGTCGGGAAATTCCCGTTTATGATGTTTGGACTTCCAGCAGCAGCACTTGCGATCTATCACTGTGCAAAACCTCAGCATAAGAAAATCGTAGCTGGACTTATGGGATCAGCTGCACTTACTGCATTTCTAACTGGAATCACCGAACCACTTGAATTTAGTTTCTTGTTTGTCGCACCCATTTTGTTTGTAATCCATACTCTTATTGCCGGACTCTCCTTTTTACTGATGTATCTACTAGATGTAAAAATCGGTATGAGCTTCTCAGGTGGAGTCATTGACTTCCTGCTATATGGCGTCCTGCCTAACCGAACGGACTGGTGGTGGGTCATCATCGTTGGCCTAGGGTTCTCGGTCATCTATTATGTTCTATTCCGTTTTGCCATTCTGAAATTTAACCTAATGACACCAGGTCGTGAGGAAGACGAGGAAGATGATGAGGGAGGAGCATCTAGCTCCGCACCAGTTGGAGACCTTCCGTACGAAGTATTAAAAGCATTAGGGACCAAAGAAAATATCAACAATATTGACGCGTGTATCACCCGTTTACGTGTATCAGTAAAAGACGTTGATCAAGTGAAAAAAGACCGGCTGAAGAAGCTTGGGGCTTCAGGAGTTATGCAAGTAGGTCAAAACATTCAAGCGATTTTTGGACCGAAATCAGATCAACTAAAAGGGCAAATTCAAGATATCATTTCTGGAAAAACACCATCACCAATTGAAGAAGTCGAAACAGTTGTTGAACCAGGTGGAACAGGTGACTTTAGCTTTACACTTCCGATTACAGGTAAAATCCTACCAATTACAGATGTTCCGGATCATGTATTTGCCGGAAAAATGATGGGCGACGGATTCGCCATTGAACCAACAGAAGGAGTTGTTCACTCACCGGTAACTGGAACGGTTGTGAATTTCTTCCCGACAAAGCATGCACTTGGATTAGTCGATGAATCAGGAAAAGAAATCTTGATTCACATCGGTATTGATACCGTTCATTTAAAAGGTGAAGGATTTGAAGCTTTGGTTGAGCAGGGTGATAAGGTGATACAAGGACAGGAATTGTTGCGCTTTGATACAGGAATTATTTCTGAAAAAGCAGCATCTATTATCACACCAATTGTGTTTACAAACCTAGCTGAAGATGAATTCATTCAGCTGCTCCAATCAGGGGAAGCTGAAGCTGGAGTCGAAAACGTATTAATGATCAAAAAAGCAGAATAACAAGTAGGAAAAGCCAGAGCACAGACGCTCTGGCTTTTTCGTTAAATGGTTAGCCTTTAGCAAGAAGGTTTGATGAAGAGTCAAGAAGGATACAAATCTAAAAAGAGATAGAGTTGGATATCAAGAGAAAAGTGTGAAAGATCAAGACAGAATGGAGTCTTATCAAGAAGCAGACATAGATATTAAGAGAAATAAACAAAATACTAAGCAAGACGTAAATTTAGCAAGACCAGCGACAGGATAGTTAAGAAAGAGTGAAAAAGATCAAGACAGAAGGACGGTTTACCAAGAGCTAGCACCTTGATCTTTCAACCTCTTCTTACGTAATATTCCTATTTGTTCTATAAAAGGTAATCATGTATAGTCGGTGTAAGAGAATGATGGTAGGAGATGATGATGTGATAAAGAAAAAACATTTAACATATTTAGCTCCTATGTGGATAATGGTGTTTTTTTTCGTCTTAGATCAAAGCTGGTGGTATATAGGTGTTATGGGTGCATCTATTTTTATTGGGTCTATTATAGGCTATAAGACTGGAGCAGGCATATGGGGGGCTTCTGCGAGAACACAACACATTTTCTCGAAATGGTCTTCTATTTTATGGATAGCGTTAATGACTGTGTTTTTGTTTATAGACTTAGACCTACCTTTATGGCGTCAATTAGTGGCTGTAGGATTGATTTTTATTACGGGTTTATTTGATTATATAGACTCGTATCTATGGTATAAAAAAGAGAAAAAGGAAGAGGAGGATCTTGAAGCAAAGCGGGTAAAGGAGGACGAATATGGTTGAGAGAAGGCATATGATACAGCTAACGCCACTTCTTTTTATTTTGTTCCTGTTGATTATTGGTGCAGGCTGGATGCTTATAATTGGGTGGGGCGTAGTTATAACAATTATCTCTATATTAGGATATTATCAAGAGGTGGCAACCGAGCGTGAGCCAGCTAAAAAGTACTTAATTAAGTCCATATGCTTTGGTGTCCTAATTATTGCATACGTATCATTATTTCCATACCAGCAACTTGATCTTTCTGTCCTGCGTCGTATAGTAGTTATCTCCTTTATTCTTATTTTAGCGGCTTTTAATATCGTGAATTCGTATATTTGGTACAAAAAAGAACAACAAGAACTTTTACAAGAGGAGAACTTTAATGGTTAATGATAAAGTCAGCACTATGCTGATGTTTCTCTGGTTATTTGTCACCGTTTACTTGATTAACGGAGGTCTAATCTTAGCGTTTTTAATTAGTGTAGCTGTTTTAGTTGGTAGGTTAATAGGAAAGGCAACAAAAACAGGGGTTGGAAAGCTAACGGCTGAAAAGCGGTTCAAGCAAGCTAAATTTTTTCCTACCTTTGTTCTTTTAATCTTTATTTTATTCTGGTTATTTGCTGAAATGGAAGGGTGGAGGATGCTTCTCCTCGCATGTATGTTTCTTATAATGATGGTCTTTGAACTAACTGATTCCTATCTGTGGTACAAAAAAGAGCAAGAGTCGGCAAAAAACGAATCAAACCCCTTGTCACATTGACCACCGAGTGCCTATATACTATACTTAGAACGTTATGCTATGTACGGATATTATGTTATGAGGTGAAGACATGTTTGATCGTTTACAGTCTTTAGAGGACAGATATGATCGGTTAAATGAATTATTAAGTGACCCGGATATTATTAGTGATACAAAAAGATTGCGTGAGTATTCGAAGGAGCAGTCTGGTCTTGAGGATACGGTTCAAGCGTATCGCGAATACAAGGAAGTCTCTTGGCAGTTAAAAGATGCAAAAGCGATGATTGAAGAAAAGCTAGATGATGAGATGTATGCAATGGTGAAGGAAGAGATTTCTGATCTTTCATCTCAAAGCCAAGAGCTTGAAGAACGCCTGCATATCCTTCTTCTTCCGAAGGATCCAAACGATGATAAAAACGTAATCGTTGAGATTCGCGGAGCAGCAGGTGGAGATGAGGCGCAGCTTTTTGCTGGTGACCTTTATAAGATGTATCATCGCTTTGCGGAAGCACAGGGATGGAAGATTGAAGTGATGGAAGCAACAACAACCGAGCTTGGTGGCTATAAAGAGATTATCTTTATGGTGAATGGAACAGGTGCCTATTCTAAGCTTAAGTATGAGAATGGAGCACACCGTGTGCAACGTGTTCCTTCAACCGAATCTGGTGGTCGAATTCATACATCTACAGCGACCGTTGCGGTTCTTCCTGAAGCAGAAGAAGTTGAAGTAGAAATCCATGAGAAGGATATTCGTGTAGATACATTTGCTTCAAGTGGACCCGGTGGACAAAGTGTAAATACAACGATGTCTGCAGTGCGTTTGACTCATATGCCTACTTCGACTGTTGTTTCGATGCAAGATGAGAAATCACAGATTAAGAACAAAGAGAAAGCAATGAAGATTCTTCGTGCACGTGTCTTCGATAAGATTAACCGTGAGATACAAGCTGAGTATGATGAGACCCGCAAGTCAGCTGTAGGTACAGGGGATCGCTCTGAGCGTATTCGCACGTATAATTTTCCACAAAGCCGTGTGACGGATCACAGAATTGGCTTAACTCTGCAGAAGCTTGAGCAAATATTACAAGGTAAGTTGGATGAAATTATTGATACACTCATCATGGAAGAACAATCTGAACTGATGCAACGAGCAGAAGATTAAGATGTCGACCATACACACAATACACGAAGCCCTTCGTTGGGCTTCTTCTTTTTTAGAAGAAAGACATACGGAGACGATGGCTGGTGAGTGGTTGCTCCGCCATCATCTTGGTCTGGAGAGAGCTGGATTGTTTGCTCGTTTTCATGATCCGATTGACGAAGAGATGTTGGATGCATATAAGAATGATGTATACAAGCTTGCCCAAGGCTACCCTGTTCAACATTTAATTGGGTATGAAGAGTTCTTTGGTCGCCGTTTTAATGTATCAGCGGATGTCTTAATTCCAAGACCGGAAACAGAGGAACTAATTATTGCGGTATTGGAGAGAAGAAAAGCATTGTTTGGCGACGTGGTATTAGAGGCTGTAGATGTAGGGACGGGTAGTGGTATCATCGCAACCACTCTTACACTTGAGGATAAAGCTCTTCATCTTTCGGCAGTTGATTTATCGGAACAAGCGTTAAAGATGGCGAAAATGAATGCGATCGAACATCAAGCAGAGATCGAATTTTATCAAGGTGACCTATTAGACCCTTTTATTCAACAAGGGAAACGCTTTGATGTTGTTGTCTCTAATCCTCCTTATATTCCAGAAGGAGAAAGAGAAACCCTTGCTGTTCATGTGCGTGAACATGAGCCAGAATTGGCATTGTTTGCAGGAGATGACGGGTTAGAGTGCTATAGGAAGCTTACTCAACAACTTAAACACGTGGTGAAGCCTCATGCTCTGGTTGCCTTTGAAGTGGGAGCCGGACAGGGAGAGGTCGTAAGAGAAATGTTACAGGAAGCTTTTCCGAACACGACAACCGAGGTTCGTTTTGATATAAATAAAAAAGACCGAATCGTTCTTGCCTATGGAGATTTTGTCGAAGAGTTATAGGTTTAGTCTTCAACCATCCTGACCACAATGAGGGGGAAGGGATGGTGTTGGTCATGAAACCACAAGCTATTATATATCTATTATTCTCTTTTTTTGTATTACTTATTAGTTGGGAAGACCAAGGAAACCAAGCGATTGCTGCGTTCCATCATGAAGTAAGCCAGGAGGACGCGATTCGTTTACGGATTCTAGCAAATAGCGATTCTATTAGTGATCAAAAGTTAAAACGAGAGATTCGCGACAAAGTGAACCAATCCATTACAGAATGGGTGACAGGTATAGAAAGTAAGCAAGACGCGATGGATGTCATTAGCTCAAAGCTACATGAAATAGAAGCGATTGTGGAATCAGAGCTTGAGAACAGAGGCATCAATCAATTATTTGAAGTCGACTTTGAGCAAGTAGACTTTCCGACGAAATTATATGGAAACCTTGTGTATCCTGCTGGAGAGTACCAAGCGGTGTTGATCACACTTGGTGAAGGAAAGGGAGAAAATTGGTGGTGTGTGCTGTTTCCTCCTTTGTGCTTTATTGATATGGAGCAAAGTGAAGCAGTCCCTGCTGAAGAAGTTGAAGCTGACATCCAGCCTGAAAAAGAAGTGGAAGTCTCATTTTTCTTCGTAGACTTTTTCAAAGGATTGTTTGAAACGATATTTGGCGGAGAGACCACGACGCTTGCTGAAGAAAATCAGTAATACCTGATACAAGCCCTGCATAGGATGGAACATAGTGCAAATAAGGGGCGTGTAGTTATGACAATGGTATTCAGACAGGCTCAGGACCGCGATTTATTATATGTTCAAAGGCTTCTAGCGCGGGCAGGACTTCGAGAGGATGACACAAGTAACATCACAAATATTTTTTTGGTTGCTGAAACGATAGACAATGAAATCGTTGGAATCATTGGACTGGAGCCATCAGGAGACTATGGGTTACTACGATCGCTTGTCCTTGAAACGGACTACTTTACACCAGCAAAGGGCATGGGATTCCTTGAAGCAGCTCTTGCGTATGGTCGCAAACTTCAATTGAATGAAGTCTTTCTAATCACTAAGCAAGCTGGAGCTTTTTTTGAACAGCTACAGTTCAGACCCATTAAGCAGATTGATGTGCCAAATGAGATACAACGATTATCACATTTCCAGCAATTTGAGAATCAAGATGTAACGATTTTTGCCTGTGAATTACTTGAGCAAACATGTGAATAAATCGCAGAAGTGACGGCTTATCTACAGGTTATCCACAAGTGTGGATAACCTTGTTCTGCGTATACGAACGGGTGTACTTATGCATATTTCGCTACGAAATTAGTAGCGTGAAACCCTTATCATTACAGGGTGTTCAGCTATTTTGAGTACGGTATTGACAAAAGACATGCAGAATCTCAAAATAGGGAGGATAGGAGCTGTGATATGAGTTATATACAGACAAAACGTTGGAATGTGAATAAGTCAATGAATCTTCAGAAAAAAGAAACAGATTTGCAAGAAGCAGCAGCATGGATTAAGCAAGGAAAAGTAGTAGCGTTTCCAACAGAGACGGTTTATGGTTTAGGAGGAAATGCACTGGATTCTCAAGCAGTAAAAGAGATTTTCCGAGCAAAAGGTCGCCCCAACGATAACCCGCTCATTGTGCATATCGCAAAACGTGAACAGCTTGATGCGTTAGTAACCGACATTCCTGAAGTTGCCGAAAAGCTCATGAAAGCCTATTGGCCAGGTCCATTAACATTGATCTTTAAAGCAAGCGATCAAGTTCCAACAGATGTAACCGCTGGATTGGATACTGTAGCTGTAAGAATGCCTTCGCATCCGATTGCGAGAGAACTTCTGTTAGAATCGGGTGTTCCCGTAGCTGCACCAAGCGCAAATCTCTCAGGTAGACCAAGCCCAACAACAGCAGATCATGTTTGGTCAGATCTTGAAGGTAGAATTGCTGGTATCGTTGATGGGGGACCTACAGGCGTTGGTGTCGAATCCACAGTACTTGATATTAGCGGTCCACATCCCGTCATCTTCCGTCCAGGTGGCCTCACACAAGAGCAGATCGCTGAGATTGCTGAAGATGTGGAATTAGATCAAGCGTTGGTGACAGAAGGACAAGCCCCTAAGTCTCCGGGCATGAAATATACGCACTATGCCCCCAAAGGTAGTCTGACCCTAGTAACGAATTATCTTCAGATTCAGGAGCTAGCTGCACATGCACAGGCGCAAGGAAGCCGAGTCGGAATCCTCACCACCGAAAACCGCAAGCATGAATACGTCGCAGATTTTGTATTTGCTTGCGGCGTAGACGAGGACTTAACGACAACTGCGGCACTGCTTTACAATGGACTGAGACAATTCGATGATCATCAAATCGATGTGATTTATTCAGAAGTTTTCCCAGAAAACGGCGTCGGAGCAGCAGTCATGAATCGCTTACGCAAGGCGGCAGGCGGACGTATCATAGAGTAAATGTAGAAAACCGGCCGAGTGCCGGTTTTTTTGTGTAGGGATGTTTTAGGGTTGCGGGTGGATTGGAGGAGGGGGTCCATTGAGCGCAAAGCAGTCGCCGCGAGCGGAAAAGAGAACCCAGCCATTCAACTAAATCTCCCCCGTTCTCGTCCCCTCTCATAACCCCTAAAATAGACAACCTTTCACTGAGGTTGTCTATTTTAGCTTGGTCATGCATACATTCAAGTAGCATGTTCAAGGAGTGAGTAAACAGTGAGTGAATTTGTGACGATATTAATTATGTCAGCTGCGCTTGGCATGGATGCGTTTTCGGTTACGCTTGGCATGGGGATGTTGGGGCTGCGTGGGCGGCAGGTTTTTCGTATTGGATTAACCATTGGGTTGTTTCATGTCGCAATGCCGTTGTTAGGTATGGCTACTGGAAAATGGCTTTCTATTTATTTTGATATGGTGGCTATTTATATTGGCGGAGGACTTCTGTTGTTGATTGGGTTACAGATGATTTTATCTGCATTCTCATCAGAAGAAAGTTCGTTTTTGAAACCGGTTGGTTGGGGGTTAGCAGCGTTTGCTATTAGTGTAAGCTTGGATAGTTTTTCGGCGGGGTTAAGCTTTGGAATCCTGGGTGCTAAAACGTTGCTTACTGTCTTTCTAATCGGGTTCGTCAGCATGGTTCTTTCGTGCCTGGGGCTGCTCATTGGGTCGCGGTTTCATCAGTACATCGGGATTTATGGTGAGTTATTAGGTGGCAGTATTTTAATTGGGTTTGGGTTGAAGATTATGCTTCCTCTTTAACGGACAAGAAGTGATAAGATAAGGGCAATACTTATTAAAAAGGGGATGTCCATTTTGAAAAATATTCTTTTTGTCTGTACGGGGAATACGTGTCGGAGTCCGATGGCGGAATACTTATTAAAAGAAAAAGCTGGCGACCTACTAAATATCCAATCTGCGGGTGTAACGGCTTGGCCGGGAGTTCCAATATCTGATGGCACGGCTCGGGTGTTAAGTAAGCGAGGCATCAATCATCAACATGCTTCACAAAGTGTAACGGGAGATCTGGTCGAGTGGGCAGATATTATTTTGACGATGACTCAAAGCCATAAAGAAATGCTTGCGATCCAACATCCAAACGCATCCGGAAAAGTGTTTACGCTAAAAGGTTACCTATCAACAGGTGGAGATATCGCTGATCCAATCGGTGGACCACAAGAAGAGTATGAGCAAGTTGGAGTAGAACTAGATCGGTGTTTGACAAGTTTATTAGTGAAATGGAAAGAATAATTGATCATGTGTGTGTAAGGGGATGTAGAAATTGGAGAAGGAAAAACCGTCATATCGTTTTAGTTTGCGCAAAAAGTTGGTATTGGGCGTAAGCGGCTTAGCACTGTTAACGTATGGAATCAGTGCTTTGTTCATCTTTGTGCTATCTGATTACCTTTCAGAATTATTAGGATTGAGTAGTGAACTGTTCACCGTCTTAACGTTAGTTGCGGGGATTATATGGACAGGAATCCTTTGCTTCTGGGCCGCTGGCTATATCACAAAACCACTGAATCGTCTGGAAGCTTCGGCAAGACGAGCTGCTGCTGGAGATATTCAGGAAGATGTAGAAGTGGTCGGGTCGGATGACGAAATTCGAGCATTAGGTGAAGCGTATAACGAAATGCTGCATAATTTAAGACGTATGGTTCAGGACATTGATTCAAGCTTTGAAGCGACGGAGCAACGAGTTAGTGATATGTCGCAGTCTTCGGAGCTGGCATCTTCACGAGCTTTAAAAATGGGTGAAACGCTTGTTTCTATTTCTCAAGGAGCCGAGGGTTCAGCAGCGGTCAGTCGGAAGAATGCTGAATCCATGGAGCAAGCGAAGCAAATTGCAGAGCAGGTCAAAAATCGTGCGGATCGATCTCGCCAATCGTCCAAACAACTGGTTCAGAATTTAAGTGAGAGCCGAACGGTTGTGAAGGGATTGGTAGAGGGGATACGGCTACTCGCTAATAACAACCAAGCATCCCTTGGAGCAGTTAAGAAGCTAGAAAGACAAGCGGGAGAAGTAGAAAAGATTATCTCTCTTGTTGGTGAAATTGCTGGTCAAACAAATTTGTTGGCGCTGAACGCATCAATTGAGGCTGCGAGAGCAGGTGAACAAGGCAAAGGTTTTGCTGTTGTTGCTGAGGAAGTTCGTAACCTTGCTGATGAAAGTGCGCAGGCCGTTGCAAATATCACAACTCTTGTACATACGATTCAAGCAGAAGTGAAAAATGTTGTGTCGCAAATTGATGGACAAGTAGCTGAAGCGAATGAACAATCCAGCCAAGGGGAGCAAACAAGCCGAGCAATGAAAGAAATGACACGATCAGTGGATGAAGTGGCGGCGGTCATTTCAGATATCACAGGAATGATTGATCAACAAATGGAGGCCATTCATGTCACAGCCCAAGCTTCGCAGGAGGTAGCAGCCATTGCAGAAGAGACGTCTCGTGACTCGTCAAGCGTAACGAACTTGGCGAATGAACAAACAAAGGTCATTCAAGACACGTCAAAGGCCGCGCAGGAGTTATCTCATCAAGCGAAGAGATTGAAGGCAACGATCGAAAGGTTTACAATATAACTACATGTTAAAAAACGCCTGACTGAATCGGGCGTTTTTTTGCGAATCCAAACAGACAAAGGTGGTACCCCTGATGAAAATTGCCATTGCTTCAGACCATGCAGGTGTTGATCTAAAAGAAAGCATTAAAGAAGTCATTGTTGAACTTGGCCATGAATGTGAAGATTTCGGACCAAATAGCAAAGCATCCGTGGACTACGCTGACTACGCTTTTCCAGCTGCTGAGAAGGTTGCAGACGGAAGTTTTGATCGTGGTATTTTAATTTGTGGGACAGGCATTGGTATGTCGATTGCTGCCAATAAAGTAAAAGGCATTCGCTGTGCACTTGTTCATGATCTCTTCTCAGCGAAGATGACACGAGAGCATAATGACAGCAATATGCTTGCAATGGGAGAGCGAGTGGTTGGCCCTGGTATAGCCATTGAAATTGCGCGTACTTGGTTGCAAACAGATTTTGAAGGCGGACGCCATGCCACACGAATTGGCAAAGTTTCAAGCTACGAGTGTTAGGAGGAGCCTATAAATGAGTATCTCACCTGAATCCATTCAGTTATCACTTTCTACACTGCTTGAAGATTTGTACAAGGTTAAACCACTTTCAACAGGTGATTTATTGGTCATTGGTACCAGTACAAGTGAAGTAATAGGTGAACACATTGGCACACATGGCTCAGAAGAAGTAGCGACAGCTATTTACCAAACGTTGCTACACTTTAAAGAAAGAACAGGAATTGAGCTCGCCTTCCAATGTTGTGAACATCTCAACCGGGCCCTTGTACTCGAAGCAAGCTCTGCCAAAGCGAGGGGCTATGAGCCCGTTTCAGCCATTCCAATTCGCAAGGCCGGTGGCGCAATGGCTGAATACGCTTTTTCCAAAATGACTAACCCAGTTTTAGTTGAAGAGATTCGTGCCGATGCTGGAATTGATATTGGTGATACGTTTATTGGTATGCATTTAAAAAAGGTGGCCATACCGGTTCGTAGCCAAATCAAAGAAATTGGAGCTGCTCATGTGACAATGGCCATCACTCGACCGAAACTAATTGGTGGGATACGAGCAGTATACGAATCGCCAAAAACAGAATGATTTTCAGGAATTTCGTCAAATGTTACGGAAATACTCTTTGTAATGTGATAGTATAAAGTTGAATCTTAATAGAAATAGTCTAAAACCGAATGAGAGCGGTTTTTGAGAGGGGAATGGGTAATGGAGAATCTAAAGAAGCAAGATCCGAAAATTCTAGAAGCAATCAATTTGGAGCTAGGTCGTCAGCGCGATAAAATTGAATTGATCGCCTCTGAGAACTTTGTTAGTGAAGCGGTAATGGAGGCTCAGGGTTCTGTATTAACAAACAAATATGCAGAGGGTTACCCAGGTCGTCGTTACTATGGTGGCTGTGAATATGTCGACATCGTAGAAGAAATTGCACAAGAACGAGTAAATCAAATCTTTGGTTCAGCTTATGCAAACGTCCAGCCCCACTCAGGAGCCCAAGCAAACATGGCTGTATACTTTACAGTGCTTGAGCAAGGAGATACTGTTCTTGGGATGAACCTTTCTCACGGCGGTCACTTAACTCATGGTAGCCCTGTAAACTTCAGTGGTGTTCAATATAATTTCGTTGAATATGGTGTGGATAAAGAAACACAACTGATTGATTATGATGTTGTTCGCGAATTAGCGAAAGAACACAAACCAAAAATGATTGTTGCAGGTGCAAGTGCGTACCCACGTGCAATTGACTTTGCTAAGTTCCGTGAAATCGCTGATGAAGTTGGCGCTTACCTAATGGTTGATATGGCTCACATTGCAGGTCTAGTAGCAGCTGGCTTACACCAAAACCCAGTTCCTCATGCCCACTTTGTCACATCAACGACTCACAAAACCCTTCGTGGACCACGTGGCGGGATTATTTTAACCAACGAAGAAATCGGTGAAAAATACGGCAAAGCTCTAAATAAATCAATCTTCCCTGGTATTCAAGGTGGACCACTTATGCACGTTATCTCAGCAAAAGCTGTGGCATTTGGAGAAGCACTTCAACCAGAATTTAAAACATACGCTCAAAATGTCATTGATAACTCAAAACGCCTAGGAGAAGCCCTTCAAGCTGAAGGCATTAATCTCGTTTCAGGCGGATCAGATAACCACCTATTATTAATGGATCTTCAATCACTTGAACTTACTGGAAAAGTAGCAGAAAAAGCACTAGACCACGTAGGTATTACTACAAATAAAAACACCATTCCATTTGACCCACAAAGCCCATTTGTTACAAGCGGTATCCGCCTAGGAACAGCAGCTGTAACATCTCGCGGATTTGATGCAGAAGCAATGGAAGAAGTCGGGAAACTCATTGCGTTGACACTGAAAAACGTAGAAGACGAAGAAGTAGCAGAGCAAGTGCGCGCACGTGTCGCAAACCTAACTGCAAAATACCCAATGTATCCAAATCTATAAAACATACAGAACCTCCTGTTCCGCATAAGTGCGGAGCGGGAGGTTTTTGTGATATGTGGGGGAGGAGTGGGCAGCGTTTGGCAAGAAGAATGATTATGGAATCAAGACGAAGTGGAGATTTACCAAGCGCCGGAGCGTCTTAGCAAGAGCGATGTGTTCCGATTCAAGAGGGAAGAGGATTTATTAAGAGGGAGAGCCCGATACAAAGAGAGAAGACCCCTCAATCAAGAGCAAATCCAAAATACCAAGAGCGGACACCTGATACCAAGCGCCTGACCACTATTACCAAGAGCGAAGCACCTCTTACCAAGAGCCAGGAACGAAATCATTAAATTCCAATGACCTAAGGAATAAAAATGGACATTTTTATATCAGAATGTATTGTGGGCGTTTAGCAAGAAGGATGAGTGTAGAATCAAGATGAAGTGGAGACATACCAAGCGCCCGAGCGTCTTAGCAAGAGCGATGTGTTCCGATTCAAGAGGGAAGAGGATTTATTAAGAGGGAGAGCCCGATACAAAGAGAGAAGGCCCCTCAATCAAGAGCAAATCCAAAATACCAAGAGCGGACACCTGATACCAAGCGCCCGACCACTTATACGAAAGAGAGAAGCACCTCTTACCAAGAGCCAAAAACGAAATCATTGAATTCCAATGACCTAAGGAATAAAAATGGACATTTTTATATCAGAATGGAGCCGTGGGCGTTTGGCAAGAAGGATGAGTGTAGAATCAAGACGAAGTGGAGACACACCAAGCCCCCGAGCGTCTTAGCAAGAGCGATGTGCTCCGGGTCAAGAGGGAAGAGGATTTATTAAGAGGGAGAGCCCGATACAAAGAGAGAAGGCCCCTCAATCAAGAGCAAATCCAAAATACCAAGAGCAGGAACCTGATACCAAGCGCCGGACCACTTTTACGAAGAGAGAAGCACCACTTACCAAGAGCCAGGAACTAAATCGTTAAATTCCAATGACGTAAGGAACAAAAATGGACATTTTTATATCAGAATGGAGTCGTGGGCGTTTAGCAAGAAGGATGAGTGTGGGATCAAGACGAAGTGGAGATTTACCAAGAACCCGAGCACCCCACCAAGAACCCCACCAAGAACCCCACCACAAACACCAAAAGAACTCACTTCCCACACACAGAATTCCCCTTTTAAAGTATTCAGACTTGAACAAGGGGCTTGTTTCAGCTAGAATGCTTTAAGGAAAGTCCATTAAAAGGAGCGATTGCCATGAGTAAAGTATTTGTTTTTGATCACCCTCTCATTCAGCATAAATTATCATACATACGTGATAAGCAGACTGGTACGAAGGAGTTTCGTGAGTTGGTTGAGGAAGTTGCGGCACTGATGGCTTTTGAGATTACTCGTGATTTGTCACTTGAAGAGACAACGGTTGAGACGCCTGTTGGTCCTGCTGTAGCCAATCGAATTGCTGGTAAGAAATTGGGTGTTGTGCCAATTTTACGTGCGGGATTAGGAATGACTGATGGGATTTTACGTATGATACCAGCGGCGAAAGTTGGGCATGTTGGTTTGTATCGTGATCCTGAGACGTTAAAGCCGGTTGAGTATTATGTCAAGCTTCCGAATGATGTGGAGGAACGTGATTTTATCGTCATCGATCCAATGCTTGCGACGGGTGGTTCTGCCATTGATGCGATTGCTAGTATTAAGAAGCGTGGAGCAACCAATATTAAGCTAATGTGTTTAGTTGCTGCTCCTGAAGGGGTAAAAGCCTTAAATGAAGCGCATCCTGATGTGGACGTGTATTTAGCGGCAATGGACGAGAAGCTTGATGATCATGGTTATATTGTGCCAGGTCTAGGTGACGCTGGAGATCGATTATTTGGTACGAAATAATAGAAGGTAAAATAGGATTCAGACGATGGAACGATCGTCTGGGTCTTTTTTTTTGTTTCATTTTACTCGTCAAACGCGGTGTATAATGTGCGGTTTATTCCCTCATACTACATAGAATATGTCACGTTGGGGAGGTGCGAGAAATGAAGAAGACGGCGATTTGTTTAGTACTCATTATAGGTGGATTCACTCCCTTTTCTGCAACGGCTGAGGTTCTGTACCCTGATCTCCCAGTTCAGACTTCCATCGCAGAAGAGACATCTGATACGGTTGTGATTGTAGGAGCGAAAGAAGGTAATTTGAGTGAGGCGATAGAAGAGGTGTCGACACAGGTTCCGACCGGTGTTATTCGAAAGACATTCTCCACTTTATATAATGGGTTTTCATTAAGTGTGCCTAAAAAAGATTTGGCTTCGGTAAAGGCATTAAAGTATGTAGAGCGAGTAGATGAAGTGGCAACCTACCAAGCGGCTTTAGAGGAGAGTGTTCCTTTTATTGGAGCGGGTTCTGTTCGCGGTATGTTGGATGAATCCGGACATAGGCTGACGGGTGAAGGGGTAAAGGTAGCGGTCATCGATACAGGCATTGATTATACTCATCCTGACTTAATGCAGAACTACAAGGGTGGCTATGACCTTATTGATTCGGATGGTGATCCGATGGAAACACTAGCGAGGCAAGGTCCGCCAACGCTTCATGGAACACATGTGGCAGGTATTATCGCTGCAAATGGCCGAGTGCAGGGTGTCGCTCCTGAGGCGGAGATCTATGCCTATCGTGCACTTGGACCAGGAGGACAAGGGACAACGGAACAAGTCATTGAAGCGATAGAGAAGGCAGTGGAAGACGATGTGGATGTTCTGAACCTTTCACTAGGAAATACAGTGAATGGACCGGATTGGCCCACCAGCTTAGCTCTAGACAAAGCAGTGGACGCAGGTGTGGTTGCTGTCACATCAAGTGGCAATAGCGGGCCAGGGATGTGGACGGTCGGGTCACCTGGGACCGCACAAAAAGCCATTTCAGTTGGAGCCTCGGCTCCGCCTATGCAGACGCCTTACATTACGATTCCAAGTAAAGATAAAGAATTGGAATTAAATGCGTTAAAAGGAGCTGAGAGGTGGACGCTTACACGCGATTTTGAATTTGTGCCTGCAGGTTATGGCATGGAAGATGACTATAGTGAAGTTGAGGTTCGCGGTCGGATTGCGTTAGTAAAGCGCGGGCGAATATCCTTTCAAGAGAAAGTGAAGGCAGCAGTAAAAGCTGGTGCTGTCGGCGTGTTGATTTATAACAATACGTCAGGCTCATTTGTAGGTGGATTAGAACAACCGAGCTCGCTGCCCGCAGGTACGTTAAGCCAAGAAGATGGTGAATGGCTACTTAACGAACTAGAGTCTACCCACTCTTCAACCATTCGAACGATGTACAGAAAAGAACAGGACTTTTTAGCGCCGTTTAGTTCGCGTGGGCCAGTTACGTTCTCGTGGGAAGTGAAACCAGATCTTGTGGCACCGGGAATGAGTATTGATAGTACGGTACCAGGTGGCTATACCGGACTTGATGGAACGAGCATGTCATCCCCTCATGTTGCAGGTGCTGCGGCGTTACTTGTGCAAGCTCATCCAGACTGGACACCAGAACAAGTGAAAGCTGCGTTGATGAATTCAGCTAAGCAACTAATGAACAAAGAGAATAAACCGTATGCGCCACACGAGCAGGGAGCAGGTCGTCTGCAAGTAGATAAGGCGCTTAAGTTAGATACTCTAGTGTATCCAGCAGCGGTTACGTTTGGGAAATGGTCGAAAAATGATGTCCGTGAAAAACGCTCAGTGACCTTTACTGTCGAAAACCAGAGTGATCAGACTAATACGTACCATATCGATCCACCCTTTGTGCTTCTCGATGGAATGGAGTGGCATGCGCCGTCAGCCATCACATTAAAGCCAAAGGAGAAACAAGAAGTCACGCTTTCTCTGGATCTGATGCCTTCTATTTTAGGGGAAGGTATTCACTATGACCATATTAAAATTACAGGGGGAAGAGAAGACATTCTTGTTCCATACATCTTATTTATGGAAGAACCTGATTATCCAAGGGTCATGGCCTTTCAGTTTGTGCACGGAGATAAACCAAATACCTATAGATATGAATACTATCTCCCTGGAGGTGCTGAGGAGTCAGGTATTGCACTGTACGATCCTGACACGTTCCAATTCATTACGTACCTTGAAACCAGAGATCATACAGACCGAGGCATGGTTCAAGCAGAGATGACAGATGTCAGTCTTCCGCCTGGAATGTACAAAGCATTAGTTTTTGCAAAGCAAGAAGGTCGACAGGATATTATCGAATCTATGATCCAAATTGATGAAGAATGATGAAATATAAGAAAAAAGTTCTCAAGAGAAAGCGTTTTCTCTTGAGTTTTTTAATTTAATTAAGTATGATAATTAGGTATGTTATGGAATATCTTTCAGGCAATATGACAGATGTGTGAACAATCATGGTCAACTCCTGCAACCCCTTTTCTTTCAAGGCAAAACACCGTTGACACAAGGGTTTCGCTATTGTACGATAACTAGGGACAAATGGTAAGGGTTACATAAGGGCATCATTAGTACTACATGATTTCTTGTGTTTGGAGGCTAACATGCCGAAACAAAAATCTAACCTTTGGAAAACAGCGGGATTAGTTTCAATGATCTCCTCTTGCTTGGTTGGGGGATTAGTAGGTGGCGTATTTTTCGGTTTATGGTTGGATCGTCAACTAGGAACGATGCCTTGGTTTCTAATCATCTTCCTGTTTGTTGGACTCTTTACAGGCTGTTATGGAATGTATAAGGTAGTTCAGCCTTTTTTAGGAGACGATGAACATGACAGGTGAACTCGAAACAAATATGAAGAGATATGCGACGATACTTGGTGTATGCGCCGCTATTTGCATGACTGGGTTTATGATTACCTCTTTTCATATCTTGTTTCTAAGTATTTTTGCTGGGTTGGTTGCAGGGCTTGTGAATCTTTTGTTGAACTTTGTTGATGCAAAGATCATAGGACATGTTGCCTTAAAGCAGAACCGTACGATGTCTTTGCTTGTAGGGTTGAATGTTATCGTCCGAATGGTTTGTCCAATAGTCATTATGTATATCGCAATTATTTTTCCAGAATGGCTAAATGTACTATTTGTTTTGGTAGGCTTTTCATCGGTATACGCAATGCTATTCATTGACAGTGTACGAAAATTTATTGTTAAAGAGAGGTGATGGTGTGTGGACCATGTAATGGCCAAATGGGAAATATACGGACTAACTTTCCATGCCTCAACGATTGTCATGTCGTTTGTCGCAAGTTTAATTATATTTCTGCTTTTCTTTATTGGCACCCGTAATTTATCTGTTCGTCCTGGCAAGCTTCAGAATTTCTTGGAATGGTCAGTAGACTTTTGTCGAAACATTATAAAAGCAAATATGAGCTGGGAAGTCGGCGGGCGATTTATTGCATTAGCTGTAACACTTCTATTCTATGTATTTGTGAGTAATATGCTAGGGATTCCTTTTGAAATATATAACAGAGAAACTCATGAGGTTTGGTGGAAATCTCCAACTTCCGATCCCGCGTTGGCTCTTTCACTTTCTGTTTTTGTCGTATTGCTGACACATATTTATGGCGTACGCATAAATGGAATGAAAGGTTACTTAAAAGGCTACGTAACACCTGTATGGTTCTTGCTACCATTTAAGATCATTGAAGAAATTTCAAATATGCTAACACTAGGTATGCGTCTATTTGGTAACATTTATGCCAAAGAAATCCTGATGATACTGATCGTAACGTTCGGGGTATCAGGTTTTGGAATTGAGGGTGCAAATCCACTGATGTATGTACTTTCTGCTATTACATCACTTGTTCCTTTGGTGATTTGGCAGGCATTTAGTATCTTTATCGGAAGCTTACAGGCTTATATCTTTGTGATGCTAGCAATGGTTTATATGTCTCATAAAGTAGAAGCGCATTAATTTTTTAACACCGTCCGTTTTTCGGACAAACTATATATAAAAAACTATATTACTAGGAGGAACATGAATTATGTTATTTTTAGGTATTGCACTTGCAGCTGGATTTGCTGCTATTGGTGGGGCAATTGCGGTTGCTATCATTGTTAAAGCTACTCTTGAAGGTGTTACGCGTCAGCCAGAACTTAAGTCAACACTTCAAACACTTATGTTTATTGGTGTACCATTGGCAGAGGCTGTTCCAATCATTGCGATTGTTATCTCAATCTTAATGCTGTTTGGTATTGGTGGTTAATTAGAACGACTGTATAATAATGGCGACTGTGTTCATGCTTGAACCTTCGCCATTCCTTATGTATAGCGACGAAAGGAGTACAAAATCATGGGTGGATTAGTAATACCATGGGGTTCAATTGCTGTTCAATTAATTGGTTTTATCATTCTCTTAGCGTTACTTAGCAAATTTGCTCTAAAGCCACTTCTTGGAGTAATGGAGCAACGTGAAAAGCTTGTAAATGACCAAATTGACTCTGCAGAACGCAATCGTAAAGATGCGGAAGAACTTCTTAACCAGCAACGTGAAGAATTAAACAATGCAAAAAAAGAAGCTCAAGGAATCATTGAAAATGCTAAGAAATTAGGCGAGCAACAGGGGCAAGATATTATCAAAACCTCTAGAGAAGAAGCTGGCCGTATGAAAGATACAGCTATTGCTGAAATCCAAAATGAAAAAGACCAAGCTGTTGTGGCTCTTCGCGAACAGGTCGCGTCTTTATCTGTCTTAATTGCGCAAAAAGTAATTGAGAAAGAATTGGATGAAAAGGCTCAAGAACAGTTGATCCAAGACTATCTTAAACAAGCGGGCGAAGAGCTATGAGCAACCAAGCGGTAGCAAATCGTTACGCGGTTGCTCTTTTTCAATTGGCCCAGTCAAAAGGGACACTTGAAAAAACGGGCGAAGAGCTAGAAATTATTGCTTCCGTTTTAGAGAGTACGCCGGAGCTTTTAAAGGCAATCAACCATCCCAAAGTTACATTAGTAACGAAAAAGGAACTGGTTAACAAAAGTTTCTCTGGGCAAGTAGGGGCAGATGTAGTACATACATTACTTCTTTTGCTTGAGCGTCAGCGCTTTTCAATTGTGCCTGACCTATCTAAGGCATTTACAAAATTACATCATGATTTATTAAACATTGCTGAAGCCACTGTGTTTTCTGCTAAAGCATTAACAGAAGATGAGTTAAAGCAAGTTGAGATTGTGTTTGCGCCGAAAGCAGGCAAAAGCCGTCTTATTGCAACAAATAAGGTAGACAAAGAGCTAGTTGGCGGAATCAAAATCCGGATTGGCGATCGTATATACGACGGCAGCATCAAAGGACAACTGAACCGTCTAGAACGAAACCTGTTAGCAGGAAATCGGTAGCAAATATCGGTAGTGACTATCGGTAGCAATCACTAAAGGGGTGAATCAAAATGAGCAGCATTAAAGCTGAAGAAATTAGCTCGCTGATTAAACAGCAAATTGAGAACTTTGAAGCAAATGTTGAAGTCCAAGACGTAGGTACAGTTATCCGCGTAGGGGATGGAATTGCGTTTGCTCATGGTCTTGAAAATGTAATGGCTGGTGAATTACTTGAATTCTCCAATGGTATCATGGGTATGGCTCAGAACCTGGAAGAGAACACCATCGGTATTATCATTCTTGGCCCTTATCTTGGTATTCGTGAGGGTGACGAGGTTAAGCGTACAGGCCGTATCATGGAGGTTCCAGTTGGTCCGGAATTACTTGGACGTGTTGTGAACTCACTTGGACAACCTGTTGATGGACTTGGTCCAATTAACACAACAAAGAGTCGCCCAATTGAAGCGGCTGCACCAGGTGTTATGGATCGTAAATCCGTTCATGAACCTTTGCAGACAGGTATCAAATCAATTGACTCAATGATTCCAATTGGTCGTGGTCAACGTGAGCTTATCATCGGTGACCGTCAAATTGGTAAAACATCGATCGCAATTGATACGATCCTTAACCAAAAAGACCAAGACATGATTTGTGTATATGTTGCGATTGGTCAAAAAGAATCTACGGTTTCTAACGTAGTAGAGACGCTTCGCCAACGCGGTGCGCTTGATTACACAATCGTAGTAACAGCTGGTGCATCAGATCCAGCACCAATGCTATACCTTTCTCCTTACACAGGTGTAACGATGGCAGAGGAATTCATGTACGATGGCAAGCATGTATTAGTAATCTACGATGATCTATCTAAACAAGCAGCTGCTTATCGTGAAATGTCCTTATTGCTTCGTCGTCCTCCAGGTCGTGAGGCATTCCCAGGGGATGTATTCTATCTTCACTCTCGCCTATTAGAGCGTGCAGCGAAGTTAAGTGACGATAAAGGCGCTGGTTCAATCACAGCACTACCATTTATTGAAACGCAAGCTGGTGACGTATCAGCATACATTCCAACAAACGTAATCTCGATCACAGATGGACAGGTATTCCTTCAGTCTGACTTGTTCTACTCTGGTGTTCGTCCAGCAGTAAACCCAGGTATCTCTGTATCACGTGTTGGAGGATCTGCTCAGATCAAAGCAATGAAAAAGGTAGCTGGAACGCTTCGTTTGGATTTAGCTTCATATCGTGAGCTTGAAGCATTTTCTCAATTCGGTTCAGATTTAGATGCGGCTACTCAGGCGAAACTAAATCGTGGAGTACGTACCGTTGAAATTCTTAAGCAGGATCTTAATAAACCAGTTCCAGTTGAGAAGCAAGTAGCTATTCTTTTCTCACTAGTTAACGGTTATATAGACGATATTCCGGTTAAAGACGTTCTTCGTTTTGAAGCTGAACTATTCGTATTTTTGGACCACAACAAAAAAGAACTGCTTGATCACATTCGTACAACAGGTAACCTACCTGAGGATGCTGACTTTAGAGCAGCAATTCAAGAGTTCAAAAAAGGCTTTAACGTATCTGACAGCTAAGCAGCTAAACCAAAGTTTTGAATAAAGGTGGTGAGAGATTGGCTTCTTTACGTGATATAAAAAACCGGATCACTTCTACGAAAAAGACAAAGCAGATTACGCGTGCCATGCAAATGGTTGCGGCATCTAAGCTTAACCGCGCACAGGAAAAAGCCCAGGCTTTTAATCCGTACGCTGCAAAAATCAAAGAAGTGGTATCAAGTATGGCTGCAAGCGGAACCGATGCTACGCACCCATTGCTTGAAGAACGTCCGGTGAAAAAAACAGGATATATTGTGATTACATCTGATACCGGCCTTGCTGGTGGATATAATAGTACGCTAATTCGTAGGTTAACAAACACACTGAATGAGCGACATAACTCATCGGATGAGTATGCGTTAATCGTGATCGGGAGAATTGGTCGTGACTTGTTAAGAGGACGAGGCCTTCCAATTATTCAGGAAATGATTCAAGTACAAGACCAGCCTGAATTTAGTGACATTAAGAAATTGGCTAGTACCACTGTCGAGATGTTTGCTGATCAGGTATTTGATGAGTTATACATCTGGCATAACCACTTTGTGAATCCACTTTCTCAGGTTCCGACAGAGAATAAAGTGTTGCCTTTAGCTGGCCTTGAAGATGAGGCTGCTAGTTCAAATGCAAGTTATATCTATGAACCAAATGAGCAAGCCATCCTTGACCAATTGCTACCTCAATATGCAGAGAGCCTAATCTTCGGTGCCCTGCTTGATGGGAAAGCCAGTGAATTTGGTGCAAGAATGACAGCCATGAGTTCTGCGACAGATAATGCAAACTCTATGATTGATGATCTAACACTTTCCTATAACCGTGCACGTCAGGCGGCTATTACGCAGGAAATCACAGAAATCGTCGGTGGAGCAGCCGCTCTCGAGTAGACATACAGCCGATCTAAATAGGAGGGAAAAAGATGAGCACAGGGCGTATTATTCAAATTACAGGACCCGTTGTTGACGTTCAGTTTGTCGATGGCGATCTTCCTCTAATAAACAATGCCTTAACCGTAAATCAGCAAGGTGGCGAAACAAAAGCTGTTGACGTAACTGTCACACTTGAAGTTGCCCTTCACCTTGGTAACAATACTGTTCGTACCATTGCAATGAGCTCAACTGATGGACTTGTTCGTGGAACAGCCGCAGTAGATACAGGATCTCCAATCTCTGTACCTGTAGGTGAGGAAACACTAGGACGTGTATTTAACGTTTTAGGTGACGAAATTGACTTGAAGTTTAAAGATCCAGTAGATAGTGGTGTACGCCGTGACCCAATTCACCGTGACGCACCTGATTTCGATCAACTAACGACAGCAACTGAGATCCTTGAAACAGGAATCAAAGTTGTTGACTTGCTTGCTCCGTATACAAAGGGTGGTAAGGTTGGACTATTTGGTGGAGCGGGTGTAGGTAAAACCGTTCTTATTCAAGAATTAATCAATAACGTTGCACAAGAACATGGTGGAATCTCAGTATTTGCCGGTGTTGGAGAGCGTACACGTGAAGGAAACGACTTGTACCATGAGATGACTGAAGCTGGCGTTATTAAGAAAACGGCCATGGTATTTGGTCAAATGAACGAGCCACCTGGTGCGCGTATGCGTGTTGCACTAAGCGGTTTGACAATGGCTGAGTATTTCCGTGATGAGCAAGGAGCCGACGTGCTACTTTTCATCGATAACATTTTCCGCTTCACACAAGCTGGTTCAGAGGTATCTGCACTACTTGGACGTTTACCATCTGCCGTTGGGTACCAGCCAACACTTGCAACAGAGATGGGTCAACTTCAAGAGCGTATTACTTCAACCAAAAAAGGTTCTGTTACATCGATCCAAGCGATCTTTGTACCTGCCGATGACTATACGGATCCAGCACCAGCTACAGCGTTTGCTCACTTGGATGCAACAACAAACCTTGAGCGTAAACTAACTGAAATGGGTATCTACCCAGCGGTTGATCCATTAGCGTCAACTTCACGTGCACTTTCACCAGAAGTTGTTGGTGATGAGCATTATTCTGTAGCTCGTCGTGTACAGCAAACTCTACAGAAGTATCGTGAGCTTCAAGATATCATCGCGATTCTTGGTATGGAGGAATTATCTGAGGATGATAAGCTTGTTGTACAACGAGCTCGTCGTATCCAGTTCTTCCTAAGCCAGAACTTCCACGTAGCTGAACAGTTTACTGGACAAAAAGGCTCATATGTTCCACTTAAAGAAACAATCAAAGGATTCAGCGAAATCCTTGAAGGAAAATACGATACGTTGCCAGAGGACGCATTCCGTCTAGTTGGCCGCATTGAAGAAGTGGTTGAAAAAGCAGAGCAAATGGTCTAAAACCAAGCTCTGCTGAAAAGGAGGGGATTTTATGCCAACTGTTCATGCCAGCGTCGTAACACCAGACGGCACTGTTTACGAAGGTGACGTCGACATGGTCGTTGTTCGCACTGTTGAAGGTGAGCTTGGTATTTTACCAAACCATATCCCGCTCGTTTCGCCACTTGCCATCGGCGCAGCCCGAATGAAAAAAGGCTCTTCCGAAGACATCATCGCGGTCAGCGGCGGATTCGTAGAAGTACGACCGGATAAGGTTACCATTTTAGCAGAAGCATCAGAACAACCGTCTGACATCGACGTCGACCGCGCTCAACAAGCAAAAGAACGCGCCGAAAAACGAGTCAACGCCAAAAGCCAAGACGGCATCAACACCGTCCGCGCCAAAGCCGCCCTCGAACGCGCACTCAACCGCTTGAAAGTCGCGGGTAAATAATAAAAAAACTGCTCTCCACTTGGTGGAGGGCAGTTTTTTTGTTTGGGGTGGGGATGATGTAGAGCGGAGAATCGATGTGATGGGAGGGGAAGTGAAACGATAGAGCGCAGAAGTGAAATGATGGAAGAGCAAGTGAAACGATAGAGCGCAGAATCGAAACGATGGGAGGGGAGTGAAACGATAGAGTGTTGAATCGAAACGATGGGAGGGGGAGTGAAACGATAGAGTGTTGAATCGAAACGATGGGAGAGCAAGTGAAACGATAGAGCGTGAAATCGAAACGATGGGAGGGGAAGTGAAACGATAGAGCGCAGAATCGAAACGATGGGAGAGCAAGTGAAACGATAGAGCGCAGAATCGAAACGATGGAGGAGCAAGTGAAACGATAGCCTGCAATATCGAAATGGTATTCGACCAATTGGTGCACTTACTAAGGACCTTAAAATACAAACATCTCTTACACACTCAACTTACTTTAATCGTAGCGGATATGTTAGGTGGTAGTAACAGTGCCGGTTTTTGTGCGTGCGCCTTACGTCCAATTTGCTCAATATATTGTAGGCTGCCATTTTTGATTCAATCCCCAAAAACTCCCTCAACTCCGCACTGCTAATCGTCTGCTTAATCAACAAATAATAATCCTCCAATGCTCTCACATGCGCCGTTTTAGATTTCACGGGACACGTTTGACAGTGCCAGTGTCCGCTCCTGGCTCGACGGATCATGTTTGGGGCACTGCAACTTGGGCAATAGACACCTTTTTGCAGTTGAGATGGTTTAAGATGGTAGGTTTTTAGGATAGGAGATAAAAGGGGAGAGTGGTTGGCATTTAGTAGCCCAACGATTTTAAGAAGGTTGGTCTTATCTAAATAGGATCTGGCTTTTCCGTAATTCGTTTTCAGCTTTTCTAATCGAGGAACCACTCCTTCTGCATAGACAACTTTCGACAGCGTGTGTTTGCCTGCTTCTGTTGAATGAATGGCTGTTGAGGGGTGTGCGAAGACAAGTAGCTGTTCGATTGGCATGAGAGGGAAGTTATGATGAAGTAGCCAGTCTGATAATTGAGTTTGTTGGCGGCGAACTTGATTTAAAGGGTTTTGCATTATCAACTCCTCGCCGTTCCACCTGCGCACCATTTGCTTTAAGTCATCGTTAAACTCAAATCGACCAACCATATTTTTAACCTCTAAAATAACGAAGAATCGAGAGGTTACGACGAGTGTATCGATCTGAAAATAATGCCTTCTCTTATTATTAATCCTCAGGTCATGTAACAATATGAACTCATCATCCTCTAGAAATGTCAGATGATAATCTAGATTCTGCTCTCCTCGATACCCTGCTTCATACAACAATAAATCTTCTTTCATTTTCCTCGGAAATCCATTCATCCTTCTTTCTAAAGCGAGTAATTGTTGCATCTTCATAGGCATATCTCGTTCTTTTACGGTCATAATAAAAATCACCTCCTTACTATGATTTCTCTTTCCATATTAATAAGGCAATATCCTTTTTTTGCTAAGTAGAAAGTATTCACAATATTCCACGCCTTAATTTGTGCTAAGATTATTCTTTACTACATGAATCAAATGGAGGAAATAAATGAGTCGTAAGGATTTGAGTAAGATAAAAGAGATACTCAACTGGCCAGTTTTTCTAATCAGTGGGGGAATTTTGGTTTTGTTTGTCTTGTTATCTGTGTTTAATGTGGAGTGGACCTCTACATATGTTGATCTAGGTTTTGATTATGCCATTCGCTATTTTGGTCCGTATTGGCAGATTCTTTTAATTGCCACATTTATTGTGGGTGCTTACATTGCCTTTTCAAGAAGCGGGAATGTTGTGCTTGGAAAACTGGAAAAGCCAGAAATGAGCTTTTTTAAATATTTAGCTATTATAGTTACAACAGGCCTCGGAGCGGGTGGCGTATTTTGGGCTGCTGCTGAGCCTATGTATTATTTTATCGAAACGCCTCCAGTTTTCTCAGGTATTGAAAGTGGAACTGAAGCAGCTGTAAGCCCGGCGCTCGCGCAAAGTTTTCTTTCTTGGGGATTCACGGCGTGGTCTGTTTACGGCGCCATTAGTGTCATTGTGATTATGTACGCTCACAATCATAAGGGCATGCCACTAAAACCACGTACGCTTCTTTATCCGATTTTCGGAAGCAAAATTAAGAACAGTGCCTGGGGAACAGCGGCAGATGTGGTTTGTATCATTGGTGCGGCCGCTGGAACCATTGGACCTATTGGATTTTTAGGTCTCCAAGTAAGCTATGGAGTCAATGTACTTTTTGGCTGGCCAAACACCTTTATGACTCAAGTGCTCATCATTGTTGCCTTAACCTCAGTCGTTCTAATTTCAACGCTTACTGGGATTGATAAAGGAATTCAATGGTTAAGTCGATTAAATGTGAATGTAGCTTTGATTATTGCGGTCTTCTTATTAATATTTGGCCCTGGTCTCTTTCTTGTAGACTCATTCATCTCATCCACTGGCGTATATCTAAATGACTTTATCCGCATGAGCACATTTAGAGGAGATAATGAATGGCTCGGTGCTTGGACATTGTTTTTCTTTGGTTGGTTTATTGGTTTTGGTCCACTCGTTGCCTTACTTGTGGCACGCGTATCAAGAGGGCGGACCATCCGTGAAATCTTCCTTGTTGTGGCGATCATGACGCCTGTTATTACAAGTCTTTGGTTCACTGTACTTGGGGGAAGTGGTATCCATTATGAGCTGAATCAGCCAGGATCCATAAGTGGACCCTTACTTGATAATGGCTTACCTGCAGCGATTATAGCGATTGCTGCTCAAATGCCACTTGGAACGATTATGCCTTTTGTCTTCTTACTGTTGACGATCTTATTCGTTGTTACAACCGTCGATTCAATGTCTTATTCGTTATCTATGAGTGTTACGGGTGTCGGAAATCCACCTAAGCTCGTTCGCGTATTCTGGGCTGTCATTATGGCCGTTATCGCTGTTTTATTAATTAATATCGGTGGTGGAGGAATTGGTGCCTTACAATCCTTTGTGGTTGTAGCAGCTGTGCCTGTTTCCATTTTAATGTTGCCGCTACTATGGTATGCACCTAAAGTAGCCAAAATCCTAGCACGTGAACAAGGATTCTTAAAATAACGTATACGAAAAAAGCTTACAACTAAATGGTTGTAAGCTTTTTTCCATTTATTTTGAAAATGACGGTTATCATCTTTTTAAAAAGGGTAACAAATAAACAGAGCACTTAGACCCAATCTTACTGAAAGAGTCAAAGTGTGTCTTAATTTGTCAACTTTTAAGTGATTTTTTTAAATGGAAAGCAGATTAACTATAGCAATTTTATCAAGTTTCCGTTATAGTTGAGTGTGGATTGTTTCATCATACAATCTATTATGATCAAATTGTATTTTAATTTACGGCAAATAATCTTACAGTGGTTCTCACGTAAGAAAAGGAGTTTTTATTGGTGACTGATGGTTTTGGGCAGGACGCACTGATTCAGATTATGGTGAATCTCTTCTTCCTGGGGTTATCCTGGTGGGCATTGCAGAGTTTTCGGTTTGATTTGTTTGTTAGAGAACCTAAGGGTCCTCAGGCGATTATGCTCAGACTGCTTACAGCTATTGCTATTACATACCTTGTTAGCCGCTTTTTTCTCGATTACCTTCAAGCGTCTCGATTGCTCCAATATTTGTGGTAGGAAGCTGTCGAATTGTGACTCTAAATTCCATGTATGCTTAGCGTCCTAGCGGTCAAACTGTTACTAAGAACAGTTTGCTAAAGGAGCGGTTATCATGGGGTGGGTGAAATGGATATTGAGCTTACTTATTATGTCTTTTGTCATTGTATTTTATGTAAAACCAGACAATACGCAAGCTGAATTAATCATTCAACCGATTGAAACGATCCTTGAACTAGTGAAATCCGATGAGTTAGCTCTAAAAGAATGGCAGTTGCTTGCAAGAGACGTACAAGGGACAGTGGATTCACAACAATTGTTCCAAGAACATGTACATAAGCTTCGTGACCAGCTTGAGGGCTGGGATCAAACGTATTTGGATACTAGTGCAACTGAATGGACAGCTGAATTTCATTTGACATCTGCAGGTGGAGTGAAGGAATCGCTGCGTCTTATGGCGTATCCTGAAAACAGCTCACATACTCTCACATACTCGTACAAAATGTCTGGCACAAGTGCCGAAGACTGGCTTCGATATGACCTTGCAGATCAACTAAAAAGTCGTTTGCTGCTATTTACTATGGACACGGCATCGCTTTACACACAAGTGCAAAGCATACAAGATGCACCAATAACCAAAAGTGGTTCACTTTTGGATCAAGCCTATACCTACATGGACGTTTTGAATGCCACAGAGGTAGAAGCACTCACAGAAGAAACGTTTGTCTCGGTATCCGCATATACTAATGTGTGGAAGGACCAGCTGAATACCGGCGGCAAACCGATGAATGTCCAGATAGCTTTAAGAAGCGATTCAGCTTTGGGCGATGGGACAACTGTGACAATAGGAACGCCTATTATTACGACTGAATATTGATGATATAGAAGAGACAAAAACTTGACGCGGAGGGGAATATGTTGGAAAAAATTATCGTCCGAGGTGGCAATAAGCTGCACGGATCCGTCAAGGTAGAAGGCGCAAAGAACGCTGTATTACCTGTGATCGCTGCATCTATTTTAGCTGAAGAAGGCACAAGTGTGATTCATGAGGTACCTTCACTTGCTGATGTATATACAATGAAAGAAGTATTAAAGAATTTAAATGCCGAAGTTACCTACGAGGACGGAGAATTTATTGTAGACGCAACAAAGGCTTTAAAAACAGAAGCTCCGTTTGAATATGTACGTAAAATGAGAGCCTCTTTCCTTGTAATGGGTCCACTTTTAGCTAGAATTGGTAAAGCGCGTATCGCTCTTCCTGGTGGGTGCGCAATTGGATCTCGTCCAATTGATCAGCATCTTAAAGGCTTTGAAGCAATGGGAGCAACCGTTGAAATTGGAAATGGTTTCATTGAAGCAAGCATTGATGGTCGTCTACAAGGAGCCAAGATTTATCTTGATTTCCCAAGTGTAGGAGCAACTGAAAACATTATGATGGCCGCTGTATTAGCTGAAGGCACAACCATCCTCGAAAATGTAGCAGAAGAGCCTGAAATTGTTTGTCTTGCGAACTATTTGAATGCAATGGGTGCTAAAGTACGCGGAGCTGGAACTGGTGTCATTCGTATTGAAGGTGTCGAGAAAATTACGGCAGCAGAACATACAGTGATCCCTGACCGCATCGAAGCAGGAACATTTATGGTTGCAGCTGCAATCACTAAAGGTGATGTGGTTGTAGAAGGTGCTGTAGCTGAACATCTTCGTCCTCTTATTGCCAAAATGGAAGAGATGGGTGTAGATATTACTGAAGTTCCTAATGGCCTTAGAGTGGTTGGTCCAGAAAAGCTTAAAGCAGTAGACTTAAAAACAATGCCGCATCCTGGGTTCCCAACGGATATGCAAGCTCAGATGATGGCTTTACTTCTTCAAGCTGAAGGCACAAGTGTTATTACAGAAACAGTATTTGAAAATCGCTTCATGCACGTAGAAGAATTTCGTCGCATGAACAGTAATATTAAGATTGAAGGTCGCTCTGCGATCATTTCTGGTCCAAATAATCTGCAAGGTGCTGAAGTAGCATCAACTGATCTACGTGCTGGTGCAGCGCTTGTTATTGCTGGTTTGGTCTCAGAAGGAGTTACTCGAGTAACGGAATTAAAGCACATTGATCGTGGCTACGTAAATCTTGCCGGCAAATTGGCCGCGCTTGGTGGCGATGTAGAACGTGTTGAACAAGTGCAGGAAATTGTCGAGGATGAAGCAGCAGCTCTTGAAACAGCCGCTTCACTTAGTCTAAATACGTCTACAAATTAGGTTATTGCCTAGGAAATGATATAAGACGACAGCATATTTCTAGGAAGAGTCATTCAGTTTGTTGAATGGCTCTTTTCTTATATGTTCTACTTGTCTTTTCACCCGCATACGTTTAAGAGTAGTGTTAGTATGTTTGCGGTGGAGGGCTGCTATGAAACGATTTATTTGGATGTTTGTCCTACTTTTTGTAGCTGTATTGATTATTCCATCTGCTATGGTCGCATTCTTCTCAGAAGGTGAAACATCAATCAGCGCAATGACTAAACAGGATCAAGACCCAGGGGAGGACGTTGTGAACAAGGAGTCGAAGGAATCATCTCCCTCATTTGAAGTGAGTGTATTTAGAAGCAAAAAGAACAGCCTTGAGCAAGTGCCTCTTGAAGACTATGTAACAGGTGTTGTATCAGCTGAGATGTTACCATCATTTGAAATGGAGGCATTAAAGGCACAAGCTTTAGCTGCCCGTACATTTATTTTAAAACTGATTTTGAACGAAGCAGATACGAAACTTCCCGAGGGAGCTATTGTAACAGACACGATTACACATCAGGTTTATCAAGATGAAGAAGAGCTCCGTCAGAAATGGGGACAAGATTATGAGAGTAACTTTAATCGTGTCAAAGAAGCGGTAGCCGCCACGGCAGGTGAAATTATAACCTATGATAATGAGCCCATTTCAGCGCAATTCTTCTCCACAAGTAACGGCTTTACGGAAAACTCGGAGGATTATTATGAGAACAGTTTCCCATACCTTCGTAGTGTAGAGAGTCCTTGGGATCAGAATTCCCCTCGTTTTTCAGGTGAGAAAGAATTTAGCGATGCTGAAATCGAGCAAAGCCTTGGGGTGACTTTACCAAGTAATGGCACGATTCCTCCGACATCTGAACGAACTGATGGCGGGCGTGTAGCTTCCGTAACGATTGGTGATAAGACCATTACAGGGCGTGAAGTGCGAACACTACTTAAGTTAGACTCGTCTGACTTCGACTGGCAGCGCAGTAATGGTACCGTGACAATTAAAACCAAAGGCTGGGGTCATGGAGTAGGGATGAGTCAATATGGAGCAGATGGTATGGCGAAGGATGGTATAACCTACGACAAAATCATTCAGCACTATTATCAAGGCATTGAAATCGCGGGAATCGATCACTTTGCAGAAAAAGTCACAGCCAAATTAAAGTAATCCACAGGTTAAGCTTGGATGTTCATTCAATATGGACATTCAAGCTCCTTTTTTTGTGGATAAACAAGCCGAATTGGGGAGAAGTCTGTGGATCTGTGAATAAGTCTGTTGATTACTAGATAACGATTAGGACCTGCTGTGAAAAAGAATTTCAAAAAAATATTTTCAACTCATGTATACATTTCTAGTAATCTGTTCAGAATGGTTGCTGAGGTGATGAGAAATGAAAGAAGACAATAATCGTTCTTCTAAAAATGAAAGCAAGTGGTCAAATGCACAACGTCTATTACGCAAACGCTGGGTATTACCAGCAGTCTATTTAGCAGCAGCAGCAGGCATTCTTAGCTCCGTATTCTATTTCCAAGGTCAAAATTTAGGTACTCCTTTAGACCAGGAGAGCCAAGAACAGCCATCAGATGAGTTCCAAGTGGGATATGACCCACGAGATGAAGAGGCCATACCGGTTCAATCATCTACTGAAGTAATCGTAAGACCAACACTTGAAGATGCACAAGCAGAAATCATCGGACACTTTTACGATGAATCAGCATCAGCAGAAGAACAGCAAGCCTCTCTTGTTTACTACAGTAATACGTATCGTATGAACAAAGGCGTAGACTTTGGCGCCCAAACAGAAGAAGGTTTTGACGTAGTAGCAGCACTAAGTGGAAAAGTAACAAAAGCACAACAAGATTCAACAATCGGTAACGTTGTAGAAATTACACACGATGATGGAGTCAAAACGCACTACAGTAGCCTAGCTTCACTTGAAGTAGAAGAAGGCGATACTATCAATCAAGGCGACAAACTAGGAGAAGCAGGACGCAATCTTTATAACGAAACAGCTGGCGTCCACGTCCACTTCGAAATTCGTGACAACGAAGGCGAAGCCCTGAACCCAGAAGATTTCTTTGGACAGTCCCTTGAACAAGCTGTAAAAGAAACAGAAGAAACAGAAAAAGAAGTACCAGAACAAGACGCACCAGAACAAGATGCGGATAAAGAAAAAGAAGCAGATGATGATGAAGACAAAGATACTGATAAAGACAACACAGACGCACCAACAGAAGAAGAACAATCAGGCCTAGTCCCAAGCGAATCATCTAACACGTAACCCAAAAACACCACCGCTAGAATCTCTTGAGATTCTAGCTTTTTTTGTTATTAATGATAAAAATATACATTGAGTGAGGGTTGATGGTGATGGTGAGGGCTGGTGAGAGAGGAGACCAAGAGGGATGAGAGGTGTATCAAGCTAGGTAGAGATTTATCAAGGTGAAGAGGTCTACTCCAAGAGGGCTGAGAAACCATCAAGAGAGATGGAAAAAGACCAAGAGCAGATCTCTAATTACTAAAAAAGGTAAAGATGTGAGCGAAATCAAGAAGAAAAAGGATAAAACCAAGCTCGATGAGGATATAGCAAGATGAAGATGTCGACTCCAAGAGGGATGACAGAAGTATCAAGCTAGATGGAGATTTATCAAGGAGAAGAGGTCTACTCCAAGAGGGATGAGTAAACCATCAAGAGAGATGGAAAAAGACCAAGAGTAGAAGACCATTACCAAGAGCCAGCAAACTTTAATCAAGCTCCTTTCTCTCATTACTAAGAAGGTAAAGATGTGAGCGGAATCAAGAAGAGAAAGGATAAAAACAAGCTAGATGGAAAATTAGCAGGAAGAAAATGTTGACTCCACGAGGGACTAGGAAAGCATCAAGAGAGATAGAGAACGATCAAGAGCAACAGTACATTAGTAAGAGCAACGAACATTATCAAGAGCACTTTTCATGATACCAAGAGCAAACTAGATGTAACCCTATTAAATAAAGCACGATTTAGTTACCCGTTAGATCCACCTAAAGAAAGTGGATATTTAAGTTCGTAGCGTCTTGAGCGGTAGGCGCCGAATCGGTTTAAAGGAAAATGTTTTAGGAGATCATAGGCTTGTTGGCGAGTGGAGGTTCGGAGGAAATGGTGAATTTCATTACTAGAGGCGCTTTTATTTAATAGGAGGTAGTAATCTTCAAGTGCAGAGATGTGAGCGTGTTTAGAAGAGATTTGGCAGATTGGGCAAAACCATTTTCCAATGAGGATACCGCGTAATAGAGTTGGTTTTTTACATGAGGGACAATAGACACCGCATATAATGGATCGTTCATTGATATTGTAATCTCTAAGTATGTTTGGATTGTGCACAATATGACTTCTAGCTAGTTGATATGCTAGTTTTTGTAAAGACGACTTTGTTAAATGTGAGGTGGAAAATTTAGACTGAAGAGCTTCAATTTTTGAGAGGAGTGCTGGGGCCGTTGTAACTTGGTTTATGATCTTTAAATTAGTTGGTGTTGAAACAATCTTAGTAGAAGGATCGCTAAAGACTACCATTTTTACGATAGGAAGCAGTGGCCAATTTTGTTTGGTGAGCCATTCTTTTAGTTGGACTTTTTGGATTTGAATTTGAGAGAGTGGGTTTGTGAGAATTTCATCGTCATGTGTGGCGGAGGTGCGAAAGACCTGATGTGTATCTGGATCGAAGTAGATGGTGCCGGAGTAATTTTTAATTTCGATGATAGCAATATAGGATTGGGTGATAAGTAGAGTATCGATTTGAAAGTGGAAGCCGTTAGTTCCTAACAAGCGGAGATCGTGGAGGAGGTACATATTTTCATCAGAGAGAAAGCTGAAATAATAATTTAAAGACTTTTCGCCTTGATAACCAATTCGTCGAGTGACTAACTCCCGTTGAATGATGGGGACTTTTTCGTGATCACTAGGCAGTCGCCTCAATAATGCCTCCAGCTGTGCAATTCTGAGTGGACCCGTTCGTTCTTTAACGATCGCCATCTTATCAACTCCTTTAGTTAACATATTATTCTTTGAAGATAGGTGAAAATCCTTTTAATTCAAAAATAAAGTTATTAATTATTTATTGAAGCAAATCAATAGTTATTAAGAAGAAACAGCCTGATATGAAGCCGAAATTGAATTTACCAAGAGCAAGAGGTGGAAATCAAGGGAGAAAACGATCTTACCAAGATGGATGCCGAACCACCAAGAGCGAGCGTTTGATATCAAGAGGTAGAAGATAACCACCAAGGAATCTGCTCCGCACACCAAGACAGCGAAGCACCGCATGCACCTTCAAATGACCTAAGGAATAAAAATGTCCATTTTTATAACCCGTATTGAACTTTGTAGGTTTTGGCAAGAAGAATACACAAGACATTAAGAGAGATAAAGAAAGACCAAGAGCAAGCCCTCGAAACCAAGAAAGAACTCCACCACACCAAGCAGAACCTCAAACCACCAAGAGCGAGCCGTCGATACCAAGAGACAGGAGACAACCAGCAAGAGCGTCCCTCCGCACACCAAGACAGCTAAGCATCCTGCATGCAGATCTCAATGACCTAAGGAATAAAATGTCCATTTTTATATCCGTATTGAACTTTGTGGGACTTAGCAAGAAGAATACATAAAATATCAAGAGAGATGAAGATTGAGCAAGAGCAAACCCTCAAAACCAAGAACCCCCCCACCATACCAAGCAGAACCACAAACCACCAAGAGCCAGGAGACAACCAGCAAGAGCATCCCTCCGCACACCAAGACCCCGAAGCCCCCACATACACCTTCCAATGACCTAAGGAATAAAAATGTCCATTTTTATAATCCGTATAGAACTTTGTGGGTCTTAACAAGAAGACTACACAAGATATCAAGAGAGATGAAAAAAGACCAAGAAAGAACTCTCCACCCCCCACCCAAAAAAATTGATTCCCCACCCCATATACGTTATACTCACTTCATATAAAGTTCCCTAGGGTTCCGCAGTCGTTTTTTTATGGTTGGTCTGGTCCGAGAGGGAGCGCGCGGTCTTATTGGCTGTGACACGGAGGGATAAAAGCCCGGGAGATATTTTGCACATGGGATGTGCGGAATTCTTCCGGGCTTTTCTGTGTGTGGAGAGAGGAGAGAAAGAGATGAGGAATTGGGCTTTATTGATTGTTGCTGCGGTGTTTGAGGTGTGTTGGGTGATTGGGTTGAATCAGGCCTCAACTGTGCTTGAGTGGGGAGGTACGGGTGTTGCGATTGTGGTGAGTTTTATTTTGTTGCTGCAAGCAACGAAGCAGCTGCCGGTTGCGACGGCGTATGCGGTGTTTGTGGGGCTTGGTACGGTGGGCTCTGTAGCGGTGGATACGTTAGTGTTAGGTCAGGCGTTACCTGCTGCTAAGCTTGTGTTTATTATTACGTTATTAATTGGGGTTGTGGGTCTAAAGATGGTCACGAAAGAGTCCGATACAGAGGGTGTGAGCTAATATGGCGTGGATGAGTGTGATTTTTGCTGGATTTTGTGAATTATTTGGTGTGACGATGATGAATCAGTTGCGCACGAAAAAAGGTCCGGGTCCATATATAGGTCTAATTGCAGGGTTTGCTTCTAGCTTCATCCTTCTGTCTTATGCCATGAATTCGTTACCGATGGGCACTGTGTATGCGGTGTGGACCGGGATTGGGGCTTTTGGTGGAGCGATAGTTGGGATGATTTTTTACGGGGAATCTCGTGATCCGAAGCGATTATTTTTTATTGGTTTAATTTTAGTATCTGTAATTGGTCTTAAGTCCATAAGTTAGTACCTGATACTGGTATATAGTGCTTGGACAGGCTAATATGCTGGAAAACCGCGCTCGTCCTTATAATAAGGTGGTATATCTATATAAACTCCCTAATAAACTGTACCAATCACCAACACAGAATTAGGGAGGCGAGTCGTGTGCATGATTACATCAAAGAGCGAACCATCAAGATAGGCAGGTACATTGTTGAGACTCGAAAAACGGTGAGAACGATTGCCAAGGAGTTTGGAGTCTCAAAAAGTACTGTACACAAGGACCTCACGGAGCGTCTGCCCGAAATTAATGCGGAACTGGCAAATGAAGTGAAGGATATTCTTGAATACCACAAATCGATTCGCCATTTACGGGGTGGGGAAGCGACAAAAGTTAAATATCGGAAGTCCGTAGATGTTTCGGACCATCTAATTGTAAAATCTCGTCAATAAATTTCGCTAAAATCATCCCTGAGAGAGCATATTATGATAAAATCTACAATTAGGTATATAGGCCTGTCAATCTAGACTCGAGCACAATTTGAGGACCGCCCCCGTCATTATGCATGATTGCAATTTTGTAAAGGGTGACTCAGTCCATGTGGTACGAAGAGACAATAGCCTTTAAAAATTGTAAATGATGACATAATGTTCGAATAACAGGGAGGAACGAATCATGTTTGGTCGAGATATTGGAATTGATTTAGGAACAGCGAATGTACTTATTTTTGTTAAGGGAAGTGGAATTGTCCTAGATGAGCCATCTGTTGTGGCAATGGAAACATCCACAAAGCGTGTGCTTGCAGTTGGTGAGGAAGCATATCGGATGGTAGGACGTACTCCTGGAAATATTGTTGCTTTGCGCCCAATGCAGGATGGAGTCATAGCTGATTTTGATTTAACGGAATCTATGCTTAAGCATTTTCTGGATAAGATTAAGGTGAGAAGCATGTTTAGTAAGCCTCGTATCTTAATCTGCTGCCCAACAAATATTACATCTGTTGAGCAAAAGGCCATCCGTCAAGCAGCTGAAAAAAGCGGTGGTAAGGATGTCTATCTGGAAGAAGAGCCTAAGGTGGCAGCCATTGGTGCAGGCATGGATATCTTCCAGCCAAGTGGAAATATGGTTATTGATATAGGCGGTGGAACAACAGATGTTGCTGTTCTTTCCATGGGTGATATCGTCACCGCCTCTTCAATTAAGGTTGCTGGTGATCGTTTTGATGCAGAGATTCTTACGTATATCAAGAAGCAGTACAAGCTGTTAATTGGCGTACGTACAGCTGAGAACATCAAAAAAACAGTGGCAACAGTATTTCCAGGGGGACGTCAAGAGGAATTGGATATCCGCGGACGTGATCTTGTAAGTGGACTTCCAAGAACCATCACAGTTCGTACAGAAGAGATCCAAGGAGCGTTAATTGAGTCTGCTGCTTATATTGTGCAGGCTGCGAGAGAAGTCCTTGAGAAAACACCACCAGAGCTGTCTGCGGATATTATTGACCGTGGTGTCATCTTAACAGGTGGGGGAGCCTTGCTTCATGGGATCGATCAGTTGTTAGCAGAAGAACTGAAAGTACCCGTTCTTGTCGCAGAGGACCCAATGCATTGTGTAGCAAAAGGAACAGGTATGATTCTTGAGAATTTAGATAAGATGTCAAAGAAACGAGCACGCGTGTAACCCAAAAGGAGAGATCAAATGCTACGAGGTTTATATGGCGCAGCAGCAGGTATGCTGACACAGCAACAACGACAGGAAATGCTGACTAATAATATGGCTAACGCCAGTACACCAGGCTATAAGGCGGATCAAGCGAGCATTCGCTCGTTTCCAGAAATGTTGCTACAGGCAAGAAATGCGAACTCGATTGGTGGAAACTCTTATCAGATCGGAAGCCTCTCTACGGGAACGTATATGCAGGAAGCAACGCCTAACTTCAGACAGGGAGCCATTCTAGAAACGGGTAATGGAACAGACTTTGCTCTTCTTGATGGCGTTTTACCTGAAGGAGAAAATGGAGAACGTCCGATGTTATTTTTCTCGGTACAAGAAGATGATGGATCCGTTCGTTATACGAGAAATGGTCAGTTTGCTGTTAGTGATTCAGGGCAGCTTGTTACAACAGAAGGTCATCCTGTATTGAATACAGCTGGTGCGACTATCCAAGTAGAAGATGAACAGTTTCTAGTGAATGATGAAGGTGTAGTCACAAGCTCTGCTGGTGCCAACTTAGGTCAGCTGGGGATTGCGTATGCAGAGGATGCTCAAGCGTTAGTGAAAGAAGGCAGTGGCTTACTTCGTTCTGAAGAAGAACTACCTGCTTCAGCGTTTGATTATCAGATCAAACAGCGCTTTGTAGAGCAATCAAATGTAGACAGTAACCAGACGATGACGGACATGATGAGTGCCATGCGCTCGTTTGAAGCCAATCAAAAAGTCTTACAGGCTTATGACCAGAGTTTGGACAAGGCTGTGAATGAAGTAGGAAGAATTGGTTAATAACAAGCCGCTTAAAGGAGATTGTTTATGAATATTTCATCCAATATCGCTTCAGTGACTATGGGTCAGCTACAAAGTAAGCTAGATACCATCTCTCATAACGTCGCCAACAGTGAAACAACAGGCTTCAAAAAAAGAGATGTATCCTTCTCAGACCTCTTGAGCCAACAATATAATAACCAACCAACGGAGGGCAACAGATTAACCCCTCCTGGCCTACGTGTTGGATCAGGAGCAAAAATTGCCCAAACACGTCTATCTAATGAACCAGGCATTGCGATGCAAACAGGGAGAACACTTGATTTTGCGCTGACAAACGGCTATCATTTCTTTCAAGTGGAAAGAAACGATAACGGAGCATCGGAAACAAGGTTGACTCGTGAAGGAGCTTTCTTTTTAACAGAAAATCCGACGAACGATCAAGAGTTGGTTATTGCAAATGAGAATGGCTTTTACCTATTAGATGACAATGGTGAACGAATGACGGTTCCTTATACCTTCGAATCCCTTCAAATGACAGCGAATGGACAGCTTGAAGCACAGCTTCAGGATGGAACAGTGGCAGTTGTTGGACAGATGGCTCTGGTTGAAGTAGCGAAACCTCAGCTACTTGAAGCCGCAGGGCATACAGATTTTCTCATGCCACAAGGAGACAATCGTACGCAAATACTGGCTGGCTCTGACCAATGGATTCAGCAAGGGGCACTTGAAGGATCAAACGTCGATATGGCAAAAGAAATGAGCGATTTGATTCTGACTCAACGTCAATATCAGTTTAATGCTCGCTCTTTATCCATGGCTGATGAAATGTCAGGCATCATTAACGGTATCCGTCGCTGATCTCAACTGTTGCTCGACTGGAGAGAGATACATGAACAAGAAACAACCTAATAATCAGAAGAAATCATCACCTGCTTCTGGTAAAGGAAAAGAAGAAACCAAAGCCAAACCCTTAATGCGAGCAGAAATTCGTCAAGCAAAAATGGAAGAAAAAGCTGCACAAAAAGCGGAGAGGGAACCAAGAAAGAAAAAAGGGCGGATCCGAATCCTGCCTATTTGGCTGCGTTTATATATTATCCTTACTCTCATCGGGGCCTCGCTTTTCCTAGGCATGATGGTAGGCTACGGAACCATCGGAGGCGGAGATGCCTTCGACGTATTCAACCTCGAAACCTGGTACCACATCGTCGACCTGATGAAAGGAGTAGAAGACTAACGCTTAGGCGTTGGTCTTTTATTTTTGGGGATTTTGGGATGGGGGAACGAGGAGAGGAGGGTTGGGGATCGGTAAAGAGAGCAGAGAATTAGTAAAGAGGAGCAGATATCAGAAAATAGAGGAGAGAATCAGTAAAGAGAAGCAGATATCAGCAAAGGAAGCAGGAAATCAGCAAAAAGAGCTGAATACCGTCCAACCTCCAAACCCAAAACCACAAAAAAAAGACCACCACACAGGCAGCCTTCTTCCACTATCAAATTTCAACTTTTCTTGCAAGGTACCACCAGCATATAAAGTACATGAGGCAGAATAAAAGAAACTCTAGAATAAGGAAGCTTACATACGTATAAGGATCTGTTCCATTGTTTATCATACCAAAGGTGAATTCTGCGTTACCAATGGTTGTGGTCTCCTGGAATGGAGTTGGATCAAAATAAATGGGTCCGATTCGTAGAAAGGAAAATGTCTCAGCTACAGTAACCCATGGCATAAAAATGATATAGAAAGCTACAAGTAAACCTGCGTAAAGAGATCCTTTCCAGCCACCTTCGCCTTTCAGCATGATGACGCCGAGAAAAACAGGGAGGGAGCCTGAGATGATCGTATAAAGTGCGTAAGGGATAAGCGTCAGCAGACCTAAATTAAAGAGCATGCCAAGAAGCTCAAATGATACGTTGTGCAGATCCGTCTGTCCAATTAAGGCAGTTGCAGCCCATAGTAGAATAGCTAGCACGAAAAGAAAAAGAACCCAGATGATAATGGAAAGGAGCTTGCTCCAGATCTTCGCGTGCACTGATGAAGGCAGCATGAGCCAATGAGCTGCTGTTTTCATGCGCCATTCCTTCCAGATCGAATTGATTGGTAAGGCAAAAAGGATAAAGAAAAACAGAAAGAAAAAGATCAGGATGATACCATAATAAAAGTTACTATTCAGGCGAATGGCTAGAATCGTAAAGAGAGCGGCCACGACAAGCATGGTTGTTGAAAAGATCATCATCAGTGGCAATTGTAGTCTAAGGTCTCTTTTTAATAATGTGAGAAAAGAGGTCATTGGTTTACCTCCTGAAAAATCTGTTGAATGGTTTTGCCGTGCTCTATCCGCATTTCTTCTAAGTCTTCAGTGAAATAAGCGACCTCAGCCCCTCGAATGATCAGTAACCCATCGATTAAAAATTCAATTTCGTCATACTCATGTGTAGCAAATAAAATTAAGCGTTTCTCATCCAGCGTAAAAGAAGATAATAGCTGAATGAGGTCTTCTTTTTTATTCGTATCAATGCCTGATAACGGCTCGTCTAAAATCAGAATGGGTGCTGGGTTAGCAAGTGTGAGAACTAGGTTGAATAAATTTCTGTGACCCTTTGATAGATTTTTCACTTTCCTATCCACAGGTAGCTTGATGGTTTCAAGCATTTCAAAGACTCGGTTCGTTTGAAAACCAGGGATCATCTTTTCGTGAAATTGAATTTGATAGCCCAAGGTTGAGAATCCATCAAGAAATTCCTGATCAGATAAGTAGGCGATTTGATTTCTTCGTCCCTCTGCCGTGGTCTGACCATTGACGGTAATTGATCCACGGGTGGGTCTTGCGAGTCCACTGATCAGGCGGAGCAAGGTTGATTTACCTGTGCCGTTTTCACCGATGATCCCGTAGATTCTATTGCCTTCCAATGTAAGGTTCAGATTCGTTAGTACGTCCTTATTCCCGTAAGATTTAGAGAGGTTTTGTAGTTCAATTTTCTGCATTGGTTTCACCATCCTGCTCCTCTAATAGCGAATCAACTTGGTCCTTGATCTGCTGATTCGTAAAACCAAGTTTGTATAAAAACTCGATTAGCTCTTCAATATGAGATTTAGCTAGTCTCACCTTGAGGTCTTTCACAACCTGTTCATCCTCTGTGACAAAAGTGCCTTGACCACGTTTGGTGAAGGTTACTCCGTCACGATCCATCTCTAGGTACGATCTAGAGGCGGTATTAGGATTCACTCTCAGGGATTGGGCTGTCTCCCTAACAGAAGGAAGTTTATCCCCAGGGCGGAGTTCTCCGTTGCTTATTTGCTGATAATAGTATTCCGCTATTTGCCTGTAAATGGGCTTCGACGGGTCAAACTCAATTGTCATTGAGCAGCCATCCTTTCTGCGTTCTGTTTCATCATAAGAACTTTATGAGAGTACATCTCTCTTTTTAAAAATAATATGGGGCACAAGGAGAAGCACAAACGAATAAATCGCAATCATGGTTAGCGAGAATCCAAGAGTCATTCCTTCTAGCAAAGGACCACCTGCAACCTGAAGATGTACATTTGAACTATAATCCTGAAGACTAAGATTAGCTAAGATAATGAATCTTGACCAGTCAAATTCTAAAAGGAACATAAAAACAATATTACCGACAAAATAAAGGACGATAACGGATGACAGGGAAAGTGCAGAGCTCCTAGTCAATACGGCTAAGCATAAAGCAAACGCCTGATAAAAGAATAGTGCAGGCATATTGTATAGAATCCATAAACCGAGCGTAGAGATCGCTTCAATAACCGATGTGTCAAAGGAAAAGAAAATGGCACCAAGTAGTAGACCGATCGCTGCGATCGCAACAAACATCCCTAAGCTAACGATAAATGCAACCACCCATTTGGAAAGTAAAACCTGAGTTCTTGAGATCGGGCGAATTAAAAGTTGTTTCATTGTACCACTTTTATACTCTCCAACAATGCTTGAAATGATGATGACCACACTAAACACAAGCACAAACACGGACATACTGTTCAACGCACCTAAGGCAAAGCCCAGAGACCCAACTGGATCGACGGGTACAGCATTTTCTCCAAAATCGTAGTTCTCAAAAAATAAAGTGGCTCCTACTCCAAATAGCAAAAGGCTAAAAATAATGATACTAAATACCATAAATTTATTGCGGTAATATGTTTTGATCCATTCATTTTGTAACAATGAGAGAAACATCTACATCACTTCCTTTTCAGTTAAAGAATGATACGTATCCTCAAGCGACTTCTTGTAAGAAACGTGAAAAATACCGATCTCCTGCTTAACAAGTCCAGTAACAATGGAAGGGACTTGTTCAATCGTTGTTCCTTCAAGAACTAAGTATTTCTCCTCTTTTCGCACCGTACCATATTGAGCGAGATATTCTTCCGCTTTTTCAGGGTTCGTTACCCCAAATAGCGCAGCTACCTCTTTATCATCACCCTGCTCAAGATCACTCACCGCTAATTCATTAATGACTTGACCCTCTTTAATAACGATGGCGCGGTCACACATGAGTTCAATCTCTGACAACAAGTGTGAAGATACAAGAATGGCCACATTCGCCTCACGAGCAAGATTTTTTAAATACGTTCGTAATTCACGAATCCCTTTTGGATCAAGACCATTTGTCGGTTCATCCAGAATCAGAACACTTGGCTCATGCAGAATCGATAATGCAATCCCAAGACGCTGCTTCATCCCAAGAGAATACATTTTGACCTTTTTATCAATTGCGTGGTCAAGCTCAACCATTTTAATGACCTCATCCAATCGTCCAGGAGCCAACTTCTTTCTGCTCATCCTTGAGAAATGAATTAAGTTCTTACGTCCGCTCATAAAATCATACAAATCTGGATTCTCTACAATGGCGCCAATTTGTGAAAGGGCCTGCTCACGCTCAGTACGAATACTATAGCCGCCAATCTTCACATCACCCTCATCCATACTAATTAAACTGACAATCATACGAATCGTCGTCGTTTTACCCGACCCATTTGGCCCAAGAAACCCATAAATCTTCCCTGCCTCAACAGAAAAGGACATGTTCTTAATAATCTTATTCCCACCCAAACTCTTACTTACATTCTCTACAATCAAGGGTTTGCCCTGATTTGCCATACACTCAACTCCTCAAATGTCGTACTGTATTAATCACATAGTACACTAAGATAAAATGATGCGCAACCATTTTATGATGATTGTTGAATGTACTATGAGGAATCAAGAGGAATGACAAAGTATCAAGAGAGGCAGATCATTACCAAGAGGAATCCCCGTAATAGCAAGACGAATTAAAAGCTTATCAAGAGCCAGAGGTCGAGAGTAAGAAAGATGATGGGATTATAACGAGCAGGGAAGATCTATCAAGAGCCCGATCCCTTCACCAAGAGAGAAGGCGCTTTTATCAAGAGCCACGCACGGGTCACCAAGACACCGAAGCGAAACCAAGCAGTTTAAATGACATAAGGAATAAAAATGGACATTTTTAAATACCGATTGGAACGTGGGGGCAGTACCAAGAGGAATCAATGCGAAACCAAGACAGAATGAGATGTACCAAGAGGAGCAGGTCAATAGCAAGAAAGGCAACTGAATCATTAAGCCAAATGAAAATTAACCAAGAGCCCCCTCCATCACCAAGAGAGAAGGTGCTTTTACCAAGTTCCAGGCACGAACTACCAAGACACCGAAGCGAAACCAAGCAGCTCAAATGATCTAAAGAATAAAAATGAACATTTTTATATACCGAATGGAACGTGTGGACAGTACTAAGAAGAATCAGCGAATCACCAAACCCCCGAAGCAAAACCAAGCAGCTCAAATAACCTAAGGAATAAAAATGAACATTTTTATCTCAAAATTGAATTTGAGTACTTTATAAAGAGAGAAGGCACTTTAATCAAGCCCCTTCTCCGCTTCGCTAATTTTCCTCATAAATGTCTCAATGCAATAATCCCAGTAATCCCACGTGTGGTCGGCCTTTGATTCTTCGTAGTAGGCTGGGATGTTGTGGGTGGTTAGGTGGTCGCGGAATTTGGTGTTCATGTTGTAGAGATAGTCTTCGGTTCCGCAGAATTGATAGAGATTGGGTAGGGGGCGCTTGGCTTTTTGGTGTTGGTTGACTAGGGTGAAGAGGTCGCCACCGAAGGAATCTAGGTCTGAGTTTTCGCCGAAGATGATGTTAAGACTGCGTCGACGCTGGTCTTTCTTATCTTCGGGTGTGTATTCTAGTAGGCTTGAGACGTCAAGGGCTCCGGAGAAACTTGCAGCTGCGGCAAAGTGTTCAGGATGGTTTAGGGCTAGTTTGAAGGAGCCGTAACCTCCCATTGAATGTCCGGCTACATAGGTAGAGGCGGGGTCTGGGTTGAGGCCGAAATATGAAGAGACCGCCTTAGGTAGTTCTTCTGATAGATAGGTCCAGTAATTTTTCCCGTAGGCCATGTCGGTATAGTAACTGGTATCTACGAAAGGCATAATGATAGAAAAGCCATATGTATCGGCATAACGCTCAACGGCTGTGCGTCGGGTCCAAATGGTTTCGTTGTCATTTAATCCGTGAAGTAAATAGAGTGTACGGTTTGGGGTGGAGAGGTGGTGCTCGGGTAGAATGACTTGAAGGCTAGTCTGCATACCACCTAATGAAACGGATGAAAAGTGTCCATGGAAAGTTGCCAATGAAATCGCTCCTTTATGTCCTTTCCCCTTATCCTACACAAAAAGATCTATCTTTTCATGCACGGACGCTTATCGTCTGATATGGTATAATGCCACTGATAAAGATCTGAGAGGATGTTGTGTATATGTTGACCATTGAGCAAATTAAAGAAATTATTCCACACCGCTATCCATTTCTATTAATTGATCGAGTGGATGAAGTAGAAGAGGGTAAGCGTGCAGTTGCGATCAAAAATGTAACGGCAAACGAAGAGTTTTTTAATGGACATTTCCCTGATTATCCGGTGATGCCTGGTGTGTTAATCTTAGAGGCACTGGCACAGACAGGAGCTATTTCAATTTTAACCAAGGAAGAAAACAAAGGGAAAATCGGTTTGTTTGGTGGAATCGAGAAGTGTCGCTTCAAGAGACAGGTAAAGCCTGGAGATCAGTTGCGTCTTGAAGTTGAAATTACACGTCTGAAAGGTCCTGTTGCGAAGGCCCATGGTGTGGCCACGGTGAATGGTGAGGTTGCGGTTGAGGCGGATATGACGTTTGCCTTGCAGCAAAATTAGTACAAGCGGTTGCTTTATGAGAGATCATGTAACTGTGCAAAATAATGTATAAGAACGGCTTGTTTCATAGACGATGATTCATTCGGCTGTTAAGATGATGAGGGAAAAATATCGTTTTAATTGACACGGAGGTCATAAGATGAAAAAAACAACAAGCATTGTAGCAACGGCACTCCTTTCAGCAGTTGTTTTAACGGCCTGTGGTGACGATGACGAGACAACCGATCCTTCCAACAATGTAGAGCGTGAAAGTATCTCTGATCCGGCTCTGAATGATGATCCATCAGAGGATATAGAAGATCAAGAAGAGTCAGATGTAGAGCCTCAAACGGAGCCATCTGATGAACAGATGATGGATAATGATGATGAACGTATGGAAGGCGGATCGGTTGAACAAGAAGATTGGTCAGACGAATAGGTCAATAGATAGAAAAAAAGACTTCAATTTCTAGAATTGAGGTCTTTTTCTATTTTTTCTCGGTCAAGTAATCATACAATAGTCCTTGTTATTACTTCTCTATCCCTAATTTTTCTAGTATACTATAGAAAAAGAAGCATAAGGTGTGTGCAATGTAATGGGAAGAGCAAAAATCCTGTTAATAGAAGATCATGAACAGTTATTCTCAACACTACTAACAGTCGCAAAAGAAGAACAATTTATTTTGGTACGGCAAAAGAGCAGTGCTGATATTCCATCTTTACTGGATGAATTGAATCCTCAGTTGATCATAATAGGCAGTGAGCTCGAATTCAAACAACAGCTCGAGATTTGCTGTCGGATGAGAAGACAAACGACTGTACCCATTATGATCGTGAAGTCGCCTACTTGTCGTCGAGATGAACTATTCGAAGCAGGAGCCACCGACTATGTGTCGCAGCCCGTTGACTTTGAAGAGCTCCTGCTTCGAATTAAAGCGCATCTTTTTCATTATAGAAATGTGACAACATCACGTTCCTTTCAGCTACACTTCACCAATCTTGTCATTGACCTAATCATGCAAAAAGTCTACTACAAGGGTGCGACCATTGAACTCTCTACACAGGAATTTAAGCTACTTTCTTACTTAGCTTATCAACCTAAACAAACATTTAGTTCCGAGCAATTGTTTGCACATGTTTGGGGCATTAGTGGTCACCAAGACACGCGAACCGTGCTTGTTCATATTAGTAATCTCCGTAAAAAGCTTGTGACGGATCACAAAATCCCACCTTATATTCAAACCATTCGTGGCGTTGGGTACAGGATTCATGACTATTATCTTTAAAAAGAGTCAAATTAACAGAATAAAACTAATATTTTGAATAAACCGATTGCATATTACTAATCCTATTAGTATAATTTTAACTGAAATGACAAAACGAACTCAATCAGTTCGTGGATCACCTAGGGTTTGGCCAGCCTCGCGTAACTTGCGTCGTGCTGTTTTACTCCAGCTTGCGACGGTGTTTATGGTAACCCCCTGCTCCTCAGCAACAGTTTTCCTGCTTTTTCCTAGGAATAGTACATGTTGAACGTACAGCAATTCGCGTGGTGACAAAAACTGAAGAAAGGGATGAAAGGAAAAATCGGCCATCTGATCCGTTGTTTCAGCTTGAACCTGTTCAAGCAAATGCTCTGTGGACTCGTCTGTCAGTAGAAACCTCTCCGACATTAGCGACTCCTTGCGTAAATGTGAAATTAAATCACCTCGTACTCTAAGCTTTGCATAAGCGGCAAAGTCACCCTTTTCCGGACTGAAACGTTGATGAGCACCCCATAGCGCGATCGCAGCTACCTGATAGTATTCATCATAGTCCTGCGTAAGTCGCAGCTTCTTAATCTGACCTTTTATGAGAGGGGTATACTGTTTTAGTACATCATTGAAATGTAAAGTCATCTGTTATCGCCATTCTGAAAGCGCGCTTTCCAAGTATTCCGCGGTAAGCATAGATTACGAAAGTTTGCATACATACGCACATCAGCAAAAGATGGCAAATGATACTCAAACAATCTGTTTTACGACATTTCTCTAGGGCATTAGTCAGAAAACAGGACGTATTTTATCTGGAACTGCTTGAAATAGCAAAATTCTTAAACTTATCAGGAGGCGATCTCATTACTATGTACAATGTTGAACAGGAAGATATCCATTATGTAGATGAGTACGATATTAATAGTGAAACATTATCTATGCAACCTAATCGAGATATTGAATATGTAACCATAGTGAAGGAAGAGAATACGACTTACCTAGTAAAGAAAACGCCGCGTCAATTACTTGAAGCTGCATGCCTGCTTAATGGCTCCAGTTATCTTGGAAGAATTGAATATATCCGAAAACTTCTTGGCTTGCGTAACAAAGTGCCCGTCTTAATTAGCGAGCGCCAATCCATCATCGCCGGCCCAACTCATTCTCCAACCCACCCTGACTGTGTATGGTTTTTTGCAAGTCATGTTCTGACAAGCAGATCGTGTAAGAAGCACGGGAAAAACGGAACATTAATTACATTCAGGGATCACAGCAGCTTATTTGTAGATATCTCAGTCTCTCAATTTACCAGTGCACTTAATAAAGCTAGGATTTGTCAAGGAATGCTCAACCATCTTAGCTAACTAGAAATGAGAACGGCCGGTGAGGACATCTATGTGTCTCACCGGTTTTTTAGATTTCACTTCGAAGGTTGCGGAAGTATATCAAGAAGAATAGCTATAATACCAAGATGATAGAGGATCCACCAAGAGTGAGTGGGTGATATTTGAGAGACCCGTTAGACACAAATCCAGAATGAATTTCACCAAGAACAGTGCGCAATCACCAAGAGATAATAACTCCTAACCAAGAAGAACATTCCATCTACCAAGCCCCGTACATCCTATCCTTCAAATAAATGTTTGAATCAACTAGAAGTAGGGTATTCATTATCTGAATTCATTCGAGAGGACTGAGTCGATGTCCAACAGTAATAATATGTTATATGGTAATACTCCGCCGTTTCTTGGCGCAATAAATGGAACGACGGATTCGATTGAGAAGGCGGATGTTCTGATTTATGGTGTACCTTGGGAAGGTGCGGTAACGTGGGGGGATTATACGGGTTGTGAGCTTGGTCCAAAGGTGATGCGCTTGTGCTCCGGTCGTTATTCCGGTTATCTTCCAGAGCTTGATCATTTGGATGTGTTTGAACATCTAACACTAGCAGATCTAGGAGATGTTGATGTTGTTCCGGCAGATGTGGACGAAACAATGAATCGAATCGCAGCCTTTGCCAAAGACGTTTGGAAAACGAATAAGTTTCCGATTGCACTTGGAGGCGACCACGGAATTACATACCCGATTGTCCAAGGTCTAACAGAAGCTCACCCTGGGAAAAAAGTTGGTATTCTGCACCTTGATACCCACTATGACAATATGCCGCATCATGAGGGTGAAAAATATGCGCGATCCACTCCTTTTGCAAGGCTTTATGAACTAGATGGTGTGGTGAACGAAAGCCTCATCCATACGGGGATTCACGGGCCGCGTAACAAACCAGCCACTGGTCGTTATGCGAAGGAAGCTGGCGCAAAAACAGTCACTGTGAACCAAATTAGGGAAGCAACGGACTTGCGTACATTTGCTGGTGAGCTTTATGACATGGCTAGTGAAAATGTGGATATGGTGTACTTGTCGATCTGTAGTGACGTATTGGATGTAGCCTTTAATCCTGGAGGACCAGCTGATGTCAATGGCTTAACTAGCTATGAACTGTTAACGCTAGTTTATGAGTTTGCTTCTCGTGGGTTAGTAGGAATGGATTTTGTAGAAGTGTATCCGCAGCAGGATCCAAATGATATCTCATCCCACTTTGCCTCAACCCTTGCGTTGTACGCACTTGCTGGACACATAAAACATGGATCGTAATCGTACCTGGCGATTTAATCGCTAGGTTTTCTTATGCTTATTGGGAAATATGTTAAGGTGCGCCATGAGCGCGCTGAACTAATGTACAAATGTAATATTACAGTTTCGTTACAATGATAGATTAGTAGCGTAGAATCGTGTAGAATTTAGGAATATAATCGAGTTTTATCCCTTATTTTAGCAATTTAATGAGAGATAATAAACAGGTCTTATTTAATAGTTAACTCACGTAGCCGAAGTAAGTAATAACAAACACAAACTAGAGAATTAGAGGAGGTTCTTTTTTTGAGCCAATCATCAACAGCTAAGAAAATGAAACAGGCCGTATTAAGTTCAACTGTTGCAACTGGAATTGTTTTAGGTGTACCGACTATTGCCGATGCTGCACTTGGAGACCAGACTCTTCGTCAAGGGATGAATCACTCAGACGTCACTCAGCTTCAAGATGAGCTGAAGTCAAAAGGATTTTTTACATATGAAAAATCAACTGGATACTACGGATCGATTACAACTGATGCTGTACGTAGTTTCCAAAAAGCCAATAATCTGAAGGTGGACGGTATTGCAGGACCTCAGACGATTGGAGCCATTAAAGGTGGATCGGCTAAGAAAGCAACTACCTCTGCGCCCGCACCAGCTTCAAACTCAACTGTTTCTTACTCGGGTATCTTACGTGTCGGTAGCAGCGGGAACCAAGTGACACAGCTTCAGTCACAGCTTCGCTCAGCTGGATTTCTGAACAAAGAGCCTAACGGACAATACGATAACGCAACAAGAGATGCTGTTCGCTCGTTCCAACAAAACAAAAAGCTTCAAGTAGATGGCATTGCAGGACCACAAACATTTGCTGCCCTGAATAACACCGGGTCAAAAGCACCAGCACCGTCTAATCAGACGAACACAAATACTAACCAAGCAAAACCATCGGCAAGCTCAAGTGTCCTACGTGTAGGTAGCCGAGGAGCAGCTGTAACAGAACTTCAATCACAGCTTCGCTCAGTAGGGGTATTCAACCAAAACCCAACAGGCTATTACGGAAATGACACGCGTGACGCAGTTCGTAAATTCCAAAGTGCGAACGGACTATCTGCTGACGGCATTGCAGGACCAAAAACGTTCGCAAAACTTGGACAAGGCTCAACCTATAAGCCAGACACACAAACAAAAAACGAAACAGTGAACAATAACTCAGGTGCCACTGTAACAAACTTAATCGCAGAAGCATCAAAACACGTTGGAGTACCATACGTTTGGGGTGGAGCTACACCAGCTGGCTTTGATTGCAGCGGATTCATTCAGTATGTCTTCAAGCAACAAGGCATCTCAGTGCCAAGAACAGCCGCATCACAATACAGCGCTGGAAGTAACGTATCATCTCTACAAGTTGGAGATGTAGTCTTTTTTGAAACCTACAAATCAGGCCCATCTCATAATGGAATCTATATCGGTAACAATCAATTCATCCACTCTGGATCTAGCTCAGGCGTAACCATTACAAGCCTAGACAACAGCTACTGGAAGCCTCGCTACCTAGGAGCAAAACGCTTTTAATTAAACATTTATTTAACCCCTCCGAAACTAATTCGGAGGGGTTTTTGAGTTGGCGTCGGAGAGGTTGTTTCTTGTTACGCCTACATGTCACTTGGTGAGGTCGCTTGCATTCTTGCTAAAAGTGGATTCAGCTTGGTGAATGAGCTATGTACTTGATAAATTGGTTCTTGTTCTTTTTATCGATGTCGACTTCTTGCTGTAGCGTAGCTCAGTCTTGGTAGGGAGGTATTTCTATTGCTATGTGATTTTATATCTTGGTCCGGTTTCTCATCTTCTTTACTCGGCTTCAATTCTTCTTGCTAATGCCCCAAAAAACTCATGTGTCATCCCACTACAAAAACCCCCCACAGCAGCAGCTACAGGGGGTTCCTCATCAATCTATCAATCTAATTCCAAATGCTCTCTCAATTCAGCACTAATCTCTGCTACAGTCTCATCGCTTAACACAACATAAGACACGTTATCGATCGTAGGCGTCGTATAGTCAAATTCAAGCTGATCTACTGTACCTAGCGAGCCTCTATAGTTATTCTGTAGAGTCCACATTTGATCTAGAGACATATCTGTTCTGACTGATCCGCCTACAACGTCTAGCATCTCATTTGCTTTTGTAATAGAGCTGAATTGAGCCGCTTCTTTAATCACAGCTTCAACAATTTCACGTTGACGAGCTGCTCGTCCGAAGTCTCCCCGTGGATCTTCTTTTCTCATGCGAGTATAAGCGAGGGCTTCTTCGCCGCTTAAGAACTGTCTGCCTTCCGGGAAAGAGTATCCATCTAGGCTGAATTCAAAGTCGTTATCAACTGTCACGCCACCTAGCGCATCAATTAATTCTTTAAAACCTTCCATGTTAATCGACACATAGTGGTCGATACTGACATCGAATAAGTTTTCAACGGAGTCCATCGCCATGGCTGGTCCACCGTATGCATATGCATGGTTAATCTTCTCAACCGTACCACGTCCAACAATTTCGGTGCGTGTATCCCGAGGGATACTTAACATTTTTAATGAATTCATTGCTGGATTAACAGTTACTAAGATCATCGTATCAGATCGTCCTGATAAGTCATCTCCTGTTGCATCAATACCTGCAATCAAGAATGATACGGGTTCTGAGTCTTCAATGCTTACATCTCTTGTTGGCATTTGCCGACCATCTATTGGTTCGTGGATCGCATTAGCGGTATCACGAATGGAGTCGTACACATAATAAGCAAAACCTACACCTGCAAGGAACAATACACCGACTACAATAATAGCAATTTTAAAACCTTTTCTCATAGATTCTTAACGCCTCTCTTTGAAGTTGTATAGGTCTTTAGACCTTTAAGGCATAATACTTTCATAAGTATAGTGAAAAATTTACAGATACACAAGCGAAAATTAATCGGTTCTCCCTACGAAACTATGATATAATCCAAAATATCTATAGAAAAGTTACACCATTTAGGAGGTATTTGTATCGGATGGAAGAAACCATTAGTCTAAAAGACATATTTCAGACGTTAAGAAGGCGCTTAAAACTACTTATTTTCCTCCCAGTTATCGCAATGGTTGTGGCGGCAGCGGTTAGCTTCTTTGTACTCACGCCAATGTACCAAAATAGCACCCAAATTCTTGTCAATCAAACCAACCCAAATCCAGAGAATGCATTTAGTCAAAATGATATTCGCACTAATATCGAAATGATCAGTACGTATAATGAAATAATTAAAAGTCCATTTATTTTAGACAAAGTAATTGAGGAATCAGGTGTTGATTTAACTACTGGTTCATTAAATCAAATGATTACCGTTAACAGTGCCAATGAATCACAGGTTATGAATATAACCGTTGAAGATTCTGGTGCTGAGGAAGCAGCGATGCTTGCCAATACGATTGCTACGGTTTTCCAAGAGGAAGTACCGGATCTAATGAATATCGAGAATGTGAGTATCTTATCTCCTGCGACTGTCGCCGAAAACCAATCACAGGTAAGCCCTAATTCCATGCTTAACATCGCCATTGCTTTTGTTGTTGGTCTAATGGCTGCCGTTGGACTTGCTTTCTTGTTAGAATATTTTGACACGACAATCAAAACAGAAAAAGACCTTGAGGATGCACTTGATATGCCAGTACTTGGAGCCATCTCCAACATGGATAGTGTAGACGATTTCTTAAAGAAAAGTTCATAGAAGGAAGGTGCTGCAAAGATGGTCATGCGTTCAAGTAAAGGAACATCAAGATCCACAAGAAATAAGACACAACGCCAGTTAATTGCAGACTTACATAAACACTCGCCGATTTCGGAGCAGTATCGAACCATTCGTACCAATATTGAATTTTCTTCAGTCGATAAAGAATTACGGAGTTTTGTTGTCACATCAGCAGGACCAGGGGAAGGTAAATCAACCAGTGTGGCAAATTTAGCGATTGTGATGGCGCAAAACGGACAGCGTGTACTAATTATAGATGCTGATATGCGTCGTCCGACGGTACACTATACATTTGCTACTGCTAACACTCGAGGATTAACAAATGTATTATCAAAACAAACTTCGCTTGAGGAAACGGTTCAATTGACTAAAATTGAACACTTATTCATTTTGACATGTGGCCCCATCCCCCCCAACCCAGCTGAACTATTAAATTCACGAATGATGGAGCTAGTGCTTGAAGAGGCACTGGACCAATTTGATATTATTATTTTAGATGCACCGCCAGTAATGGCTGTTACCGATGCACAGCTCATCGCTAGTAAGGTAGACGGGACCATTCTTGTGACCTCGAGTGGCAAAACTGATCGAGATGAGATAATCAAAACAAAGGAACTATTAAACAAAACAAAGGCAAATCTATTAGGTGTCATCCTTAATAATAAACCAGTAGATGAGAAGAGCTATTATTATTATTAAACGAAATGAATGAGATTAGAAGGTGATTCGCTATGATTGATATTCACTGTCACATTCTTCCTGGCCTAGATGATGGAGCGGCATCACTCTCTCATAGTGTAGAAATGGCACGTACAGCTGTCCAAGAGGGCATTACAACAATTATCGCTACGCCTCATCATGCCAACCCTTATTTCGACTCAACGGTTGATGAGATGGCTGCCGGAGTTGAGGCTGTGAATTCTGCGCTTATAGATGAAGGTATCCCGTTAACCGTTAAATCTGGGCAGGAAATCCGACTTTTTGGAGAGTTAGTTGAACATTTAGCACTCGGTCGCTCCATCCCGTTAATGGGTGAAGGTCGCTACGTATTAGTAGAGTTTCCTACAAATTCAGTTCCAGCTTATAGTGAGCGATTGTTTTATGATTTAGCCGTACAAGGCTATACGCCTGTTATTGCACATCCAGAACGGAATAAGGTTTTGCTCCAAAAGCCAGATAAGCTATTTGAATTTGTACGTAATGGTGCGCTAACACAAATCACAACATCAAGTGTCACCGGTCACTTTGGTAAAACAATCAAAAGCTTTACCGATCAATTAATTGAAGCTAACCTAGCACACCTTCTCGCCTCCGATGCCCATAACCTGCAAGCACGAACATTTCGGATGAAGCAAGCATCGGATATAATAGAAGAAGAGCATGGGACGGACCTTCTCTATCAATTTCGAGAGAATGGCGAGCTCTTAGTCTCAAACCAAAACTTAATCATTCACCCGCCAGAACCCGTTCGAAAAAAGAAAAAACGCTTTAGTTTTTTTGGTTGATTCGTAAGCAATGAGTCTATAAAACTCATTGCTTTTTGGGATACAAGGAGTCCCTGGATCAAAACTACTCTCATTACACACGAAAAATTCCGCCTGCAATGTAGACGGGACCACTCTCTAGATCTTAACCAGCGTCTTTTTCTCCAGCCACTTCTCTCTACCGGCCTCATCATCTAAATATTCATACAAATAAATTAAGCAAGTCGCACAGTCGATCATCTTGAACGGCTGTAATGGCCTTCTTGGGTCCGATACTCATACATCGTTTTTATCCAACAGATTGAGAATAATCTGTAACCAATTGAATGATTTCAATAAATTCTTCCTCTATTTGAAAGCTCATGTCAAAAACCACTCGACATAACAAATTCGAAGCAATAGTTGGTTCAATGTGGAGAGCAACGGTTCGACAAGCTTTATTTTAACGTTCCCATGTTAGCAAGATTGGCTTTTATTGAAGTAAGTTAGTGAACTCAAATGCATCGCTTTCTATCTTTGGTGTAAAAGTAAGTCCATTAAACTAAGAGATTTCACATGATCTGGAACTATTTTTGCATAGTGAAGAATAGTAAGAGCTCAGAAGAGGAATCTTGCAAGATGGATACCAGACTCCAAATCAAGTGAGTGAGTGAAGTAATGTGTGCAAATAACTAGCGATTAGGTCCAACGACAGTATCTCAGGTGGTTCCGTAAGTGGGGCACGTGCCCCGTAGCCGCGATGATCTTAAGACTAACACTTGAAAGTGAGTAAGTAGAATAATAGTGGTTATAAATAATCTGGTCACATATATATAGTAGGCAATTCATACCCTCTTTCCATAAGGTGTAACGTTAGTGTAACGACATTCGTTCTATCATACTATATACACACATCTTACGTTATGGTATTCGGCAAAAACTATGAAATGTTAATTGATTGTAATGTAAAATTAACAAATTTATATTGGGGAAGTATCGATATTTCATCCTATATGTAGTATGATAGGGTCGATTATGGAATTACTTTCTTATATTTATTATTCGAGAGAGAGGGATAGCCATGATTGATTTATATAACCGTATTATTCCGATTATTTGCAAGCAACAACTATCAAAAGATAGGTCTTTAGAGATAGTTAAAAATGCCTATAATAATGGGATTGAACATATCATTGCAGCTCCACGTTTATCAGAGCATCCAACTCCTCATACAGTTGACCTTTTTGAATCAGCTGTCTCGACTTTTAATGACGAACTAATTAGACGGAATATTTCAATTTTGATCTCGCCTGGCCAGCTAGTTCGTTATAATGAAACGCTTGTTGAAGACTACAAATCACATTCTCTACTAACGATTAACCATTCTAGATATTTGCTTATTGAACTACCTGAAGGAGAGGTACCATCGGATTTAGCTGAGCAGCTTTATCAGTTGCAGCTACAGGATATCACCCCGATTCTATCTAAACCAGAACGTAACCGTTATTTAATTGAACAACCAGATTTATTATATAAGCTTGTTAAACAAGGTATACTCCTGCAAGTCCTTGCAACGAGTGTCACAGGCAAGGCAGGCACATATGTCAAACGAACAACAGAAAAAATGATCGGCTGTAACCTTGTACACATGATGACTTCGGATACAGATCGACCAAAAACAGACACTACCAACCTGCAAAAAGCCTTATATCAAGTTGAGAATCGGTTCGGTAAAGAAACTTCTAATTTCCTGCAACAGAATTTAACAAGAATAGTGAAGGATCATCAGATTCCATTTCTTCCGCCAGAACGCTTCAAACGCAAACGTTATATTGGAATCTTTTGAATGAATAGAGAAATATTGAGAGTAGAGAGATGCCAAAAAGGAGAGACCAAGTAAATGAGACCAGTCAAAAAAGCGATTATTCCTGCAGCAGGACTCGGAACCCGTTTCCTGCCCGCAACCAAAGCAATGCCAAAAGAAATGCTACCAATCGTCGATAAACCAACGATTCAATATATTATTGAAGAAGCGGTTGCCTCTGGTATTGAAGACATCATTATTGTAACTGGTAAAGGAAAACGTGCGATAGAAGATCACTTTGATCACGCCTTTGAACTCGAGCAAAATTTACTAGCTAAACAAAAGTTAGAGCTCCTAGAAAAAGTGACTGCTGCTTCTAAAGTAGAGCTACACTATATTCGCCAAAAAGAACCGAAAGGACTCGGGCATGCTGTCTGGACTGCTCGCAAATTCATCGGTGATGAACCATTTGCCGTACTTCTAGGTGATGACATTGTGCAAGGCGACACACCATGTACCAAACAACTCATCAATCAATACAACGAAACCGGGGCATCGGTCATTGGTGTACAAACTGTAGCTGATAACGAAACCAATCGCTACGGCATTATTGATCCATTAGAGTCTAATGGCAGACTTTACGGAGTGAACCGTTTTGTTGAAAAGCCACCTCTTGGAGAAGCGCCATCCAATTTAGCCATCATGGGACGATATATCTTAACACCTGAGATCTTCGCTCACCTTGAGAAACAAGAAACCGGAGCTGGTGGTGAGATTCAACTAACTGATGCCATCCAGATGCTGAACCAAGAGCAAAGTGTTTACGCCTATGACTTTGAAGGTACACGATATGACGTAGGAGAGAAATTAGGCTTTGTCCTGACAACGATAGACTTTGCGATGCAACGGGATGAACTAAAAGATGAGCTCGTCAAGAAAATGAGAGAATACGTACAAAGTGAACAAACCATTCAGAATTCATAACCGACAGATCTAGTCTACAGACTACTATAGTCCCTATGCCGAGATCGTACTATAAGCATCTATGAAAACGAAACTATTTTCTGTAAAATTAAAATAATCAGAAGAATTTGAGAATACGGTTATGTCTCCTCTACCGCTATCAGTTGGAGATACTCGATCATGCAACGGGCCACAAGCCTTAGGCGCCAGTCGTCAAGGGCATGATGTGAGGAGAGGTTAGATGCCTCAGGGGATAACCCCACAAAGAAATTAAAAAAGGTAAAAAAAGTTAGAAAAGCGCTTACATCAGTTTGAGCGATTCTCTAGCTTTTTTTACTGCACTACATTATAAAACAAAATAAAGGAAGGAGAGTTTAAATGGATGAAGCCAGTACACGAGTTGCTCATTCTAAAACAGTATTATCTAAGGAAATAATTATTAACGATTCTTTCGCCTATCTTTTCACTAAGAGATTACTGGATATTGTTGCATCATGTTTAGGTCTAATTTTTCTATCACCATTATTTCTCCTTCTTACGATTTTAATTAAACTAGAAAATCCTAAAGGAACAGTGTTATTTAAACAAACAAGAGTTGGAAAAAACGAAAAGGAATTTAAGATGTATAAGTTTCGGTCGATGGTCAGTAATGCTGAAGAATTACTAGAAAGCTTACTAGATCAAAATGAAGTAAGCGGTGCTATGTTTAAGATGAAGGAAGACCCACGTATTACCAAGATAGGAAAGATAATTAGGAAAACTAGTATTGATGAGTTACCGCAGCTGGTAAATGTTTTGAAGGGTGAAATGAGTTTAGTAGGGCCAAGACCCCCTTTGAAAAGAGAAGTTGAAATTTATACTGAATACCAAAAGTTAAGATTACTTGTAATACCAGGGTGCACAGGTATATGGCAGGTTTCATCTAGAAATCATGTTGGTTTTGAAGCTATGCTTGAAATGGACATGGAATATATGAGAAAAAGATGCTTGGTTTTAGACATGAAATTAATATATTTGACTATCATGGTTATGCTTAGATCAAAGGCTTTTTAAATGAACGAATACTCGCTTAAGGATGGAGATGAAGAATGAATCCTTATATTAGTGTAATTATACCTACGTACAATAGGAGCGCTTTATTAATAAGGGCTGTTAAAAGTGTACTTGAACAAACATACGAAAAACTTGAAATAATTGTGGTAGATGATGGATCTACTGATGATACTAAAAAGAAAATAAAAGAGTTGGATAATGAAAAGATAGTTTATATTGAACAAAGTTCTAATACCAATGGATCAGTTGCAAGAAATTTAGGTATTAAGAGATCGAAAGGTGACTACGTCGCCTTTTTAGATTCAGATGATGTTTGGTTATCAACAAAACTGCATGTTTATGTAAAACATATTGAAGAGAATAGAGATAAGAACGTATTCTACTCTGCATTATTTGATGATGATGGGTACAATAAGAAAATAAAACCGCACCGGGCGATAAAAGAAAACGAAAAAGTTGGAGACTACATTTTTTCATCTAATGGTGTAATGCAAACAAGCACCCTTATGCTATCAAGCAAACTTGCAAAGAAAATAATGTTTGATGAAAACCTTGGGAAACATCAAGATTGGGATTTTTGTTTAAGGTTAGAAGAAAACAAGAACTCTTTTTATTTTATAAATGAACCTTTAGTGATTCGTCACAGAGAACAAGACAGATTAAGAATATCAAATTATAAAAATGCTAGTTTTTCTACCAAATGGGTTGAGTCAAGTAAAAAAAGACTATCTAAAAAAGCGTATAATGCGTTTTATTTAAAAACAATTGCAAGCCAAGAAGGGGAAATCTGGAGTAAAACTAAAGTACTTAAATTATTAATAAAGTCAATTTTACTTAGATCAGTACCTTTTAAACAACAATTGTATTTTTCAAGGTTTTTGTTTCCAAAACTAATACAAAATAGAATTGAGAGTTTGAGGGGATTATGAAAATATGTTTTATAGCTTCTTCGGGTGGACATTTAGATCAATTGATGATGTTATTTCCAATTATGATTGAGAATGATAGCTATATTGTCACAGAAAAAACAAATTATGAAATAAACAACAAAAACATTAGATGTTATGAAGTGACACAGGTTAATAGACGTGAATTGATTTTTATATTTAAATTAATAAAATTGTCTTTAAAGAGTTTATATATATTTCTTAAAGAAAAGCCTGATGTAGTAATTTCTACAGGTGCGCTAATTTCTATACCAACTATAATGTATGCAAAATTATTCAGAAAAAAAATTATATTTATTGAATCTTTCTCTAAAGTTAATTCACCAACTATATCAGGAAAAATAGCTTATCAATACGCTGATATATTTATTATTCAATGGGAAGGTTTGAAGAAATATTATAAAAATGCAATTTATAAAGGAGGGATATATTGATATTTATTATTACTGGATCCCAAAAATTTCAGTTTGATAGGCTGTTAATTAAAATGGATGAGATATCATGTGAATTAAATTTGAAGACAGAGATATACGCACAGACTGGTTACTCTAATTATGCCCCTAAGAACTTCAAGTTCAAGAATTTTTTAAATAAGAATGAATTCGAAAAACAAATAGAAAAAAGTGAAATATTAATTACTCACGGAGGTACCGGATCAATTATGAAGGGAGTTAAATCGAAGAAAAAAGTAATCGCTATTCCTAGAATGAAGAAATATAAAGAACATGTTGATAATCATCAAATTGAAATAATTAAAGAGTTCGACAATTTGAACTTAATTTATGGTCTATATGAAATAGAAAATTTGAAAGATGCATTAATTGATATTAAAAGAGTAAACATGGGGGAGTATAAATCTAACACTAAAGATATAATTAATAGCATAAATGATTTTCTTTATAAGGTCTAATTATTTTTTGAAAGGAAAAATGTTATGAAAAGATGCATTATTATGATTACTAGAAACTATCCGTTTTATAAAGGAGAACCATTTGTCGAAAATGAGATAGGTGAAATAAATAACCATTTTGATAAAGTGATAGTAATAGCAGCTCTGACTCAAAATAACCCTAAACAAACAAGGTCTGTACCTAAAGGAGTTGACATTGTTAGTAATACTTCCCCTAAGTATTTTGGTGTTTTTAGATATTTATCAAACACACTTTTTTGGAAAGATATTATATATGATATAGAAAAAAATAAAAGAATATTACATCATCCAATTAGAGTAGCTAAATGTGCTGCGTTTTCATATATTCCCAAAAAAGCATTTGCAGATATAAGAAAAAAAATTCAGCAGTATAACTTCAATCAATATGATGAAATTATAATATATAGTTATTGGCTGCACTATACAGCGGAAATTGCAATAAAACTTAAAGAGCATATAAGTAAGTATTCAGAATGTAAAGTTAAGGTAATTTCTAGAGCTCATAGATATGACATATATGAACAAGAGGAAAAAGGAAAGTACATTGCATTTAGAGAACATATATTGAGTAAGGTTGATAAAGTGTATTCAATTTCTGAGGATGGAAGGAATTATATTTCTAGAAAATACCCCAATTACAGTTATAAAATACATTTATCGAGGTTAGGTGTACCTAATCGTGGTTTAAACCCTTCTGATCAAGACTCAATAATTCATATTGTATCTTGTTCTAGAATAGAAAAAGTAAAAAGAATTCATTTGATTATTGATATTTTAAGTGAATTCAAAGACAGAAAAATAAAATGGACCCATTTTGGGGGAGGTAGTCAACAAAAAAAAATTAAAGAATATGCAAAAAAAATTACAGGAAATATTAATGTTGATTTTAAAGGTAGTGTTAGCAATTCAGAACTAATGGAGTATTACAAGCAAAATCATATTGATATATTTATTAATGTTAGTTCAAGTGAAGGTATACCTGTTTCAATTATGGAAGCCATGTCATTTGGGATTCCTATAATCGCTACTAACGTAGGAGGTACTGGTGAAATAATTGATGAAGGAGTTAATGGGCATTTATTAAATAGAAACTTTGATGTGAAATTTGCTGTTGAAAAAATTTACAATTTAATAGATAGAGAATCAAAATATTCTTTTAGGAATTCATCGAGGTTACATTGGGAGAAGAATTATAACTCAGATATAAATTACAGAAAATTCGTACAAGAATTAAAACAGATATAATAGAAAAGAGGATTAATATTAATGAAAAAAATCAATTTATATTATAAAAAATTACCTAACATGGGTGACCTACTGAATCCGTTAATTGTAGATGAATTATTTGGAATGAAGTCAAGACACAATATCTTTTTAACTTGTGAAATGAGTGGTATAGGTAGTGGGTTAGAAAGTTTTTTGTTGTCAGATAAAAGAAAAAAAAGGGTTGCTCAAAAATTGACAGCGCCATTTTTTAAAGATGTACATATATGGGGGACAGGGTTTTTAAGAGAAAACATTAATGAAAGTTATTTTTATAGAAAAAATACTGTATTTCATGCTGTAAGAGGCGAGTTAAGTAAACAGAAAGTTGAGAGAATTCTGGGAGTGAAATTAGACATTCCAACAGGAGATGCTGGTTTATTAGCAAGTAATTTAATAAATTATAAAGTGAATAAAAAGTTTTCTTTAGGAATCATTCCTCATTTTAGGGAACAAGATTCGAAAGTTTTTAGTGATATTTATAAGGATAATAAAAATGCGAAAATAATAGATTTAAAAGAAGATCCAATAAGTGTAATTGAACAAATCGCTCAATGCGAAGTCATTCTTTCAAGTAGCTTACACGGGTTGATAGTAGCAGATAGCTTTAATGTTCCAAATAAACATATAATTGTTTCAGACAAGTTAAAAGGTGATGGATTTAAATTTAGAGATTATTATTCTTCATTTGGGATTGAATATTCACCTGCAGATTTAAATAAAGATAATGTACCTAATATATCAGAAATTAAGAATGATTATACTCTATCTTTTGATGATATTGAATTAAAAAAGAAAGAGCTAATATCATCATTTCCATTTAAGAATGATTAAAGAAATTGAATTGAATTCTAAATACTTTTATTTATTTACAGGGATATTATCTGTAGCTATTGGACTATTAGCATCATATGATTCTCAATCATTATTAATTTTCGTATGTTTTTTAATATATATTTTAGCAATAGTTTCATTTCTCGATGAAGCAAAATTTAAATTAGTAGTTCCCTATTTTCTTCTTATTATACTCTTCCAAGAAACAATAATTAATCTTATGAAATATGTGGTGGGCGATTTAGGAAATGTAGTTTCCTATTTTGACGAGTTATTCATATTGATAATGCTTCCAGTAATAATTATAAAATGTATTATTAAAGGAGAGAAATTAAGAGGAGCTAAAACAATAATCGTTTTAATAACTCTTTTTCTATTAGGTTTTTTCTCAGGTTTTTATAATAATGTTTCTTTTGTAAAAATGTTAGAAGGATCTTTACTAATACTTAAAGGGTTATTATTTTATATTGTCTTTGTTAATATAAATTATTCAAAAGATGATGTAATTAGATTTTTTAAATTTTCGAAAATTGCTGTAATGATAGTTGTTATATTTACTGTCATTGATCTTATTGCTCCTACTACTTTAAGGACAGTCCTCAATGCAAGAACAGGACTTGAATACCGGTTTAATTCAATACACACAGTGAAATCTATATTTGTTTTACCTGCAATATTTGCGTGGTTTACTGTATTTGTTGGAATTTATAACCTTGTTAAATATAAAATCAATGGGGAGAACAAATATTTAGTGTATTGCGCTATTCTATTTGCTTGTTCATTACTTTCGTTTAGGTTTAAAACAATTATTGCACTTCTATTTGTGCTAATTTTATTTTATTTTGTTTATTCATTTAAGAAAGCTTTGTACAGTTTCCTTCCCACAATAATAATTATAGGGGTAGTGAGTTTCTTATTTGGGGATATATTTCTAAATTTTGTTGACTTCACTTTTAATAGATACCTAAATGCAGGATATATGGACACTGCAAGAACAGCTTTGTACTATGTATCAATATTAATTGCTAATAATAATTTCCCATTGGGCGCGGGATTTGGTGAATTTGGTGGTTACATTGCTGTAAGGGATTACTCAAATCTTTATTATCAGTATAATTTACATTCAATTTATGGGTTATATCCTGAAGATCCAAAGTACGCAATGGATACTTATTGGCCTAATATATTAGGTGAAACCGGATATTTGGGTGCAATTCTATTAATTTCTACGTATCTTGCTTTAATAATAGGATCCATTAATAAAGCCAAGAAAGTAGAAGACAAAAATATTAAGGTTCTTCTGTTATTTTCTGGTTTAGCATTAACTCAAACTCTAGTTGAATCTATGGGATCACCAACATTTAATTCTTCACCTCAAAATGTTTTTTTATTTGCTACGCTAGGTCTAACTTATTCAATGTATTTAAAATATAATCAAAAGAATGACAAAACATTTTAGAGGTGCGTGATTTGAAAAGCAAAGTTTTAAAAATATTCAAAGTTAGTGGTATGAGACAAATTATTACTCTTGGTACTGGCGTTTTAATGGCTCAAATAATAACCATTTTAACCCAACCTGTTATAACTAGAATATATTCACCATCTGAAATAGGTTTACTTGCTATTGTTATTTCAACAGTAACGATGTTAGTTCCGGTAGTAACTATGCAGTACCATTTAGCTATTGTATCTGCTCGTAAAAACTCTTCTGCTAATTCAATCATAATACTTTGTGGATTAATACTAATACTAATGTCGATTATATTAATTCCATTATTAATAAGTTATAACCGTTTTTTCCCTACAACATTTAGTTTAATTGGTAATTGGTTCTTCATAATTATTCCTTTGGTATTTTTAGGTGGGTTAAGAAATATCCTAGACTCATACAACAATCGATTCGAACAGTATAAGTTAATGTCAAAAGTAACTTTTAGAAAATCGATAGTGTTAAACTTTAGCAAGATACTTACAGGATTGTTTGGTCTAGGTTATATAGGATTAATAATGTCGCAGGTATTGTCAGAAATTACAGGAATAAAGTCTCAGTCAAGGTTTTTAAGGTCAAATATTAAAAATTTTAAAAACATAGATATCTTAGAGGTGAAAAAGGTAGCAATAGATTTTAAAGTACAGCCATTTTTTTCTTTGCCAGGAGTATTTGCTACCAGTTTTTCTTTTATGATATTACCAATTCTTATAGGGGAATTATTCTCGATTACAGAAACTGGTTATTTTCATATGGGGATCATCCTTTTAACACTTCCCTTAACATTAATTAGTTCTAATGTAGCGAAAGTTTTTTTCAAGAAAGCGACATTTGAGAAAAATGAGAAAGGAAATTTTTATAATACATTCAAAAGTTATCTGACCATATTATCATTACTCTCTCTAATAGGTTTCGTATTTTTATGGTTTACAGTAGAGGATTTATTTGCTTTATTTTTAGGTTCCGAATGGATGATATCAGGTGAATATGTGAAGATATTAATTCCAATGTTTGCAATACGGTTCATAACCACATCAATGATGCATGGGTTTATTATTTCTGGAAAACAGTTACTTAAGTTAATGCTTCAATTGTTATTCGTTGTATCGGCAATTTGTATTTATTTTATATCATCAAACATGAATTTACCTATTGAGATTTTTCTTAAGTTAATTAATGATATATATCTTATAATTTATGTAATTCTTCTTTTTGTATTGTATAAAACTAGTAAAAAAAGTTAGGGGATATCAAATTGAAAAACATAAAAATGAATTACGCGAAAATTGGAAATATGGGGGATTTGTTGAACGAATTGATTGTCGAAGAACTATTTGGTTACGAGATAACACATAGTAATAAATGGAAATGTGAGACTACTGGTATAGGAAGTAGTTTAAATGCTTTCTTTCCAAAAAAATCTGAAGTAGTTGGTAGTTTTCCAAAGAAATTAGTGAAATCATTTTACGGTAGGTTACAAGCGCCATTACAAGTTTGGTCTACTGGCTTTATTAATTATTCTGATGAAGATCATATAAGTATAAGAAGTAACGTAAATATAGCTGCAGTTAGAGGCGAATTAAGTAGGCAGAGGTTAGAAAAAATTTTAAATAGAAATTTGGATGTCCCTACAGGTGATGGTGGATTATTAGCTTCAGAGCTTGTTAAAAATAAAGCTACAAAGAAATATAAAGTAGGTATAATCCCACATTTTAAAGAGAAAAACGAACAAAAGTTTTTTGATTTATTGAATAATTATAATAACTCTACTCTTATCGATCTAACAATAGATCCTTTAACAGTAGTCGAACAAATTGGAGAGTGTGAAACTATCCTTTCAAGCAGTCTTCACGGATTAATAGTTGCAGATAGCTTTGGTATTCCTAACAAAAGATTAACATATACAAATAATTTAATGGGAGATGGCTTTAAATTTAATGATTATTATTCAGCATTTAATGTGGATCCAAAAATTTGTGATCTTAAAGTAGATTCATTTCCTGAAGTTAATGAAATATATAATGATTATCTGATAGATAGTAGTATCGTAGAATTTAAAAAAGAACAATTAAGAACAAGTTTTAACAAATATCTGTGAAATAATTATCTATTAACTTGAGAGTAGTGATAAAAATTATTGAATCTAGAGTTGATCTAATAAAATATTTAAGACAAGATAAAATTAACTTAGGTAAAACTGCAAATCGCCCAAAGTTTTTTTCTGATGAAATTTGGAGATTTCAGTTATACCTTAGGCATGTTGAGTATTATAAAAATAAACATAAAAAGACTATCCTTGGTAAAAATAAAACTTATATATTGTAGAGTTCGATACAAACATTTAAGCATTAAGCTCGGATTCTCGATTCCATTAAATGTATTTGTTCCGGGGTTAAGTATTGCTCACAGAGGGACATTTGTAGTTAATAGTGGTGCAAGAATTGGGGGGAATTGCAGAATTCATACGTGTGTAAACATAGGTACAGAGGCTGTTCAAAAAACAAGGCTCCAAAATTAGGGGATGGAATTTATATTGGACCTGGAGTGAAAATATTCGGAGAAATTGAAATTGCTGATAATATAGCAATAGGAGCAAACTCAGTTGTTAATAAATCTTTTCTAACACCTAATAAAACAATTGGAAATATTCCTGCGAGGGAGATAAGTGATAAAGGAACACTCGGTCTCATGAATCTATCGAAATAATTAATTATTCTATTAATTCGAAATGAGGTTTTGATAAATATGAAAAATATCGCTGTCATAGGAACCGGCTACGTAGGCCTTGTCACAGGAGTCGCCCTCTCAGAAATCGGTCACTCAGTAATATGCGTAGACATTGACGAACAGAAAGTAGCTTCAATGAGAGAAGGAATCTCTCCAATTTATGAACCAGGTTTATCAGAACTAATGAAAAAGAATTATGAAGCGGGTCGGTTATCATTTACGACTTCACATGAGATGGCATTCGCTGGGGCGGATGCCATTTATATTGCCGTTGGAACCCCTCAGAAAGAGGATGGAACGGCTGATCTTCGTTTTATTGAATCAGTTGCTCGTAACATCGCTGAATACCTCGCAGACTATGCGGTTGTTGTTACAAAAAGTACAGTGCCTGTTGGAACGAATGATTATATTAAGCAATATATTGAGAAGCATACCGATGTTCCTTTTGATGTGGTCTCAAACCCTGAATTTCTTCGTGAGGGTTCAGCTGTTCATGATACGTTTAACGGTGATCGCATTGTGATTGGTTCTAGTACTGGGCTAGCTGCTTCCATTTTGAAAGAGATAAACAAACCTTTTGGAATTCCAATCTTCAAGACCGATATTCGTAGTTCAGAGATGATTAAGTATGCTTCTAATGCTTTCCTAGCAACAAAGATTAGCTTTGTAAATGAGATTGCAGCCCTTTGCGAAAAGCTCGGAGCCAACGTAGATGATGTTGCGCAAGGTATGGGCCAAGATAAGCGGATTGGTGAGAAATTCTTGAATGCAGGAATTGGTTATGGAGGCTCATGCTTTCCTAAGGATACAAGTGCTCTTGTTCAAATTGCAGGAAATGTAGAGCATGAATTTACTCTACTAAAAGCGGTTATTGAAGTGAACTACAAACAACAACGTCTTTTAATTGATAAAGCACGAGAGCATTTTGATTCATTACGTGGAAAAACCATTGCTATGCTTGGAACTGCTTTTAAACCAAATACAGATGATATGCGTGAAGCTGCTTCCACTATACTAGCGAGAGAGCTTGTTTTGGCTGGAGCGAATGTTGTCGCATATGACCCGGTTGCGATGGAACCAGCAAGGAAGCTCTTCCCAGAAGCGGTCGATTTTGTTGATAGTGTTGAGTCTGCCTTAGACGGTGCAGATGCAGCATTTCTTGTAACAGAATGGGATGAGTTTAAAGAGTTAACTCCAGCTCAATACGTCTCTTTTTTGAAAGAGCCTGTGTTATTTGATGGTCGAAATTGCTATGACCTAGAAAAAATGAAGGCAGCTGGTATCGAGTATTATTCAGTTGGACGACCTGTCGTGAAAGTTGAGAAGGAATTAGTGTAATTACTAAGAGGCACTTATGGAATAAATCCATGGGGGCTTGTTTTTTTAGAGACGTTTATTACGAGGATCATTTAGCAAAAGTTGCTCCATTGAATCTCCGCCTAAATAAGCGCAGGTTTTATTTCATACTCCGGCTCATTTTGCATTAGTATGCTTCTATACATTTTTGATGCTTTTGACTTAGCGAGGTGGAGTTGAGTTTGTTTTGTTGTAATTATCATGTCGGAATTAACAATATCTTCTTGGATAATATCCCAGGAAGTTTGTTGATTCCGATTAACCTAGGAAGAGACATAATAAATAAAGTGAAACTATTAACTAACACGGAGTTCCAAAAAGTTAAATAAAGAGAAAGACGTTCAAGCATATAGACTGGAAGGTTAAAAAAATATATGGTACTAAGAAAGGTAACGTAAAGTTAGGAACAAGAAACAAAAATAGCAGGATCATCAGGAGTTATTCGAACTAAAAAAGATAAAAAATTATTATCGGTAAAAAGATCTAATCAGTTATTTGTTTTCGTGATGGAGTTATTTGAAATATGTCTCTTTCTTTATTATGTTCTAATAGATAAAAATAAGATTGATTTTGTTGTTTCCTCCATTCTTTGACTATAAGAGTTTAGTAATCCTTTAAACTCTTTCAATATAGAGTCTTTCAAACTAAAGCTACCTCACTTTTAAAGATAAGTTCTTCTATTAAAACCTCAATCATATTTCCCTAAATTATAGCTTGATGAAATAGCTTAAATATCAACGCACAAATAAGTCTTCCTCCTTGTAAAACTCTATGAAGTTGACAGTTTTTGATCATTAACGACGAACAATTTTTGTTGTAGACATCAAGTTTAATTTTACAATTAGATTTTCCGGTTTTTCATACGATGACGCCCTTACAAATTAATTAGCTATTATAAAAGGAAGAATTCAAAACCAATCTATCCTTGGACTTACGCTCAAACAAACTACAAATTACCTAATTTCATCCAATTGATGCATCGAAAAAAGGTACTTTTGCAACTTACTATACCTTCTCTCATCTTTTACCATGGAAATAAAGTGAAATAGTTGGACGAGGAGGAAGAGATGAAAACACTTCAAGCATCGTCTGTTTATAATATGATCGGAAATATGAAATCAGATACAAGCACTCAAATGACCCAGTTGGCCTCTTATCATCAAGCCTTAGTTCAATTCATTACAGATGAAGAGACTATGAAAGGTTCGGCGGGCGACGCCATTCGCGCCTACTTTCAAGATGTCCACCTCACGTTTGTGACGCATTTAGGGGATACGCTGCAAAGCTTATCGCATGGACTAGACAAGCTTGAATCAGCCATCAAAGATTTAGATAGCGATGAGAATGCCTCCATTCGTGAGGAGTTTTTAGAAGGGACGCTTATCCCGAAGCTAAAGGATTTAAAGGAGTCGGTGACCACCGCAACAGATGGTATTAATGATGTCTTTAGTGAATACTCAGATGTGATCTCTTTAGGCCGATTAAGTGACAGTGATGTCCTTCATGGATTGCGCCAAGCAGAGGATGCGGCGGAAACGATGATAGAAGACCTCTATCAAATGGATCAGGAAGGCATGACTACCATGCAACCGATTGAAGAACGCATCGCCCTCCTATCTAGTTTTCTCCAAGAAATCACTTCTAAGACGATTGATGGAAGTCTATCTCCTGTCGGCTATAGCCGAAGTCAAATCGAGAATGTGGATGAATGGAAAACAATCTCAAGTCAGAATGCAGCCGTTCGGAACGCCCATATGGCCAAGCTACAAGAAACCAAAATGTATGCCCACACCCTACCTACTGAATATCTCTATAAAGGTATGTATGAACACGCGCAGATTGATCCAGAGGTGAGTCCGTGGTATTACATGGAGCATTTGCCGGTGAGTGCTGAGGTGAATACGGGCGCGGCGATTAACGCGTGTGGGCCGCCAACAGATACAGCTGGAGTTAATACGGAACAAGGGGAAACAGGTGGGGCCTTAGATGCTACCTTGAATTTTTTCAAAGGAGCTGGTAAAGGAATTTGGAATGCGGGGAAAGATACCTATGAAGGTATCAAGAATATTGTCACTGATCCAGTTGGAGTATACAATGACACCAGGGACTTCATTGTTGCTGTAGCAGATGACCCAGCTATTCTCGTAGACATGGGAAAAGAGCTCTGGTATACCTTTGAAGAAGATGTTATCAACGGAGATGCCGAATCTCGAGGTCAATGGTTTGGTTATGCAGGAACTATCGTTGCCACATCCGTTGTAGGTGATAAAGGGATATCTAAGATCGGTAGCGCTGGACGATTAGGAAAAGTAGGCGGAGACCCAGGTAAAACAACTCAGCACAACCTAGGAGTACAACTCTCAACACAGAACCCTGTCAGTAAGCCATCATTAACAAGCACTATGAAGCAAACAGGCTTAAACGGTGTCAACGCATTGAACGACTTTACCCAAAAAGCAGTCACTAGCACAGCTAAGTTTGCCAACCAAACCGCACAAAACGTCCAAAGAATCACAAATAAAGCTATCGACAAATCGGTCCAAGCGATGAGCCACTTTACAGGTGGTGGAGGTCCAGCACTTGCTACCGTAACTAACGCCGGACGAACGGTGACGCCACCACCGCCGCATAATGTATTGAACCCAGTTAAGATTCAGAGTGATTTGAAAGCAGTGACTGAAGCAAATTTGCGTAAGGTTGAGGCAAAAGCAGGATTGCAAACGGCCGTTCACACAACAAGAATGGATCAGATTAGTGTTGATTTTAAACAGAATTCAAAACATGATACGCCTGAATTTAATAGACAGCTAAAAGATCAAGAAACTGGAATGAATAAGCTAACAATGGATGAGTATTTAAAGAATCGTCAACGTTATCTTGAAGAAGGTCGTGCAATCGAGGGAAATGCTGCACAAAGAGCTGCTCGCGAATGGGAATTAAAGAATAAGATTGATGAATTGTATGAAAGTGGTTTAACAAAAAAACAAGCTGAACAAAAGGCAAATGAATGGATAAAAACGCAAGCTGCTCTTCATAACCCGGATCAAATTGCTGGGGGAGTTCCGAGCCACATTAGCGGGTTAGGAGACAGTTCAATAAACTCTTCCCTGGGCTCACAATGGAAATATAGAATTGATATAGTGGATGAAAAGATTAGTAATATAGCAAAAAACATGAATGAAACCCAATTGAAAAATACTTCACTTAATGTGAAATTAACACGTAAATAAAGGAGGAAGACAGTGAAGAGTAGATTATTAAATAATTTTATCGTGGAATCAAATGTCTCAGAAAAAACAATTGAAGACTATAAAGGTAAATTACCTGATCAAATATTGGATTTTTGGGAGAATTACGGCTTTGGGACATTACTTAATGGGTATCTAAAAGTAATTAATCCTGGTAGCTATGATGAAGTACTTAAAGATACCTTCTTAAGAAGCGAGGGCGCTATTCCAATTTTCACCACCGCGATGGGTGATGTTCTTTATTGGTCAAGTCTTGATGATGCTAATAAGACGTATTTAGGCTTGCTAAATTATCGTAAGGGAACTAGTAGTGTTATTACAACGAAGATAAATTTATTTTTCAGGTTTATTGAAGAAGAAGAGAAAGATTTTTTAGAGCCAGATATGGATTGGCTCCCTTACCCTGAAGCTGTAGAACGGGACGGTCCTCCAGCATATGATGAATGCTTTGGGTATGTTCCATTGCTAGGATTAGGTGGGGTTGAAAAAGTGGAGAATCTAAAAAAGGTTAAAATCGTAGAGCATATTTATATTATTAAAGAGTTAATGGGGCCGATTGAATAATTTCTTTGACCACAGTAATTAACTGTGGTTCTTTTTTGCTTAGCAAGGGCGAACTCTAAAATGGATCGCCGAGTTAAATTAATATAAGAATGATGGTAAAAAATTTACAGAAAGTTTGACTGATTTTCTCAGGAGTTACTTAAATGGAGACATCAAATATGGAAAAAACGTACCAAGAAATTGCAAATGTGTTAGTTGAAATAATCCCTGAAGATTGGAGCAAAATTTATTTATACGCTGAATATGGGGAGGGATATAAAAAAGTATTTTTCTACTATTATCCAACAGCAAATGAAAAACCAATCTATAGTCTAGATATCCCACACGATTTTAAAGTTGATGTTGAAAATCATAATATAATGAGACGAAAACTGTATGATTTATTTGAAGTTTTATGGATGGAATTTAAAGAGCATGATCAGGAGCAATGGACACTATTAACCTTTATTCTTGATAATACTGGAGAAATGAAAATTGATTATAGCTATGAGGATATCGCTGATCTTAGTCCCACGGACAAACAAGATGAATGGGAAGCAAAATATTTAACTAAAGGAAGTTGATTAAATGAACGAAGTTTTTAAAGATGAATTTAGTGAGTTTCAGTCAGACATGATTGAAAGTATAATTTAGTATATTCGAATCATCCAATAAATTAGCTTCTGATATCTCAATGGAATGGTTTGAAGAATCAGCCGTTTCTTTGATTTTATAGATTTGATTTAGCCAAGGTAAAAAACTAAATATGTGGATGTAACGATAGTACTATAAGTGAACTCAAAAAATTCGCGGGCTCTTGTTCGCGACGAAAATGCTTCTATTTGTATGGAGGAGATCATGAATGGTGGAATATACACCCTAATGCCGGGTGAACTGGAACTAATAGATCTGGGTATACATGATATATATACACACAATGGAGGAAGATCAAAGGGTCATTGGGCAGATGCTCCAAGATAAAAAGGAGGAAGTAAAATGAATTTTGATGATCAATCGATAGTTAAACCGTTACCAAGTGTCGAGGTAGTAAAACAAGAAGAAGAATACTGGAATGCTAAATTGCCTCTTTCATTAAAAAACATATTAATTAAAGCTAATGGAGCTATTCCTTTAGAAAAAGAATTCAGTACAGAGCAGAGTTCATATGTTATCGAGAGGTTCCTTTGTATAGTAGAAGACACTGATACTGATAATGGAGTTCTAGACATTGACGTAACGAGAACTCGTCTAGATGAAAGAATTATTTTCGATGAAGATGTTGCAGGTGCTCAACTACTACCATTTGCAGTTCTTTTTGCTGGAGATTATTTATGTCTGAACTATTACGAAAATGAAGAAGAACCAAAAGTTTACGTCTGGAAACACGAAGAATCTTCCGACATGGAACCATATATAGAGTTCGTAGCAGATAATTTAAATGAATTTTTGAAAAAGGTTCAATAGTTAGTTTCGCAAACATACAATTCTATGATACTTAAAATTAGAAGCAATAGATGAAATGTCTATTGCTTTTTACTTTAACTTAGATCATCAGTTTTAGCCATGACCAAGTGAGTTTAATGTAAAATATACAATAAATGGTGAGGAATTTGATCACCATTTAACAAACTACTTAGGAGGATAAGAGGATGGAATCAAAGAATATGGAAAGAATCTATCAAAAAATCACAAATAACCTAGTCAATACTATTCCAGAAGATTGGATGAAAACATATTTATATGCTGAATATAGAGAGGGATTCAAGACCGTATTCTTCTATTATTACCCTCTGGATGGAGGAAAACCTGTTTATAGTCTTAATATACCAGACTTATATAATGTAACTGAGAATGATTTTGATAACATGAAAAACGAGCTTTATATGATTTTAACTGATTTATGGAATGAGTTTAATGAACAGGATCAAGAACAATGGACTCATTTGACCTTTATACTTGATAATACTGGAAAAATGAAAATTGATTATGGGCATGAAAATTTATTTGGTATAAGTGCTATAGATAAGAAACGAAATTGGGAAGCAAAATATTTAACTTAATTAATATTTGAAGCAAAAGATCAAAAAGTCTATTGTTCTTTGTACCTATTTGAATGTAACTAACAACAAATAATTAGAGTTGGAGGTTTAAGAATGCAAAGTCTTATTGATACTTTTGAGTTCCAAGAAGACGTCTCAGAGGTTTTAAAGAAAAAATATGAGGGCTTCATTCCATCTGAACTGTTGAAATTTTGGGATGAACATGGACTCGGTTTAGTTTTAGGTGGTTATCTACGCATAATTAACCCTGATGATTATCTGAAGGTTATAAGGGAAACCTTTTTGAGGTCTGAAGATGTTATTCCTATTTTTTCAACAGCCATGGGTGATCTTCTCTGTTGGCAGAAGGATCCTATTGATAATTCTGATGGATTTATCATGCAATTGAACTATCGAAAAGGTATTTCAAAGATCATTGCATTTGAATTTGATTTATTTGTAAAATTTTTAACTGAGGAACCAAGTTTTAGAGTGAAAAAAATGGATTGGCAACCATACATTGAGGCTGCAAAACGGAATGGTCCTCCTGAGTACGATGAATGCTTTGGATATGTACCTTTGCTTGGATTAGGAGGGGATGAAAAAGTTGAGAATCTTAAAAAGGTTAAAATTGTAGAACATATTTATCTTATTAAAGAGTTAATTGGACCGATTGAATAATTTATTTGTTTATGGGGCGAATTTAAAGAGCAAGGTCAAGATAAATAGACGCATTTAACATTTATACTTAATATCAGGGTGAGATGAAGATCTTAGTGATCTAGGTCCAATAAGAATAAAAAGCAAAATACTTAACTTAAATTATAGTTCAAGCAATAGATCAAGAATCTATTGCTTTTTTATGTAGATAGGGGAAGCAACACCAATGGTTGCAAAGACTTTACTAAATGGAGAGCGTCTTACTGGAAAAGTCGAAAAATGATTTTATAGGAGACTAAAAAATGACTAACGATAAATATCAATTAGTTAAGAAACTAATCAAAGAGTAGCTAAGTTGTCTATTACTCTTTTTTAGTGATCAGTTTAGTGCTGATTTTAAGCATAATCGAAATTGACATTTGAAGCTTTAGAGCGGGTCATCTATTTCTCGTCCTCGCCCAACCTAAACTGCGACATCTCCTCTCGAAGCTGCATGGCCAGTTCTGCTAAACCTTGAGCGGAAGCAGCGACTTCTTCCATGGCGGCTAGTTGCTCTTCTGTGCTCGCTGCAGCATCTTCCGTACCTGCTAGTGTAGATTGGGTCGCTTGATCCATTTTAGAAACGTGATCCTTGAGGTTTATGGTTTGTTGAGAGATATCGTTTGCAGAGGTCGAGACCGTTTGGATTTGTTGGTTTACTTTAATAATTGATTCCGAGATCTCTTCAAAAGTTTGATCAACTTTTTTGATCAATTGTGTTCCTATTGTTACTTCGTTTGTCCCTCTTTGTATTTCATTAGCTGCCTTTTTGGCGTTTTCCTGGATGGTTTTAATCATTTGTTCTATTTTACTTACGGATTGTTTCGATTGTTCAGCTAGGTTTCTGACTTCTCCTGCTACAACTGCGAATCCTTTTCCACTTTCACCAGCTCTGGCAGCTTCAATGGCCGCATTGAGGGAAAGTAAGTTTGTTTGTTCTGAGATGGATGTGATCAAATCTAGGATTAATCCAATTTCTATCGCTTGCTGTTCTAGCTCATCCATTGTGGTAGATGTTGTGCCTACCGTCTGGTTGATCGATTCTATTTGTTTAATAGCACTAGCCACCGCGGTTCGTCCTTCGGCTGATCGTGTATGCATTTCTAGCGATGATTCTTTCACAGACTGGCTCGCTTGCGTGATGTATTTAACACTGACTGCCATCTGATTTGAGGCTTTAAGGCTTTGTTTTGATAGGGAAACGTTTGATTCAGCGGCATGTGTTAAAGCTTGAACCGTTTCGGCAATTTGATTCGTGGCCGATGATGTCTCTTCTGAGTTAGCGGATAATTGCTGTGATGTGGAAGCAACATTATCGGAAACATGCATCGTCTGACCGATTAATCTTTGTAAGGATTCTTTCATTTTATTGAATGATTGACCTAATACAGCAAGTTCATCTTTGGTCTTAATCGTAATGGGTTCACTTGATAAGTCGGCGTTGGCAATTAACTCTGCTTCGTTCACTAGTTGCTTTAGTGGTTTTGTAATGGATGAAGCTAACCAAACGATGAGGATCGTGATGAGAATGATAGATAAACTGACAGCAATGATCACAACAATGCGCAGTTGATCTAATGTGCGGTTATTGGACTCAAAGCTTTGTTCCATATGTAGACGTTCATCTTCAGCAAATTGTTGAAAGGTACGCGTGATTTCACGAGCGAGAGGTGTTGTTTTGGTTTGCATGGCAGGTAAGGCTGCATTAATACCACCACTTTTATAAAGAGGAAAAACCTCATCTTCCGTCATGTCCATCCAAATAGTCGAGAGATTGATTGTGTCTTGAAGCTCTTGGCTATTTGATAGCTGAAGTACTTTTTGCTCATCTTTTTCAATGGCTAGATTCACTGCCTCTAATTGATCTAGATACTCGCTCTTCCCAAATAATACGTATCCTCTCGAAAGAGCTAGCCGATCGTTCACGTTATAAGCGAGTCTTTCCTGAGCCAATAGCAATTCAAACTCATGTTGCTGCATCGCATTCATGCGTTCACTAGATTGGGTCAGTGTCACAATCATATACACGGACAAACTGAGAAACAGGATAACCATGACACCAAACACACCAAATAACTTACCGCGGATCGTTTTCACCTTATCACTTCTTTCATTGTATTGGTTCGACTGAAAACTGAATTATTACTTATATCGGAGTTAGGTGAATTATTGTTAATGGTAACGCTTAATTAATAAATAATACCAATTACAACTATTGAAGTTTTCATTTGTATGCTACATAAAAACTCGATTGAACCATATCATTATCCGATCAATAAAAATAAAACCACATCATCTATTGATGATGTGGCTTTTCCCTATTCTTCTGTTACACTTTCCTCTACCTTAAACCGAGAAATCTCATCTCTCAAATCTCCAGCCAGATCCGCCAATCCTTGCGCAGATGAAGCAACTTCTTCCATTGCAGCAAGCTGTTCTTCGGTGCTAGCTGCGGCATCTTCTGTCCCTTCGAGTGTTGACTTGGCTGCGTGATTCATTTGCGAGATGTGGTCTTTTAATTGGATTGTACGATTAGAGATATCATCTGCCGAGGCAGTGACAGTCTGAATTTGCTCGTTGACCTTGTTAATAGACGTTGATATTTCTTCAAAGGAACGATCCACTTCTTTGATCATTTGGGTTCCTTTTGTGACTTCGCTTGTTCCTTTTTGCATGTCGGATGCGGCGGTTTTTGCGTGATGTTGAATCGATTTAATCATCGCTTCAATTTTAGTCACTGATTCTTTGGATTGCTCTGCCAAGTTTCGTACTTCTCCTGCTACAACAGCAAAACCTTTTCCACTCTCTCCAGCTCTAGCTGCTTCAATGGCAGCATTTAATGATAATAGATTTGTCTGATCTGAGATGGATGTAATTAGTTCTAGGATAGAGCCGATTTCTGAAGCTTGCTGCTCCAGTTGATTCATTGTCTTTGAGGTAGCCCCAACGGTTTGATTAATTGATTCAATCTGTTGAATAGCTTTCGACACTGTCTCTCTTCCTTCTGTTGAACGTGTATCCATGTCCTCTGATGCAACCTTCACTGAATGTGTTGCCTTTGAAATGTGCAGAGCACTCTGCTCCATTTCACTTGATGCTTCTAAGCTTTGATTCGATAGGGTTAGATTTTGTTCGGCAGTATTTGTTAGTGATTGAATGGTATCAGCAATTTGGTTGGTCGCAGCGGATGTCTCTTCTGAACTAGCAGATAACTGCTGTGAAGTTGCTGCTACATTTTCCGAAACATTTCTCGTTTGTCCAATTAAAGTGCGTAATGATTTTTTCATTTCATTAAAGGAGTTCCCTAGAATCGCAAGCTCGTCCTTTGTTTTTATGATAAGTGGTTGACTCGATAGATCTGCATTAGCAATCAAATCTGCCTCTTTAACCAGTCGTTTAAGTGGTTTTGTAATAGCTGATGCAAGCCATAGGATCAAAACAATCATAAGAATGACAGAAAAACTGACAGTACTAATCACAATAATTTTTAGTGAATTCAGTTCTTGCGTATTCTTATCAAAGCTCGCTTCCATATTGGCTCGTCTATCATCAGCTAATTCTTGGAAGCTACTTGTGATTTCACGGGCTAATCCTGTTGTATTGGCTCTCATTGACTCATTTGCAGCATCAACGTCACCGTTTTGGTAAAGCGGTAAAACGTCATTCTCTATAATATTTAACCATTGGTCTGATTTCTCAATCGTTCCAGCTAGTTGATCACTAGAAGAAAGAATCACTAATTCTTCTTTGGTTTTAATCATTTGTTCATTTACAGCTTCAAACCTCTGAAGATAATCTTCCTCTCCGAAAATAATATATCCCCTAAATAGTGCTAAGCGATCATTCATGCTATTAGCCATTCTCTCTTGAAGAAGAAGTAATTCAAAGTCCACTTCTTGCATGGACTCCATGCGCTCGTTTGTTTGGATGAGAGACGCAACCAAATAAATAGATAATCCAAAAAATAATAAAACCATAGTACCAAATACACTAAATAACTTACCTCGAATGGATTTCAACGGCATCTCACTTCTCTCTCAGATATAATTCGACAAATTTCGAATTAAGATATATATCGGCATGGATCTGAGTACATTCAAGTAGTTTGAAATTTAGGGGATATAGTTCTTTAAGTTAGAAAACTTATTTAACAAATATATGTGTAATTTTTTATGATTACCTATTAAATATAGAAAAGTACCGTTATGTAGGTTTGATTAAGAATTATTCTGAGCTTAGAAATGTGAAACGATTTTTTAATTAAATGTTTGTTTAATAGTCAGATGAACTAATGATGTAACTGATTTGCTTTCGTATAGTATGACGGTATTTCTTAATACAAAATATGACCAGCAATCACTTTAATAAGCAGTGCCCCCACACGCCTAGTTTCTTTATACTAACTTCACTGGTTCTATCACCTGATCTGAACGAACTCGTCTAGCTGTAACCACTAGTTGCTTATCGTCTTTATACATAAAACCATTAGCTACTGCATGCTGAATAATTCTGTGCGGACTCTCCAAGTAAACTTTTGATTTATAAAAGTAACTGATGCCATTTTTAAAATTTAATTGATAGAAAAAAATGGTTCCCAACTCCTTGTTGCATGTTGATCGCGATGTGTCTTTTTTACCCTAATCTCATAGGGGGAGGGCACTTCTATAGAGATTATACCTAATATATGGAAGGATTTGTGTGACAATTTTATTATCTGGTCTTAAAAGCGGGTCATTAGAATTTTTTTGTTTATTATGGAGGGTTGTTGACGATCTATGAGGAGATGACGAAGCATAAGAACCAGGTGATTTTTCGGAACTGCTTATCTACCTAAACAAAGACCTCCAATAGGAAGTCCCTTACATTACTTTTCAATTTTCTCCACAACTACTTCTCCATTCTCATCTAACAAAGGAGTCAGTCCGCTTCCCGATCCAACCCACGTATGAAGATAGTGAACGCCTGTTACACGATCGACTAGCACACTTACTCTACCAATTGTCGCCAACTGTTCTGATGATTTTTCATAGAATCGTGTTTCTTTTGTCTCTTTTTTTCTGAACATCGTTATCCGCACCTTTGCTAGTTAGTCTGTTTGTTATAATTTCATCATAAAGGACATTCAATCTAAATCTAACGATCTGGACTTTTTTTGCTGAATCTAAGAAATGACCGTGTTGGAAGAGAGGAGGAATAAGTTGTGCAAGCAAACGATGAGTCAGTTGTTTATGATGAATTGCTTAAGTTAATTAATACTAACCGAATGGCTGCTGGTGAGAGAATGCCTTCTGAAAATGAATTGGCGGAAACCTATCAAGTACCGCGAATGACCGTGCGAAAAGCCTACCAGCAATTAGAAAACCGCGGGTACGTTATGTCAGTAAAGGGGAAAGGACGCTTTTTAAAAGAAGAGTCGAGGCCTATTAAACTCCATTTATCGGGAAGTGAGAGCTTTACCGATAAAATGATCGCTGCAGGCTACGATTTGCGCACAGAGGTGTTCCAGTCGGGTGAGCATCCGCACCCGGCGCGAGCTGACTATTTTTCTGGGCCTGCATACAATATTTCAAGACTCCGCTTGATTAATGATGAGCCTATTGCTATTCACCATTCGTTTCTGAATATGGAGATGTTCCCAACCATTCAGGAAGATGCAGCCAGTATTTCTTCTATGTTTTCCTACTATCGAGCATGTGGGTACTCTAACTTTGAGAATGGAAAGTCATTGTTAAGCATCCAATTTCCAACAGCCGACGAACAGAAACGATTACACTGTTCTGGCGTTGTTCCTCTGATCAAATTGGAGAGTAGCACGATTGATGGAGATTCGGGGAATGTGCTGGAGTATACGCATATTTTGTATCGAGGGGATAAGTTTACGTATGAGTTAGATCATTGAAGGGAATTCAAATGACATTTGGAATAAAAATGGACATTTTATTATAGTGCAATGGATTAAAAGCAGGGAGCATCAGTAAGTTGATGCTCCCTGCTTTTTTTGTGGGAAAGTGGAGAGGTGGAACTGGGATTGGAGCGATGGAGGGGGTGGAGCGATAGCCCCCGAGATTGGAGCGATGGAGAGGCAATTGGAGCGATAGCCCCTGAAATCAGAGCAATGGAGAGGCAAGTGAAACGATAGACCCCAAAATTGAAACGACGAAAGGAGAACTGCCCCCTCCCCTCAATTGTAAATACAAATTTACATAATATTCAAACCTTCTTAAAACACAGCGACTTGGCGCCAAGTTAGGATGGAGGTAGTAGAGGAGGTGTGGCACATGAAGCGTCATATGCGGACAAAGATATTAGTGGAGTCGGGTCCTGCTTTAGCGGCACAGCTGGCGGATGAGGTGATAGCTGGTTATTCTGTTGTGGAAATGGTTGCGCCGAGGCAGGGGCTTACGATGGTGAAGATGCGGGAGACGGCTAAAAAGTCACTTTTTTTCATAGGGGAAGCGTTGATTACAGAAGCGATGGTTGAGATTGATGGTCATGTTGGGATGGGTATGATTGTGGGCATGGATGAGGAGCGAGCTCGACATTTAGCGATCATTGATGCTGCGTATCAAGCAGAGCTGCCAGAAACAAAGCAATGGACCAATTGGTTACTCGCTGCGCAAGACGAGTTGAATGCGAAGCAGGCCAAGGAGCATGCGCAGTTAATGAAAACAAAAGTGTCGTTTGACACCATGGATGTTTAGGTGAAAAGGGAGTGGATTCGATGGCAGTGGATGTAGTTCACGATACGCAAACGGTTTTTCGGAGGTTGATTGATAGTATGGCACGGCCTGGTAAGGTGTCGTCTGTTGCAAAGGTGATGCCGCACATTGATCATTCTCTAGATTGCTATGGTTCAATGTTTTTGGTTGCGTTGACGGTGCTTGATAGTGAAGTGAGTTTTCATGTGCTGACCAAGGATGAGGACGATTCGACTTCGGCTTTGATCTCACGTTTAACTTTGGCCAAGCAAGTCGCTGTTCACGAGGCGGATTTTATCATCGTGCCAGCTACGTGCACCGAGCAAGACTTGTTAGAGACGCTGAATCAAGTGAAAAACGGAACGTTACTCGATCCGAACGCGTCGGCAACCATCATCTTAGAGTGTCCCTCCTTTTTAAAGGGGACCAAGTGGATGCTCACTGGGCCGGGGATTCAGACATCCTCTCTTCTGACATTCGGATTCTCTTCAGAGGTGAATGCAGTCAGGCAGGAAAGAAATCAGGAATATCCGCTGGGCATTGATTTGATTTTAACGGAAGCGTCAGGAAAATTAGCGTGTATACCACGTACAACGGTGATGAAGGAGGTGGAATAAGTGGGTTATGTAGCGGTAAAAGGTGGGACAACGGCGATTGAGGCATCCATTGAGAGGTGGCAGTATGACCGGATCAAGGGAGGACACACCCTCGAAGTAGAGACGATTCTATCGACAATGAAAGCGTTAGTTGACCAAGTGATGTCTGAGAGTAGCTTGTATGCGCCTGTCATCGCAGCCCTTGCAATCAAACAGGCGGAAGGAAGTATGGAGGAAGCGGTGTTCATCATGCGTGCGCATCGTTCCACTCTACCGAGGTTGTATGTTAGTGAAACGGTGGAAACGAAGTCGATGCGTGTGTCTAGGAGAATCTCCGCAAGCTTTAAAGACATTCCAGAAGGGCAGATCCTTGGTGCCACAACCGACTATACGCACCGGCTGATTGATTTTGATCTAATGGATGAAACGAAGGAACATTTAGAAGAAAAGCGGCGGAACTACAACAAGCACATGAATGAACTACCGCTAGAGAAGACGTTGCCACCAACCTATCCAAAAGTCGTGGATTATTTAAGAGAGGAAGGATTGTTTTCCTTTTATGAGCAGGATGACCGTGCGCCTTTTGATATTACGAAGCAAAGCATGACGTTCCCCGCCCCACGAAGTGCTCGGTTACAGACATTGACTAGGGGACAAACGGGTGCGGTCACAGCTCTTGGTTATGCATCATTAAGAGGATATGGTCAAGTTCATCCTACGGTTGGGGAAGTGCGAGTGGGCCATGTTCCTCTTACGATTGCTCATCCGAATGAGGCGAGTGATGATGCTTCTGACCAGTATTATCTAGGTGAGATTGAAGTGACGGAAGTGGAGTCGTTTGTGCCAGTAAAACAGAAGGATGAAAACAATCGGGAAGCTCTTGATTTCGAAATCGGCTATGGCATTTGTTACGGACAGAATGAAACAAAAGCAATTGCTATGAGCATTTTGGATCAATGTCTCGATCATCCTGAAGCGCCTTTTCCAACGCATGATGAGGAGTTTGTGCTGCTACATATTGATTCGGTTGAGGCATCGGGTTTTATATCGCATTTGAAACTACCTCACTATGTGACGTTTCAGTCTAAACTCGATAGTATTCGAGAAGTGAGAAAGGGTGTGTCGAGGTCATGAATCCACGTCATCATTTTGCTTTTTTTGATGAAGGCTCAAAAAAGGAGATTCGTCGTGCGTTATTAAAAGCAGTTGCTATCCCTGGCTATCAAGTTCCTTTTTCGTCTCGCGAAATGCCGATTGCTAGAGGCTGGGGAACGGGTGGACTACAAATTACTCTCTCTCTGATAGGCAGGCAGGACATTCTAAAAGTCATTGATCAAGGGTCAGATGAATCCGTCAATGCAGTGAGTATTAAGAAGCTTGTCCAGAAAACAACGGGCATTCGTGTGACGGATACGACGAGTGAAGCCACCCTCATCCAATCCAGACACCGAATTCCAGAGGTACCTCTCACAGAGGACCAGATCCTTGTTTTACAAGTACCAACGCCTGAACCACTAAGAAATGTGGAGGCCAGTGAAGCGAAAACAAAAATTCTCCATTCCGAAGAAGAATACAGTGGAGCGTGGCTGCAGCTGTTTGAGCAGATTATGAAATACGGTCGCGCGGCGACAGGGGCCGATCATCCAGTCTATGTCCACAATCGGTATGTGATGGCACCAAGTCCGATTCCTCGTTTTGATAATCCGCAAATGAATCAATCTGAGGCACTGATCTTATTAGGCGCTGGAAGAGAAAAGAAGATCTATGCGGTGCCTCCCTATACGGATGTTCGGTCTCTGGCGTTTGATGACTATCCTTTTTCCATTGAATCATTTGATGGGAAAAGCTGCAGACAATGTGGCTCAACCGAAGTCTTTTTAGACGAAGTGTTCCATCCAGACACAGGGCATGTTGAGTTTCAATGCAATGATTCAAGCTATTGTCTAGAACAGCTGAATGCCTCACCTCAAGGCAAGGAGGAATCCAGTTATGTATAAGCAGCCAATCCTACAGGTCCACAATCTGAATAAGCAATATGGCTCAGGGTGCAGTGCGTGCCGAGATACACATACACGATCTCTTGAGAAAAACTATTGCGCCTCATGCGGGACAGTATATGCATGTCAGGATCTCTCGTTTGAGTTATACCCTGGTGAAATTCTTGGCATCGTTGGAGAAAGTGGCAGCGGAAAATCAACGCTTATGCAATGCCTCTACTTTGATGAACAAGCAAGCTCAGGAGAGATGCTGTTAAACCATGGCGATGTGGCAGGCAAAAACCTGTGGAGCTTGTCCAACCAACAAAAACGTTTTGTGCGTAATCATATATTAGGCATGGTGTATCAAAACCCATTAAGAGGATTAAAAATGGAGTTCTCAGCAATTGGAAATATTGCTGAAAAGCTTATTGCGGCAGGAGGGCGTAACGTCTCTCATATGGAAGAGACGGGCAAAGAACTACTAGAAAAGGTTCATATCCCGCTCTTACGGATGAAAGAAGCACCGAAGCATTTTTCGGGAGGTATGCAGCAACGTGTTCAAATAGCTAAGGCCTTATCTAATTATCCGCCGATCCTTCTTTTGGATGAAGTGACAACAGGACTAGATCTATCCGTACAGGCGAGTGTGCTGGATTTAATTAAAACAATCCAAAGAGAGCTCGGCATCAGTATGATTGTTGTTTCCCATGATTTAGCGGTGATTCGGATGTTAGCCGATCGCACCATTGTCATGTTGAATGGCACAATTTTGGAACAAGGTTTAACCGACCAGATCTTAGAAGATCCGCAGGAACCATACACGCAGCAGCTTGTCTATTCCATGCTATAAGAGGGGGCGCCATATGATTATTATCCATAACGGACAGTTTGTTTTAGAGGAAGGCATTGTCGAGGGCTTAGCTATTTTAATTGAGGGTGAGCAGATTAAAGCGATCATCCCAGAAGCCGAAGTCAGGAATGTTCCACATGCGCAAAAAATCGATGCGAATGGGGGCTATGTTTCTCCTGGCTTCATTGATATTCATTCCGATTATATTGAATCCCTTGTATCACCACGTCCAACAAGCATGATGGACGTACATATGAGTCTACGAGAAGCAGAGAAAACATTGATAGGCAATGGCATTACAACGATGTTTCATTCGCTATCCTTTTACCGAGAAGATGTTTTTACTCATAAACCCATGCGTTATCCAGAGAACGTGCAGCGACTTGTTGATGCGATCAGTCAGACACACGAGAAAGCCCACTTAATTCGCCATCGTCTCCATGCCCGGTTCGAGATAGATAACCTGGATGAGGTTAACCGGCTAATGGAGAACATCAAAGCAGGTAAGGTCGACTTGCTCTCCTTTATGGATCATACCCCCGGGCAAGGTCAGTATCGCAATCTGGAAATCTACCGGGATACATTAAAAGGGTACCGGGATATTTCTGATGAAGAATTAACGAGCCTTATTGAAGAACGGGTGCACACCCCTGTTCTATCAATCGAGCAAATGAAGGAAGTCGCGGAACTCGCACAGAGTTATGGGATCGCTCTTGCGTCTCATGATGATGACGACGTTAAAAAGATAGAGTTGGTACAAGAGATTGGAACCACAATTAGTGAGTTTCCGATTACGTTAGATGTGGCAAAGAAAGCCAACGAATGCGGACTTGACATTGTTGTCGGTGCACCAAATATCATGCTTGGAGGCTCCCATTCTGGCAATCTATCGGCTGTTGTTGCGATCCAAGAGGGCTGTGCGGATATTCTGTGTAGCGACTATTATCCGTCTGCAATTTTACATTCCATATTTGCTCTTCATGAACAACACGGACTCGATCTACACCAGATGTTTCAATTGGCGACTCGTAATCCGGCCAAAGCAGTGAAGCTTGATCATCAGATTGGATCGATTACACCTGGATTAAAAGCTGACTTACTTATCATTGAAAAACTGAGTGACGGATTCCCAACGGTGACCTCAGCGATTATAAATGGCGAGGTAGCGACAACGACAAACTATCGCAATCAATCCACGATGTCGGAGGTGCGCTAATGCCATTACTGCAAGTGGAAGGGTTCGGAAAATCATTCACAATCGCTCATTTGAGCCAAACGATTCGAGCAGTGGAAGGCATTGATTTTATGGTTGAAAAAGGAGCCTTTCTTGGTATTACAGGTAAGTCGGGCAGTGGCAAGTCAACCATTCTTAAAAGTATCTATCGGACATACCTACCCGATGAAGGCCGGATTTGGTTTGATTCCGAGCAATTTGGCAGAATTGATCTACTGCAAGCAGACGAACAGCAGATGGTGTATTTGCGGAAACATGAAATTGGTTACGTCTCACAATTTTTATCGGTGATGCCGCGTACCACGACGCTTCAGCTTGTTGAACAGTCCGTATTAGAAATGGGCTATAGCCAACGTGACGCGAATAAAGAAGCCATACACGTGCTCACCCATTTTGAGCTAGATGAGAGGTTATGGCACACGTACCCGAATACATTTTCAGGGGGCGAAAAGCTACGTTTGAACATTGCGATTGCATCTGTAAAGAAACCTCGATTACTGCTATTAGATGAGCCTACAGCTAGTTTGGATGGAAAATCGAAATTAAAGGTACGTGAATTAATTGAGAAGCTGAAGTTGGATGGAACCACACTAATAGGTGTGTTTCATGACATTGAATTCATGGATGGACTTTGTGATCAAGTATACGATATGAAACAAAAAGCATACGAACAAACGGAACGTGTGCGATGAAGGCGGATTTGCATGTGCATAGTCATTATTCTGATGGATCAGACTCTGTGGAAGAGGTGATTAAACAAGCGAAGCACCAAAACGTCACCCATTTGAGCTTCGTTGATCATGACACGGTGACCAGTCTGCCTGAGGCGATGGAACAAGGGCAGAAGGTTGGCATTCATATCATCCCAGGTATTGAAATATCTGCCTATGATTTTAAACGGAACCGAAAAGTTCATGTATTAGGGTACGGTTATGACACGCAAGCACGATACCTTACTGAATTATGCCAAGCGATTCTACACCGTAGACACACCCATTCGTTATGGCAAATTGATCAACTAAATGCTCATGGTTATCACATGGATAAGTCACAGGTGATAGATACAGCCAAACCTAGCAGCACTATTTATAAGCAACATATTATGAAGCAGCTAACTGACGCCCCATATTCGTCAGAGACGTATCAAAGTCTATATCGTTCCCTATTTAAAGGTGACGGACCGGCTTCTGGAGACATTGTCTATGCCGATGTCTATGATGCTGTGCGTGCGATTAAACAGGATGGAGGACTGGCGGTTATTGCTCATCCTGGTCAACTAAATTCGTATAACCTGATTCCAGAGTTACTGGAAGTCGGCCTAGATGGAATTGAACGAAACCATCCTGATCATCAAGCGGATGATCACAGCAAGGTTGAGAGATTGGCGCATGACTATAACCTGTTCGTAACGGGAGGCTCTGATTATCATGGGCAATTTGGTACGCCAGTCATAATCGGGTCTCAGCCGAAGATTCTGTCGAAACATGACCGATTATTTCAACATTGTAAATAAAAGATGAAAGAATTTTGGTAATAATGTAAATGTTCATCATATTCAAGGGAATTATGGTTAAATGAAATAGCCATAAGGCAATCGTGTGATAACTTTTGAGGGGTGGATGAAACGTGTTAAGAAAACGCTTTGGTTTAGCTTCAGTAGCTTTATTGATGATGGGATTGGCTGCTTGCTCGGATAATAGTGAAGGAGGTGCGTCAGCGGAGGCGAACGGTTCTTCGGATGAAGAAATTAATTTCGTATGGTACCCGAACGAATCTGGACAAGATATGACCTCGTCACGTGACGCCATCGGTGCAATTATTGAAGAAGCGACAGGTCGAGAAGTGAATCATCAGTTAACAACCGATTATGCCATTGCGATTGAGACTCTAGTAAATGATAATGCGGAACTAGCATTTATGGGCGCCCAAGGGTACATAGAAGCAAACAACAGTAATGACGCGATTCAGCCACTTTTTGTGCAGTCAGGTGCATCGGGTACATTGGATGACGCCGTTTATTATAGCTGGCTTGCTGTGAATCTTGATGATGAAGATATCTACAAAGATGGAGACGACTATAACCTAGATGAGATCGCAGATAAAACGATGTCTTTTGTCTCGAATAGCTCAACGTCTGGATTTAAAGTGCCAGCATCAGGTATTATCTCGCATTTTGAAGATGAGGATCTGGATGAGGAGAGCCTGATGGAAGGTGGTCCACTTTTCTCTCAAGTTCTGTTCGGTAACTCCCATCAAGGGTCAGCTGTGAACGTATTAAATGGAAATGCGGATGTTGCAGCATTTTGTGATACATGCGTAGAGAATTATGTAGAGCTTGTTGAAGGGGAAGAAAATCGCCCTGGATCTATTTATAAAGTGAAAGATGATGCGGCTGAACCGTTTAATACGGTAACAGGCAGTGAGTTTGTCCTTATTAGTGTAACACCAGTATTAAATGCTCCATTTGTCGGAAACATTGACTTACTCGGAGAAGATGTGTTCAAAGAAATACAAGACCATTTTGCCTCAGATGAAGTGGCTGAGAATGAAGAGATTTTTGTTCCTGAAGACTCGGAAGAATCCGCGTTATTTTTCAAATCTGAGAATGAACGATTTGCCCCTGTAGACGATGATTGGTTTAATCCGATTCGCGAACTATCAAACTAGTTAAAAGGAGTGAGGTTCGATGGCTCTACTCGAGGTACAAGGCCTAACCAAATCGTATCAGGCTAATGTAACCGTCTTACAAGATATACACTTTCATGCGGAGGCTGGAGAGTTCTTGTCGATCATCGGACCATCTGGAGCGGGGAAGTCAACACTTCTCCGCTGCCTTAATCGCTTAATAGAAGCGGACGCAGGTGACATTACGTTTGACAAAAAAAATATACGCGACTTAAAGCGTAACGAATTAAGAAAAGTCCGGACAGATATTGGAATGGTGTTCCAACATTACAACCTAGTGCCGCGTCTAACGGTGATTGAAAATGTCCTTCATGGCCGTTTTGGCTACAAATCAACGTTACAAGGTATTCTTGGTCTTTTCTCTGAGGAGGAGAAAGAGCGTGCCTTCTTCTTATTAAAGAAGCTTGGGATTGAAGAACATGCGTATAAGCGTTGTGATCAGCTAAGTGGTGGGCAGCAACAGCGTGTAGGCATTTGTCGTGCGCTCATTCAGAATCCTAAATTAATTCTGTGTGATGAACCAATCGCTTCACTCGATCCCCATTCATCAAAAGTGATCATGGATTATCTAAAATCGATTACGGAAGAAATGGGCATTACATGCATCGTCAATCTACACCAGGTAGATGTTGCACAATCTTACTCTGATCGTGTGATTGGGTTAAATAGTGGCAAGCTTGTATTTGAGGGCTCGGCCGTTCAATTAACGCAAAGCTTCATCCGTGATGTATACGGAATGGATACAAAAGAGTTAATAACAGGGTAAGGGCGTGTTGATTTGAACGAGAAACAATTTAACAGGCGAAAGTGGAAAAGCCTTGGATTCTTTATCATCGTCGTAGGAATTACTTGGTTCTCAGCTCACTTAACTGCCTTTAATTTTATTGAAGGAATCACAACCATTCCAGCTGCATTCATATGGATGGCAGAAAATTTGTGGATCACAGCAGACACGTTTGATAGACTACCTGGAATTATGGATCGACTCATTGAGACGATCCTCATGTCGATCGCGGCAACGACGCTCGCTGCGATCTTGTCCTTTTTTTTAGGGCTTGCAGGGTCCAATACAACCTCGAAGAACAGTGTGATTGGCGCGTTTGCTCGATTTATTGCTTCTGTTGCAAGGAATATTCCTATTGTGGCATGGGCACTTATCCTATTACTTTCCTTTGGTCAAAATTCGTTAACAGGATTTCTTGCACTATTTATTGGAACTGTTGGCCTTTTAACTCGAGCTTTTATTGAAGTAATTGATGAAGCGGGATTAAGCGCCTATGAAGCCTTAACAGCAACAGGCTCCACATTCTTTCAGATCGTTGGTAAAGCAGTGATGCCTCAGACAATGCCTCAAATGGTCAGCTGGGTATTGTTTATGATTGAAACAAATATTAGAAGTGCCACCTTAGTTGGACTCCTAACCGGTACAGGAATCGGCTATTCGTTTGATCTATATTATAAAATGCGTGATTATCATACGGTTACGTTAATAACCATGCTTATTGTTATAACCGTTATATGTATTGAACTCACCTCAAATCGTATAAGGAAGGTTATTATATGACAGTATACGATTATGCCAAACGAACACGTTCGGGGAAAATTAATATTCGTGCCGGAAATAAAGTGGATCGCTCATTAAATGGAACGGTTGTTGTTCTAGGCATATTAACGATCGCTGCCTTTTTCTTTTTTGACTATAGAGGCTTTGAGCTGGTTCGAGCCATTACTGAAACAACAAGCAATCTGCAAACCATGTTTTTACAACCGGGACTGAGTCACTTTGACTTGTCGCATGCCATCTACCAAGTTGGGGTGACCCTAGCTCTCGCCATGTTAGCCACAATCATTGGAGCCGTCATTGCGCTATTTCTTGCCTTATGGTCCGCAGAAAATTTATCCATCGGTTGGGTAGCCAAATCGATTAAAATCTTTGTTGCTTTTATCCGAGCGGTTCCAACCGTCCTCTGGGTGCTGATCTTTGCGATTGCTGCCGGTCTCGGAAGTGCTGCAGCCATTCTCGGTATGCTGTTCCACTCCATCGCTTACTTAGTAAAAGTATTCTCTGAGTCCTTTGAAGAAGTGGACAAAGGTATGATTGAAGCGCTTCGTGCAACAGGAGCCGGCTGGTGGCAAACCGTCACCCACGCCGTTCTCCCCTCAACCTTCACCTACCTGCTTTCCTGGACCTTTCTGCGATTTGAAATTAACTTCTCCGTCGCAGTAGCCATGGGAGCCGCAGCAGGAGCAGGAGGTATTGGCTTTGAATTATTTATGGCCTCCGGGTTCTACTTTGACCTAAGAGAAGTTGGCTTCATCACCTATGCAGTCTTAATTGTCGCTGTCCTACTTGAAGTGACATCAACACGATTAAAGAGAAGGTACTTTCCAACGAAGGCGAGTTAACCCATAAAAAAGTGGACATCCCAATGTAGATGTCCACTTTGTACGTTATAGAGTAGTAATAATCGGTCCATCCTTCGTCAGAATTACCGTATGTTCGTATTGCGCGACATAGCTTTTTTCCGTTACAAAAGTTAACCCATCCTCAGATTGAAACACTTCCTCGTCGAAGGTAGAGATAAAGGGCTCAAAGGCAATGACCATACCATCTTTTAAAATCTCGTCATCCCATGGTGTGTAGTAACTGAAAATATGATCAGGAGCCTCATGAATCGAGCGCCCTACACCGTGTCCAGTTAGGTTTTTGATGACAGTTAACCCATGCTGTTTTGCGACATTGTGTGCAGCTTTTCCAAGTGCACTCTTTCTCGCTCCTGGTTTCGCCTTCGTAAGTCCAGCATCAAAGGCTTCCTTCACCACATCACATACCTTCTGTAAAAAGGCCTCGCCTTCTCCAACAACAAAGGACATCCCAGTATCCGCGAAATACCCGTTTTTTGAACCGGACACATCAATATTCACTAGGTCCCCTTCTCGAATGATGCGTTTGCTCGGAACCCCGTGAGCCACTTCTTTATTAACACTAATACACGTGTGCCCAGGAAAATCATACACGCTAATCGGTGCAGATTCAGCACCTGCCTCCGCAAACATTTTTCCCGCTATGTCATCGAGCTCTTTTGTTGTGATTCCAGGTTTGGTGCTCTCGACTAATGTATTTCGAATGGCTCCGCAAATTGTGCCAATCTCTTTTAATCCGTTAAAATCCTCTTCTGTTTTTGCAATCATTGTATATCCTCACTTCCAAGCTCTATATGCTCTTGCTCTACTATTGGTAGTATATCATTTTGACAACCTCAGTGTGCTCACATGCTGAAAGTTCGTGTTGAGGAAATGAAAGGAGTGGGAATGCAGAGACAATGCGCGAAAAAATGGAGTCAGTGCTCAAAAATTAAAGGTCGATGCTCAAAAACGTCTGGAATGCTCAAAAACACGTGCCCTGTGCGCGGAAAAGAGGGTGCGATGCTCAAAAAGCCATGGAATGCGCGAAAATGATCGAGTTATGCTCAAAAAGTATAAAGTGTCGCCGCTGTCAGCACATCCATGTTTCTCCATCTCTCATCCGGGTATTCTAAAAGTATAACGAGATGGAGGGTGTATATATGAGCCGGATGAAAACCTTTCGCCTCTTCTTAGTCATTGTTTTCTCCATCATTGCAGGATTAGAATTTGTTGATGTGCTTACATTCTATGGTCAGCCTGCCGTGAGGTTTAGTATGATTTCAGCATTTATACTAATGATGATCTATAAGGTGTTTGAGGCGAAGAAAGAGGAGAAGAACCATCACTATTCATAAAGTAGGATGCAACCATCATGATGAGGTGGTTGTTTTTTTTTTTGTGTGCCTATCATTCTTTTGTATGAAGTATGCGGAAACTGTACAGTTATCTACAACGAAGACGAGAACCTCTGGCAAATCTCAGAATTAATTGAAACAAATGAGACAGATATTGAAGATCTATAGAAGAAAGGGCACCTCCGATCGATGGATTGGAGGTGTTTTTTTGTGGGAGGTGTGCGGGAGGTTGGAGGATGCGCGAAAAACTGTAGAATGCTCAACAAAACGAGCCAAGTGCGCGTAGACCGCCCAAACGCTCAAAACCCGAGCCACCTCCCACCAACACAAAGCTTCATCTCACCCCTGTCCCCGCAACACTCAATAAATTATCAGATATAATATTAACTTTTTAGTCTTTTTATAATAGGAAAATCTGTCATACTAATTTTTGAAAGCGATTTCATTAAAGGGGGGATTTAGTTTGAAGAGATATATCTATACAGGTGCCGTGATTAGTATGTCGGCTCTACTTGCTGCATGTGGTGGGAACTCGGAAGAAACGGGTGGGTCCAACAGTGATGATGTGGTGGAGCTGAGCTTTTGGGCATCGGCTAACCCGGATCGGGATGATTTTAAGTTAACGATGGATCGTGTGGAACAGTTTAATGAAGAGCATGATGATATTCAGCTAAATATAGAGACTACGCCTCACGCGGATTATCGGACGCGCTTGAATACACAGGCGGCGGGTGGGCAACTTCCGGATATTTTTCAAGTGTGGCCGGGTACGGAATTGCAGCCACTTGTAGATGGTGGGGCAGTCGGATCGATTAATAATATTTTAGATAACTGGACGGATAACGGACTTTTAAATGAAGATGCGATTGCTGATTTTTCGTTTGATGGAGAAACGTATGCCATTCCTTCTGTACAGAATCCAACGAGCTTCGTCTATTATAATGTTGATATGTTAAATGATCTGGGTTATGAGGAGTTCCCGCAAACGTATGATGAGTTTAAGGAGCTTATTGAAGATCTAAAGGCTGAGGATACAACTCCGATTGCTCTAGGAAATTCGGCTTCGTGGGTGCTTCAATCTGTGTATATCTCAACCATTGCTGATCGTTTTACAGGCAACGATTTTATCGCTCAAGTTCTTGAAGGAGAGCGTGCTTTTACAGATGATGACTTTGTTGAGGCGCTTGGTGTGATTGATGAGCTAGTAGACATTGGTGCATTTAATGAAGATTTGAACACCATTGATGATAATCAGATGATTGAGTACTTCCTCCAAGAGCGTTCGGCCATGGTGATTGATGGGAACTGGGGTGCGATTAGCATTCTAACCAATAAGCCTGATGATATGAATGTAGGAATTGCCCCATTCCCTCTAGGGGATACTGGAACCATTTCAACTGTATATGGAAATGCGTGGTCTTTAAATGCCGACTTAGAAGGTGAAAAACGAGAAGCAGGAGAAACCTTTTTAAAGTGGATGTTTAATGAGGACTTCTACCAAGAGTTAATTGGGGTCAATCGAGTGGTAGCTGCTGATGTGGAAATGCCTAGTGATGCAGATCTTGAGCCATTGTTCCTTGATATGCTAGAGCTCTCACAACAAGCTCCACCAGCTCCTGTATATGATGCGGTCCTCCCTCAAGCCGTTAACAACGTGCTTCAGAATGAGCTTCAAGCCATAACAATTGGTCGCTCAACACCTGAGGAAGCTGCACAAAATATTCAAAATGCTGTAAACACACAATGATGCTATAGTAGATAAAAAAGAGCAGGGCATTCTTTCATAGAATCGCGCTGCTTTTTTTAACTACTTATTGTAAAAGGACTGTCGCTTACGATGAAAAGGTGGGTGTTTTTTCGCGATTGGAGTTTGCGTTGGAAGTCATTTCTTATTTTATTATCGCTTATTTTGATTCCGGCTTCGACGATTAGTTTGCTTGTGTATTATCAGTCAAATACGATTTTGGAGAGGCAAGTGATTGAGCGCAACGAACAGAATTTACGGCATATTGAACACAATTTACTTGAAGTGATGAATGGAATGGAAGAGTTGTCTAGCTACATCATTTATAGTGAAGAGTTCCGTCAATATATGACGTTACCTGTTGATCATGAGGGAAGTGATCCCGAGGAAATGCAACGACTCCAGGATCATATTCGAGGCTTTTTTACCTTTCATCTGAACAACAAAAGCTATGTTCATTCAGCTCAGGTTGAAGGGATTAATGGAACACAGCTTCATTTAGGTGAACGAATCAGTGGGGATGAATTACTTTGGGAGGAACAAGCAGAGGATGCACATGGAAAGATCGTATGGACAGATCCGTATGCCATGGAGAGTGAAGGCTGGGTTCCAGAAGACTACCAGATGATTTCCCTTTTCCGTGAGATAAATAATCTATTTGATATTACGGAACCAATTGGCCAGGTGCGCATTCGTTTAGATGAACGAGAGTTATATTCCTATATGACAAATGGGTATCTGAATCCGAATGATGAAACGGTTTTGCTACAGAAGGATGGGCGAGTCCTTTCACATCAAGATCATCAGTTGGTTGGAGAATCTTATCCAAATGACTATGTGGTCCAGCAAATGCAGGATAAGGCGGGGCCCTTTCAATATGATGAAGAAAATGGAGATGCTTATTACGCTGTCACTCGGAAGGTTGAGGGTCGAGATCTGTACCTTGTCTCAACAGTGAGTGAGGATTATATATTAGACGAATTTACTGGGATTCGTAAAACGATGCAAATTATTATGATTGTCGCAGGGGTTATTGGTCTCATCGCATTTGTTGGATTTATGCTCACCATAATTAAACCTATTACTGAACTAACTCGGGAGACGAGGCGATTGGAAGACGGTGATTTTTCGGCTCAGGTACGGGTTCGCTCAGATGATGAATTAGGGCAACTAGGCTCACGTTTTAATAAAGCGGTCGTTCAAATTCAACACTTAATTGATACAAAGTATAAGCTAGAGATTCAAAACAAAGATTCAGAATTGAAAGCGCTACAAAGTCAGATTAATCCCCATTTCCTTTACAACACTTTAGATATGATTCGTTGGACAGCACGAATGGAAGGGGCGAATGATACTGGCAAAAGCATTGAAGATTTGTCTAGACTATTCCGGATTAGCCTAAGTCAAGGCAAGCTCTGGATTTCACTAAAGGAAGAGTTGTCCTACGTCCAAAGTTATCTAGAATTACAGAAGCGCCGGCTAGGTGGTCAGCTTACTTTTTCTGTGCGAATGGAAACCGGAACGGAGCAATGTCTGATATTAAAGCTATTGCTGCAACCTCTAGTAGAGAACAGCCTCGAGCATGGTTTTAGTGAACTTGATCCAGCGAATTCGATTGCAATTCGCGCCTATCGAAAAGGTGAGGTCGTGGTCATTGATGTGATAGATAACGGAAAAGGATTGCCTGTAAACGTGCAGACCTTTAATGAATCGTTACATCAACCAAATCAGCAAAGGCATGGCTATGCCTTACGAAACATCCATGAACGATTAGTGAATCGATTTGGACCGGAATGTGGATTGAAGGCTCTCGATTCAAAACAAGGTACCCATATTCGAATCAGCATTCCTTATCGAGTGAAGGAGGGGGAGAGGTAATGAACATGAAGATGCTCATTGTAGATGATGAGCCTGTTATTTGCCAAGGACTTGCACAAACGATTGATTGGCAAAGTATTGGCGTGGAGGTAGTTGGCCTTGCTTTTAATGGACGACAAGCGTTGCAAAAAGTTGAGCAAAACCAAGTGGATATCATCTTAACCGATATTTCAATGCCAGACATGGATGGCCTGGAATTAGCAGCGTGTATCGTTCAACAGCATCCGGATACAAAAATGATCATTATTAGTGGTTATGATGACTTTGAGTACGCCCGACAGGCCATTCGATTAGGGGTAGAAGACTATCTCCTAAAACCTGTGGATGTGGATGAATTAATGGGTCTCGTTAAGAATGTCTCAGAAAAGATTATGCTAGATCGTAAAGTAAATAGTTATCCAAAAGAGGCAGAGCTGTGTTTGGTGGAATCCGTGTTGATGCAGGATGAAGAAAAGGTAAAAGCATGTATTGCCGATACCGTATCGGTGATGAAGGCAAACGACTATTCGTTTCGTCAAACGGTACACGTCTGCCAAGAACTTGAGCTAGTCCTCAAACGGAAGCTACAAGAGCGACTGCCAAATAGACCATTAGATGAGGTAGAACTCCATTTGCAAAATGAGATGGAAGTCCAAGAAGTAACTACGTTGTCAGCGATTGAAGAAATTTTTGTGAACGATGTCATAAGGATTCTTGGAGAAGTGGACCAGTCCAAACAAAATCATTGGGTCATCGAGAACATCAAGCGATATATCGATAAAAATTATCAGCTGGATCTGCGCGCATCTGAACTGGCAGAGCAGCATTTTATTACACCGAATTATTTCAGTATGCTGTTTAAACAAGAAACAGGCAAAAGCTTTTCTGAGTATTTAAATGGGTTACGCATTCAGAAGGCATCCGAGCTATTACTGGATACATCAAATAAAGTGTTTGAAATCGCTGAATTTGTCGGCTACAAGGAGTATAAGTATTTTGTGCAAGTCTTTAAGAAGAAGCTCGGTTTGACACCTACTCTGTACCGTCGTTTAAACGCACCGCAGGATACTCGAAAAAAACAGATATAATCGTAGCTTTTGGGATTTTTGTGTGTGGTAAATACAATTACAATGCAAATAGTAAACGCTTTCAAATAACTAGTGAAAGGATGTGAGGCCACGTGCATTTATTAAAAAGCCGCTGGAAAATCGCGCTCGGCGTGATCCCGGCCTTACTTATCTATTGCATCTTCAGCATTATTCCAATCTTTATTTCTTTCTACTATTCCTTTATGTCTTGGAATGGATTCTCTGCCATGCAATATGTGGGGATTGCGAACTTTCAAGCCATATTAAATGATTCCGTATTTTGGCTATCGGTTCGAAATAATCTAATCGTGGTCGCGGCATCAGTATTTGGTCAAATTCCCATTGCCCTTGTACTTGCTCTGCTTTTAAATCAAAAAATAAAAGGCGCAAAGTTCTTTCGTACCATTGCCTTCTTGCCAGTAGTCATCTCTACAGTAGTCATTTCACTTACGTGGCGCTTGATCTTTAATGTTGAACAAGGGCTGCTTAACAACCTACTAGACAACCTGGGCTTAAGTGCGCTCGCACAAAACTGGCTCGGCAATCCAGATTACGCGATGTACGCCATTGCAGCGGTTATTATTTGGCAGTTTGTTGGACTTTATTTCATCATTTTCTTATCAGCCTTACAAACCGTACCAAACGATATTCTAGAAGCAGCCGAACTAGATGGAGCATCAGAATGGCAAAAAACGCGATATGTCACACTGCCATCGATCTGGGGTGTCATCATTATTGCCGTCATTCTTTGTATTAGTGGTAGCTTAAAAACCTTTGACTTAATCTACGTTATGACAGGCGGCGGACCCGCTAACTCAACAGAAGTTATGGCGACATACATGTACACAGAAACATTCCAAGGACTGCGATACGGATATGGAAGTGCTATCTCTGTTCTCATCTTTGTCTTTAGTATCGCCATGATCATCTTAGCCAATCTATTACTAAAAAAGCGCGGAAACCGGAAGCCAGTGTAAACAAAGGAGGTTTGTCTGATGGAAGTGGAAACGGCACCAAGAAAGGTAATCAATGAAAAAACAGCCAGACTAAAAAAGCTCACGAGGCGAGCATTTATCTATGTCATTCTTATTGCCTTCGCAATTGTGAATGCCTATCCGATTGTCTGGATGATCATGAACTCATTTAAATCAAGCCAGGACTTCGCCTTAAACCCATTCGGCTTACCTACCGAATGGGTCTGGACAAACTATGTAGAAGCCTGGTTCACTGCTAACATCAACACTTACTTCTTTAACAGTGTGTTTGTCGGTGTAGCGGCCGTTCTATTAACCGTACTATTTGGAGCACTCGCCTCCTATTTCTTAGCACGATTCAAATTCAGAGGACAAAAAGTGCTGTACTCCTTCTTTATCCTAGGATTACTCGTGCCCATTCACGCAACCCTTGTGCCGATGTTTATCCTAATGCAGAAAATAGGACTGATAGACACACATCTTGCACTAATCTTTCCATACATTGCCTTTAACCTATCTATTACGATTTTTCTACTAACCAGCTTCATGAAATCATTTCCGAAAGAAATCGAAGAATCTGCCGTCATGGACGGAGCTGGCGTCTTCCGCATCTTCTGGTCGATCATCCTACCCATGACCCGCCCAGTGCTGGCAACAGCTATCATCATAAATTTCATCAACAACTGGAACGAATTCAGCTTCGCCCTAGTCCTAATCAACGACGACGCCCTGCGAACCCTGCCACTCGGCCTAGCAAACTTCGCCGGCCAACACTCAACAAACTACACCGCCCAAATGGCTGCGCTCACGATTGTACTCGTGCCAACGATCCTGTTCTATCTCGTGATGGAAAAGCAAATTGTTCAGGGTATGACGCAAGGTGCGGTGAAGGGGTAGGAGTAGAGTGGGAGGTGCGGGGGTTTAGGTGTGGTGATGGAAAAATATAAATCAATGCTCAAAAAAATTGAAGAATGCTCAAAAACATATGCTCCCTGCGCGGAAATGAAAGGGCAGTGCTCAAAAAGCATTTGAATGCGCGGGAATGTAGTTATGATGCTCAAAAAACATAGCTTAATGCTCAAAAACTTGAGGAATGCTCAAAAACACATGCTCTCTGCGCGGAAATGAAGAGGTTGTGCTCATAAAAATTAAGAATGCGCAAAAAGGTTTGGCCTATGATAAAAAAGCAATGGAATGCGCGGGAATGTAGGCGTAATGCTCAAAAGTCTTTAGATGCGCGAAAAAGTAGTTATGATGCTCAAAAAATATAGCTCAATGCTCAAAAACTTCTAGAATGCTCAAAAACACATGCTCCACGCGCGGAAATGAAGAGGCAGTGCTCAAAAAAACGAAAAATGCGCAAAAAAGGTCGTTGAATGCTCAAAAAAGAGTGCGCAGGATCAAATACAAATTACCCCTCTGATTAAAATAATCAGAGGGGTAATACTTCTATTATGAATTGGCACTAACTTTGTCAAAGTACAGCTTCATCTCAGAGCTTACTTTTTCAAGATCATTAATTAACTGACTGAAGTCCGTCACTAAGTTTGCTTGTTCGGAAGAGGAGCTTTTAATTTGATCCACATTCGCAACAAGTGCCTCAATATGTGTTTTTATATTTTCTAATGATTCATTCATTTTACTTGTCGTTTTTGTTGTTTCACTCGAAAGTTTTCGAACCTCTTCAGCTACAACAGAAAAGCCAGCACCTGCCGCTCCAGCTCGAGCCGCTTCTATAGAAGCATTTAAGCCAAGAATGGTAGTCTGGCGCTGGATATTCGTAATTTCAACGGTAGATTCCACTGTTTGGCCTGTAAGTTCCAACGATTGAGTCGATTGATGAGAGATTTCCTCACTAGAAGCGGCTAACTGCTGAGAATGGTTCGAGACAACTTGCGCTGCATCCTGTAAGCCACCAATAATTCCGCCAATCTGTTGCATATACTCATCTAATTGTCGCTCAGACTCAAGGGATCTTACCGCGGCAAACTGTCCAATGACCTGACCAGTATCGTCTTTAATAGGAAACGCCCTTACAAAAACCGGTACACCATATACTTCTTTTGACAATCGCTCTGCCGTGTATTCTCCAGCAAACACTTTTTTAGCATTCGGATCATCCTTGGCGATCGGACTTCCAACTGGAATATCTAAATCAATATTGCGACTGGGAAGAAAACAGAGAAACTTCTCCCGATCCGTAATGGCAATCAAAATCTCCTCTCCAAAAACGGTTTGTATATCCTTCGCTATATGAACTAAGTTATCTAATTGATTCATCTATTCATTCATCCCCTCTACTGTCTATTTATCGACTAAAAATGAGGTGAATTCCTTGCATAAAATTTTACAATACAAGAGCAGAGGAATGTGCGGAAAAGGGGGTGTGGGACTCAAAAATCCTTAGAATACGCGTGAAAAAAGGTGCGGTGCTAAAAAAAACTAAAATCGTATCGTAGATATGAGAAAGATGATTGGATTTAAGTGAACGATATAATTGTTAAAATGATTGCAAATCGCTGAAGCTATTTATCGTGTGACAGGTGATAAGTGTCTTTTATATATTTTGAAGGAAAATAATTAATTTAAAGGTTGATTCTTACCAAATAAGGGTAAGTACATAGAAGGATAAATGAATCAGTTAATATTTCGTTCATTAGTCTGTGTTTTGATTTTCTCAAGGATTTAAAATGAAAAAATCAAGGCTTTTGTTGTATATGGAAAATTATTCACAAAAGGTACAATGGAAATGGATTACTTTCGTGTGAGGAAAATGGAATATTTTTTACATAAGGTGGTGAATGTGTGATGTTAACAACAGGACCAGCTAAGATTGAAGTGACGGACGAACAACTAAATGAGTTGCAACAGATCTATCAGTCTTTGCATGAAGATATGAATGGAATGATAACGGATTTCTTTACACCATTTGAAATGATGATAAGCGAGGGAGTGTTTGTGGGAGAATCTGCAGAGGCTTTTTCGGCGTTTTGTTCGTTAGTAAGGAGTTACCTTGAAGTAAGGTCTGAGATCTCTTTGACGGAACTAGAAAATGCGGGTAAACAATTTTCAAATGAAATTCAGGAAGTTGAATCAATATAATAGAATGGAGATGAGTTCATGTCTATGGAAATTCAGGTAGACCCGGCAGCGGTTCAAAGTCTAGTTGAAAAAGCAAGACAGGTTCCTTCAGAACGGATGAACGCTGCAATTGATAAATTGTCGGATTTACAAGAGGTAACCTCAGATTGGAAAGGCGATGCGGTCGAGAGTCACGAAGCTGCAAGAAACGAACTTGAAAATGTTCTGACAAATTCAAAAGCCTTAATGGACGCAATACTTTCGACACTAGACCAAGCAGTCGAGGATTTTTCCTCAAAAGATGAGGAAATTAGTATGAAATTTGAAAAAAAAGTGGACAATTACTCGTCTAAGTAGAGAAATTAATCATCTGTACAGGAGGATGTGAAATGGATAACAGCCAGCAGATATTCTTGCTGAACCAAAGGATAACTTCTAAGCAATCATCAATTAGTACTCTTTCCGGGCAAAATAATACTTACCGTTCTCAGCATAGCGATGGGATTTCTGAATTGAATCGATTGGAGAAGCAGCTAGAAGATTTACTTCAGAATCAACAAGATATGATTAATCAATTAGACAAAATAGAAGGATTAACTGTTGGTGAAGGTTCGCCAATGGGACGAATTAAATTTTTTGCGCCTGGATTACTCGAAGGTAGAGCACTAGAGAAAATTCAAGAACGAATTGCAAACCGACAGGATCAACAATTACAGGGGCGGAACCGAATTCAAGAAACCATTCATGAGGCGGATGATGATATCAGTGAACTGGAAGGCAAAATTGAAGATCAGAAGGCAGCCAACTTGCAACTTGAACAGCTCCTATCGAATAATCAAAATCGAATTGATCAATTGAAATTACAAGTTTCATCAGACCGAAGCAGGCTACGGATGATGTAAGGAGGGAGAGGAAAGATGGGAAATCATAAAGCGGATAAAGAAGAATTGAATCGATTAATACAAGAATATCAGCAAACCATAGATGACTACGTTCAAAATATGCATTTGGCGCAGACTATTAGTGCGCGGATGAACCACAAATATACTTTACAAGATTACGTAGATCCGGTCACTGAAGCAAAGGATGACATAAAAGCCGTCCGTGATTATTGGGATGGAATGGTAGAAGCAGATACTAACGCCAAGAATAATTATTCTAACGCCAGAACAGGTCTATCTTTTTTTAATATAAATGTCACACAATTTTTAGAGGCTTTAGGCAAAGGTGGCGAGAACATTGAGAGTATTTGTGTGGAGACGCTTACTGAATCTGTCATGAAGGATGGAATTCTCACCACACAATTAATAGGTAAAATGGGGAGTGGGCAACCACTATCCTATTCTGAAAGAGAACTGCTTAATCAATATATTCAAAAGGAAGTCCTGACAGATGAGGTAAGGGAGGAAGCAAAAGAGATTTCTAGGATGGTGAGTGAGGAAGGGACGGAAGATTTAAAAAAACGAATTAATGATGAAGTTCTTGTATCGGAGGAATTATTAGACCAAGAAATAGGAATAATTGAGGCTTATTTATATGGACATTATTTAAATCCCGGGGATCTTACTTCTAATGAGGAAGTAGTAAAACTTAGAGCTTATTTAGCAATCTTAAATAATTATAAAAAAGCAATAGATGAAGTTAATAATGAATTAGAAATGAATGGTAGTGAACCTATTGGTGGCGAAGGTGTACCTCTTTATGCGAGTGTGGATGAAATTTCGTACGATTTGGTTGAGAATCCATACTCCCATAGATTAAATAGTGATATTAGAATTAGTATTACACAGTACGATGAGAGTGAGATGAGTAGGGATGATTTTATTAACATGGAATTTCCTATTTTGGTAAGGTTAAATGAATCTGAAGTAATTTACTTTGCCGGGAATAGATCTTCAGTAAACAATCAAAACGAACAAAATAATGTATATGCAGAAGAATTAGCGAACTATAATGCTAACTTTTTTTCTGAAAAAGCAAGCCAATTAATTCTAGCGAATGTTGCAAAAGGAGCATATACTCCTATGGACATGGTTGTCAGTTATCAGTCAGGAAAAAATGATTTAGAAAAGAATATTACAGTAGGAGAAGCTAGGGCTGTTGCTGATGATTTAGAAATGCAATTACTAGTTTCAAAAAGAGATGTTCCTGGTGCAGGGAGGAATGATTTTCAGGTCAGTTTGTATCCTAGAGATTCTACATATGAAATTTTTGAAAGATGGGAAGAAGTATCAAAAATAAATAGTAATATACCTTATCCTAGCGAATTAATAGAAAAGCAAGAATGGCAAGAGATAAGTAATTTTTATTCCAATCATGAAGCTGAAATTAACAAAGAATTTCCTGGTTTATCTGAATATATTTTTGAGGATAAAATTGGTGATGAAAATAAAACTGTAGAAATGTTATTTGGGAATAAAGACAATTAGGTTCTATTATTTATAAAGTTTTAAGGGGGATTTTGTGTGACACCAAATAAAAAATTTATCATTTTGCTCGTTTTAATAGTAGGCATAGCAACCCCTATTTTTCTATATCTTAATTACAAAGAAGCAGAAGAACAAAAAGCAGAAGTTCTAGAAAACTATAAAAAAGCCGAACATATATTACATTTAGAATTACAAGATAGTCATTACTTGGATAGCGGAGATGAAAGAGATATTCAATTGTCCAGAACAACTAATACTGATGAGTTGCTCGAACGATGGGAAGCAGTGTCAAATGTTTATCCTTTGATAACATTTCCAAGTAAAGATGTTGAGAAAGAGGACTGGGTTAAAGTAAGCGAAGCGTATATTAACAATACACAAGATATGATATCCGTTTCAGAGGAAATTGCTGAAGGTGAACCAAATGGTAATGGGCTAGATCCTTTTATACTAGATGATTACATTCATTCAGGATACCAATATAATGAGTATTTTAAGATTGTTCTAGAAGATAAAGGGATAGAATAATTTATCTTCAACTAATTTAAACAATGAGAATTTCAAAAAAAGAAACTACAATTGCTCGCAACGAAATTTTTAAGTGGATTCGTGAAGAGGAATGTTAATAACTTATAAGCAGAGCCACATTCTTTTTTAGGATGTGGCTCTTGTCATAGATATCTAAAATGTAATAAAAGTTAATCAACCTATATTTACATTAAATTCAAATATAATAGTTACTTTTTCATAGTCTTTTAGTATAATGTCATGGAATTTCACTTACATAGAAGGGAGATACGATATTATATGACAACAGGATGGAAAGACAAGGTTGGAGAGGGTCTCTCTAAGGTTCAGGGTGGTATTGATCAAGGAAATATGTTGAGAACATGACCGAAGTAAAACGAACAAATGATTATATGGGTTATCGTAATTGTCGCTCAAACTCAAGCGATCTTACCGCGGCAAACTGTCCAATGACCTGACCAGTATCGTCTTTAATAGGAAACGCCCTTACAAAAACCGGAACACCATACACTTCTTTTGGGAATCGCTCTGCCGTGTACTCTCCAGCAAACACTTTTTTAGCATTCGGATCATCCTTGGCGATCGGACTTCCGGATATCTAAATCAATATTGCGACTGGGAAGAAAATAGAGAAACTTCTCCCGATCCGTAATGGCAATCAAAATCTCCTCTCCAAAATAGGGAAAGTATGACTTTTGAACAAAGGAGTATATTATAAAGAACAACTTACCGGACGATATGTCTGTTTCAGAAATAGCAAGATAAAATGAGGAGAAGATATATGAATAAAAAGTTTTTAATAAGTATTATAATAATATTGATTTTAATCAGCACAACTGCAATTTTTCTACTTAATTCTCAAGAAACAGTCTCAGAAAATGAACTTGATAAATATGAAAGTGCTATTACTATATTTTACTTGAATGCTGATTATTCCTCGTATGAAGAGACAAATGATCCACAGGATATAAAAGTTGAACCATCAAACGTAACTGAGAGCATAGTGGAGCGGTGGAGAGCTCTTACAGAGGCTTATCCTGAAGCTGGGTACCCGGTAGAGGCAGTGGAACAAGAAGATTGGCTAAAGGCGGGAGAGAGATATCTACAAACAAATGGAAATCGAAGTCAACTTGTTAGTGACATAAGTGAAACATTTCCGGAAGAATCCCCTCAGCCAGTAGCAAGAAGTTTTAATGATTATATTCAGTTAGGTGAAGTATTTAATGAAGAACTAAAAGAAAGAATGATAGAAGAAGGGTTAGAATTTAAAGATTAGAATAGAGCATGAAAATCTGAAGAGGATACAGATGGATTAACATTTATTGATGTGTGGATGTTAAAAGAGAATGGAAGATGGAAAGTTAATGAAGCAGATTTTTCAAGAGGTACAGATTTCTGATTGTACATTTTTACATGTTTGAAATTAATAGCATGAACTAGCTATCTAATACATTAATTTTAAAATTAAATAATTTATGTATTAGAGAATGTGCGGAAAGGTTAGAACTGAGAAAAACGTAATGTGCAAAAAACATGATCACATGCGCGAAAACCAATAAGTGCGCAAACTCACATCAGAAAAAACAAACTCCTCCCCCACTCAAGCCAACGAGCTTGAGTGTTTTTTTCTTTCACTAACCTTTATTTACATTAAATTCAAATATAATAGTTACTTTTTCATAGTCTTTTAGTATAATAGCATGGAATTTCACTTACATAGAAGGGAGATACGATATTATATGACAACAGGATGGAAAGACAAGGTTGGAGAGGGTCTCTCTAAGGTTCAGGGTGGTATTGATCAAGGAAAGCAGAAGTTTCAAACGTCACAAGAGATGATGAAGATCAAACGTGAGATACAGGGGAAGTCTGCGGAGAAGGCGGAGGTTTTGCTTCAGCTTGGTCAAAAGGCGTATGAGAAGCTGAGGGCAGGTGCGCTTCTCGATGAGGACTTACAGTCATTAAGTTCACAGATTGTGGCACATGATACGTTTGTCTATCAGAAGAGTAAAGAGCTATCGGTGTTAAGTGAGGAATCAAAGTTGGGTGTTGTATGTACACAGTGTCATAAGGAAAATGATGCGAATGCGTCTTTTTGTGGGGGCTGTGGATCTGAGCTTGTGGTTGAGGAAAAAGTTGATCCTACTGCGCTCGTTGCTTGTGGAACTTGCTCAGAGTCTATGCCAGAAACAAGTAATTTTTGCCCATGTTGTGGCACAGCTGCAACCCATCAGAATAACGTCTAAGGGGATAGGAGGGTACTATGTATTGTAAACAATGTGGAACGAAAAATTCATCGGAAGCTCTTTATTGTCAGCATGATGGTGTGGCTTTGACGGATATCAAAGATAAGAAGCCAACTCTTATAGATCAAGGGAATCAACACTGCTCAACATGTGGTGGCGATTTGATGCGTCATGCTAGATATTGTACGACTTGCGGAACAGGTACAGAAGTTAATAGAATTTCAACGGTTCAAGCGTCTACTCCTTTTGTTCCAGAATCACCTCACACTCAGAGTGAGACAACACCTCTTTCGTTTGTAAAATTAGCGATTTATCCAATAGCTGCACTTATTATTCTTTCTATTATCGCTGCTATGTTTGCAGGTTCGCTAAATAATTTTATCGCGGATGAATTCTTTGACGGCTTTGGTTTTGGGGTGAGTATCAATATCATTTCATTTATTGATGTATTAATGGTCCTTCACTCTGTTAGTCTGACATTTAATTTAGTAGAGCAGGACATGATGAATATGGATTTATTGATGCAGGGTGGATTGGTCTTCATGCTACTCCTCCCGGCTATTGTGTTTAGTATTGTGGGGTTTTTAATTGGCAGGAAGAAAATAGGACAATCAATTCAACAAAAAGCAATCCATATTCTAGTACCTGCTGTTATCTATGCCTTGCTTTTAAGCATCGTTAGTTTATTTGCGACTAGAACAACAGACATATTGGATGCAGGGTTTTTTGGTACATTTTCATTAACAGCTTCGTATGGATTTTTTAGTGCGTTTATTCATGGCTTTGTTATTAGTGCGCTTTTTATCACAGTTGGTTTGACACTCAGCCTAGCATCACATAACTTTAGCTATCTTTCTGCGTTTAAGCGAGCAGTCATTCATTCTGTGGCTTGTCTACTTGTTCTGACTGCAGCGGTAGGTATGACAAGTGATCTATCAAAAGAAGATTATGATGATCAAACGCTCCCTTACGTAGCATTGTTATCGCAGCTAGGTTCGTACACTTGGCATATCAGTCAGCTATCTACAATTTCGGCTGATATCGATTTTTATTACGAAAAATACTCTGTCAGTTATTCTGCTTTAACAGGGGCTAAAGTGACCCCAGAGGATGATTATGTAAAGGAAGATATAGAAGAGGTTTTTGGAGGAGCGAGATTTTTTGTTCTTATTCCAATTCTCATTCATGGTCTAGCAGGATTCCTATGGGTCTCTAGACAAAGAACAAGCTTACTTCGAGCTGTAGTCGCTTATGCAGTTTCAGTAGGATTGATCCATTCGGTTGTTATTTGGTTAACATCATTTTCTCTTACATTCTGGGAGGGCAGTGTTCAAATAGGGTCTTCTTGGTTTATTGGTTTCTTTATTAGCACGTTATTTGCAGGTGCATCAGCGTGGGTAGGATGTATCCTTTCACAAAAATTTAGACAGGAAGACACCTATATAAATAAATCAGCTGCTTAAAAACGGAATGATTTGGGGTGGAAACATTGAATACGGAAATTTTAACTGGAATTTTGATGTGACATTAACCGAAAAAGTCACGAACTACCTTGAATAGATCTGGAGTTGAACATGATGCAAGTATGTCCAAAGTGTCAACATAAAAACCGTAACCAAGCTTTCTGTAGCAAGTGTGGAACAAAGCTACCGGAACAAGAACAAGTAAATGCTACAATGAAACCATTTAGCAAAAAAACAAAAATCATTGTTGGTGCAAGTGCCGGTGTGATTGTTATCGCGGGTGCGCTCTTTTTTACAGGAAAAACATTAGCGGATAAGGATAGAGTTTTAGATTCATTCCTCGAAGCTGTTGCTGATCGTGACCATAATGCCGTGAAGAGTCACTTAGCATCAAGTGATCCTGATTTAAAAGTAGAAGATACTCATGTGGATGCGTTTTTTGAGTACCTAGATGAAGACCCTGATGCTCATTCGGCTTTAATATACAAGTGGTCAGCTGAATCAGAAGTTGTGGATAGCCCAAGAGAGGTCGTCGACTACTCCGATTACTACATGGACTTCCCTATCACTTTCACAAACTCAGGCAGTAAGTGGTTAGTCTTTGATAACTATCAATTTGTGTTAGAAGCATTACCTTTATATGTGAGCACCAATATGGAAGAGATTGAATTTACAGTAGACGACACAGACGTCTCTCCAATATGGGCGAATGAAGAATTTTTCTTTGGTTACTACCTTCCTGGTCATTATCAAATTAAAGGAACGGTCGAAAATGATTTTGGCATAAATGAAAAGGAACTAAACGTGAATCTTTTTGAAGGTGACTACTATTACAGTCTTGGCTTTGATTTGAATACAGCATTTTTATCTGTTGAACCGATGATTGAGGGAACAAAACTTATATTAGAGGATACAAACAATGAAATAGATGTGACTTCTTCTCCTTTTGAGTTTGGACCTGTGCTCACAGACGGCACGTTAACGTATCATATTGAGGCAGAGTCACCATTCGGCTTATTAAAAAGCGTGTCTAGCCCAATCTATGAAACGATTGATGGTTATTTTGCGCCAAATGATGAAGTAAAAGAACAGCTAAGTAATACCATAAACGAAGCACTACTTTCTGTCAGAACGGCTAAACAGGAAGGAAACGTAGATAAACTCAAACACTTTGGAAAAGAAGCGTACAGCGACTACAAATCAAGTATTGAGAGTAACCTCGAATGGGATTATCTATATGCAGGGTATTTAGTAGAAACTGGTTTTGACTGGAATGAGACAACGATCGTAGAGCATGGGCAAACATGGAAAGCGAATGTCGTTGTATATGAGGAATGGGAAGAAGACACATATTACCCTGGTGATACGCCTTCCCTTCAATTCACCGAATGGGATAGGGAGTATGAGTTGACCTTTAAAGACGATGCATGGACCATCATCGGTTCTACGTATGGGTATGGCGAACCAACTGAAACGTTCTCATTTACAAAAGAGGATCAAGATGAAGTCTCCTCAACAGATTCTGCCATTGAAGAAGGTTCAAAAGTAAAGCTAAGTGAGGACCAAGCAGATTCACTTGTCTATTCATTTATATCTAGCTACGTAAGTGGTGTTAATTATGGTGATCCGTCTTATATTGATAACTATGTGACGCCGGAATATAAAAAAGGAATCGAATCATACATGATAGATCTGTATGACCGAGAAATTTCTCAATATTTTATAGATGCGGAAACAACTAGTGTCAGTGCAAATGACAATGGAAGTTATACCATTAAAACAAAAGAAATCTATGAAATCTATTACACAGATAAAGCAGATTTACAAAAAACCTTTAATGCTACTTATATTGTTATATATAACGAAGACGAAGAGCGATGGGAATTATCTGAGCTCGTTGGAGATGTTAAGGAAATCGATAGTAAGGAGATTTAGAAGAGATGATACCCACCTCAACCGTTGAGGTGGGTATTGCTTTTCAATATCTGCAAGAAGAAACCAAGATATGACTTCCTTTTACACACCATTCGTTTATAATCAAATGTATATGTATAATTATTACAAATTGAACATGACCATTCTCAGTGAGAGGACAATTGAAATGAGAAAAGTAATGATCGGTATTCTAATCGTTTGTTTGTATGGCTTTCCCTACGTATTTTATTCCATGTATCAGGATTTCGCTACTACGTCTATGAGCGGGTATTTACTCATGATTGGTGTGACCTCAGTTCTTGCTTTCTCATGTAAATTCTTTAGCTACTCTGTATTTATTTTTCTAGGTAATATCGTTTCTCTACTGGTTTCGTAATACTTTTTAAGTGACATGGCTGGAGTTGATCGTTGGGAAGGTTATTTCAAACCCTTAACGTCCTTTCAATTAGTCATCCTGGTTAGTTTTCTAAACTTGATCCCACAAGTTATCGCGATATTTTTGGCTTATTTGGTGGAAAAGTTAAAATCATATTAGAGATGTATATAGTCCTCGCGCTTGTGTGACTGAGGACTTTTTTTGACTAAATAAACAGGCTACAGTTGACTTACCATTTGAATTTGAACATCATTTAATTGAAGCGCATGAATGAAGTGAACAGAGTCTAAAATGAGGTGTGTGTTCAATGGTTAATCAATTAAAAGAGTATGAGTATGCTAAATATCTTCCTGAGAAGTCTTCCATTGGAGGGACGATCACAACGGAAGACTCTCATGTTCATCTGTCGTTTGGCTATCCGAATTCTGACTTGTTTCCACTTCAAGCCTTAAGTGAAGCAGCTAGTGAGGCCATTCTTTCAGGTGGTCACTTGGCTCTTCACTATTTTGGTGGTGACGGGATAAATAAAACAAAGCAGTGGATAAAAGAGAGCGCTGTTCATCGTTCAATTGAAGTGGATCTAGATCAAATTTTAACGACATCTGGCGCGCAGCATGCGATTGATGTAGCAGCAAGGACGCTCATTAATACAGGTGATGAGGTGTGGGTCGAAGCACCAACTTTTTTTGGAGCAACACAAGCATTTCAACTTGCTGGTGCAAAGATTACCTCATTTCCAATTGATAGGAATGGACTGGTGGTAGATGAGGTGGAAGCGGCTCTTAAGAAAAGAAAAGCCCCTAAATTCATCTATATCATGCCGAACTTTCATAATCCGGGTGGGGTGAATCTCTCTCAGGATCGCAGAGAAAAATTAGCCAAACTCGCCGAGCAATACAGCTTTTATATTCTTGAAGATGATGCCTATGGAGAGTTAAGTTTCACAACTGACTATCAACCATCTGTTTACTCCTATGCACCAAGTCACGTTATTTACATTGGGACGTTCTCAAAGATTATTGGTCCAGGAGTAAGGATAGGGTGGATCATTGCTAAAGGTGAAGTTCTGTCAAAGTTAAATATCTTTCTGCAAGGCAGTCAAACCAACCCACTAACACAAGAAATTCTTGCTCAGTTATTTACGAAGCTCTCTTTTCAAACGCACCTTACTAGCCTGATTGATGATTATCGTGTGAAACGGGATGTGATGGTTGAGGCACTACAACAGACTTTTCAAGATCACATTTCCTTTCATATTCCGGAGGGTGGATTTTTCATATGGGTGCGATTTAAGAAAGACATTGATACGGATGAATTGGCAGCTAGAGCATTCCGAAACGGAGTAAGCATTGTGCCTGGAACCTCATTTTATCAGGATAACCGCCCATCTAACGAGATCAGATTGTGCTTCACGTATTGCGATGCTGAGCAAATTAAACGAGGGGTCCGGATACTTGCCGATACTTATTTTTCAATTGTGAAGAGTGATGTTGAAGAGATAAAGGCATAATACTAGAAAATGGTATCGAATGTTGAGCTCACGAATTTGACGAGAGCTTAGCAAACGTTTTAGAGTAATGCTAACGTATCTACGTTAAACATATTAACATTACGCAACAGTGGAGGATTATGCATGAGCAAAGATATATTTCGCATCGCAACAAAAGAGGATGCACCAGCATTTCTAGAATTAATGAATACCGCGTTTAAACCGCTGGCTGATATGGGCATTGATTGGCCATCTACACGAGCGACACTTGAGATGGTCACTGAAAATATAGAGAAATCAACAGCTGTTGTGTTAGAACGAGATGGTCGCTTAGTGTCTACGATTACCATTCGCTTCCCATGGGAAAGTACAACCCCTGTCTCAGGCTATCCGTTTGTCTGGTGGTTCGCAACCGCTCCTGATTTAAGTGGACAAGGCGTTGGTAACAAGCTTATGGAGTATGTCGAGAACACACTATTTATCGATACGTACAAAGTACCTGCATACGTACTCGGAACATCAGGTCGCAAGCATCCATGGCTGTTAGATATGTACAAACGAAAAGGCTACATTGACTATTTCACTCATGAGAACGATAACGGAGATCTTGGCGTGCTAATGTACAAGACACTTATTCCGGAGCGTTTTGATAAAGAAGTGTTAGGTATGCCTCCAATGGCGAAGAAGGATTAGTCTGAAAAGGGTAGTTTTTTTTCCCTTCTTTTTCCTATAAGATAAGATCTAATCACTCACAGAGGTGTATCTTATGAACTTTTTAACTACACAACTACATCATCATACGAGCTAGTCTTGCTAATTCGATCTCTTTAAAAAATCGAACATAGGAAGACTATTTCTCATGAACCGCATTGATTAAGTGAACCAGCTTAAGCGCAATGCGGTTTTTTCTGTATTCTAAACGAATTGGAGGCAACACACATGAAAAAGATGAGCTATCAGAACGTCAAAGGAACACAGGATTTTATGCCAGAGGAGCAAAACACAAGACGTAAGATTCAACAAGTGCTCGAGCAGACATTCACAGAGTACGGCTGTAAACCATTGGAGACACCTATCCTAAATTACACCTCACTCATGGCCTCAAAATATGCAGGCGGGGCAGAGATTCTCAATGAAATGTACAGGTTGACGGACAGAGGAGAGCGAGACCTGGCTTTAAGGTATGACCTGACCATTCCTTTTGCAAAGGTTATCGCCTTAAATCCAACCGTTGGGTTTCCATTTAAACGCTATGAGATAGGAAAGGTTTTTCGGGATGGTCCAATAAAAAAAGGCAGACTGAGAGAATTTACTCAATGTGATGTCGACATCGTTGGAGTAAAATCACAAATGGCTGAAGCTGAGCTTATGATGATGGCAATTGATGCTTTTAAGAAGCTGAATCTGGATGTTGTGATTCAATACAACAATCGTAAACTCTTAATAGGAATGCTAGAAGTGTTTAAAGTGCCCGAGGACTTAATGAACAAAGTGATTCTAACGATTGATAAAGTGGAAAAGGTAGGAGTCGAGGCTATACGTAGTGAACTATTGGATCTAGCTGTTCCATCTTCTTCATTAGAGCAAGTCATGACCTTTTTACAATCTGATAGTAGGGAATTCTTTGAACAATACGCAAAGCAGAATGAACATATCAGACAGGGACTCAGTGAAATAGAGGAATTGCAAACCTACCTTGAATACCTAGATATGACGGACCAATGTCAATTCAATCCTCTACTTGCTCGCGGCTTAGAAATATACACTGGCACCATCTATGAAATGTTTCTAAAAGACGGCTCCATTCAATCAAGCATAGGTAGCGGCGGAAGATACGAGAATGCCATTGGAGGACTAGTAGGCTCAGGCGAAAACATCGCAACAGTCGGTATTTCATTTGGACTGGATGTTATTGCAGTAGCTATGCAGGGGCGTGATGAGATGTTATCAGAGATAGACTACTACATCATCCCATTACAGACTCAGAAAGAATCATTGAAGTTAGCAAGATATTTGAGACAACAAGGCTACCGAGTGGAATGTGAATTAGGTGGGAAGAAATTGAGCAAAGCGATGGAGAGAGCGAATAAGCAGAAAGTTAGGTATGTTGTGGTAGTGGGGCAGGATGAGGTAGAGAGGAATGAGTATAGGGTGAAGGATATGGTGACAGGGGAAGAGGGGGGTGTGGGGTTTGGGTTTAATTAAAAAATTTATCGAAAAAAATTCAAAAACCACTAAACATCCTCAAAGCACCTCCGATATAAATAGAGAACGAGCTAGCAATGGCTGTTCAAAACCAAAACGAAAACCCAACACAAGGATGTGTAACGGGTAAACTCAAGGAGGAAATAACAAATGATTATTAACCACAATCTATCTGCAATGAACGCTCACCGTCAACTTGGTGCAAACCAAGCTGCTGGAGCTAAAGCTCAAGAAAAACTATCTTCAGGTCTTCGCATCAACCGTGCTGGCGATGACGCTGCTGGTCTTGCAATCTCTGAAAAAATGCGTGCTCAAGTTCGTGGCTTGGATCAAGCTTCACGTAACGCACAAGATGGTATCTCTTTGATTCAAACAGCTGAGGGAGCTCTTAACGAAACTCACTCAATCCTACAACGTATGCGTGAGCTTGCTGTACAAGCATCAAACGATACGAACCAAAATGATGTTGACCGTGCGGCTATTCAAGAAGAGCTTACAGCTCTAACTGAAGAGATCGATCGTATTGCTGATACGACTGCGTTTAACGACAGAAAGCTAATCGATGGCACTCTATCTGGTGATACTAATGCAATCAAGTTTCACATTGGAGCTAACTCAGGTCAAAGCATCTCTGTAAGTATTAACAGCATGAAATCAGAAGCTCTAGGATTAAGTGGAGTAAGCCTTGCTACACAAAGTGGAGCTGAAGCAGCTATCTCTACAATCAATGATGCAATTAATTCTGTTTCTACTCAACGTTCTGCATTAGGTGCTGTTCAAAACCGTTTAGAGCACACAATCTCTAACCTTGATAACTCTGCTGAAAATCTTCAAGCTGCTGAGTCTCGTATTCGTGACGTAGACATGGCTAAAGAAGTAATGGAATTCACGAAGAATAACATTCTTTCTCAAGCTTCTCAAGCTATGCTTGCACAAGCTAACCAAGCTCCACAATCAGTACTTCAACTTCTTGGATAATAACTCATTAATCTTATCTAAAAGACTTCGGCTTAGCCGGAGTCTTTTTTTTCTTGATTTCTTATTTATAATAGAGTGAGGTTATCTAAACAGGACTAAACATCATATTGTAAAAAAACGGTTACAAAAACACTCAGTTACTATTTTCAAAAGGTAATTATTACTAGATTAAGTAATTATTGAACTTGATCGTACTAATGAATAACCTACATCAGTTTAATCTTACAAAAAGTTAATACTAAGAGTAAGTTAAATCAAATTTAAAGTTAAAACATAACACATGTTTTCTCTATTTGTTTAATAATTTCGCTTGAACCTCCCCCGCTTTTTGACGATATAAGAAATAGTATTTATAGAATGGGGTGCATTATGAAACTACACCTGTTAGACACAGAGTTCGATTATCCAAATGATGTAACATCTTTACAAAAAATAGCAGATGAAATCAATCTTAAAACCGAAGAAACACCTTATTTCTTCAGTCACTTTGTTATTGATGGCATAGAAGTATATGAAGAATATCAAGAGTACCTAGCAGAACATATAAAAAAAATTGAATTAATTGAAGTTTATTTAAAAACGAAAAAGGAATTTATTAATGAACTTACATTGTCCTTAGAGAATTATTTAACTAGGGCTATTCCAGAAATCCAACTACTTTCTGAGGAATATTATCAGATAGCTAAATCTTCGACATGGGAAAAATTTCAGGAAATGCTGGATGGAATTGAATGGATTAATGGAACGATTGTTAGCATAGATCATGAAGAGGAAAAACCAAAAAGCTGGAATGAAGTTCTAAAGTTAGGTTCAGATCTACAAGAAGTTTTGAAGCAGTTAACAGATGGAATGGCTTCAAAAGATGAGATTTTAATAGGCGATATCCTTCAATATGAATTTATTACGCTACTTGAGGAACTGAAGAATAAGATCATAATGATAATTGATACTGAGGGAAAAAGAGATCTACTAAACTGAGACATTATAGAGAGTGTGTGGAGTCTTTATGTTAATAGAGAATCGAAACTATTTAAGAATTAAAAACCGAGTTTTACTTAACAAGTTAAATAAAACAATAGATAATCACGAATTTGTGATTCAACTGGCTAAAAATGGGGTTCCAACTCTAGCTGTTCATCAGAATGAAGTAAAGCAATTTCTTCACAGTTCGTACAATCCTACTAAAGAAGTAGATGCGCTTTTAACAAAATATCAAAACGTATTAGATGAAGGAGATCCTATTCTATTTTTAGGCATTGGGCTGGGTCATCATATTCAAGCTTTTATAGAGACGTATAAACCCCAGCGATTCTCTCTAATAGAACTAAATCCAGCTATATTAAAAAAATCTCTAGAATTGATTAATCTAACGGATCATACATTTAAGAACTTAACAAATGTTTACTTAGCAGACGATGATGCCCGATATCAAGAAGTGTTAGACGATGAATTGCAGAACATCTCACCAGCTAAGTTAGTAATCCTACCTAGCTACGAAAGAATTTATAAAGATAAAGTTAATAAGTTTAGTGAGATGTTTAAGAAATTATTACTTAATCAAAAAGATCGTTTACATACAAATGTAAGCTTTCAATCTCGTTGGGTACTTAATAGTCTTAGAAATCTTCCCTCTATACTAAAGACACCAAATTTCATACATGATATTGATACAGGCTTATTTAAAGACAAGCCAGCTATTATCGTTGCTGCGGGGCCATCCTTAAATGATGAGATTGAACAGCTTAAAAAGATAAAAGAAAACCAATCTGCTTATATCTTTTCAGTGGGATCTGCAATCAATGCATTAATCGAGCAAGGAATTCATCCAGATGCTGCATTTACGTATGATCCTAAAGAGAAAAATCAATATGTCTTTGAAAAATTAAAGAAGCAGAACCTAAAGGATATTCCTATGATTTTTGGTTCTAGTGTCGGTTACGAAACACTTCATGATTATCCGGGAAAAATGCTACACTTCCTTACTAGTCAAGATACAGTATCAGAAGCTCTATTAGAAAAAAATAACACAAAACAAATAGAGGCAATTACGGATGCACCCTCCATTGCCGTTATTGCACTTCAAGTTCTAAGTAAGATTGGCTGTAATCCAATTGTTTTAGTAGGGCAGAATTTAAGTTATTCTAATGTTCGATATGCAGCAGGTATTGAATATGGATGGTTAGATAATCAATTAAGTGAAGATGAGCTTGCAGAAACGTTTGAGGTTGAATCAGTTGATGGTGGTGTCGTTCGAACAAAGACTCATATGGTAAAGATGAGAGAGGCTTTGGAGCATTATGCTAAGGTGAATTCTCACATTAAACTCTATAACACAACCAAAAATGGAGCTAAGATAAATTATACAGAATTTATCTCATTAGAAAGTCTATCCAATACATTTGAAAGTGAAAAGATTGACAAAAGTTGGTTAGAGATTAACTCAATTACTTATGATCAAAAAGAAGTTTATAAAAACTATGTTCATCTTATGGAGGAACAAGAGAGTATAGAAATCCAATTAAACAAATTGTCTAATTTATTGGAAGACTTCATTCTAACGGCTTCGACGGCGAAGCAGAATGAAAAAAAATTAGACCTTTTATTGAGCACTATTAATAAATATATTCATAAAATTGAGGATTCCTCGTTTTATAAGGTGTTTTTAGGACCTATGTCTAGACATGAACTAGAGATTTTGTCTACTAGGATTCGAGAGGCTATGTATTCAAAAGATGTTGTTAAAAAATCACATACTATTATTCAGCAATATAAATACATCATTCAGACTTGGAATGCAATTAATCAAATCATTTCAGAGCATGTGAAAGAAGTAGAAGATAAATTAATTGAACAGAATTGAGGTATATCTTGTCTAAATTAAATGTAGAGACATGGAATAATGTCTATTCAGAAGGTAGAAGCCTGTTACAGTATCCCGATGAAATAATCATTTCAAGCTTAAACAAGAACAAAGGTAAATTTACAAATGGTTTGGATATTGCATGCGGAGCAGGAAGACATACATTTCTTATGAACGATTTTGGAATTGAGGCAAAAGGAATAGATAGTTCAGTGGCAGCTATTGCATATGCAAATAAGAAAGCTGAAGAGCTTGGTTTACTATCAACAACATTTGAAAATAAGCTTGTTCAAGATTTAACAGAAACAAGTGAGTTTTATGATGTTATTATTGTCTGGGGATTAATTCATTATCTAGAGGAACAAGAACAGACAGACCTGATTAATAAAGTATACAGCATGTTAAAACCAGGTGGAGTTTTACTATCTACATTACGTTCAAAACAGGATAGTAGAATGGATAAAGGACTACATGTTGAGGGAGATAAATTTCTTGTTGATTACTTTGATCGAAAATCAGATAGTCCTAAGCAAACCATCATGTATTTCTGGGATGAAGCAGGGGTTAGGGATAAATTAGATATGTTCAAAGATGTAAGCTTAGGTCATCGTTCTGTTGATCCAATTGGAGATCTTGGCCACACGATGGCTCATTGGTTAATAGAAGCACGTAAATAAAGGAGGACTATGCTTGGAATTTGTCATTTCTGTAGGTGCGGGTTTAAATCAAGTTCCATTCATAGAGAGACTTGTGAAAAAAGGATATAAAGTTATTGCATTTGATCTAGATCAAGATGCACCTGGTAAAAAACTGTGTTACGCATTCAAAGCGATAAGTACTTGGAATTATGATGAAGCAATTCAATGGTTAGTGGACCTCGGTCTCAAGTATATTGGAGTCGGGAGCTTTTCTTATGGAAAAGCTCTTGTAACGGAAAAGAAAATCGCCAATTACTTTAATCTTTTAGGTGAGTTGGGAACGGATACGTATAGTATTAATTTGAACAAAAACGAACAGCAAAAAAAACTATTTGAATTTGGTTTTAATAAGTATAAAAGCTATTTACCTCATGAGATTGAATCTCTAGAAGAGATAAATAGTTTTATAGTTAAACCGCTTGTTGGAGGTTCAAGTGAAGGAATTCAACTTTTATCAAAACAACAGCTCTTAGATAGTAATATAGATGTTCATGAAGTAGTTATTGAACCTTTTCTTGAGGGAGAGGAATTAAGAGTTAGCAGTATTATTCAAAATGGATCCACTAAGGCTACTTTTGTTATGAAAAGGGAAAATCTTAAGGATACTTTTTGTATTGGAAGGCAACAGCCAGCAGATGAGTATAATGCGAATATTAATAAGTTAATTAATAGACTTATTTCTACTTTCTCTATTCGGAATTCCGCACTAAAATTAGATATAATTGCGACAACAGAAGGTCTTGAAATTGTTGAAATAGACTTTGGTATAGCGGGCGATCGTTTTGAAACTCATTTATCGTGGGATTTTTTTGAATACAATTATATAGATAACTACATTAATTTAATAGTAGGAAAAGAAGTTGAGCAGAGACTTTATTCTACTTCCCCAAAGGTTTTTTCTGATCATATATATAATCTGTCTGATGGTTTCCTAACTTACCATGAAGAGACCATTCACATATATCTGAGAAGTATGTTGGATGAATACAAGCTTATTCGTGCAAACAATAAGGTACTTATTCCATACCCTAAAAGTAATATGGATAGTTATCTAATTGTCATTCATAAGAATAAAAATCTGAGCAATTTAGAACTTAACGAACATAGTACTAAACTCTTAACATAGGCAAAATTGAAATAAGGTGAATAAATAATGAGCAAGACTCTATTAGGAAATATTAGAGATTTTACTAAGCTACCTTGTGAAATTGTGTTAAACCGGCAAGCGTACTTTTTAAATAAAGTAGATGATCAGTTTAGGCTCTTTACCTCAATTTGTCCTCATCAAGGTGGACAGATTTTTTTTGAGGAAGAGTCACATTGCTTCAAGTGTGATATTCATCAGTGGAAATTCGACTGCGAAACAGGTGAATCGTATACTTCCAAAAAACAAACATTAGACTATTTTCATGTCAGTGAAGAGGGAACTGATTTATACGCTGATCTACCAAATGATGAACTAGAGCTGATTAAAGAGCCCATTATGAAAAAAAAGAAGTCTACTTATGATAAACGTCCATCTATAAAGCTGCATGCTCATGCATGCATAGAGTTCCGACATAAAGGCTTCTCTTTACTTTGTGATCCTTGGATAAATGGACCAGCTTTTATGGGGTCCTGGATACAGTATCCTCCTCCTGTTATAAGGACTGAACAATTAAATCCAAATGCAATTTGGATTTCCCATGAACATTCAGATCACTTCCATGAGCCCACGCTTAGGCTATTCAACCGATCAATTCCAATATATGTTCCTGATTTTGTAAACAGGAGATTAATTTACAAATTAGAGGAATTAGGGTTTGAGAAAGTTATAGCCGTTCCTTTTGGAGCGAAGATGCAGATTTCCGATGGTTTATCAATCACTTTATTTGAACCAGAAAGCTTGTGGAACGATGCATTAATTTTAATTGAAACAGCTGATTTCAAATTTCTAAACTTAAATGATGCAGGCATTAATCACAAAATTCCCAAATTAATAGGGCCAGTTGATATGATTGCCTCTAGTTTTTCACCTGGAGCTTCCGGATATCCAATAACATGGGATCACTTAGATATGGAAAGAAAAGAAGAAATCATGGTTGCTGGTCAAAAAGGAATGTTATCTATGCTCATGCAGGCTATGAAGGTATATGGTGCTAAGTATCTTTTACCCTTTGCTAGTCATTTTGAACTCTGGCATCCAAGTCAAAAAGAATATGCCAGCATTCTAAAGAAAAATAGCTTAGATGATGTAGTTAATTATTTTAGAGGTAGTAATTATAAAGTTATTGACCTTCTTCCGGGGGAAGAGTGGGATGGTAGAAAAGACGCTATACATCGATATAATTATAATCGGAAGGAAATCTATAATAAGTTAGATCGTCTTAAATATGTAGAGAACATATATGACGAAGGTATGTTTAGTGATTTTCATCCAAAGACATCTGACATATCACTTTCTGAAATTGAACACTATTTTTTGCTATTAAATGATGTGCCTGAAATCTTATTTTGTGAGGATATAGTAGTACAACTTGACGTGATTCATCAGGAGGAAAAATTATTTTCGACATGTTTTCAAATTAGGGATGGAAAACTTAGCTTCCTTTATAACCAGTTTGAGAATCAAGTAAATTTAACTATGCAGGTTCCACAGCAAATTTTAGCCTTTATTGTAGCCACTAATGAGTCTTGGGATGAAGCTACGATTGGTTATTGGTGCAAATTTTCTCGTAATCCAGATGTATATCATGCAGGTTTTTGGCGGTTGCTGCAAGCACCTTATTTCAAAAAAAGATTGAGAACTCCTACTACTGTTGATGGGATAAGTAAACATATGGTGATTGCTGATTTGATGGAAACTTACGGAGAGCAAGCAGGAAGAATCTTCGGTAGATACGGTCTATATTGCTTTGGGTGCCATAATTCGGTTAATGAGAGTATTGAAATAGGGGCGAAAAGCCATGGGCTAAGCCCCAACAAAATAAATAAACTGATACAAGAGCTTAAGCGTGTTCTGGGTTAGAGAGAATGATTTTTAATAACTCTAGATCTAATGGGTTATCAATATCCAGATCATATTTTTGATCCATAACAAATGCAAGTGAATTGTCATTTAAACTAGTGTTATTTGTTAATGAACTAGCCTTGTTAATGTAGATTGCTCCATTTACTTTATAGTAGTCTGAGAAGTCTTGCCTTCTTACGGTGCTTGTCTGACTTAAAAGACTGCTGACTGTATGATCTGAATGTAATTGTCTTATTAAGATAGGATGGTCTTTTACCTTTGAAACACTTACTAACCCGTTATGCTGACTTCCTTCAATTTGTTCAATTGAATGATCTACATGCCAACTTTTTCTTAGGGGTTGGGTTGGCTGAAGTACCACAATCAGGTCGTACTCAATCCCTCTTTTTTTCTGCTCAACTATAGTATAAACAATGGAATCAATTGTTTTAGATTCGTCTAAAGCGAGGTGTGGAGGTCTAAGGAAAGGTACCTTAGCTCCGACTTCTCTTGATATTCTCGCTATTTCAGGACATTCAGTTGAGACGAGGACATCATCAATATAATTTGACTGAAGTGCAGCATCAATTGAGTATTGAATAAGAGGTTTACCATTAACCAATATAATGTTCTTTTTAGGAATTCCTTTGCTTCCACCTCTAGCTGGTATGATCGCGACTATACGTTTGTTTTGGTACAATTCTTTCACCTACTTGTTAAATATATTTGGTCTACGAACTTCTTTTGGAGTGTAATATTCCAAAAGTCCTCCTGTTGGATCAACTCGATAAACCGATTATCACTTTCGCCTTCCCCGAAAGACGAATATGCTGGTTGGTGCAAAGGTAGATTTCGAATAGCTTTCAAAATATCATCAGTAACTTCATTGCAATGAACCAAATTTGCATACACTTCTGGCAAGTACCTTCCTTCTTGTCTATTTCCTAAATCAATAGTAGGAATTCCATAGACCTCTGTTTCTCTAATTCCAGTACTAGAGTTTCCAATTAAAAAGTCAGCATTTTTTAATAATGTTAAAAAGTACTCAAATCGCATAGAAGGGAATAATTTTATTTTGCTTATTTCTTCTAGTTTTGCATACTCATCTAAAATAATCTGACTACCTTCATCATTATTTGGGAAAATAATAATATAATTTCTATCTGTCTGAAGCAAAGCTTTAATGATATTTTTAATATTTAACTGTAGATTCTCTAAATTTGTTGTCACGGGATGATACATTAATATCGAGTAGGTATCAAATTTTATCTCATATCTTTCTTTAACCTCTTGTAACTGTGGTAAATCTGAAGATAGCATAATATCTATATCAGGTGATCCAATTACATGTATCATGTCTGATTTTTCACCCAATTGAATGATTCTTTTTTTCGCTTGTTCGTTACTTACTAGGTGCACATGGGCAAACTTGCTAATGGCATGACGAATAGATTCATCAATCGTACCTGATACCTCACCGCCCTCAATATGTACAACTGATATATTATTAAAAGCACCAACCATTGCACCTGCTAGAGCTTCTAAACGATCTCCGTGAATAACAATAATATCTGGTTTAATCTCATGAATGTAATTACTTAATCCGAGAATAGTGTTACTTAAAGTAATATCCATTTGAGCTTGACTTTTTTGATTAATGTAATGATACGTATTTTGAAAGCCATCTTTCTCAATTTCTTTCCAAGTAGAACCGTACTTTGATAGCATATGCATTCCAGTAACAAATAGATATAAGTCAAACTGAGCATGGCTCTCTACTTGCTTGAGTAATGATTTTAGCTTTCCATAATCAGCCCTAGTTCCAGTTAAAAAAAGTAGTTTCTTCTTTTTCATTAGAATTCCTTTCTATTCTACAATGTCTTCCCATAATAAATGCTCATCATTTACAAGTGTTCGATTCACTTGTTTTCCAAGTAAGTTTTCATAATCGATTGCTTTAATAGGACCAGTACCTGGTCTTTTTACCCATATGTTCTCTTTAGTAAGAACCTCTCCAGCTTGTATAGGCTGTGTTGTTACTACTGATGCAAAAGCAAAGTCGATCGTTGGTTTTTCTTCAAGTACAGGAACTTTTGTCCCGCCTCGCATTTTTGAAATTTCGATACTACCTGTTATAAGGTTGCTTAATTCAGTAGGGTCCATTGAACAAACGATATCTGGACCTAGGCGATCTTTACTGTCAGTAAAATGACGTTCCAAGATTGAAGCTCCGAGGCTTACAGCTGCTAAACATGCATTATTATTAATCGTATGATCTGATAGTCCAATCACTGCATTAGGATAGTGTTTAATTAATTCATTTAACGCTCCTAATCTAACAAGCTCTGGTGGAGTTGGATATACATTTGTGCAATGAAGCAAAGCATATGGAACGCCATGTTTCTCTAAGATCTCAACGGTTTTGTTTATGCTTTCTATATCGTTCATTCCAGTAGAAACAATCATTGGTTTACCAAAGGCAGCGATATGATCAATTAATGGATAGTTATTACATTCTCCGGATCCTATCTTGTATGCCTGAACATTCATATCATTTAATCGATTAGCTGCAGCTCTTGAAAAAGGGGTACTTAAAAAAATCATTCCTTTTGATTCTACATACTCTTTAAGGGCTAATTCATCTGCAAAGTTTAATGCACATCTAGACATCACTTCATAAATAGAAACATCGGTGTTTCCCGGTATTACATCTTTAGCGTGCTGACTCATTTCATCTTCTACAATATGAGTCTGATGTTTGATCATTTCAGCTCCTGCTTCATAGGCGGAGTCGACCATTTCTTTAGCAACCTTCAAGCTTCCTTCATGGTTAATTCCAATCTCTGCGATAACTAATGGTGGATAACCCAATCCAATTTTTCGGGTGCCAATTTTAAAAGATGGATACTTCATAATAAGACCTCTTTCTTCTTAGGTAGTCTGTATATATATTATCGGAATTTAGTCGATTATTGTTGAAGAATTCAATACTATTTGAACAGAATCCATTTTTAAAGTAAATATTTTTATAAAGTTTAGTTTTATTAAGGTTTTATGTGAAAAAAATGAACAAAATCAACCTAGTGTTGAGCTATTGAGAGTGGTGAATCATATTTTATCCCCCTTACCCACCTCCAAAAAAATTGTATAAGGTATAAAATAAATAAACACGTACATATCGGAATGTTGTTAGGAGGAGAACGGCTTGCTTTCGGTTAGGCAAAAAGAGTTACATGATCGGTTAATAAGTGAACATGATTTTCTTTTGCTTGGAACGATAAAGGAAGCGTATCAGCTATTGTCTCGTACGATCCAACAGGATTTATTAGTAATTGAAGAGTGCCTGCTAGAGATAGGGCGTAACCGACAGCTTAGAACTCGGTTCGTGGTGCAAGGGAATAAGAGCAGAATCTGTTGAAAGCGATTCATGAGAAAAGGGATTATCTCATTGTGAATTAGTGATGGATCGATACGTAAAAAAGGCTATTGCTACAGAAGTGTATTACGATAGAGAAGATACAGGGGCAGGATAAGATTAGTCGTTGTACTCTGCATAATGACTTAAATCTTAAGAACTAGTACTGGTAAGGGAGAATAGCAGGGGAGTGAGCGGCATAAGCGGATACTATTAGGTAAGAACTTGTTGTTAGTTGTCTTTTATCTATTTGTTATTCCGGTAGGCACTGGGTTTGGTGTGAGACTTTAACGATCCGTCAAAGTGCTCTTTTTATAACAAAACCCCCAAACCCAATACAGCCACAGCAGTCGATAAATCTACTACTCCAGCAGCTCGATACCCCATTTTAAGAGAAGCCAACCCTGCTATAAGAAGCATCGTAAAAAATATGCCTAAAAGAATAGAGGAGATTATTGAATAGTCTACTCCGACTTGTCTTGCTGAATTAAAAAAGACAGTTAAAAACAATGCAAATAGCAATCTAATTAAAACGTGTACTTTGATCGCATTTTCAGACATTGCATCCTCCTTATTTTGGGTATTTACCCTAATGCATACCCGAACTAATTATTGGGAAACCTTTCCTTTGAGAGAATAGGTGTTAAGTTTAACCGAAAAGGGTATAGTAAATTAACTGGCCGGTTATTCATTTTATACAAGATAGCGACAGGAGTGTGGCGTATGTTTAAACGAATACTGGTAGCAACGGACGGATCAAAGCATGCAAGAAAAGGGCTAGAAAAAGCTGTGCAAATGGTGGAGCCTTATAAATCAGAGGTTCACATTGATCTTGTTTACTGTGTGGATGTCAGAGGACATTCTGAGGTTTTTTTGTATAGCGATAACACAGAGGCGGATGCTTTAGCTAAAAGAATGCTCTCTGAAAATACGGAATACCTTAAATCGGAAGGAATCTCAGTTGGCAGCTTTTATTTGCGCGGTGAACCCTCTCGAATGGTTTTACTTCATTTAAAAGAACATGAGTATGACTGCTTAGTGGTTGGTAGCCGTGGGCGAAATGAGTTGCAAACGCTTGTACTTGGTAGCGTCAGCCATAAACTTGCTAAGCATGCAAAAGTACCGGTGCTGATTGTACGGTAGAGAGGAGGACCTCACCTTAGTGGCGAGGTTCTTTTTTGATGGGATGAATATTATGAGTGCGAGGAATCTTCTTGCGAGCGAAGAGCGACGTTAACATGGGAAAAAGGAGACCTAACGTGTGAAGAACAGCGCTAACATGGGAAAAAGAAGGTCTAACGTGTGAAGAGCAGCGCTAACATGGGAAAAAGGAGATCTAACGTGTGAAGAACAGCGCTAACATGAGAAAAAGAAGATTTAACGTGTGAAGAACAGCTCTAATATGGGAAAAAGAGCATCTAACGTATGAAGAGCAACGCTAACATGGGAAAAAGAGCATCTAACGTGCGAAGAACAGTGCTAACAAGAAAAAACAGTGCATCTACCATACAAAAACAGCTCTACCATGAGATAGAAGTACCTCCACCATCACACTCTCCTCCAATTATTTAAGGAATGGCCAACCAAAACTATGCAATTCTTGATACAATAAACAGGACTTAGTGTGAAGGTGTGTGCATAGAAAGGTGTGGTTCATTTGAAGCAATTAGGATTGTGGGTGGCTGTTTCGGTGTTTACGACTTTGTTTTTAATAGCGGGCTGTAATAATGCGGTGGAGGAGCCGATTGACCCTCAAGAGGAAAATGATCAGGAGGAAGATAGCGAGCAGCGTTATGTAGAGTCTCTCGTTCTTGTGGAAAGGGATCTGAAACAAGTGCAGGAGGCCGTGTTTCAGTTTCTTGATGGGCTGATGGAAAATGGGCATTATGTGAATGCCTTGATACATATAAAAGAAAAGCAGGAACAGCTTGATAGGCAGATGGTTCAGTATTTAGATCAAACCACTTCAGAAGGGGTGCCTGAACCGTATCTTGAGTTACATATAAATTTACTCAATTTAAAAAGAAATCATGAACAGGTTACGTCCTTTAATGAAATCCCTATTGCTGAAGAGGAGTTTGTGACTTTTGTTAAGGAATTTGATCAGAGGGTTCAAGTGTATGATCATCAATTGGCGCAGTATGAAGATAAGGCGTTAGAAGGAGATCTGACAACGGGCCTACAAACATATGAGCAACGGTTCGATGAGAAGGACTATACAATAAGTGATGTGACAGGGCGAATGCTCGGTTTGCAGATTGATGAATACATGAATGTTTTCCAAGGCTATGTGCACCAGTTTAAAGAGGAACAGGTTCGCTTTACAGATTCTTTATCTCATATGGAGGAAGTAGGATTGGAAGATCTTACAGAGTCAGAGATCCAAGAGTTATCAGAGAGTCTACAAAATCAAAGGGTTCTTGTGGAAGCCTTCTTGAATGAGCCTTATCCTGAAAGCGCGGAAGATCTTCATTCCTTTTTTGATAATGAAGTGGCAGAGTTTCGAGATGTGAATGTATTAATGGTTAATGCTGTGGAAGTGAGAAATGAGTTGCTTGTTCAAGAAGCGCTGAATAAGCTTGCTGATATTTGGGGATCAATCGGGGATAAGCAACAAGAAATGGAACAACTCATAGACACCACCAAAGAGTCTATTGCTCTAGAGTCAGAGGGAATCTGACATTGCCCAAAATGGATAATAATGCTACAATTCTATGAATATCCGAAGCTATGTAACATAGTGAACAAAATGAATAGAAAGAACGGTGGTTCCTTGCAAGAGAAAACCAAGCTCTATATTACTGCTGCCCTACTTGTAGGGATCATTGGTCTTATTTTTTACTCGACGTCACAACCTTATTCGAATCAGGACATTCGTCCGGTGTTAAACAAGATGCCTATTTATTGGCTTGAGAACACATTCGTTAATGATATTTCCTTTACGTATGGGTATCAAGTTCGTAGCATTGAGGCGAACGGAGTGGCTGGGTTTCTTGAATTCTTTATCCGGAAAGCCTCGCACCTCAGTATTTTTGCTGTCGTCGGTTTCCTAGCTACCCGATTACTTGCCTTTTATGTTCGCGTCCGGACAGCGGCTCTTATTACTTTTTTTACCGTTCTCATTTATGCGTGTATTGATGAAACGCGTCAATATTTCAGTGCAGGACGCCAGGGGTTGATCGGAGATGTTATCATCGACACTGTTGGAGGAACAATCGGTATCATAGCCATGGTTTTGTGGTTAAAGAGGAAGAAGCGTAAGAAAAGGAAACACAGTGCCTGAAAAAGGTGCTGTTTTTTTTTTTTTTGAAAAGGTTCCCTGAAAATCTAAATAACTATAAAAAGTACACCGATGTAATGTGAGACAGTACATTTTACAAAAATGTGAAAAAACTATAATTAAATTTGTTATTTTTTCATATTTAAACTGAACAGTTTAGTTTTATATAGTATAATAGAACTGGGTTTAAAGAAATAAAACTTTTTGACTATAATAAAAAGAGGAGTTTTGTATGAAAAAGATTGTCAGTATATTTGTTGTCTTTTTTCTATTGTTCAACCTTTTGTCACCATATGCTGCGCTTGCGGAATCTGCAGGGTCAAATGCCCCTGTAGAATTTGAAGAGCCATTAACTATTGAAGATGATACATATGAGCTTGAACATGTAAATTCTTGTTTAGTAGATCTTCTGGATCGAGAAGAGCTGGATGAAGCGGATCTAGAAGATTTTGACTTTGATCTTCTTGGCTTAACTGAAGAAGAAGAAGGCACCTTTAAAGATTGTATTTCCTTACTTTTATTAGATGAGGAATCAGCAAACGAAGAAATGGTGACTGAAGAGGAAGCAGTGGAAGAAGCTGTGACTGAAGAGGAAGCAGTGGAAGAAGCTGTGACTGAAGAAGAAGCAGTGGAAGAAGCTGTGACTGAAGAGGAAGCAGTGGAAGAAGCTGTGACTGAAGAAGAAGCAGTGGAAGAAGCTGTGACTGAAGAAGAAGCAGAAGACGTTCAAATGTTTAGTCTGTTTTCTATGAAAGCAACTAATACGCCAGTAATGAAATCAACGAGTAGACTTGGACACTTATATAGAAGTGCAACAGTATATAAAAATTTAGGAGATTCTACAACCTTAAATTTATCTTCTTTACTTGATACTGTGTATTACATTAAACAAGAAGCTGCTTATGATGGAAGCACGTACTACTTAATTAGTACGCAACCAAGTGCTACAAATGGAACAGTTGGATGGGTGAAGAGCTCGGATATACGCTCTTATGCTCATACTACTGCGGACAAAAAAAGCAAAACGTTTTATGTAAAAGAGTCAGGTAAGGCCTACACTAAAGCGTGGGGTGGCTCGAAGGATGAAGTGCATAGTAATCTTTCAAGCCAAAAGGGTCAGCAATTTAACGTTCACCTTACTGAAAATGTAGGAAATGATGTATGGTACCGTGGAACATTAAATAATCGTACTGTATTTATCAAAAGTACTGACGTAGATAGTAAACCAGTTATCACTGAGAAGTCTACAAGTCAATTAGGACATCTTTATAGAGGGGCAACGGTATACAAAGATTTAGGTGGTAGTACCTTAAACTTAGCTCCTTTGCTTGATACAGTATACTATATCAAACGAGAAGCATCGTATATTGGAAGTACGTATTACTTAATTAGTACGCAACCAAGTGCTACAAATGGAACAGTTGGATGGGTGAAGAGCTCAGATATACGCTCTTATGCTCATACTACTGCGGACAAGAAAAGCAAAACGTTTTATGTAAAAGGGTCAGGTAAGGCCTATACTAAAGCGTGGGGTGGCTCGAAGGATGAAGTGCATAGTAATCTTTCAAGCCAAAAGGGTCATCAATTTAACGTTCACCTTACTGAAAATGTAGGAAATGATGTATGGTACCGTGGAACATTAAATAATCGTACTGTATTTATCAAAAGTACTGACGTAGATAGTAAACCAGTTATCACTGAGAAGTCTACAAGTCAATTAGGACATCTTTATAGAGGGGCAACGGTATACAAAGATTTAGGTGGTAGTACCTTAAACTTAGCTCCTTTGCTTGATACAGTATACTATATCAAACGAGAAGCATCGTATATTGGAAGTACGTATTACTTAATTAGTACGCAACCAAGTGCTACAAATGGAACAGTTGGATGGGTAAAAAGCTCAGATATACGCTCTTATGCTCACACTACAACGGATAAGAAACAACAAACGTTTTATGTGAATGGGACTGGCAGAGCTTTAACAAAAGCATGGGGTGGCTCTAGAGACCTCGTGTATAATTTATCTAACTATCGAAACCAAGCATTTAAAACGCATTTAACTGAGAAGGTTGGAAACGACACTTGGTACCGTGGGACTTTAAATAATCGTACGGTTTGGATTATTGAAAGTGATCTATCTAGTAATATAGACACAAAAACAAACTACAACTTAACACTAGACCAAGCAGCAAACATGCAGTATGGAGCAAATGCTCAAACAGATCGTTACACTCAATACGTTCATAAAGATTTTGTCCGTAGAAGTGGAAATAACTACGTTGTTAATGCGAGTACATTAAATGTACGTAGTGGTCCAGGAACAAACTATGCAGTTGTGGACACATTAAATAATGGACAAAGACTATCTATTCGCCGTTTGACTGGTGACTGGTATCAATTGTTCTGGGTAAATGCAACAAAGAAAGATATTATCTACTATTTGGATCCTAATAACTTTATCAATGATAAGGTTCAACAGTTCCAATTCCTTGATCTAGCCAAAACAAGTGGTGTGACTGAGACAGCTCTGAACAACTACTTACGAGGTAAAGGAACGTTATCAGGACAAGGTAAAGCATTTATTGATGCAGGACGTATTCACGGTATTAATGAAATTTACCTTCTCTCTCATGCGTTGCTAGAGACAGGAAATGGTGGCTCTACTCTTGCTAGAGGTGTTAATTACAAAGGAGTCACTGTCTATAACATGTACGGAATTGGTGCAAGAGATCATTGTCCAATTGAATGTGGTTCACAGTATGCATATGAACAAGGCTGGACAACACCATACAAATCCATTGTTGGTGGAGCGGCGTTTATTGGGAATAGCTACGTCAAATCAGGACAAAATTCACTTTACAAAATGCGCTGGAATCCAGATGGAATGGTTCGAAATGGACGTGCCACTCACCAATATGCAACCGATATTGGCTGGGCATCTAAACAAGTGCATAGCATGTACAATCTCTATCAAGGAATTGGCTCGTACACGTTGAGCCTGGATATTCCGGTTTACAGATAGATAATACTTTCAAACTCCGACTAACTAGTCGGAGTTTTTTTATTGAATTAACAAACTAGCATTTTTTGAAGGGTACCCCTTTGACAAACAGTGCGTTGTTGATAAGTCCCGCCCTCATATCCGTACTTTGGTTGCGTTATAAAACGTCTAAATAAAAAATAATGATAAAAAAGTCACATTTTTGTTCGTTATAATGAATTTATTTTCTGATTTTAGTTGTACATTCAAAAATCGTGCTTTATAATGAACGGAAGTAAGTTCTTAGTAAAGAACGAAAAAACCTTAATTTCTTTATTTTAGTTTCGGTCATCTCTTCCTGACCCGTTATCGTCGGAAGAACTCGATTGTTCTGTGGGTTTTGGCCTTAGGCGCAAGTCGCCAGTGGAGCATTGTGAGGGGAGGTTAAATGCCTCAGAGGGAAACCTCATGAATATGGATTCGAATGGGTAAGCAGGGGCTTTCGAAGGTGAGAGTCTGCTTATCCATTTGCAAGTGATTAAAGAGATGAGGTGATCTTAGACGTGTCAGCTTAGTTAAAGGGCAAGCCCAAGTGTGGGATCGGTCTATTTTTTTGTTTTATCGTTCTTATTAAAGAACGAACCTTTCTAAACTGATTCATTGGAGGAGAGATATGAGCGTATCTAAAGGGACAACTGTAGGTACTTCTAATGTAAGTATGGATCAACAAATGGATCACCGGGGGTATTTAGTACTGAAGCGAATGATAGACGTTGTGGGGGCCTTTCTGGGAATTATATTAACATCGCCATTTTGTTTAATCATAGCTCTTTCGTATTTCTTTGAGGAAAAGAAGGGGTCTATCTTTTTTAAACAGATGCGTGTCGGTAAGAACGGTAAGCTGTTCTATATCTATAAATTTCGTTCGATGGTGTTAGATGCAGAAGAGAAGTTGTTAGCAGACCCATTGCTATATAAGAGATATGTGGAAAATAACTATAAGCTGGAACCGCATGAGGATCCACGTGTTACAAGGATGGGATCGTTTTTGCGTAAGACAAGCTTAGATGAGTTACCTCAACTGATAAATGTATTGAAGGGTGAAATGAGTTTGGTTGGTCCAAGGCCGGTTGTGCAGGATGAATTAAAAGAATACCAAGAGAAAGTACAGGAATTTTTGTCAGTTAAACCTGGAGTAACGGGTTTCTGGCAAGTAAGTGGACGAAGTGAAGTGGTTTATCCTGAACGTGTAAATGTAGAACTTTATTATGTGAAGAATCGAAGTATAAGTCTTGATACCTTGATCATTTTCAGAACAGTTTGGAAAGTCTTGCTTCGTAATGGAGCTTATTGATGAGGCGGGGGAGAGCTATGGGCAAAACCATCACGATTGATGTACGCATGATTCATCATTCAGGAATCGGTACATATATACGAAATATTGTTCCGTATGTTCTTGAATCTCCATTTGTGGTCAGGTTACTTGGAGATCCTGAAGAAATAAAGCGATTAGGGTGGGACTCGTTCCCTGGTGTCAGCGTGTTGCCAACAACAGAGCCTATCTATTCCATTGGAGAGCAATTGCGCATTCCGGGCAGGATATCTAGTTCATCTGATCTGTTATGGGTACCACATTTTAATATTCCCATTGCCTACAAAGGAAGGTTGCTTGTTACGGTGCATGATGCCTTCCATTTGGCTATGCCACAGCTATTAGAGGGTCATTTAAAGAAAATGTATTCTCGGTTTTTGTTTAAACGTGTGGGGAAAAAAGCAGACCGGGTCATTACCGTATCAAACTTTTCTAAACAGGAGCTGCATCAGCATTTAGGTGAAGATATGAACGTCTCAACAATATATAACGGTGTGGCTAAGGATTGGTTTGCCAGTGAGTTTGCCGAGGTTAATGAGAAGAAACCATACATTGTGTATGTAGGCAATGTAAAACCGCATAAAAACTTGCGCGTTCTATTAAATGCATTCTCTAGAGTCGTAGATCAAATTCCACACAACCTTGTCATTGTCGGAAAGAAGGAAGGGTTTGTGTCAGGTGATAATCAGTTCTTGGAACAGTCGGAAGCTTTAGGTGAACGGATTTCTTTTACCGGTTATGTCTCTGATGAAGTTCTAAAGAGTTATATTCACCATGCGGAGGTATTGGTTTTCCCGTCTTTATATGAGGGATTTGGCTTGCCGCCCTTAGAGGCAATGGCATGCGGGACACCCGTACTGGTATCAACGGCTGCTTCTATTCCAGAGGTATGCGAAGAGGGAGCGGTTTACTTTAACCCGCATGATGACCGCGAGTTAAGTGAGCGGTTAGTGATGTTATTACAGGATGAATCGATGAAACGAGAGATGGTCAAAAGAGGGAAAGAACAAGTGCAACAGTTTACATGGAGTCGCAGTGCAAAGGAACATCTGAGAATCATTGAGGAGCTGATAGCAACATGAAGGTCGCGATTGTTCACGATTGGTTGGTGAGTTATGCAGGTTCAGAGAAAGTACTGGAGGCATTATTATGTATCTACCCGGATGCGGATTTGTTTAGCACGGTAGATTTTTTGGAGAAAGGAAAGCGGGACTTTATCCTAGATAAGCCGGTGCAGACAACCTTTATTCAAAAGCTTCCTTTCTCTAAAAAGAAGTATCGTCAGTATTTGCCTTTGATGCCACTTGCTATTGAGCAGCTCGACGTATCCGAATATGATGTGGTGATTTCGAGCTCACATGCTGTAGCTAAGGGAGTCATTACAGGTCCTGATCAGCTGCATATCTCCTATATCCATTCACCTATTCGTTACGCATGGGATCTTCAGCACCAGTATCTTAAGGAATCAAATTTGAACAAAGGGCTAAAAGGAATGGTTGCAAAATCCATTCTTCACTATATGAGGATGTGGGATTATCGGACGTCTAACAGCGTCGATCATTTTCTTGCGAACTCCTCATTTATTGGCAATCGAATCAAAAAAGTGTATCAGCGAAGCTCCAAAGTGATCTATCCGCCTGTAGATGTGTCTGCATTTGCATTAAAGAAACAAAAAGAAAACTTCTATCTTACGGCTTCACGAATGGTCCCTTATAAGAAGATGGACTTAATTGTACAGGCGTTTGCTGGAATGCCAGACAAGCAGCTGTTTGTAATAGGTGATGGTCCTGATATGGAGAAAATAAAAAAGAGTGTTACTCCCAATGTGACGTTGCTTGGGTATCAATCGTTTGAGAAATTAATTGATTATATGCAAAGGGCAAAAGCGTTTGTATTTGCGGCAGAAGAAGACTTTGGTATTACGCCAGTAGAGGCTCAAGCGTGTGGAACACCAGTCATTGCGTACGGAAAAGGTGGAGCACTTGAAACCGTAAGAGGTCTAGATCAAGAGAAAGCTACAGGGATCTTTTTTGATAGGCAAGACACCGATTCCATTCAAAAAGCGGTACGCACATTCGAGGAACTCTGCTCAATATTTGAACCAGAGCAAACAAGAGAACATGCCTTACAATTTTCACCTGAGAACTTTAAAAGCCAATTTGAGCAGTATGTTGTCGATGAATACAAAAAATTTGGATAGGAGTGAGCGGGTTGAATATTGTTCTTTTATCTGGCGGTTCTGGAAAACGACTCTGGCCCTTATCCAATGACACACGATCAAAGCAATTCCTCAAAGTTTTAAAGGATGAAGAAGGTCATCAGATCTCAATGGTTCAGAGGGTATGGAAACAGTTGAAAAACGTGAAATTAGATCAACACTCCGTTATTGCAACGGGTAAGTCACAGGTGGATATGATTGATAATCAACTTGGAAGAGAAATTGACGTGGTGGTTGAACCAGAGCGAAGAGATACATTTCCTGCTATCGCACTTGCTGCAGTCTATTTGTATTCAGTTCGTGGCGTTTCATTAGATGAAGTGGTAGCCGTGTTACCAGTTGATTCGTATGTGGAGGATGGGTTCTTTAAGAAGGTTAAAGAAATGGAGTCAGCCTTGAACGATAGTGAGGCTAATATTGCTTTGCTTGGTGTTAAACCTACGTACCCTTCTGAAAAATATGGCTACATCGTTCCGGAGAAGCTGACTGGTGACTCCTATTCAGTTGTTAGCCATTTCAAGGAAAAACCAAAACAGAAAGAAGCAAGTCAGCTTATAAAGGAGCATGCTCTGTGGAATTGTGGGGTAGTGGCTTTTAAGCTTGATTATATGATCACATGGTTGACTGAAGCGGGCTTGCCAATTTCCTATGACTCTCTCTCATTAAATTATACTAAACTTGAGAAAATTAGTTTTGACTATGCAGTGTTGGAACAAGAAAAAAATGTCATTACCTTGTCCTACCAAGGCACATGGAAGGATCTTGGTACATGGAATACGTTAACAGAAGAGATGAGCTCATCTCTGGTTGGAAAAGGCATTATTGGCGACGATTGCGCCAACACTCACCTTATTAATGAACTCGACATTCCTGTAGCTGTTATGGGAATGAAAGATACGTTAGTTGCTGCGAGTCCGGACGGTATCTTGGTATCTAGTAAACAGGCGAGTCCAGGAGTTAAAGAGTTAACAGCCGCATTTGAAGGTAGGCCGATGTATGAGGAACGGCGCTGGGGTTGGTATCGCGTCATCGATTATAGCAAGCTAGCTGACGGTAATGAGGTGCTGACCAAACGAATTGGGATCGCATCAGGGAAAAGCATCAGCTATCAGGTTCACCATCGACGAAGCGAGGTGTGGACCATCATCCAAGGTGAGGGCGAATGCGTCTTAAATGATCTGTTATTTCCAGTGAAAGCAGGCGATGTTCTACAGATTCCATTAGGTGCTAAACACGCGATAAGAGCGAATTCGGACTTAGAGTTTATCGAGGTGCAGACAGGGTCCGAGCTCATTGAAGAAGATATTGTTAGGATTCGAATGACCTGGGAAGAAGTGGAGCAGCTGTTGATTGCAAAAGCACATTCTTAAGTGATAAACACCCATGTAATCACTGCATAAGATAAGATCACATACCAATAAAGTAGAAATAGGGGGCTGGTGTATATGAAAGGTGTTATCTTAGCAGGAGGAACAGGGACACGGCTTTATCCATTGACTGCGTGTATGAACAAACATTTACTTCCAGTTGGGCGATATCCAATGATCATGCACGGATTGGCACGACTTAAAGAAGCGAGAATCAAGGAGGTTTTAGTTGTAGTTGGTAAGCAACATGCGGGAGTTATGCTTGAATTGCTTGGAAGTGGGGAGCAACTCGGATTACAAGTAACCTATCGTGTGCAAGAGACATCCGGTGGAATAGCAGATGCCCTGCGTTTAGCCAAAGGGTTTGCTGGTGGAGACAACGTAACAGTTTTACTCGGAGACAACATTTTTACCTATTCATTAAAACAAGCCGTTAGTCGATTTGAAGAACAACAACTTGGAGCAAAGGTATTTTTGAAGGAAGTGCAAGATCCATCTCGATTTGGCGTTCCTTCATTTGAAGATGGACGGATTCACTCAATTGAGGAAAAGCCAGTTAAGCCGCAGTCAAATTATGCGGTGACCGGTATATATATGTATAGTCCATCTGTCTTCTCCATTATTGATACGATTAAGCCATCCGGACGTGGAGAATTAGAAATTACCGATGTAAATAATAATTACTTATCTATGTCGCAGCTGGACTATGAATATATAGAAGGAGATTGGGTGGATGCGGGTACTCACCATTCATTGGCAAGAGCACAGGAGATAACAAAGCATATTCAGCTAGATGAAATCTTTAGTAACAAGCAATGTTTGCTCTCACATAAAGTGCTGACAAATGGTTAGAGGAGGCGAGTCATGAACATTACAGAGCTTGCACTCGAAGGAGTAAAATTGATTGAGCCCGTTGTTTATCAGGACTCTCGTGGATTTTTTACTGAGAGCTATCAGCGGTCGGCTTGGAAGAAAGCAGGGATTGAGGAAGAATTCATCCAAGATAATCATTCACTTTCAATGGAAACGGGAGTTATTCGTGGCCTACACTTTCAAATTGGTGATGCAGCGCAGTCAAAGCTTGTTCGTGTACTTGCAGGGTCTATTTACGATGTCGTAGTTGATATTAGGCCAGACTCGCCAACATTCACTGAATGGGTAGCTGTAACGATTCGTTCGGAGGATCATAAACAACTACTTGTGCCAAAAGGTTTTGCTCATGGATTTTGTACATTAGAGCCATATACGCAGGTTTTCTATAAGGTCGATCAATTGTATAATCGAGAAAAAGAGAGAGGTATATACTGGTCTGATCCTGCAATAGGGATAAAATGGCCTGTTAATACGCCCATCCTCTCAACAAAAGATGAGCAACTGCCTAATTTAGAATCGGTTTTACTAGAGATATATGAAAAGGAAGGGATCTTATGAAACTATTAATAACTGGAGGAGCGGGTTTTATTGGGAGTCACTTTGTCCGTTATATCCTAAAAGAATATCCTACTTACCACGTTGTAAATGTGGACGCTCTAACGTATGCAGGTAATTTAGCAAACCTTAACTCTGTAGCTGATTCGGATCGGTACACATTTGTTCACGCTGATATTTGTGACCGCACCAAATTAGATCAGGTGCTCTTCGAAACTGGTGTGGATGCTGTAGTACATTTTGCGGCAGAATCTCATGTGGACCGTAGTATTGCATCACCGGGGAAATTTGTTGAAACGAATGTTCTTGGTACGCAGAATTTGCTTGAGAGTGCGAGACTTCATGGTGTAGGAACGTTTATTCATATCTCAACAGATGAGGTCTATGGTTCACTTGGTGCAACGGGCTATTTTACTGAGGACACACCGCTTGCTCCTAATAGCCCATATGCAGCAAGCAAGGCGAGCTCTGATTTGTTTGTCAGATCCTATTTTGAAACATATGGCATGGATACGCGAATTACACGATGCTCGAATAATTATGGACCCAATCAATATCCAGAAAAACTCATTCCTTTAAGTATTGAACGTGCGCTTCGAGGATTGCCGGTACCTCTTTATGGAGATGGACAAAATGTTCGCGATTGGTTACACGTCTATGACCATTGCACAGCAATTGATGCCGTGCTTCACCATGCCAAGCCAGGCTCTGTCTATAATATTGGAGCAAATAATGAATGGAATAATGAGGACCTTTTGAAAAAAATCTTTACGATTCTCGACATGCCTACAAGTCAAATTGTCCCTGTGCGTGATCGATTAGGACACGACAGGAGATATGCAATCGATGCCACTAGTATCAAGAAAAATTTAGGTTGGTCGCCAACCTATTCATTTGAGGATGGGTTAAAAGAAACCATTGACTGGTTTGCTAATCAAATACAGAATCAACCTTTAGGAAGGTAGAGTCCAATGACTCAGTCAGTTGCTATTATTCTGCTTAATTGGAACAGCTATAAGGACACTAAGGAGTGTATGGAATCACTAGAGCTCCTTGATTATGCTACCTATCACGTCTATGTGGTTGATAATGCTTCAACTGATGGATCAGCTGAAAGGTTAAAAAAGGACGATCAAGAGGCTCTTTATTCTTTTGAATGGACCTTTCTTGCCTCCCCAAGAAATCTAGGGTTTGCTGGTGGGAACAATATTGCGATTAAGCAAGCAAGTATTGAAGGGTTTGATTTTATATGGTTACTAAATAATGATACGGAGGTAGAAGCTCAATCTCTCTCAACACTAGTTGAGCCCATGCTAGTAGATCATACGATAGGTATTACCGGATCTAAAATCTATTTTGCAAATAGTGATGTTATATGGTTCGCTGGAGGCAAAATTAATGCACGTAACGGAGCGCATGCACATATCGGAATGAGAAAAAAAGATCAAGGTCAATTCGATCAGAAAAAGGATGTAAACTACATCGTTGGCTGTAGCTTGCTCATTCGCTCAGAAATTGTTCAGGAAATTGGTGTTTTGGAGGAAGACTATTTTCTCTATTATGAGGATGTTGATTGGAATCTGCGTGCACTTGAAAAAGGATGGAGGATTCAATATATACCGACCTCCATCATTTGGCACAAAGTGTCTCAATCAATCAAAAGCTCAGAACTGTCTGCTCTATCAACCTATTATATCATTCGGAATGCCTATGTTATGGCCGTGAAATTTCATGAAAAACCTTTTCAAGTAAGGGCATGCTTAAGACTGGGTCGTAATATTATCTGGTATCATCTCAAGATCATTATACGTAAACAGGATCATAAACGAAGACGTAGTGCGTTAATTTTTGCTGCGGCTGGTGATGCTTTGAAGGGGAAAACTGGTCAATTTGTACAACAAAAAACAAAAATGAGGACAACCTATGGCACAAGAAAATCCAGTTAATGGGATGAATGTATTAAAACAAAAACTACTATCTGGTGGCATATGGGCTTTCCTTGGTAAGGCATCTACTGCAGTCATGGTATTAGTTGTGAACGGTTTAATTACTAGAATACTTGAACCAGCTGATGCGGGACTGTATTTCCTTGGATTTAATATTGCTCTATTTGGTGGATATTTTGGGTTATTAGGATTGGAACAAACCTCTGTGAAATTTATCGCAGAAGGGCTAGAGAATCAAAAGTATAAACAGGTTCTATCTGTCATTCGAAGGACAAGTTTTTTTGTCGCGTGTGGCACACTTGTTGTAGGGGGTTGCTATTATTTGGCAGCCGTTTTTTTGTTTGGTCCAATGTATCCAAACTCAGAGATAACAGGACTTTCGGCTTTTATTGCTTTATGGATTGCAGGGAATGTCTTTCACTTACTCCTAGCAGAGTATTTTAGAGGGCTTCATGACATTCGCCTTGCTTCCATATTTGGAGGATTTCTTTTTAATCTAACATTAATTTTCGGTTTGTTGTTACTCCAAGTGTTTTCTCAAGGCCCTATCCTTATTACGAACGTCCTGTCAGTAACTATTAGTTCACTGGCTTTTTCCATTGTGCTTGGCTGGATTATTCTTCTACTGAAATTGAGAGCTGTTAAAAAACAACCGGTTCAGAATACAACGATTGTTTCTAATCGTGTTCTATATTCAACTGGTTGGCCAATTCTTGGTGTCACGCTTAGTAGCTTTATCTTGCAGCAGTCAGACTTATGGATTGTTGGGATCGTAGAAAATGCTCATACAGTAGCGTTATACGGAGCAGCCTTAAAGTTAACGGCTGTGGTGATGATGCCAATCATAGTGTTAAATGCAGTGATTGCGCCGATTGTTGCTGCTAAAAATGGCCAAGGGAAACTACGCGAACTTGAGCCCGTACTTAGGCTTGTAGGTGGCATAGTCACACTGCCATCATTAATGCTTGTGGTATTGTTCTTTTTCTTTGCTGAACAGATTATGTCGATTGCGTTTGGTTCAATCTACGGTGGTGCTTCTCTATTTCTCGTTCTTTTAAGCTTAAAGCAATTGGCCATTGTGTGGAATGGCGCCTGTGGAATTATCATGATGATGGCTGATCAACATAAGAAACTAATGAAAATCTCTGTTGTCACAGGTATATTAGCTTTAATTTTCACGATTGTATTTGGTTTATTTTTTGGTGGTGTGGGTGTAGCGGTAGGATCGCTGTTAGCCAATGTTATATGCCAGGTATGGATGTGGAAGGTTGTGGGTTCTACTATGAATCTAAGAACGGATGCTAGTTTTAAAGCTATTTATGATCTCATCAAATCACGTAACCCTAATCTGAAGGCTAGTCAACAAAAAGCCAACTAAATACTAAAAGGAGGCAGGAATTGTGGAAACTAAACAAGTGAAGGTTGCTATAACAGGAACTGGTTTTATTGCAAGTGGTCTAGTAGCAGCAATAAATGCAGCACCTGATCTAATGGTGCATAAGGTTTTAACAAGACGAAAATTAGAAAATATATCAATGATTCCTGCTGAGTATCTAACGCACTCGATCTCAGAGTTTCTGCAAGGTGCTGATTTGGTGGTCGAATGTAGCGGAGATGTTCATCACGGAACGGAGGTTATTTTGGAAGCTTTCTCGAAAGCACTTCCTGTAGTAACCATGAACGCGGAGCTCCAAGTCACAACCGGCTCGTATTTATCTCAGTGCGGCTACTTGACGGAGGCGGAAGGAGACCAACCTGGAAGTCTAGCGGCTTTGGCAGAAAATGCAGTTGCGATGGGATTTTCCCCGCTTGTTTACGGAAACATTAAAGGGTTTCTAAATCTAAATCCATCAATTGAAGAGATGCGTTATTGGTCCAAACGAAACGGACTTTCACTACAGATGGTAACTTCCTTTACTGATGGAACTAAAGTTCAAATCGAACAAGCATTAGTGGCAAATGGATTGGGTGCGGATATTGTTACGAGAGGCTTAAAAGGAATAGCGGCAGATTCTTTGGAAATTGGTGCGAATCAACTCGCAGAGGCGGCAACTGAATATGGGCAGCCAATTAGTGATTATCTTCTGTGTCCAAGTGGTCCTCCAGGTGTCTTTTTAACAGGTACACATCAGTCTGAACAAGCGGCTGCTCTAGAATATTTTAAAATGGGACAAGGGCCATATTATACCCTCACGCAGCCTTTTCATCTTTGTCATTTAGAGATTCTCAAAACTATCCGTCGGGTTCATCGCGGAGAATCGGTTTTATTGAATAATGGAGCGACCCCTCGGGTGGGAGTGGCAGCTGTAAGCAAACGTAACTTAAACCCAGAAGAGGTCATTCCAAAAGGTATTGGTAGCTTTCAAGTTAGAGGCGAGGTTGTATGTTTAGATCAGGAACCTGATCATATTCCAATTGGTTTATTACGGAATGCTGTGTTGAAACGGCAAGTAGAAGAAGGCAAAATTCTAACGATGGATGATGTAGAGTTAGAGGAATCGGCTGCAACAAGAGCCTGGTTTGCTTCAGTAGGAGGTAATCCTAACGAAGCAACCGTATAAAGGCGAAAATGAATTTTTAAAAAGGGGAATGGCCAATCCAACACGAATAATTACTTAGAGAGCTAGGGGGTCAGTTATGAATACATTAGCCTTAGATCGAAGACACACCGTCATTCCCTCCTTATTATTCATTATTATGATCGCACTAACGGTTTCCTCTGACTTATTCTTAGTTTTTAATGTGGGAGGTTTTGCGCTTCGGTTTCCACAGCTAATCACGATCATACTAGCAGCATGGTGGATCTGTTCTACCTTACAGGTAGGCGTTATCAAGATTCCGCTTGGAGGTTTGTATCTAATTCTATGGTCACTCGTTATACTTGCTACGATTCCGAATACAACCTTTCTAACTAGAAGCTTGGGTTATGCATTTTGGCTCATATTAAATATTTTGCTGATCTTTGCTGTAGTCTATTTTGTGAATACAGAAAACAAGGCGCGTACCCTTTATAGGTGGTATCTGTACTCCTTTGTGGCTGTTTCGTTATTTGGCATTATTCAATTTATGTTGCCGATTGTAGGGTTACCAGCGCCTTATATTACGCAATGGTGGACGGATGGTATTCCCCGTGTGAACGGCTTTTCTTATGAACCTTCATATTACGCTACGTACCTCATTACCGGATGGGTTATGGTGTTTTATCTTATGTTTGATGCCAGGTCAAGGGTGTTCTCGAAGCGTACCATTTTTGTTTTTTTAAGCATTATGACCCTGGCTCTTTTACTAAGTTCATCGAGAATGGGTATTTTAGTGATGGGAGTATGGTTTGGACGATATGGTCTCTTATTTATAAAGGGAATCATTACAAACAAAGTCCATGTTAAACACTTTCTTATTGTTGCTGTAGCCTCCTTTCTTGGCATTGGTTTGGTTGGGGGACTTGTCTTATCAGGAGATACAACATTACTTGCTGGTACAGGTCTTGGTGGCACTCCAGCACACTCAGTTGACATTAGAAGCACAGATCTAGAGGATACAATTAATGTGATTAAACAAAATCCAATCTATGGTGTGAGCTTAGGAGGAGTGGCACCTGCAATTGGAGCAACATACGGACTTAATATAACGGATCAAGAGATGGCCAAGGAATACGAGGGCCTTGCTGTTTTTGTTGAAGTGCTTGCTGCAAGCGGAGTGATCGGCTTTATCCCGTTTGCCCTGTATATATTTACGATCATCTACCGTCCATTTAGAAGAGCGGCTTTTATACAAAACCTTGCCCAAAAAGACATGTTACGTTCTATGACGTATGCTCTGATGTGTCTTCTTCTCATCCTACAGTTGAATCAAAATATCTTGCGCCCGTATCTGTGGTTTCATATTGCTTGTTTATGTGCCATTTATGCCGTAGCAAAAGGTGGAGGTGGAGCAGGTGATGCAACAAAAAAGACCGCTTAAATTTCTATTAATTACACTTATTGTGCTATCACTTCTGATTGGTATTGTTATCTATATTTTGGTGCAGAGAGGCACGGTGTATGAAAGGATCTCAATGACAGATGGATTAGGTATTAATATTCATGAAGTATCGGCAAACGAAATTGAGTTGCTTGCCGAGCTTGGTGTAACCTGGGTGCGAATTGATTTAACCTGGGAACGAATTGAAACCGAGCCAGGTGACTACGAATATAGTGAAACTAACTACGACGAACTAGCTGAAGCTATTGAAGCAAACGGGATGCAACCCTACTTTATCTTAAGCTACGGAAACCCACTCTATAGTGGAGATCAATCCATAGAAACAAGTGCCGGACAAGACCATTTTGCTTCGTTTGTCAGAGAAACAGTCCAGCGATACAAAGGAATGGGAGGCGTATGGGAAATATGGAACGAACCAAATTATGACGAACATTGGTTAACCGAACCGACCTATGAACCTTACGCAGATCTTGTACATAAAGCAGCTCCTATTATAAAAGACATAGACCCTACGGCTACAGTAGCCGGTCCAGCTATGCTGAATCTAAATGGGGACTCCCTTGTTTGGATGGAAGAACTCTTTAAACGAGATGTCTTAGAATATCTTGATGCCATTTCCGTCCACCCGTATCGGCACACTCCTCCAGAAACAGTTTCAGGAGACTATGAGATGTTACGAGAACTTATTGATCAATATACAGAACGTGAGGATGTGGAGATTTTCTCTGGAGAATGGGGCTACTCACTCACCTCATTACCCGATGATGTAAACGAACATCAAGCAAATTACCTTGTCCGTATGATGCTCGTGAACGAAATGAATGACATCCCAATCAGTATCTGGTACGGTCTTCGAGACAACGGCACAGACTGGACAAACGAACTCCACCACTTCGGATTAATGGACGCACAATCCCAACAAAAACCCGCCTATACCTCATTTAATACATTTATAGACCTTTTCACTGACTATCAATATCAAAAAAGGTGGGAAACCCACGATGAGGTGTACGCCCTGGAATTCAAAAATCCAAACGCTGGAAGCCTCTATGCCCTCTGGACAACCTCCGACCAAACTCAATCACTAACCCTCCCACTCGAAGCCGGAATTGGAACAATCATGACAATCAGCGGACAGGAAGAGGCTGTGGAATGGACAGAAGAAGGATTCAATCTAGATGTGAGCGGAAGTCCAGTATACCTGATGGTGGAGGAATAGTGATGAGTGCGTCTTGGTTAAGTGAGTAGGGGTCTGGATGAATGTAGGTTTGTTCGTGGAGAGAATTTGTGGTTCTTGGTAAAAATAGAGCGTTCTTAACGAATTTCTGCTGATCTTGAAAAGAAGCGTGCGCCTCTTGATAAGACCTAAAACATCAATTTGGAGCATGGAAATGGACATTTTTATGCCTAAAGTCATGCCCTCTATCGGTAAATCATGCGGGGAGCTGGATGACATGCACATGCGTCTTGATCCCAGGGCCTTCTTCTTGATATTAATAGCACCTATCTGGGTAGATATAAGATAGTTCTTGAAGAAGGGCATCGTGTCTTGCTAAAAATAGAGCGGTCTTGATGCATAGGGCATTCGTCTTGGTGCGACAGTCTGCGCCTTGCTAAATCCCCACACATCTTGGTAAGTAGCATAATCCTCTTATTAAGTCTCCAAACCCCCTATCCAAAATGTGAAAATGATATATCTCGGGTCCTTCTAATAATAAAAGAACCCAAGAGTTACATCACTCTCAGGTTCTTTGCTTGATTAAGTTAATCGATATTGAAAGCGTGCGCCTAGTTCTTGCACGGTGGCGTAGCAGGTGACGCCTGTTGCTGGGAATTTTGTGTTTTGTATTGTCAAATGTCCTCCTGATACAGTGAATGTTGGTGCACCGAATCCTGCGTTGTTAAAGGCTTTATTTGTCGCGAGAATGCTGACAGATCCTGAATTAGAGTGAGGGTCTGTATAGAGATTCAGTGTATAGCTATATTCATAGTTATTGGCAAATACGATTAGATTAATAATGCCTACAACATTATGGTCTACGCGTAATAGTTGAGTACTTCCTGTAGTGAGGGTTTTCTCAATTACATATGGACTGCGTTGCTTGGTGGCGCTTCCATCTTGGTTTAGCTGGAGCCTGTCACAATAGATAGCTTTTCCGAGTTTGGCGTGACGGTTATGATCGTGTACCATGAAGTTGCCTAGCAAATAAAGGCTATTGCCAGAAGAGGAAACTAGCTCAAATGAATCGTAATCACTTGGGTTCATTACTTCAATCATGATTGTTCCAGAAAAGTTCGAGATTACTTCTCCGCTATTTTCGATGATTGGTGCAGCACTTCTAGTCCAAATCTGGCAGGATAATGGTGAATTATAGGGAAAGCACCCTGGACCAATTTTAATTGCCGGATCGGTTGCACTTGGTCGTTTGTTGATCGTACTATCGCTAATGCCTGATCCATGAAAACTGCGTACCCCATTCGTCTGTTTAAATTCAATAGCTACATCACAGCTCTCAGCAAAATCACATTTTTCTACGATTACAAATTCTGTGAACCCTGTTTCGTTATGAAACACAACGCCCGTTCGACACTGCTCGAATCGACAGTGCTTAATATGGAAGCCGCAGACATCAGCTGCTTCTATGGCTACAGCGAGGTTATTTCCTCTAAATCCAATATGTTCGATTACGCCTCCAGAAAACTGACCACTTCCACCTTTTACTTTAAAAACAGCTTTTCCTTCAGGCAAGTCACTAAAATCAATGATCGTTGATTTGAATCCTCTTCCGGTAATCATTGGTTTATGAAAGGATTGTGGAAATACAAGGGTGTCCGTAATTTTTAAAACTTTGGCAGGTAAAAAGCAGTGAAGATGGCCATTATTAACAGTGTCATTAATCATGCTTTGAAGGGCAGCCGTGTCATCTCCACCTATTCCGATTTCACCGTATTGACTAGCATTTACTGAACCATCTAGTACTATATGCGCGTCATCATCATCTTCTCCAATTGCTTCAATCACTTGATTGATATGGCTTAGATAGTGAGCGGTGTCTTCCTCTAGACGACTTTGTACGGTATGAGAGAAGCGTTGCAACTCCTGCTCGAGTAATTGTTGAATACGTTCAACGGTCTGCTTTTTTTGATCTGACATAGGACCCCACCTTTCAAGATAAGAAGTGCTTATATTTTTATCGTATGACTTAGTAGGACAAGTGGTGTGGGTAAACAACCGAAATAATGGGATTCATCATAAGAGATCTCGAAAACTATGTAAATCCAAATAGAATGGCTCAGATCAGTCTCTCTTGGGGTATATTCATAAGTACCAAGGAGGCGTTAATGATGAATCGCGAAAAAGGTTTTGCTCGAGGGCTTTTTTGGGGCATCCTTATCAACATCCCGCTTTGGGCTTTAATTATTGGTACCGTTGATTGGGTTGTTTCATAACCTGAGAAGGCTTAAATAAACGTTTGTTTAATGTTTACAAGATGTATTTGGATCTGATAAATGAATAAAAAACAGCAAGTCGATGGGTCAGGGCCTTTTTCACAGCAGTTATGAAATTGTGCCCGCAAAATCAGAGTGGCAGACATGATCTGCCACTCTTTTTTGGTGTTTTTTCTACATTAAAAAGAGGCGTAAGCTGTGATAAAAAATAAAATATTTTACTAAACGACAATTTTGTTTATAATGAGAGGAGAAAAATGAGCGGATAGTGGGGTGTTTAGATGGCAGTGACGATACAAGATATTGCGAACCGAGTAGGGATGTCGATAGCGACAGTTTCAAGGGTGCTAAATAGAGATCCAAATCTATCCGTGACTGATAAGACAAGAGAAAAGATCTATGAAGCTGCAGAACAATTAGGTTATAAGAAGAAGTCTTTTAAACACTCATTGAAAAAAGTGGCTTTTTTGTACTGGTTTACTGAGCGAGAGGAACTTGAGGATGTGTATTATCAAGATATTAGAGAGGGCATTAGCGAACAAGCCGAGACACGCAGCCTAAATGTAAGCGTATATACCATTGAAGATGGTTTAGACGCGGTAGATCCTCAAGCGGACGGAATTATTGCGATTGGACGCTTTACTACGGAAGAACTCGATCGCTTATATACGATAACAGAAAATGTGGTGTTTATTGATTCTTCGCCAGACGAAGAGCGATTTGATTCAGTAAAGCCCAATTTAAAACATATCATTGAGAAGATGGTGGAGTTTTATGTGAGGAATCAGCATGTCTCGATTGGGTTTATTGGCGGAGTGGATCTAGATTTAGATCATCGTAAAACACTCACTGATATTCGAGAAACAGCTTTCCGTCAACATGCCAATAGGTTAGATGTTCTAAAGGAGAATGCCATTTATATTGCGGAGCGTTTTTCCGTTGAAGAAGGTTATAAGATGATGCAGCGGGCTATTGAGGAGCACGGGGAGAACTTACCTACTGCCTTTTGTGTTGCAAGTGACACATTGGCATTGGGCTGTCTTCAGGCTTTGAATGAACGAGGCTTTGATCTGCCGAGTCGGGTGAATGTGTTTAGTATAAATGATAGTCATGTCTCAAAATATGTGTCTCCACCTTTAACGACCTATCGGATTCATACAAACTTGCTTTGCGAAACAGCAGTAGATTTAATGATGGAGAGGTTAGTTGATAAACGAAAGATATCGAAAACGGTTTATGTTTCCTCTACTCCAATCTATCGCAAAAGCACAAAAGAGATCGTTAAATAAGGATTGAAGCCACCTTCCTATAGGGTGGCTTTTTTTAAAGTTCTACAAGTAAAAAATTTTACTTAAAATATTTAATAAAAGATGTTTACTAAAGGAATGAAACTTGATATTCTAATGATAAGTAAGCGGTTTCTTTTATTGTGTAGTTTTATATATCCTAAATAGGCAAATACCATTACTTTATATAAAGGAAGTGTTTATATGCGTTATCCATTAGTACATAAGAATGTTAAAGGCTTTATGCATGGTGGGGACTATAATCCGGATCAATGGCTACATATGCCAGAAGTGATTGAAGAAGACTATCGTTTAATGAAACTAGCAAATACGAATACGTTTTCTCTAAATATATTCGGATGGAGTGCGATTGAACGTACAGAAGGAGAGTTTACGTTTGGATGGTTAGATGACATCATGGATCGCTTGGCTGAAGAAAATTGCCACGTCATCCTCGCTACTCCAAGTGGAGCTCGTCCAGCATGGCTTTCGCAAACATATCCTGAAGTACTAAGAGTAGAAGCGAACCGAGTACGTAATTTGCATGGACTTAGACATAATCACTGCTTCACTTCTCCTGTTTATAGAGAAAAGGTTCGAATCATGAATGAGAAGTTGGCGGAGCGTTATGCCAGTCACCCGGCATTAATAATGTGGCATCTTTCTAATGAATATGGTGGAGAATGTCATTGCGATCTTTGCCAGGATGCTTTCCGCACATGGTTAAAGAAAAAGTACAAAAATGATCTAGAGATGCTTAATCAAGCATGGTGGACAGGTTTTTGGAGCCATACATATTCGGATTGGTCGCAAATTGAATCACCTGCACCACATGGAGAGAATATGGTCCACGGCATGAACCTGGATTGGAGAAGGTTTGTGAATGATCAAACGATAGACTTCTATAAGCAGGAAATTGTCCCGTTACGTGAAGTAGACCCAAGTATTCCAGTGACGACAAACTTTATGGGGAATTACCCTCATATGAGACCATTTCTAGGGTTAGATTATGAGAAGTTCGCGAAAGAATTGGATGTTGTGACATGGGATAGCTATCCAGCATGGCATTATGATAAACAAAGCACTACACATCTTGCATCCGACGTTGGTTTTGTACACGACGTATTCCGTTCATTAAAGGATGGTCAGCCATTTTTAATTATGGAAAATACGCCAAGTTTGGTTAACTGGCATGATACGAATAAAGCCAAGGAAGAAGGCGTGCATGCTTTATCTGCCATACAAGCTGTTGCTCACGGAGCTGACTCCATTCTTTATTTCCAATGGAGAAAAGGACGTGGAGCATCTGAGAAATTCCACGGTGCTGTTGTCGATCATTCAGGTTCTGAGAAAGCTCGAGTATTTCAAGAAGTAGCTGAGCTTGGAGATCAACTGAATAAGATTGAACCCATTGCGGGAACATCCGTTGCACCTGAAGTCGCCATTATTTTTGATTGGGAGAATCACTGGGCTATTGACGATGCTCAAGCCTTAAGCAATGTGAACAAAAAATATTCAGAACAGTGTCAGGCTCATTACCATAGTTTCTGGAAGCAAGGCGTACCAGTAGACGTCATTGGCATGGAGAAGGACTTTTCTAAGTATAAAATCCTAGTTGGACCGATGCTCTATATGGTGAAGCCAGGCGTAGCCGAACGCATTGAAGCGTTTGTAGAAGCAGGCGGAACGTTTGTCGCGACTTATTGGAGCGGAGTCGTAGATGAGAACGATCTTTGTTTCTTAGGAGGATTTCCTGGTCCGTTGAAGAATCTACTAGGTGTATGGGCAGAAGAGATTGATAGTTTGTATCCTGACCATGATGTAGTCTTGTCGTCAGCTGGTAAAACGTATAAGGTTACAGAATATTGTGAGCGTGTACATGTAGAAGGCGCAGAGGTTTTGGCTCGTTTTGAGACGGGAGGCTATAAAGAACGTCCGGCTGTAACAGTCAATAAAGCAGGTGCCGGAAAAGCCTATTATATCGCTTCTTCTAATGAGCAGTCCTTTTATGATGATTTTTATCAAGGACAAGTAGAGGAGCTGGGTCTAACGAGAGTCTTGCAGACAACAATTCCTGAAGGGGTTAGCGTTCAGATGCGAACGGACGGAGAGACTGATTATGTCTTTGTGATGAACTTCAGTGAAGAGACGAAGCAGCTTGATCTAAGTGATGGCTCAAGTTATACAAATGTACTAACGGATGAAACACAAACCGGGGCTGTAACATTAGATCCTTACAAATATCTAATTCTATCCAGATAGAACAGGAGTCTGCGGGAGTGATGGTCGCTCCTGCTTTCTTCATTTTAAAGTAGAAGGGACAAGGGACAATGAGCGAAAAGGAAAAAGTAATACGTGCGTTTGAAGAGGTGTATGACGGCCAGGTGCCAGACCGAGTTTTTTTTGCGCCAGGACGCGTTAATTTAATCGGGGAGCATACAGATTATAATGGCGGCTTTGTTTTTCCGGCAGCCTTAACACTAGGAACGTATATGGCTATTCGTCAGCGGGAAGACGGGGTATATAACCTCGCCAGCGGAAACATGGAAAGTCGTGTGCAGTTTAATCAGCAAGATCTTAATTATAAGGAATCAGATACGTGGGGGAATTATATCAAAGGGGTTCTTCAAGCTTTCTCACAAAAAGGGTTAAAGCTTAACGGGGCAGATCTATATGTTTGGGGAACGATTCCAAATGGTGCGGGATTATCGTCATCCGCTTCCCTTGAAATGGTCACAGCCTTTATGCTTTCTGAATTAACGAACGCTGAGCTTCCACGTGTAGAACTAGCTCAATTATGCCAAGTGGTTGAGAATCAATTTATGGGTGTGAACAGCGGAATTATGGATCAGTTTGCTGTAGGTTTAGGTGAGAAAGACCATGCGCTATTTATTGATACGGCTAATCTCACATATGAAAAAGTTCCTTTAGACTTAGGTGAATATAAGCTAGTTGTCACAAACACAAACAAAAGAAGAGAACTCGCTGATTCAAAATACAATGAGCGCCGTTCTGAATGTGAAGAAGGATTAAAGCAGCTGAGAGATCTTGGTCTGCAGCTTGAATCACTGAGCGAATGTACACCTGAGCAATGGCAAGCACATAAAGAACAGATTCAAGACACGACCATTCATAACCGTGTTCAACACGTGATTCTTGAGAACCAACGTGTCGAGCAGGCGGTAAAGGTATTGAAGAAAGGTGATCTAGAGGCCTTTGGGCTGTTGATGGATGCGTCCCATCATTCTCTTGCCCATGACTATGAAGTAACTGGGAAAGAATTGGATCATTTAGTAGAAGTTCAGAGACAAAGCCCTGGATGTATTGGTTCAAGAATGACGGGGGCTGGTTTTGGAGGATGCACGGTTAGTCTAGTGAAAGAAGCGGATTTGCCTGCATTTTTTGACAAAGTGACGGCTGAATATGCAGAAGTAATTGGCTATGAACCAACTTTCTATATTAGTGATGCGGGAGCAGGCGTGCACGAACTGTACTAAGAAGGGAGGGTTTGTTTTGAAGATTTATGAACGGATTGAACAGCTATTGGCATTTGGGAAGGCTAAGCAATTGCTTGGTGAAGGAGATATTGAATACGCACGAAATCGTTTATTAGAACTATTGGAGTTAGATGAAGGAATGCCCAGCGAAGCTACATTCTCTGAAGAATGGACAGTTGTTGCATTACTTAAACCCATTGTGGACTGGTCAGTAGAGAAAGGCCTCATTCCAGAAGATACGATCCTCTACCGTGATTTATGGGATACGAAGCTGATGGGCTGCCTTACCCCGTGGCCAAGTACGGTGACTCATCACTTTTACGAGCAGGCGAAGGTAAACGGCCCAGAAGCAGCAACGGCAAGTTTTTATGAACTGGCACAGAATACAAACTATATTCGCATGGACCGAGTGGCTCTGAATGAATCATGGATATCAACACAAGCGTACGGAGAGCTTGAGGTAACCATAAACCTGTCTAAGCCGGAGCTAGACCCTAAGGACATAGCCAAAGGGCGGAATGTAACGGCAAGTTCTTATCCGAATGGGCTGCTTCATAAAGAAAATGTAGGGTATGCTGGACGTTTAAATCATCCGGCTAGACAAAACCTTCGCCAAATACCATTGGAACTTGGTGGAGCAAAATGGTTGATGCAGTTCTCGCCATATGTCTATTATCATCAGCATGCAATTGTTTTATCAGGAGAGAAGCAACCGATGCGTATTACGCGTCAGACGTTTGGTCGCTTACTTGAATTTGTTGAGAAATTCCCTCACTATTTTATCGGCTCGAACGCAGATTTGCCAATTGTCGGGGGTTCTATATTATCTCATGATCATTATCAGGCAGGAGAATACGAGTTTCCAATGGCGCGTGCAGAGCAGCTTTCAACCTTTGCATTGCCATATTACTCTGAAATTGAAGCGAGCCTGCTAAAATGGCCGTTGTCTGTTATCCGATTACGCGCAGATGATCGCAATCGCCTTGAAGAGGCAGCAACGTTTATATTAGATCAGTGGCGACGTTACACCGATTTAGAAGCAGACATTTATAGTTCAACCGAAGATCAGCCACACAACACGATCACGCCAATTGCTAGACGAAGAGGTAAGCAATTCGAACTTGATCTCGTCCTGCGGAATAACCGCACAACCGATGAGCATCCGTTTGGATTGTTTCACCCGCACGAGGAAGTTCATCCGATTAAGAAAGAGAACATTGGCTTAATTGAAGTCATGGGTCTCGCCATTCTACCCGGACGCCTGAAAAGCGAGCTTTTACAACTGGCAGATGCCGTGTCAGAAAATCAATCAGCACAAACCATAGCAGAAAACCAAGCCATTCAAAAACATGCAGAATGGGTGCAGGCTCTCACAGCTACCAATTCATCCGTAACAAGCGATGAGGCGTTGGTGCAATTAAAAGAAGAGGTCGGCAATATTTTCTCCACAGCATTAAGCCACTGCGGTGTCTTCAAACAAACAAACGCAGGAATCAAAGCATTTAACCGATTTATTGCAAGTCTGAACGAATAAGGATGAAACCAATTCATACACCTGTTTGAGGTGAGTGTGGATTGGTTTTTTGTATTGGATGGGATGGGAGGGATTTGCGTGAGAAGAGCGGGATCTTACGTGGAGAGAGCGGTTGTAACGTGGGAAGAAGGGGATTTAACGTGGAAAGAACGAGCGTAACGTGGGAAGAAAGGGATTTAACATTGAAAGAGCGCGCCTAACATGGGAAGAAGGAGAACTAACATGGAAAGAACGGGCTTAACATGGGAAGAATGGGAACTAACGTGGAAAGACCAAGTCTAACATGGAAAGAAGAGGATCTAACGTGGAAAGAGCGGGTCTAACATGGGAAGAAGGGGATCTAACATGGAAAGAGCGGGCTTAACATGGGAAGAAGAGGATCTAACGTGGAAAGAGCGGGCTTAACATGGGAAAAAGGAGATCTAACGTGGAAAGGACGAGCCTAACATGGGCAGAAGGTGATCTAACATGGAAAGAGCGCAATCAAACTCAAAAAAGTTAACCTTAAACGAAATTTATAGAAGGGATTTCCTTATATCATGAGAATAATGTACTTCTATAGACTGGAAGGAGGAGATAGGTTTGGTGATTGTTCGAAGGCGCAGCAAGCCGTTAAAACTACTTCAATTTAAAGCATTGGAGAGAAGGGTTAGCCCCAGCCATATCAGTTTTCCTAAAATTAAGGAAGACCTGGCTCTTCGGGAGGTTGGCTATAGGGGAGAGGTGAGTACGGATTATTACATGAAGTTTTTAGAGCAGGATCAGTTTTATTTGGTCAAGGATCTTCGTCTGCGATCTACTGAGGGTGACTATTTCCAAATGGATACTGTGGTTGTATGTGATAAGTATATAGCGATCATCGAAACCAAGAATATCTCGGGAAGGATTTCTTTTAATGAGTCTACGAATCAGATGTTTCGAAAGGTAAATGATATCGAACAGGTATTACCTAACCCGTTCTCTCAAGTTAGGAGACAACGAATTCAGTTAACAGATTGGTTCTTGAAAAAGGGTTGGCCGCTCTTACCTATTGTAGAGTTCGTTGCACTATCTAATCCATCAACATTTATTGATAGCAGCTCCAAACGACTAGTACCCTCTGAAGAAATACCAGCTAAGTTGATTCAGCTGCAGCGTTCTTATCAAACGATTGCCCTAAAAAGATCGGAGGTTCCACTGATTGCGCAACAGCTTGCTGAATCGCACATCCCTGAAATCATGACTGAAGTACTTCCCTATCAGATCACAACAAAAGACATCAGAAAAGGTGTTCTTTGTCCGGCGTGTTCGAGAATTGGTATGGAACGAGTACTAAGAACAGGCAGCTGGTTTTGTGCCAACTGCAACCATTACTCAAAAGATGCGCATATTCAAGCTTTAGAAGACTATTTCCTCCTAATTAAACCCACGATTACGAATAGGGAACTACGTGATTTTCTCCAAATACACTCATCTTCATTATCTCATTACTTATTAAATCAACTTACACTCCCCAGAACAAATTCCAACAAATACACCTATTACACCCTGTCTTGTCCACTCTCTACAAGTAAAGCCTAGATAGGTTAACTCCTTTTTAACCGGGTATATTACAAGTGGAGGTGTTTACCTATGACTAAAAAAGAACAAGTGGATTTACAGGATCCTTCACATTTAGCTGCTTATCAAGAAGAATATGATGAGAAGTCTTTTTGGCATAAAATAAAAAAGTATAGCAAAAAGGTTGGAGGGACGGGTATATACGTTGTCTTTTTGCTTTATTATACATTTAGAAAACCTGATCTTCCGTTAAAGGTTCGGACGACAATCCTTGGTGCGCTAGGGTATTTTGTCATGCCAATCGATATTATTCCTGACTTGACTCCATTTATTGGTTATACCGATGACATGGTGGCACTCATGGGGGCGCTAATGATGGTCGCGGCGTATATTGATGATCAGTCGAAAGAGATGGCTCGTGCGAAAGTGGAACAATTATTTGGTGAGTCCATGTTAGAGGATCTTAAGCCTATTGATACGAAACTGGCAAAAAAGCAAGAATCATTATAAAAAACCTTGTACCTAAATAGGACATTGGTTCGTATCTAACTCACTCGCACTGATATAAAATAAAGTGGATCTTGTTAGATGAGAAGGGTTGGATGAATAGATGGAAATGTTCATTATTATCTTTTTATGTGTTCTTGTTGTGATTTTACTTCTGGTTATCGCAGGGTTGAAGTCCCGCTTAGCTGGAAAAACGGCTGCGGATGCTGTGATCATAACTGAGAAATTATCAGAGGATGCGGATCTTAATACGCGATTAAGGCAGCTTTTACGCGAGGGGAGCAAGATTAAGGCCATTAAGGAATTACGAACGGTGCACCCGCTACCTTTAGTTGAAGCGAAAAACTACGTCGAAAAGCTAGAGCGTGAGATGTAGAGAAGAAGAATACCCGCTAATTGGCTGGTTTGAGTTCGGTATTATACTGGACTTAAACCGGCCAATTTTAGGTTAAACCGGTCGTTCTTACTTACGTCGATGTTTTCATTAGCTCTTCACTAGCTAACTCTGAAAAGTCAGCGCACCTTACCTTTTGACGATGCATTGAAAAAACTGAACAAAAATATAATAATGAATGCGTTTACATATGTCAAAAAGAATGATAGACTGCATATTAAGTAATTTTTATTACATTTAGTTTTATATGTGTAATAAAAATACCTGAAGAAAGTCAGACGATCAAGAGGGGGAGCAGCATGGGCATTTCGGTATGGGCTTTAATTGTATTTATCATTGTTATTCTTATTTGGGCCATATTCACAAAGCGTAATATCTCGGAAGCGATGATTATTGGTTTCTTAATTACACTTGCTTTTTCAGGGACGCGGGCGGTGGAATTATTTTTACCTAGTTTAATGAAAGGGCTTACTCATTCGGTTGTTTTCGCATCTTTGGCATTTATTTTTATGGCGCAGCTTATTAATTACACAGGATTAATAGGTAGAATCATTCAAATTCTAAATTCATTAATTGGTAGGCTTCCTGGTGGAGCAGCTTATGTTAATACGATTGGTTCTGGATTATTTGCTTTAGTTGCAGGGTCTGGCTCTGGGATCGCAGCTACAACTGGTGCCATCACAATCCCGTGGATGGAGAAATCGGGTTGGAAGAAGGAACATGCTTCCTCAATTGTTGCTGGGAACTCTGGCTTTGGAAGTATTATCCCACCTAACTCCACCATGTTCATCATGCTTGGGTTTGCACCCGTAGCAGCAACTGTTGATTTTAATAATTTGTTTCTTGCTTTATATGTAGCAGGGGCATATGCCCTATTACATCGCATTATTGTTGTGTTCTTAATGACTAAGCGATATAAGATTCAACCTGTACCAGCGGAATTTATCTTACCTTTTTCAAAAACCTTCAAAGAAGGATGGCATTCGTTAATTATCTTCTTAGGTATTGTGATTCCTATTCTTATAAATTTTGGTCCGCTTGCTACATGGTTTAATTCTATTGAGAGTGTTGGGGCCGAAGCAATGGACTCTATTTCCTTCATCGTCTGGGTACCGGTCTTTATGATTCTGTTCACATTACTTGTTGGAAGAAACCATCTTCCAAAATCCAAAATTGGCTGGAAGGACTTTTTTGAAAAAACAGCGCCAAGTTATTTTGTTATTGGTCCTGTCTTAATCTTTACATTTGCAACTAGTGCCGTTTTAAATGAACTTGGTTTAACAGAGGAATTACAAGCCTTGATGACTGCATTTGATCTTCCGAAATGGCTGATGATTGCCCTCGTAGGTATTATTATTACGCTTGTTGCCACTCCGTTAGCTACAACGGCAACAGTCGCTACAATTGGTTTGGCTACATTTGGTGCGTTAACGGCAGTCGGTGTAGATCCGTTATTAGCTGTTGTAACCATTATGATGTTTGGAGCAACAGAAGGAAGCACGCCTACATCGGGTCCAATTTATGTGGCAACGGGTATGGCAAAGGTTGGTCCAGAAAAAACGTACGTTCCATTATTGCTGTATTACACCATTCCATTGATGATTATAAGCTGGTTGATAGGCATGGGGATTTTGCCAATACCAATTTAGGAGGCTACTATGAGAAAGTTAATCTTTGCAATATTTATCATATCGGTCATTTTATTCACTGTGTTTGGATCCGTTTTAGTACTAGGACAGCTTGTTTCATTACTAGCCCTACAAGGCTCTTGGATGATTGCCTTAAATGAGAATCTAGCAGAATTTGTTTATGGACTAACCGCTATTGCAGGGTTAAGCGGGTACTTACTATATTACTTTAAGAAACCACCAACAACTGATAGTGGAAAGGAAGATTCAAAATGAATGAAAATATAAAGAGCCACCCCTTACCGGAGCTATTGCCCCAGGAGTGGGTGAAGCGTGCAGAGGCATTAAGTACTACGTTGTTAAGTGATATCTTGGAGCATGCCCCTGAAATGGATTATAAGATTAAACCTGCTGTTCTAACACATCGAATGATAGGATCTGCGCTGACTGTAGAAACAGCGCAAGGAGACAACTTAGCTGTTCATTATGCCATGCACCAAGCTAAGAAAGGGTATGTACTTGTAGTAAATGCCCATGGCTACGAACAGCGAGCAATCATTGGCGAACTCATGATGGAGGCCTCCATTGTGATAGGTTTTGAAGGGTTTGTTATTGATGGACTAGTTCGAGATGCTAGTGCATTAAGCCGATCATCTTTTCCGATTTTCAGTAGAGGTTATATTCCAGCAGGGCCAACGAAGGACGGACCGGGGACTATAAATAGCGAGATTTCATGTGGTGGTCAAAAGGTGAGGCCTGGTGATTTTATTATGGGAGACGCAGATGGCGTGATTGTGATACCAAGAGATCAGGTTGAAGATGCATTAACTCGTGCGGAAAAGAAGGAATTATATGAACAAGATCGAATAGATGAGATAAAAAAAGGCCGCACACGACCTAAGTGGTTAAAATAATCAAAGTCTTTAAACAGTGATTCGATAGACATCTAAAAAACGGAATGAACCTTTTGGTTCATTCCGTTTTTTGAGTGATATGATTATTTATTTGAGTAGGCACGGATGACTTCTTCCCAGGATTCTGGTTTCGAACCATGAAACAATTCCTTTATGTTCAAGTCTGCGAGCTCTTCTAGTTTGTGTTTAGCAGCTATCGACATTTCTGCATTTAATTTAGCATCCTGTAGCATCTCGATTGAACTACCTAATTCAAATGCACGACGTTGTGCATGAATGGAGCTACCGGTCACTAATCGATTCATGGTGTCGAGAAACGAATGACTGTCCATTGTTTCACTTATTGAGTGTAAAACTTCTTCTGAGACGTTCCAGTTATTCGCAGCTTGTAAGGTTTCGAGATGAAGACCAACGATTCCTTTCATGAAAATACTGCGAATGAGCTTTACGGCTGAAGCTTCACCGGCTCGATCACTGACTGCGGTAATGTTCATGTGATAGGGTTTCATTTTTTCGATTAATTGGTGAACGCCACTTCCACTAGCAGATATGGAAACCTTATGCTTAAATACAGGAAGAGGTCCAAGCAAAGCTACATCCACATATAAGATCCCTGCTTGATCAAGCGTTTGTTGGATCTCTTCTTTAATTGTTGGTGATGAAGCAGAGACATCCACATATAAAGTATTTTTAGAGAAAAGAGGAGCGAGTTCTTTGCTTGCTTTTAAGTTCACGTTTGCAGGGACCGCCACAAAGACTACATCAGCACCACTAACAACATCTTTCATACTTTCCTGTAGGTTGACCCCGGCTTTTTTTGCTCGTTCTTTAATTTGTTGACCGTATTTCTCATGTGTTTGCATCACATCGAAGGCAGTTAGATGTTGAGCTCCTTCTTCTACTAAACCAGAAGATAACTCATAGGCAGCTTCTCCATATCCAATAAATCCAATTCTCATGAAAATCCCTCCGTATTATAAATTACCTCTATTTTATAAAAAGTAATATTTATTACTATATGATCATTTTACATTTGTGGGTAGAAGAAGTAAACGCTTTCTTTTGATTGTGGAAATAAAGATCAAAGAAAGAAGCCGCTACAGTGCGGCTCATTCTTTATGATAATTCATACTTAGTAAAATAGAGTTAACATCTTTAAGTCGATCCTTGGTAAGGTTAGGGTAATTTAGAGCGATCGCGCTTATTAGATAGTCAACCATAAACATAGTTGGGACAATCGTATTATGTGAAGCAATACCTAATGAATGACACGGTAGGACAAGGTCTGCGTAAGGTACGACTGGAGAAGAATAGCTGTCTGTGATAGCAATTACTTTAGCTTCTTGTTCCTTAGCCACTCTTGCATAATCAATAATGCGCTTTCCATATCTCGAATAGCTGACCACAATTAATAGGTCATCCTTAGTCATCCCTACAGCATCATCTACCCAGTCACTTGAATCGGCTAAATTGAACTTGGCATTGCCTACTAAACGATTTAAATTATGTACTAAATATTGAGCAACAGGCAAACCACTTCGAACGCTAGTTGTATAAATGTGGTTTGAAGAAACAATAAATTCAATCGCTTGATTTAACATCGCTTCAGTGTTGAGCGTTGCTGTTTGTTGAATGGACTCTAGTTGACGTTCCATATAATGAGTCCAGCTTTGACTTTGATTATGTGATTTGAGATTAGCTTCAAGTCTTGTTTGAGGAGAAGCTTGCTCTCGTAACATTTGCTGGTGGTTCTTCTGGAATTCAGAATATCCGGAATAACCGATGTTTGCCATTAATCTCATCACAGTCGTTGTACTTGTCCCTACATTAGATGATAGTTGATCAACTGTCATAAACGCTACGTCAGTCGGATGATTAATGATATAGTTTGCTACTTTCCTTTGTGAATCAGGTAATGCCAAAACGGAATCTTTTAGTAAGGTCAGTGGTTCCTTATCCATAAAAATACACGCCCTTTAAAGTGGTATCCTATTAACAATACAAGAGAAGTCAATCATATACAATTGCATATTAAAAGTAATGAGAGCGATTAACAAAAGAGTAGGATCTTACCCTTTATTTAGAGATTCGTTATACTATGAACAGTGGGAGCTGATGAATGATGAAATCTATGCATATTACGGTTATTGCCCCTTATGAGGGACTTCAAAAAACAGTCAAACGAGTCATACAACAGAGAAAACAGTTGAAGTATGAGTTATATCTAGCTGATTTAAAAGAAGCTATTCCAATCATTGATAAAGTAGATGGGAAAACGGACTTATATATTAGTCGTGGAGGTACGGCTAATGTCATAAGAGCTCATACAAGCAAACAGGTAGTGGAAATTCCAATATCAGGTTATGACATCCTTAGAACACTATTGCTCATCCAGGATGAAAAGGATGGAGCAGAGATTATTGCATTTGCGAACATCTCAAGTGACTTTAATGAAATTTCTCAACTCCTTGGAATTGAGGTTCCTATAACGATCATAAACTCTGAAAATGAAGCAGAGCCAGCGGTCATTCGAGCTAAAGAATTAGGGCGTCGCGTGATTATTGGTGATACTGTAACGAATCAAATTGCTCAAAGACATGGTGTAGAAGGAATTCTTATTACCTCAGGTGAAGAATCCGTAAAGCAAGCATTTGAGCAAGCTGAAACCATTCGTCATGTGCATGATTTTCATGTAGAAGATATTCATTTATATAAAGTTCTTGCTCAAGAAATTGCTGATCCATTTTTACTTGTCAAAGATAAACGGATTCTCTTTAAAAATGATGCTTTAAAAAAGCTTGAGAGAGAAGAGCAGCTAGAAGAAATGCTTAGGTCGTATGAGCAAAAGGGTAATGAATACAATCAGGAAGTCAAACACATTCTACATAGTAATGGAAAACCCTATCAATTTCATATACAGCCTTTGAAAGGGACGTCCAATCATACTATTGTCTATATTCGTTCAATAGAAAGTATTATTCCTGGTTTTTGCAACTGGTTCCTAACAGATGGGTTATCATTGCCGCTCGTTTTAGGAGTAGATTCAGTAATGGAGAATCAGTTTAATGAGATAGTGGAACAGGAAGGTCCAATGTTGATTGTTTCAGAAGAGGGGTCTGGAGAGCGCTGTATTGCCGAGTCCATCTTAGCTAATCGTTGGACCGTTGAATGTGACGTAAGTAAACAAAACGATCTAGATTTACTATTTAGCACACAAATGCCATTATTTCTTTTGAATCTGGATCACTTATCGCAAGCGAAACAACGAGAGATAGTGACGCGAGCCAAAAGCTATGTGAGCTCAGTCGTCTTTTTCTGTAAAACGAGAGCGGTCCTGCATTATTTTGAAGGAAAAGTGTTGGAGTTACCATCTCTTTCAAGACGGATGGAAAAGGACATGAGTTTTATTCGTACTTTTATCTCAAAATCTAATAGTCTCTATGGGAAACAAGTGATCGGAATCAAAAATAGCACATCTGAATTAAAGGAACATTTTCATCATTACTCTCTTGTTTCATTTAGAGACTTGATCTTTCGTGAAATTGAGTGCTCGGACTCTTCGCACATTTCTTTGCATGTTTCAGACAATGCGCAAGAAAAAGAAGGGTATATTCATTTGGACCTTACAAAAACACTCGATGAGATGGAAACTGAAATTATTCAAAAAGTGTTGGAGGATGAGGGGTTTAATCAATCAAAAACAGCTAAACGCTTAAATATTAATCGGACTACCGTTTGGAGGAAACTAAAATAACGTTGCATTTAGCAACTTATTTTAGTTTTTTTATTGTATTTTTTAAAAATAACAGTATATTTAGTAGTGTAAACGTGTGCACAAACGTTTTTAAAAACAAATGTATTGCAAAATAAAACAGGAAGTTGGTAAGATGATGAGACTAAAGCAATCAATTGAAAAGATTCCAGGCGGAATGATGGTTGTTCCCTTATTGCTAGGAGCTCTTATTAATACAGTAATGCCTCAAGCTTTAAGGATTGGAAATTTTACGGAAGCACTTTTTGTAAACGGTGCCTCCACGTTAATCGCCCTATTTCTTTTATGTGCGGGCTCGCAAATTAACATTAAAAGCTTTGGTGTTTCTTTTGGTAAGGGATTCACGTTATTAACGGTTAAATGGATTTTTGGGGGAGCGGTTGGTGCTCTTGTATTTCTACTTGCCGGTGGGGCAGAAGGCTTATTCCTAGGACTAGCTCCAATTGCAGTTATTGCTGCAATGACCAACTCTAACGGCGGATTATATGTCGCTTTAGCTGGACAATATGGAAAAAGTGAAGATAAAGCTGCTTATTCAGTGCTAGCAATGAACGACGGACCATTATTTACAATGTTAACGCTATCTGTTCTTGGAGCTGTAGGGCTTCAAGGTGGATTCTTTGAAATTACTGCATTTATTGGTGTTCTTCTTCCGATCTTAATTGGTTTTATTCTTGGTAATGTAGATGATGACATGAGAACCTTCCTTGGAAAAGGTTCAGATGTGCTGATTCCATTCTTTGCTTTTGCTTTAGGGATGAACATAAGCTTCTCTTCTATCATTGAAGGTGGACTACCTGGAATCATGCTAGGAGTATTGGTTGTATTAGTAACAGGAATTACCGGATACTGGGCGTTTAAACTCTTTAAGTGGAATCCACTTATTGGTGCAGCGGAAGGCTCGACAGCAGGAAATGCAGTGGCAACACCAGCTGCAATTGCTACAGCAAGTACAGCTTTTGCTTATAACGTTGAGCTTGCAACAGTACAAGTGGCAGCAAGTGTTGTAACAACTGCTATCCTTCTTCCTATGTTTGTTGGCTATTTGGCTAAACGATTAGAGAAAAAGAATGGTAAGCAAGATCTGGTAACTTCAGAGGAGTGAGATTGATGAAGGTCGCTATCATAGCGGACGATATAACAGGAGCTAATGACAGTGGTGTTCAGCTTGCAAAAAGCGGACTGAAAACCGCTGTCTGGCTTAACAATGAACAAGCGACAAATGAACCTCTTGAGGCTGTGGTGATCGATACAGATAGTAGAGCCATGAATCAAGAAGATGCCAAAAAAGCGATAAAAGCTTCTATGGACGTATTGGCTTCCTATCAACCAGACATTTTGTTTAAAAAGATCGACTCTACTTTAAGAGGCAACGTTGGTGCTGAACTTGATTCAATCATCCAAGCAGACCAGCCTGACTACGTGCTGTTAACTCCTAGTTTTCCTGAAAATAAACGTACAGTAGACAAAGGCATTCTTTATGTAGATGGTACGCCAATTGGTGATACAGAATTTGCACTTAATGAGGCAGATCCAGTTAAAGACTCACGTGTCGCAGATCATATTGGAAGACAGTTTAAAGGACAGCTAGTAGAAGTTCCTGAAGAGCTATGGATTAAGGATCACGAGAAAATTACCACTTGGCTAAAGCAACAAAAACAAACAGAGAATGGTTGTGTATTCATCTGTGATGCGACAAGTTCACAGACACTCAAAGCCATTGCTCACTTTGCACAGACTTCGCAAGATCAAATACTACTTGCAGGGTCGGCAGGACTTTCGTCTGCGTTGGACATTAAAAGTAGCGGTGTGAAGGCACAAGTAGAGAGACTAAATCCTACACTGCCCGTTTTATATTTAGTTGGAAGTATGAGTGATATCAGCCGTAAACAAGTTCAGCAATTGCTGAAACAGGAGAGAGCTGTTGGTATCAAAATTGACGCACTAAAAGCTGTAAATGAGGATGGATTTGTGAGAGCAAGTGAGTTTGAACGTGTGAGTAAAGCGTGCCACTCTCTTCTCGAAGATCAAAAAATTCCTGTCATTTATTCCGGAACAGAGAGACATGAGATTGATGTGGTTTATGCCTATGCTGAAGAACAGAATATTTCTTTATCGGTCGTTAGCAAACGTATCGTATCATTATTAGCAGCAGTTGGAGAAAACCTCATTTTAAGTCACTCGTTTCAAGCCATTGTAATGACAGGTGGAGATACAGCTAAAGCGCTCTGCAGAAGAGTTTCTGTGAGTCAGCTTGATCTAATAGATGAATTTGAAACGGGTATTCCAATTTCAACATTTACAGGTCCGCTTTCTGGCACCTATGCCATCACGAAGGCTGGAGCATTCGGTAACGAGCAAACATTTAGCAAAATATATGAATTTTTTCTGGAGGGTACAAAGTGAAGAACCCAATTATCGGTATTACCATGGGAGACGCAGCAGGAGTTGGACCTGAAATTATCTCTAAAGCATTTGCATCTGTTGAGCTATTTCAATTAGGACGTCCTCTTGTTATTGGTGATTATGCAATGATGGAAAGAGCAGTAAACATTACGAAAACGGAACTAAATGTGGTTCCTGTAACAAAAGTAGAGGAATGTGTATTTGAGCCAGGTACGATTGAAGTACTTGATATGAACTTACTTCCTGAGGATCTTCCGTTTGGACAGGTAAGTGAATTAGCAGGAGATGCAGCTTTCCGTTATGTCGAAAAGGCTATCGAGTTAGCTAAAGAGTCAAAAATTCATGCAATCTGCACAGCGCCTCTTAATAAAGAAGCGATGCAAAAAGCAGGACATATGTATCCAGGCCATACGGAAATTTTGGCTGAATTAACCGAGACGAAGGACTTTTCAATGATGCTTTCAGCTCCTAATCTTAAGGTTATTCACCTAACAACACATGTTGGCTTACGTAAAGCGATTGATTCAATCAATCCTGAACGTACACATAAAGTGATCACGCTAGCTGACGAGACATTAAAAAATGCCGGATTTGAAAACCCGCGTATTGCCGTTTGTGGTATTAATCCACATGCTGGTGAAAATGGACTTTTTGGTGAAGGTGAAGAAGAAGAGAAGCTAATTCCAGCTATTCAAAAAGCACGTGAGGAAGGAATAAACGTAGAGGGGCCATATCCGGCCGATACACTATTCTTTAGAGCGGCTCGCGGTGATTTTGATATGGTTGTTGCTTGCTACCACGATCAGGGGCATGTTCCTATTAAGGTTATGGGCCTTGAAGCTGGAGTGAACATCACAGTTGGATTAAAAGGCGGAATTATTCGTACCTCTGTTGATCACGGAACAGCGTTTGATATTGCAGGAAAAAACATTGCTGATGAACGCAGCCTAATTGCAGCTTATAAAGATGCTGTAGAATTAGCTCCTACCATCTAAATAAAAGGCGGCATAGTATGATTCATTCATATTATGCCGTTTTTGTGTTCATAAGAGATTTATGTCAGGAGTGAATGAATTGGAACCGTGAAATAAAGCGAAGGTCCAGTCCTCCTTTTTCATGATTAGGTTTACATGAGTAAAGTCTGATAAACTGAATAAATTAGTTTAGAGGAGACGATCATGAACACATACCTTGAAATGTTCATTCATTTACTTGAACGTGCAGCGCTATTATTAATCTGTTTATATTTTTTAACGAAAATACCTGGCTTTAGAGAGATTCTTCAAAAGGACAAGCTTACATCTAAACGTGAGCTGTCCGTTGTGACGGTGGTCTTTTGTGCTTTTGCTTTGTTTGGTACATATTCTGGGATTGAGGTTGAAGGTTCGCTTGTGAATGTGCGGACAATTGCTATTGTAGCTGGAGGTATTTTATTTGGGCCATGGGTTGGAGTGATTACGGGTGTGATCTCAGGGATTCACCGGTACGTCATCGACATTGGTGGTGTAACAGCGATTCCGTGTTTAATTACGAGTATCACAGCAGGTGTGATGGCGGGTATTGTTCATTTTAAAGTGAAAAAGGAAAACTGGTGGACGGTAGGAATTGCGGTAGGTATGTTTTGTGAAATAGTCACAATGGGCCTCATCCTCCTCTTAGCAGAACCAGTAGAACTTGGAATGGAGATCGTTTCCATTATCGCTGTTCCGATGATTCTTGGAGAAGTAAGTATTGGGCTTATCATTCTTATGGTGCTTAAAATTGAAGGAGAAAAGGAAAGAGTAGCTGCAACACAGTCCAAGATGGCTTTAGAAATAGCGAATAAAACCTTGCCGTACTTTCGGTCTATTAATCAGGATTCCCTCCATACAATCTGCGAAATAATTAAGGTTGATATTGAAGCTGATGCAGTAGCCATCACTGACACACATAACGTCCTTGCTTACGTTGGGTTTGGTGAGGAACGATATTCAGCGGGAAGTAAGATTAACAGTGAGTTGACGAAGCAATCTATTCGAAGTGGAGAAATTACGATTCGTAATCAAGTAGCTGATCACCATACACCACAGATCCAATGTCTGTTAATCATTCCTTTTAAGGAGCATAATGAGATCACAGGATCGTTAAAGATCTATTATCAGAAAGCAGACAAGATTACGGATTCTTTGCAGACGATGGCTATAGGACTAGCGCAGATCATCTCCACACTTATGGAGATTTCTCGCATTGAACAAATTAGAGCCGGTGCTGAGAAGGCAGAATTAAAGGCGCTTCAAGCGACAATTAATCCTCATTTTCTGTTTAATGCGCTAAATGCGATCGCTTCAACCACACGCACAGATCCGGTTCATGCGCGTGAATTAATTATCAATCTATCCGGTTATCTTCGCTATAATCTTGAGGTGACAAACGAAAGAATTGAAATCTCGCAAGCAATAGAGCAGGTACAGGATTATGTTGAAATTGAAAAGGCGCGCTTTGGTGATAAATTAAAGGTCTACTATGAGATTGACCCAGTGGATGTGCGGATTCCGAGTCTTTTAATCCAACCTTTAGTGGAGAATGCGATCAATCATGGTGTGCAAAAAGGCAAGCAGAATGGAGCAGTGACCATTCGTGTAGAAGATCGGGACGAAACGGTCCGCATTACGGTTAAAGATACAGGGGTAGGCATCAGCCAAAGTATTATTGATCAACTTTACTCTGATCAAGTTTCCTCAAAGTCTATTGGCTTAACCAACGTGCATCAGCGAGTTAAGTTGATCTATGGCGAAGGGTTAGTCATTCGCAGGTTAGATCCAGGTACAGAAATTTATTTTGATGTAGCAAAAAGGACGGATGAACGATGAAGGCCATTATTGTAGAAGATGAGATGCCCGCTCAAAAAGAGCTTCAGTATTTAATTGATACGCACAGTCACATTGAAGTCGTGGGCTGCTTTGATGACGGACTGGATGTACTAAAATACCTTCAAGACCATGAACCCGATGCGATCTTTTTAGATATTAATGTTCCTTCTCTAGATGGAATGATGCTTGCCAGTCATATCCGTAAATTCGAGACAAAACCAGCTATCATCTTCACAACAGCGTATAAAGAACATGCGGCCAAAGCCTTTGAACTAGAGGCTTTTGACTATATTTTAAAACCGTATAGTGAAAAAAGAGTGGCTGCGATGCTTACTAAGCTAGAGGCGCATTTCTCTAGAAACCAACAAGAAGACGCTATATTAAATGGGAAGGCAAACCCTAGTCTGACTGGACGTATTAATGTCTGGAAGGATGAGAAGATCTATGTCATAGATGAAGATGATATTTATTATGCGGAAGCAAATGAAAAACAGACAACAGTCTATACCAAAGATGAAGTCTATACGATCCTGTCGACCATCTCTATTTTTCAATCGCAGGTTCCTGAAGATGTGTTTTATCGATGTCATCGTTCCTATATCGTCAACGTTACAAAGATCCATGAAATCGTGCCTTGGTTTCATAATACCTACCTGCTTCGTTTGCAGAATCTGGATGCCGAAATCCCTGTCAGTCGTGGGAAAGCTAAAGAATTCAGACAGATGATGCGCCTATAGAAACGATTCATTCCGAATGTCATGCAGTTCATTCCAAGCTGCGTACACCTCGATCATCCGGTGCTAGACTTTACTTATAGAAATAGACCACCATCGCCGGATGGGAAGAGGGGAATAAGAATGAATACAACAAAGACTAACCGACTATGGATCGTTTTTGGAACCGTTCTCGTTCAAATGGGTTTGGGAACGATTTACACATGGAGTTTATTTAATCAACCATTAGCCGAATTAAATGGCTGGAATCTAAATGCAGTAACTGTTACTTTTTCAATCACAAGCTTTGCGTTAGCATTCGCTACATTATTTTCAGGGAAGATTCAAGAATGGATCGGTATACGTAAGTTGCTCGTATTTTCAGGTATAGCTCTTGGTATAGGGCTCATGCTGAGTTCATTTGTTACGTCACTTTGGATGCTATATCTTCTTGCTGGAGCCGTTGTTGGTTTTGCAAACGGTACAGCATACATGTCGTCCTTATCTAACCTTATTAAATGGTTTCCTGAACGCAAAGGTTTAATATCAGGGATTTCTGTAGGGGCATTTGGTACGGGTAGCTTGTTATTCCGTTATATCAATGGATACTTTCTTTCGTCGTTTGGAGTGACTCAAACCTTCTTACTTTGGGGCATTAGTGCACTTGTCTTAATCGCAGGTGGTGCTCTGCTTGTACGTGAAGCGAAAGTCAGTGCAACCGTTGAAACGAATCAACAATTAAAGGATTACAACGTCAAAGAAATGCTGCGTACGAAGCAAGCATATATGCTGTTCGTCATTTTCTTTACAGCGTGTATGAGCGGCTTGTACCTAATTGGGATTGTCAAAGATGCTGGTGAAACTCTTGCTGGACTCGATGCTCAAACGGCAGCGAATGCTGTAGCATTAGTGGCGATTTTTAATACAACAGGACGAGTCGTGCTTGGTGCACTCTCAGACAAAATGGAACGTATGCATATTATCGCCGCAACATTGTTCGCAACAGCCCTTGCTGTAGCTGTACTAAGCTTTGCTGAACTAAACTTTGGCTTATTCTTTGCTTGTGTAGCCATCATTGCCTTCAGCTTTGGAGGGAATATTACTATCTTCCCGGCTATCGTATCTGACTACTTTGGAATGAAAAATCAAAGCCGTAACTATGGCGTAATCTATCAAGGGTTTGGTTTTGGTGCACTTGCTGGTTCGATTATCTTTACTATCATGGGTGGTTTTGTCCCAACATTTATGGTCATCGCAGCAATGTGTATCATCTCGTTTATCCTAGCAGTGCTGATACGCAATCCACGCTTGAAAGCATTAGAAGTTAAAGAAAAAGAAGAAAAGCATGCGGGCCATGTAGCAATGGATAACTAATACGGAAGTGAAGAAGCAGAAAGAGCGATTAAGCTCTTTCTGCTTTTTTGATTTTGAATCATGCATGAAGGTAAAAAGAGGTTTATAATACGAGTGATAAAGACATCAACGTGAGCACACTAGATGTTCATGTTTGTTTCAATTTAAGGATCACAAGGAGTGTTCTTTTGCCTATGCGTGAACATAAAAAGATGAAGATTCTCGATTGGGAGCGTTCTTTTCCGTTACTTGAACAAATAACGAAACGTAACCCAGTGTTGTGGCTAAATCCTAAGTATAAACGGAGTCCGGTCCATTCATCTCTTACTGAGAGAGATGTCAAAGATGCAGAACAGCGACTAACTCGTTTTGCCCCGTATCTAGCAAAGGTGTTTCCTGATACACAAAAGACTAAAGGGATTGTAGAATCTCCTTTAATAAGAATAAAAGCGGGTCAAGCCGAGATAGAGCGTCGTTATATCTGCTCAATCGTAGGTGACCTTTGGTTAAAAGCAGATCATGAGCTACCAATCTCAGGCTCGATTAAGGCGCGTGGTGGCATTTATGAAGTGTTAACGCATGCGGAGAGTTTGGCCATGGAGCACGGTTTGCTCATTCAAGATGACGACTACTCTATCCTTGCAAATGAATCGTTTCAGCAGTTTTTCTCTTCTTATAAAATAGCAGTTGGTTCGACTGGAAACCTTGGTCTAAGCATTGGTGTGATGGGAGCGAAGCTAGGCTTTCAAGTAACTGTTCATATGTCTTCTGATGCAAAACTGTGGAAAAAAGACTTGCTTAGAAGTAGGGGAGTAGAAGTCATAGAATATGATTCAGATTACAGTAAGGCCGTTGAAGCTGGGCGTAAGCAGGCAGAATCTGATCCTAAGATACATTTTGTTGATGATGAGAACTCAGAAACGCTTTTTCTTGGTTACGCCGTAGCTGCTTTACGATTGAAAAAGCAACTGGATGAGCAGGAAATTCAAGTAGATGCGGATCATCCTTTGTTTGTTTATTTGCCTTGTGGGGTTGGCGGAGGTCCTGGTGGGATAGCATTTGGCTTAAAGCTAGTTTTTGGTGAACATGCACATTGCTTCTTTGTGGAACCGATCCATTCCCCTTGTATGCTGCTCGGTATGATGACGGGTGAGCATGATGGTGTTTCCGTACAGGATTTTGGATTAGATAATCGAACCATTGCTGATGGATTGGCAGTGGGGCGAGCCTCAGGGTTTGTAGGTAGAGTAATGGACCCGCTCCTCTCAGGCATTGCAACGGTCCATGATGAAGAGCTGTATAAACTTCAGGCTCTACTTATTGATTCAGAGAATATTCATCTGGAACCTTCCGCTGCTGCCAGTTTGGCGGGGGTCTTGCAGGTAACGTCAGATTCAGTGGGACAGACGTATCTCCCAAAGCATCAAATGGAGAACGCTGTTCACATAGTGTGGGCAACAGGGGGCAGTATGGTTCCCGTAGAACAGATGAATAAGGATTATGAAATCGGAAAAAGAATATGGGAAGATCATCAAGCTTAGAGAAGGTGTCTACGGGCGCCTTTTTTTGTTAAACAAACGTTTATTTACATGGGGGTCCTATCGTTTGGAACAAAAACTGACACAATTTCAGTAAATTAGACGAATCAAAATGGGATGAATGTGGTATGATTGTGTGAAAATATGTGTGATGGAGGCGTCAGTTTGAAACGAATTGTATTGACGATGCTTGCTATTCTTGGCATATCCCTTTTGATACTTAATGTATTTCAAAATATTGGAGCAAAAGATACACAAGCTATAGCGGCCGATGACGAAGAATTGGCTACAAAATTAGATAGGTTAAATCCTGAAAATGGAGATGTAAGCTATGTTGATTACTTACATCACTGGGCTCTGACCCATGATCAAGTAACCATTGCTGTAATTGGCAGTAGTGTAACGAATGGAAAGGGCGCATCCGTAGAAGCAAAAAATTGGCCGAGTCTCATGCTTGCTTCCATTCAACAAACAGATGAAGATTTGTTGAGCAGCCATGTTTTAAACTATGGTGTCAATGGGGCAACGATTGATAACTTACTTCAAAATGGGAGGTTTGACCAACTAATTAAGGATATGCCTGACTTTGTGATCATAGAGAGCTCTATTCTAAATAGTCATCGTAAAAATGAAACGTTAGATGAGTCAAATCAAGCGATCAAAACAGCAGTAGAACTTGTTCAAGAAGCCTTGCCGACGAGTAAGATTTTGTTATCTTCTCCTAATCCAGCAACGATAAAGCTGGATACGGACTATAATGAGATCGGGTTAGTTTACCAAGAATATTTGGAGAGCACCGAGAATTATATCCTGAGTCATGGCTGGAATTATGTTGATATCTATACGGCGATGATGGATGAGATCGAAGAGCAAGATCTTACGTTAGACATGACGTTGGATGACGGGTTGCACCCAAATGATTTGGGCTATCAGATCTGGGCAGATAAGCTTATGATTTATTTAAATAAGGATCGATCTTTATAAGATGAACCCACCGTTTCAATTGTGAAACGGTGGGTTTTGATTTATTTTTCATTGGTACCATTGAAAGTATAAAGGAAGTCGGGCAAGAATTTTGGGTGGCCCATTGGCGGCAAGGCTCATCAAGAAGGAGAGTTCCTTGAAATCGCTTCATTGGTTGAACGAAAAGATTTTTTGAAACGAGTATTACAAAAATGCTCTCAGTTATAATAAAAAGCCGCAGGAGTTTACCCCTGCGGCTTTTCGAATTCACATTTACTTACCTTCTAATACTTCTACCGCTTCTTTTAACGTTTCGGCTTGTCCTACGTTTCCTGGGAATACGATGTAGGCGCAGCCTGGGAACTTGCTCTCTGCTCCCGTTTTCCAGACAGGTATACCGGGTTTGATTTGTCCTGCGACATCAGCACGTTTGACTGAAAGTCCAGTTGTACCAACGCTGCTTGAGGTAATGCCACCTTTTGCAATGATGTAGTTAGGGCGAACGGTTAAGTCACTGACGATGCTTGTTACCGCATCCGAGATTTTAATAGCAAGCTGGAGCTCTTCTTCTTGGCGGTTCTCACCAAGGTCGAGGCGCTCACGTCTTGTATAATAAACAACGGACTTTCCAGCAGAGATCAGTTCTTCTATAGATGTGCGGACCCGTTCGATTTCATGAACAAATTTCTCTTCATTTAATACAAGGTGCACGTCAAATTCGATGGCTTCAACTAAATGACTCTCAATTAAATGATTCAACTGCTCTGTTGTTTTTTGTACGTGTGAGCCGACGACGATGAGGCCACCGTGTCCTGTATCTTCTGTAATTAATTCATCACGTGTTAAAAGGGCTTTGTCGGATACACCACCAATGACTTTCGTTAATGCAGAAGCGCTTCTGCATAGGAAGTGTTTGCCTTCTTTTAACGTCTGTAGGAAGGCCGTAACAAAAACTTCAACGTCCACGTAGTCTACAGCATTTACAATAATTTTTTGGAATCCTTTAGCAGAAAGGAGTTGATTCTTAATCGCTTCAACATCTCCTGCACGTAACGTTTCAAGCGTGATGTAAATAGAATCGTCTTTCTTGAACTCACCTTTGGTCTTTTCTTCTACCCATTCACCTAGGTGAGAAGCTTGAAATCCAAACGTACGGTCTTTGGCGAATTCTGTTTCTCCAGCTGGAACAAGGTTCTCTCCATATTGGACATAATGAACATTTTCAATCGTTAAGCGTCCACCTTCTTTGAAGAAGGGCATGATCACTTCTCCATCAAAAGTTGTAGTAGAGGCTGCTTCAATCGCATTCTTTAATGTAACTGTTTCTAAAGGGTAATGGCCACGAAGGGTTGAATCACCTCGGCTGATTAACACATAAGGAACGCCTTCTTCTTCAGAAATAGCTTGTACGCGTTCTGCAATTTCTGTATGAGCTGTGATGGTCTCAGCGGAAGTAAATCCACGAGAGTTTGTTAGGAGAAAGAAAATCTTATTCTCTTCACGAAAACCCGCTTGGATTGAATTGGTTGTCCAGTCCGTATACACAGAGACACCATGAACAGTTTGGATACCGGTTGGATCATCATCAAGGACAACGATTTTGTAAGGTGAATTTGTTAGTTCATCCGTAAGTTTTGTTTGAACCATATCTCTATCTATAGAAGGGATGTTGGCTAGTAACTCAGATGCGTTTTGCGTTTGCATTAGTTTTGCTCCTTTCTCTCAACAACTACGTTAGCCATTTTTTCGTAATGCTGCACAATGCTTGCATGATCAAGAGCTTCTTTTCCATCGGCTTTTAATGAATGGAAAATTTCAAGAAGCTGACTTGATAGCGGAAGCGGAACAGATAATTCATGAGCCGTGTTCATCACATTTGTTAGGTCTTTCATATTAATATCAACTCGTCCGCCTGCTTTAAAGTTGCGGTCAAGGATCATTGGAATTTTTGCATCCATAACCGTACTACCAGCTAAGCCTCCACGAATGGCTTGGTACATCTTTTCAATATCAATGCCAGCTTTAGATGCGAGTGCTAACGCTTCTGAAACAGCTGCAATATTCAGGTTCACGATGATTTGATTAGCGAGCTTTGCCGTCGTTCCGCACCCACTATCACCAACAAGTACAATATCTGTACCCATGGCCTCAAGTACGGGTTTCACTTTTTCAAATTGAGCTTCTGGACCTCCGACCATAATTGCAAGTGTGCCATCAATCGCTTTTGGCTCGCCACCACTTACTGGTGCATCAAGGAAATGAACACCTTTCGCTTCAGCTAAAATGGCCATTTCTCTCGAATCAACAGGGGAGACCGAGCTCATATCGACAATGACTAATCCTTCTGAGGACCCTGCCATTACCCCATTTTCTCCAAACACAGCCATTCGTACATGCTCTCCTTTAGGAAGCATTGTAATGACGCAATCACTTTGCTGGGCAACTTCTTTTCCTGATGAAGCGGATAGTGCTCCCTCTGAGGCTAATTGATCAACAGCTGCTGTGTTTAAGTCAAATACGGTCACAGAAAACCCTTTTTGAATTAAGTTTCTTGCCATTGGTGTTCCCATAATACCTAATCCGATAAATCCAACTCGTTTGTTCATATAGATCTCCATCCTTTTTGAAAATGTAGTTTCTCTCTAATGTGTTCTATAATCCTGGTAAATAATTTTGGAACATGGTCAGGAAGTAAATAAAACCAAGTGCTGTAAGTCCGGCAATTAATCCACCTAAACTCCAAACGCGTAAAGTTTCCATCATGGATAAGCGACCAAATTTACTCACAACCCAGAATCCGGAATCGTTTGGAAGGGATAACCCTATACCACCTGCACAAATCGCAAGTCCAAGTAACACAGGAGATGCGCCAAGTTCAGCGGCCATTGGTCCTAAAATTGTTGATGTGGTAATAAGGGCTACAGTTGCACTTCCTAAGGCTGCGCGAAGAAGCTGTGCAAATAAGAAAGCTAGTAGGAGAACAGGCATATTCACACCTTGCATCATATTGATGAGCAAGTCACCAATTCCTGTTTCTTGAACGACTTTCCCGAACGCACCACCTGCACCGGTAATCAGAAGGATCATACCGGAGGATTCAAAGGCTTGAGTCATAATCGTCTTTGAATCTTCTTTCATATAAGGTTTGAAAACAAATAGCGCAACAATGACACTAATCAATAAGGCTGTGTTTTTATCCCCGATAAAGGCAAAGAAAGTTGGGATGATATGTTCTGGGTTATTTATAAACACAACGTTCATCAACGTATTCGATAAAATTAAAACAATGGGTAAAGCTAACATGGCATAGGCAATCCATGTTGGAATTTCTTTTTTTGTTGAGTCTTGCTGCACTTCTTCAAGATCCTCAGTGACATCACTTAAACGATCGCCATCAGGAATTCGTTTCCCGATAAATCGTCCGTAAAGTACACCACCAACTAATGTAGCTGGAATGGCTACAAGTAATCCGTAAAGGAAAAAGATACCGATATCTGAATTTGTATTATCGGCCACAATGAGTGGACCTGGTGTTGGAATGATTAAGCTGTGAGACACAATCAATCCGATCGCTAGAATGGCTACAAATGTAGCTAATGAAATTTTCGTTTTAATTGATAAGCTTTGAACCAATTTATTCAAGATGATAAAAGCAGCATCAAAAAATACGGGAATGGCTACTGTTGTTGCTGTTGCTGATAGAGCAAGAGGTGAACGTTTAACACCAAAAGCTTTAATCATAGATGAAGCAATTTTTTCAATTGCTCCAGAAGAAGCAAGAAATTGTCCAAAGATTATGCCGAGACCTATCAAGATTCCGACACCTGCTAGAGTCCCTCCGAACCCATCGGCAATCACACCAGGAAGATCTCTAACCGTAATGTTAGACATCAACCCGATCCCAATCGCAACAACTAATAAAGAGATAAAAGCATCCCATTTGAATTTAATGATTAAGATAAACAATACAATTAAAGCGGCAACAAAACCTATGATCAATCCTGTTCCTGTTAGCATAATGCATCACCTCAAGTTACGTTCATATTTATGTGGTAAGAGCGTTTTCATATCTAGCATTATTTCTTCATTCGAGTAACAGCTAATCTGGATTGATTCACTTTGCTAATCAGCTGATCTCCTCCCAAGGAAACGATCCTTGTATATAACGTATCAATTAAAGCGAGCTGAACAATACGTGAAACCATCGCATCCGAGCGTTGATTCGTTTCGGCAGCTTGAGTTAATAGCAAGTAATTTGCCATGCTTGCTAGAGTTGTGTTGCGATTAGATGTAATGACGATTACCTGTGCTCCATTGCTTTTGGCAATATCTATTACATCAATAATGTCAACGGTTTCACCGGAGTGAGAAATAGCAATGACGACATCTTGTTCATTCATATGGCTTGCGTAAATGGCTTGATAATGTGGATCCTTAACAGAAAGAATCGTTTCACCTAAACGCATAAATTTATGCGCGCCATCCTCTGCAATCGTTCCTGAAAGTCCCTGACCAAAGAAGTAAAGTCGTTTAGCCTTTTGCAACGCGAATACTGCTTGTTCTATGGTCGTTACATTTAATGTATCTTTTGTCATTGAGAGCGCAGATGAAATCTGATCTGATATTTTTTCGAAAACCACATCGGCTTGGTCTCCAATCTGAATGTCATGGCTGTCTGTTGAGGTTGATTTGGACTCAGCTAGCTCTTGGGCTAGGGCAACCTTTAATTCTTGATAGCTTGCGTACCCAAGCTTACGATATAACCTGACAACACTCGGCTCGCTTACCTGACTTAAGAGTGATAACTCATTCATCGACAGTAAGAAAGGTTTATCGTGTTGATTCAGTTGATTAATAATCTTTTGTTCAGATGCTGTAATGGAATTTTTTTTCTGTTCTATACGTTGCTGAAAACTGGACAACGATTAACCACCTCCATGTTCGTAGTAATATTACTACATGACAAACGCTTACACAAGAGTTTTTATTTGTTTTACTACATAAATCAGGTTGAAAATTGTCGAATATAGCGTTATTATAGTGATTAATGTAATAAAACTACATTTACGGAGGGGTTTTATGTTTGTTTCAACAAAGGACTTATTAACTCAAGCGGAAAAAGATAACGTAGCCATTGCAGCATTTAATTGTTACAATGCGGAAACGGTTCAAGCAGCTATACAAGCAGCAGAACGAGTCAATCAAGGGGTATTAATTGCTTACGGAGAACGGTATAAAGACTACATGAACTTGGAAGCGTTTGCGGCATTTACAATCAAATATGCTGAGTTAGCAAGTGTTCCAGTAGCTCTTCACTTAGATCACAGCTATGAAATTGACACAATTAAACGAGCAATTGATGCTGGATTTTCGTCTGTTATGTTTGATGGATCACCCCATTCATTAGAAGAGAACATTAGGCTTACGAGAGAAGTAGTTGAGCTGGCTCATGCTAAGGGCGTGTATGTTGAGGCCGAAATTGGTTCAATGGAAAAAGGGGACTTCTCTGATGAAGAAGAAGGGGATGGTCGATTAACTGATCCGGATGAAGCTGTTCAGTTTGTAAAAGAAACCGGTGTAGATTTTCTTGCCGCTTCAATCGGAACGGTTCATGGTATGTACAAAGGGGAGCCGAAGCTTCAGTTAGAGCTTCTAGAGGAGATTTCAAGGAAGATTGAAATTCCACTCGTTTTACATGGCGGATCTGGAACTCCAGAGGACCAAGTCCTTCAAGCAATTAATCGTGGGATTAGAAAGATTAATGTGAATACAGAAATCTCACTTACAGCCGTTCAAGCAATTGCGGATGTAGTCAAGAAAGATGCAAATGCACACTTAAGTACTGTAATGACAGAAGCCCAAAAGCAAATGGTCTCACATATGGAGAAGGTCATTCGAACCTATCAAAACAATTGAACGAGTTACAAAAAAAACGAAGTGGCTTGATAGCCGCTTCGTTTTTTATATAGATCTACAATAAAAAAGCTAAAACAATCACAATTAAAATGGCGATTGGCACAAGAACTAGATACATCCACGAAAGGTTAGTGAAGCTTTTTTCACTACTATACGAGTGATCCGTAACATTTATATAAATTAAGGTAATCACTAAGCCTGCTAAGCAAATGAAGCCAGTAAAAACGAGTAGAAAAACCATGATGCCTCCTTGGTGACCATACTATGTTAACTATAATAGAAATAAAGCTTTTCTGTAAGCGCTTAATTATTTTGTTTAAGTATTGACACATTCGCTTCACTACGATTATTATAAATATAATATCTGATATATCAGATTCATTAGATCGATTGAGAGGGGGTTCGCTTTCTTAGTACATGCAGCAAGTGCGAAGTTGACAGGGATAGGCTACGTCTATAGTATTTGATATATCAGATATCTATGGAGGAGCACCTATGAAAAAGCAACCGCATGCACAGGATTTTTTTAGTTCTGGAATAGAAAGTGTAAAATCCTTACGTGAGATCGCCGTAGAAAAGATCAAAGAAGCCATAGTGAGTGGATATTTCTTACCTGGAGATCATTTAAAAGAAAGAGAGCTTTCACAGCTTATGGGTATTAGTACTACACCTATTAAAGAGGCATTCCGTATTCTTGGCAACGAAGGGTTTGTCAAAACCGTTGCACGTAAGGGGACGTACGTATCTGAATATGCCAATACATCGATTGAAGAAATTCTATTACTTCGAGCATCAATAGAAGGACTTTGCTGTCGATTAGCTGCAATGAAAATGTCAGAGTCGGATTTAGAATTATTAGAAAAACAAGTAGAAAAGATGCAACTACTAAAAGAAGAAAATAATACAGAGGCATTGGTAGAGCAAAATTCAGCCTTTCACGAAATGATTGTTCAACATGCCGAGAATGCAATGATTAAGAATATTTTAGATAATGTGAAGGCATTCGACCATGCTTTCAGAAAAAGAGCTCTTTCATTTAATAAAGAAGTCATTGAAGGTTACGTAGAGCATGAAGCCATTTTTGAAGCAATAAAAAATAGAGATCCAGATCAAGCAGAACAATTAATGAAACAGCATATCTTGCGAACGACAGAATTTATTTTATCGACACAGAAGGATTGATAGAGGTGCACGCCTCTACTCAACAAGAAAATGACAGCGCATTCATTAAAGGAGGAAAATGATGGATTATCAACTTTTTGCAAAAAAGTTAGAAACAATATCGGCCATTCCTATTACTGCTTTTCATGATGACCTAAGTGTGAATTGGGAAGGTGTTAAAGAGAATATTAATTACTTAATTGAGCATGAGCTAGAGGTCGTTGTACCTTGTGGAAACACAAGTGAATTCTATGCTTTATCTATTGAAGAAGCAAAAGAAGAGATTAGAAGAGTTGTAGAGTATGTAAATGGCAGAGCACTTGTTGTCGCAGGGATTGGATATGCTGTGCCAACCGCTGTAGAGCTTGGGAACTATGCAAAAGAAGCAGGGGCAGATGCTGTCATGATCCATATGCCGGTTCACCCTTATATTACATCTAACGGAGCTACTCAGTATTTCAAATCAATTATTGAGCAAGTAGACCTCCCAGCTCTTGTTTATTTTAAAGATCCTAATGTATCAGATGATGTCTTGAAAGAACTAGCTCCTTTAGAAAAATTGGTAGGTGTTAAATACGCCATTAATGATCTGCCGCGTTTTACCAAACTTGTACGAGAAGTTCCTACTTCTCATAACATTGCGTGGATTTGTGGAACAGCAGAAAAATGGGCTCCTTATTATTGGAATGCAGGGGCAGTAGGTTTTACATCCGGGCTAGTGAATATCTTACCGAGTAAATCATTTGAGCTACTTGAAGCCCTACGAGCAAACGATCACAAGACCTCGTGGGATGTGTGGGAATACGTTCTACCATTCGAAGAGTTACGTGCCAAGTACAACAATGGCAATAATGTAGTGGTGATTAAGGAAGCGATGGAAGCTGTTGGCTTAACAGCAGGTAAAACACGTGAACCTGTAGCTGCTTTAAATGAAGCTGATCATGCAGAAGTAGAAGCCTTACTTGAAACATGGGGACTTAAAACAACACAAAACTTGTAGAAGGACGGTGTAGAGAATGGCAGATGCAGTGAAATTCGGAAATTATATTAATGGTGAGTGGGTAGATGGTTCTTCAGGAGATGTGGGAGAAAGTCTGAATCCAGCACATTCAAAAGAAGTAGTTGGGACGTTTCAGAAATCAACAGCACAAGATGTAGATTCAGCTATCCAAGCCGCAACAGAGGCACAAAAGCTATGGCGCAAAGAAACAGGTGCTACTCGTGGGAGCTTCTTATATAAAGTGGCTGATATCTTAGAATCAAGAATTGATGATGTAGCGGCAACGATGACGAAGGAAATGGGTAAAACCCTTCCAGAAGCAAAAGGAGAAACGGCTAGAGGTGTCGCTATTCTTAGGTATTATGCGGGAGAAGGCTTAAGAAAAACAGGAGATGTTATTCCTTCAACAGATCCAGGTGCGTTTATGTATACAACAAGAAAACCTCTTGGTGTGGTTGGCGTCATTACACCTTGGAACTTTCCAGTTGCTATTCCTATTTGGAAGATGGCACCGGCACTTATATACGGAAATGCAGTGGTATTAAAGCCAGCGTCCGAAGCGTCTATAACAGCTGCCAAAGTAATCGAATGTTTTGCTGAAGCTGGATTTCCAAAGGGTGTTGTTAACTTCATAACTGGATCTGGTTCGGTTATAGGTCAAGGGTTGGCGGATCATACACATGTTGATGGAATTACCTTTACAGGATCTGATGGTGTGGGTCAACAGGTTGGTCAAGCCGTACTCGCTCGAGGTGGAAAATATCAACTTGAGATGGGTGGGAAAAACCCGGTCATTGTGGCTGACGATGCGGATTTAGACTTGGCCGTTGAAGCAACAATTAGCGGTGGACTAAAATCGACGGGGCAAAAATGTACAGCAACAAGCCGCGTCATTGTTGATCAGGCTATCTATGAAGAGTTTAAAGAAAAGCTTGTGTCTAAAGTGAGTGAGCTGAAGGTAGGAGATGGTCTTGATGCAGATAGCTGGATGGGACCAAGTGTAAGTGCAAGTCAGTTAGATACCGTTCTTTCTTACATTAACAAAGGAAAAGAAGAAGGAGCCAAACTCATTTTTGGAGGCCGCCGCTTAGAAGAAGATGGATTGGCTGATGGTTATTATGTAGAGCCTGCAATCTTTGATGAGGTTGACACCAAGATGAGCATTGCACAGGAAGAAATCTTTGGTCCAGTCTTGGCTTTAATCAAGGTAGATGGTTTAGAGGAAGCGATTGAAGTCGCAAATGATACGAAATTTGGTTTAAGTGCGTCCATTTTCACTAAGAATATCGCGCGTATGATGACCTTTATAGAAGAAGTGGATGCAGGATTAGTTCGAGTGAATGCTGAGAGCGCAGGTGTTGAATTACAGGCACCGTTTGGTGGAATGAAGCAGTCTAGCTCGCATTCCCGTGAACAAGGAACAGCTGCTATTGAGTTCTTTACAGAAGTAAAAACAGTCTTTATCAAAGGATAATCATAAGGGGGAAAAGAGATGAAGATTTCAAAAGTAAAGTTAACGGCAGTAGGTGTTCCACGACACACTGGTTTTGTGAATAAGCATGTTATTGTCCAGCTTGAAACGGATGAAGGAGCGGTGGGAATCGGCGAAATGTCCGATTTCTCACATCTTCCACGCTATTCAGTAGACATGAAGGACCTAGAGGCGACTCTTGATTCTATTCTTATTGGAAAGAACCCGTTTGATACAGCCGATATCAATCGCGAATTGGATCTGAATTTTCCACAAGCTCTTTATTATTATGAAAAAGGCAGCTTCATCCGGAATGGAGTAGACACAGCTTTGTATGATGTGTGCTCAAAATTCCTTGGTGTCTCTATGTCTGATTTGTTAGGCGGACGTCAACGAGAGAAATTTAAAGTCTGCTATCCGATCTTCCGCCATCGTTTCATAGATGAAGTAGAAGAAAATATCGAAGTTGTGAGAGGCAGACTTGAACAGGGCTTTGATACGTTCCGCTTGTATGTAGGAAAGAATGTCGATGCAGATGAAGCCTTTTTAGACCGAGTTTATTCTGAATTTGGTGACAAGGTGACGATTAAATCGTTGGATTTCAGTCACTTGCTAGATTGGAAGGATGCGCTTAGAGCAACAAGACGTTTAGCTAAATATCGTTTTGAATTGGTTGAGAGTCCAGCATATTGGAATGACTTTGAAGGGTTAAACCATTTCCGTTTGCAGTGTGAGTTTCCGATTAGTGAGCATGTTTGGAGCCCAAGGCAGCAGTATGAAATGATCAAAAAGGACTCTGTTGATATATTTAATATCGCTCCTGTTTTCATCGGCGGTCTTACTGCAGCAAGAAAAGCCGCGTATGCAGCAGAAGTGGCTGGAAAAAGTGTGCTCATCGGAACGACTCAGGAACTATCAATTGGGACATCGGCCATGGCTCATTTTGGAAGCGCCTTGCCTCATTTAAATTACACATCCGATCCAACTGGACCAGAACTGTACATTGATGATATCGTGACTCAAAAAATCAGTTATGAAAACGGTTACCTCAGATTACCTGATCGCAACATTGCTGGAATTGGTGTTGATCTTGATTGGAATAAGATCGAAAAATACCGTGTACCTGACTTAAGCTGGGGAGATGTTTCTGTACATCAGCTTCAGGATCGAACGTCCCAAACGAGAGGATAGGGAGGGAAGCTCATGCGGAAGAAAGGGAAGATGGCAGCGGTTGGGATGGTTCTTCTATTTCTCGCTGCCTGTTCCTCTTCAGAAGGGAAACAGGCAACTGTCACAGATATAGAAGCCTATCCAAATCAAACGATAGAGATCTATGTTCCAGCGAGCCCAGGTGGTCAGACCGATACAGCAGCAAGAGTGATGGCCAAACACTTACCTAAGTACCTCGGAGCCAATATTGTCATCGTAAATCAAGCTACAGCCGGCGGTGCATTAGCATTTGAAAATGTTCGCTCTTCAGATAAAACGGGCTATAACTTACTCTTTCATCACCAAGCTCTTCATACGGGTCACGCTGTTCGTCAGCTTGAGCACAATACAAATGAATTAACCGCGATTGGCACCTACTCCTCTGTAAATCAAGTCTTTGTAGTAAGCGCAAATTCCCCCTTTGATACACTTGATGATTTAGTGGAGTTTGCTAAGGAGAATCCTAATGAAGTGATTTACGGCTCTCAAATTGGAGGGACGACTCACTTTATGGGTGAGCTATTAGGAATTGAAACAGATACAGATATCAAGATTTTGGATGTAGGAAGTGAGTCAGATCGTATGACGGGTCTATTAGGTGGTCAGATTGATTTGGCGGTTACTGGGGTTGGAAATGTTTTAAGTTATATCGAATCTGGTGACTTTAAAGCGCTTGGTGTACTATCCGAAGAACGAGATGAGCTTGCTCCAGAGCTTGAGACAACAGTTGAGCAAGGTTATGATGTTCAATTCCCTATTGTTCACTCTCTATATGGACCTCCAGACATGCCAGAAGAGATTGTCCAAATGTGGAATGAAGCAACGGAAAAGCTTGCCGAGGATGAAGCTTATAATGAAGAATTACAGAAAACGTTTCAACAGCATACGTTAATGGACGCTGAAGAAACCACTGTTTTCTCACAAGAAGAAATGGAGAAAGCTCAGCTTATTGCAGATGAACTGTTTTCTGATATCCAGTGATAAGGCGGGATAGGTATGAATGTAACACAAGAACGAGTGATGGGAATCGTGATTGCGATACTCGGTCTGCTGATGTTTTTGAATACGTTAACCATGTCTTTTATGATGCTTGCCGATGATCCAGGTCCTACCTTGCTTCCAAGGGTTGTTTCCATTGCTTTAATGGCATGCGGACTAGGCTTAGTTTTCTACAAAGGTAAGGGCGCAAAACCAGTTACATTCTCGTTGAACAAAAATAGCAAGCGTATGGTTGTAAGTTTCATTGCATTGGTTCTTTATGCCCTGCTGTTTAACGTTCTAGGGTATTTGATTAGTACCTTTTTGTTTCTAAGCTTTTTAACATGGTATCTTACAGATCAGAAAAGCAAAGCTACAATTTGGAAAAGTGTAACCAATGGAATAGTTGTAACCGCTATCATTTATGTGGTGTTCTCACAACTACTGAATGTGATCTTACCAGCTGGGCTTCTATAAAGGAGGGGCAAAATGGATGTTTTAGTACAAAGTTTAAATGAAGCATTAACTCCTTTTGTCATCCTACTTATGGCGCTTGGCGTTTTGGTTGGATTGATATTTGGAACTGTACCAGGATTAACCGCAACGATGGGGATGGCTTTATTTGTTCCTTTTACCTTTGGTATGGACCCTGTACCCGGAATTGCCTTTCTCATTTGTTTGCATTTAGGAGGGGTTTCAGGTGGTCTGGTTGCGTCGACATTGCTTGGAATTCCCGGAACACCATCGTCTATCGCCACTACATTTGATGCCTATCCTATGTCAAAGAATGGGGAGCCGCTGCGTGCACTTGGTATAGGTGTTATCGCCTCATTAGTTGGTGGTGCTTTAAGCTTTATCGCGCTTGTCACCATTTCACCTGTAATCTCTCGTCTTGCCGTACAAATGGGGCCATTTGAATTTTTTGCGCTGATTTTCTTTGCATTATCTCTTGTTGCTGTCTTAGCAAAGGGGAGTATGTTAAAAGGGATTACGGCCGGTTTTTTAGGACTAGCTGCTGGTTTAGTAGGGTTCGCACCTATTGATGGATTGCAACGTTATACAGTAGGTATTCTTGAGTTAAAAGGTGGATTTGAATTATTACCGCTTATTATGGGGCTGTTTGCTATCTCTCAGATCTTAATTGAAATTCTTGGGGATTCTAAGAGCCAAAAAATTGATCTGAAGGCAAAAGGATTTGCTTTCTCGCTAGTGGAAATCATTAAGAATGGGTGGAACTTATTACGCTCCTCCCTCATAGGAATTGCCTTCGGGATCTTGCCTGGCTTGGGCAGTGGAACCTCTAATTTAGTAGCTTATGCTCAAGCGAAGCAGGCATCGAAATCATCAGAACGGTTTGGAAAAGGGGCTCCAGAAGGCATCTATGCTTCCGAGTCTGCCAATACAGCAAGTGTCGGTGGGTCACTTATTCCAATGTTATCATTAGGGATTCCAGGAGATACGGTTACGGCTATCCTTTTAGGTGGATTTATGGTTCATGGTCTTCAGCCAGGTCCGTTGTTTTTTACTAGTAATCCTCATATTGTGAATGTCGTATTTATCGCTTTCTTTGTGGCTATGATCTTTGTATTTCTTTTTCAATTATTTGGTATGAAATTATTTACACGCGTATTAACTGTTCCTAAGCAGTACCTATTTCCAGTTATTTTTGTGTTGACGGTTGTGGGTGCCTATACGACAAACAGTTCAATTTTTGATATTTGGGTTATGATTCTGTTTGGGGTCGTTGGATTCTTTTTAGTACGGAATGGATTTCCTATTGCTCCAATGATATTAGGGTTTATCCTTGGACCCTTACTTGAAACCTATATGCGTAGAGCCTTAATGACCTCAGGTAACGCTGTTGATTTCTTTACAAATCCTATTTCAGCGCTCTTTATTCTAGCTGGGGTGGCTTGTGTAGCATTTACATTAAGAAGTGAGATCAAAGAGAAGAAAACTAGAAATGATGATCACTCACTGAACCTATGACAACCTCTAGCCAGAGGTTGTTTTTTTAGTGTTGTAGGAAAGTGAAGTGCGATGATCCTTCCAACCAGTGATACATTCAAACAGAAAAAATAGAGCTTACAAGCCGGTATAAGTTCATTAAAACAAACATAATATCTGATGATAGAGCTTGTTTCCGGATCGCTTTGTCGAAATTTATTTATGTTTCGTTATTGTAATTTTTGTTTGATGGATTTATATTAGTTGTACGTACTAGTTTGGTAATGAATCGATTCATTCAATGATGGAAGTAAATATGTCCGCATAAATGATAGCGCTATCATTTGTTAGGCAGCCATTTGAGGGGGATGAGTTTGTGAAAAAGCTAGGATTGTTAGGGATGGCTATGATTACTGGTGTCGTATTGGTGGCATGTTCAGAGGGAAGTTCAGGTGGTGAAGGAGGAGAGGAGACAACAGTTGGTATCTCAATGCCTACTCAATCATCAGAGCGATGGATTGCAGATGGGGATAATATGGTCTCCTATTTTGAAGATCTGGGATATAAGGCGGAGCTTCAATATGCTGAGGATGTTGTAGAAAATCAGATCTCACAAATTGAAAATATGATTACAGTGGGCGTTGATGCACTTGTTATTGCAGCCGTTGATGGTGAAGCGTTAACCAGTGTGCTGGAAAGTGCGAATGCAGAGGGGATTCCTGTCATCTCTTATGATCGCTTAATCATGAATTCTGAACATGTCGATTACTACGCAACGTTCGATAATTTTGAAGTAGGGGTTTTGCAAGGACAATACATTATAGATCAACTAGATCTAGAAAATGAAGAGGGCCCATTCAATATTGAGCTATTTGCCGGCTCGCCAGACGACAACAATGCTCATTTCTTTTTTAATGGTGCGATGTCTGTGCTGCAGCCTTATTTAGATGAAGGCAAGCTTGTTGTAGGTAGTGGACAGACAGACTTTAACCAAATTTCAATTCTTCGTTGGGATGGTGCCACTGCACAAAGCCGAATGGATAATCTATTAAGCTCGAATTATGGAGGTGGCGAGGAGTTAGATGCAGTCCTTGCACCAGCTGATCTATTGAGTATTGGTGTGCTTGCTTCCTTAAAAAGCGTAGGCTATACGGCTGAGGATATGCCAATTATTACAGGTCAAGATGCAGATGTTCCGTCTGTAAATGCCATCGTTGCGGGAGAGCAAGCCATGACAGTCTTTAAGGATACAAGAGTTCTTGCTGAAAAGGCCGTTGAAATGACGGAATCTGTGCTTAATGATGAAGAACCGGAAGTCAATGATACCGAGACATACGATAATAATGTCAAAGTTGTTCCTTCCTTTTTAGAAACACCTGTTGTTGTTGATGTTGATAACTATGAAGAATTGCTTATTGATAGTGGTTACTACACAGAAGATCAGCTTAACTAACATCAACTCGTAGAGCGGTCCATTTCATCTGACTAAATGGACCGTGCTTCTAAAAAGGGAGAGAAAGGCCATGGCAGACATTCTTCTAGATATGAAGAACATAACAAAGCAGTTTCCTGGTGTGAAAGCTCTCGATCGTGTCAATTTACAAGTGAAACAAGGCGAAATTCATGCGCTTTGTGGTGAAAATGGAGCAGGTAAATCAACGCTTATGAAGGTATTAAGTGGAGTATATGAGTACGGGAGCTATGAGGGTGAAATCTATTTTCATCAGGAACTCTGTATGTTTAAAGATGTTAAGCAAAGTGAGGAAAAAGGAATTGCTATAATCCATCAAGAGCTTGCGCTAATCCCGGAATTAACGATCTCAGAAAACATATTCCTCGGTCATGAACGTGGTCGTTTTGGCATTGTAGATTGGGATGAGACAACAAAGGTAGCTGAGAGACTCCTAAAAAAAGTGAATCTGTCCGAGTCCGTTCAGTCAAAAATCAAGCATATTGGTGTCGGCAAACAGCAACTTGTTGAAATTGCTAAAGCTCTTGCAAAAAATGTAAAGCTTCTGATTCTTGATGAGCCGACCGCTTCCTTAAACGAAACGGACAGTCAGAACCTATTAAACCTGCTAATTGAGTTAAAGCAAGAAGGCATTACCTCTATTATCATCTCTCATAAACTAAATGAGATTAAACAAGTAGCGGACGAAGTCACGATCATTCGTGATGGACAGACCATTGAAACATTAGATGTTAAAGCAGAAGAGGTCACGGAAGACAGAATTATTAAAGGAATGGTTGGCCGCAGCCTTTCGAATCGATTCCCGGATTATGAGACCAAGCCTGGCGAAACGATTCTTCAAATCAAGAATTGGAATGTCTATCATCCTATTCAAAGAGACCGACAGATTATTTATGATGCCGCACTGCACGTGAAAAAAGGTGAAATTGTTGGGATTGCCGGACTCATGGGAGCGGGGCGTACGGAGCTTGCAATGAGTATGTTTGGTGGTGCGTATGGGTCAAAGATAAGTGGAAGTCTCACTTTGAATGGTAACGATACCTCATTCTCATCCGTCAGTGATGCGATTAAATCAGGTTTGGCTTATGCAACGGAAGATCGAAAATCGTATGGACTAATTTTAATGAACGATGTGAAAGAAAATATCTCCTTAGCAAGTTTAAATAAATTGTCGAGTCAATCAATTATCCGTGAAGTAGATGAAGTAAAAGTAGCAGAAGAATTTCGAAAGAAAATGAGAATAAAAACGCCGACAATTCAGCAGGAAACGGGAAATTTAAGTGGAGGAAATCAACAAAAAGTAGTCTTGAGCAAGTGGATTTTCTCAGATCCAGATGTCTTAATTCTTGATGAACCGACCAGAGGAATTGATGTAGGGGCAAAATATGAAATCTACACAATTATTCAAGAGTTAGCGGAAAAAGGCAAAGGGATCATCATGATTTCTTCAGAGCTGCCCGAATTAATCGGTATGTGCAGCCGTGTGTACGCGATGAATAAAGGCCATATAACAGGAGAGGTACAGGGTGACTCGTTGAATCAAGAAGATTTAATGAGATTGATGACGAAGGAGGTGGCAACTCGTGAAGACATTTCTTACAATCGTCCAAAATAATATTAGGCAGTATAGTATGACCTTTGCTTTGCTTTTAATCATGCTCTTGTTTCAAGTCTTAACAGATGGCGTATTATTACAGCCTCTTAATATTACTAATCTCATTTTACAGAATAGTTACATCCTGATCCTTGCTATTGGAATGGTTCTAGTGATTATTACGGGGCACATAGATTTATCGGTAGGGTCCATCGCGGCTTTTATTGGAGCCTTGTCCGCCATTCTTATGATTCAGATGAATATGGATCCATTTTTCACTGTTGTTCTTTGTTTGTTAATGGGAGCAATCGTTGGGGCATGGCAAGGCTTTTGGGTAGCGTATGTGAAGATCCCAGCCTTTATTGTCACACTTGCTGGCATGCTGATCTTCCGGGGTATTACGCTGATTATGCTTCAAGGGCAGTCTATTGCTCCATTTCCACCAGCTTTTCAGCAACTTAGCGCAGGATTTTTGCCAGACGTGTTTAATGGTGACGCCATTCATTTGTTTTCTCTAGTCATTGGGATTGTGCTTATTGTCAGTTTAGTATTGTTAGAACTACGAGCTAGAAGAAAACAAATCAAAAATGGTTTTGACCCACTTCCTAAGACACTATTCTTCTTAAAGATTGCAGGGATGGTAGCTGTAATCGGGGCTTTTACGTATATTCTAGCGGATTACCGTGGTATTCCTAATATCCTGATCTTACTTATTATCCTCATTGCTTTCTATTCATTTGTGATGAAGAAGACCGTGATTGGACGCCACATTTATGCGGTGGGGGGAAATGAAAAAGCAGCTTCCCTATCTGGTATTAAAACAAAACGAGTAACCTTTATGGTGTTTGTCAATATGGGTGTTCTAGCGGCTTTATCTGGCCTAATCTTTGCAGCTCGTTTGAATGCTGCCACTCCTCGTGCAGGGAATCTATTTGAACTCGATGCCATTGCAGCGAGTTTCATAGGTGGAGCTTCGGCTTATGGAGGTGTGGGTTCCATTATTGGAGCTGTTATAGGTGGATTGGTCATGGGAGTAATGAACAATGGAATGTCTATTCTTGGTTTAGGTATTGATTGGCAGCAAGCGATCAAAGGACTTGTTCTGCTTGCCGCAGTAGCTTTCGACATTATGAATAAGAAGCGATCTTAATCGCTTCTTATTGCACTAACTTATACGTATAACAAAGTGAAGGAGGATAAATATGCTGAATGAATTAAAGGAACAAGTATTAGAAGCAAACTTAGCACTGCCTAAACACGGTATGGTGACCTTCACATGGGGCAATGTCAGTGGCATTGACCGTGAAAGTGGTCTGGTTGTCATTAAGCCGAGTGGTGTTGAATATGACGTGTTAACGAAAGAGGATCTAGTGGTTGTGGATTTATCAGGCAATGTGGTGGAGGGTGATTTAAATCCTTCATCTGATACGCCAACTCATGTAGTCCTTTATCGAGCGTTTCCTGAGATCGGTGGCATTGTGCATACCCATTCTCCGCATGCAACAAGCTGGGCTCAAGCAGGAAAAGGAATTCCGGCTTTCGGAACCACTCATGCTGATTATTTTTATGGGGAAATCCCGTGTACACGGCCAATGACGGCAAAGGAGATTCAAGGAGCTTATGAGGCAGAGACTGGTCACGTCATAGTAGAAACGTTTGAAGAAAATCGTTATGACCATGTACCAGGTGTCTTAGTTTATGCTCACGCACCGTTCGCTTGGGGCAAAGATGCAATGGAGGCTTTGCATAATGCAGTCGTGCTTGAAGAAACGGCAAAAATGGCTACGTCTACGATTGCCATTAATCCACAAGCGGGCAGTATGCAACAGGAATTGTTGGATAAGCACTTTCTACGGAAGCACGGGAAGCATGCTTATTATGGTCAGCAAAAATAAAGGAGGGTATTAAATGAGTACGTATACGATTGGATTGGATTATGGAACAGAGTCGGGACGAGCTGTACTAGTTGACATAAAAGATGGTACAGAGGTTAGTGAGCATGTAACACCTTATAGGCATGGTGTCATAGATCAAACCCTTCCGCATTCAGGTCAAAAGCTTGAGGCGGAATGGGCACTGCAGCATCCTCAGGATTACATCGAGGTGTTAACAACATCTGTTCCAGCGGTGTTAAAGCAGTCTGGTGTGAAGGCGGAGGATGTTATCGGGGTAGCGATTGATTTTACCGCATGCACGATGTTGCCGGTAGATGAACGAGGTACACCGCTTTGCTTCAATGAAGAGCTGAAGGACCAACCACATAGCTGGTTAAAGCTCTGGAAACACCACGCTGCACAGGATGAAGCCAATGAAATTAACCGAATTGCAGAAGAACGTGGCGAAGCATTTTTGAAACGATATGGTGGAAAGATTTCATCTGAGTGGATGATTGCAAAGATCTGGCAGATTTTGAATGAAGATCCGGCCATGTATGAACGTACGGATCTTTTTTTGGAAGCAACAGACTGGGTCATTGCACAGATGACTGGAACAATCCTGCGGAATAGCTGTACAGCAGGATATAAATCCATTTGGCATAAACAAGATGGTTATCCAAGTGAGGCATTTTTCAAAGCATTAGATCCAAGGTTAGAGAAACTGACATCAACGAAACTCAGAGGTGACATCGTACCGCTTGGAACAAAGGCCGGTGGGTTAACCGAAGAAATGGCAAAGCAGATGGGACTTATGCCTGGAACGGCTGTTGCGGTAGGCAACGTGGATGCTCATGCAGCCGCACCTGGAGTAGGAGTTGTCACACCTGGCAAGCTAGTGATGGCTATGGGCACGTCCATCTGTCATGTAGTTCTTGGTGAAAAAGAAACCGAAGTTGAGGGAATGTGTGGTGTGGTTGAAGATGGCATCATCCCTGGTTACTTTGGGTACGAAGCCGGACAGTCAGCTGTAGGAGATATATTTGCTTGGTTTGTGAAGCATGGCGTTTCAAGTCAGGTGGAGAGTGAGGCGGCAAAAGCTCAATTAAACATCCACAGCTATCTAGAGGAGAAAGCGGCAGTCTATAATCCTGGTGAAACTGGACTTCTTGCTCTTGATTGGTGGAACGGCAATCGTTCAGTGCTTGTAGATACTGAGTTAAGTGGGGTCATTCTTGGTCTAACCCTCCACTCAAAGCCAGAGGAAATATACCGAGCTCTACTAGAAGCTACTGCCTTTGGTACAAAAAAGATCATTGATGCGTTTAACGATCATGGCATCCATATTGATGAAGTCTATGCTTGTGGCGGTCTACCACAGAAAAATAGATTACTTATGCAAATATATGCGGATGTAACCAATATTGAGATCAAGGTGAGTGCTGCTTCCCAAACACCTGCGTTAGGTGCAGCAATGTTCGCAGCTGTTGCAGCTGGATCAAGTTATGGCGGGTATGATTCGATAACGGATGCAGCCCAAGCAATGAGTCGTATTCAGGAAGAGACATTTAAACCAATCCAGGAAAATGTGGCAATCTACAAAGAATTGTACGAAGAGTATTCAACGCTCCACGACTATTTTGGACGCGGTGAAAATGATGTGATGAAGCGCCTGCGCCGTTTAAAAGCAGGCAAAGCCAGCATACAAACAACTTAATTATGGAGGGGTCAACAATGAAACAGCAGAAAACAGTGGAATATTGGTTTGTGACAGGTGGGCAACCATTATATGGAGAGGAAGCGATTCGTCAGGTTCAAGATCATTCACGTCAAATTGTCGCAGCTTTAAATAAAAGTGAAACGATTTCGTACACGATTCAGTTAAAGGAAGTAGCCACCACACCAGATGGAATTACAAGGCTTTGTGCCGATGCAAATGCTGATGAACAGTGTGCTGGATTAATCGCTTGGATGCACACCTTTTCGCCAGCTAAAATGTGGATAGGTGGATTAAGTCTTTTAAACAAACCACTCTTGCACCTTCACACACAATTTAATAGAGAGATTCCATGGGATTCAATTGATATGGACTTTATGAATTTAAATCAATCTGCACATGGTGACAGAGAGTTTGGCTTCATTGGTGCAAGAATGAAAATACCAAGAAAAGTAGTGGCAGGGTATTGGGCTGATGAACATGTTCAAGAGCGTATTGGAACGTGGATGGAAACAACTGCTGCTACAATCCAAGGTCAATCGATTCGTATTGCCCGTTTTGGTGACAATATGAATGAAGTGGCTGTCACTGAAGGGGATAAGGTCGAGGCGCAAATTAAATTTGGTTGGTCTACTCAAGGATATGGAATTGGTGACTTGGTGGAAGTTGTTCAAGGCGTATCCGAACAAGACGTTCGACAGCTATATGAGGAATACGAGCATCAATATACTATCGATTCTAAAGCCAACAAGCAGTCCATTCTTGAGCAAACACGAATTGAGTTGGGTCTAAAACGTTTCCTTGAAGAAGGTAAGTTTGGTGCATTCACAACGAACTTTGATACGTTACATGGGCTAGATCAACTTCCTGGATTAGCCGTACAGCGTTTAATGCAGCAAGGATACGGATTTGGTGGGGAAGGTGACTGGAAAACCGCTGCTCTGTTGCGCCTAATGAAAATGATGGCAAATGGAGAACAGACATCCTTTATGGAGGATTATACGTACCACTTTGAAAAAGGAAATGAGTTAATATTAGGCTCACATATGCTGGAGGTTTGTCCAACTATTTCAGCCGACAAACCAAAGATTGAAGTGCACCCACTATCCATTGGTGGCAAGTCAGATCCGGCACGAATGGTATTTGATAGTATCGAAGGGGAGGCTATAGTGGCTTCTATTATTCATTTAGGAGATCGATTCCGCCTTGTCATGAATGAGATTACAGCTGTTAAAGCTGAGCATCATACTCCTCATTTACCTGTTGCAAAGGTTTTATGGAAGCCAAAGCCATCTCTTGAGACCTCTGCAGAAGCATGGATACATGCTGGAGGCGCACATCATACGGTTCTCTCTTACAAGATAAAGCCAGAGCAAATGTTAGATTGGGCTAAGCTGGTTGGCATAGAAGCCGTGCTTATAAATAATGAGACTACCATTGCGAATGTTGAGAAAGAACTGAAATGGAATGACTTAGCCTATAAGCTAAGCCGTTAAGCTGAATTGTTCCGCTCATGAAAGTGTGGTAGCCTATTCGTATAAGTGTTCAGAGAATTGAGGTTATCCAGATGCAGACAAAATACAGCAAAATTATTGAAGTGGTGAAATCACGTATTTTAGATGGAACCTATATTCCTCACAAAAAAATAGGTTCTGAGAGCATGTTTATGAAGGAATTTGGAGTCAGCCGTCATACCGTTCGCATTGCTATAGGAGACTTGGTCAAGGACGGCTGGCTATATCGTTCCCAAGGATCAGGTACCTATTGTGCAGATCGTTCAACCGTAAATGGACAAACAAAACGTCGCAAAAACATCGCCATTATTACAACGTATATTTCAGATTATATCTTTCCCTTAATCATCCGTGGAGCCGAGCCGTATTTGGCTGAAAAAGGATATCAGGTTAGTCTGTATAGTACAAATAATAATGTCGAGACTGAAAAAAAGGTTCTTGAAAGCATTTTGTCACTTGAAGTAGATGCGGCTATCATTGAACCAACCAAAAGTGCACTCAACAATCCAAACATCAATTACTACTTTAGCTTGGAGCGCGCTAATATTCCTTATATCATGATTAATGCGTTTTATGATGAACTCGATCCACTTTGTCTAATCATGGACGATGAAAAAGGCGGCTACATGCAGACTGAACATTTAATTAAACAAGGGCACACAAACATCTTAGGCTTCTTCAAAACAGACGATAGACAAGGTGCCAAACGAAAAAAAGGCTACATTAAAGCACACCGAGCTTATCAGCTACCTATTCAACCGGAAAACATCATTGACTATGTTTCCGAAGATAAACAGCATAAGCCTAATCAAGAACTAGAAAGCATCCTTCAAGATCCAGATCGCAACCCAACGGCGATCGTAGCGTACAACGACCAATTGGTTATTAATTTGTTGGATGTGTTGCGTACGTATAAGATCAATGTGCCTGAAGACCTCTCTCTTGTAGGGTTTGATAATTCCTCCCTTGCAACAGTAACTGAAGTGAAGCTGACAACAGTAGATCATCCTAAACAACGGATGGGAGAGCAGGCGGCAGAAATGATTATTGGACTCATTGAAAATAGAAAAGGTCCACAACCAGAAGAATTCCAATCGATTATTTATGAGCCAAAACTAATCGAACGAACGTCGACTAAATCAATTTAGGTATAAAAGTCCGCAGGCTCCAGTTGCGGACTTTTTTTTGGTAGAAATAAGTAGAAAAAACCAGAATAGTAGATAAAGAGGTTTCAAACAGTAAAAAATAGTCTATAAGAGAAAAGTGAGGAAAATGTAAAAATATGATTAGTTGAGGTGAGAAGTATGTCTAGAAGATCATCAGGAAATCGACCAAGTAGAGGATCCAGTAGTAGTTCAAGCAGACGTTCATCTAGCAGTTCAAGCGCAAGTAGACGTCCTTCTTCCAAACGTCCGACTTCAAGCACAAGCCAGCGGATTAGTTCTGGAGGTAGCAAAAAGAGTTCGGGCGGTGGTTTTTTTGGTGGGAACCGCGGTTATAGAGGGAACCGAGATACTTACTACGGAGGTAACCGACGAGGCGGAGGCCTAGGCTGCGGATGCACAGTCATAGTCCTAGCTATTATAGCAGCGCTTGTGGTTGTCGCTTACTTTTATATTCAATCACAAAATTAATACAATAATGTCTTTTGCTATTATTAATCTTTATAGTTCAAGAGAAAGAAATAATTCACACAAAACCCCGTAAAGCAGATGTTGAACCCTTTGGGTAACATCTGCTTTACGGGGTTATTTATATGTGGTTTGTAGGAATCAACTTATTTTAAATGTTAAAAAGAGGAGTGCCACAACGGGTCACTCCTCTTTCTGCTTAGCAGTTTTAATCTTTGTCTTTTGCTTCCCCTAAACTGATTACAGCAGGGATAAACAATGGAAGAATAACAAGGCCAAATAGCATGAGACCACTAACTACAACTGTACCAATTTGCATTAGCGATAAGACACCGGATGGCATCATGGCTCCAAATGTTCCAGAAAGGATAATGGCGGCTGTGATAATAACAGAGCCCATTTTTACCATGGATTTCATTAAGCCCTCACGTACGCCCAATTTCTTTTCTTCCTGGTATCGGTCAAAAAGGAATATGGAATAATCGACACCAAGTGCAATGAGCATCACAAATCCAAAGAATGGAACAGCCCAGCTTAAGCCAGGGTAACCCATGATATGAACAAAGACTAATTCAGCAATTCCTAACGATGTGTAATAGGAAAGAAGCAGACCACCAATAATAACAATTGGTTGAGTCCATGACCGAAGTAGAATCATTAAAGTAATGAAGAGTCCTGCTAATATAATCATGACGGTTCGTGTGAAATCAGCTGAAGAAATCTCTTCTAAATCACTGTTTAAACTGGATACTCCAGCAAACTCAATCGTCATATCTTGCAGAGGTGTTCCTTGAACAAACTGAGTGACAGCTGTTTTGATTTCACGTGTGGCATCAATGCCTTCTATAGAATAAGGATCAGCCACTAAGTTCACATCTAGAGATAATCCAGTCTGATCCGTGAAGGTGTACAGATCGATTACATCTTGAAAGTCATCGTTATCTAGTAGATCATCTGGGATATAGACTCCTGTGCCACGCACGTAGTCAGCAGCAGCTATTTCATTCGCGAAGTCAGCCGCATCTGTTATGCCATCTCGAAGCTCTCCAATGCCAGCTGTGACTTCATCTACACCATCAGCTAACTGCCCAAGGCCACCAGATAATTCCCCAACCTGTGCTTCAGCACCTTCAAGTTCAGCGGCGCCTTCTGATAGACCAGCACTAATTTCTGTAAGTCCCTGTTGAATGCCGGCTAGCTGCTGAGCGGCTGTTTGAACATCCTGAGTCTGTTGAAGCTGTTGAGACACTCCACCTAATTGTTCATTGATTTGATCGATGCCATCGGCTACTTCTCCAAGAGAACCTGTAGAATCACCAGATGTACTTCCCGATACTTGATCACTAATTTGACGGAGTTGATCAGAGATTTGGGTTAGGCCATCTTCTAATTCAATGGTTCCATCAACCGCTTCATCCAAACCTTCACCAAGCTGTGATAATTGATTATCGACATAGAGATCGTCAAGTTCTTCTCCAGCTGGACGAGTAATTCCAATCACTTTATCGACTTGATCCATACCGGCAATGTAGCGCGATAATGCTTCGATATGTGCAAGGATTTCTGGAGTAACAACGTCCTCATCACTATCCATGACAACTTGTAATGGAAGTGCGTTTCCAATGCCGAATCCTGTTTCAATGACCCGTAGCCCTTTTACTGAGTCGGCGTCTGTACTAATTTCATCAACATTATTAAATGAAATATCATTATTATAGATAAATAGAAACGGTACCGTAATGATAGCTACGATAATTAAAGAGACAACAGGTCTAAAGATAGATACTTTTCCGAGAAAGCCCCAAAGCTTGTTGTCAGCATGGGATCCGACCTTTTTAGATGGCCAGAAAAGCTTTTGCTTCAAGACCGCCATTAAAAATGGGACGAACGTATATAAAACAAGTAGCAAAACAGCAATACCGACGGCTACACCTACTGCAGATTGATAGATTTTAAAATCTGCAAACCCAATCGCGGCGAATCCAATAAATACAGCTAAACCACTATAAAAAAGTGTTTTTCCTGCAGTGCGGTAGGTGTTTAAAATCGCTGTCTGTGTATCATGGCCAGCGGCTAATTCTTCTTTATAACGACTAAGTAGAAGAATACAATAATCCGTTCCAATCCCAAATAATACAGCTACTAAAAAGATTTGCGTATAATTTGAAATAGGAAAATCAAACCAATCAGCTAAAAAGGAAACAATCGATTGGCTGATGAGATACGTCAGTCCAACTGAAAGCAGCGGAACGAGTGGTGTCACAATGGCTCTAAATACAACGAGTAGTAAGACAAAAATTAAGATCACAGTAATAATTTCTGTTTTTGCTAGGCCCTCTTGTGAAGTGACATCTACATCATGGTTAAGCAATGCTTCACCTGTAATATAGACATCTGCATTTTCGATGGAGAGATCTTTCAATTCTTCACCAATCGCCACAGCATCCTCATCTGTTCCGTCCACTGTGATAGGGATTAATGCAACACTTTCATCGTCAGAGACAACCTGTTCGCGAATTTCATCTGATTCAAATAAAGAAAGTACTTCAATATCTGCCTGATATGTGCCAGCCTCAATTTCTTCAATTAAAGACTGAACAGCAGCTTCATTTTCACTTAATGTGTCAGCAAATTCTACAACAACACTAATGGTTTGTTCGTTCTCACCAGCATCCTCTAGAATCGATGCAGCCTTACTTGAACTAAAGGTATCCGCAAGTTGGACAGAGCCTTTCTCTTCAACTAAATCAGCTAAAGGTGGTGCTGTAACAAATAACAATACAGCTAATAAGATTAATGCAGAGGCAACGCCCCATTTAAACCGTAGAATGGTCTTCATTTGTTTTCCTCGCTTCGATCGTCATTTTGTAATGGGGTTTGTGTCAGTAATCGTTCTCGAACCTTGCCTAGCATAGTTATAAAGTAAGTTAAATCCTCTTCCTTAAAATCACCGAACAACTTACCGAAGTACTCAAGCATCATTTCTTGACACTTGTTGATTTCTTCCATACCTTCTTCCGTTAATTCAGCATATTTTACACGGGAATCATCCGGTGATTTACGAAAGATAATTAAACCAATCTGCTCCAACTTCTTTAACCGAGATGAGATAGCACTCTTATGGAGCCCCTGAAAAGAGGCAATCTGAGTTGAACTAAGTGGACCCTGAGAAGATAAAAGATTAAGTAAATCAATTTGTTCAAATGAAAGAACCTTCAATTTCTCAGATGTCATCTCTTTAAAGAAAGTCTGCTGACCGTAAAACATAACGTCACAGAACAAAGAAATAGCATCTAAAAAGTGTTTTTTCAAAACTAGTTCACCCCCTAAACTAATATCTATGCAAGTAGTTTACCCCCTATACTAAATAAAAAGCAAGGACAAACTAAAATTTCTTATTATGAAATTACGTATGTAAGGATCAACCATTGGGAAAAGACCTTAATTTAAGATTTCTTCTTCTTTCAGAGCTGTGCTCTGGTATGCTTAATTCTATACAACATAGATCAACTGGAGGGTACATAATGAAACAGATTGTAGGACGTTTGCTGTTCATGACGAGTATTCTCATCATCATGAGCGGCTGCAGTGAATTAGAGGAAATGTTACACGTAGAAGCAGCTAACGGTGCACAAAAACAAGTCGAGGGAGAAGCCGTTGTCTCCTATCTAGACGTTGGGCAAGGCGATAGTACACTGGTCCAAACAGAAGAGGCGACCGTACTCATTGATACAGGACGACATGACCAACAAGTTATATTTGATCATTTAGAAGAGCTTGAGGTTGATTCACTAGATTTGTTAATCTTCACTCATCCTCATGCAGATCATATTGGTAATGGAGATGAAATCATAGAGCAGTACCAACCAGATGAAGTGTGGATAGATGGTAACGAAACGACTTCCCAAGTATTTGAACGTCTACTAGATGCCTTGCTCGCGTCTGATGCAGACGTAACCGAACCTATTGCCGGAGAAAGCTATCAAGTAGGCACGCTTCAATTTGATATTCTTAACCCAAACGAGGAACTGACAGGTGATTTAAATAATGATTCAATTAGCTTCATAATGCACTACGGAGACACAAGCTTCTTATTTACAGGAGACGCAGAAAGACCATCAGAACAAGCCATGGTAAACACAGGACTGCCATTATCAGCAGATATCTATCAAATGGGTCATCACGGATCTAATACCTCAAGCCACGACTTTTTTATGGAAGCTGTTCAACCAAAGGTCGCCATCTATTCAGCAAGTGAGAATAATAGTTACGGACATCCTGGAGCTGACGCACTCTCCCGAGTAGAAGCTGTAGGAGCAGAAGTATTTGGAACGATAGAAGACGGCACAGTCACCATCCGTACCGATGGAACAAGTTTTGAAGTAGAAACAGAACGTTAATGATTGATGTGAGAGCTATGGAAAGAGCTGGAAGGATAAAATAGTATTATTAGATTTTGTTAGAATTAATAAGAAGAATGATTACTGGAACAAGAAGGATAGAGATGGAGCAAGAGCAAGTTTTAGCAAGACCAAGCATAACCAACTACATACGATCATACAAAAAACGGAATAGACGTGTACGGTTGTCTATTCCGTTTTCTTAATTAAAAGTAGGGAGGCGTGAACATGCGAGATACCATCTTTTTTGACCTCGACCAAACACTGTTGGACAAACATCAGTCCCTAATCAACTTTGCTAATCAACAGTACAAAACATTTGCATTAGATGAGTTTATTTCAGACAGAAAAAGATTTATTAATGAATTTGTTAGGCTACATCACATTGTCATGCCAAAAAATGATGTGTACAGAGAACTAACTATTAGGTTTTCAATCAACGCTTCCTTGCAAAATGAAATGCTCCAAGACTTAGATGCACACTTTCCCGCTGCGAGTGTTGGATTTCCTCACCTACATGAAATGCTCAAAATCATAAAAAGTCAAAACTATAAAATTGGATTGATTACAAATGGACGAGACTTCTTCCAACGAGAGAAAATAAAAGAATTAGGAATTCTCCCTTACCTGGATAATATCGTGACATCAGGAGGTTTCGGTAAGAAAAAGCCGGATCTTTCTATATTTAAATACGGGTTGGGAAAATTACATGCCACACCGAAACAGTCAATTTTTGTCGGAGACAGTCTAACTAAGGATATCGTACCTGCCAAAAGCATAGGGATGCGGACGATATTTATGGGTCCACCTCAAGTACACCCTGATATTGATACGAATTGCTTACATTTATCAGAAGTCCCATTAGCCATTGAAAGGATCAGTAAATAGACAATAATTACGAAAAACAGAGTCATTTCATTAGTGAATCCTATTCACATGAAAATGATAAATTTTTCCTTCTCATAGATTGGGAAACGTCTGCAAAGTATATTATTGTCAACCTTAACTCGCTATAATGTCGGAGAAGATGGAAGGAAGGTGACTATATGCAAACGTTAAATCCTCCTGAGATAGTTGGAGCAAAGTTAGTTGAATGGTACAGTTGTATTGTTGCGAGGGATGTAGATCAAGCTGAGGAATCAAAAAAAACTGTAGAAGAACTCATTTCAAACATGAGAAAGCATGATAAAGTCGACACTCACTATAAATTAGTTCAGCTTAGACATCAATTTATGCTTTTGGAACTTAAGATGGAAATAACGCCTGAAGAGCTAGAGAAAATGAAGATAAAAGCAGATGCTTCAGATAATCGACTAAAATACTTATACTATTTTATGACTGCTCAGTACGAAATGTATAAGCATAGATTCAAATCAGCCATTAGAACGTTTCAAATTGCTCAAAAATACCTTGATAATGTTAATGATATATATGAAAGAGGAGAATTCTATCAAAGATTAGGCTTTTGTTATTATAGGTTAGATGACTATACAAGTGCTATTAAATATACAAAAAAATCTTTAGAGATTTTGAATCTAAGTGATAAACACGAAGAGAGAGCTATGAACTGTAAGCTTATCCAAGCTTATATCGCTACTGAATTAAACCATTATGATAAAGCAGAATTAATATATGAGGAGATTCTAGGAATTTCAGAGGCTTATCCCTTATCTCAAAGTATCATATATAGAGGACTCGCATTAAACAGAATTAGACAAAAGAAGTTCTTAGATGCAAAAAAATTCTTAATCCGTAGTTTAGATATAGACGCATCAAAAAACACATTAACTGAAATACAAAATAAATATAATCTAGCTAATACCTTATACAGATTAGGAGAAAATAAAGAAGCAAAAAAGACACTCGATGAAGCCGAAGAAAAGTCATTGGAATATGATTTAATTGAACAAATTGCTAAATCAGTGATTACAAGAGGTTTATATGAAAGCTATAATCAGGATATGATTGATGATGGGTTAGAAATTTTGAAACAGAATGAATTATATTTCGAATTTTCTGAGATGTCTGAAGAAGTAGCAGATTTTTTAGAGGATAATAATCAATTTGAAGAAGCTTTAAAATATTTGAGATTAGCTCGTCAAGCACCTAATAACCTAAAATTATTGGAGGATTTATTATGAAAAAAACTACATTGATGTTTATCCTTTTTATTGGCCTAGCTAGTTTTTCGATTGCTGGACAAATCGATAATACAGAAAATTTCCACCAAAGCGATAAAGGTGTAATTGTAGGTTAAAAGGGAACGGTTAATTTATTTAATACCCACCACGATCCGCCACCTCAGCAAATAAAAGTGAACCATCCTCTAGTCGCCAAACTTTGCGCAGAATTAATTCTTCTGCGTCTTTTTTATCTTTATCTTGTGCGCACTCTAGGTCCATGTCGTCTACCATCTGTGTGTTAACCTTTTCCCAAGTGAAGTTCTGGGGCCAGAATAGGGCACCGTTCAGTAAAAGAAGATCGTCTCTACTTTCTTCTTGAATAAGCTCTGCTTTTTTACCTGTGCTGCTCGTACCGATGATTTTGTTCATATTATGATGTCCTTTCTATTCATCTGCATTAAGAAATCCACCTTCTGAATGAATAATTTGTCCTGTTATCCATTCTGCATCTGGGCTTGCAAGGAATGTGATAAGTTTAGCAGCATCCCGTGGTTGGCCAATTCGTCCAGCTGGAAAACGAGGTAATAACGTGTCTTTTACTTGTTGATTCATCCAGCCAGAATCGGTGGGACCAGGATTTACTGAATTAATCGTAATTTGTTTTTTTGCTAGTGAAGATGCAAGGGTGTACGTTAACGTGTCTATTGATGATTTGGTTAGTACATATGAGAGTTCCTCGGGCATTTGCCCACGAGACCAACCGGTTGTGATATTGATAATTCGTCCATTCACTCCTGTGAAGCGTTTAACGAATTCAGCAGTCAACAGTGTTGTGGCTCGAATATTTATCTTGTAATGTAAATCAAGCCGCTCCGCTGTAATGGATTGGATGTTGTCGTTCATAGATACTGCCGCATTATTCACAAGCACATTGGCATGTCGGTTAAACCGTTTACTAGCTAAATCAAACAGCCTATGACTGGAGGATGGCACAGATAGATCTAATTCTATTCTCTCACAAAGTATACCCTGATTTTGGAGCTCCTGTTTGAGCGGGAGGGTTGAATCCTCTACCTCAGCCAAACCTGATAGCTGTTCATATGGAGACCAGTACGTAAAAAGTACGTCCACTCCACTAGCAGCTAGCTCACGACAAATAGCGGCACCAATTCCTTGAGATCTACTTACACCTGTCACAATCGCTAATGGTTTCTCCATAGGAATCCCTCGTTTCTTTCTACCTATTTTAAAATAAATAAATTGAATGATAAAGGTGATATAAATGAACGAAGTTATTCGTGTTCGAGCAGGAGCCATTATTATAGAACGAGAACGTATATTATTAATTAAATATAGTGACCAACATGGTATGCATTACAATTTACCAGGTGGTGGAATTGAGCCGGGGGAAGCGGCGGAGCAAGCGGTAAAGCGAGAATTGAGAGAAGAAGCTTGTGTGGATATACGTGTTGGTGAATTGGCTTTTGTATATGAGTATCTACCTCAGTTTAACAATAATCGGTATGGAGTTGTAGCATCCTTACAATTGATGTTTGATTGTAGATTAGCTGAAAATCAAACACCAAAACAGCCAATGGAGCCAGATCCACACCAGTCAGGCGTTTCATGGATCCCTTTAAACCAATTGCATCGGGTTACATTTTACCCGAATCTGAGTAAGGAACTATTGGAATATGCAAAAAGTGGTTCATCTATTCCTCTTATCAAAGAACAAGATTTAGATCAATATAGTTAGTTAAGTGATCAGAAAGATTGGGAATACCCTTCATAGATAATGGTTCTTGGACGATATAAAAGACAGTGATTACTCACTTTAAGAGATTGATCTTTTCATTCTCGAGCCAATGTAGGTTCTTGTATAGAGACCACGAAATCTATCGGGGTCTTTTTGTGTACGTTAGATAACCAAGAAGGGGTTTTCATCATGATTACGAAAGAAGAAGCTTTATCTTTTGCTTCCTCTATTACAAAGTCACTAGCTGAGGCTAAAGGACATACTCATTTTCTCAAAACGATTGCTAGTTTGATGAGGCGTTATTATAGAGCAGATCGTGCATTTGACAGTCCCGTTGTTTTTATTCAATCCGTAGTTAGCGAGTATCGAGAGTATCTTTCAAATGTTTGTGTAAGTATCGAGCAATATCGTTCTAACATTAGAGAAAGTCTGCTAATGGATGAAGATAAAGTTCTTTTGCTAGTTGACGCAAATGTTATCCTTGTCGCTTTGCGAAAAATTTTACAGGTTGTGGAGCAATCAGAAAATCTCTCTCAAAATGAACAAGTACAGATCGTGAAGCAGTATACGGAGTCCTTTATACCAGGATTACCAGTAGAGTGGGCTGTTTCAAAAAAAGGGAAAACTCTTGATGTTCATCATTTAAAACAAGATGAGTTGAAAGAGCCAAGCTAAACGACTAGTTGATAAAAGGAGGACGTAGTATGAATATCGCACTTCTCTCAATGGCTATGAGTCAAGCAAATGTAGGGCAACAGGTTTCACTTTCAGTCATGAAACAAGCAAAAGAAACGTCAGAGCAGCAAGGTGAAGACATCTTAAAGCTAATGGATTCAGCACAACCGTTGGCAAAGCATCCACATGCGGGCCAGACAATGGATGTAAAGTATTAAACGAAACAGAGGCATATGCTTCTGTTTTTCTTTTTATTGGATGAAATTTCTATTTTAATTCTACTTTTTTATATTTACGAAAGCTATGCTTCTTATGTAAAATAAATATAGTTGTATTGAGAAAGGAGACCAACTAATTTTGTATACAGAACGAGACGCACTCAAACAACGTATGGACCAAATCTTTGAAGAACGAAAAGCAAGCGCTGAGGAATTTAACGTGATCTATTCTCGCTTAAGAGAATTAGATGTACGTGATGGGACCTCAGAGTCCTCTTCCTATTCTGAATTGAAACAGGACTTCCAAGCTAAAGAACAACAAAGACCCGTCCGCGCTAAGCGAGATATCATTGAACCATTTATTGTAAAAACGTTAAAGAACTCTGACCTTTCTTTAAATGCAAAAGAAATTGGTGCTGAGCTTGAGCGAAATAACATTGTCTATAATGAAAGCTCATTGTATGTCATGTTAAATAAAATCGTCGAAGAAAACGAATATATTACGAAGCCGTATCGCGGGCGCTATGCGTATGAAGAACAAGAAGAAAACGAATAAATGTATGTAAACCCTGCCTAATTAGGCGGGTTTTTTGATTTCTGTGCGGGCGCTCGATCTTTTTGAGCACGAAGGCTTCTTTTTTGAGCGTTTTATAGATTTTTGAGCAAGAGATAAAAAAACCGCGCACAACAGCATCATAATTGCGCATTCCGGGGATTTCCGCGCAACACTCCACCTTTTTGAGCATGAAGGCCTCATTTTTGAGCATTTTATAAATTTTTGAGCAAGAAGATGAAATTTCCGAGCACAATAGCATCAAACCCGCGCATTCCTGGGATTTCCGCGCAACTTTCCACCTTTTTGAGCATGAAAGCCTCATTTTTGAGCATTTTCAAATTTTATGAGCAAAAAGACAAAATTTCCGCGCACACCAGCATCAAACCCGCGCATTCCCAAGATTTCCGCGCAACACTCCACCTAATTTGAGCACATACACCTCTTTTGAGCGTTCCCCTCCCACAAAAAAAAGCAACCCTCATCGGGCTGCTCGTCTGTGTATCAGGTCTTACGTTTAAACATCCAGCGGTTATAGTAAAAGAATTTGGCTGGCATTCCGCCGAGTTTTAGAAGTGCTTTGGCGTCTTTTTGCATTTGTGGGTGTGCTTTGACTTTGGAGTCTGCGAGATAGATGGCATAGAGTCCACGTTTGATTAAGAGGTGGAAGGATGCATCTGGTAGTTTTTTAAGTTTTGTTGTGGCCTCTTTGTCGAGAATGTTCACTCGTTGGATGAGGTCTTCTCTGTTTTCGTAATAGCTTGTAAAGTTCATTTCGTCTTCGGCTCTGTCTTCTTCTTGGTCGATAAAGTAATCGAGCATGATGTGCAGTCCTTGTAACCAAGGGAAGTAGGCTTCTTTGATTTGTTTTGATTCTTCTTTGGTGCGGATGCTTTTTGCTGCATAGGCGGCAAGGCAATAGAGACCGAGTGTTGATGCGGTTCCGCAAGCAAATTCATACCAACGCATGCTTGGTGCAAGGTGTTTGTTGGTTTCATAGTAATGCATTAATAAGGGTTCTCTTAGGCTTTTTTCAACGTGTTTATACACTTGGAAATCAATGTAGAATTGGGCAACTTCCTTCATGTCTTCTTGCATGTTTGCAAATCCTGGGAAGGTTTCGATGGTTTGTCTACATGTCGTAACTAAGTTTTGGAGGTAGCCGCCATCATCAAATGGTTTGCGGTGCTCATAATAGTCATAAAACGGTTCACCTGGGGTTAAGCTGTCCAGCAAAGCATGGTGAATGGATCTGAAGTCATCTTGGTTGTGCGCATCATTTTTATCGCAGAGTGTGTCTAAGTAATCACAAATACTTTGGTACGCCACCATAAATTTAATATACGCATCTTGATTATCTCCAGCCAATAGACCGAGTATACTGCCGCCCTCGCAGTGAAACGTTTTGTCACTGATTGTCCAAGTTGCTTGCTGACGGATTTCTTCATCCGGAATTTGTTCTCCAATTTGTTTCCAGTCTTTTAAGTGTTGCCTCGCTTTAGGGATGGTTTCCTTTGATGCTCGTAGAAGGATTTGTAATGAATTAGAGGGCACGGTTGTATTCATAGTGTAGTACTCCTTTTATATAGGTCTCGTTTCTATCATCTATGATGAGTCAACAAATCACAAGTAATATGTATACGACTACTTTTTCCTTTATCTATCTAGTTTAATCGGAATGAACACTTGTGTGGAGAGAAAAATTAATTTCATGTATGGTAAAGTGATAAAAAGCGATACGTGGAGGGGTTTATGAAGATATATATTAGTGGTTTTGGTTCGGTCAGTCGTGCCATGATTGAGTTAATCATCAAGAAACAGACAGACTACATACGAAGGTATCAATTGGAATTAAAGGTTGTTGGGCTGATTGGTCGACACGGTTTATTAGAAGATCAGAACGGCTTAAATCTGGAAACGTTATTACGCTATGATTCTGGCTCGGCAGGAATTCATGCTTATGCCATGAATGAAGGCTTATCGATTCAGACGGATTATATCTTTCATGGGGATGTTCTCGTGGAAGCCGCACCGACACATCAAGAGCACGGGGAGCCAGGTTATGGCTATATGAAACAGGCTCTGACACAAGGATTAGATGTCGTGGCCCTCTCTAAAGGAGCTCTTGTTCATCATTATAATGAACTCATGTCTATGGCTAATGAGTATGGGCAAATCATTCAATATAGTGGTGCGGTCGCAGCCGCCTTGCCAACATTAGATGTTGGTAGGTATTGTTTGGCAGGCACAACGATATCCGGTTTTGAAGCTATCCTGAATGGGACAAGTAATTATATTCTCTCTGAAATGATGGATACGGGAAAAAGCTTTGCAGATATACTTCTTCAAGCGCAAGAAAAAGGGATTGCAGAGACGAATCCTTCTTTGGATGTGGAAGGGATAGATAGTGCTAACAAGTTGGCCCTTCTGGCGAATAGTTTGCTTGAAACTTCGAGTTCTTTTCAAGATGTTTCATTAAAAGGAATAGAAGATCTTACAAGTGTCGACTTAACAGAGGCTTTGAGAAAAGGGCAAAAGGTCAGGCTGGTGGCTAGAGCAAAAGTCGAAAACGATCAAGTGACTCTATCAGTTAAACCAGAGTATTTATCGACCACACACCCTTTATCAACTGTACATGGAACCAACAAGGGAATTCTTTTTTCAACAGAGGAGATAGGTGAATTATTCGTATCTGGCGGTGCCTCTAGTCCAGTAGGAGCTGCCAGTGCCGCAATTAAAGACATAATTAACCTCACAAAATTGAAAGATTGATTATACGAACATTGAAGACTGGGATAACCTCTGAACCCTCCTTGTTCTGAATTATGTTTCAGGAATATTAACTAAGTAAAAGGACCGAACAATGATGTCATTGTTCGGCCCTTTTAATGCTAAAAAGAATTCTGTCCGAACTTTTATTTGAATTGTTTTAAACCGATAAAAAAATCCTATCAGTAAGACGATTGATTAAAGTCTAACTCAATGCTATATTTAGTAAACTATTAATTCCGATTAAGTTTATAAGTATTTAATGTTTTGAGGAGAGGGAGAACATGATGCGAATAAGTATACTCGATCAAAGTCCGATTGCTGAACAGGAAACTGCGATACATGCGTTTCAAAAAACGGTTCAACTTGCTCAATTTGCAGATGAAGAAAATTTCCATCGCTTTTGGGTATCTGAGCACCATAATTTTAAAGAGCTTGCAGGCTCTGCCCCAGAAGCAATCATTCCATATTTACTTGCTAAAACAAATCGCATTCGTATTGGTTCGGGTGGTGTTATGCTGCAACACTATCCAGCATTTAAAGTGGCAGAGGTATTTAATGTCCTTGCGTCACTTGAACCAAATCGAGTTGATTTAGGAATTGGGAAAGCTCCAGGTGGAACAAATAAATCGACAGAAGCCTTACAAGGAACGGGATCTGATGGGGAGGCGTTTGAGAGTAAGTTAGCAGACCTCCTTCATTTTCTAAGACATACAGAAGAAGAAGCTGAGCTAGTAGCTAGACCCTTTACGGAGCAACCCGCAGACGTGTTTCTATTAGGAGGCAGTAGTAAGAGTGCAGAACTAGCGGCAATACACGGGATTACGTATGTGTTTGCAAGCTTTATCAACTCAAATCTTAATGATCTTCGTACAGCTTTTGAAGTGTATAACCAATCATTTCAAGGTAGTCAAAATCAAAAGCCACAGTTTATAGTCGCTGTTGGCATCATTGTAGCTGATACCGATGAAGAGGCTCGGGCTCTGAATAAATATCCCTACAGCTTTAAAGTACATGTGGATGATGGGCGTACTCTAAATGTGACAACGTATGAGCGCGCAGCTGCTTTCGGGGAGTCTACAGGGAAAAGCTACTGGGTAGAAAAAAAGGAATCTGGTGTGATAACAGGCTCCATTCAAACAGTAGAAGCAAGACTTGAGGAATTAACAAATGGCTTAGATATTGATGAATTGATTGTTCATGTACCTATACCACAATTTGAAGAGAAACGTCAGACGCTCTATCAGTTGAAGCAGTTATCGTTGTTTCAGCAAGTAAGTAATGTGTAATTGAGGGAGGAATTGATTTGAAAAAGATAGGTTCATTTATGATAGTAACAGGACTCCTGACGTTATCAGCTTGCGGGAGTAATGCCGAATCAGCTGATGGAGAGGAACCGGAAGTGTTACGGATTTCTGCTGCATCCACGCCTCATGGTGAGCTACTTGAGTTCATTGCAGAGGACTTGGAAGAAGAGGGGATACAACTGGAAGTAGACCTTAGTACGGATGGAATCCAAACCAATCGGCAAACAGCAGATGGGGAGTATGATGCGAACTTCTTTCAACATACGCCTTACCTTAACCAAGTAAATGATGATATTGGTCTTGATTTAGTCGAAGTCGCAGGCATTCATATTGAACCATTTGGTTATTATTCGAAAACGTACGATTCGATTGACGAGCTGGAGGAGGGAACTGAAGTTGCGATTCCTAATGATCCCGTTAACTTGTCTCGAGCGTTAGAGCTACTTGCAGCAAACAACATGATTGAGTTAGATACAACGGAAAAAACAAGTGATTTTACAGTTGAAGACATTTTGACAAACGAATTAAACCTTCAATTTAAACCACTTGATGGTCCACTATTACCTCGGGCTCTCGATGATTTGGATTTTGTTGCGATTAATACAAATTATGCTTTAGAAACAGGGCTAGAGCCTTTGAAGGATGCTTTGATTATCGAGGGAAGTGATTCACCTTATGTCAATATAGTCGTTGCGACACCGGAAAAAGCCGAAAGTCAGTCGATTCAAAAATTAGCCGAAGCGCTTCAATCGGATAAAGTAAGAACCTATATAGAGGATCAATATGAGGGTGCAGTTGTACCTGTTTTCTAATGGTGGGGAGGGATAACTTTGAAAGGTACATTTAAAGCGATCATTCTACTAGTTATCGTACTAAGTGGTTGCTCAACTTCAGGTAACGCTGAGAGCGAGTCGGTGAAAGTGGGCATCCGAAACTCGGAAGAAAGAACCTGGACGTATATTAAAGATCAAGCAGAGGATCAAGGGGTAGATATAGAATTAGTAGAGCTAGATGCTACGGTTGATCCTAATCAAATTTTGTCTGAGGGGGACATTGATCTTAATGCGTTTCAGCATATTGCGTACTTAGATTTATTTAATGAATCAAATGAGACGGATATTGTTCCAATTGCTACAACCATCATTGCACCACTCGGCTTATACTCAGATACAATTACAGATATAGAACAACTCTCTGATGGAGATAAGGTGGCTTTACCGAATGATAGCTCAAATTGGGGACGCGCATTAGTTTTGCTTAAGGACGCTGGATTAATTGAGCTAGTTGATGATTTTGATGGCAATGGGGGAGAGGATCGTGTGAAATCAAATCCAATGAATTTGGAATTTGTTCCAGTTGATTCTGCTAGTGCGCCAAGAGTCATGCAAGATTTAGATGCAGCGATTATTAATAATGGGGTGGCCCTTGAGGCTGGACTTATGCTTGATGATGCGGTTATTCATGAGGATGAGACGGCGAAACCCTACATTAATGTGATTGCAGCTCTTGAGGAAAATAAAGATCATCCGGCTTTTCAAACCATTATTGATATTTATCAGAGTGAGGAAACGGCACAATTTATTGATGAAACCTATGCTGGGAATTTTCTACCGACCTTTATCACGCTTGATGAATTAAGCACCTATAAGGAGACGTATTAAAATGGGTGAGCAAAAGCAAATGAAATTAGCAGCTTATTTAATCGGAACTGGTATGCACGTGGCTTCATGGAGACACCACTCAGCACAGCCGAACGCAAGCATTGATGTTACCTACTACCAAAGGCTAGCACAACTTGCAGAAAAGGGACGGTTTGATCTAGCTTTTATCGCAGATAGCCTAGCTATAAATCACGATTCGCATCCAAATATACTAAATCGATTTGATCCACTCATTCTCATTACTGCGATGGCAGGGGCTACCTCACATATTGGGTTAGGAGCAACAGCATCTACTTCGTACAGTGAGCCTTATCAATTAGCAAGGCAAGTAGCCTCAGTGGATATGATCTCAAAAGGACGAATCGGTTGGAATGTGGTAACTACGGGAGATGCAACGGGTGAAACGGGTCAAAATTTCAGTAGAGACGTGCATTTTACTCATAGTGAACGATACCAACGTGCTGAGGAATTTATTGATGTCGTTCAAGGACTTTGGGACTCTTGGGAAGATGATGCCTTCACTTATGATAAAGAAAAAGGACTATTTTACGATCCGGAAAAGGTTCATAAACTTCACTATCAAGGCGACTTTTTTAAGGTGAAAGGACCTCTTAACATTGCCCGTTCGAAGCAAGGACAGCCTGTGATTATTCAAGCGGGTTCGTCTGAAGATGGTCAAAGACTAGCTGCGAGAACAGCAGAGGTTGTGTTTGCTCATAAAGACAATCTACAAAAAGCTAAAGAGTTTTACAAAGAGTTAAAGGATCAGTTACCCGCGTTTGGACGAAAACAGGATGATCTGCAGATTCTGCATGCCATAGCTCCGATTATTGGAGATACAGAAGAAGAAGCCATAGCTAAACATCAGGAATTACAAGATCTTGTCCCTACTGATGTCGGGCTTCGTTTTCTCTCTGGCTATATGGGAAATATCGATTTTCAGGCTTATTCATACGATACACCAGCTAGTGAGATAGACTTTCCAAAAGTGAATGGAATACAGAGTCAGTTTGATGAAATGAAAAAGATTATTGATACTGAAGGGCTTACGGTTGGAGAATTATATGCAAGACTAACAAACTCTGCACGTATCGATGAATTTGTAGGCACCGCACAGCAGGTAGCAGATGCAATGGAACGTTGGTTGGAAGAAGAAGCAGCGGATGGATTTATGCTGCAAGTGCCTCTGTTGCCAAGTGGGTTAGAAGACTTTGTGGAGAAGGTTGTTCCTATTCTTCAGAAAAAAGGGCTGGTTCGAACGGAGTATAATGGAACAACATTGAGAGACCATCTTGGGTTGGTAAAACCAGAGAATCGTTTTACCCGTGTACTAAAGTAATGTCTAAATGGGGCACCTTGTTATTTTGAGTGTCCATACATAGTGGTCCATATCAATGGAGAACCGCCTTAACCTGAAGGCGGTTCTTTTTAATGTTGCTCCGGTGACATGATACACTGTAAACAAGGAAGAGTTCGATACAGCAAGGAGGCGAAGTATAGATGTCAACTAAACGAGAGCCATTGCCAACACTATCGATGTACACGATTACAGCAAAACTTGTGACACATTTAGAGAATGCCATAATCGTAGCATTAGGAGAAGAAGCAAGGACCTGTATAAGACAAGGCATGATGCAATTTGGCTTGGCACGAGTTAGGTTAGTATCAGACCAGGCAACGGATGAAGGTGAAGTACATTGCCTCTCAGCGTATCTATCAGATGATATTGAGACAAAAGAGGCGAAGCAAGAGCATCAATCGATTTATGTCTGGATGGCCAAGTTGTTTGCGGAGATCACAAAAGCAGTCGTCGACAAATATGGTGAGGCAGGCCAGGATGCTGTACGTGAAGGTGTCCGAACATTCGGTCAAGAGCGGGGCAGGGGTATTGCTAGCCGCGCTAATCATATGGGACAGCCAAACACATTAGAAAACTACCTTTCGAATTATGATATGGGTAGAAGTGAATTGTTTGAATTTGAAAATGTGTTTACAGAAAAAAACATTGAACAAACCTTTACGAAATGTCCCTTCGGTCAGCAATGGGTAGATGACGGGATGGGCGAATACGGAATCCTATATTGTGAAATGATCGATCCAGCAGTAGCGAAGGGGTATAACACTGATTTTGAAGTAGAGCACGATCAATACGTCATTAAGGATGGCGTATGTCATTTTAATTTTTCGTTACATGGAAAGAAGGGGCTCAGTGATGATTAACGTAGAACGAATATGGAAAAGACTTCAAGAGCTATCGGCTATTGGACGGACAGAAGATGGCGGGGTGACGAGATATTCGTATACGGATCTCGAAGCTGCAGCGAATGAACAAGTCAAAACGTACATGGAAGAAGCAGGACTTGCAACAGGGTATGATGCTATAGGGAATTTATATGGAATCAGCAAAGGGAAAACAGAAGAAACGATATTGGTTGGCTCTCATGTCGATAGTGTACCGAATGGGGGAAACTTCGATGGTCCACTAGGAGTCATCGCTGGAATTGAAGTTCTACAAACCCTTCAAGAACAGGGACAGGAACTAAATCATCCTGTAAAAGTCATGGCTTTTAAAGATGAGGAAGGTTCACGATTCGGTCTAGGCATGATTGGAAGTCGTGCGGTTGCTGGAATCCTAACTCCGGAACAACTACAAAAGCAAGATGCGGAAGGTATAAGTATATATGAGGCTATGAAAAGCCAAGGATATGATCCTGAAAAAATGACGGAAGCAAAGCTTGAGAATATAAAAGCCTATGTTGAACTTCACATTGAACAAGGAAAAGTCCTTGAAACAGCTGGGGCTGCTGCCGGAATTGTCAGTGGTATAGCTGGACCAGTATGGTTACGTATGAAACTAACGGGCGAAGCAGGTCATGCTGGTGCAACGCCGATGAATCAGAGGCGTGACACATTGGTTGGAGCAAGCTTAATTATTGCTGAGATTGAACGGATTGCCAAGCAATATCCTGAGTTGGTTGCAACGGTTGGTCAAATTTCAGTGAAACCAGGCGGCACAAATGTCATCCCAGGGTATAGTGAATGGACTCTTGACCTCAGACATGTACAAGAATCTGTTCGAGATGAAGCGGAGAAAGCTATACGTGCTATTGCAAAGAAAGTAGCTTCCGAACGTCAGCTTGATCTAGAGATTGGAGAAATGCAACGGATCTCTCCTGCCCCATGTTCAGAGTCTATTCAACAAGCCATCCAAACAAGTATTGAAGAAGAAGGTGTGAAGCCTGTTACCTTGCCAAGTGGAGCTGGACATGATGGCATGCAATTTATCGGGAAGTGGCCGATGGGTATGATTTTTGCTAGATCGCTTAATGGAATCAGTCATAATCCAAAGGAGTGGACAACACAAGAAGATGTCGAAGTCTCCACAAGGGTTCTTTACAAAACGATTCTAACATTGGATCAGACCTAAACCAAAAACCCATCTGCAGTTGCAGATGGGTTTTGTGCGTACTTATTCATTTACCGGGTCTTCTTGCCCACACGCGGTAACAGCTATAAACCACCATAAGAAAACCAATATAATATAGACCAACAAATAAAAGATCTCCTGGATTACTCATGAGTGTGCTACCAACTGTTGCAAACAAAATCATCGATGGGATTTTCCCGATTGTAGAGGCCAAAGAATAAACTCCTAGAGACACACGACTTAAAGCGAAGTATGAATTGGCTACAATGGAAGGAATGACAGGAACCATTCGACTGATAAAGATGGTCATAAATGCATTTCTTTCGAACAAAGTAGTTATTTTATCCAAGGATTTATAACGTGTGATCACACGGCGACCCCAGTCTTGAAATCCAAATCGAATGGCAATGAACATAATGATGGAAGCAACCGAAGAACCTATCCACGTAACCAAACTACCTAGTGCTGGTCCATACATCACTCCTAAGATAGCCCCAATAACTGGAAAAGGAATGACAGGAAAGAGCGCAAATAGTGTGGCAGCAATGGTTGTTAATACAATAGATTGTTGTCCATAATTTTGAATCCATGTCATTAAGTCAAGTCGATTTATATAAACAAGTATACCTATCGCTAGGAAAAAAATAAGAACCCCTAATTTTCGTTTCATACGTCACCTCATAACAAAAGCATCTAGACTAGTGTATCAGATATTTTCAAGAAGCCTGTAGTGAGATGTGACAGGTCGATGAATCAAGTGCGGATAGGCAGGATTTCAGGAATGTGATATTCTTTACAAGACTATTCACAGGAAACTCTAAAAAAGCAGGTGGAAAGACATGTCAATCAACCAACCCAATGTCGTTGTTATTGGTAGTATAAATATGGATATGGTAACAAAGTCAAATCGTTTTCCAAAGAAAGGTGAAACGATCACAGGGCAGAGCTTTCACCAGTTACCAGGAGGAAAGGGAGCCAATCAGGCAGTGGCTGTAGCGAGACTTGGCGCAAAGGTGACGATGGTTGGAGCAGTTGGCGATGATTCAACAGGACAAGCGATGATTAAGAAGCTGAATGAAGAGCAAATCGATACATCGTATGTTCAGATACTTAAGAAGAACACAACAGGTATGGCACAAATTACAGTCTCTGAACAGGATAATCAAATCATAATCGTGCCAGGTGCTAACCATGCTCTAACTAGAGAGCATATTGATGCCGCAAAAGAAGTCATCCAGTCAGCAGACATTGTTGTCTTACAGCTTGAGATCCCACTAGATATTGTTGAATATGCTGCAGAGCTAGCATCGGCTGTTGGCGGAAAGGTTATCCTGAATCCGGCACCAGCACCATCAGCACCGCTAAGTAAAAAGTTACTTCAGAACATCAGCTATGTTACGCCAAATGAAACGGAGCTCGCTGAAATGACAGGTCAAACAAATGTGGAGCTAGGGATGAATGAGTTGCTTCTCAATGAGTCTGTTCCAACCGTCATTGTGACACTTGGTAGTGAAGGGGTAGGCTTTAAACAAAAAGAGGATCTACTGACTAGGTATGTAAAGGGCCAACATGTAGAGGTTCTAGATACAACAGGTGCAGGGGATACATTTAACGGAGCACTTTCTTATTGTCTGGCTCAAGGAATTGAACTAGCACAATCTATAGAGTTTGCAAATGCGGCAGCAGGCCTCTCAGTGACAAAGTTTGGTGCGCAATCGGGTATGCCTACACTAACAGAAGTTAAAGAGACTATGGCTAATCAAAAGTAGAAAAATATTATCCCAATTGAGAAAATGATTTTTCATTTCATAAAAATGAAGAAACGTTTAAGGAAACTGGAGCGAAGGTAGTCCAGTTTCCTTTTTTGTCATGTGAAACGAGCGATTTCTAATAAGAGTGTAAGAAAAGTGTGTTGGGAGGAGCGGGTTTTTCCCAACTATAAAGTAACAGATAGCCTGACAACTGCGCTTTAAAGCACGTTATAATAAATGTATAAAGATTCACTGACAGAAAACTACTCGGAGGTGCATTGATGTATCAGTTAACAGAACTTGAGACTCCTTTTGCACAATTTTTGTCTCAGCATGAGATTACACAGCAACGAATGGCCAATATGTGCGGAGTTAGTCGAGAAACCGTACGTAGACTCTGCAAGGAAGACAGAGAACCGAGTGTCCGTAGTGCAAGACGAATTATTATCACACTTCAGGATATGGATTATAAGGTTGATTTTGATACTTTCTGGGATTTGTAAATCTCAACCCTTAAGGAAAGCTGAGACGGTCAATTTAAACTCATTAAGCTGCTGCTCCCAAGCAGGTTTAGAATCAGTCGAAAGAGATTCTATAATACTATCAATTAAAAAGGTACGAGGTTCGGTTTGTTGGACAAGCTCATCATTGAGAAAATCCAGCCGTTCCTTGTGCTTTTTTCGTTCGTCCTCCGTTGTATGCTTTGAAATGTGTTGTTTTAAATTAAACAACGTCTCTTCTAGTTTTTCTTTGCGCATGTCATCTTTCTTCATTTCATCCGGTGCCCATTCATCCAATAAATTAGGGTCTAAAAGCTGCTCATTTCGACTAGTAACTTGATGAACAAGCTCTACTAACCTATTCATACAGTATTGAACCACAACCTTACTATCCATCCCTGGTCTAGGTGGGGTGGTGGCATAATAACGTAAATGCATATTGAGAATTCCGGTCAACATGACAGCACAATCTAATAAGTGAGGTATTGTCTCTTCTTCAAAGATATCCTTAAGTCTTCGGTGCAACCATTTTAATTCATACAATTGATATTGTTTAATATACTGCTTAAGCTCGACATCATCTGAGAAAAAAATCTCTTGGAACAATGGAATCATCTTAAATTCCTCTAATTTTTCGATCTGGATACTAATCTGTTCTGTGAGTGTATTCAAGTCTTTTGGGTCGCGATTAAGTAAGACTTCATCTCTTGCTTGTTCTATCTCATCAGCAAGCCATTTGAAAACGGCAAGAATGATATCACTTTTCGATGTGAAGTATTTATACAAGGTACCTTTAGAAATTGAACTACGGTCAAGTATATTTTGGATGGAAGCAGCTCGGTAACCTTTCTCTGAAAAAACTTGATGAGCGCTTTCAATAACGTCTTGCCTTCGGTTGTTCATCTGACACCTCTCCAAGCTTATTTCCTACACCAAAAATTTTCACAGTTTTTCATTAGAAAAGCAAGATTATACTGTTGCAAATACGAAATGACAGGAGTAATATAAGTTCAGTATAACACCGGTATAAAAAAATGAACAGGTGTTATGGAGGGGTAAATATGTCAACTACAATAGAAGAAAACAAACGTCCTCCCTATGGCATCATTGCCATATTGCTTGCGGGAGCCTTTATTTCGATATTAAATGAAACGCTATTAAATGTAGCGTTACCATCTATTATGAGAGAGTTCGAGATCACAGCTTCGACTGTTCAGTGGTTAGCAACAGGGTATATGCTGGTGAACGGGGTGTTAATACCAGTTACGGCATTCCTTATTCAAAAATTCTCGGTACGAGGGTTATTTCTAACGGCGATTAGTCTCTTTACACTGGGGACAATTTTGGCAGCCGTTTCTTGGGATTTCCCTGTATTGTTAACTGCTCGTGTCGTTCAAGCGTCTGGTTCAGCGATTATGATGCCGTTATTAATGAATGTGCTCTTAACTGGATTTCCGATAGAAAAACGTGGAGCGGCAATGGGCGTATTTGGCCTAGTTATGATTTTTGCACCAGCGATTGGTCCAACTCTTTCAGGCTTTTTAATTGAGCACTACTCATGGAAAATGCTGTTTTATGTCACACTTCCAGTAGCAGTTGTCATTCTAATCGCTGCATTCTTCTTACTGCACGACAAGAAAGAATCTATTGCGATTAAACTGGATGGCTTATCAGTTGTTTTATCAAGTATTGGGTTCGGAGGGTTATTATACGGATTTGGTTCAGCGGGAGACAAAGGCTGGAGCGCACCGGAGGTTTATCTTACGTTAATTGTCGGTGGTATTTCGCTAGTTCTCTTTATCCTTCGTCAGTTAAAATTAAAAGTACCAATGCTCGAATTCCGGATCTATCGTTATCCAATGTTCGCTCTATCGTCTATGATCTCTGTGACGTTAATGATGGCGATGTTTGGAGCTATGCTTCTTCTACCAATGTATGTTCAATCGATTCGAGGCATTTCTCCATTAGACTCAGGATTATTGATGCTACCGGGAGCTTTACTAATGGGTGTAATGTCACCTATTACAGGGAAGTTATTTGATAAATACGGGGCGAGAGTTCTTGCGATAACTGGTTTATCGATTACGATACTAACATCGTTTATGTTCAGTCGTTTAACGATGGAAACCACATACACAACATTAATGCTTCTTTATACTGCAAGAATGTTCGGGATGTCTATGGTAATGATGCCCGTTATGACAAATGGTTTAAATCAGCTACCCGCACGTTATAATCCTCATGGTACGGCTATGAATAACACGCTACAGCAAGTATCAGGAGCGATTGGGTCAGCTCTTCTTGTAACCATTATGTCGACTCGAACCACCACACATGTGGAGGAGCTTGCTGGATCTGGTTTAATGGGGCAGGATTTAATTAACCAAGCAACAGTTGAGGGGATTAATGATGCGTTCCTTCTTACTGTATTTATAGCTCTTATTGCACTTGTTCTTTCCTTCTTCATGAAACGTTCAAAACCTGGAGAAGACTTTCGTGACGAGCCTGCTAAAGTAAAGAAAGAACAAGATGATTCACTAACCGAACCAGCTACACAATCCTAGAAAAAAATCAGTGAGATAAAACTCTCACTGATTTTTTTTGGTTTCGTATGTCTCCCACCACGTTAAAATCTTTGGATTGTCGTTCCAATCAAGAACCTCAGCTGTATTAGTCAAATCACGGTCAATCTTTACAAGGTGTTTATTGTTTTTTGTTTCAGCAACAAAATAATAATGCCAAGGGATTGCTGTAATCGTTTGTACTTTCTCACCTAATTGTCCAATGGAGTCACAAACCCAATTTACATCCGTGTCTTTTATGTACCAGTTCACATCATCAAACCGATTTGTCGTGACTTGATATCCGATAGCTGGTGCAGGTGTTTCGACAGCAGGTTTATGTCTATGTTTTTCGATTAACGCTTCTTTTTCTTTTACATATGTAAGATAAAGCTCTTCGTGATAAGCACGAACATCAATACCCGATGATTTGGCCAACAGCTGATTGGTTAAGGACTGCTGCTCAATCATCTCACTAAGCCCAAGCAGTATAATGCCAATCAGTGCAAAGGGAGAGACAACAAACATAAACTGAAGAAACCCTGAAGAGATAGAATCAATTAAATACCCAAATGATGAAATATAAGATGCAGATATGATAGCAATAATTAACCCAATACCAAAACAACAGATGCCCGTCCAAAAAACGAGTCGAGCCGTGAAATTGACCTTTTTCATTCTATTTCCCCTTTTTCTTTGCTTAATATGATAATTTTACCATGATTCTTCGTAAGAAGTATCACAAATCGGTATCTTCTTATGATACAGTTGATAAAAGTTATCAACTGAGAGGGTAAAGTTTATGGTACACATACATCACGAGTTAAGCTTAGCAATGGACCGAGTCCTTACATTTATACATGGTGAGTTTCACCGTCCGATATCTCGAGAAGAAATGGCACAATCTGCAGGTCTTAGCATCTGGTATTTTTCAAAGGTATTTAAAGAGTATACCGGAGTGACCCCAAATGAATATGTCACAAATGTTCGAATGGCCTCAGCCAAAAAACAGTTATTATTTTCTTCTTCTGCTATTCAAGTGATCGCTGAAGGAGCTGGATATCCTGATGAGTTTTATTTTAGTCGGAAATTTAAACAGTCAGAGCACCTTTCTCCGAGACAATATCGAGTAGAGAAAAGAAGTGCGATGGCTGCCCTTGCACTTCCATTCACTGGTCATCTGCTTTCGTTAGGTGTGATTCCGCATGTTGCAACAGTTGATTCAACCAGAGATCTTCATTTGAAGGAAGAACTTCTGCATATTCCAGTTCATTTAAAACGATCAAAACAGATGTCCAAAGAGCTATGGCACGAGAACCTGGCTCATCTTCGGGAAGCAGAGCCTGGGCTGATTTTATGCCCTGATCTATTTTCTGCCCAGATTAAACGTGAAATTGAGAAAATAGCACCAACTATCATTGTGCCTTGGCTCGAGTTAACTTGGCGGGAGCACTTACAAGAGGTAGCTGAACTATCAGGGAAAAAGCGCGAAGCAGTGGCTTGGTTAAAACGATATCAGGCTAAAACAACTAAGACTCGCCAACAGTTAAAAGAAAAATTAGGTAACAGAAGTGTCTCTTTATTACATGTAATGGGTGGACAATTAGTTATCTATGGGAAACGAAATGTAGGAGCTGTTCTATATGAGGACCTTGGACTAACCTCTGCTTATAACTATGAAGAAATTGATTTATACAAGGTGATTGAACAGCATGAACTTAGTGAGTTTTTAGGTGATCAGATTCTTGTTGTTGTAGACAGGGATGTTAGCTCTTATCAGGCATGGCAATTGGTTAAACAAAGTTCCGATTGGCAAAAGCTACGTGCTGTCGAGATGGGAAAGGTACAAGTCCTTAAGGAAATGCCTTGGTTAGATTATTCCCCATATGCTCATGAGCAGGTAGTAGATCTGGCTGTTGAGACCCTTTGCAAGTAATCAGTTTTTAATGAATACCACACAATAATCCATGTTTTAAAAGGATTAAAACAGATACAATAACAATTGAGAATTAATATCAATTGTGTGGAGGGGTTAGATTGAACCAATTAAATAGATGGAGTATGTTTGCAATTATGTTACTCGTAGTCGTTTTAAGTGCTTGTAATGGATCGGGCGAGACTCAAGAAGATGTGAATTCACCAAACGAAGAGGAACAGCAAGTAACCAACACGCATGCTTATGGAGAGACGGTTATACCGGCAGATGTCTCTCGGATTGCTTCCATTAATTTAGAGGATATGCTTGTTTCGCTTGAGGTACCACTTGTTTTAGCAACAGCAATTGGTTCTGATTATTATCTGGAGGACCAATTAGGCGATACACCAATATCTGTTTGGGGGGAAGAGCTTAATTATGAAGCGATTCTTGAAAGTAATCCAGACTTAATTGTTGCTTCTAATGTGATTGACGAAAATACGTATGATGAATTAACAAAAATCGCGCCAACTATATTATATGACCGAGAAAAATGGCGTGACTCCATTATTCAAATGGGCTCAGAGCTAGGCTACGAGGATAAAGCTAATGCTGTGATTGAAACAGTAGATAATCAGTTGGAAGAGGCGCAAAATAAAATTGAAAAAGCTGTAGGAACGGACAATGAGGTTATCTTTCTAAGAACTACAGCGACTGATTTGCGTATTAATTTTCCAGGCTTCGAACAAAATGGAGAGACATATGCAGGGTACGCGGGAATGTTATATAAAGATCTTAGTTTGAGCCCTGCCCCAATTGTTCTTGATTTGCAGGAGCAAACCGAACCAGAGAGGCAAGTAGCGGAGGTCTCTCAGGAAATCCTTCCTGAACTCTCCTCAGATTTTATCTTTGTTGCCTCTGGAAGTGCTGGCGGAACATCGGAGGATGTATCGCGTGATCAAGAGAGCTTTGGAGAAATCGAGCAATCGTCTTTGTGGAAGGACTTACCAGCTGTTCAGAAAGATCAAGTTTTTTCAGTTAACCCTAAGCATTGGATAAGCAGTGGACCAATTGCTGATCAGTTAAAAATAGATGATGTGGTTGAAGCTCTAACTGAATAGAATAATGAGAAAGCCTTAGAGACACATTTTCTAAGGCTTTTTTTATGATAAAACAAGTTCTGATGATTATTCTACTAGGTATTTAGTATGGTTTGTCCGAATGTTCTTGATAGAGAACTAAGTGTTCGTTATAATATGAAATACAAAGTATTCGAATAGACGTTTATCCTATTTTTTTAAAACGAGTGAAGAAGGAGGATTGTATACGTTCATGATTGATTATTTAGTGAATATCTTACCGGATTTTAATGAACAATCTCCAAGTACTACAGAAGCGGTTAAATTATTACAGAAGTCAGAAGAGAGCGGTGTTCGAACTCTTATCGCTGCACCTGATTATCGATTATCTCAAGACACTGTGTTGCCAACTGAGATTAAAGACCGTGTTGAGGAACTTAATGCTGTTGCGAAAGAGCATAGTCTAACCATTCAAGTTGTTTCTGGACAAAGGGTTCACTTAGATGATGATCTTGCCAAGGCCTATGAAAGAGGTGACATTCTAACGTTGAATGACTCCCAGTATATGTTGATCGCTTTAGGCGGAGAAACCCTCCATCCTCGTATTTCAGATATCCTATACAATCTCCAGTTAGTTGGAGTGAGACCTATTTTAGCCCATCCCGAAAGACATAAAGAAATCATCGAGCAGCCTGAAATGCTTTACAAGTTAGTAAAGGCAGGAGCACTAGCGCAGTTAAATGCATCAAGCTTTACAGGAAGAGTAAGTGGCTATACACGTAAGTTCTCGGAACAACTTATCGAAAATCGGCTCGTTCACTTTTTAATGTCCTCCTCGCTCAACTCTAAATCACGTAGTAGCGACTTTTTAAAAGCCTTTCATACATTAGAAAGACAAAATGATGGTTCAAACGCTCAATTCTTTGAACAGAATGCCGATCGATTAATTAAAGATTACAATATATATGTGGACCCACCTATTAGAGTAAAGAAGAAAAGATATATGGGATTGTTTTAAGTAGTTTTTTTGAGCATTCGCTCATTCGTCAGTAACTCCTATCTATTAAAGTGAGCTTAAAAACCAGCGTAGGACATACACGTAGACTCCGTTGGGAGTAAAGGCTCACCAGATGCGCGCGGGTGCGGAGTGTATGTCCGGAGCGGGTAGCCCAACTCTCATAAATGAAAAAAACCCGAATTACTATGCGGTTTAACTCGCATAATGATTCGGGTTTTTTAGATAGCTAAAGCAGTTGTATCCCAGCATCTTTTATTAGTTGTAGCTTTCAATAAAATTTCTAATCATATTAGACGTTTCATTATCTTCTATTAAATAACCTATTCCATAAAGAGATAAAAAGGCTATCGCGGTACACCAAAGCGTAAGTGAGAGGATCATCCAGAAGGCGGTACGTGATTTGCTACCACTGAGTGACATGCCTATTAAAGCAGTTAGATGACTACCAAATGTAGGACCAATAAGACAAAGACCGGGCAGGCCGTATTTGGTGAAAACACGTTGAGCTCTTTCGTTTTTCTTCGTTTTTTCTGGCTTTCCCTTTTTTTTGCGTCTTCTATCTAACCACGCATTAATATGTTCAATAAACACAATGATTAGTAATACGGTGATCACATTTCCTATCAGAGCAATGATCGCAGTAAGAAATGGATCTAGTCCAGCGACAGTACCAATCGGTATGATGGCAACTCCTTCAAAAAATGGTGTAGCACCGAATAAGAATACAAGTGTGTAGGCGATAAAATACCCCATAAATACTCCTCCAATTAGTTGATTTAGTCTAGATAGCGTTTCGTTTCTAACCACATAATCGTATATTGAATAACAGACAAGACGAACAAGAGAATGAGTGGAACTTCAGGGAAATACGGAAAAGAAACCATTAATGCACCGAGTATTGGAATGGCAAAGCAAAACATGACGTACACTTTGCGTGTGGCACGATTTGTTACCCACTGTTGCCCCTCATCGTCTTCAAGTAGTTCATAAGGAATGATTGAGAAGATACGCACTTTTCGACCTGGGTTACGTTTGTTATGAAAAAGCATTAATGAGATAAATAGAACAAAGTATAAGACAAGACACAAAAGTACAGGGAGTTCATACGAAGGCAACGGTTTGCTAAGTACATAAAACCAACTCATCAATATTCCGATTCCTACTAGTTGAGTGAATGGTGAGCGTATTATTTTTTCAATCATTGTTTTCCTCACTTTCTAGCCAAAAAACTTCTTCCAAAGCTACATTGAACACTGTTGAGATTCTGAGAGCTAAAGCCACCGAGGGAGCATAATCTGTCTTTTCAATCATGCCAACAGTTTGTCGCGTTGCCCCAATTTTGCTTGCTAAGTCAGCTTGAGTAAGGTTATCTCTTGCGCGTAATTCCCGCACTCGATTTCGTAGCATAAAGTTGTTCCTTTCTCTATATGATAGCTATAGTGTAAAAGATCCTGTTCAAAATGTAAAGTATTATTGTCATTATGTTTATGAAACTTGTCATTATGTAAAGGATAATTGCGTACAAGGGATGTAGATACATCGAATTGAATACACTATTCAATTTACGTCTTTTGGTTAAAAAATCTTACATTTTATTAGTAGGACGTCATCTTTACCGAATAAATCCGAACATTATGTTGCTCATTCTAATAATCTTATGTATAATAAACCTGCAAGTGATTTTTACTATCCTGTTAATAGGTGATGTTGTGATTTTACAATCTAATGAAACAAAGAAATTGCTAGCTCATCTTTATAACGAGGTCTCAAAAGAAATGTTTGGAGTAGGGACAACGCTTCTAAAGGTAACGATTGAGAATGAAATTATAACGTTTCAGGCTAAACATCGTCGCTCGCCTCGTTCTACGGCGCTTGAAGGCGAAGTACCCGGTTTGAAACAGGAAGTTGATTTTCAATTATCTCTTCTATATAAGAAGAAACTACTTCAGAAGCTACAGGAACAAACAGAACTTTCGATTGATGTTGTGCTCCGTGATTTTGATGCAAGAACACAATGGGCATTTACGAACATCATATTAAAATAAGGATTCTCTGTTCGGATCTATCTGAATGTTGAACCGTAATATTTATAAACAGGTGTAACCAATTCTTTGTATACAAGGAAAAGGGACTCTTGTAGAATGCACAATTATTCTGCGAGAGTGTCTTTTTCTTTTTTTATGGGAACTTTTAGCCTTTGCTGGGAACCCTATAGAAATAACAAACCATTTTGGAGGGAATCAAATGAAAAAATTACTAGGAACAACGCTTGTTGCTTTATCAGCTGCCGCATTAACGGCTTGTGGAGGGTCCGATGATTCACAAGGTTCAAACGGTTCACCAACTAAATTAGTTATTTCAACTTGGGGATTTTCAGAAGATTTCTTTAGAGCAGAAGTGTATGCACCTTTTGAAGAAGAGCATAATGTTGAGATTGTATTAGATGTAGGGAACAATGCTGAACGATTAAATAAAATTCGTCAAGGTACCGCTAACGTAGATCTCGTGTATTTGTCTGATTACTATGCACAACAAGCAATTAATGATGGATTATTTGCAGAGATTGATCGTAGTAACATTCCTAATATAGAAGAAATATATGAAGTAGCCCAAGCCCCGCTTGGTGAAGAATATGGTCCTGCTTATACAATTGGTCAATTTGGTATTGCTTATAATGCTGATGCAGTCGATCAGGATATTACATCTTGGGCAGATCTTTGGGATGAGAGTCTTGCTAAAAACCTAACGATTCCAGGTATCACATCTACTACGGGACCAATGTTCTTAGATGCAGCTTCAAAAGTATCTGGTCAAGATACTTTTAATGAGGATGCTGCTTTTGCACAGATGGCTGAGCTTGTTCCAAATGTAGTGAAGGAATATGACAAAACGTCAGATTTCGTTAATATGTTTTCTCAGGGTGAAGTTGTAGGTGGACCATTTATGGAGATGTACTTCAACGATCTAAAAGAAGCGATCCCTTCTGCTGAATTTGTAACACCTGAAGAGGGCGGATATGCGGTTATGAATACAGTCAACATTGTTGAAGGTAGCGAAAACAAAGAACTAGCTGAAGAATTTATTAATTTTCAACTGAGCCAAGACATTCAAGCAACAACCGCTAAGGCGAAAATTGATTCTCCTGTCAATACAACTGTTGAATTAACAGACGAAGAAGCAGAGGGTATCACGTACGGCCAAGATGTGGTAGAGAGTCTTCATCAATTGGATATGGAATACGTGAACGAGCAATCATCAACTTGGATTGAGCGTTGGAACCAGGAAATCGCACAATAATAAAAATGGTATAGAGGCGCCGGATGAGTTAGACTCGGGCGCCTGTATTTTGTTAGGAGTGAAAGTGATGAGTCGAAAGGTATTGTTGGATGTAGATACAGGTGTGGATGATGCACTGGGCATTATACTTGCCATCCATTCAAAAGAATTGGATGTCGTAGCCATAACAACGGTTAACGGGAATGTATCACTTGAAACGGCAACTTTAAATACGTGTAAGATTGTTGAGATGACCGGTGCATCATCCATTCCGATCATACCAGGGGCTAATCAGCCACTCGAGCGAAGCTCTTACTTTGAACATCGTATTCATGGGGCAGATGGGATTGGCGGTGCTCTGGCGGATGTTCACCCTACAAAGAAACCGGAGAACGTCTATGCGCCTGATTATATGATTGAGTTAGCTAAATCGTCATCGCAACCTTTAAGCTTTATCATGACAGGTCCATTAACCAATTTGGCAGAAGCTATTAAAAAATGTCCGGAGTTGCCTTCATATATTGATGAAGTCGTATTTATGGGCGGGGTTGTAGCTGACCCAGGTAATGTGACACCCGTTGCAGAGTATAACATGTATGTTGACCCGGAAGCGGCTAGAGTTGTATTTGAAGCTGGCTTTAAGAAGTTGACCCAGGTGGGATTGGATGTAACAAGAAAAGCACTATTAACAGAAGACCATTTGCAACAGTTAGATGATACGAAGTATGGAGCCTATATTAGACAAAGTACGTCAGATTATATGACGCGATATATCGAACGGAATGGGGTTAAAGCATGCGCAATGCATGATCCACTCGCTGTAGCAGTGGCCATTAATCCTGATCTTGTTCAAACAACATTGCTTTCTGTAGATATTGAAACAAGTAGTCGTTTATGTGATGGACAAACGGTCTGTGATTTTCAGAACAGACTACAAAAGACACCAAACATACATGTAAGTCTAGAAGTTGATGCAGAGGCATTTCTAAAGCTTTTTGTTCACACGATTAGCGTACCGCAGGAGGGATCATTGTGAAGAAGAAATACATCTATATCCTGTTATTACCAGGTGTTTTATTTTTAACTTTGTTTATTATCGTTCCGCTTGCCTTAACATTTGCGGCGACTTTCACAGATTCAGGAAGCTTTTCTTTTCAAGGTTATTTGAACTTTTTTCAAAATGAATACTTTATGGAAATTTTATTCACCACCATACGTGTGAGCCTGATCACTACGCTGGTTTGTATTATCTTAGGTTTTCCTGCGGCTTATTTTATCTCGGGGTTACGCGCTCGAACAAAGGCTATTATGCTTTTGCTTGCTGTGTTTCCACTATTAGTGAGCCCGGTTGTTCGGTCATTTAGTTGGATGATTATTCTTGGGCGAAATGGACTGTTGAATCAAGTGTTAATGGGAGTAGGGCTTAGGTCTGAACCCCTTGAAATTATGTATACGCCACTCGCTGTGAATATCGGACTTGTACACCTGTTTCTTCCATTAATGATTGTCACGCTTGTAGGTGTGCTCGAGAATGTGGATCGAAATCTTTTAGAGGCGGCTGAGAGCTTAGGTGCGCCTAAAGTGACGATCTTCCGCAAGATTCTTCTCCCATTATGTGTACCTGGATTAATGATCGGCTGTACACTCGTTTTTGTAGGTAGCTTCACAGCCTATACGACTCCTGCCTTACTCGGAGGAAATCAGCGAGTCATATCAACGTTCCTGTATCAGAATGCAGTGACGTTAAATGATTGGCATGTGGCATCAATTGTGAGTGTTATTATGATTGCTGTTACCGTTATTTTTGTCATGGTGATTAATAAAGTCGCACTGAAATTAAATCCAAGGGGGTAGTGAGCGATGAAAAAAAACTGGGTCTTATCCCTTGTTACATTTCTAGTTTTTACATTTTTGATCGGACCACTGGTGATTATCTCGATCACTTCCTTTGAACCAGGCAGTGTGCTGAAATTTCCACCAGAGGGCTTCTCATTAAATTGGTATGAAAACATTTTTAAGGTCGCAATGTTTTTAGAAACATTTAAGATCTCTATATTAGTTTCGCTTGCTGGGAACTTAATGGCATTGTTGCTTGGTATTCCGGCAGCTTATGCATTAAGTCGCTATGACTTTAAAGGGAAGCAGCTGTTAAATGCGATTTTTATCTCGCCCGTGCTGATTCCTGGAATTGTTCTTGGTTTTACGTTTTTGCGCTATATCATCGTAGCGTATGGCATCCCTGTTTACGTCGGTTTGTTTATTGGGCATACCATTATCATGTTGCCATTTATCATTCGGGTTATCGCATCTAGTCTCTCTAACTTTGATTTTTCTATTGAAGAGGCAGCGTTAAGTTTAGGAGCAGGGCATGTTGAAACGTTCTTTAAAATAGTACTGCCAAATATTCGTTCAGGAATTATTGCAGCTGTGCTGATTGCCTTTCTTGAATCATTTAACAATGTAGATATCTCAGTCTTTATGACGGGACCAGGTTTCAGTACGTTGCCTATTCAAATGCTAACTTACGTTGAGAACTATTTTGATCCTACGATCGCCGCAGTATCCGTATTACTTATGATCCTAACGGCAGGTATGATGTTCTTAATTGAACGATTGATGGGAATTGCGTACTTCACTAAACGATAATTGGAGGCTATTAACAATGGCATTACTTACATTAGATCAAATTGCAGTGGCCTATCAGAAGCAAGATATTCTGAAGGATTTCCACCTTGATATAGAAGAAGGAAAGTTAGTTTCTTTGCTTGGACCAAGTGGTTGTGGAAAAACAACAACGTTACGTTTAATTGCAGGTTTTCTTGAAGCAAAGGAAGGACGCTTTACATTCAAAGACAAAGATTATACCCGTGTTCCTGTTAGCAAACGTAACTTTGGGTTTGTGTTTCAGAACTATGCTTTATTTCCTCACATGTCTGTTTTTGATAATGTGGCTTTTGGCTTAAGACTTCGTAAAAAAACATCGGCTGAAACAAAAAAACTCGTTCAAGAAATGCTAGAAATTGTGAACCTTTCAGGGTATGAGAAACGTTTTCCACAAGAATTGTCGGGTGGACAGAAGCAACGTGTAGCGATTGCGAGAGCCCTTGTCATTAAGCCAGATTTGTTATTGTTTGATGAGCCATTAAGTAACCTGGATGCAAACTTACGAGAAAGTATGCGTGTTGAAATCCGCCGCATTCAGCAAGAGTTGGGTATTACAACCGTTTATGTATCACATGATCAAGAGGAGTGCTTCTCCATTTCTGATCAAGTAGCAATTATGAACAAGGGTGTGATCGAGCAGCTTGATCAGCCATCAACCATTTACTCGTATCCAAAAACACGCTTTATTGCTGACTTTATTGGATTTAAGAATTTCATTACATTCACAGATAAAAAAGTAGCTGAAGGCGGCTATGTGATGACAGTAGATGGAATGGAATTTCATGTTGCTGATGCTAAGCAGGCTGCGAGCGAAACAAGTATGACAGGTGCGATTCGCCCTGATTACCTAACGATTCTACCTCATAAAGGAGACTTGTTAAGCCCTAACCAAGTGAACGGTCGTATCACTGTTAGTACATTCTTGGGAAGAAGCCATCAATATGTTGTCAACACAGCGCTTGGTGATTTCACGATTAACCAGAGTGCAGAACAGGTCTTTACATCGGGTGAACAGGTTACGGTTCAATTCCCTAAAGAAAAGCTTGTGCTTGTTGATTAATATTGGAGGGACTTATCGATCATGCAGATAGATACACTGATTGAACAAGTAAAGGTATTTAATAGTTATGAGAAAAGCTTTAAGCAAGCAAATGTCGCAATAAAAGACGGTCGCTTTCTCTATATTGGTGAGCAGGATGCACGTTTCTTTGACGCTCAGGAACGATTGGATGGTCAGGGACTATACATGGTTCCAGGATTAATTGATATTCATCTACACATCGAAAGTACGATGGTTACACCAGCAACGTTTTCAAAGGCATTAATTCAAAATGGCGTGACAACCATTGTTCCAGAACCCCATGAGATGGCAAATGTGTTTGGTGTAGATGGAGTAACGGAAATGATTCGGGCAAGTGAAAGCTGTGAAGTGGACATGTTCTATTCCATTCCTAGCTCTGTACCAGCTACATCCATGGAAACAACGGGTGGATCGATTGAGATTGAGGATATCGACAAATTAATGGCTACTGAGAACATCATCTGCTTAGGTGAAATTATGAATTATGTTGATGTCATCTCAGATGAAGAGAATAAAACAAAAAAAATCCTTCAGCATATGAGAACTCATTATCCTGAGACCATTATTGAAGGACATGTCCCTAAGCTGCTTGATACAGACCTGCATCAAATGATCTTTGCGGGTGTTGATTCTGATCACACTCATCAGACGATTGAAGGACTTAAGGCTCGGATTGAAGCTGGAATGTTTATTGAAATTCAAGAGAAATCCATGACTCCTGAGATCATGAACTATTTAAGTGAGCAGGATGTGAGTGAGCACTTCTGCTTTATCACAGACGATGTAATGGCAGATACACTCGCAGAACGTGGTCACTTAAACCAAATTGTAAAAAAAGCGATGAGAATGGGGATGAAACCAGAGGATGTCATCTATGCAAGTACGTTTACACCAGCAAAACGGATGCGTATGCATGACAGAGGTGTCATTGCTCCAGGGAAAATAGCGGACTTTTGTTTGCTTTCTAATATAGAGCAGTTTGACCTAACTGCTGTTTATAAAACAGGTATCTTAATGAAACCTGACGCAGGAGCAGTAGCTGAAAACAAGCAATTTCCAGCGTCCTTTTATCAAAGCGTGAAGCTAGATTTACTGACTGACAATGATTTTAAAGTAAATGTGGATAAAGTAGATGGTAGCTATAAGACCCGAATCATGAAAGTGCAGGATGGGTCTACGTTCACAGCTGAAGTTCATGAAACAATAAATGTTCGTTCGGGTGCTTTGCAATGGCAGGAAACGGAGCATTTATTGATTGCTACATTTGAGCGATATGGTAAAGGTGGCACACGTGCCCATGGTTTGATCACAGGTGACATCATTAAGCATGGTGCAGTGGCAACCACTTACTCTCATGATAATCATAACTTACTTGTTGTAGGCGAAAACACAGAGGATATGAAACAGGCTGCAAATGAAGTAATTGCAATGCAGGGTGGAATTTGTGTTGTATGGGAAGGAAAGGTACAAGCGAAAGTGCCTTTGCCAGTAGGTGGTATCTTAACCGAAGAGCCGCTTGAAGAACTAGCTAAGCGTGTGAATAAGTTATGTGCAGCATTACGAGAGCTTGGATATAAGCACTATAATCCAATTATGTCGTTGAGTACACTATCATTACCGGTAAGTCCAGCTTTGAAAATTACAGATCACGGTTTAATTGATGTGAATGCAGGTAAGGTAGTTCCATTAATAGTGGAGTAATAGAAGGATAAGAAAGGAGCGGATGATTCCGCTCCTTTTTTTGTACGATTCATTTTCTTTTTAAGACCGAAGAGATGTAGGCTATCATTCCTTACCTTACTTTTAGAATATTCCTTTGTAATATTACCTTACGAGTGATCTGGCAAGTATTAAGGGTCCTATTAGGGCTATACGTAGTGATTTTATTTAAATGCTAATCTGACCCTCTTCCTTTGGTTAAAGTGCACAATGCACATTCGTAAGACCTGCGCTAAAATGAACCCTATTATGCGTAAAGGGGTGTGAGGATGGAACCAGAAAAGCAGGTTTCAACAACAGTAAAAAAGAAGAATGGCTGGAACATGCCACATATTTATGTACTCTTATTTCTAATAAGTGGTGTTTCCGCGATTTTAACTTATATCATTCCAGCAGGTACATTTGAAAGAGTAGAAGGTCCAAATGGAAGGGAGTCAATCAATCCTGACTCATTCACCGAAATAGAAGCAACTCCATTATCTTTCATGGATTTTATGTTGGCTATTCCTCGTGGGATGTCAGATGCAAGTGAAATTATCTTTTTTACCTTTATTATTGGCGGCATGTTTATGGTGTTGCGACGCACAGAGATTATCGAGATTGGAGTCGATAGGCTTGCACGCAAATTCAAAAAACAGAGTATTCTTATAATACCTGTTCTCATTACTGTTTTTGCGACTGTTGCGACAACCATTGGGACTCCGGAGCTTGCTTTGGTATACATACCTGTTCTTATCCCTTTATGCGTTTCCTTAGGCTATGATTCCATGACAGCAACAGCGATTGCTTTAATTTCTACTGCATTAGGTTTTACAGCAGGAGTCATGAATCCTGGTACAGTTGGAATCTCACAACAAATTGCAGGACTAGATACGTATTCAGGATTTGGACTAAGAGTTGTTGTTCTTATCACCATTGTTTTAATAGGAAGTTTGTATGTTATGCGTTACGCAAGACGCATAAAAGCAAATCCAGAGAAAAGCTTCACGTATACAGAAGATGAAGAAAAACGACTTACTTTTAAGGATGCATTGCAGCTACCAGCTAAACAAATGAATAAGAGGCAAATGGCTGCGATCTCCACATTGCCTATCTTTTTTGTAATTGTGGTTTATGGTGTCACACAGCTAGGATGGTTTATGTTGGAGATGTCGGGATTGTTTATCTTCATGGGTACGATCGTTGGCATGATCGCAGGGTTATCGATCACGAAAATTTGCGAAGCATTTACAGAAGGGTTCCGAGAGGTATTAATGGGTGCAATCATTATCGGAATTGCCCGATCCGTTGCGATCGTTCTTGAGGACGGACAAATAATGGATTCAATTGTATTTGGATTAGGTTCAATCGTAGGCCAACTGCCAAGTACACTGACTGCATTAGGAATGATGGTTGTGCAGCTTGTCATTAACTTTTTTATTCCATCAGGAAGCGGGCAAGCATTAGTGACGATGCCAATTATGGCACCTCTTGCTGATATTGTAGGTGTGACACGCCAAACGGCTATTTTAGCCTTTCAGTTCGGTGATGGCTTTGCGCATATCCTCTTCCCAACATCGGGGTACTTTATGGCAGCTCTTGTCGTAGCGGGTGTTAGTTGGAGTAAGTGGGTACGCTTTTTCATCCCCTTATTTGTCATCTATATGTTAGTAGGTACAGTGTTCTTAATTTACGCACAGGTAACAGGTTGGACAGGGTAATATATAACTTTCCGAGACGTTAGGCGAAAAGCGCTTAGTGTCTTTTTTGTGCAGGGATTTTCTTTTATTTATTGAATAGTAGGTAATTGAGTTACTGTTTTGAAATATCGGGTATGTAAAGGGTAACAGATATAGATCAGGAGGCATAAATAATGACATCACTTCAATCAACGATCAAACTAAATGACGAAACTGAGATCCCTGTCTTTGGGCTTGGAGTATATAAGATGACGGACAAAGAAACATCGCTTTCTGTCCATAAAGCGCTCCGTTTGGGGTATCGCTTGATTGATACAGCTGCAATGTATGAAAATGAGGAAGCAGTTGGAGAGGCAATTCGTGAGATGGTTGTTCAAGGAATTCCAGAAGAAGAGATTTATATTACAACAAAAGTATGGAAAACAGAACTTGGCTATGAGAAAACGAGACAGGCTGTACTTGCTAGCCATGCAAAGTTAGGTTTGAACACCATTAATTTAGTCCTTATCCATTGGCCAGGAACAGAAGAGGAAAATGCAGATAGTTGGCGCGCGCTTGAAGAATTGGTTGAAGAGGGTAAAATAAAGTCGTTAGGAGTAAGTAACTTCTCTCAGGACGGTCTCGAACGTCTTTTTAAGACCGCTACAATTAAACCAGTGCTGAACCAAGTTGAATTACACCCCATTCTCTCTCAAGAGAAACTTCAACAATATTGTCAAAAGCATCACATTGTCTTGGAATCTTGGTCTCCTCTTATGCGAGGAAGATTAACTGAACATCCATACCTTCAAGAACTGGCAGATCATTATAATAAAGATACAGCTCAAATCATTTTGCGTTGGAATATTCAACGAGGCATCATTCCGATTCCTAAGTCTAGTAAAGAAGAAAGAATTGAGTCAAATGCCGATATTTTTGATTTTGAATTAACAGAGGATGAAATGAAGGGAATTTCTCAATTGAATGAAGATAGAGGCGTTCATGGCTGATAAAGTGGACACCATGCCATCCTTGTAGGTATCTACTTTATCTTTGTTGGCAAGAATTAAAAGTATAATGATCGAGCTCATTTCCTCGGAAATAGTCGAGTTATACGGAATGATGTATGACTGATGGGTTTGAATAGGTTTCAATTAAAAAGTATCGTACAATAAAGAGAGAGAAGGGAGCATCTTTAATGGATCATAGGAAAGAAGAGATTAATGAGCAATTCATACAAAAATTAGATGCACTCCTTCATTCAACACATGACTCACAATTATCTGATGATAATGTGGCCATTTTTGTTGATTATGATAATGTGTATTGGACGTTAATGAACAGATATAACCATAATCCAAATCATGAGGAAAAGAGCAAGAACCTATTTCAATGCTTATGGGAGAGATATGGTCAGGATCGAGTCCGTACATTCCGTGCGTATGCAGATTTTCAACGAATTCGGTCTAGTCTGACGGATTTGCAAAAACAACGTATTCAAATTAAACATGTGTACTCAAATGATAAAGATGGGGATTCAAGAAAAAATTCTTCAGATATCGAACTATGTATAGATGCAATTGAAAGCACCTTCAAAGATGAAAGTATATCTTGTTATGTATTTGTGACCGCGGATAGCGATATGGTACCAATAATGAGTCGCCTTATGTATAAAGGAAAAAGAGTAGAATTATTTTACTTATCGGATGCAGCACCAAAACATACAGATATTACAAATTATTCTCATCACAGTGAAGATCTAGGTGACTTTTTGAAATTAGAAGAACAAGAATATGAATTAGATGCATATGTAGATCAGTCTTTACAATTTATTGATGAGTGGGAGAAGAAATACGGAGATAGCGATTTGTATCTTGGTGCACCTTGGCTTAGAAACCAATACTCTCTTAAGTTCTCTATTCCGGCAAATTCCGCTAGTGAATTAATTGATTTATTAAAGGTTAGAAAGTTAATTGGTACGATTAATAAGGATCTAAGTACTGGAGAAGTCAAGCCTAGCTTGGCATTAACAGAAAAAGGACGTAACATGGTTACGCCCTTGAGTGAGGCTGGTTCTGTCAGAAAATGATAGAACTTCTCGAATAAATAGTTGACTTCGCCCCGATAGTTTCATATTATAGGGGTACAGGTAAATTATTCGTTACAAACGATTCGCTAAACATTTAGTACGTTAAGCTCATACGTTACAAAGACAGGGACGATACCTTGTCTTTTTTATTTTGCTTAAATCAGAAAGAAGATTATTTCTTACTTTTTGATCTTATTATAAAGACTTCCCGCGATGGTAGGATTCTAAACCATTAAATTAAATTTATCTTAATTAATATAATAATTCTGAAAAATAAGACTTTACAAAGTGGACTTGCTTTCAGTATAATAAACGTAATCGAAAGGAGGTGGTTCAATGAAAGTTGATTGTATAAGGCTTAACATGGCTGCAGTTCACTGCAGCAAAATGAACCACCTGCTCATGCACGGTTGACCATGTAATGGTCAGGATGGTTTAGAAAAAGGAGAGTCCCATACCAAGTGGGTACTCTCCTTTTTTTCGTGTTGTAATGTTAAACTTATAGAATAGGTTATCCTCTGAATGGAGAGTAGTAGATATGAAATTTCAATATAAATTAGTGCTTTTCATTGTTCTTTTAATAGTTGCTATTATTTCTATATTAGGTGTCTCTTTTCAAAGAATTATAGAAGATGCTTTAGAAAAAGAAGTTGGCCATAGAGCTGTAGATATGGCAGAGACGATTGCGCTGAATCAAACAATTATTGATGCGTTTAACTCTGACAACCCTGCCGAAGCAATGAATCAAACTGCATCGGCGATTTTTAATACGAGTGGTGCAGAATTTATTACGATTGCTGATCAAGATGGCATACGATACTATCACCCTAATGCATCTCGTGTCGGTTTGCCCTCAGTAGGAGGCGATAACGATCCTGTATTGCAAGAGGGTCGCTCGATCATTTCAAAAGCTGAAGGTTCACTGGGTCTTTCAGTAAGAGGCAAAGTTCCTATTAGAGATAATGAAGAAATTATTGGTTTTGTGTCGGTCGGATTTCTTGCTGAAGGAATTGAGGCGACAGCTCAGACGTATGAAAGGACAGTGCTTCTAATCGGGTTAATCACTCTAGGAATCGGATTAATTGGAACCGTTTTTATTACGAGGAGTTTAAAGCGCGCGACCCTGGGAATGGAACCAAAAGAAATTGGTCGACTTTATCAAGAGAAACAAGCGATTGTTGAATCCATTGGAGAAGGGTTAGTTGCCTTCAACCAAAATGGAGATATTACATTACTGAACGGACGTGCAAAAAGTTTATTGAAGCTTCCGGCTGAGACAGACTTTTTAGGAAGGGATCTCCCTAATGAGGACAATACATTAGTACTTCATCAATTATTAGAGCAGGTAGAACCCTCTGAACAGAAGCAAGCAACTATTTTGATGGCTAAAGGGTTAGTTGTTCATAAGGTCCCGATCTGGAACTCGGAAAATGAATGGTTAGGAACGGTAATTAGTCTTAGAGATACATCTGATTTTATTGAATTGACAGAGCGACTCGGACAAACAAAGGATTATGCGGATGCCTTGCGCGCTCAAACACATGAATTTTCAAATAAGCTATATGTCTTATCAGGACTCCTTCAATTGGAATCATATCAAGAAGCCATCGATTATATTGAAGAAGAATCTCAAGTACAGACAAATAGGACACAAACACTGAAGTACAACCACATCGATGCATGGTTACAATCCTTATTGATAGGAAAACAACATCAGGCAGAAGAGAAAGGCATTGATTGTTTGATAGAACTCCCAGATCACGAGGTCACTCTTCGTGATGATCAGAGGCGCCCCGTCATCACCATCACAGGGAATCTCCTGGACAACGCGATGGAGTCAGTTCTTAAACCCGAAGCGGAAAGTAAAAAGATCGCTATCTCATTTACACAAACAAAAGAATCAATAAGTGTGACGGTTAAAGATTGGGGCATTGGATTTGGAAGCATTCCATTTGAAAGTCTGTTTGAAACAGGGTATTCTACAAAGAATCAAACAAACCACGGCTATGGTATGACCATTATTCAGAATATGCTGGATGAAGTGCAAGGGTCTATTCAACTTGTTAAAGACCTAGACGCGGTTACTAACATACAGGTGACCATTCCATCTAAAAGGTAGCATTTTTAAAAAAGGAGTTTGGATATGGCTAACGATGCAAAACTAATTGATGTCTTAATCGTTGAAGATGACGTCAGAGTAGCAGAGATAAATAGACGATTTGTTGAGAAAGTAGATGGGTTTAGGGTCATAGGCATAGCCACTTCTAGAGAAGAGACTGATACGTTACTTGAGATGCTTGAACCTCAGCTTGTGATTTTGGATATTTATCTTCCTGATATGAATGGAGTAGAATTCCTCCCAGAATTAAAAGCAACCTATTCCCATATTGATGTAATTATGATCAGTGCTGAGAAAGATGTTGGTATGATTGTGGAGGCTCTTAGATACGGAGTATTTGATTATTTAACGAAGCCATTAATTTTTCAGCGATTTAAAGATATGCTTTCTCGGTATAAGAAATTCCGATCTGATATTACGAACTGGTCAACGAACAAGAAGGAACTCAATCAAGAGGCGATTGATCGTTTATTTAACGTACCCGCTCAAGTAGACACTCAGTCTGAACCATATGCCAAAGGGATTGATCAAATTACGTATCAAAAGATTTTGGAGTTTATCCAAGATCGAGGGGAGGCGACAACCGAGTTGGTTGTTGAAGCCCTCGGAGTTAGCCGTTCGACAGCAAGGAGGTATCTAGCAGCCTTAGTTGATAGAGGAGATGCTCAAAGCGACGTATCCTACGGCGTGGTAGGGCGGCCAGAAAAAATATATAAACCTACGTAAAAAAATAAAGGTAATTACCAAATGAAAGCGAATACTTTATGAATAGAAGTGCATATAATTGTCTAAACTCCTTATAAAAGGGGGAGAGCAGAAATGGAGCACGAAGGTAACCTATTTGAAGGAGTCATCTGGGGCACGTTGCTAAGTATGCCTCTGTGGGTAGCAATTTTTGGATGGATCAAGATTACATTAAGTTTATTATAGGGTAGACACTGGGACCAATTCGGTTCCAGTGTTTTTTGTTTGTAAAGTTAGTATAGTATTAAGGCCCTCATCCTCTCCACATTTAATGAGTCTGGAGTCGCATCTTTAAAACTTAATGGTAAAATGACAAAAGGAGTTTCAATAAATATTTATTTTTATCGCTTGTGACTTGCCCGCAGTGAATCATATCAAGTGGCCTGTCATTACCCACTTGTTGAAGGACATACTATTTTGTGAGGTGTAGACGAAATGAAACACTATTTAGAAAGTCAAAAGGAAAATATGCTTAATCTATTAGAAAGACTCGTCAATACGGACAGTGGTTCGTATAACAAAGCGGGTGTCGACAAGGTTGCTCAAATTCTACAAAAAGAATTTGAAGAGATTGGATTAGTTTCATCGATTCATAAGGTAGAGGAATATGGTGATCAGCTTGTTGTGATGCATAAAGGTGCCGATCCAACAATATTACTCCTTCTTCATATGGATACCGTCTTTCCAGAAGGAACGGCTTCTGAGAGACCTTTTACCATAAAAAATGGCACAGCATATGGTCCAGGAGTCGTTGATATGAAAGGTAGTCATGTGACTACCCTGCATGCAGTGAAAGCTCTGTTGGCAGAAGATTCAGATGCACTAAAGTCAATAAAAATTGTTTTCACAAGTGACGAAGAAATAGGAGCACCTGTCGGCCGTGAGTTTATTGAAACACAGGCACAAGGAATGAAGCATGCCTTAGTTATGGAGCCAGCAAGAGTAGACGGTTCTCTTGTGTCTTCAAGAAGAGGCGGAGGAAGATATACACTCGAAGTAAAAGGAAAGGCTGCTCATTCTGGTATTGAACCTGAAAAAGGTCGTAGTGCGATTGAAGAGCTGTCGCACAAGACGATCAAACTTCATGCTTTATCTGACCATGAAAATGGAGTGAGTGTGAATGTGGGGTTAATTAGTGGAGGATCTTCCGTTAACACCGTTGCTCCCTCGGCTTACGCAGAAGTAGATATCCGAATTTCTAAAATGGAACAAGCAGAAACCCATGCAGAGGCAATCAAAGAGATTTGTGCGACAGCAGACGTGGATGGGACGTCTATTACTCTTGAAGGGAGTATTACCCGTCCCCCAATGGAGAAAAACACACAAACAATTGAGCTCCTTGAAACAATCAAAGGGGTAGGAAAAGAAATCGGACTATCAATTACAGATATCTCTACTGGGGGAGGATCTGATGCTTCATTTACCTCGGCAATGGGCATAGCAACAGTTGATGGATTAGGTCCAAAGGGAGGCAATCAACATAACGAAGACGAGTACCTTGAGATTGATACGTTAGTTGAGAGAGCAGAATTACTTGGTGCCGTAATCAAACGCTTAGCTTAGTTATAAAAAATCTTATTATCACAAAAAGGACCGAACAATGACGTCGTCTGACGCATCATTGTTCGGTCCTTTTTATATGAAAGTTCCTTGAGCCATAGTACCACCTCTATGAAAATCTACTCGATCATTGATAGCTTTTGTCGAAACTATAGGAATATAATAACCGGCACATTATGATAGAAAAGTATTAATACATAGGAGAAGGGGAAAAGAAAAAATGTATACAACTAGAATAAAGCCAACATGGAAATCGTTACTCGTTGCGATGCTAAGTGTGATGTTCATATTAAGTGGGTGTGGCAACTCATCGGAAGTTTCTGGTGGACCAAGCCTAGAGGAAGTCCAAGCTATAGCACAGGAACAAGAGCAACAGATAGCGAATTTGCAGGAAGATAACGAACAGTTGACAGCAGAAGTGATGGAAGCAGAAGAGAAGATCAATGATCTTGAAGAAGAATTAATAAGTCAGGAATCCATTGAAGAATTAGAAGAAAAAGTGACTAAGAATGAAGAAGAAATGGCTAGCCTTTCTACAAGTAATGATGAGTTAAACGAGGAGAATGAAGAATTAACAAAAGATAAAGAAGAGCTAACAAAAAAAGTTGCTTCACTTGAAGATGAAAAGAAAGAGTTAATAGAAGAGGTTCAGGCAGTTAAATCTGAACGTGAAGAAGGACAATCAAGTGCGCAGGAATCTAATACGTCAGATCAAACAAGTCAAGATAACTCAGAAGATCAAGGAAGCTGTGAGATAAAGGGTAGCGAGAGTGGAATCTATCATGTTCCTGGAAGTACGTATTATGACCGCACAAAAAATGTGGTTCAATATTTTTGTTCAGAATCTGAGGCTGAAAATGCAGGATACCGTGCTCCAAAAAGATAATGTCTCACATAAACAAAAAAGATCAGCTCATTCTACAATGAGCTGATCTTTTTCTAGTTACGGATGGTTTCAATTAGTTATTTAATAGATCCACTACATATTGAGACCATGTCTCCATACGATCATAATTATCTTTGTTACTCAGCTGCTCTAGGCTCATCCAGTAACCAGCAATTTGCTCTGTCTCTTTTACTTTAACTTGAGCATGTTCTGTTACATCTAATACAGATAGGATGCCGATATGAACACGACCTACTTCAGATTCATCATCGTTAATCAAACCAATCGTTTGAATGGATACTTTGTCATCTGCAGCGAGGTGTAATTCTTCGTTGAGTTCACGGTCTGTGTTGATGCGAAGAACTTCATCAAAGCTTCCAGCTTCAATATGGTTCATGTGTCCACCGAACCCAAGGGATAATTTATTGTGAAGTCTAGATTCTCCGCCTCCAGCTAATCGCTCATAGGCAAAGACTTCAGATCCACGTCTAATGACAACATAAGGAATGGGTTGCTTATAGCTAGGGTCTTCCTCAGCATCCCCGCGACGCATTTCCTTATATGTATCTTTAATATGTTTCATAATTGAATCTGTTTGTGCTTGTTCCCCGTTTAAGCCTTGGAATGTAAGTGATTCTGATTGAAATACAGCTTCTCGTGGCGCTACTAATATTTGCTCGTCCATTTTTCCCATACGTTATCATCCTTTCTTTCTGTAACAAAGGTAAAACGCAGGAGAGGCCTAAGCCTACTCTTGCGTTTCAAAAATAAAGTCGTCATCTCGTACAGGTTCTACTGTAGCTTTCTTATATCCATTCCCTTTCATGGAGAAGAAATCATGAGATTTTGTTTTCGTATCAAGACCGTTTAAAATAATTGGGTTGATTTCTTCTTCTTCAAAGTAGGCATCAAATCCAAGGTTCATTAATGCTTTATTTGCATTGTAGCGAATAAACTTCTTCACATCGTAAGATAAGCCAACCTGATCATAAATATCCTCTGTATAAGCAAGCTCATTTTCATATAACTTCTTAAGCAGGTCGAGTGAAAAGGCTTGTAGCTCAAGCTGTACTTCTGGTGTTTGTTTATTGTAGATCTCCTGTGCAAGTAGACCTATGTATACTCCATGAATCGCTTCATCACGAAGAATGAGGTTAATAATCTCACCGCTTTGCATTAATTTTCCTTGTCCGTAGAAATAAAGCGGGTAATAGAAACCACTGTAGAAAAGGAAGCTTTCAAGGTAAACGGAAGCAACCATTCCTTTAAATAGCGAAATGTCATCCCCTTCTTTAATGTCTTCGTAAAGACCAACAATTAATTGAGCTTTCTTTTGGAGGAAACGATTTTCCTTTACCCAATCAAAGGCTTCGTTGATTGTTTCTGTTGGAGCCAGGGTCATGAAGATATTACTGTATGATTTCGCATGAACAGCGTTCTCCATCATCGCCATAAAGTTAAGCACGGCCTTACGTTGGTGTCCTTCAACATGGTCAGCAATAATTGGCATACCGGTGTTACCTTGCTCTGTGTCAAGAAGAGTCAAACCGGCAAGTACCTTCATGTAGGCATCCTTTTCTGTATCCTCAAGGTACTTCCATGTTAGAAGATCCCCGTTTAAAGCAACCTCCTCTGGAAGCCAAAATTGCTTAACATTCTGATTGTAGAACATCTGGGTAAAGTCGTCCTCGTGCTTAGACCAGTTTGCTGCATCAAATACTCTGTTCATGATTTGTATCTCCTTTTATCCTACTCTTAACAGGCTTTAGACCTCTTAGTGGTCCGATTCATTCAGCACATGATTAAAGAGGTGATAATACACCTCTCTGATCATGGTTTTCTATTTATTACACTACACAAGAAAGGCAGCCTTCTTGCCCTGTATCTTTGGTTCTTGCATAGTAAATGGTTTTAATCCCTTTGTGATGTGCATACAAGTCTATGCGATTCAAATCACGTGTGGTCATCGTATCCTTTAAGAACAATGTGAAGCTAATTCCTTGATCCACATGCTCTTGTATCGTTGAGATCATGTCTACTACTTTAAACATATCCATGTCGTAAGCTTCTTTATAGAAGAACCAGTTTGTTGGAGCTAGTCCAGGCATTGGATAGTAGGTCTTGCTGTTTCCGTACGTTCGCTCTTCCATACGTTCCATAATTGGCATAACAGAAGCTGTACTAGATTGTACGTATGAAATAGACCCTGTTGGTGCAATACATAGACGGTAGCTATGGTAAAGACCATGCTTTGCAACATTCTCAGCAAGCTCAGCCCAATCCTCTTTTGTTGGGACATTCATCCCTTCAAATAGTGAAGCAATGTTCTCGAATGTAGGTGAGTAGTCTTTTGTAATGTATTTTGTGAAGTAAGTTCCGTCTGCATAAGTAGAACCTTCAAACTCGTAATACGTTTGTCCTGTTTCTTTCGCAATTTCATTTGAACGTTTTATTGAGTAGAAATTCATCATCATAAAGAACACATTCGCAAAGTCACGTGCTTCTTCGCTTTCATAAGCAATTTGGTTTTGAGCAAGATAGCCATGAAGATTCATCGCTCCAAGACCAATCGATCGCATTGCGTTATTTGCACGTAGTACAGCTGGTGCATTGGGAATATTCGTCGTCTCTGACACATGTGTTAATGAGTCTGTCGCAATCGCAACCGTTTGTTCAAGAGACTTATTGTTCATTACGTTCATGATGTTAATCGATCCAAGGTTACATGAGATATCAAGACCAATCTCATCTTCATCATCATAATCAGCATAGGCTGAAACTTGAGATGCTTGAAGAACCTCAGAACATAGGTTAGAGAATTTTACTTTACTAATATGATTATTGGCATGCACCTTGTTTACATTATCAGCAAACATAATATAAGGATAACCAGATTCCGAACGCAAGATTGCTAGTTTTTGCAGTAGACGACGAGGGTTAATCTTATCTTTACGTACCCGTGGGTTATTAACCAGATCATCATACATCTCATTCATATCCATTTCATCCATGTGTGTTCCGTACTCTTTGAAGATTGTATGTGGATAGAAGACATAAGCATCTTTATCCTCGCGAGCAAGCTCTACAAACTTATCTGGAATGACAACACCGATAGATAGTGTCTTCACACGTACATCTTCATCAGCAGAAATTTTACGAGTATCAAGGAAATCGTTAATATCACTGTGGAACACATTTAAGTAGGCCGCGCCTGATCCTTGACGTTGGCCCATTTGGTCCGCATAACGGAAGGCATTATCTAAAAGCTTCATAACACCAACCACACCTTTAGTGGCATTCTCAACGTCTTTAATCGCCTCACCCTTCGCACGAAGCTTAGAAAGATTAAGAGACACTCCACCACCAAGTTTTGAAAGCTGCATGGAAATATCAATAGCTTTTGAGATGTCATTTAATGAGTCATTCACTTCAAGAAGGAAGCAACTAACAAGCTCTCCACGTCGTTTTCGACCAGCATTTAAGAAAGAAGGTGTACTTGGCTGATATTCTTGATTAATCATTGTCTCAACATATTGTTTCGCTTTAGCTGTATCACCTTTAGCGAAAAACAGTGCAACGATGGAAATACGATCCTCATAGCGTTCAAGAATTTTCTTCTTGTCATTCGTTTTGAGGGCATAGTCATTATAAAATTTAAATGCACTCATGAAAGAAGGGAAGCGAAACTTTTTCTCATACGCCAATTGGTAGACTTCCTTAATATCTTCCATTGTGTACATGTCTATAATATGTTCTTCGTAGTAATCATTTTCTACGAGGTACTTAATCTTTTCTTCAAGATCATGAAAGAAAACTGTATTCTGATTAATGTAATCAACAAAATAACTGTGTACGGCCTCTTGATCTTTATCAAATTGAAACTGACCTTCTTTACGAATCATGATTTGGTTGTTTAATTCAACCCATCGTGGAATGCTGTTTTGTTTTTGTAGTAACATTGTTGACCTCCTGTGTGAATGTTTCTACGTCCGAGGACGTACCGCTTAACTCAAATTTCCTGAACACAGGAATGTTGTACCTTGCGGAAATGGTATCCGCACTTTTTGCAAAATTTGCCCCCCAGATTCGGTTGCCACTTGCGGCCACTCCAACTAAGTTCCCCGCATTTTTCGCAAGGAATTCCTCCGTACTTGGCGGAATATTTCCAAACCCAGTTGTATACGTAATGAGGATAAAAGGCTGATCTATATGAGTATCTTGTTGTAAAGGCTGCTTATCTTCAAAAGGTAGCTTGTCTGCAAACCGTTTGACGTTGCCTGTTTTTGAATCGTATATGATTTGCATGTCATATCACGTTCCTTGTTTTCAATCTGATTTCTCTTTGCTATACCACATATAGTATATGATAAACGCTAAAAAAACAATATATAGATATTACCCACAGGTTGTGCATAAATCATGAGAAAAGCCGTCGCAGTCGGATGTTGTCATGTGGACAAGTCTTTTTGTCGAAAAATATAAACATTTTTCTTACGTTATTCATCGATCATTGCAACTAAGATAGCTCTAGAATTGACAGATTTCTTTCGTGTCTCAAGTGAGTTGATATACTGTTTTAATTAGTCAGTTATTGGTATTCGATAAGATAAATTCTCGGTCATATATATAAGAAAAAAGGCCCCATTTTTAGGGCCTCCTCATTACTCATTTAAGAATTGCATCATATAATCTGCTAAAATCTCATGACCTTGCTCGGTTGGTATGCCACTGGTTGCATATTCTTCGATCTCTGGATCAGTAACGTCCGGCCACGCTTCCCAATGGTCTGCATAGTGTACTGATAAATCTTCAGCATATTCACTAAGCTCATCAATCTGAGTTAAATAGAATCTAGGATTTAATAATGGGTTTGATGGGAAAAGAATAATTTCCGCATCAGGTAAGGATGAAGAGAATTGATCAATAAGTTCAGTAATACTTTCTTCAGACTCTTCAAGTGGTAAAACAGCTGAATTATCATTTAATGTTAAGGATTCTAGAAAAACAATATCTGCTTCAGACTCAAGTAAGGTCTCCAATTCGTTTGAATTCAACGCTTCCGTGGATGTCATACTATCAACATTTAGTACAGAAGTTTATATAGTAATTGAATCCAATTGACTGCTAAGCTGATTCTCAATCATTTGAGGCCAAGTAATAGAGATTCCTGTACTGGAATCAATAGCCTTAGAGCCAAAAAAAGCAAGTTGAACTGTTTCTGAACCATCTACGAAGTTCTCAATCAATCCACCAACCTCGACGTCTTCTTCATCTTCAGAAGTGTTGTCAGATTGTCCAGGCTCTGCACTAGAGGCACCGTCATTCTGGACCGGATTTGAGTTAGTACCTCCGTCAGCAAGGTTATTAAGTTTATCTTGATAGGATATATATCCAAAGATAATGACTAAAAAAGACATAATTATTGTGAGAATATAAGCAAGATTTTTCAGGATGATACATTCCTTTCTCTATAGATAGAATACTAGTAAATAAATGGCACAATTCATATTTAATTATATAGCTTGTTTGATAACTTGAAAAGATCATTGAGCTAATTATCACTATATTTATCGAACGATCTCGAAATTTGTTAATAGATAAGCTTCAAAAGGTTAAAACTGGCATAGTTTAAGGGAACAAAATATGGTAGCATAAATAAATACAAAGTCTAGAGAATTATAAAATTAGGTAAAAATAAGGGGAAGAATGAAAAACTCCGTCAAAAAAGCAGTTATTCCAACTGCTAAAGCCTAAGTTAAAGGATGAATGATTAAAGTATCTAAACGAAGCACTAGAGAATGAGGAGTTTAGGTAAGGATATACTGAAGATCTAATGAGTAAACGATAGACCTCTTAGCTTCTTACCAGGCATGTAGGGGTCTATTAATTTATGTCTCAATAGAGGAGTGACGCTTATGATAGAAATACAATTAATTCACTGGAATGGTAAAGAACTTAGGATTAGAATCAATGAAAAATATAATCAGAGTCGTATCACCCTGTTTGCAAAAAAAGATGCCACGGATACACCACTTAAGTATTCTGTAGAATTAATTGAAGGCTTTAAAGAACTGGTTATTTCGAAAAGAACATTAAGTGGACTTAAAAGTGGAAAGTGGAAAATATATTATGGAGTAAAGAAAAGATTTAGTGTGTTTAAAGATATTGTTTCATATAAAAATAGCCCGACTGCATCCAAAACAATTAGGTATCTCAAGCCAATCATTAAATTGAAACACAATAGTTTGATACCTTATTTAAATGACAAAAATCAACTCGAAGTTCATATTGATGATTTTTTACCTTTATTGCAAGCTAGTTCAGAAAAGGCTTATTTTTCAAATACAATACACGATCTAAACATAACAAAAGATCGTGTACACTTTGCAGCCTCTAATCCGTTTGACGGTTTAATGGAGAAAGCTTACTTTGTTCTTGAAAGTGAGAATGATCAGAAGGTTATTGAGGCAGATCTTAGCGAGGATCAAAAAGAATTTAGTGTAAGAAAAAAATTAATAAGTAGATTAAAAGCTGATGAGAAATGGAAAGGTAAGATTATTCTTAAAAAAGGATCTTTAATAGAGATTTTCACCTTAAACTCTAATATGAGTGATAATGGTTTAAATATTACAAATAAAAACAGATTAGATATTTTGGCATCGAATCAATTAACAATTCGAGTGTCTCTACGAGATCAGGCATATCGAAACCAACTTATTCGTGGTCAATTAATGGCTGAAAACTTTAAGGTTGAAGGAAATCAGATGAGTTTCGATGTTCCTTTTGAATCTCTTCATTATGCAGATCATATAATGTTCTACCTAAAAAAAAGAAAAATGCCTGAAAAGATACTATTAAAAATGGAATCATCAGAAGTTGATAATAAGATTCGTTATAGTATGTCAATAGACCAATTAAAAGAAGAGATAGATCATAAAGGTAGATGGGATTTATACGTTGAATTAGACCACTCAAGGCTTTTTAGAGAAAGGTTGAGAGTAGGTACCTATAATAAAAAAGGGCTTAGCTATTTTCAAAGTATGTTTGACAAGATATCTCTTAAGGATGATTTATTAGTTGCCCCCTACTTAACGACGGATAATGAGTTCTCATTTTTATTTACAGATAATGATCGGTATTATAAAGAGAAATATAGACTGCGTTCTAAGCTCAATCGAGTGCATATTACAAAGTCTGGTCAACTTAAGCTAAAGATCTTGGTGAAGTCGGATGAGCCGTCTGACTTTGATATCAAAAACTTAATAATGAAATTAAGAAAAAGTGACGAACAAAGAGTTATTCCTATTACAAAAGTAAAGAAACAAGGTAATAATAAATTAGTCATATTTTCGTGCGACCTTCATGCTTTAGATCTAGACCAATTCTATTGGGATTTTTACTTGGACATTAAAGTAGAAGAAGGATCGAGTTTTACTCATAGAATAATGAATAACAATAAATATAATGCAAAAGTGTTGAAACACGGGTCTTTTACAAAATCTATTACCACAAAAGATGGATTCATAATATATCCCTATATAACATTAGGAGGAGCGTTGAGCTTAACCTATAGACCCAAAGGAGAATATGAATCATATAAGTACAAGTTTATTGAATATGCTGCGTTTCTAATGTTTAAGCTAAACCAAAGAAAAGCAAAGGATAATTCTAGTTGGCTTATTCATGAAAAGTTGTCAGAGACAGCCCAGGATAATAGCTTTTATTTCTTTAAGTATTGCTACGAAAAGAAACATGAGAAGTTAGTATATTATGTGATAAAAAAAGGGTCTGAAGATGAGAAGAATCTATTACCTTATATGGATAGAGTCGTTTATTTTATGTCATACAAACATATAAAGTTAATCCTAGAATCTAAACTAATAATATCTTCAGAAGCAAAAGGACATGGTTATGCGTGGAGAGTGTCACAAGGGGCCATTAGAAATTATATTGATAAGAAAAAATATGTTTTTCTTCAACACGGAGTATTGGGACTGAAAAAAGTAGATTCTACTTTTAATTATGGTGGTGCTAATTCAGCTGAACTTTTTGTTGTCTCTTCAAACTTTGAGAAGAAGATTGTTCAAGATCACTTCGGGTATCCAGAAAACCGACTTATGGTTACGGGTTTAGCTAGATGGGATGTACTTGAGAATAAGTCTAACCTAGAACAAAAAGAGATTATTTTCATGCCAACTTGGAGAAATTGGCTTGAAGAGGTAAATGAACAACAATTTCTAGAATCCGATTATTATCACTCCTATAATAATCTTCTTAATTCTAAGGATTTGTCGATGCTATTAAAAGATCACAATATAAAAATGAATTTTTACGTACACCCTAAATTCATGCCATATGTTAAAAATTTCGCATCAGATGAATCAAATATTAAGGTTGTTGAATTTGGACAAGATAAAATTAATGAACTAATTATGCGCTCCAATATGCTTATTACAGATTACTCAAGTGTTGCTTGGGAGATGTATTACCTTAAAAAACCAGTTCTTTTTTATTATTTTGATTTACCTAAGTACATGAAACTTCAAGGTGCTTATATGGATATTGAAAAAGAACGATTTGGTGATATGGCCAAAACATCAACAGATTTGATTGGTTTGATAAAAAACTATGTTCAGAATGATTTTCAAGAAAAGCCCTTCCATAGTGCTAATAGATCTAAATACTTTGAGTATGTAGATACTCAAAATAGTGAACGGATCTTTGAGCATATTGAAAAGAAAATAAAAGCTAAATAAAAAGTAAGCACGAACCCCATCAGAATAAGTGGAGTTCGTGCTTTTCGTTATCTAGATATACATGTTTAAATTTTATTTTTGTCCAAAATGCGCTGGTACATATTTCTCCAGTTATCAACAAAAGAGGTTTCTTTAAATGAATCTAATAAATCTTCTGAAGCTGCATGATCTCTAAGCTGGTCAAGAATGGACGAATTGCTGAGTATTTCAATCATAACATTGGCGAGTTCATCAATGTTCTTATTCTCTACTAATATGCCATTCTTATCATGAGTAATTATATCGCTTGGTCCATATTTCAAATCATAGCTTACTACAGGGCATCCATTTTTCAGACTTTCTAGTACAACAAGACCAAAGCCTTCATAATCACTAGTTAATAGTGAAAAGGCAGCATTTCTGTATTGTTCAGAAGGATCATCTGTGAAGCCTAAAAGTTTAACATTTGATTCAAGGTTCAGAGATTTTATAAGTTCTTCTAGATTTTCTCTCTCTTCACCTTCTCCGAAAATTTCTAATTTCACATCAGGTATCACTTTCTGAACGACTGCGATCGCTTCAATGGCATGGTCAAGCTTCTTAACTTTATTTAGACGCGCGACAATAACTATTTTTTTGTTATCGAATTCATTGGTTTCTTCTATTACATTGGTTTGGCTACTAATCGCATGAGGAATTACATATAAGTGATTTTTCATACCAATTCTTTGTTCAATATCTTCTCTTTGTTTATTTGTTAAAATAACAACCCCATCGATCATGTCTATTGAATCAAACATTGTAATATGTTTTTTATCTATCGGTGATTCTTCATTATACGCTTCCTCAAGGTGCATCGTATGTACTACATATATTTTGAATACATGATCCCGTTGATATTTTAAGATTAACTTATCAACTGAACGTGCTTCAGCGATCATAAATGTAGGGACTTCCGTTTCGCCAATTATACAATCAAAAAAATAATGTTTAAGATCATCATCTGAATAAACAGCTTTAAAGTTTTGGCCATTCCGATCAAAAAGAGTAATTCTAACTATTTTATTTTTTTTACTTTCTTTATCCCATTCAAGCCATTTAGATAAATAACATGTGCCATCATTTCTATAGTACAATTCCTGACGTGGTCTTCTATGCTGAAGATCATTATAGATAGTTCGTGCTAAATACCCGAAATTGTCATATTCTTCACTTTTGAAGCAATAGCGATTCTCATTAAAAAAATCAATTCTTTCAAGTGCACCATCATCAGAGTACTTTTTGTATTTTATGTATAGACCATTTTTAAAGTATCGATAAGCGTTCCGTTTTTTTTCAATTACATACCCATCTTCATTAACCGGGTGTTCAATAACAGGGAAAGAAGTGGTGTTCTCTGCTCTAAAATATTCATATAAGTTAATTACGTTAACGCCTTCATTTATCTTTCCTTTTTTTAAAAGGACTTCTTCTAAATCATTGTAATGTGATGGGTCATACCTAAGTGTTAAGATTTTTGTTTTCTTTCCGGCCAATTCATAAAAGAGTTTTGCACGTTGTAACATGGCTTGATTTAACCCTGTTATATTTGATACAAGTCGATTTACGACAAAAATATTATTTGTATATGGAAATGTAATTTTATTAATGATAATGACCTCCTGAGTGTGCTACTTTCTTCTTGGTAGCTATGTATCTTTCTAATTTGGAATACTAACTATTATACAGCCTTTTCTATTACAAAAATACCCTGTTATGAAATGAGATTATTAAAATAATTCTCCGCTAATTTACTTAACTTAAACATTAAGTTAATATTATGAGATGCATGTTGTACAAAGGTATGATAGTAAAGGTTGGTGAGTCGCTTGGAACCACAGATTGGTAAAGTTAAATTATCAGTTCTTATTGTTCTACGTAATGAGGAAGGTTATATAGAGAAACTATTAACGGGCCTAATCAATCAGACATTAAATTCAAGTAAATATGAGATTATACTGGTTGATGGAATGTCATCTGACAATACAGTAAAGATTATTAACCAAATTACAAATAAATATCCTAATTCTATTCGTTTATTAAGCAATCCTAGAAAGACGTTGCCACCAGGCTGGAATATAGGTATAAGAGCTTCAAAAGGCGACTATATTATTAGGATAGATGGACATACGTCTATTCCTAACGATTTTCTGGAGAATTATATGAAATTAATTCATAATCAACCAGATGTAGATTGTGTTGGGGGGATCATTAAATCTGTTGGTAACGGTTTTCAAGGGTATATTAATCAGTACGTATATTCACATCCTTTTGGTGTAGGAAACTCAAAGTTTAGAACGACAAAGGGAGTATGGGAAGGATATGTTGATACCGTTCCTTATGGAGCTTATAAGCGTGAGGTATTTGATCAAGTTGGATATTTCAATGAAGATTTGAAACGAAATGAAGACATTGAGTTTCATAAACGAATGAAAGATAACGAAATGACGTTTTTCCTATCTACTTCGATTTGGTCTACTTATTTTGTTCGACCTACTTTAAATGGGTTGATCAAAAAATCATTAGGGGATGGGACTTGGACAATGATTGCTGATCAAGCTACTCCAGGAAGTTTACGGACTAGACATAAGGCCCCACTTTATGCATTTTTACTCGGTCTTATAAGCGTCCTATTTGCGGTTGTTTTCCCAGCGTTTGTCTGGTTTCTTTTAGCTATAGGTATCATATATATAGTGGGAGCTTCTGCTGCATCTAGTAACTTGGTGAAAGAAAAAGGAATCGGGTATTTTCTACCGGCGATCGGAACGTTTTTCTGTTTGCATTTCTTTAGAGGTTTAGGTTGTTTTTTAGCTTTCTTTAAAAAGGAATATTGGTTAGTAAGATCTAAAAGGCATTCGACGAAGTGACAAAGAGACAAAATAATGATATAACTTTGTATGTGTTAAGTCCAAATCAAGTAAGGTTGAGGTCCTAATGAAAGAAATTCTACGTTATAAAGAGTTGCTATATTTTCTTGTTCATAAAGAGCTACGTATAAGGTACAGAAATACGTTCTTTGGTTACTTCTGGACGTTATTGGAGCCTTTAGGTTTGATGTTGATTTTTACTTTAGTATTTATGATCATAGCGCGTGTATCAATTGAAAACTATACGCTGTTTCTCGTCTCAGGATTAATTCCGTTTATGTATACGCAACATACCATTTCAAGAGGTACTAAAAGCTTGACAGGAAACGGATCTCTGATTAAAAAAATCTATTTTCCACGTGAGTTGTTTCCTTTAACCATTACAGCCTCAAGTTTAGTTAATTTATTAATTTCTCTTGTTTTAGTAGCTGCATACTCACTTTATATTAATGGTTCAATACCGTTAATGGGACTAGCTGTCCTTCCATTAGTTATCATCTTACAAACCTTTCTTCTTTTGGGGATTGTATTCATATTTTCATGTGTGAATGTTTATTTTAGAGATGTAGAATTTATCGTTGGATTGATGATGAGGGGTTGGATGTATCTCTCAGCGGTGATGTACCCTTTACTTCAGGTAAAGGAACAACTAGGTGGATACTTTATCTTATTTCAACTTAATCCTATGGTTACCATTTTAACTATTTATCGCTGGATTTTTCATGGTGGAGAGCTTACTCCTACTTTTGGAATGATTATCTATACAGTCATTTTTTCTTTAGTCATCTTTTTTGTAGGATGGAGATTCTTCAAGGTGATGAGTAGAAAGATCGGGGAAGTGATTTAAAATGAAGAACGCGATTGAAGTAAAAAACGTTAAAAAGGCGTTTAGAAAACCGACTGAAAAAACGATAAAAGGTCAAATGATTTCTCTATTTAAAAGAGAAAAGACAGTAGATAAGTTCCAAGCCCTTGAGGATGTCTCGTTTGAAGTAAAAAAGGGTGAAGGGTATGCGATTATTGGGAAAAATGGTGCTGGAAAAAGTACGTTGTTTAAAGTTATTTCTGGTGTCATTGTACCCGATAGTGGCTCTATTCAATTAAATGGAACCCTTATGCCTTTAATCGAGCTAAGTGCTGGATTGAGTGGAGATCTTTCAGGAGTCGAGAATATCCGTTTGAACTGTGCCATCTACGGCTTGAAAAAAGCAGATATCGAAAAGTTATTACCAATCATTATTGATTTTGCAGAGTTAGATGAATTTATTAACACACCAGTTAAATTTTATTCTTCAGGGATGAAGGCTCGTTTAGGCTTTTCAATTGCTGTTCATATTGATACAGACATCGTCTTGATTGATGAAGTATTAGCGGTTGGTGATAAAGACTTCCGAGAAAAGTGTAATAAAAAGATGCTTGAAATGAAAGAAAAAGGAAAAACGATTGTTATCGTTTCACATAGTATGGGTCCATTAAGAAAAATATGTGACAGGGCGATTGTTCTAAAGCGCGGCAAGGTAGAGGCACAAGGTAATATACTTGATATGATCAAGTTGTATGAGTCCAAATAATTAGGACAAAGGATTATTACCTACAAGTGTGAAGTTTTAATGGAAATTGTAAAAAATAAGAGGCTTTCTGTAAAGAGTGTGTTAAAATAACCCTTAGACTATGAATCTAGGGGTTATTTATATGCTAAATATTTTTCCCAACAAATTTGCTAGAGGATTTATCATTGTTATAGACCTCTTTATTATTATAATGGCGTATGTACTTGCTTTTACAGCTCGTTACGAACGGATCGCTCCGCGTAACATAGAGGCTTTTATGTCAGTTATTCCATGGATTTTATTGATTAGCGTTGTATTTATATGCATATATGAAGTGGATCGACTGATTCAGTACGATGTTTGGGATATTATTCGTAAGCTTGCGGTTTCATTAACTTTTATTATGCTGTTAACAATGACCGCTTCATTCTTATTCAGAGAATTTGCTTTGCCACGTTCGGTTATTATTCTTGCGCACGTATTTGCGTTTGTTATGTTGCTAACTTGGAAAGTACTATACACCAAGTATAATCAGCTCTCACGAAAAGGAAAGCTGATGTTTATTGGAGCGGAATCTGAATTCCATGAGATGGAAGATAATTTATCTCAATTCCTATCTAACAATGGTAATGCCAGGTATTATGACAAAAAATCAAGTGTGCAGCAGTTAAAATCTCAGCTGTTGAATTATGACTTTGTTTTTCTTAGTTCTTCTTTAGAAGAAGAGAAGAAAAATCGAATTATCTTTCATGCTATGAAAAACAACAAATTAGTATATGTGGTCCCAACCGTTAATGAACTGCTGGTAATGAACACATCGGTTACAACGTTAGATGACACAATGGTTATGCAAGTGAAACCTTTTACGTTGCCTGTCGCACAATTAGCACTGAAACGCATAACTGATATCGTCTTCTCACTTGCTATTTTAGTAGCAACTATGCCTGTATCACTTCTTGCAGCTCTGACAATTAAGTTAGAAGATGGTGGTTCAATTTTCTTTAAACAGGAACGTATTGGTAAAGACCATAAACAGTTTCATATTTTGAAATTTCGTTCGATGGTGGAGAATGCCGAGGAGAAAACGGGGCCTACTCTAGCTCAGTCTGGGGATAATCGAATTACTAAGATTGGTCGTTTTATGCGCAAGACTCGGATCGATGAATTGCCTCAACTAATTAATGTATTGATTGGTGATATGTCTTTAGTTGGTCCAAGACCAGAACGAGATTTCTTTGCAGATCAATTTCAAAAAGATAATAAGTGGTTTAATTACAGAAATACAGTGAAACCAGGAATTACTGGTTACGCACAAGTTATGGGTAAATACACTACAAACGTCGACAAAAAGCTCAAGTTTGATTTGCATTATATCCGAAACTACTCTTTATGGCTTGATTTTATTATTCTTCTTCGTACGGTATTAGTTGTGATTAACAAAGCTAAGTCTGAAGGTGAAGGAACTAATACAAAAAAAGTAGGTATATTCACAAAAAAACAAGAAGATTTCAGATAAACCCCATAACCTCTCGTTTGAACAAAGAGTACTACAATCTTTGTTTAACGGAGGTTTCTTTTGAATAGGTTGAATTAAAGGAGAACAACATGAAATCAATGATTAAACGATTAAAACAACTCCCATTGGCAAGACAGTTATCTAGATGGTTTTTTTCTTTGGCTTCTTTACTTCCTGTTCATAAGAAGCTGGTGATGTTTGAGAGCTTCTCAGGGAAGCAATATAGTTGTAACCCCAGGGCAATATATGAATACATGCGAGAACATGAACAAGGCTATGAATTGTGTTGGAGCGCTAACAAACAAAGCAAGGATTTTTTTGAGAAGGCTAACATTCCTTACGTCGAAAGGCTTTCTTTTAAATGGTTCATTAAAATGGCGAGAGCAAAGTATTGGGTAACCAATAGCCGGATGCCTTCTTGGGTGCCAAAACCAAAACACAATGTGTACATTCAGACGTGGCATGGAACACCTTTAAAAAGACTTGTTGCAGACATGGAAGAAGTGCATATGCCAGGCACAGACCGTCAAAGCTATATAGAGGGATTTCATAAGGAAGCACGGAATTGGGATTATTTACTCTCCCCAAATCAATACTCGACGTCAATCTTTAGACGAGCCTTTGATTTTAAAGGCACCATCATTGAAAATGGTTATCCTCGTAATGATAATCTGATTAATCGTAACCATGATGAAGGTATCTCAGCACTAAAACGTAAGTTTGGGCTGCCTGAAGGTAAAAAAGTAATTTTATATGCGCCAACTTGGCGAGATCATGAATATTACGAACCTGGAAAATACAAATTTAAACTTCAACTTGATCTTGAGCTTTTACAAAAAGAGCTAGGTGAGGATTATGTGATTATCCTAAGGATGCATTCATTTGTTTCGGAAATGTTTGAGTTACATGGTTACTCAGGTTTTGTATATGACTTCTCAACTGGTATAGACATTACAGAACTCTATTTGGTTTCTGATATCTTAATGACTGATTATTCTTCTGTATTTTTTGATTATGCTCTTCTTAAAAGACCTATGATATTCTTTACGTATGATATCGAATTATATCGTGCGAAGATACGAGGCTTCTATTTTGACTTCGAGAAGGAAGCACCTGGTCCGCTTGTCATGAATACGAAGCAGGTCATTCATGCGGTACGGGGTACTGAGTTGTATGATTATCACGCTAAAGATGCATCTTATCAGGCATTTATGGACCGATTCTGTAATCTTGATGAAGGGAAATCGGCCCAAAGAACGGTTGAATCTATATTTTATAATACTAATGATTGATTGAAATGAAGGAGCTGTCCCTGTGTCCTCTGAGAAATTGTCTACATTTTTTTTTGATTCAAAGCGAATCATAGAACTAAGGCGTGAAGTTCAACCTTATAGCCCAAAAGAAGATTTGTGGTCTTGGTATGTTCTTAGACGCCTGTCGATCTATGTCACATTATTATTTCAAAAAATGAGGTTTACACCTAATGCTGTCAGTTGGCTAAGTGTTCTCTTTGTTTTGTTATCAGGACTATGTATGATTATGGCTACACCATTTGGTTTTGTATTGGCTTTTATCTCTTATAACCTTGGGTATTTATTTGATTGTGTAGATGGAGAATTAGCCAGAATGACCAAACGAACATCAAAGCTTGGTTATTTTATAGATATGTTAATAAGAGCCGCTACATTGCCAGTGTTTTTGTCTTTTCCTCTTGCTTATCTTGTCATGATAGAAGCTCTTGAATTAACGTTTCTAACGGGAAGTATTTTATATATTGTCATCACCTGTATTATTATGTCTCTTTTAGTTCCTCTAGCGTATGATTTGACGCATAATGCTGTAGCAGAACAAAAGGATCCAGTCCAGCAAATACGTAATAAATCAATCATTTTTGAATTTGCTGGTTTTATTTTAGGGCTTCCTGGTTTTTTCTTTACGATTTTGCTAATACTTTTACTTGAACTATTCACAGAACTGTATTTGATACCGATGTATATCATGTTATTTCTTCTTGTACTTATTATTAAGGTTATTCTAAGACTTGTTGTAACGGTTAAAACTTTTTATAAGTAAAGAATATTAAAATTTTCGGCTATGTTCAGAAATTAGGTGAAGTAATGAAGACAGCATATTGTCAGCAGGTTAAATGGGATGGACAATGTATTCAAATAGAATTATCTTCTTTAGATAAAGAGAATTATTTATCAATGCAGCTCTCTTTATGGGAGCGAAAATCAAAACAGATTAAGTTAATTGAATATACTCTCGATGACAGAGAAGATTCGCTTTACTGTGAGATCAATACTGATCAATTAAGAAATATAAAAATGGGCCAATGGGACTTCTATATAAAATTCAAACTTAAAAGACATTGGAGACGATTATCACTACGTAATCAGGTGTCATTACTTCAACAGACAAGGTATTTTGAACCAATTAAAACGATTAATTCAACCCGCTCCTTCAGCTTATATTTAACGAGTCAACATGCACTTTCTATACACTGTGCACGTGCGGATATCCTTGAAGGGAAAACGTATAATGTTGTTTCATATAATGAAGCAGTTGTGACAGTAGAGGAATCCGAAGAGTCTTTTATACTAAGGTTAAATGGGGCGAGTCATTGGCCAGATTATGCTGAACTTATTGTTAAAAATGAATACAATGAAATATATCATCTAGCATTAAACTATCAAAGTGGTAATATCTTTCTATATAAACACCATTTTGAACAATTAAAGGGACAATGGACATTTTATATTCAGACAAAAAAAGGTAGAATCTTAGAACAAGCGCATCTTTACCTAATGAAGGGGCGTTTTATTAATGATGAGAGCCTTTTAAAAACAACACAATATGAATACTACACATTAAATGAATCTTCTACGCTGAAAATACAATTAAGAGAATATAATCAGCCTGCTCATGTTATCAAGGGAGAATTGACTGCTGAACATTTAACTGTACAAGGTCATAACATGATGTTTGAAATTCCTGCTTCTAAGCATGCTAATTACGAAAACTGGAGTTTTTTTCTAAAGCGAAAAAATAGTGAAGAGAGATTATATTTGAATACGCACATTACTACCTATGCCAATAAAATTCAGCTTAGTATAGATATTGAGCAGTTTCAGTTGATCTCATCTAAGAGTACAGCATGGGGTTTATTCGCTGAGAACAAGCATGATGACTATATGGAAGTAAGAAAAGTTGGTCAGTATCATTCTTCACTTCCGTCTATAAAAAACAGATATATCGGTTTTTTTGAGATGGGCGACGGTTTGTGTGCGGTACCTACTATCACAAAATCATCATCTTATTCACTTTATTTTATGACTGTAGACCAATTTTATAAACTTACATCCCCAGCAGAGGTTTCTATAAAATCATTAACAATGAAAAGTGGAGTTATGAAGTTGAGACTGTTGGTTGGGCTTGCTAATCAAACTCCATTTGAATTTAATGGTTTAAAGCTTATACAAAGAAAAGGAACAGCACAACAGATCGAGTTACCAATTGAACGGTTGCGTACGTTCAAAAATGGAAGGAAAGAAATAACGAGTACAATTGATTTAGCTCAATTAGAATTTGAACCTTTTTATTGGGATTTCTTTGCTTCGATTACTATGAGTACTAATGAACACAGACAGATTCGAATTTATAGTGATAATTATTTGGTAATCAAGAAATTAAGGCATTTCATGTTTAAGTATACGATGCTCGATCACAATCAATATCTAACATACCCTTATTTAACGGTTAATGGGGGGTTAAGTATTACCCATCGAAAAAAAGGTGAGGACGAGGATAGAAAAAATAAAGTAATAGAATATGCAGCGTATATTTATTACCACATGATTTATAAATACATAACTAAAGAACCTATTTGGTTAATTCATGAAAAATATTCGGAGACTGCGCAAGATAATAGTTATTACTTTTTTAAATATTGTTATGATCAACACAAAGAGAAAAAAGTGTACTACGTGATAAAAAAAGGGACAAAAGATGAGTTTAACTTAAAAGGATATGAAGATCGAGTCGTCTATTTTATGTCTTTTAAGCACCTAGTTAGACTACTATCTGCAAAGATGATAATTTCTTCAGAGGCAAAAGGACATGGGTATGCATGGCGAGTATCGCAGGGTGTTATAAAAGATTATGTTAATGCAAAAAAATACGTTTTTCTTCAACATGGAGTACTTGGTCTGAAGAAGGTAGATAATACATTTGATTACAACACGCAAAACTCAGCAGAGTTATTTGTTGCCTCTTCTGATTATGAAAAAAGGATTATAAAAAAGTATTTTGGTTACAAAGATAATCGAATTATTGTGACTGGACTCCCAAGGTGGGATGTTCTTCAAGATAGATCTAATCAAATGGATATAAACTCCAAGGAAATTCTACTTATGCCAACATGGAGAAATTGGCTAGAAGAAGTGGAAGAAGCGGAATTTATTCAATCAGATTACTTTCATGCGTATAATAACTTATTACATTCTGACGCATTACACGAGGTTCTTAGAGAAAATTCACTTATCTTGAATTTCTATGTGCATCCCAAATTTATGCCTTATGTATCGAGTTTCACGAAGGCAAACAACAATATTAATATTATTCAGTTTGGAGAAGTAAAAGTAAATGATTTGTTAATGCGCTCTAGTTTGCTTATTACTGATTATTCAAGCGTGAGTTGGGAAATGCATTATCAAAAGAAACCTGTGTTGTTTTATCATTTTGATGTGGATCAGTATAATAAGTTTCAAGGAAGTTATATGGATTTAAAGAAGGAGCTTTTTGGTGAGGCAGTCTATGACTCACAATTATTAATTAAATCGATTGGAGATCTAGCGAGAGCTGGGTTTGTTGAGCAGGATAAATATGCAAGAAAGCGTAGTGAATTTTTTAAATACGTAGATTCAAAAAATAGTGAAAGAATCTATCATGAAGTTGTACTTAAAGAAAAAGAAATAAGTACAAAATTAAATATTTTTCGTTCAATTAGACAATCTGATTTAATGAAAGTTCTTTGGAGAAGATATAAGAACATATACATTATTCAACGATTTGGCAAAAAGATTCTCTCAGTTTTAAGGTGAATTAGAATCATATTTGAGAAAGTCCCTTATTTTAACTAGAAAATACAATGGATTCAAGTTAGGCCTATGCTATAATGTTAAAATGACATGGGTATAATTTATTCTTAATATTAATAATAAGGGGGAATAACCTTGAAGAAAGTATTAACATATGGAACATTCGACTTGCTTCATTGGGGTCACATTAACCTACTAAAAAGAGCTAAACAATTAGGAGATTATCTAGTTGTAGCTATATCAACTGATGAATTTAATGCGATTAAAGATAAAAAGGCTTATCATAGTTTTGAAAACAGAAAGATGATTCTTGAGGCTATCCGTTATGTAGATGAAGTCATTGCAGAAGAAACCTGGGATCAAAAAGTCCAAGATGTTCAGAAACATGATATTGATGTATTTGTTATGGGAGATGATTGGGAAGGTAAGTTTGACTTCTTAAAAGATTATTGTAAAGTTGTCTATTTGACTAGAACAGCGGGTATATCTACTTCTCAAATTAAAGATGAGTTGTTATATAAATAATGGTTTTCACAAGAGGCCTGCGTTTAACGTGAGCCTCTATTTCTTTTTTATTATAAATAGATATGTAAGGAGAGTGTAATGACAATTGGACAAAGTAAGTATAATTACTCCTTTGTATAATAATGATTATAAATATATAACTTCTTGTGCAGATTTACTTATGAAACAAGTTTATGAGAACTTTGAATGGTTAATTATACTAGATGAGATCAATCCTCAAGTAGCGGGTTTACTTGCTAACTACGAAGATCTTGATATAAAACTTATAACTGATAAAGATGTGACAAATGTAGCAAGTGCTAGAAATGTAGGGATAAGAAATTCTGAAGGTCAAAGTTTATATTTTCTTGATATTGATGATTATATTCACGAACATACATTATTTTGCTTAGTAGAAACAATGAAAACTTCAAGTGCACAAATGGTTGTAGGTTCAGTTAAGAAGGTAAATGTTAAACCATCCTACTCGACATCATATAGTGCTATGTTAGATAGAATGCTAAAAAATAGACATATTAAAGCTAGCCCAATTAAAAGCAAAAAAATGAGATCATCTTGCTTGAACATTCTGTATAATAAATCGTTTGTAGAAGATTATTCTTTATCTTTTGATCAGTCAATAAGTGATTTATCAGATGTTACATTTACTATGCCTGCATTTGAAAAGGCATTAAATGTTGTTTTTGATAAAGATGCGATTTATTTAAAAATTAGAAGAAATGATGCTGTACAATTCCCATCTCTTTCTCAAAGGTCTAATCGAGCCCTAGTATATCCAATTTCAATACGTTTAGCACTTAAACTATTAGAGCCTGGGTCTAAGATAAGTATAATGTTGAGTAGAAGATTTTTGTATTCTTATCATCACAGGTATTTTAGTGACATTTATAATGGTGATATAAATGATCACAGAAGAAATATACTGATAGAATGGGCTGAAACATTTCGTGAAGTGAATATTGACGAAATGAAATTTAATAGGTTCATTCATAAAGTTGAAGTGAAATATCTTATTAATAATAACTTTACAACAGCAACAAAAATGGCTAAATTTCGCTCGGTCATTAAAAACATAAAAAAAGTAATAAAAAAACCTAAAGTTGCAAAAAAACTTATATATACTTCGTACTTATCTAGAAAGAGTTCTGTTAAACCTACATGGATACTCTATGAAAGCTTCTTAGGGAAAAACTACTCTGATAGTCCTAAATATATATTTGAATATCTTAACCAGGCTCACCCTGATAAATATAAGCATATTTGGGTTTTTGATAAAGGTAGAAAGGAATTACCTTTTAAAAGCACACAAGTGAAAAGGTTTGGCTTTAAGCACATGTATTATATGGCGCGTTCAAAATATATGGTTAATAATATGAGACAACCTAAGTGGTTTGTTAAAAGAAAAGAACAAATCTTTTTAGAAACTTGGCACGGGACCCCACTAAAAAAACTAGTTTTTGATATGAATGAGGTCCATTCAGCTAATCCCAATTATAAACTTGATTTTTATGAACAATCTCGTTCATGGGACTATTTAGTTTCAGCAAATAAGTATTCAACCCAAATTTTTAAAAGAGCATTCTTGTTCGATAATGAAATACTTGAATACGGATACCCTAGAAATGATTTGCTTTATAGTCCTGATAAAGATAAAATTGCTAGCGAATTAAAAGAAAAATTAGAAATTCCACTAGATAAAAAAATCGTTCTTTATGCGCCTACTTGGAGAGACGATGAGTATTATAAGCCAGGTAAGTATAAATTCAAGTTAACTATGGACTTAGAAAGAATGAGAGAAGAATTAGGTAATGAATACTTTTTTATAGTAAGAACACATTATTTTATAGCTGATCATTTAGACTTAGACAATGTAAGTGATTTTGTATTTAATGGATCTAAGTACGATGATATAACTGAATTGTATTTACTTTCCGATGTGTTAATTACAGACTATTCGTCTGTATTTTTTGATTTTGCTAATCTAAAAAGGCCAATTTTGTTCTTTACTTATGATTTAGAAAAATATCGTGACACTTTGAGAGGGTTTTATATTGATCTTCAAGAAGATGGACCAGGACCATTAATTATGAATAACGATGAACTGATTAGCACCCTAAAGAATTTAGATGAGGTAAGTTCAAATTACAGAGACAGATTAGATCGGTTTCATAATGAGTATTGTGAACTCGACGATGGACTTGCTTCTAAACGTATTAGTGAAAAGGTTATTGTGAATAATAAATAAACCTTCTTTTTAGAAAGGTTTATTCACTGAGTGAGAGGGAAAGAACTAACATATGAGCACTGTAAGCAAGATAAATTAGGAGAGATATAATATGGGTTTTTTTAATATCTTCAACGCTAATAAAAAAACGATAAAAGAAAATGTTGAAGAGATCAATAAAGTTTCATACGAAATAATAAATGAAGATTCACTGAAGTATAAGAAAAAAATATCTGTAATTGTTCCCGTTTATAACGCAGAAAATTATTTGCGTAAAACGATAGACTCAGTTGTGAGACAAAATATTGGTTTTGGACATATTTCTTTGATTTTAGTTGATGACGGTTCATCAGATTCTTCTCGTGAAATTCTTAGAGAGTATTCGAGTTTGTATGATAACATTGTAATTGTTTTTCTGAATAAGAATACAGGAACTCCTGCCTATCCAAGAAATTTAGGAATTCAATTAGCTAATTCTGAATATATTACGTTTTTAGATGCTGATGATTGGTTTACTCCGTTTGGGATGAAATCACTTTATGATTTAATTGAACAAGACAATGTAAATTACGTTGTAGGTAAATCAATTAAGGTAGACAATAAGGGTGAGAAACTAATTGGAAAACATGAATCTATAAGAAATAGGAACCGTGTTACTCCGGTTTCGATTCCTCATATGTTTTATCATTTAGGTCCTCGGGCTAGGATGATGAATTTAGATTTTATAAAGAATAATGATATTCAGTATCCTAATATGAAATATGCTGAAGATAAACAATTTTTTATTGATGTATTAACGAAATGCGATTTTATTTCTACTACCACTGATACTATTTACTACGTGAATAGAGAAGAAGCAAATCATTCTCTGACAAAGCAGACTGATATTATGGAAAAGATGGATACAAATATTGCTGTTTTAGATTATGTCTTAAATAAAAATCTAGATGAAACAATTGAAAAAATGATTGTTAACAGACTCGTTGAATTTGATTCGATGGGACGGTTATTTGATAAAAATCATTTTTTAAAAAGCAAAAATAAACAAAATTATTATCGTAAATTTGATGAAGTTCTTACCTTATTAAGAAAGAGAAAATATAAAATTAGTGAGACGTTTTTTAATTCTCTTCACAAAATAGCATTTGAGTTAATGATTGAAAAGAAATTCAAAGAAGTAGAAAAACTTTATGAGTGGTCCCTAAGGGAAAAAGAAAAAGAAAGATTATTTGAGAACGGAATAGCCTACTATATTACTCCGATAGCAGAGGAACGATTCAGCAAGGTTGAAATACCACTTTATGCAGAATTGAAAAAAGAAATTACGAATGAAAAAGATTATACAGCAGAAATTTTAGCTTTAGGAAGACAAAGCAAAAACATAAGTCGTATACAAATGTTTAGTAGAGAAGATGCTTCATTGACTTATTCATTTAATCTAGAACAGAAAGATGAAAATACCTACGTATTAAATATTTCTGATAGTGAGCTAAAAAAAATTAAAAAAGGTGTATATTCAACTTATCTGATTTACAATGATTATCAAAGGATGACTATTCGTAAATTTGAAGAATTAGAATACTCTAAGGGTAAAGAAGGCTTGACTTATACGTTCTATAAGACTAAAAATGGAAATTTAGCTTTGAAAGCGAAAAAAACAAAAAAATAACTACATTATGTTTAGCTAAGAATATGTATAGCTTAAAGGAGACAACCTATGAAAAAAGTAAGAAAAGCCATAATCCCAGCTGCAGGACTCGGTACAAGATTCCTTCCTGCTACAAAAGCAATGCCAAAAGAAATGCTCCCTATCGTAGATAAGCCTACGATTCAATATATCGTTGAGGAAGCAGTGAAGTCAGGTATCGAGGATATCATCATTGTTACAGGTAAAGGAAAGCGTGCGATTGAGGATCACTTTGACCATGCATTTGAGTTAGAGCAGAACCTAATCGAGAAAGAGAAGTTTGAGCTCCTTGAGAAGGTACAGGAAGCTTCAAAAGTGGATATTCACTATATTCGTCAAAAAGAAGCAAAGGGACTTGGTCATGCGGTTTGGTGTGCACGTAAATTTATTGGTGACGAACCATTTGCCGTATTACTAGGTGATGACATTGTACAGAATGAAAAGCCTTGTCTTCAGCAATTAATTGAGCAGTATAATGAAACGGGTTCTTCAATCATTGGTGTGCAGCAAGTTGATGAAAATGTAACAGACCGTTACGGAATCATTGATCCTGCTAGTCAAGAAGGTCGCTTGTATAAAGTGAACCAATTTGTTGAGAAGCCAAAGCTTGGTACGGCACCATCTAACCTTGCTATTCTTGGACGTTATCTATTGACGCCTGAAATCTTTACATACCTTGAAAATCAGGAGACTGGTGCAGGTGGAGAGATTCAGTTAACGGATGCGATTCAGCGTTTGAATGAAGAGCAGCCAGTATTTGCTTATGATTTTGAAGGCAAGCGATATGATGTTGGTGAGAAATTAGGTTTTGTTATGACTACATTAGAATTTGCAATGCAGCGTGATGAGCTTAAGCCAGAGCTAATCAAAAAAATGAAGGAATACCTTCAACTTGAGGATATCTTAAAGCCATAATATTAAGGCTGTATATCGTTTGTTAATCCTACGTAAATACTGTAAAGGCAAAGCGTTTCCCGAATAGGGAGGCGCTTTTTTTTCGTGAGCTGATTCTGCTACAATCAGTTTGTGACCATACTGGGTGTATAAGGTTGTTGAAGGAGGAATTCTGTTGCTGGCTAGACATGCATTTGCTTATTTACTATCACATGGAATTCCTGCTTTGGTTGGTTTTGCAGCAATTGCTGTGTATACAAGACTGCTCACAGAGGTTGAGTATGGCCGATATGCACTTGTATTTGCGATTGCTGCAATGATTAATGCGATTGTATTTGAGTGGCTGAAGGTGAGTCTTCTTAGATATTATCCGATGTATCAGGGAGAGAGGCCCTTTCTTGATACGGTTAAATTGAGTTTTATAGCGTTAGCTGGGGTTAGCGCGATAGCAGGGCTTCCTCTATATTTTTTTATTGATGGATTAGGCTGGGTCCATGTGTTGTTGGCACTCATCTTGTCATGGTGTCAGTCATGGTACCAAATGAATTTAAATCTTATTCGTTCAGAATTTAATCCTAAATTATATGGGTACCTATCATTTATGCGTTCTGTTTTAGCCTTAGCGTTTGGAGTTCTGTTGATACTAGCTGGTTTTGAGGAGCTTGGGTTGCTCTGGGGGCTAGTTCTAGCGTTTGTGGTTACGTTAGCTTGGCCAACGTATAAAAAGTGGGGAGGAGCTGTCCGTCTAACATCCTTCAAACCAGCTATTATAAAAGAGTTTGCTGGATATGGAGTCCCTCTTGCTTTAACGCTTCTACTAGGTGTTGTTATCCATAATTCGGATCGGTTTATTATTAGTGCCATGATTGGTGTTGGAGCAAATGGAACCTATTCTGCTACCTACGATTTAACTGAACAGACCATTTTTACGTTAATGCTAGTGATTAATTTAGCTGCGTTTCCACTTGCTGTTCGAACGATGGAGCAAAAGGGTGAGAGCGAGGCTTTAAAGCAAGTAAAAGAGAATACAGGTCTATTGCTGCTGATCGCACTTCCTGCCATGATTGGTTTGATTGTACTGACACCTAATGTGGTAGGGCTAATGTTAGGTGAAGGATTCAGAGAGCAAGCACTTTTAATTATGCCTTTGATAGCGGTAGGGGCTTTTTTAAAAGGGTTAAAACTATATGCGGTTGATATTATCTTTCATTTACATAAACGAACGTCTGTGCAGGTTCTACCAGTATTTTTAGCAGCAGTCTTAAATGTTGTTTTAACGATCCTATTGATCCCGGATTTTGGCTTAAGAGGTGCAGCCGTGGCCACCGTGGTAGCCTATGCAGCAGCCATTTTATTGAGTTTATTTTTCATGAATATATCGATACGAGATTTTCCGTTTCCAGGTAAAGATTTTATTAAGATTTTATGTGCTTCGACTGTGATGGGCATTGTGCTTTGGTTCATGAGAACAGAGAGTGGATTGGGTTGGCTACTTGTTCAGGTTCTGGTTGGGCTGATCCTATATGTGGCGCTTATATGGATGGTGAACGCATTAGGATTTCGAAACCTAATCATCAATCGACTACGATCTCGAAAAAGAGGAGAGAGTTAAATGAAAAAGATTGCTTTTATTTTATATTCTCTCGAAGGTGGGGGAGTGGAGCGACTCACTCTGCACCTCATGGAAGGCCTTCTTGAAAAGGGATATCAAGTTGACTTAGTAGTTGTGCAAATGAAGGGTGAATACATGAACGATATTCCTGATGGTATTCGTGTAATTCATCTGGACAAACCTAATTTACGTGCAAGCTGTTTAGCGATTCGCCAGTATCTTTCTAAGCATAAGCCAGATGTGCTGATATCAGCTAAGGATTATATTAATTTGATTGTTCTACTCGCAAAAAAACTAACGCGGGTACCGACAAAAATTATTGTGAGTAGTCATGTTAATATCACAGAGCAAGCGCGCAGGCTGCCACAATTTAACAAGGTGAAACGTGGGATTTCAATCATGTATAGATTTGCTGATGACATCGTTTGTGTCTCTAAGGGAGTAGCGGATGATATTCATCAGGTTTCTGGAGTTTCGGATAAAAAGATTCATGTGATTTATAATCCGATTGTGACAACTGAACTATTAAAAAATGGTGAGAATGTAGTGGAGCATCCTTGGTTTGACCAAAACCAGGAAGTGATTGTGACAGTTGGTCGATTGCATGTGCAAAAGGATTATAAGACCTTACTTCATGCCTTTAAGAAGGTAAATGAAGTGCGACCAAATACGAGGTTAATGATCGTTGGTGATGGACCTGAAAAAGACACTCTCACGAAACTCACAGCTGAGCTAAACCTAAAAGAGGTTGTCGATTTTGTAGGCTTTCAGACTAATCCATACCCTTATATGAAAAAAGCTGATTTATTTGTGCTCTCCTCAGCATGGGAGGGCTTTGGGAATGTGTTGATTGAGGCATTTGCCATGGGTACAACCGTGGTAGCTACGGATTGTCCAAGTGGACCTGCAGAGATTCTTGAGCATGGGAGACTCGGAAAACTTGTAGGAGTAGGTGCTGTTGAGGAAATGGCAGACGCAATATTGTATTCATTAGATCACCCACAGCCAGAGAGTGCATTAAAGCAGCGTGCATCTACCTTTTCAATTGATAATTGTGTAAGAGCGTATGAACAATTATTTTAAATCATTCTTTTTGGAGGAGATTCGATGTTAAGCATCATCATCCCAACATTAGGTACAAGAGAGCAAGAGCTTAGTCGATTATTTGAGAGTCTCGAAAAACAAACGAGTACTAAGTTTGAAGTTATTGTTGTCTCACAGGATAAGCATGAAGTAGTAGCAGATTTGCTGGGAGAAAGGGCGTTTGCTTACAAGCAGGTTCAATTAAACAAACGAGGTCTTTCTTATGCGCGAAATGAAGGCATTAAAGCGATAAGTGGACAATATGTAACGTTCTCAGATGATGATTGCTGGTACCCGAATGATGCCTTTGAAAAGGTGGAGGATTTTTTTAACCAAAACAAAGCTCAAGTAGTGTGCTATCAAATCTTTGATCCAACAACAAATCAATCGTATAAGAGTTATCCAACTGAAAAAGCGGACCATGTGCGAACCAGAGATTTGTTTCGGAAGTCTTCTATAGAGATGTTTGTGGACGTGCAGGCAGTTGACCGTCAGTACTTGTGCTTTAATGAAAGCTTTGGTCTTGGTGCTAAACATCCTAGTGGGGAGGAGAATATCTTTCTTTTTAGCCTTCAGAGGGCAGGCTACACCATAAGTTATATTCCTGAAGTTATTGTGTATCACCTTAAACCCACACAAGCATCACGGCTTGATGAGAGGACAATGGTGAGCAAAGGTGCGTTATTTGGTGCCCTATACAGTAAGCCAGTTGATATTATCTTATTAACAGCTCTATTTGCAAAGAAAATCCGCCACGTGAAGCGACCCATTCACACGTATGCAAAAGCTGTAGCATTAACATTTAGTGAGAAAGAAGTAAAAGTGAATGGAGTCAAGGAACGCACATAAGCTCATCATAGTGATCTGCAATGTTTGATAAAAAATAGAAAAAGGGGTTTCGATGTTCATTCTTAATGAACATCGAAACCCCTTTTTTACTTGTTACTCTGGAAATTCCAGCGCTGTTAATTTATACTCCCCTGCCTCTTCGCTCCATTTGGTGTAATAAAGAAGGTTGCCTGCTGCGTTGTATCGATATAACTCATCATTGTATCGAGTATATCTAGTTTGCTCATTCTCACTTATGACGTTCTTCAATTTTTCGATATCTAACTCATCTACTGGATACTCAGCTGATAAGAGTTGATTAAAGGTTTCTCCCGTAAACGATTCTATATTATTTCGCACATATTGATCACCTTCAAGTGTACTCCGTATGGTCAATGGTTGCTGACCACATGCGGTCAATAGTAAGACTGAAGATAGTACAGCTAATAACAATGAGTATTTCAATTAAACAGCCTCCTTTATCTGGGTTCGAATATAAGTATAACGACTATTTTTAGGCTTGCAAGCTCGTCATAATTCTTTTGTAAAGAAGGTAAATACGAACAGGGATCGTGGTTAAATCCCATTGTTTCGGTAAAGCTAAAAGAGAATAACGAGCAGGCTTTCTCCCTTTTATGATAACTTCTCGAATATCTTTATTTAATCTTTACAGCTACTTAACAAAAGTGGTATTTGATGCGTGCTATGATGATGACAGCCTAATAGACAAGGAACCCAGACTATGATCACAATACTAAAAAAAACCATACAACCTTATCGATCTTCGTTATTAGCATTGGCTTTAATAATGCTGGCGTTTTTGGCACCTTTTGCTGTTGTTAGTCAATATCAGAAAGTCTTACCTATTGCTACGTCAGTGCTAACTAGTTTTGCCGCTCTTTGCTTATTGTTTATTGTTTGGTTCTCAGAATCAGAAAACAAGCTACATCCTATTAAGTCGTTAAGGTCTCCATATTACTTGATAATTATTACGTTGTTTGTTTCCGCAAGTTTAGCGATAGTAGCAGGGACATTTAATTTGACCTATATGCTGTCTTCTGAATATGTGAATTATTATCAAAACTCTTTGCCACGTAGAGTGTTCAATGGAGCCATCTATATTAGCATAATGACTTTATTCATTCTATTACTAAAACGCATGACAAAAACGGAACTGAATTATATAGGTAGAGCCTATTTAGGTGGAATCGGTGTTTTGGTTTTGTTTGGTATTTGGCAGTTTTTGCATTTATCAATTGGTTACCCAATGCCTGATGTTCAAACTCGATCCGCTGTTCACAGTGTTCAATCAGAGGTACTTATTAATTTCAGGTTAACGTCTTTAACGGAGGAGCCAAGCTTTCTTGTACCATTTCTAATCGATGGTCTTATTATTGGCTTACTGTTATATAAAAATAAGTTCTCATATCTCTGGCAATGGATGTTACCAGTACTCTTTGTTCTAATATTTTCCTTTTCGATTAGTGGTTATGTAAATGTCTTGCTTGTGGCATTGTTTGCTTTATGGTTAATCGTCACGTCCAGAACAATAAATTGGAATAGGCTTATCCTACCTATACTCGCATCGTTCATACCAATTGGTTTATTCATTTGGTGGAAATGGAGCTTGGTTTTGGAGCTATTCATGCCTATTATCGGAAGGTTTGATGTTTTATTTGATGTCACGAATCACAGTCGCTTATATATGTTAGTGTATCCATTTATCTGGCTGTTTGACTTCTCATGGGTGAATACCCTGTTTGGATTTGGACCTGGCAGCTATGAGTTTCTAGCTCAAACTAAATTTCTGGCGTATGGTTCTAAACTAAGTGCAACATCCAATAATGTGTTTGTAGACCTATTATTTGAGCATGGACTATTAGGTGGAGGAGCTTTTCTGATAGCCTTTATCTTATTTTTTCTTCATTTATATAAAAGAAGAAAGGAACATATTTATTATCAATATGCTGTGATTTTATGGTTTCACCTGGGTATCACCTCACTCTACCGTTCGGATTTTGTATCACCACGCTTTTGGGTGATCGTAATGATTACTGTTTTATGTGCGGAAATAGGAAAGCGTTACGTACAAATGAACAGAGTTAATAACAACCGAGAATCTCTGGAACCAAGAAAGGTTGGAGAAAAATAATGAACATTTGTGTTGTAGGGACAGGATATGTAGGACTTGTATCAGGAGTATGCTTCAGCGAGGTTGGTCATCACGTAACGTGTGTGGATCAAGATGAACATAAAATTAAGCAACTTATAGCAGGGCGTTCACCTATTTATGAGCCAGGTATAGAAGAATTGCTTGTCAAAAATCAAAAGAATCGCAGGCTTCGTTTTACAACGAATCTTAAAGAAGCGATGGACAAAGCCAATCTTGTGGTCATTGCAGTGGGAACGCCCGCTAACGAAGATGGATCAGCTAATTTGTCCTTTATCGAATCAGTGGCTAAAGAAATTGGGGATCACTTAACTTCCTACAAAGTAATTGTGACAAAAAGCACCGTACCGGTTGGGACGGGAGAAAAAATAAAGAACTGGATTCAGGAACAATGTGGTAAAATGGCATTTGATGTTGCATCAAATCCAGAGTTTTTACGTGAAGGAACAGCCATTTATGATACGATGCATATGGAGCGTGCTGTTCTTGGAGTAGAGTCAGAAAAAGCAAAAGAATTATTAATAGAGCTACACAAACCATTTAATACGAACTTGGTTATTACCGATTTAGCAACGGCTGAAATGAGTAAGTACGCAGCAAATGCCTTTTTGGCAACAAAAATTAGTTTCATTAACGAAGTCGCTAATGTCTGTGAACAGCTTGATGCTGATGTCACTAAGGTTGCTGAAGTAATGGGGCTTGACCCTCGGATTGGATCAGCTTTCCTTGGAGCTGGGATTGGGTACGGTGGTTCCTGCTTTCCTAAGGATACACAGGCATTTATTCAGATGGGACAGAGTGCAGGCTACTCTCTAAAAATTGTACCTGAAGTTGAAAAGGTTAATTTTGAACAACGAAAACGGTTAGTTATGAAAGCAAAACAAGCGTTTGGTGTGGAAGGATTAAGAGGCAAACAAATAGCAGTTCTAGGACTGGCTTTTAAGCCGAATACAGATGATATGCGTGCAGCTCCGGCAAGAGACATTATTCCGATGCTTACGGGCCTTGGTGCTGAAGTGAGGGCGTATGATCCTGTTGCTATGCAGGCTGCAGTGAGTTATCTACCTCACATTACATTTGCCTCAAGCTGGCAGGAAGCCGCACGTGATGCAGACGCCGTAATGATTTTAACTGATTGGAAAGAATTTAAAGAACTAAATCTGAATGAACTGAAAGATGAACTCGCATCACTTATTGTGATTGACGGTCGGAATTTGTTTGACCCACAGCTTATGAAACATCATGGATTTTATTATGATTCAGTAGGCCGAGCAAAAATAGAAATAGAAGGAGAGAGATATGAAAGTATTACTTACAGGGGGAGCAGGCTTCATCGGCAGAAACTTAGTTGAAGCCTATCTCAAACGTGGAGATCAAGTAGTGGTTGTAGATAGTAAAGCAGCCCATACAGAATTTGAATGGCTAAGTGACTGCAAAGTATACGGAGTTGACATCCGAGATGAAGCATTTGTCGACATTGTCAAAAAAGAAAAGCCGGATCTGATCAATCATCATGCCGCACAAATTGATGTACAATCTGCTATTGCAGATCCAATCAAGGATGCTTCCATAAATATATTAGGAACCATTAATGTGTTAGAGGCGTGCCGCAGTGTACCAGGATGTCGCTTAATTTATCCGTCTTCTGCGGCTATATATGGCACACCTGACTATTTAGGTGTTGATGAGCTACATCCAATTCGACCGTTATCTATGTATGGAATATCTAAGTATAATCCTGAAGAATATATTCGTACTTACTCTAATTTGTATGGTATACGGTATACCATTTTCCGATATGCTAATGTTTATGGCAGATACCAAGATCCAAAAGGTGAAGGTGGAGTCATTTGTGTGTTAATGAATAGTGCACTTAAGAAGCAGCTTTTCACGATGTTTGGTGATGGAAAACAAACGCGAGACTTTATTCATGTAGATGATATTGTATCGGCGAACCTTCTAGCTAGTGATGAATCATTTAATGATGTATTTAACATCAGTACAGGAAAAGCAACATCATTGATTGAAACGGTTCAGTACATGGAGGGAGTGGCCGGTTTCGAATTAGAGAAACAAATAAAAGAAGAACGTAAAGGTGATATTAAACATAGTTACTTAACAAATGAGAAAGCATTGGCCAAAATGGGCTGGGCACCACGAATCGATATTAAGAAGGGCTTGGGGGAGACCTACTCTTTTTATCGCTCGTGAGTGAGGGGATAGATGACACGCAATTTGCGTGTCGTCTATCCCCTTTTTCTTTTGGACAAAGGAGAGAAAAATATCCGTGAAATTATATAAAAAGATAGTCTTCATGGCATTCATTATTGCTTTTGTTAGTGGTTTTTTCTTTCTAGATCAAGGTATTGAGCAAACAAACCCAAATGAACCTTCAACTAGTACCGTAGACTACGAAGGGATCATGGCTGTTCGTCTTAATCACGTTGCAACAGCTTTTAAGGTAGAGAAATTAAAGAAGACACCGTTAACGAAAGAAGAGCTGCACGAGGAGTTATCTCCTTATCTAGGCGAATCGTTGTTAAGCAAAACAACAAATTGGCTAAATGGTGAGGTCGATCCACAGGTAGAAGCTTTTGTTTCAGTCGATACAAGTCATCAACCTATTGTGACGGATGAGACTGAAGAGGGAATCTCCATCGTTTGGGATATGGATCAGTCGGAACAAGTTAAAATTACCTATCGCAAGCCGGCAGACCTCTGGGTAGCAGACCATGTAGAGATAACAGAAAAAGAAGGAGTGAGAGAATGACTGAACCACTAGTATCTGTCATAACACCAGTTTACAACTCTGAGCGTTTTCTCGGAGAAACCATTCAATCGATAATGAATCAAACATACCCCAACTGGGAGCTAATCCTGGTAGACGATGGGTCCACTGATGAAAGTATGAAGATCGCAAAAAGCTTTGCAGATAAAGACTCACGAATTTCTGTTGTACAGTTACAAACTAACAATGGAGCGGCAGGTGCACGTAATGAGGGGATTAATCAAGCAAGAGGAAAATATGCAGCGTTTTTAGATAGTGATGATTTGTGGTTACCGGAGAAGCTAGAGCGACAGGTTCATTTTATGGAAGCTAATCAATTTGTCTTTACTTTTACAAGCTATAGGATTATTAGAGAAGATGGTCAGAAAAGGGAGAAGTTAGTGGAGGCGCCAGAGGTAGTCACATACAATAGCTTGCTTAAAAATACGATTATCGGCTGTCTCACAGTGATGTTAAATATTGACGTGTTAGGAAAAGTACAAATGCCAACAATAAGAACAAGGCAGGATTTTGTATTGTGGCTAACCATCTTAAAAGATGGAAATCAAGCATATGGAATAAACGAGGAACTAGCATGTTATCGAAAAGTGTCAAACTCAATATCCAGTAATAAACTCAAAGCAGCTAAAAGGAACTGGACGATCTATAGATACAATGAAAATCTGCCATTTTGGAAAGCCTGTTACGTTTTTGCAAGCTATGCATGGCACGGTTTTAAGAAATTATAAACAAAATGATGGCTATTCTAAACCCTTTGTTAAACGTTTGTAAATCTGCCCACAACGACCTTTTGCTTTGCTATTGTTTGGATATAGCGTAACAACATAACAAAAAAATGCTGGTACAAGGGCAGATGTTTGTACGCAATTTAAATGGTGCTGAGGTGAGTCATGATGCAGATGTATATGTTTGGTCTAATAACCGCTTTTTTAGTTACGATTGCAACGGTTCCAATGGTCATGGCCTTTGCACGTAAATGGGGATTTGTTGATAAACCTGATCATAGAAAAGTACATAAAGGCAATATGCCACGTATTGGTGGAGTGGCTATTATGTTTGGGATGGCAGCTGGAGTTGCTGTTTTATGGTCTCAACTTGGTGAAGCGCAAAATGAGATGGGGTTCTTAATAGCTGGAGCTGTCATTCTTGCCATAGTTGGATTAATTGATGATCGCTTTGCACTGGGAGCCAAAACAAAATTGATTGGCCAAACGGTTGCGGCAATATGTGCCGCATCATCAGGCTTACGAATTGAGTTTATTCAAATTCCGTTTATTGGCAATGTAGAATTTGGATTCCTTAGCTTTATCGTCACAATCATATGGATCTTAGCCGTTATAAATTCCGTTAACTTAATTGATGGATTAGATGGACTTGCCGCAGGAGTTACAATGATAGCTGTCCTTACCATGTTAATCATGGCTACAGGTCATCCGCTAGCCTATGCCAGTGTGATTGTCTTATCCCTTTCACTTCTAGGAAGTACATCTGGATTTCTACTCTATAATTTCTATCCTGCCAAGATTTTTATGGGGGATACAGGCTCTATGTTTTTAGGGTATGCTATGGCCGTTATCTCCATGATGGGATTATTTAAAAGCGTGACAATGTTTAGCTTAATTGTTCCTTTACTTATTTTAGCCGTTCCATTTATTGATACAACGTTTGCTGTCATTAGACGCACATTAAACCAACAAAGCATAGGTACGGCAGATAAAGGTCACCTCCATCATTGCTTACTGGCGATGGGGTATGGGCACCGAAAAACAGTTCTTATTATTTATGGCATATCAATGTTATTTGGTGCAGTTGCCGTCCTATTCTCACAAACAGCAAATTGGGTATCTCTTGTTTTGTTAGTCGTTATCTTATGTGGAATCATGTTATTTGCAGAAGGGATCGGTTTGATCGGTCAGAAGAGAAAACCATTATTAAAAGCCTTGGGGAAAATGCAGCTTGTAAAAAAATTAGAGTGATACCTATTAAAGATCATGTCTACTTTTTAATAAGGAAAAGGAAGTCTCAATTTGAGACTTCCTTTTTTATGTGCCAGATTAGCTTGCTTTTACAAATTCCGAAGTAACCCAACCTGTTTGGCTTCCGGCTTTCACTTTATACCAGTTGCCTTGCTTTTCAAGAATTTCTACTTCCTCATTCTGTTTAAGCGTAACGATAAAATTATCGTCGGCTACTTTAGCTGAAGAACGAAGGTTTAAACGTGCAGTGGTTGTACCTTTATTTGCTGTTTTCTCTTCTTTTTTGGTTTCTTGCTTAGGCGCAGCAGGCGTAGAGCCAGTCTTCACAAATTGAGCGGAAACCCACCCCGTGCGACTATCAGCTTTAACCTTTAACCAGCTACCACTCTTTTCAAGAATCTCAACTTGTTGATTGTTATTCAATGTTGTGATCAAGTTGTTACTAGCTACATTCGCAGAAGAGCGAAGGTTCAAACGAGCAGTAGTCGTGCCAGTACCAGAAGCTTTTTCAGCTGACTGAGTTGGAGCTTTAGTAGTATTTGAAGCGGTAGAGCCAGTCTTTACAAATTGAGCAGAAACCCAACCCGTGCGACTACCAGCTTTAACCTTTAACCAGCTACCACTCTTCTCAAGAATCTCAACTTGCTGATTATTATTCAACGTCGTGATGATGTTGTTACTAGCTACATTCGCAGAAGAGCGAAGGTTCAAACGAGCAGTAGTTGTACCAGTACCAGACGCTTTATCGGCTGATTGAGTTGGAGCAGCAGGCGCTGTAGAGCCGGTCTTTACAAATTGAGCAGAAACCCAACCAGTGCGACTGCCAGCTTTAACCTTTAACCAGCTACCACTCTTCTCAAGAATCTCAACTTGTTGATTGTTATTCAATGTTGTGATCAAGTTGTTACTAGCTACATTCGCAGAAGAGCGAAGGTTCAAACGAGCAGTAGTCGTGCCAGTGCCAGACGCTTTATCAGCTGATTGAGTTGGAGCAGTAGGCGCTGTAGACCCGGTTTTCACAAATTGAGCAGAGACCCAACCAGTGCGACTACCAGCTTTCACTCTTAACCAGCTACCGCTTTTCTCAAGAATTTCAACTTTAGAATTGTTATTCAACGTTGTCACAATGTTGTTCGCTTCGATCTTATTAGAAGAACGAAGGTTCAAACGAACAGTAGTTGTACCAGTGCCAGACGCTTTATCCGCTGATTGGTTAGGAGTAGCAGGAGCTGTAGAACCAGTTTTTACAAATTGAGCAGAGACCCAACCCGTACGACTACCAGCTTTCACTTTTAACCAGCTACCACTCTTTTCAAGAATCTCAACTTTAGAGTTATTATTCAACGTTGTGATGATGTTGTTTGCTTCGATCTTATTAGAAGAACGAAGGTTCAAACGAGCCGTTGTTGTACCAGAAGAGAAGACTTTGTCTCCTGAAGTTGCTTCATCTTTAGGTGTAGAAGGAGTTCCGGATCCAGCAGACGTTTTCACAAATTGAGCAGAGACCCAACCCGTACGACTACCAGCTTTCACTTTTAACCAGCTACCACTCTTTTCAAGAATCTCAACTTTAGAGTTATTATTCAACGTTGTGATGATGTTGTTTGCTTCGATCTTATTAGAAGAACGAAGGTTCAAACGAGCCATTGTCGTACCAGAAGAGATGACTTTGTCCCCTGAAGTTGCTTCATCTTTAGGTGTAGAAGGAGCCCCAGATGCAGAAGAGGTTTTCACATATTGAGCAGAAACCCAACCTGTTTTGCCAGAGGCACTAACCTTTAGCCAACTTCCACTTTTCTCGAGAATGTCGACCTTAGTATTATTATTCAACGTTGTTACGATGTTGTTTGCTTCAATCTTGTTAGAAGAACGAAGATTCAAACGAGCTGTAGTGGTACCAGATCCAATAACCTCATAATTCCCATCGTCTGTAACTTGCTCTTTATCAGAATTATTGTTTTCAGGTGGAGCACTTGCATCTACTTTTACAAATTCAGCGGAAACCCATCCGTCTACGCCATTTGCATGAATTTGATACCAGCCATTCTGCTTGCTTATGATCGTTAATTTTGTCCCTGATGATAACAGAGTTAGACGATTAGCACTTGTGCTTGGTTCAGAACGAACATTTAAGTTGGCTGTAGTGGTACCTGGTGTGCCATCTTTTTTCTGATTATCATCAATTTGGCTATAATCTGGTGCTGTTCCTGGCTGATTATTATATTGAGGAATATCATAATGAAGCGTGTAATCATCAACCAGGTTATACATGCTCGCCATTCGTGATGTCTGTTTTTCTGCCCAACCAATATCTGTTGCATATTGGTGTGTTGCAGGAGCATCAGGATTCCATCGCATTTTATAAAGCGTGTTTTGGCCCTTAGATATGTAGTTATTTCCAACAAACTTAGCGCCACCTATAATAGCTTCTTCTTTCGTAAACCATCCTTGATTATATGCATAAGCAGCACCAGCTTGTTCAGCATTTCCATCAAAGGCACCAATTCCATACATGTTATAGACTGTTTTACCTTTGTGCTGAATCCCTTTTGCTAATGGTGAGGAACCATTGCCAGTTTCCAATAATGCATGAGATACTAAATAAATCTCATTCACTCTATTTGATTTAGCTGCAGTAATAAAAGCTTGGCCTTGTCCTGATAAAGCACCTTTTCCATTTAAGAGCTGATTATTGATTGACTGAGCACTCAAATTGGCTGTTTCACTTAAATTTAAAAACTGATAATAACTGCTTGTCCCTGGTTGGACATTGTTAGGGTTTAGGTAATGCGCAACATCTTCAGGACTTGCGTTTTTCCATGTACGATCATATCTAATTTGGTACCAAGTGGAACCGTCACTGGCTTTTTTGCTTCCGAGTATGGTTAGCTTTTGACCGTTAGACGTTTGACCGATCTTCCATGATTGTGAACCCGCGCCACCGCGGACATTCCAAGCTCCCTTAGATGTTCCAGTTTTGCCCCCTGAATCAAGGTTCACTCCATCAGAATGAATGTAGACGTCGTACGTTTTATCAGTCTGTGCATTAGCCTTAACTTGCCTGTCGACAACATTTTTGAAGTCAAGGTCATAATGCGTGATCTTATAATTTGAATTAGCTAAGGCAGATTGAAAGGGTACTGAAGACATCATAAAAGCTAAGACGATTGGTGAAGTGCCTGCGACAACATGACGAATGTTAATGAAACTCACCTCTTCATATAAAAGTAGTTTTTAAGAAACTAAATAACTAGTCCCCTAAGGATATTATCGTTGTAAATGGGTAAAAAGTTAAGTGTTATACCGACAAAATTCGCGGAATTCTAGTAAATGATTCTATGTAACTAGTATATAATGCCTAAATGATAGTGAGTTTAAAAATGTAATTTATAATTACCCTTACACACGGAATGAGCTTGTATGTATTCAACCGGAGATGGAGTATGAGAATTAAAAGAAAATAGTAAGGATTTTCTGATCTCTTAGGGAGTAGAAGAAAAACATTATAATGAAGAAACACGTCACAAGAAGAGAATTTAGATAGAATATTATCCAATATGTCATGAGAAAAATGGAGGAAAAGATTAGAATCTATATTAATATAATGAATACGAGGAGGGTAACTTTACTCATAGATAAAAATTCGTAGTTTATCATAGTTTTTGTATTAATATTCGAAAAAAAGATGCATTTTCGCCTTGAAAGATTACGAATTCTCGTACTTATGGATAAATCGTCAGATAATCTATCAATAAAAAATACTATTTTAAAAAGATTGAATATTGCTTTCTTTCTAAGAGTCTTTTATAATGAAAATATTCAAATTACGAAATTTGCAAAAAAATCTCGTAGAAATCTATAAATCGTAGTTTTTCTACTCTGTATTACTAAATATAATAGTGCAAAGTGAGTGGTCTTATGGCGAAACTGGATGACGTAGACTTTGCCATCCTGAAGTTATTGCAAGAAAACGGTAAAAAACCTTACACGGAAATTGCAAAGCAAATTGAGGTTAGTGAAGGAACGGTTAGAACGAGAATTAATCGTATGCTTCAGGATAATATTTTTGAATTCATCATACATATTGAGCCTGACGCGATTGGTTTGAGTGTGCAAGCCATTATTGGTGTCACAACAAAGCTAGGTCAACAAGAAGCGGTAGCCAAACATCTTAATCAATACCCAGAAGTACGGTTTGTAGCAGCGTTCTCTGGAAGGCATGATTTAATTTTACAAGCTTACTTTAAGAGTAATGAGGATCTTGTTCATTTTGTTAATAAGGAGCTAGCAAAGTTAGATGGTATTGTCTCGGCAGATGTCAGTATTGAACTTAAGAAATACAAAGATACCTTCTCTTATATGGCTTAATATAAGCTGAATTATTTGAATATAATCACATTTATAAATATCGGGGTGGATTACTTGGATAAAGCGTTATTGAACATTAAGAATCTATCAACCTCTTTCCGAATTAATGATCAGTATTATGCGGCTGTGGATGATGTATCACTTAGTGTAAATAAAAATGAGATTTTAGGAATTGTTGGAGAGTCAGGTTCAGGTAAAAGTGCATTGGCCTATTCAATTATGGGTCTTCACGACAGGCTGAATTCGAAAATAGAAGGCGAGATTGATTACAAAGGTCAGAATATTGCCGCGCTATCTGAGAAAAAAATGAATAAGCTACGCGGAGAAGAAATTGGAATGATATTTCAAGACCCTTTAACCGCGTTAAATCCTCTTAAAGCTGTTGGAGAGCAAATTGATGAAATGCTTTATTTGCATACCAAACTTGGGAAAAAAGATAGAAAAGCAAAAGTAATTGATTTAATTAATCAAGTAGGCATTCCGCGTCCTGAATACGTATATAATCAATTTCCACATGAGTTATCAGGTGGAATGAGACAACGTATTGTCATTGCGATTGCGGTTGCGTGTGATCCTGAATTCTTAATTGCTGATGAACCAACTACGGCATTAGATGTGACGATTCAAGCGCAAATTCTTTCATTAATTAAGAAATTGAAAAATGAATCGAATAGTGGAGTTATTTTAATTACGCATGATCTTGGTGTTGTTGCAGAAATGGCTGATCGTGTAGCGGTCATGTATGCAGGTCAAATTGTTGAAATTGCAACTGTTGGAGAATTGTTTAAGAATGCTAAACATCCGTACACACGCTCTTTATTAAACTCAGTACCACATGGTCATGCAGCTAAAAGCAAATTACATGTAATTCAAGGTATGGTTCCTTCATTGCAGAAGCTTCCACGAATAGGCTGTCGCTTTGCTCCAAGGATTCCGTGGGTGGCAGAAACAGCTCATGAAGAGAATCCAGAATTACATGAAATCTCGCCAGGGCACTTTGTAAGATGTACATGCTATAAGCATTTTGAATTCCCTGATAAGGTTGAGGAGGAAGTTGGCAATGGCGTTACTGGAAGTTAAAGATCTTAATGTACATTTTCCTATTAAAGCTGGAATTCTTAAACGTACAGTAGGACATGTTAAAGCTGTAAATGGAGTCTCTTTTAATTTAGAGCCTGGCCAAACCTACGGATTAGTGGGAGAGTCTGGTTCAGGGAAAACTACTTCAGGACGCGCAGTTATTGGATTAAATGAAATTACAGGTGGCCAAGTATTATTTGACGGCAAAGACATAACAAAAGGACTTAAGGGTGGGTTTGATTTTCGAAAGGATATTCAAATGATCTTTCAAGATCCTTATGCATCATTAAACCCCAAAAAAAGAGTCATGGATATCATTGCAGAGCCGCTCCGTAATTTTGAGAAGCTTACTCGGATAGAAGAGAAAAAAGCGGTTCAAGAATTACTGGATAAAGTAGGATTGAATCCTGAGAGTATCTATAAGTATCCTCACGAGTTTTCCGGAGGTCAAAGACAACGCATCGGTATTGCTCGTGCAATTGCCTTAAAACCTAAACTTATTATTGCCGATGAGCCTGTTTCGGCATTGGATGTTTCGGTCCAAGCACAAGTATTAAACTTTATGCAGGATATTCAAAAGGAGCTTAATCTAACATACTTATTCATTAGTCATGACTTAGGAATTATCCGTCATATATGTGATCGTATAGGCATTATGTACAAAGGTAGATTTGTTGAAGAGGGAACGAGTGATGATATCTTTAATAACCCTCAACATATCTACACAAAGAGGTTACTATCAGCTATTCCAGATATAGACCCAGATAATAGAGAAGAACGAGACGCATTTCGAAAAGACGTCTCAGAACAATATTCTAGCTCGTATAATGATTATTTTGATGAAGAAGGACAGGTTTTAGATTTGCAGCGAATTTCTGATACTCACCTAGCTGCATTACCTGGAAAGGTTGACTGATATGTGGAAATTTATTTTGAGAAGGTTAATTATAGCCATACCTCAGCTAATTCTTCTTTCTCTTTTTGTCTTCTTGTTGGCTCAGGCTATGCCAGGTGACGCATTAACTGGTCTTATAGGGGATCCCGATCTCCCTCCTGAAGTCATTCAAGAAATGAGAGTGGCTATGGGTGTGGATAACCCTTGGTATATACAGTATAAGGATTGGGTTTTAAATGCGTTACAAGGAGATTTCGGACGTTCTTTTGCCCGAAAAGTACCTGTTACTGATTTAATAGAGTCTAGAGTATGGAACACTGTCTGGTTATCATTATTTTCAACTATTCTAATTTACCTTATGGGGATTCCTTTAGGAATTATTAGTGGTAAATACCACGATACGATTCGTGACCGTTTAATTACTGGATACACTTATGTAGGGTTTGCTACACCTTTGTTTATCTTTGCTTTAATTATGTTACTAGTTTTTGGTTTTATGCTCAGATGGTTTCCTACTGGTGGAAGTGTAACTCCTGGTCTAGAACCAGGCACTTTGGAGTATGTACTAAGTAAAATAAATCATTTGATTTTACCATCATTTTCTATTGCGTTAATTGGAATAACGGGTACGGTCCAGTATTTACGAAGTGAAATTGTAGATACAAAACAAAAAGATTTTGTTCGTCTAGCACGCTCAAAAGGAGTTTCAGAAAAAAGATTATATAACAAACATATTTTCCGTAATTCGTTGATGCCAGTTGCCGCTCTTTTTGGATATGAAATTACTTTACTGATATCTGGCTCGATTTTTGTTGAGGCAATCTATACGTATCCTGGTATGGGTCAATTGTTTGTCCAATCGATTAATACAAGAGACTTTAGTGTAGTAACTGCACTTGTTCTTATATTTGGATTGGCATACATTTTAGGTGGATTATTATCAGATATTATTATGAGTTTGGTTGATCCGAGAATTCGGATTAAATAATTTCTTTTATTAGAGCAGAGGTGAATGGTTTTGGCTAAGAGTGTTGCTGCGGAAGAAAAATCTCCATCCGGAATACGAATCATCTGGCGTGAGATTGTCCGCGATAAAATAGCATTTATTTCTTTTCTGCTAGTTGCTTTAGTAGCGCTGGCAGTTTATAGCATTTCATTAATACTTGATAAAGATCAAATCGTTTCTGTTGATTTGTTTGCAATGTATGAGCCTCCATCACGTGATTTTTGGTTAGGAACAGATTATGGTGGTCGAGATATTTTTGGGCAGTTAATCATAGGAACTCGTAATTCCTTATCAATTGGGATCTTAGTAACGTTAATTAGTGGAGTGACAGGAATATTAGTAGGTCTTATTGCAGGTTATTTTGGTGGTTGGATTGATAATATCCTAATGCGAGTTCTTGATTTTTTTCAATCGTTACCAAATACCATGATTATCATTGTTTTTGTAACCATTGTACCCAAATATGATGTTTGGACGTTTTCCCTTATTATGGCTGCATTCCTTTGGATGCATATTGCAAGAATTATTAGAGCTAAAGCCATGCAAGAGTCGGCTTTAGAGTATATACATGCTGCAAGAACATTAGGATCATCTCATATGAAGATTTTATTTGTCCATCTATTACCTAATATCATGTCATTAATTATCGTAACAATGACATTGAATTTAGCTGCAAATATTGGTTTAGAGTCTGCATTATCATTTTTAGGTTTTGGATTCCCAGAGTCAACACCAAGTCTGGGGACACTTGTAGGGTATGCGCGAAACCCTTCTGTATTAGAGCTACGGCCATGGATTTGGTTACCTGCGTCAATTCTAATTTTTGTATTGATGCTGTGTATAAATAATGTCGGACAAGCGCTGAAGCGGGCGACTGACGCAAAACAAAGAAGAGGTTAAAAGGAGGAGTCATAAGGTATGAAAAAATTTGATCGTACGAAGAAAAAGACGGTTTTACTTGCTTCTACAACTGCGCTAGTTTTAGCTCTTGCAGCATGCGGCGGCGATTCAGATGGAGGTTCTTCTGATAATGGAGGTTCTGCCGGTGGAGACAACGAGGAAACAGGAGAAGAAGAGGAGCCATTATTCTCTATTGAAGATTTTGAAGTTATTAAAGGGGAAAATGGAGACGATATTATTGATGGCGGCTCTATCAATGTTGCACTTGTTACCGATACTCCATTCGAAGGAACATTAAACTATAATTTCTATCAAGGTACGTATGATGCTCAAATCCTACAATGGTTTGATGAAAGTCTACTAGCTGTTGATGAAAACTACACATATACACAAGAAGGCGCTGCTACGTTCGAAATCAATGATGATGGAGACGTCTTTACATTTACAATTGGTGATAATGTAAATTGGTCAGATGGAGAGCCTTTAACAGCGGAAGACTGGGCGTTCTCATTTGAGGTATTGGGTGATGAAGAATATCCAGGTGTTCGTTTTACAGAAGCTTCCAATATTGAAGGTTTTAATGAATATCGTGAAGGTGAAGCGGATGAGATCTCTGGTTTAAATGTGATTGATGATAAAACGTTAGAAATTACATTTACAGAAGCAAATCCTTCATTACTTGCTAGTGGTATCTGGACATATCCAATGCCGAAACACATTTTTGAAGATATTCCAGTAGCGGAAATGGAATCATCTCCAGAAGTGCGTGAGAACCCAATTGGTTATGGAGCATTTGTTGTTGACTCTATTACACCTGGGGAAGCTGTAGTCTTTAAGAAAAATGAAGATTACTGGCGTGGAGAGCCTAACCTTGACGAAGTGGTTTTAAGTATTGTGAACCCACAGGTTATTACTCAAACGCTTGAAGCTGGAGATGCAGATATTGCCGTATTCCCAACAGATCTATACAAAGATAGCTATGAGAATCTAACAAATGTTGAATTCTTAGGTATTACTGACCTAGCATACACATATATTGGTTTCCAAATGGGAACATGGGAAGATAATCAAAACGTATTTGATACGGAGAAACAAATTTCTGATATCGAGCTACGTAAAGCCATGGCATACGCTGTTGATAATGAAAGAGTAGCTAACCAGTTTTATGATGGCTTAAGATGGGGAGGAACTACACTGATTCCACCATCCCATCCTGATTATCATGATGAATCGATTGAAGGATATACATTTGATCAAGATAAAGCGAATCAAATTCTTGATGATGCTGGGTACGAAGATGTTGACGGTGACGGATTCCGTGAAGATCCAAATGGGGATGAGTTATCACTAAACTTCGCATCTATGAGTGGTGGCGATACTGCTGAACCAATTGCGACGTACTACACCCAAGCATGGGGTCAAGTAGGAATTAAAGTTGAACTATTAGACGGTCGTCTGCAAGAGTTCAATACGTTCTATGATCGTCTAGAAGCTGCAGATCAAGCGATTGATGTATATCAAGGTGCTTGGGGCGTAGGTTCTGATGTTGACCCAACTGGTCTATGGGGAAGCTCGGCCGCTTATAACTACACTCGTTGGACTGATGAGAAAAACGATGAGTTACTAGCGCAAGGTGTATCTTCTGAAGCACTTAATGTAGAGAAAAGACAAGAAATTTACAAAGAGTGGCAGGAATATATGGTTGAGCAAGTTCCAGCATTCCCAACTCTTTACCGTGCTGAGTTAACAGCTGTTAACAACCGTGTTGTTAATTTCGCTCCATTCAGAGCTTCTGGTACAGAAGTCTATCTTAATGAACTAGGTGTTACTGCTGATTCTGCGGAAACAGCTAACTAGTAACATTTTCTACTAGAGTCCAGCATATTTGCTGGGCTTTTTTAATATTGTAGTAAAACAAATGTTTCACTAACACTATAAATGAGGTAAGAAGATTCGTACTTCTTTCTAAAATCCGGTGACCATATCGTACTGAGTAGGTCATTTATGTACGATAATTCGTTGAAAAATGGCTTTTCGACAAATGTTGTCAGAAAATTTACTATAAAATCATTATTTAAATAAAAAGAATATTGCGATTCGTGGGATAATCTATTATAATTTAGAAAACTATTCAATAATATGTTAAAACGTTGAATTATTTAACTAAAAGGAGGGACTATGGGAGGAATTGATGCGCTTGATCGAGCGATATTAATGCATTTACAAATGAATGGAAAGTCAGCATTTACTAAAATTGCAGATAACTTGCACATTAGTGAAGGAACCGTACGAACTAGGGTCAAAAAAATGCTGAATAATAAGTATTTTCAATTTAATATACATATGGATCCGACTAGTTTGGGTCTTGAGGTTCAAGTAATTATGTGGATTAAAACACAGCTTGGCTGTCAGGACCAAGTGGCTGAAGCATTAAGGCAGCAATCAGAGGTACGTTTTGTCGCTGCATTTTCAGGTCAATATGATTTAATTGTACAGGCTTATTTTAAAAATAAGCATGATCTAATCACATTCGTTAATCAGCAATTGTCATCTATTGAAGGGATTATTTCATCCGACCTAAGTGTTGAATTAAAACAGTATAAAGATTCGTTTTCATATATTACCGATTCATAGAATATATGCATAGGAGGGGACAGGATGTCGGAGCCGCTTCTCGAGGTCAAACATTTAAAGACCTATTTTGAAGTTAGCAAAACGAGAACAGTTAAAGCTGTGGATGATGTGAGTTTTCAAGTGAATAAGGGAGAAACTCTAGCTGTAGTTGGAGAATCAGGTAGTGGCAAAAGCGTTACTTCACTAACCATAATGGGGCTTTTATTTTCACCTCCAGCCAATATCCAAGGTTCAGTAAAGTTAGATGGTCATGAATTAATTGGACTATCTGATAAAAAGCTTGATCAAATAAGAGGAAATGAAATGTCTATGATTTTTCAGGAACCCATGACCTCTTTGAACCCAGTGTTTACGATTGGTAACCAAATTGCAGAAACGTTAATTAGACACAAAAAAGTTTCCAAAAAAGAAGCTAAATTAGAAACAGTTCGTTTGTTAAAGTTAGTTGGTTTTGGACGAGCAGAAGACATGCTTAAGGAATTTCCTCATCAATTATCTGGGGGAATGAGGCAAAGAGTCATGATTGCGATTGCTATGGCCTGTAACCCGAAGCTGTTAATTGCTGATGAGCCTACCACTGCATTAGATGTAACCATTCAACAACAAATCCTAGATTTGATGCTTAAGGTTAAAGAGGAATTTCATTCTTCTATTCTATTGATTACACATGATTTAGGAGTCGTCGCAGAGATGGCTGATCGAGTGCTAGTGATGTATGCCGGACAGGTTGTAGAAGAGGCTACGGCTTATGAGCTTTTTACAAATCCAAAGCACCCTTATACAGTGGGTTTACTTAATAGCATGCCTAAGATTGATGATGAGCAAAAAGAACGATTGGATGCGATACCAGGAGTAGTGCCAGCAGCACATCGTTTTCCACAAGGATGTCGATTTGCACCGCGTTGTCCACACGCCTCCGATGAATGTACAGCAGAAATGCCTTCACTTATGAACTTGGCGGATACTCGTGCTGTCAGATGTGTGTTGTATAAGGAAGAGGCGGTGAGTGTATGACAGAGAAGAAAGTTCCTTTAGTTGAGGTAAAAGGCTTAAAAAAATACTTTCCAATAAATAAGGGAATCTTGCAACGTAAAGTTGGAGATGTCAAAGCTGTGGATGATGTGAGCTTTACCATCTACAAGGGTGAGACACTAGGAATCGTTGGAGAATCAGGTTCGGGGAAATCAACGCTTGGCAGAATGGTATTAAAGCTTATCAATCCTACAGAAGGTGAGATCATTTTTAATGAACAGAATTTTGCCAAGATTAGAAATTCTAAAATTCGAAAATTGCGTCGAGACATGCAGATGGTATTTCAAGACCCATACGCATCACTTAATCCACGGATGAGTATTGGAGAATTATTAGAGGAACCGTTACTCGTACATAAAACGATTGCAAGTAAAGCAGGCCGCAAAGAGAAAGCACATGAACTACTCGAAAAAGTAGGACTTCCAAGGGAAGCCTATTCTAAATATCCTCATGAATTTTCGGGTGGACAAAGGCAACGTATCGGCATTGCACGGGCTCTTAGTACAAATCCTGAATTCATAATTGGTGATGAACCGGTTTCGGCACTTGATGTTTCTGTACAATCTCAGGTACTAAATCTTATGCAGGATCTTCAGAAAGAATTTGATTTAACGTATATGTTTATCGCTCATGATTTAAGTGTCGTCAAACACATTAGTGATCGAGTCGCTGTGATGTATTTAGGAAGAATTGTTGAAATTGCTGACAAAGACATTCTATACAAGAAACCACTTCATCCATATACACAAGCATTAATTGCTGCTGTTCCATCAACGGATGTAACGGTCAAACGTGAAAAAGCAGCTTTAAAAGGTGAATTGCCAAGTCCAGCTAACCCTCCAACAGGGTGCGCATTTCATACGAGGTGTCCAAAAGTGCATGATCGCTGTAAAGTCGAACGTCCTGTTTTAACTGAACATGGACCTGGTCAAATGACGGCTTGTCATTTGTACACAACAGATGTGGCAGCTGCTAAAGCTGAATAAATAGTGTAGTTCCTGCTTTAAGGGGGGTGAGGTAGCGGGATTGAGCTTAGAAGCTATAACACACGTGCAAAATCAGGTTAAAAAATAGTGAGGGGGATTTGATGAAAAACAAAAATGTATTGTACGTATTAAGTGGTGCACTTTCTTTAGGACTGGTGCTAGGAGCTTGCTCGGGTGACTCTGTTGATAGTCCATCTAGTACAGGCGGTGGCGGCGGAACCTCTGATGGTGGTGGAAGTGAAGAACAAGGCGGTCCAGTTGAGGGAGGAAACGTAAACCTTGCGATGTTCTCTCCTCCAGAGAACTTATTTAATCCTATTTTTTATACAGCCCTATACGATGCACATATCCTAGATATTACTCATGAAGCCTTAGTCACGCAAGACGAAGAATTCACTTTTATCCCTAAATTAGCTGAAGGTTGGGAATTCAGTGATGATAATACGGAGTTAACATATACTCTACGTGAAGATGTGAAATGGCATGATGGCGAAGATTTTAACGCTGATGATGTAATTTTTACATTTACAAGTATAGCTGATCCTGATTATGTAACAGCTGGTGGAGTTCGTGTTGATTATGTGAATAGCTTAGTTGGGTACGAGGAATATAGCTCAGGTGAAGCAGATGAGTTTGAAGGAATTGAAAAGATTGACGATTATACAGTGAAATTTACGTTTGCTGAACCAAATGTAAAAGCTCTAGCAGATACGGCTTTTGCAATTATTCCTGAACATGTGTTTGCCGATATTCCTGTTGCTGAAATCCCAGAGAATGCCGCATCTAGAGAAGCGGGTGAAGTTGTTGGTACCGGTCCATTTAAGTTAGCAGATTATATGGAAGGTGAGCAATACATCCTAGAAGCCAATGAAGATTATTATCAAGGCGCTCCTCACTTAGAGACAATCACTTGGAAGACTGTTGGCCAATCTGTAGCGGGCGGTATGCTTGAAAACGGAGAGCTTGATTATATCCCTCGTGACCTTGCACCACAAGACGCTGCATCTATTGAGGAACTAGAAGGTATTGAATTATTTGAACAGCCTCAGTTGGGCTACCAATATATGGGCTTTAAGCTTCATCATGGACCAGACGAATCATTATCTGATAAAGATACATGGGAAGTGAATGAGAAGCTTGAAAGTAAGGAATTAAGACAAGCCATTGCATATGCTTTTGATCGTCAAGCAATTGTTGGGGATCCGGAAGCAGGAAACGGGTTACTCGGTGGTCGAGGAATTGTTCTTGATGCACCATTCCCTGAAGCTTCTTGGGCTTATAACCCCGATGCAATTGAAGGATACGAACATGACCCTGCAAAAGCTGAAGAAGTTCTTGAGGCTGCTGGTTATGTTGATACAAATGATGATGGCTTCCGTGAAGATCCGGATGGAAATGAATTAGTATTAAACCTTGATTATCCAGTTGGAAATGAAACACGTGAAAAAATGGCTCCAGTTATCCAACAAGATCTTGAAGCTGTTGGACTAAAAGTAGAATTGAGAACACCACGTGAAGCTCCAGCTCACTTTGATTTAGTAGAACAAAATAATACGGATGTTGATTTGTATTTAGCAGGTTGGTCTTTAGATGCTGGAGACCCTGATCCGTCTTCGTTGTATAAATCAACAGCACCATATAACTACCCTAGATGGGATAATGAAGCATCTGATCAATTATTAGATGATGCGGTAAACCCTGAATTTGCATTTGAACAAGATTATCGTCAAGAGAAGTATGTAGAATGGGCACAAAATTTTGTTGATGAACTTCCTGTTCTACCTGTCTACTCTGAAAACGAAATCCATGCTTGGAATAGTAAGTTGACGAACGTGACAATTAAACCGTTTACGTTTAAAGATGACACTCACTTATGGCAGTGGACTGAGTAGGATAAGCATCCAGTAGAGGGGACGTATGGTTACGACCATACGTCTTCTCATTATAAGAGAGGTGAACAAAGTGACAAAATATATCATTCGTAGGGTGCTTCAATTTATACCTATGGTCATTTTGGCGAGTATCGTTGTATTTTTCATGGCGTACTTAGCTCCAGGTGATGCACTAAGTGGAGAAAATTTAGATCCAAATATTCCACGAGAAGTTCTTGAGGAACGTCGAGAAGCACTTGGGCTGAATGATCCAATACATATCCAATATTTTAATTGGGCCAAACGAGCGGTTACTGGAGACCTTGGTATGTCCATGCACCATACAGGACGCTCTGTCTCTGATTTGATCGGAGGAAGACTAGAAAACACAATAAATTTGTCAATCTTTTCTTTAATTATCACATTAATTATTTCTATTCCTATAGGCATTTATTCCAGTAGAAAACCTTATTCAATTGCAGATTATTCTGCCACGACCTTTGCTTTTATTGGACTAGCTGTACCCAACTTCTTTGCGGCTTTACTTGGAATCTATATCTTTTCATTTGGCTTAGGGTGGTTACCTTCTCAAGGCTCAATTTCTGCACCTAATCTAACGGGTTTAGATTACATTGGAAGCAAGTTAAAACATATGATTCTACCAGGCTTTACATTAGGACTTGCCAGTACAGCTATTTATATGCGTTATATGAGAACTGAAATGTTAGAGCTGCGGGGCAGTGATTTTATCCGAACGGCAAGGGCAAAAGGATTGGGTAATCGCTCAGTGTTGTATAAACATACATTGCGAAATGCTTTAATTCCAATTATTACATTGCTTGGATTGGAGTTCGGAACACTTTTAAGTGGAGCGGTGTTGGTAGAAACAGTATTTAATTACCCAGGATTAGGTACATTATTTGTTGGTTCAATATCAAATCGCGATTATCCAGTTATTATGGGAATCAACTTAATCCTTGCCATGACTACTCTAATAGGAAATCTGCTCGCTGATATTTTGTATGCAGTGGCTGATCCGCGAATTCGTTATGATTGAGGTGAATAATCATGGAGCCTGAACTTTCAAGACAACCTAATGTCATTGTCGATAATAAAGTACCTGAAGAAGGAAAAAGTCTAAGCCCGTTTCAACTAGCGTTAAGACGATTTCTAAAAAATAAATTAGCTGTGTCTGGGGTTATCATCATGGCTTTGATCGTGTTTGTGGCAGTTTTTGCAGATGTTATTGCGACGCATGATCCAACTCGAGCTGATTTATTAAACGTTGAGCAACGAGCGAGCGCAGAGCATATACTAGGGACAGACGGTTCAGGTCGAGATAATTTTTCACGACTAGTATATGGTGCCAGGATATCACTATTAATCGGTTTCTTCTCCATGCTGTCCACTGTTATAGTTGGAGGAACGCTTGGTGCGCTAGCTGGATATTACGGCAAATGGGTAGATAGTTTAATCATGAGATTAACTGATCTCATTTTAATCTTTCCATTCCTACTAATGGTGTTAACCTTTGTAGCCATTCTACAACGAATGAATATTACCATTTTTATTGTCGTCATGGCGCTAACAAACTGGCCAAATATCGCGAGGGTCTTACGGGGTACTTTCTTATCTATTAGAGAAAAAGATTTTATTATGAGTGCTCGAAGTATTGGCTGTTCTGACTTTCGGATCATCCGCAAACACTTTATTCCGAATGCGGTAGGACCGATCATTGTCAACGCCACAATCATGATGGCACTTATGATTATTATTGAATCAGGGTTAAGTTTTATTGGGGCGGGTATTCCGCAACCAACTCCTACTTGGGGTAATATGTTGTCAGAAGCACAAAGTATCCGGGTTCTTCGTAATAACCCAGAAACTTGGTTGCCACCGGGGCTTGGCATTTTATTTGTTGTACTAGCCATTAACTTTATTGGAGATGGCTTACGTGATGCATTTGATAGTAAATCGTAAGAGTGATAAACCGTAGGGAGGAAAGGGACTCTCTACGGTTTTATTTGTTCTGATTAAAAATCACAACACTCTTGCTTTTTCTATAAAAAGAGTCGTAGAATAAAGCATACTCATATTATTACATAAACATACAAATTAGGAGAAAGGACATACTAGATGATGAAAACTCTTCTGCTGACTGGATTTGAAGCCTTTTTGCAACATAAATCAAATCCAACTGAACGAATTGCTACACAACTTAATGGAGAATCAATTGGCGGTTTTACCATTGTAGGTAAAGTTCTTCCGGTTTCCTTTAAGGAGTCCGCTGAAATACTATTGGATTTTGAAAAGGAAGTGAAGCCTGACGCGGTTATGATGTTAGGTCTTGCTGCAGGTCGAGCTAGTATTACTCCCGAGAGAATTGCGATTAATATACAAGGAGGAGACGTAGATAATAAAGGTGTGAAATTAAAGGATGAACCGATTATCAAACAAGGTCCTGATGGGTATATGACGACTCTTCCCATTCATGATTTTGTAGAAGCGCTTCATTCTCATCAGATTCCGGCAGCTATTTCTAACACAGCCGGAACGTATCTATGTAATAAAGTAATGTACTCAATGTTGCATGCATGTAAACAAAGAGGCATAGCATTACCGGCAGGCTTTGTACATATTCCTTATTCTCATGATATGTGTCTGACGAATCCAATGAATCCAAGTCTTTCATATGAAACGATGGAGGAAGCAGTTCGGATCATGATAAAACAACTTACCTAGGCTGTAGGTGGAACGTCGAGTTCAAGATAGGTTTCGTTTCCTATTATAATGAGCGCTTGCCCATTGGTTAAGTTTGTTATCCACTCTTCAAAAGACAAAAGATCGACGGGCTCAACATAGGTTGTGATTTGAACAGCTTCAGCATAGTCAATAGATTGAACAGGGTATGGTGATTGCCTAAGCTCATTCTCCATTTTTCCTAACCATCCATAATCAAAAGAAATGATTACTTCGTTAACAAGTTGGCGCTTTATTAAACCAATTGAAACGATTCCATCACTAACAGAATGGCTATAAGCCCGAATGAGGCCGCCGGCGCCTAGTTTGATCCCACCAAAAAAACGAGTGACAACAACGGTTATATTCCGTAGATTTTTTTTCTTTAATACTTCTAGCATGGGCACACCTGCCGTACCTGATGGTTCACCATCATCATTTGCTTTTTGTTGGTCATTGTTTTCACCTATTATATAGGCTGAGCAATTGTGATTGGCGTTTGCATACTGCTTTTTAATCTCTGTGATAAAGGTCTGTGCTTCGGATTCAGTTGTCGTATGCTTGAAATGAGAAATGAAACGGGACTTTTGAATGGTGATCTCATGTGATGCTTGCTTTTTTATCGTTACGTACGAGGGTTGCATATAAGATCTCCTCTTTTTTTTCATAGTTTTACAAATGTGCGAAATCCCTATGTAATAATGGTCTGTTACGATTACACTGTTAAAACGACTAGATAAAGACTAATAAATCCGATTTTTGGTAAAAATTGCGAAAGCAAACTATTACTTTAGTGTTGTATGCTTAGGATATCTAATAAAGTAGAAGGGCGCAAGGAATGAGGACAGGCAATCCGACCTATCTTTCCTTCAAGTCTTAAAGGTGTGTGAGACTACTGATTGTAAATAAGAACGTACTAGATGATATTATTAACCATACTTTGGACTCGGTTGGAACAAGCCGAGAAAAGATATTTGATATTGGGGAGACGTCGAGACAGGAATTTGAAACACTACAAAGCCAGTTAAAAGATGTACGTATTAAAGTGGCTGATATTATTGAGAGGCACGATAAGACGGAGATGCACTCTAAATTTGCCAGAAATCGCTTAGCTGAAGTTAGTCGCGCTTTTAACCGATATAGTAGTGAAGAAGTTAGAGCTGTTTATGAACAAGCCAATGAATATCAGGTTCATTTGGCCGTTTTGCAGCAAGAAGAAATGCAATTAAGAGAAAAAAGAGACGATATTGAACGAAGGCTCATTGGGCTGAATGAGACAATTGAACATGCCGAACAATTAGCGGTTCAAATGACGGTTGTCTACAACTTCTTAACGAGTGATTTAAAGCAAGTTGGGGAAGTTCTTAAAGATGCCAGAGAAAAACAAGCATTTGGTTTGCAAATTATTGAGGCTCAAGAAGAAGAACGTAGAAGACTTTCAAGGGAAATTCATGACGGGCCTGCGCAAACAATGGCTAATGTTCTCCTTCGTTCTGAACTTGTAGAACGAGTTTTTTTGGAAGACGGAATGGACGCTGCTTTAGTTGAAATAAGAGATCTACGAAAAATGGTTAGAGCTTCCCTTGCTGAAGTGAGAAGAATTATTTATGATTTACGTCCAATGGCCCTTGATGATCTAGGGCTCGTTCCAACATTGTCAAAATACCTTACTACGTTTGAAGAACGTCATAATATTCCAGTGATTTTTCGTCATTTCGGTCGAGAGCATCGCTTATCTCAACAATTTGAAGTTGCGATGTTTAGACTTGTTCAAGAGGCGGTTCAAAATGCATTTAAACATGCCGATCCATCTGAGATACAAGTAAAAATTGAAATCAAGCCATCCATGGTTATAATGATTATAAGAGATGATGGTAAAGGATTTGACACTTCATTACAGGTGGAAGGTTCATTTGGCTTGCTTGGTATGAAAGAACGAGTGAATATGCTAAAAGGTGAATTAAAGATTCACTCAAAACTAGAGGTTGGAACCACTGTTTTTATTCATATTCCAATAAATTAGAAATGTAACAAGAATGGCTGCAATTTAATCGTAATGTACAATTGACTACTGGTTTTCGGAGAGGTGATACCAATGAATGAAACAGAACAGAAGAGTATACGTATTGTAATAATTGATGACCACCAACTTTTCAGGGAAGGCGTTAAGCGAATCCTTGCATTAGAGAATCATTTTGAAGTGGTAGCTGATGGTGAAGATGGAGCAGATGCTGTCTCACTTGTTAGACAGCATAGCCCAGATGTTATTTTAATGGATATTAACATGCCTAAGCTAAACGGTGTAGAGGCTACAAGAGATTTAGTTAAAGCTTTTCCACACGTAAAAGTATTGATTTTGTCTATTCATGATGACGAAACGTACGTTACCCACGTACTAAAAACGGGGGCATCCGGTTACTTATTAAAAGAGATGGACGCCGAAGCATTAATTGAAGCTGTTAAAGTTGTTGCCTCTGGAGGCGCATATATCCATCCTAAGGTTACTCATAACCTGATTAAAGAATATCGTCGACTTGCTAAAGAAGATGAGGAACATGAAGAATCAATTGGATTTAGAGAAGTAGAATACCGTAAGCCTTTACACATCCTTACTCGCCGCGAATGCGAAGTATTGCAGCTTATGACGGATGGACAAAGTAACCGAGCAATTGGTGAAACTCTCTATATTAGTGAAAAAACAGTGAAGAACCATGTTAGTAATATTCTACAAAAAATGAATGTAAATGATCGGACTCAAGCGGTAGTAGAGGCGATAAAAAAAGGGTACGTTGTCGTACGCTAAATCATGAATATGAGAGAATCCACTAAATCTGATGGATTCTCTTTTTTTATAGCTGATTACATCTTGAAACTAATCCGGAATCACGGTACATTAGGAAGAGATTAGGAAATGGAAGAAAAAAGTGAGGAACCTTATGAGAAAAACAGCGATCTTGACGGATAGTACAGCTTACATAACAGATGAACGTGCAAAAGAGCATTCTATTTATACAATCCCATTAAATGTGGTGTTAGGTGTTGAATCGTACCAAGAGCAAGTTGATCTGGATACGGCACAATTTTATCAGGAAATGGCAGAGAATAAAGTATTACCTACGACTTCTCAACCCGCCATTGGAGATTTTATTCAATTATTTGAAACGTTAGCCAAAGAAGGATACAAAGAGGTTGTTTGCATTCACCTATCCTCAAAAATAAGTGGGACTTATCAAACAGCTCTTAGCGCTGGAGGGATGGTAGAGGGAATTCATGTTGTTGGGTTTGATTCGGAGATTAGTTGTTCTCCACAAAGCTACTATGTACTAGAGGCTTCTAAATTAGCAGACGAAGGCCTTGGAGCAGACGAAATCATAGGCAAACTAAATGAGCTTAGACAAAGTGTCTCTGCTTATTTTATGGTAGATGATCTTAACCATCTACACCGCGGAGGTCGTTTGAGTGGAGCTCAACGAATCGTAGGTAATATGTTAAAGATCAAACCAATCTTACATTTTGTTGAAGGTGAAATTGTGCCGTTTGAAAAAGTAAGAACGGAGAAAAAAGCTCTTTCGCGAATTTATGATCTATTAAAAGAAGATATCGATTCTAGACGTGTCACAGAAATTACAGTGATTCACGCGAACCGTTTAGATAAGGCAAAAGATATAGCGTCTATGTTGGAAGATTCATACTCAGATATTTCAATTTCTATTAGCTTTTTTGGGCCAGTAATCGGTACACATCTTGGAGAAGGAAGCATCGGAATTAGCTGGCATTAATCTCACAGAAGGAGTGCGATGTCTATGCCCTGACTCTCAACAAATGGTCATTCCCTGGGAGCCCTTGCGCCGGCACTTAGCCGGTCGCAGGCTAACTCTTAACGAAATCCCATTTCCTCGGAACATTCTTCATGAACATCAGAAGGCTGGCTATATTCAGCATAGTCCAGGCATTCTTAATCCTCAAACTAACGCTCAGTGCCAACGGTGTGGTAATACAAATCCCTCCTTATTTGCTCAGTATCCCTCTATTCATTCGGTCTCACCCGTTTCCTATTGTCGAAACTGCCTCTCACTTGGAAAAATCTCATCCTCTACTAATTTATATTCATGGATTGGTCCGTCTCCTTCATACGTCATCTCTTCTAAACCTCTTCAATGGTCAGGAAAGCTGTCCACAGGACAAAGCTTTGCCTCCAAACAAGTCATCCGTGCGATTAGGCACTCATTACCTATTTTAGTGTGGGCAGTTTGTGGAGCAGGTAAAACCGAAGTACTTTTTCATGGAATTGAATTGGCTTTACAGGAAGGAAAAAGAGTACTGCTTGCGACGCCACGAACTGATGTAGTAAAGGAGTTAGCCCCTCGTTTTAAAAAAGCTTTTCCTGGAGTGGTTCAAGCTGTTTTGTATGGTGGGCATACTAAAGAGGAGACTACAGCACCACTCATCCTAGCCACGACTCATCAGGCTATGAGATTTTATCAAGCATTTGATGTTGTCATTGTTGATGAAGTTGATGCGTTTCCTTATTCGTATGACTCGAGTTTACAGTACGCTGTTTTGCAAGCAGAGAAGCCAAATGCTACTAGAGTGTATTTGAGTGCGACTCCCGCCAAAGCATTGCTTAGACAAAAGAGGCTTACTATTGTTCGAATACCAAGACGATATCATGGTTATCATCTACCAGTACCTAGAATGAGCTGGTGTGGAAATTGGAGAAAACGCCTGAACAAGGGCAAGCTTCCAAAGGGAGTGGAAGAATGGATACGAGACCATGTTAAACATCAAATTCCTGCCCTCCTTTTTGTTCCTTCTATTTCTGTTCTCCAACAAGTTTCAGAGGTATTAACAACGCAAAATATATTGCACGAAGCGGTTTATTAAGAATCAGCGGATCGACATAGACATATTCAATCATTTAGAGACTCCACGTTACCCTTGCTTGTGACGACCACAATCCTCGAACGGGGTATAACCATTTCAAGGGTAGAAGTTGCGGTTCTTGGTGCAGAAGCAGACTTGTTTACAGAATCCGCTTTAGTGCAAATTGCAGGCAGAGTCGGAAGGGATCGAATGTCACCCAATGGAGATGTTGTGTTTTTTCATTATGGAAAAACGGATGCAATGTATGCAGCAAAACGCCATATCATTCAGATGAATAGGGAGGAGGTGCAATCCTGAATATCTGTTTAAAATGTATGCACACCTATTATGATAAACCAAGTTGGTCTCAGGTTTTCTTGAACAATCCACAAAGTAGACTCTGTCATTCGTGTGAATCCAAACTTGAGTATATCCATAGGCTATCATGTGAGTCATGCTCTAGGTCTTTAGAAAAAATTAGTCACCGTTTACAGAAAAATAATCGTTGCTTTGATTGCATTAGATGGGACAAAAGGTTCGAGACAAAAGATCTATTAGAGAAAAACATCTCATTGCTCTTGTACAATGATTTTCTAAAGGAATGGCTTGCTCAATTTAAGTTCAAAGGGGACGCAGTAGTAGCCACTTATTTTTCGGCTAAGCTCTATAAGCTATATCAAACCCACTATAAAGGTTATACTGTCGTGCCAATCCCTTTAAGCGAAAAGGGCTTGATAGAAAGAGAATATAATCAAGTGGAACTTATGATTAATACTTGGTCGAATTCCTCCATTAGACTTGGTCGTTATGATCGCGAAAAACAAAGCCTGAAATCTAGAAATGACCGAATCGCTCTTGTTGAAGATAGTCCTTTTTATGTAGAGAAAATCGCTGAAAAAGACCTATTAAATAAAGTGGTATTAATAGACGATATCTATACTACAGGCACAACAGTGCGCCAAGCAGCTAAAACATTAAAAGAATTAGGGGTAAAAACGGTCGCATCTTTAACTTTAGCTAGGTAACATGTAAACAAGGGAGAGGTATTCATGGGGGAGTTAGCGAATTGTTCTACATGTGGGAATCTGTTTGTCCAGAACCTCCGGTCATTATGTGCCGCCTGTTATAAAAAACAGGAAGAGGATTATAAAACGGTTTCAGTTTACATGAGACAAAAGAAAAACAGATCAGCCACAATGCTTGAGGTATGTGATCATACTGGGGTAGAAGAACGTGTTGTTCGCCAGTTCATTCGGGAAGGCCGCTTAATTGTTTCTCAATTTCCAAACCTCGGATATCCGTGTGAGTCATGTGGGAATATGATACAGGCAAAACGCATCTGTTCTTCTTGTCAAAGTGAATTGGAGCGAGAGCTAGATTCTCTAGATAAACCAAAGAAAACGGAACGAACAGTACCAACGAATCAGACGACCAAACAGAGCCAACTAAAACAGTATCTACAATAGATGATCCTACTTTAAAGAGAGAGAGGCAAATCAGAATGAAAATTAATCCATACACAAATGTCCAGTCAACGTCTTTACGGACAAAGTCGCAAACAATTGATGAGCTTGTGCCTTCAAAGATAAAGAAAGATCAGATTGAAATTTCAACAAAAGCACTAGATCTACAACTAGAGAAACAGGCAGATGCAACTAGAGCAGCAAGAGTGGAAGAGCTTAAAAAACAAGTAGAGTCTGGTGAATATCAAGTAAATGCCAAAAAGACCGCAGAACGCTTTTATGATTATTGGAAACAGTAGGGAGCAGTCTGATTAATGGGAATCCAACAACTCCATTCCAGCTTAGCTGAGCTTATTTCATTGCATAAGCAACTAAATGAGTTTGCTGAAGAAAAAAAAGATCATCTAATGAAACAAAATATTAAAGGACTTGAAACGGTTGTACGAAATGAATCTAAAGTGATTCACCGCCTTCAGATCGTTGAAGCGATGCGTGTAAAAACGGTAAGCGAGCTATTCAATTCAAATATAGTTCCACTTGAGCAGAAGACAGTTTCTGCATTAATTGACCAGCTTGAAGGTGAAGAAAAATCACTTTTGACCGATGCATATGAAGAGCTAGTTAAACTTGTTCAAGAATTAAAAATAAAAAATGAGCAGAATCAATTGTTTATTGAGGATGCATTACAATTCGTTCAAGTATCTTTGGACGTAATGGCACCATCTGCTGAGGATTTTCAATATACAGCCCAACACGGTGAAACAGGAAAAGACGTAGGGAGATCCTTGTTTGATTCGAAAGCTTAAAATAAATATAGCTACAGTAGTAATAAGGAGGCAGGCATGTCATCAACTTTTTTTGGATTAGAAACAGCTAGACGCGCTATTAATGCTCAGCGAATTGGACTACAAACTACCAGTCATAATATTGCCAATGCGAATACACCAGGCTATTCAAGGCAAAGGGTGAATTTGAACGCAACGAATGCTTTCCCAACAGCAGGAATGAATCAACCTTCCATTCCTGGTCAAATTGGCACAGGTGTTGAAGGTGGATCTATTCAACGAATTCGTGATCAATTCCTGGACGTTCAATTCCGAAGTCGAGCGTCTGATGCCGGTTTTTGGCATGCTTCTTATAAGAGCTTTGAAAGAATGGAAGATATTTTTAATGAATCGTTCAAAACACCTGAGGCAGAGTCACAATCAAGCAACATTTCGAGACAGCTAAATCAGTTTTGGAATGCATGGAGTGATCTTGCTTCTGGTAAAGAAAGCAAAAGTGTATTGAAGGAAGAAGCAAACACCATTGCTGAGAGCTTTAACAGTGTAGCAAGAGATCTAGTAGAAACAAGAGATCAACTTAAGAGTGAAATTGATGCGACACAAGAAGAAGTGAATGCTCTCTTAAAGGCAATTAATCAAATTAATATCGATATCAGAAGTGTAGAGCCACATGGCTATGTACCGAATGACCTATATGACAGGCAAGATTCACTTATTGATGAGTTATCTAATTTGATTGATATTAAAGTTGAACGTAGTCCTAGTGGTGGACAATCAAGCAACGTTGCTGAGGGTGCGGTTTCAATTAAGATGGTAGGAATGGATGAGCCGCTTGTCTCATATAATGATCCTAATGCAGTAGCATCAGTTGAAGTAGGATATAGTAATTCGGAGTTTGGAGAAGTTTCTAGCATTATTGTTAATAGAGCAGATGGTAGTTCTGAATCTATTCTAGCGAGTGATTTTGCAAAGGGAGAATTTAAAGGATTAATCCAAGCATTCGGATACCAAAGTGATAGTGATGATCCGAGTTCAGTAGAGGGTAGCTATGTATGGGCTCTTGAACAGGTTAAAGAAGTTGCTCAGGCTTTTGCACGCGAAGTGAATGCCGTTCATTCAATTGGCTTTACTGAACCTGATGTTACAGGACAAATGAATCCTGGAGGAGAGTTTTTTACTTTTACGGATAATGAAGTCCCTTTTACTTTAGCAGTGAATAATGACATCTTAACGAATACAAATAATATTGCATCACTCGGAGTTAATTTAGATGCATTAGAAGATAAATCAGCGTATCAAGATCTCCTTAAGGAAAGTCCGATTAATTATTTGGCAATACAAGCTTTTCTCGCCGACGATGGAAACTTCAAAGATGGTATGCCTAAAGCAATAACAGGTAATCATACAAATGCCCAATTAATCTCTGAGATTCGTGATACTAAGGTTTCCTTTAATGGAGGAGAAAAGCAAATTGGGACATTTTATCGTGATTTTATTGGTGAAATGGGAGCTAAAGGAAAACAAGCAGCACAAAACTATGTAAACTCAGATATGCTTTTATTTACCATAGATGGAAGACGACAACAAATAAGTAACGTGTCAATGGATGAAGAGCTCACCATGATGATTCAGTTCCAACATGCCTACAATGCAGCAGCTAGAAGTATAACTGTAGCAGATGAAATGCTTGATCGTATTATTAACGGAATGGGTGTAGTCGGACGTTAAGAAAGGGGGAGGACCATTGAGAGTCACACAACAAATGCTTTCAGCTAATACCATGAGGTACATTAATCAAGGGTATCAGCATTTAGGGAAGCTTCAAGATCAATTGACAACTGGTAAGCGAATTACTCGTGTTTCCCAGGATCCTGTTATTGCTATGAAAGGATTACAGCATCGACAGGCTTCTTCAGAAATTGGCCAATTCAAACGTAATATTACTGAAGCGCAAAATTGGTTGGACCATTCAGAAGGAGTATTAGATCAGGGGTCGCAAATTTTAAAGCGAATTTCTGAACTTGCGATACAGGCTTCGAATGATACGTATGACGAGGGACAAAGAGAGAATATTGCCAAGGAGATTGGCCAACTGAAAGAATACATGCAGGATTTAGGAAATTCAAAGGTTGATAATCGCTATTTATTTAATGGGGCGAATACTGACAAGGCACCAATTCTGAAGGATGCTGTAATCGAAGCTGGCATTGGACCACTTTTGTCAGGTGCAGATGCTAAAGATTATACCATTGTGTATAACGGTCAAAGCTTCCGACAAGTTCCAGGGGAAGGCGAGGAATTATTATTCCAAGATGTCCGTCAAATTGGAGAAGATGTCGAAGAGGACCAACGAGTTTTACTCCGTATTGATATAACTGGAGAGGACGGTCCAACAGTCTCCTTTGAGAGCCCATCTGCAACCTCTAATGTTGAGCTTAACGAATTAGCTACAATTGAGAATCGTGGCATTTCGATGAATACTCAAAATGTGACGATAGAAGTGAATAAAGGTCTTAAGATTCCAGTTAATGTGCAAGGTGGTAATCTCTTTTCGGCCTCTCTTTTTGGTGACATTGCAAAATTAGAAGCCGCCCTTAAGGATCCTGAAACGTCTGGGGCACAGTTATCAGGGTTTATTACAGATATCGAAAGACATCATTCGAATTTCGTATCAGAGCAGTCTGAAGTGGGTGTACGTTTAAATCGAATTGAGATGATGGAAACTAGATTAGAAGATCAAGAATTCAATCTTAAAAAAATGATGACGAATAATGAAGATGTAGACATAGAAGAAACCATTATGGAATTGATGATGGCTGAGAATGTTAACCGTGTGGCTTTAGCAACTGGGGCACGTATTATGCAACCTTCTTTAATGGACTTTTTGAGGTAAACGTATGATAAGTAGTCAGCTCCATATTCAATCAGCCGATGCAAAGCTAGGCACACAATCATTGCGACCACCAATGAAGATTGACCAAGGCTTAGCTGAGTTATCTATCGTTAAAACAGGAACAGACCAACTATCAATTAGTCAAGAAGCTGCAACGTTGTATATAGATCAATCAAAAGCATTTGCTGAGGCCAATCTGAAAAAAGCGAGTCAACTTTCATCAGATTGGGCAGCTAAAGCCAAAGCAACTGCTCATGAGTACGTCGCAAATAAAGCAGAGGAAGGTAATCAGCTCGCAAAAATAGAGCGAGGTGTTACCATACCTCAATTGATTAAGCAAAAGAGCTCACCACCACCACCTGCAAGTAATGTGCAGTTTATGCCCCGATCAATAGACCGTGTTCGGATACACGTTGAGCGGGGTGGCCTTTCTATACAGGCACCAGATGCCAAGGTGAGTGTGCACGTGAACTCAAGACCAACCAACATAGAAATACCAAGGTGGGAAGTGAATCATCAATTGATTCAAAAGCCTTCCATTTCATTTTCTGTTCACATGACTACCTAAATAAGAAAAGCAGCTGCATGAGGTGCGGCTGCTTTTCTTCTATCCAAACCAACGTCCGACAATACTGAATATTTGAACAATAATAATCGGACAACTACGTATAGCCCTTAGAGGATCGAAAGGTAAAACTGTATTACCGTTTGAAATACAGTATCTGCTGAAATCTGTAAGTTTTCAAACATATAAGGCTGAATCGTATTACCTATTATTCTCTCGAAATAAATCGTCGATTCTGGTGGCGGGAAATGGATGTCATTATTTTTTATGGAGAAAAATGGGTATATACTGAATTCACATATCTGACTAGTATAGGCGTTTGTATTAAAGGTTTTGATGTTAATACGATGGGTGTGATCGTAGATGAGTAATCCACAAATATTAAGGAGTTGTGAGTTGACTCTGTCTAATGAGGAAAGAGCTGTAGACAGGTGTTCAATAAATTGTGGACTTTGATATAAGTCTTTTTTTACATGAACAAGTGCAGGTAGATTATTGGTTTGCTGCTCACATTGTATTAATAAGTGAGGGCTTTGATAATCATCTGCTGTATTATGCTCTAACCTTTCGCCTGTCAACATTGGCACAGCCTTATATGTGATGATGAAACTTGGAGCACGCCAGATTCCACAGAGACGAGTACTTACATGATGTAGTTTTTGGTTTGAACATGTAGGATTTGTCACGGGGGTACTCCTTTTGTAACGAGGATTTTACAGGGCTATAGTAATAGTTTCTACACAATCCATCAAAACCCTTCAACTTTTTTAAAATAATATACATTTTTTGTTTTAGAATCAAATTTATTTACAGAAGAAAGGTACGAGCTATTTATTCTTGATTCATAGGTAAGATGCTCTCTATACTTAAGTTATTATATGTCTACATAAAAAGGATGAAATCGATGAACATTCAATCTAAATATTTTGGTGACCTTACAATTAATCAGGAAGAACTCATTATGATGCCAGCGGGACTTCCTGCCTTTGAAGAATATAAGAATTATGTTCTTTTACCCTTTGATGAAGGAACTCCATTTTTTGTGTTGCAATCAACGGAAAAGGCTGAAGTAGCCTTTATTACGGTTTCCCCTTTTCAGTATGTTCCTGATTATCGACTACAGTTATCTGAATCAGTGATTAACCAACTAGAGGTGAATCAAGAAGAAGATGTAGCCGTTTATGTGTTGCTTACTGTTCAAGATCCTTTCTATCTAACAACAGCTAATTTACAAGCTCCAGTCATTATTAATACTGCTAACAGAATGGGGAAGCAAGTATTTACCAATGACTCTATTTATCACACCAAACATACTATTTTCCATCCGGTTCAAGAGAAGGGGGATAAATAAATGCTTGTATTAACTCGAAAGAAAAATGAACGTATACAAATCGGAGAAGATATTGAAATTTCTATTTTAGCTATTGAAGGGGATCAAATTAAACTTGGTATTGAAGCTCCTCGACATATCGATATTCATCGAAAAGAAGTATATTTAGCCATTCAACAAGAAAATGTCGAGGCGATCAACGGATTTTCACTAGATAAGCTAAAAGAAGTCCTACCTAAACGATAAGAACACTTTTTCCTTTACTTTACCTTATGTTTTGCCGATAAAGTGAATAGAAGAAGTTTAATAGATATGGGCATTGCTTTTTGACAATATCAGATGACGAGGAGTAGGCATATGGACATTCATTCAACTGCTGGTGTAATACCTGAGGTCGTTCGTCCTCAACACATAACAAAAACAAACGATCAGGGAATACAGCCGGCAAAGCAAGATGAAATAAAGCTGAGTGGTCGTCAAGAAAAACTGAGTACAGAAGTACAGGATAAGATTGACAGTATGAATGATTTGCTTAGTACGACACCGACCTCAATAAAATTTAATTTACATGAAGGTTTAGATCGTATTTATGTCCAAGTTGTAGATCTTCAAACAAAAGAAGTTGTAAAAGAGATCCCTCCTGAAGAATTTTTGGACATGGTAGCATCTATGCTTAAGAATGCTGGCTTAATTGTAGATGAGCGGGTGTAAGGAAAGAGAGCAAGTCCTGCTCTCTTTTTTCTTTATTAATGATTACAATGTAAACGCCGATATATGCTTTAGAGAATATGACAAACTAGGGGTGAAGAATACATGATGCGATTAAGCGGGATGGCCACAGGAATGGACATCGATCAAATTGTAAAAGATTTAATGAGAGCAGAACGATTGCCTCTTGATAAAATTGTAAAAAATCAAAATAAGCTTGAGTGGAAGATGGAAGATTATCGAGAAATCAACCTTAAGTTACGTTCATTTAGCGACTCGATTTTTGATAATTTAATGAGAAGTTCGGTTATGAAAAAAAGAACGGTACAGAGCTCTAATTCAAGCCTAGTGACAGCTACAGCTAGCTCTAACATAGGGAATACTTCATTTACTATGTCTAAGGTTGAGCAATTAGCAACGTCAGCAACGAATTCGAGTTCTTCTTCCGTTATACGGGCTGGAGAAGGAACAAAGTCTTCTACTTCAACATTAAAACAACTGAATGATTCGTTTGATGTGGCTCTTAATTGGGAAACAGGTGGAATTAGATCAGAGAGGCTATCACTTGAGTCTGGTTCAAATGAAACTCAATTAAAAGAAACGCCAATAGATTTGAACGCTGTAGTAGTGAAAGTAAATGGGAAAACCATGGACGTTGTAACTGGAACGTATGACAAGCTAGAGAATGGACAGGTTCATGTTGATAATACAGGCAAGTTGACCTTTGCAGATTCATCTATAGCAAACACTACTATTGATGTAACATATGCGGCTACCCATGCAGAGAAGTCTTTTAAATATACTACTCCAGCAGAGGGCGCAAAGCCGAAGCTTTCATATAGTGTGGGAGTAAGGAATATTGAACAAGTTGTTGTACGAGGAGAGAGTGGGACTACATATACAGCCCAGGTTAATAATGAAACGGGACAACTAACCTTTTCTGAAGATGGAGCACCTCAAGAGAATTTTACTGTTGAATATACTCAGAAATACACGACAGCTGGAGTGGATACCGTAAATGCAAATGGTGATACTGTTCATGGTCGTTTCATCTTCACGGACTCACAATCACTTGATACAGTAATGAAAAGTTTTAACGATTCAAATGTTGGTGTCAATATGTTCTGGGATGATCACAGCGGTCGTATATCAGTCACGCGCAAAGAAACTGGGGTTTACAGCGATGGAGCTGAAATGACTTTTACGGGGGCTCTGTTAACCAACACCTTTAAATTAGATCAAAATAATGAAAAAGAAGGAACCAATGCAAAATTTACTGTGAATGGTCTCGAAACTGAGCGGCGAACTAACTCATTTACAATTAGTGGTATGAATGTCACGTTAAAAGACACCTTTGATCAAGAGGTAGTTCTTAATGCTTCTACAGACGTTGATTCTGTCGTTGATACTATTAAAAAGTTTGTGGATCAATATAATGAATTACTTGACCATGTTAATGGCAAGCTGACAGAGTCACGTAAGCGGGATTATGAGCCATTAACACAAGAAGAACGAGATGGGTTATCGGAAAAAGAAGCTGAGCGTTGGGACGAGCAAGCTCGGGCTGGACATTTAAGAAATGATCCATTATTAAGAGGTAGCTTTGACCAAATGCGTCAAGGACTCTATTCAACCGTGAATACAGGAACAGATAGCGAATTTACACACCTATCGGCAATTGGTATTACGACCTCCAGTGATTATATGTCTAGAGGAAAATTAGAGATTAATGAAGACAAACTTCGAGCAGCCATTGAAAAAGATCCAGATGGAGTTTTTGATCTGTTTAATGCAGATGGAGAAACACCTGGTGAACAAGGTATAGCTAGAAGACTGCGAACTTCAATCTCAAATACAGTAGAATCTATCTCGCAACGGGCTGGAGGAGCAGGGTATGCTCAAAACCACCAGTTTACAATTGGGCGAGAATTAAATGATATTGAAAAAAGAATTAGCACCTTTGAGATGAGACTTGAGCAAAAAGAGAAACGCTATTGGGCACAGTTTAATGCGATGGAAGCAGCGGTTCAACGAGCTAATAATCAAGGTGATATGCTCATGGCGCAGCTAATGGGTAATGGATAAAACGAACAGAAATGAAAGGATGATCATAAATGGCCGTGTCGTATATGCAGTCAGCCTATAAGCAAAATGCATTAAATACAGCTTCTCCTGGTGAACTAACTTTGATGCTTTATAACGGATGCTTGAAGTTTATTCATCAAGCAAATACTGCAATGGTAGATCAAGATACAGAGAAACGAAATCTATATTTGACAAAAGCTCAGAATATTATTCGTGAACTTATGATTACGTTAAAGTCGGAGAATGAGGTTGGAAAAGATATGCTTCGGATGTACGAATTTATTCTTTCTCGACTAATTGATGCGAATATCAAGAATGACCAACAAGCCTTACAAGATGCAGAGGGTTTTGTTTTGGAATTTCGTGATACGTGGAAACAAGTCATTCAGATTGATCGTCAAAAGCGTCATGGATCAGGCGGACAAGCTTAATGACTATTTTAACTCAGCTCTTAAGCCAAACCGCTGAGCTACAAAAGCATATAGAGACGGGTCTTCCAATTGGTGATGATGAAAGAATGGCTTTTATTAAGCAGCTGGATATTGGGTTAATCAATCGTGGTGAACTGATCAATCAACTTAAGGACTATCAAGTGAAACCGGCTGAAGAGGAAATAAAAGAAGATGTACTGAAGCAGAATGCTGCTTTTCAAGCAAGGCTCACGATGCTCCAGAACCAAATTCGTATAGACCTAAAGCAAATACAACTAAAAAAAGAAACAGGCCGAAAATACGAGCAACCATTCGATGGAATGACTGATGGTGCTTTCTTCGACAAGAGGGGCGTATAGACGGTAGATTAGAGAAGCGAGAGGAGACCATACTGAGTCCCCTCTCGCTTTATTGTGAATAAGACGTACTAAGCAAATAGACTGACTAAAACAGTAGTCATAGAGAAATTAATGAATCTTGATATCTTCAGTTTCCTGTTCGAAAAATCATAAATTCTAACAATCTTTGAAAACTTTTCGACATTTTTTGATAACGTCCATCTATTCACTAGTAAAAAGAAAATGCCTATGAAACCCTTGATACAAAAGAAAGCGTTATCACAAAGAAGGATAGGAATCGTCAGAAATCAGCAAACTTTGACGGTACGACTTGGATTGTAGAGTTTGACATTGGTAAATGACACTGATATATTAAAAGCGTGGAAAGACCACATGAATTAAGTTACGAAGGGAATGTGAAGCATGCAAGGAAAAGTAAAATGGTTTAATGCAGAAAAAGGTTTTGGTTTCATCGAACGCGAAGATGGGGACGATGTATTCGTACATTTCTCAGCAATCAACGCAGAAGGATTCAAATCTCTTGACGAAGGTCAAGAAGTTGAGTTCGAAATTGTTGAGGGTGCTCGTGGACCTCAAGCTTCTAACGTAGAAAAGCTTTAATTCACATTCCTGGGTTTAGGAAATGAATCATTGCTAAATAATCAAAAACCTGCTTTCGGGCAGGTTTTTTTATTTTTATCTAGAAAAAGGTTTAAGTGAGCTATTGTTAAGGGAATATGTTAATGTATACATATAAAGGAGGCGTTCTTAATGAATTATAATATTCGAGGCGAGAACATCGAAGTAACTCCAGCTCTACGCGACTACGTTGAAAAAAAGGTAGGCAAGCTTGAGCGTTATTTTGACACAACTCCGGTTGCGGATGTCAATGTCAAGCTCTCAGTGATTAACAATCAACAAGGAGTAGAGGTAACCATTCCAATGCCACAGCTTTTATTACGTGGTGAGGAAAGTCACTCCGACATGTACGCAGCAATTGATAAGGTCATTGAAAAGCTAGAACGACAAATTCGCAAGCATAAAACAAAGGTAAACCGTAAGTTTAGACAAGAAGGCAGTATAAAATATATGTTTAAAAACGAGCTAGAGCCTCTTGAAGGTGCTAGTGAGGAATTAGAATCAGATGATGAGCTTGAAGTGGTTCGTACAAAACGCTTTAATCTTAAGCCAATGGATGCGGAAGAAGCGATTCTTCAAATGGACATGCTAGGGCATAATTTCTTCGTTTTCTCCAATGCAGAGGGTGGCGACACAAGTGTTGTCTATCGTCGTAAAGATGGAAAATACGGATTAATTGAGCCGGAAGCTTAATAGTATAGAAAATTTCATGAGCGCGGGGGGACCCGTGCTTTTTTTGTTTTATATTAGAGCATTACAAACCTGTTCATCTTGTAAGCCTTGATTTAAACTGATAAAATAGGCATTAAGTGTAATGTGTGATTTGTCCGTCATTTAAGACAAGGGCAAAAGGAAGAGAGGACGAGTTCCATGATAGGTCTATTAAAAAAAGTCATTGGTGATCCCAGTCAAAAGCAATTGAAAAAAAACGAGCGTATTGTTGAAAAAATAGAAGCTCTTGCAGATGATATGAAGAAATTATCTGATGATGGCTTGAAGAATAAGACTAATGAATTCAAAAAACGAATTGAAGATGGTGAATCATTAGACGATCTTTTAGTTGAAGCATTTGCCGTTTCTCGTGAAGCAGCAGGTCGTGTGATTAATGAGTATCCGTATCGCGTGCAAGTACACGGTGCCATTGCACTTCATCAAGGAAATATCTCAGAAATGAAAACAGGTGAAGGTAAAACGCTTGTTGGAACGATGGCGGTTTATTTAAATGCATTATCAGGAAAAGGTGTTCACATTGTAACAGTGAACAACTACTTAGCTCGCCGTGACATGGAAAAGTACGGTCAAATCTTTCTTTTCTTAGGACTCGAGATCGGGTTAAATGAAACAGGCTTATCAAAAGAAGAGAAGCAAGAAGCCTATTCAGCTGATGTTACCTATAGTACAAACAACGAGCTTGGTTTCGACTATTTGCGAGACAACATGGTTCTGTTCAAAGAGCAGATGGTCCAGCGTCCGTTAAATTTTGCGTTAGTAGATGAAGTCGATTCTATATTAGTGGATGAAGCGAGAACACCTCTTATCATATCAGGTTCTGTTGAACGTACGACTCAACTTTATGTTCAGGCAAATTCGTTTATTCGTATGCTAAAAGCTGAGACTGACTATACGTTTGATGAGAAAGCGAAGTCTGTTCAGTTAACCGAAGAAGGGGTTAATAAGTCTGAGCGAGCATTCCGCATTGAAAACTTATATGATCAAAAACATGTACAGCTAAATCACCACCTTAATCAATCACTTAAAGCACATGTTATTATGCAGCGTGATTCTGATTATGTTATTGAAGACGGAGAGGTTGTCATTGTTGACCAATTTACAGGTCGTCTAATGAAAGGACGTCGCTATAGTGACGGTCTTCACCAAGCTATTGAAGCGAAGGAAGGCATGCAGATTCAAAAGGAAAGTATGACGCTTGCTTCAATTACCTTTCAGAACTACTTCCGGATGTATAAGAAGCTTGCAGGTATGACGGGTACAGCCAAAACAGAGGAAGAGGAATTCCGTAATATTTATGGAATGGATGTAATGGTTATCCCAACAAACCGTCCAATTGCCAGAGATGATAAGGCGGATTTAATTTATAAAACGATGGAATCAAAATTCCGTGCTGTTGTTCTTAAAATTGAAGAGCTTCATAAAACAGGACAGCCTATATTAGTTGGTACGGTAAGTGTTGAAACATCAGAGCTTGTTGCTAAATATCTAAAACAACGCCGCATTCCCCATCACGTGTTGAATGCAAAGAATCATGAGCGTGAAGCGGAAATTATCGAGAATGCAGGTCAAAAAGGTGCGGTTACTATCGCAACGAATATGGCTGGACGTGGAACGGATATTAAGCTAGGCGCTGGTGTGCTTGATCTTGGTGGTCTTCATGTTTTAGGTACGGAGAGACACGAAAGTAGACGAATTGATAACCAGCTTCGTGGTCGTGCAGGACGTCAAGGGGATGCAGGTTCATCTCAATTCTACTTATCCATGGAAGATGAGTTAATGCGTCGATTCGGCTCTGATAATATGAGATCGATGATGGAAAGACTCGGTATGGAAGAGGATCAGCCTATAGAAAGTAAGATTGTTTCAAAGGCTGTAGAAACGGCTCAAAAACGTGTTGAGGGTAATAACTTTGATGCACGTAAACAAATCCTTCAATATGATGATGTTATGCGTGAACAACGTGAGATCATCTATAAGCAAAGACTCGAGTTGCTTGAATCAGATAACCTGAGCAAAATTGTAGAAGACATGATGAATGCTGTCGTTGAGAGAGTTGTCACTCTTCATACGCCAGAAGCTGAAGTCCAAGAAGATTGGGATCTATCGGCAATTGTCACGTATATGAATACGCAATTGTTAGCTGAGGATGAGTTAACAGAGCAGGAGTTAAAAGGCAAGGATACTCCTGAAATTATTGAAATTGTTCATGCGAAGGTATTACAGGCTTATAAAGCGAAGGAAGAACAATTCACACCTGAGCATATGCGTGAGTTTGAAAAGGTTATTCTACTTCGCACAGTTGACCGAAAATGGATGAATCATATTGATCAGATGGATCAGTTACGTCAAGGTATTCATTTGCGTGCATATGGTCAAAATGATCCATTAAGAGAATATCGTTTCGAAGGCTTTGAGATGTTTGAAACGATGATTGCAGCGATTGAAGAAGAAGTTGCTATGTATATCATGAAGGCACAAGTACAGCAAAATCTTGAGCGTCAAAAAGTAGCAGAAGGTAAAGCTGTGCAACAAAGTGTAGATGAAGGCGACAAAAAACCTAAGAAAAGACCTATGCAAAAAGGTGAGGTTATTGGAAGAAACGATCCGTGTATTTGTGGGAGCGGAAAAAAATATAAAAATTGCTGCGGCCAAAATCAATAAGATACAGGTACGGTAATTGTGGGGGTCACTAGGCAATGGACATGGTAGAGATTAAACAAGAGCTTGCTTCGATTCAGAAACGTATTCTAAACTTCAGGGGGTCACTTTGACCTTGATGAGAAACAAGAACGAATTGCAGAACTAGAAGAAAAGATGACAGATCCTGAGTTCTGGAATAATCAAGATACGGCTCAAACAGTTATCAATGAGTCAAATGGTCTTAAGGAGCAGGTTGATACGTTCCTTAAGATGGAAACAACCTATGAAGATCTAGAGGTTTCTTATGAGTTAGTAAAAGAAGAGGAAGATAAAGAACTTGAAGCCGAGTTAGCAACAGGTGTGGAGGATCTCGTTAACGAGATTAATCAATTTGAGCTTCACCTTCTGTTAAGTGAGCCTTATGATCGTAACAACGCGATTCTTGAGTTGCATCCAGGAGCAGGTGGAACGGAGTCTCAGGATTGGGCATCGATGCTGCTTCGGATGTATACAAGATGGGCGGACCAAAAAGGCTTTAAAGTAGAAACGATGAACTATTTACCTGGTGATGAAGCTGGAGTAAAAAGTGTCACGTTATTAATTAAAGGCCACAATGCTTATGGATACTTGAAGGCTGAGAAAGGCGTTCATCGTCTCGTTCGGATTTCGCCTTTTGATTCCTCTGGTCGCAGACATACATCATTTGTATCTTGTGAGGTTATGCCAGAGCTAGACGACAACGTTGAAATCGAAATCTCAACTGAGGATTTAAAAGTGGATACGTATAGAGCGAGTGGAGCAGGTGGTCAGCATATTAATACGACTGATTCGGCTGTTCGTATTACTCACTTGCCGACAAATACTGTCGTGACGTGTCAAAATGAACGTTCGCAGATTAAAAACCGAGAGCAAGCAATGAAAATGATGAAAGCCAAGCTGTATCAGCTTAAGATTGAAGAGCAACAGCAAGAGCTTGCCGAAATCCGTGGAGAGCAAAAGGATATTGGCTGGGGAAGTCAGATTCGCTCGTATGTATTCCACCCTTACAGCATGGTGAAGGATCATCGTACGAGTCACGAAATTGGAAACACAAGTGCAGTCATGGACGGAGATCTTGATCCCTTCATTGATGCGTACTTGCGTTCTTCACTGTCACTATAAACATAAAGAGACTGTCACAAAAGTAGATGACAGAACAAAACGGTGAACATTCCTAAAATAGGAACGTTCATCGTTTGTTTTTTATGAAAGGTAGAGGGTGTTACTCCTGGAGCGGTGGAATTCTGCCTATGTAAAATGATTGTACGTTACTATACTAACGCGTCACTAGAGCCTCGTTTACAAGAGAGAAGCGCAATGCTATACTACATCCGGACTTTTTAATACGTGCCAAATGAAAGATAAGGGGTAAACTTGTATGCAAAATGTACGTCGCGTCATAACAGACTATGTATATATCTTAGCTGGATCTGCTATTGTTGCTATTGCGTTTAACTTATTTTTATTACCAAATCAGATCGCTCCAGGTGGAGTTAGTGGGATAAGCACGATTGTTTTCAGTCTTACTGGTATTGAACCAGCTTATATTCAATGGGCTTTCAATATTCCGCTTTTTATAGCAGGTTTGATGCTCTTAGGTGGACTATCTTATGGAAGCAAGACGTTAGTTGGCACATTATTTCTCCCGCTTGTTGTGTTTTTAACTCGTAATTGGGATGTTGGTTTTACGGATCCATTGCTTGGAGCATTATTTGGTGGGATTGGTGTGGGCGCAGGGCTTGGCTTAGCTTTTAGAGCAAGAGCTAGCACAGGTGGAACGGATCTGGCGGCACAAATCTTGCAAAAGTATACAGGTCTGACATCGGGGTTTAGTGTTGCATTAATAGATGGACTTGTCGTCATTTCTTCAGCTATTGTTTTTGGTTTAGAGCTCGCTCTTTATGCCCTAATTTCGCTGTTTGTTACTGGGAAAACAATAGACTTAGTACAAATGGGACTAGGTTATGCAAAAATAGCTTATATCATCTCGCAAGACGAGGAGAAAGTAAAACAATCCATTATTCGAGACATTGATCGGGGAGTAACAAAATTAAGTGGTCAGGGTGGCTATACAAATGAGGATCGGCCCGTTTTAATGTGTGTTGTAAATCAAAATGAAGTAACAAGATTAAAAGAAGTGGTGCGGCTAGCGGACCCTAATGCTTTTGTCATAGTTTCAAACGCGACAGAAGTCCTTGGAGAGGGATTCAAAAGTCCTCATTAAAAGGATAATTTTGAATTCATATCTAATCCTACATTCTTTTTTAACGGGGAAAAAGACCCTATAATCAATCAATGGTTTTTTATTACGTTACTCGAATTAGTGACTTTAGTCCTATTAAATGCACAAAATTGGATCACTTCGTGTCGATTTTGTTATAAACTGAAATAAAACTGTAATAAAACTATACATGGATGAGTGTTATAATAAAACTTGCAATACGACAAGAGCTTTTAAAATTAGAGTTTTTTCAACAAGAATATAAGTCTCAAAGCAATAGGCAAGGAAGTGAATACATGATTGAATTAAAAGATGTATGGAAGGTCTACTCGAATAATGTAAAAGCCATTAACGGGATGACATTAAAAATAGAAAAAGGCGAATTTGTCTATATAGTGGGACCGAGCGGAGCGGGTAAATCAACTTTTATTCGTTTGTTATACAGAGAAGAGAAGGCAACAAAAGGTGAAGTTATTATTGACCAAACTAAACTCGGCTCTATTAAAGAACGTCATGTTCCGAATCTAAGAAGACGAATTGGCGTTATATTCCAAGATTTTAAGCTATTACCTACATTAACAGTTTACGAGAATGTAGCTTTTGCTCTTGAGGTAATAGAGGAAGCACCTGCTTCTATTAAACGAAGAGTGATGGAAGTCCTTGATATTGTGAAGTTAAAAGGTAAAGCTAAATTTTTGCCAGATGAGTTATCAGGTGGTGAGCAACAGCGAGTTGCTATTGCAAGAGCAATCGTTAATCGTCCAGAAGTATTAATTGCGGACGAGCCTACTGGGAACCTTGATCCTGATACAGCATGGGGCATTATGGACATCTTAGATGATATTAGCCATCGAGGCACTACTATTATTATGGCTACCCATAATAAAAGCATTGTAAACACATTAAAACGAAGAGTCATTGCAATTGAAAATGGTAGAGTAGTGCGTGATGAATTGAGGGGGAACTACGGTTATGAAATTTAGAACCGTCGGACGCCATTTGAAAGAAGGTACGAAGAATCTAGGGCGTAACGGCTGGATGACATTTGCTTCTATTAGTGCAGTCGCAGTTATGCTTTTAGTAGTAGGCATGTTTATCCTACTTATTCTTAATATGAATCATATGGCAACGCAGGTCGAAGACGATGTAGAAATTAGAACATACATAGAGCTAACAGCTAACGAAGAACAGCAAGTGGAATTAGAAACGACAATTGAACAAATATCAGAAGTCCAGCAAGTGACCTTTTTAGGTAAAGACGATGGGTTAAATAATTTAATTGATAGTCTAGGAGATGGCGGAGAGGCGTTTGAATCGGTTCGTGGTGAGAATCCTTTAAATGATGTGTTTGTAGTTGAAGCAACCAATCCTCAATTGATTGAGCAAGTTGCCACAGAGATCGAATCCCTTAGCTATGTAGAAACAGTAGAGTATGGACAAGATTTTGTCGAAAGACTTCTACAAGTCACAGATGTTGGTCGTTACATTGGATTAGGTCTTGTCATTTCAATGATGCTAACGGCGATGTTTTTAATTGCTAATACTATTAAATTAACTATTCTTGCCAGAAGAAAAGAAATTCGAATTATGAAGCTTGTCGGAGCAACAAATGGATTTATTAGATGGCCATTTTTAGTAGAAGGACTTTTACTAGGACTGATTGGTTCCTTGCTTCCAATTTTACTCGTAATCTATGGATACGGTTATGTATATGATAATTATGCGACTCAAATTGAAGGACGATTCTTTTCTCTACTTCCTGTTTTTCCTTATATGCTTCAGATAGCATTACTATTACTAGCAATAGGGTTGTTCATAGGAGCTTGGGGTAGCGTAATGTCCGTACGAAAATTCCTGAAAGTGTAAGCAAAATATATTAATTGTGCAGAGACCCTAAGGAGGAAATGTTTGAATGAAAAAGAAGATAGGTTACGTAACATTAGCAGCAGCTATTACGCTTGGTTCAGTTGGATTTGGAGGATTTGCTAATACAGCAGTAGCGAATGAGGATATTAAGAACAAAATCGCTGATGTACAAAGTGAGCGTGGTCAGAATCAAGCATTAGCAAACGAAAAAGAAGCGGAAGTTGAAGAGCTTAAACAAGAAATGGAAGCTTTAAGTAATGAAATTCGTGAGCTTGAGAGACAAGAAGCTGATACCGCTGATAAAATTTCTGAAAAAGAAGATGAAATTGCAGAGGTAGAAGAACACATTGAGCAATTAAAAGAAGAAATTAAAGAAATAGAAGAACGAATTGCTGAACGTGATGAATTGTTAAAAACACGTGCTAAGAGCATGTATCAATCGGGCGGCGAAGTAAATTACCTAGAAGTTATTTTAGGAGCAAAAGATTTTGGTGATTTGCTTGACCGCATGAACGCTTTAAGTACAATTGCTAGTTCAGATAAGTCTATTCTGGATGCTCATATTCAGGATCATGAAGACTTAGAAACTGCTAAAAATGAAGTAGAAGAGCAACTTAGTAATCTTGAAGGTCATCTTAACGACTTAGAAACATTAAAAGCAGACCTTGAAGGGCAGCGTTCCGAAAAAGATAATAAACGCGGAGATCTTCAGTCTAAAGAAGAAGAGCTTGAAGCAGAGCTTGGTGATATTGAAAATGAAGACGAAATTTTAGCGCAACAAGAAGTAGCTTTTGAGAAAGAGCTAGCTGATTGGGAAGCAGAACAAGAACGCATAGCTGAAGAAAAGAAACGTCAAGAAGAAGAAGAGAAGAAGCGTCAAGAAGAAGCAGCAGCTAAAGCAGCTCAAGAGGCAGCTGAACAGGCATCCGCTCAAGAGAGTTCAAATAGCTCCAGTGGTTCTGCATCTAGTAGTTCTGACAGTTCTTCAAACTCAAGTTCAAACTCAAGTTCAAACTCAAACTCTAGCACGGCTGCAAAGTCATCATCTGAGCCTTCAAGGTCAGAGTCTTCTCCACAGGTGAAGAGCGAGAGAACGAGTAGTGAAGCACCAACTGAACAAAAATCTACAAGTGGTTTTGTAAGACCTACAACGGGGTCAGTCACATCTACGTATGGTCAACGTTGGGGTAAAATGCACCACGGTATCGACTTTGGGAAAAATGGACGTACAGGTGATGTTCCAATTGTGGCTTCAAAAGAAGGCACAGTTTCATCAGCTGGTTGGATGAATGGATATGGTAACACGGTTATCATCACTCACGTGGTAGACGGTCGTACTGTCACTACATTGTACGCTCACTTGGATCGTATTGATGTTAGCTCAGGTCAAAAAGTATCTCAATCTCAACAAATTGGACTAATGGGGAATACAGGACAGTCATTTGGTGCTCACCTTCATTTTGAAGTGCACGAAGGTAGCTGGAATGGTTCAAAGTCTAATTCTGTTAATCCATTAAACTATGTATCTCGATAATCTACAAATATAATGAGGACAAGCATTATCTACAATTTTTGATCTCCGCTTAAGGATGATACAATAGGATTGTGGATAGTGCTTGTTTTTTTAATTTATCGTACAAAATATAGTACATAAAAAGCTAGGTGAAGAATCGTTGTCAAGAAAACACGTTCTAATTGGAGTTATAGCATGGGGAATATTTGCATTCGGTTATCCAAGTTCAATTCATTTATTGTTAGCCTTTTCGATACTTGTTTTAGTTCCACTCGTCTTTGGACTAACCTACAGGCAAACAAAGCCACGTGATTGGTTTGTTCGATTGCAGCCAACCTTTTCGATTATTGGTGCTGGTAGCTTATTATTTGAACCTGGCATTGTGTCTGGTCTTTTGGCCGGAAGTTGGTTAGGTTTTACAATGTGGGCTGCAATGATTGGGTTTTCTCGAGCCTCGGTCAGAGGGTTTAGACGGGTCGAGGAAAATGCGATTGATGCGGCATATCTTTATATGGTAGTGGGTGGACTGTGGTTAGTGATCAGTCGCACGGGTATGGATTTTCTACCATTTTCAGATGTGATTGTGTTGTTAACAGCCGTTCACTTTCATTACTCAAGCTTAATTGTACCAATTACGGCGGGATTATTAGGCCGCTATATTCATAAGAAAAACGAGAGAATACGTGGCTATACTTTGTTAACAACTCTCGTTATCATTGGTCCTCTACTAGTTGGGATTGGTATATCGGTAGGAGGCATTCTAGATATTAGTTCGGTCATCGTGTATTCAGTAGCCTTTATTTGGTTAGCTGTGGAAAGTATTCGAATCATGATCCGATCGAACGATCGTTTTCTTGCTAGGTTCCTTATAGGGATGGGTTCAACTCTTTCAATTATTGCGATGTTGTTCTCGGTTGTTTATAGTTCAGGTGTCTCTTTTGGGCAAAGCTTTTTATCCATTCAACAAATGGTTCGTTATCATGGGTTTGTACAGGCGTTTGGATTCAGTTTGCTTATTCTTATTGGGTGGTCTATCTTAAGGCCGTTGCCAATGTATGAGTATGGTCGCTTTAGATTAAGTCGGCTAAGAGGTCGATTCAGGATTGGCCAGGCTTTTTTGCAGGAAACGTCAATTTTGCGTCCGGAACAATCTGTCAGAGGTTTGATTGATAGCTTTTCTGTTTTTAAGCAAGAGGCATTTGATCCGGAGAACGTTCAAAAGGAAATTCGCCTTTTTTATGAGGATACAAATAACTACGAGATGGTTGCAGTAACAAAGTGGCATGGTTTATACAAACCATTGTCTCATTTATATCATTGGGTTACTGGACATTTAGGTCAATTGCATCTTCAAGCCTCGCAGAAGACACCCAAAGAACAAAAAATGGACGCAACCATTTATGCAATTGATGAATCAATCGATGGTCGTCACCCGGTTCGAGCGTGGATTCGCAAAGACAGGTTAACAAGTAAGGATATTTTCATTGCCTTTTACGCCTATTATCAAACCAATCAACAAATTTATATGGATATCGCATTGCCATTACCTTTTTCGGTGATGACAGGGATCTTAAGACCACAGCATGATGAATCGAACGGCCTAATTCTAACTAGTTTTCGAAAGCCAAGCTTGTTAGGAGATGAGGGTGTCTACCTTACTATAGGGAAGTGGACGTTTCGCTTACCAATTGAAGAGTATTTTCATGTGAAGGCAACAGAAGTAAAGGGCAAACTAACAGCTGTTCATGAATTACATTTTCTTGGTCTGCGTTGCTTAACGATTGATTATGAAATTACATGTAAGCTGTCAAAACAGCTTTGACTTCAATCTAGTGATTGTCTAAAATGGTAGTAATCGAGAAACGACATAATGTGTACAAGCGATGCATATGATGATGGCAGGCTTGCTGATGTTTGAATAAGTGGGAGTGGTGAAATTGAACAGTAAACGATTGTTTATTGTTGTAGTACTTGTAGCATTGCTAGGTGCTGGGAGTTATTATGTAACAGGCATGTTTAGTTCGGAGGCATCTCCAGTAGCACCTGGGCAAGAAGGAAGCGAACAAGTAGATACGGTTGAACTAAGTGATGATGAGCTAATGAAGAAGTTTGAGAAAGCTCTGAGCACTATTGAAGGCCAATACGTTGAAGAGGTTGATCGTAAGCAACTAATTGAAGGTGCCATCTCTGGCATGGTAGAGGAACTAGGCGATCCATTTTCAGACTATATGGACCAAGAGACGGCCAATGAATTTGTTGAATCGTTAGGTTCAGAATTTCAAGGAATTGGTGCTGAAGTCAGCATGATTAACGGTAAAGTCACCATCGTTTCACCATTCCGTGATTCTCCAGCTGAACAAGCAGGGTTGCAAGCGAATGATCGTATTATTGAAATTGATGGAGAAAATATTGAGGGCTTAACTGTAAACGAGGCTGTCCTGAAAATACGTGGTGAAAAAGGAACAACGGTCCGCCTAACCATTGAACGTGATGGGTCAACTGAGCTATTGGAAGTCCCTGTAGAACGTGATACAATTCCAATCGAAACCGTTCGGACAGAGACATTTGAACAAGACGGTCAAACAATAGGTTTACTTGAAATAACGTCATTTTCAGAGGACACAGCGATTAATTTTAAAGATCAATTAAGTCAGCTTGAAGCAGACGGGATAGACGCTTTACTTATAGATGTTCGAGGGAATCCAGGAGGATACTTAAATGCTGTCGAACAGATCGGTGATGAATTAATTCCAGAAGGAAAAGCGATTGTTCAAACAGAAGATCGTGCAGGAGATCGTACTGGATATAGTTCGCAACTTGAAGGCACCAAAGATTATCCTATCATTGGGCTTATTGACGAGCGAAGTGCTTCGGCATCTGAGATTTTAGCTGCTGCCTTAAAAGAATCTGGTGGATATGATTTAGTTGGAAATACCACCTTCGGAAAAGGGACGGTTCAGCAGACGGTTGATTTAGGTGATGGAAGTGACTTAAAATTAACGATGATGAGATGGCTTACTCCTGATGGTAATAGCATCAACGAAGAAGGTGTGACGCCAACCATAGAAGAAAATCAACCTGAGTACTTTTTCTCTACGGCTGTTTCAGTAGAAGATGATCCAATTACATTTGATTCACTTGGAGAGCAGGTTAAGAATGCACAACTGATCCTTAAAGGGCTAGATTTTGAACCTGGTCGTGAAGATGGATATTTTGATCAGCAAACAGTTGATGCGGTAAAAGCCTTCCAAGAGTCAGTAGACATTGAGGCTACTGGTGAGATTAATCAGGAAACAGCAACAGCTCTTCAAGAACGAATTGTCGAAGAGATTCGTAAATCAGATAATGATGTTCAGCTTCAGAAAGCAATTGAACTTGCTGTAGAACAAAGTAATCAATAAACAGGAAATCGACACTTTCTGTCGAATATAGAGTGAAAGAGAAATAGAAGGCTGTCCCATTGGAAAGCAGGTATTACGTTCTGCATGCTCCTGCATAAGGGCGCAGACTGGTACTGACAATGAGGCAGCCTTTTCTATTATGAGTAGAAAAGAGAAAAGCGGGGTAGAAGCTGGGAGGTTTTCAATGGACATTATTAAAACAATTATGCTTGCATTAGGCAGTTTTTTTGCCCATCCACTTCTGTATGTTGGATTGCTTGTTTTCTACATAACTGCAACAAAACGAGTCAAAAAAGAGCGGTCCTTTTTTCACACTAGGGTATTTAGCAGAATGGCAGATATCGTTGTCCCATTTGGGCCATCAGTCTTAATGGGCTTAGGCGTATCTGTCATCCTTATAGTAGTCGGGTTAGTATTGAGCTGGCAGGTTTTAGTGATCATATCAGCTGTCTTTATTTTATTGTTTCTTACGCTGCAATTAAGGTGGTTAACTCCAGTTTATGCAATCGGATTAACCATTGTCCTATTAGCGTTTCTTCCGTTTGTACGAGAGCAAGACTTTATCTCAACGTATTATGATTCGTTAACTACAGGTAACATCTTACCTGGTCTTGCCGTCTTAATGGCCTTACTTGTTATTGCTGAAGGCATACTCATTCTTCGGAACGGATCTATCTACACGTCACCAAGGCTAGAAAGAGGCTCACGCGGTAAATGGATTGGCTATCATCTATCTGAACGTCTGTGGATTGTTCCTTTAATCCTGTTCATTCCAGAAGGGATCATCCCGGCATTAGATTTTTGGCCAGTTCTTCCCTTTGCAGGAATCGATGTTCAGCCACTCATTTTGCCTTTTTTAATTGGATTTAAACAGAAAGCCTCTTCAACCATTCCTAAAGACGCTATTCGTCCTGCTGGAAAAGAAGTGATCTACCTTGGGGGACTTTTACTTGCCATATCCATTGGAAGTCTGTATGTTTCTTGGATTGCTTTTATCGCAGCCGGATTAGCTATAGTAGGTAGAGAATTTTTATGGCATCGAACGAAAAATCTAGACAAAAAAGCAGCCAACATCTTTGTAGAACGAGCAGATGGCTGTACAGTGTTAGGTGTTTTACCAGGTAGCCTTGCAGAAAAAATGAACATAAAAATCGGAGAGACGATTGTAAAAGTAAATGGTCAAAAGGTAAAGGACGAAACGAGCTTTTACGAAGCTTTACAATCAAATTCGGCTTTTTGTAAGCTCGATGTACTAGATTATGATCAAGAAGTTCGTTTTGAACAAGGTGCGCTTTATGACAGTGAACACCATCAGCTTGGAGTACTGTTGGTTAAAAAAGATGTATCTCTATCGGATTCAATAACATAAGCAAGACTAGACAAAAGCCTCTGAGGAATGATCCTCAGGGGTCTTTTTTTTGAAACGTTCATCATTGAAGTAGCGTATCTATGATTAATCATTGTTATAGGGGGAGTTATATGAAGGATCAAACACTTATTTTAGAGCATGCTCAGGTAATTGATGTTGAAACAGGAACCATTGAACCTGCGACTATTCTTATACGACATGGTGTTATCGTACAAATCGTTAAAAATACTAGTGCCAAAAACGATCAAACACATTCACACGTTAAGAGAATTGATCTTAAAGGTGCATTTGTTCTCCCCGGTCTTATTGATATGCATGTACATATTAAAGAATTATTTGCCCCACTTTTTACAGCCTCAGGAGTTACAACTGTACGAAATACAGGAGGCAACCTTACAGAGTTAGAAAAAATGATACATGCTCCAGTGAACGCGCCAACTCCAAGAGTGATCTCTACAGATCGAATTATAGATGGGCCACCTGGCTTATGGGGTGAAACAGGGCCTTGGAGTATCAATGTGGACTCTGAAGAAGTAGCAAAACGAGAAGTGAGACGACAGGTGAGAGCTGGCGCTGACTTTATTAAAGTGTATGGCTTACTTGAAAAAAGCATAATGGAGATCGTTGTGAAAGAAGCAGCTGTATTTGGAAAGGAAGTTAGTTGTGATTTGCTTCATTCGTCAACAGTACACGCATTGGATGCTGCAGAGATGGGTGTGAAGTGGTTTGAACATGCCTCTGGAATCATACAAGCTATGTATCCTGACTGGCATATGGGGTCAGATCAAGAATCTTGGAACAAGATTAATTGGAATGAACCAGAAGTTAGCAAAATAAACGAAGTATGTGAAGTTCTTCTTCAGACTGATGCCATAATCTGTCCAACTCTTACACTGTATGATCAGCAACAACGCTTGGGGAATAGATGGGCACCTGATCACACAGTTATTCATCAAGCGTTTAAAAACAATTCTCTTATTAACCAGTGGGAGCATTTTTCTCAATTTGAAGCAGCATTAAGGCGAATCGGTATGCAAACAACTTTAATTAAAGAGATTAGTAGGGTATATGCGAGTCTAGGAGGCCGTGTAGTGGCGGGCACAGATACACCGGCAGGAATTTGGACATTCCCAGGAATGGCTCTTCATCGTGAACTTGAGTTACTTGTTGAATCAGGTTTTTCAGAACTCGAGGCTATTAGATCGGCGACCATCCATGCTGCTCATTCGATCAAACGGCAAGATTTAGGCGTGATTAAAGAGGGGGCGATAGCAGATATGATTATATTGAACTCAAATCCATTACTCGATATAAAAGCAACACAGCAAATAAATGTAGTGATTAAGGGAGGGAAAGTTTATACAGCAGAAGACCTTTTTAAGGAAGTTCCTTCAGAGGAGGAAGCTGAGAAAACTTTTCATCAATTTTTGATCCAGTATGAAAATAAAAAACCTCATTGTTCATTGACCGATTAGTCATTGAACAGTGAGTCATTAAGCTGATAGTATGTAACAAGCTTTTGAATAGCCGGACGTAAGGAAGCTTCGCTGTGCAGATTTAACAGCATTCCTTGAATGATAGGGAGGCGCGGTTTGTCTTGTTTTGTTTCTTCTTCTAAAACATCAATGGAAACAAGTAGCTCGTCCTTATTTTCTAGTTTAGAAATGATAGCTTTAAGCTCAGTTAATTCGGAAGGAACGGTTTCTTGAGCATTTTCTTCGTAAAAGTCTGAGAAAAAAGGAAGGATTAGCTCATCAGATAAAAGGGCTTGTTTTGTATCTAAACCATCTACAATTGAGTCCATGCGTCTAATGACAAAATGAACAACGTCACGAACTTCAACTACAGGCGCATATATAAGGAATTTTAAATAGGAATGAAACAAGCCATCTATCATAAAGGTCAGGTCCCACATGACCAAATTGGCTTCTTCACCATATAGTTGGCGCATATGTGATTGATGAAACTGCGTCATCTTGAAATTAAGCTTTTTTAGGCTTGTTCTCATTTCGTCTGTTAAGGGAATAGATGGATCTCTCATTTGAACTAGAATAAAATCCTTGTGTTGAATAATTGATTCAAATAAATCTGTTAGTTTATGGATATACTGTTCTCTATCAGATAAATCATCGTATGCCTTGTTCGTAATGCTTTTTGTAATTAGATCTGAATAATAGTCAATAATAGCAACGAGTAGTGCATCCTTCGATTTAAAATGGAGATAAAATGCACCTTTTGAAATGCCACTTTCACTTGCAATTTCTTGGATCGACGTAGAAGAAATGCTGTTTTTAGAGAATAACTTGATGGCGTTTTCAATAATGAGCTGATTTTTCTCGGACAATACTATTCAACTCCTTTTAACATTTATTCTTGACTTATGACCGGCTGGTCAACTAACATAAGATAAGATTGACTGACTGGTCAAATTATATACGTAATGATGAAATGAAGTCAAGAACAGTGAAAATGAGGGGGAACAAATGAAAAAGATTATTGAGTTTTCTTTAAAGAATAAGTTTGCTTTATGGTTGCTGACAATCATGATTGTTGTAGCAGGTCTTTATTCTGGTTTAAATATGAAAATGGAAACAATCCCTAATATTAATACACCGATCATTACAATATCAACAACGTATCCTGGTGCTACGCCGGAGGAAGTGTTAGATAAAGTAACTGAGCCGATTGAACAGAAAGTTGAAGGATTAAATGGAGTATCAAATGTTACATCCAGTTCATTTCAGAATGCCTCATCGATTCAGATTGAATATCGATTTAGCAAGGATATGGATGAAGCAGTAACTGAAGTAAAGGATGCATTGGACGGAGAGGGATTTCCTGATGGAGTATCAGACCCTACTATATCGCGTCTGAGTCTCTCAGCATTTCCAGTATTGACGTTAAGTGCTTCTAATGATGAAGGTTCTTTAACTGAGCTGACGGATCTGGTTGAAAATGAAGTAGCTCCTACATTAGAGGGTCTAGAAGGGGTTTCATCTGTAAGCCTAAGTGGGCAAACAGTCAAAGAAGTTCAACTTCGTTTTAATGAAGATGAGCTAGTAGAAAACGGACTTGACGAAGAAACTGTACTTCAAATGATACAAGGGTCTGATGTAACGTTCCCTCTAGGTCTTTACACATTTGGAGACAAAGAGCAATCGGTTGTTCTAGATGGTGATGTTAACACGATTGAAGATTTAGAAGCTATTGAGATTCCGATAGGTGCAGGCGGCATGGACGAGCAAATGCCAGGAGCAGAGCAAGCAGTACCTGGTGGCGAGTCAGAGCAACAAGTTCCTGGAGCAGGCGAACTGCCGACAGACATTGAGATTCCAACTATAGCTCTTGGAGATCTAGCAGATATTGAGGTAGTAAATGAATCACAATCCATTTCAAGAACGAATGGGAAAGAAGCGATTGGCCTTCAGATTGTGAGCAATGCGGATGCTAATACAGTAGATGTAGTTGACCAAGCTCTTGAGGCTGCAGCGGATCTAGAGGATAAACACTCAGGACTTGAAATTGTTTCAACACTCGATTTAGGAGAGCCTATTAAAGAATCGGTTGAAACGATGATCAGTAAAGCATTATTCGGTGCATTGTTCGCAATGGCTATTATCCTGTTGTTTTTACGTAATTTTAAAACAACGTTGATTTCGGTTATTTCTATTCCGTTATCTTTATTAATAGCGGTTATACTTCTAAAACAGATGGATATTACGTTAAACGTGATGACATTAGGTGCCATGACTGTCGCTATTGGGCGAGTGATTGACGACTCGATTGTGGTGATTGAGAACATCTTTAGACGAATGGGTATGGCAGATGAACCTCTTAAAGGGAAAGCTTTGATTGTTGATGCGACAAGAGAAATGTTTATGCCGATCCTTTCCTCAACCGTGGTAACGATCTCGGTATTCTTACCACTAGGTTTAGTAGAAGGAATGGTAGGAGAGCTCTTTCTCCCATTTGCTTTAACCGTTGTATTTGCACTACTGGCATCCTTATTAGTAGCCATTACCATCGTACCGATGATGGCTCATTCAATGTTTAAAAAAGGATTGAGTAAGTCAAATCAATCACATGCTGAGAAGCCAAGTAAACTGGCTGACGGCTATAAACGAATTTTAAATTGGTCATTAGATCACAAATGGATTACATCACTTGTAGCGATCGCCTTATTAGTAGGTAGCTTGTTCTTAGTTCCAGCAGTAGGGGTAAGCTTCCTTCCTGCAGATGAGGAAAAAGCATTGTATGTAACCTACAACCCAGAGCCAGGTCAGACGTTAGAGGAAGTTGAAGAGGTTGCGGGTCAAGCAGAAACATTACTTGAAGAGCGAGACGGAATTGAATTAATTCAGCTATCCATTGGTGGAGAGAACCCAATGAGTATGGGACCATCAAATTCCTCGATTTTCTATATTGAATATGCTGATGACTTTGCAGGTTTTGCTGGTGAAAAAGATGAGGTAATCGATCAGTTATCAACCTTATCAGATAAAGGTACGTGGGCAAACCAGGACTTTACAGGAATGTCTGGAGCATCAAGCGAACTATCTGTTCAAGTGAGTGGCCCTTCAATTGAAGCAATTGAGCCAGTTATCACAGAAGTAGAACAACTTCTTGCAGACCAAGACGACCTTTCAGATATTGATACAAGTTTATCTGAACAATATGAGGAATATAATCTAGTTGCTGATGCCGAAGAGCTTAGTAAAAACGGATTAACAGCGGCTCAGGTTGGTATGGCGCTCTCTAATCAAGGACAAAGAGAAGTATTAACAACCATTAACGAAGAAGGCACAGAGCTTGATGTCTTTGTAGAAACAGAAGAAGAATCGTATGCTTCCATTGATGAACTTCTTGATAAAACGATCCTCACTGCGTTAGGTGAAGAGATCGAAATTCGAGATGTAGTGAATGTCGAAGAAGGTACTACACCTGATACGATTACAAGACGTAACGGTGATATATACGCTGATGCGTCTGGACAAATAACGAGTGACAACGTTGGTGCAGTATCATCAGCTGTACAAACAGAACTAGACAAATTGGATATACCAACAGGTGTAGATGTATCAATGGGTGGAGTTTCAGCGGATATTGAAGAATCCTTTACTCAGCTCGGTCTTGCGATGCTAGCAGCGATTGCTATTGTATACTTTGTACTAGTGCTAACATTTGGTGGTGGCTTGGCACCTTTTGCGATTCTGTTCTCTCTACCATTTACGATCATTGGAGCACTTGTTGGCCTATTAATCGCTGGTGAAACCATTAGTGTGTCATCGATGATTGGTGCATTAATGCTCATTGGTATTGTTGTAACAAATGCGATTGTATTAATTGACCGAGTGATTCATCAAGAAAACGAAGGCTTGTCCACAAGAGAAGCATTACTTGAGGCGGGATCTACTCGTTTACGCCCGATCTTAATGACGGCAATTGCAACAATAGGTGCGCTCCTGCCACTTGCGTTTGGCTTTGAAGGTGGCGGACTTATCTCTAAAGGATTAGGTGTAACTGTAATTGGAGGATTAACAAGTTCAACCATACTAACGTTGTTAATTGTTCCATTAGTCTATGAGTTACTAATGAAAATGAAAAAGCGTAGTGTGAAAGAATAATTTGTTTTATTCATGAGTGTGGAGTTAAACTCTTGGATAAAATAAAAGGAGCTGTCCTAATGAGGGCAGCTTCTTTTTATGATGCTGATTTAGGATTCTAAAAGTTGTTTGATTCTCATCGCTGTTCGGATTTGTAATGTGAATTCTGGGTCTTTTAAAGTGGTGTGTAACAGTTCCTCGCACTTCTCAAGTCGATACACTACGGTATTACGGTGTACAAATAGTTGCTTGGCTGTTTCGGATATTTGGCATTGGCATTCCATGTACATAAATAGCGTTTGCAAGAGTGTTTTGTCTTCATCTAATTGATCTAACCTGAGTTGTTTAACCGTTTGGTGATAATAGGCGGTCAGCTCTTTTTCTGGTACAAGACGAAGCAGGCCGCTGATATCGGTCGTCTGAAAAAAATGAATGGAGCTTGGCTGTCTCCATCCGCTCGTATGATGTAGAGCTTTTTGTGCTTCTTGATAGCCTTGTTGTACGGCAAAAAAGGATGAACAGACGTGGCTCACACCAAAGGAGAGCGTTAACTCATAAAAACGAGACAATCGTAATTGTAAGAGCTCAAGAAATGATGTGCAAAACTCTTGAACATCCTCAATTAGATCATTCACCGAAAGTAAAAGGATTAATTGATCGCCTTTCGTAAATAGATAGCATGGTACTGCCAGCGATTGTATTTCGTTCTCAAGAAAGTCATAGACTTGATCTAATTCTTTATGGTGGCTTTGGTAGATCCACATTTCATTTAACGGGTCTATTTCTCCAACAGCACAGATATATTCTTGTTGAACAGGTAAGCCGAATTCGCTTGCCTTGTTTGTCATTTCTTCATTACTTGAATACGTCTGATCTAGGAAATTAGCAAAAAACTCGTTACGTATTCTTCTCGTTGTCTGCTTGATTGCTTCTTCTCTTAAACGTTCAAAGGATAGAACGTTTACCGCTTGTTCGGTGGTGAGACGGTTTACATGATCTGATACGCCAATGGCGCCTTTTACAAATAGGAGATCAGGCTGATTGGTATGTTTGTGTACCGGGTAAACCGTATATTCAATTTGTGTGTGAACATCACAGAAAGATACTTCCGTTGATTTAGGCAGAAGCAGATAGCCATACTGTGCTAATTCCATTAAGTAAGGCATGCCTTTGAGTAAATCCACCTGGCCAGCAATCGGAGTTAAGTATGAATTCGTTAACATAACGGGATGGCGAATGAGATTCGTTAAATGACTTAATAGAGTGTCGAGCCCTTTTCCATTCATAATATGTAAGGTGAATTGACGGTGGGTATCAATCGCATGGCGCAGCTCACTTGTACGTTTATCAAGAATGATGGTAAGCAGTTGATTGACGGTGTCGCCAAGAGACCAATCCTCGGGAAGCTCAATTATCGGAAAGTTTATTTCATTTGCGGTATCTAAGACAGCCTCTGGTAAGGTGTGCAAAAACCGTTTTGTTTTAATGAACAGTGCAGCGCAATCTAATTTAGCCATTTCTTGAATCAAATCAATTAGTTGGGCAGGGTTATCTTTTAGGTGGTAGCCGGTTGTGATTAACAAATCATTTGATTTTAAGTATGGCAGAATATCTGGAGCATCCATCATCGTGACATGGTTGATGTCGTGGTTCAAACCTGACTCACCAGCAAGTACGGTAAGTTGAGTGAATGGATCACGTGTAAGTAGTGTTTGTAGCTTCATTTTTCCCCTCCAGTATTCAGTTCATTATTATCTTCATGGTAGCATAGAGAGATCTTGACTGGAAGAAATGACTGTATTTTTAAAACATTTAGTCATAATAACCAATGACACATGTCGCTGAATTTCGTAGACTGTTAGAAACCGAACGAGGAAAGGGTACGATAATGAATGGGGAAACTTACGCTTACACAAGTGAATCAATGTAGTGACGAGGTTTTTATCGAACAATTAGGATCCATTTATGAACATTCATCTTGGGTAGCCAAACAAGTGAAGAACAATCGACCTTTTTCATCTGTCTCAGCTCTTCATCTATCTATGCGTGAGGCAGTAAGTGAAGCAACTGATCAGGATAAACTACATTTATTATGTGCCCATCCTAATCTTGGTGAAAAGATACAAATGACGGATTCCTCTAAGCAAGAACAGAGTCAGGCTGGTTTGACACAATTAACAGCGGAAGAATATAACCAATTTTCTACACTAAACAAGCAGTATATGGATCGTTTTCACTTTCCGTTTATCATTGCGGTCAAAGGCAAACAGAAGGCTGAAATCTATGAACAAATGAACAGTCGTGTGCATAATTCAAAGGATGTTGAATTTAAAACGGCTTTAAAAGAAGTAGATCAAATCGCTTTGTTACGCCTGTTTGATTTAATTAAAGAAACGCAGGAATCATAAAAAGAAATACAGTGTTAGATAATCTTATAAGGACAAACGATTTTTTACGATAGGTGCTACGATAGAATTATTTCACGGTTGCCAATGTTTTAGGAGGAATTGTATGTACGATTTAGTGATTCGAAATGGAAAGATTGTAACAGATAAAGGCGTTCAAAAAGCAGAGATTGGAATACAGAATGGGGTCATTGTGGAGATGTCAGAAAGAATCTCACAATCCGCAAAAAGTGAAAAGGATGCGAATGGACAGTATGTTTTTCCTGGAGTCGTAGATGTACATGTTCACCTTAATGAACCGGGTCGTGTTTATTGGGAAGGGTTTGAGACAGGATCCCAGATGCTTGCTGCTGGAGGAACCACGACATTTGTGGATATGCCGTTAAATGGAATTCCATCAACGATTACGAAGCAGGATCTTTTAGACAAGGCTAAATTAGGTGAAGAAAAATCGATTGTTGATTTTGGGTTGTGGGGTGGACTTGTTCCAGGCAATTATGAAGATCTTGCTCCCTTATCAAAGGCTGGGTGCTTAGGTTTTAAAGCATTCCTTTCTCCTACAGGCAATAAGGAGTTTGAATCCGTTGGTGACAAAGATTTAATTGAAGGCATGGATCGAATTGCTGAGCTTGGGAAAGTGCTTGCTCTTCATGCAGAAAGTGGTCCGATGACAACCTTTTTAACAGAGAAGAAAAAACGAAATCAGCAACTGAGTTTTTATGATTATTTAGAATCGCGTCCTATAGCAGCAGAGGTTGAGGCTGTTGAACGAGCGATTCAGTATGCCACTATAACGGGGTGTCCGCTACATTTTGTGCACATTAGCAGTGTGGAGGCCGTGACAGTGATTGAGCAAGCGAGAGAACGTGGCTTGGATATTTCATTAGAAACTTGTCCACATTATTTGCTGTTTTCGCACGATATATTGAATCAGAAGAATAATCTAGCAAAGTGTGCTCCCCCCTTAAGACAGAAAAAGGATCAACTAAAGCTACGCCAGGCGATGAAAGCAAATAGAATTGATTTTTTAACATCAGATCACTCACCTTGTGAGGCGGATTTAAAAGATGCCTCTACCTATAACATTTTTGATGCATGGGGTGGAATTAATGGTGGGGGCATAACATTACTTGGGGCTCTTCAATTTGCGATAGAGGAAGAGATTGAGTTTCAGCATGTGGCTAATTGGACGGCCAAACATCCAGCAGAGCGATTTGGAATTGCTGATCGTAAAGGCTCCATTCAAGAAGGTAAAGAGGCTGATCTTGTTTTTGTCTCATTAGATGAGCACCTGGTAACGCTCGATAATATGTATGCAAAACATCCGCTGTCCCTTTATACAAATGAACGCTTCCGAGCTAGTGTAGAGTCTGTTTATTCAGCAGGTGTTGAAGTGTTTAGTCATCATGCAGGACCCATTCAATCAAAAACAGGCAAATGGTTAACAGCTTATTAATGATTAATAAGCTGTTTCTTTAAACGAATTATAGGCGGAATATTTATATTATTCAGAAAGGGAGTTGTATATGTCAAAAAATCACCATAAGGCATTAGCATATGGAAAAGGAAGTGTATTAGCCTATCGAACCTACCTTTCGTCACTTACAGGTGTGAAGGAGATCTCTGAGTCATCCTTTCAAGGTCGATCCAATATTTTATTTGCTGCGAATGTTGAAGTAACAGTTGCTGGAGAGGCTTTTCGTTCTTCGTTTTCTGAGGGGGATAATAGCTTAGTTGTTGCAACCGATTCAATGAAAAATTTTATTCAACGACATCTTGGTACGTTTGAAGGCACAACAATGGAAGGATTTCTAGATTATACAGCTCGAACGTTTTTAGATAAATATGACCAGATTTCCTCCGTAGAGTTAAAAGGAGACTTACTTAGTTTTGAACAGATGGATCGAACAAAAGCAGAGGAACGAAGTGCAAGCCAGCTAGTTTTTAAGCAATCGAACAATGAACAATCTCAAGCAACGATTCAAATCCAACGCACGGATTCTGAATATGAGGTAACAAAACAACAAAGCTCCCTAAAAGACTTACAGCTCATAAAAGTGCAAGGGAATTCGTTTTCTGGATTTGTTAGAGATGAATACACTACGTTGCCAGAGGATTCAAATCGACCTTTATTTATTTATCTGAATATCCACTGGACCTATGAACATGATCATGAGGCATTAGGTGATCAACCTTTAAAATATGTAGCTGCTGAGCAAATTCGGGATCTAGCGGCCTCCATCTTTGATCAAACGGAAACAAAATCAATCCAGCATCTTATCTATGTCATTGGGTGCAAAGTGCTAACTACATTTCCTCAATTACTCCATGTCACCTTTGAATCGCAGAATCATACTTGGGATCTCATTGTAGATGACATTCCTAACTCAGAAGGAAAGGTATACACAGAACCGAGACCTCCATATGGATTTCAATTATTTACGGTTACAAGAGAGGATGCCGCTAGAGAGCAAGCAAAGCAACAGTCGGCAGAGAGTGCACAGTAGATGCCAGATGTAACGACTCACATATTAGATCTGGCGAGAGGATGTCCAGCTCAACATGTAAAGATTGAGATGTATTTTCTTGAATCAAAAACTGAAAAAAGACAAATAGTAACCCGGGCTACAAACGACGATGGACGCGTGAACGAACCTCTTATTCAGGATCAGGATTTTCTAGAAGGTGAATATGAAATTCATTATTTTGTGGGGGATTATCTTCGCGAACAAGGACTGGTTAATGCAGACCCACACTTTTTAGACTGCGTTGTAACTCGTGTCTATTTATCTTCTAATCAAGCACATTATCATATTCCCTTACTTGTTTCCCCGTGGGGATATCAGGTGTATCGCGGTAGTTAATGAGCATGTAATGGGAGGGATCGTTATGGATGATATGTACGCGATACTCGATACCTTAGATGAGATCAAGCTTCCGGCTACTATCGCAACCATTGTTCAAGTAGAGGGTTCAGCTTATAAAAAAGAAGCAGCGTGTATGCTACTTCAGCAAAATGGTGAACAGATAGGTGTTCTTAGCGCAGGCTGTTTAGAGCAGGATCTTATTGAACGAGTGAAAAACGGAGAGACGAATAAAAAGGTCGTTTTTGACATGAGCGCAGAGGATGATTTTTCGTTTGGTGCAGAAGCAGGTTGTAATGGGGTCATTCATGTTTTGATGGAAAGAGTAGACGAACGCTATCTTACTCACCTACATCGTCTGAATCAGTTACTTAAAATGGGTTATTCCATTTTAGTAGTTAAACGAATCTCACAAGCAACGTATCTATTTGTTCCAGATAAAGGAGAGCCATTTGGCACCTGTACTTCATTCACAGAAACAGAGATCGAACGGTTGAAAATGACATGTGATGATCAAGACAAAAAAAGCGGAACGATTTATATGAGGCGGAATGATCCTTTATATGTTCATGTACTTAAACCAAAACCTCGACTTGTCGTTTTTGGTGCAGGAACGGATGCCATACCTCTTGTCTCAATGGCCGCTGATGTTGGGTTTAAAGTCAATGTTTCAGATTGGCGTCCCGGCCTTTGTACAGGAGCCCGATTTCCGAAAGCTGATCGCATCATTCATGGATTCCCGCATGAAGCAGTTGAAGCTATGTCTATACACTCAAATGATTATGTAGTAATCATGACCCACCACTTCACTCATGATCAACAGCTTTTACAGTTGCTTAGAGGAAGAAACCTACGCTATGTAGGTGTTCTTGGTTCAACAAGAAGAACAGCTCGATTAGTGGGGGAAGAAGAGGTTCCGGATGATGTAGTATCTCCAGCAGGCCTTTCTATTCATGCTCAAGGAGCTGAAGAAATTGCCGTTAGTATTGTTGCCCAAATGATCCAAGTGCTCCGTTCACCCGTAACAAAAGTGTCAGAGAAGCATGTTATATGAAGGTGTTTGGTATTATACTAGCCGCTGGCCAAAGCAGGCGAATGGGGCAAGACAAATTACTCCTACCTATTGGTCAATCAACGATAGGGGGTTCTGTTTTAAACGAAGCGTTGCAATCAGATTTGGACCATATCTTCATCATTACAAAGAGTGAACAGGACGTGAGCTGGATGTATCCTTCTGGTGATCAGACAAATGAGTCAAATAAATGGTCATCCGTTGTTTGCCAAGATTCACATCTTGGTCAATCCTATTCGCTGAAGTGTGGAATAAAAGAAGCGGAAAAACATGAAGTGGATGCTGTGATGATTTTACTTGCTGATCAGCCTTTTGTTGAAAAAAAGCTGATCAATCAATTAATTCATACATTTAATCAATCAGAAGACAATCAATTTGCCGCTTCGAGGGTACATGGCATTGCTCAGCCTCCAGTGATTTTCGCGAAAGAGACGTTTCCAATTTTAAAAGAACTTAAAGGTGATAAGGGAGCAGGATACTTATTAAAACCAACATCACCAATGATGAATGGACATTATGTAGACTGTTTGGACCCACACATGTTAAGAGATATTGATACTCCAGAAGAATATCACCACTCCATTGTGAATAAAAGGAGTTGATCAAATGGAACAGATTAGACCAAAGCCTGTGTCTGTTTGGCTTCCTAAAACGGTTGAAGAAGCTTGGCAGTTTAAAAAACAGTTTGGAGCAGATTCAGAATATGTGGCCGGAGGAACTCTGATACAAGTGAAACGAGAGAAGCAAGGAGTAGTCGCTGATCATCTCATTAGCTTGCAGCACATACCACTTCAGCACGAAATCAATGAAGATCTAGAAGCTCAAATGTTGACAATTGGGGCAGGTGTGCCGCTTAGTGAGTGCTTACAAAATCCTCTTCTTTTGAAAAGAGCTCCGTTTCTTTTAGAGGCTATATCTTCCATAGGAGCCCCTGCTATTCGTAATCAAGGAACAGTGGGTGGGAATATAGCGTATGGGATTGGAGATACGCTGTCTGTATTTCTTGCCATCGATGCTAAGGTAACAACCTTTTCAAACGCAGGATATCAAACGCAATCATTAGAAGACTATCTATTCGATAGAAATCCATCTATTTTAACCACCATTCATCTGCCTTTTATGGACCAATCAAGAAGTGCATGGTCATTTAAAAAGATTGGTAGAAGGGAAGCATTTATTCCTTCAACCGTAGCGATTGCACTCTATCTAAAATGGAATGAAGCAAATGAGTGTGAACAAGCGCGACTTATTGTTGCTGGTGGTGAGAACAACCCTCATCGACTTCAGAGCTGTGAGCAACGGTTAATAGGAGCACTTCTTAAAAAGACAAATCTTCCACAGCTAAAAAAGCAGATGAGAGATGAGATATCCTTAGCAGGTGATGAATTTACTTCTAAAGCTTATCGTGTAACGGTTGCAGCAAACATCCTTCATCAAGAACTATATGATGCCATTGAAGAAATTTAACTGTAAGGGAGTGATGACACAATGAAAAAACAGACAGATACGCGAAATCGCATCCGTCCAGACGGAAAAGCAAAGGTGACTGGTCGGTTAACCTATCTGACTGATCTCACACTACCCAACATGCTGTTTGGAAAAATTCTTCGTAGTCCGCATGCTCATGCCAAGATTCGTCGTATTCGAACAGAAAAAGCCGAGCAAATTCCTGGTGTGCATGCAGTACTTACTCATAAAGATGTTCCTGGTGTAAACGGTTTTGGCATCATTATGCCTGATCAGCCCGTTTTGTGTGAAGATCTTGTCCGATATGTAGGCGATGCAATCGCTTGTGTGGCTGCTGATTCAATTGACATTGCAGCACTTGCTCTGACTTTTATTGAAGTGGAGTATGAGGAGCTTCCTGTAATCGATACGATGGAAAAGGCGTTGGACCCTGACTATCCAACGCTTCATCCAGATGGGAATATTCTGCATAAGGCTGGGCATAAAAGAGGCGATACTGAAAAGGCATTCTCTGAGTGTGCGGTGATTGTGGAGCAAACGTATGAGCTTCCAAGACAGGTACATGGCTATATGGAGACAGAAGGTGGAGTCATTGTACCGGAAGCGGATGGTCAATTAACTGTTTACGTAGGGACTCAACATGGGTTTAAGGATCAGTTTCAGCTGGCTCGAATTTTGAACATGCCTGAATCAGATATTAGAGTCGTTTCATCCCCAATGGGTGGCTCATTCGGAGGGAAAGATGAGTTAAACATCCAACCTTATGGTGCTTTATTGGCACTTAAAACAGGTCGGCCGGTAAAAATCCATCAAACGAGACAGGAATCGATTCGCACCAGTATCAAACGTCATCCGATGAGGATTACGATGAAAACGGGTGTCGATCCATCTGGGTATCTATTAGCTCATCAAACATGGATCAAAGCAGACACGGGGGCCTACTCTACTTTAGGTCCTGCCGTCCTTGATTTTTCAGTTGAACATGCAACGGGCCCGTATGTTATTCCGGCCGTTCAAACAGAGGGCTTATCTATTATTACAAATAATGGGGTAGCTGGTGAGTTTCGAGGGTTTGGTGGAAATCAGGTTACTTTTGCGTTAGAGGGTCAAATGGACCGTCTAGCTGACCGATTACACATGGATCCGGTAGAGTTTAGAAGGATGAATCTTCGGAAGTCAAATGATGTTGGTCCTCTTGGACAACGGATTGCAGAGACAGAAGGCGCATCCCTCGTATTAGAGACCATCGCAACGCAGTATCAACAGCAAATAGCACAGAAACCAGCATCATCAAAGTATTCGCTTAGAGGGTATGGAACAGCTATTACCATGCACGGTGGAGGATTAGGTTATGGCAGACTTGATCCAGCTGGTGGAAGACTTTCTCTTAAATCAAATGGCAAGATTGAGATCGCATTTGGCTTTGAAGAAGCTGGGCAAGGTATTTTAAGCGTTATCGAAACCCTAGTGTTAGAAGAGCTTGGATGTGATGTTGAGGATTTATCCATTGTTATTGGGGATACGGCTCTTGTTCCTTCATCTGGTTCAACAACGGCTTCAAGAGGAACGAGCATGGTTTGGCATTCCTTACAGAAGTTGAAGCAACCGTTTAAACAAAAGCTGATTGAATTAACGGCAGCGAATACAGGCATAGCTCAAACCGAATTAAGACTCGGAAAAGCAGGCATTTGGTCAACAAAAGAAGAGTACGATCAACCGGTTATCACCTATCAAGATCTTGCTATACAGCAAAGAGAAGAGATTGTGACACACACACGCTTTGATTTCCCGACGACTCCAGATCCAATTGATTCGGGTCATTTTTTATACACATTTAGTGGGGTGTTAGCAGGTGTGGAGATTGATCTATTAACCGGAAAAGTGAAGCTCATTCAATTAGACCAGGCCATTGCCGCAGGTCCTGTGGTCAATCGAAATGGGTATATAGGTCAGATTGAAGGCGGGGGTGCTATGGCTGTTGGCTATACGCTTATGGAAGAGGCTCTCATGAAGGAGGGTCACTATCTAACGACTAATTTTGATACGTATTTAATGCCTGGTCTCTCGGATATGCCCTTTTTGATGAACACCATACCGATTGAAGATTTACCTGAAAAAGATATTTATGGTCCAAGAGGTGTGGGAGAGATTGGAACCGTAGGGGTGGCGCCAGCGATAGCCAGTGCGGTGTTTGATGCTATTGGAATTAGAATCGATCAGCTTCCGATTTCGCCTGAATTTATATTGCAGGCTCTTGAAGAAAAAGGGGGTGTCGCGGTTGAGTAGTCATACGAATGAACATGGCTCTATCATTAACACAAATGAATCAGCAATTCGTTTTCAATTAAATGGCAAGTCCATACAAAAGAATCTGCCACCAGCTAAACGACTAGTAGAGGTTTTGCGGGAAGATTGTGAGCTAACAGGGACTAAATTATCCTGCGGAGTTGGTAGATGTGGCGCTTGCGCCGTATTAATCGATGGAAAGCTTACGGCGTCCTGTCTAACGATGGCTTACCAAGCCGAAGGAAAGTCGGTAACTACCATTGAGCATTTGGCAAAAGACGAGGAACTTCATCCAGTTCAACAAGCTTTTTTAGAAAATGGAGGCTTTCAATGTGGGTACTGTACACCAGGAATGATTATATCTGTTGATGCCCTTCTTACCTCACACGAAAGCCCTTCAGAGGATCAAATAAAAGAAGCTCTATCTGGAAACCTTTGTCGTTGCACTGGCTATGGCGGGATTGTTCGTTCCATTCAGCACATTCTTACACAGGAAAAGGAGGGAATGCATCGTGAGTGATTCAGAACACGCTATTTATTTTCGGAATGTTGGCAAAATTTATGGAACAGGTACAAGGGCACTGGAGCAATTTACATTGCCAGTCGATAAAGGGGAGTTTGTTAGTTTCTTAGGACCTTCTGGTTGTGGCAAATCAACCGCATTAAAAATGGCCGCAGGTCTTGCCGAACAAACAGAGGGTGACATTATGGTTTTTGGCCAGACACCTCAAGCAATTTTAAAAGCGTCTAATGATATTGGCTTTGTTTTTCAGGAAGCAAATCTCCTGCCGTGGAGAAGGGTTTTAGAAAATGTAATGCTACCTCTTGAGCTTAGAGGAGGTAGCAAAAAAGAGAATAAAAAAGAAGCGATACGCGTTCTCGAAATGGTTGGACTTAAGGATTATCTAACAGCTTATCCACGACAGCTTTCGGGTGGGATGAGGATGCGTGTATCAATCGCTCGTGCTCTTGCTGCTAAACCTAAGCTGTTACTGATGGATGAACCGTTTGCTGCACTTGACGAACTGACGCGACAGACATTGCAAAGAGAATTACTTGAGATCTGGCAACGAGAGCATATGACTGTATTATTTGTGACTCACAACGTCTATGAAGCGGTTTTTCTCTCTTCGAAAATTGCGGTGATGTCATCCAGACCAGGCAGGCTCTCCTCAGTCATCGAGATTGATTTGCCTTATCCGCGGAACGAAGAGATCCGAACCAATTCGTCATTTGTCAGCTATGTTGAACAAGCCTCTTTAACGTTAGAGCAAGATATAAATAGAAGGGAGACGGGCTGATGCCTTTAACAGAAGTGGAATCGGTTAATCAAATGTCAAAGACAAACTCAAAGCCTATAGGCAGCTGGATAACGTTTAAGGATTATTACGCAGGACCGATTATCGCCTTTATCTTGTTTCTGACCCTATGGCAGGTTATTCCGATTGTAGCTTCCATTCCTCATTTTATTTTGCCAAAACCAACCGATGTATTTCAGGCAGCGGTTAGTGATTGGTCCATTTTACAAGCAGCAATACAGGTGACGGTTTTGGAGTCACTTATAGGTTTTTTACTAAGTGCAGTCATCGGAATTTCTTCATCAGTCTTATTAGCAAGCTCAAAGATTATTGAACGCAGTCTATATCCCTACGCTATTGTTCTACAAAGTATTCCGGTAGTAGCCGTAGCACCCATTATCGTCATTTGGTTTGGTGCTGGTTTTAATTCAATTGTGGTCATTTCTTTTTTAATCGGATTTTTCCCAGTTGTCTCTAATACATTAATGGGGCTTCAATCTGTGGATAAACAAATGGATGAGTTGTTTACGTTATATCGGGCGTCAAGATGGCAAAGGATGCTGCGTTTGCGGATTCCCGCAGCGATGCCCTATATGATGGCCGGATTAAAGGTTTCTTGTACATTATCGATCGTTGGCGCAATCGTTGGTGAGTATGTGGCTGGTATTGGTGGAGGAAATGGTGGATTAGGCTATGCCATAACCGTCGCTGCCATCCAGGTGAAAACACCATTCTTATTTGCTTGTGGAATTGCAGCCGCTATTCTGGGTATCAGCTTTTATCTGTTAGTTAGTTTATGTGCAAGATGGATGCTTGGAAGCTGGCATGAGTCAGCTATGAAGGTAGAAAAATAAGAGATGGAGGGCACTTACGATGAAGCATTCTAAACGTATATGTACAGGCCTTATAGTGACAGCTGGGGTGTTTTTAGCAGGTTGTGGCGAAGCGGGTAGTTCGAGTGGAACCGGTGATGAAGTAGATGAGTTAAAGCTCGTATTAAATTGGTTTCCGAAAGCACAGCACGGAGGCGTGTATGCATCACTTGAAGAGGGGCTCTTTGAAGAGAACCAAATCGATCTTTCCGTAGAACCGGGTGGCCCCCAGGTGTCCCCTATACAAATTGTGGCGGCTGGTGATGCTGATTTTGGACTCGCACATGCCGATCAGCTTGTCATAGCCAGAAATCAAGGCATCGATTTAGTAGCTATTGCAGCTACAATGCAGGGCAGTCCACAGGCTTTTATGTTTCATGAGGGAGTGGAGATTCAAGATTTTGAAGATCTAAATGGACGAGAGGTTTTTGTTCAACCAGGTATTACATATTGGGATTATCTAAAAAGTGAATACGATTTATCAGATGTACAGGAACTGGCGTATAACGGTCAAAACGTGACATTTATAGAAAATAAAGAATCAGTGACCCAAGCCTTTTTAACATCTGAACCTTATTTTCTTGAACGAGAAGGGGTTATGACAGACACACTTCTAGTCTCTGAGTCTGGTTATGACCCTTATAATGTCGTGCTATTTGTAACAAAGGACTATCTTGAAGATCATGAAGAGCTTGTGCAACGATTTGTGGATACCTACCTCGAAGGCTGGCAGCTTTACGAAGAGAACTATGAAGCTATGAATGAGAAGATTACAGACGTAAATCCAAATATTGCTCTTGAGGAACTAAATTACGAGGCAGAAACTCAATATGAGTATGTGTATGGCTTTGATGCAGCCGAACATGGAACAGGCTACATGTCAGCTGATAAGTGGGAAGAACTCAAGAATCAATTACTTACGATTGATTTATTGGATGAAGATTTTGACGTGAATGAGATATTTACAACCGAATTTTTGTCGGAGTAAAGCTGCAATCAAAAATAAGTGGGCCTTTCAGCAAATGGAGGTCCTTTTTTTACACAGAGCATTTGGTTAGTTTAGCTAAAAAAACACACTACATTTAGTATATTCACCAATGTATCTACGATAAAAACTAGATATGATAGGAACTAAAGTGGGGCGAAGGAGGAAGATGACGATCGCACAACAGCATACAATAGATCAACAGCAACCAATTGGAGAATGGATTGAATGGTTAGCGGGTTTTGGGAAAACAGAAGATGGTGGTGTGACCAGGTTATTGTATTCAGAATCTTGGAAACAAGCACAATTAAACTTACAACAGGTAATGATCCATAAAGGATATGAGGTTCGCTTTGACGAAGTGGGAAACCTGTTTGGACGGTATTCAGGAACGGTGGATCCTGCTTCTATTATTCTAACAGGATCTCATATTGATACGGTACAAAATGGAGGGAAATTTGATGGTGCGTATGGCGTATTGGCTAGCCTAATCGCTGTGCATCAACTCTACCTTCAGTATGGCCCTCCTAAGAAAACAATGGAGGTCGTTTCATTGGCTGAGGAAGAAGGTAGTCGCTTTCCTTTTACATTCTGGGGATCAAAATGGATAAATGGACAATGCTCCTTATCTGATGCTCATGAACTAGTCGATTCTGAGGGGATTTCTCTTCAGCGAGCAATGGTCGAAGCGGGATTTGGTGAACCCATTCCTCAAGCAAAATCAGATGAGTTAATAGATGCTTTTATTGAACTTCATATAGAGCAAGGCATTATTTTAGAAAACAAACAAAAAGATGTGGGTATAGTTAGCGATATTGTTGGACAACGTCGCTATACAGTACAATTTTCAGGTGAAAGCAATCATGCTGGAACAACACCGATGTCCATGAGAAAGGATGCATTGCGATTAGCGGCAGAGTTTATTATGTTTATATCGGAGCAATCTGAACAACTCGATTCATCATTGGTTGCTACAGTGGGTAGAATCTCCGTCTCTCCAAATATGCCGAATGTCATTGCTGGTGGAGTTGAATGCAGCTTAGACATACGTCACTCTGATGATTCACTTTTAGACAAATTCGAATCGATTATTAATCAATTTGTGCAAGCAGCCAAGCAAAAACAGATGGAGATGGAGCTTGATTGCTGGCTGAAGATTAAACCGGTTCATTTAAGTGATACACATGTGGAGTTAGCCTATAAGCAAGCAGAAGCACTAGGTCTTTCTTATGAAAAGATGGTTAGCGGAGCAGGACATGACGCGCAGGTTTTTGGTGCAACCTGTCCAACAACCTTATTGTTTGTACCAAGTAAGAATGGAATCAGTCATTCTCCAGAAGAGTGGACGGATTCAAAGGCATTAGAAAAAGGCGTAGAGCTTTTAAAGAGCCAGCTATATGCTCTAGCTTATGAGTGAGGAGGAAAAGCAGTGACCTATCAAGATTTATCTACACCATTGCGGACCATTTTAACACCAGGTCCAGTAGAAGTTGATCCTAGAGTATTACGAGTGATGTCCACCCCTATTGTTGGACAATTTGATCCTGCTTTTACGGGGATTATGAATGAAGTAATGGATATGTTACGTGTTTTATTCAAAACGAAAAATCAATGGGCTTTTCCGGTTGATGGAACCTCTCGTTCAGGGATTGAAGCGATGCTTTGCAGTGTGATTAAACCTGGAGATGTTGTGTTAGTTCCTGTGTATGGTCGCTTTGGAAATCTACTTATTGAAATCTGTGAAAGACACGGTGCAACAGTGGAGGTGATTGAACAGGAATGGGGCAAGGTTTTTGACCCAGAAGAGATCATTCAAGCCATGGATCAAGTGAAGCCAGACATTGTAGCACTTGTTCATGCAGAGACTTCTACCGGACGTATGCAATCATTAAAAGAGGTAGGTCAAGCGTGTCGTGAGAACGACATCTTATTCATAGTAGATGCAGTCGCTTCCGTTGGGGGTGTAGATGTACGTGTGGATGAATGGTGTATTGATGGATTAATTGCAGGCACGCAAAAATGTCTATCTGTACCTTCAGGGATGGCACCTCTAACTTATAATGATCGAATTGAAAAACGAATTACGGAACGAAAAAGAGTAGAGCGAGGCATTGCTACAGAGGAAGAACTAAAACAGACGAACGACCAGTTTATCCGAAGCAACTACTTTGATCTATCAATGTTACAAGACTACTGGGGACCTCGTCGTTTGAATCATCACACCGAGGCTACCTCCATGCTATACGCTCTTCGAGAAGGATTACGGCTTGTCTTAGATGAAGGGCTTGAAGAACGATTTACTAGACACAAATTTCACGAAGAGGCACTCGTTTTAGGACTTGAAGCAATGGGGTTAGAACTATTTGGGGATGCTTCAGTTAAGCTTCCAACTGTGACGTGTATCCGTGTTCCAGACGGACTTGATGCAGATACTGTTAGAGGCATGCTCCTTGATCTATTTGGCATTGAAATAGCAAGTTCATTTGGACCGCTTCACGGAAAAATCTGGCGAATTGGGACGATGGGCTACAGCTGTCGAAGAGAAAATATATTAGCTGTGCTTAGTGCACTTGAAGGAGTTCTTCTTCATCACGGCGCTTCGATTCATAAAGGAAAAGCACTAGAAGCAGCAATCAACTATTATGTGAAGGCAAACGAATAGAATTAAAAAAGACAAAAGGACACTGGGTAGTAGTGTCCTTTTGTCTTTTTGATGTGTGTTTCTTGGTAAAGGAGGCACTGCTCTTAGCACGAGTCAGGCTCTTGATAAAGAAGCCGAAGCTCTGGGTATTAGGTGTAGGCACTTGATAAAAAAGCCAAAGCTCTGAGTAATGAGCCCTGGCTCTTGCTAAATTCTAATCGGGCTTGGTTATGCATGGGAATCTCTTGGTATCGCCCTCATTATCTTACTACCACTCGTACTCACCTTGCTTAAATCCGAATTCCCCTTACTAAATCGTCAACATCTCATTAAGACGTTTTAGACAATAAAGGAGCTTTTTCATTCGAGATCGGTGCAATGACTTCTTTTTGTTTTGAAATGGTGAATAACACAACCCATATAAGCACAAAACCGGTAAATTGAGCGGCTGTTACGGATTCTTGAAAAACAAGCCAGTTCACTAACATTCCCGTCATTGGAAAGCTTAACTCTGCAAGAGTAGCTACAGAGGCTTTTGTGTTAGTTAGACCTTTGTAATAAAGCAACATACTGAATAAACCAGGTAAAAGAGCTGATATTAGAAGGTTTACTCCAATTAACGTCATCGCTGTTGAATCCGTAGGCAATGCCCATGCTGCATTTTGGATAAGCATGATGAGCGTAATGAATGGAATAGCTAAAACAAAACGAAGTGACGTAACCGTTTCAAACTTCATCTGTTTAAGTAGATGTCTACCCATCACCGTGGAACCTCCCCAAAGGGCAGCAGCGGCAAGTGAGAGAATACTTCCCATTTGAATGACTTCATCAAAATGACCAAGTGGAAGTGAGAATCCAAAGGTTAAGAAGTAGGTTCCGATTAATGCAACACTGACCAATATGGCAAAGTGCTTAGGGAACAATTCTTTTAAAATAATACGTGCTAATATGATGGCGAAAAGCGGCTGCATTTTTTGTAATAACAAAACAGCGTTAATACTTCCCGCGTATGTTAAAGCTGCTGTAAAAAGTAAGGTTGCAAGTGCTGAACCACCCCACGAGATAAAGAGCAGGGCTCCAATATGACTCTTTTTTAATCCTTTTAACTCACGTCGATTCATCCATAAGATGGGAACTGTTATAAAAGCTAATAGGATATGTTCAATAAAAACAATTTGAGCGGATGTTAATGTATCTAATAACATCACCCGGAATAGAGGATTCACTCCCCAAAACGCGGCACCTATGACAATAAGCCAAAACGTATTTTTAGATCTTAGACCTGTTTGTTCCATTATTCAAACCCCTTTTAGTTTGAATATGGTATCGTTCGTAAAAAATAAAAAAAGATACATGGAGTCCACTTGTTCTGATTAACCCGATAAACATACTCGATTATCGGGACTTGAGCTCAGAAAAAGCATACACAGACATGTATCCTTAAAATAGTTACACCTAAATAAAAGCGAACTATCTTTTTATCTTCTCCCATCCGGACTTTAACCGTCGGCTCTGGAGTCTCACCAGATCAGTCCAAGCTACATATTGCAGCTGGAGTCGCGGGCTTGTTTTAATAAAAACTTTACCGCCGGTCAGGAGTTTCACCTGCCCCGAAGATCCATATTCTTTTTTGAATTTCTAATACCACATATCATAGCCTTTTAATCAGGAATCGTCCAGTAAAAAGATTTGCCATTTTTATAGATGAAAGAATCGGGTATACAGCTTTAGAGAGCGTATGTAGGTGGATAAGATTGGCTACAATATTAGGGGTACGAACGTTCGTATTTTTATGGATAATTGATTTGTTTATGATATACTAAATGAATGTGATCATATGTTCGATTAGGAGGCTGGCTTGTGGAGCAGAGAGAATTTGAACTTGTTTCTAATTATGAGCCTCAGGGGGATCAACCCGAGGCGATTCGTAAGATTGTTGAAGAATTAAATAAAGGTGAAAAGTTTCAGACGTTGCTTGGTGCAACAGGAACTGGTAAGACTTTCACAATGTCTAATGTTATTAAGCAGGTAAATAAGCCGACGTTAATTATGGCTCATAATAAAACACTTGCCGGTCAACTATATAGTGAATTTAAGGAGTATTTTCCGAACAATGCGGTTGAATACTTTGTTAGTTATTACGATTATTATCAGCCGGAAGCATATGTCCCGAGTTCTGATACGTTTATAGAGAAAGATGCCAGTATTAATGATGAGATTGATAAATTAAGACACTCAGCGACAAGCTCATTGTTTGAACGGAATGATGTCATTATTGTGGCGAGTGTTTCGTGTATTTATGGTTTAGGTTCTCCTTCTGAATATCGAGACCTTGTTCTCTCGCTAAGAGTTGGCATGGAGCTTGATCGAAATGAACTACTTCGAAAACTGGTGGACATTCAATATGATCGTAATGATATTAATTTTACGCGTGGAACCTTCCGAGTGAGAGGGGATGTTGTTGAAATTTTTCCGGCATCTCGAGATGAACAGTGTATCCGTGTTGAATTATTCGGAGATGAACTTGAACGAATCACTGAGGTGGACAGTTTAACCGGTGAAGTGAAGGGTGAACGTAATCACGTGGCTATCTTCCCTGCTTCTCACTTTGTGACGCGTGAAGAAAAGTTGAAGCGTGCCATGAAAAACATTGAAGCAGAACTAGAAGTTCAGCTTAAGACAATGCAAGAAGAAGGCAAATTGCTTGAAGCACAGCGATTAGAACAGCGTACGCGTTATGATCTAGAAATGATGGGTGAGATGGGTTTTTGTTCAGGCATTGAGAACTACTCACGTCATTTAACTTTGCGGGAGGCTGGAGCTGTTCCATATACATTAATGGATTTCCTTCCAGAAGATTATTTATTGATCATGGATGAGTCTCATGTGACACTGCCTCAAGTCCGTGGCATGTTTAATGGAGACAGAGCGAGAAAAGAGATCCTGGTTAACCATGGTTTTAGACTTCCTTCAGCGTTAGATAACCGTCCTTTGCGCTTTGAGGAATTTGAAGAAAAAGTGAATCAGGTTGTTTATGTATCGGCAACGCCAGGTCCTTATGAACTGGAGAAAACACCAGATATGGTTCAGCAAATTATTCGTCCTACAGGGCTTCTTGATCCAACGATTGATGTACGTCCGATTGAAGGTCAAATTGATGATATGGTCGGAGAAATTCATGATCGAACAGCTCGGAATGAACGTGTCCTTGTAACAACTCTTACGAAAAAGATGTCCGAGGACTTAACAGACTATCTAAAAGAGCTTGGGATTAAGGTAAGGTATCTTCACTCTGAAATTAAGACTCTTGAGAGAATAGAAATTTTGAGACAGCTTCGATTAGGAACCTTTGATGTATTAGTTGGGATTAACCTTCTTCGTGAAGGGCTAGATATTCCAGAGGTGTCATTAGTAACAATACTTGATGCTGATAAAGAAGGATTTTTACGAGCAGAGCGTTCTCTTATCCAAACAATGGGTCGAGCGGCACGTAATGCCAATGGCCATGTCATTATGTATGCAGATAAGATGACAAAATCGATGGAATTAGCTATAAGTGAAACAAACCGTAGACGTACCATTCAGAAAGCTCATAATGATGAGCATGGTATTACGCCGCAAACGATACAGAAAAAAGTGCCTGAACTTATTCAGGCAACGTATGCAGCAGAAGATAGTGAAGAATATGAAGCGTCCGCAGCTCCAAAAGCTAAGCTTAGTAAAAAGGATAAAGCGGCAATGGTTGAACGCTTAGAAGCCGAAATGAAACAAGCTGCAAAAGACCTTAACTTTGAACGTGCAGCGGAATTAAGAGATATTGTTTTACAAATGAAAGCGGAAGGGTGAGGACATGGCACATGAACACATTGTTGTAAAAGGAGCTCGATCTAATAATTTACAAAATATCGACGTCACCATTCCTAGAGATAAGCTTGTTGTGTTAACAGGACTTTCTGGCTCAGGAAAGTCCTCCTTAGCCTTCGATACTATTTATGCGGAAGGGCAACGTAGGTATGTTGAATCTCTATCGGCCTATGCGCGCCAATTTTTAGGGCAAATGGATAAACCGGATGTTGATTCGATTGATGGGTTGTCTCCGGCAATCTCAATCGATCAGAAAACAACTAGTCGCAATCCAAGGTCAACGGTAGGTACGGTCACGGAAATTTATGACTACCTCCGCTTGCTTTATGCCAGAATGGGTCGTCCATTTTGTCCGGATCATGGGACTGAAATCTCTTCACAGACCATTCAAGAAATGGTAGATCGCTTATTAGCTTTTCCAGAACGGACAAAAATGCAGATCCTAGCACCACTTGTCTCGGGCAGGAAAGGGACACATGTAAAAGTACTTGAAGATCTTAAGAAGCAGGGCTATGTGCGTGCACGTATTAATGGGGAGATGCATGAGGTAGCTGAGGAAATTCAACTTGAAAAGAATAAGAAACACACTATAGAGGCAGTGATCGACCGGGTCGTCATTAAAGATGGTGTAAACAGCCGACTGGCCGACTCATTAGAGACAGCCTTGCAGCTCGCAGATGGTCGTGTACTTGTGGATGTAATTGATGGCGAGGAGATTTTATTTAGCCAGCATTATGCATGTCCGATTTGTGGATTTTCTATTCCGGAGCTTGAGCCTCGACTCTTCTCTTTTAATAGTCCGTATGGAGCTTGCGGTAGTTGTGATGGATTAGGGACTAAGCTTGAGGTCGATTTAGATTTGATCATTCCGGATCATTCTAAGACTTTACGTGAACATGCCATTTCCCCTTGGGAGCCAGTTAGCTCACAATATTACCCACAGCTTTTAGAAGCAGTTTGTGATCACTATGGTATCGATATGGATACACAGGTGAAAAATCTTCCAAGTGCTCAATTGGACAAGATTCTTCATGGTAGTGGCAAAGACAAGATCTTTTTCCATTACGAAAATGAATTTGGTCGTGTACGTGAAGGATCGGTAGAGTTTGAGGGCGTTGTGAAGAACGTATCCAGACGTTATCATGAAACAAGCTCTGATTATATTAGAGAACAAATGGAAGGGTACATGAGACAGAAAGCATGCCCTACCTGCAAAGGTTATCGATTAAAAAAAGAAGCATTAGCAGTTAAAGTAAATGAAAAACATGTTGGAGAAATTACATCCATGTCTGTAAAGGATGCGCAGAAGTTCATCATGAACTTGGATCTTACTTCAAAAGAACGGTCGATAGGTGCTTCAATCTTAAAAGAAATTCATGATCGTGCTGATTTTCTCATTAATGTAGGACTTGATTACTTAACATTTTCTAGAGCAGCCGGAACACTTTCAGGTGGTGAAGCACAGCGCATTAGGTTAGCAACACAGATTGGTTCTTCTTTGATGGGTGTCCTGTACATTCTTGATGAGCCTTCAATCGGTCTTCATCAGCGTGATAATGATCGTTTAATTAAAGCCCTAGAACATATGAGAGATTTAGGTAATACATTAATTGTTGTTGAGCATGATGAAGATACGATGCTTGCCGCGGACTATATCATTGATGTAGGACCGGGAGCTGGTGTACATGGTGGGACGATAACGGCCGCGGGAACACCTAAAGAGATTATGCAGGATGCTAATTCTCTAACAGGGCAGTACTTGTCTGGAGATCGGTTTATTCCAGTCCCAGAGAAACGTAGAGAATTAACCGGTCGTTCTTTCTCAGTGAAAAAAGCATCAGAGAATAACTTGAAAAACGTTAGTGTTACTTTTCCACTGGGTGTCTTTACAGCCGTGACGGGTGTATCTGGCTCCGGAAAAAGTACACTTGTAAATAGCATAGTCCACAAATCTCTTGCTCAGGCAATTCATCGTTCTAAGGATAAGCCAGGTGCGCATAAAGAGGTGGTGGGGATTGAAGAGATTGATAAAGTCATTGATATTGATCAATCGGCGATCGGGAGAACCCCTCGATCCAATCCAGCGACATACACAGGTGTTTTTGACGACATTCGCGATGTATTCGCGATGACAAACGAAGCAAAAATTCGTGGATACAAAAAAGGGCGTTTCAGTTTTAATGTCAAAGGCGGACGGTGTGAAGCATGCCGTGGCGATGGTATTATACGAATTGAAATGCATTTTCTTCCGGATGTTTATGTACCGTGTGAAGTTTGTGATGGGAAACGTTATAATCGTGAGACGTTAGAGATTACGTACAAAGGTAAAACGATTTCTGACGTGCTTGAAATGACGGTTGAGGAAGGACTTGAATTCTTTACTAACATTCCTAAGATCAAACGAAAAGTCCAAACACTTGTTGACGTTGGGCTCGGTTATATTCGTTTAGGTCAGCCTGCTACAACGATATCTGGGGGAGAGGCACAGCGAGTGAAGTTAGCCTCACAGCTTCACAAACGAGCAACGGGTCGTACTCTTTACATTCTTGATGAACCAACGACAGGTCTTCACACGGAAGATATCGGACACTTGTTACATGTGTTGCAACGATTAGTGGAGAATGGGGATACGGTGTTGGTTATTGAACATAATTTAGATGTCATCAAAACCGTAGATCACATTATTGATCTTGGCCCAGAGGGTGGAGACAAAGGTGGCGAAATCGTTGCGGAAGGTACTCCAGAGGAAGTTGCAAAAGTAAAAGGATCTTACACTGGTCAGTACTTATCTCCGATTCTCTCAAGAGATAAGGAGCGTATGCGTCAACGCTTGGAACAAAAAGAATTACAAAAACAATCTTAAATTCCTTGAAACATTTCCTATCTGTTGTACGTATAAACTAGTAAGAATCACAAGGACACCACTAAATGTACATTGAGGAGTGAAAGAATGGAAGAGAAAAAGATGATCCTAAAGATGATTGAAGATGGCAAAGTCACAGCAGAAGAAGGTATTAAGCTACTTCAGGCAATTGAAAAGGATGATTCAACGCCAAGCTCCACTCAACTATCAACAGATGTGAACTGGGAAAAAGGAAATGAAGCTCGAGACGAGAAATCTAAGTCAGATACAGAGACGTATGCAACGAAGTTTACAGATTTCTTTGAGACTGCGTTCAAAAAGATTAAGGATGTTGATTTTGATTTTAACTTTGGCTCGCATGTTGTGGTTGATCACACGTTCCATCATCGCAACGAGACGCCTTCAGTTATTAATGTTGCCTTGGAGAACGGCTCCATTACTCTAGTTCCGTGGGATGAGAGTGACATCCGAGTTGAGTGCCAAGCTTCAGTATATCGAGTGAAGGATTCGGAGGAAGCTAGACGTATTTTCCTTCAGGAGACTGCATTTTCAGTAGAGGATGGTAAGCTAGATTTCCGTTCGAAAATTAAATCACTTAAAATCAAAACAACCATTTATGTGCCTCAATCTAGCTTTGATCGTGTGAAGTTATATAGCTTTAATGGGGAGATTACAGCAGCTGATCTTAAGGCGGATACACTTGAAGTTAATACACTAAATGGTGCATTAACGTTTACAGGTGTTCATGCAAAGAAAGCGAATGTTGAAACGGTAAATGGTAGTATTCATCTTAAAGAGTCCAACATTCATTTAGTAGATGCAAAAACATTAAATGGGGCTGTTTATGTGAGCGGCAAAGTACAGGATGCAGATATTGAGGCAATCAACGGAACGTTAACGTATGAACTGTCATCTTTAGATGAGGCTGGCTTTGCAGAATTAAAAACAACAACGGGAACCATTCATGTGAAGGTTGCTCCAGACATTCGACTTGAAGGTAAGTTTAAGACAAATGTTGGAGGGTTCTCTAACGAAATGAAAGATCATGAAGTGTTGGAGGAGAAAAAAGATTTCGCTAATAGATTGCTGCATTTTGTGGGCAATTCCTCTTCCTCACCGAGAGTCAAAGTAAGTGCTGTTTCAAATACTGGTTCAATTAAAGCAAAAGATTTAGTATAAGCTTTGTACGATCTGTCAGCATACTAGCTGACAGATCGCTCTATATAAAAAGAGGGTGATAAGATGAAGAAATTATATAGATCTCAACATGATCGTAAAGTAGCTGGCGTGTGCGGTGGCTTAGCCGAACACTTTAATCTGGATCCATCCCTAGTCCGCATCCTGTTTGCGATAGTAGCTATTTTGGGATCAGGTATTCCATTTATCGTCTATATTGTGATGGCGTTTGTTGTCCCGAATGAAGAGGACGTGTATTAATGATTAAGTTTGTAGTCAGTTTGATTTTAAATGCATTTGTTTTATTGCTTCTAGAATATTTATTTGAAGGTGTATCCGTATCTGGATATGGTGCTGCCTTTGTTGCCAGCTTTATCTTAGCCATCTTAAATGTGACGGTTCGCCCGATTCTCATTGTCTTAACTTTGCCAGCTACGATTTTAACATTGGGTTTATTTTTGCTTGTTATTAATGCTGTTACGTTGTATTTGGCTTCTTGGTTTATGGGAAGTGCATTTATGATTAGTGGTTTTGGAGTAGCATTAATTTCTTCCATCATCTTGACCATTTTTCAAACAGTGCTGATCAATCCAATTAAATCTAGTCGCTCTTAGTGGCTAAAACGTGGGATACACTAGCTTCGATAGTGTATCCCTTTTCATTGAGTGCAACTAAATTAACAGGAGCATGAATCTTTTTTGAAAAAACGTGCTAAAATGGGGAAGTACATAGCTAAAGAATGAAGCTTGCTAGAGGAGTTGGACAAGATGGCAAAAGTAACAGCGAATGATCTGTTAGAGAAGTTTCAATTTGAATTAGTAGCAGGTGAGGAAGGAATTTATCGTCCTATTACAACAAGTGATATTTCTCGCCCGGGCATAGAAATGGCTGGATTTTTTACGTACTATCCAGCACGAAGACTACAATTAATCGGACGCACAGAGCTTTCTTTTTTTAAACAGTTAAGTGAGCAAGAAAAAAAAGAACGAATGCTAAAATTATGTACATACGATACACCAGGCGTTATTTTATCAAGAGGATTAGAGGCACCTAAAGAATTGATTGAGGCTGCTGAAGAAGTTGGAGTACCTGTATTACGATCGACACACACTACCACGCAGTTGAGTAGTCGCCTGACGAATTTTCTAGAAGGACGACTTGCCCCACTGACAGCGATGCATGGCGTGTTGGTTGATATTTATGGTATTGGGGTTCTGATTACAGGAAGCAGTGGCGTCGGTAAAAGTGAAACGGCGTTAGATTTGGTACGCCGTGGGCATCGATTAGTCGCGGATGATTCAGTAGAAATTAGGCAGCAAAACGAGGACACACTTGTTGGTCACCCTCCTGAGCTGATTCGTCATTTGCTTGAGATACGAGGACTAGGTATTATTAATGTGATGACACTATTTGGTGCTGGAGCGGTTCGTCCATTTAAACGAATAAGCTTGTGTATTAACTTAGAAAACTGGGATCAAGGAAAAGCGTATGATCGTTTGGGTTTAGACGAAGAAACGCTCAAAATCTTTGATGCAGAAATCCCTAAGCTAACAGTTCCAGTTCGACCAGGTCGAAACTTAGCTGTTATTATTGAAGTTGCTGCGATGAACTTCCGTTTAAAACGATTAGGATTTAATGCCGCTCAAGAGTTTTCTGAACGATTAACAGAAGTTATCCAAGACGGAGACCGAGACGAGTATTAATGGAACAAGATAAGATGGTAGAAAAATGAGGTGTTTTTATGGATGATACGATACAAGCTTTAGATCGAGTGATGATCGAATTAGGGCCGATTACAATCTATTGGTATGGGGCCATTATTGGATTGGGTGTACTGCTAGGATACTTACTAGCGTCAAGAGAAAGTAAAAAAAGAGGATTACCTAAAGATATATTTGCAGATCTTTTATTGTTTGCATTGCCGATTGCGATTATTTCCGCGCGTATTTATTACGTGATTTTTAGATGGGATCAATTTGCTGATGACCCGATTCGAGTGTTTTACATATGGGAAGGCGGCATTGCGATTCACGGTGCGCTAATAGGTTCTGTCATAACGGCTATTATTTTTGCGAAGAAACGTGGCATTTCTTTCTGGAAGCTTGCCGATGTTGCAGCTCCGAGTATCCTATTGGGACAAGCAATCGGACGCTGGGGTAACTTTATGAATCAAGAGGTTTATGGTAGTGAGGTAACACGTGAATTTTTAGAGGGGCTTCAACTTCCAACGTTTATTATTGATCAAATGTACATTCAAGGCACGTATTATCATCCGACCTTTTTGTATGAATCCATATTAAGCTTCCTAGGAGTTGTGCTTTTATTATGGCTACGCCGTGTGAACTTGCGTGAAGGAGAGCTGTTCTTAGGATATGTGATTTGGTATTCGGTCGCTCGATTCTTCATTGAAGGAATTAGACTTGATTACCTATTGATAGGTGATGTGCTTCGCGTGGCTCAATTGCTATCTGCTGTATTAGTTTTGGGTGCCATAGCGCTTATTTTCTATCGTCGGGTGAAAGTGAATCCTCCTGGGTATCTAGATACCGATGTAGTAACAAAAAAGAAGAAGAAGTAGAGAGGGAGCTAGTATGAATAAAACAACTCTGCTATTTGATTTAGATGGCACGTTAATTAATACAAACGAGCTTATTATCGCTTCGTTTTTACACACCTTGGAACAGTATCGCCCAAATGAATACACTCGCGAAACAGTTCTACCGTTTATCGGTCCACCATTACAAGATACGTTTCAATCAATTGATGCGGATCATTGGGAAGAGATGGTTGAGGTATATAGGAAGCATAACCATCAACATCACGATGAACTAGTGACAGACTATCCTGGTGTGTATGACGGGATAAAACGCCTGCATACGTTAGGTTTTAAGCTGGCAATTGTCACAACAAAGAAGAATCAAACAGCACAAATGGGTTTAAAACTCAAAGGGCTTGATGAATTCTTTGATGTAGTGATTGGATTGGATGATGTATCTCGTGCTAAGCCTGACCCAGAGCCGATTCATAAGGCGTTAGAGGCTCTAGGTTCTAAGGCTGAAGAAGCAGTCATGGTGGGAGATAACTCACATGATATCTTAGCAGGAATCAATGCGGGCGTAACAACAGCCGCAGTGGGTTGGGCTATTAAAGGTGAAGAATACCTTCGTTCCTATAACCCTGATTATGTCCTACAGACAATGGATGATTTACTTGAAATTGTTGGAGTGACACAGTCTTGAGTCGGCAAACGGAACGATACCCAGTTCCGTCGGCAAACTCTTTATGGCATATCTACAAGACCGTACCTTTTTGGAAAGTCATACGTAACTTTACGGTTATCCAACTTGCCCGATATACACCCTGGCTTCGTTTGAAGAACCGCCTGTATCGACATGGACTTGGTATGAAGATAGGTGATGAAACGGCAGTAGCCTTAATGGTTATGATGGACATCATGTTTCCTGAACGGATCAAGATTGGTCGAAACAGTGTGATTGGCTACAACACCACGTTATTAGCTCACGAATATTTAATTAAGGAATATCGACTTGGCGATATTGTCATTGGTGATGAAGTGATGATCGGAGCTAACACAACGATTCTTCCGGGTGTGACGATTGGTGATGGCGCTATCGTATCAGCCTGCACACTTGTTCATCGCGACGTCGAACCCTACACATTTGTTGGGGGAAACCCGATGCAGGTAATCAAACAACTGCCTAAACCTGAATAAATCAACTAAGCAAGCGAAACGGACGAGTGTCCGGGTCGCTTGTTTTTTTGTTTTGAAGAAAGGGAGAGGGGGAGCGTGGGGAAAGGTGCGAGTGCGCGAAAAAGGAGTGGAGATGCGCGAAAAAGCTGAGAATGCGCGAAAATGAAGAAGAAATGCGCGGGAAATTCGGAGAACGCGCAAAAACGGATCAAAGGTGCGCTAAAAACCTCAAAATGCTCAAAAATGAAGCAAAACCGCGCGATAAATCCTAAAATGCGCAAAATTCCACCCCCACTGCCTTTTAAGAGTACAGTCGCAAATAAAGGGTATCAGGCTTAACATCAAGAAGTAATAAATAAGGAAAGGTCTGTGCTCTTAAGGGGGAATGGGAATGGTTCTGACGATGCGGGATGTGGTGGATTTAGAGATTATGGAGCCTTCAGTTGTTAAGACAGCTGCGACAAGTTTAGATGAACGGGTTGTGGAGTGGGTATCGATTACAGAAGCACCGGTTGAAAATTTTGTTCGGAAAAATGAGATGGTGTTAACGACGGGGATTGGTTATGCTCAGTCGCCTCAAGATTTTCATGAGTTTGTGAGAGATGTGATCCATTCAGGAGCTTCCGGTTTAGGGGTGGCTACGGGTAAATATATTGTTGAGTTGTGTGATCGGTGTGTGGATTTGGCTGAGGAGTATGATTTTCCAATCGTTTTTCTGCCATGGGAAATTCGTTTTGCGGATGTGACTCAATCGATTACGCAGAAAATTACTGACTTAAAGCAAGGGTATATTCATGAACTGCAGGTTATTCAACAGGAGCTTCTTTCTTTAATGCTTGAAGGCGCAACACTTTCGCAGCTCGCTAGTCATGTGGCTGATCAACTTCATCAGCCCATTTATCTGACGGATAAAAAAGGTGAGGTCAAAGGGTCAAGTGAAGTGGATTCTAACGAACATAGCAGATGGGCAACAATTTTTAAAGAAGAAGCAAACGGGCTAGCGCATTCTCTAGAAGAGCAGATTCACCCACTGCTGACAAAAGTTGAAATGGGGACATGTCAGGCAGGATCGTTTCTGCGTCTACCAATTACGCAATCAGGTAATAATAGTCAAGGATATGTCTATGTCATTTTAGATAAGGATCAGTCTACGGTGCCAGCAGCGGTGTTCATTGTGTTAGAGCATACAGTGACAGCGGCTGCGTTTTGGTTCTTACGGGAGAATGCGGTACTTGAAGCTGAAGCAAAGGTAAAGGATCACTTTGTGTGGGAGCTGGCAAAAGATCAATTTCATTCACATGACGAAATGCTGATTCGTGCACGCACACTTGGATACAATCTTGAGCTACCTTATGTTTCCATTGTAGGCTACCCTGATGAACTGAAGCAGATGTTTCAAGCGGAGCTGTCATCTGCGTCTCAAGATGACTGGTTACGAAGTATGGCTCATTATATTGAAGAAGAGGTTCTTCATGTTGCAAAATCTATTAAGCGTAAAGCCTTGGCTACCTTTCAAGTTAATCAGGTTATTATCTTTTTAGAAGTGACGGAGGAAGCTGAACGAGAGACCGTGCATAGTTTTCTTGATCTGATGAATCGACGTTTAATGAATCTTTTACCGAGTGTGGATATGTTCTGGGGGATCGGCGATGGGGCGGAGACGACCTTTTCCTTCAGTCGTAGCTTTGAACAGGCCAATCAAGCGTTACACATTGGTAAAAGAAGAAAAGACCTTTCACGCAGAGTCTTTTATTCAGATACACGCGTCGATCGAGTGTTAAAAGCGATGGGAGAATACCCGGAATTGCGAGAAGTAGTGACGGACATCATTACCCCACTTTATCAATATGACAAGCAGCGGAACATGGATTTGATTGGTACCTTTACGACTTATCATCGAAACCAAAGTAAGGTGAGTCAAACAGCTCGCGTCTTACATCTACATCGGCAATCGCTTTTGTATAGGTTGAGAAAAATTGAATCCTTGACCCAATTATCGTTGGCTAATCCAGATGACGTATTCTTACTTGAATTAAGTATTCGTATTTGGCATTTACAGTTGGTAGAAAAAGGGTAAGTTTAATTCTGTGAAGTGGACATGTAATAGGTCCACTTCTTTTTTGCATTGTTAGATTTTCTAATACAAATCACCAAATCTACACTTGAAATCGTTTGCAGAGTCGTCTTTTTGCTAGATTGACTACAATTAGGCTGATATTTTCTTACACTTTATTCATTGAACAAAGCATGTCTCATTGCATATACTTTAAATATTCAAACAATTAAATAAACCCGTTTCATACGCTTTGGGATTTTAAAAGGAGGAATCATGATGCTTTCATTCACAATGGAAGAATACCAAGAGAGAATCAGGAAAACAAAACAAAGGATGGAGGCATCAGGTATTGATGTTCTTCTTTTGAGTGATCCAGCTAATATGAATTATATTTCTGGATATGATGGGTGGTCCTTTTATGTTCATCAAATGGTTGTGGTCATTATTGATGAGGATCAACCCCTATGGATTGGCCGTTCTCAAGATGCAAATGGGGCAAAACAAACAGCCTGGCTGCATCATGATCATATCATTCCGTACCCAGATGATTATGTTCAATCTTTGACAAAACATCCGATGGATTTTGCGGCACAGATTTTAACAGAGATTGGTCAAAGTCATCGAGTGATTGGTGTTGAAATGGATCAGTATTATTTCACTGCCGCGTGTTATGAGCATTTAAAACGGCATTTGCCTCATGCTCAATTTAAGGACGCAACCAATTTAGTGAACTATGTTCGCTTGATCAAATCAGATCAAGAAGTTGAATATATGAAAAGAGCAGCATTAATTGTTGAGCGTGCCATGCAAGCAGGTATTGATGCTGTTCAGGCTGGAGTTCGAGAGTGTGATGTAGCGGCTACAATCTTTCAGGCTCAAATCTCAGGAACGGAGGCATATGGTGGTGATTATCCGGCTATCGTTCCGCTCATGCCTTCGGGGATAAAAACGGCTACACCGCATTTAACGTGGACAGATGGAACGTATAAACAAGGTGAAACGGTTATTTTAGAAATAGCGGGCTGTTATAAACGCTATCACAGTCCATTGGCTCGAACATTAGTTGTAGGGCAGCCGACCTCGCAAATTGCCGACCTCTCAAACATTGTGATTGAGGGTTTAAATGAGACCCTGCAATTTGTAAAGCCTGGTGTGACATGTGAAGAGGTCGAGGCTGTCTGGAGAGCAAGTATTGCAAAACATGGCCTTGAAAAGGAATCAAGACTTGGTTATTCCATGGGTCTGAATTACCCCCCTGATTGGGGTGAGCATACTGCTAGTCTTAGAAAAGGAGACAAGACGGTCATTCAAGAGAATATGACTTTCCATGTTATTCCTGGTATGTGGTTTGAAAGCTTTGGCGTTGAATTGAGTGAATCCATTCGAGTGACTAAAAATGGATGTGAGACCCTCGCGAATTTTCCAAGAGAGCTCTTTACGAAACATCCAAACATTCACTCTGCATCGTAGTAGAAAAGAAGAAGGCTCCAGATCGAGCCTTCTTTAGCATGTTGATGTTCTAAAAAAGAAGGGAGAGGTTTATATGAGTAAATTCGATCAAGCTAGATTAGGGACAAAAGCTGTTTGGGGAGGGGAAAAGGAGTATCTGGTGCACGGAGCGACTCAGGTACCAGTCATTCCAAGTGTTGCGTTTGGGTATGATGATATGGATGAATGGTATGACGTGGCGATTGGTAAGAAGAAGGGCCATATCTATGGACGTAACACTAATCCTACAGTGCAGGCATTTGAAGATAAGGTAAAAGTACTTGAAGGTGCTGCGGCTGGTACTAGCTTTTCAACAGGGATGGCCGCGGTCAGTAATACGCTATATACATTTTTATTTCCTGGAGACAAGGTCGTCACCATTAAAGATACGTATGGAGGAACGAATAAGCTATTCACCGAATTTTTGCATAAGCTCCAAATTGAAGTTGTATTCTGTGAAACAGGTAATCAGAAACAAATTGAAGAGGAAGTCAAAAAAGGGTGTAAGATGTTATATCTAGAAACACCTACAAATCCAACTGTAAAAATTACAGACATTAAACAAACGGCTGCAGCAGCAAAAGCTGTAGGTGCTTTAGTGGTAGTGGATAATACATTTGCTACTCCTGTGAATCAGAATCCGCTTGAATTAGGGGCTGATTTAGTTATTCATAGTGCAACCAAGTTTCTAGGTGGGCACGCAGATGCACTTGGAGGAGTTGTGGTTGGTAACGATGAATCGTTAGTGGAAGCGATCTATCATTATCGAGAAATTAATGGGGCAACCATGGATCCGTGGGCTGCTTACTTGCTATTGCGAGGAATGAAAACATTAGATCTCAGAGTGAAACGACAGGCTGAAAATGCGATGAAACTGGCCCAGTTCCTGCAAACGTCTGATTTAGTCGAAGGTGTCTTTTATCCTGGTTTATCAACGCATCCGAATCATGATATCGCAAAAGAGCAGATGAAGGGGTTTGGCGGGATGTTAAGTTTTTCTGTAAAAGGTGGTGTGGATACGGTACGTGACCTTTTACCAAAACTACAATTTGCTAACCGAGCAGCCAATCTTGGTTCTGTTGAGACGACAGTAGGTCCTGCCAGAACAACGAGCCATGTAGAATGTACACCGGAAGAAAGAGCAGCGATGGGTATTCCAGAAGGACTTATTCGAGTTTCATGTGGAATCGAAGACGCGGAAGATATTTTGGCTGACTTTGAACAGGCGCTTAAAGCGGTTGGTTATCCCGTACAGGCCTAATTATGAAGCATCCTATTGTTGCTCAGGCAGAAGCGTTAGCAGATAAGATAAGTGGGTGGCGGCGTCATATGCATAAGCACCCTGAATTAAGTTTTCAAGAAAAAGAAACAGGAGAATATGTATCCTCGATATTAAAAGGAATCTCAGGATTAGAGGTGCAAACCCATATGGCAGGTTATGGGGTGGTGGGACGTTTCTCAACAGGAGAAGGTCCCACCATTGCTTTACGAGCTGATATGGATGCTCTGCCGATTCAAGAGGAAAATGAGCATGAATACGCCTCTTTACATAACGGTGTGATGCATGCCTGTGGACACGATGCGCATACAGCTATTCTTCTTGGAGCCGTTCATCTTATCACGGATCAGCTACGACAAAGCAAGTGGCGTGGAACGATTCTTTTTCTCTTTCAACCAGCAGAAGAAACGATCGATGATTCAGGGCGGTCAGGTGCTGTCTATATGATTGAAGAAGGCGTTTTAGAGAATGTGGATGCTGTTCTTGCTTTGCACATGTGTCCTTGGCTTGCTGTTGGCGAGATGCAAGTACATGATGGGGCCAGTATGGCGAGTGTAGATGTTTTTAAGGGTACGATTGAAGGGACAGGGGGGCACGGGGCCTACCCTCATTTTGGTACAGATCCGATTTGGATCATGAATCATGTGTTAACTAATCTCTATAGCCTCATCAACCGCCGGATCTCGGCGCTTGATCCTGCAGTCATAAGTGTTGGTAAAATCGAGGCTGGGCAAGCCAGTAACATTATCCCAAGCAAAGTAACGATAGAAGGCACGATACGGGCCTATCAAGAGCAAACACGCGATGCCTTGCACTCTCATGTTGAGGACGCGTTTGCTTTGGCTACTCCACTCGGAGGTCAAGGTGAATGCACGATCATTCGAGGCGAACCTTCCTTATATAATCATCCTTCTATAAACCAAACATTAATACAGACCGTGCACTCTCTTTATCCTCAGATGAAAGTCATTCATGCACCATTTGGTATGGGCGGAGAAGACTTTTCATATATGACACAGAAGACAAAAGGTTCGATGTTCTTTCTCGGGTGCGCGATGCCAGATGGTGTGGTTCGTGATTTGCATACACCAATCTTTGATATTGATGAAGAGTGTCTACCTATAGGAGCAGCAATTTTAACTGACTATGTGATTCAATTCCTGAAAATTAGTTGAAAGAACCCGGTGAGGAAATTTTATCGGGTTTTTCGTTGTGAGTTTAGGGATGTAAGAGGTTTGAAGAGCAAGTTAAAAGGAATAAGTAAAACCAGTATCTACATAAGGTCTCATCAACAAAATCATAGATGGAAATGGTTGACGCTTAGATAAGAGCCATGTAAACTACTATTAAATCCTTTACTTCGCTATTGATTTAGCGAACTAAAGCAAAACGATATGATATAATGAGCTTAAAAATTGAGTAGATAACTGTAGTGGGGTGCAGAGATTAATGTCAAAGTTATTCATGTTTGAGAAGCCACTAGGCATGAGAGATACATTGCCAGAGTTATATGAAACCAAAAAACGTTTAAGAACAGAAATGGCAGATGAGATGAAGCAATGGGGATACCAAATGGTGGAGACCCCAACGGTTGAATATTACGATACAATCGGTGCATCATCAGCAATTTTAGACCAGCAATTGTTTAAGTTGATGGACAGTCAAGGCTATACTCTTGTGCTGCGTCCTGATATGACGGCACCAATTGCACGACTCGTTTCTTCTAGTTTGAAAGATGCCGCTTATCCAATTCGCCTTAGCTATCACTCTAACTTATTTCGGGCACAACAGCATGATGGTGGGCGTCCAGCAGAGTTCGAGCAGGTGGGAGCTGAGCTGATTGGTGATGGAACAGTTAGTGCAGATGCAGAAACGATTGCATTGATGATTGAGTCACTTAAACGAACAGGGCTTGAGCAGTTCAAATTAGCGATTGGCCATGTAGGCTTTGTGGATGCGCTACTTGTTGATATTGTTGGAAATAAAGAGCGTGCAGAAGCACTTAGACGTTATTTATATGAAAAGAATTATGTGGGTTTTCGTTCTCACGTTAAGGGATTAAAACTCTCATCTATTGATAAAAAACGATTGGAAGGTCTACTAAAGCTTCGTGGGGGTCGTGACTTATTCAACGATGCAGAAAAACTGGTTGAATCAGAGCAAGGCCAAGCCGCACTAAGAGAATTACGCGAGCTATGGGCTGTACTAGAGGATTATGGCTTATCGTCCTTTATTACAATCGATTTAAATCTAGTTCTTCATATGAGCTACTATACAGGTACGGTTTTTGAAGTGTATAGTCAGGAGCTTGGTGTGCCGCTTGGAAGCGGGGGGCGTTATGATGAACTATTACAGCAGTTTAAGCGACCGGCTCAAGCGATAGGATTTGGTGTAAGGCTTGACCTATTAGCAGAAGCCATTGGGCAATCCGCACCAATTGAAAAACGAACGTGTGTAATGTTCAGTCGTGAACGTCGTGCCGAGGCGATACAGAATGCCCGTGATCTAAGAGCAGAAGGAGAAATTGTCATCCTGCAGGATCTGGCAGGCGTAACGAATGTGGATCAAATGAGTGAGGAATACGACGAGATTATTTATGTGATAGGCAAGTCAAAGCAGGGAGGTCCAGCTGATGAATAATCAATTAACAATTGCGATGCCAAAGGGACGTATCTTTGAAGAAGCCGTAAATCTTTTGCGTCGAGCAGGATATAACCTCCCTGATGAATTTGATGATTCGAGAAAGTTAATTATAGAGGTGCCAGAAGAAGAGCTTAGATTTATCCTTGCGAAACCGATGGATGTGCCAACCTATGTCGAGCATGGCGTAGCGGATGTTGGTGTGGCTGGTAAGGATGTCATGCTTGAAGAAGAACGAGATGTCTATGAGGTATTAGATCTAAAAATTAGTGAATGTTATATGGCTGTAGCTGGTTTACCTGGATATCAAAAAAAAGATATCAACCCTAAGGTCGCATCTAAATACCCTAATCTCGCTGCTCACTATTTTAAGAAGCAGGGAGAACAGGTTGAAATTATAAAGTTAAACGGGTCAATTGAGCTTGCGCCTTTAATTGGTTTAGCTGATCGTATTGTTGATATTGTCTCCTCGGGTCAAACGTTAAAGGAAAATGGATTGGTTGAACTAGAGACCATTGAGCCAATTACATCACGCTTTATTGTAAACCCTGTGAGCTATCGGATGAAGGCAGAACGTATTGATAAGATGGTTGAGCGGTTGTTTGACGTGGTTGAGGAGGAGTAAGTATGCGAATTGTGAAAGTAGACGAAGCCTTTACTATTAAGCGGACAGTAGAAGCGGGTAAAGAAAAAGAACAACAAATTGTTGACGGCATCATTAAACAGGTTCGTGAGCAAGGAGACGAAGCGTTGTTTGCGTTAACGCGTGATTTAGACGGTGCTGACCTGACTCAATTAAAAGTGAAACAGTCAGAACTAGATCAAGCGTATCAGCAGGTTGAACCGAACGTGATTGCTGCCATTCGTGAAGCGATCGAACGAATTCGCGATTTTCATCAAAGGCAGGTTACGCAATCTTGGATGACAACACATTCAGATGGTGTGATGCTTGGACAAAAGGTAACACCACTTGATCGTGTCGGAGTGTATGTACCTGGAGGAAAGGCGGCATATCCATCAAGCATTATCATGAATGTTGTCCCAGCGCAGGTGGCCGGTGTATCTGAGATTGCGATGGTGTCTCCATCACAGAAAAATGGACAACTACCAGCAGGGGTGCTTGTGACAGCACACGAGCTGGGTATCAAAGAGATCTATAAAATTGGTGGCGCACAGGCCGTTGCCGCTTTAGCATATGGAACAGAAACCATAGCGCCTGTTGATAAAATAACTGGACCTGGAAACATATTTGTGGCTTTAGCCAAACGCGCTGTGTATGGTGTGGTTGATATTGATATGATTGCTGGACCAAGTGACATTACGGTTCTAGCTGATGAGACAGCTATACCTTCTCATGTTGCGGCAGATCTGTTGTCTCAGGCTGAGCATGATGAACTAGCAACAGCTGTATTAGTGACTGATTCAAAAACCCTTGCAGACGCTGTGTCTGAGCAAGTTGAAACTCAATTAAAAACATTACCTAAAGAAGACATTGCCCGAACATCGATTGAAAACCAAGGGGTTATTTATCTTACGGAAAACTTAGTGCAGTCAATCCGTACGGTTAACCAGCTGGCCCCAGAGCATTTGGAAATCATTGTAGAGAATCCAATGGAACAGCTAGGCAAAATTCGCCATGCTGGCGCCATTTTCTTAGGACCTTATACGACGGAACCAGTTGGCGATTATTTTGCTGGCCCCAATCATGTGTTACCGACAGAGGGGACAGCTCGTTTCTCGAGTCCATTAAGTGTGGATGATTTTGTGAAAAAATCGAGTGTCTTGTCTTATTCAAAAGAAGCCCTTATTGCTCAAGCTGATGCGATTACAACACTCGCTCGCTTAGAAGGATTAGAAGCACATGCACGTGCGGTTGAGATACGTTTAGGAGATGATTCGGATGAGTGAAGAAAAACGATATGCAGAGATTGAACGTAACACAGGTGAAACGCAAATTAAACTATCACTTGATATAGATGGAGAAGGGTCTACTGTGCTTGATACGGGCGTACCATTTATGAATCATATGCTCGATTTGTTTGCCAAACATGGACAGTTTAACTTATCAGTTCAAGCAAACGGAGATACAGACGTGGATGATCACCATACCACGGAGGACATCGGAATATGTCTCGGACAAGTGGTGAAGGATGCACTGGGTTCAAAAAAAGGAATTAAGCGATACGGAAATTCCTTTATTCCAATGGATGAAACATTAGCACAGGTTGTTGTAGATCTTAGTAATCGACCTCACTTAGAGTTTAGAGCAGAATTTCCATCTGAGAAGGTAGGTACATTTGATACAGAGCTTGTACACGAATTCCTTTGGAAGTTTGCATTGGAAGCACGAATGAACCTACATGTAATTGTGCATTACGGCCACAACACACATCATATGATTGAAGCGGTTTTCAAAGCGTTGGCACGAGCGCTGGATGAAGCGACACTGATTGATCCACGTGTAAAAGGAGTACCGTCGTCGAAAGGGATGTTATAGATGATTGGAATTGTTGATTATGGCATGGGTAATCTACACAGTGTCAGCAAAGCGATGGAGCGTATAGGCTTACCTTATGTTATTTCAGAGGATCTAGAGGTGCTTAAAACGACAGATGGCTTATTACTTCCTGGAGTTGGTGCGTTCCCTGATGCAATGGATATTCTGAATACAACAGGAAAAGCTGAGTTCCTACGCCAATGGGTAGCAGATGGAAAACCACTCATGGGCATTTGTCTTGGCATGCAGCTTTTATTTGAAGAAAGTGAAGAGCATCGCCAAACAAAAGGACTTGGCTTGCTACCAGGTAAAGTGGTTAAATTTCAAGGTCAATCGGCAGACGGAACACCATATAAGGTTCCACACATGGGCTGGAATCAACTTCACTTTCATCAACAACATCCACTCCTAAACGATGTAGAGCAGGGGTATGTATACTTTGTCCATTCCTATGTGGTTCAAACAGAGGATACACAGATTTTATTAGCTACTTCTGATTACCATCAAGACGTACCGGCAGTTGTTGGTAGAGGCTCTGTTGTAGGGACGCAATTTCATCCAGAAAAAAGCAGTGTCGTAGGCATGGATTTGCTTGCGAACTTTGGTCAATTGGTGGAGAAAGGAGTGAAGCTTCATGACTGAATCGATTATCTATCCAGCGATTGATATGAGAGATGGAAAATGTGTTCGACTTGTGCAAGGGGATTATAATCAGGAAACGGTATATGGAGACTCTCCATTTCATATGGCAAAGACCTTTGTTGATGCTGGAGCTGAATGGATTCATATGGTTGACTTAGATGGAGCAAAAGCAAAAAAACGTGTGAATCATGAACATGTGATTCGTGTCGCTAAAGAGCTTGACGCTAAGGTACAAATTGGTGGTGGCATCCGGTCAGTTGAAGACGTTGCGTATTACCTTGATCACGGTGTGGACCGTGTAATCCTTGGAAGTGTTGCCGTTCAAAACCCAGCCTTTACAAAAGAAATGCTTGCTACATATGGTGGAGAGCGAATTGTGATCGGCATTGATGCACGGAACGGGTATGTTGCTACTGAAGGTTGGCTAGAAACCTCCGAAGTTAAAGCGGAAGACTTGGCTCGTGAAATGGTTCGTTTTGGAGCCGAAATTTTTATTTTTACAGACATCGCTCGTGATGGCATGTTATCCGGTCCTAATACGGAAGCGATTGAAGCACTTGCCATTGCTAGTGGTGCGAAGGTCATTGCCTCAGGTGGGGTTAGTTCACTTGAAGACTTAGATGAATTAGCTGCTAGGAAATCATCTGGTATCGCTGGAGCAATTGTAGGGAAAGCCCTTTACACAAATCAATTCACTCTTAAAGAAGCCTTGCAGAGGAAGGTGTAATGATATGCTGACCAAACGCATTATTCCGTGTTTAGACGTCAAGGAAGGGCGTGTTGTAAAAGGCATTCAATTCGTTGGATTGCGAGATGCTGGAGATCCTATTGAACTGGCTGCTTTTTATGATGGACAAGGCGCAGATGAGCTCGTTTTTTTAGATATCTCTGCTTCTCATGAAGGACATGAGACGATGATTGAGGTGGTAGAAGAAGTGGCTGGTAAGCTAGCCATTCCATTTACTGTTGGTGGTGGGATTCGTACACTTGAAGATATGAAACGTGTTCTTCGTGCCGGGGCAGACAAAGTATCGCTGAACACAGCTGCTGTGCTTCGACCAGAGTTAATCAAGGAAGGTGCAGACTTCTTTGGAGCGCAATGCATGGTTGTTGCCATTGATGCCAAATATGATGAGGAGCTTGGTTCTTGGCGTGTTTATACACACGGTGGGAGAAAAGCAACCGAATGGGAAGTAGCTGACTGGGCAAAACACGCTGTATCTCTGGGAGCAGGAGAAATTCTCTTAACGAGTATGGATCAGGATGGAGCGAAAACAGGTTTTGATGTACCATTACTTAAAAAAGTAGGAGACGCTGTTTCCGTTCCTGTTATCGCTTCTGGTGGTGCCGGAAACCAAGAGCATTTTCTTGAAGCATTTAACGAAGCTGGAGCGGACGCAGCGCTTGCAGCCTCCATTTTTCACTATAAAGAAACATCTGTGGCTGAAGTAAAGAGTTATCTAAAAGGGGAAGGACTGTCTATTCGATGAATCTAGAATCCGTGAAATTTGATGATCGTGGCCTTGTGCCAGCAATCGTTCAGGACGCAGCAAGCAAAGAAGTCTTAACTCTTGCCTACATGAACCTAGAATCACTAACAAAATCAATCGAGACAAAACAGACCTGGTTTTACAGTCGTTCAAGACAAGAGCTCTGGCATAAAGGTGAAACATCAGGAAATACACAGGCCATTCAAGATATCCGCTATGACTGTGATCAGGACGCCTTACTAGTTTTAGTCGTTCCAGAAGGACCAGCTTGCCATAAAGGAAGCTACACCTGTTTCTCTGACTCTTTACTAGATCAGAAGGTAGAACCGGATGACACAAGCTCTGTTGCCATTCTTACTGAACTCGAGCGATTGATTGCGGAACGTGAAGCGGAGATGCCAGAAGGAGCTTATACTACTTACCTATTTGAAAAAGGGGTAGATAAAATTCTGAAGAAAGTTGGCGAGGAAGCTTCAGAAGTTATTATTGCAGCCAAAAACCGTGATCGTGAAGAACTAACTAACGAATCAGCCGATCTTTTGTATCATCTGTTTGTGTTACTTCGTGAGCAGAAGGTTTCATTTAGTGAGGTAACAGATATTCTAAAAGCAAGACATGAATAGAAGAATGCAAAAAGACAACCCCAACTGAGGTTGTCTTTTTTTGTTCAACTCTTACTCAACGCGACCAGAATTTGGTGAACTAGAATTAGTTCGTTTGCTTTCAAATTCGTCACGAGTGTAGACATCATCTACATTCATGTTGAATTCTACTAGCTCAAGTCCAGTCATGTTATGAATGTTCTTACTTACGCTTTCTTTCACTTCTTTATAAATGCTCGGGATGTTTTTCCCGTATTCTACGTATACTTCAATATCGATGGCAACTTGTTTTTCTCCCACATCAGCACTAATACCTTTTGTGATTTTTTCGTCTCCACCAAATGTTTCTCTCACACCTTGGAAAAGGCTCCCGCTCATACCTAAAATGCCAGATACTTCATTCGTTGCTAATGCCGTAATTTTTTTGATTACTTCATTATCATATGTTAGTTTTTCGCGATTTTCGTTTTGGTTCACTTGATCATGTTGTTCTTTCTCTAGTTGTGCCGTTGTTTTTTCTGTTGATTGAATGTTCTTTTCCATTTAAAACATCTCCCTTTTTTTAGATCAATCTCTTTTTGTAAACAATGCATCGATATAGGCATGTACATTTAAATCGCCGTCGATCCATTTGCCGATCAGAAAACCTAGTAGAACAAAAATCCCTACAGCTAATGAATAGCCTAAGCCAATCGTGAGAAAAAGAATACTGAAAACGATGGCAATCAGTAGCCCTAGGATGCGCCCACGATAGCGCATGAACGTTTCTTGATTCATAGCGCTTCCTCCTTAAATGACGCGTTCCCGCTTTTTTGTTGGATTGGATTGATTTTTAACAAGTACTTTTACTTCTTTGACAGGAATCTCTAACCACTTCTCAAGCTCCATTTTTACGCTTTCTTGAAGCTTTTTTGCATTCTCTTGAACTGGGTTCGGTCCAAAAGGAGCATAACTAACTGAAACCGTTACTTGTTGAGTCTTTTTAGAGATACTCGAATCGACATCTACAGAGCGAACTCCTTCAAATCTTCTTATGATTCGTAATACAGTTGATTCAATTGAATCCTTTGAAATGCCAATCACGCCTATGTCAGTAGGAGATTGAAATTTGCTTTGGGTTCTCTCCCTCTTCTTAAAAGAAGAAAGAAATAGAATCAGCGATACGACGAAGACAAAAGATAGAATACCGATTAAAATCCAGTACATTTCATTTGTTTGTTGTATGGCTAACAGCTCGTTGATAGGTTGATAGATTCCTGTTACATCCAGCAAAACACTTCCTAAAATTAAAAGTGTGAGGAATGCATAGATGCCTACAATAATACGAATGGCCACGTTCACATGCTCGCTTCCTTTCTGAATAAAGCTTCTCACTCCATTGAAAAAGGGTACTTTATCTATTTGCGTTATGTTTGCCTTGAGAGGGTGCACCGTCTCTGACTGTAGTATTTCCGTTATCGTCAGAGTTAAAACATGGAAACTAATGGTATCTAAAAGCATGGTAAATAAGTTCCAATTCAGGATAGGGATTTCAAATCGTATAGTTTTCTTCATTTTGTCAATGATTCAACCCGCATAGCTCCCATTTTCTATACAGATGATGTATACTGGACAAGCATAAAGAAGACATCTGGAGGGAACGCAGTTTATATGGATGTATCGGTTTATCGAAAAAAACATGCCAATGTTATCCCATTTCTTCAAAATGGAGATTATTTCTTTCATAGAGGCATTGATGCGTATAAGAAAAAAAACTTAAAGCGAGCCGTCACGCTGTTTGAACGTGCGGTTAAGCTAACAGATAAAGAACCAGTGTTTCAAATTCAACTCGCAGCAGTACTCTCAGAGCTAAATGAATATGAACGCTCAAATGACATCCTGCGTGATGTATTACACGCCACATCGGACAATCATCCTGAGTGCCATTTTTTCATGGCCAATAATTACGCATATCTCGGTAATTTTGGTTTGGCAGAACAGTCAGTCAAAACCTACCTTAAAAATACAACGAAGGAAGATCGTCTGGAGGGTGCAGAGGAACTTCTAGAGATGCTTTCTGAGGAAGAGCTTGTTATGGATGATGAATCCGAAGAGCTTGAGAACCTGATTTCTGGTCACACAACGGCTGGATCATTCCTTAAACAAAATAAGCCTAAACAAGCGATACCTGTTCTGCAAGAAATGATAGATGATCATCCAACGTGTTGGGCAGCTTATAATCATTTAGCAGAAGCATACTTCCGATCGGGTCAGCAAAGTAAAGCATTTGATCTCTCGGAGAAGGTTTTAACAGAAGACAAAGGAAACCTTTTTGCTTTGTGTAACATTGCCTTATTTACGGATGAACTTGGTGATGATAAAGAAGCTAGGCGTTATGCTCAGACACTTAGCCAAGTCTATCCGATTGATACGGATCACTATCTCAAGCTAGCACGTGTTTTATGTGCTCTTGGAGAATATCAAGAGACCGAAAAAAGACTTTCAGAGGTGGACACCTTAACCTTTGATATGTATCCAGAGCTATACGACTGTCGTGGGGTTGCTCAATTTAATCTTGGGCAAATCGATCGGGCTGAAGTTCTTTGGAGAAAAGCAACGAAAAAAGGCTATTCCAAAAGTGAGCAGCGTTTAAAGAATATTGAGGACCTCAAACAACAGGATGTAACCTACCGTTTGTGGCCATAATAGGTTTTGAGCAGATCAATAGACAGGATTCTCAGATTTGGATACGATATAGTCACATAAGAAGAAAGTGTAGTTTAGGAGGAATTAATTATGAGTGAAGAAACCATTTATGATGTCATTATAGCCGGTGCAGGCCCAGCTGGTATGACAGCGGCTGTGTACACTTCTCGCGCACAGTTAAATACGCTGATGCTTGAGCGCGGTGTGCCGGGTGGTCAAATGGCTAATACAGAAGAAGTAGAAAACTACCCTGGTTTTGACCATATTTTAGGACCGGATCTTTCAACAAAAATGTTTGAACATGCGAAAAAATTCGGTGCTCAATATGCGTATGGAGATATCAAAGAAATCATTGATGAAGGGGACACAAAACGAGTGATTGCGGGTTCAAAAGAATATCGCGCAAGAGCTGTGATTGTGACTACCGGAGCTGAATATAAGAAAATTGGTGTACCTGGTGAGAAAGAGCTTGGTGGACGCGGAGTATCTTATTGTGCTGTTTGTGATGGGGCATTCTTTAAAAATCGCGAATTAGTTGTAGTAGGGGGAGGAGATTCAGCCGTTGAAGAGGCTGTTTATCTAACTCGATTTGCTTCAAAAGTAACGGTCATTCACCGCCGTGATGAGTTAAGAGCTCAAAAGATTCTTCAGCAACGTGCATTTGATAATGACAAGGTTGAGTTCATTTGGAACCATGTAGTTACAGATATTGAAGATGAAAATGGTAAGGTTGGCAGTGTGAAGCTTAAAAACACCAAAACCGACGAAGTGTCTGAATTTAAAACAGATGGTGTCTTCATCTACATTGGCCTTCTACCTCTTAATGAAAGTGTTAAGAACCTTGGTATCTTGAATGAAGAAGGATACATTGTAACGAACGAAGAGATGGAAACAAAAATTCCAGGTATCTTTGCAGCTGGAGATGTTCGTGAAAAATCTTTACGTCAAATTGTCACAGCAACTGGTGATGGAAGTGTTGCAGCACAAAATGTACAACACTATATCGAAAGTCTTGCTGAAAAAGTCAATCCGTAATGAATTGCCAAACTGTTGCATAAAAAATAGGATAAAAGATGCTCTGTATGATGCATTTTTAAAAAAGGGAGTTTGCTGAAACCCTTGTGGGGACAGGGTTTCGTAATTCGCTCTTAATCATTCTGTAACAATTATGAAATATAAAACTGTTACACTATGTTTAAGTAATTGACCCCCTTTTTATATATCTTTAGCACGAGCTTCGTGAAGCTCGTGCCCTTTTTTTGTGCCATAAGGACTAAGAGAACTTCTGAATAATTGTAGCAGTCATAAAATAATTGTATACTGATAGTGTATAGATAACGAGGTGATTTCATTGCAAAGGGTTACAAACTGTGCAGTCATTAAAGATGATAAGATTTTGCTCTTGCAAAAACCTAGCCGAGGATGGTGGGTGGCTCCAGGTGGCAAAATGGAATCGGGAGAAACGATAAAAGAATCAGCTACTAGAGAATGTAGAGAAGAAACAGGCTTATCGGTCATCGATCCCGAATTAAATGGAGTATATACAATTGTTATAGAAGAAAACGGTCAGACAGTATCTGAATGGATGCTTTTTACCTTTAAGGCAGTAGATTACTCAGGGACGCTTTTGTCGCAATCACCTGAAGGTACTTTAAAGTGGTGGAAATGTAATGAAGTAGCTGGATTGCCAATGGCTGAAGGAGATCAGGCATTTATTGAGCATGTATTAAATGGCAAGGGTATCATGTTTGGAACCTTCTATTATACACCAGACTATCAGCTACTTCGTTCACGTCTTGATCCTGCACCAGCTACGAATGAATAAATAAGTTTCTGAGAAGGGTGTTTTATATGGGAGAGGCAGAGCAACCAATTGAAATTGTAATTATTACGGGGATGTCAGGAGCAGGTAAAACAGTTGCTGTTCAGAGTTTTGAGGATTTAGGTTATTTTTGCGTAGATAATTTACCGCCAGCTTTGCTCCCGAAATTTATTGATTTAATAGAGGGTGCTAGCGGTAAGATGAACAAAGTCGCTTTAGTGATGGATTTAAGGGGACAACGATTCTTTGATCATTTATTTGAAGTGGTTGACCAGCTTAGTATTGGGCAAAGCAAACCAAGTGTTCAAATTCTTTTTCTTGAATCAAAAGATAATAAGCTTGTCCAACGATATAAGGAATCAAGGCGTACACACCCTCTAGCCAAAAATGGACTGCCTCTTGAAGGTATTCGTTTAGAAAGAGAAATGCTAGAAGAATTAAAGGGGCGTGCGCAACTAATTATTGATACGACGGAGCTCAAGCCAATTGAGTTAAGAGAACGTTTGATTTCTCGATTTTCTTCTGATGCAAGGCAATCATTTTCAGTTCAGCTACAATCATTTGGATTTAAATATGGTATCCCTATTGATGCTGACTTAGTGTTTGATGTTCGTTTTTTACCAAACCCACATTATGTTGAACATATGCGTCCACAAACTGGTCTAGACGAAGAAGTTTCTTCGTACGTGTTAAAATGGTCAGAAACGCAGCAGTTTATCGAAAAACTGACGGACCTTTTACAGTTTATGTTGCCACAATATAAAAGAGAAGGTAAAAGCCAGGTTGTCATCGGAATTGGTTGCACGGGTGGACAACACCGATCGGTTACATTGGTCGAGCATTTCGCTAAACAATTTGCAGAAGAATATGAAGTGCACGCAACGCACAGAGATATTGAAAAGAGAAAGGTCCGTAATCCGTGAATAAGAACGTTGTTGTTATAGGCGGAGGGACAGGCTTGTCTGTATTATTGCGTGGTTTGAAGACTTATCCAGTCAATATCACCGCAATTGTAACTGTAGCAGATGATGGAGGAAGCTCAGGCATTCTGCGTAAGGAACTTGATATTCCACCGCCAGGAGATGTGAGAAACGTATTAACAGCTTTGGCAGAAGTAGAACCGTTGGTGGAAGAGATGTTCCAACATCGTTTTGCGAATGGAACGAGTCTATCCGGACATTCATTAGGGAATTTGTTGTTAGCTGGAATGACATCGATAACGGGCGATTTTCATCAAGGAATTGTTGCTGTAAGCCGGGTTTTAAATGTAAGAGGAACCGTGCTCCCTGCAGCTAATCAAAGTATTGTGCTTCACGCTGAAATGGAGGATGGTTCGATTGTTTCTGGCGAATCAAAAATCCCAGCTGTTCAAAAGAAAATTAAGCGAGTGTATCTTACACCTGAGAACATCGATCCACTCCCTGAAAGCCTAGAAGCTATAAAAAAGGCAGATTGGATTGTTTTAGGTCCAGGTAGTTTGTATACAAGTGTGCTTCCGAACTTGTTGGTTCCAGGAATTGTTGAAGCTATTCGTAGCTCGTCAGCGAGGAAGGTTTATATATGCAATGCGATGACACAATTGGGCGAAACCGATGAATATAGTGCCTCTGATCATTTAGATGGTTTGATTTCGCACTGCGGACCAGATTTAGTAGACGATATCATTGTTAACGGATCTGCTATCTCTCAAAATGTAAAAACGTTATACGCAGAGGAAATGGCTATACCGGTTAACGTTGACTATGAACGACTACAGCAACTTGGAGTCAATGTCATTGAAGATAATTTTGTTGTGGAGCAGGATGGGCAGCTTAGGCATAATGCAAAGAAAGTATCTGAAGCCATCTTGAGAGCAGGAACCATTAAAACGTAACGAATATAGAGAAGATTCAAAGAAATGGGGTGAACAGAATGTCTTTTGCGGCCAAAGTCAAAAAAGAACTCACTCAGCTGGAACCTGCTGAACCTTATGCGTCGGCTGAGCTGGCTGCTTTAGTTCGTATGAATGGCTCACTTTCGTTTGCGCGTCAACAAGTAGGGTTAGACATTACTACTGAAAATGCTGCTATAGCTAGACGGATCTATACATTACTAAAGCAATTGTTCCCAAATGTTTTTATTGAATTGCTTGTTCGAAAAAAGATGAGGTTGAAAAAAAACAACGTCTACTTAGTTAGAGTCTCAAGAGGGGCTCAATCTCTCATGGAGCAGCTTGGAATTCTAGGAGAAGGATTTACTCTCATTCGAACGATTTCAAAGGAATTAATCAAATCTGAGCAAGGAAAACGCGCCTATTTGCGTGGTGCCTTTCTAGCTGGCGGATCAGTGAATCATCCTGAGACTTCTTCCTATCATCTGGAGATTTTTTCTTCATATGAAGAACATAATACTTCACTATGTGAACTAATGAACGAATATGGACTACGTGCAAAACCGTTAGAACGGAAAAAAGGATATATTGTCTATATAAAAGAGAGTGAAAAAATTACCGAATTTCTTAGCATTATAGGTGCACACCAAGCACTACTGTATTTTGAGGATGTTCGTATTTTAAAAGATATGCGAAATTCAGTAAACCGATTGGTTAATTGTGAAACGGCAAATCTAAACAAAACGGTAGGGGCTGCATTAAGACAAGTTGAGAATATCCGTCTCATCCAACGGACGATTGGATTAGAACAACTACCTCCAAGGTTACAAGAGATTGCATCCATGAGGCTTGTTCATCAAGATGTCACGTTAAAGGAACTTGGTGAAATGTTAGAAGGCGGAAAAGTAAGTAAGTCAGGCATTAATCATAGGCTCAAAAAAATTGATGAAATTGCTGAAAAAATTCGCTCAGGTGAAGTGCTTGAAAGTTTATAAAGACTAAATAAAAGGAGGGAATTACAATGCTTAAATCAGAAGTGAAAGTTGCCATTAAGGGTGGATTGCAAGCTCGTCCTGCAGCCTTGTTTGTCCAAGAAGCGAATCGATTCTCATCGATTGTTAATATTGAAAAAGATGGCAAGGTGGCCAATGCCAAAAGTATAATGGGGATTATGAGTTTGGCTATTAGGCATGATGCATCAATTGTTATAAGTACTGATGGGCACGATGAGAAAGAAGCACTTGATACATTGGTTGATTATATTCAAAATCCTTCTTAATTTAATACATAAAAAAAGGCAGCCGAGTGGGCTGCCTTTTTTTATTATTTCTTTTGTGCTTGTGAAGAAATGACTTCGTCAATTAAACCATACTCTTTTGCGCGTTCAGCAGTCATGAAGTTATCACGATCAGTATCACGAGCAATGATTTCGATTGGTTGACCTGTACGCTCTGAAAGAATTTCGTTCAGCTTCTCACGCATTTCAATAATGCGGCGAGCATGAATTTCAATGTCTGAAGCTTGACCTTGTGTTCCACCAAGTGGTTGGTGGATCATGACTTCACTATTAGGTAAAGCAAGGCGTTTGCCCTTTGCGCCAGCTGACAATAGGAATGATCCCATTGAAGCGGCCATACCAATGCAGATCGTTGATACATCTGGTTTGATGAACTGCATCGTATCGTAGATCGCCATACCAGCCGTGATTGATCCGCCTGGGCTGTTGATGTATAAAGAAATATCCTTATCTGGATCATCTGCTTGTAAGAAAAGTAACTGTGCAACAATTGAGTTAGCCACATTGTCATCAATAGCACTTCCAAGCATAATAATCCGGTCCTTCAAAAGACGAGAGTAAATATCGTATGCACGCTCGCCGCGGTTTGTTTGTTCAATAACTGTAGGGATGAGATTCATGGATCATTCCTCCTGTGAAATGTGGTTAATTACGTATTAAGATCAGCTTTCATCATTGTGCTGTATGTACATCATACCGATTAGGTCAAAGAAGGTCAAATAAAAACCACTCTTTATATAGTACATTCCATATCGACAAGCCAAAACCCTCTTTTCATCATTGCCGATTCTAGGTAAAGTTAAACCGGTTTTACGGTTTACTGCATTTATTTTGATATACTGAATCTAACTTTATATAGAAGGAGACAACATCATGCACATAACATTCTACTCGAAGAACAACTGTTCATTATGTGAGAAGGGGCTTCATGTTATTGAAAAATTAAAAGAAGAATATTTCTTAACAGTCAATGTGGTTGATATTTATGAAGACGATGAATTGTTGGAGAAATATATGTTGCGTATTCCTGTGGTTTTAGTGGAGGGGATCGAAGCAGATGAGGGAATTCTTTCATATGATAAAATCAGTCAAATCATTAAAAATACGAACTAAGTATTGCTTTTTTTATTTTAAAAACTAGGCTAAAAAACTTGTCAAACTGGTGAACAGTTGTTATCATTATATTTGTAGCAGACGTTTGGTTTAATCGGGACGTAAAATGTCTGCGCGGGACGATCAGTGTCCCTATTTACAGAAAGAGGTGCTACTAATGATGAGAAAGCTGGTTAATATACAGAAGCAGCTAGTACCTGAACTAGTAGAAACCATGCAAAAACGATATCGAATGCTGCAATTCGTTTATCTTCGCCAACCAATTGGTCGCAGGGCACTTGCTGTTAATCTACAACTTTCCGAACGAGTTGTACGAGGAGAAGTGACTTTTCTTAAAGAACAACGGCTTGTTACATTTACGACAGCTGGTATGAGTCTTACAAGAGAAGGGGAAACTGTGCTTGTCCAATTAGACGATACGATGAAAGAATTGCTTGGATTAAAGGCATTTGAATCAGAACTTCAAGACAAACTCGGAGTGAAGAAGGCAGTTATTGTAGCCGGAGACAGTGACGAGGAAGACTGGGTAAAGCAGGAGATGGGTCAGGCTTGCGTCAAAGAGTTAAAAGCAATCATTGAGCCAAGATCTGTGGTAGCTGTTATGGGAGGCACAACTCTTGCAGCAGTTGCACAAATGATGACACCAGATCCGAAGGTAAGCCAAACAATCTTTGTACCTGCCCGTGGAGGGTTAGGTGAAAGAGTCGAAAATCAGGCAAATACGATTAGTGCGGAGTTTGCTGATCGTGCTGGAGCTGAATATCGTCTAATGCATGTACCTGATCAGTTAAGCGAAGAAGCTTATGCTTCACTAGTGATGGAACCATCTGTTAAGGAAATTCTTGATTTGATTAAGACTTCCCGCATTTTGCTCCATGGAATTGGTGATGCTACTAGAATGGCTGCTAGACGAAGTTCGGAAGAGCCGTTTATGAACAAACTGAAAAGGGAACACGCAATAGCAGAGGCTTTTGGCTATTACTTTAATCAGTCAGGTGAGATTATTCATAAGCAACGAACGATTGGGTTGCAGTTGGATGAGTTAGACACTGGCAAGCATGTGATCTCTGTTGCAGGAGGCGCATCAAAAGCCAATGCAATTAAGGCGTATATGCAACACCGTCCAAGTGACGTATTAATTACAGATGAGGCGGCCGCAAGAAGACTGCTTCAAGAAATATGAATAGGAAGAAAAGGGTACTGCCCTTTTTGATAGATTAGCTTTTCAAATTATGTCAGGAGGAATTTTAACATGGCAACGAAAATTGGTATTAATGGTTTTGGACGTATTGGTCGTAACGTATTCCGCACGGCACTTCAGAATCCTAACGTAGAGGTAGTAGCAATTAACGACTTAACTGACGCTAACATGTTAGCTCACTTATTGAAATATGACACGGTTCACGGAAATCTTGACGTGAGCATTGAAGTAAAAGAAAACTCATTAGTTGTAGACGGTCATGAGATCCAGGTTTCTGCTGAGCGTAACCCAGCTGAAATTGGATGGGATAAGCACGGAGTTGAAGTGGTTATCGAATCTACTGGTTTCTTCACGAAGCGTGCAGATGCTGCTAAACATATCGAAGCAGGAGCTAAAAAGGTCATCATCTCTGCACCAGCTTCTGATGAAGATCTAACTATAGTAGTAGGTGTGAACGAAGATAAGTATGATCCAGCAAGCCATGACGTTATCTCTAACGCATCTTGTACAACAAACTGCTTAGCGCCTTTTGCTAAAGTATTAAACGATCAATTTGGTATCCGTCGTGGACTAATGAACACAGTTCACTCTTACACAAATGATCAACAAATTCTTGATCTTCCACATAAAGATTACCGTCGTGCTCGTGCGGCTGCTGAGAATATCATTCCAACATCAACTGGAGCTGCTAAAGCCGTAGCACTTGTTCTTCCTGAACTTAAAGGGAAATTGAATGGTGCAGCTATGCGTGTTCCAACTCCAAACGTGTCACTAGTTGACCTTGTTGTTGAGCTAGATAAAGACGTAACAGCTGAAGAAGTAAATGCAGCACTTAAAGAAGCATCTGAAGGAAAACTTAAAGGTGTGCTTGGATATTCTGAAGAGCCATTAGTATCTCATGACTACAATGGCAACACACATTCTTCTACAATTGACGCACTTTCAACAATGGTTATGGAAGGCAACATGGTTAAAGTTATCTCTTGGTACGATAACGAAACTGGCTTCTCAAACCGTGTCGTTGACTTAGTTGAATACATCGCTAGCAAAGGGCTATAATGGAGCAAGCGGATCATAAGAGGAGGAGGGTCTTGAATCTGACTCCTCTTTCCGCTTGTCACAAAATAAAGAATAGGAGGAGGTTCGTTTATGAATAAGCAAACTCTTCAAGATGTTACATTAACAGGAAAGCGCGTCTTTGTTCGTGTTGACTTTAATGTACCAATGAATGATGGAGCGATTACGGATGAGACTCGTATTAAAGCGGCTCTTCCAACCATTAAACATTTAGTTAAACAAGGTGCGAAAGTTATTCTTGCTAGTCATCTTGGTCGTCCAAAAGGACAAGCTGTTGAAGAACTTCGTCTCAAACCTGTTGCAGTAAGACTTTCTGAGTTGTTAGATCAACCAGTCGCTGCTAGCACTGAAGCAAGAGGTGAAGTAGCACAGGCTGCTGTAAAAGAGTTAAAAGATGGGGATATTCTTCTACTTGAAAACGTCCGTTTCTATCCAGGAGAAGAAAAAAATGATGCTGAACTTGCAAAGGAATTTGCATCCCTAGCTGATTTTTATGTAAATGACGCATTTGGTGCAGCTCACCGTGCGCATGCTTCTACTGAAGGAATCGCTAAGCATCTTCCTTCTGCTGCTGGTTTCTTAATGGAAAAGGAACTTGATGTGCTTGGACAAGCACTGACAGAACCGAAACGTCCATTTACAGCTATTATTGGTGGAGCAAAAGTAAAAGATAAGATTGGTGTCATTGATCATCTATTAGATAAAGTCGATAACCTTATCATTGGCGGAGGATTGGCTTATACATTTGTAAAAGCTCTTGGTCATGAAGTAGGTAAGTCCTTACTAGAAGAAGATAAAATTGAGCTAGCCAAAACCTTTATGGAAAAAGCAAAAAAGAACGGTGTGAACTTCTACATGCCTGAGGACGTTATTGTTGCAGATGACTTCTCTAATGATGCAAACACACACATTGTTCCGATTAGCGAAATTCCAGCTGATTGGGAAGCTTTAGACATTGGTCCTAAAACACAAGATACATACAAGAGTGTTGTTGCAGATTCTGCACTTGTAATCTGGAACGGTCCTATGGGTGTATTTGAACTTGAGACCTTTGCTGGCGGAACGAAGGCTGTAGCCGAAGCTCTTGCTGATAGCACTGAAACGTATTCTGTTATTGGTGGTGGAGATTCTGCTGCTGCTGTTGAAAAGTTTGGATTCGCTGATAAGATGAGCCATATCTCTACAGGTGGAGGGGCGTCACTTGAATTTATGGAGGGCAAAGACCTTCCAGGTGTTGTAGCCCTTTCAGATAAAGAGTAATCAATTACGAGAGGTGATGAACCATGCGTAAACCTATTATTGCAGGGAACTGGAAAATGAACAAAACACTTTCAGAAGCAAAAGCATTTGCTGAAGAAGTAAAGAGTAAAGTACCTAGCGCTGAGTCCGTTGATTCAGTTGTGTGTGCTCCTTCTATCTTCCTTCAGAGTTTGGTTGAAGCTACAGAAGGTACAGACTTAAAAATTGGAGCTCAGAACGCGTATTTCGAAACAAGCGGAGCTTTTACTGGTGAAACAAGTCCAGCAGCACTTGCTGACTTAAAGGTTGATTATGTTGTACTTGGTCATTCTGAACGCAGAGAATTGTTTGGTGAAACAGACGACATTATAAACAAAAAGGTCCATGCTGCTCATGAGCAAGGACTGATTCCAATCCTTTGTTGCGGTGAGACGTTAGAAGAGAAAGAAGCAAACCGTACGAATGATGTGTTACAAGAGCAGATCACAAAAGGTCTTGCTGGTTTGACTGATGAACAGGTTAAGAACACGGTCATCGCTTACGAGCCAGTTTGGGCAATTGGTACAGGGAAATCTTCATCTTCTGAAGATGCAAACGAAGGCTGCGGCTATATCCGTACGGTAGTAGCAGAAGCGTTCGCTCATGAAGTATCTGACGCTGTTCGTATTCAATATGGCGGTAGTGTAAAACCAGCTAACATTGCTGAATACATGGCACAATCTGATATCGATGGAGCTTTAGTAGGAGGAGCAAGCCTTGAGCCAGCTTCATTCCTAGAGCTTCTGGAGGCGGTAAAATGAGTAAAAAGCCCGTTGCTCTGATTATCCTAGATGGCTTTGGTTTAAGGGACGAAACCAAAGGCAACGCGGTAGAGCAGTCGAACAAACCCAATTATGACCGTTTTCATAATGAATTCCCTCACGCAACCCTGAAAGCAGATGGGGAAGCGGTTGGATTACCAGCTGGTCAAATGGGGAACTCAGAGGTTGGTCATTTAAATATTGGTGCCGGCCGAATCGTGTATCAAAGCTTAACTCGAGTGAACCTTGCTATCCGTGAAGGGGAGTTCTTTGAGAACCAAACCTTTATTGATGCGATGGATCATGTAAATGAAAAGGGAACCGCTCTTCATCTATATGGTCTTCTATCAGATGGCGGCATTCATAGTCATATTGACCACTTGTTTGCATTGCTTGAGTTAGCTAAGCGTAAGAATGTGAAAAAGGTTTATATCCACGGTTTCCTTGATGGACGTGATGTAAGCCCAACATCTGCAGAAACGTATATTCGTTCTGTAGAAAAGAAGCTTGAAGAAATCGGAATTGGTGAGATTGCCACGCTTCATGGTCGTTATTATGCAATGGACCGTGATAAGCGCTGGGATCGTCTAGAGAAATCATACCGCGCCATGACATATGGTGACGGACCTTCATATGAAAATGCTTTAGACGTCATCGAAGATAACTACAAAAATGACATCCATGATGAATTTGTGATTCCTTCTGTGTTGACGGACAAAGAAGGAAAGCCAGTGGCTACAGTTCAGGATGATGATGCAGTCATCTTCTTTAATTTCCGACCGGACCGTGCGATTCAGCTTTCACAAGTATTTACTAACGAAGACTTTAGAGGTTTCGACCGCGGAGAGAAATTTCCAAAACACCTGCATTTTGTTTGCTTAACAAGGTTCAGTGAGTCGATTGACGGATTTGTAGCCTTCAAACCAACAAATCTTGATAATACACTCGGAGAAGTTCTTTCTCAACAAAACCTTCGTCAGCTTCGAATTGCTGAAACAGAGAAATACCCTCATGTTACCTTCTTTTTTAGTGGTGGACGTGAGCAGGAATTCCCTGGTGAGGAACGTATCCTTATTGATTCACCAAAAGTAGCAACGTATGACTTGAAGCCTGAAATGAGTGCATATGAGGTAACAGATGCGCTTGTGGCTGAGATTCAAGCCGAAAAGCACGATGCAATTATTTTGAACTTTGCTAATCCGGACATGGTTGGGCACTCAGGTATGCTTGAGCCAACAATCAAAGCAATTGAAGCAGTTGATGAATGTCTTGGACGAGTAGTAGATGCTATCCACGAAAAAGGTGGCGCTGCGATTATTACCGCTGATCACGGGAATGCAGATGAAGTTATTACACTCGAAGGAAATCCAATGACGGCACATACAACAAACCGTGTACCTGTCATTGTGACTGAAAAAGGAATTACGTTGCGTGAAGATGGCAAATTAGCCGATCTTGCTCCAACACTTCTTCAGCTACTTGATGCAAAGAAACCGGAAGAAATGACTGGAATTACATTAATAAAATAACCAAACAACATTAAAGGGAGATGATTAGCTTGACAATGATTACTGATATTCATGCTCGTGAAGTCCTTGATTCACGTGGAAATCCAACAGTAGAAGTAGAAGTATATGTAGAGTCTGGAGCAATGGGACGTGCCCTTGTACCAAGTGGCGCATCTACAGGCGAATACGAAGCAGTAGAACTACGTGACGGCGGAGACCGTTTCATGGGCAAAGGTGTTCTTACAGCTGTTGCTAACGTAAATGATCTTATTGCACCTGAACTTATTGGGGCAGATTCAATGGACCAACTTGGAATCGATAAGCTTCTACTTGAGCTTGACGGAACAAAAAACAAAGCAAAATTAGGTGCTAACGCGATTCTAGGTGTATCTATGGCGGTTGCTCATGCGGCTGCTGAAGCACTAGGTATTCCTTTATACGTATACCTTGGTGGATTCAGTGCAAAAACTCTTCCAGTACCAATGATGAACATCATCAACGGTGGAGAGCACGCTGATAACAACGTAGATATCCAAGAATTTATGATTATGCCAGTTGGAGCAGATAACTTTAAGCATGCTGTTCAAATCGGCGCTGAAATCTTCCATAACCTTAAAGCTGTTCTTAAAGCAAAAGGCTACAATACAGCTGTAGGTGATGAGGGTGGATTTGCTCCAAACTTATCTTCTAATGAAGAAGCTCTTCAAACAATCATGGAAGCTATTGAAAAAGCAGGCTACAAGCCAGGCGAGCAAGTTCAATTAGCAATGGATGTTGCATCTTCTGAGCTATTCAACAAAGAAGATGGCAAATACCATCTTTCAGGTGAAGGCAAAGTCTTCACATCTGAAGAGCTTGTTGGTTTCTATGAGGATCTTGTATCCAAATACCCAATCATCTCTATTGAAGATGGTCTAGATGAAAATGACTGGGAAGGTCACAAGCTTTTAACTGAAAGACTTGGAGACAAAGTACAGCTTGTTGGGGATGACTTGTTTGTTACCAACACTGAAAAGCTTGCTGAAGGAATTGAAAAAGGAATCTCTAACTCAATTCTAATCAAAGTGAACCAAATTGGTACACTAACAGAAACGTTTGAAGCAATCGAAATGGCTAAACGTGCTGGTTATACAGCCGTTATCTCTCACCGTTCTGGTGAAACAGAAGATGCTACAATTGCTGATATCGCTGTTGCAACAAATGCTGGTCAGATCAAAACGGGAGCACCTTCTCGTACAGATCGCGTAGCAAAATACAACCAGTTGATTCGTATCGAAGACGAGCTTGCTGACGTAGCTGTTTACGGCGGACGTAAGTCTTTCTACAATCTATCTAAGTAAGTTAAAAAACGAAGAACGATCCTATATAGGATCGTTCTTTTTTGGTTTGAGATATATTTCTGCTTAAGTTAATTGAGAGAGTGCAGTCATTCCGCTACCGGGATGGGGGGGCACGCTTTCCGCGGGAGGGCGTTGAACTAAACTGGCTATACCAGTCTATTTCAACCTTGCCCTTTATTCCCGCAGGAGTCGGCCTCCCCATCCCGTCCGCTAGTAAGAGGACCTGAATCTTAATAGATTATTGAGGATATTTTTATTGAATTACTTAGCGAAAGATCGTCTTTTTTGTTTCGAACTTAGCAGCGAAAGCAATGCAAGTGATCCTATTGCGATTGGTTCGATGAGGACATCCTCTTCGCTCTATTCCTAACTATTTGGCTTATTACGGTGTCTAATATGGTCATAAGTACAACTACCACTCGGAAATTGAGATATTGCGCGGGAAATGATGAGGTGCTTGTAGAATAAAGCGGAAATATAACATAGATGGTTAATGTATCAACAAGCGTGTACGTCAGAATAAAATTCTTACTTTTTCTAGCGATAGCGTTGATTAAGGCACGGGTATATGGTAGATTTAAACTAGCGCAAGATGTGCATGGAGGTGGAATGATTTGCAACTAACGTTAATGATTTTGTTGGTAATTGTCTCGATTTCTCTAATTACAGTTGTTGTGCTGCAGTCAGGGAAAAGTGCTGGATTGTCTGGAGCTATTTCCGGTGGAGCAGAGCAGTTGGTAGGGAAACAAAAAGCCAGAGGAGTAGACCTTGTTCTTCATAGAGCAACCATCGTATTGGCCGTTCTATTTTTTGTTCTAGCTGTCACTCTTGGTTATTTCTTATAATAGATGTTTTAAAGAAACCACTCCAATCATGTGGTAAGACTGGGGTGGTTTCTTCTATGTTAAGATATGTATTCTTCTGTATCTACAACGTGAGTGGTTCCGGACCAGTGAAGGACAGTCGCCACAAAATCACGAATATCTAAACCTGGCATTTCGTACGTTTCATGCGTGTTCACAGTGCCAGAAGCATCTTCTACATAAGTGACTGAGTAACCTTTTTCATGTGCAATAACAGAATTAAATAGACAACAGTACTCTACATTAAATCCGGTGATGACAAGATGAGTCACCCCTTCTGACTGAAGAAAGCTGTTCAAATCAGTGTCCAAAAATGCACTGGGTTGACCCTTTTTCACAATTTTAGTTGCGAATGGGGTTAAACGAGGATCTAGTTCTCCTTCATCAGTTTGGTCTTGAATAAGACTAGTTGATAGTGAATCAATATGTCGTGTCAATATCACTGGGGATGAACGATCTTTAAAATGGGTAGCTAGCTTCTGAATATTATCTACCTCTTTTTGAAAAGATCCTGCCTGGATAAACCCGTTTTGCGCATCTAGAATAAGTAAAGCGGGTTTCATTCGTCATCATCTCCTATAAAAACCATTTTATTATAAATTTAACATATTCTATAACTGTTACGTGTAGGAGTGGATCGCATTAACCAATTTTTGTTTGCTTTTGGTATTATTGCATTAGGGCTTATACTGGGACGGATCTTGCGGTTAATGGCCGATAAACAGTCTATACCTGTTTGGTTTCCGTTGTCTCTCTTTTTATCATTTTGTATTCGATTTGTGCTTCTTGGGATCAATCCCATCATTTTAATAGGGGCGTTCTGGTACTCAGAACTATCAAATATCCAACTTATTTATCTCCCTGTTCTTGGGATTGCTACGATCATGCTTGGTGGCTTGTTTGGTATCCTTCTGTCCAAGTACTATAAATTGTCGAGAGAACAAACGGGTTCAATGTTTGTAACAGGTTCATTTGTGAATCTAGGGAGCTTTGGGGCGTTATTCTGCGTCTTGTTATTAGGAGAACAGAGCTTAGCGTACGTAGCGATGTTTAGACTGTTTGAAGAGTTATTTTATTATACGGTTTGTTATCCGATTGCTAAGAGCTATGGTCAGGTACAAACGAATAAAGTGAGTCGTTCTAAATGGAGTTCAATTATCCGGGACCCGTTTATCATGATTACGTTTTTCGCCGTTGTCATTGGAGGATTATTAAACCTATCATCATGGGTTCGCTTTGACTTCTATGGCCAGTTAAATCAAATCCTTGTTCCTCTGGCTTCTGTTATTCTTTTGATTCCTGTGGGCTTCTCTATGCGACTGACAGCGGTCAAAAAGCACTTCAAGCTCAGTATCTCACTGTCAGCGATCAAATGTGTGATGGTACCCGCGATCATCGTATCTCTTGCTGTTTTATTTGGCCTGGGAGAATTATTCGATGGATATCTTTTAAAAGTCATTTTAATTATGGCGGCGATGCCAACAGCTGTTTCAGCTCTTGTGCCTCCTCAACTGTATAAATTAGATGTTGAGCTTGCAAATTCAAATTGGATTGTTAATACCACTTTGTTGCTTGTGATCATTCCGGTTTTATATTTCATTATTCCTTTTATCTAATTAATCTGCAGGAAACTAAAAATACTGTTATAATGCTAACAAAGATAACAAAATTGTAGGATGTCAGTGAGGTAGATCAATGGGGCAAAAAAAAATAACCATGCAGGTCATCGCAGATACTGTAGGGGTCTCTAAGTATGTTGTATCTAAAACGTTAAATAACAAACCAGGTGTAAGTGATATAACGAGACAAAAGATATTGTTCGCAGCAAAGCAATTAGGGTATTTAAAAGAAGGACAACTGGCTCCTTCAACTCAATTGAATCGTAAGATAGAAGTAGAGAACGGCTATATTCTTGTTTTCCTCCCGAACTCTCAATATCAAAGCATTACGTATACGTATTGGGGATCTGTTTATCAAGGAATCTCGGTCGGAATTCAATCAAAAAAGGCTGGAATGATCGTTATTACAAGTGAAATGGACCTATCTAAAAAAGTAGACGTCACCAATCTGATTGGGATCATTACGCTAGGAACGTTAGATGAACAATCACTAGTTGCCCTGTCTGGTTACGGGATTCCAATTGTAATGATTGATCATGAAGATAAACTCATGCGAGCTGATAGCATTTTTATGGACAATCGCAGTGGGGTTGAACGAATCACGGATCATTTAATAGGACTTGGACACAAAAACATAACGTTTATAGGGGAATTAAAGCACTCTCGTAGTTTTTTTGATCGATGGATAGGGTTTAGAACAGTGATCGAAAAAGCTGGTTTAGAACAAGCAACAACCTTAATGGATATTACGTATAATGATGACATGGAAGATGAGATTCAACTGAAATTAAACAGCTGGAAAAAGGAAAAAATCCCTTTTCCGACGGCTTTTGTTTGCGCAAATGACCATATAGCACGAAGGGTCATTAATCTGTTTGAAGATAATGGTTTATCCTGTCCTCGGGATGTCTCTGTCACTGGGTTTGACTTACTAGACGAAGAAGAAGGTCAAACTCCTGCTCTGACAACTGTTCAAGTTTTAAAACAAGTCATTGGACGAAGAGCGGTTGATCGTTTAGTGTGGAGAATTAATCATAGTGAGTACCCTCCTGAAAAAATATTAATCTCAGGAGATATGTTATTAAAAGAATCTATTGATGTACCAAGAGATCGGTGAGCTTATGCTTGCCGATTTTTATTTTTTAGAAAATTAAGCGTTTACATTTTGAAATTTAAATGATATGTTTTATTTATAAATAACATTTAATAATAACAAAAATAACAATTCAGGGGGATTTAGTATGAATCGTTTAGCTCGTAAATCGTTATTAGTTGCAGGAAGCATCGGTGTAGCTGCAGCATTGGCTGCTTGTTCATCATCAGGATCTGGTTCTAGCGAGGGTGGAAGTGGAGATGACGTTACATTAACAATGTGGCTTTGGCCGGGTATGGGATTTGCTGACAAGGCAAAACAATACGAAGAAGAAAATCCTGGAATTAAAATTAATATTCAAGAGGCTGAGTATGCGGATGCCCATCAGAATTTAATTACAGCCTTAGCAGCTGGATCTGGTGCGCCGGATATCTCTGGAGTAGATGAAGGGTACCTTGAAAGAATTAAAGAGAGCAGTGAAATGTTTTATGATCTGGCTGACTATGGAGCAGCAGATTTAGAAGAAGAGTACCTTGATTGGAAATGGGCACAAGCATCATCTGATGATGGTTCAGTTATTGGTATTCCAACAGATATCGGTCCGATGGCAATGGCTTATCGTGTTGATTTATTTGAAGAAGCAGGGTTACCAACGGATCCAGATGAAGTGGCTCAAGTAATGAGCACGTGGGATGACTATATAAAAGCAGGGCAACAGTTAATGGATGAAACAGGAACGTATATGTTTAGTGATGTAGCTGATTTGTACTCGGCGATTCGTGAGCAGGGACAAAAGCAGTATTTCGAAACGGATGGAACGCTAATTATTGAAGATAGCCCGCAAATTCTTAAGGCGTGGGATAAGTCAATTGAAGCGATGGATATCCAAGCTAACATTGAAAGACAAACTCCTGAGTGGGGAGCAGCACTTGCAAACGGAGACTTTGCAACAGTATTTCTACCACCGTGGATGCTACAAAATATCAAAAATGATGCACCTGATACATCTGGACTTTGGGATATCGCTTTGATGCCTGAAGGTTCTGGAAACTGGGGAGGATCGTTCCTAACAGTTCCTGCGCAGAGTGATCATCCGGAAGAAGCATATGAGTTCATCACATGGTTAATGTCACCAGAGAACCAGCTTGATATTTTTGAAGAAAATGGGAACTTCCCATCAACACCAGGTATCTATGATGAGCCTGCTATTAACGAACTAGATGATGAATTCTTCATTCGAAACGATATTGGTGCAATCTATGCCGAAGCGGCGACGCTTGTTGAAGATGTGTATCGTGCGCCAATGACAAGTCCAATCAATACAATTATGCAGGACGCACTCGGTACTGTAGCCGATGGAGCGGCAGAACCAGAAGCAGCATGGGATCAAGCGATGTTAGAAGTAGACAGACAGATTTCACGGTAACATGACATCATACAGCGTAGGAGTAATCTTACGCTGTTTCTTATGAAAGTATAGTAGGAAGGATGAAACCTATGAGTACAGAAGTGCAGCCTAAAAGCCCGACCATGCAAAAAAAGCCTAAACGAAAATACAACCAACGCACTCGTGACCGAATTTCCGGTTACCTATATATCTCTCCATTTTTCTTGTTGTTTGGTGTGTTTGGGATGTTTCCACTTATATTTACAGCGTACCTGTCCTTTCATAAATGGAACATTCTTGGTGAAAGAGAGTTTATTGGTCTTGCCAACTATGTTGGTCTTTTTACAAACGATCCGTTATTTTGGAAGGCTGTCGGTAACACCTTTAGTATATGGGCACTTTCAACGATCCCTCAGTTGTTCATTGCTTTAGTTTTAGCCTTTGTGTTAAATCAAGCATTCTTAAAAGGAAAAAGCTTGTTTCGTCTTTTTGTCTTTATGCCTAACGTTACCTCCATTGTTGCGGTAGCTATTGTTTTCTCAGCCATATTCGGTACACAGTATGGAATTATCAACTATGCATTAAGTTCAATTGGGATTGATCCTATCAACTGGAAAGGTTCATATTTCGGAACTCATGTTGCCATTTCACTGATGGTAATGTGGAGATGGGTAGGTTACAACACCATCATCTACTTAGCAGGACTACAAAGTATACCTAAGGATTTATATGAAGCCGCTACAATTGATGGAGCTTCAAAAATCCAACAATTCTTTTTTATTACGATTCCAATGGTACGCCCAATTATTATCTTTACCGTTTTGCTTTCTTCTATTGGAGGCATGCAGGTATTCACAGAGCCATTATTGTTTGGTATTGGTTCCGAGTCACAAGGTTTAACAATGACTCTATATCTCTATCAAGAAGCATTTGAACGATTCTCGTTTGGTTATGCAGCGGCTATTGCTTGGGTACTATTCCTCATTATCATTGTTGTTTCATTAATTAATATGTTTGTGACTAAACGAATCAAGTCAGCTTAACGCAAGAAGGGAGAATTTCCGTTATGAAAGAAGTTGGACAGAAGAAACTGCCAAAAATCTTGTTATATACCTTTCTAGTATGCAGTTCTTTATTATCTTTATTTCCTTTCTATTGGATGTTTGTCATTGGATCCAATTCAACGACATCCGTTAACCAATTTCCTCCGGCCCTGATTCCGGGTACAAAATTTATTGAAAATGCAATGAACGTATTTGATCGGATTGATTTCTTTGGAGCCATGTTTAATTCATTTTTTATCTCCTCAGCGGTCACGCTTTCCGTTTTGTTTTTCAGTTCGTTAGCAGGTTTCGCTTTTGCAAAGCTACAGTTTGAAGGGAAAAATATGTTGTTTGTTTTCCTATTAGCAACGATGATGATCCCGCCTCAGCTAGGCTTAATCCCATCCTTTATGATTATCAGTCAATTAGGATGGATTGATACACTTCAAGCAGTTATCGTACCGGCTATGGTTAGTGCGTTTGGGGTGTTTTGGATGAGGCAATATATTTCATCTGCAATACCTGATGAGCTACTAGAGGCCGCGAGAATGGATGGGTGCGGTAACTTCCGTACGTATTGGAACATTGTTCTGCCAACAGTTAAACCAGGGCTTGCAACGCTTGGTATCGTAACATTCATGAACACGTGGAATGATTTCTTATGGCCTTTAGTTGTTCTAAAGGATCAAAGTGTTCATACGATTCAGATCGCCTTAAGAACGTTAAATGATGTGTTTTATACAGACTACTCTATGATTCTAGCAGGAACGTTCATGGCGACTCTGCCTATCTTAGTTGTCTTTATCTTATTCAGTCGCTATTTCATTGCTGGTCTTACAGAAGGCGCAGTGAAAAATTAGGTGGAAGGGGTTCTACACGCATGAGTTATTTGTTTTTTTACGATCATACATTTCCGTTTGATGGGGTGCGGCCAACTGAAAGTAACCTAGCTAACCTCTCACATACGGTGAATGCTGAAGAATTAAAGAGTGCATTGGAGAGTGGGGAATACCAAACCTTTGTTAATTTACATGGTTCCTATTTTCCTAAGGAAGATTGGTCGGCAATCCTGACCTTTCTCCAAGCAGGAGGAGGACTCGTTCATACGGGTGATATTCCGTTTAGGTACCCTGTATATAAAGAACAAGGTGAATGGAAGATTGAAGTTGAGCAGACGGCTTATCATCAGCAATTGAATATTCATGAAGCCTTACAGGTCAATAGCACAAAGGTGTGTGAGCTTGTTGGTTCAAATGATCGTCCGATATTGGAGGGTCTAGAAAGAGCCTTCAGTATTCAACCAACATATGGTTTCGTTTTGCATATAACAAAAGATGATGACCAACCTCACGAGAATGGGTCGAGTGGACCAATGGATGCTCATATCTATCCATTATTAACTGGACTATCTGAAGAGGGTAGAGAAATTTCAGCTCCGGTTGTATTAATCGAGAATACAAAAGGACAATTCTCAGGAGGACGCTGGATATTTTTGAATCAACGTTTTGATGAGCACTTTTGGAAGCATGGTGCGGACATTCTAAACAAGTTAGCTTGGTATACCTCGGAAGGTGTAACGGAGATATGGGTAAAACCTGGGTATGCCAGTTATTATCCTGGTGAAGTGCCAACCATTTCCGTTCAACTGCAAAGCCTTGCTTTGTATCATCAGAAGCAACAAGGAAAGCAGTGGACACTTCAGTTTCAAGTGCTACAGGATGGCGCAGATAAAATTAGCTATCAAGAAGTTGTGACGGTTGATGAATCAAGAGAATGGTCAACAATAAGAAGAACACTGCCATTTCAAGTGGAAGAAGGATTCTATACTATTCATGTTAAAGCACTATCTACAACAGGTGAACTTATCCACTTTAATCAGGGATTCTGGGGTTTCTCAGAGACGTTGCTACAAGAGGGGACTCCTTTAAAAGCAAACCGAGATTACTTTGAGAAGGACGATAAGCCGTTTCCAATTGTGGGAATGACCTATATGACTTCTGACGTTGCAAGGAAATTCTTGTTTATGCCGAATACGCTTGTATGGGATCAGGACATGGCGCAAATGAAGCATGCAGGCATTAATCATATCCGTTCTGGTATCTGGACAGCATGGAGACAGATCATGTATGTGGATGGTCACCCATATGAAGAAGTTCTTCGAGCGATCGATGCGTTTGTCTTAACAGCGAAGAGACATGATTTAGATCTTTGCTTTACATTCTTTGCTTTTACTCCGGAATTATGGGAAGGGAAAAACCCATATCTTGACCCGCGTAGTTTAGAAGCTCAGAAGCGTTTTATTGCAGCAATTACGTCTAGGTATACAAAAGCTACCCATCTTCATTGGGATTTAATTAATGAACCATCTATGTTTGATCCAAAACGAATCTTTTCTGGACCACGTTCGGCAAGAGATACATTTGAGATTAAAGCATTCCAAGATTGGACAAAAGAAAAGTATGGAACGATTCGTGAGGTTCAGGAAGCGTGGAACTATTCTTCTGTTGAATTGCCTACGTTTGAGTCCATTACAACACCTGAGCATGAAGATATGAACTTTGATGTGCAGGACATGCGTAATCCGAGCAAAAATTTAGTGTGGCTAGACTATACGCTATTTACCATGGATATGCATAATCAGTGGGCAGCCGATTTATCGACCACCATTCACTCTATTAACAGTGATCGATTAATTACAGTTGGTCAGGATGAGGCCTTACGTTCTCAGCGTCCAACACCATTTTTCTATGAGTCGGTTGTAGATTATACAACCAACCATACGTGGTGGCAGCTGGATCATCTCGTATGGGATGGTGTATTCACAAAAACAGCTTCAAAACCGAACCTTGTTCAAGAAACGGGTATCATGTATTTGGAGCAGCCGGATGGATTGGCTAAGCGGACGGAAGAAGAGCTTCGTAATATTTTGGAGCGCAAATATGCGTATGCTTTCTCGACAGGAGGCGCAGGGGCTGTTCAATGGTTGTGGAATACGAACTTCTACATGGATAATGTAAATGAATCGAACATTGGAGCCTTAAGAGCAGATGGAACTGAAAAACCTGAGGCAGATGTATCCTATGACTTTGGTGCATTTATGAAAGAATCAGGTGATTTATTCGTGAATAGAAAGCTAGAAGAAGTAGCTGTGGTTTATCCATATTCCAATGACTTCTCGACTCGAAAGCTTGCGTTTGAGGCAACAACCGAAGCAGTCCGCACATTGTCGTATGAATTAAATATTCATGCGAGAGGATTTGGTGAATATCATTTAGATGCGTTGTTTGATGATCAACCTAAACTTGTGATTGTACCGAGTGCGCACAACTTCAGTAATGAAGCCTTTGACAAATTAGTTGCGTATGCAGAGCAAGGTGGAACAGTTCTCTACACAGGCCCACTTCGTCTAGACGCAGGTTGGAAGGAATCAACGAGACTGACAAAAGAATTTGGTGCCTCGGTTCGTCGTAATGTATTGAGAGAAGAGGCTTTAGTGATTGATGGAAAGGCTCATGCGGTTAGCTTTGGGGCAAGACGCATAGCTGAGCTAACAAAAGAATGCTTGGAAGATTCAACGCAAAACACGGTTAAGCACGTGTCGATTGGTCAAGGAACGTTTATCTGGAGTCCACTGCCAATTGAGTTGAATAATCGTTTAGAGCCATTAAAGGAACTCTATCGTTTTGCTCTCGAAAAAGCTGGTGTTTCCGAAGAATTAATTTGGATTAAAGGCGGAGACAACCCAGGCGTTTATGGACGTAGACTGTCGTTTGATGAAGGAGATCTTTACATTTTTGTTTCTGAATTCGCAGGAGATGTAGAAGTTGAAGTCACAAACCCGGTACTAAACAGAACCTACTCCATCGTACTAGAAGAAGAAAGATCTGTCCTTTTCCAAACAAATTCGGCTGGTGACGTTGTTTCAACGTATCGTTCGAAAGAAGTTCATGTTCAGTCAGAAGCCGTAAAAGTATAAATAACAAAGAAAGCAGTGGGTATCTTAGGATGCTCGCTGTTTTTTTAGGTTGTCGGAAGGGGGATCATTGGTGCGATAAGGTGCTGGAATGGAGCAATGGAGGATGAATTGGAGCGATAGAACCGCCATTAAAAACCGACAGCACACAATAAAATAGAACATAAGGTGTGGAAAGCAGAAAAATAGGGAAAATAAGCTAGAAAGGATACAATAGAAGGAGGGAGGCGAAACGATTTGATGAAGCTAGGTATTTTAGATCAAGTCCCTCTATCCAAAGGTCAGTCGGTATCTGACAGGATGGATGAAACAATAAAAATGGCGACTATAGCTGAAGAGCTAGGTTACACAAAATATTGGTTTGCGGAGCATCATGGGACAAAGGGAATGTTGAGTAGTGCGCCAGAGATTATCATGGCAGCTGTTGCAGCAAGCACGAAGCAGATTCGAATAGGGACAGGGGGCATTCTTCTTCCTCAGTACAGTCCATTTAAAATAGCGGAAGTTAGTAAGCAACTTGAATCTCTATTTCCGGGTAGAATTGATATTGGTGTTGGACGCTCTCCTGGAGGTACGCCGGCTTTGCGTAAGGCATTAGTTGATGGTGAACCGAGGAGTTTAGAGGAGTTTGATCGGCAATTAGAGGATCTCATACATTATATAAGAGACACATTACCTAGAAATCACGCCTATTCAGGTGTTAAAGCATCCCCACAGGTCGAAACACCTCCACCTATGTGGTTGCTTGGATTGGGTGAAAACAGCGCTATACAAGCAGCGAAACAAGGGATAGGCTATGTGTTTGGTCATTTTATAAAATCAGCTCGGGGTCGGCAAGCCTTTGAAGCGTATCGGTCAAATTTCATTCCAAACGAGTGGAGTCAGGCACCGCAAATGTTGACGGCGATTTTTGTTGTGTGTGCTGAAACAGATGAGCAGGCTGAGTATCTTGCAAAAAGTCAGGATCTCTGGCTGTTGCGTGTTGAAAAAGAACTGGATAGCCGTGTGCCAAGTTCTGAAGAAGCGACTGAATATAAGTATACAGATGAGGATCAAACGCGTATGATACATAACCGAACACGAATGATTGTAGGGTCACAGGAAACGGTTCGTCGGGAATTAGTGAAGCTCTCTGAGAGATATGGCATGGATGAATTTTTAATCCTGTGTAATCTTCATTCGGCAAAAGATCGGATTCAGTCCTATCGATTATTGGCTGAAGCAATGAGTCAGTAAATGCATCATTGTCTATAAATCATACAAAAGGGTGGGGAAGGCATTGAAGGGATGTCTTTGTATACATGGTTTCACCGGCGATCCATGGGAAGTTGAGCCGATTGCAGAATCACTAAGACAACAAAAAGATTGGTTGGTATACGCTCCAACTTTGCCTGGTCATGGGCCAGATGAGGATTTGCGTGAGGTTACGTATCAACACTGGGTATACATGGTCGAGGTAGCTGTCGAAGAACTGATCAAACGTTGTGAAGAAGTTTATGTGATTGGTTTTTCGATGGGTGGTCTTTTGGCTTGTTATATTGCTGCAAAGTATGAGATAAAGAAACTAGTTTTGCTTAGCGCGGCGGCTTATTATCTAAACCCCCCCATGCTATTTGAAAGTGTCAAAGCGGCATGGCATACCCAATTAACTGGAGAGTCAGAACCTGATCAATTGGTGGATTTGTATCGGCATAAGATGACTCATACACCGATGTCAGCTGTTCTACAGTTTATGACGGCTGTGAAGAAGATTCGTCCATACATCCGACACGTTCATACGCCAACCCTGATCATTCAAGGCGAACGTGATGCTCTAGTACCTAGAAAGAGTTCTGAATATCTTTTTCGGACTATTGGTGCAGAGGAGAAGTTCATTCATTATTTAAAAGATGGAAGACATATGATCTGTCATGGATTTGAGCAGGACCAGTTGACACAGCTTATTCAAGATTTTTTACTTGGTCAGATAAATAGAAAGGATGAACAAGATGAAGTTAGTTGCACCTAAACCATTTTTCTTTGAAGGAGGCAAGCGGGCTGTCCTGTTGTTGCATGGGTTTACTGGAACAACAGCAGATGTCCGCATGCTTGGTCGATTTTTGCAGAAGGAGGGCTACACCTGTTACGCTCCTTTATATAAGGGGCACGGTGTTCCTCCAGAGCAATTAGTGGAAACAGGGCCAGAGGATTGGTGGAAAGATGTACAAGAAGCGTATCAATATTTGAAAGATGAAGGCTATAATGAAATAGCTGTGTGTGGATTATCACTCGGAGGGGTATTCTCTCTAAAAATCGGTTACACTTTACCTGTAAAGGGTATCGTATCTATGTGTGCACCTGTAAGAGCGAAGACGGAAGATGCTATCTATGAAGGTATGCTCGAATATGCAGAAGCCTATAAGAAAAGAGAACAAAAATCAGATGATGTCATTCAAGAAGAAATGGAGGCATTCAAACAGCTTCCAATGGACACTCTGTATCAATTAAAAGGCTTAATGGATGAAGTTCGTAGCCAGCTAGACTATATTTACTCACCGCTATTTGTCGTACAAGCTAGACAGGATGGCATGATTGATACAAACAGTGCAAACATTATTCATGATGAAGCAGAATCAGATGATAAACAAATTAAATGGTATGAACACTCTGGTCATGTGATCACCCTTGGAGATGAAAAAGAACAACTCCATCAAGATGTCCTAGAATTTTTGCAAACATGCGATTGGGATCAATAAGCTTGAAGTAGGGACAGATAGAACTGGCAGAACAGAGAGAAAGAAAGGAGAAAGACATTTATGAATGAAGAACTTTTAACAAAGCTTACACACTACTTTAAAGATACAGCAGAAAAGCCTCTATCTGTCTCGGAATTAGAAGTGGCATTTCCTACAAAAGATAGTGATGAGTTTAAAGAGCTAGTAAAGATTTTAAATGAAATGGAACGCAGAGGTATCTTAGTTCAAACAAGAACGAACCGCTATGGCGTTCCGGAAAAAATGAACTTAACCCGTGGCCGATTGCAGGCACATGCTAAAGGCTTTGGCTTTGTGATCCCTGAAGAACAAGGGGAGAACGATATCTATGTAAATGCTGAGGATATGGAGGGGGCTATGAATGGGGATACTGTTCTTGTCCGCCTTCATTCGCGTTCTTCTGGTTCAAGACCAGAAGGAAAAGTCATTCGCATAGTCGAACGTGGAACAACAGATATTGTAGGAGAATACGTTGATTACAAAGCATATGGCATGGTCATAGCGGATGATAAACGAATTCCGGACGATATTCTTATTCCAAAAGGCAAAGAGAAAGGCGCAATTGCTGGACATAAGGTCGTCATTGAAATTACAAAATATCCAAAGGACCGCGCAGGTGCTGAAGGTGAAGTCAAACAGGTTCTTGGCCACAAAAACGATCCGGGCATGGATATCTTAAGTATTATCTACAAGCATGGCATTCCACTTGCATTTCCTGATGAAGTAATCAAACAAGCGGAAGATGTGGGCGATACCATTGATCCAGCTGCGATAGCAGGTCGTCGTGATTTGCGCGATGAAACCATTGTTACGATTGATGGAGCAGATGCCAAAGACTTAGATGATGCAGTTCAAGTGAAGCAACTTGATAATGGAAACTATGTGCTTGGTGTTCATATTGCTGATGTCACGCACTATGTGACGGAAGGGTCACCAATAGATGTCGAGGCAGCAGAACGTGGAACGAGTGTGTATCTAGTTGACCGTGTTATTCCAATGATTCCTCACCGTTTATCGAATGGAATTTGTTCATTAAACCCACAAGTGGATCGACTAACGCTTTCATGTGAGATGGAGTTTAATGCAGCTGGACAGGTCGTGAATCATGATATTTTTGAAAGTGTGATTCGTACAACCGAACGCATGACTTACAAAGACGTTAATTCAATCCTGTTAAATACAGATGACGAGGTTCGAGATCGTTATAAGAACTTAATCCCACTTTTTGAACAAATGGAAAAGCTAGCTGCGATCCTACGTAACAAACGGACAGAACGTGGCGCCATAGATTTTGACTTTAAGGAAGCTAAGGTCATTGTAGATGAAGAAAGCAAACCTGTTGATATTGAGCTGCGAGAGCGTTCAGTGGCTGAAAAGTTAATTGAAGAATTTATGCTTGCAGCGAATGAAACCATTGCAGAGCACTTCCATCGATTAGATCTTCCGTTTGTCTACAGAATTCATGAAGACCCTAAAACGGAGAAGCTAGAAAAGTTCATGGAGTTCATCACAAACTTTGGTTATGTGGTGCGTGGTACAGCGAATACGGTACATCCTCGTGCTCTTCAAAAGCTATTAGCTGAAGTAAAAGGCGAGCCAGAAGAAGCGGTCATTAGTACAGTAATGTTGCGTTCAATGCAGCAAGCAAAGTATGATCCGAATAGTTTAGGACACTTTGGCTTATCCACTGAGTTCTACACTCACTTCACCTCACCAATCCGTCGTTACCCTGATTTAATCGTGCATCGTTTAATTCGCACATACTTAATTCAAGGGAAAATTGATAAGTCTACGCAGGATATCTGGAATGAGCGTCTGCCGGAGATCACGAAACATTCATCTGAGATGGAGCGCAGAGCAGTAGATGCTGAACGTGATACAGACAGTGCCAAGAAAGCTCAGTACATGGAAGACAAAATTGGTGAGATCTTTGAAGGGATCATCAGTGGTGTAACGAATTTCGGGTTGTTTGTTGAGCTTGAGAATACGATCGAAGGTCTCGTGCACGTTAGCTACTTGACGGATGATTATTATCATTATGATGAGAAGCAATATGCGATGATTGGTGAGCGGACTGGTAAGGTATTCCGTATTGGTGATGAAGTAGAAATCCGTGTGGTTCAGGTGAATGTGGAGGAATCCTCAATTGATTTTGAACTGACTGGAATGAAAGCTCGTGCACCTAGAGCACCTAAAAGTCGTCCGAAAGTGATTGATGGCGGCAAACGCAAGCAACGTCCAGGGAAAAATGCACGCAAACCTCTTAAAACAGCAGGGGCGAGAGATCAAAAACCGGGTGAGTCTACATCAGGAGGCCGCAAGAAAAAGAAAAAGCCTTTCTATGATAATGCACCTGGAGCAAAGCGCAAAAAAGGCAAAAAGAAAAAGAGCTGATCAAGCGGCAACAACGCAATTGACGTTCACTTAAAGCCTTTGCTAAGATAGATGCACGAAGAGAATTTGAGGTGCGGATAATGGCAAAACCAAAAGCAGATGATAATCTTGTTGCACAGAACAAAAAAGCACGCCATGATTATTTTGTGGAAGAAACCTTTGAAGCTGGAATGGTGCTTCAAGGCACTGAGATAAAATCCATGCGAGCGGGCAGAATGAACCTTAAGGAATCCTTTGCCCGTATCCGTGATGGAGAGGTATACCTTCACAATGCTCATATTGCTGAGTATGAACAGGGAAACCGTTTTAACCATGAACCTACACGTGCTAGGAAGCTATTGCTGAAGAAAAAAGAGATCAGCCAACTCATTGGTCAGACTCAACAGCAAGGCTATTCATTGGTACCTCTTAAAGTCTATATCAAAAATGGCTTTGCGAAGGTACTACTCGGTGTGGCAAAAGGGAAAAAGAATTACGACAAACGTGAAACCCTTCGTCGACAAGATGCAAAACGAGAAGTGGATCGTGCAATGAAGGAACGATTTAACGGATAGCATATAACTGGATTTTGACTGTTTATTGTGCTATCATTAGAGTTCTGAGGTATTAAAACCTCGGAACTTTTTCTGACACGGGGACGTTTTGGATTCGACAGGAACAGGTCGTGCTTACGTGGCGAGTCGTGGGGGTCGGCCACGTTAAAACGCCAAAGCCAATTAACTGGCAAAGAAAACAACAACTTCGCAGTAGCAGCGTAACAGCTCTTTTGCGGTTCCACCCTCCATCGCCCATGTGGTAGGACCTGGGACTCACTCTAAGTGGGCTACACCTTTTCCCCTGCAGTCTGAAGGGGGAGGAAGAGATTAATCGGACTAGCCGTATCAAAGCCTGTTGCTGGGCTGAGATGACGGCGAAACACTAATACAGTAACTACGCTCGTAGAAGCGTAAGTGTCGTTGTTTCTGGACGTGGGTTCGATTCCCACCGTCTCCATCCGAGTATATTAACAAATAATAAAGCATATTTCCGTTATAGGAAATATGCTTTATTTATGTATTTATTACTAAAACTATCCTCCTTTTGAGTTTTGGCATTAGATAATTACATTACATATATATTCATTTTTAAAAGACTAACCTCTAAGAGGAATGTATGTTCCTTTTTTAACTGAAATAAAATCTCTTTAAAAATCATACCTTCTTTAGGTGAGCTAATTCTAGAGGTACTCCATTTTCAAGAGCTGCATCTTTTATAGTAGAAATTCGATTTTTATTCTCTTTGAGAAAATGATCTGTTATTAATAATTCAACTGCAAAGGTATCTGCTTCAATTTCAATCTTTTCTTGCGAATACAGAGTGTGCTCTTTCATTTTTGCTGCATTAAATTTAGGGTGTAAAATTGAATGGCCCAATTCATGTGCTAGAGTGTACCGTTTAAATGTCTCGTTTAACGAGTTATTTAAAAATATATACTTATTCCTCCTTTCATAGTGGTAAAAACCATTTATTTCGTCATCAAGATTCCATTCCATGATAATTACGTTTAAGTGAGCTGCTAATTCAAACGGATCGTTTGTTCTGTACTTCTCGGTGACCTCTCTAACGGTTTCTTTGATCCAAATCAAATAAATCTCCCCCTAATTATTATCTCTGTACTTTTTAGGGACATACTTCTTGTTAATACGCTGGGTCTGCCTTACTGCATATTCCATAGCTTCTAGAAGTGACTCTATTGCTTCTTCAGATAAAGGTTCACCCGAAAAATTAAGACCATCAGGCGTTTTTAAGTCTCTTCTGATGGCTTCCATTCTTTTTGCAATGTCACGTTCATCATTAGAATTATGTTTTACATTCTCTTTGTTAAGTAAATATTTATCCTCATCAGACAAATTTTGCAATGCTATATTTGAAGGAATAAATTCTTGATTGTACTCAAGAACACCAACGTGACCAGCCATAAAATAGAATTCTACTTGCGAAACCTTTAAAACTTTAGCTAATTCATCTAATGTAGAGCTTTTCGGGGCGCCTCTTTTTCCGTTCTCGACTCTAGATATTAGAGAAGAACTAACTCCGGATAGAGTAGCAAGCTGATTGACACCTAATCCGCGTTGTTCTCTCATAGCTTTTAAATATTTTCCGAACTCAGCCATATTTACTCCACCTTTATCGTTCATTAATAGTAGTATACCCTTTCTATTGACATTTGAAAACACTTAGTTGACAAAAATCATTGACAAAAGTAAACGTTATGTTTAATATTACCTGTGATGAATGACAAAAGGCACTGGGTGTTGATTAGGTCAGATTTATTTTGTGATATTTTTATTTGATTTTTTCTGAATGTCCTAATAAATAATGGAGGGGTTCAAGTGAGGAAAGGTAATTGTAATACTGAATTAGTTGATATTGATGAGAAGCAAATGCAGAAGATGGTAATAAATGAGTTACGAAACTATCGAGCTTTAAAGGTAAAGGTAGACAATCAACGAGAACAAAGAGAGCATGGTGTGGATTTGTTTCCCTCTTTACAAACAGCTAATGGATTAAAGAATCTCAATAATAGTGAAGAGCTTAGAGTAAAACAGATGGAGAGAGCATTGAATGCTTGCTTAGATGAAACAGAACGGACTATTGTAGAGAGGAAATTTTTATCTTCAATCGAAATAAATGATCTTACTATCTATTCAGAGTTTGGAATCAAGAAAGGAAAATATTATGAAAAGAAGCGTTCGGCCATGCTAAGATTAGCAACTGCTATTGGGATTATTTAAAAATAAAAACAAAATACGGACAAAATGGGTGCCAAACAGGGTACCTTTTTTTTGTGCTAAAAGAATTATGCTATGGATATAGAAGGAGAAACGCCTTACTCCACTATCAATGGCGTACCGGGATTCTTCAGAAGAGTGTTGATTGTCAGTAGCTAACCAGGAGGCTGACAGGAGCTTTAGCGTTCATCGCGTCTGAAGGAAGCGCGGGCATGGTAGGTAAAAAAGTCCTATCAAGAGTTGTCATTGACATGTTTTCGTGGCAGAAGCTTACTCCTGGTGAAGCGAGAGCATTCGTATTTAAATAAGGTAATACGTTCAGAAAGAGGTGATTGATTATGTGGAGAACTAAACTCAATATGAATACAAGACTATAAATCTTGTCTGCAATACGTATTTAAAAACATGGATATTGCACTAAAGAAGGTAGAGGGTAGATATGCATGAATATAGATTTTTTAGATAGACTTGTGCTAGATCTGTTAAACAAGCAGAGTTACTATTCACTGATTGTAACTACTCCTTTAGTATCTGGAAACGGCATAACCTTGAAGAAGAAGTCCTCTGATACTCAGGCATCTTACTATGATGGCTCACACGACAAGAAGTTAGTATTCGAAGTAATCACTAAGCATGAACATCAACTAGAAGCGTATAATACTCTTCTAAAAATAACGAATGACCTAACTCAAATCAAGGATGTTCCTAGTGCTAATAACACGTATTTGTTTAACGGTATAAATGTAAAAACAAATCCTGATCAGTACGGAAAAGATGAAACATACTATTATTACTCAGCTGCATTTAGCGCTGACCTATATATTAAGGAGAGATTTTGATGAGTCGTAAAAAGAATGCATTAACAAGTTATTTTGTAGCACCACTAGTGAAGGGTTCAGAAGCACCTGATTTTATGGAACTGGCTAAATGGATTTCCTCAGTTACAGATGAATCTGAGGAGAATGTAGAAGACACAGGCTATTATGATGGAGATGGTACACCAGAAAAGGATGTTACTTCTGTTTCAGAGAGCTATTCTTTTGAAGGAATGTATGACGATGAGGATCCTGCTATGAAGTTCATTGCTGGATTAAAGCAAGAGCTTGGTGAGGGACGTAAGATCATGTTTAAGAAAGTAGAATCTAATGGTGATACTTACGAGGGACAAGCAACGGTAACAGAACCCAAGTCATCTGGGGGCGAAGCGATTGAATATGCGGTTTTCAGTTGTATTATTTCTTTTGACAAACGACCTAAGAAATCGGATGGTTCACCTGTTGAGGAAGAAACTCAAGATTAAATAAATTCATAAGGGGCGGGTTTCCGCCCTTTTTAACAATAAAGGAGGAATATAAATGGCTATTAAAATTGATCTTAAACGCCCAATTATTGAAGTAGAAATAAACGGCCTTCACTTTGAATATGATTATTCGGATAGCAACCTTAAGAAGGAATTAGAAGTAGGGGAGAATGCTTTAAAGAAAGTGGCAGAGTTAGATGATCAGAACGGCTTTGAGGATGCAAAGGATACATTAAGAGAAGCATATGACGTATACCTAGGAGCTGGGTCTTTTGATCAGATTTATGCGCTAACACCTTCTATCATTGAATTAGGAGTTGGCTATGTGTCATTACGTACCGGTTTAATGGAAGAATTAGAGAAACGTGGAGAGTTTAAAGCGTTAAAACAGTCAAAATCACAAAAGTATATTCAGTCAAAAAAGAAATAGGTGAAGTTACATGTTTTCCCTTGCCTATCCTCTAGATGATTCAGTTGTAATTTCGGGACAAATGTACACCGTGAACATGAGCTTTGACAATATTATTAGACTGATAGAAATGCTCGGCGACAATGAGCTCAACGATGAAGTTAAAGTTGAAATGGGTATAGAAATGTTAATGGGTAACGTCGATTTTGATATCGAGACAAAAGCAACCATTCTACAAAAACTGTTTGAAACAGTGGTTGCTCAAAAGGAAGTGAAGGCTCCTTTAGACATTAAAGGGAACCCAATGCCTGCGCAAAAAGAAGAACGAGTCTACTCTCTTGTGGAAGACGCGGAATATATTTTTGCTTCATTTATGCAGGATTATCAAATTGATTTGTTTGAGCAACAAGGAACGTTGCATTGGAATAAATTCAAAGCGTTATTAGGTGGACTTAGGGCAGATACAAAATTTAAAGAAGTGCTACAAATCAGGCAGATGGAGTTACCTACAGGAAAAGGTACAGCAAAAGAGCGAAAACGCATTAAAGAAATGCAAGAGGCCTACGAATTGAAAGGGAATGCGGAATTTTAACGTGTTAGTGTGTAGTTTAGAAAAGTAGTAAGTAGCGTTACAAAAGCAAGTATTGACCCAATTAAAGGGTCTTTTTTTAATGCTCAAAGTGGTCATAAACCGTAAATAAATTTGAAAGGCGGTGATTATTATTTCAGAAGGTAAGGTAGTTGTAGACATACAACTAGATAATAACAAATTAGCGAAGGCTGGCGGAGCAATAAAGGGCTTAACCTCTAAAGTCAGAGAAGCTGGTTTTGAAGGTGGGAAGGGAATTGACGAAATCGCTTCTTCACTAGGTTTAGTTAAACTGGGATCTAAAGCAATTGACCTTGTAAAAGATTCGATCCCGAAAGCCTTTGACCGGATTGATGCGATTGAAAGTTTTAAACGAGTCATGTCTGATGCTACAGGTAGTACAAAAATTGCAAATGCGGCAATTAAAAGTACAGGTAATATTGTAAATGGAACAGCTTACAGCCTGGATGTTGCTACACAAGGAGTCCAAGATTTTGTCACTCGTGGCGTAGATGTCGATAAAGCGACCAGTCGAATCGAAGCTTGGGGTGATGCGGTAGCATTCTATGGAAATGGTTCAAATGAACAACTGGCAAGTGTGACAAGCACATTATCGGAAATGACAAAAAATGGACAAGTTGACATGGGTCAGCTCAATAATCTATATGATAACGGGATTGACGCAGTAGGTATGTACGCCAAAGCAACAGGTCGTGATACCGAATCCGTACAAAAGGATTTAGCGGCTGGCGCACTTACAGCCGAAGGGTTTATAGACACAGTTACAATGGCTATGACTGAAGGAACAAATGGTGTTACAAATATCTCTGGGGCTGCGAAAGAACTAGGAGGAACGTGGGATACAGCCTTTGATAGTATGCAATCATCTGTAGCTAATGGAGTAGTAAGTATTATTCAAGGTATTGATGAAATGTTAACAAGTAATGGGTTGCCAGATATGCAAATGCTGGTTTCAGAGTTTGGAAGATACTTTGAAGAAGTACTCACAACAATTGGGGAGAATATTCCTCCTGTAGTCGAACAGATTAAAGAGATATATAACAATTTGGAGCCATGGTTACCCCTATTAGGTGCGATAGCTGCAGGACTTGGTACGGTAGTTACGAGTGTTGCTACCTTCAACTCACTTAATGAAGTAATGAAGAAATTAAACAATACTATTTTGATGAATCCTTATGTGTGGTTAGCTGCTGCTATAGTTGCCGCTGCTGTACTTATTTACATCTACTGGGAACCAATTAGTGAATTCTTCATTAATCTTTGGGAGAGTATTAAGGAAAGTGCACTATTGATCTGGGAGATTTTGAAAATTGTGTGGCAGGAGACGGTAGAGTGGTTCAAGGAACTATGGTTAGGTATTGTAGACTTTTTTACTGAGTTATGGACTGGAATTGTAGAGTATGCGATAACGATTTGGGATAGCTTTACAGAGAAAATTGATGAGGTTGTTAGTTTAATTTTAACGTTATTTGCTCCACTTATTGAATTCTTCATAACGATGTGGACGACAATTTTTGAAAACACTACACAGATTTGGGACAACCTCATTATAATGCTATCGACAGTTTGGACCAATATACAAACGATGGCTGCCGCATTGTGGGAGCTAATTAAAATAGCTATACTGGCTCCAATTCTTCTCTTAATCGATTTGGTTACTGGTGATATGGAAGGCTTTGCTTCTCACTTATCTCAAATTTGGTTAAAAATCCAAGAAGCAGCTAGTGCAATTTGGAAAGCCCTTAAAGAAAATGTAAGTATCATTATAAGTACCTTGGTTGAAAACCTCAAATTGATATGGGGAATATTTCTAACGTATATTACTGGAATTTGGACCGCGATATGGGAAACCGGTAAAAACATCTTTAATTTGATAAAAGACACGATCAAAGAAAAGATGGATGAGGCAAAAAATAAAATATCAGAAATATGGGAATCAATCAAAGCAAAATTTTCAACGATCCTTATCGCTCTTGTAGCAATGGTTATAAATAAGTTTTTAGAAATAAGGAGAAATATTCAAGAAAAAATGAATGAAGCGAAAGCAACGCTTCAAGAAATTTGGAACAATATCGTTTTATTTATTCTTTTGGCAGCAGTAAAAATCATCAAAAGTGTAACGGATAAATTTAATGAGATCAAACAAGCAGTTAAAGACAAAATGGATGAAGCAAGACAAAACATTGAAGATGCATGGAATAAAGCAAAAGATTTTCTTGCAAATATCGATCTTTTACAAATTGGTAAGAATATTATACAAGGATTAATCAATGGATTGGGGTCCATGGTTGGCAAAGTTACAGAAAAGATTACTGGAATAGCAACTACTATTAAAAATGGTATTAAAGGGGCACTAGGCATTCGTTCTCCTTCGCGTTGGATGCGTGACATGATCGGAAAGAACATGATGACCGGTTGGGAAATCGGTATGGAGCGAAAGAAGGGCCCTGTCCAAAAAATGAGTTCAAGGGCTTCAGAATGGATGAAACCAGAAGTACCGGATTTATCTGATGTGATGGGTAAACTGAAAGCTCTCGCAACACCTGTACGCGGACTTATAGATGTTGGAAATGTAGGACTGCCCTCTCGGCAAATAAATAGTCAGCAAGCACAAGCTATTGCCAGGCAAGAGGATGTAGCAAACTCAATTGAGAAAAATCCAGCTACCATTAATGTTTACGTCGGCGCCAAGAAGATTGCAAGTGAAATTGTAGAAGACCTTACAAAGCTTCAAGAGCGTAAAAACTTTCGGCAAAGTAGAAATGGGGTGAGAGTTACATGATTTTTAATGGTGTTAAAAAGGAGTACTTACGGGTGAATATGGAATTATTTCGTCCTCCTACTCCACCTATAGAATTTATAACTTTTGACCAACAAACAGATGGCGAAAGAGTACTTCGTAAACATTTTTCAGGGATGGAGTTAGCTGTACCTATCACTATTCGCAGTGATAAACGAATTGAAGGGCTGAAACAAGATCTATCTGAATGGCTTGTACACTCTGAACCGAAAAAATTGCAATTTATTGATATGCCGAATATGTATTATTTGGCTTTTTATCAATCTATGGAACTTGATGAACGGATCAATTTCGCTAAAGGCGTTTTAACCTTCTATTTACCTGAGGCATATCGGTTTGGGCAGACTAGAGTTTTGCAAATTGACTCATCTAACAAGACTCACATGGTTTTAGGACAAAAGGAAACGCATTGGAAAAGCAAAACGATTTTTCGACAAGAAACTACGAATTATTCTATTGAATTGCTATCTGGAAAACAAATTACATTACATTACACCTTTGGTGTAGGTGATACGTTGGAAATTGATTCTCGTTTGCGAAAAATCGTACTAAATGGTGTAGTACGGATGCCACTGCTTTCTTTAGCAAGCGAGTGGTTCAAGGTCCAACCTGGGGAAAACCAGATTAGTTCCAGTTATAACACTGAAGTGACGTATACGGAGAAGTTCTATTAATAACATTATATAAAAAGAAATTGAATTTGAAGAAGGGAGGACTAGCGTGGCAGAAATATATATATTAAATTCACAGGATCATTTGATTACTACTCTTTCAGAAGAGACTGGTTTACAAGCTACACATTTCCGAGAAGAGCTGAACGGGCTACCCGATCAGCCTTTTTCTTTTACCATAAATGCTGAGGTGGAGGAAGCTAAATATGTGTTGGAGGAAAATCAAGTTGTTTTTAAAGACAAGGAAGGCGAATTAAGATTATTCGTTATCAAAGAACTTGATGACTCTGATGATGCAAGTGGAGCTGTGACGACTGCTTTCTGCGAACCCGCATTTATGGAGCTTAAAGAAAACATTATTGTCGACAGTCGCTTTGTTAACCGCCCAGCTCTGGAAGTATTAACAGTTGCTTTACAAGGAACCAGATGGACAGGGACAGTAGAAGTGGAGCTTGGCCAATACACGACAAACTTCTATTATGAAACTTCAATTGGTGCCATCTGGACCATCATGGAGATCTGGGGCGGAGAATTTAAAGATACTGTTGAATTTAATGGAAATAAGATTACCGCACGCAAAATTCGTATCTTGGCCAGACGAGGGTTGGATAGTGGCAAACGATTCGAAATAGGTTATAACATGCAAGAAATTCAACGGACCATCCTTTCTTATCCGACCACAGCTATTTATGGACGGGGATCATCTTTAAATAATGATAGCGAGGGAGACAATGAGGATGTCGCACTTACACGCTATCTAGACTTTGCTGATGTAGTTTGGAGTAAGTCATCAGGAGATCCAGTAGATAAACCTGCGGGTCAAAAGTGGGTGGGTGATCCTGACGCTTTACAAAAGTATGGTCGAGAACATAATGGTCAACTACTTCACCGAGAGGCCGAATGGCAAAATGGAGACTACGACGATCCAGCTGAGTTATTAAAAGCAACGTGGGAACAATTGCAAAGAGTTAAGGGTCCAGAGATTAATTACCGCCTTGCTGCACACATGCTTGAAGTAATTGCGGGTTATGAACATGAGAAGGTAAGTCTCGGTGATACGGCTAGGGCAATTGATCGTAAATTCTCTCGCCCGATTGAGATTCAGGCACGTGTCATTGCTATGGAGTATGACCTACTTGATATTGAGGAATCTGCTGTAGTTGAAATGGGACAAGTTTTGTCTGTACATGGTTATGATGACCGGCTAGATAAAGTAGTCAGACAGATTAATGATAACCGTGGTAAATGGGATGAAGCAGCTCGTCCTATTGATGGGAGTCGTTACCCAAATATCGTACCGTCAGTACCCCAAAACGTAAAAGTAACAGGGCTTTTTGCGGCAGTTTTAGTTGAGTGGGATTTTGATTATATTCTCACATATATACAAGGATATGAAGTCTATGCCTCTGAAGTAAAAGGCTTTTTGCCGTCACCAGAAACAATGATTTTTAGAGGGATGGGTAATAGCTTTTCATACACGTTTGAGCCTAACAAACAACTTTATTTCCGTGTTAGAGCGTTTAACTACCATGATCGATTTTCTCTTTATTCTCAAGAAGTTACAGCAATGACAGCCCGGATTATTTCTGATGACATTCTATTTGGTCCAGAAATTGCAGCAGAACTAAGGGAATTAAGTAAAACCGCTCAAGTTATCGCAGATGAGAGTTTATCAGGTAAAGAGCTTGTAGATGGTTCGATTATTTCTGATAAAATCGCAAAAGGTGTAATCGAAATGGAACATCTTAAGCCAGGCATCATTGACCTGGACAAATTCGCAGATGACACATTGGAAGAGATACGCAAAACGGTAGAAGGCTATACCGAAGAAGAGATTAACCGTATCACAAAAGAATTGAGGGACGAGTTAGACGATAAAGTTTGGTCTGTCGATCTAGTTAAGTTGGAAGAGGCATTAAGATCCGATTTAGCCACAAAAGCTGGCTTAGAACTGGTAGATGGTAAATTTAAATTTACTGATGCAAAACTTCTTGAATTAGACCAGGTAGCAAATGAACTTGTTGAAAACGTCGGAGATATTAATGGTGAAGTAACAGGTATAAAGGTAGATGTGGATGAAGCCAAAAATCAATTGGAGCTACAAGCAGATAAACTCTCTAATCAAGAAGGAATTCTGTCTTCTCACAGCAACAAGCTGACCATAAATGAAGCGGCTATTAATGCGAGGTTAACAAAAACAGAGTTTAACACTGAAAAAGGTTCTTTAGCACAATCCATCGGTAAGGTTGATGCAAAAGTTGATAGTTTTTCTACTGATTTTACGAGGGTAGAAAATTCGGTTCAAGGTTTGTCAGAGCAGCAATCACGTTTTGAGACTTCTATAGGTGGTCTATCAAACAAAGTTAGTGATGTAACTACTAAGACGGATGGAAACACTAGTGATATTACGGCTGTCAGGTCAAGAACTAGTTCTCTTGAACAAAGGACGGATAGATTTTCCATATCCTTAGAAAATCTAGAAACGGATATGGAAGATATGGCTCCAACTACTGGTGATAATATGCTACCCGATGGAGGATTTGAAGGTGGAGGAAAAGGATGGATATCAAGAGGTAGTAATGCAGTAACAGAAGATGACCCAAACTCAGGAAACAAAGCAATGCGGTTTTTTGCCCAAAATGGGAGTACCAATAGGGCTGATACGATACTACCTATTCCAGTAAAGGCAGGGAGAACGTATCAATTTTCTTTTTGTTATAAAACTCACCCTGAAGCCAACGGAACGCGTAATAATCAAAAGCTATCTATTCGCAATGCGGAAAACACGAATCAACTGAGAGATTGGGGATGGGACGGAGCGCAGGATGAGTGGGCTGAGATACAAGAACGTTGGACCTGTCCTGAAGGTGTTACCTCAATTACAATTTGGTTAGTAGCCAATCATACTAGAGGCTGGGTGCAATATGACGATGTATCTATGGTTGATGTCACAAACATTCGTGATTTGCAAGAACGCACGACTAGAACAGAAACTTCTATTCAAATACTAGACGGACAGATCGCTTTAAAAGCCAGCCAAGATGACTTAAGCAAGAAGGTAGACGCAATAGTCTACAATAATCGTCAATCAGCCTTGGACTTGGCCTTAAGCGGGATTCGCGGTAATGTGACTGATGTGACCAGGAAAGTAGACACAGCGACAGGAGATATTACGATACTAGCAAGTCGAACAGGTGAATTAGAGTTATCCACTACAAGATTTAGTACGACGATATCTAGTATCGAGTCAAAATTGGATAATAAACTTGAAGGGGAGACGGTAAGAACAACTGGTTCTGGTGGTAGTAACGGTGGAAATTGGACGAGATTTGCACGAACTACGCTAACATCAAGATATAACAACGTTTATGGAATTGTTGATATTGTTGGTGGAGACCATAGTGCATCAACAGGTGATAAAACAACAATCTATATTAGGCACAAACAGCAAGAGGCAATAGGCGGACCAACAATAGCGGAGATCGCTGTAACTGATTCAAAAGGTAGGTTAAGAACGGAAGATTTTAAAGCGGTTGTTGTTCAAAATTCAGGTAACGTTGTGGTTGAATACTATTTACGAGTTAGATCAACATACCAAGCGTTCACTTTAACTTCTTATAGTATCTACAAATCAAATAATAACAATGGTTTTCAATTATTACCTAACCAAGGATTTGTTCCAAATGTTCCTATTGGCTCACAAAACATAGATGGTAGTGACAGTGATACGGTCTATGGTCGCATTGTAAAAGCAGAAACTGAAATTGTACAAACAAAAGATGAAATAGCCTTAAGAGCAACAAAAACAGAAGTAAATCACCTCACTGGGCGTGTAACTACGGCAGAAGGAAGAATAATCACACAAGCCGGTCAAATTTCTGCTCGCGTGGAACGTGATAAGTTGGTAGCTGAGCTGAACATTCAACCAGAATCTGTGAAGATTAAAGCAGGTCTTATTCATTTAGCTGGGCAATCAAGGATAGACAATGCAGTTATCCAAAATGCACATATTAATAATCTTAGTGGGGATAAGATTCAAGCGAATACAATTTCCTCATCTAAATTATTTGTAGCGGATATGAGCAATGTTAATCAAATTTCTGTAGATGGAGATCGAGGCGGTCACAGTGTAAGTAATATATCTGGAACTAACTTTTTTAGAATTAGCGGTAGATACGGTAAACTTTTGTTGGCAAAAGCAAGGCAGATGGATTTCTCCTTGGACGATGAATACTATTTATCGTTTTTTGGAATGAAAGACCCTACTATCAGTAATGTGAATTGGATTCTAAGATATAGATATACAGATGGGACGTGGGAAAATGCAGCCGTAACTAATTCTCAAATAGGTACCACGCGTTCAGTCTGTGTAAGAACCTTTAAAGTTACTGTTCAACCGAATAAGGAGAAAACAATACAAGATGTTGAATGGTTTCTAGAAAAAGATGAATCTGATAACAATGGTTCATTCTATGTTCGCGACATTGTCGTTCGACAGATGTCCAGGGGTGAATTAATTGTAGATGGTTCTATTGAAGCAAAACACCTACGAGCGGATACGATCAAAGCAAATTCTGGTGTTATTGCTCGTGCTGCTATTGGAACAGCTTCTATAGCAAACGCCGCAATTACTAGAGTTCACTTACAGAATGCGATAATAGGAAACGCTCAAATTGAAAATGGTGTAATAACAAATGCAAAGATAGGCAATGGTGCAATTGATAACGCAAAAATTGCAAATGCATCGATTACAAGCGCTAAGATATCAAGCATAGACGCTGGAAAAATTAATGCTGGGGTAGTTACAGGCTTGCAGTTACGTTCTAGTGATGGCTCTAGCACATTCCAAGTGCAGGGTGCGCGTTTGAGAATGGATATGTCAAATGGTAGAAATTTAACCATTGATGAGACTGGAATTTATTTTAGACACGCAAACGGTGTTATGGCATTCCAAGCAACTACAAAAGTAATCAATTCATATGTATTTGGAACATCAGACACAAATGCATATTTAGCATGTTTTAATGAATCTAGATCAGTGACATATGAAACAGCTATGAGTGGTAATGGCAGGGTAGAGGATTATTTATACCAACCGCACAGAGCGCAAGGTTTTTATGGGAATTTCCTGAATTTTAATGCAGGTACACCGGGAGTAAATATTTACTTAAGACCAGATTATGACGCAGAAGTGAGATGTACAAGAACTCATACAATAGATAGATACTGTGACATGAGGGTGTGGGGTTTACACACAACAAGAATTGACTCCAATGGTCTTGGCATTAATACTGGTGGACACCCACATATACATTTGGGTGCTTCTGGTGAGGTTAGAATAGCAGGAGGACCAGGCAGAAGTGACTCGTATGGAACGCTTAGAACTGATTGGGTTCACGCTAATCACATTGCAATCAATGGGCATACAGCAGGTACACATCTATATTTGAGACCAAGTGGAAATAACTCAGAGGTTAGAATTAGAGACTATGGTAATGATGATTACCGAGATGTTAGAGCTAGACGGTTCTTTGATAGTTCCAGTAAGGAATTTAAGACAAATATTAAACCTATCAAAGACATAGGTTTGTCTGAATTAATGAAACTGACAGTAGTTGAATACAATTGGAAAGATAAACTGGTTGAGGGTATTAATGAAAAGGAGATAGGTTTCATAGCAGAAGACTCTCCATTCATAGCAACACCCGATCTGAAAGCTATTGATAGCTATCAATTGAGAGCTTTAAACACTAAGAGTATTCAGGAGCTTCATAAGCGTCAATTAAACACTCAATCACAAGTAGATCAGTTAAATCAAAAAATAAGTGAGCTTGAAAATGAAATTCACAAATTAAAATCAGCATAAACGGAGGAATTTACATGCAAGTAAAAATTGAAAATGCTAAGATCGGGCAGGTCATCGACCTGCTTTTTGATTTGTCTTTGAAAGGGAAAGAATCGCGTCACCGCAGTAAATTTATTAAGGAACTAAACGATCGTTTACAAGAGGTTGCCGAGGAAGAACAAGAGCTTATTAAAGAACATTGTCATTTAGATGAGGATGAAAAGCCTAAAATGCTGAATGACGGTAAAGAGTGGGACGTCAAAGATATTGAAGCATTCAAGCATGACAAATTAGAACTTTATCAAGAAGAGTTTATTCTCGAAGGGGGGAATGTGACTGGCTATCTTAAAACTATTAAAGACATTGTTGTTAATTGCGAAAAGGAATTTAGCGGTCAAGAAGCAACATTATACGATTATCTGTATGACCAACTAGAAGAAGTAGAATAATCAAAAACAAAATAAGGGAGAGATGCAACATGGCAGTAAAATTTCGTATTACAGGTGTTAATTTTCAGTATGATGATCAAGGGAATAATGAGTATGTAGATTTAAACTTTTCAACCACAGATTCTCAACAACTGATTTACGCAAGTGGAAGAACTCCAATCCCAGCAGAAGAATACTTTCAAGCAAATAACTTAGCTGCAATGGCGGATATTGTAAAAGAGAAGTTTATTGAGCGGTTGACTGTAACCGAGGAGGAAGAGACTACTGAAGAGTAGGCTCTTTTCTTATATAAAAAGGGGGGATGGGGACTTATCGTGGACGTAATTACACAGATTGCAATGAGTCAGTTCGTGTGGTCCATTTTATGTATCATATTAGCTGCGTTAGTAATCAGAGAAATGAGAAAAGAAAACGTAAAAAGAGAGAATGATCTTTTGGGTCTATATCAACAACATGCTAAACAGGCAGAGGCAAGAGAAGCAGCTCTTTTGGAACATTTGAAAGAATCAAATAACAATCAACAAGAAATAGGCAAGACATTAAAGCAGATTAGAAATAATCTTGGTTCTCTTGAGGATCGAGTAGAAAAAATGGAAAACCATCACTACAAGCGCAGCTGAAAAGCTGTGCTTTTTTTTGTAAAGGAGATGAGTATATGGATCTTATTGTTGGCGACATTAATCGTGCCAATTGTTACTGGGGTTGTACAAGCTGTAAAGGTTGGATTCACAGTTACAAAAAACTTCCTACCCTTGATCGCAATGGTTTTGGGTGTAGCACTTGGCTTTGTGGCTTATCCGTTTAGTGATATTGATACGGCTGCTCGTCTGTGGGCTGGAGGAATAGCAGGATTAGCTTCTGTTGGATTATTTGAACTAGGAAACAGCCGAAAAGGTGAAACGAAGGAAGGAAAATAATATGAGTAGAGTAAGATTACAAACATTAATTGATCGGTCCGTTCGGAACATGGGAGCAGTCCACAACGTAATTAGGGAAAGCACCATAGAAATGATTAAGAGGGCGTATGGTGAGGAGATTAACGTCCAGATTAGTTCGGGGTTTCGTTCTTATGCTGATCAAACTCGAATTTATAATCAAGGTAGAACTTCTCCTGGGAACATTGTAACGAACGCAAAAGCAGGGTATAGCAATCATAACTTTGGAGTAGCCATTGATTATTTCTTAACTTCGCATGACGGCTCAGAGGCTATTTGGACAGTTAACGCACAATGGCGTAGAGTAGCGGCAATTGGTAAGCAACTCGGTTTCAGTTGGGGCGGAGATTGGACGAGTTTTAAAGACTTTCCTCATCTTCAAATGACGGGTGGTCTATCTACCGCGCAGATGAGAGCAGGGCAACGACCTAACCTCAAGATGAACTTTACTCCTACAAAGGTAGAGGACGTTAATACAGAGATAGGAGGGAACCGAGTAATGGGTGATGAACCATCTATCCTCACACCAAATGGTTCTGTTCACATTAGAGCTGCGCAGACTTTTGCTAATAGCCGCGATTATCCAACACGTGCTAAAGCAAACTTTAAGACGCTTGTTGTAGATGGGTTTGCTGGACCTTTGACGAATAACGCTCTGATTCGTATTTATCAATACTTTGCCAATGTCACGATTGATGGAAAATATGGACCGCGAAGTAAAAGAGCGGCTAATACGTTACGTCGCGGAACTGCTTCTCAATGGTGGGTGCGACTTTTACAGTCTTCCCTTAACGCAAAAGGCTACAAGCTATCAATTGATGGATCCTTTGGTACCGCTACTGAAAATGCAGTGATATCATTTCAGCGATCACGTAATATCAATGTAGATGGGGTTGCTGGTCCTAATACGTGGGGGCAACTTTTTAGATGAGTAATTAATAACAACTGCTAGAGTGATCTTATAGTCAGTTCAATTCCTATTGTCTGCATTCAAAGTATTCAAATGAATGAAAACCTCCTTAGATGCTATCATCTAAGGAGGTTATTTTTGTTTGAGAGAATACTCAAAGATTCTACTGCCTCACTATCTTATAACTCAGTAACTGGTATTTCTCCACAAAACCAACAGATCGATATAAAGCGATCGCGGCCTCATTTTCTCCTCCAACACATATAGTTATTTCTTCTATTTCAGGATAAGAGAATAATTGATCGATCGCTTTTAGAAGTAAGGTTTTTCCTACCCCTTCTTTTCTATACTTCTCTGATACCGCAATGTATTCAATGTTTGATTCTTGATGCTTAGGATTTGCCTCTAAGTATACGTACCCTTTAATGCCTCTCTCATTTTCTGGAACGATAAATAAATGATTAAACGAATGTAGTCTTTTAAGAATAGTAGCTGCATCAAAATAGGTTGTAGGAAAGACTTGATTGTGCAAATTCACAAAAGATTTTTGATAGAGATCAGAGTAATTTTTTATAGAATCTTGAGTATGTATTGCTTGGCTGTCTCTAGTTCGTTTCAAAACAACATCTGATCCTTGATCAATTCCTTTGTTTTCTACTAGGAAATTCAGTACAAAGGTGTTCTCTTGATTAAAAAAGAACGAAAATGTTTTGATTTCATCAGGCATGTTTGTCATCATTTTTTCCCATAGACTCTGAGCGATTTGTAGGTCGTTATTTGCAACGAATGGTCCCAAAACATCCGCGTACTTTTTTTCTGAGTCAACATCTACACCGATTGCACCAACTATTTCTGAATGTTCATATGCAACTAAAAATGAATCGTTTATGTCTAAATCGGAGAAGTCGTGCACTAACGTATCATAGATTTCATTTTGTTCTTCGCCGCAAAATCCAATATGCGAGGTACTCTGATTGTTCATTTTTTCTAGGAAAGAAGCGAGTTCTTTTAGGTTGTTTGGTGTATCGATACTAATTTCCAATCATCTCAACCTTTCTACTAAGGACTTTATAGCTAATTATACATTTGGAAAATATCTCTATATTAGTATGAGTTTCATTTATAAGTTTTGCAAGCGGTTTCTTCGTCTGTAATGAACGAAATCATTTGGTTTCCTCTTAAAAGCTGCGTGCTATAATAAATGACAACTATACTAGATTTGGGAAGTGGACGGTTTGTCTAATCAAATGATTGAACGTCAAAATGATCTTCACGCAGATTGCTCGCAGTGCTTTGGCTTATGCTGTGTCGCCTTGCCATTCGCTAAGTCTGCTGATTTTGCGATGGATAAAGACGGAGGAACGCCGTGTGTGAATTTACGGGAAGATTATCTATGCGGTATTCATTCACAGTTGCGTGACAAGGGGTTTAAAGGCTGTACGGTATATGAATGCTTCGGTGCAGGGCAGAAGGTATCACAAATTACGTATGCAGGTACAAGCTGGCGCGGGGATTCAGAGGTTACTGAGCAAATGTTTAAGGTCTTCCCGATCATGCAGCAGCTTCATGAGATGCTTTCCTATCTCGATGAAGCGTTAAGAAGAGAAGAAACAAAGGCTATTCATGCTCAGTTAAAAGAAGCATATCAAGAGACTAAGGTGTATACACTTCTTTCACCGGAGGCGGTCCTAAAACTAGATATTCCGACTCTTAGGGCAGGGATCAGTAAATGGCTATCAATGGCTGGAGAGTTAGTCGGGAATACTAGAGCAAACAAGCAGAGAACAAAATATAAAACAATCGATTTTATTGGCGCAAAGCTTAAAAATAAAAACTTCCAAGGTGCAAACCTAAGAGGAATACTCTTTCTAGCTGCTGACTTACGTGGAGCAGACATGAGAGCAGCAGAATTACTGGGTGCTGACTTGCGCGATGCGGATCTAAGTGGCGCCGACTTAACGGAGGCAATCTTTTTGACGCAAGCACAAGTGAATGCGGCAAAAGGAGATCAGGAAACAAAATTGCCTACTGGATTAAATAAGCCAGGGCATTGGGTGTGAGGATCTTGGAGTTGAGGGCGTTACCAAGAAGAATGGGTATGAGAGCAAGACTGATCGGAATCTAGTAAGAGCAAGAGGCTGTTACCAAGAGAAAGTTCATTTACATCAAGACAGAATAAGATTTATCACGAGCGACAGGACGTTATTAAGAGTGATAGCTGTCTTTATAAGAAGAACACTGACTTTACCAAGGCCAAACCCCAATTTAGCTGTAAGTCTAATAAAGTTTGGAATAAAAACATAGATGAAGATTTAAAAAACTCATATTGAAGAGTTAGAGTGGAGGCTCTGATGCTTATCCAAACAAAAAGGCTGATCATTCGTCCATTCAGATTCGCTAATTGGCAGAATGTCCTTGCCTATACGTCCAACCAAGAAGTCATGCATTTTCTTCCTGAAGAAGTGTTTACTGAAGAGGTGGCAAAACAGTTTGTACAAGAACATGCAGGTGGAAATGCAAAGCAATTTGCAGTTACGATCCGTGAAACGAACTAATTAATTGGACACCTCTCTTTTTTCCCTTATTTCGGAGATCATACGTATGAAATTGGTTGGGTGTTTAATCCGACTTATTATCATAAAGGTTATGCAACAGAGGGCGCATCTGCAATGATTGCCTATGCTTTTCAATCAATGGATGTTCACCGGATTATTGCACCTGCCAACCAGAAAATCCCGACTCCTATAAAATTATGGAGAAAGTCGGCATGAGAAGAGAAGGGCATTTCAAAAAATGCATCCCATATAAAGATGAGTGGTGGGACGAGTATTATTACGCGATCTTACGTGAGGAGTTTAGGGTTAAGATATAAAAAGTGGCTTAAAAAGAAGAAAGTTGATGAATTTGATGATTCTGATGATGTACCTGCAGGTGGCACTATTAGTGATGAACATTTACTCTATTATCTTAAACAGGGTCGAGAGATCGAGTTTATGTATAATAAAACAGGATACTTTATTTGTCACGCGTTAGAAGGTAGAGCGGTTTGGAGTGGGACAGTGAAATTGACTAACTATTATGATGATCGTAACGAGGAGTTTGTTTACACAGCTACAATTGAAGGCGTGACAGTGGCTGAGATTTTCAAAAATAAACAAACCGAGATCACGACTATATTTTAAATCAAAGTATTCCGACAGTGTTTTCCTAATAATTAGACACGATTGTTTCCCTAAAGGAAAAGATTTGGTATGATCGTATGGGAATAATCATCTATTACGTAGGATAAAAAGGGAGAGAGTTATGAGCAAACAATTAGTATTTGGACACAAAAACCCTGATACAGACACGATTACATCTGCGATTGTATATGCGGAACTTAAAAGACAGTTAGGTGCAGATGTTGAGGCGGTTCGTCTTGGTGAAGTGAATGGGGAAACGGCGTTTGCTTTGGACTACTTTAAGGCAGAAGCACCACGTTTGGTAGACACAGTGGCTAATGAAGTGTCTGATGTCATTCTTGTTGATCACAACGAGAGACAACAAAGTGCGGATGATATTGATGATGTACGTGTTGTTGAAGTGATTGATCACCACCGTATTGCTAACTTTGAAACGAACGAGGCTCTTTATTATCGTGCTGAACCTGTTGGTTGTACAGCAACGATTTTGCTGAAATTGTTTAAAGAGAACAATGTAGCGGTGACAAAAGAGCTTGCTGGATTAATGCTTTCTGCGATTATTTCAGATTCTCTTCTGTTCAAATCACCAACTTGCACAGATCAAGATGTTGCAGCTGCAAAGGAACTTGAAGTTATTGCAGGTGTGGACAGTGCTGTATACGGATTAGATATGTTAAAAGCCGGAGCGGATCTAAGTCAAAAAACAGTGAAAGAACTTATTTCTTTAGATGCGAAGGAATTTTCTATGGGAGATAAGAAAGTGGAGATCGCTCAAGTGAATACGGTAGATGTGCAAGATGTTCTTGCTCGTCAAGCGGAAATTGAAGCGGAAGTAACAACGGTTATTACGGATAAAGGCTTAGACCTGTTTGTATTTGTCATTACAGATATCCTTGCTAATGACTCTGTTGTGTTGGCTCTTGGATCAGCGACAAGTGCGGTTGAGTCAGCGTTTAATGTGACATTAGATAACCATGTTGCAAGCTTACCAGGCGTTGTTTCAAGAAAGAAACAAGTTGTGCCTCCATTATCTGAGACATTGAACTAAATAATGTTCACTAGACCCAGACACTACTGGGTCTTTTTTTATTTTCCCAATATGTATCTATGTTTTACGGACCCCCTATACAGGTTATAGAGGGATAGATACATATTGAAAGGGGTTACGCAGCATGAAATACGTACTAGCAATGATGATGGTTTTTACGTTAGGTCTAGCAGCTTGTGGGAATGATGAACCGACAACGGATGCGTTTGAGCCTGAATCTGAGGTAGATGTACCGGAGTCCATCGAAGCAGAGGCAAGAGCGGAACTAATGAATGATGAAGGACATTCAATAGGGATGGTAAGCTTTATTCTTTCCCCTGATGGAAAACTATTTGTAGAAGCTTCTGTAAGTGGAATGGAACAAGGGTTTCATGGTTTTCATCTTCATGAAGCACCAAGTTGTGACCACGATCATAGTGATGGTGCCTTCACTTCAGCAGAAGGTCATTACAACCCTGACGATTCCGAGCATGGGAATCACGCAGGGGACATGCCACCTCTATACGTTAATGAGGATGGAACAGCGCAAATGACGTTTAGCTATGATCGCTTAGATGCAGATGATTTGATTGGCGAAGCTTCTGTAATGATACATGAAGATCCTGATAATCTCGGTCATATTCCAGATAGATATCAATCAAGTGAGCAAGACGAGTCTGGCCCTGATGAAGAAACATTATCAACGGGTGATGCAGGAGATCGAGTAGCCTGCGGTGTCATTGAAGCAGCCCAATAAGCGAAAAAGCAGTGGACTCGGTGTCCACTGCTTTTTAATATGAAGTCATTCTTGGTAAATCACGGAGCTTTTTTTCATATCAATAGATACTCTATCTAAGGATAATTCTAACTATATTCAGAGCACATAAAAAAACCTGAGCAAAGCTGCTCAGGCAAAGGAGTTAATGCGTATTTGAGTATGGGAACTGGTTACTGTAACCGGAGAACTGTTGGTAGCTTTGTTGCAGCTTCTGCGGAGTTTCACTTTCAATCGCGTACAAGCCTTTGCGGAACATTAAGTTATAAAGCGTTCGCTGACAATTCTGTGATTCTTGGTAGAGCGTGTTGATATCTTGGTACAGCTGAGAATGGCTAGCTTCATTTTCTGCAATGTCATAGGAAGACGTCATATACTTTTCTGTAGTAAGCATATCCGTAATAAATTCACGGTCCGTCATGTGTGTGTCTTTGGGAAATGGCGTTTCTTGGTTTTGGATTTTCATGGTCATTCTCCTTTCATTTTTTATTGAACGGTTGGTTGTTCAGTTGTTGGTTTTAAATGGGTCAGCATGCGTTCGTAATGACGTTGATGCATTTGACCAGCTTGTGTGATGGCTTCTTTGATCTCTGGATCTTGGCAATTTTCAGCGTAGAAATAGGCTTTTTTCATCGCCAAAAGGTTCCAAGATAACATGTCATTAATGTACGAATGGTCCTTTGTGGAGATAACTTGTGGGGGCTCTGAGATAAACCCTTGCTGCTGATTTGATTGTGTGGATGGTTGCTGTTGCATGTGTACTTCCTCCTTGCTACATTAGATTGACATACATCATTAGTTTGAAAAAAGAAGACGGTTTTTATCCATGAAAAAGCGTATCAATTGTAGATCGTTCGAAAATCGGACATAATAACAGTGGATATAATCTCAAAGGAGGTGCCTTGAATGAGTGTAACGTTTTACCATTACCCAAAGTGTGGGACGTGTCGTAAAGCAAATAAATGGTTAGAAGAACATAATGTTGACGTACAAGCTTTACATATTGTTGAAGAACCGCCTTCTGCAGCTACTTTAAAAGACTTATATGAAAAAAGTGGATTAGAGCTGAAGAAATTCTTTAACACAAGTGGTCAAAAATACCGTGAATTAGGGTTGAAGGATAAGCTCGCTTCAATGAGTGAGAGTGAGATGCTTGAGGTGTTGGCGTCAGACGGAATGTTGATTAAGCGACCAATCACTACAGACGGACAAAAGGTAACACTTGGGTTCAAAGAAGAACAATTTGAAAAAACCTGGAGCTAACTCGTTTTTTTTATGAGGAAGTTCAGTTATAATGAATGCAGAATGGAACTAGTAGATGGAGGGATTTTGACATGAGCAACAAATTACCAGCAGAACTTAAATATTCAGAAGAGCACGAGTGGGTTAAAACAGAAGGAGAGAAAGTCCGTATTGGTATTACAGACTTTGCTCAATCTGAACTTGGAGATATCGTATTTGTTGAGCTTCCAGAGGTTGGAGACGAAATCGAAGCGGACGAGCCTTTTGGTAGTGTTGAGTCTGTTAAGACAGTTTCTGAGCTATATGCTCCAATTAGCGGTAAAGTTGTTGAGATCAATGAAGAGCTGGATGATTCTCCAGAGTTCGTTAATGAATCACCATACGAAAAAGCATGGATGATCGTTGTTGAACCTAAGGATGCATCAGAGCTAGAAAAGCTGATGTCAGCTGAAGAATATAACACAATGATTAGCGAAGATTAATCTATCTCAAAATAAAACCCTTGAGGCTTATGTGCCTTGAGGGTTTTTTACGATACTTGGCAATTAAGTCTTCTATTCCTGAGAGAGTTCGTATATCATTATTTAGGGTAACGAAATAAGAATGGGTTTAGGTGAATAGACATGACTCAATTTGCTTCTACGTGGATACAACAAATAAAAAAATATAATAAAAACATCCGTCTATTTCTCTTTTCGTCTTTTTTGTTGAATGTAGGTATGGGTATTTTTATGGTGATTTATAATTATTATATTCGTGAATTAGGCTATTCGGATGATGTAAATGGACGAGTGATCGCTATACAGGCTACTGCCACAGCGATTGCCCTTCTTCCAGTTGGATTGATGAGTGATCGAATCGGTCGCAAGCGCTTAATAGTCATCGGCGCTGTAGCAGTCATGTTTAGTTTGATCTTGCGTAGTGTTGGTGTATCAGAGGATCTACTGATTTCTGGTGCCTTCATGACAGGATTTTTTATGGCATTTATTCAAGTGACCTCCATCCCGCTTTTGGCGGAGAACTCGAAGGAATCAGAAAGAGTCCATCTTTTTAGTTTGAATGCCGCTTTTATGATGGCTGCCAACGTCATTGGAAACTTGCTTGGTGGGATCGTGACCGATTCATTACACGTCTGGTTTGATTTTACTATGCTTGAAAGTGTTCGAATTACGCTACTTATTGGCGTATTGATTGTTTGTTTTGGTTTAATGCCTCTATTTAAAATTAAGGAAGAACGAAAAATACATGAAATTAAAACAAGGCGATTATCCGGATGGAAACAATTAGCGGAGAAAAAAGAATCGTTAAAGCTTATTGGATTATTTGCGATTGCCAGTATTTTAATTGGCTTTGGCTCAGGTTTGGTTATCCCGTATTTAAATTTATATTTCACGGATCGTTTTGACATTAGTTATTCTTTAGTTGGAATTATCCTAGCTCTTGGACAAGGCATGACGGCTGTTGCTATGCTGATTGGGCCAAGTGTTGTAAAACGCTTTGGAGAAGTAAAAGCAGTGGTCATCTTGCAGCTGGGGTCCCTACCATTTTTATTACTAAGTGCGTATACAGAAATTCTCTGGCTAGCAGTCATTGGCTTCTTATTTAGACAAGCCTTAATGAACGCAGGGAATCCGATTCAATCAGCGCTTATGATGCGTATTGTTGATCCTTCCATGCGTGGATTAGCCAATTCAATTGGGCAAATGGTCTTTCAATTAGGCTGGGCCGTGATGGGTCCTGTATCTATGGGCATCGTGCTTCTGTATGGTTCGTATACAGGGTATGCGATTGTCTTTTCAATCACAGCAGGCCTCTATCTGATCGGGTCCATTTACTTTTATTTTGTTTTTGGACGTCGGGTAAAACATACTCCAGAAGCACTGGTAATGGAAAAGAATTGACCGAAATTCCAAGTCATGCTATGATTCTTCCATCTTGTTATATTATCGTACACAACTAATTTAATAGACTCTTATCGAGAGAGGCGGAGGGACTGGCCCTTTGATGCCCGGCAACCACTTAACAGGAAACTGTTTTGCAGGTGCTAAATCCAGCGGAGTGAGTTTCACTTCGACAGATGAGAGAGGGATAAATGAAAACCTTCTGCTAATCTGCGAGAAGGTTTTTTTGATATTTAAGCTAAAAGAAAGTGAGGATTTATACATGATTACTTTAAAAAGCTTACGAAAAGTTTTTGAACTGAAAAGTGGAAATGTAACAGCGGTTGACGATGTCAATTTAACGATTGATCGAGGTGGGATTTTTGGCATTATTGGGTACAGTGGTGCTGGTAAAAGTACACTCATCCGTATGTTGAACATGCTTGAACGTCCGACCGAGGGTGAAGTCGAAATAGATGGTCAGAACCTAGCGAAGTTTACAAACAAAGAACTACGAAAATCGCGCCAAGAAATGGGTATGATCTTTCAGCACTTTAACTTGCTTTGGTCACGAACTGTGTATGATAATATCGCTTTTCCGCTTGAGATCGCCGGAGTAAAGGGTGAGAAGAGGCATGAACGTGTGAAAGAGCTTATCCAGCTTGTCGGCTTAGAGGGACGTGACAAAAGTTACCCTTCACAGCTGAGTGGTGGACAAAAACAACGGGTAGGTATTGCGAGAGCCTTGGCTAATAATCCTAAAGTTCTTCTCTGTGATGAAGCTACGTCCGCATTGGATCCAAAAACAACCGATTCAATTTTAGATCTTCTCGTAGATATTAACAAAAAGCTGAAATTAACCATTGTGCTTATTACTCATGAGATGCACGTCATTCGCAAAATCTGTACAGAAGTTGCCGTGATGGATAATGGTCGAGTGGTTGAAAAAGGGCGGGTATTAGATGTCTTCCGTCACCCAAAAGAACAGATGACGAAGGAGTTCTTAAAACAAATCACCGAACAGGATGACACAGATGAAACCATCCAAGAGCTTTTAAATGATGCAGGTTCTGGTGATATTATTCAGCTCACTTTCTCAGGTACTAGTGCGGAGCGTCCTTTAATTTCGGAATTAATTCGTACGTTCCAAATTGACGTGTCCATTCTTCATGGGAAAATTACAAAGGTTCAAGGTGGATCATATGGAACCTTATTTATTCAAATTACAGGTGATCAGTCGGAAAAGAAAAAAGCATTGGAGTTTATCATGACCAAAGAGGTTGAAGCGGAGGTGTTAAGCCGTGATTGAGACATTATTTCCGAATGTTCGCTGGGATAGAATGTGGGATGCAACACTTGAAACACTCTATATGACGGGAATTTCATTAGTCGCCACATTTATCCTTGGTATTCTGCTCGGTTTACTGTTATATTTAACTGCAAGGGGTAACATCTGGGCGAATCGGCCAGTGAATGCGGTGATCGGAGCTTATGTAAACGTAACAAGGTCCATCCCCTTTGTAATCTTGTTAATTCTTATTATTCCATTCACCAAATTGATTGTCGGAACCATTCTGGGACCAACTGCTGCATTGCCTGCTTTAATTATTGGTGCAGCACCTTTCTATGCACGTATGGTTGAAATTGCTTTGCGTGAGATTGACAAAGGTGTAATAGAAGCCGCCCAGTCAATGGGTGCATCCTCATCCACCATTATTTTTAAGGTGTTATTGCCAGAATCAACACCGGCATTAATATCGGGTATTACAGTAACCACGATTGCGATGATCGGCTATACAGCTATGGCTGGTATTGTAGGTGGCGGTGGTTTGGGTACACTGGCTTATCAGGAAGGATTTCAACGAGGTAATGGTGATGTAACTTTGGTGGCAACAATTGTTATTCTTCTGATTGTGTTTATCATTCAGTGGATTGGCGATTTATTCACATATAGTACAGACAAAAGATAAAAAATGAGATGGGGGAAAGAGACATGAAAAAATTCTTAGGTACACTTGGCACAGCAGGACTTGTGTTAGCTTTAGCAGCTTGTGGAACATCTGACTATGAGGAAAGCGATAACGGTGACAATGGTAGTACGGGTGGAGACGCTCCGGCTGAAGAGGAGACGTCAACGATTACAATTAGTGCTTCAAATACACCTCATGCTGAAATTCTTGAGGAAGCAGCTAGTGCATTAGAGGATGAAGGAATTGAACTTGATATTGTGATTGCACAAGACTATGTTATTCCTAACGTTGCTTTAGATGGAGAAGAAGTGGATGCAAACTTCTTCCAGCATCAGCCTTACCTTGATCAACAAGTAGAAGATTTCGGTTATGAATTTGCTGTAGCTGGAGCGATTCACATCGAACCGTATGCATTGTATTCCTCTGAATACGATAGTGCTGACGAGATTCCTGATGGTGGAACGATTATTTTCAGTAATAACGTAGCTGAAGAAGGACGTGCTCTTCATCTCCTAGCTCAAGAAGGGTTAATTACTCTTGCTGACGGTGTTGGATATGAAGCGACATTAGATGATATTGAAGAGAACCCGAAAAATCTTGAATTTGTAAACAATGTTGAACCAGCGTTGCTTCCTCAGGCTTATGAAAATAACGAAGCGGACGGAATCATTATCAATGCGAACTATGCACTTGAGATTGACCTGAATCCAACAAATGATGGTCTAATCACTGAGTCAGGCGATTCTGATAACCCATTTGCTAACTTAATCGTTGTGCGCGCTGGAGATGAAGACCGTGAAGACATTCAGAAGTTAGTTGAAGTGCTTCACTCTGAAGAAATCACAAGCTTCATTAACGAAAACTACGAAGGTGCCGTTGTACCTGTAACTGAATAACAATCATCTTATGTAGCACACCTGATAGTAGGTGTGCTTTTTTATGTTTAGAAGAGGCTTCGGCATCGTCCTCTCTCCAAGCGGACGGGATGGGAGGCCGACTCCGAAGGGAGAAAAGGGCAAGGTTGAAATACACTGGCGAAGGCAGTTTAGTTCAACGCCCTCCCTCGGAAAGCGTGCCCCCATCCCGGGAGCGATGTCGGAGCCTCTATCATCATTTATCCTCTCATGACTTTTTTTACCGCATAACTCTAATAAAAATAGCTCATACTACTGGCATACTAAGCTAAGTAGAAGGGGTTTGATTAAAATGGATCAACAGCAATCCCAGCAGGATAATACAATACAAGAGGCACTTCATACGTATAAGGAAGGCTTACAATCCTTTACACAGAAGCTACCTCATATTGCAAAGAGTTATAATAAATTTACAGAAACATGCTTTGAAGAAGGAACACTCACTAAAAAAGGAAAGCAGCTCATTGCACTTGGCATAAGCGTCTACTCTCAAGACGAGTATTGCATCATTTACCATACAAAAGGTTGCCTAGACCAAGGATGCAGTGAGGATGAAATTCTTGAGTCTGTTGGGGTAGCCGCTGCATTTGGTGGTGGAGCAGCGATGAGCCAGGGTGTGACGTTGGTTCAGGAAGCCATTCAGAAATTAAAAAGTCCGGCTTCTGATAAAGCGTTTCAATAAGTAAACATACGATCTAGCAGCACCTTTTGGTGTTGCTACTTTTTTTGTTACAATAGAGTTTCGTAAATAGGTTGGACTCCTTGAACTCAGGTTGGATTTGTTATAAGATTAGAATGAGAATAGAATGATAATTAGTAAAACAGAACGGTTGCGTATTTCTTTTCTTGCGCAGCATTATAAATTGGAGGTAGTAAAAATGGCAGCATCACATTTAAAAATTGAGAACTTGAATGTATCAATAGAAGGAAAACACATTCTCAGAGACTTTAACTTAGAGGTTAAAGGCGGAGAAATTCACGCAATCATGGGACCAAACGGAACAGGTAAATCAACGTTGGCTTCTGCAATTATGGGACACCCTAAGTATGAGATCACTAGCGGATCGATTCACATTGACGGGGAAGATGTTCTTGAAATGGAAGTAGACGAGCGCGCTAAAGCTGGATTATTCCTAGCTATGCAATACCCAAGTGAAATCAGTGGAATCACAAACGCTGACTTCCTTCGTTCTGCTATTAACTCAGGACGCGAAGAGGGCGAAGAAATCTCTCTAATGAAATTTATCCGCAAAATGGATAAGAAAATGGATGTTCTTGATATGGATCAGTCATTTTCACAACGTTACCTAAACGAGGGGTTCTCAGGTGGAGAGAAGAAACGTAATGAAATTCTTCAACTTCTTATGCTTGAGCCTAAAATCGCGATCTTAGATGAGATTGACTCTGGTCTTGATATTGATGCACTAAAAGTTGTATCTAAAGGGATCAATGAAATGCGCAGCGAGGACTTTGGCTGTCTAATCATCACTCACTACCAACGTCTGTTGAACTACATCACTCCTGATAAAGTCCATGTAATGATGCAAGGACGTATCGTTAAATCCGGTGGAGCTGAGCTTGCTGAACGTCTTGAAGCTGAAGGGTATGACTGGATCAAAACAGAGCTTGGTATTGAAGACGAGCGTGTAAATCAGGAAGCATAATAAAAAGTAGATCAACAAATAAAGGGTGGGTATATATGCCAGTTGAGACAAACGTACAGGTTTGGCAGGATGCTGTTCAAACACTATCTAAAGAACTGAATGAACCAAAATGGCTTCACGAACTGCGTCTAAACGCAGTGTCTCAAGTGGAAACACTTGAACTGCCTAAGCCAGATAAAACAAAGATTGTAAAATGGAACTTCACATCTTTTACACATGAATTAGTAGATAATAAAGTGGTTGCGTCACTTGATGCACTTCCAGAAGGCATCCAATCACTTATTGAAAAAGATGTTGAGAATGTAATCGTTCAAGAAAATGGAGATACAACATTCAGCAAGGTTTCTGAGACTCTTGCTAAGCAAGGGGTTATCTTCACTGATCTTAAGACCGCTGTACAAGAACATGGCGACTTACTTCAGAAATACCTTTTCAAAGATGTTGTTGATTCAACAGAGAATCGTTTGACTGCTATTAATGCAGCATTAATGGCTGGTGGAGTATTCGTTTATGTTCCAAAGAATGTAGAAGTAGAACTACCACTTCAAGCTGTATTTGCACAAAACCAAGCAGATGGCGGATTGTTCAACCACGTGGTGATCGTAGCTGAAGATAACAGCTCTGTAACGTATGTAGAGAACTATGCATCTACAGGTGAAAAAGCATCACTTGCTAACATCATTGCTGAAGTTCATGTAGGAGCTAACGCTCGAGTTTCATTTGGTGCAGTTGATAACTTAGATGATCAAGTTACATCTTATATTGTTCGTCGCGGACATGTGGCTCGTGATGGCCGTTTAGAATGGGCACTTGGCCTAATGAACAACGGAGATACTGTATCTGAGAACTCTACACATCTTATCGGTGACGGTTCAACAGCTGATACGAAGTCTGTAACAGTTGGAACAGGTAAGCAGAAGCAAAATATCACAACAACGGTTTATCATCATGGGAAGAATTCTGATGGACAGATTCTAAAACACGGTGTAATGAAAGAAGCCGCATCTGTGATCTTTAACGGAATTTCTAAGATTGAGCACGGAGCAACAAAATCTAATGGTGAGCAGACAGAACGTATTCTGATGCTTAGTGAGAAGGCAAGAGGGGATGCAAACCCAATCCTTCTTATTGATGAAGATGATGTAACAGCTGGTCACGCTGCATCAGTTGGACGTATTGATCCTCTTCAAATGTTCTATCTAATGAGCCGTGGTATTTCTCGTCATGAAGCAGAGCGCCTAGTTATTCATGGTTTCCTTGCACCTGTAGTGAACGAACTTCCAATCGAGTCCGTAAAAGAACGTTTACGTGAAGCGATTGAAAGGAAAGTTAAGTAATGAATGCCAAGGAAATCAAGAAGCTCTTTCCGCTTCTTGACCAAAACGTCAACGGCAAACCATTAGTGTACTTGGACAGCTCAGCAACTTCTCAAAAACCTTATACAGTGATTGAGAAGCTGGATGACTATTATCGTCGTTACAATTCAAATGTTCACAGAGGTGTTCACACCCTTGGGACAATGGCAACGGATGAGTACGAGGGAGCTAGAGAAAAGGTTCGCTCGTTCCTAGGTGCTAAAACCACACAAGAAGTGATCTTTACTAGAGGAACAACCACTGCGATTAATATGGTGGCTTCTAGCTATGGAAAAGCTAACTTGGCGGAAGGTGATGAAATTGTCATCACGCCAATGGAGCACCATAGTAATATCATTCCTTGGCAGCAGGTGGCTAAGTCGACTGGAGCAACACTCAAGTACTTAAGCTTACTTGAGGATGGGACCATTGATATGGCTGAAGCAGAAACGATCATTACGTCCAATACAAAGATTGTTTCTGTGATGCAGGTGTCCAATGTTCTTGGGACGATTAATCCGATCAAAGAACTAACACAGCTTGCACACAAAAACGGAGCTGTCATGGTCGTGGATGGTGCACAAAGTGCTCCTCACATCAAAATTGATGTCCAAGATTTGGATTGCGATTTCTTTGCCTTTTCAGGTCATAAGCTTGGTGGACCAACAGGAATCGGTGTATTATATGGGAAGAAGCATCTGCTTGAGAACATGGAACCATTTGAATTTGGCGGAGAGATGATTGACTTTGTTGGTTTATATGAATCAACTTGGAAAGAGTTGCCGTGGAAATTCGAAGGTGGAACCCCGATCATTGCTGGGGCGATTGGACTTGGAGCAGCCATTGATTTCATAAACGATCTAGGTTTCGATGCAATTGAGCAACATGAGCAGGAACTAGTGACATATAGCTTTGAACGTTTGACAGAAATTGAAGGACTAACGATCTTTGGCCCGAAAAAACGGGCAGGAGTTGTAACGTTCCAACTGGATGATATCCATCCGCATGATGTAGCGACTGTACTTGATGCAGAAGGTATCGCAGTGCGGGCAGGACACCATTGTGCACAGCTCTTAATGAAATGGCTGAATGTAACGGCTACGGCACGTGCCAGCTATTATGTGTACAACACAGAGGAAGATATCGACGCCTTAAAAGATGGTTTAGTTAAAACAAAGGAGTATTTCGGTGATGTCTTCTCATAATCTCGACACGCTCTATCGGCAGGTTATTATGGATCACTACAAAAACCCGCGTAACCGTGGGGAGCTATCTGATGATACACTAACAGTGAACCTTAATAATCCAACCTGCGGAGACCGCGTTCAAATTCAAATGAAAATTGAAGATGGACAGGTAGAAACAGCCAAGTTTGAAGGTGAAGGCTGCTCCATCAGTCTGGCATCAGCATCAATGATGACTCAAGCTGTGAAAGGCTTGAAGGTTGAGGATGCATTAAAAATGTCTGAGATTTTCTCAGATATCATGCTTGGTAAGGAATACGATGAGGATTTGTTCGATTTAGGTGATATCGAGGCGCTTGCGGGCGTAGCGAAATTCCCTGCACGAATCAAGTGCGCGACACTTGCCTGGAAGGCAATGGAACAAGGGCTGAATAAGCAAGACAAATAGTACGTTCATTCTCTTAAGGAGGGTTTCATAATGGCTAAGAAAATGCCGGATATTGGCGAATATAAATATGGATTTTCGGATCGTGATGTATCGATTTTTCGTTCAGGACGTGGTCTTACGAAAGAAATCGTAGAAGAAATCTCACGCATGAAAGATGAGCCTCAGTGGATGTTAGATTTCCGTCTGAAGTCACTTGAGATGTTCTACAAAATGCCGATGCCACAATGGGGCGGCGATTTAACTGAACTAAACTTTGATGATATCACTTACTACGTAAAGGCTTCTGAGCAAACAGAGCGTTCGTGGGATGAGGTACCAGAAGAGATCAAGAACACATTTGATAAGCTTGGTATTCCTGAAGCTGAACAAAAGTATCTAGCTGGTGTATCCGCTCAGTATGAATCTGAGGTTGTGTATCACAACATGAAGCAAGAGCTAACTGATCTTGGGATCATTTTCAAAGATACGGATTCAGCTCTTCGCGAAAACGAAGATATCTTTAGAAAGCACTTTGGAACCATTATCCCTCCAGCGGATAATAAGTTCGCAGCCCTAAACTCAGCTGTTTGGTCTGGTGGATCATTTATCTACATTCCTAAAGGTGTTAAAACGGAAACACCACTTCAAGCGTATTTCCGTATTAACTCAGAGAACATGGGTCAATTTGAGCGTACGCTAATCATTGCGGATGAAGATAGCTCTGTACACTATGTAGAAGGCTGTACAGCACCTGTGTACACAACGAACTCTCTACACAGTGCCGTAGTAGAAATCATCGTTAAAGACAATGCGTACTGCCGTTACACAACAATCCAGAACTGGGCACCAAACATCTTCAACCTCGTTACAAAACGTGCAGTTGCAGATGCAGGCGCTACAATGGAATGGGTTGATGGTAACATCGGTTCAAAACTAACAATGAAATACCCAGCAGTAATCATGCGTGGGGAAGGAGCAAAAGGTACAATCCTTTCAATCGCAATCGCTGGTAAAGGACAGCACCAAGATGCAGGCGCAAAAGTTACACACCTTGCACCTAACTGTTCTTCAACCATTGTTTCAAAATCGATTTCAAAACACGGCGGTAAAGTAACCTATCGTGGAATCTGTCACTTCGGACGACGCTCTGAAGGATCAAAATCCAAGATTGAGTGCGATACCCTGATCATGGATAACCAATCCACATCAGACACAATCCCGTACAACGAAATCTTAAACAACAACATCACACTCGAGCACGAAGCAACGGTATCAAAAGTATCAGAAGATCAACTCTTCTACCTAATGAGCCGCGGAATCTCTGAGCAAGAAGCAACAGAGATGATCGTTATGGGCTTCATCGAGCCATTCACAAAAGAACTTCCAATGGAATATGCAGTTGAGATGAACAGACTGATTAAGTTCGAAATGGAAGGTTCAATCGGTTAATATGTAATGATAAAAGCGAATCCTTAGGGATTCGCTTTTTTTGTGGGTGGATTTATATAGTGGGATGCCGATTTTGTGCCGATTCAGATTACCTTTTAGTGTAGGAGGCGAACTTTTCTAGTTCGTCTTCTTCTATTTTTTTAGTGGCATTTTAATAAGTGCTGGAGGTAATATCTTTGAATTTATAACCTAGCCATTTCGATACATATAATAAGCTTGAGACTGCCTCTAATAGTAATACAGCATGTGTGTGTCTGAATCCATGAGTACCTTTATACGAGACACCTGCACGCTTGCAGTGACCTTTAATGACTTCTCTAACGACAGATGGAGTTAAATAGTTACCCATAGAATTTTGAAAAATTATTTCATCACTGTTTGTTTTAAAAGTATCGTACATAGAGCTTAATTTCTCTTGCAACCATTTGAACTGACTTAATTCTTCAATGAGGTCAGGATTCAAACCTATAGTTCGATAACTAGATGTACTTTTTAGCGTCTTTAAGACAATTTGATTATTATTTCCTCTGCTTGTTTGTCTCTCAACAGTTACCTTTCCATCATGGATATCTGACCATCTCAGAGCTAATGCTTCGCTTATCCTTAAACCTGGTTGACTTAAAAAATACATTAACATTCGGTAGTAATTGTACTCACTAAAACGTTGTGTCTTGTAACCATCCATGTAATCGAGTAACTGGTTTAACTCATTTAAACTAAAATATTTTATCTGCTTAGTTGATATCCTAGTAACCTTAGGAGGAGATAATTTGATGGCTAGGCTTTTTTCTAATAATTCAATTTCGTGAACGGCATAATGAAATTTACTTTTTAAGACAGAAAGATATCTTATTCTAGTGCCATAAGAATATTTAAGATCACCATTAGGTTTTTTAATCTCAGAATATTGATTGACCCATTTCTTGATATCAGTTCTCTTAATAAGCATGGCTTTTCTTCTTCCAAACTCGGGTAATATATGCAAACGAATTGCCATCTCATATTGTTCATATGTTGAGCTTTCTAACTCTGTTTTCTTATGATTATTTAGCCAATCTAAAGCTAGTTCTTCAAATAGAATATTTTTATCTTTTATAGTATGTCCATAAATAATCCTCTCTTCAACACGTCCCGCTTCGATTCTCAGCTTCTTTTTTTTGCTTAAACGTTCCAATTGAGAATTCCTTACCTTCTTTTGATACTCGCGCTTGCCAACGACCGCTTTTAAGCTTTCTAAAGGTTGCCATATATATTTTCTCCTTTTGTAAGAATGTATGTTCGATTTTTGTAGAAAATCATTTGTAGCTATTTTTAGAGCTTTAAGTGCATCAATGTGATATTTAGGGTCTCTCTCGGGTCTAGTGATAAACCAAATTTTTCTTTTATCCATTTTTATTATTCCCTTACTAGTGTAGAGAAAGGAATGACAGAAGCTTCAAAATATGTACATGATGAATCTGGAGCTATAGGTAGACCTACGCCATCTCAAGATGAAATGGATCTAGATATGAAACTATTAGAAGATATACTGTCCAAATTAAAATAACGAATTTTTTAATGTTTGTTTTTCTATTATGAGCCTTAGATTTAGAAATGGCTTGGTAATATTTGATGAACTTTTCTGCTCCAGTTAAAGAATTTATTAATGCAGAGAAGAATTCTTTAAATTATGAATAATATAAGTGGATAGATATGAATGTTCGATTTTTATTGAATTTGTTCTTTCCTATTCTTTTCGCAGTGGGGGTTCGAGTACTCTCTACTGCGTCCCTGAAGTATCAAAGCCTTTAAAGCTTTGGTGCTTTTTTTATTTTCAGAAAAATTTATACCGTGAATTAAATTAGATATTCTCTATCAATATATAACAGTTGTAGTTGGGAAAATATAGTTTATACATCAACTAGAGGTGTATTAACTCAGATTATAAAAATATTAGATGAGGACTCAATAGTATTTACAAAATTTCATATGTTGGGAAATATTTTTTTGACCAAATATGTCTTTTTTTGGTGAGGAATCTATTGTAATGTATAGTGTATAAGATCATTAAATGGTTAATTTTAGATTTTTCGGAGGTATTTAATTGAAAGATATACTAATGATGCTGAAAGAAGAACGATCGTTTAAAAATTTAATGATCGCTCGTTTTGTAGGCGGTATCGGAGACTGGTTTAGTAGCATTGCAATTTTAACATTATTACTCCAATTAACAGGAACAGGCTTAGCAGTTGGTATTACATTGGCTGCGAGAACACTTCCTATGTTAATTATGGGACCGATCGGTGGGATATTAGCTGATAAGTTTAATAAGAAGAAAATACTATTCACTGTAGATATTGTAAGAGGATTTATAATTCTTTCATTCTTGTTTGTTAATACAACAAACGATCTTTGGATTGTATATACTACTACAGTTGCGTTAGTAGTTTTCTCAGCTTTGGCTATTCCTGCTAGAGCTTCTATGATACCTGTAATAGTTAGCGATAAAAATATAGCTATGGCAAACTCGCTGGAACAAGTAATAAGTGGGACAGTGATGACTCTTGGAGCTGCATTAGGTGGTATTGTAGCTGCGCTATTCGGATCAAATGTATCATTTATTATAAACTCTTGTACTTTTTTAATATCTGCTATTTTTATATCTAGAATAGTGTTCAGCTCAAAAAAAGCTGAGGAAAATAGTATTAACGATTATGAAAAAGAGGAGTTAATTAGGTTTAGAGATGTTTTTAAAGAATCCAAGTTTATAAGGATTATTTTTCTCCAAGCTATACTATGGCCCATAGGGGGCGGAGCAATAAATGTTTTAATAAGCATTTATGGATTCGAGGTATTGGATGGTGGAAACGTAGGTGTAGGAATTTTATATAGTGCATTAGGGGCTGGATTCTTAATTAGCGGACTTATTGCGCACAAATTGAGTAGAAAATTAAAGCTTGCAGTCATAATGGCAGGAATTATTGAAGGTGGCTGCCATATACTTTTCAGCTTGTCACCTACTATATTTATAGCAAGCTTCTTCATAATTATTGCCACAATTGGAGCAGGTATTGGAAATGTTGCTGTTAACACCTTGATAATGAAAACTGTACCATCCAGAGTTCATGGGCGAGCATTTGCAATGTGTGATACTACATCAAGTGTAATTATCTCAGTTTCAATGATATCTACAGGAGTACTAGCAGGGTTGTTAAACCCAATTTGGATAGGTGTTGCTGGTGGGATAGTAATTATGAGCACTTCAATAATCGCACTACCAATCCTGAAAATGGATCTCAAAGAGCAAAATGTTTCTAAAGGTGAAAGTGTCACTACCATCTAAACTAATGATTATTATTTAAAGGAGGTGAAAATATGGTTAAAGATATAAAAGACATTTTAAATTTTGTAAAAGAAGAAGATAATTTTGATGCTAGTAGTTTTGAGGTAGGAATTGAACAAGAAGCTCAGTCCCAATACCCAACTATTACTGTTGTAGATCCTGTCAATGACAGTGAAACTAATGAGTTTGAATTGTAAAATAATTAGGAGAGATTAATTTCTCTCCTTTTATTATTCCAAAAAGGGGTGTAAATATGAGTTTAAAAGAAGCGGAAGAATTTCTACTAAAAGGTGATTTTGGAGATGGGATTAATTTAAAAGCGAACTTCAATATTTTTTCAAACGGTATGATAGATATGCTTTTTGATAATAAGATTTCATTAATACAGGATCTAAGTATAGCAAAAAAAATTGTTGGATCGGGAGCTGCTTTAATGTCAGCCTCTCGTTTTTCTGAATCTACAAAAGGAGATTTAGTAGAATTAATTGAGACTACGAGTAGAATTCAAAATCTTCCTAATATAGATTCGGAAACTATAAATCAAAAATACCCCTTGGAAGTTTTAAATGTACCTGAAACTAAAAGAGAAGGACTATTAGATATTATTCTAAATCGTTTTGAAGAAAATCTCTCTGCTAGTGGAGTTAATACAAAAATATTACATAGTGAAATTACTGAAGAAAACTTAAAGCACATAAGTGAAAGTTTAGAATTAATGTTTGAATACCTACCTTTGCTAAGCAAAGATGCACTAAATGCAGTCGAAGCTATTTTACCAATTAAATCAGGGGTTGAATCAGCTTTTATCTCTACCACACCATTAGTTATATATATTGATCAGACTCAATTCAAAAGCACTTTGAAACTGGCAGATGCTATATTTCATGAAGCTCTACACCAAAAACTACTGAATATTAGGCTTTCTAAACGATTGTTAAGACCAGGATATAATGATTTCGCAGGTATTCCGGTTCCAATACCTTGGGGAAATGAAAATTATAGAATGTTCTCAGTCGGGCGAGGGCTCGCAGCTGCTCATGTATATGTGCACCTAACTCTATTTCATGCTAAAGGATCAATATTGCATGGGGAACCTGAAAATTTTAAGGAACTAAATCAAAGTTATACTAGAGCAAATTATTTAGTTCAAACCTTGATGATGGATCACTTTAGACATGAGTTAGGTATAGATGGTCTTAAATTTCTTAGTTGGCTTAAAACTAGTCTAAGCCTTATTTCAAATCAGAACGAAGTGAAGGAGTTAATTAATAAACGCAACGCATTATTAGTCTGAATAGCAGGAGATGAAAAATGAGGTCCTCTTTAAATATAATAGATGAATTAAAAGAATATCGACAGTTTGCAAATTTCCAAAGAGTTTTAGAAGTGACGGACAATTTAATTTTGAGAGAGAGCTTTTATGAAGGATCTTTTATCCATTTCATAGCCGATTTAAATAGAGATGTTGTTTGGGATTTAGAATTAGTAGGTAATAGTTTAAAGGATAAAAAAGTTGATTTAACTGTTTTGGACTTAGGGTGTGGAGATGGCAGGTTAACCAAGTTCCTAAATAAGAATTCAATTACTTGTTATGGTTTAGATTATTCTGAAGACCAAATAAAAAAAGCTCGAGAGTTACAACCTAAAATTTCTCGGAATTTTATATTAGGTAATGTATTGGATTTTGAGGACTTTAATAAAATAGTAAATGATAAAGATATTAATGTAATAACTACAACTGCTGGCACCTTAAATTGCTTTAATGACGAACAATTAGATGTGCTTTTTTCAAACCTTAAAAAAACTTTCTCAAATAAAAGAGAAAAACAAAAGGGATATTTATATTTCCCGGTCTTCTCTGATGAATCAGTTAATTTTTTTGAGAATAATTTTAAAGGATCTTATTCAGTTCACTGTTTCAAAGATCATAATGAAAGGGATTTAATAGCTTGGACTAGTCTATTATACGATGTGAGTAAAAAAAGCTTATTACAACCAACCTTAATATCCAATGTTAACGAAGGGGAATTAGAGCACGAATTTAGTTTTACAATAGATAGAATATGGACAACGAGTGAAATAATAACGCGCGCTCAATCCTACGGATTTAAAGTGAGTTCAATAAAGAAAAGTGAAGTCAAAGGTGGAGGCGCTGAGAATGCCCCATTTAATCTCATAATAATCGAAATATAAGTAAGGAGATTATAAAATGAATAATAATTTTATCATTCTAAATAAAAATTGTAAGGTTAGTCCAATGGCTGAAGGAAATTCTGCATTTGTTTTTAATAAATCCCCATTTAAAGTAAGTATTATCGGGCCAATTTCTTTATCAATATATAAGTTGATAGAGTCGTCTGAATGTAACGGTGTTTCAACTAGAGTAATTGATGTAGTTAATAAGTTAACAAAAATTATCGAACTAAATTCTAAAGAAAAAGAAAGTGAATTTGAAAATTCAATACTAGTTTCTATAGGTCAACTGTTTCAGTTGGGTTTGATTGAACTAACCAACGGGGGGGAGTAGTTTGCTATTAAATGATGAACTAATTAGTTATATTAGATTTCTAAAAAACGAGCAATACTGGACAAATAAACCAAACTTTAATCAAGAAAATAATACAATTGAGGGTTTGTTTGACGTTGAAGCGCTACAGCATATACTTACTGAGAGCAGAATACCATTAAATTGTTTTAGAATGGTGGACAATGGGACAATGTTACACCATAGTAAATTCAGTAGAACAATATACGTAGGTGAGAAACCCGCAGCAAAAGTTCTAGATGGAAAAAAAGTTGCAGATGGTCTGAAGAATAATTTCTCATTAATATTGTCTTCTCTCGAAGAATTTTGGCCACCTTTAACAAAGCTCTGCAAAGAGCTAACTAAAGAATTAGGAACCAGAGTATCTTCATTTGCGGTGGTATCTCCACCATATGCAACAGGGTTTGTGCCACATATTGATAGTACAGAACAAATTGTGATTCAATGTTCTGGAGAGAAGAAATGGAATGTATATGAAATACCTAGTAACTTTAGAAAAGGTCAAGAAGTAGACCCAAATCAATTAGGATTAAAAACATTTGATGGAACTCTGTCAAAAAATAATTTTTTATATTTGCCTTATGGAGTACCACATAATGCTTTTGCTTCAGAGGAATTAAGTATTCATGTTACTCTAACAATTGAACCAATACGAATTAATGAATGGGTACTAAAATCAGTTAATGAGATATTGAAAGATAAATCATTAAATCAATTGACTTTACCTCCTAAATACAATGAATGTTCAAACAGTGAAAAAAAGATAGACGATGTTTATAAATATGTGGCGAACAAGCTTTTAGAAAAAAGGAATTTACTTTGATTTGTTTGCTTAAGAACACCGAAGTCTTTTTTTGATTGTGCAGTTTAAGATTGGATAAAAACAAAGTTTAATGGAATAACGAATAATTGAACTGAATCGTTAAATATTATTCGTTATTTCATGGTTTAAAACTTACCTAGCTCTTTCCAAAGTACAATTAATATAAATAAATTAGGTGTAAAAATTCTTCATTAAAACATCAATTACAAATAGAAAGAGTCATTTTCACCTATACACAAATTTGAGGGACTAGTGGGGGGGGGGTCCTAAAATAACCTACTTTCTTCTACTATATAAGTGTAACCTCATCTTAAATAAAAACGTGCCGATTTTGTGCCGATCAAGTTTGACATGACCTGATATGTTTTGAAGGGTGTATTTTAAAAAATATTAAAGAATAAGGATTCCAGATAGTAATGATACACTCTGAAATCCCTAATTAATCAAGTTCGAAATGGAAGGTTCAATCGGGTAACTATAGAAATAAAAGCGAGTCCTTATGGATTCGCTTTTTCTATGGAGTCGATTGGAAAGAGAGGGAGATGGCTGAAAAGGCTTATCCTGACCACTCAATTGATTTTGAAAATTTTATAATATGATTTGCAACTTCATCCGGTTTCTCTTCGGGAATATAATGGCCACAACCAGATATCTGATGACCAGTAATGTTTGTAATTGAGCGCTTCCACACATCTAAAACAGGCAAGCTGTGTAAGTTTCCTTGTTCTCCCCATAGAATCAGTGTCTTTTTATCAAGCATCCTTTTAGAAGTGGCTTCAATTTCATAACGTGGCAGATCAATATGATACGTTGCTCTGTAATCATTAAGAGCACCTAAAACGGCACCGGGTTGCATCCATGATTTTAAGTATGCTTCCCATGATCCATCGCTTTGTAATAATTCAAATAAACCATCGCCTCTACTTAATAAAAATTTTAAATAGATATCCTCTTTTCCTTTAATTAGTTCTTCAGGAAGTCCGTTAACCACTTGAAATGTCCAATGCCAGTATTTTGTCGCTGCATCAGCTGCTGATAATTCTCCATAAACGTACTCTGTTGGTAAAACGTCAATAAAAATAAGCCCTGCTACCACATCAGGAGAGTCTGAAGCTAGCCTTCTTGCTATCCTAGCCCCACGATCATGTCCAACAATTAGTGCTTGTTTGATTTTTAAGTGCTGTAAGAGTTCGAATATTTCACTCGCTACAATACTAGTATCATAGCTTTCCATATCACTAGGCTTATCAGATTCTCCATATCCTTTTAAATCAATGGCAATAACTTTATGGGTGGTAAGAAGCTTTGGAATGACATAACGCCAAGTCAACCAATTCTGTGGGAACCCATGAAGCAAGACGCAAACAGGACCATTTTCTAATCCTCCTGTAACATAATGTAATGATGTACCGTTTACATTAGTTTGATGGTGATTGATTTGTGATTCGAGTTCTTTAAGAATTGAGCTCACTAGATAACCTCCTGATCCTTTTAAAGATATCGCTTTCATTATAACATTCACAAAGGCGACGGTCGACTGAGTTTCCGGAGGTTTCCTCTTTCAATTTGACTTATTCAATGCCTCAAAGTTCTAACATAAGAGAAAAAGGAGGACACATAATAGCTTTCATGTGTCCTCCTTTTTGTATCATACTCATTCCTCAGCCTGTTCTTTGTAAAACTTCTTCTCTTCTTTTTCACTGCTAAATGTTACTTGTGTTGGGTAGTGAGCTTTGTTAAATGATCCACCACTTACGTCTTTTACGGTGTGGACCACGGTAAAGGCGTCGATGTCGATTTCACGTATTAATTTTTTGAGGAAGAATAGCTGTTGTTTTTTGACGACGACATAGACTAGGTTCTCTTCTTCATTTACATCATAATTCTTCCCTTGCAAAATGGTCGCATGTGCACCTAAGTTCTTTTGAACCGAGCGTGCAATGGATTCATGTTGATTTGAGAAGATGTGAACGATTTTCTTGGATTCGAAGCCTTCTAATACATAATCTGTGACACGTTTTCCGATAAAAAGCGCTACAACCGTATACATCGTTAACAGTGGGCCAATGACAAAGATCCCTGCTAGAACAACGAGTGTATCTAATATGAAGTTTGTACCGGTCAGGTCCCAGCCGAACTTATAATTTAACATTTTTGCAATGGTAGAGGTCCCACTCATCGTGCTGCCTGAGCGGAAGATAAATCCAAATCCGATGCCAGTGAACACTCCGGCATATAAAGCAGCAAGAAGTGCGTCGTCAATTGGATTTGCGATGTCTTGTAGAATAAATAGGAAAAATGAAAACAGTGGGACCGTAATAATTGATTTGACGATCATTGATTTGGGAAGATAACGATATCCAATGAGTAGAATAATTCCATTAGCAATTAGGGTTACAAGCGCTGGAGACCAATCAAGGCCAAAGTAAAGCAAAAGGGCAAGCCCTGCAACGCCACCTTCAGCAAGAGAGTTTGGCATAGCAAAAATGGAGATGGAGAGCGAGAAGAAAAATGTACCGAGTATCATTAAAGCGTAGTCTTTCATAAAGCCACTTCCTTACAACATTAGTGATCATTCTATCTCTGTATCGATCATTTCTAGTTATATAAATAACAGAATGTTGATAGCTCTGTAAAATGTTTGATGTACGGCTAATCGTACTAGTTTTGTGGCTTTAAAACAACCACTACATTATTCAAACAGCATAATATCTACATCTTTTTGATAATAATGAACCAGGATGGCGTGTAATTGGCCTCTATGGTGATATACATGAGCTAAAATCTCCAAGAGCCATTCATATCTTGTATAGGTGACACCCCAAAAAGAAGTTAACTCTTGTGATAAATCTTCTTCAGAATAGGATAAGTAGACTTCCTCAAGAGTGCGGAAATTATCAAGCATGGCTTTTTTTAGTTCGGGTAGGTGGGTAAGTGAGTGAAAAGAATAAAACTCTTCCATCTCAGCTTGTGTGGCTTCTGATGCAATAAGGAGATCAGCTTTACAAATCAAGGCGATGTGTTCGAGCAATTCGCCAATTGAATGTTTAGTAGGGGTGGGTCTTTTTGATAGGTCATCTTCTGATAGATGGTCCATGATTACAGCCGTTTTTTGTAAGGCTATTTTAATTTGGTTCAGTGCACTTTTACAATAGGCATTCACGGGTGACCTCCTTGATATTAATTTAGTAGGTTAATGAGCCACTTACATACCCAAACAATTTGACGAGGAATAAAGAGAATGATCTCAACAATCAAAAGCGGCCACTCGGACTGGGGTTGTTCATCTTTTCTTTGTTCTTCCTTTGGACTCATAGATCCTCCCTAACGAAATGTATTCTATATCGTAAATATATCATAATTGGAATTAGTTGTTAAATGAAATGTTGAAACAAAATTCTTTACTGATCGTTCTATTATTGGTATAGTGTATTTAAGAACGATCATTCTAAAAAGGTTAGGAGGGAGTTATTGATTCCTTCGTTGAGTAAAGGAGGCTATTATGGCAAGAAATAAAGAGTTCGATGAACAAGAAGTATTGAGTAAAGCGATGGAAGTATTCTGGAAACAAGGATATGAAAAAACATCGTTGCAGGATTTAGTAGATCATATGGGCATCCACCGAAGAAGTATTTATGACACATTTGGTGATAAACGCGCTCTATTTATAAAAGCATTAATGCACTATGAGGAAACAATAACTAAAAGGATACAGAAAAAAGTAGAATCAAAAATAAAGGTCAAGCAAGCGATAAGGGATGTTTTTGACGTGATTATCTATCCAGATGATCAGAATCCTAGAGGGTGTTTGACGGTGAATGCAGCTGTAGAGTTATCATTACTCGATTCAGACGTATCTAAAAAGGTTACGGAAATGTTTGATAAGACAGAAACTCTTTTTTATGACTTGATTCGACATGGTCAAGAAACTGGAGAAATCTCTACAACGATTGATGCTAAAGGATACGCACATTTTATTCATAACTCACTTGTAGGATTAAGAGTGATAGCAAAGACTACAGAAGATCAAAAAAAAATGAAATCGATTGTAGATGTAACGCTGTCTACATTAGATTAAACGAGGAGAAAGTTATATGAATTATACAGTTATTACAGGAGCAAGCTCAGGGATAGGGTACGAGTCAGCATTGGCATTTGCAGCAAAAGGAAAAAATCTAATCATTGTTGCTAGAAGAGAAAATAAATTAGAAGAACTTAAAGCTACGATTCAAACAATCAATCCAGAATTAGATGTAGTGATTCAAACGGCCGATTTATCACAGAGTGAACAGGCGTATACGCTATATCATCAATTGAAAGAATATAAAATAGAGACGTGGATTAACAATGCTGGTCTTGGAGAATCTTCCTCTTCTGTTTTAACTCAAGATCTAGATAACGTAGATACCATGCTGCAAGTGAATATTCAATCGTTAACGATTCTTTCAACATTGTATGCACGAGATTATGCCAATGTTGAAGGTACTCAGTTAATAAATGTATCTTCAGCACTAGGCTACGTTATTGCTCTAGGAAGTGTTGCCTATTCAGCATCAAAGTATTATGTCAGTGCATTTACAGAAGGCCTTGCAACGGAACTTGAAAAATCTGGTGCAACATTAAAGGCGAAAATTTTAGCACCGGCGATAACAGAGACGGAGTTTATGAGCCCAGGTATTACCGGAAAAGTAGATTATAGTTCGATCACACCTAAATTCCATACAGCAAAACAAATGGCTGGTTTTATGATCAATCTTTATGATAGCAATGAAGTAGTGGGAATTGTAGACGAGAATTATGAATTTCAATTAAGAAAACAAATCTATCCTTCATTTGGATTTTAATTTTTGGTCATTTTAGAATGAATGTTCTAAAAGGAGAAGTGTAATGAAACAGACTCAATCTATTTTAGCTAATGAATTAAAGCTTTCAAATGGGACTACCATTAAGAATCGTTTTTTTAAGTCAGCAATGAGTGAAGCATTGGCTTCGAAAAATCATAACACCTCAAAGTCCTTAATTCATTTATATGAGACGTGGGCTAAGGGTGGGAGCGGTCTGGTTATGACAGGCAATGTCATGATTGATCGAAATGCATTAGGAGAACCCGGAAACGTAGTTGTGGAGGATGAACGGGATTTAGAGATGCTTAAAAAGTGGGCGGAAGCTGGAACCAAAGATGGAACGCACCTTTGGATGCAGCTAAATCACCCAGGTGGGCAGTCACCTAAAACCTTATCAAAGGAACCTGTAGCTCCAAGTGCTGTTTCACTTTCAGGTAGTCTTAAGACGTTTTTTAATCAACCGCGTCCACTTCTTGGTAGTGAAATTGAAGACTTAATTACTCGTTTTGGAGAGGCTGCACGAGTGGCTAAGAAAGCTGGTTTTACTGGAGTGCAAATCCATGCAGCTCACGGCTATCTTATTAGTCAGTTCTTATCGCCCCACTACAACCAGCGCACGGATGAATGGGGTGGAAGTTTAGAGAACCGTATGAGGTTTCTACTTGAAACGTATAAAGAAATACGGGGTCAAGTCGGAGATCACTATCCGATTGGCATTAAATTGAATTCAGCTGATTTTCAACGTGGTGGGTTCACAGAAGAGGAATCGATGGAGGTTCTTACGAAAATGTCCGAAATTGGTATCGATCTTATTGAGATTTCGGGAGGGAATTATGAGAATCCCAAAATGATAGTGGGGGATGCAAAAGAATCGACTAAAAAACGTGAGGCGTATTTCATTGACTATGCAAGTAAAGCTAAAGAATTAATCCCTACTCCACTTGTTGTGACAGGTGGATTTCGGACAGAGGTTGGTATGACAGAAGCGATTGAAAGTGGAGCTGTCGATATGATTGGAATTGCAAAACCACTTGCACTTGTTCCCGACTTACCAAACAGGATCTTTCAAGGTACGTACGAAACCGTTCATACGAAACCAATAAAAACAGGAATTAACATGGTAGATAAGGCCGCTTCTATGCTTGAACTTGGCTGGTATGAACAGCAGCTGGCGAGAATGGGTAAGTTGAAATCTCCCAATCCGAACCACAACGTTTGGGTGTCTCTCATGCAAAATGCAATAGCAAATGGTCGAGGTGTCTTCTTAAAAAGAAGAGGATAACTATAAAACAACAAAGGGGAATAACGATGAAGAAGATTGTGGAAGAAACAAAAATAGGAAATGTTTCGTTGAAAAATAGACTGGCGATGGCGCCGATGACTAGAAGCAGAGCACAGGTTGATGGTACGCCAGGAGAGTTAGCCGCAGAGTATTATGGACAACGTGCTTCATTTGGTTTAATCATAACAGAAGGAACTCAACCTTCAGATGATGGTCAAGGATACTTAAATACACCAGGAATCTATACACAAGCTCATATTGATGGGTGGAAACAGGTAACGAGCCGAGTTCATCAAGAAGGTGGACGTATTTTCATTCAACTGATGCATGCTGGACGAGTTTCCCATCCTGATAATACACCACATCACCGACAACCTGTTGTCCCTTCAGCTATTGCACCTGGAGCAGAAATGTTTACAGCTGAGGGTATGAAGGATATACCAACACCTAGAGAGTTAAGCAAAAAAGAAATCAAAGAAGTTGTGAATGAATTTCGTTTAGCTGCCGCTGCAGCCATTCAAGCTGGCGCAGATGGTGTAGAGATCCATGGAGCAAATGGATATTTACTTCAGCAGTTTATGAGTGAAAACTCCAACCAACGAACGGATGAGTATGGTGGAACGATTGAAAATCGCGCAAGATTTGCGATTGAAGTCACAAAGGCTGTTATTGAAGAAATAGGAGCTGAGAAAACCGGCATCAGGTTCTCACCAGAAGGTACACTAAACGGGATCTTAGAAGGTGAAACAGGTAATGATCTTTATCGCTATTTAGTGAAAGAATTAAGCGGACTAGGTATGGCTTATCTTCACATCATGCATTTTGGAAATGAACCATTACTTAAAGAAGTCCGTCAGCTTTGGACACAACCACTCATCGTTAATAGAATGGGGCGTCCACTAGATCAACTATCTGTGGATATAGATAATAATCTAGCAGACGTTGCATCAGTAGGGATTTGGGCACTGGCAAACCCTGACTTTGTTGATAGATTGACTAAAGACGAACCACTTAATGATCCAGATCCAACGACATTATATGTGGGTGGAGAAAAGGGATATACAGATTATCCGTTTTTGACTAAGTAATACTTGATGACACAACGTGAACCGTAATGAAAAATTACGGTTCTTTTTTTCGTATCTGAAACTGAGTTTAAGAAGTGACTAACTTTAACTTGACGATATCTATAATTACCTATACTATTAAATCGTAAAGATTACGATTTAATAGAGGAGTGTACAGATGAAAAAGGTAATGATGGAATGGTCCAGTTTAACAGCTATTATATTTTTACTTGTAGGGTGTCAGACTTCTGGATCAGATGGTGGAGAGTCGGCCAATGCAGAACCACAGGCAACGGAGGAAGTAGAAGAAAGTGAACATGAGCATGGTAACGATGATAATGCTCCTGAAGATGTGATCATTACAGGGTTAGCAGATCATTACCACACAGGGGATACGATTGAACTTACAGCAGAACTTGAGGAAGATACTGAATATGATCACTGGCATTGGTACATAAGAGAGGATCATGACGACGAATGGGAAGCCGTTCCGGATCTAGGTGGAACAGACTATCAAGGTGAGGCTACGGTCGACGGTCAAGAAATCAAAGCTGTTCTTTTTGATAATGATCACGAAGCCTATGTTCAATCAGAACCGATAGAAGTTGTCATTGACGATCATGGACATGATCATAGTCATGCGCATGATGAAGAATCTCAAAAGATCTATGAGGGTTATTTTGAAGACGACCAAATAGAGGATCGTACGCTCTCTGATTGGCAGGGAGATTGGCAATCAGTGTATCCTTACTTGCAGAGTGGTGACTTGGATGAAGTCTTCACACACAAAGCTGAAGAAGGAGATATGACAGCTGAGGAATACAAAGAGTATTATGAAATAGGATATGAAACGGATGTTGATCGTATTGTGATTGAAAACAATACATTTACCTTCTTTGAAGAAGGCCAAGAATCTTCAGGAGACTATACGTATGATGGGTATGAGATATTAACTTATGAAAAAGGAAACAGAGGAGTTAGGTTTATATTCAAATTAGAGGGAGAAGCAGAAGGCATGCCTGGCTACATCCAGTTTAGTGATCATAGTATCTTCCCAACAGATTCACACCATTATCACTTGTATTGGGGAGACGATCGTGAAGCATTATTAGATGAAGTCACAAATTGGCCTACCTATTATCCATCTGATTTAGATGCAGATGAAATCGCTCACGAAATGATTGCACATTAAGGTTTAGTTGCGACAAATCTGAATAAACTCAACAGTTATTCAAACCAGCTTAAACTAGCGGAGTGTATGTCCGGAGCGGTAGCTACTCCCTAACTATGAATGAACAAAAACCCTAATCATTATGCTCGTTAAACAGCATAATGGTTAGGGTTTTATATTAATTGAAACACTTATATATTAGCGTAAGGAAAATCCTCTATGTTCATCTTAATTATACCACTCTTTATAGAGCAAAATAAGACTGTGATTTTTCTTGATGATTGCTAGACTTAGATGTATATACTAAGGAGGCGATTAGGATCAAGGAATATCGATTAATCTCTAAAGAAAGCTATGATGGGAAGATTGGTGACCTACTGTCTATGCTTGATTTTGCAAGAGCTGCAACCTTAAAAGAAGTAGCTACTCTTACTCAAGATGATTTGGATTATCTATCGCATTCTCATGGAAATACAATTGGTGCTTTATTGATACATATCGCATCAATTGAATATGCTCACCAAATCATAACTTTTAAAGACAGAGATTTATCGGAAAGTGAAAACTTGAAATGGCAGGTTCCTCTCGAACTTGGTGAAAGTGGACGGAATATCATTAAAAATCAACCATTAGATTATTACATGAACCAATTGATGGCGGTAAGAAATGATACGTTGGACTTGTTTAGCACCATTAAGGAAGACTGGCTTTATATAGAAGATACTTGGCCAAATGGGGTTCCAATTAATTATTACTATCTATGGTTTCATGTAATGGAAGACGAGATGAACCATTGTGGTCAAATTAAAGCAATCAAACGATTATTGTCATACAGATGATGGGGTAACAAAATATGATCAACAATGCTTGCTCCAAAGAAAAAAGAGTATTATGATTAAGTCACTTACATACGATGGATGAATTTGAGAGTCTAAAGCGAGTCCCTGCGGATTCGCTTTTCTTCTATCTATACATACATTCAAGACAAAGGGGCTACGAGTATGATCTACATCGGATTAACTGGCTGGGGGGATCATGATTCATTATATGAAGGAACACCGAGCTCGGAGAAGCTGGGAACCTATGCGGGCCATTTTCCGATTGTGGAGCTGGATTCTTCCTTTTATGCAGTGCAACCGGAGCGCACGATGGCGAAGTGGGCGAGTGAGACACCGGAGTCTTTTTCGTTTATTGTGAAAGCCTATCAGTGCATGACAGGCCATCAATCAGGGTTTGGTCCGTTTGAAGATAAAGAAGCTATGTTTGAGGCTTTTATTGATTCCTTACAGCCATTAGGTCCAAAGCTCTCCATGGTGCTTTGTCAGTTTCCACCATGGTTTGATTGTCGTAAAGAGAATGTTCAATGGGTACGCTATGTGAAGGAGAAGTTACATGGATATCCCGTTGCATTAGAGTTCCGCAACCAAAGCTGGTTTAGTAAGTCGATGAAGGAGCGTACTCTTTCTTTTATGGAACAGGAGGGCTGGATTCATTCCATTTGTGATGAACCTCAGGCGGGTAATGGTTCGATTCCGACGGTCCTTCATCCCACACATTCAGAGAAAACATTAGTCCGACTGCATGGACGAAATGTCTATGGATGGAATGATACAAAGGACGGAAAATGGCGGGAAGTTCGGTATCTTTATCGTTATAATGAAGCTGAACTGGATGAATGGCGTCAACATGTATTAGAATTAAGTAAGCAATGTAAGGACATCTATGTCATCTTTAATAATAATTCTGGCGGAGATGCGGCTGATAATGCGAAACAGCTCATTCAATCTCTTGGGATTACGTATGAAGGTTTGGCACCCCGTCAGCTTGACTTGTTTGATTGACGCAGAAGAAAAATAACATACTTGAGTAAGAAGGGTTGTCACAATGGGTTGGTTGTTATTAGTAGTTGTAGGCTTGGCAGCAGGTACGGTAGGTAGTTTAATGGGTCTTGGTGGAGGCATTATTGTTGTACCGGCCCTATTAACGTTAGATGGGATTTTGCCAATTCTGCGTGATGTGACACCACAGGTTGCTGCGGGCACATCATTATTAATTATGATTTTTACAGGGATTTCGTCTACACTGGCTTATGCCAAGCAGAAAACGATTGATTTTAAAAGTGGTGCAATCTTTTCAATCGGTATTGTACCAGGGGCCATTTGTGGAGTTATTATTAACCGAGCTGTAAACACAGATGACTTTTTAATGTATTTTGGTATATTTATGCTAGTTGTTGCGTTCACTTTTTTTATCAGAAAATATTTGAAGCCGATGCCGATTCGTCCAAAAGGATATAAACGTACTGTTCTTGATCGTGATGGTAAGGAATTTACATATGGCTATCAGCCGGTATTTGCAATCGTACTTAGTTTTTTTGTTGGTATTATCTCCAGCCTTTTTGGGGTAGGTGGAGGAGCGTTAATGGTGCCAATTATGATCATTTTATTTGGATTTCCGGCTCACCTGGCAGTAGCTACGTCAATGTTTGTCATATTGGTCTCGGCATTTATTGGTTCGATTTCTCATATGGCTGCAGGTCATGTTAACTGGCTTTATGCTTTAGCACTAGTTCCAGGTGCGTGGTTTGGTGGGCAGCTTGGAGCAGCCATTAATCGCCGGATTTCAAGTGATCGATTAATTTATATTTTGCGTATTTTTATGGTGATTATCGCCATCCGTTTAATATTTCAAGGGATAAATGGGTAAAGAGAAAAACTAAGCTAGAGAGGGGGATCAGTTATGGGACAGAAGCATCTCACTCTTTTTCATACGAATGATATTCATAGTGATTTTCATCATTGGCCAGGCATTGTTCGTTATGTAAAGGAACATCGTACACAGGACACACTTTTTTTGGACCTGGGTGACCACGCGGATAGAAGTCATCCTATTACAGAAGCAACAGATGGTCAGGCTAATATTGAGTTATTAAATATTGCCGGTGTTGATTATGCAACGATTGGTAATAACGAAGGCGTGACCTTTTCAAAGGAACAGCTAGACAAGTTGTATGAGAAAGCAGAATTCCCTATCTTACTTGCGAATTTAACAGAAGTAACGGGTCAGCAACCAAGCTGGTCAGCCCCTTCTGTTATTACAACAATGGCTAATGGGATTAAGGTTGGACTATTTGGAGTCACAGCCCCACTCTCTCATTTTTATGAGAAGCTAGGTTGGAACGTGCTTGATCTGAACGCATGTATTGAAGAACAAGTGAAGCAATTAAAACCTCAGGTAGATGTCGTCATTCTATTATCTCATCTTGGATTATTTAAGGATGAGAAAATTGCTGAGACCATTGATGGTATTGATGTGATTGTTGGTGCACACACTCATCATGTGTTGGAGCATGGAGAGAAAATTAAGGACACACTTATTGTTCAGGCTGGGAAACATGGTCATTATCTCGGTGAAATTACGTTAGAGTTTGATGAAGCACATACCGTATGTTCTGCGGATGCACTGTTACATGAAGCGAAAGATATGGCGGCTGACGATGAGACGATGGTATACCTTGATCAGGCCAAACAACGTGCGGATCAAATTCTTGAGCAACCACTGGCGACACTTCCTGAAGAGTTGCCCGTTGATTGGTTTAAGGAAACAAAGGCCAGTCGATTGATCTGTGATGGCTTAACAGAATGGTGCGGAACATCTATTGGGATGTTAAACGCAGGAGTGTTACTTAGTGACTTACCAAAAGGGATGTTATCAAGAGGGGCTATTCACCAGATTTGTCCACATCCTATTAATCCATGCGTGATTCGATTAACAGGCAAAGAGCTAAAGACAACGATTGAGAGAGCATCAAGCTTTGAATTAATAAACTTAGAACTAAAAGGCTTTGGATTCCGTGGCCAGGTGCTTGGCAAAATGATCTATACTGGGATATCCGTTGAATATGACCCAAAGAATGAAGAAAAGGTCACATCCATTCAAGTCCTAGGTAAACCGCTCCAGCTTGATGCAGAGTATGAACTCGCGACCTTGGATATGTATACATTTGGATTCTTATATCCTGAATTAACCGATTCAGAAAACAAAGCATATCTGATGCCTGAATTTTTAAGGGATATTCTCGCTTGGAAGCTTAATCAGTTATAAAATGAAGGAACACCCCACTCCTAACATCCATAGGATAGGGAGAAAGGGGTGTTCACCATGATTGAGGTTCAACCGATTACGATAGAGGGCATTGGATTTATAGCTATCACAGTGAAACTTCCGAAAACGAATTTTATGGCTGTGACAGGTGATGATGGGTATATTATGTGTGGAGCACTGGATGTTGGCTTGTTAAATGAAAAGCTGAAAGAAAGAGGCATTTTGGCAGGTCGAGCCGTTGGAGTACGAACTATCGATCAGCTGTTAGATGCACCTCTTGAATCAGTGACCTTGGCAGCCGAAGAAAAGGGTGTCAAAAAAGGAACCATAGGCAGAGATGCCATGCTGCTTTTACATGGGATTTCACCAAGTGCCGAGTGAGGATTTTTCCTTGCTTGGCGACAAAATAGACAAGCTAAATGAGAGACGGAGGAGTAAGACAAATGATTTCCTTTATATTTGCAATGGATGAAGAACGAGCAATAGGGAAGAACAATGACCTTCCTTGGCATTTGCCAGCAGATTTTCAATTTTTTAAAGACACGACAAAACATCACACGATTGTGATGGGGCGAAAAACCTTTGATTCACTAGGTAAGAAACCTCTACCACATCGCCGTAATATCGTTGTGACACGTAACACGGCCTATGAAGCCGAGGGGTGTGAAGTCGTACATACAGTCGAAGAAGCAGAAACGTTATTTGACCATAATGAAGAGATCTTTGTCATTGGTGGCACAGAGCTATTTAAACTATTTATGGATAAGGCAGACCGGATGTATGTAACTCGTATTGAAGGAGTCTTTAATGGGGATACCTTCTTCCCTGAAGTGCCAGAGGAAGATTGGAAGTTAGTATCAAGTCGTGAAGGTGTGGTGGATGAAAAGAACATCCATAAACATCAGTACGAGGTTTATGACCGAGTCTAAGGTTGTTCAAAGATAACAGGTCAAAACCCCCTCCTCTCTGCATAGAGATAATACAGGAGGGGGAATTTGGTATGATCAAAAGACGTCCCATTCGACGCACAAAGCAAAAGGGTCCATTGCCGTTTCGGTATGTTCTCTTGCTATCAACATTCATCTTTATTGTTATGACGTACCAGGGGATTTGGCTGATAGACCAAAAGATCCGTCCGGTCCTAACACAAATTGCTAAGGTGGAGCTAAAGAACATTGCGACTCATTCGCTTGAAGGCGCATTAAATAATAAGCTTGGACAAATTATTGATATGGACCAGTTGTTAGTCATTGAAAAAGAAGAGACAGGGTATGTATCAATGCTCAGTTTTGATGCGGGAGAATATAATCGAATCCTGGGTGAGACCTTAACGGAAGTGCATGATCAGCTTGAATTGTTAAAGGCTGGACATCTAAATCGTGAAGGGGAAAAAGTCGTAGAAGGTGATAGTGCCATTCTCTATGAGATCCCACTTGGACGCGCCTTAAATAACTCATTACTAGCTGATTTGGGACCTACCATTCCTGTTCGCTTTCAAACGATCAGTCATGTAAAAGTGAATATGAGTGATAAAGTAGAACCGGTGAACATCAATAGTACACGGGTATCATTAAATATTGAAATTGATATTGATGTAGAAGTCATTATCCCGTTTGCGATTACAACAGATACCATTAGTGTAACCTTACCTGCAGGGTTTTCGGTGATTAATGGACCCGTTCCTAATTACTATATGCAGGGTGGTGGTGGAGCGATCATGCCGGCACCAGTTGTACCACCTGAATCAGTGGAAGAATCAGTGGATTAGATTGCCTGATAGCTATTGATCTTCCTATATGCTTTATGATAAGGTAAACAAGTTGATTTTAATTAAATAGCAAAAACCTCATATCATATGGGGTAGAGGCGCGAATCTTATCAGTATGTTAGTTGAGCGGTAGCGATGAGAGTAACAAAAAGGAAGGTTCGCCGAAATAGGATCGATTTGCAGATGGATTCTATTGGGTCAGTGTTTAAGAAATACTGGACTGTCACAGCTTTACGGCTGTGGAGGACTATCATCAATGTTTGGGTGCTTTTGCTTGTAGAGGGCCATCATGGGATATCCATGATGGCCCTTATTTTTGTAAATTGAAATAGAAAGGAATAGGTATACATGGTTGAATCGATTTATTCTATTATTCCTCCTCTTCTTGCTCTTATCTTAGTTATTCTTACGCGTAGGGTTTTACTGTCATTAGGGGTCAGTATTTTACTTGGGGCATTAATGCTGTATGACTTTTCGGTCACAAAAGCAGCAGTAGAGCTACTTCATGTTTTTAGTTCCCTATTTTTAAGTTATGAGGTGGCTGAGCCTGTCACAGTGAGCGGAATTTGGGCAGGTATCGTTGACAGTGGATTTGCGATAAATGATTGGGAGTTCTTTATTCTTCTCTTTCTTATTTTTCTAGGCATGGTCGCTTCCTTTATCTCGTTCTCGGGAGGAGGTACTGCTTTTGGAGAATGGGCTGTAAAACGAATCAAAACTCGAACGGGTGCACAGCTTTTACCAATTTTTTTAGGTTTTATTATTTTTATTGATGATTATTTTAACAGCTTAACTGTAGGAAATGTGAGCCGCCCGGTAACGGATCGACATCGAATATCAAGAGCCAAGCTTGCCTACTATGTTGATTCTACAGCTGCTCCAATATGTGTGATTGTTCCTCTGTCTAGTTGGGGAGCCTATATTATCACTATTATTGCTGGAATCTTAGATAAAAACAGCGTCACAGAGTATGGAGCTTTCCAAGCGTTTTTGATGATGATTCCAATGAACCTTTATGCCATGACCGCTTTAGCGATGGTGTTTATTGTGGCATTGTATAAGTTTGACTTTGGATTAATGAAGAAGCATGAGGATTTAGCTATAAGAGAAGGTGTTCTTTACGACCTTGCGAAGGGAGAGCCTGAAGGTTCTGCTGAAACAGGAGCAGGTGAGCAACAAGGTAAAATTATTAATCTGATTTTGCCGATTTTGACACTTGTAGTAGTAACAGTCGGCTCTCTAGTCCTAACAGGTATGGCTGGAGCACAAGATGAGGGAGAAGCAGTAACGGCGTTGTCGATTCTAGAGTTTGCTGATATTTCTCGTTCTCTCTTATATGGAGCGATCATTGGCTTATTATCGGCTTTAATATGTACACTTCTGACCAAACCAACTGCAAAGGATGTTTGGACTGTTGCTAAAGCTGGGGCTAAGTCCATGTTGCCAGCCGTGCTTATTTTACTCCTAGCATGGACAATTAGCTCTATTATTGACAGTCTTGGAACGGGTGCGTATTTAGCATCGTTAGTAGAAGATGGGATTCCGCCATTTTTACTTCCGGTTATGCTCTTTATTATCGCAGGTATCTCAGCTGTCTCCACTGGGACTTCATGGGGCACGTTTGCTATTCTTTTGCCGATCGCAGGGGATATGGGTGCCAATGTAGACAGCTCGTTATTACTGCCAATGCTTGCAGCTGTTTTGGCTGGTTCAATTTTCGGAGACCATGTGTCGCCTATCTCTGATACGACGATCCTTTCAGCAGCTGGATCAGGAAGCCATCACATTGATCATGTACTAACACAGCTTCCATATGCAATACTAGCTGCCATAGCAGCGGCTATTGGCTTTGTCCTTCTTCCTTTATTAGGAACCATTGCTGCTTTCTTTATCTCGATTGTGGTACTGTTTATCCTAGCATGGGTCATTAAACGAACGCAGCAGTCTTAGATATGGATGGGAGGGTGTCCTTAGGGGCACCCTTTTTGGTATAAAGGAATTGGCTAGAACTAACTTTGACAACTGCTTAAAGGCATGTCTATAATGTATAACTGACAATAAAAAAGATCGAAACACGTTGAATGTTCATATTTGGTGTCTACATTGAATTATCAGATCATTTTGACTAAAGTAGACGGATGTTGTTGAACGAGACGAAGGGAGATTGGAAGAGTATGGCAGAAAGAGAACAATGGGGGTCAAGAGCAGGCTTTATATTAGCAGCAATTGGTTCAGCAGTAGGTCTAGGGAATATCTGGAGGTTCCCTTATGTAGCATATGAGAATGGAGGAGGAGCTTTTTTAATTCCTTATCTCTTTGCATTATTAACAGCGGGGATTCCGATTTTAATTATGGAATTTACGATGGGGCAGCGATTCCGTGGATCATCTCCATTAACATATGCCCGAATTAATAAAAAAGCAGAATGGTTAGGATGGTGGCAGGTTGGGATAGCATTTGTCATCTCGACTTATTATTCTGTTATCATTGCATGGGCGATCTCATATACTTATTTTTCGTTTAATTTAAGTTGGGGAAATGATCCAGGAACATTTTTAATGACGGACTTTTTGCAGGAGACCGATACAACGGGTTATCTAGGTTCTTTAGTTCCGGGCGTGTTAATTCCTTTATTAATCGTATGGGCTGTAACATTAGGGGTTTTATTTAAAGGAGTAAAAAAAGGAATTGAGCTTGCGAACCGCGTTCTGATTCCAACCTTAATTCTCATGTTCTTATGTATAGTTATTCGTGCATTAACTCTTGAAGGGGCTGGGTTAGGCTTAGATGCTTTCTTCAGACCAGATTGGGAAGGTCTTGCAAATCCAAAAGTTTGGGTAGCTGCTTATGGCCATATTTTCTTTAGTTTATCTGTAGCTTTTGCCATTATGATTACGTACGCGAGTTATTTACCTAAGAAAGCAGATATTAATAATAATGCTTTTATTACAGCTTTCAGTAACTCTGGCTTTGAAATTCTAGCGGGGATTGGAGTATTTGCTGTATTAGGATTTATGGCTGTATCAAGCGGCGTGGGAGTTGATGAAGTAGCACAAGGTGGAGTTGGTCTTGCTTTTGTGGTCTTCCCGGAAATTATAAATACATTCCCAGCATTTAATGAGTTCTTCGGCGTTCTTTTCTTTGGATGTTTGGTTCTTGCAGGAATCACCTCATTAATTTCTATTGTAGAAACGTATGTGGCAGGTATTCAAGATAAATTCAATGTAAGCCGTACGAAAGCCGTATTGTTTGGTGGAGGACTTTCTGCGCTTATTTCATTACTTTTTGCTACACAAAATGGAGTAAATATTTTAGATGCAGTTGATTATTTCATTAATAACTTCGGTGTTGCTGTTTCTGGTTTAGTATCTGTAGTTGCGATGGGCTGGGTACTTCGTAAGCTTCCTGAAATCAAAGATCATACGAACCGTGTATCTGACTTCAGAATCGGAAGCTGGTGGACATTCTGCTTAATGATTGTAACTCCAGTTATTCTAGGAGTAATGTTTGTACAAAATCTTTACACAAATCTAACGAGTAATTATGAAGATCTATCAACTGGATTCTTACTCACATTTGGTTGGAGTGTGGCTGTGTTAGTGGTTGTCTTCGGATTTGTTGTAACAGCATTAAAATGGCAAACCGGAAAAAATACTTTAACTGTGAAAGAGATTCAAGAAGGGAAGGATGACTAATGAGTACAAGTGCAATTGTCATGCTTATTCTAAGTACCTCTATTGTTTGGGGCGGTTTGATCTTCAGTATTATGAATGCTAAGAAAGCAACAAAACGAAGAGAAGCTGAAAATAAATAAACAAAAGGAGCTGTCCCAATGTGGATAGCTCCTCTTTTTTAGGAAGTTATTTCTTCCTATCCTTATACGCCTGTCTCTCCCAGCTTTTTAGCAGAGGATAGGGATCAAAGGACCATTCGGTTACACCATTATCTCGATACATTCCATAGTGAAGGTGCGGAGGGAATTTGCCTTGTGTACCTGGTTTTCCATATCCGGAGCTTCCGCAGTACCCGACAACTTGACCAGCTTTAACGACATCCCCTTTTTTTAAGCCTTTTTCGAAGCCGCTAAGGTGGGCGTAATAATGGTAGTTGTTATCCAAATCACGGATACCTACTCTCCATCCGCCATAATTGTTCCAGCCAATTAGCTCAACTGTTCCATAAGAAGCGGACTGAATAGGGACACCGTAGCCTGCGAATAAATCAGTGCCTTCATGTATTCGACGTCCACCCCAGCCACGTTTAGCTCCCCATGTGCTTCGATAACTATAGTTTGCGTGTAGTGGCATTACAAAGCTATGTTTATGGAGGTCAAGATGGCCAAAGGTTTTATACGTCTTGGCATGTGATTGCACAATGTTAACGGATTGCTCGCGCTTATAATACTCCCAAAGGGCAATGCGCATATCTTCTTGTTTAAATCCGTATTTTTCTAGAAAATGAGCGAATGTATATAAAATATCAGCATCATTAAACCGATCTGCAATCCCATCTCCATCCCCATCCATACCAACCCCACCAAACACGCTAATCGATAAAGGATTGGTATCTCCCAAGTCAGGATTTAGGGGACCTGCCCATTGAGAAGGAGAATAGAAAATGGAGATAAGTCCTTGCTCCTCATCTCTGTCGCGAAGAGCCTTTCTAAGTCCTCGTTCGTACGTATCTACAGCTGCAAGGTAATACCATGGAACGTTTGTAAGTGTCTCTGTCGTTTTGTAGAGGGTGAATCGATCTTCATAGGTTGTGTCTGTCTGTTCTGCTGCATGTCCTGTTTGAGGAAGCAGCCATTGAACGCAGAGTAAAATAGTGAGTACGATAAAAAAAAGACGGTTGCGGTGCATAAATAAACTGCTCCTTCCAAAAATAGGGGTTTGTCAGTAGTTTGAGCGGACAAGGAAAAAATATTGCAGAGAAACTTTGGGAATTTTTAAAAAGTGTGATTTGGCTATTGAATGGGTTCATGATAAAGTAATAATGAGAATAGATACAAAAATAGATGTGATTAGTAAGGATGGTGAATAGGTTGTCAAAGAAAGAGGAGCATATTCGCAAGCCAGAATGGCTTAAAATCAAGCTTAATACTAATGATTCCTATAAAGGTCTAAAGAAGATGATGCGTGAGAAAAAACTACATACGGTGTGTGAGGAAGCGCGATGTCCAAACATTCATGAATGCTGGGCTGTAAGAAAGACAGCTACATTTATGATCCTTGGGGATATCTGTACAAGGGCCTGTCGCTTCTGTGCGGTTAAAACAGGTCTTCCAACCGAGCTTGATTTAGAAGAGCCAGAACGCGTGGCTGATTCAGTGGGTGATATGGGGCTGAAGCACGTGGTCATTACAGCCGTTGCAAGAGATGATCTAAAGGATGGCGGAGCAGAAGTATTTGCAGAGACGGTTCGAGCGATTCGTCGCAAGAATCCATTTTGTACAATTGAAGTCTTACCATCAGATATGTTAGGTAATGAAGAGAGCTTGCGTACATTAATGGGAGCGCGACCAAATATCATGAATCATAATATTGAAACGGTTCGCAGACTTTCACCAAGAGTTCGTGCGCGTGCAACCTATGATCGCACGCTTGAATTTCTTCGTCGTGCAAAAGAAATGCATGAGGATATTCCAACCAAATCAAGCTTAATGATTGGTCTTGGCGAAACAAAGGAAGAAATCATTGAAACCATGGATGACTTGCGTGCAAATAATGTGAACATCATGACGATTGGTCAGTATCTTCAGCCAACAAAGAAACATTTGAAGGTACAGAAATATTACCACCCGGATGAGTTTGCAGAGTTACGCGAAATTGCCATGAGCAAAGGTTTCAGTCATTGTGAAGCTGGTCCATTAGTCCGTTCTTCCTATCATGCGGATGAGCAAGTGAACCAAGCTCAAGTAAATGAAGAGGCGAAAAAAGTTCAAAATGAAACGGCTGTTAAATAAGATGAGTTGAATGAGCAGATAGCTCGTGTGGTCATACACGTTAGCTATCTGTTTTTATGTCTTAATAGATCATTTCCTGCCAATGTATGCTTGTGATACAATGAAAAAAAGAAACGTGAGGTGTGCGCGATGGTTACAATTCAAGAACTTCAATTTGAATTGGTTGAGGATATTAAGCAAGGATGGGATGAAGAAGCCTTCAAATCGCGGTACAGCGATATTTTAAATAAATACGACTATATTGTTGGCGACTGGGGTTATAACCAGTTAAGGCTTAGAGGTTTTTTTGAGGATAAACATAAAAAATCAACCTATGATTCAAAAATAAGCACACTTCCTGATTATTTATATGAATACTGTAATTTTGGTTGTGCGTATTTTGTTTTGAAGCGTGTGAAAAAGCGTACAGAGAAGGGCAAAAATAAGCAAAAAGAGGGCAAATAAGCCCTCTCTAATTCATGCTGACTTCATTTTGATGAGGAATCATGTGGAGGATGATGGCCAGGATACTTCCGAGGAGTATGCTGATGCAGGTCCTTATTTACATAATTAAAGGCGCTGTACGTTCGCTGCCCATGTTCCCACTCGGTGCTTTTTCCCTCAACGGGTGTATGCTTACCAATTGGCGAACCATAGGGACCTTCGGGTGTACCTTCTGGAATGATATAATTGTGCATGTCTTCAACGTTTTTGAAGTCATGATAATCAGGTTGATCTGGTTTCTTGGCCATACGACACCTCCTACTTTCTAGGGTGCCCTTAGCCATTACGTTTTATTGAGCACGCTTACAGATGAAAGGATGGCAAAGTCATGTATTTTGTTGATCGAAAAACAATTGATACGACCCTGAACTATATGGAGTCGCTTTTTCTGTTATTGGAAAAGCTTAAAAAGAGAGAGGATGCCATACAGGATCTGGCTCTCGAACGTGTGTGTTATATGTTGATTGAATCCATAATTGATGTTGGCAATAATATTATTGATGGATTTATTATGCGTGACCCGGGCAGCTATGCTGATATTGTGGATATACTTGTTGACGAAAAAGTTATCAGTCATGATAATGGCGAGTCACTTAAAGTGGTTTTAGAGTGTAGAAAAGACATCATTCAACCTTCGGGGAAAATAGATCATGACCAATTATATGAGATCCTTCAACATCAAAAGCAAGCATTAACGGATTTTCCAATGAATGTCCGCACGTATATAGAAAACGAGCTTGGACCTGTATCTGCTTTCCTTCCAAAAGACTGATCAAGTCCTGTTATTTTACAAAAAGAACATCCATCGCTTACAATGAACGTAAGGTGGTGGACGGAATGAGAGACCAAACAACTTCGACTCGCTCAACCGTATTAACACTGTTAAAGCGTTGGCACGAGCTGACTACAGCAGAGCTTGCTGCGGAACTAAATATCACAGAGATGGCTGTTAGGCGTCACTTACGTGGGTTGGAAGAAGAACAACTCATCACGTCTCGTGTCGTGCGTCAAACGATGGGCCGACCTGTTCATAAATACTATCTGACTGACTTGGGCAGTGAAAACTTTCCACGAAACTATAGTCATTTGTCTTTAGGTTTTTTAGAGGATTTACGCTCCATGTACGGAGCAGAAACCATTAATCAGTTGTTTGAGAAACGTCATACAAGGCTTCACCAATCCTATAAACCTATGGTGACAGGAGATTTGAGTGAACGCGTGGAAGCACTCGCTACAATACAGAATGAACAGGGATACATGGTTGAATGGAACGAAAAGGAAGATGGTTCTTTCCAATTTATTGAATATAACTGTCCCATTGCTCAAGTTGCTAAATCGTATCCAATTGCATGTACCTGTGAGAAACGTCTGTTTAAGGAGCTGCTTGGTACGGATGAAGTAGAGCGCGATACCTGTATGGCGGAAAATGGAGACGCACACTGTATCTATACGATTAAGAAACAAACAACATAAGCCAAAACAAGCCGTCCAATAATGGGCGGCTTGTTTTGAGCGAGAGGAGCATACGTATGAGCTACAAAGGCTATTTGATTGACCTAGATGGAACAATGTATAGAGGCGGAACGGCTATACCAGAAGCCGTTGCCTTTGTACATGAACTAAAGAAAAGAAATCTACCGTATCTTTTTGTCACAAATAATTCTACCAAAACACCAGAGGCGGTTGCATCTCACTTACGTGGGTTTTCTGTACCAGCTGATGAAAAGCATGTTTTTACCTCAGGCATGGCAACGGCTGCTTACTTAAGTGAACAGAAGCCCAACGCTCGAGTCTATATCATCGGTGAAACAGGATTACGAGCAGCGCTAAGTCAGGCAGGTCATGTAGAAGCTTCTCAAGGTGTAGACTACGTTGTGGTGGGACTCGATCGTGAGGTTACGTATGAGAAAATCAAACGTGCTTCGCTTCTTATTCAACAGGGGGCCACGTTTATTGCCACAAATGGAGACAATGCGATTCCAAGTGAAGAAGGATTAATTCCGGGAAATGGATCAATTGTGGCTGCGATTGCAACAGCATCTAAAACACAGCCTATTTTTGCAGGCAAACCTGAGTCCATCATCATTGAACAAGCAATAGACGTTTTAGGCACAACAATTGAAGACACGCTTATGATCGGAGACAATTATCAAACAGATATTCTTGCTGGTATTCATGGTGGGTTGGATACATTGCTTGTCTATTCAGGAGTAACATCTGAAGAAGATTTACAATCGGTAAAAGTAAGACCTACGTTCACCCATCGATCTCTGGCTGAGTGGAATCTGTTTGATTAATCTCTGCTGCTTCCATACTGTGGGCCAGTCTGCTTGAAGCTGCCGCTGCTATGGCACCTACAATATCATCAAGAAATGTATGACATGCTCCATCTGTTTTATTATTTAATTCTTTTAAGATGCCCGGCTTTAATTTATCGATATAGCCGTAATTAGTGAACCCAATGGAACCATAGATATTTACAATGGACAGGGCAATAATTTCGTCAATTCCATATAAGCCTTCGTCCCTCTCTAAGATTCCTTGAAGTGGAGACTCCAGTAAATTTTGTTCAGTTAATATATCAAGTTGAATACCAGTAAGGATGGCATTTTGAACTTCTCTTTTGGATATCACACGCTCTACATTCACTTTACACAAATCAAGAGTTAGCGTGGGATGATAGGCTACCTGAAGGAAATGAACTAATTCAGCGATATGGTCAATAGTTACCCCTCTAGCCAGCAACCACTCTCTTGCTTTTGTCTCAAGCTCTTCACTTGGTTTGTCTTTTTTCATACAATCGCTCCTTTATCCCAAACTACTTTTTCTAGTCTACGATTGCTGAACACATTTTATGCGAATGGGTCATAGACTACATATAACGAAGCAGGGTGGAAGGAGGGTATTTATGTTTGAACGAAACATCTACGATAGTTATCGTTTGTACAGTGAAAAACGATTTACACTTGATGGGTATGAGTGTTTTGAGGCAGGTGGGCAGGCTTATATTTTGTTTCCAAAAGACGAGAGTGCTTCAGCAGAGACTGACATGATGACATTTGTTTCATTTTTACGAGGTGCCGGGGATACGACAGTTCCAGAGTTAATTCCTACAGTACATGGAGCAAATGTTGGGTTAATTGAAGGCACAGAAATGTATCTATGCCAACTGCCTGCACCTAATCAAGTGAGGCTTCAACCACTTCCTAGACACGGCAGAGAAATGGGAGAACATTTGGCTTCATGGCATCATTTTGGTAGACAGGTTCAATCAAGAGTTAGTCAGCAGGAGCTGTTTGGTCAGTGGGGCAGGATCTGGACAACTAGATTAGAACAGCTTGAAGATTGGTATGAACAACTATATATGCAAGGTCCTCAGACCATAGTAGATGAAACATTCCTGACTACCTATCCTTATTTTATGGGATTATCCGAGAACGCCATTCAGTACGTTGTGGACACAAATTTGGATGGAGCGGGCGATGAATACCAGGCCGGTACGCTTTGTCACAGACGCTTCTCTGATAAGGCGTGGATCTCACTCTCTTCTTATGGTGGAATGATTAAACCACCTACAGCGTTTGTCTTTGATCACCCAGCGAGAGATCTTGCCGAATGGATGCGTGGCAGGAGGCAACAACTTTCAGATGATAGAAGCTGGAAGGAAGCGCATGATTTTCTTGAAGGGTACCAACAGCATCAATCGATCTCGGCAAATAGTTGGCGGTTAATGTATGCACGTTTACTATATCCTGTTCATTATTTTGAATTGATTGAAGACTATTATCGCTGTCAAATTCCAATTGAACAACAAAAGCTTGGTCAGTCATTTTTACGTTTAATTGAGGATGAAAAGGTGAATGAGACATTTCTCCATCGTTTTGCCCAAGAACGACATCTTCCGAACACCCCAACTGGATTCCCTAAAGTTGATTGGCTTTAAGCCGAAAAACCGCTTCTATTATAGAAACGGTTTTTTATTTTGAATATACAGACAGGTTGTGCGTAAACTTTCAGAAGGTTCTTGTTTTAAGCAGGAATCAGGTCTATAATGTCCAGTATATATATACAACTGTATTTTTAGAGAGTAGATGGGAGTGGGAGTTGTGGCAGAGTCTGTAAAAGTAGGACTACTTGGGCTTGGAACGGTAGGAACAGGGGTGGCATCTATCATTACTCGCCACCAAAAAGAGTTGCAGCATCAAGTAGGCTGCCCAGTGGAGATTAAAAAGGTGCTTGTGCGTGATAAGCAGAAGTTAAGAGAGAACTCATTTGAGGATACTCTTTTGACTGAAGATCCATACGAGGTAATTAATGATGAAGACATCGATGTAATCGTTGAAGTAATAGGTGGGGTCGAGCAGACAAAGGAGTGGCTCTTACGTGCTCTTTTGAATCATAAACACGTAGTAACAGCCAACAAAGACTTAATGGCCATTCATGGTGCCGAGCTGCTCAAAGCAGCTGTTGAAAACGACTGTGACCTTTATTACGAGGCAAGTGTAGCAGGAGGAATTCCTATCCTTCGTAGCTTGTCAGACGGGTTATCAGCTGACCGCATTACAAAAATCATGGGAATTGTTAATGGAACAACAAACTATATATTAACGAAGATGAGTACAAAAGGAAGCTCTTATGATGAAGTACTAAAACAGGCGCAAGAGCTTGGATTTGCTGAGAGCGATCCAACTGCTGATGTGGAAGGATTAGACGCAGCACGAAAAATGGCGATCCTTGCAACACTTGGATTCTCTTCTCCAATTAGTCTGGATGATGTCTCTGTTCAAGGGATTAGCACCATTTCTGATGTGGACCTTAAGTATGCAGATCGACTCGGTTACACGGTCAAATTAATTGGAATAGCTGATCGGACAAAAGGAAAAATTGATGTCAGTGTGCGTCCAACGTTATTGCCAAATGAACATCCATTGTCCTCGGTTCATAATGAATATAATGCTGTATACATTCATGGTGAGGCCGTTGGAGAGACGATGTTTTATGGACCGGGTGCTGGCTCACTTCCAACAGCAACAGCTGTAGTCTCGGATTTAGTAACTGTTATGAAGAATATGAGACTTGGAGTTAATGGGAAAAGTGTACTCGCTCCGATGAATGAAAAGTTGTTAAAGTCTTCTGAGGAGATTAACTCACAGTATTTCATCCGACTTAAAGTGCCTGATCGTACGGGTACATTCTCTGCTATTACTTCTTTGTTTGCTGAATATGATGTTAGCTTTGAAAAGCTTTTGCAATTACCTGTTGAAGGAGAAGAGCTAGCAGAAATCATTGTAGTCACTCACAAAACAAGCAAACAAACATTTGAAGGTCTACTTGAGCGATTAAAAAATGTTGAAGTCGTGGAGTCAGTTGAAAGCAGTTATTGCGTTGAAGGGGGAAATTAACATGAGTAGCTGGAAGGGTCTTATTAAAGAATATCAGGAATATCTGCCTGTCTCAGAAGATACACCATCTCTATCGTTATCGGAAGGGAATACACCACTTGTACCGTTAGAGAGGCTTTCTAAGGAATGGGGCGTAGATATTCACGTCAAATACGAGGGCGCTAATCCTACTGGATCATTTAAAGATCGAGGCATGGTCATGGCCGTTGCTAAAGCCAAAGAAGAAGGCAGCAAAGCCATCATTTGTGCTTCTACAGGTAACACCTCAGCAGCAGCTGCAGCATACGGCGCGCGCGCAGGGCTTCGTTGTATCGTAGTAATTCCAGAAGGCAAGATCGCTCTTGGGAAGTTAGCACAGGCCGTCATGTATGGAGCTGAGGTGCTAGAGATTAAAGGAAACTTTGATCACGCCCTAGAGATTGTGCGTGCAATCAGCGAGGTTGAGCCGATTACACTTGTAAATTCAGTGAACCCTTACCGAATTGAAGGTCAAAAAACGGCGGCTTTCGAAGTATGTGATGCTCTAGGACAAGCGCCAGATGTGTTATGTATTCCAGTAGGGAACGCCGGAAACATTACGGCATACTGGAAAGGCTTCAAAGAGTATCATGAAGCAAAAGGCACTGGACTTCCGCAAATGAGAGGGTTTGAAGCGGAAGGGGCAGCGGCTATTGTTCGAGACGAGATCATCGAAGAACCTGAAACCATTGCTACAGCCATTCGTATCGGAAATCCTGCTAGCTGGGATAAGGCAATTTCAGCAGTAAACGAGTCGAACGGTAAGATTGACTTTGTAACAGATGAGGAAATTATTGAAGCGTATCAAACATTAGCTACAAAAGAAGGCGTATTTGCCGAACCGGCTTCAGCTGCATCCCTTGCAGGTCTAAAGAAACAGATTGATTCAGGTGAAATCAAGCCAGGATCTAAGGTTGTCTGCGTGCTGACAGGTAATGGATTAAAAGATCCAGCCACAGCCATTGAGAGCGTGAAGGTTAAACCAACACTGCTTCCAAACGAAAAAGAAGCCTTCCTTGCTCACCTTAAACAAGGTGTGACAGGCTAATGAGCGAATCATCCTTTTTAATCAAGGTTCCAGGCAGTACCGCTAATCTGGGACCTGGGTTTGATTCAATCGGAATGGCTGTTAGTAGATACCTGGAGCTAGACGTGCGCACTGCAAAATCATGGTCGTTTCATTCACATTCAGCTGACTTGGTGGGTATTCCACCAGGTGAAGACAATCTTGTATGTGAAGTCGCTAAATATGTCGGACAATTATTCGGCATACGTATTCCCCCATGCCAAGTGGAGATGACAAGTAACATTCCATTAGCACGTGGACTTGGGAGCAGTGCGGCGGCAATCGTAGCAGGTATTGAGCTTGGTTGTTATTTTCATACGGAAGCAGTTTCAAACGAGGAAAAAGTACGTATCGCAAGTTTATGGGAAGGTCATCCTGATAACGTAGCAGCCTCTGTGTACGGAGGTTTAGTCATCGGTACACATAGTGACGCGTTTACCAGAGTTATTCCTGCAGGCGTTCCAAAGCTTGATTTAGTCTGTATCATTCCAAAAGAAGAAGTGATGACTAAAACAGCTCGAAATGTTCTACCAGCTGAACTTCCTTTTGCAAAGGCTGTACAGGCAGGAAGCATTGGTAACATGTTGACCGCAGCTGTCTTGACTAATAATTGGGAGTTAGCAGGTGAGATGATGGGCGAGGATTTGTACCATCAGCCTTATCGGAAACAATTAATTCCTATATTGGATAAAGTATTAACCTATGCTGCAAGCGAAGAAGATATTTATGGGGCAGCCTTAAGTGGAGCCGGACCAACCATACTTTGTATCACGAAACAAGGCGATGGAAAACAAGTATCCGAAAAAATGAGGTTGGCATTTGGCGAAGTTGAAATTGATGTACTAAGCCCTGCTCCAGACGGTGTCCAATTAACTAATCGTTCACTCGATTAACGTATTAGGAATATTTACATAATATCTGCATATACTACGGCTGAACTCAAATAGGCTGGAGGTGGTTGAGATGTTAGATGTAAATAGCTTATACGAAGGGCAGTCCGTTTATATTATCTACAGGAATCCACACACACCAACTGTAGCGACGATTCAAGAAGCTACAATCGCGAGAGATCCGATGGACCCATCTGTATTGTCTTTGCTTCTCTACGATTATTACCATCCGATTGAAGAAGACGATGCCATCTTTGCAACCTATGAATCAGCTGAACAACTATACGATCAGTTTATGATGTAATCAAAAAAAACGCCTGGTCTATATAGACCAGGCGTTTCATCTTTATTAAAATACTTGCTCTAGCTCTTTTACTCCCGGCACTTCCTCAAGAAGCGCGCGTTCGATTCCAGCTTTCAGGGTGATCGTTGAACTTGGGCATGATCCGCAAGCGCCTAAAAGACGAACGCGAACAATTCCATCTTCAATTCCTACTAGCTCAACATCTCCACCATCACGAAGTAAAAAAGGACGAAGCTTCTCCAATACTTCTTGTACTTCTTCTAACATGTCAGTACTTGTTTCCATGGGTCAACACTCCTTTCTAGCCCCTATTATAATCGTCTGAACGAAAAAAATCCATCATCCTGAATGATTTTTCGAGAAATGTTCTCAAGTAAGGCAATAAAACCTTGAAATCAAGCCAACTTTGAAGATTCTTTTATTGAATGTTCTCTCTTTTTTATGTAATCTGCAAAGGAGAGGGTGTGAGGATAATCGGAATCACAATGACCGTATATGGTGCCGAACAAAAGTGTGCAAGTTGCGTACATTTACCAAGCGCATTAGAAACAAAGGAATGGCTAGAAGCTGCCTTGATAAGAAAATTCCCAGAAGCAGGCCTAACCGTTCTTTACGTAGATATAGAACAACCAAAAGGAGAAGAACAGGAATCCTTTGCCGAAGCCATCTTAAACGACGAATATTTTTACCCACTCGTTGTACTAAACGGTGAAGTCATAGCAGAAGGAAATCCAAATCTTAAAACCGTTTCTGCCAAGCTTGAAGCGGCTCTTTAAATCACATTGGATGAAAACCCCTTGTTTTGGATGAGGGGTTTTTGTGTTGGAGGAAAAGTTGGATATCAAGATAGAACGGGATTTAGTAAGAGCGTGTGCGGGGTGTTAAGAGAAAATGAGGGGACACCAAGCCGAGAACGGAAATACCAAGAGCTGGCAGTGGATATAAAGAGAGAACGTGGCGATACCAAGTTGGATCAGGAAAGACCAAGAGCCAGAAGTTGATACAAAGAGCCATGCGGGATTTAGTAAGAGGGAATTAAATTTATCAAGAGCGATCTTGATTTAGGATTTAGAAAGAGCTAGAGTTCGATATCAAGAGAGAACACGGAAACACCAAGCTGAGACTGGAAAGACCAAGAGCGAGGACTGGATATCAAGAGAGAAGAGGAAAATACCAAGCTGAATCAGGAAATGCCAAGAGCCAGACCTCCATACAAAGAGCCATGCGATGTTTAGTAAGAAGGAATTTAACATATCAAGAGCGATCTTAATTAAGGTTTGAAATCAAGAGATGTAAGGAAGAAAAATGTTCATTTTTCGATTTGAATAAGGATGGGTGAGGTACGAAGAGAGAGCAGCGGGCTATCAAGAAGGATCTGGATTTAGAAAGAGCTGGAGAGCGGTATCAAGAGAGAACACGGAAACACCAAGCCGAGACTGGAAACACTAAGAGCGAGCACTGGATATCAAGAGAGAACATTGTGACATCAAGCTCATTCTGGAAAGACCAAGATCCGGATCTCTATACAAAGAGCCATGCAATGTTTAGTAAGAGGGAAATCATACATATCAAGACCGGTCCTGATTTAGTTCTTAAATCAAGAGATGTAAGGAAGAAAAATGTTCATTTTTCGATTTAAATAAGGGTGTATGAGATACGAAGAGAGAGCAGCGGGATATCAAGAAGGATCTGGATTTAGAAAGAGCGGAAGACCGGCATCAAGAGAGAACACGGAAACACCAAGCCTAGACTGAAAAGACCAAGAGCGAGCACTGGATATCAAGAGAGAAGATGAAAATACCAAGCTCAATCAGGAAAGGCCAAGAGCTAGACCACTATACAAAGAGCCAAGCGAATTTTAGCAAGAGAGAAATCACACATATCAAGAGCGATCCTGATCTAGGTTTGAAATCAAGGCTCCAAACTCTATTGACACCAAAAAAGGCGAGGGCATCTCAAGATGCTCTCGCCTTTTGAATATAGTTCATTAGGAATGATATTTGTACATCCAGAGCACGCCGCTTTTAAGAACGCGGGGAACTCGTCCGAGTAATGTTCGCTCGCCCATGAGTCCGAATCCGTGCTTCTTGCCTAGAGATCCTAGTACACCCTTCAGCTTAATTTTTGGTAGCTGTTCGGGTAACGTTTCGCCCTTCCACTGTAATTTCAGCATCTGAACGATTTGTTCGGCCTGCCCCTCTGCTAATTGGGCGCTTGGTGCATGAGGCAGGCTCGCACAGTCACCAACGATAAATACATCTTCATTATTAGGAAGAAAATGTTGTGGTGTGAGCTCGACACGGCCTGAAGAATCTTTTGCGACGTCTAGATTTCTAACGACATCAACAGGTTGAACTCCGGCTGTCCAGATGACAGCATCTGCTTCAATTCGATCGTCATGATTATAGATCGCATCTGGTTCAACTTTGGTAATGTTCGATTTATTAATAATTTCAACACCGTGTTCAAGGAACCATCCTTGTACATAGGTACTAAGCTTTCGTGGAAAAGCAGAGAGGATGATCTCCCCACGGTCAAATAATTTTATGGTCAAGTCAGGTCGGCTTTCTCGAAGTTCGCTTGCTAATTCGACTCCACTTAAGCCACCACCTACAATGGAAACTACGCCTTCAGGTCGAACATTATTTATGGCTTCATAGGTTTTTCGTGTGGCCCCCATGGTTTGAATGCCATAAGCGTGCTCTTTGGCACCAGGAACTCCGTGATATTTGTCCTCACATCCAAGTCCAACAATAAGTTTATCGTAAGGAATGGATTCACCGCTTTCGAGCAAAACAGATTTCTCTTCAAGCTGAACAGCTTTGACGTTAGCGTAGGTTATCTTTAAGCGAGAGTCCTCGGGGAATGCCACGCGTAAGTGATGATCAGCGGCAGTCCCAGCAGCTAGAGCATAATATTCAGTTTTCAGACAGTGGTAGGGTAAGCGGTCAATTAACGTAATTTCTACATTTTCTGGAAGGTCATTGGGTAGAAGGCGTTGCATGACACGCATACCACCGTAACCGGCACCGAGAATAACTAGTTTTTCCATTTTAGGTGAACTCCTTTTCGCAGTAATGGCTGATAAGCTTGCATCGACCAAAGTCATTACGCGATTCAGTAATTGTGTGCGTGTGGGTTCTTTAGAGTACAGGTGAATACCGTATGAAACATGGGAATGAATAATATGTGACCAGAGATCAACAACTGTGTCAGGCAAAAGCTCTTCGCGAACAATCGCAGCTTGAATGATTTCTCTCCAATGTGATAGAAGTAGCTGCTCGTCATCTAAGACAAAGCGCCAGATCTGAATGGTCAGCGTTGGATGTTGGTCATAATCGTTTAAGATAAAATATAAATAGGAATGAATGCGTCTGGAAAGCTGCAATTGATTTTGAGGGTATTGTTGAATATGCCTCATGACACCCGAAAGTCGTTCTTTCGCTAAGGAGTGCATAATGGATTCTTTTGTCGGAAAGTAATTAAAAAAAGTTCCTTTGGCAACATGTGCTAAAGTTGTAATCTCTTGAACCGTAGTTCGATCAAACCCTTTTTCCCGAAAAAGTGATAATGCAGCGTTTTCAATTCGTTCCTTTGTTTCGACTTTTTTTACTTTCTGTTTCACTTGCCTCTCTCCTTAAATGACCCCGGTCATTTTCAAATTATACCGACCATTCATGTAGAAAACAAGGTTAATCTGTCAAGTAGTGACTCTTCATTGACTTCTTTTTTCCTAAAAGGTAGTCTATAGGTAGAATTTGAGGTGAAGACATGAGACCAATTATAGAGTTCTGTTTCAGCAATCTTGCGAGTGTGTCTCAAGGTGCGATGGAACAGCTTGAAAAAGATCCTAACTTGGATATATTAGATTATGGATGTTTAAGCCACTGCGGCGCCTGTGCTATGGAACCATTTGCTCTCGTAAATGGTGAGTATGTGTCGGGTGAAACGGCAGATGAGCTAGTGAACAATATATATGTTTTTCTTGAAGAGAATCCAATGTTTTAACTGTATAGATCGTCGTCTTGCTTCTAGCCGGAGACTAGAAGCTTTTTTGCGCAATTAAAGAAGGAGGCCGCATAGTATGTCAATTATCCCTTTTGCTAATTCATGGCCCTATGAAAAGCAATATCAAGATATATACCTTCATGAATGTCCTTTCTGTGGTGAGGATCAAGTCTTAACTCATATGAAAATAAGGGATTTAGAAGAAGCGAAGGAAGGAATCAAAAAGCAGTTGAATTTACCTTGTTGTCACGCAAGGTTAACGATTCTTGAAGCGGATGAAGATTACTTTTGGACAAATCAGTCGTTGAGGGAGGATCGCTCATAATGAAATTTACGAAAATGCATGGACTAGGAAACAGCTATATTTATATTGATTTATTTAAAGAAACGTTAGATGAAGACACATTGCCTGAGTTGGCGGTCAAACTAGCGGACAAGAATAAAGGCATTGGTTCAGATGGGATGATCTTGATTGGGCCATCTGATTCAGCAGATGTCAGCATGAGGGTCTTTAACAATGATGGATCGGAAGCGATGAACTGTGGAAATGGTTTGCGCTGTGTGGCCAAGTTCGCTTACGAGCATAACTATGTTGATCAGAAAGTATTTAAAATCGAAACCAAAGGTGGATTGGTGGAGGCGACGGTTCATCCAGATGCGAACAACCAAGTACCCACAGTCACTATAAATATGGGTGCTCCTCGATTGAGTAGAGCCGAAATCCCTATGAGTGGTTCCGCAGTGGATCAGGTAGTAAATGAAACCTTTGTTTTGCAGGACAAGGAAATAAAGCTAACGGCAGTATCTATGGGAAATCCACATGCTGTTATTTTTACAGAGGATATTGAAAACATTCCTCTATACGAAGTAGGTCCAGCGTTAGAGAAGCACGAACGCTTCCCGGAATGGGTGAATGTGGAGTATGTAGAAGTTGTTACTAACGATGAGCTACACTTTCGGGTTTGGGAACGTGGAACAGGCATTACACAAGCATGTGGAACGGGAGCATGCGCTGCTGCTGTGGCGTCCATTTTAAACGGACACTCGCAACGAGGCAAAGAAATCACCGTCCATTTGTTAGGTGGAGATTTAATGATTACCTGGTTAGAAAATGGCGATGTGTTAATGAATGGCGCAGCAGAGACTATTTTTGAGGGGGAATGGCTTTTATAAGCTCGAACTGAGGTATCTTATTAAAGATGAGGTGCTCTTGGGTCAGGAAGTATGGGATTTTATCAAGAAGAATGAGCCTACTTAGAAGGAAAGGCTCAAGCACCAAGAAGTATGATGAAATATCAAGAAGAGAAGAACCTTTATCAAGGGGAAGTGCTCCGGCACCAAGAAATACGGAGATTCATCAAGAAGAGAGAGCTTATCAAGAGGAACCGCTCAAGTACCAAGAAGTACGGAGATCTATCAAGAAGAGAGAGATCTTATCAAGAGCGAATGCTTGAGCACCAAGAAGTATGGAGATATACCAAGGAGAGAAGGTCTTTATCAAGGGGAAATGCTCTAGCATCAAGAAACATGGAGATCTACCAAGAAGAGAAGGCCCTTTCCAAGACGGAACGCTCAAGCAGCAAGAAGGATGAAGATTTACCACGAAAAGAGAGCTTACCAAGAGGAAACGCTCAAGTACCAAGAAGCACATAGATCTACTAAGAAGAGAAGACCCTTACCAAGAGGAAACGCACCAGCACCAAGCAACACAGGGACCTACCAAGAAGAGAAGACCCTTACCAAGAGAAAACGCTCAAGCACCAAGCAACATAGGGATCTACCAAGAAGAGAAGACCCTTACCAAAAGAAACCACCCCAGCACCAAGAAAGCACACAGTTCCACCAAGAACCACCCTCACAAAATACAAAAAACGCAACGGACATCATGTCCGCTGCGTTTTCTTTCTTATAAGATACGTTTTAGTATGTTTTGATCACATTGTAGAATGTATCGCGTTCAATTGGTGTTTTGTTGGCACTTTTAATTAAGTGGATAAGTTCATCACGGGTAATTCCTGCTGAAGTTAGTGCTCCAACAGAATGTGAGATACGCTCTTCAATAAGTGTACCGTGAATATCACTTGATCCAAAGGTAAGGGCCATTTGTGTTAGTTGAACACCAATGTTAATCCAGTATGCTTTGATATGATCAAAGTTATCTAACATTAGGCGGCTGATTGCAAGTGTGCGCATATCATCAAATGCTGATGTTCTGCGTTTTAGGTTGGCATTCACGCTCCGTGGCTGCATAGCTAATGGGATAAATACCATAAAGCCGTTTGTGCGGTCTTGGAGTTGACGTACACGATCCATATGAATCAAGCGTTCTTCTTTTGATTCAATTGATCCGTATAACATGGTTGCGTGAGTACGTAAGCCTAGTGAGTGAGCAATTTCGTGTGCTTCAAGCCACTGGTCTGTAGATGCTTTGTCTGGGCTCATCTTCGCACGATAGTTTTCAGTTAGAATTTCAGCACCGCCACCAGGAAGTGTATCAAGTCCAGCTTTAATAAGTTCTTCTAGTACATTCTTCATACTTAGTCCTGAAATACGAGAGAAGAATTCAATTTCAGCGCCAGTATATGCCTTAACGGTTGCACTAGGATAATGCTTCTTAAGGGTACGAATGGTATCAAGATAGTATTCGAATCCTACTTCGACGTTATGACCTCCAACAATATGAAACTCACGAATGTTGTCATTCCAACGTTCTCCAACGTATTTTAGTAGAGCTTCTGAATCCATCGTATAAGCGCCTTCTTGCCCAGGCTTACGTTTGAATCCGCAGAAGCTACATGATGCTTCACACACGTTGGTTGGATTAATGTACATATTTTGAATAAAATAGACATTGTCTCCGTTTTTCTTAAGGTTTACTTGGTTGGCTAATTGAGCTACACCAAGAAGATCTGGAGTTTCGTATAAATATAGACCATCTTCAATCGATAATCTTTCACCGTGTAAAACTTTTTCCTTAATACCTTCCAACTTTGTATCTGTTAACAATATACTCATGTTATTCATCTCCTGCTCTCTAGTTGACCTTCCTAATGGGCCAGCTGGATTACATTCTATTTGACTTATCTTGATAATGTGTAATCTCTCACTATTATACTACCGTCGTCTACTGATTAAAAGACTTGAGCCTTATTGTCGATCTCTAGAAGAATAAATTATATATTCTATTTGTTTTATGGAAAGCTTCTTGCAAATGCAGGTATATTTCAGTAGACTAAAAGTAACAAGTTTCCTTTTTACTGGATAAAAGAGGAGGATTGGCTATGAGCAGTTTTGGTACGGTCGAATCTTACAAGGATCAGATTGAACACACTCGAGAAAAAATGCTTCAAGCTGCAGGCAAGCTTGGTTTGAATCATCCTCAGGTTCTTTTTTTTAGTCAGGAGTTAGATAAGCTTCATACTGGTTTGTTGGCTCGAATGAGCAAAGACAGGCAGGTTGGTTGAGATTGTGCACCTATCGTACTATAATAAACATATAGTGAAACGTTAGGAGGTCAATTATGATTACATTAACAGATGCAGCGGTTAGTCATATCAAAGAAATGATGACAGCTGAAGAAGATGATACGTTGATGCTTCGAGTCGGAGTTAAGGGTGGCGGATGTAGTGGGCTCTCTTACGGAATGGGTTTTGATAACGAACAAACGGCTGAAGATACAAAAGTAGAAATTAACGGGCTCACTGTACTAGTGGACGAGGAAAGTGCACCAGTCATAAAAGGATTAGTGATAGATTATAAGCAGAACATGATGGGTGGAGGGTTTACAATTGATAACCCTAATGCGATCGCATCATGTGGTTGTGGTACTTCATTCCGAACAGCAACAAATGCTGGGGCACCTGGTGATTGCTAAAGATTGAAATTTAATAATGAATACAACTCTAATCCTGCTTAACAGTTTATCTGTTAAGTGGGTTTTTTTATGGTTAAGTGAGAACAATATAGGGAAACGATAAAAGTGAGACAAGTTTGACAATTACATAGGTCTATAGTTATTAAATCTTGTCGCGGGTCGTTGTGACGAAACTGTATGAACATTTGGTTGAATGAAGCGTTTACAAGCGTATAAAATAAGGATATGAAATAGCATTTATATCATTCATATGTAAAAAGGGGGAACAGTGATGGCTGAAAAAACCAGCATTCGTTCGAAGGTTCAGAAGTTTGGTAGTAACTTGAGTGGCATGATTATGCCGAATATTGGTGCTTTTATTGCATGGGGTATCATTACAGCAATCAATGCATTTTTTGGAGAATCATTAGGAATTGAATTCCTTGGTGATATGGTTGAACCAATGATTTTCTATCTATTGCCTTTACTTATTGCTTATACAGGTGGACGTATGATTCATGACTTCCGAGGCGGGGTTGTAGGTGCCACAGCAGCAATGGGTGTTATTGCTGCAACAGATGTACCAATGTTTATTGGTGCGATGATTATGGGTCCACTAGGTGGTTACTTAATCAAGAAGGTTGACCAAGCATTAGATGGTAAAGTAAAACAAGGGTTTGAAATGCTTGTTAATAACTTCTCTGCTGGTATTTTGGCAGCCCTTCTAGCTTGTTTTGGTTCATTAGGAATTGCTCCACTTGTTTCTGGTCTAACATATGTAATGGGTGTTGGAGCGGACGCTATTATTGGATGGGGACTTCTTCCTTTAGCAAGTATCGTTATTGAGCCAGCTAAAATTATGTTCTTAAACAATGCGATTAACCACGGAATTCTTACTCCATTAGCATTAAATGATTATGCTGAGACGGGTAAATCAATCTTTTATCTATTAGAAGCAAATCCGGGTCCAGGTCTTGGGATTCTATTAGCATTTATGATCTTTGGTAAAGGAGCTTCAAAAGCGTCTGCATATGGCGCAGGTATTATTCATTTCGTCGGTGGAATTCATGAAATTTATTTCCCTTACGTTCTAATGAAACCACTTATGTTTATTGCAGTTATCTTTGGTGGTATGACTGGAGTATTCATGTTTACACTGTTTGACGTAGGTCTTGTAAGTCCAGCTTCTCCAGGAAGTATTATTCCGATTATGGGTCTAGCAGCTCCCGGTGACCACTTAGGTGTTCTTGCTGGTGTGTTATCTGCAGCAGCCGTATCGTTTGTCATTGGTTCAATTATTCTTAAATTTGACCGTAAAGGTGAAGAAGATTTAGCGGATGCTACAAGTAAGATGGAAGCGATGAAAGGGAAAAAGAGCGGTGTATCTTCTACTCTTTCCGGATCAGGCGCAACTTCTTACGCGAATGTAAACAAAATTGTCTTCGCTTGTGATGCAGGTATGGGATCAAGTGCGATGGGTGCTTCCATTATGCGTGATCGTGTGAAGAAAGCGGGTCTTGATACAGAGGTTATAAACACATCTATTAGTAATATTCCGGATGACGCTGATTTGATTATTACGCACAAAGATCTCACGGACCGTGCAAAAGCAAAGAAATCAAATGCGATTCACGTTTCTGTAGAGAACTTTATGAACAGTCCGCGTTATAATGAAATTGTAGAAGACCTTCAAAATGGAGGTAGCGAATCTTCTGCTCCAGCGGCAGGCGGTCAAAAGTCTAAAGATGAAATTAAAAAAGTAATCTTTGCTTGTGATGCGGGGATGGGATCAAGTGCCATGGGTGCTTCCATTCTTAAGAATAAAGTGAAAAAAGCTGATCTAGATGTAGCTGTTTCAAACACATCTATTAGTAATATTCCTGAAGATGCTGATGTTGTTTTCACTCATAAGGACTTAACAGATCGTGCGAAACAAAAGCAACCAGCTGCTGAGCACATTTCAGTAGAGAACTTTATGAACAGTCCAAAGTATGACGAGTTTATTAATCGTTTGAAATAAGACAATTTGAAATAAGACAAAAAGAGAGGAGGGGGCACTCATGTATATCCCAGCTAGAGAAAGACGGCTGTTGAAGCTTTTGCTTAACGAGCAGGATCATCTTGATGTACGTGAGTTAGCCTCTTCTCTTGATGTTAGTACGCGAACCATTCAACGTGATTTAAAAGGTTTAGGTGGGGTCATGTCAGACTATGACCTCACTTTACATAAAGATGTAAGTAATCGTTATTATATTCACGGAGCGCAGGAACATCTAACTCGATTGAAAGTAGATCTAGCTTCGCTTGAACCAAGTGAATTCACTCCAGAAGAAAGACAATTGCTTTTGCTTGTAGCCTTGCTTGAAAAGCAGGAACCAGTGAAGCTTTTTTCTCTTGCGGAGGAACTAAATGTAACTGTTGCAACAGTCAGCCATGATTTGACGAAAGTCGAGGAGTGGCTATCTTCATTTCACCTCACTTTAATTAGGCGTCGTGGGTATGGAGTCGAGGTTGCTGGTTCTGAAACAAATATTCGACGTAGCTTAAGCAGCTTGATTACAGAGAACATAAGCGAGGGTAAGTTCTATCAATCATTAGGTGAGGATGCATCAGCTGATCCAAATACAGAATCGATATCAGAAAGACTACTTGATATTGTTGATGCTAAAAAGATTCAACGTGTTCAGGAAGCGGTGGAAAATCTTCGAACGCACTCAAACGGTCAAATGGCGGATTCATCGTACATTGGACTAATTGTTCATCTAGCATTAGCCATTGAACGAATTCAACAAGGTGAAAATGTTCAAATGGATGAGGAACAACTAAGGTCACTTCAACAAGAGTCCGTGTATGAATTAGCCAAAACGCTTGCGAATTCTCTAGAATCAATTTTTTCCATTCGTATTCCAGAAGAAGAAGTAGGCTATATTGTCATGCACTTACGAGGGGCCAAGATTCAAAAGGAAACGAATCTGTTCACGAACGAAACATACACAGAGCTTTCTTACTTTGCAGATCGATTAATTAAGCAGATGGAGAAACAACTGGATCTTGTTTTTGACGACGATTCCCTTTATCCGGGGCTTATCTCGCATCTTGAGCCGGCGATGTATCGAATGAATCATGGCATGAAGATTCATAATCCTTTACTTGCCAGAATCAAGCAAAACTATGCCAGTTTATATAAAAAGGTCAAACAGGTATCGGAACAAGTATTTGAGTCAATAACCGTACCAGAGGAAGAAATCGGATTTTTGGTGATGCATTTTGGCTCAGCAATAGAACGTCAGCAACAGAAGAACCCTCTTAAAGCCATGGTTATCTGTTCGAGCGGTATTGGTTCCTCAAAACTGCTGGCTAGTCGTTTAGAAAAAGAGTTTCCAGAGATCGAACAGATTGAGAATGTTTCATTGTTTGACTTTAATGAGCGAGAAGCAAGATTTTATGATCTAATCATCTCAACTGTGCCATTAACACAAAGTGAGCAGTACTTTTTGGTCAAACCATTTTTATCAAAAGAAGAAACCGAACAAATTAGACAGCATATCAAAACATTAAAGAAAAAACGTCCCATTGTTAGTAGCGTCCCTCAGATTAAACAGAGCATCAGTGTCGATCATATTCCGGAGACTTTTTTTGAGCAATTATCGATACTTAGTCATGATATTGCCTTGGTTATAGATTCATTTAACCTAAAAAAGGGTAAAGTAATGAACGAGAGTCTTGCTGAGCTTTGTACCAATTTAGAAGAGGGTGGGGCACTAACAGATGCTGTGCCTGTGTTTGAGGCATTATTGCAAAGAGAACGACTTGGTGGGCTTGGCATACCAGATACATCTCTAGCGTTATTTCACACCCGAACAGAAGAGGTTCTAAAACCGGTCTTTACAATGCTCGAACTAGATGTGGAAGAATCGATTGCCTCAATGGGAGATAAACCTGTACATGTGAGTAGGGTAATCCTGATGCTGGCCCCTTTACAAGCCCATCAGAGCCTACTTGATTTGTTAAGTAGTTTAAGTGTGATGTTAATCTCAAGTGATGAGTACACACGGATTGTAGAGACAGGTACAGAGGCAGAGATTAAGAAACTGATTAGTCAGCATTGTTTTGAATATATACAAAAGCTACTACTAAAAGGAGTGCATTGAACATGACAAATAACATTCTGAAACAAGATAATATTGTAGTAAACGCGCAAGCAAAATCAAAAAAAGAGGCGATTGATGAGGCAGGGAAAATCCTCTCTGAACGTGGGTACGTAACAGCTGAATACGTTGTAAAAATGCACGAGCGTGAAGAGCTGACTTCCACATTTATGGGCAACATGCTTGCGATTCCTCATGGAACAGAGGAAGCAAAAACGGAAGTAAAGGAATCGGGCATTTCTATCCTACTTTATAACGAAGCGATTGATTGGGATGGCAACGATGTACGCTTAGTCATTGGAATTGCAGGTAAAGGAAACGAACACCTTGAAATTTTATCGAAAATTGCTATTGCTTGCTCAGAGGAAGAAAATGTAGAAAAGCTATTAGCATCTAAAACATCAGAAGAAGTTCTTCAATTCTTCTCAGAGGTGAATGAGTAATGAAGGCAGTACATTTCGGAGCTGGTAACATAGGGCGCGGATTTATCGGCGCTCTCTTAAGCCGTGCAGGATATGAAGTCATATTTGCTGATGTAAATGACGCGGTGATCACTGAGATCAATAAGCGTGGAGAGTATACCGTGACCATTGCCAGTGAACAAGGTGGTCAGGAGCATGTCACAGGTGTACGTGGACTGCATAGTAATCATGATGAAGACGCCTTAGTGAAGGAAATTGCCACAGCTGATCTTATTACAACAGCTGTCGGACCGGCGGTGTTGAAATTCATCGCACCAACATTAGCAAAAGGTCTAAAAGCTCGTGCAGCGGATGCAAAACCTTTAGATGTCATTGCCTGTGAGAATGCAATCCGGGCAACGTCAATGTTAAAGGAGTACACTAAGGATCAGGTTTCCGAAGATGAATGGGCTGAAATCAGTCATAAGACAGGCTTCGCCGATGCAGCAGTAGATCGGATTGTACCTAATCAAAAAAATGAAGATATTCTGGCCGTTTCTGTAGAGCCATTTTTTGAATGGGTAGTGGAGAAACCTTCTTTAAAAGGTGACAACACAGCGATCGAAGGTGTCACGTATGTAGACGATCTGATTCCATTTATTGAACGTAAGCTGTTTACTGTGAATACTGGTCATGCATTAGCAGCATACTTCGGCTATGAGAACGGGCTTACAACGATTAAAGAGGCAATGGAAGATGCTGAGGTTTATCAAAAGGTGCAAGATGGCCTGAATGAAACGAAGCAAGTTTTAGTTGAAGAGTATGGATTCGATCAGTCAGAGCATGAAGCATACATCACTAAAATCATTGGCCGTTTTCAAAACCCGTATCTATCTGATGAAATCGTACGCGTCGGACGCGGTCCGATCAGAAAGTTAGGCTTTGATGATCGACTAATCAAACCAGCGAGGATGCTGTTTGACCAAGGTCATGTGCCAACGGTTCTTCTTCAGGTTATTGAGGCAGCACTTCATTTTGATGTTGCAGATGATACGGAGAGCCAGGAGTTACAGAAGTTGCTGAAAGAAAAGGGTAAGAAAGAAACACTTATTCAAGTGACTGGATTACAGGAAAACCATCCTTTAATCCAAGCGCTTATCTAGTTAATACAAAAAAGCCTGCCAAATCGGCAGGCTTTTTTTGCTGTTTTTAAAATAAACTTGTACTGTGCCCAGGGTGTAGACGAGCTTTTGGATCAATATAAGCCTTAGCGTTGTTTACCGCTGTTGGGGCTTCACCAAAACCAGTAGCAATCAGTTTTACTTTTCCATCGTAGGTACAAATATCACCAGCGCCATAAATACCTTTAATATTTGTTTCCATTTTAGAATTCACTACAATTGAATTCTTCTCAATCTCAATTCCCCACTCTTTAATCGGACCAAGCGAAGAAACGAATCCGTAATTCACAATTAATGCATCGACATCAATTGTTTTCTTGCCTTCTCCTTTGACTTCACTTAACTCAACCTGCGTAATCGCGCCGTCTTCGCTATTTAGACCAGTGATTTCATAAGGAGTGACAATGTTCACATTCGACTGTTCAAGTAACTGCACACTGTGTTCATGAGCACGGAACTTGTCACGACGATGCACAATCGTTACTTCTTTTGCTAGTGGCTCAAGCATAAGAGACCAATCTAATGCAGAGTCGCCTCCACCTAAAACAACCACTTTTTTGCCGGCAAACGCACTTAAGTCTTTTATAAAATAATGTAGGTTTGTATTTTCGTAGGCTTCTGCGCCTTCTAATTGTAGGCGGCGTGGCTGGAATGCTCCAGCTCCTGCTGTAATAATAACAGCTTTAGAGTAGTGCGTTTCTTTATCGGTTTGAATCTTGAACGTCTCATCATCTTGTTTTACAAGCTCGCTTACAGCCTGTTCAAGGACGATCTCTGGGTTGAATTGCTGAGCTTGAATTGTTAATTGTTCAACAAGATCCTGAGCTTTTACCTTAGGAAATCCAGCTACATCGTATATATATTTTTCAGGGTATAGAGCTGAAAGCTGTCCACCTAGTTGTGGCATACTTTCAATAATTTTCACCTTAGCCTTTCGCATGCCTGCATAGAAAGCAGCGAATAAACCAGTTGGCCCTCCCCCAATAATTGTAATATCATATAATTCTTCTTGTTCTGACATGAATGGACACCTCCGAAATAATATCTGCCTTATCCATTATAGCGATACTTAATAGGAAAAACAAAGGTTGAGAATCTTTTTCATTCATTTTTCTTTTTATGAGTTTCGATTTTCATATAATTTAGGATGGCCATCAACTATTGTCAGAAATTCTTTCATAAATAACACGAAACTTGTTGAAAAGTCTAGAGAAAACACATATTATAGAATATAGATAAGTTGTGTCTATTTTGGGGCGATTTCTGTACAAATGTATACCTGTATATTAGTTCGTGAAATAGATCACAAGTGAACGTTAAAAAATAAATCGATGGAAGTGATATTGTGAATAAGCCGCATATTGTAATCTTAGGCGCAGGCTATGGTGGAATGATCACAGCTACAAAGCTTCAAAAAAAAGTTGGAGATAATGAAGCGAAAGTCACGCTTGTAAACAAACATGATTACCATTATCAAACAACATGGTTACACGAACCAGCAGCCGGTACCATGCTTCCGGAAAAAACAAGAATGCCTATTAATAGCGTACTGGATTTCCGCAAAATTAACTTTGTTCAAGACGAAGTAGTTGAAATCAAGACAGAAGAAAAGAAGGTTCTACTTAAAGATGGAGAGCTAGATTACGATTATCTTGTTGTTGGGCTTGGAGCTGAAGCTGAAACATTTGGCGTACCTGGCGTTAAAGAACATGCATACAGCAAATGGACAGTGAATGGTGCTCGTCAGATTAAAGACCATATCGAAAATTGTTTCGCTAAATACAATAACCAAGTAGAAAAAGAAGAAGGATTGCTTACTTTTGTAGTAGCTGGAGCCGGATTCACAGGGATCGAGTTTATTGGTGAGCTTTCTGAACGTGTTCCTCAGCTCTGTAAGCAGTATGACATTCCGCGTGATCAAGTAAAGTTATATGTAGTGGAGGCAGCTCCAACAGCATTACCTGGATTTGATCCGGAGCTAGTCGAGTACGCAATGAATTTGCTTGAAAGCCGTGGGGTTGAATTTAAGATCAATACGCCGATTAAAGAAGTAACCGCAGCTGGCGTTGTGGTTGGTGAAGGCGAAGAAATTAAGGCCTCTACAATCGTATGGGCAACAGGAGTTCGAGGCAGTTCTATTATCGAGCGTTCTGGTTTTGAAAACATGCGTGGTCGTATTAAGGTAGAAGCTGATCTTCGTGCACCTGGATTTAGCGATATCTTTATTATTGGGGACTGTGCACTACTGATTAACGAAGAAATTAATCGTCCTTATCCTCCAACTGCTCAAATTGCAATGCAGATGGCAGAAGTGTGTGCGAGCAACTTGAATGCGTTGGTTAATGGTGGCGAGTTAAAAACCTTTAAGCCAGACATCAAAGGAACAGTAGCGTCACTTGGAGGCAAAGAAGCCATTGGAGCTGTTGGGTCACGTAAACTTTACGGTGGAACAGCTAACTTCATGAAGAAGATGATTGATAACCGCTACCTGCTAATGCTTGGTGGAGTAGGTCTTGTTCTGAAAAAAGGGAAAAAGCCATTTTAATAAATCGTACTAATCTTTAGCCCCCAATTTTGGGGGCTTTTTTGTTTTCTGAATCGAATCTTCTCGTTACATGCAAAAAAACGATGCCAAAAACAATCATGAAGAGAGCTAAAAACTTAATAAACGAAAGAGATTCACCAAAAAGAAATCGTCCTATAAAAATGGACAGAGCTGCCCCAGTACCTCCCCAAATTGCATAGGCAATGGAAAGCGGAATGCCTCTAACAGCTAACGATAAGAAACTAAAGGCTATAAAGTAACATACAAGCGAGTAGATCGTAAATCCAACTTGAGTAAAGCCAGCTGAGTAATTAAGTGCAATCTGACCGTTCACTCCAAAAAAGATAGCTGATACTAAATAAACGGAATAGATGTTCAATCCTCCTCCCCCTCCCTAAAGTCACTACTTAAGCTGCGAAATTTAATAACAGGATGCCAGAAAGCAAGATCCCGAGCCCAAAGACTCTTTTGAAATCAGCCGTTTCCTTTAAAAATAAAATTGAAAATAGAACGGTTGAAGCAATTCCAAGACCAGACCAGGTTGCGAATACAAGGCTCATTGGCAATGAAGTTAATGATTTTGCTAAAAAGTAAAAACAGAATCCATAACCCGCGAAAGTAAAAATACTTGGAAGGATCTTTCGTAAGCCATTAGATCGCTTTAATTGAATGGAAGCAAATACTTCGATAGAAATGGCTAGAATTAAGTAAACATATGAAATGAATTAAATAACCTCCTAAAATCATTTTGACAGTTATAAATATAACCACTTATAATGTATTTAGCAAGTTATAATAGTGGGAGGACCAATATGGAATCTACAAAACCATTTGAATTAACTAAAGCTGGAGGGGATATCAGCTTAGATTTTATGAACACGGCTAATTTTCATGGAACCGAGCATCATCAAGAATGGTTGAAGACTCAAGCGGACTTAGTAGAGTGGTCAGAATTTATAGGGTTACGAGCAAATGATGTAGTTCAAGCTGGAGATATTGATTTAAAAGAAATACTCAAGCTAAGAGAGTCAATGTATGGCATCATAATTGGAACGTTGCATCAAACGACTATAAATGAAGATCATTTGACGACAGTGAACCACTGGTTACAGCAAGTTGCTGCATACGTAAGAATTTCGCAGACAGAAGATGGTACATTCGTCAAAGAGTTAAAAAATCTAAAAGGATTAAAACAAATAGTCTTTCCAGTTGTACTTGCCTTTGAAGAACTTCTTACCTCATCACACATAAAAAAGGTGAAGCAATGCAATAGTGAACGTTGCGAATGGTTGTTTATTGATAAGACAAAAAATCAAAGTAAACAGTGGTGCACCATGGATGTTTGTGGGAATCGAGAAAAGGCCAAGAGGTTTTATCATTCAAAAAAGAAATAAAAATGGAGGCAAAGGCAATGGGTCATTTTGAATTAACAAAGAGGTTTACATCAACATTCGGAGAGATCCAATTTGAAAAAAAGGGGGATGGCCCAGCACTTGTTTTGGTTCATGGTACACCTTGGTCCTCCTTTAATTGGAGACACATCATTCCATCACTAAGTCAGTGGTTTACTGTTTATTATTACGATCTAGTGGGTTATGGAAAATCAGAGAAAGCTGAGGCGGTTTCCTTAGATATACAAAGTAAGGTTCTTAAGGAACTTCTTACTTATTGGAAATTAGATAACCCAATTGTAATTGGACATGACTTTGGTGGAACAACGGTTCTACGTACGCATTTGCTAGAAAAAGTGGCATTTAAAAAGATGATTCTGATTGATCCAGTCGCGCTTGCGCCGTGGGGTTCTCCTTTTTTCTCCCATGTAAATAAATTTGAATCTGCCTTTACTGGTCTTCCTGAGAAAATCCATCGGGCCATTGTGACTGATTATATTCAAGGAGCTATGTATCATCCTATGAGCACTGAAACGATGGAAGGAATTCTAGATCCATGGTTAGGCATTTCTGGACAAGCTGCGTTCTACCGTCAAATTGCCCAAGCCAACCAATCATATACAGATGAATTGGAGCCTCTTTATCAGACGATTGAGATCCCTACCTTACTTATTTGGGGAGAAGAAGATCAGTGGATTCCTATTAAAAAAGGTGAGGAATTACATCAAAGGATAAAGACGTCAACATTTATGAATGTACCTTTTGCTGGACACCTCATACAAGAGGACCAACCAACCAGACTATTGGGCTATCTCCTTAAGGATCTGCTCAATTAAGCTTTCTTTTAAAACTTGAGATTGACTGAAATCTATTCTGTTTTGTAAACTAGAAAAGAAGATAGGAGTGAAGGTATATGAATATTCCTCAGCTGGTTATTTCTATGCTGATTTTTCTAGTCATGTTTTTTGGAATCGGTTTCTTATTGAATATGCTATTACGTTCAACATGGCTGATGGCTTTTATTTATCCGCTTGTTGTATTAATTATAGTAAATCAAAGTCCGCTGGGTGGGTACCTGACACAACCATTAAGCGAATTACAGAACCTCGGATACGCTCTATTGAATTTGAAAGTGGTCGATCACCTTGTATTATCCTTTGGACTCATAGGCTCAATTATAGCGGGCATTGTTATTAAAATGCTCCGCGTACGTGGCTACCAAATGTTCTAAACCTTTTTGACTCCTCTCTCAAATGAATACTTCTCCAATGTTTTGGAAAAGCTGTTCTGTGAGAGGAGTGAGTATTCTTGAATCTGCCAAAAAGGCGTCATTCTAGAAACATAACAAGTCGAGCAGCGATGACTGTGCTTTTACTTGTGGCGATTTGGGCAACATTTACAACCATTTCAGGTGTACAACCAAATCAAGTAAATACATGGGTCAGAACAGAACTAACCAAATCAGAACAGTTCCCTTACCAAGCAAGCGACCATGAGCACAAACAAGTATCATTGGCGCAAAAAGAACTGCCGACCTATCAAACGGCACATGCCACCATGTCAGCAGAGGTCACTACTTCTGGTGAGGCAGACCAAAATAGTCTTGATTATTTAGAGGACTGGTCAAAGTATCCTGCCCATCGAGTAGAAGCAACAGGCTATACAGCAGGCTACGAATCAACAGGTAAAGTTCCCGGCGATGCCGCGTATGGGATTACATACTCCGGCGTACCCGTCACAAGAGACGTCTTTTCAACCATAGCGGCCGACACAAGTGTCTTCCCATTAGGCACAGTGCTCTTTATACCTGGATATGGATATGGAGTAGTCGCAGACACAGGCTCAGCCATCAAAGGAAACAAAATTGACCTCTACTACCATACCGTCGATGACGTCTATGAACGCTGGGGCAAAAAAGAATTAGATGTCTTTATCGTAGAACAAGGCTCAGGTTCCTTAAGTCAAGACGAACTAGAAGCGATGAATCAAGACGAAGCTGTCCAAGTATTCCGAGGACAAATCGATCCATAAAATAAACAAAGGTCATCTCATTAGTCAGAAAAGGACTAATGGAGTGGCTTTTTTTGTTTTATTGGTTTGGTGAAGGTTGTTTGAGGGGGGGCGGAGTGGGCGGTCTTGGTAAAGTAGCTGTGGTGCTTGGTAAACGAGTTCTGGCGCTTGATAAAAAGTGCAGTTGTTCGTGGTAAAGGGGTGGGTTCTTGGTGCGAGCGTGGATGTTCTTGGTCCCATGGTCAATCTTCGTGATAAGGTGTTCCTCCTCGTGGTAAAAGGCGGTCGGGCTTGGTAAAACGGATGTCCCTCTTGACAAGGCCCATCTCCTCTTGGTAAACGATGATCTATCGTGGTGGATGGTGCCTACTTCGTGATAAAGCCCTCAAAGCAAATAAGGTCTTAAAAAATGTACATTTTTATCCTATGGTGGGTGAACTAGGTTAGAGAGGGTGCAGGTTCTTGATAACGGCGCACTGTTTCTTGGTAAAAGTGGGGTCGCTCGTGACAAAGGGGGTGGGTTCTTGGTGCGAGCGTGGGTGTTCTTGGTCCCATGGTCAATCTTCGTGATAAGGCGTTCCTCCTCGTGGTAAAAGGAGGTCGGGCTTGGTAAATCCGATGTCCCTCTTGATAAGACCCATCTCCTCTTGATAAACGATGATCTATCGTGGTGGGTGGTGCCTACTTCGTGATAAAGCTCTCAAATCAAATAAGGTCTTAAAAAATGTACATTTTTATACGATGGGTGGGTGATCGAGGTTAGAGAGGGTGCGGGTTCTTGATAACGGCATACTGTTTCTTGGTAAAAGTGGGGTTGCTCGTGACAAAGGGGGTGGGTTCTTGGTGCGGCGTGGGAGTTCTTGGTCCCATGGTCAAAATTCTTGATAAGACGGTTCTTCTCGTGGTAAAAGGCGGTCGATCTTGGTAAATCCGATGTCCCTCTTGATAAGGCCCATCTCCTCTTGATAAACGATGATCGATCGTGGTGTATGGTACCTTCTTCGTGGTAAACCCCTCAAACTAAATAAGGTCTTAAAAAATGTACATTTTTATCCGATGGGTGGGTGAACGAGGCAAGCGGGGGAGGAGGGTCTTGGTAACGGCGTTTTGGGGTTTGGTAAAAGTACGTGTGCTCTTAATAAAGGATCCGAGTTCTTGGTAAATCCGCGTCTGCTCTTGCCCTAAAGCCCAACCTTCTTGATGAAACAGCTCCCATCGTGGTAAAAGGCGGTCGATCATGGTAAAGCGGATGTCCCTCTTGATAAGGCCCACCTCCTCTTGATAAACGATGATCTATCGTGGTGGGTGGTGCCTTCTTCGTGATAAACCCCTCAAACTAAATAATCTCTAAAAAAATGACCATTTTTATCCGATGAGGGTGTGAACCAGGCATGAGATGTGGAAGGTCTTGGTCACGACGCACTATCTCTTGCCAAAAGTGTGTTTGCTCTTAATAAAGGATCCGAGTTCTTGATAATTATGCTCTTGCTCTTGCCCCAAAGTTCAACCTTCTTGATGACACCGCTCCCATCGTGGTAAAAGGCGGTCGGGCTTGATAAAGCGGATATCCCTCTTGATAAGGCCAATCCCCTCTTGCCAAATACGCGTCTGCTCTTGCCCCAGAGCTCAACCTTCTTGATATCACCACAATAAATGGAGCATGCTCATGCTCTCTCGAACGTCTCTCTTACCAAGCCCCACCTCCTCTTGATAAACGTTGATCCATCTTAACAAATCTCCACACAAATACTCCCCTCCCACCCACCAAAAAAAAGACACGAATCCGGTCTCAACCGAAATCCATGCCTTTTTTGCATTAACTCTAATATTAAAAAATCCAAGCGTATAGTCCAAGTGTTAAGAAGATCCCAAGTAATGCGCCGAAAAATACTTCAATGGGTTGGTGTCCGAGTAGTTCTTTTAGTTTGTCTGCATCTTCTTTTTTTGGCCATGTCTTCACTTCGTCCACAAGCTTGTTGAAATCTGCCACAAGCTGGTTCAAGACAGTTGCGTGATAGCCTGCATGTCTTCTGACACCTGTAGCATCAAACATTACGATGATACCTAGAATGGCTGTTGCCGCAAATACAGGAGAGTCTAGTCCGAGTTCAATGGCAACGGCAGTGGAAAGGGCTGTTACTGCGGCGGAGTGAGAGCTGGGCATGCCGCCGGTACTGGTGAAAAGTTCAAAGTTAAGCTTTCTTGTTGCAATAAAGGCTAAGGGGATTTTGATGAATTGAGCCACAATAATGGCAATTAGTGCAGACCACAAAGGTAAGTTTTGAAAAATCTCCATGTATGCGATGACGTCCTTTCCTACGAAACAAAATCACGTATTCAATATCATTATTATAGCACAGACACCCCATGGATTAAAAAGATAGTATTCATTAGATTACGCTGTTTTTTAGGGAATTATGTTATACTAGTGTAATAATAAGGAGGGATCAGTTTGTATACACAAGCGAGACAGTTTACGAAAGAGTCATCACATGACGTGTTTGTTATTGGGCTATTAAAGAATGGTGGATTAGATACAGCAGCTTCTGATCTTAATGAAATGTTGAATGGTCAGATCGAAGAGTTAAAGAAGCAAGGCTTGCTTTCTTCTGATAAGGGTGAGCTTCGTTCATTCTATACGTTTGGTCAAGCTAAAACAGCTACTGTTTATACCATTGGTTTAGGAGATAAAAAGGAAGTAGATGCTGAGGTTATTCGCGAGCTTGCAGGCAAGCTTGGCAAAAAGTTGAAAGAAGATCGTGTAACAGATGTAGCGATTAGTCTTGATGCTTTCTTAGCAGCAGATCAAACAGATGCCAGCGATATTGCTTTTTTGATTGGTGAAGGTTTAGGGTTAAGTACATATGAAGTAGTCGATTATAAGGAAAAGTCTAATAAGCCAGAGAAGCATCTTGAAGCTGTTACCTTATACACAGAGGCCTCAGATGATGTAGCTCAATCAGCGGTAGAAGGAAAGGCTTATGCAGAGGGTACAAATTACGCAAGGACTCTTGTGAATACTCCAGCCAATCTTTTAACGCCTACTGATCTAGCAGAGGAAGCACATAAGTTGTCTGAGCGTTATGGTTTTAAGCTTGAGGTTCTTGAAGAAGAAGACATGAAGAGACTTGGTATGGGAGCATTGCTTGCTGTCACGGCGGGAAGTGATCAACCAGCTAAGATGATTGTCTTAACATATCAAGGAACAGACAAGTGGGAGAATGCCATTGGTTTAGTAGGAAAAGGTATGACGTTTGATGCGGGTGGTGTTTCGCTTAAGCCTGCGCTAGGTATGCATGAAATGAAGATGGATATGGGTGGTGCAGGTGCTGTACTTGGAGCGATGGAGTCTATTGGGCAGCTCAAACCAGCAGTAAACATTGTTGCAGTGATTCCATCAGCGGAGAACATGATTAATGGTTCTGCTTTGAAGCCAGGAGATGTTATCCGGGCGATGACTGGTAAAACAATTGAAATCCGTAATACGGATGCTGAAGGTCGTTTAATTCTTGCGGATGGTGTGGCTTATGCTCGTCAGCTGGGTGTCGACTATCTAGTAGATGTAGCGACGCTTACAGGGGCTGTTGTGGTTGCACTAGGAGATTATACAACGGGTGCGATTACGAACAACGATGAGTGGATGCAAAAGGTTACAGAGGCATCAGAGACGGCAGGAGAATGGATCTGGCAGTTGCCAAGTCATAAGCCTTATCAGAAAATGCTTCAGACTAGTAATGTAGCTGATCTTAATAATGCACCGGGTCGTGCTGGTGGCAGTATTACAGCTGGATTGTTCATTGGAGAGTTTGTTGAGAACACGCCATGGGTTCACTTAGATATTGCAGGAACAGCTTGGCAGGATAAGCCATCGACAAATGGACCTGCAGGAGCAACAGGAGTCATGGCTCGTACTTTAACAAGACTTGTTGTTTCTCATACTTAATTCATTTACACAAAAAGCCAGCGGATCTTCTGATCCGCTGGCTTTTTTCAGTAAATTGTACTTATTTCACAGCGTCTTTTAACTGTTTTCCAGCTTTAAAAGCTGGAGTTTTTGTAGCTGCAATACTGATTTCTTCACCGGTTTGAGGATTACGACCTTTTCTGGCTGCACGTTCTCTTACTTCGAAATTACCAAATCCGATAAGCTGAACGGTTTCTCCCTTTTCCAGTGATTCTGAAATAATATCAAAAGCTGACTGAATGGCTGATCCAGCATCCTTTTTTGTTAGTTGAGCACGTTCTGCGACTGCATGGATAAGTTCTGATTTATTCATGTATTACCAACTCCTTTTTTCTAGGTTGCGATCTGCTACCATCCTTTCCCTTTTAAAAAGGAATTATACATTTGGCAGAAAAATATTAAACAAATCGCTTGCGCTGATAAATCACAGCGTTGATTTGACCACCTAAAACGAGCATGATTCCTGTAATAAAGAACCAAAGCATAAGGATGATGACACCACCTAGACTTCCATAGGTTGCTGAATAATTGGCAAAATTACTGATATAGAGAGAGAAGAAAAAGGAAACAAGTTGCCAGCCTAGTGTAGCCACAACCGCACCGATAATTACTTCCTTAAATTTCAGTTTTACATTTGGAGCAATCCAATACACAAGGGTCAGTAACAGTATCATGAATATAACACCAACAGGATAGCGTAAAGCATTTAGTAAAGAAGCTGTTGCTTCTGGAAGAGCCAGGTATGTTTCAAAAAAGCCAATAATGACATTTCCAAACACCGGCATAATTAACGTAATAACGATTGTGACAATCATCCCAATGGTCATCAAGATTGAAAATAGTCGTAGCTTTACAAAGTTACGTGTTTCCTCAATATCGTACGAGCGGTTGATCGCTCGGATTAGGGCATTTAATCCATTCGATGCTGACCAGATGGTGGCCAACACACCAAAGGAAAGTAAGCCTCCTGATGGTTGGTTCACGGTTTCAATGATGGTTTCTGAAAATAGAGCTCCTATTTCATCAGGTAGGTAATCTCCAATAAAGCCCTCAATTACATTATTATCTAAATTGAAGTAAGGAATAATAGCTAACAGAAAAATCATGAGTGGAAAAATAGAAAGCATAAAATAATACGCTAGTGTAGCGGACCAATCAGGAATCGGATCCGTCTGCAGCTTTGTAAAAAGCTGTTTAGAAAATGATCTTTTTCTCATATGCATCATCCTTTAAATAAATAAGTTGTGATAAGTGCTTCTGAACTTAAATCCCCTTCTTTTCCTAAGGCTAAACTCCTGTATAATGAAAAGTAGAGAATAGAAGGTAAGGAGAGAGGAAATTCCCCTATGTATAAAGCAAAAGAACCAAAACTTTTATGGATATTATTGTTCTTAACAACGTTATTGTATGCCCTGTTCTTAGAAGGGCAGTACCTCGTTGTATTTGTGTTAGTGTCTGTTGTTTTAGTGATCATTATGTTTTCTCACTATACATTTACAATAGATGAGACAACGCTAACTATGCGTTATCATGTGGCAGGTATCCAAATTTTTAAGCGGAGCATTCAAGCCGAATCGATTAAAAAGATTCTGTTTATTACGTCCTCTAGGCAAACCATTGCGCTTGTTCAGCTCCATAAAGGCCTTCGATTAAAGCTACATCGATTCCAGCCTAGTGACTATATTCAGGAGCTTCAAGAGTTTGCTGAGGAGCACGATGTGGCGACAGAAGAGACTAGCTTTATAAAACAGAGAAAGTGACATTCATGCACTTCTTAGATATACTAATCAGATACTAATCAAAGGAGTGATCAACTTGCCAACAGTGGAAAGTTTTGAACTAGATCATACCATTGTAAAAGCACCGTTTGTACGTCCATGTGGGACTATACAAGTGGGGACGGACGGAGAAGTAAGAAAGTTTGATATTCGTTTTATTCAGCCAAATAAAGGAGCGATGAAGCCAGACGTTATTCATACGATGGAGCATTTGCTTGCGTTAAATATTCGTCGCTTTGCGGAACCTTACAATCATTTTGATGTCATTGATCTCTCACCAATGGGATGTCAGACTGGGTTTTATCTTATTATGCACGGAACTCCTAGTGTAGACGAGATTATTGATGTTTTGGATGAAACGATGAAGTACTCATTGGAGATTGAAGAAGTGCCTGCTGCAACGGAAAAGCAATGTGGCCAAGCGAAGCTCCATGATCTCGAGGGAGCAAAAAAGCTAATGAAGTATTGGTTATCTCAGGATAAGCAAGTACTTCGTGAGATCTACTAGATAGAACTATTTTAGTCTTCATATAAAACGAACCATTATGCTGAGTTAACGAGCATAATGGTTCGTTTTTTTGTCCAATCATCCTAACCTTTGAGTTACGTAAAGGTAGGTGAGCTTTACTCAAATTGCCGATGTCCCAAGCTCTGCTAGCTTGTTACCCATGATCGATAATATCTGCGGATGTGTCTCCTTTAAACGTCAGCTTGGAAGAAGGAGTGATGCTCCCTTTTAAAACATCCCTCATGAGGTGAAGGGCCTCTTCGTTGGCTGGGATCGTATTAGAAGCTGTACAATCTTCTGGTACGAAAATTTTGTAATCACGCATATAGGCATCATTTGCGGTGAAATGAACACACATGTTGCCAGCCACTCCCGTTAAAATAACGGTTTCAACCATTAGATGCTCAAGTAATAGGTGAAGGGGAGTCGCAAAGAAACCTGAGAATTTAGGTTTCAGTACAAAATAATCTTCTTCAACCGGTTTAAGAAGCTCTGTAATTGGTTTTCCACGTGTATCTTCTTCAATAATGTACTCAACAATTTCCTTGAAGTCTGATTGCCATCTTCCGTAGTTATCATTGACATAGATGGTAGGAATCCCAGCATCCTTTGTTCGCCTTTTTAATTCAGCAATATTCTCTGCACAAGGCAATGCGCGTTCATATAGCTTGTCTCCATCTTCAAACTCCATAGAATTAATCATATCAATAATAATTAAGGCTGTTTTATTTTTTGACTTTGATGTTTTTTCGATGTGAAACACCTCCAAATTGTAAAAAAGAGTATTCGTTCAATGCTGTCCACTATGTTATGATAAACAAAATATAAAGATAACATCCTTGCACTGGAAGGGGCCATCATGATGGATCAAAAAGCAATTGAAATTCTCCATATTATAGAATCAAATGGTCGAGTAGAAATACCGATCTTAGCTAAAATGGTAGAGGTTACAGAAGAAGAAGTAAAGCAATACCTCAAAGAGCTGGAAAAGGAACGTGTGATCCTTAGTTATTCAGCCGTTATTGATTGGACCAAGGTACGAAATCAAGAGGGTGTTACGGCAGTAATAGATGTGAAAGTAACGCCAAAGCGTGGCGTTGGATTTGATGCAGTGGCAGAACGAATTTATCGTTTTCCAGAAGTGAAAGCCCTGTATTTGATGTCAGGAGCATATGATTTGTCTGTTGTAATTGAGAGTAAAACAATGTCTGAAAGTGCACGATTTGTATCCGACAAACTATCGACGATTGACTCTGTGATTTCCACAACGACACACTTTCAACTTAAGAAATACAAGCATGATGGTGTGGTTTTTGATGAGCCTGATAAAGATCGACGTATGGTGGTGTCTCCATGAGTTCCGTTAGTGTTAATCAAACATCTAGATTGTCAGAGCGTGTTCAAGAAATTCCTCCTTCAGGTATCCGGCGTTTTTTTGATTTGGCATCCACTATGGAGAATGTCATTTCATTAGGTGTAGGAGAACCTGATTTTGTTACTCCTTGGAAAGTGAGAGAAGCGAGTATTTCATCGTTGGAGCGCGGATTCACGTCTTATTCTGCAAATGCAGGTGTGCTGGAATTACGCCGCTCGATTGCCGATTATATGCACACTCGTTTTTCTGTTTCTTATGACCCTGATACTGAAGTACTCGTTACAGTAGGAGCTAGTGAAGCAATTGATATAGGGATGCGAGCCATACTAAATCCTGGTGATGAAGTGATCATTGTAGAGCCGACTTTCGTATCCTATCGTTCGTTGGTTTCCATGGCTGGTGGAGTGCCGGTACCAATTCGTACGGGCATTGAAGATAACTTTAAAGTGACCGCTGATTTAATCAAACAAGCGATTACGCCACGAACCAAAGCCTTAATGATTTGTTTCCCTAATAATCCAACAGGCTCGACAGTTGGGCGCGATGAGTTAGAGGGTATTGCTAAATTGGCAAATGAGCATAATTTACTTGTGTTCTCTGATGAAATCTACGCAGAGCTTTCCTATGATGAACCACATATTAGCATCGCTGAACTGGAAGGCATGAAGAATCGAACGATTTTAATCTCAGGGTTCTCAAAATCATTTGCGATGACGGGCTGGAGATTAGGGTTTGTATTAGCCCCTCCAGATATTCTGGCTGCTATGCTCAAAATTCATCAATACACGCTCATGTGTGCGCCGACCATGGCTCAATACGGTGCTATTGAAGCTTTAGAGAATGGCATGGAGGACTTGCAGCAAATGCGTGACTCCTATCGTCAGCGTCGCAATTATGTAGTAAAGACTTTTGCAGAGATTGGTTTATCTTGTCACTCACCAGGTGGAGCTTTTTATGCATTTCCTTCTGTTCAAAGTACAGGCTTTACGTCGGAAGAATTCGCAGAGAAGTTACTTCTTGAGGAACGTGTCGCTGTTGTACCAGGACATGTATTTGGAGAAGGTGGAGAAGGGTATATCCGCTGTTCTTATGCAACTTCAATGGAAAATTTGCAGGAAGCGATGACTCGATTAGATCGTTTTCTAACAAAATATGCGTAATGGAGAAAACTACTTATTAGATCATTCTAATAGGTGGTTTCTTCTCGTGTCTAAAGTTAAAAGGAGGAATACACCGTGTTAAACAACCTAAAAGAAGTGAATCCGTTGGTTCATTGTATGACCAACATGGTAGTAACAACCTATACAGCTAATGGACTACTCGCTATTGGTGCATCTCCCGTTATGGCCTACGCAAAAGAGGAAGTAGAAGATATGGCAACTGCTGCTGGAGCTCTTCTGCTAAATATCGGTACACCTTCTGTAGAATTAACTGAGGCGATGATTCTAGCTGGAAAAGCGGCCAATAAGGCTGGTACTCCTGTGATCCTCGATCCAGTAGGGGCAGGCGCTACCACTTTTCGAACGGACATTTGTCATCGAATTCTTGAAGAAGTTGATGTATCCATTGTAAGAGGGAATGCGGGAGAAGTTGCGGCTCTTGTTGGAATGGATGGTGTTGTAAAAGGTGTAGATGGTTCTTTAGATGGTGATAAACTACTCGTAGCAAAAAAGCTTGCTAACGCGTATACTTGTGTAGCTGTGGTTACTGGCGAAGTAGATATCATTACTGACGGAGAAAAGGTCTATTCTGTTTCCAACGGGCATAGCTGGTTAACGAAAGTAGTTGGTACAGGTTGTTTGTTGGGTGGTGTGGTTGCAGCGTTTGCGGCAACAGTCAAGCCTGATCAGTATGTAGAAGCTTCGGCATTTGCTGTGTCATCTTATGGAGTAGCTGCTGAGAAGGCGTTTGAGCAGTCGAACAAAGGCTTTGGTTCATTTGGACAGGCTTTTATAGACCAACTGGGCATAGTAACTGAAGAAGAGGTTTTGAAGCTACGTAAAGTAGAATCTTAAAATAGATCGAAAAGAAAGTGTGGCATAAGAAGGATGAGTAATTTATTTCAATCAGATCAATTGCCTGCGTTTATCCAGGAGTCTTTGGTAGCGATGAATATTACGGAACCAACTGATATTCAACAAAAGATGATTCCAGAGGCGCTGGAAGGTCAAAGTATTATTGCACGTTCACAAACGGGTACAGGAAAAACGTTGGCGTACTTGCTACCGATTCTTTCTCGTGTGGATGCTTCAAAAAAAGGATTACAAGCTGTTATCCTGGCACCGACTCAGGAATTAGGGATGCAGATTCTTGATGTGGCCAAAAAGCTATCAGCCGAAGAGCCACTTGAGATTGCTGCTTTTATAGGTGGCGCCAATATTAATCGACAGCTAGAAAAGCTGAAGAAGCAAAAGCCTCATATTGCTGTGGGTACACCCGGTAGAATTCTAGAGCTTATTGAACTAAAAAAGCTTAAGCTAAAAGATGTAATCTGTGTAACGGTTGATGAGGCCGATCGGATGCTTGGTGAAAAGTCCTCATGGGACGCGGTAACGGAAATATCAAAACGAATTGGCCGAGATAAGCAATTTTTATTTGTTTCAGCTACTATTCCAGAATCATTGTCCGAAAAGACAGCGATGTTTGCTCCATTTACTGTGCAAATAGAAGCTTCGGGTCAAATAATAAATGCTGAGCTTGTGTCACACTTTTATATTGAGTGTGAAGCCCGTGACAAAATTGATACTGTACGTAGACTTATTCATGCTGAAGACGTTCAAAGGGGTATTGTTTTTGTGAACCAATTAGAACGCCTTACTGAAACAACGGAAAAGCTGAAGTATCGAGGGTTAAAAGCAGCATCTCTTTCTTCTGAGAGTACAAAGCAAGAGCGTGAAAAAGTTCTTAAAGCGTTTCGTCAAGGTGAGCTACATATACTTGTGGCAACAGATATCGCAGCTCGTGGATTAGATGTGGAAGATATTACACATATTATTCAGTTGGATGCACCAGCCGAAACCGATTCATATCTGCATCGTGCAGGACGAACGGGAAGAGTTGGAAAATCAGGACGTGTATTTACTTTGTTAGAACAGCATCAAGCATACAAATTAGAAAAATTAAAACGTGGTCTCGACCTAACCTTGAATAAAGCAATAGTAAGAGGTGGCCGTTTGATCGAAGAAGCGAAATAGCTCGTCTTTTCGATCGCAGGTTTAGTCGATGAAAGATTCGTTTATATGTATTATATAGACAAAAATGGACCATAAAATTTCTTATTTAAACGCTTTTTGCATAAATCACAAACCTATGTTAAAATCAAAAGGTTAAAAAATAGTTGGGAGATGTATGTGCATGGCTAATTATGAAGTAGGCAGTATCATCGAAGGAAAAATCACAGGAATCAAACCTTTCGGAGCCTTCGTTGCGATCGATGAACAAAAGCAGGGGTTAGTACACATTTCGGAGGTGGCTCACGGCTTTGTTAAGGATATCAATGATGTTCTGACTGTTGGAGATGAAGTGAAAGTTAAAGTTATCTCTATTGATGAGAACTCAGGAAAAATTTCTCTATCAATCCGTGCAACTCAGGAAGCACCAGCTCGTCCAGCAAGCAAACCTCGTCCAAGCGGCGGCGGTGGCGGAAGCTACGGTGGAGGCGGTTCACGTAAACCACCTCAACAGCAACAAAAACAAGGCTTTAACACACTTGAAGATAAGCTTAAAGAGTGGTTGAAGCAGTCTAACGAAATTCAAGCAGACCTAAACAAACGTGCAAAGAAATAAGTAAGTTTGTTTTAAGGAGAAGTCCCTGTGTTTACAGGGGCTTTTTTTGTACAAAAATAGAGGTGCACGGATGTACACCTCTATTTCCAATAGAAAATTATCTTTCCGTTTCAGGAATTCGCTCAATTTCTTCATCTGGCTTGAACAGTATTGAAATACAATAAAGTCCTGCTAGTCCAACTAAAGCATAAATTACTCTTGAAAAAGCTGCTGCTTGACCACCAAATAAAGCTGCTACTAAGTCAAATCGGAAAAAACCAATAAGTCCCCAGTTGATTGCTCCAATAATAGCTAGCACAAGAGCAGTCCGTTGAATGCCACTCACATCAATCACCTCCGTTGTTGTAGGATTTGCACAACCGTCGATGTGAGGGTGTGCTTCTTCATTAGAATGAGAAAATAAAGATGAAATTATGCATGAACGAAGATTAGTGATGCAAGGATTGGGTCAGAATAAGCGCTCAGGCAAGTTTCTTTACACACAGCGTAGAACTGATTAGGATAAGTTTTAGAACAATGAGGAGGCGTTAAGCTTGGAAACATTTACGTACTATAACCCAACACGACTTATATATGGAATCGATCAAACACATGAGCTCGCTTCACAGCTCCCTAAAAATGAGAAGATCTTACTTGTTTATGGTGGAGGTAGTATTAAGAAAAATGGACTGTATGACACGGTACTTGATCAGTTAAATCAAGCTGGTGCTGAGGTGACAGAACTTGCTGGTATTGAACCAAACCCGCGTTTGAAAACTGTTCGTCGCGGCATTGAGCTATGTAAAGAGAATGGTATTTCATTTATTCTTGCCGTAGGTGGTGGAAGTGTCATTGATGCAACCAAAGCTATTGCTGTTGGAGCCAAATTCGATGGGGATATTTGGGATGTAATCACCAAAAAAGAAACAGCTACAGCTGCACTTCCTTTTGGTACTATTTTGACACTTGCAGCAACAGGTTCTGAAATGAATGCAGGATCGGTTATTACAAACTGGGATACCAATGAAAAAATTGGCTGGGGAAGTCCATATTCATTCCCAACCTTCTCTATTCTTGATCCAAAGAACACTCTATCTGTTCCGCGTGATCATACGGTATACGGAATGGTAGACATGATGAGTCATGTTCTTGAAGCATACTTTAATCGTGTGGAGAACACGCCACTTCAAGATCGCATCTGCGAATCCATTTTAAAAACAGTTATCGAAACAGCTCCACAATTACTCGAAGACCCTACAAACCTGGAGCATCGTGGAACGATTCTTTATTGCGGAACCATGGCATTAAACGGTGTGACTCAGATGGGAGCAAGAGGAGACTGGGGTTCCCACAATATCGAGCATGCTGTATCTGCTATTTCTGATATCCCACATGCAGGAGGATTGGCTATTATCTTCCCACATTGGCTAAGAAATAGTATCGATGACAATCCGAAGCCTCATGTACAGCTTGCTGTAAGAGTATTGAACGTGGATCCAGAAGGCAAAACAGATCAGGAAATAGCAGAAGAAGGCATTCAGAAATTAAGTGAATTCTGGACAAGCTTAGGCGCTCCAAATAGATTAGCTGATTATGATATTGATGAAAGTCAAATTGATCGCATGGCTGGTATTGCGGCAGCGAACGGAGAGTTCGGTCGCTATGCTGTGTTAAATAAAGATGATACAGCGAGAATTCTTACTGCGGCACTGTAAGGTGGCAAAAAGGCGGGAACACTCCCGCCTTTTTTACCATTGTAATACTTGTCTTTTGAAAGCCTATTCGGTAAAGTAGTTATATACATAATAGAATGTAAGGGAGGTTCTTCGGAATATGGAGAACATAACATTTCAATATTCACAAGCTCTATCGTTTTTTAATGAGCAAGAGGTCAGTAATCTTGCACCAGCTGTGGAAGCAGCTCATCATTCCTTACACAAAGGAACAGGGGCAGGCAGCGATTATTTAGGCTGGATTGACCTACCTGTTGAGTATGACAAAGAAGAATTTGCACGTATAGAAAAGTCAGCAGCAAAAATCCGCAAAGATTCAGATGTATTACTTGTCGTTGGAATCGGTGGGTCTTACCTTGGGGCACGTGCTGCGATTGAAGCGTTGACACATAGCTTCTACAATACATTAGCTTCTGAAGACCGCAAGTCACCACAAATCTTTTTTGTTGGTCAGAATATTAGCTCCACCTATGTAAGAGATCTATTTGATCTACTAAAAGACAAAGATGTATCAGTGAATGTTATCTCAAAATCAGGCACAACCACTGAACCTGCCATTGCGTTCCGTATTTTCCGTGAATTTCTTGAACAAAAGTACGGAAAAGCAGAAGCAAGAAAACGTATCTACGCAACAACAGATAGCAAACGAGGTGCACTAAAAACTCTTGCAACAGAAGAGGGCTATGAATCGTTTGTCATTCCAGATGACGTAGGCGGTCGTTTCTCTGTCCTAACGGCTGTAGGACTTCTACCTATTGCAGTAAGCGGACTAAATATCAAGACTATGCTTGAAGGTGCAGCAGACGCAAGAAAAGCATACAACAGCCCTAAACTTGAAGAGAACGAGGCGTATCAGTATGCTGCGATTCGTAATCTCCTGTATAACAAAGGGAAAACGACGGAGCTGTTTGTGAACTACGAGCCTTCGTTGCATTATGTTTCTGAATGGTGGAAGCAATTGTTTGGTGAGAGTGAAGGGAAGGATCAAAAAGGGATTTTCCCAGCAGCGGTTGATTTTTCAACGGATCTTCACTCAATGGGACAATACGTACAAGACGGTCGTAGAAACCTCTTTGAAACGATCTTAAATGTCACGAACGTTCGCGAAGAACTAGTTATTGAAAAAGCTGAGTCTGACCTTGATGGATTAAACTATCTCTCAGGTCAAACCATGGACTTTGTTAATAAAAAGGCATTCCAAGGTACAATGCTTGCCCACACAGATGGTGGCGTACCAAATCTAGTGGTGAACATTCCTGAATTAAATGAATATCACTTTGGATATTTGGTTTATTTCTTTGAGAAGGCTTGTGCAATCAGTGGTTATCTACTAGGTGTTAATCCATTTAACCAACCAGGTGTAGAAGATTACAAACGAAACATGTTTGCACTACTTGGTAAAAAAGGGTATGAAGAAGAAAAGCAAGCGTTAGAAAAACGTCTATAATAATAAAAAAACGCAACCATGTGGTTGCGTTTTTTTGATCTGCTTAGTCTTCTTTTCTTCTAGAAAACATAACACTTCCGATTACGCCTATTGCTATCCCAACGCCTATACCTAAGGCAATATTGCCTGTAGTCAGACCAATTGTCATTCCAATCACAAGCCCCAAAATCATTCCAAGTCCTTCAGCATGTTTCATCATGATGTAACGTAATCCCTCCGTTTAAAAAAGTCAGCTTACCATAAGTGTACACCAATTAAAGAACACAATCTATTCACTCTAGATTTTTGAGAAATATGATGAAGTCATAAAATAAATGTGTAAGAAAATGATATTGGGGAATACCTAATACTAATGGGATGTCTCATCTAGGAGAGGAACATAATGATAGAACGGCATGATGTGTATATGTTCATACGTGAGCTCAGGAAGCTTAAGCTGGACTATAAGAGTACAAGCAACGATAATCTAAAAGCGTATATAAAAGAAGATATTCTTTTTTTAGAAAATATATTAAGTCCTGATCAGCCATCATCAAAATAATTCACACAAAAACCTCAAATTAGAGAGTGAAGACTCTCTTTTACATACCTATAGTCGACTTACGTTTGAATAGTTACATTAATGATCGACTCCACATAAACCACTTCTTTTCAAGAGATACTAAGGCTACCTTAGTTAGGAAAGGAGCATGCGTTTATGATCCCATTACAATCAACGATTTCCGGAGAAACCTTTAAATTTGATTCTTTGGAAGACCATTTAAAATCGCTAGGCTACACGATAGGAAGTAACTGGGAATATGATCACGGATTTTTTGACTATTTGATTGATCAAGCGAGCGGGTATACAGTACTTCGACTTCCATTTCACACTAAGTATGGTGAACTGGGACAAAAGGGAACAACCGTTACGTTAGATACTCCATTTTTACTTGCTCATAAATATCAAGAGGACCTTGACGACTATACTTCAAGTGGGTCTGTCCCTGTACAAGTTAGTAGTGTAGTGAACCAATTTTCTGAACCAACGGAGAAAGACGCAAAGGTCAACGAAAAATATCTGCCCATTGCTGAGAACTTAATTAAAGAGGTTGAATCGGTTCTTCTTCCTTAGAAATGATTGTCTTTGCTGAACTCACCTGTTACACTGACGAAAAAGAGCAGAGTGGGGGAACGAATGACCACAGCAATTATATTTGGCGTAGCCATCTTTTTAGGGTGGATTATTTTAGATGTTGTAAAACATAAGAAGCTTCAGATGGAAACCATTGTTACATCACTCGTAGCCGGATTTGTTGGTGCGATCTTTTGGTTTCTTCTTGAATGGTTGTTTTGACTAAAAAAAATACCTGAACTCCAGCTACTTGGATTTCAGGTATTTTTTGTATGCCACTTTCTTAGTTTGGCTCAAGTGGTATGATGTGATATGTAAAGCGAGGTGAAAGGAATATGTTTATTATGTTAATTATTGCATTTGCCTTGCTAATGTCTACCCTGTTTGCCATTGAGCGCAAATTAAGCAAAGCAAATGAACAACGTGCTGAGATAATCGAATACTTTAAGAATCATGTAGAGAAGGATAAGAGCTAACCTGCAATTCTACGACTTCTACTCTGAGGCTTTTTCCTTAGTGTAGGTAATACCAATGCACAAACGGCAAAAGCAGCTAGTGATATCGTCATTGTGAGAGACCAGTTCACCACTTGATACATGACTAGATCTTTCATCGTTAAGAGAACAGCTGTAAACAACCCTGCAATCACTCCGTCTAACAACTTACTACTCGTTACGCTCATATGTACGCCTCCTAATAATACTAATTAACAATCTAATACCCAGAAAAGAGAGACTAAAAACATAGAATTTTTCCAGATCAAAAGGTCTAGTTATCGTTTTTATTTAAAATGTTTAGGGTATAGAAGATAAAAACATTGGAGGTACATGCTCATGGGAAGAAAACAAGACATTGAAGAAGATATTATAAAAGCAATCAAAGACGGAGTCACAACGAAAATAGAATTAGCTGAAAAAATGATTCACTCAAGAAATCTAGAATCTTTTGAGGCGTATGAAATAATTGATGATATGGTGAACACTGGACAGTTGAAAAAGGAGAAAGAAACTGTAGGAGACTATCACGTCAGAATTGATTAAAGAAGAAAAAGCTGTTTTATTCATTATAAAAACCGACCCACTATGCATAGTGGGTCGGTTTTTCTTCAATAAAATGAGAGTAAGGCCACCGCTCCGGACCTACACTCCACACCCGCGAGCTGGCTGGTGAGGGTTTAAGCTGATCAGTAAATGAGCTACTTCTACTTAAAGGGTAAAAAAGGTTTATTAAGTTTTTTTACTTCATTCCTCAAAATAATCAGCAGCCTCATGCATATCATGAAAACTTATTAGGTTTTTGATGCCTTCTTCTGGGGTGTTTAAAACGCCTAAGAATCCGTCATTAGCGATAAAAACATCTAGAATGTCACCGGTGTTTTCATCTGTAAATGTTTCTAGGATCGGAAATTCTCCTGTTGTCTCATCAAGATATGTGACATAATTCATGCCTACATATAATACAGCTTTTAGTTCTTCTAGCGAATAATAAACGGAATCCATTTCGTTTTGATATGAGTCATATAACTCATATCGATCATCATCAGATGGTTGAGCTTTTTCATCCTCATCAACCGAGCTATCAGACTCTTCGACATCCGTTGTTTCCTCGAGATCTTCACTGGAAGAGTCTGTATCGGATGCATCCACAACTTCTTCAGAAACGTCATCCTGTGCCCCAATTGAGTCATCTGTATTTGAGCCCTCTAGATTATCTGTATTACATGCACTGAGTGCTAAGAATGTAGACAAGCCTAAAGCAACTAGTAGCTTTTTCATTTGATTACCTCCATACATAAATAAAATATAGTTCAATTTTACTATGATCTACGTATGAGAACAAGGTAAGAGATCAGAAAGACAAGTACGCCAATGAATACAGACTGATAATGTTATTCATAAACTTTGCCTGCATCCAACGTATTCATTATTAAATGTTACTTCAAGAGGAAAAAATACGATGACTAAAGAGAAGTAGACAAAAAGAAAAAACCTTGATTATTCAAGGTTTTTAAGTAGATGGAGCCAAGGGGGCTCGAACCCCTGACCTCCACGCTGCCAGCGTGGCGCTCTCCCAGCTGAGCTATGGCCCCGTTAAAATTACCGATGTACCAACCGTTCCGCTACATCTGTCATCAATTAGTATATAGTACTGAAGACAAATCATCAAGAGTTTTTTCGAAGTGAAAAACCAGGTAGGCATCTTTAGCTTTAGATTCTCTCTTCAAACCACTTCGCGCGGCTGCCAGCTGCTACAGACCGCACTAAACGCTACAATCATTCCTACAAGTAAGACCATTTGTAAAATTTCCGTTTTACCACTTGTTATCCATTATTTAGAAATGTACAATGGGTACATTGGTTGTAAAAGAGACCTACTTTTCTACTAATCATTTACTCCCCATTTATACTCTACAATATTATCCATAGATAGGAGCAAAAAGATGAAAAAAATAATTAAAATTAGCGGGATCACTTTGGCATGTTTAACACTTACAGCTGCTTTGTCAGTTGGAATGCTAGAATTTGCAAAGAAACCGGTCGAACCGAAAACGGTAGAAGCAGAAGAAACGGAAGTAATAGATGATGTTGATGTGCCAGAAGTGATTCTTAAAGAAACGATTAACGAGAATTTGGAAGAATTGTTCCCAGATGATATGACTGAAAAGGAAATGCAGGATACGATACATCATATGTCACATGGCTTGGTTCAAGCGGAGCAAAAATGGGGAAAGATTGAGATAACTGAAGATCGTGTAGAACGGTTACTATGGGTCGCTGAACAACAGCAGGATACATATGATCGCGGTGAGTTATACATCGAAATGCTTGGACGTTGGAATGAAAATGATTTTTCCAATGCGGTAGCAGACCATAACAAGATCTGGGATATACAGGATGGCACAATTGGAAAGGCAAATCGCCTTCTCACTGAGGCTGAAATTGAAGAATATACGAAGCAGAATTTTGAATGACGTTTGGGAGGGATACAATGAAAGGAATATGTAGACTCATTATTTGTTGTTCAATCATGTTTTTTTGTTTCTGGTTATTTGATTTTACTAGTCAACTAACGTTATTTACAGTTATCATCTGCTCTATCGTTTCTGGTTATTGGATGAACATGGTATTAGAATTATATAGTAAATTCAAAGTGGTTAATCGATGATTAGATAATATACGAACCAATATTTAGCGCCCTTATCGGCGTTTTTTTTAGAGTTCTCAAAAAATAATAGAAGTAACTCGATAATTATTCTATTTATTAAACTAACTTAAGTAAATCCTTGACTTCATAAAGTGAACTCTATTACTATAATGATATGAAAGCGTTACCATCAGGAGTTGATCTAATATGGATCTACATACAAAGCTGGATGTTGTTACAGGAGCAGAAAAAGGCATTGTACATGCGATTGCTCAGGTAATGGCTGAGACAGAGGTGCAACGGTATTCGATGGATGGAGGCATGTCAGCACGGCTTTATTAGATTCATACTAATTCATAGGGAGTGTTCTAAGAATGAAAAGATTTCCTCTTATTCATCCGAGTGTAAAAGGTTTATTATATGGGGGTGATTACAACCCGGACCAATGGCTAGAATATCCTGAAGTCATTAATAAAGACTTTGAATTGATGAAGCTTGCAAATGCCAACGCAGTCTCAGTGAATATTTTCGGCTGGACGGCACTTGAACCAGAAGAGGGAACATATACGTTTGAATGGCTCGATGATATTATGGACCGCATGGCTGCAATAAATGGACATGTCCTGTTATCAACACCAAGTGGGGCTCGACCTGCGTGGCTATCGAAAAAATATCCAGAAGTATTACGTGTAAGTGAAAAGCGTGAGAAGCAGTTGCATGGACAAAGACATAATCATTGTTTTACTTCTCCTATCTATCGTGAGAAAACAAGTGAGCTAAATTCAAAGCTGGCGAAACGGTATAAAGACCATCCAGCTCTAATTATGTGGCACGTCTCAAATGAATATAGCGGAGATTGTCACTGTGACTTGTGTCAAGCTGCTTTTAGAACATGGCTCAAGGGTAAGTATAATAATAGTTTGGATCAATTAAATCATGCTTGGTGGGCCACTTTTTGGAGCCATACCTATACATCATGGGACCAAATAGAATCACCTTCTTCCATAGGGGAAAATCAGTTGCACGGTCTTACTTTAGATTGGAAGCGTTTTGTGACCGCTCAAACTGTAGATTTTTACCGGAATGAAATTAAGCCTTTAAAAGAATTTACACCTACCATTGCTGTGTCTACAAACTTCATGGGTGAGAATCCACATATGGGACCGTTTGGTGGATTGGATTACAGTCGATTTGCAGATGATGTGGATGTTATTACGTGGGACGCTTATCCAGCTTGGCATAATAATCGTGAGGCGACATGGCAGTTGGCAGCGAACACGGCATTTGTGCATGACTTGTATCGTTCATTAAAAGGAGGCAAACCGTTTTTGTTGCTAGAAAGTACACCGAGTTTGGTAAACTGGCAACCGGTTAACAAGCTACAGCGTCCTAAAATGAATCTCTTGTCATCGCTTCAGGCCGTTGCGCATGGTTCAGATGCCGTGATGTACTTTCAGTGGAGAAAATCAAGAGGTTCATCTGAAAAGCTACACGGTGCAGTGGTGGATCACTATGGGAACGAGCATACACGTGTGTTCAAAGAAGCAGCCGAGCTAGGCAGTCAATTAAAATCTCTTTCTGAGGTTGCCGGGGCATCTGTTGAGGCACATGTGGCAGTGATCTATGATTGGGAGAATCGTTGGGCGTTGGAAGATGCACAGGGATTTGCGAAGCAGCATTTGGATTATGTGAAAACATGCGAAGAGCATTATCAATCCTTTTGGAAGCAAGGTATTCCTGTTGATGTCATTCCGGCTCATTATGACCTTAGTAAATATAAGATCGTGATTGCTCCAATGCTTTATATGCTAAAGCGTGAAACGGCAAAAGCTATTGAATCTTTTGTTGAGCAAGGCGGGACATACATTTCTACCTATATGTCCGGAATGGTGGATGAAACGGACCTTTGTTACATTGAAAGTGATCCTAATCCTCTTTATCAAGTATTAGGGCTAAGAGTGAACGAGATTGACAGCTTGTATAAAACCGATCGTCAATCGATTAAATGGGAGGGAGAGTCATTTGAGGCGAGTGACTTCTGTGAAATCATAACCCCAACCTCTGCTGAAGTATTGGCTGAGTATGAGCAGGATTTTTACAAAGGGACTCCTGCCTTCACATTAAATCATTATAAAGAAGGCAAGGCGTATTATATGACAGCACGAATGGAAACTAAATGCCTTGATACCTTTTACTTTAAACTAGCCAAAGAGCATTCTTTAAGTAATTTGCTGGGTGCCGAGCTTCCTGAAGGAGTAAGCCTTCAGACAAGAACAGATGGTGAATCTAGTTATGTATTTCTGATGAACTTTACAGAGACTACACAAACAGTCCATCTATCAGACAGTAGTGAGGTCAGCGATCTAATCGATGATAAACCTCTCTCAACTACTGTAACGTTAGAAAAATATGATGTACGTACGTTGAAAATGAGTAATAAAAAAAGTCTCTCAAATTAGAGGAATAGTGGCTTGTCTTCATGGTGATGAAGACAAGCTTTTTTGTCAAAATAAAGATTGACGCCTGAAAAGGCTCTCCTTATAATGAGGGTAAGTAACATAAGTATTAATCATTAATGTTTTTGTTAACTATATTCAGAAAAATGTAAGCGTTATCTAATTTATACTAGGAGGTTGGTTCATTTGGCGGAACAACAACTTAAAGCAAAAGTAACGATTGATCGTGAATTTAAAATTGGTGACATTGATAAGAGATTATATGGTTCGTTTATTGAACACCTAGGAAGAGCAGTTTATGGCGGAATCTATGAGTTAAATCATCCAGATTCTACAGAGCAAGGGTTTCGGACTGATGTTATAGAGCTTGTAAAGGAATTGCAAGTACCGATTGTTAGGTACCCTGGAGGCAATATGGTCTCTGCCTACAATTGGGAGGATGGAGTTGGGCCGGTTTCAGAACGACCTAAAAAGCTAGAGCTCGCTTGGCGTGTTGTCGAGCCAAATTATATTGGGACAAATGAATTTGCTGATTGGGCCAAACTAGCGAACACAGAAGTAATGATGGCAGTGAATTTAGGAACAAGAGGAATCGATGCAGCGAGAAATTTACTTGAATATTGTAATCATCCTAGTGGCAGCTATTGGAGTGACCTTCGACGCAGCCATGGTTATAAAGAGCCTCATAAGTTTAAGACATGGTGCTTAGGAAATGAAATGGATGGTCCTTGGCAAGTAGGACACAAAACAGCGGATGAATATGGAAGGTTAGCTTTAGAAACAGCGAAAGCGATGAGACTTGTTGATCCAACGATTGAACTTGTCGCCTGCGGTAGTTCGAATGCTAATATGCCAACTTTTCCTGAGTGGGAAGCAACAACTCTTGAACATACGTATGAAGAAGTTGACTATTTATCGCTCCACCAATACTACGGGAATCGGTCTGGTGATACAGCTAATTATCTGGCCAAGACATTAGAAATGGATGACTTCATCAAAACAGTTACAGCAACTTGTGATTATATCAAAGCGAAAAAGCGCAGCAAGAAGACAATGCATTTGAGTTTTGACGAATGGAATGTATGGTTTCATTCCAATCAGGCAGATCAAGAGATTGAACCTTGGAGTATTGCGCCGCCACAGCTTGAAGATGTGTACACATTTGAAGATGCACTCCTAGTTGGGTCCATTCTAATGACACTTGTTCGTCATGCTGATCGAGTGAAAATGGCATGTATGGCTCAACTGGTTAACGTGATTGCGCCAATTATGACTGAGACAGGTGGTAGTGCGTGGAAACAGACTATTTTCTATCCGTATATGCACGTATCAATCTTTGGCCGAGGGACTTCTCTAAAACCAGTCATTTCCTCTCCAAAATATGATTCAAAGGATTTTACAGATGTACCGTACTTAGATTCAGCTGTTGTTTGGAATGAGGAGAAGGATGAGTTAACCATCTTCCTATTGAACCGCCACTTACAGGATGCATTGGATTTAACAATTGATGTCCGAAGTTTTGAAGAGTATAAACTGAAAGAACATATCGTGTTAGAGAATGATGATTTGAAAGCAGTAAATACAGTACGTCAAGAAGCTGTCAAACCGCATTCTAATGGTGATGCCTCATTAGATAAGGGAACCATATGTACCCATTTATCCAAGGCTTCATGGAATGTCATTCGTTTAGGCAAATAACCTAGTGAGAGATGGGTTCACACCTGTCTCTTTTTTCGTTGCTTCTCCTTTTTGTTCCAGCTATACTATAATGATATTAAGATGATTACTGCACGTAATGAAAGATGCAGGTGGAAACGATGAGAACCTTAGATTGGTCGAAGCAGTCTTTGCCAGTGTACGAGGCTTTGGCTAGTGAAGTAAGGCTGAGTATCCTGAAGCTTCTTGGTGAGAAGCCAATGAATGTAAAAGAATTAGCTGAAGCTCTGAACCTCAGTAGTGCAATTATGACGAAACATGTTAAGAAGCTAGAGGTAGCTGAACTTATTCAGACGGAGATGGTCCCAGGTAAAGCAGGTAGACAAAAGCTATGTACGCTAGGATTTGAAGAGGCGCATATCCGATTTCCTGTTGGTCCCAAAAAACAAAGGTCATATATGCAATCAACGTTGTCTGTTGGCCATTATACTGACTTTCATGTTGAGCCTACGTGTGGATTAGCTACCGAACACAGAATTATTGGAGAGTTTGATGAGCCGCGATCATTTTTGGACACAGAACGGGTGAATGCAAAGATTTTATGGTTCTATAAAGGCTTTGTTGAGTATAAGTTGCCAAACTTTTTGCACTCATCTCATACAGCTAAGGAACTTGAGATTTCTTTTGAAATTTCTTCTGAGGCTCCATTCACAAACGAAAATTGGCCTTCAGATATTCTTTTTTCCTTTAATCGTGTTGAGTTAGGAACATGGAGGAGCCCAGGTGATTTTGGAGATCAAGTTGGACGCTATACACCTAATTGGTGGCCGAGGTCCGTTAATCAGTATGGTTTACTGAAAGTGATAAGGATTAATGAGCGAGGTACATTTATTGATGGTGTGAAAATATCAGATGTGTCCATTCATCAAGTACAGATACACAACCCACAATGGATCTTTTCCATTGCCGTTCCTGATTCTGCCCAATACGTTGGTGGAGTAACATTATTTGGGTCTTCTTTTGGTAATTATAATCAGGATATTGATTTTCGTTTGTATTACAACTAATTTACGGTTTTGATTCATACGTAAGAGAGGAGTATTTGAATGAGTTTTTATCATCATTATCTTCTTGAAGAAGATTATTATCCTGTCGTTAGATTTTATTATTACAAAGAGTGGCGGGATTTTAAGATGCCTGTTCATTCTCATGAAGCAATCGAAATCATGTATGTATTGTCCGGACACTGTTTAATTGAAGTAGATGGACAAATGCTTAAGCTTAAGAAGGGACAGTTTATTTTTATTGATGGAAACATTCCCCATAGGCTTCAAGTAGAACCAGGTAAGACGTGTAGAATGAGTAATATTGAATTTAATTTTCAACAGTTACAGACAGTGTTTCCACCTTTTAAGGATATCGTGTCTGAACATAATCCGTTAAAGTTACTTACCGAAAACCCACATTCGTATCTGTTATTTCATGATTCATGTGATATCTCTCAATGCATGCATGCGCTGATCCTGGAGCTTGACCGAAAGGAAACGAACTCGGTATTTACCCAGCAGCTATTGCTTAGTCAGATCCTGATCAGAATGGCTGAACTTGCGGCTCAGGAGCAGGATACACCAGAACAAAATGTGTACATCCAAAAATCAATTGAGTACATGCACAGAAATTATGATCGTGACATCCGTGTGAAGGATGTAGCAGATGCGGTTCACCTTCATCCAGGCTATCTTCACCGCATCTTCAAAAAGTCCATGGGCACGTCGGTGAATGGGTACCTCATTAATCATCGGATGGATAAAGCGAAAGAGTTATTAACACGAACGAATATTACAATTACAGACATTCCACATTATATTGGAATGAATTCTCAGCAATATTTTAGTACGATCTTTCGTCAACAAACAGGTACAACACCTAAACAATATCGAAAAGAATCGAGATTTAGAGACTATACGGAAACAACAGGTGAGCATTTTATACATTCTGTTAATCAAAGGTAAGAAAAATGAAAGCGTTATCTAAAGGGGAGTGATACGATAATACCGAAAAAAGAAGGAGTGATTGGCGGTGTCATTTAAGATTGCTTTTATAGGAGCAGGTAGTATTGGGTTTACCCGTTCATTAGTAAGGGATGTCTTAGCTGTTCAAGAGTTCTCGAACGTTGAGGTTGCTTTTACTGATATTGATGAACGAAATCTTCAGATGGTGACGGAGCTCTGTCAAAGGGATATCGATGAAAATGGATTACAAATCACAATTCAATCTACGCTTAACCGACGTGAGGCATTAGAGAATGCGAGATACATCTTTTCAGTGGTGCGCATTGGAGGATTAGAAGCATTTGAGACAGATATCTCGATTCCTCTTCAATATGGTGTTGATCAATGTGTGGGTGATACACTTAGTGCTGGAGGCATTATGTATGGGCAACGAGGCATTTATGAGATGCTCAACATTTGCCAAGATATTCGTGAAGTAGCTGAGTCAGACTGTTTATTATTAAATTATGCGAACCCTATGGCCATGCTTACTTGGGCATGCAACCACTATGGAGGTGTTCGGACGATTGGGCTCTGTCACGGTGTACAAGGTGGACACAAACAAATCGCTGACGTGTTTGGTTTGGAGAAACAAGATGTGGATATTATCTGTGCGGGAATTAATCATCAAACCTGGTATATTCAAATCAAGCATGAGGGACAGGACTTAACAGGTAAGCTTTTGGATGCATTTGAAGCGCATGAAGAGTTTAGTCAAACGGAAAAAGTTCGAATTGATATGCTTCGACGTTTTGGTTATTACAGTACAGAGTCGAACGGGCATTTAAGTGAATATGTACCATGGTACCGAAAAAGACCAGAAGAAATAAAAAACTGGATTGATTTGGGAAGCTGGATAAATGGCGAAACAGGCGGGTATTTAAGGGTGTGTACGGAGGGGCGTAATTGGTTTCTGGAGGACTTTCCAAATTGGCTAAAGGAACCAGCCTATGAGTATAAGGACGACAAGCGTGGAGAAGAACACGGCTCTTATATCATTGAGGCTCTTGAAACAGGTCGACCTTATCGGGGACATTTTAATACGGTTAATAACGGAATCATCTCTAATCTTCCTGCTGATGCAATTGTTGAAGCACCGGGTTATGTCGATCGAAATGGAATTAGCATGCCCCAAGTAGGAGAGTTGCCACTTGGATGTGCTGCTGTTTGCCAAGTAAGTATCTCTGTTCAGAGATTAGCTGTTCAAGCAGCCATTGAAGGAAATGATCAGTTATTACGACAGGCATTTATGATGGATCCGTTAGTTGGGGCCGTATGTACACCACCTGAGATTTGGCAAATGGTCGATGACATGATCATTGCAGGTGAGAAGTGGCTTCCGCAGTACAGCAAAAGCATTCAGGAAGCGAAAGTAAGAAGAACAACAGAAACACGTCTTCCTACCAAGACTTATGAGGGAGCAGCCCGTCTGAAAACAAAGTCTGTCGATGAGATGAAGGAAAACCGTGAAGAGGCATCCCTTAATGCAAAAGAAGCAGACAAAGCCCAGCATCGCCCAGCTTCCTTATCCTAAGGAGGGTAACAGGTGTCATTATTTGAAGGAATTGAAGGAGCACTCATTGATTTAGATGGGACCGTTTTCCAAGGGAAAGAACTAATTGAAGGAACGGCAGAAGCAATATCTGCTATTCAAAAAAGTGGACGAAAAGTAGTTTATCTAAGTAATAGAGGAAATCATTCGAGAAATGCTGGGCTTACAAAGCTAAGAGAACACGGAATCGACGTTGAAAAGGAAGACATCATCTTTTCATCAACAGTCACAGCACAGTTTATTAAGAAACACTATCCACTTGCTAAAGTATGGATACTTGGTAACAAAGGTTTGGCCGATGAGATGGTGGAGCATCATGTGACCCTATCTACTAGACCCGAGGACGCGGATTTTGTTGTAATTACACTCCATGATGAAATTAACTATGCTGAATTAAATGATGCGTTTCGAGCTACCTCAGCGGGAGCAAGGATCATTGCTACTAACAGTGATAAGACCTATCCAGATGAGAATGGGCCAGCTATTGACGTGGCCGGGTTTATCGGAGCTATTGAATCTGCGACCGGACAAAAAACAGAATTAGTGATTGGTAAACCCTCTTGTTTTATGGTGGAGGCGGCACTAGAACAAATTGGCCTTAGGGCCTCTCAGTGTATGGTAATCGGTGATAGCCTAGGGACTGATATTTCCATGGGTAGAATGCAAGGAATGAGGACTGTACTTGTCTTGACGGGTAATACAACCCAAACGATGGCAGAGCAGGCTGCACCTCGCAGTAAACCGGACTATGTGTTTCAAAGTTTAGCTGATGTAAGGGGAGAATTATGAAACTAAAAAAACGATTAGATGAGATTTTGACTCAGTCTTCATTTACACAGTCGACAAATCCTATTGTTATTTCTGAAGGTGCCCTACAATCGTTAGTAGACTATGTAACAGAGCAACCCATTCAACATCTTTTGGTTGTTGTGGATGAGCAGACGCTACAAGCGGCAGGACAAGAAGTAGGTCATATGCTGACGGAAAAGGGTATAAAAGTAGCCACTCATTGTTTGCAACCCAATCAACAAGGTGATGTGATTGCAGATGAGCAGTCAATTGTTGATGTCCTACTCCATGTTCAACCTGAAACCGATTGTTTACTGGCGGTGGGTTCTGGAACGATTCACGATGTTGTTCGTTTTGTCAGTGCCAAAACAGAGAAACCATTTATTTCAGTACCTACAGCTCCTTCTGTTGATGGATTTAATTCTAAGGGAGCTCCGATTATTGTAAAAGGCATAAAAACTACCTTTCAAACGGTATCTCCTGTGGCTTTATTCGCTGATCTAACGGTTCTTTGTCAGGCTCCTAGTTCACTTGTTGCAGCAGGATTTGGAGATATGATTGGGAAGTATACTTCTTTAATAGATTGGCAGGCAGGCGCGGCTATTGCTAATGAGCCATACGACCAAGAGATTGCAGATTTAACAAGAGAAGCATTGGAATCATGTGTTGAAGTCGCAGATCAGATTGGGAACCGAGAGAAAGAAGGTATTGAAACGTTAATGAATGCCTTAGTTCTATCAGGGATCGCGATGGCTGCTTTTGGTGCCTCTCATCCCGCTTCTGGAGCTGAGCATCATTTGTCTCATTACTGGGAAATGCACTTTTTAGAAGAAGGGCATAAGCAACTTTACCATGGGGCAAAAATTGGACGGTCTACGTTGCTAATTATTCAATATTATAAAGAAATTGTTCGAGCAAGCTTACGCACCGAAGCAAATAAGAAAAGTGAGCAACTGATTAGTCTAATCGACTCACTACCAGAAGTGTCAGAGGTTGAAGCACTGCTTAGGAAAGCAGGTTGGCATCCTGAACAAGCACCCATTGACGAAGAGCTCATTCAATTGAGTCTGTTAAAGGCGTATCACCTTCGAGACAGATGGACGTTGCTACGGTACTATCATGAGACTCTGCAATGGGTACCTGATTTATAATGGTCTGACCAAGTAGAGGCTTGAACAAAAGTATACGAACCAAAGCAACGAACGAATCCTTAAGGGACCGTTCGTTGTTTTTGTTTTTTTAAGTATAGATTATCCTGGATCGGTGAGATAAACCCTCTACCTGATCGTTCGTTTTAGATTTGTTCCAGCTCTCTTTAGTATCTTTTCTCGGCGCTTATAGAGATTGATGTGAATTGATAGAATGATTCTATCAGTTCATCTATTGACGTAAAAACAACAGAGCGATACGATGTAAAAAAGAAATAACTAATAAAACCTATTGATATACTTAGTATTAAAGGGAGTGGATGAAATGATAAGACGTGTAATTGGAATGACAAAAGAGAAATGGATCGCTTCACGAACCTTAATGCTAGGTAAGGTCTATGAAGCAAGCAAAGAAGAATGGATACATGATACTCAAAAGGAGGACGCTGAGTTCAAAGAGCGTTTTCTTACTCAGTTTACTTTTTTCCAAGGGGTCTAACAATACTAAAATAGATGATTGTAAACAGGAGGAGGAAAAAGTATGTCAGAGATTCAATCCGTTATTGTGTGGTCAAAGGAAGGTTGTCATTATTGTGCAGAGGTAAAAGATTTTTTACATGAGAAATCCATCCCGTATCAAACCATTGATGTAACAAATCATGATGAACGACGCGATATTTTAGACATTAAATATGGAGTACGACATGTGCCAGTTGTTGAAATTGGAGAAGGCCATACTTATAAAGGGATCACAAAGGTAGGATTAGAATACCTGAAAGAAGCTTTGCAGGTTGAAGAAACGCCTAGTTAAACCTTTCGGGCGTCTAGTACACTTTTCAAGTTGTATATCTAGTGTGCTTTGGAATAATGTCTTATACTGTGAGTAGATTCGATAAGGGGGTTAGATCAATGCCTCAACCAATTGTGGTGAGTACATTACAGAATGAAGATAAAGACATTGTGAAAGAGCTACTAATAGATAGCTACAGCCAATACGAAGAAGTATTTAGAAGCCCAGAAGCATGGGAGAACTACTTGCAGAATATAAAATCCTCGTTAGATAACCCAAATGTAGAGCAGATCTTAGTTGCGAAGCAGGGGCAGAATATTTTAGGGTCCATTCAATTTTTTGAGTCAGGTGAAAAAGCGTATCAACGGCCGGAACTGGATATTCAGCATCCAGTCGTCCGGCTTCTTGCTGTGCATCCTAATGCACGCGGACTTGGCGTTGCTCAAATCTTATTAAGAGAGAGCTTAGATATTGCAGCATCTAGAGGGGCTAGCTATTTGTATCTTCATACGGGTGACATTATGGAAAAAGCAAGAGCTCTTTATGAGTGGTTAGGGTTTAAACGGGATCAGAAGAATGAATTTAGTAATGGAAACTCGCTTGTAAGATGTTATTACTTTGATCTAAGTGAGGAGCGTGAACATATTGCCGGAACTAGAGCAACGACTCATCTCGATTCGAAGACATCTGCACCAGTATCCGGAACTCTCGAGAGAAGAATTTGAGACGACAAAATCAATAAAGAGTTGGTTGCAGGAGGAAGGTATCATTAGTAGATCAACCTCCTTGCAAACGGGTGTTTTTGCAGACATTGTTGGAGCCGAACCAGGTCCAACAGTTGCAATTCGTGCCGATATCGATGCATTGCCTATTAAGGAAGAAACGAATTTGCCTTATGCCTCAAAGGTAAGTGGCAAGATGCATGCGTGTGGTCATGATTTTCATACAACGGCGTTAATCGGTGCGGCTTATCTATTTAAGCAAAATCAACAAGAATTTGCCGGAACGATCCGTTTAATCTTTCAACCAGCAGAGGAAATCGGTGCAGGTGCTCAAAAAGTAGTTCGAGACGGTCAGCTTGATGGAGTAGACGCGATTATTGGGCTACATAATAAGCCGGATTTGCCGGTTGGAACAATTGGGTTAAAGGAAGGACCCTTAATGGCAGCAGTAGACCGTTTTACAGTGAAAATTAAGGGGATTGGTGGACATGCGGGTCTTCCGCAAAAAGCAACGGATCCCATTGTAGCTTCTGCTCAGATGATTACAGCGTTGCAGTCTATTGTTAGTCGAAATGTTTCCCCTCTGGATCAGGCTGTCGTCAGTGTAACCAAAATTGTTGGAGGAAGCACATGGAATGTCATCCCTGGAGAGGTGGAGCTTGAAGGAACAGTTAGAACATTTGATACAGAAACTCGCAAACAAGTGAAGAAGCGTTTTTATGAGATAACTGAGTCAATTGGTCAAGCCTACCAAGTAGACGCAGCTGTTCGTTGGTTCGCTGGTGCACCTCCTGTGTCAAATGATGCATGGGTGACAGAGATCGCAAAGGAAGCAGCAGAGTCGGCAGGATTGCAAATAATTGAACCCGCACTTTCGACGGCTGGTGAGGATTTTTCAATGTATCAACAGGATATTCCTGGATCTTTTGCTTTTTTTGGTACGAGTGGTACAGAAGACTGGCATCATCCAGCCTTTACCTTAGATGAAACAGCAATTATTAAAGCAGCGGAATATTTATATACGAGTGGTTCTACACTATTAAAGGAACTTCATCAAAAACAACGTGTTACCTCCTAGTACAGTTCATCTCTAGTTGAACGTACCGAAAAATCTAAGTGGAAAGGAATGATTCAACTTTGGCAAATGTAGTCATCATATACGGAGGAAATAGTCATCGTTCGAGATTAAAGGCACTTTTTGAGAAAACAGAGGGTTATTTTAAAGCGGAGGGTCATGAAACAAGTTCTATCTTTGTTCATGAGCTGCCTGCTGAGGACTTAATCACTGCAAATTTTGCTAGTGAAGACATTCAAAAAGCTAATGCAAAAGTAGAACAAGCATCATTAGTTGTTGTGATTACGCCTGTTTATAAAGCTGCGTATTCAGGTATTCTTAAAACCTATCTTGATCTTCTACCACAAAAAGGACTGGAAGGAAAAACACTTCTTCCGCTAGTTCTAGGTGGATCCTTTGGCCACCTATTGGCAATTGATTATGCCCTTAAGCCTGTTTTATCATCACTTGGTGCAACGAATATATTAAGCGGAGCCTATGTGCTAGATTCGCATATTGAACGAGTGGAAGAAGATCAGTTTATCATTTCCACTGAGATCACAGAACGGATCGATCGTGTCTTACAATTAGCTGGTGAGGAATTAAAGTAAACATAGGTTCATTTATAAAAGCGAAGTCGAGTAATCTCGACTTCGCTTTTTAACTTTCCTGTTCTTTTCTAGGATTATTATACGCTCGTTTTACTTGGTGTCCTTGTATATCGATTTTGTTTAAATGGAAGACCAAGGTTCTCGCGTAGTGTGGTTCCTACATAATCGGTTTGTGCTATTCCTCGCTCCTGTAGGATAGGTAAGACTTTTTCAATAAATAAATGGATGCCGTCATTCAGCAGAGGTGAGCTGAATATAATTCCGTCAAAGGCACCGGCATTAAACCACTTTTCGATTTCATTAGCGACATGCTCTGGTGTTCCGGAGAATGCGCTTCTTGGCGTTGTTGCTTCAAGAGCGATCTGACGTAAGGTTTTGCCGTGTAGCTTAGCATCAGTCTTGATTAGATCTGTCATAGATTTGAATGCTTCAGCTCCTACATCTCCAATATCGGGGAACGGTTCATCTAATGGATAGACGCTAAAGTCAAAGTGATCAAAGTAACGACCAAGATAATTTAAGGCAGTATCAATGGAAACACCATTTCTCAACGCTGCGTATTTTTCTTCAACCTCTTCTTCGGTCTCTCCAATAATTGGCCCAATACCAGGAAGGATGGCAATCTCGTCTGGGTTTCGTCCATAGGCTTCTGCTCTGCTTTTCACATCCTGATAAAAGGCCTGCGCCTGTTCAAGATCTTTGTGACCTGTGAATACAGCATCAGCTGTTTTTGCAGCGAGCTCTCGTCCTGCATCGGAAGAGCCAGCTTGGAAGACAACCGTTTGTCCTTGGGGGGATCGTTGAATGTTTAGTGGCCCTTCCACTTGAAAGTGTTTGCCATGATGGTGGATCGCGTGCATTTTATCTGGATCAAAGTAGGTGTCATTTTCACGGTCATACAAAAAAGCGTCGTCTTCATAGGAATCCCATAATCCTTTTACAACCTCTACATGTTCTTCTGCTATTTCATAACGCAGCGCATGGTCTGGAAAAGTAGATTGACTATGATTGTGAGCGGCTCCTGTTGAAGGAGAGGTCACAACATTCCAACCGGCTCTTCCTCCACTAATTAAATCGAGCGAACCAAATTGGCGGGCTACGGTAAAAGGTTGGGTATATGATGTCGAAAGGGTACCAACCAAGCCAATATGGGATGTAACGGATGCTAGTGCAGAAAGAATCGTCAATGGTTCAAAGCGATTCAAAAAGTGAGGCAAGACATCTTTATTTATTGCTAAGCCGTCTGCAACAAAAACAAAGTCTAACTTAGCTCCTTCTGCTTTTTCAACGAGATTAAGGTAGTGCTTAATATTTACACTTGCATCGGCCGGTCCAGAAGGGTGCTTCCAAGAAGCCATATTGCCTCCAGCTCCATGTAGAATGGTTCCAATAATAAGATGATTTTTTGTCATAATAATCTCCTCCTAGTGGTGTTCTCTCTTTTAGAGAGGGTAGTGGCACGCGACATAACGATTCTCTTTGTATGGAACTAGGCTTGGTTGTTCAGTTCGACATGTGTCTGTTGCAAAAGGGCAACGAGTGTGGAAACGACATCCAGAAGGTGGGTTGATTGGAGAGGGAATCTCTCCTTCAATTGATACGTGAGAACGCCTTTCTTTAGGATTTGATTTAGGGTTTGATTCAATTAAAGCCTTAGTGTAGGGATGTGCCGGGTTTTGAAAGAGCTCTTCACTTGGGCCAACCTCCACCATATTTCCTAAATACATCACACCAATACGATCTGAAATGTATCGAACAACATTTAATCCATGAGCAATAAAGAGATACGTTAACCCTAAATTCTTCTGCAGTTCTTTAAGCAAGTTAACGATTTGAGCTTGAACAGAGACATCAAGAGCAGACACTGCTTCATCTGCTAATATAAATGACGGTTCTAAGGCAATGGCTCTAGCGATGCCAATGCGCTGTCTTTGACCACCTGAAAACTCATGAGGATGCCTAGATGCATATTCAGGATCTAAGCCTACGGCCGTAAGTAGCTCTGCGACACGTTCAGCTAGCTGCTTTTTTGTGTGTGTTTGATGAGTACGAAGTGGTTCTGAGATAATTTCTTCGACGGTCCATCGCGGGTCGAGAGAGCCATAGGGATCCTGAAAGATCATTTGCATATTCTGCCGTGATGATCTTAGACGAGAAGAACTGAGAGAAGTCAGATCCTCTCCGTTAAATAACACCTGCCCAGCTGTTGCAGCTTCTAACTGTAATAGGATACGACCAAGTGTCGACTTTCCACTACCTGATTCTCCTACTAAACCAAAGGTTTCACCTTTTTGAATGGAAAAGCTGATATTATCTACGGCCCGGAGCTCCCGTGTACGTGAAAAAATAGGTCCTTTAACTGGATAGTGCTTACTGACGTTTTTTAATTCAAAAAGTGTCTCTGTGTCAGGTTTCTGCTGAAAGGTTGTATGTGCTGCTACGTTGGATTCTTCATTCGGTGTTTCGTTCCTGAGCTTTTCTGCATGCCAGCAGGCCACTTCCCGTTGGTTGTTTTCGATTAATGGCGGAACATCTGTTTTACAAAGCTCTGTTGCATGTGAGCAACGTGGGTGAAATAAACATCCTGATGGAAGATTGGTTAAGCTAGGAATGGTCCCTTTGATCGAAAAGAGTTCTGTATCTTGTTTTTTTTCTAATGTGGCGACGGATTGCAGTAACCCTTTTGTATACGGGTGGAATGGGGCTTCAAATAGAGACAAGGTATCTGCTTGTTCCAATACCTTGCCTGCATACATCACCACGATTCGATCAGCAATTTCAGCCGCGATTCCGAGGTCATGAGTGATAAGTAAAATTGACATATCTAATTCTTCTTTAAGTTCCTGCAACAATAACAGGATTTGAGCTTGAATGGTTACATCTAGTGCTGTAGTGGGTTCGTCTACAATAAGTAACTCTGGGTTACAGGAAAGCGCCATGGCAATCATCGCGCGTTGAAGCATACCTCCTGATAATTCACCTGGATATTGCTTCATTCTCACATCTGGCTCTGGAATGCCAACCCGGGTAAGCAGATTGATTGCTTGGTCCCAAGCTTTTCTTTTACTCACTCGTTCGTGTTTCATGATGGTTTCTATTAATTGAAACCCAATTGTATAGACTGGATCAAATGCAGACATCGGTTCCTGAAACACCATAGAGATTTTTTTGCCACGAATCGCAAGCAGTTCTTTAGGTGACAGTGAAGCAATATCTTGCCCATTAAAGCTAATCGAACCACCAGTTATCGATCCATGCTCGTAATCAATTAAGCGCATAATTGCTTTAGACGTGATTGTTTTACCACTACCAGATTCTCCAACAAGACAGACTGTCTCTCCTTTCTTAATCGTTAAAGAGACATTGTCGAGTACTTGGAGATTCCGACTTTTATTATTGAATCCAACATCTAATTGTTGAATGTCTAATACGTTAGTCATTATTCATTCTCCTATGCTCGTTGTTTTTTTGGATCTAGGTAATCTCTTAACCAATCACCTATTATGTTTACTGAGAGAACAAAGAGTGTAATGGCAAGTCCAGGAAACGTACAGATCCACCATGCTACGGTTAGAAATCCTCTTCCTTGTGAAAGAAGCGCTCCCCAATCTGGAATTTCATTTAATACACCTAAGCCAAGAAAACTTAATCCTGAACCGGCAAGAATAGCTGAACCGATTCCTAGCGTCGCCATGACAAGCATAGGTGAAAAAGAGTTAGGAAGAACATGTGAGGTAAAGATCTTCCATTTTGATACGCCAATCGAATGAGAGGCTGAGATAAAGGATCGACCTTTTATGCTCATCACTTGTCCTCGCATGACTCGGGCATATCCAGGTATTGAAGAGATAGCAATGGCTAAGACGATATTTAAAAGACTTGGACCAAGTGAAGCTGCAATTGCCAGGGCCAGGAGGATACCTGGAATGGTCATGAGAACTTCAATTAATCTCATGAGAACTCCGTCTATACGACCTCCGAGATATCCTGAGAGCGCACCTATACCTCCTCCTGCAAGACCACCAACGATAACGGATAAGACTCCAATAAAAAGCGAGTCACGACTTCCATAAACAACTAAACTAAAGACATCACGGCCAAATTGATCCGTGCCGAAGAGGTGAGCCAAACTTGGTGGCTGAAGAATGGCATCTTGAGACATAGTTGTTGGCGAATAAGGGGCGATAAGCTGTGGGAATAGGGCACAAATGATGATAATGAGAATGACTAGTCCTGCCGCTCCCACAAATAGTTCAGTTAGTCCAAAAAAAGTCCGTTTTTGACTAGAAACATGTGATTTTTCACGGGTAGTAAGAAACTCTTTTTCTAAAGTTGTCTCTCTCATCTGAAGCCTCCTTTCCTCGATTAAATAGATCTTCTAACACGAGGATCAATGATCGTGTACGAGATATCGACAATCAAGTTGATCGTGATGTACAGAATCGCTGTAAAAAAGATCACGCCTTGTACAACAGGCAAATCACTAGCCATAATGGCATCAGCTATTAACCGACCGATACCTTGTCTGGAAAACACGGTTTCAATGATTACAGTACCTGCTAACATGTCGCCAATAATCATTCCCATCATTGTGAGAGCAGGAATGAGCGCATTACGTAATGCATGTCGATACATGATCACTCGCTCTGACAATCCTTTTGAACGAAGTGTTGTAATGAAGTTTTCACTTATGACCTCTAACATACTGTTTCGAACCATACGAATGATAGAGCCTGCTCCAATAACACCAAGAGTAAAAGCAGGTAGGATAAGTGTCTGCCATCCATCAGACCCTAGGGAAGGGAACCAACCTAGGTGGACGGAAAAGATAAGAATCAAAAGAATTCCTGTCCAGAAGGTTGGCATGGAGATGCCAAATAATCCGATGACACGCGCCAGAATATCAATCGCTTTATTGCGATGAATTGCTGACAAGACACCAAGTGTTAATCCAAGGACAATGGAGATACTTGCACTAGCTAATGTTAATGCGAGTGTTTTAGGAAACTGCTCTAAGATTTGTGGTAACACAGGTGTAGAGTTGACCAAAGAGTGCCCAAAATTACCCTGAAACAAATCAGAAAAGTACTGAAAAAGCTGAATATGGAAAGGTTGATCGACGCCTAACTCTTGACGCAGCTTTTCAATCATTTCGGGTGTTGAGACAGAAGGATCAAGAATAGTGTCAACAGGATCACCGGGAAGAACATATAAGATAGTAAAAACAAGAAAGGTTGAACCAAACACAACCAATAAGGCAGTAAGGATTCGTTCAATGATTGATCGAGCCATGATACCAACTCCTTATCGCATTAAGGTTGAACATACGCATCATTAAATTGAGGGTAACCAAGATAATCAAAGGTAATATCATGAACCGATTCTTGAGTACCTACCGTATAATTTGGTACATAAATCGGAAGGATGATCGCTTCATTATGAATATATTGCTGAACATTCTTGTACAACTCAGCTCGTTTATCCTCATCCTGTTCAGTTACAGCATCCTGAAGCCATTGATCAACTTCTGGGTCATTTACTTTTGACAATGTGTCTCTCGCCCCTTCGGCTGGAGAATGGTAAAACTGAATCAACGCATTTGGATCTCCATTTACTTGGCTGTTTCCGTATAGATCATAAGCGCCGTTGGTGTGTATAGTAGTCGCTACATCTTTTGTTAATTCAATGTCTACTTCAATGCCAATTTCTTTTAGCTGTTGTTGGATCATGACAGCAATGTCGTTTCGTTTTTCACGGTTTGGTGTGATGTCAACATACTGAAGTGTCAAACGTTCACCATCACGTGTTCGAATGCCATCACTGCCTTCTTCCCAACCAATGTCTTCTAGTAGTTCTTTTGCTTTTTCAACGTCTGGTTCAATGGATTCCTCAAGTGATTCGTCATACCCAAGAAGTCCAGGTGTAATGGCTGACCATGCACGGTCGTAAGTGCCAAAATAAAGTGTTTCAACAATATGGTCGACATCTATGCCGTATTGCAAGGCTTGACGAGCTTCAAGCTCTCCCCACGGTTCATGATCTGGGTTAATAAATAAAGTGTAGGGCAATCCTTCGATATTCTGACTTAAGAGATTGAGAGAAGGGTCGCTTTCAAAAGCTTCAATATTTTGAGGTGGGATCGCTTCTGCTGCTAATACCTGACTACTTTGTAAACTCCCAATTCGTGTAGATTCTTCGGTAATGATGTTAAAGGTTAATGTATCTAGATAAGCAGGACCTTTGTTCTCGTACTTATCAGAGCCCCAATCGTAATCCTCGTAGCGTTTCAATTTTATATTTGAATTTTCCTGTAAACTTACAAATTCAAAAGGACCTGTACCAACTGGGTTCTGACCAAATTGATCACCATTTTCCTCGGCAGCAGATGGAGAAACAATAGAAAGGTTGGCTTGAGTTAAGTTATCTATAAATGGAACGGATGGTGTAGATAGGTGCAGTTCGATCGTATACTCATCAATGATTTCAGATGATTCATAAGGTTGAAGTCTACTGAATGCATTTCCTGCTTGTGTTTCTGGATCTAGAATTCGATCGAAGCTATATTGAACGGCTTCGGCATTTAGAGGCGTTCCATCATGAAACGTAACATCCTCTCGAAGGGTAAAGGTATAGGTTTTCCCATCATCCGATATGTCCCAATCGGTCGCGAGTTCAGGAACGATTGTATTATCAGGTAGTTTTGTGACTAGACCTTCAAAAATCTGCTTATACACTCGACTTTCTACGGCCCAGCCACTGCGAGCAGGATCTAGATTAGAAGGGATAGAGGCCAATGCATATGTAAGGTCTCCTCCTTTTGTAGTATCCTCTGGCTCTACCTCGGTTGCACCGGATTGACTGGTTCCACTTGCGCAGCCAGCAAGCACAACAATAGCTGTGGTTAAGACGAGTACGGAACGTGAAAGGGACTGGTTGTTTTTTTTCATAACTCTCCTCCAATAAATTTGATCTAAATCAACTTTTCCTATTTAACAGGTAGGATTAATATAATTTCGTTTATCCTACGCCTATATGAAAGAAAGATCAACAGGTAGAATGATAGGATTATGAGAGGAACCATAAAAAAAACCTATCAATGATGCGGTTGCCTTAAAATACTAATTGCTTATAAGAATAGTTGGGTATATGATAATAAGACATAATCAAATCATTAGATGTAGATATATATAAAGAAAGAGGTGGAAGGTTCATGAATTTTGACTACTTAGAAGCTTTTATGTATGTTGTAAGATTTAAGAGCTTTCATAAAGCAGCCGACGCTCTATACTTATCTCAACCATCTATTACAGCTAGAATAAAAGGATTGGAACGTGAGCTTGAAACCCAGCTTTTCACAAGACAAGGAAGAGGAGTTACCTTAACAGCTAAGGGTAAGGAGTTTATTCCGTTCGCAGAACAAATGATTCGAACCTATCAGCAAAGCAAACAAAAGCTTCAGACGAAAACAGATGAAAGAAAGTTTACGTTTGGTGCCAATATTATTACCGCTCAATATGTACTTCCTCATTTTCTACGCTATTTTCAAGAGATGCAGCCCGATCTAGAATATGATGTTGTTTGTGGAGGAAATGAAAGCATGATGGAAGCCGTGAGCCGAAATGAAATAGATATTGCTTTTGTTCGGCAGCAGGGTAAGGAGTTAGATGATTTAATTATTCGACCATTTCTAGATAATTCGATTTTATTAGTAGTGCACCCTGATCATCACTTTTCCTCGACTTTACAGTACACGGCCCACAAAATTGCCCGAGAACCACTTGTTTTCTTTGAATGTGGAGCTTTTAACTGGAATCTTGTTCATAAAATTTTTGAAGCACACAATGTGAAACCAACAATTAGGCATAGGGTTGGAAACATGGAAGTCGCTAAATCATTAATTGTTAACCGAGCGGGTATTGGGTTTTTACCGAAACTAGCTGTCAAAAAAGAGCTTGAAAGTGGAGAACTGCGCTCGATTGATGTGAGTCATTTAATGAATTTTAATCAACAAATTGAAGGCGTTCAATCAGTAGGAAATCCGTTATCTCTTCCTATTGAAAGGTCTTTACTAGAATCCGTAAAATTATTTGAACAACAATCATCACTCATATCAGCACATTAAAAACAGTGGGAGGCCTTATTATATAAGGGTTCCCGCTGTTTTGTTTTTATGTGGAGAAAAATTCTTTGAAATTAATTTGATATACAGTGATCCACTTGCCCAAAGTTCTCGTTACCCTAGTAGCTTAACCAAAATGAAAAAGGGGAGAACAAATCATGTTTAAAAAATTCACAGCCGTTGCACTTGGTGCAGCACTCGTAGTACCATCATTCGCACAAGCCGCAGACGGAGGAGAAAGCCAATTCTCAGGAGCGTCTGATTTACGTGCCGATCTTGATCATCTACTTTCGGAGCACTTTGTTCTAGCCGTTTCATCCATGCAAAAAGCATACGATGAATCACCAGATTGGGAAGAAGTCGAATGGGCACTTGATGAAAATGTTCAGGACATGGGGACAGCCCTTGAGCCCTTATATGGTGAAGAAGGTGCAGACGAATTCGTTCGAATCTTTGAATCACATAATGGATATACCGATGATTACGTAAAAGCTGTCAAAGATGGTGATGATACAGCTAAACAAGAAGCAGAAGATAACATCGCAGGTTTCGCTGATGAATTCTCAACGTTCCTTGATGGGGCAACAGAAGGAAATCTTCCGAAAGAAGCTGCAGAGGAAGCACTTGTAGCACATGAAGATGACGTGCAAGCAACATTTGATCATTATGCAGC
>NZ_JAUSUA010000001.1 GCF_030813245.1 Alkalicoccobacillus murimartini | reverse complement strand
AGAGCAACATACAACGGAAGAGGAGCAGATACATCAGGAAGAGAGCAAAATACATCGGAAGAAGAGCAGATACATCGGGAAGAGAGCAACATACAACGGAAGAGGAGCAGATACATCAGGAAGAGAGCAAAATACATCGGAAGAAGAGCAGATACATCGGGAAGAGAGCAACATACATCAGAAAGACAGCAAATACATCCGATCAAGTCATAAAATACCTACCCAATATCACCTCTAATTATACAGTTGACTTATATAGTTCAACTGTATATACTTTAACTATTCAGTTTGACTGTATAAGGAGGACGTATGAAACGAAATAAGCAATTACCGTTAACGGAGACGGTTTATTATATTTTGCTTTCACTGCTTGAACCGAGGCATGGGTATTTGATTATGCAACGAGTGGAAGAGTTAAGTGAAGGACAAGTGAGGATGGCTGCGGGTACACTTTATGGGGCTTTGGATAATTTGGTGAAGCTTCACTTTATTAAACCTGTGCCAGAGCAAGAGGGTCGTCGAAAAGTATATTTGATTACGCAAGAAGGAAAAGACATGTTAAGGCTAGATCAGGAACGAATGCAGTCATTACTAACGATAACAGATCAGCTGTTAAGGGAGGATGAGCATGAGGAGGTTTAAATATTTTTGGAACTTTACAGATGAAGAACAATGGTTAAATGAAATGGCACGTGATGGTAATCATTTTATATACCGCTCATTTGGATATCGTTTTGAAAAAGGAGAGCCTAAGGACACAACCTATAAAATTGATTATCGAATGTTCAAGAAAAAAGCTGATTTTGTTGATTATAAAATGCTATTTGAGGACAGTGGGTGGCAGAGGATACCATGTCCAAGAAGACATGGTCATCAATATTTTAGAAGGGTACGAGATGAGGCTTCTGACGATATTTTTTCTGATCAGACGTCAAAGGCAGCTAGATATAAACGGATATCGGAAATGTTTTTGTCGCATTTTTCTATGTTTCTGCCGATAATCTTTGTTTTTTATACTACAGGTATATTAGACGACTTCGGCATTAATCCAGTAGACTGGTACCTAACACCTGGACTTTGGGAGAAAACAGGCTCATCCTTTTGGGGAGCATTTTTGTTTGAGACTCCATTTGCCTTAATGAGAGGTTTAGCAATCTATTTACTTATATTTATGATTTTTTTATACGGTTACTATGGATGGAAAGCGAAAAAACAGTATGAGAAAGAAACAAAATCTATGTCTTAAGGAGGTCCTCCTTCATGACTGTCGAACATTTTATATAAACTAGTCTTCCACCGATTCGTGGACCACCGCCAACCTCTAAAGTATATTTTGATATGAATATAACTAAAAACGGAGGTATGAGGATGCGGACTACTAATGAAATGATGAAGGTCATCTTAGATGTAGCGAAAGCAGATGAGAGAATCCGGGTTGTTGGAATGAATGGTTCGAGAACCAATCCTACGGTACCTAAGGATCCTTTTCAAGATTATGATATTGTCTATGTCGTAAAGGATGTAAGCTCTTTTTTAGATGATGCAAGGTGGATAGATGTGTTTGGTGAGAGAATTGTGATGCAGACGCCTGAGGCAATAGAGCTCATTCCTCCATTAAATGATGGAACTTTTGCGTATTTGATGCTGTTTATGGATGGTAATCGAATTGACTTAACGCTTGTACCACTTGAGCAAAGTGAGAACTGGAATCGCGGAGATAAACTAGCAAGAGTATTACTAGATAAAGACAATATCGTACCCGTGCTATCTGACCCAACCGATTGTGAGTATTGGGTACAAAAGCCGACCCAAAAATTATTTGACGATTGCCTTAATGAATGCTGGTGGGTATCAACGTATGTCGCTAAGGGACTGTGGAGAAATGAACGAACCTACGCGTACGATCATTTGTCCATTGTTCGGGATATGTTGATTCAAATGATGAATTGGAAAGTAGGCATACAAACTGATTTTAGTCTAAGTACGGGCAAAAACGGCAAGTATCTTCAAAGATATTTGAGTGAAGATGAATGGAATGCACTCGTACAAACCTATCCAAACCTAGATCGTAAGCAAATTTGGGTTGCGCTTTTTGTCCTTCTCAATTTGTTTTCACAGCTATCGGAAGAGGTTGCCTCATCATTTGATTTCACACAAGACAACATTGATCAAGTAAAGGTTATGAACTATCTAAAGCATGTTCAGACGTTATCAATCGAATCAAAAGAGGTCTATTAAAATAAAGCCCTACACTTTGTGTGGGGCTTTTACCTATTTTCGTAAAAATAGGTAGAATTTCATCTGGTTGTCCCGAACTTTAAGAATAGGCCAAGCATATTCTATTACGTAATAAATGCAAACTTTGGCCTATGTCTAGTAGGCAATACGCATGAATATGCTAGGAATAGTTCAGAGTAATCTGAAAGGGATGATATTTTATGAACATTAAAATGGATTTTTTGCCTGTAACAGCTAGCAACCGTCCAGGACGACAACTAAATCCTACCTATATTACTCAGCATGAAACAGGTAACTCGAATGTAGGGGCAAATGCGGAAGTGCATTCCCGTTATATAAAAGGTGCAGATGCAAGGTCACGTTCTGTATCATGGCATTTCACTGTAGACGATACGCAAATTATTCAACATCTGCCGACAAATGAAGTAGCATGGCATGCTGGGCCCAATGGGAATAGTCAATCAATTGGTATTGAGCTATGTGTCAATGCTGATGGTGATTTTCAAAAGGCTAAAGCGAATGCTGCATGGTTGGTTCAACGTTTAATGAAAAACTTAAGCATCCCATTATCTAGAGTGGTTACTCACAAGCATTGGACTGGTAAAAACTGTCCAGCTCGTTTGTTAAACGAATGGGAGGATTTTAAAAAGCTAATTGAAACGGTTCAATCTGGTCCTCAGACAGGTGGTGTTCAAGTACCTGCACCAACACCAACACCACAGCCTGCAAGACCAGTAACAAACCAATTTATCGGGAATGCACAAACGTTCTTAAACAGTCGAAACTATCCGACTAAGGCTTCATTTACACCATTAGTGGTAGATGGAATAACTGGCCCGCGCACTCGTTCAGCTTTAGTACGAGTGTATCAGTATTTTGCAAGTGTACGAATTGACGGTATCTTTGGACCGGTCAGTAAACGAGCAGCTAATACACTTAGAAGAGGTTCGACCCATCAGTGGTGGGTTCGTCTGCTACAATCTGCTCTTAATACAAAAGGAGCAAGGCTAGCCATTGATGGAAGCTTTGGTCCGGCTACCGAGACTGCGGTGCGCACATTCCAGAGGAGTTCAGGTATTTCAGTAGATGGGATTGCTGGTGCCAATACGTGGGAGAAGCTATTAAGTTAAGGCCCATACTCGTAACCGGAACATTTCTTTGTTCTGGTTTACATAGTCCTGTTAAGGAAGTGCAATCTGGCAACCTTTATCGTTTTTATCCTCCTATCTGTGTTACTATTAAGGGTGATCAAACTTATGCACAGATTGAAGGAGATTTTAGATGGACAATTATAAACTAACGATTCAATACGATGGAACACGATATAAAGGGTGGCAACGTCTTGGTAAGGGAGAAAGCACGATTCAAGGCAAGATCGAAAATGTGCTTACAGAGATGGTTGGTACACCAGTTGAAATTATCGGGAGTAGCCGCACGGATGCAGGTGTTCATGCGCTAGAACAAATCGCTAATGTGAAATTACACCAAAAGACATCGGCGAGCGAGATTCAAAGCTATGTAAACAAGTACTTGCCTGAGGATATCAGTGTGGTCAAAGTCGATTCGGTTCATTCTCGATTTCATGCTCGCTACAATTCAGCGGATAAGACCTATGTCTATAAGATTTGGAATGAAGAGTATAGTCATCCTTTCTTAAGAAAGCTTAGTATGCATGTGGACCAGCCACTTGATCGACAACAAATGAAAAAAGCGAGCGCTCATTTTGTTGGTGAACATGACTTCACAGCCTTTTCAAATGCAAAATCTAAGAAGAAGTCTAACGTTCGTACCATTCGTTCGATCGACTTTTCAGAGAAGGATGGTGTCCTGGAAATTCGTATTAAAGGCGATGGTTTCTTATATAATATGGTCCGTAAGATTATTGGGACACTCGTTAAAGTAGGATTGGGTGAGTTAAAAGCAGACGCGATCCCTGGAATCATTGAATCAAAAGAGCGGGAGCATGCCGGTTTTGCTGATGCTAGTGGCCTGTATCTGGAGAAAATTGATTTTAAATTAACGTAAGTAGGTAAAAAACGCTTCTTGAGAGGAGCGTTTTTTATTTATGTTAAAAAGCCTATTCCTTTTCTTTTTAGAAAGTGAGAGTTCAGGTTAGCTTGTAGTGTATGGGAGAAGAAAATAGTATAGTGATTTGTAGCTTAATGTTTATTATTAAGCTAAAAAAACAAGCAATCTAGAGATTGCTTGTTTCGATTTTATGAATAGACCAAGTATGGGACGGTGTTGTATTCGCATTAAGTTTTTTCATTAAGTGTTCCGCGTCATCTAGGGACAAAAAAGTTTTGACTTGCTGGCTGTTAGAATCTTTTAACGTTTTCCCTTGGGCTGTACAAACTAGTGTGTACATACGGGTCAACTCCTTATTACGATTCAGCCATGCTAAAGCTGTCCCTTTATTGTCTCATACCCATTAGTAAATAGATAGATCACTCGTAAACGTATTCATCTAACAGGTGCGGCAATGTATACCCAGGTTGGGATGAAGCAATGATGTAACTCAATGTAAATCAGTATGGTGTTAATAAAGGAGAGTAAAACAATGATTAGACCATTAGAATCAAATGATGTAGAACAGGTAGTTGCGATATGGCTGGAGTCCTCACTTCAGGCTCATTATTTTATAGCGGATGCTTATTGGCAAGACCAACAGGCTGCTATGCGAGATGAATATATCCCTCAGTCTGAAACCCTTGTGCTTGAAGAGAATAGAGTGGTCCTTGGTTTCGTATCTCTTGTTGATGAACAAATAGCCGCTTTGTTTGTGGACGTGAACGCTCAGGGAAAGGGATATGGTAAACATCTGCTTCAAGAGGTTCAAAAGCATAAGAAATCACTTAGCCTTCAGGTTTATAAGAAAAACAAAAAAGCCATTCAGTTTTATCAGAATCAAGGTTTCAAGAAAATAGAAGATCAAATCGATTCTGCAACGGGGGAGGAAGAATACGTAATGGAATGGAAGAGCGAGCAGATCTAATGTAATAACGCTTGCTATCCTGCATGACACTCGCTCATGCAGGATAGAGTGACTTTCCTTATATTCGCTCCATACTTTTTAAGCTACGTATGTTTATAGGCATAGAGCATTCTTCGCTTACCCTAAATGTTACGCGCTTCTGCTGTTCATCAACTCGTTCAACGGTAGCAATGAGTTTGCGGTAATACCCATCCTCCCAATACACAACATGAACGGGTAGTGCATAGGAAAGGGATTCCATCGCGATGATTCCTAGTTCCTCTAGCTCTTGTTCATCAAGCAGTGGAGCCTCCACGCGTTTTTCTTGCTCATTCTGAGCGCGGATCGCCTGTTTATGCTCTGGTAGCATCATTCGGCTTCCTTCCCATAAAAGATTGCCACGTTTTAAATACTCACTCATTTATAATGCCCTCCAATTTTCGCGGCACGTTCTCTTGCTTGGCCAGCAGGAAGGAGAGATGAGGCACGTAGGACGGCGGTTTTGCCGTAGCGTGCTTTGATTGAGTCAATAACCTCTCCAAGTTGCCGATCATCCTGCTGTTGCTGATGCTCAAATAAATCTAGTTGAACGGTATCGCCATCAGACAAACTGGAGAGGGCGATACCAAGCCTTCGAACGGGTAGCCCATCCCAAAACTGCTCAAATAGTTGACAGACATATTTGTATACATTCAAGGCGGCATTTGTTGCATAAGGCATTGTAAACTGGCGATGGAATCCAGTCCGCACCTCGTAGCTTGCGCCTGAAACACTAAGTGAAATGGTACTGCCTTGAGCATGATTACGCCTGGCCCTGTGACAGACCTCCTCACATAGCTCTAGGAGCACGATATGAATGTCTGCTTTTTCTACATAGTCATAGGGAAGGGTCATTCCGTGTCCTATCGCTTTTTGACCTTCATGCGTCGATAGCGCAACCGGTGAATAATCCACTCCATGTGCGTTCATCCATAACACATGTCCGTGAATACCCCACCTCTTTTTGAAAAATTCAACGTTTGTATTGGCTAGGTGTCCGATTGTCCGGATGCCCCGATTGTACAGATGCTGCTTCATTCGGCTCCCTACACCAAATAATTTCTCAACGGGTAAGGGCCAAAGTGTATCATTCAGTTGATCGGCTTGAAGCTCATAGATCCCATCTGTATTCTTTTTAGCAAAGTTATCGCAAGCAAGCTTAGCAAGAATTTTGTTTTCGCCAATGCCCACCCGTGCCCGCACCCCAAATTGATTCATGATGCTCTGCTGGACCTTTTGAGCAATCTCAAAGGGAGAGCCAAACAGCTTTTGTGAGTGGGTGACGTCCATAAATTGTTCGTCAATCGAATAGGGTTCGACTAAATCAGTAAATGTCTTAAGGATGGTGGTGATTTCCATGGACACTTGAATATAATCTTGCATATGCGGTGGAACAATGATGAGATGCGCACATTTCTGTTGGGCTTCCCAGAGCCGTTCTGCGTTCTTAACACCATAATATTTAGCTTCCTTAGAAGCGGCCAAAATAACGCCGCTACGTCGATTGGGATCTCCAGAAACCACAAGTGGTTTTCCTTTGTATGCAGAATTTCTTGTCACTTCAATCGAGGCATAGAAACTTTCCATGTCGACTAAAAAAATTACTTTTTTCATGTTGTTCACCTCTTGGCGAATGTATGTTCTTAGTATATACGAATATATGTTCTTATTACAACTAGAAAAAAGAACCAATAGCTGGTTCTTTTAATCCTCAAGTCTTTTCAGCCTTTTTGGCGTTTTCGAGCAAGGTAAATCAGTAAAGCACCCATAATGACAACCATAACCCCGATAGAAACAGCCACAAGGATAACGGGCATGTTACCGGAGGCAGGCCGTCCAGCTGCAAGAAGTAACGAATGAATCCAAACAACCATAGCTGACTCACTCCTTTAAGATAAAAGTAAGATCTCTAGCTTCAGCTATGTCCAAACTTTGTCTTCTTCAAACTTTTAAGGAAGCTGAATTCGTTTGTTTATATAGGCTAAACGAATCCAAAAGCCAATGGCTGCACAAGTCAGTCCAATAATGATACCAATCCAGAAGCCATACGGACCTAAATCGGTTAATGTAGCAAGCAAATAGCCTGAAGGTATACCAATGCCCCAGTAAGAAACAAGTGCAATAATAAAAGGGATGGTGGCATCCTTATACCCACGTAAGACGCCTTGTAATGTGGCTTGGGCGGCATCAGAAAGCTGATAGAAAATCGCAAAAATAAAGAAGGTCATGGCAAGTGCTACAACGTCCTCATTATCTGTATAAAGGTACGAGATAGGTTCTCTAAAGAAATACAAAAGGACGGAGGCAAGTGTAATAATTAACATGGATGCAGTAATACCAATTCGACTGTATTGTCTAGCATCCTTTAAGCGACCGGAGCCAATCTCATAAGCCACAACAATCGTTAATGCCATGGACATACTAAGAGGAATCATAAATAACAGTGAGGCGAAATTTAATGCTGCTTGGTGTGCGGCAATAATATCGGTTGTGAACATTCGGCCTACAAGTAAGGTCACAAATGAAAAGATGCTTGCCTCAAAGAAAATAGATAATCCCATTGGTAATCCAAGAGAGAGTTGAGCTTTCCATGCTTTAAGAGAAGGGCGAAACCAATTAGAAAATAGAGCGTACGAGCGAATGGAAGGAATTTTAAAGGTCATAAAAACACTCAAACCAAAAATAATCCAATACGTAAAACCCGTAGCATACCCTGCGCCAATTCCACCTAGCTCTGGAAATCCAAACTTACCGAAAATAAGTAAATAATTAAGGAGTGCACTAATAGGCAAGGTAATAAGTAGAATGACCATCGTAATTCGAGTAAAACCTTGAGCATCAAAGAAAAAGCGCAAGACATTTGATGCAAACAATGGAATGAGTCCAATGGATAATCCAATTAAGTAATGCTTAGCAATATGGGAAACCTCTGTTTCCAATCCCATAAAAGCAAGGATAGAAGGCAGGAACAACATACCTGCAAGGTAAACAATGAGAGCTAAAATCAAAGACAGGTATAAAGCTTGAATAATGGTACGAGAGATGGTTTGTTTCTCGCCTTTGCCAAGAAGTTGCGCAACAATGGGAGTAACCGCCATAAGAATGCCATTAAAACCTGTTAGAATAGGTGCCCATAGGCTTGCTCCAACCGCAACACCAGCAAGATCGGTGGTTCCGGCACGTCCAGACATCATCGTATCAATGACGTTCATGGCGTGATAGCTGATTTGAGTAATCAAAATGGGCCAAAGAATAGATCGATAAAGGGTAATCTTTTGAATAAGTGATACAGTAGGGTACATCATACAACTCCAGTGGGCACAAAAGGAAAACGTCACAGACGATATCATCGTAACGTTTTCCCTAGGCAAGTAATATTAGTTTGAATTTGATTCTTGTGCTTCTTCTTGGTCTAGCTCCTGCTGAAACTCTTGTTCGGCAGCCTCTAGATCCGATTCAGAAACATCACCAGCAATCACACGTTGTGAGGAAGTAATATCATTGTCCTCTAAGCTTACATGAGCTTGCACATGGTAAATGCCATCTTCTTTAAATGATGTTTCAACTGTGTAAACGCCAGATCCTGAGGTTTCTGCTGCAATAGTAGAGCCCGAATCGCGTTCACCGTTACGCCATATTTCAAAATCAACATCTTTAGCATCCGTGACAGCTTCGTCACCAAAGGTCACTCGGACAGAGAGTGTGATCATTTCATGTAATGCTGTTTCACTTGGTGCACTTAAATCAGCTTGAAGTGAATCCAGTGTATCTAGCTGACGCTGATCTGATTGATTCTGCCCGATCGCGCAGCTGGCAATCATGAAAAGGGCTACAAAAGAGAAAACTAGGAGTGCTTTTTTCATGATAAACACCTTTCCTACTATCATATATTACGTTCCACTATGTAGCGTGATCTCGATGACGAAACACAGTGGAACGAGTAGTCGCAAAAATAGGCTGTGCTTTTCTATTTTAGCATAGAGCGAAAGCTTTTTTAAGACATGTATAAAATCCCTTTCAGTGCACACGATAACAAAAAAAGAAAGGGGGACAATGATGTTTAAACGAAAAAAGCAACATCATACAAGTTATATGCTTGGAGGAGCTGCGGGTGGTTTTTTGATGGCCGCAGGATTGTATGCTCTAACAAATAAAAAAACAACGCATAAGAAGACGGGTGCAGATCACCATGACACATCTAACGGCAGTCAGAAAGGCCGTCATACGCTTACGGACGCGATGCTAGAATCGGGGGATGAGATTCTTTCTGGTATGAAAGATGTGGTCGAAGCATCACGCGCTAAGTCATCAAAAGAGGAGAAAGAGTCGAAGCCGGAGTTGGCGAAAGTCATTCAGAAGACTCTTGAGCATGATCCATTTTAAGAGAAGTAGTCTCACGCATATGAGGATAGGCTCAAGCAGATGCTTGAGCTCTTTTTGTCTAGGGGGATAAAAGTAGGGTCTTGTCGAAAGATGATAGTTTTTGGTTGAAACACACTGCTTTTAAAAGGTATCCTTATAAAATGATGGGTAGGAAATAGAGGAGGCCGAGTATGGAGCGGTGGAATAACTTTGTAGATAAGTTCGTAAATTTAGATTGGGTCAATATTGCTTTGTCAATCGCGATATTTTTTCTCTTTCTTGTGTTCCGCAAACTTTTCACAAAATACATAAATAAATTAATATTACGTTTGTCCAAAAGTGGTTCAACGAAAATTGTAACCAATATCTTAAAATCATACGAGAAGCCATTACGCTTGCTGTGGGCCGTAATTGGGACCTATTTGGCTTTTCAGTATCTAGATTATTTAGATGTAACTGAAAGGGAATTTGTAAAGGACTTATATCGTTCCTTAATTATTTTTGTTGTTGGTTGGGGCCTGTACAATTATACAGCTAACCACTCAACAGTGATTTATAACTTTGCCAATAAAGCGGAATTAGATCAAGAAAGTATGTTGATACCGTTTCTATCAAAGATCTTGCGTTTTCTTGTAGTTGTGATCACGCTTGTTATGATAATTGATAATTGGGGCTTTGAAATTAGCACCTTTGTAGCGGGTCTTGGAATTGGTGGTGTGGCGTTTGCATTAGCTGCTCAGGATACGATCGGTAACTTCTTTGGTGGGATCATTATTATTACCGAACGCCCATTTAGAAAAGGGGATTGGATCGAGACTCCAACTGTAGAAGGTGCGGTGGAAGATATAACTTTTAGAAGTACTAAAATTCGTACGTTCTCAGATACACTGGTTATTATCCCAAACTCGACACTTGCTAATGAAGCCATAACAAACTGGGCAGAAATGCATCATAGGCGCGTTTATTTTAGTTTGGGTGTACGACATTCTACAACAAGTGCTAAGCTGCAACATTTACGTAATCGAATTGATTCGGAGCTTAAAACGATTGAAGATATTGAGCCAGATACGGTGATTGTAAGGTTCGAGGAGTTTACAGAATCAGGTTATAACTTAATGGTCACGTATTTCACAAATACAAATCAATGGGCAAAATATATGGAAATTCGCGAAGTTGCTCATTTTCGAATGATGGAGATTTTAGAAAAAGAAGGGGTTCACGTCTCAACACCGGCAAGTCTAGTTGTGACCGAAGATCCTGTTATGGTCTTAAGTAATGAAAAAGAGGAATAAAAAGGATTTAAAGGAAGGTGCCCTATAGTTATGGGGCGCTTTTTTCTTATGTCTGTAGAGCTATTTATTAAGAAAAGCAAAGATATCATCATCATTTAGCCGATATAAACAAGGATTATTAGTATAATAGACGTATTCTAGATAAAGGGGTCTCACCATGCGCTATTCGACCATTGAACTTGCACAAGCGAACGAAAAATTAGGGAAACAAATTTATACAAGTGATGGCAGGGTCTTACTGAATGAAGGGGCTTCGTTAACCCCCACTCTAATCACACGACTGAAACGCCTTGGAATTAAAGCTATTTACCTTCAAGATCCCTTTGATGAAGAAATTGAAGAAGAAGAAATGGTCTCTGATGAGGTGAAAAGAGAAACACTCGCGACTTTAAAAGGTTCCTTTCAGTTTGTGCAGGAGGGTGGAGATATCGAGTTAAGATCACTTCAGCAGTCCGTCAAAAATATTGTGGAAGAAATACTCGAGAACAGCCACTCCTTGCTTAGTTTGACAGATATGCGTACAGAGGATAATGGACTCTTTATTCATTCTTTAAATGTGTGTATGATTTCTGCTATTGTAGGAGTGAAGCTTGGTTTACCAAGGGCTAAGCTATATGAATTAGCAACCGGCGCGTTGATGCACGATATAGGGAAAATGGCGTCATCTAAAGAAGATGAAATCAAAGAAGAGAAAGGCCATGAGCATACATGGCGAGGCTTTAATGTCCTACGCAAAAATAGCGAAATGAGTGCCTTGTCGGCTCATATTGCCCTTTCACACCACGAGCATGTAGATGGTAGCGGTACACCACGTAATTTAGTAGAAAAAGACATTCATTTGTTCGCAAAGATCGTAACGGTGGCGAACGCATTTGATCACCTAATTAGCCCTCTTAGGCCCGGTGGAAGGATGCTACCGCATGATGCATGTGAGATTTTAATGGGCTTAACCGGCGTTCGCTACGCTCATCAAGTCATTAAACATTTCCTGAAAACCATTGCTTTTTATCCAACCGGCAGTCAAGTGGTTCTTTCAACTGGAGAATATGGGGTCGTGTCGGCACAAAATGATGGGATTCCTCAGAGACCGTATGTGCGAATTTTTAAGATGGAAGGTCATGGACAAGGTGAATTTCAAATGCATGATATTAATTTAATAGAGAATCCCACTTTGTTTATAGAAAAAATGGTTGAATGAACGATAAAAATCAAACCGGGACATAACCATATAAATGATATGAAAGACGAACAAATTGAATCGATTGCATAGTTAAAGTTGAAAACTGCTCACCAGCCAGCCCGCTGGGAGGCCACTGAAAAAAGGTCGATATGTAGTTAGGAGTTCTCTTATAAACATAAAACAGCCTTTTTTACAATTGATCACAATAGTAGCGGAAGGATAAACCGAAGACTCCTACGGAACAGAACGAGTCTGAAGACATTGAAGGGGTGCATTTCCACTTCAAGGACTGAGGCCGTACTTGTGGGTGCGAAGGTTTATCCTGGAGCGAGCCAAACTCTCATATTTATAGATGGCAAAAACCCGAATCATTTTGCGGTTTAAATCGCATAATGATTTGGGTTTTTAACTAGCTAAAATAGTCACGTCCATCTCCATAATCTTTACCATTTATTTCGTTAAGCGAAGCAAATGGATGGTATGGTATACTGACAAAATGAAAATAGAAAAAGAATAAGGAGATAAGGTTTGTCTATATTTATTCAAGTTGTATTGCCTGTTATTTTAATATTTGCTGTTGGCTACCTTATACAAAAGGTTAAAAAAGTTGACATTAGGCCCATTTCTACAATCGCAATCTATGTCATGACTCCATGTTTGGTTTTTAAAACATTTTATGAAACAGAGTTAAATAATCAGTATGTATATATGGTTGTTTTTTCTTTTGTCTTAATGTTTATTTTGATCGCTCTATGCAAAGTGTATACACATATACGAAAGATTGATATGTCTACAGAAAATGCCCTTATTCTTTCTACAGCCTTTATGAACACAGGCAATTATGGAACACCCATTATATTATTCGCTTATGGTGAAGCTGGTTTTGAGTATGCTATTTCTGCGATGGTGCTACAATCCATTTTGATGAATTTTTTTGGCGTGTATTATGCGGTAAAAGGGAAGGCTGGTATTCGCATTGCCCTAAGAGCTGTAGCCAAAATGCCTGCTACATATGCCGCGCTCCTTGCACTTCTATTAAATGCAACTAATCTAACGGTTCCCTCGAATTTATTTGGAACGATCGATTTAATATCAGATGCAGCGATCCCAATGGTGATGGTTATTTTAGGAATGCAGCTTGCGATGATTAAATGGGGCAACTTTGACTGGATGAACATCACGTTTAGTGTAATGCTACGCATGTTCATTTCACCTGCGATTGCGTGGATACTGGTTCAATTTATGCCAATTGACCCCTTACTCGGGAAGGTGTTAATTGTCTCAGCCGCTATGCCGTCTGCGGCTACGATTGTCATGTATGCTGTCCAATTTCAAGCTCAACCCAAGCTTGTTTCAAGCGTAACACTCATTACAACACTAATAAGTATCCCTACTGTAACGATTTTAATTATTTTGTTAGGGTGATTTAGATTGCATTTTTCAAGGGAAATCTTTATGATTGTGAATATACTGCAATGTAACTGCTAGGAGGAAAAAGACATGAAACAGATGGATGCAAACGAAATTATTAAGTTTATCTCTGAAAGCAAGAAGAAAACACCAGTAAAAGTACATATTAAGGGTGACCTTGACGGAATCTCTTTTGGTAAGGATACACAAGCTTTTATTAATGGACAAACAGGTGTACTTTTTGGTGAGTGGGATGAGATTGAAGCGGCTATTACTGAAAATAGTGCCAAAATCGAAGACTATGTTGTAGAGAACGATCGTCGTCACTCTGCTATTCCACTTCTTGATCTTAAAGGCATCGAAGCACGTATTGAGCCAGGTGCGATTATTCGTGATCAGGTTGAAATCGGTAAAGGCGCAGTCATCATGATGGGCGCAAGCATTAATATCGGTGCTGTTGTTGGCGAAGGTACAATGATTGATATGAACGCTGTCCTTGGTGGACGTGCAACAGTAGGGAAGAACTGCCATATTGGTGCAGGATCTGTTCTTGCTGGAGTAATTGAGCCGCCATCTGCTAAACCAGTTATCGTTGAAGATGATGTAGTGATTGGTGCAAACGTTGTTGTACTTGAGGGTGTAACAGTTGCTAAAGGTGCAGTTGTTGCAGCTGGAGCGATCGTAACAGAAGACGTTCCTTCTAACACGGTAGTGGCAGGAACTCCTGCACGTGTCATTAAGGAAATTGATGAAAAAACAAAAGGCAAAACAGAAATTAAGCTAGAACTTCGTCGTCTAAACGACTAATACGAATGTTTGATAGGGAGAAGCCTTGTCGCCAGTACAGGTGACAAGGCTTTTTTTCATTTACTGAGAGAGTAGGAGTGAGTACTATGGCGGATTGGACCCATCGAAATAGAGAAGTAATCATGAACACATATGGAAGGCTGCCGCTAGTAATTGATCGGGGTGAAGGGGCGACTCTTATTGATGAAAACGGTAAGCGCTATGTGGATTTTATAACTGGTTTAGCTGTAAACATAGTTGGACACTCGCACCCAAAAATTGTGCAAACCTTATGTGAGCAGGGTGAGAAGTTTCTTCATATTTCAAACCTATACGTTAATAAACCTGCCGTAGAACTAGCTGAACGGTTAGTAGCAGCTACGTTTCCTGGCAAGGTATTCTATACAAATTCTGGGGCCGAGGCAACAGAAGCCGTCATAAAGCTTGTTCATAAATGGACCAAAGAACAGAAGACGGGACAAGATGGGATCGTCGTGCTTGAGAAAAGCTTTCATGGCCGCACATTAGGTGCATTGAAATTGACACGTCAGCCTGGCGTTTATCAAGACTTCCCAGTTAGTAATTTTCCTGTGTATGATGTAGCACCGCATGATCTTGCTGCGTTAGAACAAGTCTTAAAAGAAAAGAAGCCTGCTGCTCTCTTAATGGAACCGGTCCTCGGTTCAGGTGGTGTGGTGCCTCTTGATTCAGATTACGTAGAACAAGCGGCTAAGCTTTGTCAGCAGTATGGCGTATTGTTCTGTATGGATGAGATTCAAACTGGTATCGGACGAACAGGAAAGCTATTTGCCTATCAGCACACCTCCGTAAATCCAGATGTGGTTTTATTCGCAAAAGGAATTGGCGGAGGGCTACCTTTAGGTGGAATCATTGTAAAAGCAGAGCACGCTGAATTATTTAAGCCTGGTGATCACGGCACAACGTTTGCTCCATCCCCATTAAGTGCGGCACTTGGAAACACCGTGCTAGAATTGCTCATTGATGATGGGGTGTTAGATGCTGGCGCAAATGCAGCAGAAAAACTTCAAAACGGATTGCAAGAGCTTCAAAAAGAGTATGCTGGATGTATAGAGTCCATCCGTGGGCTTGGTATGATGATTGGCATCGTCATGAATCTAGAACCAGTGAAAGTAAAAGAGATTCAACAAACGTTGTTAGAACGTGGCATGCTTGTTGATGTAACTCAACAGACGATTATTCGATTACTTCCACCTTTAATTGTGTCTGATGAACAAATTGAGTTCTTTCTCGCATTATTTACAGAAGTGTTATCAGAGGTGAGCGAATGACAGCAGAAGAGCTACTCGATCTTAGACGACAATTTCACCGGATACCAGAAATCGGTTTTAAGGAGATGAAGACACAGCAGCTTATCTTAGACGTCTTAGAGCCACTGGTTCAAGAGAACTGGGACATCAAGCTGTGGCGTACAGGTGTACTCGTCTTTATAAAAGGATCTGATCCAAGTCAAACCTTAGCATATCGCACAGATATTGATGGATTACCGATAGAAGAGCGTTCAGGTATTGAAGATTTTGTATCTGAGCACAAGGGGATGATGCATGCGTGCGGACATGATTTTCATATGACGATTGCCTTAGGCGTGTTGTCTCACTTGTCTAAACATCGTCCCACCGATCATGTGTTGTTTGTGTTCCAACCCGCAGAGGAGGGACCTGGCGGTGCAAAACCAATGCTTGAAGAAGGTGTGTTAAAAGAGTGGTGGCCAGATCAAATCGTTGCTCTACATATCGCTCCTGAGCTTCCAGTTGGAACCGTCTCTACAAGAGAAGGGCTATTATTTGCTAACACCTCTGAACTTTTTATTGACCTGAAAGGAAAAGGTGGGCATGCAGCTTATCCTCATACAGCTAGAGATATGGTTGTGGCAGCCAGTCATTTTGTCACGCAACTTCAAACCATTGTTGCACGTAATGTGAATCCACTTGATTCAGGTGTTGTTACAATTGGTGTAATTAAAGGCGGGACAAAGCAGAACATTATTGCTGAATCAGCTAGAGTCGAAGGGACGATTCGTAGCCTTTCAATCGAGTCGATGACCGAGATCAAACGACGTATTGAAGCAATGGCTAAAGGTATTGAAGCCTCTTTTGAGTGCGAATTGACGATTGATTATGGCAGTAACTATTGCCAAGTAAACAATCACTCAGAGCTGACTCAGGAGTATATGGCATTTGCAGAGAGAGATCCGGATGTGACGTTTGTTGAGGCACCTGCTGCAATGACTGGAGAAGACTTTGGATACTTTCTTGAGCAAATACCTGGTTTTATGTTCTGGCTTGGCGTAGATAGTCCCTACGGTCTACATGACGCACGCTTGAATCCAGATGAGGCAGCAATTGAGAAAGCAGTTACACATCTCATTTCTTATTTCACATGGAAAATGAAAAAATAGATTATTAGATGAAACGGTCATTGAGTTGTCCGTTTCATTTTTTTTTTGAGCAGGCGGAGAAGGGTCTTGGTAAATTCGATATCCGCTTGTTAAGTCTATCGTTGGTCTTGGTGATTGGTTTTGGTTCTTGGTGACGAATGAATGCGTCTTGGTTAATTACACACCGATCTTGATGACGACGTTTGCTTCTTACTAAAAACTGTACTGTCTTTGTCTACGTAACATCCCTCTTAGTGTTACTAGTCTCTTTGTTTCTCATTTTAATCCATTGGTGAGAGAGTAGGGCACACACCAATATCAAGACAAAAAAACTAGCCAGAATCAACTGATTCTTGGCTAGTTTTTACTATCGTTTATTCATCTTTTTCGTTTGCGGTATCATCTTCTTGCGATTGTTTGTATTCATCCATCGCTTGTTTAATAACTTGACGAATTTTGCGTTCAACTGTCCATTGGTGCATGTTTTCTGTTTTGGCAATTACACGAATGGTCACAAGAGAAGATGATAGATCCTCCACACCAACTACATCTGGTCCTTCTTTAATTAATTCTTTTACGTCACCAAGATCAGCGCAGGCGTCTTGAATGACTTTGATTGTCTCATCCATATTATCTTCAAATGGAATACTGACATCTACTAAGGCTCTCATGTTTCCACGTGAGTGATTATGGACATCTGTAATATTTCTATTTGGGATGAAATAAAGCGTTCCATCAAAGCCTCGAATTTGAGTTGTTCTAAGACCAACCTCTTCAACAATACCGTCGAGACCTGCTACGGTGACATAATCACCAACATCAACTTGTTTTTCAAGTAATAAGAAAAAGCCAGTTACAACGTCACTTACAAGTCCTTGTGCTCCAAACCCGACAGCAAGTCCAATAACACCAGCACCAGCTATGAGAGCACTTGGAGAAAAGCCAAACATTTCAGCAATAAACGTCACTAAAATAAAGATCAATACATAAGAAAGAACGTTAACCGCAAGCTTTTCCAACGTATGACTACGTCCCGCAGAGATATTTCGTTGTTTTTTCATTTTAACAAAGGATTGAGATATCACTTTACGACCAATGGCTCTTGCCACATAAAAAGCTAAGAATGCGAGGACAAGTTTACCGATTAAGAGTAGACCATCCGTAGCAATAGCACCCCAATTTAATTCGTTCAACCAATTCATAAACATTTTCAACATCAGCTCCTACAACATATACATTAATCATTAACGCTTTAAATCGTAGCATAGGCACATGAGAATCTCAAATGATGACTAATGAGAAAATGAAAGCATATTGTTTTCTTAATGAACGGAAAAGAAGTATAATTATAAACACAGAATGAGTTTATCCATTGATATAGTGGGTACACTACACTGTAGAGCTTATTAAAAAGGGTTGCACTAATTTAAATTCATTATTATTTAATATTGACTAAAAATAGTGTGTCTTTTATAATAACAAAGGTAGAAAGTTTTGATTCAGTTGAAGGAGGAATTATGAATGTCTGATAAACGTATGGTAGGTAAACAGGCACCACGATTTGATATGGAGGCTGTTTTCCCGAACAAAGAATTTGGACGAGTTAGTCTTGAAGAGAACATGAAAAACGATAAGTGGACTGTTCTTTTCTTCTATCCAATGGATTTCACATTTGTGTGTCCTACGGAAATCACATCAATGAGTGACCGTAACGATGAATTTGAAGATCTAGATGCTGTTATTGTTGGAGTATCTACTGACACAGTTCACACACACAAAGCATGGATCAACACATCACGTGATGAAAATGGTCTTGGTGACTTAAACTACTCACTTGCTGCTGATACTAACCACTCCATCTCTCGTGAGTATGGTGTATTAATTGAAGATGAAGGTATTGCACTTCGTGGACTATTCATCATTAGCCCAGAAGGCGAGCTTAAATATTCCGTTGTAAACCACAACGACATTGGTCGCGATGTAGATGAAACACTTCGTGTACTACAAGCACTTCAAACTGGTGGCCTTTGCCCAGCAAACTGGAAGCCAGGTCAAGCAACTCTATAAGCTAATAAGAGTTGATGAAAAGGTCTAGCAGTTCTATTGTTAGGCCTTTTCTTTTTATCAAATTAAAGGGAGATGACGCTACATGGCTTTAAAACTACGTTCACAAATGCCTGAACTAAATGGCGCAACAGAATGGTTAAATGGTCAGCTAACAAAAGAAGACCTTGTTGGGACAAAACCAACATTGATTCATTTTTGGTCTGTTAGCTGTGGACTATGTAAGGAAGCAATGCCAAATGTAAATGAATTCCGTGATAACTATAAAGATCAGCTTAATGTTATTGCCGTTCATATGCCTCGTTCTGAAAAGGACTTAGATATTGAAGAGATTAAAAAAGTTGCTGCTGAGCATAGCATTGACCAACCAATCTTTGTTGATAACGAACATAAATTAACAGACGCGTTTGAAAATGAATACGTACCTGCTTATTATGTATTCGATGAAGAAGGTCAACTTCGCCATTTCCAAGCAGGTGGCGGCGGCATGAAAATGCTAACAAAACGTGTGAACCGAGTATTAGGTATTAAAGAATAGAGTTAAGAGAAGAAGAACCGTGCGTTTCGTTCGGTTCTTCTTTGTGTGAAAAACGGCACTTCAATCTCTACCTGCCACAGAAATTCGTTCACCAACAAATAAACCAGCGGACGAAAATGGAGGGCCGACACCTGCGGGATAAAAAGGCGTATTGAAATGAACGGGCTTGCCCGGTTCGTTCAATGCCTTCCCGCGGTAAGCGTGCCCCCATTTTCGGGAGCGATAACTAGAACCCAAATTCGGGTAACCTCTGAACCCTCCTTGTGATTCTGGAGCGGCAACCGCCTCTTCCGCTTTATTATATAAAAGGGCCGAACAACGATGTGTCATCATTGTTCGGCCCTTTTTTTATTAGAAGAGTTTTGTCTTAGTCTCTTCGTTATGATGTTGAATGCTTATATTTCCATGATAATCGGAAGAATCATTGGTTTACGTTTTGTTCGCTCATATAGGAATGGCCCAAGTGTATCGGCCAATTCATTTTTGATTTCAGACCATTGAGTCGTTTTGCGATCCATTACATTGTTTAAGTGTTTAGCAAGTAGCTTCTGAGCTTCGTAGATCAGATCACTCGATTCACGCATGTACACAAACCCACGAGAAATGATATCAGGTCCAGCTGTCACCTTAAATTCTTTCATGTTTAAGCTGACTACAATGATAACCAATCCTTCTTCAGAAAGGATTCTTCTGTCGCGAAGAACTATATTACCAATGTCACCAATCCCGTTTCCATCTACATACACAGAGCCTGAAGGGACCTTACCAGTCACACCGGCTTCATCGGGGTGAAGGGCAAGTACATCGCCGTTATCCATGATAAAGCAGTTCTCTGGAGCTACACCACAGTCTTGAGCAAGCTTGATGTGCATTTTCATCATTCTGTACTCCCCGTGAATAGGAAGGAAGTACTTAGGTTTCATCAGTCGAAGCATTAGTTTCTGTTCTTCTTGACCACCGTGTCCAGACGTATGGATGTCACTTAATGGTCCGTGAATAACGTTTGCTCCTGCACGATATAACTGGTTAATTGTTTTGCTTACACTTAATGTATTCCCTGGAATAGGTGAAGAAGAGAATACAACCGTATCACCAGGAATAATTTGAATTTGACGATGTGTGCCAAATGCAATGCGTGATAGGGCGGCCATTGGCTCACCTTGGCTACCTGTGCAAAGAATAACTACCTGACTATCAGGAAGCTTATTTAGCTGTGAATAATCAATGAATGTATTTTTGGGTGCAGAGATATATCCAAGGTCTTGTCCGATATTTATAGCTGACTCCATGCTGCGTCCAAATACAGCAACTTTTCGACCATGAATAACAGCCGATTCTATCACTTGTTGCAAGCGATGAATATTTGATGCGAACGTAGCAAAGATAATACGGCCATCAACTTTACGGAAAACCCCATCAATGCTTTCTCCGACTTTACGTTCAGACATTGTGAACTCAGGGATCTCACTATTTGTACTATCTGAAAGTAGGCAAAGTACACCTTCTTCACCGATTTTTGCCATTTTGGTTAAATTGGCAGGTTCGCCAACAGGAGTAAAATCAAACTTAAAGTCACCTGTATGTACAATATTACCTGGAGGCGTCTTTACAACGATTCCATATGCATCAGGAATACTATGGGTTGTACGGAAAAATGAAACAGAGGTTTTAGTGAATTTAATAACCTCATCTTCATGAATTTCATGAAGTTTAGCTGAACGAAGCAGACCATGCTCTTCTAGCTTACCTTTTAATAATCCTAAAGCCAGTTTGCCTCCATAGATCGGAACATTAATCGCTTTTAAAAGGTATGGGACACCACCAATATGATCCTCGTGTCCGTGAGTAATAAATAGCCCTTTTATTTTATCTTCGTTTTTAACGAGATACGTATAGTCAGGAATGACATAATCGATGCCGAGAAGTTCGTCCTCTGGAAACATAATTCCAGCATCGATTAAAATAATTTCATCCTGAAACTGAACTGCGTAGGTATTTTTACCAATTTCGCCTAAGCCGCCTAATGCAAATACGGCTGTTTGGTTATTTTTTGTTTGTTTCATTAATTACACAGTCTCCGTTTTGAAATCTTCTTGATTCTGCTCATATTCAAGATGAGCTCCAGAGAGTACTGTTACAAATTCAATATTATATTGACGTGAAGCGAGCTTTTTGCGAACGTCTGCTTCTGATTCCCCTTCAACATAAACAGACTTGGTCCATTCACGCACAGGCACTTCATTTGCTGTTTCTTGAAAAAATACTTTAAATATACTCATTTCTTACCTCTCCTTAGACATTGTTTAACACTCATTATAAAGCAATGCCCCATTTATTTCATTGATTCTTTTTAAGAAAGCTTAAATTCATGCAGAAAACCAGCTCTACAGATTGTTAGTTTAATCATAAAAAGCTTGCTTTAAACCTCTATGAGACGATTTTTAGGTAATAGATTTCGACAGCTTTTTATTAGCTTTTTTTTAAGTTTACGTAGCATTATTGGACTCCTTTCCACCAAATAAACATTTAGTTAGTGTATAAAATCATGTAACTGTAGTATGTGTATCTCTTAGTAGAATGTCTCAGGTAAAATATAGATAAACAAGCACAAAAAAAGAGGCGATAACCGCCTCTAATTCGTTACAGCTCTTTTTTGTATGGGTCTTCAAATCCTTCAATGCGATCATAAAACATAATTCCATTTAAATGGTCGAGTTCGTGTTGAAAAGCAATTGCTGCGATGCCGCGTAAGCGAAGCTGAATCTCTTCACCGTCAATTGTAGTGGCTTTTATCGTAACACGTGAATATCTTGGAACCGCTCCTTCAATTGCACGGTCTACAGATAAGCAGCCTTCTCCATCCTCAAGGTGTGTTTCTTCAACTGAGTGACTAATAATTCTAGGATTAATTAAACCTAAACTATATTCGTTTTCTTTTTCGTCTGTTAGATGAAGGGCAAACATACGCTTAGATACTCCGATTTGTGGGGCAGCGATCCCGATACCTGGACGTAACTCATACTTTTCCGCAATCTCGGGGTCTTGGCTATTTATTAAGTAATCAAGCATGTCATTTAATGTTGCAATATCTTCTGTAGATGGAGGTAAAGTAACAGGTTCAGCTACTTTTCTTAGAACCGGATCTCCCTCGCGTACAATATCTTCTGATGTTAACATTGGTTTCACTCCTTTAATCTCTAGCTATACTTTAAAAAGAAGTAAGAGAAATAGCAAGTGAATTCGAATAATCATCTATGTAATAGGGGCCAAACGCCCCTAATTGTTACTTCCGGTTTATTTGTATCCTCCGCCAAGTCCACAAGCACCTACGATAATTAATAGGATGAAAAGGACTACGATTAAAGCAAAACCGTTGTTTCCACCTTTTTCATATCCGCCACCATGACCGCCGTATCCATATCCACAAGGATCGTAACATTCATTGCAGTGTCCACCGTATCCGTAACCCATGTTAAAAAACCTCCTTTAGTATATCGCCTACTAGACGATTCACTCTTACCATATGCACAACAAAAAATTATGGCTGGACGTATGCCCATAATGAATTAATTCTTTCTTCCCTTTTGCATTGACGTTCTTTCTTGTAATGTGTCAAAATTTAGAGGGTGCAACAAATAGGAGGAGTTATAAGATGAAAAAAATGATAGGCATGCTTTCCGCTGTTTCGCTCGGTGTGGTGCTGACAGCGTGTAGTTCAAATCCAGAGGAAACCATTCATACTCATTTTGAAACAGCAGTAGAAGAAGAGGCTGTATTTGCAGAGCAACAAGCCCCTTTACAAGAAGCGGAACAACAGGAGCAAACATGGTACGATGAAATCATTGAGCTTGGTATGGATGATTTTGATTCTATTGTTACATTAACAAATCAAGCATTAGAGTCTGTCGAAACAAGACGCGAAATGATTGAAGATGAGAAGGCGGGAATTGAAGCAGGCTATGAAGAAGCTTCAAAAGCAGAATCTGAATTTGAGAATATTGAGAACGAAGACACAAGAAACCTGGCAAGTGATGTACAAGAAGCGATGGATAACCGTTACGAGAGCTACAATACCTTATACAGTCTGTATGAAGAGTCTTTAGACCTTGATCAGCAATTGTATGAGTTGTTAGGCCAAGAAGATCTTGATGTAAGTCAGTTAGAAGAGCAAATCGAATTAGTTAATGAAAAATACAATGAAATTACAGAAGCAACTGAGACGTTTAATAGCCATACGGATACATACAACGAAGCGAAAAAGTCATTTTATGAATCTGCTGATCTGGATGTTGAATTCAGCTAATTGTAGTCATGAAACGAACAAAACTGTACCAGTATAATAGCCTGTGCTGTATAACACAGTTCGTTTATTTTACGAAATGGTGAATTTATTCAAACGGTATCATTCTAATCAAACAAAAGAATTGACTGGATAAGTGCCTGTAAGGTAGACTAGATCAAGTAGATGAGTGTATCAGTATTTCAATTTATTTACTAATACAGTTATACTCTGAGCTTTAGTTGTTCTCAATCGCTGTTTGTCTCTATATATCGCCTGTGCAATAAGCTATGCCAAAAACGTTTAGATAAGCATTTTTGAGGTTATGGAAACGAATAGATTGGGTATCCTAACTATGTGAACTTTGTAGTTTCTTGCACAATGAAAGATATGGACTGACGCGAACGTTGAAAATGAAAGGATGAGGTGGACAAATTGAGTACAAAAACCATTGAGCAAGTAGAAGAGCAATTTGAAACCTTCCAAATTTTAAATGAGGAAGGCGAAGTCGTAAACGAATCAGCAATGCCTGATCTAAGCGACGAACAATTACAGGAGTTAATGCGTCGTATGGTTTATACGCGTATTTGGGATCAACGTGCGATTGCACTTAACCGTCAAGGACGCCTTGGTTTCTATGCACCAATGGCTGGACAAGAAGCTTCTATGCTTGGATCACACTTTGCATTAGATAAAGAGGACTGGATTCTTCCAGGTTACCGTGATATTCCTCAGCTTGTGTTCCATGGTCTACCACTTTATCAAGCATTTCTATGGTCTCGTGGACATGTCGCTGGTAGTGAATTCCCGGATGGCCTAAATGTTGCAGTTCCGCAAATCATCATCGGAGCACAAATTGTGCAAACGGCTGGTGTGGCACTTGGACTAAAACGTAAAAAGAAAGAAAATATTTGTATTACGTACACTGGTGACGGTGGGGCTTCTCAAGGGGACTTCTATGAAGGAATGAACTTTGCAGGTGCGTATAATGCACCAGCAGTGTTTGTTGTTCAAAATAACCGTTTCGCTATCTCAGTACCTGTTGAAAAACAATCAGCTGCAAAAACAATTGCACAAAAAGCTGTTGCTGCTGGTATTGAAGGCGTTCAAGTTGACGGAATGGATGTTCTTGCTGTTTATGCAGCAACTACTGAAGCTCGTAAGCGTGCGCTTGCAGGTGAAGGTCCAACTCTAATTGAAACACTTACGTATCGTTATGGTGCTCATACAATGGCTGGTGACGATCCAACTCGCTACCGTACATCTGAAGAAGATGATGAGTGGGCGAAAAAAGATCCACTTATTCGTTTCCGTAAATTCCTTGAAGGCAAAAAGCTTTGGAGTGAAGAGCAAGAAAACGAAGTAACTGAAAAAGCAAAAGAAGAAATTAAAGAAGCAATCAAAAAAGCGGACCAAGAGCCTAAGATGAAGGTAACTGGAATGCTTAACAATATGTTTGACGAAGCTCCTGTTAATATTCGCGAGCAATTGGAAGAATTTACGGCAAAGGAGTCGAATTAAGTCATGGGTAATTGGACAATGGCTCAAGCCATTACGGATGGTCTTCGTAATGAGCTTAAAGCAAACGAAGATGTACTTGTTTTTGGTGAAGATGTAGGTAATAACGGTGGAGTATTCCGTGTAACTGAAAACCTTCAAAAGGAATTCGGCGAAGATCGTGTATTTGATACACCACTTGCTGAGTCTGGTATTGGTGGGTTGGCAATTGGACTTGCTTTAACTGATCACCGCCCTGTTATGGAAATTCAATTCTTCGGATTTGTATTCGAAGTATTTGATTCTGTTGCTGGACAAATGTCTCGCTGGCGTTACCGTTCAGGTGGCAAGCAAACTATGCCGATTACAATTCGTTCACCATTTGGTGGCGGTGTAAAAACACCTGAGATGCATGCTGATTCACTAGAAGGTCTTATGGCTCAGACTCCTGGTCTTAAAGTTGTTATTCCTTCAAACCCTTATGATGCAAAAGGATTAATCATTTCTTCTATTCGTGATAATGATCCTGTTGTTTTCCTTGAGCACATGAAATTGTATCGCTCTTTCCGTCAAGAAGTTCCTGAGGAAGAGTACACAATTGAGCTTGGAAAAGCAGACATCAAACGCGAAGGTAAAGATATTACAATTGTTGCTTATGGCGCAATGGTACAAGCTTCACTTAAAGCGGCTGAAGAGCTTGCTGAAGATGGAATCGAAGCAGAAGTGATTGATTTGATGACAGTTAGCCCGTTTGATGTTGAAACAGTAATTGCTTCTGTTGAAAAAACAAACCGTGCAATTGTTGTTCAAGAAGCACAAAAGCAAGCAGGTATTGCTGCTAATGTGGTTGCTGAAATCACTGAACGTGCGATTCTTTCACTTGAAGCACCAGTACTACGTATTACAGCACCTGACACAGTTTATGCTTTTGCTACAGCTGAAGATCTATGGTTGCCTAACCATAAAGATATCGTTGAAAAAGCAAAAGAAGTTGTGAACTTTTAATTAAATAGTAAGGCTCTTAGCAAAAAAGGAAACGAAACTCGGTGATAAGGTATTTGTCTGTGTTGTGCATGTCGAATATCTGTCACTTGGTGTCGTTCTTTCCTTTTACACGAAAAGAAATCAAGGTATAATGAAGGAGGCGCTTGAGCTTGGCATATGAATATAAACTTCCTGAAGTGGGAGAAGGTATCCACGAAGGTGAAATCGTTAAATGGTTTGTTAAAGCAGGAGACGAAGTAAAAGAGGATGATATCCTTTTAGAAGTACAAAACGACAAATCTGTTGTTGAACTTCCTTCTCCAATTGACGGTAAAATCATTGAAGTTAAGGTTGAAGAAGGAACGGTTAGTGTTGTAGGAGATGTAATCCTAACAATTGATGATGGTTCTGGTGATGCAACACCTTCTAAAGAAGAGCCTAAAGAGGAAGCTTCTAAAGAAGAAACATCTTCTAAAGAAGAGAAATCTGCAGATACTTCAAAAGAAGCTAAATTAGAAGATAGTAACGATGACAGTCGTGTAATCGCTATGCCTTCTGTACGTAAATTTGCTCGTGAGAAAGACGTTAAAATCCAAGCTGTAAGTGGTTCTGGTAAAAACGGACGAGTTCTTAAAGAAGATATTGAAGCGTATCTGTCTGGTGATCAACCATCAGCATCTACAGAAGCATCTGAAGAGAAAGAAGAAAAAGCAACTTCTTCTGCATCTACATCTGCTCCAGCAGCATCTTCTGAAGAGCTTGAAGAGCGTGTTCCACTTAAAGGAATTCGTAAGGCTATTGCTAAAGCAATGGTTAACTCTAAGCACACAGCTCCACACGTAACACACTTGGATGAGATTGAAGTAACAAATCTTGTTTCTCATCGTAAGCAGTACAAAGAGCAAGCGGCTGAACAAGGCACAAAGCTTACGTACCTTCCTTACGTTGTAAAAGCTCTAACATCAGCTATCAAGAAGTATCCAGCACTTAATGCTTCTATTGATGACGATGCACAAGAGATTGTTTACAAGAAGTACTTTAATATCGGTATCGCTGCTGATACAGAGCAAGGTCTTGTTGTACCAGTTGTGAAAAATGCTGATCGTAAGTCTATCTATGAGCTTGCTGATAACATCAATGATCTAGCTGTTAAAGCACGTGATGGTAAACTTTCTGGCGCTGAAATGAAAGGCGGATCAATCACGATCTCTAACCTTGGTTCAGCTCGTGGACAGTGGTTCACACCAGTAATCAACCATCCGGAAGTAGCTATTCTTGGTATTGGTCGTATTGAAGACAAAGCAGTTGTGAAAAACGGGGAAATTGTTGTGGCAACAATGCTTGCACTTTCATTCAGTTATGATCACCGTCTAATTGATGGAGTAACAGCACAAAACGCAGTCAATCACGTAAAACGCTTGTTAAACGATCCACAATTACTTTTAATGGAGGGTTAAACAAATGGTTGTAGGAGATTTCGCAAACGAAGTAGATACACTAGTCATTGGTTCAGGTCCAGGAGGCTATGTAGCAGCAATTCGTGCTGCTCAGCTTGGACAGAAAGTAACAGTTGTAGAAAAAGGGACAATCGGTGGAGTTTGCCTAAACGTAGGTTGTATTCCTTCAAAAGCTCTTATCTCAGCTGGACACAAGTTTCACACGGCTCAACATTCTGACGATATCGGAATTGTAGCAGAGAACGTTACTGTTAACTTCGAAAAAGTCCAAGAATGGAAATCATCAGTTGTTGATAAACTAACTGGTGGAGTTAAAGGCCTTTTCAAAGGGAACAAAATTGATTATGTTCAAGGAGAAGCTTACTTCTCTTCTGAAGATACAGTTAAAGTTGCTGATGAAAACAGCGCGACAACATATAAATTCAAGAACTGCATCATCGCTACAGGTTCAAGCCCGATTGAACTTCCATCTTTCAAATTCACTGATCGTGTAATCAGTTCTACTGGTGCTCTTGCTCTTAAAGAAGTTCCTAAGAAAATGGTTGTTATCGGTGGTGGATACATCGGTGTTGAATTAGCTGGTGCTTATTCAAATCTTGGTGCAGAAGTAGTTATTGTTGAAGGGGCGAAGCAAATTCTTCCTGGATTCGAGAAGCAAATGGCCAAGCTAGTTGAAAAACGCTTGAAGAAAAACAACGTAACAATTCACACAGATGCGAAAGCACTTGGAGTGGAAGAGTCTGCTGATGGCGTAAAAGTTAAAGCTGAAATCAAAGGTGAAGAGCAAGTAATTGATGCTGATTACCTATTGGTTACAGTTGGACGTAAAGCCAACACAGAAGAGCTTGGACTTGAAGCAATTGGTATCGAGATGACAGACCGAGGTCTAATCAAAATCGATAAGCAAACTCGTACAAGCGTTAAGAACATTTTTGCAATTGGTGATATCGTTGAAGGTCCAGCTCTTGCACACAAAGCTTCTTATGAAGGTAAAGTGGCTGCAGAAGTTATCTCTGGTGAAAAGTCTGAGATTGACTACCTTGGTATCCCTGCTGTATGTTTCTCTGATCCAGAGCTTGCAACAGTTGGTTACACTGAAGCAGAAGCAAAAGAAGCTGGTTACGATGTAAAAGCATCTAAGTTCCCTTATGCTGCCAATGGACGTGCTCTATCTCTTAACGACACTGAAGGCTTCATGAAGCTTATCACTCGTAAAGAAGACGGACTACTAATTGGTGCACAGGTTGCTGGTGTGAACGCATCTGACGTGATCGCTGAGCTAGGACTTGCAATTGAAACTGGTATGACTGCAGAAGACATTGCACTTACTATTCATGCGCATCCAACACTTGGTGAAATCACAATGGAAGCAGCGGAAGTTGCACTAGGTTCTCCAATTCATATCATGTAATACTAAGAAAACCTCCCGATTTATCGGGAGGTTTTTTTATTTGCTTTTACCTTTAGTTACGTTAGATCTATCAAAAAAACTTCCCTAAGGAAGTTTTTAAAAAATAGCTAGTCCCATTTTCAAACTCATGTTAAACAGATTTGAAAAGTGTTTCAGGATATCTTCTTTATTATTTGTTCCTTCAATTCTAAGTGAAATCTCTTCCCCATCAAGACACAAGATGGTAGGGAATTGATTAATATCATAATACTGAACCTTCTCCTCATCAGAAGCATCAACAATCACTAATTCGGGCATCTCATCGGGAAAGTCACTAGTAAGCTCTAGGAGTGCATCATAATAGTTGGCTTCTTGTTCATGCTCAGGATTGTCAGCATCTGAAAACAGAACAGCAATCGGTGCTTCATCATCATCATTTGTAAGAGGACTGGAGGGCGAAGTGGACGCAGCAATACAGCTTGTCAATAGTAACAGTGCACAGGCACTCATTATGATTAGCCACTTATTCAACTTCTCTCACTTCCCTTCACGATCCATACGCTCAGAATCATACTCTCAGTTTAACATGTTTTGTCCCTTCAATAGTCCAGGTAACATAATTGTAATGAAATAGAAATAGACAGTAAAAGAAAAGCCGAGAATCATGTGATTTCTCGGCTTTTCTTTATTTATTCTTTATCTTTTTTCTTAAGGCTGTCAATTTTAGCTTTTCTAAACTTCTCTTTATCTTCTTTCAAACTGTTTTGTTCGCTTTTAAGTCTTGCACGTTCTTGACGAAGTCGTTCCTTATCTTGTGCAAGGAGAGGCTTTTCATCACCAAGCGATTTCATCAAGGCTACAACCATCATAATCATAATGAAGGTAAATGGGAAGGCTCCTATGATTGCTGTTGTCTGAAGAGCGGTTAGTCCTTGCTCTGAAGTGAGTAGAACAGCTGCAGTACCAGAGATGATCAGTCCCCATACTAACTTAACAACGTTTGGTGGATTCAACATTCCGCCTGTTGTTTGCATACCTAAAACAACTGTAGCGGAGTCCGCTGATGTAACAAAGAACGAACCGATTAATACTAGAGCGACAATTGATACAAACATAGTTAATGGGAATTGCTCTAATAATGCAAAAAGAGCTACCTCTTCACCAGAAGAAGCAATTAAATCTCCAATCCCACTACCTATTCTCTCAAGTTGAATTCCAGCGCCCCCAAAGACACTAAACCATAATGCTCCAAATAGAGCGGGTACCGCTATGACACCAATGATAAACTCTCGAATCGTGCGTCCTCTTGAAACACGAGCAATAAATGAACCAACAAAAGGTGACCAAGAAATCCACCAAGCCCAATAAAATAATGTCCAATCTTGAATCCATGTGTTTTCAGAATTATAAATATCTAAAGAAAAACTCATGTTAATAAAGTTCTGAAGATAATTACCGACTCCTTGAGTGAAAACACCCATCATATAGGCTGTTGATCCAGTAAGTAGAACGAAAAGCATAAGTGCTATAGCAAGATAAACATTCATATTACTTAAATATCGAATTCCTTTATCAATACCAGTTAGAGCGGAAATACTGAATAAAATGGTAACAATAACAATGACTATCAGGTTAAGAACCGTTGGATGTATGTTTAATATTGACGGGAATAAAAACCCTAAGCCACCAGAAATTTGAGCTGCTCCAAAACCTAGTGAAGTAGCAACACCAAAAATTGTTGCAATGACGACAAATACATTAATCGTTGTACCGAAACCGCCATCTACACGGTTCCCCAACAACGGTCTTAAAGTAGAACTAAACATAGCAGGTTCATCTTTTCTAAATTGAAAATAAGCAAGACATAATGCAACGACAGAATAGATTGCCCATGGGTGTATTCCCCAATGGAAAATGGAATACTGTATAGCCTCTGCTGCAGCCTGATTCGTGCCTGGATCTGCTCGGAATGGAGTGTTAAGGTGACTAATTGGTTCAGCCGCTCCCCAAAATACTAGGCCAATTCCCATACCAGCTGTAAATAAGAAAGCAAACCACGTTAAAAAACTATATTGAGGTTTCTCATCAGGTTTACCTAGCTTTATTTTTCCATATGGGCTGAAAATTAGATATATGGAGAACGCTACAAAAAATGTAGCAGCTAGCAAGTAAAACCAACCTAGCTGACCTGTTAAAAATCCTTGTACAGTTGAAGTGACTGTCTCAAGATTATTTGGAAGTAAAACTCCCCATGAAATAAAAGCAATCGCAATAATAATGGAAATCATAAAAACCGATGTCGTTTTTTTCAAATTCTTATCTCCCCTTTGAAAGTTGTGCAACGTTCACTACGCTATCATAATTAGCTACGAATCACAAATGAAAATAAATGCATGAACCAGAGTAATTCAAGTTATATGTACCTCTAATTCGACAATGTTAAACATTTCTCTTTAATAATAAAAATGTTCTTGATTCGTATTATTTACTTTACAAAGGAAAATCAATCATAAATACATAAAAAAGATCAAAACAGAAAAGAAGATGCTTGTCGGATAATTGAAGTTTTTGTTAAGCTTAATCACAAATTGTAGTATAGGGAGAGAAGTATATGAAGAAAGCAATATTGTATAGTTCACTAAGTGTCGTTCTTTTATCGGCTTGCACGAATGGTGCACAAGAAGCAGGAGGGCCAGAAGAGGAAACGGAAGTACCTGATCAACAGGAAGAACAACCTGAAGACGAAACGGAGATAGAAACGGAAGAAGAGGAGGAATCTTCTGAGCCAGCAGATGATGCAGACGAAGAGGAAGTAGAAGTAGAGGTTGAACCAGAATATGAGATTAACGATGTCGTTTGGACAGTTGATCCAATTGATGATGCGAATCCTCAAGTAGTGCTCGCAACATTTGATGATGCACCAGATCAACATGCAGTCGAAATGGCCGAAACGTTAAAAGAGAATGATGTGCCGGCGATCTTTTTTGTGAATGGGCACTTTTTAGATACAGATGAAGAAAAAGAAATGCTGAAAGAAATACATAACATGGGCTTTCCCATTGGTAACCATACAATGACCCATCAAGATTTGAAATCCATTTCTGAAGAAGAACAATACGAAGAGATTATTGAAGTAAGTGATATAGTAGAAGATATTATTGGAGAACGACCACGATTCTTCCGAGCACCATTTGGTTCTAATACGGATTATTCTAGAGAGCTCGTAGAAGAAGAGGGGATGATCTTAATGAACTGGACCTATGGATACGATTGGGAACCTGAGTATCAAGATGCGGAAGCACTTGCGGATATTATGGTAAATACAGAGTTCCTTCAAAATGGAGCGAATCTACTTATGCATGACCGTGAATGGACAAACGAAGCCCTTCAGGACATTATCGATGGATTACGAGATCAGGACTACGAGTTTGTTGACCCTGAATTAATTAAATAAAAGTGGATGCGAACAATTAGGTGTGCTTTACGTTCTTAAATATTTAAATATGTGCTTACCACTTCTCTCTATAAAAGGGCCGAACAATGATTGTCATAAGACGTCATTGTTCGGCCCTTTTGATTAAGAGATCTCTGTCCTAGCCTTATTACTTAATTGCATGTTGTTCTTTAATCACTAAAAGATTCTGTAAAGTTTCGTCTTCAGGTCCTTGTACTGGAAGGCCAGCTTCTAGATTCTTTTGAACATAGGATAGATTATCAGTAGTAATGATCTCACCTGGAATAAGGATTGGAATGCCTGGAGGGTAGACCATAATAAACTCTGCGATAATACGCCCTGCTGATTCTTCAAAAGGCACGCTTTCGACGTCTGAATAAAAGGCATCTCTAGGTGATAAAGCAAGAGTAGGAACATCAGGGACAAGGATTGGGAAAACACTGTCTGAGGAATCTGTTTGTCCTATACATTGTTCAGCCATCTCACGTAAAGACTGGACAAGAATGTCTAATGTTTCTTCCGTATCACCAAAGGATACGATACACAAAATATTGTAGAGGTCGGATAGCTCTACTTCTAAGTTATAATGCTCACGTAACCAAACCTCTGCATCATGTCCAGAAATACTTAATCCTTTTAATGAGATAATTAATTTGGTTGGATCATATGCGTACGCTGATTCAGAAGAGAGCAGGGTATCCCCTAAACATTCTAACCCTTCAATTTCATTAATGCGTTGACGTGTCTCTTCCGCCAAATGAATGGTTTTGCTGAGTAAAGACTGTCCATTAATGGCTAACTGTTTTCTAGCCGCATCTAATGAAGATAATAATAAGTACGAAGTAGATGTGGTAGTCAACATACTAATAATAGCCTGAACACGTTTAGCAGATACCAGACCTTCACGTACATTCAGAATCGAGCTTTGAGTCATTGACCCGCCCAACTTGTGTACGCTTGTCGCAGCCATATCTGCTCCTGCTTGCATAGCTGAAAGTGGCAACTCCTCATGGAAATGAATATGAACGCCATGAGCTTCATCTACTAAAACAGGAATATGATAAGAGTGAGCGAGCTGCACGATTTGTTCCAAATCACCAGCTACTCCAAAATAAGTTGGATTAATGACAAGAAGGCCCTTTGCATCTGGATGTGTCTCTAATGCTTTTTCAACAGATGAAACCGTTACGCCATGAGAGATTCCGTGTCTAGCATCAATTTCAGGGTGAATAAAAATGGGTAATGCTCCTGAAAAAATGATCGCTGACATAATCGATTTATGAACATTACGTGGTACAATCAGTTTTTCACCTGGTTTGCATACAGACATAATCATCGTCATAATCGCTCCGCTTGTACCTTGTACCGAAAAGAAGGTATAATCTGCTCCAAAGGCTTCGGCAGCGAGATTTTGAGCTTCTTTGATAATGCCTGATGGATGGTGAAGATCATCAAGAGGGGCTATATTAATCATATCTATGGATAAGGCATTTTCTCCAATGAAATGCCTAAACTCAGGTTCCATACCGGATCCTTGTTTATGACCGGGGATATGAAACTGAACAGGTTGTTTCTGTGCATGTTCTTTAACACCTGTGAATAAGGGTGTTACATGTTGTGATCTGGGCAAATAGCACACCTCTTTAGTGAAAGATAGATCAGGTCATATCTTGACCTGTATGAAAGTGAAAACAAAGTTGAGTATATCAAATCCAACGATTTTTGTAACTAGGAAGATCAGGAAGGGGTAAAGTAAATGAACATGCCAATATCATTAGATTGGTCCACTGAAGAAGTGGTTGATGTTATTCATTTTTTTCAAGGAGTCGAAGCGGCTCACCAAAAAGGAATTGATCGTGTGGACCTTATGAATCGCTACCGGAGATTTAAAGAGATTGTGCCGTCTAAAAGTGAAGAGAAACAAGTCTGTAAAGAATTTGATGAGGAAGCAGGTGTATCTTGCTACCGTGCTGTTCAAAAGGCTAAAGCGGCCGAGTCGGATCGTGTTAGATTATAAGCATATTAAATGAGAACAGACAAAAAACGAAGGGGAGATAATATCCCCTTCGTTTTTCTGTATGAATAAATCCTATTTGGCCTACGAAGAAGGAATACTTGCTTGCTGTGCTTCCTGATAAAGTGGCATAACCGTTTTAAATGTATGTTCAATTTTACTAAGAAGCTTGTTTCCATCATGTAAGATAGGATCGTTGCGATCAATCGTAATGCCGCATAACAGTTCGGCCTTTTTTACATCACGTAAGCGAGTAAACATCGAGCTAAGGTCCTCTTCACTCAAATCACGATGGTCAAAACTGCTTGGTTTCATATGATCAAGTGACCAAGAGAACTCTTCTGGAATTGTCCGTTTCCACTTGGACACGTCAGTTAGAAGTTGATTAGCAAGAGTTGGTTTGACTTGAGCCTCATAGATCACGGCAAACCAAACGAAAAGGTGAGATTCATACAAACCCACTTGAAAATGAGGCATCATTTTGTATCCGCGCTTATTCGCAGCGAATGCTACCCACGTGTCATTAGGAGGATTCACTTTTCTCCTCGCATGCTGAGCAATGTGAGTGAAAAATTCATCTCCAGCAAGTGCACTAAGGCTTGGCGCTACTTCGTCAGCAAGAGCTTGAAACTTTGGTTGTATATGAGTTTGAATACCTTTCATACGTGCTTCCAACCCATCTATTTTAAACACATCAAAATCCTTTTGGGTAAACCCATTAAACATACTTCATTCACTCCTTAAACCATGTCATTATGCATCTATCGTACCATACTTAGCGCAGATTCTGCCGAATAATGCTTAGGTGGGAAATCAATAAAATAATATTGCATTTTTGTTACAGAGTACGTATACTAACTATATAAATCAGAATTTTTAATTATTTTATTTTTAATTCTGAAAAGGAGTGAGTGAGATGGAAAAAGTAATCCATTCTGTTAAAGAAAAAGATGAGGCCCTACGGCTACCTGTTTTAAAAATGGAATTGGACTATCAGCTTATGACCCTACATGACGCCATCATCAGCCAAGATGCTTTTGCGATTGAAGAAAGTAAGCTGTGCTTAGCTCAATTAAGAGAAGAATGGATTCAAATGAAAGAATAATGAACCTGTGTTTACAAAAATAATAATGAAAGCGCAATCATTTTATATGATTGTGCTTTTTTGCATAAAGCAGCCATGTGCGTCAGTGTTCATTTTCATAGATTTATGGCATAATGAGGGTGTTATCAGGAAAAAACGGAACAATTCGACCTAACTTTAGGGGGACATCATAATGGCTGATTGGAATGAACTTGGAAGAGTAGCTCGAGATTGGACTTATGAAGCGGCAGATGAAATTAAACGTGCATTAGCGAATCCTTTTAAAGTTGAAGCAAAATCAGGACCAGATGATTTGGTTACGGAAGTGGATAAGAATACAGAGGCTTTTTTCTATAAGAAAATCAAAGAAGCTTATCCTGATCACTTATTTTTAGGTGAAGAAGGAACAGTTGAAAAGATTAATCATACAGATGGCATCGTATGGATTATTGACCCCATTGATGGAACGATGAATTTTGTTCATCAGAAAATTAAGTTTGCGATTTCGATTGGCATTTATGAGGATGGCATAGGAAAAGTAGGAATCGTATACGATGTGATGGCAGATGAACTATTTTATGCTGTGCAAGGACAAGGAGCGTTTGTAAACGAAGTAGAATTAGTTGCTGGGAAAGAACGCCCTTTAGACGAATCGATTATTGGTTTAAATGCACGTTGGCTTACTGAAACGCATCATTCACATGCGAATCCATTAACGGCCTTAGTCAGAGATTCTAGAAGTATACGTTCTTATGGGTCAGCCGCGATTGAGATGGCTTATGTAGCTGCTGATCGATTGGATGCTTATGTCAGTGTGAATCTCTCACCATGGGATTACGCAGGCGCGTCCGTTCTTCTAGAAGAAGTAGGTTGTCGAACATCTTCTTTTACAGGAAAAAAGCTCTCACTTCTTGAAGGTGGTACAGTTATAGCAGCAAAACCTGCGCTACAAAGAGAAATTGTATCTGCTTATGTAGGGGAGGAGAATTAATGAAAAAAGTAGGATTTATAGGGTTGGGCACGATGGGCCTTCCTATGACTAAGCACTTAATTGAAGCTGGTTATGAAACCTATGTGGTGAGTCGCAGCAGGGCGCCGATTGATGAAGCAGTCCAATACGGGGCAAAAGAAGCAGCGACACCAAAGGATTTAATGGAAACGTGTGATATTGTCATGACCTGCTTACCTGTTCCTAAAACGATTGAAGAGGTATATGAAGGGGAACACGGACTAATTGCCGGGGCTTCTTCTGGCAAAGTCATCATTGATCATTCCACCGTTGATCGTCAAACCAATGAAAGAGTACATGCATTGCTTCAAGAAAAAGGAGCAGGGTTTATGGATGCACCAGTTAGTGGGGGACCGATGGGAGCAAGTGCCGGTACACTAACCATTATGTGTGGTGGCGATGAGCAAACTTTTTTAGCTGCTGAGCCAGTCATGAAAAGTTATGGTGCTTATATTGTGAATGTTGGCCCGCTAGGCAGTGGAACTGTTATTAAGCTTCTAAATAATATGTTAATTGGTGTTCACCAAGCGGCTCTTGCAGAATGTTATGTGATGGCTGAAAAAGCAGGCGTTGATCCGGCTATTGCTTATGATTTAATCCAAAAGAGTGCAGGATTTTCAAAAAGCATGGACTGGGCAGTGGATGCTATTCTTGATAGGGAGTTCGATGCTAGGTTCTCCATCAATTTGCTTCACAAGGATATTGGATTAGCACTAGATTTGGCTGAAGAAATTGATATGCCGTTAGAGATGGTTAAGCTCGGTGCTGAGAAAGTTAGTGCTGCAAAACAGAAGTATGGTCATCAAGATGTCAGTGCAATTGTTCGACCTTTAGAGGAAAAAACAGGAGTTGTACTAAAACGACATGTACCTAAAAAATAAAACAAAACCAAGGATTTCTTCATCCTTGGTTTTGTTTTGAGCCTATTTAATTGATTCAGATTGATTATTTTCACGAACGCGCTTCTTTAATGTAAACCCAAGGCCCATAGCCAGAATCACACCAACAATAGCCAGAAGGGCGATAAAGATACTTCTTTCAGCGACAGCTATACCAATGCTCATAATACATACAACAGTAATAGCAGCAAGTAATAAGAACAGTATATTCTCTTTTTTCAAGTCTAATCCTCCCCTTAACACACGAGCTTTCTATAGATAGTTTACCGCTAATTAAGTAAAAGAAAAGGTATTCTATGTGACAATACGTCAAACAATTTTAAGAAAATCACAAAAAAAATTGAAAACAGTTTTAAAATACCGTAAAGCTTTTGTTTATTCTATCGCTAACTATGTTATACTTATACAGTTGTGAATAGGAGATACTTGTCAAAAGATAAAAACTGAAACAGAAAGCATTTGCTTTTTGAACATAGCTAAGGAGAGAATTAATTTATGGATCGTCGTTTAGATATACGTAACATTGCAATCATTGCCCACGTTGACCACGGAAAAACTACTCTTGTAGATGAGTTACTTAAACAGTCAGGTACATTCCGCGATAATGAACAAGTCGCAGAGCGTGCAATGGATTCAAATGCCATTGAAAAAGAACGTGGTATTACCATCCTTGCAAAGAACACTGCTATTAATTATGGAGACACTCGTATCAACATTATGGATACACCAGGACATGCTGATTTTGGTGGAGAAGTTGAGCGAATCATGAAAATGGTTGATGGTGTTCTTCTTGTTGTTGATGCATATGAAGGCTGTATGCCACAAACTCGTTTCGTACTTAAGAAGGCCCTTGAGCAGAAGCTAACTCCAATTGTTGTTGTAAATAAAATTGACCGTGACTTTGCTCGTCCTACAGAGGTAGTAGATGAAGTGGTTGACTTGTTTATCGATCTTGGAGCAGATGAAGATCAGCTTGATTTCCCAGTTGTTTATGCTTCAGCAATCAACGGAACGTCAAGTCTTAATCATGAGAAACAAGATGATGACATGACTTGCTTGCTTAATAATATTATTGAAGCAATTCCAGCTCCAATTGATAACAGCAGTGAACCATTACAGTTCCAAGTAACAATGCTTGATTACAATGACTACCTTGGTCGTATTGGAATTGGTCGTGTATTCCGCGGAACCATTCAAGTAGGACAACAAGTAGCATTAATGAAGCTTGATGGATCTGTTAAACAATACCGTGTAACAAAAATGTTTGGTTTCCTTGGTCTTAAGCGTGTTGAGATCGATGTAGCAAAAGCTGGAGATCTAATTGCGATTTCAGGAATGGAAGAAATCAACGTTGGTGAGACAGTTACACCTGTTGAACATCAAGAAGCACTTCCAATTCTACGTATTGATGAGCCAACACTTCAAATGACCTTCCTTGTGAACAATAGCCCATTTGCTGGCCGAGAAGGTAAATATATTACAAGTCGTAAGGTAGAAGAGCGTTTGAAAGCTCAGCTTGAAACAGATGTAAGCTTACGAGTTGAGAACACAGACTCTCCAGAGGTTTGGATTGTATCTGGACGTGGTGAGCTTCACCTTTCTATCTTAATTGAGAATATGCGTCGTGAAGGTTTTGAGCTGCAAGTATCTAAGCCAGAAGTTATTATTCGTGAAATTGATGGTAAAGCTCATGAGCCAGTTGAACGTGTGCAAATTGATGTGCCTGAAGAGTACACTGGGGCTGTTATGGAATCTCTTGGTGAGCGTAAAGGTGAAATGGTCAACATGGTAAATAGCGGAGGCGGACAGGTTCGTCTTGAGTTTATGGTACCAGCTCGTGGATTAATTGGTTATTCTACAGAATTCCTAACACAAACACGTGGTTATGGAATTATCAACCACTCATTTGATAGCTACAAGCCTTTATTCGGTGGGCAAGTTGGCGGACGTCGTCAAGGAGTTCTTGTGTCAATCGAATCTGGTAAAACAAGCCAATATGGTATTATGCAGGTTGAAGACCGCGGAACGATTTTTGTTGAGCCGGGTACTGAAATATATGAAGGTATGATTGTTGGAGAGCATACACGTGATAATGACCTAACAGTTAATATTACAAAGATGAAACAACAGACAAACGTACGTTCAGCTAATAAAGACCAAACGGTAACGATGAAGCGTCCTCGTATCTTAACGCTGGAAGAATCAATTGAGTACCTAAATGAAGATGAGTATTGTGAATTAACACCTGACTCTATTCGTTTACGTAAAAAGATTCTTAACAAAAACGAGCGTGAAAGATCAGAGAAACGTAAAAAAACTGGTAGCCAATCCTAGTAAAAAGGCGGGAGATATATGAATAATGATGTCAGCCAATCAGATTTAAGTCAGTATTCGTGGCTTATGCAAGCGACAGCGGAAAATCCTTGGCTGGGTTTTTGGACATGTATAGCAACCGTGATACTTGGTATTCTTGTTTTTAAGCTTGGTTTTGCTCAGAAGTTACCCCTGCTCAAATCGGTAATTATCTACGCGATGTTGGTCGTAGGGTGCTTCTTTCTTTGGACAATGGAGTTTGCTTTTGGCGCTCCAATCATGGCGGTTTTAGCGATATCAGCGATTTTTCTAGGTGGGTATCGCTACCGTCTCCATCTTCATAGAAAGCAGGACGAGCAAAGTCAGGCGCAATCATAAGAAAAAAGAGACAGCATTTGATGCTGTCTCTTTTTTTATGCCTATTTTATTCGGTAGATGAATGTGTTTCTTTTCGAGCTATCGTATTTTGTGTGATGCGTGTTTCGCAGGATTCGCACATATACGTATGAAGAGGTCGATTACGAAGTTTTTTTGCTAACGGCTTAAGGTCGTCTAATTGATCTATTTTGTCACATAGTACACATTTTACTCTCATATATTCACGCTCCTAACACTAGATATAGTGTACGCTTAACCGCGGGAAAAATAAACCTTTTACAAGAATCCTGATAAATAAAAAAGAGAAAAGAAGTGAATTCATTTACAGAAAATTCATATTTCTATTATTCGTTTTTGATAAAATATGATTGAGAGGGGAAACATAGCAACAATAAAAAATCGACGCTGATATAAGGTTGTATGAACAATCTCGTCTAACAATGGAATCAGGCTCATACACATTAGTAGTGGCTGGCTGAACAACATACGTGCTGGCATAGTTACAGGTCTCGTCGAAAATAGGTCAGGGGGCATACATGTTGAGAAAAATCTATGTGTTGGATACAAATGTTTTACTACAAGACCCTTATTCGATTTTTGCATTCCAAAAACATGAAGTTGTTATTCCTGCAGTTGTTCTTGAAGAAGTGGATTCTAAAAAACGAAACATGGATGAGATTGGTCGAAATGCACGCCATTTCTCAAAATTAATAGATCAATTACGAGCAAAAGGAAAACTTCATGAAGGAGTCCCGCTCGATTCAGGTGGTTCGCTTCGCGTTGAATTAAATCATAGATCCTTTCAATACCTAAAAGAATCTTTTGCAGAGATGACAAATGACAATCGGATAATTGCGGTTGCGCTTAATTTGTCACTAGAAGAAAAAGAAAAAACGGATGGAGCAAAGGTCATTTTAGTTAGTAAAGATGCCCTTGTACGGGTAAAAGGAGATGCGTTTGGGTTAGATGTAGAAGATTTTCTTAATGACCGTGTCGTTGAATTTGACGAGGGTTATGATGGATATATTGAAGCTTATGTAGATAAAGACATCATTAAAAAATTTTATGAAGAGGGAGGTATTAATCGAGGAGACCTCGCAATGCAAGCAACCTTATATCCGCATCAATTTGTCATATTAAAAGATTCATTAGGTGGATCAAGCTCCGCGTTGGGTAAGATTGAACCTAATGGGTATGACATCCGTCCATTTTTTAGTGACATGGACCAAGTCTGGGGCATTCGTTCACGTAATGTGCAACAGAGGATGGTGTTTGAGCTTTTACTTAGAGAGGATATCCCATTAGTAACGATGATCGGTAAAGCAGGTACGGGTAAAACCCTTTTATCTTTAGCGGCAGGATTGATGCAGACTGAGGATTTGCATACGTACAATAAATTACTTGTTGCGCGGCCTGTTGTACCACTTGGTAAAGATATCGGGTATTTGCCTGGTGAAAAGGATGAAAAACTCAGACCATGGATGCAACCAATATATGATAACCTTGAATTCCTCTTTAATACAAAAAAACCGGGTGAGATTGATCAGATATTAGCTGGTATGGGGTCGATACAAGTGGAGGCATTGACCTATATTAGAGGGAGAAGTATTCCTGAACAATACATCATAATTGATGAAGCGCAGAATTTAACTAAGCATGAAGTGAAAACTATCTTAACGAGGGTAGGAGAGAAAAGTAAAATTGTTTTAATGGGTGACCCGCAGCAAATTGATCACCCCTATCTTGATGAATACACAAATGGACTGACTTACGTTGTTGAGAAATTTAAAAACCAATCTGTTCACGGTCATGTGAAACTCGTGAAAGGAGAGAGGTCTGGGCTTGCTCAACTTGCTGCGGATCTTTTATAGATGATTATGATTTGATGGTTATTCGTTTAACATGCGTAATCGGTTCTTTTTCATTAGATCCATCACCATAATAAATGTGGACAGGACCGCTATCCCTTAATGGCTGGCCATCTTGTGAAAACCCGACAATTAATTTAAATCCATCCTCAAGGGTACAGGTGTGAATTGAACCGTTTTCAGTTTCAATGGCAATTGATTTTGCCGTATCGATTGGACCAGCGTTCGTCAGAAAAGGTTTTAATGGCATACCAAAAGAGCCATTTATTAATTTTTGCTTATCATAACGAATCAAATTTCCATTGTGGTTGGGGTTTGGAGGCTCAGATCCTTCTGTTCTCTCCCGATCCCACTGAGCGGAAATAGATTTTTGATACGCTGTCAATTCATCGTCCATTGAGTCCAGATTATCAAAATACGAGGTAAGATCGATTTTTCTCTCATCAAAAATCCATACTGTTGGATCAATTGTTAAGGGACGGTTAATGTCGCCCTCAATAAAAAATACAAATTCACTCAAACAAATTCCTCCTAGATATACATGCTAGTCTTATTATAAAACGTATAAGGTACTTTTGTCAGTTCGAGTGTTATTTTCTTATAGCTTGTTACGAAAATGTGAAAGCTGATTTTACAAGATTCACTAAAAAGATTGCATTTTAACGCTTTAGCAGATACTATAAAAGAAGAGATGATACATCATGGTGAGGAGGGGACAAAATGTCGATTAAGGTGATGACCAGCCAGGCTGAGAAAGCATATACACTTCTGCAGTCTGACGCAGAAAAGATACGAAAGCTTATTGAAGTTCAGTTGGAGAATCTAACGATGCCTCAATGCCCCCTCTACGAAGAAGTACTGGATACTCGTATGTTTGGGCTTTCACGTGAAATTGATTTTGCCGTTCGACTTGGATTGGTTGAAGAAGAACAAGGAAAACAAATTCTTAGTGAATTAGAGCGTAGACTTGCAGATCTGCACGACTTAACAGTACAGAGGTAATATCGAGAAGTGGCTATGCTATTGCAGCATAGCTTTTTTTATTTGTCTAGAGTAATTGGATAAAAAAACTTTTTAAACTGACAGAACATTTCAATTGCTTTTTACCTCCTTTTACTCCTATACTAATTAACAAGCTTTCATAAAAGTAGATAAAATATGAGATTTTTGAGTTGAGAGAGTAAAGAGGAGGACAAGATGAACGGATTACAATCAATTAAGAAGGTACTAGTAGCAAATCGCGGTGAAATTGCCATCCGTATTTTCCGGGCGTGCTCAGAATTACATATTCGTACAGTGGCCATTTATTCTAAAGAAGACTTAGGGGCTTATCATAGATATAAAGCCGATGAAGCCTATCTGGTTGGTGAAGGAAAGAAACCAATCGAGGCTTATCTGGACATAGAAGGAATTATAGAGACAGCGAAGTTACATAGTGTAGATGCCATTCACCCTGGATACGGCTTCTTGTCTGAGAATCTACAATTTGCCAAACGATGCCAGGAAGAAGGGCTCATTTTTATTGGACCAGAGCTTGAGCACTTACGCATGTTTGGAGATAAAGTACAGGCGAAGGAACAAGCACTTAAAGCAAACCTTCCAGTTATACCTGGTAGTGACGGTCCTGTTAATGGCGTTGAAGATGTAGAAGCGTTTGCAAAAGAAAACGGATATCCCTTCATTATTAAAGCCTCACTTGGTGGTGGAGGACGTGGAATGCGTATTGTCCGTGCCGCAGAAGATTTACATGAGTCTTATGACCGAGCGAAGTCAGAAGCCAAATCTGCGTTTGGTAATGATGAAGTGTACGTTGAGAAATTTGTGGAGAATCCTAAGCACATAGAAGTACAAATCCTTGCTGATAAGCATGGGAATATCGTGCATTTATACGAGCGTGATTGTTCCGTACAACGACGTCATCAAAAAGTAGTTGAAGTTGCTCCAAGTGTTTCGCTTGGTGAAGGTGTACGAGAGAAAATTTGTGCTGCTGCGGTCCAATTAGCAGAAGCGATTGGGTATGTCAATGCAGGTACTGTGGAATTTCTTGCGACTGAAGATGGAGACTTCTATTTTATTGAAGTAAATCCACGTGTTCAGGTTGAGCACACCATTACGGAGATGGTGACGGGTATTGATATCGTTCAATCACAACTATTGATTGCTGATGGAGAGAGACTTCATGATAAGAAAATGGGGATTCCTGCTCAGGAAGATATCCAGTGCAGTGGTTTTGCTATCCAATCTAGGGTTACAACAGAAGACCCTGCTAATGGATTCTTGCCGGATACTGGTCGTATTAACGCTTACCGTACTGGTGGTGGATTTGGTGTTCGTTTAGATGCAGGGAATGGATTCCAAGGGTCCGTTATCTCACCACATTATGATTCTTTGTTAGTTAAAGTGTCTACATGGGCATTAACGTACGATGGTGCTGCATCAAAAATGTTACGTAATCTGAGAGAATTTCGTATTCGTGGGATTAAGACCAATATTGCGTTTTTAGAAAACGTTGTTCGTCATGAAGCCTTTTTAAATGGTTCATACAACACTTCGTTTATCGATACTACGCCTGAACTGTTCTTGTTCCCTAAACGTAAAGACCGTGGAACAAAAATGCTTACATTCCTTGGTGAAACGATTGTTAATGGATACCCTGGAATTGAAAAGAAGAAAAAACCGGCATTTGACAAACCTGTTGTACCATCAATAAATGCTGTAGAGCCTTTTCCAAATGGGACAAAACAAATCCTTGATGAAAAAGGACCAGAAGGACTAGCACAATGGGTGAAAGACCAGAAAAATGTTTTACTAACGGATACAACCTTTAGAGACGCTCACCAATCATTACTTGCAACACGAGTGCGTACGAATGATCTTAAAAAGATTGCTGAGCCTACAGCACGACTTTTACCTGGATTATTCTCGTATGAGATGTGGGGTGGAGCAACCTTTGATGTGGCGATGAGATTCCTTCATGAGGATCCGTGGGAGAGACTGCTGACATTACGTAAGCAAGCACCTAATGTTCTATTCCAAATGCTATTACGCGCATCAAATGCTGTTGGGTATACAAATTACCCTGATAACGCAGTAGATGAGTTCGTTGCAAAATCTGCAGCAGCAGGTATTGATGTATTCCGTATTTTTGATAGCTTGAACTGGGTGGAAGGAATGATCCCAGCTATAGAATCGGTTCGAAAAACAGGCAAAATTGCGGAAGCTGCTATGTGTTATACAGGGGATATCATGGATCCATCGCGGACCAAATACGATCTGAATTATTATTTAGAGCTTGCAAAAGAGCTTGAATCAGCTGGTGCGCATATTCTTGCTATCAAGGATATGGCTGGTCTACTTAAGCCAGAAGCTGCATACAAACTGATTTCGTCCTTAAAAGAAACGGTAGATATTCCTGTACATCTTCATACCCATGATACGAGTGGAAATGGAATCTTTATGTACGCGAAAGCTGTAGAAGCTGGAGTCGACATTTTAGATGTAGCTGTTAGCTCAATGGCGGGCTTAACGTCACAGCCAAGTGCTAACACACTATTTTATGCGTTAGGCGGCTCAGAGAGGCAACCAGACATCAAAATCTCAGCGTTAGAGCAACTAGATGAGTTCTGGGAAGCGACACGTAAATACTATCAAGGCTTTGAAAGTGGGATGAACGCACCTCATACTGAAGTGTACCAACACGAGATGCCAGGTGGGCAATACAGTAACTTGCAACAACAGGCAAAAGCTGTTGACCTTGGAGACCGTTGGAACGAAGTGAAGAAAATGTATCGGATCGTCAATGATATGTTTGGAGATGTGGTCAAAGTTACACCTTCTTCTAAGGTAGTTGGAGATATGGCGCTTTATATGGTTCAGAATGACTTAACAAGGGATGAAGTTTACGCCAAAGGTCATAACATGGATTTTCCAGATTCAGTGATTGAGTTTTTCCAAGGACAATTGGGTCAGCCTTACCAAGGATTCCCGAAAGAGCTTCAGCAGATCATCTTAAAATCTCGCAAACCAGTTGAAGGTAGACCAGGAGCACTTCTAGATCCTATTGATTTTGAAGAGGTTCAAAATAAATTGTTTAAACAACTTGGTAGACAGGTAACGAGCCATGATGTGTTGTCTTATGTGATGTACCCGAAAGTCTTTACTGAATTCGAGCAATTCCGTGATAATTTTGGAGATGTATCAGTACTTGATACGCCAACTTTCTTCTACGGCTTGAGACCAGGTGAAGAAATTGAAGTAGAGATTGAACAAGGAAAAACATTAATTGTAAAACTCATTTCTGTTTCTGAACCTAGAGACGATGCAAAACGAATTGTCTATTTTGAATTAAATGGACAACCTCGTGAAGTGCTTATTCAAGATCAATCGGTTCAAACGACTGTGGTCTCTAGACCTAAGGTAGACAAAGCCAACGAGAAACAAATTGGGGCTACGATGCCTGGTACGGTCATAAAAACACTTATTTCTAAAGGAGATAAAGTGAAAAAAGGTGACCATCTATTAATTACAGAAGCCATGAAAATGGAAACAACAGTACAAGCCGCATTTGATGGAGAAATTAAAGAGGTATTTGTCTCTGATAATGAACCCATTGCAACTGGTGATTTACTTATTGAATTTACATGATAAAAAGAGGCTCAAGCATTCCGCTTGAGCCTCTTTTTTAGGTTATTTTGTTGGTTTTCTGAGTAGAATCATTGTCATATACGCTAGGCATGTAAATAATAATGAAACTAGAATAGCATGTGTCATCCCAACTTCAAGGTATTGGTTCAAGCTAAGGACAATCGTAATTCCACTTGTGAACTGTCCAATCACCATTAACATCGAAAGAACGCTTAACCACTTAAGAGTTCGATTCAAAGGGAATTTACGGAATATCCATACCACTAAAATAATTAATGATATCAACATGATCGTACCAAAAATACGATGGAAATATTGAGGTGCAACAGTCCAAAATGCATCTGGAATCCACTTTCCATTACATGTCGGGAACCCTGCACACGCCAATGTTGAATCGGTGTGTTTTACAAATGCACCAGTATAAATAACAGCGTAGCAATATAGGAGAACGCCTAAAACGTATCTACGCAATCCCTTACTGTTTTTTGGAGCGGTCGGACGACTGATTTTACTAGAATCCTCAAAACTTAAAATAATTAAGAGAACAACCGACGATAAGGACAATGCAGAAAATCCAAAGTGAAGCGCCATGACAAGTGGTTGTTGTCCAAAAACAACCGCTCCTGCTCCCATTAGACCTTGTAGAATAATCATAAAGACAGATAGAAAGGCCAAAAATCTTGCTTCACGGATATGTTTGAGTTGCTTCCAAGCCCAAAAAGCTAAAATAATGACTAGTAATCCAGCTAAGCCAGAAACAATCCGGTGACTATATTCAATAATGGTTTCCATTGTCGGATTAAGAGGCACTACTTCACCAAAGCACAGTGGCCATGTGTCCCCGCATCCTTCTCCTGATCCTGTTTTAGAAACGAGTGCACCTTGAATTAATACTAATAATACAAAAAGAGCAGTTATCACTCCAAAAAACTTAAATCGCTTATGCACGTTCTTCACCTTCTAATTAAATTGGATTCATATTCAATAAGATGTTGCTCACTTCTGATCATAGGTATGCTGGAGTGAAAAGTCAATTTTCCAGCGGGGAACATTTTATGACGCTTTTAAAATGTGAATATCGTGTGAAAGAAAGGTTTATGATGAAACTAGTCTCATAATAAGCTATAATGTAAACGTATACTGGTTATAATTGGCGGTCTATAAGTTTATCAGGAGGTGAACAGGCGTATCGGAGGCGAATCTAATAACGGGAAGCCCTGTACGGAGAAGCTTATAGAGTATTGTAAGCCTTATCAGAGTGGTCTTTATTCTTTTCATTGTACTAGTAGAAACAGTGATTTAATCAGAGAGACAAGAAGGCACTTATATTTAGAGAAAGTGAGGGAATGTTGATGAAACAAGTAAAGACTTGGAGTGGACGATTAAGTCTTCTAGTGATGCTTTTACTAATGTCAGGCTGTTTTGGGAATGAGAACCTAACAGCACTTGATCCAAAGGGGCCTCAAGCACAATGGATTTTTAACAACATGGTTCTGTCATTATACATAATGGCGTTTGTTACATTAGTTGTGTTTGCTATCTTCTTCTATATCTTGGCTAAATTCCGCCGAAAAGAGGGAGACGATGAATACCCAAAACAAGTACATGGAAGTACCGTACTTGAGATCACATGGACAGTAATACCGATTCTCCTTTTATTGGTACTGTTTGTTCCGACTATCATGGGAACGTTTGAATTTGCGGAGAGTCAGGCACCTGAAGATGTAGAGGATGCAGTATACATAGACGTAACTGGTCATCAATACTGGTGGCAGTTTGATTATGAAGAAGGCTTCACAGCTGGACAAGAAGTCTATATTCCTACAGGCGAGCGGGTTTATTTCACTTTGAATGCACAAGATGTCATTCATTCATTTTGGGTACCAGCACTAGGCGGGAAGATTGATACCGTTCCTGGAATTGAGAACACACTTTGGTTAGAGGCTACTGAACCAGGTACCTATATGGGGAAATGTGCTGAGCTATGTGGACCTTCTCATGCCTTGATGGATTTTAAACTAATCGCACTTGAGCGTGAGGATTATGATCAATGGGTGGAAGACATGGTTGCCAAAGCGGATGTCGAACAGCCAGAAGATTCATCTGTACAACAAGGGTATGAAGTTTTCCAAGAAAGCTGTATTAGCTGCCATGCAGTTGGTGGAGCAGGATCAGCTTCTGGACCAACGTTAACGAACTTTGCTGATCGTAAAACGATTGCAGGCTATCTTGAAAATACAGATGAGCAGCTAGAAGCATGGATTCGTAACCCAGATGAGTTTAAGCAAGATAACAATATGATTCCATTTCCAGAAGAAGATCTTTCTGCAGATGAAATGGATGCACTGATCGCATATTTGCGCAGCTTAGATGTACGTGAAGAAGACGACCCAGAGTAACAACGGAAAAGGAGGTTTGAGACATTGGCAGCAGTAAAACAAGATAAAAGTGTCATCATGGATTGGTTAACCACCGTTGACCATAAAAAACTTGGCATTATGTATTTAATTGCCGGTACGTTATTTTTCTGTAAGGCAGGTCTAATGGCCGTTTTCATGCGCATTCAATTGATGTTTCCAGAAAATAACTTTCTGAGTGGCCAAGCATTTAACGAATTTATTACGATGCATGGAACGATCATGTTATTCCTTGCCGCAACACCATTATTATTTGCCTTTATGAACTATTTTATTCCACTTCAAATTGGAGCTAGGGATGTAGCCTTTCCTTTTGTTAATGCATTAGGATTCTGGATCTTTCTATCTGGTGGACTATTATTAAGCACAAGTTGGTTCTTTGGGGGCGGTCCGGATGCAGGTTGGACGGCTTATGTACCATTATCACTCGAAGATCGATTAGGGATTGATTTCTATGTCCTAGGTTTACAAGTTTCAGGGATTGGTACGCTAATTTCAGCGATTAACTTTCTAGTAACCATTGTGAATATGAGAGCACCAGGTATGAGCATGATGAGACTTCCTTTGTTTGTATGGACTTCATTTATCTCATCTACCTTAATTTTATTTGCTTTCACACCACTTGCGGCAGGACTTGCTCTTCTCATGCTTGAGCGAATCTTTGACGCACAGTTCTTTAATACTGCTGGTGGCGGGAACGTCGTCATTTGGCAACACATTTTCTGGATTTTTGGACATCCAGAGGTTTATATTCTTGTCTTACCAGCTTTTGGTATCATTTCAGAGGTCATTCCAGCCTTTTCAAGAAAGCGTTTGTTTGGATACACCGCGATGGTGTTTGCAACAATGATTATCGCTTTCTTAGGATTCATGGTATGGGCTCACCATATGTTTACAGTTGGAATGGGACCTGTCGCAAACTCTGTTTTTGCTGTAGCAACCATGACCATAGCGGTGCCAACAGGGATTAAAATCTTTAACTGGCTCTTTACGATGTGGGGCGGGAAAATCACATTTAATACAGCGATGCTGTTTGCTTCATCCTTTGTCCCGACATTTGTACTTGGTGGAGTAACTGGGGTTATGTTAGCTATGGCACCTGTAGATTATCTCTACCATGACACGTACTTTGTTGTTGCGCATTTCCATTACATCATTGTTGGTGGAATTGTTTTATCTCTATTTGCAGGATTATTCTATTGGTATCCTAAGATGTTCGGTCATAAGCTGAATGAAAAACTTGGTAAATGGTTCTTTGCCATCTTCTATATTGGCTTCCATCTTACTTTCTTTATTCAGCATTTACTTGGACTAATGGGTATGCCAAGACGTGTGTTCACGTATCTTCCAAACCAAGGCTGGGAGACATATAACTTGGTTAGTACAATCGGAACATTCTTTATGACAGCTGGGGTGTTGCTTCTAGTTGTAAATATTATTTACTCTGCCTTTAAAGGAGAGCGTGTAACAGTGGCTGATCCTTGGGATGCGAGAACGTTGGAGTGGGCAACACCAACACCGGTTCCGGAGTATAACTTTGCACAAACACCTCAGATCCGTTCACTTGATCCATTGTTCTATGAAAAGATTCATGGAGATGGAACGATGAAACCGGCTGAGCCGATTCAAGAGATTCACATGCCGAATGGTTCGATTTTACCTCTATTCATCTCGATTGGGCTGTATTTCTTAGGATTTGGTCTAATTATGCTAGGAATGGAGAATCCAATTATTAGTCCTTGGATTATTGTTGGGCTTGGTTTTGCCATTACATTCGGTTGTATGATGATACGCTCTGTAAAAGAGGATCATGGTTATCATGTTCCAATTGAACAGATTAAGAATGAATTACCATCAAAGGGGGAAAAGTAGAATGTCTGGACCTATTGATATGTCTAATGGACTCCCCTCACATCCTGAGAGAGCCACTCTTGAAGGGAAGAACAAATTCCTTGGTTTCTGGTTTTTTCTAGGTGGAGAAACAATTTTATTCGCAACGTTTTTTGGAACGTATCTAGGACTGCGTAACGGTACTGCTGATGGACCGAGTTCGACAGATATCTTCCATCTTGAGTTAGTGTTTATTATGACGATGTTACTTTTAACAAGTAGTTTAACGAGTGTGCTAGCAATGTCTGCGATGAAAAAGAATAATTTCCGATCGATGATGACATGGCTAACGATAACCGTTGTATTAGGTCTAAGTTTTCTCGGAATGGAGATCTATGAATTTTATCAATACGTGACAGAATATGAATTTGGTTTTACAACGAGTGCGTTTTCAAGTGCGTTTTACTCTCTAGTAGGGCTACACGGGGCACACGTTACCTTTGGATTATGCTGGATTATATTACTGTTGATTCGCTACGCGCGTTCTGGGATCACTTTGACAAATGCACCGAAATTCTATGTCGCTAGCTTATACTGGCATTTTATTGACGTCGTTTGGGTATTTATCTTTACAGTGGTTTATCTAATGGGAGCAGGAGGTTGATCGTATGGCTGACCATCTAAGTGAAAGCTTTGAAAAAAGTGCAATGACTAATGAGGAAAAACGCTCGCACAAAGCAGAGATTAGAAAACAAATCGTTGCGTTTGCATTGATGATTTTCTTAACATTTCTTGCTTTTGCGGCAGTCGCAACAGACTTTGTTCCACGCACATTAGCCATTCCATTTATTCTTATATTGGCGGTTGTGCAGTTTGCCCTTCAGTTATTATTCTTTATGCATATGAAGGATAAGGACCATGCATGGGTTAATGTATTTATGATTACTGGGATCTTCATTACACTTCCCACTATTGTTGCCCTGATGCTATTAATAGGTGTAACAAAGTATTAAAGTTTATACGTTTAAGACCAGAGGGTAGAGCACGTTTACTCTTTGGTCTTTTTACGTTTAATTGAAAGTTCATCAGATTGTGACGCATTAAGGTGTTTGGAACACGAATGAAGGTGTATAATGCATAATGGACAAGCATTGAATGAAAAGGAGAGATGAGTGTGTCTGAAGCACTGGTTCCACACAAAAAAAGAAATTATAAACCATTGATCATCATTGTTACTATCATAGTTAATGGATTGGTTGCGGTTTTATCGGGTATGCCTGGCTATGAGAACTTTGATGCATTTGACGTCAGGATCTTGCCACTTTTAAATGCTATTTTTAATAGTTTTACCTTTCTATTTTTGCTAGCAGCTCTTATTGCCATACTTAAACGAAAGGTGACATTGCACAGACGGTTTATCTATGCTGCTTTTACTACAACGACATTATTTTTAGTCACATACGTAGCGCATCACTTTCTGTCGTCTTCCACTCCATATGGAGGAGAAGGGTTCTTACGACCTGTATATTACTTTATTCTAATTACTCATATTGTTCTTGCCGCAGTGATCGTACCGTTGGCCTTAACAACAGTGACTCGAGCATGGAATATGGAAAATGAGCGTCACAAAAAAATTGCGAGATGGACGATGCCTTTATGGTTGTATGTTAGTTTTACTGGCGTACTAGTTTATCTTATGATTTCGCCATATTATTAAAAACAAAAAAAGTAGCACAGGCAAATCATGGTCTGTTGCTACTTTTTTTATGTGAAAAATTTAGATCATAGCAAGCAAAAAGAAGAGGGGATACAACAAGACTTGTTAGATGTAATGACTAACAACAAAGGAATTTCCTTTGAGAGTGGGAGATAGGCTCATAGCACCGCTCCAGGAGAAACTTACGCACCCACAAGAACGGCCTCAGCCCTTGAAGTGGAAGGGCACCCCTTCAATGTCTTCAGCCTCGTTCTGTTCCGTTGGAGTCTTCGGTTTCTCCTTCCGCTACTTTTTTGTTCAACTCTTCTTTGGTAAGCGTGCCCACATTTTCGGGAGCGGATAGCTTAGATCCCAAATTTGGGTAACCTCTGAACCTTTTTTTGCTGACGCTACGTTGGTTTAACAGCGCCAAGGATTAATTTTATTTATATAAAAAGGCCGAACAATGACTTCATTGTTCGGCCTTAATTATTCATTTAAACATTTGTTGAAACTAAGCTTCTTGTTCCAACGTATGTTTAAGTAGGTCAAGCTTAGATTGTGACTTAGTGATTACAGACTCTGGAAAGCTTTCACCTGCGTACTCCACACCATGAGGATAATAGTGCTTCCCTAGCATAGGTGTCATCACTCGGCAAATCGTGTCATTCTTAGGGATATCTCCCTTGATGGAATAGGTTGGAACGCGTAGGTAGTATGTATCACCTTGATTTACAATCTTATAATCAAACGTTGCACGCTCATAATCCCACTGTTCAGCGAGTACAAACCCACTTGCTTCAGCAGCATGACGCATATGAGAAAACTTTACTTCTTGACCTTCGAAACCGGTTTCATCAAATTTCATACTAATTACACCCCTTTTGTTCTGCATGTTCTCTCTAATTATGATAGTATGAAATGCATCAGCTTGCAATATAAAATGAAAACGTATTTTTAAAACCAAACAGGATAATGGCGGGTCGCCCCTCTAATTCTACGTATAAAGACAGATGATTACATAAGTAGAGACAGGGATGTAGAGATGAACTGCGAACTTTTTTGTTAGGGTTATGACAAAGGAGTGATTGAAGATGGGTAAACGGCTTGGTTTATTAGCTGGTTTACTACTTATACTTATCATTATGATTGTTGAAGTGACTCAACAAGATGAGATGGAGCACTGGTTTGCTGATACGCCTTTTAAACAAGGTTCAGTAGCTGAGAGGCAGAATCCCTCAAAAGAGGTATTAGCAAGCCGTACAGGGGTGCACCTTGGCCAAATAATAGATAAGTCTGAGGATGAGGTTATCCAGACATATGGAGAACCTGAAAGGAAGGATCCATCAAGTTACGGTTATGAGTGGTGGATTTACCCGATAAACAATCATTCCTATTTACAAGTAGGTCTGGAAGATGGCGAGGTTGTAACCTTCTATTATTCTGGAGATGAATTAAAAGATTCAGTTTTTAATGAGGGCGTTACATATGAACGACTTTCATCAGAGCTAGATTTTGAGTCCACGATTGAAGTTGATAATGATATGGGTACGTTTGAATTTAGATTAACTGAAGATGATTTGCGTGCGCGTCCACTCGTTCCATATGGGGATAACTGGTTACAGCTTTATTTTGATATTCATACAGGGGAGCTTTCTACTGTTAGAATGTTAACCACTGATTTGTTACTTAAACAGAAGCCATATTCTATAACATATCGTGGAACATTACCTGAAATAGAACCTTTATCAGCAGAGAAATGGAAAGCGATTGAAGCAGGGGAAGAAAAACAAATCTTTCACTTGACCAATCTTATTCGTGATAAGCATGGACTTGAGCCCTACAAATGGAATGAAGAGGTTCGTGATATTGCCTACAAACATAGCCTTGATATGGAAATCAATGATTATTTTGATCATGTTTCTCCTACTTACGGTAAATTGGATGCTCGCTTTATTACTGGGCAAGTGCCATTTAAAACAGCGGGAGAAAATATTGCATTAGGTTATGTGGATGGTGCAGCTGCAGTTGAGGGATGGTTAAACAGTGAAGGGCATCGAGTGAACTTACTTCATGAGGAATTTACTGAATTAGGGGTAGGAGTCTATGAAAAAAGCTTTACACAGAATTTCCTAACCCCTCCTAATTAATGATTATTTGTTTTTAGGAACGACCATAAAAGTGGCATGAGCTGTCGCGACCAATTTATTGAGATTATTAACAATTCGAGCTTCCGTTACATATAACTGACGTCCTTGATGTGTAACGGTGGCTTTACAGTGTAGGGATTCGCCCTTACCTGGTCGGATATACTGGACGGACAGGTTAGAAGTCACTGCTGTTTGATGCTCGGGCAGCAGGTCATGTACAAGTGTTCCCATAGCTGAATCAGCTAAGGTCGCTGTGATGCCTCCATGGACCATATCTAACGAATTATAAATGATTGGGTGTACGGGTAAACTCACTTCTAGTTCATTATTTTGTGTTGTTGATTTCTTCATTTTAATAAGTGCGGATAAAAAGGACCCTGTGGTGTCCTTTTTTTGTTGGAGATTAGATAAAACGGTTGAGAGAACATTCATTTCTGTTTCGGATGCGGTTTGTATGTATTGATCAAATTGCTTCTGTATGGCATGTTTCGATGTGTCTTCCACTAAAAAACCCCCTGTGTCATATGTAACTTACTTATTGTAACAAAAAAATGAGATGAATTTAGAAAAAACGAGAACGTTGGACTAGGCTTTTTTGTAACATAGTACTATACAAGAAAGGATGGTGAGGTAGATATGGTGTCCTCACAAGAGCTTCATCCAAGTGTACATGAATTCAAAGATTTTGTTCGTCATCATCCGGGTATTATGAATGAGGTTCGCCAAGGGTCGAAAACACTGCAAGCTGTTTATGAAGAATGGTCTGTTTTGGGTCCTAATCATAGCCAGTGGTCTCAATTCATGAATGCTGAACCTAATGAACAGGAGCCAGTTCAAGATCATACGCAAAGCACTGAGGAAAAGCAGGAACAAAAAGGAACCGCTCAAGCGACCGAATTTATGGGTCAGATGATGAATATGGTCAAAAAAATGAATGTTCAAGATCTGCAAAACCATTTAGCTCAATTTAGCTCAGTATTAGGAAATGTACAGACTCTTATTCAAACGTTTCAGCGACCAGAAGATGAACAAACGAGATCAAACCCAGACCAACCGTTTTCTTTTCGTCGCGATTAATTCGAGGGGATGTGCAGATGGATGCGTCCAGACGTCATTCAGTTATTAAATGAAAATGAAGAATTTAGAAACTTTGTACGTCAAAATCCTAGTTGGTATCGAAAGTTGAGTAGAGACCCGTCTGTTTTACAAACGCTTGAGAAAGAAGCGAATTATTTCTATGGCAGAACATTCCCTCAGCGAGTGGAGAGAATGCAGTCTAACTTAGGTTTAGCGATGATGATGATGGAAATGTTGAAGATGGGTCAAGATACGGTCACGCAAACACAGGAAACCTTCAGTTAGTGATGGTTTCCTATGCTTATGTATACTTAGGACATAGAGATACCTAGATACGAAGCAATTTCCTCTTCTACAGATACTTGTAGCTCTTGGAAGCCTTGATTACCGAACAGAGTATTAAATTCAAGAATATACATCTTGTCTTCAACGACAATAAGGTCAAAACCGGCATGGTCAATTCCAAGTAATTGAGCCGTAGATAAAGCCGCTTGAACCGCTTCGGCTGGCACGTCATCAAAAATAATACGTCCACCTTGTGCTACGTTATTTTTAAATGTATTCTCATTTTCTCTCCAATAGCTAGCGATAGCCTTATCGCCAACGATACACACTCGTAAGTCCCTCTCTATCGGAAGGTATTCCTGAATATAGTAAGTTGGATTTTGATCACTGTATTCACGAAATTGCTGTTCATTTTCAATCAAAAACACGCCACGCCCCATTGAACTTCGGATTTCTTTCGCAACAAAAGGGAAAGGAAAGTCTTGTAGTACTTTTTGATACGTATCTGAGTTGCGCCCGAGGATGACGGTTTTTGGGACAAGTTCTGGAACGACACTCCAAAGCGCACGAGTCATTTCAATTTTGTTAAAACCTAATTGAATGGACTGAATGCTAGGGAATATTCGTTTCTTCATTCCGTAAACAAGTGAGTTCACTTGCCAATTTTCCGGGAACAAACAAACGTCTGCATCTGAAATAAGCTGTTTCTCTTTATACATATTCTCAGGCTTAATATAATGCAGACCTTTAAGCCCAATTGTTCGAAATGGATTAAATGTAACAAGGTTCATTTTACTAATCAAATCCTCTCATCGTACAGGTAAAGTCAATGAATTATAGAGCCACTTAAAGGCAAAGTCAATGGATACTAAAAAGGTTCAATAAAAATCCATATATAGGTATGAACACAACTTAAGACATGCTATACTCCTAAGTAGGGGGTGCTGTGATGCTCGCTACCATAAGTGAAATGGAGCTATTAGAACGAACTCAAGGTTTAGGTGATGTGATTATTGAATCAGAAACCTTTGCTGACTATATACATGCTAAAGAACAGCTACAAGCTAATACTGAGGCGCAAACACTGATTGCTGATTTTAATAAAATGAAAGATATGCATGAAGAAGTTCAGCGCTTTGGAAAATACCACCCTGATTATGATCGGGTTTCAAAAGAAATTCGTCAGCTTAAACGAAGCATGGACAAACATGACTTAGTTAAATCATTTAAACAGGCGGAGAAGGAGTTAGAATCTTTATTGAATGAAATTAGTGGCATATTGGCTCACGCGGTTTCAGAAACAATTAAGGTTCCAACTGGAAATCCTTTCTTTGATAATATGTCATGTAGTGGTGGATGTGGATCTGGCGGAGGATGTAGCTGTGGATAAAGTATAGGGAAACGGCCATGTGCCGTTTTCTTTTTTATAAGCGAGTACAGTCGATACAGCCATTTCCACAACAGAACATTTTTTCAGAAGGAACAAGGAAACGAAAACGGAATACGTGAATTTGATTTGTTGAGCGAACATATTCACATTCAAATGAGAGCATCCGCTTTTTTGTCAGGATTGATGCGACAGAACGAATGGCGTGTTGAACTTCCACATAATCATCAACTGAATGTACATAAAGAAAATAAAAACCACTAATTGCTTTCATTTGTATTTCGTACGTTTGTAACAAGCTTGTTTTTAAGTTGGAGTAGAACAGATCTAGCAAGACGGATCACTCCTTATATGGGTATGCTATCTATAGGGTACATGAGTAGGAACACGAATCATAGTTGCTTAGGCAAAATAGCTCATGATAAAATAAAATTGAACGATAGCGGATAGGGGAATAGAAAATGATGAATGGGCAACGTCAAGGAATTGTAGTGTGGCTGACATCACTGAAATTTGCGAGGCAGCTTCGGCGTTTCGGCAATGTTCACTATGTCTCCAAAAAAATGAAGTACGTCGTATTTTATTGTAATCAGGAAAACATAGACGAGACCATGGAAAAACTGAAGGGATTTCATTTTGTTCGAGAAGTGAAGCCTTCTATGAGACCTTTTATTAAAACAGATTATCAAAATGCAAAACCAGATAAAGCAAAAGAGTATGACTATAAGATGGGTATCTAACCAAGTGTTGATCACTTGGTTTTTTTTATGTCTAAATTTGAGGAAATCGTCGTGAAGAGGCGAACCTTTCAGAAAAATCCCTTATAATCTATCGAAAAGCAGGAACTCATCACTTGATTACTTCGCCCCGCGAAATATATAATAGAGGTAACGAGGAAGTGATCGGATTGACAACTTGGAAAAGAAATGTGTGGATCCTATCGGGGTGCACATTTTTAGTGATGAGCGCAATGTCAATGATAATGCCTTTTTTGCCGTTATACTTAAAAGAGCTGGGGATGGAAGATCCTGCAGAAATCAGTTTGTGGGCAGGGATTATCTTTGGGGCCAACTTTTTGACAGCATTTATATTTTCCCCTTTTTGGGGTAGGTTAGCCGATAAGCACGGACGAAAAATGATGATTTTACGCTCGGGATTTGGTATGGCTATTGTCATTAGTTTAACTGGACTAGCAACAGGGCCGATATCGTTACTGTTTTTACGTTTATTAAACGGTGTCATCTCGGGTTTTATTCCAGCAGCGATTGGTTTAGTGAGTACAAATACACCTAAGCAACATACAGGTCAAGCTCTTGGTATTCTGCAATCGGGAACAGTTGCAGGAGCTATCGGCGGACCATTAATTGGTGGGCTTATGTCACAAGCCTTTGGCTACCGAATGATCTTTTTTGTGACAGGTGCATTTATTTTGGTGGCAGCGATTGGTGTGATGTTGTTCGTTAAAGAAGATTTTACACCGGCAAAAGAAGTAAAAACCAAGACAAGTACAATCCAAGAGTTTAAAGAAATTACGGCTAGAAAACCGGTATTCTCGATTTATGCGGTCATTCTTATGATTCAATTTGCGATCATGGGTGTGAACCCTCTTTTATCTTTATACGTAGAAGAGCTATCTCCTGCAGCAAATGTTTCGTTATACGCAGGCATCGTTGTCTCTGTCACAGGCTTTGCGAATTTTATGACCTCAGCTTGGCTAGGAAGAGTGAGTGATAGGAAGGGAGCACATAATACCCTTGTCTATTCGTTACTCGGAGTCGCTATATTTACGATCCCACAGGTATTTGTGACAGACATTTGGCAGTTAATCGTGCTGAGATTTTTTGTAGGACTTTGTTTAGGCGGGCTATTGCCAGCAGCTAATACATTAATTAGAATGCATGCGCCAACAGGCATGGAAAGCCGAACCTATGGATTTTCGAATAGTGCCATGTATCTAGGTTCAATGATTGGACCGATACTAGGCGGTTGGGTCGTAAGCTTATATGGAGTTCGTGGATTGCTACTTATCACATCCCTAATTCTTATTTGTAATGTGTTATTGGTGAGATATAAAGTGATGCAACCTGCTGAGCAGACATTCCGCAAACAAAATCAACATGAGCCGAATTAAAAGCAACAGTTGAGTACAACATGAAAGCTCGGACAGAAGTCTACTAATCAGAATAAGGGCCGATCAATGATGTCATCTGACACGTCATTGATCGGCCCTTTTATCTAGGAGGACGCAAAAAGGGTTCTATGCTATCGCTCCCGAAAATGGGGTCACGATTACCGAGGGAAGGCATTAAATGAACCGCGTAAGCCCGCTCATTTAGAAGATATAACAGCCTTTTTAACAATTGATCAGTACAGTAGCGGAAGGAGAAACCGAAGACTCCAACGGAACAGAACGAGTCCGAAGACATTGAAGGGGTGCCCTTCCACTTCAAGGGCTGAGGCCGTTCTTGTGGGTGCGAAGGTTTCTCCTGGAGTGGTGCCTATGAGCTTATTTCTGGTTGACTTTTTCAGTGGGTAGTTATGTCTCAATCTCGTTTGACTACCAATTTAAAGGTGGGAGGCAATGGTTGACGCGCAAGATCCCGATTAAATATTGCTTATATAATTCAGGATCTGGGAAATCGACTGATGGACGAACCTCTAGTTGGCGAATATCTTGCTGTAGCTGAGTAGCCAGTTCAGAAAATTGAGTGATTCGCTTACTCGATTGACCTGATTTAATTGATATTCCTTCCCTGCAAAAATAAATCGGCATAAACCCACCTTGTGCAGCTGGATGAAGCACAACAGCTAAGGATACTCGTTTCTGCTTGTTAATGGTTGTTTCAATTTGGATGAAGCGGTAGATCCTATTCTTATTGGAAGTGGCTAGTTCCAGTAATTCATAGAAGTCGCCATACCCTTCACCTAGTTCAATGAAGCGTTGAATCATGATCTTCACCCCACATATGTATGTAATCTGGAGTTACTATAGCATGGAATGAATAAGTAGTCGAGAACACAAAAAATCCCGTAGTCTACTGACTACGGGTGCCTATACATATCATCTATGCGTTAGGCTATGGGAGAGGAGAAACCGGAGGAAGAACTTATGGGGAAAGTAAGTCTTCTCCGTGGTTGTCACAACATGAAAACATGCTGTTATTTCGTAGTATAGGCGTACAAGGATATATCTATACATGAAAGGTTCGAATTCCTTTTTCATGATATAATAGGATAAAATAGATGGTTCAAATGATAATTAAAGGCATGGTGATGGTTTTGCGTGTAATATCTGGTAAGCAAAAGGGATTAGGGTTAAAAGCAGTTTCAGGTAAAGGGACAAGACCAACAACAGACAAAGTGAAGGAATCCATTTTTAATATTATTGGTCCTTATTTTAACGGGGGCATTGGTCTGGATTTGTATGCAGGAAGTGGAGCTCTTGGTATTGAAAGCTTAAGCCGGGGCTTAGAATCGGTTATTTTTGTTGATCAAGATAAAAAAGCAATCCAAACCATTCATTCTAACCTGCAATCCTGCGCGTTAAAAGAACAAGCAGAGGTATACCGTACTGAGGCTGAACGGGCTCTCAAAGCAATTATTAAACGCGAGCTTTCTTTTGAGTGTATTTTTCTCGATCCTCCATATGCTAAACAAAAGCTTTTGCATCACCTAGAAACAATTGAACAGAATCACTTATTAGAGCAGAATGGGGTGATTGTCATCGAGCATGCGTCTTCAGTGACTTTACCTGATCAAGTTGGAACCTTAATTTCCGAAAGAGTGGAACGATATGGAGATACAGTTATTGCGATCTGGTCTCATAATAAAGCGGAGTAAACGAATAGGAGCGAACCATACATGACACTTGCTATTTTCCCTGGTTCATTTGATCCAATTACGCTCGGGCATATAGATATCATTGATAGAGCTTCAAAGGTTTTTAGTGAAGTACGTGTTTTATTAGTACATAATAGCAAAAAACAAACCATGTTCACTGTTCAGGAAAGACTAGATTTAATTAGAGAAGCAACAGAGCACCTACCTTCTGTGACGGTAGATGCTCATGAAGGATTAACGGTTGAATATGTCTCTGACCATAAAGGACAAGCTATGATCCGAGGGTTACGTGGGCCAAAGGATTTTGAGTATGAAATGAATGTCGCCGCAGTAAATCGGAAGTTCGCTCCGGAGATTGAAACATTGTTTATGGCAACAAGTGGTGAGCTTGCTTTTATTAGTTCAACAATTGTTAAGGAAGCCGCAAAATACAATCGTGCACTTGATGAACTGGTACCGAAAAATGTTGAACTAGCGCTCATAGCTAAACGTTAGATTCGTTGTAAATGAGCACGTGTTTGGAGAAGGATCACAAGACATAAAGTCGCTAGAGTTAAGAAGGGTGAGATGGCGAGCCACTGATTCCATAGCGTAACCATCCAATGTAGATTAGGCTCAGATGTTGAATGTGCGCTATAAGTTAATGTTTGTAGGACTCCGTTGTTTTGATAGAGAGGGATCCATAATAGCCATGTTAAGAAGGCACTGAAGAAGCCATGCAGTATACGACCTATAAAAAAGGGTTTAAATCGTAAGTCGGTTTCAGATAAGATACTGGCTACTTGTGCTTGAATGGACAACCCACCAAATGCGATAAAAAAACTTGTAATGATGGCTTTTTCTAAAAGTAAGGCATCACTAACTGAAGATAACTTCGCTCCAGAAGTAATTTCAAATAACCCGGATATAAACGCTTCGCTCAAGGTAGTAGACAGTTGAAAGATTGAAAACACGAATGAAACACCTGTTGCTGCGATGGCTGTAAACCCTACAAGTGTTAGCATCTTGTTTAAGACGGAGAATAAGATAATAAAACCACCAACAAGTAATAACGTGCGCACAGAGGACTGTACAGAGTCACCTAACAGTTGCCCAATAGGTCGTCCATCCTGTAGTCGCTCTTGATGCATTTTTTTTGCCGCTTCAACGAAAGAAAGTTTTGGTCTTGGATCATTAGATGTGTCCTGTTCTTGTTCTTCTTTACGTCCATGAAATCGCATAAAAATCCCGACAAAAATATTACCAATGTAATGAGCACTTGCGAGTAGTAAACCAAGGGCAGGGTTATGAAAAAAACCGACGGCTATAGCGCCAAAGATAAATAACGGATTGGATGAATTGGTGAAGGCTGCAAGTCGTTCTCCTTCAACACGAGTGACTTTTTGTTGTTGTCGTAATCTGGCAGCGAGTTTTGCTCCAGCTGGGTTCCCAGAGGCCAAACCCATGGCCCAAACAAAACCACCGGCACCTGGCACCCGGAAAATTGGACGCATAAATGGTTCAAGAATGGTGCCGATAAATGCAACAACACCAAAACCAATTAATAACTCTGACAGAATGAAAAATGGCAACAGAGCAGGGAAAACGACATCCCACCACATGGCCATCCCGTTTAAAGAGGCCTCTAGAGCTTCTTTTGGGAACAAAAGCAAAGACAAAGCCATTAAGGTAGATGCTCCAGCAAGGAACCATGTTTTTAATAAAGACACTCTCATTCCCCCTTAGCTTGTCTATGCGTGTCTTCAAGATTAATATACGTGTAGACATTGGGAATAGACCTTAAGATTACGAATGGAAATGAAGATTAAAAGGAGGATATCGACATGAGCGAACCACGCAAACCATTTTTCAAAATGCGTTATTTACTTATTTTTATTGCGATATTTTTGTTGAATTTTATTCAACTTCCCTACTATTATTCGCAACCTGGAATCGCTCAAGAACTCGAGGATGTGATTTCTGTAGAAGGCACGAATGGAATAGAAGAGGGGGGCTTTATGCTGACAACAATCGAATTGGCTAAAGCCACCCCGATGTATTATGCATGGTCTTTTTTTAGCTCTTACAGGCACATTATCCCAGAAGAACAGGTTCGTGGGGCTGATGAGACTGACTCCGACTATCATGAAAGGCAATCGCTGTTGATGTCTAATTCACAAGAAATGGCTAAAATTGCAGCCTATGAACATGCTGATGCTGACGTAACGTATGAGTATCACGGCGTATTAATTACAACGCTGATGGAAGGTATGCCTGCTGTAGAAAAGCTTGAGGTCGGTGATTTAGTTACTGCCATTAATGGGGAACCTGTACATACGGCTGAAGACTTGCTTGACCTTTTATCAGGATATGCAGAGGATGATCAAGTAGAATTACTCATAGTTAGAGACGGAGAGACTATAGAAGTTGAGCTTGGTTTTTCAGAGTTCCCTGAGGAATACAATGTAGAGGATGGTCGTGTTGGGCTCGGCATCTTGTCTCCGATTACAGACAGAGATGTGACATACTCCCCGAATGTGACAATCGATGAAACGGAAATTGGTGGGCCGTCAGCTGGATTAATGTATTCGCTTGAGATTTATAATCAACTTGTTCCTGAGGATATTACACATGGGTATTTAATTGCAGGTACCGGTACAATTAATGACGAAGGAATAGTTGGACCGATTGGAGGGGCATCCCAAAAAGTTGTAGCTGCAGACAAAGCAGGGGCAGTCTACTTCTTTGCGCCGAATGTAGGCGGTGGGCAAGGTGAAACCAACTATGAGGAAGCGAAAGCGGCAGCAGAGGATATTGGAACCGAGATGCAAGTCATCCCTGTAGAATCTCTTGAAGATGCACTACTGTTTCTTGAAGAACTTTCTGACCAAGAGTCATAGTATCACGTAAAAGGCCCTCATCTTCAAGTGAGGGCCTTTTACAATGACTTACATACGAATAGGTATGGTGGAAAAGTCTTTATCTATTTGTGCCATTCTCTGGCTAGTCGGTAGTGGTGCGATATAGCTTCGAGAGGCCTTTAGTTCTGTTTTCGCTAATGGATGATCAGTCGCAGCAAACCGACTAAGGATAGTCACTGATGAATGCTTTTTTAGGTACTTCAAGTATTGTTGTCCTGCCTCAGTCATGCCAAGTGGTCGAATATACGGAAGGCTGGATTGGTGCAATGAATTCATTTCTACTTTGGTTGTATTGGTTAACAAATGAGTGGAGAGTCTTTGCAGCCTTGTCCATGTATACCGTTTTGTTTTCATCGCCGTCATCCATTCAATAAAGGTAGAGGACCTTGAGATCGTTTCTTGAATCCTAAATTCGAGCCCTTCTTCACATTCATAAATAGAAGCAAGCTCACTCGTTGACGAACTAAGCACGCGGTATTGTAAAAACGGATAATACAATTCCCACGTGTGGAGTTGATTAAAATCAGTTTGATACGTCATTAATTCTTGCAGCGCTGATTCTGGCATTACATGTTTGATCAGATGGCTGCCATCTGGCTCATTGGCTAGAGATTGACGGATACTCGTCGCACTTGCAATCGAAGAAGACGGCAAGGTCGTATCGTGGTAATCAGCTGATAATCGTTTTGTTGTGTAAGGAACAATAGCGCTTCCTTGGTCTGCAATAGCTTTCACATAATGATATCCGAGTATATTATTCGGTTGATCTAAGGAAAGTGCTGTGTTGGCATCAAGGCTTTTGAAAGCAAGCGCACAAGCTTTGGGGTAGCTTTGTCCCTGTTGCATATGTGATTTAACCAACTCATCCCATGGCTCGCGATTCTCTCTCATAAAGGAAAGCAAATGATGAAAGTCCTTAATCGAACCAGACTCACTGCCAAAATGAAGACAGTCAACCTTTGCTTCGGAGAGTATAGCAACTGCGCCAGAAGCGAATAACTCTGCTTTTTGTGTTGCAAAAGCATAAGGGAGCTCAAGAACAAGGTCTACGCCATTTGCGAGTGCCATTTTTGTTCGTGCCCATTTAGAAAGTAGAGCGGGTTCACCCCTTTGCAGAAAGGAACTACTCATAACTGCGACCACAATATCTGCGCCTGTCTCGTGTTTCGCTTGATTAAGGTGATATAGGTGTCCATTATGAAATGGATTGTATTCAACAACTAGACCTACTGCTCGTTGTTTTGCTCCAATAGGCGGCATTTTTCATCTCCTTTACTCTGCTCAATTGGCATGCTAGAATAGGGATAATCTCTTATTGGGATTATTCTTAGTATACGCATTAAACTGTAAAGAAAAAAGGTTGACATTCTATGGTGTCAGATCTATAATTACTTTTGTGCCTTAGAGGTGGTTAATCATGAAATGGACGCTACAAGAGCTTAAAGTAGCTAAGCATAAGACCTTTACTATTAACGAGTCGGTGCGATTCGATGAATTAACGAAGCAAAGCAATGAGATACGTGACATGTCTGATTTTCGTGTGACAGGTGAGGTAACATACCCTAATAAGCTGATTACGTTTTCGGTTCGGCTTGAAGGAGAATTAACTCTTCCTTGTTCAAGAACACTTGCAGATGTGAAATGGCCAATTGACATTAGCTTTGAAGAACATTTTCTGCCGGATGGTTCTGTTATGCCAGATGTATCTGACAGAGATGAAGTTCATATTGTTGAAGGCGATTTGATTGATCTAACCCCAATCTTTGAAGAACGGATTATACTTGAGGTTCCTTTTCAGGTATATGCCGAAGAGGGAACGGAGCCACTTGCTCCACCATCGGGTAAAGATTGGGAGCTTGTGACGGAAGATTCTCAGAAGGATCGGATTGACCCCCGTTTGGCTGACTTAGCAAAGTTTTTTGATAAGTCATAACCATCTGGGTGATTGTATTGATTTTTTTAAGGAGGTGGGAATATTGGCAGTACCATTTAGAAGAACGTCTAAAACCGCTAAAAGAAAGCGTCGTACGCATTTGAAACTAGCTGTCCCTGGTATGGTGAAATGTGCAGACTGTGGCGAAATGAAACTTAGCCACCGTATTTGTAAAGAGTGTGGATCTTACAAGGGTGAAAACGTAACAAAATAATTTTTGTTACAAAAAGCAAGGAGTCTTAGACTCCTTGCTTTTTTTCGTTTTTATTGGAATAGAGTGACTAAAAAAAGGATATAACTGAATACTAGAACCTATTCTATCTATTCATCTATTCGCATAGACATTAAAAAGCAAATGATATAAAAGGAGAGATCAGTTATGGTAGCCACTCGCCAGGATGCGTGGTCAGACGATGAGGACTTATTGCTAGCAGAGGTTGTTTTACGTCATATTAGAGAATCAAGCACACAACTAGCTGCTTTTGAAGAAGTAGGGAGAAAGTTGTCTCGGTCAAGTGCTGCCTGTGGATTTCGTTGGAATTCCACCATACGAAAGAAATATGAATCAGCGGTTTCGCTTGCTAAAAAACAAAAAAGTAAAAAAATCACACAGCAAACAGAAGGTCTAGAGGTAGTTCCTCAAGCACCTTTGAATCAATCTCGAAAGAAAGCTGCATCTTCTGAAAAACCAGTAACGCAAGTGGCGGACACGGCTAAAACTCAATACCAAAAGCAAGAACTGACACTTGAAGATGTCATTACTTTTTTAACGGACTATCAATCTCAACATCAATCTAGGGAGTTGAGTGAGTTAGAAGAGGTAAAACAGGAAAACCAACAACTTAAGTTGAAAGTGGATCAACTTAGTCGTGATAAAGAAATCATTACTCAAGATTATAAGGCTCTTTTGACGATTATGGATCGAGCCAGAAAGTTTACAAGAGACCACCCTATTGAACGTACGATTTAATGTTGTATAAAGCAAAGCCCTGTCATTAAGATGACAGGGCTTTGATGTGTTTATTCGGTTTGTTCTGTGACAGGTGTAGTAGATGGTTGTGATTCCTGTTCAATTACACCTTCTGGGAACCAGACAAAAGGACTTTCACCACGGTCGCGACCAGGATCGTAGGTTAAAGATTCAAAGCTTGATTTTGCCCAAAATTCACTAGATCCTTGTCTAGCATTCGTTTTTACAGGAAGGCCAAAGCTTTTGGCGAATTCGACTAGGGCTTGACCATATCCTTTATTTCGATAAGGTTCAAGTACTTCAAGCTTCCAAAGCTCTAAGTAATCTTGAGGCGGATCAAAATATTGATCGAATTGTTTATTAATCCGATAAAGACTCATACGAGCTACAAGCTTTTTACCGAAGTATATTCCATAGAATGGAGACTCACTATCATTTTCAATAATATTTGCACTTAAATCATCTTTCATAGACAGCTCTGCTGCCCCGAACTCACGGAAATTCTTAAACTCATCTAACGTTTTATAGTTGACTAATAAGCGTTCAACGACTAGTTTTGTCATAATAAATCCTCCTAAATAGTATAAAGAATGCGTTTACATTATTCTAACATAGAACCTTGGAAAGCGCATTATTTACCTTTTCTTCTTATTCGAAAAATTCCACTAAAAAAGATCTATTTTTCTTGAAGTATATGGTACAATTTAATCAACTATGTGATAGGACGGGATCAAATGAAATCTATGATAATTGGTGGTGGATCGATCGGTTTGCTGATGGCGGCCTATATTCATCAAGCCGGTGTAGATGTCTGCTTGTGTACGAGAACATCTAAGCAAGCTGATGCTCTTAATGCAGATGGGGTGACACTCCATGCTGAAGGAATAACAAAGAATATGTCTATACATAGTATTCAGCTCGATCAGGCGCCTATAGAGGAAGCGGATATGTTGGTGTTCGCTGTAAAATCGTATGATTTACATACTGTTATGAAACAAATAGCCCCAAAGCTTAAGCAACATCAAGTCCTCCTGTTCTTACAAAATGGTATGACCCATGTCGAAGAGGCTAGTCAACTTGAAAACCCATCTATAGGCATAGGTACATTGAGTCATGGTGCTCTTCGAGAAAGCGCTACGGTTGTGAGGCATACCGGTGTTGGTGAACTAAGATGGGCTAATTATCATAAGTCGTCATCTTTCCTCACTGAAATGATGACTCAAATGAATCAGGAAGATTTTGTTGTAAAAGAAGAAAACAGCTGGCAGGAAGTGTTATGGTCGAAGTTATTGGTTAATGTGTGTATTAATCCACTTACAGCATTAACAGGTGTGAAAAATGGAGATATTCTCGCTTCAGTTGAATTAAAACAAATGATGCGGAATGTTTTTGAAGAAGCGATTCAATTACACCCTCGTAATCCTGACTATATCATTCAATGGGAAAAGGTTTTGCAGGTCTGTAAGCAAACCAGTCAAAATCAATCCTCGATGCTTGTGGATCTAAGAAATAAAAGGCGGACAGAGAGAGATAGTATCCTAGGTTATTTAGTACGCTTGGCACAAAGTCGCAACGTTTCTATTCCTTTTATTCAGTTTCTAGATCAGGCGATAAGAGAACGAGAACATAATTTTTGAGTGTGTAGAGAATGGTAGAGGTGAATTGATCATGTTAACAGGTACACTGGCTGGTTTTATTGCAACGGTAATAACCGTTCCTGTATTGGGATGGTATCTTATTTATATTACAACTGTAAAACTTTCAAAACATAAACCTACGGCAATCAAAGTAGCCAGCGATGTTTCATCCATCCTATTTATGGTTGCTGTTTATTATATTATGGCTCAACTATGGTCTGATACATCCATCTGGCTTATTTTTGCATTATTTTTCGCTGTTGCCTTTGCATTCACTATTATCTATTGGAAGGTGATGGACGACTTTTATGCCTCGAAATTATTTAAAGGCATTTGGAGACTGAACTTCCTGTTATTTGTAGCCATTTATATCCTGCTTAGTGGTTATGGGTTATTGAGGAGTATCTTTTATTTTGTATGAGTACGTTCTGTTTGGTATCAGACTTTACATTTGCTATGATAAGAAAGTCTTACTAAACGAAAACAAAAGGGTACCTACAACTTTGATTCTAACTAAGGAAGGGATTCGTCATTTATGGAGCTTAAAGAAATACATCTAAACCCTCCTGCCGGATTTTATCGTGATTATATAAATCAACGAACAGAGCTAACTGAACTGTTTGATTATACATACGAGTCAGCTGATTGGTTGAAACGTAGAGCGAATGAGCTTTCAGAGCGAGAATTTGATGAAGAATCAAGAGAAAAACTGATTGCCCATCTTCTGCAAACACATGAAGAGCTGGACCGTTCGGAGGCAACGAAGGCTAATATTCGTAAACTAAGTCATAAGGATGCACTAGCCATTGTTGGTGGACAGCAGGCGGGGCTTTTAACTGGTCCTTTGTTTACCATTTATAAAGCATTAACGATCTTACTAACAGCTAAGCAACAGGAAAGCGAGCTTTCTGTTCCAGTTGTGCCCATATTTTGGGTGGCTGGGGAAGATCATGATTTTGAAGAAATACGGTATGTTTATCGAGCAAAAGAAGGTAAATGGCGTAAGCACCCTATTCAGGATGAGGATACACAGTGTTCGGCTTCACTCAAACAACTTCCTGAGGAAGAGCTTTTCCAATGGTTAGACGGTGTATTTGAAGAGCTGCCTGAGACAGATTTCACCTGTGATTTGATAACAAGAATTCGAAATAAAGCGAGTAGCTGTAAAACGTATACAGACTTTTTTATTCATCTAATGAATGAATTCTTTGTAGAGGAAGGATTGGTTTTTGTTGATGCCAACCACCCTGATCTTCGAAGACTTGAGGTAAATTATTTCAAGCAATTGATTAATCATATGGAAGAGCTTCAGGGTGCTCAGCAAGAGGGACTCTCTAAATTAACGGACATAGGTTATGATGCTCCAATCATAACGGAAGAAGAAAATGCGCATTTATTTCTAAATGTCGATAATAAAAGGGTAAGGTTGGATTACGAGGAAGGCACTTTCTCTTCTAAAAATGAGGAAGTATCTTTTTCTAAGGGCGAGCTTATCAAACTTGTTGAATCTCATCCTGAGCGCTTTAGCAATAATGTAGTGACTCGACCTTTAATGCAAGAGTGGTTGCTGCCTGTCCTTGCCTTTATACCTGGGCCGGGAGAACTTGCTTATTGGGCCACATTAAAACCTGCATTTAATCAGTTTGGTTGGTGTATGCCGCCACTGATTCCGAGACTACAAGTTACGATCGTCCCGAGGTCTGTGAAGAAGTGGGTAGAGCAAGAGGAGCTATCTTTCCGTTCTTTTTTAGAAGGGGAAGGAGAACAGCTGAAGCAACATTGGCTCCAAAAGCAGCATCAGTATCCAATTGAAGAAGTGACGACTCAAGTGAAAGATCATGTACATCAGATTCATCAGCCATTACGTGAACTGGCTGAGACGATGGATCCTACTTTACAGGCAATGAGTGAAAAGAATATTGCTCTTATTATGAATCAAATTCAGTTTCTAGAGAATAAGATGCATCGTCATATTTATGAAACACACAAAACAGCCATTGATCATTTTGATGAAGTGCTGTACTGGCTTAAGCCACTTGGCTCTCCTCAAGAACGAATTTTGCATCCCATTATTTTAATAAACATTGTGGGACAAAGTGGGTTAAAACAGATTTTGCAGCAGCCGATGGCGATTAACGGTGTTCATAAGCTGATCTATCTCTAACATATTTTTAATAAAAACTAAAAAAAATGAAGAAAAATTCTGCCTTGTGCAGGATTTTTTTTAGTTTGTGGAGAAACTTACGAAAAGATAGTGGTGAAAAGTGGGGGCTTGTGGTAAGTTATTGTTAGTAAGTGGGGGGAGAGGACCAGCATATGTTCATGGGGGAGTATCGACATAATGTAGATGAAAAAGGCCGCATGATCATCCCAGCGAAATTTCGTGAAGGATTAGGCCAATCATTTGTTGTAACCCGTGGACTGGATAAGTGCTTATTTGTTTACCCCCACGAAGAATGGACAAAGCTTGAAGAACAGCTCAAAACCCTCCCTTTCACAAAAAAAGATGCCCGCGCTTTTACGCGCTTCTTCTTCTCAGGAGCTTCAGAATGTGAGTTGGATAAGCAAGGAAGAGTGAATCTAGCTTCACCTCTCCGTCAGTATGCACAGATCGAGAAAGAATGTGTAGTAATCGGTGTATCCAATCGAGTGGAAGTATGGAGCCAATCTATGTGGGAACACTATGTGGGTGAATCCGAGGAGTCTTTAGCTGAGATTTCTGAAAATCTAATGGACTTTGATCTTTAGGCCTCTTGTAGAAAAGAGTAGGTGAACCCTTTGTTTAATCATTTTACAGTGTTAAAAGAAGAGTCTGTTCATGGCTTGAAAATCAAACCGGGTGGAATTTATGTAGATTGCACACTTGGGGGAGCCGGACACAGCAAACGAATTGTCGAGCAGTTAACAGATGGAGGACATCTGTATGCATTTGATCAAGATGTAACAGCGATCGAAGCTGCGCATGAAACGTTACGTTCGTACGAGAAAAATTATACACTGATTCAAGCTAATTTCCGCGACATGCGTGAGGAGCTTAATAAGTTAAATATTACAAAGGTTGATGGTATTCTATTTGACTTAGGTGTCTCATCTCCTCAGCTTGATGAAGCAGAAAGAGGATTTAGTTATCATCAAGATGCTCCTTTGGATATGAGAATGAATCAGCAGGCAGAGCTTTCTGCTTATCATGTTGTGAATGAGTGGCCATTTGCTAAGCTTTATTCAATTATTTCTCGCTATGGAGAGGAAAAATTTGCTAAGCATATAGCCCGAAAGATCGAAGCGTTTAGAGAGACCCAGCCATTAGAAACAACTGGACAACTCGTTGAAGTAATAAAAGACGCCATTCCTGCTCCTGCAAGACGTAAGGGCGGCCACCCGGCCAAGCGAACGTTTCAGGCGATTAGAATTGCAGTGAATGATGAATTAGGTGCATTTGAAGAAGCGCTGCAAGATTCATACGATCTTTTGCATGTAGGTGGGAGACTTTGTGTCATAACTTTCCATTCATTAGAAGATCGATTGTGTAAGCAGATGTTTAAAGAGTGGTCAAAAATGCCTGATCTTCCAAAAGGTCTACCTGTTATACCTGAAGGATTTGAACCGAAGATGGAGATCGTCACACGAAAACCAGTAATAGCGAGTGAAATTGAACTCGAAGAAAATAATCGTTCACGTTCGGCGAAACTGAGAGTAGCTGAAAAGAAAACATAAGGGGGTCACACGATGCTGGCACGTCAAGTTCAACCGAATCATCAGCCTCAATCCGCACCACAAACACAAAAGGTAATCCGAACATCACGTGCAAGAATTACACTTGGAGAAAAAATGATTGCACTTTGTATTGCAATGGTTATGCTTGTTTTATCAGGGTTGGTTGTACATAATTATGTATCAATATACAGTCTGAATAAAGAAAATCATCAAATGCAATCGAGTATCACTACTCAAACTCAAGTGAATGAAGGATTGAATTTACAAGTAGTAGAAGCTAGTGATCCCGATCGGCTGTTTAGTATCGCAAAAGAGAATGGGTTTGAACTTAATGCGGAAAACGTAGAGGTTGTAAACAAGAACTAGTTCAGACGTTGAACTAGTTTTTTTATCGATTACACTCTAGTAAACTAGGAATGTAAGGAGTTGTGTGGGTATGGAAATTAAGAGAGCTGTAACAAATAAACGTGCACTAATGCTCTTAGTATGCTTTCTTGTGATCTTTGCGGTTTTGGGCGGCCGAATAGCTTACATTCAAGCTGCTAAAGAAGTAAAGGGACAAGATCTATCAGCTATTGCTGAACAGAGATGGCAGAAAAGTCATGTAATAGAAGGAAAACGAGGCACTATTTATGACCGAAGTGGAGATGCGGTTGCCGAACAATTGCAATCTTATAGTGTCTATGCCGTCCTCTCTAATGATCAGAATAGTTATGTGAGGGACCCAGCAGAAACGGCAGAGGAATTAGCCCCACTTATTAATCTTGAACCTTCTGAGCTTCAAAGTATGTTAGAACAAGATAAATTCCAGGTTGAATTAGGATCTGGAGCCAGAAATTTGTCCTATGAAAAAATGACCGAAATTAAAGAGAAAGAATTGGATGGCATTCATTTTACGAAGCAACCAAGAAGATACTATCCGAAACAAATGTATGCCTCTCATGTGATCGGGTACACCGAACGAGATATGGCCGTGGCAAGAATGGGGCTTGAACGAAGCTTAGATGAATTGTTAAGTCCAGAGGATGGGTCCGTTCAATATGATAGTGATCACGAAGGGGTACCTTTGCCAAATCCAAATAACAACATTACACCTGCAGTAGACGGTGATGATGTTTATCTGACATTAGATTCTAATGTTCAGGTAGCATTAGAACAGGTCATGTCTCAAGTAGCAGATGAATACTCGCCTAAAAAAATGACAGCTATAGTCGCTGATCCAAAAACAGGGGCAATTCTTGCGATGAGTAATCGTCCAAGCTTTAATCCAAATGAATATGAGTCTGTTGAAAACTATACGAATTATGCAATATCAGATCGATTCGAACCAGGTTCAACGATGAAGATGTTTACTGTGGCAGCAGCTATCGAAGAAGGGGTTTGGAATGCTGAAGATACGTATCAATCTGGAAGTTATAAAGTAGACTCTGAGTCTACAATTAGTGACCACAGAAGGGGTGGGTGGGGAACCATCTCGTTCCGTGAAGGATTTCTTCGTTCATCCAACGTTGCCATGATGATACTTGGTCTAGAGAAGCTAGGTCCAGATAAGTTATATGATTACTGGGATAAATTCGGGTTCTTTGATAAGACAGGGATTGATCTACCAAATGAAACGGACAGTCAAATTGCGCAAAATGGGCGATCTGATGCGGCGACAACATCGTTTGGACAAGGGTCTGCAGTGACACCTATTCAAATCATTCAAGCAGCTACAGCGATTGCAAATGATGGCGTTATGATGAAACCCTATGTTATTGATCGCATTACAGAACATGATACTGGAGAATTAATCGAGCAAAACGAACCGACTGAAGTAGGGCAACCCATATCAGAAGAAACGGCAGCTGAAGTGAGAAAGTTACTAGGGCAAGTCGTGAGTGAGGAAGAAGGAACAGGAAACGCTTATCAGATTGCAGGATTTGATATTGCTGGTAAAACAGGGACGGCCCAAGTTTTAAATGAAGATGGTCCTGGATACATGACTGGTCATGGAAACAATCTATTCTCCTTTATGGGGATGGCCCCTGAAGACGATCCAAAAGTTATGGTTTATGTAGCAGTCGAGCGCCCACAATTGGATGAACTTGAGGTAGGTAGTGAACCGGTTGCCTTAATTTTTAATACGATCATGCAAAGAAGCCTTGATTACTTAAATATCGCTCCTACCATTGAAGAAGTTAAAGAAGAAACAGAATCAGGATATAAGATGGAAGATTTGAATGGACAAACGAGAGATGAAGCTGTTACAGAGTTAGAGAATTATGGCATGGAAGTACTGACGCTAGGAGAAGGAAACCAAGTTGAATCACAGCAACCGGAGGCCGGTGTAGGACTCTTAGAAGGTGAGAAAGTAGTGCTGTATATGGGCGGAGGTTCCGCTCAATTACCAGATATGACAGGGTGGTCAGCACGTGATGTTCTAAAAGTTGCTGCAGTGTTTGGTGTGAATTTAGAACAAGAAGGTAATGGATTCTTGATTCATCAATCTCCAGGAGCGGGCGAAGTGGTTCAGGAAGGTGATACCATTCAAACTGAATTTTCAAGTGAAGAAGATCTATCACCGGAAGAAGATAACCCTGAAGAGGCCAATCAGGATGACCTTAACTTGGATGTCGAAACGGATAGAGATATATCCAACTAAGAAAGAGAAGGTTCTTTTCCACCCCTTCGTTTCATAAGCTTTTACAAGCTTAAGCTTGTCAGAAGCGGGGGGAGTTATCATGAGAAGAGTATCTCAAACAACAGTGAGAAAGCGACTCATTGCGATCTTAATAATTGGACTAGCCGTGTTTACGATCATTGCAGGACGACTTGGATACGTGCAATTCATAGAGGGTGAGCAGTTAACACAGTTGGCCATGGATTCGTGGAGTCGTGAAATTCCTTTTGAACCGAAAAGAGGAGAAATTCGTGATCGAAACGATGTCGTACTGGCGACAAATGTAAGTGCTCCATCAGTATTAATTGTTCCTAGACAAATCGAAAACCCTGAGGAAAGCGCTGAAAAGCTGGCGGCCATATTAGAAATGGACAAAAGTTCCACATTAGATCAGTTAACTAAATCAGAATCGCGTGTGTGGCTGCGTCCTGAGGGTCAAAAGATTAGTAAAGAAAAAGCGAGTGAAATTAGAAAGCTTAAACTACCTGGGGTGTTTATTGCGGAAGACAGTAAGCGTCACTATCCTCATGGAAGCTATTTATCCCACGTTTTAGGCTTTGCAGGTATTGATAATCAAGGTCTAACTGGGCTTGAATTATTTTACGATGAGGAGCTAAAAGGAGAACAGGGACATGTTTCGTTTTTCTCCACAGCTAAAAATAGTCGTATGCCTAATCTTGCGGATGAATACGAAGCTCCTGTAAATGGGTTGGATATGAGATTAACGGTTGATAATCGTGTGCAAACGATTATAGAAAGGGAACTTGATATAGCCGAGGCAACATATCAACCTGATGGAGCCTGGGCTATAGCGATGAACCCTAAAACAGGTGAGATCCTTGGAATGAGCAGTCGTCCTGATTACAATCCAGAGAACTTTCAAGATGTGTCGGCTGATATTTATAATCAAAATAAACCGGTTTGGATGCAATATGAGCCAGGCTCAACCTTTAAGATTATTACGCTCGCAGCGGCTCTTGAAGAAGGCGAAGTAGATTTGGAGCATGACCAGTTTTATGATCCAGGCTATATTGAAGTGTCAGGACATAAACTTCGCTGTTGGAAAAAAGGTGGACATGGACAACAAACATTCCTTGAAGTCGTTCAGAATTCTTGTAACCCAGGGTTTGTGACGCTTGGGGAACGGCTAGGTAAAGATCGACTTTTCGATTATATTGACGACTTTGGCTTCGGATCAAAGACCGGTATTGATTTGCAGGGTGAAGGAACCGGCATTCTATTTAATAGGGATCGAGTGGGTCCATTAGAACAAGCAACAACAGCTTTTGGTCAAGGTGTAGCTGTCACCCCTTTGCAACAAGTTACCGCAGTGTCAGCGGCTGTTAATGGAGGTTATCTCTATAAGCCTTATATTGCAAAGGAATGGGTAGATCCTATAACTGGAAGTGTGGTCAAACAGCAATCACCTTATATGAAACGACAAGTCATTTCAGAGGATACCTCCAAAAAAGTTCGGGATGCACTTGAATCGGTTGTTGCATTAGGAACAGGTAAGGGTGCGTTTGTCGATGGTTATCGTGTTGGAGGCAAAACAGGTACAGCTCAAAAAGCTAAAGATGGGAAATACCTTGAGAATAATCATATTGTCTCCTTTATCGGTTTTGCTCCTGCTGATGATCCTGAAATTGTTGTGTATGTGGCGGTGGATAACCCTAAAGATACGCTTCAATTTGGTGGCATTGTTGCAGCCCCTATTGTAGGGAATATAATTGGTGATAGTCTTGCAGCTATGGGTGTCGAAAAAAGATCCGAGCAAATTGAAAAAGAAGTAACTTGGTCGGACGAACCGATTATGGAGGTCCCTGATTTGATTGGTCGTACGCGTCGCGAAATCCATGAAGGGTATATGGAACTTAGGCTCGATGCTGCGGGAGAAGGGGAAGTTGTTCAATCACAATCGCCTGATCCGGGTAGTAAAGTAGCAGCTGGTTCAACAATTCGCATATACATGGGTGACAAATCGGATTCAAACGACTAAAATGAAGTTTGCATGTTTTTCTTAGAGGGTATAATTTCTTGCCTTGTATAAAAGAGAACAGCTTATCGCAGTGAATGAGAGGGTAAAGAATATGATGACATTAAATGAACTGCTCCGGCCGCTGCGCACGCAAAGCGAGCTAACACCAGAGCAGGACCAAATAAAAATCAAACAAATTGATATGGATTCTCGAAATGTGGCTGAAGGGTCGCTCTTTATCTGTATTAAAGGATATACAGTAGACGGTCATGATTTTGCCGAGAAAGCTATTGAGTCAGGAGCCGCCGCAATTATTGCTGAGCGGTCTCTTGACGTATCAGTGCCACTCATAATAGTGGATGATGCCAAGCGTGCAATGGCACGGTTAGCAAGTTATTTCTATGAGGAGCCAACAAAAAAACTTAACTTAATAGGTGTAACTGGAACCAACGGAAAAACATCTACGACACATATACTTGATCAAATCTTAAGAGATGCAAAACATAAAACAGGTATGATTGGTACGATGTATACAAAAATTGGAGATCAGACCTTTGATACGGCAAATACTACACCAGAATCATTAATATTGCAGCAAACATTTAAGAGCATGAATGAAGCGAATGTACAAACTGCTGTTATGGAAGTTTCTTCGCATGCTCTACATCATGGTCGTGTACGAGGCTGTGACTTTGATATTGCTGTGTTCACAAATCTGACGCCAGACCATCTGGATTATCATGAAACAATGGATAAATATTTATTCGCAAAGAGTTTGTTATTTTCTCAACTTGGTAATACCTATGAAGGAAAAACAGCTGTCATAAATATTGATGATCTTTCAGGTCCAAGACTTGCGCAATTAACGACCGCAGATATTATCACTTATGGAATTCGTAAGCCTGCTGATATAAGAGCTCGAGATATAAAGTCAACGCCAGAGGGCACAACCTTTATATTAGAAGCATTTGGTGAGGAAGTGACCGTTACATTTAGCCTCATTGGTTTGTTTAGTGTATACAATGCCTTAGCAGCAGTGGCAGCAGCTCTGGCTTCAGGGATAGAACTGAAGCAAATTAAAGCGAGTCTTGAACATGTCAAAGGCATCGCCGGACGTTTTGAACCTGTGCAATGCGGTCAGCCGTATTCTGTTATTGTTGACTATGCACACACAGCTGACAGCTTGCAGAATGTACTTGATACGGTTACTGAATTAACAAATGGACATGTGACTGTTGTAGTAGGTTGTGGTGGAGATCGAGATGCGAGCAAACGACCAGTGATGGCAAATATTGCGGTCAAACAAGCGGATCGAGCGATTTTTACATCGGATAATCCTAGATCTGAGGATCCTGAACTTATTTTAAAAGACATGACAAAAGATCTTCTTGCTGACAATTATGAAACGGTATTGGATCGAAAAGTAGCTATTTATCGAGCCATTGAAGCAGCAGAAGAAGGGGACGTTGTTCTTATTGCTGGTAAAGGGCACGAAACGTATCAGGATATCGCCGGTGTAAAACATCACTTTGATGATAAAGAAGTGGCAGCTGAGGCGATTAAAGGTAGGATGACATGAGTGTATCGCATGAATTAGTAAAAAGAGTTGCAACAAAAACACGTGTCGAGCAAGTTGAATCAATCAACTACATGAGTGTTTCCATTGATACACGTTCTTTACAATCGGGTGCGCTTTATATCCCGATTGTTGGGGAACGGTTTGATGGGCATCAATTTCTTGCACAAGCGATAGAAGCTGGAGCGAAAGCAGCTATTTGGCAAGGGGATGTTCCTGTGCCAAAAGATTTGCCAGATAGTTTTCAGCTCTATTTTGTGCAGGATACATTAACGACTTTACAAGAGTTAGCGAAACAGTATCGAGCCGAAGTGAATCCCTCTGTTATTGCCGTTACGGGTAGTAATGGAAAAACAACTGTGAAAGATATGTTATCCTCGATTCTAACTTTTGCAGGTCCAACATATAAAACACAGGGGAATTTTAATAATCATATCGGTTTGCCTTTAACGATTCTTGGCATGCCTAAAGATTGTCAATACTTGATTTTGGAGATGGGTATGAGTGGTTATGGAGAAATCCATTTACTTAGCATGTTATCTCTTCCGAATGCTGCGGTGATTACCAATATCGGCGAATCACATATGGAGCAGTTAGGATCGAGAGAGGGTATTGCCAAGGCTAAAGCAGAAATTAGAGATGGCTTGGTAGAAGCTGGCACCTTATATATTGATGGAGATGAACCATTATTAGCGACTCTTACTGAAGATACTGTCTGTTCGGTTGGATTCTCCCAGTCAAGTGATAGACAGATTAGTGAAGTTCATGCAAATGCAGAAGGATTCCACTTTACCCTTCATGGTGTGGGACAGCTAGTCATCCCACTTCTTGGAAGACACAATGTAAAAAATGCAGCACTTGCAGCAAGTCTTGCTGCAGGACTTGGTCTATCGTATGACCAAATTCAGGCTGGATTGAAGCAAGTGAAGATTAGCAGTATGAGGCTAGAACGCTCAAAAGGTTCTCGTGGAGAATTAATGATTAATGACGCGTATAATGCAAGTCCAACGTCAATGGTGGCTTCATTAGAGGCACTAAAAGACATCACAGGTTTTTCGAAGTATGTAGCCGTATTAGGTGATATGTACGAGTTAGGCGAGCAAGAAAAGGCATTACATGAACAAATGGCTCCTCACATTACTACACCTATTACACACTTGCTCACTGTTGGGCAAAAAGGAAAATGGATCTCAGAATCAGTTGCTCAGTCAGATAAAACCTCAAACATCAGTTTGCTGCATGCAGCTACAGTAGAGGAAGCGACAGACCTGTTAGCACCTCTTTTATCTGAAGAGACAGTTGTGCTTCTAAAAGCATCCAGAGGACTCAAGCTAGAAAAAATAATAAACGACTTATTAGTAAGCGAGAAGGGGGAGATGAACAAATGAATGAACAACTTCTGCTTCTAACGCTGATTATTTCATTTGGAGTGGCGGTCATGTTTTCACCGCTATTCATCCCATTTTTAAAAAGGTTAAAATTTGGGCAGAGCATTAGGGAAGAAGGACCACAATCCCATCAGAAAAAAAGTGGTACACCAACAATGGGTGGTATTATTTTTGTATTGGCGATTCTTGCAACGATTCTTGGTGTGACGATAAGCACGAACACACTTTCACCTGAGATTATCCTGCTATTAATTGTCACTTTAGGCTACGGTTTAGTAGGCTTTGTTGATGACTACATAAAGGTGGTCAAAAAGCATAATCTAGGCCTGACCTCCAAACAAAAACTTATTGGCCAGTTAATCATTGCTGTTATTTTCTATTTGGGATTAATTCAAATTGGCTTCTCAACAGAAATTGCCATTCCGGCCACTTCTTTATCCATTGATATTGGCTATTTATATCTTCCGTTAATCATAATCATGCTAGTAGGGGCATCAAATGCCGTTAACTTAACCGATGGATTAGATGGTCTTCTTGCAGGTACCGGGGCGATTGCTTTTGGAGCATTTGCTGTTCTTGCATGGAATGCTGGATACTTTGATGTTTCACTTTTTAGTGCCGCAGTAGTCGGGTCTGTACTTGGGTTTCTTGTATTTAATGCACATCCTGCAAAAGTGTTTATGGGAGATACAGGGTCACTAGCGCTAGGCGGAGCCATTACAGGCATAGCTATCTTAAGTAAAATGGAATTAATGCTAATTCTAGTAGGTGGGGTCTTCGTAATAGAGACTTTATCCGTAATTATTCAAGTCATTTCATTTAAAACAACGGGTAAACGTGTATTTAAGATGAGTCCTTTGCATCACCATTATGAATTATCAGGTTGGTCTGAGTGGCGAGTCGTTGTAACATTTTGGCTTGTAGGCATGGTGTTTGCTGTTGCCGCTATCTATACAGGAGTGTGGTTATAAGATGAAGGCAGCAGAAAACTTTCAAGGTAAACATGTATTAGTACTTGGATTGGCCAAAAGCGGGTATGCAGCAGCTAGACTTTTATCTAAGCTAGGTGCCGTAGTCACTGTAAATGATGGCAAGCCTCTTGAAGAAAATCCTGCAGCTCAGGAATTAATCGGGCAAGGTATGAATGTCGTCTGTGGGGAGCATCCACTTTCGTTGCTTGACTCACAGGTTGATTTGATTGTTAAGAACCCAGGTATTCCCTATTCAAACACTCTGCTTATCGAAGCGGATAAAAAGAATATTCCTATACAAACAGAAATCGAGCTTGCTTATCAAATAAGTGAGGCTGATATTATTGCCATTACAGGCTCGAATGGGAAAACAACAACAACTACTCTGATTACAGAAATGCTTCACCATAGTGGAAGAACACCGCTTGTTGCTGGAAATATTGGCATTGTGGCTTGTGAAGTTGCTGAACAAGCGACAGATGATGATGTGATTGTCATGGAATTATCAAGCTTTCAATTAATGGGCACAGATACGTTCCGTCCAAAAATATCTGTTCTGTTAAATATTTTTGATGCGCACCTAGATTATCATGGGACAAAAGAAGACTACATTGCTGCAAAAGCACGAATACAGTCCAAGCAGCAGGCTTCTGATTATCTTGTATACAACGCCTCTGATGATGTAGTTACACAAATTGCACAATCTAGCGAAGCAACAAAGATTGGGTTTTCAACCGTTGATCTTGTGGAAGATGGTCTAGACGTAGTGGAAGGATATATTCGTTATAAAAAAACAGCTATCATTGCTGTGAGCGACATCATGCTGCCAGGCAAACACAATATTGAAAATATACTTGCAGCTGCTGGTGCAGCAATTCTTGCTGGTGCTTCACTTACACAAATCCAACATGTATTAAGAACATTTGGTGGCGTAGAGCATCGCTTACAGTTTGTTAAAAAGCATGATGAACGATTGTTTTATAACGATTCCAAAGCAACAAACATCCTAGCAACCTCTAAAGCACTAGAAGCTTTTGATAAGCCCGTTATTCTTCTAGCTGGTGGGTTGGATCGAGGCAATTCGTTTGATTCGTTAATTCCTTCGTTAAGTGGTGTAAAGTCCGTAGTCACCTACGGCGAAACGAAGGAAAAGATTGCTCAGACAGCTCGTTCCATTAATATCCAATCCGTTCAAGTTGTGAACCAACTGGACGAAGCTGTGAGGATAGCGTATAACGAGTCAGAAGAAGGCGATGTAATCTTGCTCTCACCAGCTTGCGCAAGCTGGGATCAATTCAAAACATTTGAAGAGCGAGGACAGGCATTTATTCAAGCTATAAATAATTTGTAAGAAATAGAGCTGGGACAAAGATAGGTAGACTAACAATAACGACGAGCATTCCTAAAATTGGAAAGCTTGTCGTTTATTTTTATGAAAAATAGCGGAAGGAGAATCCGTAGACTCCTGGGGGACCAGCACGTGTCTGAAGACTCTGGAGTGGTGGTTTTCCACGGAGGAGGCTGAGGCCGTGCCCCCGGAAAGCGAAGGATTCTCCTGTAGCGGTGCAACTCAGCATGTTTTATACTATTCGTCTTTTGAAATTCTAATTTTAGATATGTCAAAGCTACATATTCTTTTTTTCATAAATGCAGTTTAGCTTTGATGGACATGTTTTTAGATGGTCAAGCATAAGTGTATAGGGAAGAGACTTGAGTAAGTAATTGAGGTGTCCTTATGCACAAATCAAAATCAGCTCCAGATGCTATTTTACTTCTTACCACGCTGACTCTGCTTTGTATTGGTGTCATTATGGTTTATAGTGCTAGTGCTGCGTGGGCAGCCTATCGATTTGATGATGCTTTTTTCTTCTTAAAAAGACAGATGTTTTTTGCTGGCGTTGGTGTAGCCCTCATGCTTTTTATTATGAGGGTGGAATATTGGACGTGGCGTTCTTATGCAAAGCTAATACTATTGGTTTGTTTTATACTCTTAATCCTTGTACTTGTTCCAGGCGTAGGTCTTGTTCGTGGAGGTGCTAGGAGTTGGCTGGGAGTAGGGGCCTTTTCGATTCAGCCATCAGAATTTATGAAAATGGGAATGGTCATTTTTTTAGCAAAATACTTATCAGAAAATCAAAAGAAAATTGTTACCTTTAAAAAAGGATTATTGCCAAACTTAGCTTTAGTGATGACAGGTTTTGGACTCATTATGCTTCAACCTGATTTGGGTACTGGTGCGGTAATGGTTGGAACATGTGTTGTGATGATTTTTGTAGCAGGAGCTAGAATTAGTCATTTTGCGTGGCTTGGTGTGGTTGGTTTAGCTGGTTTTGTTGGGTTGATTGCTTCTGCACCCTATCGGATCAAACGGATCACCTCCTTTCTTGATCCTTGGAGTGATCCACTAGGGAGTGGCTTTCAGATTATCCAATCCCTTTATGCAATTGGTCCAGGTGGACTAATGGGAATGGGGTTTGGAGAAAGTCGTCAGAAATATTTCTATTTACCTGAGCCCCAGACAGATTTTATCTTTGCTATCTTAAGTGAAGAGCTTGGATTTATTGGTGGCTGTCTTGTTTTAGCTCTTTTTGGTGTTCTTTTATGGAGAGGCATTCGTGCAGCGTTGGCTGCCCCTGATTTGTTTGGGAGTTTACTTGCAGCGGGTGTTGTCACGATGATTGCTATTCAAGTCATGATTAATGTAGGGGTTGTATCTGGATTAATGCCGGTAACTGGAATTACATTGCCGTTATTAAGTTACGGAGGGTCCTCTTTAACATTGATGCTCGTCTCGATTGGTTTACTCTTAAACATAAGTAGACATTCAAGATGGTAACAAGGCAGAGTGGCTATTTAGCCACTCTTTTTTTGAAACATGTGCTTATTCAGCAAAAAAGCCCAATTTATCACAAGAAATCACACAGGATTCGTGTGTCAAGCATGCTAGGTTCATGCTAAAATAGATAGGAAGCCATTTATGCTAGATTATGCTGGCTCAAGCTAAAACTTAGCTTGTACATAACCGATAAAAAGAGGAACTGCACATTTTGAACATTGCGGTTGCTACTCACAAATATCTAGTCATGTGCATAGGTATGTAATTGAACAACACGGATGAAAAGTGAGGGACATTATGAAGGATTTAAAAGAACGTCTTGAAATGGAACAAGTAGGAACTGTGAAAATAGATGAGCGTTTATCCAAACACACAACATGGAAGATCGGTGGACCAGCAGATATTTTGGTAGAACCAAGTAGTAAGCAAGGTCTAATCAAAACGCTCGAGATCATTCGCGAGCAGCAGTTACCATGGAGAACCATTGGTAGAGGGTCAAATATTCTAGTCTCAGATTTGGGCTTAGAAGGTGTTACGATTAAGCTTGGTAGAGGAATGGATTCTCTCGAAGTAGACGAAGAACTTGTGACGGTTGGAGCAGGTTATCCTTTAGTGAAATTAGCAACGGTCATTAGTAGACAAGGATTATCAGGATTAGAATTTGCGGGTGGCATTCCTGGCTCGGTGGGTGGAGCTGTATTTATGAATGCAGGAGCTCATGGATCTGATATTTCTGCTATTTTTGTAAAAGCTCTTATTCTTTTTGAAGATGGTCGACTAGAATGGCTTTCTAACGAGGAGATGGAATTTTCTTATCGTACAACCAAACTCCAAAGTGAACGAGCTATTTGTGTAGAAGCGGTCTTCAAACTGAAAAAAGGTGATCGGACCGAGATTGTTTCGAAAATGCAAGAGAATAAAGATTATCGAAAAAGGTCTCAGCCATACTCGTTTCCTACGTGTGGTAGTGTGTTTCGCAATCCGCTCCCTAACTATGCGGGTAATTTAATTGAAGAAGCTGGCTTAAAAGGTCACCAAATCGGTGGAGCGCAAATTTCAGACATTCATGCCAATTTTATTGTGAATGTGGACACCGCCAAAGCACAAGATGTACTCGAATTAATAAGTCATGTACAAACGACTATTTATGAAAAAAGACAGATCAAAATGGAAACAGAAGTCGAATTGCTTGGAAGGCAATAACTCTCAATTTAAATACCCAAAAACAGACAGTCTGTTATCTATAGAGGGGAGTACTCATGAGTGATAAAAAAGTAATTACAATGAATGACCGTATCCCTTCTTTAAAAGAGCAACGTAAACAGCGGGCGAATCGTAGACTTCTGTTCTTTTTGGGTATATTCTTTATACTTTTGGTTTTGATGATCTATTTTCAATCCCCTCTAAGTAACATTAAAGAGATCCAAGTAACAGGTAATGTGGTCGCAGAAACTGAGGAAATTGTTCAGGCAAGTGATTTAGCTGAAGGGAATAGCATTTGGAATTTACATAGTGAGGATAGCATTACGCAGATTGAAGAGTTAAAAGAAGTGGCGTCAGCTGATATCTCTCGCAAGTTACCAAATACGGTTGAAATTTCGATTACCGAATATCCAAGGGTTGGTTATGTTAAACAGGAAGATGGTTATTTTCCTATGCTGGAGAGTGGGTCACTTCTTGATGTCCTACCTGACGGTGATGTTCCATCTGATGCGCCAGTCATTGTGGCGGATACGGAAATGGTTAAACTTGAAAGGTTAGCGGAAGAACTTGGTGAAACGTCTGATCAGATTAAAGAACGAATTTCAGAAATCTTGTTTATTCCGACTGAGGAAGACCCATTAGCTTTACGACTGTATATGAATGATGGCCTCATTGTTCAAACATCCATTAACAATTTTTCAGAATGGATGTCACCGTACCCTTCAGTGGCAAAAGAAGTAGATAGATCTAAGCAAGGCATTCTACATATGAAAATGAGTCCTTATTTTGAGGATTTGAATTATCAGGAAGAAGTCGAAGAAGAACTTCAAGATCAAGAGGAAGAAGCAGATCCCAATGAGTAGGGGAGATAGCCTATGACTTAGGACAGTCTCTCATTGAAGAGTGCTTGTATGTAGGGGGACAAGATCCTCATACATAATGGTTGTATGCTTAGCTACTGTAGGCATTCCGGAGGATTTTTGATTTATTTTTTTCTGTTGGATCCTATTGGATTCGAACAGATTCTTCTGAATAACAGGCTCATACCAATGCTAAGGCTACCTTACTTAGTCGATAATAATAGACTGATCCTTATATCGATGTGAAGATTTCTCAAGATTGACGGTAGGTTTAGCTTTTCTAGCAATGAAACTTGGTGTAGACTTGTAATTAGTAACGAATTTAATAGGAACTTACATGTAATAAGGTAGAATGTGTTGTGACAGATTCGCAAATGTAAAAATAATAGGATAAAAGCGCAAATGGGATACGAGGTTTGTATATCAATAAAAAAGTCAATTAAACAGGATATAACCTTATATATGTTGAATGTACTACATATTCACTTTAATTTATGGTTCACGTAACTGTTTATAGAATTGATATTGATAAACGGGCAAAACCTTCTCATAATTATTAAACCAGCTTGCGATTAATTGATAAGGAGGTGCCGCAGAGTGAACACCACTGAAACATATGTTAGTTTAGACATCGGTACATCTAATGTTCGAGTCATTATTGGCGAAGTAACAAACAAAGCGATTAATGTGCTGGGTGTTGGAACAGCGGAATCAGAAGGAATAAAAAAAGGTGCCATCGTAGATATCGATGAAACGGTACAATCGATCCAACGAGCTGTGGAGCAAGCTGAACGAATGGTTGGCTTATCTATTAAGCAAGTTGTTGTAGGGATAAATGGAAATCATGTACAACTACAGCCTTGTCATGGCGTTGTGGCAGTTTCTAGTCCCGATAGAGAGATTGGAACTGAGGATATTGGAAGAGTCATTGATGCGGCTCAGGTCGTCTCGATTCCTCCAGAGAGAGAAATAATCGATGTGATTCCAAAACAATTTATTGTTGATGGATTGGATGAAATCACAGACCCCCGCGGAATGATTGGTGTCCGTCTTGAAATGGAAGGGACAATCATTACAGGTTCAAAAACCGTATTACATAATTTATTGCGTTGTGTCGAACGCGCAGGACTTGATATTGCTGATATTTGCTTGCAATCCTTAGCGTCAGGTTCAATTGCAGTCTCAAAAGATGAGAAAAGTTTAGGTGTTTGTATCATTGATATTGGTGGTGGCTCTTCCACTGTTTCAGTATTTGAGCAAGGAGCGCTTCAAGCCGTTTCAGTCTTGCCAATTGGTGGAGACCATATCACAAATGATATTGCGGTTGGCTTAAGAGTATCAACAGAAGATGCAGAGCGTATTAAGAAAAAACATGGTACTGCTTTTGTGGACGAGGCAAGCGAAGAGGAACAATTTAGTTTTTCGACGATTGGTTCAAACGAGAAGCAAACGATGTCTCAGTACGAACTAGCACAAATCATAGAACCACGTATGGAAGAGATCTTTGAATTATTGTTCAAAGAACTGGTTCGTCTTGGTTTCCGTGATTTCCCTGGTGGTTTTGTCTTAACTGGTGGTACTGTGATGTTGCCAGGTGTGTTAGAATTAGCAAAAGACTTGCTGAGAGGCAACGTTCGAATTGCGATTCCGGATTATATCGGAGTCAGAGAACCTCGCTTTACAACAAGTGTTGGTCTCATTCAATTTGCGAGCAGAAATGTGAAGCTACAAGGTCGTGAAATTGCGGCATCTGTAACTGAACAAGAGGAAGCTTCAAGGCAAAGTCGTGCTCAACCAGCATATGAATCAGCAGATGAAGTGCAGGATGAAAAAAACCAAAACAAAAAATCAAAAATGAAAAATTTATTTAAGTCGTTTTTTGAATAACAATAACGAACAGGCACACAGGCGATTAGGGGGATTTAAACATGTTGGAATTTGAAACGGATATGGAACAACTAGCACAGATTAAAGTTATTGGCGTTGGCGGGGGCGGAAGTAATGCCGTTAACCGTATGATTGAGAATGGATTACAAGGTGTTGAATTTATTGCAGTTAACACAGATGCACAGGCTCTACACTTGTCAAAAGCAGAATCAAAGTATCAGCTTGGTGGTAAGTTAACACGTGGTCTAGGAGCTGGAGCAAATCCAGACATCGGGAAAAAAGCAGCGGAAGAAAGCCGTGAGCAAATTGAAGAAGTTCTTCAAGGTGCAGACATGGTGTTTATTACAGCTGGTATGGGTGGCGGAACTGGAACTGGTGCCGCTCCCGTTATAGCAGAAGTAGCGAAGGAAATTGGTGCTCTGACTGTTGGTGTTGTTACGCGTCCATTTACTTTTGAAGGTCGTAAACGTCAAAATCAGGCTGCTAATGGAATTGCAGCACTAAAAGAAAAAGTAGATACGCTTATTGTCATTCCAAATGATCGTTTACTTGAAATGGTTGATAAAAATACTCCAATGCTTGAAGCTTTCCGTGAAGCGGATAACGTCCTTCGTCAAGGTGTACAAGGTATCTCTGATCTTATTGCAACACCAGGTCTTATTAACTTAGATTTTGCTGATGTGAAAACGATCATGAGTGACAAAGGATCTGCTTTAATGGGAATTGGAATTGCAACGGGAGAGAACCGTGCAACTGAAGCGGCTAAAAAAGCTATTTCATCTCCACTTCTTGAAACATCTGTTGATGGAGCTCAAGGAGTATTAATGAATATTACAGGTGGAAACAATTTAAGTCTGTATGAAGTTCATGAGGCAGCTGAAATCGTATCTGCCGCATCTGATGCGGAAGTAAATATGATCTTTGGTTCTGTCATAAATGAGAATCTTAAAGATGAGATTGTTATTACTATTATTGCAACTGGTTTTGAGGACAATGAAAATGAGTCTAAACCAACTGCGCCACGTCCAAACAAAGGCTTAACTCAAAAAGAAGAGCCTTCTCAACAAAGAGAGCCAAGACAGCAGCGTCCACAGCAGCAGGAACCACCTGCTACTGAGCAGTCAGAAACGTTGGATATCCCAACTTTTCTTCGTAACCGTCGCAATCGCTCAAATTAATCAAATGAGTAAAACCGTCCAATAGGGCGGTTTTTTTGTGCGTCTACCTCGTTATTCCCCACATCATTTTCCGCGTGACACAATCTTATAAAACTTCCTAAAATAAGAGGAATTTTCTCGTCATGAACTGACAGACTTTCATTAGCCAGAGAGGATATACTGGGAGTCATTCAGAAGGGGTTTGATCCGATGACAATATATTTGGATCTCATTTGGGTGCTGAACTATCTGATTGATTATCTTTTACTCTTGTTAACGGCATTGGTTTTAAAACGTCGTCATACGAAAGTACGATTTGGATTGGCAGCACTATTTGCTTCAATGATTGTGTTTCTGATGTTTACTCCTGTTGCTAGCTGGTTTTATCATCCTGTAACGAAATTGATTTATTCTGCCTTTATTATTCTCATTGCCTTTGGCTACAAAAGATGGACGTATTATGTGCAGGGCTTAGCAATGTTTTATTTTGTGACCTTTATGACGGGTGGAGCATTGTTTGCTCTTCATTTCTTTTGGCAGACGGAACTAGATCTATTTTCTAGTGGGTTGCGGACAGAAACATCAATTGGTAGTCCAGTAAGTTGGCTATTAGTTGTACTGGGGTTTCCGCTTGTATGGTATTTTTCCAAACATCGTTTTGACACAATTGAGACAAAAGCTGTTAATTTTCAGCAGTTAGCTAAAGTTGAGATTTCTATTGGTGAACATTGTTTTAAAATGGATGGCTTGATTGATAGTGGGAATCAACTTAGAGATCCGATCACCCGCGTACCAGTAATGATTATAGAGGCGAATCTATTAGAAGAAGCTTTTGGACAAGACGTAGTGAAGGCTATGCTTCATCTAAACATGGACGATTCATCATCAAACACTCAATGGCTTAGTGATCGCTTGCGCATCATTCCATTTCGAGCAGTTGGACAGTCCCAACCTTTTTTAGCTGCGATTAAACCAGACGAAGTCAAAGTTCGTTTTCAAGATCAAGTATATCGATCGACTCATGTGTTAGTGGGTGTGCAGCAAATGGAATTTTCACCAGATGGGTTATACAAAGCGATTCTCCATCCAAAGCAAGTGCTAGGAATCCCTGAAGAACAGTTAGCCTAATGCCTAAATAAAAGCTCATGAGGAGGTAACAATGATTAAATTAAAAATGACGCTAGTTTGGTACCGTGTCTTACATCGATTGGGCATGAAGGCAGATGAAATCTATTACATAGGTGGAAGCGAAGCCTTACCTCCACCGCTATCCAAAGAAGAAGAGGCGGATCTACTGTTGAAGCTTCCCAGTGGTGATCAAGCTGTACGTTCTATCCTTATTGAGAGAAACCTGCGTTTAGTCGTATATATTGCGAGGAAATTTGAAAATACAGGCATCAATATTGAAGATTTAATTAGTATTGGTACGATCGGATTAATAAAAGCAGTGAACACATTTAATCCGGAGAAAAAGATCAAGCTAGCAACGTATGCATCTCGTTGCATTGAAAATGAGATTCTAATGTACTTGCGTAGAAATAACAAAACACGTTCAGAGGTTTCATTTGATGAGCCGTTAAATATCGATTGGGATGGAAATGAACTACTATTATCTGATGTACTGGGAACAGAAGAGGATATTATTACGAAAGGTATAGAAGAAAAAGTTGATCGGAAGCTTCTCAAAAAAGCACTTCACACTCTAAATGCCCGTGAAAAGCAAATTATGGAGCTACGCTTTGGTTTAGCTGGCTTTGAAGAAAAGACGCAAAAAGAAGTAGCAGATATGCTTGGGATTTCACAATCCTATATTTCACGATTAGAGAAACGAATCATAAAAAGACTCCAAAAAGAATTTAATAAAATGGTCTAAAGATTGTCTGAAAAAATTTGAACTAGAGAGAGTAAGCGTGGATCGTTTTGGACGTATTTATACCCATTGTCATGTGCATATTTTTCCCTTCCAAGGAGATACTTTACTAGACATCATCTCCCAAATTACAGGAGGGTAAGAAATTGACACGACATAAAGTTGAAATTTGCGGTGTAGATACATCTACCTTACCGGTACTTAAAAACACGGAAATGCGTGAGCTGTTCCGGCAGCTTCAAGATGGCTATCTACCAGCGCGTGAAGAGCTGGTGAATGGGAACCTAAGGTTAGTTCTAAGTGTGATACAACGATTTAACAATCGTGGTGAATTTGTGGATGATTTATTTCAAGTTGGCTGTATTGGATTGATGAAGTCTATTGATAACTTTGATCTAGGTCAAAATGTGAAGTTCTCTACCTATGCAGTTCCCATGATTATCGGAGAAATTCGCCGATATTTAAGAGACAATAATCCAATACGAGTTTCTCGTTCTTTACGTGATATTGCATATAAGGCTTTACAAGTTCGTGATCATTTAATGGCGGAAAAAAGAAGAGAAAAAGAACCTACTGTTCAAGAAATTGCTCGTGTGCTAGAGGTACCGAAAGAAGATGTTGTCTTTGCATTAGATGCTATTCAGGACCCTGTATCATTATTTGAGCCTATATATAATGATGGGGGAGACCCAATCTTTGTTATGGATCAGATTAGTGATGAACGGAACAAAGACGTTAAGTGGGTGGAAGATATTGCGCTAAAAGAAGCAATGATCCGATTGAATGACCGCGAAAAGCTCATTTTGAATATGCGTTTCTTCCAAGGCAAAACACAGATGGAAGTGGCGGATGAAATCGGTATTTCTCAAGCGCAGGTGTCTAGACTTGAAAAAGCGGCGATTAATCAGATGAATAAGTACGTACAGAGCTAATTTAACAAAAAAGATCTATACTCCGGTCATTTACTGACCAAGAGTTAGGTCTTTTTTTCATGTTCACAGAAAGCCCGTCATATACATGAGGTAAGGAGTGATAACGATGATGAAGATTTCAGACCTTCAGGCAAAGGATATAGTGAATTTAGAAACAGGCAAAAGGCTTGGGCATTTAACGGATCTCGATCTTAACTTAGATAGTGGGCAAATTGAATCAATTATCATTAGCAGTACAGGAAAAGTCATGAGTTTGTTTGGCAAGGATGAAGAGGTGGTCATTCCATGGACAAATATTATCAAAATTGGTTCTGATGTTATTTTGGTAAAAATGACACAGCCATTTCGAGCGAACCCTACACAGGCAAACTTTGTACAGAAGCCGTCTCTACGAACGACTAAGCAGGAATAAAGTCGTTTATTGACATGGCCACATGTGGTACACTAGACGCATGGAATCAGTATGCTAGTGATTTTTTTGAAGGGATGTTCACATATGCATTCGAATGAAGGTCAGACCTTACGACCTGTTTCCTCTTCATTTTTAGAAGCGGGAGTATTAACAGATCAATACCCTGGATTAACGGCAGGTTTTACCACTCGACATGGAGGAGTAAGTCAGTCTCCTTTTTCATCATTTAATTTAGGTTTACATGTTGCTGATTCGGATAGGGATGTAGTGAATAACCGTCACAAATTAGCAGAAGAACTTGGGTATCCATTGTCCACTTGGATAGTAGGAGAACAGGTCCATGAAACGAAAATTGTGAAAGTAAGTAAACAAGATGCAGGCTTAGGAACGGAGAGTTTGCAATCCGCCATTGCTGGAACAGATGGATTATATACACGCGATACGGGAATTTTGCTAACAAGCCTTTATGCTGATTGCGTGCCTTTGTTTTTTATTGCACCATCCTACCAAACCATTGGTCTTGCTCATGCCGGTTGGAAAGGCACTGTTGGTCAAATTGGTCCTCGTATGATTTCACGTTGGCAATCTGAAGAGGGTATTGAGGCAAAAGACATTCATGTACTAATTGGCCCATCTATAAGTGGGGAAGCGTATGAAGTTAACGATGTGGTCATTAAAGCAGTTGATCACTGTCTTTCTGTAGAGATGAAGAAACCATATATTCAAAAAGAGAATGGACGATTTCTTCTTGACTTAAAACAATTAAACAAAAGTCTGCTGTTACAAGCGGGTATACATGAATCGAACATTTATCTTTCATCTATTTGTACGTTCTCAGATGAACGAATGTTTTCCCATAGAGGAGACCATGGTACCACAGGAAGAATGATGAGTGTAATTGGACAACGTTAAGTAGAGGTGTAGAACTTTGTCAGTTGAAGAACAATTTCAATCGATTCAATCACAGATCCAAGAAGCCTGTGTGAAATCGAATCGTCAGACCAAAGATGTTAACGTAATTGCTGTAACGAAATATGTCAGTGAGGAAACAACTCGCAAAGCGTTAGAAGCTGGTGTCACACATATTGGTGAAAATCGCGCTGAATCAGGTCTAGAAAAGAAAAAAGCAATTGGAAATCAAGGGTATTGGCATTTTATTGGTTCACTTCAATCAAGAAAGGTGAAGCAAGTTATTAATGAATTTGATTACTTTCATTCATTGGACCGCTTGTCACTAGCTAAAGAGTTTCAGAAGCAAAGTGGTGATTCTCAAAAGGTCCAATGCTTTGTTCAAGTGAATGTGTCTGGTGAGACGTCAAAGTCAGGGCTAAATCCAGAAGAAGTGATCTCTTTTGTTGAAAAACTAGAAGCATATCCTTCGATTACCATTGTGGGATTAATGACAATGGCTCCATTCACGGAGGATGCTGAGAAGACGAGACCGATATTCAAAGCATTAAGAGAATTAAGAGATGAAGTGGCAGCACTTCAACTACCCTATGCTCCATGTTCAGAGCTTTCTATGGGCATGTCCAACGACTATCGTGTGGCTGTGGAAGAAGGAGCGACATTCATTCGAATAGGTACAGCTTTAGTTGGGAACGAAACAAAGGCAGACTAATATGGTAGGAGGGAGAAAACCATGAGCTTTAAATCTAAATTTAGAGACTATTTTGCGATGGACGAGCATGTAGAAGAGTATGAAAGAGTTGTAGATGACAATACTGAGGGTGAAAAGCCAACTCGCAAAGCGCGTAATCAGTCGCATGTTCAACATACACAACCTAAAGATACACAGCAGTCCGTTTCATCACAAGCTAATGTTGTCAGCTTACAAAGTGCACAAAAATCATCTAAGATGGTCTTAATGGAGCCCAGATCAGATGACGAAGCTCAGCAAATAGCTGATCACTTAAAAAATCGTAAAGCCGTGATTATTAACATGCAGCGTCTACCTGATGAACAGGCAAGGCATATGGTGCACTTCTTAAGTGGTACGGTTTATGCTATTAGTGGGGATATTCACAAGCTAGGGACAAACATCTTTTTGTGTACACCGGATAATGTAGAAATCTCTGGTAATATCACAGAGATGATCTCTAATGAATTTGATAGGTATTAGAAACGGGGGAAGTAGAAGGGTATGGAAGTTTTATTATATTTGATTCTTCAAGCGGCAAGGTTATATTCTTTTCTTATATTAGCATGGGTTTTAATGTCTTGGTTTCCGAATGCTAGGGAATCATCTATTGGGCAAATGATTGGCAGACTGGTAGAGCCATACATTGACATGTTCCGTCAATTTGTACCGAGACTTGGTATGATTGACTTGTCACCTATCGTTTCTCTTTTAGTATTGAACATGGCAACGAATGGGTTAAGGTTTCTATTCGTTACTTATCTACTATGACCTTATACGATCATTTTCGACCAGAGGAACGACCATTTATTGATCAGGTATTAACCTGGAAGGAGAATGCGGAGCTCAGGCATCAGGATAAGATGACTGACTTCCTTGATCCTCGTCAGCAAGACATTGTTCAATCGTTAATCGGACAACAGGATGATGTACTGGTCAAGATGTGGGGTGGTGCTACTGGTACAGAGCGCTCAAGAGCCTATATTCATCCTTCCTATTTGGTATTAGATCCGGACGAATGGCCTTTGACGTTGCTTGAGGCATCATACCCTGTAAAGTTTATTCAACTCTCTCATCGTGATGTATTAGGAGCTCTGATGGGTTCAGGATTACGCCGTGAAAAGTTTGGGGATATGACGGTTGACGATGGTCGAATTCAGCTAATAGTTGCTTCAGAGTCCGCTGACTACGTTCGGATGAATGTCTTATCAGCTGGCCGCGCAACGATTGATTTTCAGGAACGTTCGTTAGATCATTTTCATTTACCAGAAGAAAAATGGATAGAAGCAGCTGGTACCATTAGTTCACTTCGACTTGACACTGTGTTAGCACAAATATATCGCGTGTCACGTTCAAAAGCAGCGGATGCTGTCGAACGAGGATTGGTCAAAGTGAATTGGCGTCAAACGGAGCAATCAGCCTTTGTAGTGCGAGAAGGCGACCATCTTTCGGTTCGGGGATGGGGACGCAGTAGACTGCTTATGATCGAAGGAACGACAAAAAAAGAAAAAATTCGTGCTCGTTGGGCGAAAAAAGGCTGACAGGCTTGCATTACATAAGGTAGAATGTAAGAGGTATATCTATAAAGTTCATAACATTCTTAACAGGTAGGCATGATCTGCCAAAACAAAACGCAAATTGACGGAGGTGGCATTAATGCCTTTAACCCCATTAGACATCCATAACAAAGAATTTACTCGTGCCTTTCGCGGCTACGATGAGGATGAAGTAAACGAATTTCTTGACCAGGTAATTAAGGATTATGAGTCCGTGCTAAGAGAAAAGAAAGACCTCTTTGAGCAGGTTACCAAATTGGAAGAGAAGTTAGATCATTTTAACAACATCGAGGAAACGCTAAACAAGTCTATTCTTGTTGCACAAGAAGCTGCAGAGGAACTTCGCCGTAATGCACAGAAGGAATCGCAATTAATTGTGAAAGAAGCAGAAAAGAATGCGAACCGTATTGTGAATGATGCTTTAACTAAGTCTCGTAAGGTTATGATGGAGATGGAAGAGCTTAAGAAACAGGCCTCTGTCTATAAGATGCGCTTTAAGATGTTAATTGAAGCTCAGCTTGAAATGCTTCAAACAGATGATTGGGATACTTTTGACGAGGAACAAGCTGAAGATCAGTCGGTTTTTGAAGAAAAAGCCTAATTATAAGCGTGCACTTGCGTTTACAAAAAGCTTCGCATATACTATTCATACTAAAACTATATGATGCTAAGACTAGGAATAGGACCGATACATAATCAAGCTCATCTTAAGCGAATCGGGGATGGTGAGAGCCCGATATGACGTTTATGTATGAATCACCTATTTGTTTTGTACTGAACCCGAATGATCGGCAGTAGGCTACAACGAGTCATTCACGTTACGAATGCTAAAGTAAAGACGATACAAGTCTTTAAATTAGGGTGGTACCACGGGAGAACCTCTCGTCCCTTTCTGGGATGAGAGGTTTTTTCTGTTTTTTTGAGAAGAACAAGGAGGAATAATGATGGATTACAAAGATACTTTACTTATGCCTAAAACAGAATTTCCAATGCGTGGAGGTCTGCCGAATAGGGAGCCGAAACAACAACAAATTTGGGATGACATGAACATTTATGAAAAGGTACAAAAACGTGGAGAAGGCAAACCACTTTTTGTTTTACATGATGGACCTCCATATGCCAATGGTGACATTCACATCGGACACGCGTTGAATAAAATTATTAAAGATTTTATTGTCCGCTACAAATCAATGAATGGTTTCCAAGCCCCTTACGTACCAGGTTGGGATACGCATGGTCTTCCAATTGAGACGGCGTTAACTAAAAACAAGAAGATTAAACGCAAAGAAATGACTACGGCTGAATTCCGTGCGCTTTGTGAGAAATATGCTAGAGAACAAGTGGCTAACCAGAGAGAGCAATTTATGAGACTAGGTGTGCGTGGTGATTGGTGGAATCCATACATTACGTTAGATAAAGAGTACGAAGCAGAACAGATTAAAGTGTTTGGGGATATGGCCAAAAAAGGCTTGATCTATAAAGGCAAAAAACCAGTATACTGGTCGCCGACATCAGAATCTGCACTTGCTGAAGCGGAGATTGAGTATCACGATAAGCGCTCTGCGTCAGTGTATGTAGCGTTTGCTGTCAAGGATGGTAAAGAAGTATTACATGGTGATGAGAAATTTGTTATTTGGACAACAACACCTTGGACTCTTCCTGCCAACCTAGGTATTAGTGTTCATCCTGACCTAGAATATAGTGTTGTGGAAGTCGGTTCAGATCGTTACATTGTAGCGAGTGGATTATTAGATAGCCTTGTCGAAGAGTTAGGGTGGGACGCACATTCTGTTGTGAAAACACTGAAGGGCTCAGAGCTTGAATATGTAACAGCACAGCACCCATTTTATGATCGTGAATCCCTAGTCATGTGTGGAGATCATGTAACTGTTGATGCTGGAACGGGCTGTGTTCATACGGCACCAGGTCACGGGGAAGATGACTTTATTGTTTCTAGAAAATATGGTCTAGATGTGTTGTGCCCTGTAGATGATAAAGGGGTCATGACAGATGAAGCACCTGGATTCGAAGGGATTTTCTATGATTCAGCAAATAAACCAATTACGGAAAAGCTAGAAAGTGTGGGAGCTCTTCTTAAGTTAAGTTTCTTTACCCACTCGTATCCGCACGATTGGAGAACAAAAAAACCTGTAATTTTCCGTGCTACTGCGCAATGGTTCGCTTCTATTGACCGCATTCGTGAAGACTTACTACAAGCGATTAAAGAGACAACGTGGACTCCGGCATGGGGAGAGAATCGTTTGCACAATATGGTCCGTGATCGTGGAGATTGGTGTATCTCTAGACAACGTGTATGGGGCGTGCCAATTCCTGTTCTTTATGGGGAAAACGGAGAAGTGATTTTAACGGATGAAACGATTGCACACATCTCTAGTCTATTTGCTGAACATGGATCAAACATCTGGTTTGAGTGGGACGCAAAAGATCTTCTTCCAGAAGGTTTTACGTCTGAACACAGTCCTAATGGTACATTTACAAAAGAAACAGACATCATGGATGTGTGGTTCGACTCAGGATCATCTCATCAGGCTGTTCTTCATGCTAGAGATGACCTACAGCGTCCAGCAGACTTGTATATGGAAGGCTCTGATCAATACAGAGGCTGGTTTAATTCATCTCTTTCAACCTCCGTTGCTGTTACTGGAAAAGCACCATACAAAGGTGTGTTAAGCCACGGTTTCACAATGGATGGAGATGGCCGTAAAATGAGTAAGTCGGTTGGAAATGTCATCGCACCAATTAAAGTGATGCAGCAACTTGGTGCCGATATCCTCCGTTTATGGGTATCTTCCGTAGATTATCAAGCCGATCATCGCGTGTCAGATAAAATCTTGAAACAAGTGTCAGAAGTATACCGTAAAATCCGTAACACGTTCCGTTTCTTGTTAGGGAATTTGCATGACTTTGATCCATCAACAAATCGTGTAGCTTATGAAGAGATGGGCGAGGTTCACCGTTTTATGGTGGTTAAGTTGAATACGTTAATTGAAGATGTGAAAAAAGCTTATGACCAGTACCAATTTTCAACGGTCTACAATTTGATTCACAATTTCTGTACGGTTGAACTTAGCTCGTTCTATATGGATATCTCTAAAGACACATTGTATATCGAACATGCGGATCATCCTGAGAGACGTGCTTTCCAAACTGTGATGTATGACGTACTTGTTTCTCTTGTGAAGCTATCTGCACCAATCTTAGCTCATACAGCAGATGAAGTATGGGAGCACATCCCAGGTGTTACTGAGGAGAGTGTCCAGTTAACAGATATGCCGGATGCTCAAACCTTTGAGCAGAGCGAGGCTCTTGTTCAGAAGTGGACGACATTCATGTCCTTGCGCGATGATGTTCTAAAAGCATTAGAAGAAGCGCGTAATGCCAAGGTGATTGGTAAATCTTTAACATCGGCCCTAACTCTTTATGCGAGTGGAGAAACACGCGAGCTCCTTGAATCAGCAGGTCAATTGGAAAAATTATTTATTGTTTCAAAAGTGACCATCGCTGGCGGACGTGACGAAGCTCCAGCTGAAGCAACTGGCTTTGAAAATCTAGCTGTACTTGTTGAAAAAGCAGAAGGTGAAATTTGTGCCCGCTCATGGGTTGTTTCTCCTGATGTAGGGAAAGACCCTGAATACCCGGATCTTACTCCGCACAATGCAGAGATTATTCGCAAGTACTACGCAAAATAAGTGTCTAAACTAATTAAAAACGGTCCTCGAAGTCATTTGGCTTGAGGACCGTTTTTTGTTATGGGGAGAATGGGGAAAGTAGGGGAGGATGATACAGAGGAGTAGGGAATTGGTAAAGAAGTGTAGATATCAGTATAGAGGCGCAGAAATCAGTAAAGAGAGCATGAAATCAGTAAAGAGTTACAGATATCAGCGAAGAGCTACGCATATCCGCAAAGCCAATAAAAAACAATCTTTTCTTTCCCTCACTTATTCATGAATTGGGCTCGTTCGGGTCATTCTAAGAGGAATCCATATTAATAAAGGAGTCCTACAATGAATGATTACGCAAAATTAAAAGCTCAGCTTGTGAATCAAGAGCAGGCGCTAAAAAAACGATTAGATGAGCATCTTGAATCTGAAAAAATGGGATCACTCTCAGCTTCAACGGGTGAACTGTCTCAATATGATAATCATCCTGCAGATTCAGCGACTGATCTATATGAACGGGAAAAAGATATGGCTCTTCATGCGCAGCTAAGGCATGAATATGATGAGGTTCAGCATGCTCTCCAAAAAATAAATGATGGAACGTATGGAAGATGTGAAGAGACAGGGCAAGCGATTCCGCAAGAGCGCCTTGAAGCAAATCCTTTGGCGAGAACAGCCAGTACAAATAAGAGTGAGAAGATGCCTGAATATCGACCGGTTGAAGAAGAGGTATTAGGTGGTTTTGGCGCTCACAACTATGATCGTGATGACCGAGAAACGGAGTTTGATGGTGAGGACGCGTATCAATCTGTGGCTCGTTTTAATGAACAGGAGCTGACGTATGAGGATAATGTCTCAGAAGAAAGTGAAAATGTAGGAGCCGTCGAACCGTATGAAAATTTTCTGAGTACGGATATGAATGGCTATCAAGGGCAAGAGAGTATAACGATTCAACCGAATCATACGTATGATCATTTTACGGATGAGTGGGATGAGAACGAGAATGAATAAGGATTATGGCGATGGAGTGAGGACATCGCCTTTTTTTTATGCTACAATGCTAACGTAGCACGTCACGTGATTGGAATGAGTGGAGGAACACAATTGCCTTATATAATTGCATTATTTATGATTGCTGTAGATCAGCTAACGAAATGGCTGGTTGTTGTAAACATGGAACGTGGAGAAAGTATTGAGTTAATTCCTGATGTTGCGTATATAACGTCACATCGGAATGCGGGAGCTGCTTTTGGTATTTTGCAAGGGCAGATGTGGTTTTTCTACATTATAACTGTGGTTGTTGTGGCAGGGCTGATTTATTATATTCAAAAAGAAGCAAAAGGACAACTTTCTTTAGGCATTCCGCTTGGTTTGATTTTAGGTGGAGCCATCGGTAACTTTATTGACCGAGTGTTTAGAGGTGAAGTGGTGGACTTTGCGGATACCTATATTTTTGGATATGATTTTGCTATTTTTAATGTAGCTGATTCAGCATTATGTGTAGGGGTAGGTCTTCTTTTGCTGAAGTTTATCCGTGATGAAATGAAAGCAAAGAAGGAGCGCTCAGCATGAGTACGTATGAATTTGTAGTAGACGAACAGCAAGTAAAGACACGTATTGATAAGTTATTGACTGATTTGATGGAGGATATCTCAAGAAGTCAAATCCAATTGTGGATTAAGGATGGACATGTTCAATTAAATAATGAACCAGTACGAAGTAATTATAAAGTAGAAGAAGCAGATCACATTATATTAACGATACCTGAAGCGGTTGAACTAGAAGCTGTAGCAGAGGATATTCCTTTAGATGTTGTCTATGAAGATGATGATGTGATTGTCATTAATAAAGTCCGTGGCATGGTGGTTCATCCTGCGCCAGGACACCCAAATGGAACGCTTGTTAATGCTTTGCTTCATCACTGTCCAAACCTGCCGGGCATTAATGGTGTCATTCGCCCAGGTATAGTGCATCGTATTGATAAAGATACGTCAGGCCTTATCATGGTCGCAAAAACAGACCTGGCACATGAATCACTTGTCAGTCAATTAAAAGCGAAAACAACTAAACGTTTGTATCAGACGATTGTTCATGGGGTCATCCCACATGAGCATGGCACAGTTGAGGCACCAATTGGTCGCGACAAGCGAGACCGTCAAAGTATGGCTGTGACCGATCAGAATGGACGTGACGCGGTGACTCACTTTACGGTCATCGAAACATTCGCTAATTATTCCTATATTAACTGCCAGTTAGAAACGGGTAGAACGCATCAAATTCGTGTTCATATGAAATATATTGGGCATCCGGTTGCCGGAGATCCTAAATACGGACCGAAGAAAACATTAGATATAAAAGGACAGGCATTACATGCGTCTATGCTTGGCTTTACCCATCCTCGTTCAGGTGAGGAGCTTTTATTTGAAGCGCCAATGCCTGAGGATATGAGCATCCTGTTGAAAAAGCTTCAAGATAGTCGTTGACAATAGTCGACAACTTTGCGATACTATTAATAATCAAATGATCCTTTAAGATCAGTCCTGTGAGGCTGGGAAGGAAACGGCAAGTATAGATATTCGTCCATCTGCGGGTGAACTGTATCTGTGCGATTTAGACCTCTTCCCAGTGTCGGGAAGAGGTCTTTTTTAATCGAAAAAAAGGAGATGAATCTATGTCACGAGTTATCCTTGATGAGGCAGCAATTGGTCGTGCGATTACACGTATTGCCCATGAAATCATTGAACGAAATAAAGGCGTCGAGCATTGTGTGCTAGTTGGGATTAAAACACGCGGCATTCATCTAGCTACCCGCCTTGCTGAAAGGATTGAACAGATTGAAGGGGAGGACATCCCTGTTGGAGAAGTGGATATCACATTGTATCGTGATGACTTAAGTCCACAAAATCAAGAGGATGAGCCGGTGCTTCAAGGCACGGACATTCCAGTAGATATTTCTGGTCTAAAAGTTATCTTAGTCGATGATGTGTTGTTCACGGGACGTACGGTTCGTGCTGCACTGGATGCTTTAATTGACTTAGGGCGCCCTGAACAGATCCAACTCGCCGTGTTAGTGGATCGCGGACATCGCGAGCTTCCGATACGACCTGATTTTGTAGGCAAAAATGTTCCAACCTCAAAAACTGAACTCATCGCGGCTAGATTAGATGAATCAGATGGCGCAGATGAAGTTATTATTGAACAGCGTTCAGAAACAAGTATACATTAACACCTCTTTAAAAACAGTCCAGAGAGGCTGGCAAGAGGGTGATAGAGAAGACGAAGCATGGTTTAGTGTGCACACGTCTGTTTCTTAAACCCCAGTGCCTCGCAATGGGGTTTTTAGTTAGGAATTAGGAGTAGGAGAGATTACTTTGGAACATGGAAAAGAAGTAGGCATTCAGGAAATACCAAGAGCAGATAAATGGCTGCTATTCAGTCTTCAGCACTTATTCGCAATGTTTGGGGCAACAGTTTTAGTCCCATTCTTAGTGGATTTAAGCCCAGCAACAGCGCTCTTAACAAGTGGACTTGGCACATTAGCGTATCTACTAGTGACAAAAGGACAGATTCCCGCTTATCTAGGTTCGTCCTTTGCCTTCATTATTCCGATTCAGTCAGCACAACTGATTGATGGAATGGAAGGGGCCATGGTTGGAGCATTTCTCGCCGGTTTAGTATACGGGGTTGTTGCGTTAATCATTAGAGCGGTCGGAGTGGGCTGGTTGATGAAAATTCTACCGCCAATTGTAGTTGGACCCGTCATTATGGTTATCGGGTTGAGCTTAGCTGGAAGTGCAGTTGACCAAGCTATGTATACAGCTACTTCTGAGTACAGTGTGTCTTATCTTATGACAGCATTAGTCACATTAGGCATTACGATTGTTGCCACAATGTTTTTCAAAGGATTCTTCGGTCTTGTGCCAATTCTCTTTGGCTTAATTGTTGGATATACATTTGCTTACTTTCAAGGCTTAGTTGATACATCAGGTATTGCCTCGGCCGCATGGTTTTCGGTTCCAGAATTAATGGTTCCATTTGTCACGTATTCACCTAGTTTCTCTTGGAGTATTGCTTTCATCATGGTGCCAGTTGCGGTTGTAACATTATCTGAGCATATTGGACAGCAAATGGTCATTAGTAAGGTAGCTGGACGTAATTTCATTAAAAAGCCAGGCTTACACCGTTCGATTATGGGAGACGGGGTAGCAACAGTGATTGCAGCAGCTCTTGGTGGACCACCAAACACCACTTATGGTGAGAATATTGGGGTTATGACAATTACACGAGTGTTTAGTGTGTTTGTTATCGGGGGTGCAGCAGTTCTTGCGATCACATTCTCGTTTGTAGGAAAAATATCTGCACTCATCTCATCTATTCCATCTCCTGTGATGGGTGGAGTATCCATTCTCTTGTTTGGAATTATCGCTTCATCAGGACTACGTATGCTGATTGACAACGGTATTAATATCGGAGAAAAACGTAACCTAATCATATCATCCGTTATTCTAGTCTTAGGAATTGGTGGAGCATTCATCCAAGTGAATGAATCAGTCCAAATTCCAGGAATGGCTGTAGCGGCCATTGCAGGTATTTTCCTTCATCTTGTTCTTCCTAACAAAGAGCAAAGTTATGGTCAATCCGATATGTTCTCAGAGATGACCACAGATCTATCAGCTGAGAATAGTAAATAATCTATAGAAGAACCTATCTTTAAGAAAAGTACAGAGAGACTTTTAAGGTATGGATAATCAAAAACAGGCACCACCTGTCTGTTTTTATCTGCCTGGAAAGTGTCACTTTCCAGGCATTTTTTTATAAAATCGGGATGCATTAAAGGAGGAGTTCAGATGTTAATGAATATTGATATCAAACGAAATAAAGGATTGCAGGCTATGTCAGATTTAACAACCGCAGAGGTTCAAGAATTGTTAAATGAGGCGCAGGCCTTTGCAGATGGGAAAACATGGTCCCCTGATAAACCAATGTTTGCAGCAAACCTTTTTTTTGAACCGAGCACTCGAACTCGTTTTAGTTTTGAAGTAGCTGAAAAGAAATTAGGTTTGGAACTGCTCCAATTCGATGGCGAAACCTCAAGTGTGAAAAAAGGAGAGTCGCTCTATGACACCATAAAAACGCTTGAATCAATAGGCGCAGATGTAGCTGTTATCCGACATCCTGAGGATCAGTATTATGTCGATCTACTTCCGAAAATTAATATCCCGATTATCAACGCAGGTGACGGATGTGGGCAGCATCCGACTCAATCACTCCTTGATTTACTTACCATTCAACAGGAGTTTGGTGACTTCGAACAATTACAGGTTGTCATTTGTGGCGACCTACGACATAGCCGTGTGGCAAGGTCGAACGCTGAGATCCTTACAAAGTTAGGCGCTCATGTCTCAATTAGCGGACCACGCTCATGGATGAACGGGTTTGATCATGAATACACGTATGTAACGATGGATGAAGCAGTGAAAAAAGCAGATGTAATGATGCTGTTAAGAATTCAACACGAACGTCACGATGGCGAGGCAACATTCTCTAAAGAGGATTATCATGAACAGTTTGGTTTAACGATAAATAGAGAACAAAGAATGAGAAAACATAGCATTATTCTTCACCCGGCTCCGGTGAACCGAGGAGTCGAAATTGCCGATGAGCTGGTTGAATGTGAACGATCAAGAATTTTTAAACAGATGAAAAATGGTGTGTTTATTAGAATGGCTGTATTAAAAAGAGCACTTGCACATATCTAAGGGGGAATTAGCATGGGAACGAAGTTAATAAACGGACAGGTACTAACAAGTGATGGGAACCAAGTACAACAGGATCTTTTCATAATAAATGGTGAGATTCAATATGAAGCAGGCTCACATGAAATGACAGAAACGGTTGATCTAGAAGGAAAACTTATTCTTCCTGGACTTGTGGACGCTCATGTTCATTTAAGAGAGCCAGGTGGTGAACAGAAGGAAACCATTGAAACGGGTACAAAAGCAGCAGCTAAGGGTGGATTTACAACCATTGCAGCGATGCCTAATACACGACCTGTGCCAGACACTCCTGAACAAATGAGTTGGCTTGTGCAACGAGCAAAAGAGACTGGTTCGGTTCATGTGTTGCCCTACGCAGCGATCACAACAAGGCAGCTTGGACAAGAGTTAACTGATTTTCAAGGGTTAAAGGATGCTGGTGCCTTTGCTTTTACAGATGATGGTGTAGGAGTGCAATCAGCGGGCGTGATGCTTGAAGCGATGAAACGTGCTGCAGCAGTAGACATGGCTATTGTGGCACACTGTGAAGAAAACACATTGATCCAAGGTGGAGCCGTTCATGAAGGCAACTTCTCAAAGGAACAAGGAATCAACGGTATCCCGGCTGTGTGTGAATCGGTACATATCGCACGTGACGTGTTACTAGCGGAAGCCGCAGGAGCTCATTATCATGTGTGCCATATTAGCACAAAAGAGTCTGTACGTGTTGTAAGAGATGCTAAAAGGGCGGGTATTCGAGTAACTGCAGAAGTTACTCCACATCACTTATTATTGAGTGAGGATGATATTCCAGGTTTAGACACAAATTATAAAATGAACCCTCCTTTAAGAGGAAAAGATGATCAACAAGCACTTATTGAAGGACTGCTCGATGGGACCATTGATTTTATTGCAACAGACCATGCACCTCATACTGAAGAGGAAAAGAATGCACCAATGGAGCGTGCGCCGTTTGGTATTGTTGGATTAGAAACAGCTTTTCCACTGCTTTATACTGAGCTCGTTAAAAAAGAGATTATTACGTTAAAACAACTTGTTGATTGGTTAACTCACATACCAGCTCAAACATTTGGTATCCAAGCTGGCACGCTTGAAGCAGGAATGAAAGCAGATATTACGGTGGTCGATCTTCATCAAACAGAGCCAATCCAAAAGCATACATTTGCTTCAAAAGGAATCAATACGCCGTTTGATGGGTGGGAATGTGCAGGATGGCCAGTACGTACGTATGTAGATGGACAACTAGTATGGAAAAAGGAGACCGGCTCACTATGAAAAAACAGCTTGTTTTAGAAAATGGAGAAGTATTTGTAGGAGAAGGTTTTGGTGCGGATCAGGAAATGAGTGGTGAAGTTGTTTTTAATACAGGGATGACGGGTTATCAGGAAATCCTTTCTGATCCTTCTTATTGTGCACAAATTGTTACGCTAACGTATCCGTTAATCGGAAATTATGGGATTAATCGAGACGACTTCGAATCCATTAGTCCTGCTATTCACGGACTTATTGTTCGCGAAGTAGAACTAGAACCAAGTCATTGGCGCAACGAGGAATCACTTGACACCCTTTTAAAAGCAAAAGGAATTCCAGGATTATCTGGTATTGATACACGAAAATTGACTCGCATGATTCGTGAAATCGGTACGTTAAAAGGGCGTATCTGTTCCATGAATGTTGATGTTGAGCAGGTAGCAAAAGAACTTCGAGAAAGTGCAGCGATCAAGGATCAAGTGGCTCAAGTGTCGACAAAAGATCCTTACCATGTACCGGGAAAAGGAAAAAGAGTCGTATTAATTGATTGTGGCATGAAACACGGAATTTTGTTGGAACTAATTGAGCGGAACTGTGACGTAGTTGTTGTTCCTTATCATACATCAGCAGATGAAATTATTCGTCTAGGTGCTGACGGTGTTCTAGTCAGCAACGGACCAGGAAACCCAGAGGATGTGCCAGAAACCATTCAAACTGTCAAAGAGTTGGTAGGTGAAGTACCGTTATTCGGAATCTGCCTTGGTCACCAACTTCTTGCATTAGCCTCAGGAGCCACAACAAGTAAATTACGATTTGGTCATCGTGGGTCCAATCACCCAATTAGAGAGCTTTCTACTGGAGCGATTGATATTACAGCTCAGAACCACGGCTACACAGTGGACGCAGACTCTCTTGATGATACCAATCTTAAAGTGACACATATTGCTGTAAATGATGAAACCGTTGAAGGGTTAGCACATAAGGAGTATCCAGCATTTAGCGTTCAATACCATCCAGAAGCATCACCAGGGCCGCAGGATGCCAATCATTTGTTTGACCAATTTATGGAGTTAATGAACACAAAACAGACAACGAAGGTACTAGCCTAGTCAAAAAAGGGGATGATCAGCGTGGGGAAACGAACAGATATAAATAAAATTTTGGTGATTGGGTCAGGTCCGATTATTATTGGTCAAGCAGCAGAGTTTGATTATGCAGGTACGCAAGCTTGTCAGGCCTTAAAAGAAGAAGGCTATGAAGTCATCTTAATTAATTCAAATCCGGCAACCATTATGACTGATACAACGATGGCCGATCGTGTATATATTGAACCGATCACACTTGAGTTTGTTAGTCGAATCATTCGTCAAGAGCAGCCGGACGGTATTTTAGCCACACTGGGTGGACAAACAGGATTAAATATGGCGATGGAGCTTGAGCAGTCAGGCATTCTGGAGACTTATCAGATTGAACTGCTTGGTACAAAGCTTGATGCCATTCAACAGGCAGAGGATCGTGAGCAATTCCGTTCTTTAATGTACGAATTAAATGAGCCTGTACCTGAGAGTGAGATCGTTCATACGTTAGAAGAAGCGCTTCAGTTTGTACAAGTCATTGGATACCCTGTTATCGTTCGCCCGGCTTATACTTTGGGTGGAACAGGTGGAGGAATTGTTCATTCAGAAGAAGAGCTTATTGAGATTGTAACCAGTGGGTTAAAATACAGTCCTGTGACACAATGTTTGGTGGAAAAAAGCATTGCTGGCTTTAAAGAAGTTGAGTATGAAGTCATGCGAGATGGCAAAAACCAAGCGATTGTTGTATGTAATATGGAAAACTTTGACCCAGTTGGCGTGCACACGGGTGACTCGATTGTGGCAGCCCCAAGCCAAACATTAACCGATCGCGACTACCAAATGTTGCGTAATTCATCCCTTTCTATTATTCGAGCTTTAGGGATTGAAGGCGGATGTAATGTTCAATTCGCACTCGATGCGGACAGCAATGACTATTATATTATTGAAGTAAACCCACGTGTCAGTAGATCTTCAGCACTGGCTTCAAAAGCAACAGGATATCCAATCGCAAAGATGGCAGCAAAAATTGCCGTCGGATATAGCTTAGATGAATTGAAAAATCCGATTACTGGAACAACGTATGCAAGCTTTGAACCAGCGCTTGACTATGTGGTAACCAAAATTCCTCGTTGGCCTTTTGATAAATTTGAAGCAGCTAATCGTCGCCTTGGAACACAAATGAAAGCAACTGGTGAAGTCATGGCGATAGGTCGTTCGTTTGAAGAGTCCATTCTGAAGGCAGTTCGTTCCCTTGAAGCTGGATATGATCACTTGATTGATCCAGATATGCCAGCACTTTCAACCGAGGATTTAATAAAGAAAATCTCGCGTCCAGATGACCAACGGATGTTTGCATTAGCTGAGTTGCTGCGTCGTGGAATTGAATTGGAGCAACTACATGATGCAACAAAAATAGATTACTTCTTCTTGCAGAAATTGCAAAGAATTGTACAACTAGAGAATGAGTTGCTCGAAAATCGAAATGATGATGAGCTTCTGTACAAAGCCAAACGCATGGGCTTTGCTGATTCGTACCTTGCGCGCATTTGGGGTATGGAGGAATCCGAGCTATACCAAACACGCAAAGAAAAGGGCATTGTACCTGTTTATAAAATGGTTGATACATGCGCAGCAGAATTTGAATCAAATACTCCTTATTTTTACGGAACATATGAGGAAGAAAATGAATCAAAGCGCTCCGATCAAAAAAGCATTCTAGTATTAGGATCTGGACCAATCCGTATTGGACAGGGAATCGAATTTGATTATGCAACGGTTCATTCAGTTTGGGCGATTCGTGAAGCAGGATACGAATCCATTATCATGAATAATAACCCGGAGACGGTTTCTACCGATTTTAGTACATCCGATAAATTATACTTTGAACCATTAACGGTTGAAGATGTAATGCATGTCATTGATCTAGAGCAACCAGAAGGTGTCATCGTACAATTTGGTGGACAAACAGCCATTAACCTTGCGGACGAGCTAGAAGCGCGTGGTGTACGTATTATAGGAACATCTTTAGAAAATATGGATCGTGCCGAGAATCGCGATAAGTTTGAGCAAGCGTTACTTAAGCTTGAGATTCCTCAACCACTAGGTCGCACGGCAACAAGTGTAGAAGAAGCAGTAGTGATTGCTACAGACATTGGTTATCCGGTCCTAGTCCGCCCGTCTTATGTACTAGGTGGAAGAGCGATGGAGATTGTCTACAAAGAAGCAGAGTTGCTGAACTATATGGCGAATGCTGTCAAAGTAAATCCAAAACATCCAGTCTTAATTGACCGCTACTTAACAGGTAAAGAGCTTGAAGTAGATGCGATTTCAGATGGAGAAAATGTCTTTATCCCAGGAATTATGGAACATATTGAACGAGCTGGTGTGCATTCAGGGGATTCCATTGCTGTATATCCAACTCAATCTGTTCCAGAGGAACTTAAGCAACGTTTGATTGATCGTACGATTGCTATTGCAAGAGGATTAAAGATTGTCGGCCTACTAAATATTCAATTTGTATGGCATAAGGATGACGTCTACGTACTAGAAGTAAATCCGCGATCTAGTCGTACCGTACCATTCTTGAGTAAAATTACCGGTGTATCGATGGCGAACTTAGCAACAAAGGTTATGCTTGGAAAGTCATTACCAGAGTTAGGGTATCAAACGGGTTATCAGCCAGAGCCTAAAGAAGTCTCTGTGAAAGTACCCGTCTTCTCCTTTGCTAAGCTACGCCGTGTGGATATTACGTTAGGGCCAGAGATGAAATCAACGGGTGAAGTGATGGGCCGAGATACAACGCTTGAGAAAGCACTGTATAAAGGATTAATTGCTTCTGGAATGAAGATTCCGACCCATGGTTCTGTTTTGTTTACCATTGCTGATAAAGACAAAGAAGAAGCTATGAGCTTGGTTCATCGCTTCCACAGAATTGGGTATAGCTTACAGGCAACTTCAGGTACAGCTAAACTGATTCAAGAAGCGGGGATTCCGGTGCAGGTTGTTAACAAGATTGGTGAAGAAAAACCGCATCTTCTGGATACAATTCGTCAAGGACAAGCACAGTTTGTTATTAATACACTCACTCGTGGCAAACAAATCGCTAGAGATGGGTTCCGTATTCGTCGAGAATCAGTTGAAAATGGCATTGTTTGTTTAACATCGATTGATACAGCAGATGCATTATTGCGAGTGCTTGAATCCATCACATTTTCATCAGAGAGCATGCCAGCCATGCAGACAAAAGGGTAAGGGAGGTCGTTGGTATGAAAAAAAGAGGAACGCTCGACATTATTCAACAGCGTCCGATCGCCCGTAATATTTTCGAGATTACATGTTCTGGTGATTTGGTTCAAGAAATGCAGGAGCCTGGTCAATTTTTACATGTAAAGATCGATCAATATGATGACTTGCTGCTTAGACGACCTATAAGTATATGCGATGTGAACTTAGATAAAAACGAGATGAAAATGATTTACCGTGCGGAAGGCGAGGGAACCACTCGCCTCTCTGGCAAAAAGCCAGAAGCCACGTTGGATATCCTTGGTCCACTCGGCCATGGTTTTCCGGTTGAAGAAGCAAAGCCGGGAGAGTCCGTCTTGCTTGTAGGTGGAGGAATTGGTGTTCCACCTCTCTACTACCTTGGAAAAGAACTTCTTAAAAAAGATGTACATGTGACAACCATCCTTGGTTTTCAATCGAAACAGGATGTCTTCTATGAAGAGGAGTTTGCTGAGCTTGGCCCTGTGTATGTTGCGACTGTTGATGGGTCATATGGAACCAAAGGTTTTGTGACAGATGCAATAGATGAAAAACATGCCTCCTTCGATGTTTTATACTCTTGTGGCCCAACACCAATGCTTGCTTCACTTACTGAGCGTTACCGTGAGAAACGAGTGTTTCTATCTCTCGAGGAGCGAATGGGATGTGGCATCGGAGCATGTTTTGCCTGTGTCTGTCATGTCGAGTCAGATCCTGAGGGCACAGTGTATCGTAAAGTGTGCACAGATGGACCGGTCTTTCCGGTAGGGGAGGTTGTGTTATGAGTCGATTACAAGTGAAGATCCCAGGGCTTACAATGAAAAATCCAATCATGCCTGCTTCAGGCTGCTTTGGATTTGGAAAAGAGTACGCTGAGTTTTATGATTTAAGTGAACTTGGTGCGATTGCGATTAAAGCAACAACAGCTGAACCGCGCTTCGGCAATGCGACACCTCGAGTAGCAGAAACAAAATCAGGTATGCTGAACGCCATCGGCTTACAAAATCCTGGCTTACAAGCGGTTATTCAAAATGAGCTACCACGTTTAGCAAACTATGATGTACCGATTCTGGCAAATGTAGCAGGCTCTGAGATGGAAGATTATATTGAAGTAGCTGAAGCCATTTCTAAAGTCGAAAATGTTCATGCGCTTGAATTAAATATCTCCTGTCCAAACGTCAAAAAAGGTGGAATTGCATTTGGTACGATTCCAGAAGTGGCGGCTGAGTTAACACGTGAAGTAAAACGTGTTTCATCCGTTCCTGTTTATGTAAAGCTTTCTCCAAATATTGCAGATATCGTTACTATGGCCAAAGCGGTCGAAGCAGCAGGCGCTGATGGTCTATCTATGATTAATACATTACTAGGGTCCCGTATTGATATTCGCACAAGGAAACCAATCTTAGCCAATCAATACGGAGGGTTATCAGGTCCTGCTATTAAACCAGTAGCAATCCGAATGATTCACCAAGTGAGTCAAGCAGTCGAAATTCCGATTATTGGTATGGGTGGTGTTCAAACCATCGAGGACGTTATTGAATTTATGCTTGCTGGTGCGAGTGCAGTAGCTGTAGGTACAGCAAACTTTGTTGATCCAACCATCTGTCCGACGTTAATTCAAAAGCTTCCAGCTATGCTTGATGAATTAGGTGTTGATTCAGTAGAAGAACTTATCGGAGGGAGTTGGAGAGAAACATGCAGCATCCGCTAATTATTGCACTTGATTTTGATAGCCGTGTGAAACGCCAACATTTCCTTGAAGGTTTTGGTGAAGAACCACTGGATTTGAAAATAGGGATGGAAGGTTTCTACCGTGAAGGTGCGACAGTGATTGAAGAATTAAAGCAAAAAGGTCATAGGATTTTTCTGGATCTTAAGCTACATGACATTCCAAACACGGTACATCAAGCGATGAAGGCCTTAGCTAATCTTGAAATTGATCTTGTGAATGTCCATGCAGCTGGTGGGCAAAAAATGATGTCTGCTGCTAGGGAAGGTCTTGAAGCTGGAACAAAAAGTGGACAAAATCGTCCGAAGCTTATTGGTGTGACACAGCTGACAAGCACAGATGATCAGATGCTCTCAAATGAGCTTTTAATTCAACAGCCTATGGATGAGGTAGTGGCTCACTATGCACAAATGACAGCACAATCAGGCTTAGATGGCATTGTCTGTTCGGCTCTTGAAGTGCAAAAGGTTCATGAAGTGTGTGGGACTGACTTTTTAACCGTCACTCCAGGCATACGTATGCCAGAAGACGACAAAGGTGACCAACATCGAATCGTCACACCAGCACAAGCTAGACAAAATGGGAGCTGGGGCATTGTAGTAGGGCGTAGTATTACTCAAGCAAATGACCCGCTAACAGCCTATCAAAAGATGAAACAAGAATGGGAGAGATATGCATGACAACAAAAACAACGGTTGCTGAGAAATTACTATCTATTGGAGCGGTTAGTTTAAAACCAAGCGAGCCGTTTACATGGAGCTCCGGTATGAAATCTCCTATTTATTGTGATAACCGCCTTACGTTATCGTTTCCAGCTGTGCGCCAAGAGATTGCAAAGGGACTTGCGGACTTAATTAAGACTCATTACCCAGATGTGGATGTGATTGCAGGGACGGCTACAGCTGGTATTCCTCACGCAGCATGGGTTAGTGATCTTCTTGATCTGCCTATGATTTATGTTCGCGGAAGCGCCAAAGGCCATGGTAAGCAAAAACGAATTGAAGGTAAATTAGAAGCAGGACAAAAAGTAGTAGTCATTGAAGACCTGATTTCAACAGGAGGTAGCTCGTTATCTGCAGTAGACGCGATTCGAGAGGATGATGGAGTGGTTCTTGGTGTAGCAGCTATTTTTACATATGAACTACAAAAAGCTCTAGACAATTTGAACGAATATAACATAGAAGCACAAGTGTTAACCGACTACACAACGCTTATCCAAGTAGCAAAGGATACAGAACTAATAAGCGAACGAGAGCAAACGATGTTATCACAATGGAGAAAAAACCCTCAATCTGAAGAGTGGATGACTGAGTAAACAGATTTAATGGCGAAATAGTCATATATGTTAGACATAGAACAAATAACGATGCTGGAAAAGATTTCTTTTAATCGCAAAAAGAGGCGAACAATGACACATCATTGTTCGCCTCTTTTATATAGGATTCAGAAGTTAACCATATAAGGTTCTTCGCTATCGCTCACGAAAATGGGGCACGCATCCGCGGGAAGACATTGAATTCCAGTAAAGACCGTTCATTTCAATATGCTTTTTTATCGAGGCAACTGAAAAGGAATCAATATTTAGTGAGGAGTTCTCTTATAAATATAAAACGGAAGAAAAGTCAGGGATAAAAAGATCTAGGCAGACCAAAACGACGACTATTTCTAAGAAGGAACAATCGGTTCGTCATTGTTTGATCGGACAGTAGCGGAAGGAGAAACCGAAGACTCCTACGGGACAGAACGAGTCTGAAGACATTGAAGGGGTGCCCTTCCACTTCAAGGGCTGAGGCCGTTCCCGTGGAAAGCGAAGGTTTCTCCTGGAGCGGTGCCCATGAGCTTATTGCTAACTGACTTTTTCAGTGGCCTCCTTTTTATCCCACAGGTGTCGGTCCTCCATTTTCATCCGCTTGTTTATTGGTAGGTTCGAATGAAAATACATTTTTACGAACGTAAAACGGACGATCCTACATGGGATCGTCCGTTGTTTTTTGTTTACATCATATTAAGTGCTAAGCCTCTGAATTACTTTGCTCGCAGGCTCATCACTTGATCTTCGTCTGGTGTGACAAACACCGTTGTTTGGCTGTCATATGTGACATAACCTGGTTTTGCCCCATTAGGTTTTTTGACATGTCGAATACGTGTGTAGTCAACAGGTACAGAGGAAGATAGTCGGGCTTTGCTAAAAAATGCGGCAACCGTTGCTGCCTCTTTAATCGTTTGTTCATCTGGTTCAGTGGAGCGAATCACCACATGAGAACCAGGGATATCCTTTGTATGAAACCAGATTTCGTCTTGGCGTGCCATACGGTTTGTTAAGTACTCATTTTGCGTGTTGTTTTTACCTACTAAAAATTCAAGTCCAGTTGTTGATACATAACGTTCAAGTTGAGGTTTAACCTCTTTTTTCTTCTTATGAGGTTTCTTGGATTGTTTTCTCTTAATGTAGCCTTCCTCCATTAATTCCTCACGAATTTCTTGTAAATCCCTCGGAGATGCACTATCCATTTGTTGCAATAATCCATCAAGATAGTCCATTTCTTTTTCAGTTAACGTTAGCTGTTGTTGTACAGCTAAAATTGATTTTTTCGCTTTGTTATAACGTTTAAAGTAGGCCTGTGCGTTGTCTGAAGGACTTTTACGCGGATCAAGCTCAATCGTCATGGTCTGGCCATCCTCAGCATAATAGTCAATCACATCAACGCTTGAATCACCTTTTTTAATCTGATAAAGATTAGCCGTTAGCAATTCTCCGGACTTTTGATAAACGGCTGCTTGATCAGCATCCGTTAGAGTTTTGCGCAATTTTTTTAGCTTACGCTTATTTTTTTGCCATTCATTTCGAAGAAAACGCTCTAAATCAAACGCTTGTTGCCTAACGCGGTCTCGTTCAGCCTTTCCGTAGAAATAGCGGTCCAGTAATGCACTGATACTTGGGAAGCTCAACCGTTTTCCCTCTACGTGGGTAAGTGGAATACTAGAGAAATACTCTTTTTTATCCGTAATCACCATTTCAGGTTGATAGTCGTGACGTAGGATAGGTGCAAGCACACTCATAAAGGCTTTAGGTAACGTTTCTCGATTAGCCATGCCAGCCTGGAAAACTATTTCATTAGATAGTAATGGAGATAACCCGGCAAATTGATCAACAAGTTGTCCGGCTAGTTTGCCAGCATTAAAATCTATACGTTTTAGCACATCATCTTCGGTTGCTGCAGTTAAATCCATTTTTAGCTGTTCGGGAGGTCTTTTGTATACTTGTCCCGGACCTACTGTTCGGTAGCTACTCTGATCCAATCGAACATGTTTAATACTATCAATGATGACCTGTGTTTCCGGATCAATGAGCATAATATTGCTATGGCGGCCCATAATTTCAATGATTAAACGACGTTCTTTTTCATCACCAAGCTCATCCTTGTTTGTGATATCTAGATGGATGATGCGATCCAATTGATCTTGTTTAATGGAACGAATAATCCCACCCTCTAAATGTTTACGAAGAAGCATACAAAACATTGGAGGCACAGAAGGGTTATCATATTTTTCAGCTGTTAGATGGGCTCTTGCAAAATTTGCGTTTGCAGAAAGAAGCAAGGAATGATTCTGTCCATTCGCCCGAATCGTAAAAATAAGCTCTGTCTTATACGGTTGATAAATCTTAGATATACGGCCATTGGCCAATTGCTCTGCACATTCATGAATAACTGCGCGTGTCATAACTCCATCAAAGGACACTCTCATCACCTCTTAAAAAAACTCACTTCCACGAGTATAGCATGTTTTGGCTAGTGACTGAATAAGATGGCTTGTATAAGAGACTGGCTTGGCCAAATTAAGCTGAGGCTGTAGGTGGGGTGTCTAGATGAGTTGGTATCGTGATGAGGTAGAGGAAGTTGTACGAAAGTCCGGATCAGATCCGGAAGTGGGGTTAAGTCACAAGGAAGCTAAAAAAAGATTGAATCAATTTGGACCTAATAAGTTGGAGGAAGGGAAAAAGACTCCTGCTTTCCTCGTTTTTATTGGTCAGTTTAAAGATTTTATGGTCCTTGTTTTATTAGCTGCTACCTTAATATCTGGGTTAATTGGTGAAGTAATTGATGCGATCACAATTATGTTTATTGTGCTATTAAATGGAGTACTTGGTTACGTGCAAGAGCGAAAAGCGGAGAAATCATTAGATGCGCTTAAAGAGCTTTCTGCTCCGCAAATGATGGTAAAACGTGATGGAGAATGGGTGAAAATTCCGTCAGCTGAAGTTGTGCCAGGCGATTTGGTAAGGCTTGAGAGTGGCGACAGAATTGGTGCTGATATTAGACTGATCGTAACCAATGAGCTTCGTGTGGACGAGGCATCTCTCACTGGAGAATCAGTGCCCGTTCATAAAAAATCTCAGCGATTAGAAGCGGAAGAACTAGAAATTGGTGACCAAGAAAACATGCTCTTTATGGGTACGATGATTACACAAGGAAATGGCCAAGGTGTTGTCATTGGTACGGGTATGAATACTGAAATGGGTAAAATTGCGCACTTGCTTCAGACAACGGAGACTTTAGTGACACCACTTCAAATGAAGTTGGAGCAATTAGGGAAAATGCTCATTGCAGTGGCTTTGCTGTTAACGGCTTTGGTTGTAGTCATTGGATTGCTTCAAGGTCATGAATTAAACACGATGTTTTTAAGTGGGGTTTCATTAGCTGTAGCAGCTATACCTGAGGGACTTCCTGCGATTGTGACAGTGGCATTGGCACTAGGCGTACAACGCATGATCAAACGTAAGGGGATTGTACGTAAATTACCAGCGGTTGAAACGCTTGGCTGTGCATCCGTTGTATGTTCTGACAAAACAGGTACATTAACTCAAAACAAAATGACCGTCACTAAGCTTTGGAGTGGTGGTAGGTATTGGGACGTTTCGGGTACAGGGTATGAGCCCAATGGACAATTTGAAGGAAACGGTCAAGTTGTTAAGCCTGATCAAAATCGAGATTTAGCTCAACTGTTAAGCTTCGGTTTACTTTGTAGTCACGCGGTCATTACTGAGCGCAAGGATGATAAACGATTTGGTCGTTCAAAATCGAGATTTGTTTTAGATGGAGACCCGACTGAAGGGGCACTCGTTGTAGCTGCACTTAAGGCTGGATATAGTAAAGAGGGACTCTCGAAACAATATCAAGTTGTGCAAGAATTTCCTTTTGATTCAACGAGAAAAATGATGAGTGTGGTTGTCAAAGATCGATCAGGACAACGAATTCTCATTACAAAAGGGGCTCCAGATGTTATTGCATCAAGAACAAGCTTGATGCTTAGACAAAATCGAAGTGAACGCATGAGCGCAAAAGGAAAAGCCGAGCTTGATGAAGCAGTTGCTTCAATGGCCGGTCAGGCATTACGAACAATCGCGATTGCCTTTCGAGTTCTTGCTCATTCTGAATCGATACAATCGGCAGAAGAAGCGGAGAAAGATCTTACGTTAATTGGTATCCAAGCGATGATTGATCCACCTAGACCAGAAGTGAAAGACTCGATTGCGGAGTGCCGTGAAGCCGGTATTCGAACAATTATGATTACAGGAGACCACAAAATTACAGCTGAGGCTATTGCCACACAATTAGATATTTTGCCTTCAGGAGGAAAAGTAGTAGATGGTCAAATGCTTTCAAAGCTTTCAGATGAAGAATTAGCTGAAGGTATTGACCAGATGTATGTATTCGCTAGAGTGTCTCCGAAACATAAGCTGCGTATCGTACAGGCCTTGCAGGCAAATGGCCATATCGTGGCGATGACAGGTGATGGAGTAAATGATGCACCGGCGATTAAAGCCTCGAACATTGGTATTGCCATGGGTATGACAGGAACAGATGTGGCTAAGGAAGCATCTTCTCTTATTTTAAGTGATGATAATTTTGCTACAATTAAAGAAGCGATAAAAGAAGGTCGAAATATCTATGAAAATATTCGCAAATTCATCCGCTATATGTTGGCTTCTAATGTCGGTGAAATCCTAGTTATGCTTTTTGCGATGATTTTAGGCTTACCTTTACCTCTTGCAGCAATTCAAATTCTTTGGGTAAACCTAGTAACGGATGGTTTACCGGCAATGGCTCTCGGCATGGATCAAGCTGAAGGCGACGTTATGAAGCGTAAACCACGTAGTCCAAATGAAGGTGTATTTGCTCGGGGATTGACGTGGAAAATTATCAGTCGTGGTTTTATGATTGGAGCAGTGACGTTAGCTGCGTTTTGGCTTGTGTATCAAGAACATGATGGTGATTTAGTAAGAGCCCAAACGATCGCCTTTTTAACGTTAGTTATGGCACAGCTCATACATGTTTTTGATTGTCGAAGTGAATACTCGGTTTATCACCGGAATCCATTCGAGAATTTGTATCTAGTTGCTGCTGTGATCATTTCTACATTATTAATGCTAGCTGTTTTATATATTCCGGCCCTACAGCCGGTGTTCCATACCGTACCTGTATCCTTCAGGGAGTGGCTACTCGTTCTTAGCTTAGCTGCGATACCTACTGTCGTGTTAGGTGGCTTTCAATTAGTAAAAAGAAAAAAATAAATCATGTTACTCCATGCTAGTACTCTATGGCATGGAGTTTTTCATTTTAAAAGAGAAGGGAAAATGAGATGACTACTTGTTGTTCATGCCAAAGTCCGTTAGAATAGAAGGGATGCGATCTCCTTACATAAACCATTACAAATAACACGTTATCGTATGTATAGTATGTGATTCGTATAATAGTAGGAATTATTTGGTATAATAACTAGATAAGAGCAAGCGAAGAGAGATGGCTCAATTAGACAGGGGGATGCCAATATGAGTATACGCTTGATTAATATAGGTTTTGGCAACATTGTTTCGGCGAACCGGATTATCTCCATCGTTAGCCCTGAATCAGCACCTATTAAACGTATCATTCAAGATGCGCGTGATCGGAACATGTTGATTGATGCTACTTATGGACGCAGAACAAGAGCTGTGATCGTGGCAGATAGCGACCATGTGATCTTAAGTGCTGTTCAACCAGAGACAGTGGCTCAGCGACTCACTGTCAAAGAAGACAATTCCGACGACTCGTAAGAAAAGAGTTAAAGATGGAGGTACGGTTAACATGAAAAAAGAAAAAGGCCTGCTTATCGTGTTGTCTGGCCCAGCGGGAGTAGGAAAAGGAACGGTTTGTGCAGCCTTGCGTAGCGAGGAAACGGACATCCAATATTCAGTCTCGGCTACAACTCGGAAGCCAAGAGCTGGTGAAATAGATGGAGTGAATTACTTCTTCAAGAGCCACGAGCAGTTCCAAACGATGATTGCCGATAACAAGTTGTTAGAGTGGGCAGAGTACGTTGGGAACTTCTACGGAACCCCTGTAGATTATGTTCGCGAAACACTGGATCAAGGACAAGATATTATTTTGGAGATTGAAGTTCAAGGAGCAATGAAAGTTCGTGAACGGTTTCCAGAAGGTGTCTTTATCTTCTTAATGCCACCTAGTCTTGCTGAATTACGTAACCGTATTGTTGGACGTGGGACAGAGACGGCTGAAGTGATTGATGAGCGAATGACGGTCGCTAAAGAAGAAATTGATTTAATGAAAATGTACGATTACGTAGTAGAAAACGATGCAGTTGAGTTTGCCGTGAACAGGATCAAATCGATTGTAACGGCAGAGCATTGCAAAAGAGTACGTCTGATTGAAAAATACAAACAACTTGTGGAGGTTGAATAGTTTATGTTATATCCTTCAATTGATTCTCTTATGGAGAAATTAGATTCAAAGTATACATTAGTAACGGTATCATCAAGACGTGCTAGAGAAATTCGCGAAGATGCTCGTCGAGGTCCATTGGTTAAAAAGCCAAAATCGTTCAAAGCCGTAGGAATGGCTCTTGAAGAAATCGTTGAGGACCATTTGACATTCGAACGACTACAGCCTGAAGATACTGTTGAATAGAACACCTAACAACCTATTTTTGCGGAAATAGGTTGTTTTCTTATATGATGGATAGAGATTAATTTTTTTATGAAAGAGGCGAGGAGTATGCTAAAAGGTAAAAAAATCTTACTTGGCGTAACAGGTGGCATTGCCTCCTACAAAGCCTGTGATCTAACGAGTAAATTGGTACAGGCAGGAGCAGAGGTTAAGGTGATGATGACAAAGTCTGCGCAGGAATTTATGCAGCCACTTACATTTCAGGCTTTATCAAGAAATCCTGTCTATGTGGATACATTCACGGAACCAAATCCGGAAAAGATTGCGCATATCGACATTGCGGATTGGGCAGACCTCTGTATTGTTGCTCCAGCTACGGCAAATGTGATTGGTAAGCTTGCTAATGGGTTGGCAGACGATATGGTTACAACCACGTTACTTGCGACCTTAGCGCCAGTTTACATCGCTCCAGCCATGAATATTAATATGTACAACCACCCTGCTGTTCAAGAAAATATTCAAAAGCTTGATACTTTTGGCTATCAGCTACTTGATGCGGAAGCGGGTTATTTGGCTTGTGGTTGGATTGGAAAAGGACGAATGGCCGAACCGAAAGATATCGTGAATGTATTGCAGGCTCACTTTACAGAAAAAGACCCTTTCTGGATGGATAAGAAGGTGTTAATTACAGCAGGTCCCACTCGTGAAGCCATTGATCCTGTTAGATATTTTTCCAATTATTCTTCAGGAAAAATGGGCTATGCTCTTGCCCAAGCGGCTGTTGAAAAAGGGGCAAAAGTGACTCTCGTAACGGGTCCTACTAACCTTGACCCTCCGGCCGGTGTGACATTGAAACAAGTCACAACTGCAGAGGAAATGTACAACGAAGTCATCAATCAATTCGCTATGAGTGATATTACAATTAAATCCGCTGCGGTTGCTGATTATCGACCGGCTTATACATACGCTCAAAAACATAAAAAGAAACAGGACCAATGGTCAGTTGAGCTTGAAGCAACAAAGGATATTCTAATGGAATTAGGTTCGCAGAAAACGACTGATCAGCTTCTTATTGGCTTTGCGGCAGAGTCAGAGAATGTTGAAGACTATGCCAAAGGCAAGCTCGCAAAAAAACAGCTAGATTTGATTGTAGCAAATGATATATCAGCAAAAGGCGCCGGGTTTGATGGGGATACAAACATCATTTCAATTTATGATCGTAAGGGTGGAGAACAACGTTTTCCGCTGACGAGCAAAAACCAGGCGGCAACTCATATTCTCGATTCGATCGAGGCATTTAAAAAGGAGTATGAGAGTAAATGATCGCTCGCACGATTGTAGATGTGCCTGCTGCCCAAACGGACCGTCTGTTTGATTATTTGATTCCGGCTCATCTAGAGCAGATCATTCAACCAGGGATGCGTATTATTGTTCCGTTTGGTCCAAGGCAGATCCAGGGCTTTGTCATTGAGGTCACGGCTACAAGTGATGTTCCAAAGTTAAAGTCTGTGCAAGAAGTCCTAGACCCTGTCCCAGTGCTAACAAGTGAACTCTTACAGCTAGGACGATGGTTAGCACATACCACTATTTGTTTTCAAATTAGTGCGTTTCAGGTAATGTTACCGGCCGCCTTAAAAACGTCTGTCATGAAAGAACTACATCTTTTGGTCGCTCATCGTGAATTAGAAATGCCGCTTCAACCTCTTTTTCAACAGAATAAAAAGGTCCTTTGGAAAGATGCGGTTGACCACTTAGGATCACAGCTTGGACTTGTGCGAAAAGCATTAGATGCAGGACAGTTAGTCGTGCATTATGTGGTAAAGGAAAAAGCGAAGAAAAAGATGGAGAAATGGGTGAAGGTAAACAAAGAGGCGGACCTAACCTCAATTAAATCCTCAGCACATAAACAACTAGAGATCATACATTTCATCGAACAAAAGGCTGAACCGATACGTTCGCAAGAGGTGTTGACTGCGACACAATCAACCCGTGCAGTGTTAAAGTCATTAATTGAAAAAAAGCTCGTTTTAGAGTGGGATCAAGAGACTTATCGCGACCCTTTACAAGGAGTTCGATATAAACCATCCCCTCCTCTTCCATTTACAGATGAGCAACAACAGGCTTTTATACCTCTGAAAAAGGCAATCGTGGATAAGAGAAGTGAGACATTTTTGTTACACGGGGTAACAGGTAGTGGGAAGACAGAAATCTATCTTCAAGCAATTGACGAAGTAATGAAGCAAGGCAAAGAGGCAATTATGCTCGTTCCAGAAATTTCATTAACACCTCAAATCGTTTCTCGATTTAAGTCTCGCTTCGGTGAAGAAGTAGCGGTCATGCATTCAGGTCTTTCAGTTGGAGAGAAGTATGATGAATGGAGACGAATCCACCGTAGCGAAGTGAAAGTTGTGGTTGGGGCACGCTCTGCGGTATTTGCTCCATTTTCGAATCTCGGATTAATTATTATGGATGAAGAACATGAGACAAGCTATAAACAGGAAGATATGCCGCGATATCACACAAAAGAAGTAGCGATTAAACGAAGTGTTCACCATCAATGTCCTGTAATCTTGGGGAGTGCTACACCATCTCTTGAAACCTTTGCACGAGCCCAAAAAGGAGTATACACACTGCTTTCGCTAAAGCATCGTGTCAATAATCGACCGATGCCAACCGTTGATATTGTTGATATGCGAGAGGAGCTTCGAGCAGGTAATCGTTCGATGTTTTCTGTCTCATTAATGGAAGCATTGAAACGAAGACTTGAGCTTGGCGAGCAAAGTGTACTGTTTCTAAATCGACGTGGATATTCGACGTTTGTAATGTGTAGAGATTGCGGGTATGTGCCACAATGTGAACATTGTGATATTTCCTTGACTTATCATCGTAGCAATCACTCTCTTAAATGTCATTACTGTGGTCATGAAGAAACGATGCCGGTGGAATGTCCAGAATGTACAAGTGAACATATCCGATTTTTTGGATCGGGTACTCAAAAAGTAGAAGAAGAATTAACGCGTGTTCTACCAGAAGCCAGGGTCATCCGAATGGATGTGGATACCACACGAACAAAAGGGTCACATCAGCGATTACTTGATGCGTTTGGAAATGGTGACGCAGACATCCTGCTTGGTACGCAGATGATTGCAAAAGGGTTGGATTTCCCTAATATCACGCTAGTGGGAGTCCTTGCTGCAGATACGATGCTCCATATTCCTGACTTCCGATCTGCAGAGCGAACGTTTCAGGTGCTTGAACAGGTAAGTGGAAGAGCGGGCAGGCACCAACGACCAGGTGAAGTCCTTTTGCAATCCTACACACCTGAGCACTATAGTATTGAACTCGTTAAAAGCCATGATTATGATACTTTTTATCAAATGGAGATGAGACAGCGTAAGGCGGCGGAGTATCCACCTTATCGTTATATGGCGCTTGTCACCATTTCTGACCCTGACCTACCAAATGTTATTCAGAAGGCACAAAAGATCTCGGATTACTTAAAGAGTACGCTTGGCAGTGAGACGGTTATACTCGGTCCGGTCGTCTCTCCGATTGCCCGTATAAAAGATAGATATCGCTATCAATGCATGATAAAATACAAAAATGAACCTAGGCTAACGGAGGCATTGCAGCAAATACTGCAGCATTACTTGCGTGATACCACACAAGGTAAACTTCAAATAAGTCTAGATATGCACCCTTACTTTTTTATGTGAGGCGAAAGGCAGTGTGATGATGAACATTATATTTATGGGAACACCAGATTTTGCTGTGCCTGTGTTACAGGAGCTGCATTCAACATACCCGGTTAAGGCTGTTGTCACTCAACCTGACCGACCAGTAGGACGAAAAAAGAAATTAACACCCCCTCCGGTTAAAGTAGAAGCAGAACGACTCGGATTGCCAGTTATTCAACCGGAAAAAATTCGTTTAGAGTGGGAAACAGTGGCTGAGCTTAAACCGGATTTAATTGTAACAGCAGCTTTTGGTCAAATTTTGCCTAAAGAACTGCTTGAAATACCTCAGTACAAATGTCTAAATGTACATGCTTCTTTATTGCCGAAATATCGGGGAGGCGCACCTATTCATCAAGCAATTATTGATGGTGAATCGGAAACAGGAATTACAATCATGTATATGGCGGAGAAGCTTGATGCTGGAGATATTCTTAGTCAGAAACGAGTGTCCATTGAGGATACTGATGACGTTGCTAGCTTACATGATAAGTTAAGTCAGATTGGTGCTCCTTTGTTAACAGAAACAATTGCCAGCTTGATTGATGGAACAGTGACGCCGATCAAACAAGATGATTCAAAAGCGACCTTTGCGCGAAATATTTCGCGAGAGATGGAGAAACTGGACTGGAACAAAGGTGGGCGTGATCTATTTAACCAGATTCGTGGACTTTGCCCATGGCCAGTCGCTTATACAACACTTGAAGGCCAAAACCTTAAGATTTGGAAAGCAGAATTAGTCGAACGTTCATCTGAGCAAGGCAAACCGGGAGAAATCATCGAGCTAACGGACGAAGGTATGGTTGTAAGCACAGGTGATGGCGAGAATATTAAGGTCATTGAACTGCAACCTGCTGGAAAAAAGCGTATGGATGCGGCCTCATTTAATCGAGGTGTGGGATCAAGATTGTCTATTGGAATGAGGTTAGGAGAATACAATGAGTAAAACAGTTCGTGAAGCAGCCCTCGATGTCTTGGTGAAAATTGAGAAAAACCAAGCGTATAGTCATCTGCTTCTAAATGAAACACGAAAAAATGCCGGGCTTGATCGACGTGATTCAGCCTTGCTAACAGAAATTGTCTATGGGACGATTCAAAGAAAATTGACATTAGATTATTATCTAAAACCATTTATTAAACAAGACTTAAAAAAGCTAGATACATGGGTCCTGGTTCTGCTTCGTTTGTCCATCTATCAGATGGTCTATCTGGATCGAGTGCCAGAACGTGCGGTCGTTCATGAGGCGGTGACCATTGCCAAGAAAAATGGTCACAAAGGAATCAGCGGCATGGTAAACGGTGTGCTACGTGCTTTTCAACGTGCGCAACGACCTTCGTTTGATTTGATCAAAGACCCGGTTGAACGTTTGTCGATTAAGTCGAGTCATCCTGTTTGGTTACTTAAGCGATGGATTGACCAATATGGTCAAGAAGAAACAGAGGCAATGTGTGATGAAAATCTACTTCCGGCTCCAGTCACGATGAGGGTAAATCTTACAAGAACAACAAGAGATGAAGTCATCCATCAATTGACCAGTGAAGGAATTGAGGCGGTGGCTGCCGAATTTACGGAAGTGGGCGTGATTATCGAGAAAGGAGCGGTCTTTGAGTCCGACGCTTATATGCAAGGACTTATTACGGCTCAAGATGAAAGCTCCATGATGGTTGCTTCTGCCCTTTCTCCCGAACCTGGTATGAATGTTCTTGATACTTGTGCCGCTCCTGGGGGAAAAACAACTCATTTGGCAGAACGTATGAACAATGAGGGACAAGTTCTTGCACTAGATCTCCACCCACAAAAGATAAAGCTGATTCAAGCTCAAGCTAAAAGACTAGGCCTGTCATCGATTAAAGCAGAAGCACTTGACGCTAGGAAGCTAGTGGATCATGCGGATGAATACGATCGTGTGCTTGTAGATGCTCCTTGCACAGGGTTTGGAGTATTAAAGAGAAAGCCAGATATTAAGTGGTCAAAAACAGAACAAGATGTCACACAAATTGCTCGGATTCAAGCAGATATTTTATCAGCTGCTAGTACACGAGTTAAAAATGGCGGTCTATTAGTATATAGTACATGTACAGTGGACAAAGCTGAAAATGAAGAGACCATCAAGGCGTTTCTCAAGAATCATCCCGATTTTTCACTAGATTCAGATCTGAAAAATCGCTTGCCTATCCAAGTCTTACCTCAAAGATTTGATCAAGGCATGTTAACTGTTCTACCGCAAGACTATCATTCAGATGGTTTTTTTATTGCAGCTCTTAAAAAACAATCATAAGACTCTTTGAAAGTAGAAGAGGAATAAGAAAAGAGGTGGATGAATGACAACCCTTCTAGATTACGTTTTTTTATCAGATGTAGGCCAAGTAAGAACACATAATGAAGATTCGGGTGGTACGTATGTCACCGATGCTGGATTATTAGCGTATGTCGCAGATGGCATGGGTGGACATCGTGCAGGAGATGTCGCAAGTGCAATGACCTCAAAGCTTTTAAAAGAAGCTTGGGAAGGTCTTAAACAGCCACTTTCAGCTAAAGAAGCAGAAGTTTGGCTTAAGCAGCAATTCACTGAGATTAATGAATCCGTTTATGAATATGCGAATAATCACGAGGATTGTAAGGGAATGGGGACTACGTTGGTAGCTGCCATTTGTACAGATGAGTACGTTGCAATCGGTCATATTGGAGATAGCCGCGCATATATCCGCACGGATGAAGGGTTTTCTCAAAAAACAGCAGATCATTCATTAGTTGAAGAATTACGAAGAACCGGACAGATCTCTGCGGAAGAAGCAGAGAACCATCCACGAAAAAATGTTTTGTTACGTGCGCTAGGCACAGAGCTTTCCATCAAGATGGATGTCATGATTTTACCTATTGAAGAAACACGTGATTTGCTTCTTTGTTCTGATGGTTTATCTGATAAACTTTCTGTATCTGAAATGGGCGTGTTACTTTCGTCCGATCGTTCTGCTGAAGCTGTATCAGAAACATTTATACAGCAAGCCAATGAACGCGGAGGCGAAGATAATATTTCGATTGCGCTGATTCGATTTCCAACAGCTGCTGATAGGGTTGGGTGATCTGTATGATAGGACAAAGAATAAGTGATCGCTATGTAATTTTAGAAAGTATTGGCGGCGGCGGAATGGCCAATGTCTATTTGGCGCTTGATGTCATTTTGGACAGGCATGTTGCGGTAAAAGTTTTGCAACCACAATTTTCAGATGATGAGCAGTTCATTAAACGATTCCGTAGAGAAGCACAATCCGCCACTAGCTTAGCTCATCCGAATATTGTCAATATCTTTGATGTAGGTGAAGAGGCTAATCTTTACTATATAGTGATGGAATACGTCAAGGGACAAACGTTAAAGGAAGTTATTCAGAGTGATGGTCCGCTTCAAGTTGATCTTGCTTTAGATTATCTAAAACAAATTCTTGCTGCTATGGCCCATGCCCATGCGAATCAAATTGTTCATCGTGATATTAAACCACATAATATACTTATTAGTGAAGATGGAGACGCAAAAGTGGCTGACTTTGGTATAGCCAGAGCTATGTCTGCTGCTACCATTACACATACGAATTCTGTTATGGGATCAGTACATTACCTTTCACCTGAACAGGCACGCGGAGGTCACATCACATACCGTTCTGATATTTATTCATTAGGTATTGTTTTATACGAGATGTTAACAGGAATCTTGCCTTTTTCTGGAGATACGGCTGTTTCCATTGCAATTAAACACCTGCAAAATGATATGCCTTCCATTAAACAAATAAATGCAGCGATTCCTCAAAGCGTAGAAAACATGATTCAAAAAGCGACGATGAAGGATCCAGCAGCAAGGTATCAATCAGCTGAAGAAATGGCTGAAGATGCATACACATTACTAGATCCAGATCGTTATAATGAATCGCCTTATCAATACAAAATGGATGATAGTCAAGAAGTAACAAAAGCTATTCCTATTGTCGGTCATCTATCTGACTCAGACGACTTGGAAAAAACGATCGCGGCTGAACCGACAAAACCTGTAACGGTTACGAAGGAAAAAGAAACCGAACAAGCGAAACCGTTGGCTAAGCCTCCAAAAAAGAAAAAACGAAAAAAGTGGCTATTTATCCTGATTATTGTGGCCGTTTTTACACTTGTGGCAGGTGCTACTGCATTTGCTGTGTTACCAAATGTTTTTAGGGTGGCTGAGGTCCAAATTCCAGATGTGATCGATGAACCATTGGAAGATGCTCAGCAAGAGCTTGAAGGCCTTAATTTAACAGTAGATGTTCAAGAGGTGGACGATGATTCCGTTGAGCCAGGCCATGTTGCTTCACAAAACCCACGTGCTGGGTCTACCGTTAAGGAAGGTTCAACGATCAGGCTACAAGTGAGTGGCGAAGAGGAAGAAATTACACTTCAAGACTATACAGGCTTTCCGATCGAGCAAGCGGAACGGCTACTGGAACAGTTGAATGTGAATGTTGAACGAGTGACTCGTGATAGTAATGAGGAACAGGAAGGCACGGTATTAAGTCAGACACCGGAGTCTGGATCAGCAATTGTTCCTTCAACAACCACTGTTTATCTTACCTACGCGGTGGAGTCACAAATCCGATTAAGAAACTTAGAAGGGGATACGGAGGCTGAAGCCCGTGCTTACTTTAATGAGTATAGCTTAAGAGGACGCTTTAGTTTTGAGTATGATGATTCTATTGCAGAAGGTAGAGTTATTAGTCAAAGCCCTGAACCTTTTGAGATGCTTGATCAAGGCAGTGATGTGGAAATTGTTATCTCTCGTGGGCCAGAAGAAGATGAGACAGATCCAGATCCAGTTGAGGATCCAGTCGATGAGGATCCTCCGGTAGATGATGAGGAACCAAGCCGAATCATTGAAGTCAGTCAAGCAATCGAAGTCTCACAAGAAGAGCAGGATGCAGGTGAAGTATTTGATATACGCATTGTGTTCCGTGATGTAACAACAGATGGTGAAGACGAGGTCTTCATTGAAGAAGAAGTAACGGAGTCTAAGACCTATGTTGTTCCTCTTCGAGTGAGTACAAGTCAATCAGGTTCATTTGATTTGTATATTAACGATGAACTTGTAAAAAATTCAGAAGAACGAACGTATGATTAAAAGGGGCCGGGCATTTGCCCGCCCTTTGTTTTTCGGTCCAAATAACTAGAATGAAAGAAGGTTTTTATGCCAAATGGATTAATCGTAAAATCACTCAGTGGATTTTATTATGTTCAAGATCAAGACCTGTATATTCAATGCAGAGGTAGAGGGTTGTTTCGTAAACAAAAGCGAAAACCTCTTGTGGGTGATCACGTCGAGTATGAGGCAGAAAACAAAACAGATGGATATATTATGGAGCTACATGAACGAAAAAATGAATTGATTCGCCCCCCCATCGCAAATGTAGATCAGGTGTTACTTGTTTTCTCCGCATTGGAACCAGACTTCAGTACGCATCTTTTAGATCGGTTTTTGGTTCATATCGAAGCCGCTCAAATTGAGCCGGTTATTGTGATTAGTAAAATAGATCTTCTAAATGAAACACAGGAAGCGAAGATTCAATCGTACGTGAGGCACTATGAGGAAATAGGCTATCGCGTTCGTCTCACCACAAACGAAGGGGAGAAAGGGCTTGAATGGCTTATGCCAGATCTTAATGATCGTATCTCCGTCGTAGCGGGACAATCAGGTGTGGGCAAATCCTCATTATTAAATGCATTAAAACCAAATCTAGAGATTGAAACAGATCAGATTTCAACTCATTTGGGTAGAGGAAAGCATACTACCCGTCATGTTGAGCTTCTCTCCATCGGGACGGGACTTGTTGCAGATACCCCTGGTTTCAGCTCTGTTGAATTTACAGACATTGAGGCAGAGGATTTGGCGCTTTATTTCCCAGAGATGGCGTCAAGGATGCCAGAATGTAAGTTTAGAGGTTGTTTGCATACATCTGAGCCTAAGTGTGCCATTAAGGATGCATTACATGAAGGTATGATCCAACCCTATCGTTATGAGCATTATCTTACGTTTCTAGAGGAAATTAACCAAAGAAAAAGGAGATACTAACTAATGATTAAGATAGCGCCATCTATTCTTTCAGCTGATTTCGCACGATTAGGAGAAGAAATTCGTGACATTGATTCAGCTGGAGCGGATTACGTTCATATCGATGCCATGGACGGACACTTTGTACCTAACTTAACGATTGGACCCATGATTGTTGAAGCCATTCGACCAATTACAAAGCTACCCTTAGATGTTCATTTAATGCTTTCTAACCCGGATCAGTATATTGCTGATTTTGCTAAAGCGGGAGCTGATATCATTTCAGTTCATGTAGAGGCATGTACACATCTGCATCGAACCATCCAGTTAATCAAGGAACATGGCGTGAGGACTGGTGTGGTCTTAAATCCGGCAACACCCGTCCAACATGTCCTACCGATTTTGCAAGAAGTCGATCTTGTGTTGCAAATGTCTGTTAATCCTGGGTTTGGAGGACAACAGTTTATTCCGAGTGTTTTAAACAATATTAAGGAACTTAAGGCATACAAGGAAAAGAATCAATATACATATGAAATTGAAGTGGACGGAGGCGTAAATCCAGAAACGGCTAAGGCTTGTGTGGAAGCAGGAGCAACAGTGCTTGTGGCAGGGTCAGCGGTGTTTGGTAAAAGCGATCGTTCTGAAGCAATCGAGAGTTTACGTTCTCGTTAACATGAAGAAGAGTTGTAGTTCTGTTTTTCATTGTTTGGGCATAGCATGATGGTAAAGGACAGCTTGGCTGTTCTGATTGACTTCTTACGCTTTTTTTCATCTGTTTTAGGAAAGTAGGAATAGTTTGCACCTGCAAGCGATAGAGTAGAGAAGAGTAAGCAATTGGAGAAGGCTTGTCAGCTCAAAGTCGAAGTTGTGAATGATTAGCTGGTTTTCGGCGATTTTCGCTAAGGAGGAGGAGCCATGAAGTTTTATACCATCAAGCTGCCCAAATTTATCGGTGGATTTGTGCGGGCCGTTCTTAGTTCGTTTAAAAAAGCCTAGCAAAAAAGCACCGAGTGAACGGTGCTTTTTTTGCTGCGATTCATTAAACGCGTTGAACTTTTCCTGACTTTAATGCACGAGCTGAAACGTAAACACGTTTCGGCTTACCGTCAACAAGAATACGTACCTTTTGTACGTTAACTCCCCAACGGCGTTTAGTTTTGTTTAAAGCGTGAGATCGCTTATTACCAGTACGAGCTTTTTTGCCTGTAATATAACAAACACGGGCCATGACTTGCACCTCCTTATTCATTCAACCAAATGATGAGTCCAATTCATACCTGAATATCTTAGCATAGGCATAAAAAGAAAGCAATAGAATGCAAGAAGTTTATCAAGGTTGTTACCTTGACACCCTATTGTTTCTTTCATATTCACTTAATGTATAGTAAAATGAAGCTAATGTGCAATTCTTAAAGGAGGATACGTATGTCTATTGAAATGAAAACACAGCTTGGAATGGTAGATGTTTCAAGAGACGTTGTGGCAACCGTAGCTGGTGGCGCAGCGGTAGATTGCTACGGCATTGTAGGAATGGCTTCACAAAAGCAAATAAAAGATGGTCTGTCTGACTTGCTTGGTAAGGAGAATTTCCGCCGAGGTGTGGTGATTCGAGAAGTTGAAGAGGACATCCATATTGACATGTATATCATTGTAAGCTATGGAACAAAGATTTCAGAAGTGGCACATAATGTGCAAACAAAAGTGAAATATCAATTAGAACAGATGCTTGGTTTAGATGTTGAATCAGTCAACATTTTTGTGCAAGGTGTTCGAGTGTTAAACACTTAGGGGTGGTTAGGAGGAAATGGAAGTGACGGTTAAGAGACTAGAAGCAAATAAACTCGCTCAAATGTATATTGAGGGAGCAGAAAATTTATCCAGGCACGTAAAGATTGTTGATTCACTTAACGTGTTTCCTGTACCAGATGGCGATACAGGAACCAATATGAATTTATCCATTACATCCGGTGTAAAAGAAGTGCAATCTCAGAAAGTAAAGGATGCTGGGCAAATTGCATCGGCTTTTGCTAAAGGGTTGCTAATGGGTGCTCGTGGGAACTCAGGCGTGATACTCTCACAGTTGTTTAGAGGGTTTTCAAAGGCGGTAGAAGGAAAACAAACGTTAACGTCTCAAGAATTCGCTATAGCCTTTGAAAAAGGTGTAGAAACGGCTTATAAAGCAGTTATTAAGCCTGTTGAAGGTACAATTTTAACTGTGGCTAAGGATGCAGCTAAACAAGGTGTAAAGACATCCAAAAAAAGTGATGACATTATTGAAGTCATGAGTGCCGTGGTTAAAGAAGCCAAAGCCTCACTTAAGCGTACCCCAGATTTACTTCCTGTTTTAAAAGAAGTGGGCGTCGTTGATTCTGGTGGTCAAGGTTTACTTTATATCTATGAAGGATTTTTAGCTGTACTTGAAGGGAAAAAGCTAAAGGATCAACAACCTACTACACCTAATATGGCCGATCTTGTAAAGATTGAACATCATCAACATCATGCACAAGCTCATATGGCTACTGAAGATATAGAGTTTGGGTACTGTACAGAGGTTATGGTGCGTTTTGATGAGAAACGATTAGAAAAAGAAGCGTTTGTAGAAGAAGATTTTCGTAACGAACTAAGTGAGATTGGTGATTCTCTATTGGTTGTTTCGGATGAAGATCTGCTTAAAGTACATATTCATGCCGAGTATCCAGGTGAGGTGCTAGCCAAAGCTCAACGCTACGGAGACTTTATTAACATAAAGATTGAGAACATGAGAGAACAGCATACTCATTTACTTGACGAGACTCAAGCTGTTTACGGTGAAAAAGAGACTGTTCAAGAAGAAACGCCTAAAAGTGAGTTTGGAATTGTAACCGTTTCGATGGGCGAAGGAGTTTCTAAGTTATTTAAAGGCTTAGGTGCAGGTGAAGTGATTCAAGGGGGACAAACGATGAACCCAAGTACGGAGGACATCGTTAGTGCCATTAATAAGGTCAATGCTAAGAATATTTTAATTCTGCCGAATAACGGCAATATTATCATGGCTGCTGAGCAGGCAGCGGATGTGGTGGATGCAAAAGCGATAGTCATTCCATCAAAAACTGTTCCTCAGGGACTTTCGGCTCTTCTTGCATTTAATCCATCGATTGATATTGATAAAAATGCTTCTCATATGAATGAAGCGATGAAGTCGGTTAAATCTGGTCAGATTACTTATGCAGTAAGAGATACCCAGATTGAAGGTTTGAAGATTAATAAAGACGATTACATTGGGATCTCTGAAAAGAAGATCGTCAATACTCATGATCAACTAGTTGAGGCAGCTAAAGAACTACTTTCTCATATGATTGATGAAGATAGTGAAATGGTTACCGTTCTAGCTGGGGAAGATGTATCGGAAAAAGAAACAGAGGAATTAGTTCGCTACCTTGAGAAACAATTCACGGAAGTAGAATTAGATGTCCATCAAGGTGGACAGCCACTGTATTCGTATATATTTTCAGTTGAATAAACAAGTAGCTACAAAATAGTAGGAGGGATGTATGACGGATGCCAACAATACGAATTGTCACGGATAGTACGGCGGATATTCCAAAAGAAATCGTGGAAAAATGGAACATTGAAGTCATCCCATTAAGCGTTGTTTTCTCTGAAACGGAATCCTATGAAGACGGAGTTACGTTAACTCCAGAGGCTTTCTATGAAAAAATAGAAAAGGAAGATGTTATTCCAACAACGTCACAGCCAACTCCTCACCAGTTTGAAGAGGTATATCGTGCCTTGAAATCTGAAGGGGCCGAGGTCATTTTCTCTATTCATCTTTCTTCAAAGCTTAGTGGAACGTATCAAGCTGCTACGATTGCTCAAGCAAGTCTTGAAGATGAAGTGGACGTAAGGGTCGTTGATTCTCGTCAAGCATCCTATGCTATAGGTATTATGGTCGCAGAGATGGCTGAACTTGCGTATGAAAATAAACCTGTAGCAGATCTTGAAGCAAGATTGGACGAACTGACAAAGGACACAAATGTTTATTTTCTAGTAGATACACTTCACTTCTTACAGAAAAACGGTAGAATAGGCAAAGCTTCTGCTATATTAGGATCTTTATTAAAGGTAAAACCTATTCTTTCACTATCTGAAGAAGGCGAAGTCTACCCACTAGATAAGGCGCGGGGGCCAAAAAAGGCCATCTCTCGAATTGTAGAGATCATCAAGGAACAATATGGTGATTCACCCATTCATATTGGCGCTTCACACGCATTAAACGAAGAGTTAGCTAATGAGCTCGTCCAACGTGTGAAGCAAGAATGTCAGGTAGAATCAGTTGTAATGACAACCATTGGAGCTGTAATCGGTGCACATGTTGGACCAGGAACTGTTTCCATTTCGTGTACAAAAGCAACGACTAAATAAATTTTGTGAAAAAGGCTGACGCTTCCATTAAGGTCGGTCTTTTTTTACTAAAGTAGATAAATAAGGAGGAGCACATGAAGTATCGGACAGTTTTTGATATTATTGGTCCAGTAATGATTGGTCCATCCAGTTCACATACAGCTGGGGCTGCAAGAATTGGACGAGTAGCCCGCACATTATTTGGCGGAGATCCATCACATGCAGACATTCATTTATACGGGTCATTTGCTCAGACCTATAAAGGTCATGGAACGGATGTTGCAGTTATCGGAGGAATTCTCGACTTTGATACGTATGATCCACGCATTCGGGAATCCTTTCAGTTAGCTGACAAAGCTGGGATGACATTTGTTTTTCATGAAGAAGATGCCGTGACTGATCACCCAAATACGATGCGAATCGTCTTGAAGAATGAGCACAAAAACTTAGAGTTGGTCGGAATTTCGATTGGCGGAGGAAAGATAGAGATTATTGAAATGAACGGATTTGTGCTTCGTTTGTCAGGGAACCACCCTGCGATCTTTGTTGTTCACCATGATCGGTATGGAGTGATAGCGGCCGTGTCAAACTTATTGGCCAAATATGAGATGAACATTGGTCATATGGAAGTATCACGCAGAGACAAAGGTGAAGAGGCTTTAATGGTTATGGAAGTGGACCAGAATGTAGAGCAAAAATTGCTTGATGAACTACGATCGCTTCCAAATATTAAACTAGTATCTAACATTTATGAGTAATAAGAAGGAGGCGTCATGATGTTTCGGAATGCAGCAGAACTAATAGAGTTGGCGCAATTTGATGGTATTTCTATTTCGGAGGTAATGATTCGACAAGAGGTGGAAGAGTCGGGGCGCAGCCGGGAACAAGTATTTGAACAAATGAGAAATATTTTAGAGGTAATGAAAGCAGCGATTAAACGCGGTACGTCTGAAGATATTAAGTCTGTTTCTGGATTAACCGGTGGAGATGCCAAATTACTTCAAGAATATATTGCTCGTGGCAATGCCCTTGGTGGGGACTTCTTATTGGACTCTGTTAGCAAGGCGATGGCAACGAATGAAGTGAATGCAGCAATGGGTACGATCTGTGCAACACCAACTGCGGGTGCGGCAGGTGTGGTTCCGGGAGTTTTGTTTGGTATGAAGGAACGTCTTCAGCCGACAGATGATCAAATGATTCATTATCTGTTTGCTTCAGGAGCATTTGGTTTTGTTGTTGCAAATAATGCATCAATATCAGGTGCGGCAGGCGGGTGTCAAGCGGAGATAGGGTCAGCTTCAGGTATGGCAGCTGCGGCGTTAGTTGAGCTTGCAGGAGGCACACCTGAGCAATCTGGTCATGCCCTTGCGATTGCCTTGAAGAACTTACTTGGTCTCGTGTGTGACCCAGTAGCTGGTTTAGTTGAGGTTCCCTGTGTGAAGAGGAATGCGATGGGTGCCTCAAATGCGATTACAGCAGCTGACATGGCTCTTGCTGGGATTAAAAGTCGAATTCCTTGTGACGAGGTGATTGATGCCATGTATCGAATTGGACAAACGATGCCTGTCGCATTAAAAGAAACGGCACAGGGTGGATTAGCCGCAACGCCAACGGGGCGTCGTCTTGAAGCGGAAATCTTTGGAGTTTCATTAGACAAATGAAGCGAAGTCCCTACGAACGCTCCATTATAGAAGTACATGGAATTGGAGAGGAAAAAGCCAAGCTGTTTGAAGGGTTAAAGCTTCGCACAGTGGGTGATTTACTCGAATATTATCCATTTCGATATGAGGATTATAAGCTAAAAGACTTGCAAACAGCAGAGCATGATGAGCGAGTGACTGTTACTGGCGTAATCCATAATGAAGCATCGGTTCGGTATTATGGTAAGAAAAAAAACCGCCTTTCTTTTCGTATGCTAGTTGGTCGGTTGTTAGTAACGGTCACTTTTTTTAATCGAGGCTTTCTTAAAAATCAGCTGACACTTGGAGATGAAGTAACAATCTCGGGAAAATGGGATCGTCATCGTATGACGATCACAGGCACTGAACTGCAAAAAGGGGCAATAGAGCAAGATCAAACGATTGAACCTGTTTACTCTGCTTCAAGTACGGTTTCTAGTAAAATGCTGAAGGCAGCCATAACCGCCGCTTTAAAACAGTTCGGTGAGGATCTCCCAGAACCATTACCAGAAGCGATTCGAATCAAGTATAAGCTTATGGATAAACAGCAAACGGTACATGAGCTTCATAAACCGTCTGGTCAAGATACCATAAAGCAAGCGCGGAGACGAATGGTATACGAAGAATTTTTGTATTTTCAATTAAAGATGCAGTTATTTAGAAAAAATCAGCGTGAGCAAAATGTGGGTAGAGGGTTGATGATTGATTCTACTCATATTGAAGAATTTATTTCCTCTCTTCCATTTTCATTGACCAAGGCTCAGCACCGTGTGATTGATGAAGTTATTCGTGATATGGAGTCACCCTATCAGATGAATAGACTGTTGCAAGGGGATGTGGGTTCTGGAAAAACCGTTGTAGCGGCCGCTTGTTTATATGGGGTCATTCGTGCAGGCTATCAAACAGCTTTAATGGTCCCGACAGAAATCCTAGCGGAGCAACATCTCGAATCGTTACAGGCCTGGTTTGAACCACTCGGAAAAAGAGTAGAACTATTTAGTGGGTCGTTAAAGGGTAAACGTCGTAAAGAACTGCTAGCTGATCTTGCTGAAGGGAAAATTGATGTAGCTGTTGGTACACATGCGTTAATTCAAGATGATGTGATCTATCATCATTTAGGATTTGCAATTACGGATGAGCAGCATCGATTCGGTGTGAACCAAAGGAGGCAGTTGCGTTCTAAAGGAGATCATGTGGATGTCCTATTTATGACAGCCACCCCGATTCCTCGTACTTTAGCTATTTCTGTATTTGGAGATATGGATGTATCCATTTTGGATGAAATGCCAGCTGGAAGAAAACCAATTGAAACCTATTGGGCAAAGCACGATATGCTTGAGAGAGTGCTTGGGTTTGTTGAAAAAGAGTTAAAGCAAGGAAGACAAGCCTACGTTATTTGCCCGCTTATTGAGGAATCAGAGATGCTTGATGTTCAAAATGCCATGGATGTCCACCAGATCCTTACGGAGTTCTTTAAATCGCGTTTTCAAGTGGGTTTAATGCATGGAAGGCTTGCCTCAGAGGAAAAGGATCAAGTCATGAAAGCATTTGATGAGAATAAGACACAAGTGTTGGTCTCAACGACTGTTGTTGAAGTTGGGGTGAATGTACCAAATGCAACGATGATGGTTATTTATGATGCAGATCGATTTGGTCTAGCTCAACTCCATCAGCTCCGCGGACGTGTTGGACGAGGAAGCGCTCAGTCGTACTGTGTGCTACTATCCGATCCAAAGACGGAGAACGGAAGAGAGAGAATGCGTATTATGACAGAGACCAATGATGGGTTTGTATTGTCTGAGCGCGATCTAGAGCTACGTGGACCAGGAGACTTCTTTGGGGCGAAACAAAGCGGACTTCCTGACTTTAAGGTAGCAGATGTCGTGCATGATTATCGCACCCTTGAAGTGGCAAGGCAAGATGCTGCTGCCTTAGTTGAGTCAAAGCATTTTTGGGAAGATTCAGAGTATCAGGTGCTGAAAGATTACTTGAAGCAAACAGGCGCCTTGGATCAAGGCAAATTAGATTAGCGGTTGAAATATTCATCAGATCATGTTTATACTAGTCTTAGTACCTAGTCATAAGAGTTGATTTTGGTGGGAGTACCGAAGGAGGACAGCTAAGAATGCGACGTAAAAAAAAGGATAGGCAAGCCCTTCTTCAGGATACCTTGCAGCAACAACCATTCATGACGGATGAAGAGCTTGCCGCTCATTTTGAGGTAAGTATTCAAACCATTCGTCTAGATCGAATGGAGCTGTCCATCCCTGAGCTACGGGAGAGAATTAAGGGAGTAGCAGAGCTGCAGCTAGATGAACTCCGTTCGATCTCCGCTGAAGAGGTATTTGGTGAGATTATTGATTTACAGCTAGATGAGCGAGCAATCTCTATCTTTGAAGTTAGCACAGAAGAGGTGTTTAGCAAGTCGGGGATTGCGCGAGGGCATTATTTGTTTGCGCAAGCTAACTCACTTGCTGTTGCAGTCATTAATGACGAACTTGCCCTAACAGCCAAAGCAACCATTCGGTTTAAACGTCAAGTTAGGACGGGAGAACGAGTTGTTGCAAAAGCAACGGTTAATCGAATCGAAAAAGAACGAACCACCGTATCAGTAGAAAGTTATGTTGAGAAGGAAAAAGTGTTCTCAGGTGAATTTATTATGTACCGTTCAAGCCCAAAGAGCTTAGCTTGAATACCGAGGAGGAAGACAAGTGAAAATCGCTCTAGACGCCATGGGGGGAGATCATGCTCCAAAGGCACAAACTGAAGGGGCAATGAAGGCCATTCAGGAATTTAGTGAACTTGAGATTACGCTTATTGGAGATGAAGAGGCGATCCGTGCTCTTCTTACAAATGATGAACGAATTTCAATCATACATACAACAGAAAAAATTGAAGATACCGATAAACCGACTCATGCAGTGCGTAGAAAAAAGGATGCGTCTATGGTTCTTGCAGTGCGCGAAGTAAAAGAAGGAAGAGCAGATGCCTGTATTTCTTCCGGTAACACAGGGGCTTTAATGACGGCTGGATTATTACATGTCGGCAGAATAAAAGGCGTGGATCGCCCAGCTCTTGCACCGATGTTACCGACAATGGATGGTAAGGGGTTTCTCTTATTAGACGTTGGTGCGAATATGGATGCTAAACCCCAACATCTACTTCAGCATGCCATCATCGGCAGTACGTATATGCAGTTAGTCAAGAAAGTTCATAATCCTCGAGTAGGTCTCTTAAATGTTGGGACTGAAAGTGGCAAAGGAAACGAGCTGATTAAAGCTACGTATCCATTACTTGAAGAGTCCCATCTGAATTTTATTGGCAATGTGGAGGCACGTGACTTGTTAGATGGCGTAGCCGATGTTGTAGTTTGTGATGGCTTTTCTGGAAACTTAGTCTTGAAAACGATAGAAGGCACGGCTGCTTCATTATTTGGACTAATTAAAAAGGAATTAACAAAATCAGTTAAAACTAAGCTGGCTGCTGGAGTTTTAAAGCCAAGCTTTCGCGATATTAAAACAAAGATGAGTTACTCTGAATACGGCGGAGCTGGATTATTTGGATTAAAGGCGCCTGTTATAAAGGCACACGGATCATCGGACGAGACGGCCATGTTTCATGCGATCCGTCAAGCAAAACTAATGGTTGATCAGCAGGTGGCAGCGCTTGTAAAAGCGGAGTTGTCGAAAATGCCTCAATACCAGGAAGAAAAGGGAGAGTAATATGGGAAAAGTGGCTTTTTTATTTCCGGGACAAGGTTCTCAAAAGGTAGGTATGGGAGCCGATTTGATCGAATCGGAACCTTCATGTCGTCAAGTATTTGAACTTGCAGATCAGACGCTAGAATTTTCTTTATCTGCAGTCATGAAAGAAGGTCCGGACGAAGTTCTTAGACGGACAGAAAACACACAGCCCGCTTTAGTTACAATGAGTTTAGCTGTACTTGAACTAGTGAAAGAAGCAGGGGTCGAACCAGATTATGTGGCAGGTCATAGTCTTGGCGAATACAGTGCGTTAGCTGCGGCAGGTGCGATGTCCTACGAAACCGCTTTGCGTTCTGTGCGGAGCCGAGGTTTATTTATGGAGGAAGCTGTCCCATTTGGTGAAGGATCGATGGCTGCCGTACTTGGACTTGATGCAAATAGCCTACGCGAGATTCAAACACGTGTTGCAGAGTCTGGAGAAGTAGCTGAGCTGGCGAATTTGAACTGTCCTGGACAGATTGTGATTTCAGGTACGGCTAAAGGTGTAGAGATGGCAGGAGCTCTGGCGAAGGATGCAGGAGCTAAACGGGTTCTTCCACTTCAGGTTAGTGGTCCCTTTCATTCTAGTCTAATGAAGCCAGCCGCTGAAAAGCTAGCAGCATTACTTCACGATCAAACGATTGAAGATAGTAGTGTACCGGTTATTGCAAATGTATCAGCAACTGAAACAACTGATGGAGAAGTGATTCGTCAACAATTGGTGGAACAGGTCTATTCCTCTGTAAGATGGGAAGAGACAATCAACCGTCTTATTGATCTTGGTGTTGATACGTTTATCGAAATTGGTTCAGGCAATGTATTAACTGGATTAATGCGGAAGATTAACCGAAATGTTTCGGCTTTTGCTGTTTCCGATCGTGAGAGTGTAACCGAAGTTGTTAAGAAAATGAAAGAGGGGGCAGAATAATGTTACAGAATCAAGTGGCGATTGTAACAGGAGCTTCTAGAGGGCTAGGGCAAGCAATTGCTATGGAATTGGCTGAAAAAGGGGCCAAGGTCGTTGTGAATTATGCCGGTAGCCAACAACGAGCAGAACAAGTGGTTCAAGATATTAAAGACATCGGTGGAGACGCATTGGCTGTTCAGGCCGACGTTGCAGATGCTGATGAAGTAAAGTCTTTAATCAAACAAACAATTGAAGCATTTGGACGAGTTGATATCCTAGTGAATAACGCGGGTATCACACGTGATAATCTATTAATTCGAATGAAAGAAGATGACTGGGATGCCGTAATAAACACCAATTTAAAAGGTGTCTTTAACTGTGCCAAAACAGTCGCTCGACAAATGATGAAACAGCGTTATGGACGAATCATCAACGTTTCCTCAGTAGTTGCCGTTATGGGTAACCCTGGGCAGGCAAACTATGTGGCTGCCAAAGCTGGAGTGATTGGTTTAACAAAATCAATGGCAAAAGAACTTGCTAATCGAAATATACACGTCAATGCTATTGCGCCAGGATTCATTGAAAGTGATATGACGGAAGTGCTAACTGAAGAAGTGAAGGATCAGTATCTGACTCAAATACCTCTTGGTTCATTTGGCTCAGCCAAACAAGTGGCATCCGTTGTAAGATTTTTGGCAAGTAGTGACGCAGACTATATGACTGGACAGACGTTACATGTCGATGGCGGGTTAGTTATGCCGTAAAACAGCTGGTATGTCAAAGTGCATCTTGACAGCACCAACAATTGCCGTTAGAATTCATCTAGCTAAGCAAACCAAGCTTTCTTGAGAGGAGGTGAATGAATATGGCAGATACACTTTCACGTGTAACAAAAATCGTTGTCGATCGTCTTGATATTGAAGAGGCGCAAGTTAAACCTGAGGCATCTTTTAAAGATGATCTAGGAGCAGATTCACTAGATGTGGTGGAACTGGTTATGGAACTTGAAGACGAATTTGACATTGAAATTTCTGATGAAGAAGCAGAAAAAATTGCAACTGTTGGAGACGTCATTACTTACATAGACAGCCAGCAGTAATTATTTAAATCCCATGTGGCGCTGCCATGTGGGATTTGCTGTTTATTATCAGATGATTTTTGTTAACTTTTACATAGCTTTTTGCTAAAACTTTGATACAATTTAATGTGTAAGCTTACTATCCGTGTTGGAGGTCAACATGTCACATCAATCAAAACCATATCGTAGATCTAGAAATCACTATGACAAAAAGGGCGGTGGACGTCGTCTTGTTTTGTCTGAAGAACAAAAGCGTCAATTTGATGACCTGCTTGTCCGCACCGGATTAACATTCGAAAACCGCAAGTTGTTGATTCAGGCTTTTACCCATTCATCTTATGTGAATGAGCATCGCTTATATGCATCGACGGATAATGAGCGACTCGAATTCCTTGGGGATGCTGTGCTAGAGCTTGCCGTTTCACAATATCTCTATAAAAAGTACACAAATATGAGTGAAGGCGATATGACAAAGCTTCGTGCGTCTATTGTTTGTGAACCATCACTTGCTCGATTTGCGAGTGAGCTTAACTTCGGGAAACTTGTGCTATTAGGGAAAGGTGAAGAGGTAACTGGGGGGCGTGTTCGTCCTGCTTTACTGGCAGATGTATTTGAGGGATTTATCGGGGCGTTGTATCTTGATCAAGGCCTAGACGCAGTCTATCTGTTTCTGAGTCAAACGATGTATCCAAAGATAAACGAGGGTGCTTTTTCGCATAAAATGGATTTCAAAAGCCAACTTCAAGAGTTTGTACAACGTGACGGGCTTGGTTTGTTGCAATACGTTATTGTGCAGGAAAGAGGTCCTGCTCATGACCGTGAGTTTGTTTCCGAGGTACAATTAAACGGAACAAGCCTCGGGGATGGGATTGGCCGATCCAAGAAGGAAGCAGAACAGCTAGCAGCAAAACAGGCATTAGTATCGCTGAAAGCTGATGTAGGAAACGTGTAATACGAATCCGTTTGACTGTATGTAAAAAAGGCTGTCGGATTTGACAACAGCCTTTTTTACATGGTCATGACTTTCGCAGTTGGCCAAGTTCTGAAACAATGGCTTCCATTTCTCTAACGGAAACCGATGCTTGTTTTTGAACCCATTCATAAATATCACGAATCTCATCATACTTAGATGAATCAAACTTCTCAGCGTTTAATGCTCCTGCATTTACCGTTTGTAGTTTGGTTTCAATTTGTTTTAGCATATAGTTCATATTTTCAGTTGAATTAGCTGTTAAGTCCATTGTGGACCTCCTTTTTTACTTTACATAGAACTTATCCTATCATACTCATACCGGGTTTGTCTTATCCTTTAGTAAACTGTGATGTGGGGTAGACTGCACGTGCTAAACTATTATAAAAGATCTCGGAGCAAGGAGGGAATAGATGTTCCTCAAACGGTTGGAAGTCAAAGGATTTAAGTCCTTTGCAGAACAAGTAAATGTCGAATTTGTGCCAGGTGTCACAGCAGTTGTTGGGCCAAATGGAAGTGGAAAAAGTAATATATCGGACAGCATTCGTTGGGTGCTGGGTGAACAGTCTGCGAAATCATTACGTGGCTCCAAGATGGAGGATATCATTTTCGCGGGAAGTGATTCACGTAAATCGGTAAATGTAGCCGAGGTTAGTTTAATTCTAGATAATGAAGACCAACATTTAAATATCGACTTTAGTGAAGTGAGTGTAACGAGACGTGTCTATCGTTCTGGAGATAGTGAATATCTTTTAAACAAACAGCCATGTCGATTAAAAGATATTGTGGAGTTATTTCTAGACTCAGGACTTGGAAGAGAAGCGTATTCCATTATTGGCCAAGGTAAAATAGAAGAAATACTAAGTAGTAAATCCGAAGATCGTCGGTTGATTTTTGAAGAGGCTGCTGGAGTTTTAAAATATAAAACGAGAAAAATCCAGGCTGAAAAGCGATTAAATGAAACACAGGAGAATGTGAATCGAGTAGAAGACATTCTGCATGAACTCGAGTCACAAGTTGAGCCTTTGCGTGAACAAGCATCAATTGCGAAGGAATACTTAGAGGCGGAGAAAAAGCGAAAGAATGAAGATATTACGATTACCGCTGCTGAGATAGATGATCTTCATTCACGCTGGACTCAAGCCAAAGAGAAGCTAGAATCTCTAAAAAGTCTGTTAGAGAAGCACTCCATTAAAATTCAGCAATCTGAAGAAGCCATTGCCACATGTCGTACAGAATCAAAAGCCGTGGCGGAAGCTTTACAGAATGCTCAAGAGCATCGACTGAATGTGAGTGAAGAATTAGAGAAAAAAGAAGGTCGTAAAGGAATTCTTCAAGAACGTAAAAAGAATGCTGTGCATAACATCGACCAATTAAAAGAAGAAATTGAAGAAAAAGATCATAAAGTTGAAGAATTGACGGGCATAGCGAGTGAATTAGAGGCACAAGTCCAAAAAGAAAAAGCTGAACTTTCTAAGTGGCGTGCGCAGCTTCGATCTCTAGAAGACAGTCTGTCTGGAACAGGTCCTGGGATGCAGGAAAAGCTGGAACAATTGAAGGCTGATTACATTGAAGTCCTAAATGAACAAGCATCTATTCGAAATGAACAGCGGTATCTGGATGAACAGAAGCGCCAGCAAAAACATAAACGAGACCGGATTTTGCAAGAAAATAAACAATCGATGACTCAACGTGATCAAGTGGTCTCACAATTAAAAGAGGCTGAACAGCAAGCAAGAGTGATAAAGGAAAAGCTAGATCAATGTGAACAAAAAGAAAAGGACTTACTTGCTGCTCGAACAAAGCTTGAAGATGAATACCAACAAAGTGAATCCAAGTTGTATGAAGCGTATCGAATCCTGCAAAAAACAAAATCGAGAAGTGAAGTTGTTCGTGAAATGGAATCTGACTTCTCAGGTTTTTATCAGGGAGTCAAGGAAATTCTTAAAGCGAGAGAAACCACTCTCTCAGGTATAGCTGGAGCTGTAGCAGAGCTTATTCGAACTGACAAACAACATGAATTGGCCATTGAAACGGCTTTGGGGGCAGCCGCTCAACATATTGTTGTTCATAATGAGCAACATGCACGAGATGCAATTCATTTTCTTAAACAGAGACGACTTGGGCGAGCAACATTTCTGCCTCTGACTGTCATAAAGCCGCGGACGATTCCTCCGGCACAGTTGCAACTTTTAACAAATGATGAGCAGTTTGTTGGTGTAGCAGCTGATTTGATTACTTATGACAAAACGTATGAGAATGCCCTTACTAATTTGCTTGGTCATATCGTCATCGCTAAAGATCTTCAAGGAGCAAACAGACTTGCTGCTCGAACTGGACACCGTTTTCGAATGGTTACTTTAGATGGGGATGTGGTGAATCCTGGTGGCTCTATGACAGGGGGAAGTGTGAAACAGAAGCAATCCTCTCTTGTTGGCCGAAAGCGCGAATTGGATGAATTAACCGCCCAAACCGAAAAACTGGATAAAAGCGTCTATCAGCTTGAACAAAGTATTCAAGACAAAAAGAACAAACGAACAGAGCTTAGTCGTGAGTTAAAAGACGTACAGCAAACGATTCAGCTTCAACGCTCTGAGTGGCAGGAAAAACACTCTAGGGTTAGAGAGCTTGAATTAACATCTGTGAATGTGGAGCAGCAATACGTGCGCATGGACCGTGAGGAAGCTGCTGCCGAAAAAGAACAGCAGACAATGAATGCTAGATTAGAACAATTGTCTGAATCTCTGTCATTAGCCAATCAGAAACAGGAAGATTGGAAGAGTGAAATTGAAAAGCTTGAGGAACAATTAAAAAAGCAGCAACATTCCAAAGAGTCGCTTCAGGAGCAATTAGTGAGTATTCGAATTTCAGAGGCGGAGTCCAAACAAAGAGTGAAGCATGTTAGTGAGCAATTAGATCGAACGAAGCAACAAGTGAATGACTCACAAAACGATGTGCAAAACTTACGTGATGAATATGAACTTCTCACGTCTACAATGGATGAAGGTTCTAATGGAGAAGAACAGCTGACGGCTCAAATTGCTCACTTTAGGCATGAGAAAGAACAGGCGCAGATAAACTTAAAGCAGTTGGAAGAGAAACGTACTTTATTAGATGGGCAATATGCTGAACTTGAGCAGTCTCTTAAACAGGACCAGAGTCACTATGCATTGGTTCATGATGAATATAAGCATCACGACGTCAGAATGAACCGTTTAGATGTTGACTTAGAGCACCGTTTAGAGAAGCTTAGAGTTGAATATGAATTGTCCTTTGAAGCAGCTACAAAGCAATATCCTTTAACTGGAACGCTTGATGATGCCAAAACAAGATTAAAGTTAGTCAAACTGACCATTGAAGAATTGGGTCCAGTAAATATCGGCTCAATTGAAGAATTCGAACGTGTTAATGAAAGATACTCCTTCTTGCTAGAACAGCAACAAGACTTACAAGAAGCAAAAGAAACACTTCATCAAGTAATTGCCGAGATGGATGAGGAGATGACCAAACGATTTGAATCAACGTTTAATCAGGTTCGAGGTCATTTTCAAGAGGTATACCGGAAGTTATTTGGCGGTGGAGAAGCGGACTTAGTTTTAACGAACCCAGCCAACACACTCTCAACAGGAGTGGATATTATGGCACGTCCACCAGGGAAAAAGCTTCAACACTTAGCTTTGTTATCCGGTGGTGAACGCGCGTTGACAGCCATAGCGTTATTATTCTCTATTCTGAAGGTTCGCCCTGTACCGTTTTGTGTACTGGATGAAGTAGAGGCAGCCTTAGATGAAGCAAACGTTAGTCGATTTGCTCAATATCTAAAAGATTTTTCCGAAGCAACACAGTTTATTGTCATTACTCATCGCAGTGGGACAATGGAAGAAGCAGATGTATTATATGGCGTAACCATGCAAGAATCTGGCGTGTCTAGGCTAGTTTCGGTTAAGTTGGAAGAGACAAAAGAATTAATTGAAAGCTAGGAGGAATGAGTATGAGTTTTTTTCAGAAATTAAAAGATAAGATTTCCAACCAAACAAATGAAGTAACAGACAAATTTAAAAGTGGTCTGGAAAAAACAAGAGAATCCTTTGCAGGCCGCATGAATGAACTGGTATATAAGTATCGAAAAGTGGACGAAGACTTTTTTGAAGAGCTAGAGGAACTGTTAATTAGCTCAGACGTTGGTGTTTCAACAGTAATGGAACTGATTGATCAGCTTAAGGATGAGGTAAGACTTCGTAACCTTAAGGATACGAAAGATGTTCAGCCTGTTATTTCTGAAATTCTTGCTGGCATGCTTGATGAAGGAAAGGAAGCTCAACAATTAAATCTGCAGACGGATGGCTTAACAGTAGTGTTAGTTGTTGGAGTGAATGGTGTAGGCAAAACAACGTCTATCGGAAAAATGGCGCATTATTTAACCCAAGAGGGTAAAAAGGTGATGCTGGCTGCAGGAGACACGTTCCGTGCGGGAGCCATTGATCAACTTGAAGTGTGGGGCGAACGTGTTGGAGCTGATGTGATTAAGCAACAAGCAGGTTCAGACCCAGCAGCTGTTATGTATGATGCTATTCAGGCAGCGAAATCACGTGGTGCCGACGTGCTACTTTGTGACACGGCAGGAAGACTGCAGAATAAAGTGAATCTCATGAATGAACTTGAAAAGGTCAAACGTGTCATTGAACGTGAAGTACCGGGGGCTCCACATGAAGTGTTACTCGTGCTGGATGGCACGACTGGTCAGAATGCAATGGTGCAAGCTAAAACGTTTGGCAAATCAACCGATGTGACAGGTATTGTATTAACGAAGCTTGATGGAACCGCTAAGGGTGGTATTATCATGGCCATTAAGCGTGAGCTAGACATTCCAGTTAAGTTTGTTGGGCTTGGAGAACAGAAGGATGATTTACAACCATTCTTGGCTGATCAGTTTGTATATGGACTGTTTAAGGATGTGCTAGATTCTCCCGAAGACGTGCATCCTAGCTGAGTATAGTTGTTAAGAAAAAAACTTGACACAGGAGTTCGTCTGCTGTAATATAAACTCTCGTAAAGGGGAATCACTTAACAAGGGGTGAAGCTTCGTGCTAGATAAAACGCTCAGAATGAACTATTTGTTTGATTTCTATCATTCCCTGCTCACTCTGAAGCAGCGCGAATATATGTCCCAGTATTATTTAGATGATTTTTCCCTAGGTGAAATTGCCGAGCAGTTTGAAGTTAGCCGTCAGGCCGTGTACGACAACATCAAACGTACAGAAGCGATGCTTGAAGAGTATGAAAACAAGTTAATGCTTTTAGATAAGTTTGAAAAGCGAACAAGCCTGCTAACTCAGACGAAAACAGCTATTCAACAGAACGCGACTCCTGAAGAGATGCAGAATCTAATAGAATCTATTGAGAAACTGGACTAGGAGGCGGTAATATGGCATTTGAAGGCTTAGCTGAGCGGCTCCAGGGTACACTGACAAAGATTCGTGGCAAAGGTAAGGTCAGTGAGCAGGACATTAAAGAAATGATGCGCGAAGTCAGGCTTGCACTACTGGAAGCCGATGTGAACTTTAAAGTCGTTAAACAATTTATTGCTGATGTGAAAGAAAAGGCACTTGGCCAAGAGGTTATGAAAAGTCTAACCCCGGGTCAACAAGTCATAAAAGTTGTAAACGAAGAGCTGACCGCTTTAATGGGTGGTGAGCAAAGCAAACTAGCCGTTTCCTCTAAATCTCCAACCGTTATTATGATGGTCGGTTTACAGGGGGCTGGTAAAACAACGGCTTCAGCCAAGCTTGCAAATTATCTTCGCAAAAAGCATAATCGTATGCCGTTGCTTGTTGCGGCGGATATCTATCGCCCTGCTGCGATTAAGCAGTTAGAGACGTTAGGTAAGCAAATAGATATGCCTGTTTTCTCACTTGGAGATCAAGTCAGTCCAGTTGAGATTGCAAAGCAAGCTATTGCCAAAGCGAAGGAAGATCATCATGACTACGTCTTGATTGATACCGCTGGTCGATTACATGTGGATCAAGAGTTAATGGGTGAATTGAGTCAAATCAAGGAAACTGTTGAACCTGATGAAATCTTGCTTGTGATTGATGCTATGACGGGTCAGGACGCTGTCAATGTAGCTGAAACGTTTAACGATCAGCTAGGATTAAGCGGTGTAATCTTATCCAAGTTGGATGGAGACACACGTGGTGGGGCGGCTATTTCAGTTAAAGCTGTAACCAATACACCAATTAAATTTGCAGGTATTGGTGAAAAAGTAGATCAACTTGAGCCTTTTTACCCTGATCGTATGGCCTCACGTATTCTTGGAATGGGTGATGTGCTAACGCTGATTGAAAAAGCTCAAACGAATGTAGATGAAGCAAAAGCGCGTGAGCTTGAGAAAAAAATGCGTACAGCTGATTTTTCGTTTGACGACTTTCTAGAACAGCTTGAGCAGGTCCGCAGTATGGGGCCACTCGAAGATCTACTTGGTATGATGCCTGGCATGAAAAAAAATAAAGGCATGAAAGACCTACAAGTAGATGAAAAACAAATTGGTCGGGTAGAAGCGATTGTTCGCTCTATGACCAAAAAGGAAAAACAAGATCCGTCCATCTTAAATGGTAGTCGCCGCCGCCGTATTGCAAAAGGTAGCGGAACAACGATTCAAGATGTAAATCGTCTGTTAAAGCAGTTTGAAGATATGAAAAAAATGATGAAGCAGATGACGGGCATGCAAAGTGGAAAAGGCCGCAAGCGTGGCAAAGGTATGGGTGGCTTTAAGCTCCCATTTTAAATGAAAATCTATTCTCCTCATAAAAGAAAGTCTTGTATGAGAGTGGAATTGATGATATTATACTAAATTGTGTAAATAATCTTGGAGGTGTACAGCGCAATGGCTGTTAAAATTCGACTTAAACGTATTGGTTCAAAGAAAGCTCCTGTCTACCGTGTAGTAGTAGCAGATTCCCGTGCTCCACGTGACGGACGTTTCATTGAGGAAATTGGAACGTATAATCCAATTGCTCAACCTGCTCAGTTTTCTGTTAAAGAAGACAAAGCACTTGAATGGATGTTAAAAGGTGCAAAACCTTCTGACACAGTTCGTAACCTTTTCTCTAAAGAAGGTTTAATGGAAAAGCTTCATAACGCTAAAAACCAAAAGTAATTTCTCTAGAGGTGATCTGTGATGAAAGCGTTAGTTGAACATATAGCTCAATCACTTGTTGATGATCCGGAATCTGTAAAGGTTGAAGAGCATCAAGAAGATCAGACAGTTTATTTACGATTAACGGTTCATCCGGACGATATGGGAAAGATCATTGGTAAAAACGGACGAACAGCAAAAGCTCTGCGCTCAGTTGTGTATGCAGCTGTTAATAAGCAGGGCAAGAAAGTAAAGCTGGATATCGTTGAATAAAGAAAGGGTGGGGGAAACCTCTCCCTTTTCTTGTATGTCTTTTAAGGCGAGATTCGCCACACCTGTCTAATGTGGGAGAGTGATGACATGCAGTTTTTGCAAACCGTTGCCATAAAACAAGTGTTTACTGAGCTCAAAAAAGAAACGTTAGCTAAAGGGTTACATGAAGAGATTGAGCAGGTTCAACGTGAGATGGACCAGTTACACTTTCAACTTCAAAAAGCCATTAAAGGTTCGTCTTCAAAGGAATTTCAAGTACGAAAGCGATATGAACAAGAAATAAACAAGCGAACGGAAAAAAGAAAAAGCATTGAGTTTAAGCTCCAGCAACTACAGAAACTTGAAATGGGTACAGAGATTGCAGATGGGTACGCACAAGCGATTGTGGAGCTTAACATTGGTGATACATGGCCAGATCAAGGGCAAGAGCTTGAAATGGTTGTGCGAGATGGAACCATTGAACAATTTCGAGAAAGTAGGCGTTCTGATGACGGATTGGTATAAGGTAGGGAAACTCGTTAATACTCATGGAGTCCGTGGAGAAGTGCGTATTCTATCAAGTACAGACTTTGCAGAGAAACGATTTGCTAAGGGCAGTACACTGGCTATTCGTAAAGAGGATGGCAGCTACCTTGAATTAAAAATAATCACACACCGTAGTCATAAACAGTTTGAGTTAGTTACCTTTGAAGGGTATGAAAATATCAACTTAGTTGAACAGTTTAAAGGACTAACGTTGTATGTTTCAGCGGATAAGCAAGAAGAGCTTGAAATTGGTGAGTATTATTATCACGAAATTATTGGGTGTACAGTTGTCAGTGAAGAAGGACTTAAGATTGGACGAATTATTGAAATTCTTAGCCCAGGAGCAAATGACGTCTGGGTTGTTAAACGAGAAGGTCAAAAGGATTTACTTGTCCCGTATATCGAGTCTGTTGTTCGTGAAGTAGATGTGAACAACAAAACCATTACGATACACATGCTAGAAGGTTTGGATGTATGAGAATTGATGTTTTGAGTCTGTTTCCAGAAATGTTTCAAGGTGTCTTTGGTAGCTCGATTTTAAAATCAGCTGCTGAAAAAGGCCTGATCTCTTTTCACGTAACGGATTTTAGAACGTTTTCAACAAACAAACATCATCGAGTGGACGATTATCCCTATGGTGGTGGCGCAGGAATGGTGTTAACCCCGCAGCCAATATTCGATGCAGTCCAAGCAATTAAACAACCTGATACGAAACCAAGAGTCGTTATGTTATGCCCACAAGGCGAGCCTTACAATCAAAAAAAAGCAGAAGAGCTGGCACAAGAAGATCAACTAATCTTGATCTGCGGGCATTATGAGGGCTTTGACGAACGAATTCGAACCCATTTGGTTACAGATGAAATCTCCCTAGGTGATTATGTCTTAACTGGTGGTGAACTAGGTGCTATGGTAGTCGCTGATAGTGTCACTAGATTGCTTCCTGGAGTTCTTGGTAATGAAGAGTCAGCAATCTCTGATTCGTTCTCAACAGGCTTACTAGAACATCCTCAATACACTCGTCCTGCCTCATATAATGGGATGGATGTGCCTGATGTTTTAATGTCGGGTCATCATAAACAAATAGAAGAATGGCGAGCAAAGCAATCATTGAAACGAACAGTTGAAAGACGTCCAGACTTGCTGAATGAAAGTAGCCTAACAAAACAACAACAAACCTGGCTAAAAGAATGGAAAAAAGACGTGTAAGGTAAAAAAGCTTGGCATTTCTTTTAAAACAATCTTGTGTCATGGTTTTATCTATGCTAGTATATATCTTGTGGCAATTTGCCCACTATCAAGATGTTCCGCTGCGGCGACCCGACATGAACGTCTGTTTGGAAGGAGGGGAATACGACAATGAGTAACATTATTACAGAAATTACAAACGAACAGCTTCGTACTGATCTTCCATCGTTCCGTCCTGGTGACACATTAACGATTCACGTTAAAGTTGTTGAGGGAACTCGTGAGCGTATCCAGCTTTTTGAAGGCGTAGTAATCAAACGTCGTGGATTCGGAATCAGCGAAACATTCACAGCTCGTAAAATTTCTTATGGTGTAGGTGTTGAGCGTACATTCCCATTACATTCACCTAAAATCGATAAGATTGAAGTGAAACGTTACGGTAAAGTACGTCGTGCTAAGCTTTACTATCTACGTAACCTACGTGGAAAAGCTGCCCGCATTAAAGAACTTCGCAGATAAGCTAACTGTTGATGTATTTAAAGAGAGTATTCCTCGGTCTGAGGAGTGCTCTTTTTTTTGTGTTTTTTTTTGAAGTTTATGGATGCGCTTGATTTGTCGAATTTCATTGGCCTAAGGGGGTTATGCTCTTTCGCTTACATTTGCGCATACAGGGGCGTGTTAGCGACTTCTTTTTCTACACCTGATTCCCGTGCGTAATGCTTGATCCGCTTCTGCATCTGACGTATATCTAACGGCTCAGTTTTGAGTTAAGAACAATGCGTCGGCATAACAAGCGAGTTATTAAGCTTATGCAAGACGCAGTATTAAGTTGGGGTTATGCTATGTGGGGTTGGGATATGCCACATTTTCAAAATGATGCTATTGCTTAAGGATCTGATAAATTTACGGAAGGGACACAGATCACAGCGCCTGTAGTACCGGCACCCACTGCATGATTTCTTGAATAGTCGTTCTTATCCAACTAAAGTAAGCTTTAAACGATTAGATGTAGATGGACTTGCTGAGAAACTTACCAAGGATGCTTCTGTGAGCGAATATCAGTATTTTGATGGTGTTGGTATTGAAGGTATCTTTGGTGCTAAAAAAGTAAGGCTGTAGCACGAACACATAGATTAAAGTCTACTCAAGAGTTTTGGGTTAGATTACTATAATCTTCTTTGAATATTAATGGTGCTAAGTTGGCCGTTGATGGAGTATTTGGAAACGGTACTGATAGTGCTGTGAAGGCATTCCAACGTAGTAAAGGCTAGTGGTAGATGGTATTACAGAACAGAATACGTGGGAAAGATTAATGCAATGAAATTAAGGGGATTATACAGTTTAGATTCTGTATTCTGCCCTTTTTTCGTAATATATATGGTTATAAATAGAATTAATGTTGTATAATTTACATTGGTATTACTTCTACAAAATCGAAAAGGGGAGAGGTCTTTGAATAATTCCGCTCTATCAAAACTCAATTTTTCCTTATTAATATTATGTACTGTACTTTTATCAGCTTGTACAGGTTTACAATTATCATTAAGCCAAGGAGACAAAGAAGAAGAACCCACCGAAGTTACTGCAGAAGGTTTAGATGAATCATCCTTTGATTACGGAACTCTTTATAATGAGGATTTTGAGGTAAGTAACAACTTTAAATACAAATCTTATCCATTCTTAGACATAGACAAAATAGATTTAGATAAAGTGAATGACGAACTTTTAGCTTTTATAATTGCAGACTTGGGATTAGAGAGTGCTGAAATAACACATGAAAAAGAAGATGATTTAGTAAGTGAGAATGGGACAATAGTAGAAGAGGATGAAGAGTCAGAGGAAATAAATAATGAAGAAAGCGATAATTCAGATTCTACTGATAACGAATCTTCTCTTGATGAGGCACAAGATGAGCCAGAGATAGTAGAAGACTCAACTGAATCAAAAGAAGAAGATTCAAATGAAAGTGTAGCTGAGGGCACTGTAAAAGATGATGGATGGATTGATGGTAAGGGATATCCTTGGTCAGCATTCTTGAGAGTTGATTCTGTGCCAAGCATCTCAGTCGATTCCACTACTAAGACAGGTGTTCCTCATGCATATAATCCTGCTTCTGACGACTTCAGATATGCACCTTTAACCGGTGAAAGTGGTTTATGTCCTGCTGAGGATTGTATACCTCCACGAAATTTACCTAGCACAGCTTTCTTCGGTGAAGATGGTTATATTTACGATACTGAATATGCTGGCACTTGGGAGTACTATATTGACGATGTTGAAAAGTGGACGTTTTATGCGTGGAACTTTAATTAAGATGATGTGAAATGAGGGGAGTAAAATGAATCAATCATTTTTACTCCCCATTTTTTTGTTTTATGTACAGAAAAAAGAGCCTTAATTGGCTCTTTTGAATTGTTTATTGAGCTATATCAATCTCTCCAGTTTCAGTACCAAATACTCCAGTTTGAACTTGGATTACTGCGTCTGAAAGATCTAAACCCGGTGGAACATCGAATGGAACAACACCATTTAGTGTTAGGCCAGGATTAATATCTTCATAAATTATTGAATCGTCCTCAAGATAAATACTATACGTTACATCTGATTCATAAGTTGCTCCACCAGCAATTAACTTAAAGTAGTCGCTACTCATTGTTAATTTTTCTGATCTTGTGTTTTCTACAGAAACGCTTAGTAGCAAAAATTCACCTTTAGCAGTTTCATTTATGAAATCATTTCCAATAGTATCGGATGTTGTAAGATCTGAAACTGTGAAAATAATATCATTAACGTCAAGTGGTTCTCCCATTTTAACTGTTTCTTCAACATCTTCAGTTGATTCTTCTTCATTGCTTTCATCTGAATCATTTTGATTAGACTCGTCGGCATTTGCTTCAGAAGTAGTTGATGATGAATTTGAATCATCTCCACCAGTTATTGCCGCTATAATAGCAATTAGTACGATTAAAATAATAATAGGAAGACAGCCAAACTTAAATACTTTTTTCATAACTTTAAAACCCCTTTTATATATTTTGAAACCTTTTGTAGTATACATGATGGAGGTATAAAGTAATAGTCGTTCGACAAAAAAAGACAAATTATAAAGTTATTTTTATAATTTGTCTTTTTAGAAGGATATTCTCTTTATTTTATTAGGAGTTTAGTTGCAGGGAATATACGTCACCAATAACTTTAAAAAATTGGAAATAAGACTGCTCACTTTTACGATGTAACTAAAGTTAAAGTTCTTATTCTAGAAGAAATAGTATGGCTCATGAAGATTGATTTAAATACATCCTCTCAACATATCTTAAGCAATCGATAGCAAGATACTTAGAAAACTCACCAAACGTCTAAAACAATAAAGAAAGTATGTCCCTATTTCGGAGCTGTTTCGATGATGTATATGTATTGGTCAGCAATGTACTTCAAAGGTCATTTGAGTTGAGATAGTTAATGTACCACTTAGGCTTCGGTACGCTGATTACTGTATGCTCATTTAACCATTCGATTTTTCCTTGATTAAAAAGAGAATCGAGTTCACCAAAAACATCTTTCCTAGATGATTTAGTAAGATGACACAAAGTTGGAACGGTTGGAAGTATACCTTGTTTAGATAAGTCTTCAATCAAATAGTAGATCCACTTGGAGTCCTTAGCTTGACCTAAGAGAGCGTTATCATATACTTGAATAGGCAATAAGATCACACCTTTTATTAATGGATTAATTGTAATTAATATACATTAATAGGCGTTACACAAACGTTACAGGTAATTGAAGGATGGCACTGTGCTTTAATTAGAATGTCCTTTAGCTGCAAAGAAATTTGAAAGATTACATTAGGAATCCAAAGTAAAATAGAAATAATGAAACAGATTAGTGATAGTGTTTTATAAGTACTCATCAGACTTCCCCTTAAGATTTTATATAAAATGCATAGTTAAAATATATCTCATGACAATAAAGTTTTTCTAAAGTAAACGTGGATGTTTTACGCATGGAATTTTCATTAAGTAGCAGAGAGGATGAGAGCCTTTTTGTAAGACGGAAGGTGAAATCAAGTAAACATCTATCACGACTAGATCGACGATTTAAGCGTAAATGAAAAGGACGCTCCTTAAGGGTAGCGTTCTTTTTTTGCTTTATCCATCAAACCAACTAACACATTTAACATGAACAGTCATAGCTTTAAAAGCAGTAGAATCCCTAAATACATGTACTTAGATTGTAATGAACCAAGATATGTCCTTTACTTAATATTCGTCCATACAGGGCGCGTAAGAGTGAGAAAGTGGATCTAGCACCTCAGCTCAGTGTGGTAGTTCACTTTCTTCCAAGTTAATTGGTCAAAGTCTGTATTAAGCAATCCACGAATAGGTTCTATACTTACTATTGTAAGCGATAACAAACGAAAGGGGAGATATTGATTGCTGTTACAAGAAGACCAGATATTTTTAGATGTTACATTAAGCAATCGAGATGATGTCTTAGATTTCATTTCCTCAAAGGCAGAGGAATTAGGTGTTATCCAAAATAAAGAGAAATTAGTACAAGATTTGATTAGTAGAGAAAATACATACTCTACGGCTTTTCAAGAAGGTATTGCCATTCCACATGCGAAAAGCACAACGGTTAACAATGCAGCGTTATTCTTTCTGAAAATGAATGAAAAAATTGATTGGAATTCACCGGACCATTTTAAAGTCCGATTTGTATTTGCCATACTTGTCCCCACGGAAGAGGCAGGAACGAGACATCTTCAAATTCTATCAGCTTTAGCAGGTAACTTAATGGAAGAAGAGTTCCAAGAAAGCTTATCTAAAATTGAAATCAAAGAAGATGTCCTAAATTTATTAAAAAGTGTTGAAAAGGAGGTCGTGTGAAAATGAACTTTGTAGGGGTAACTGCTTGTATTGCTGGTTTGGCTCACACGCCAATGGCAGCAAAAGCATTAGAAAAAGCCGGAGTAAAGCTAGGCCATTCAGTAAAGATGGAGCAACAGGGAGCGTTAGGTCTTGTTAACGAAGTAACAGAAGAAGATATTCAAGAAGCGGATGCAGTCATTATTGCTGCAGATAAGGCTATTGAAGGGGAAGAACGTTTTAAAGGAAAGCCAGTTGTAAGAGTAAAACTAGGGCAAGCTGTTTCTAATGGAGAAGCCGTTATTGAAAAAATTGTTCAAGCTTTAGAGAAAAGAAAGCAGTCCTAGGCTAAATGGAGGAATAGAAGATGAGATCAAAAGCCGCAGAATTTAAAACACATTTAATGACAGGTATTTCCTATATTCTACCAGTAATTATTGCTGGATCTTTGGTAGTTGCAGTATCAAAAATTATTGCTTTTATTGCGGGTTATACTGATTTAGGTGAATTTGCTGATACAGGTGGCTTTTTACATTATGTTTACTTATTTGAGCAGGTAGGTTGGACAGCCATAGGGCTATTGAATTTAGTGCTTGCTGCATTTATTGCTTTTTCCATAGCAGGTAGGCCGGCGCTCGCAGCTGCTCTTGTTGGTGGCGCTTTAGCGACTTCCACAAATGCTGGTTTTATTGGTGCCGTTGTTGCTGGTTTCTTCGCAGGTTGGGTAACAAATTGGGTGAAGAAGAAAATTGTGATTACTGGTTCACTTGCTACTGCAGTCCCGCTTATTATTTTACCTTTAATTACGGTTGGAGCTACAGGTATCTTAATGGCCTTAGTTCTTGGAGGACCTTTAGGTTGGGTTAATACCTCATTATTAGAATGGATCACGGCGATGACCCAAAATAATGTGAATAATGTTGTTTTAGCGTTAGTTTTAGGAGCCATGATTGCTTTTGATATGGGTGGACCGGTTAACAAAGCAGCTTGGATGGCAGGAAATGCACTGTTGATGAGTGGCATTTATCTACCAGCCATCATTGTCAATATTGCGATTTGTATTCCACCTTTAGGGTATGGACTTGCTACCTTGTTGAAGAAAAGAAATTATTCTCCAGAGCTTAAAGAGTCAGGGAAAGGCTCGCTTATTATGGGGATTATCGGAATAACAGAGGGAGCTATACCTTTTACTTTGAAAAACCCTTTGAAACTCATTCCATTAAATGTAGTAGCTGGCGCCTCTGGGGCAGCCATTGCCATCCTACTAGGTGCCCATGAAATTATGCCTCCAGTAGGGGGAGTTTACGGCTTCTTCACTGTAGGAAGCGGATGGGCATACTTAATCGGTATTCTTGCTGGTTCCCTTATTATCGGAATCGGTGCAAATTTACTAGTTGATTTTCGAGATGAAAAAAAGGCTGTCAAAGCGAGTAAAACGGAGCAGAAATCAGACGAGCTGGATGAACTTGAGATTAACTTTGATTAATTAAACGATACCAAATATTGAATTTGATTAACCTTCGAACAATCGAATAGATTCCTGCTGATAAGTTATGCAGGCAGGAATCTATTTTTGATAAGTGGTGCTACGTTAACTTAGGTGAAGAAAAAGGAGTTAAACTATAATGAAAAAAACAAAGGTTCATGTTATCCCCCATACTCACTGGGACAGAGAATGGTATTTTACATCGTCACGTTCAACGGTCTATTTAGTTAAGCATCTGAGTGAGGTTTTAGACACGTTGGAAACCAACGAAAATTTTAATTATTACTTAATGGATGCTCAAACTTCTTTAATTGAGGATTATTTAAAATATCGTCCAGAAGATAAAGAGAGAATTGAAGCATTAGTTCAAGCGAAGCGATTGTTAACTGGACCTTGGTATACACAGACGGATCAGTTGGTTATCTCTCAGGAGTCAGTCACGAGAAATCTTTTGTATGGTACTAAATATGCAAAAGAGTTGGGACATTCCATGAACATTGGTTATGTGCCTGATTCATTCGGACAAGGTGGAAACATGCCGCAAATCTACAAAAATTTCGGTATCGATCGCTTTCTATTCTGGCGAGGGGTTGCAGATAACCGCTTAAAACAAACGGAATTTTTATGGGAAGGCGATGACGGTACCCAAATGCTTGCTGAACAAATTCCATTTGGATATTATCATGGCGGAAACATTCCGGAAGATGATGCAGATGCACTTCCTTATATCGAAGAGTTTATTGGTAAGCTAGAAGCAAAAGCTTCTACTAAAAACGTTTATTTCCCTAATGGGTTAGATCAAGCACCAATGAGGCTTAATCTGCCAGAGATCATTGAGAAATTTAATGAATTGGATAAGAGTAGAGAGTATGTCCTTCACTCCCCAGAGCAGTTTTTTGATGAATTAGAGAAGGATGTAGACAATCTACCCGTTATTAAAGGGGAATTAACAGAAGGCAAGCATAGTCGATTACACAAGTCGATATTCTCAACCAGAGCAGACTTGAAGCAAGCAAACAATGAAATTGAGAACTTCCTTGTTAATGTTCTTGAGCCTATTCTGTCTATAAGCTTCTCTTTAGGAAACCCTTATCCGCATAGAGAGCTTGAAGAAATATGGAAGCTAATGTTTGAAAATGCGGCTCATGATAGCATTGGTGGTTGTAATAGTGATACAACAAACCTTGATGTTAAATTCCGTTACAAATTAGCAGATGAGAAAGCAAAGAATCTACTTGATCTCCATATGAGATTAGTCGCGGAAAGAATCCCATATCAACACGATTTAAACTTTACCTTATTTAATCCACTGCCTTATCGCCGTACAGGAGTGGTAAAAGTAGCTCTGTATATTCCAGAGGAAAACTTTACGGTTAAAGACTATAATGGAAACAACATTCCTTATGCGATCACAAATAAGGTAGAATTAACAGACTATGTTCTAAATCAAACAATTAAATTGAATCCGAGTAAAGATATCTATGCACCAAAAAAAGTTTACTTGGCTGAAATTCTATTACATGTAACAAATGTAAATGGCTTTGGCTATGATAGCTTTTACCTTGAACTAAATGATGAAGAAGCAAATAAAATGATTAAAGAATCACCTAAAACAGAAATTGAAAATGAATACTTTAAAGTGAAGCTAGCAGAAAATAACACGTTAACCATTGTAGACAAACAGTCTTCAAAAGAATACACAAACCAAATGATCTTTGTTGAAAATGGCGATGATGGAGACTCGTATAATTATTCTCCACCAAGACAAGACTTAGTATCATATTCTACTGATTCAGAATTAATAAGTGTTAATTACTTCACGTCTGAAGTAGAAGAGCATATTGAGTTTACTTTAAAAATGAAGGTTCCTTATGATCTAGAAGGTCGTGCAAATCAGACGGCTGATCGTGATTTTGTTCTTAAAACAATGGTTGCACTTAGAAAAAGTGAAGAGCTGATTCGTTTTGAGGTCGAGGTAGATAATCAAGTGTTGAGTCACCGTTTATGTGTACAGTTTAATACAGAGATCGCAAGTAAATTCTCAACGGCTGATCAGTTATTTGGAACAGTTACTAGGCCGGTTTATTTACCAGAGATGGAAGTCTGGGAGGAAGAGAATTGGGCGGAAGCACCTATTTCGATCGAACCAATGCAAAGCTTTGTTTCTTTACATGATCAATCTAGTGTCGCGACTGTCTTTACAGAAGGGGTAAGGGAATACGAAATCGTAGGAGAGTCATACGATACGATTCAATTAACCTTATTTAGAACGTTTAGCCATATGGGGAAAACAGACTTGCTGTATCGTCCAGGCAGAGCTTCTGGAGAGAGCATTGTTGAAACACCAGATGCGCAGTTATTGGGTAAAGTAAGGGCAACCTTTGCATACAGTGTCAAAAATAACACAACGTTTGATGAAGCTGATATTGCTAAAACAGCAAAAGAACATTTATCACCAATAACGTGCTATCAATTCTCTGATTTCTTAAATGGTCGAATGATTTATGTGTATCGTGATGAAGAGAAAAGCAATGAATTGTCTTATAATCTACTGAATTACGAAAACATGGATTCGGTTATAAGCACCATTAAAAAAGCGGAAGAAACAAATGAACTCGTTGTACGAGTATTTAATCCGTATGTTCATAAAACGTCTACGATTGAAGACGAACTCGTGAAAAATGGTCAATTTGTTATGCTGGATGAATCAACAAAAGCAGAAGAATTAGAAACGTTAAAACCATATCAATTCAGTACGATCTCTATCCGTTTATAATCTATGTTTGCACAGGTTCCACCTGCTCATTGGAGTAGGTGGACATTCTTTCATTCAAACGATTTAGGTTTAGTTCATTAAGACAAACGTTGAGAGACTACATCTCTATATTATTCAAATGAGGAAAGACCCTTCATGGACAGGAGAATACAATGTTTGATGATATACGGAAGAATAAAATATTCACCCTCTTAGAAGAAAATGAGTATAAGTTGAATGGAGAAAAAATAGGAAAGCTATTATCGATTTCTGATCGTACCATTCGAAAAGAAATTAAGGAAATGAATGAAGTTTGCAAAAATCATGGGTTTCTCATTAAGAATATGCGTGGTGAAGGGTTATATTTTAACGTATTCGACCAACAAAATTTTCTTCAGTTTAAAGGAAGTCGTGCTTCCTCACCACTTTATTTCGATATCAATACGAAAGACGGACGCATGAAACAATGTGTGCTCATTTTGCTTAACGAAAACCAATACATGACATTGGAAGAGTTAGCCGAAAAAATGTATGTAAGCAGAACGACGATAAGCCATGAGCTAAATGGAATTCGAAGCATATTGAATCATAATCAGCTTACCCTGCATTCAAAAGTAGGCAAAGGCATCTTGATAGAAGGTACAGAGATTCAAAAACGGAATACGCTTATATCAATTATTGATGATAGTATTGATTTTTCTCAAATCGAAACATATTTTGAATGGAAAGAGCAAAAAGAATACGTACAAACATTACAAAAGAAACTCCCTCTTTTATTTAATATCTTTCATCTCTATTTTACAGATGAAAACTTAAATAATTTTATTTACTACCTTGTTGTTATGGCAGACCGGATCAAACATCAATTTGTACTTGATCTTAATGCCAAAGAAAAAAACAGTGAACCTTACACGCAATTAATGGATCAGTTAATTGCTTTACTAACGGATACTTTTGGGATGGAGATCTCTGAATCGGAAAAGGATTACCTTTTTATTCAAGTTAAAAGTAAAGTAATTGTTAAGTCTGATCAAGATCCATTATTTAATGAAGTTCTTGATGCCTATATTCAGTCCTTCTTAGATAAAATAAATGAAAATTATTATTATGACCTTAAAAATGATGAACAATTGATAAATGATTTGAAAAGCCATATTCATTCTATGCTTTATCGAGCAGAGAATAATATTAGAGTTAGAAATCCAATGGAAGAACATATTAAAAAGTATTTTCCTCTTGCTTATGAGGTTACTTTATATGCAATTAGATCCATTAAAGACGAATTTCCGTATGAGATTAATCTAGGAGAAATTGCTTATTTAGCTCTGCATATTGGTGCGTCATTAGAACGAAATTACCAGGTTAAATATGAACGTCATAATTCGTGTTTAATTGTTTGTGGTTCAGGATTCGGAACGGCTCGAATGATTGAAACAACCATTAAGCAAGCGATTCCGAACCTGTTTATTACAAAAACAATTTCCGCACAAAAGTATAGTGCACTTCCCTATATTGAGGAAGATGTTGTTATAACATCTGTCCAAATAGAAGAGAAAAATAAACCTGTCTTCAAGATAGAAACATTACCATCAAAAAAAGAGATTATTGAGCTGGATAAAAAAATAACCCGAGAGATAAGTCAAACGACTGACCTTTTACTAAAGTATTTTTCACCTACTCTCTTTTTTAAAAGATCGTTTAAGAATAAAGAAGATGCGATCAAAACACTTACACAAGCCATGGCTGAAGAAAAAGTCATTGAGAATGAAGAGGAATTTACAAGTGCCATTTTAAAACGAGAAGAACTAGGCTCCACGTTAATTGGTGAAGGGGTTGCAATACCTCATCCACTAAACCTGTTATCAAAGCGCACACAAATTGGTATTGCGCTTGCCGAGGAACCTATTAATTGGGGCAATGGTCAGCAAACTCAATTGATTTTTTTATTAGCAATTAGTAAAGAAGATTATGAAGAAGCTATGGGAATTTACGATTTCATAGTTGAGATTATAAGAGAAAATCATGCGTATGTTCTAAGTACAGCAAGAAGCTTTAATGAATTTATTTTAAAAGCTAAAATGATCTATGAATAAGCGTCATGTTCACGTGTGAAGCTGCAAAATAGATGTATAGATATGTCTGGGGGAAATAGAATGTTAGGTGCAATTGAAGCGGGTGGAACAAAATTTGTGTGTGCAGTCGGTGATGAAACTGGTCGTATTATCGAGAGAGTGAAGATTCCAACGACTATACCCAAGGAAACAATGGGCGAGGTGTTCAAATTTTTTAAACGATTTGATGTGACATCAATTGGTATTGGTTCATTTGGTCCTATTGATATTGATCAAGATAGTCCAACATATGGTTCGATTACATCTACACCTAAGTTAGCATGGAAAGACTATCCGATTGTTGAAAAGGTTAGAGAAGTCCTTGACGTACCCGTTGGATTTAATACAGATGTGAATGCGGCGGCACTCGGTGAGGCAACGTTTGGAGCTGCTAAAGGACTGGATAGCTGTTTATATATAACCGTTGGAACTGGGATTGGTGCTGGTGCGATTGTTCAAGGACAGCTACTTCAAGGATTCTCACACCCTGAAATGGGCCATATAGTAGTAAGGCGTCATCCAACAGACACGTATCAAGGAAATTGTCCTTATCACGGAGATTGTCTAGAAGGGATGGCTGCTGGTCCAGCTATTGAAGAAAGATGGGGATTAAAAGGTGTAGAACTCTCTGGCAGAGATGATGTGTGGGATTTGGAGGGGTATTACCTAGCCCAGGCACTGATGCAATATATATTAATTCTTTCACCTAAAAAAATCATTCTTGGTGGGGGAGTGAGTAACCAGCAGCACGTTTTTAATGCCATTCAAACTCATCTAACTGAATTTATGCAGGGGTATGTATCCATTCCGGAACTATCTACTTACATTGTTAGACCAGGATTAGGTGATGATTCTGGCATTTCAGGGGCTTTAATGCTTGCATACAAAGCATTAGAAAACAAGTAAGGAATTATAGTATAGAGAGACTATGAAAACGTTAAATATATTGGAGGTACTTATGAGCGTAAATGAACCTATTTTTCTAAAGCCTGTTTTTCAGGAGCGTATTTGGGGTGGAGAAAAATTAAACACTCAATTTGGTTATGATATCCCATTTAAACAAACTGGGGAGGCATGGGTAATCTCTGCACACCCTAACGGTCAGAATGTGATTGAGAATGGAAGACTATCGGGAAAGACGTTAAAGGAGGTTTGGGAAAACGAAGGGTACCTCTTTAATAAAGGTAGTGATACAAAAGAAGAGTATCCATTGCTTGTGAAACTATTAGATGCAGCGGATAATCTCTCCGTTCAGGTACATCCAGATGACCAATTTGCCCGTGAAGTAGAGGGAGTCCCATACGGTAAAACAGAGTGTTGGTATGTAGTGAGTGCTGAAGAAAACGCTGAGCTTATTCTTGGTCACCATGCAAAAAATGAGCAAGAACTGAAAGATATGATTTACTCAGGAGAATGGGACAAGCTTTTACGACGGGTTAAAGTAAAAGCAGGCGATTTTGTTTATGTACCAAGTGGCACGATACATGCAATCGGCAAAGGTATTGTCATACTTGAAACCCAACAGAGCTCAGATATCACGTATCGCGTGTATGATTATGAACGAACGGACTCCGATGGAAATAAGCGTGAATTACATTTAGATCAATCTATTAAGGTAACGACCGTACCTCATCATGATTATGCAGTGAAAAGCACCGAAAAAGCTTTCGGTGATTTAGTGCAAAAGAAATTGGTGGAAGAGCATTATTTTAAAGTATACCATTGGCAGCTTGATGGTCATGCTTCCCTTCATTTAGAGAACGACTTCTTACAAGTAAGTGTTCTAGAGGGAGAGGCGGTTATGAGTATTGAGGGAACTGATTACAGCATTAAAAAAAATAAGCACTTCATCTTACCAAACGGTGTGAAAGAGTATACCCTTAAAGGAAAAGCAGAATTCATTGTTTCTCATGTTTAAACAATGACTTATAAACAAACCAAATGACGAGCCACCCACTTTATGGATGGCTCGTCATTTGTGTTTTAAGTACAGATTCTTCGGTTACGTCATCAGTGATCGTCTATAAAAGAAATCCTCTTAGTTTTTAGATTGCGAGTCTTGAACCTGTTTTTCATAGAAGAGTCCTGGGTTTGCAGTTTTCAAAGGTAGTTTACCCAAATAGTAAGCCGACTCCCAATTGTAAACGATATAGCCATTATCAATATAATAAAGCATTAAGCTACAAGGTTTATTAAAATCAATTTGTTCAATTTGGCGATTATGATCGACTAATTTTTCTCGTACTTTATCTTTTAGAATGGTTTGACATTCTCTCATAGCATCTTCAATATCCTCAACATAGTAGTGCCCTTTATGAGTATATTGGTAATAATAGTACATGATTTTATCTTGGATCCGCTCTTGTAATGCTAGGAAATCAGATTTGTTCTCAATTAGAATTCTACTCGTAATTCCGTGTATATCGATTTTTGTGTTTGCAACAATCTTTGATTTGTTAATCGCCCATACTTTCAATTCATCTTCAGTAAGGATTGTCATGTTAAAATCCACCTCATTTATATGTATGTAGTTGTCAATTTCTAATGGACATTCTAATCGTACTTATTTTACCATTAATATGACAAGCTTTGATACCGGGATTCAAAGCTGTTTATCCTCTTGTTTTCTGAGAGATATTCTAATTGTTGGTTTATTTAGTAAGAGAAGGAATGATTATTTACTTTTTATTAATGATTATTAAAAACATCTCATACCTGTCATTACTATTCAAAGAATGAATATGATAAACTAATATAGTGAATGACCTTCTCGTCATACGAATGAATTCCTACAGCCCGTTGGAGGTTCTGTGTAATGAAAAAAGAAAAATCAGAGTCCTGGGAATGGGTAAAAGCGATTGTTATAGCGCTTCTATTAGCATTTGTGATTCGAACCTTTATGTTTGCATCCGTAGTTGTCGATGGTGATTCCATGCTGCCGACCTTAGAGTCTAATGATAAAATGATCGTTAATAAAATTGGCCTACAAGTGAGTGAACCTGAACGTTTTGATATCATTGTTTTTCATGCTCCAGGTGGAAATGACTATATTAAACGAATTATTGGGTTACCAGGAGAAGAAATAGAATATAGAGATGATACTTTATATGTAAACCAAGAACCTGTTTCAGAACCTTTTCTTGATGAGATGAAGCATTATTATGATGGAGAAGTGCTTACGGGTGATTTTAAATTGGACGAACTCACTTCAGAATCAGTTATTCCAGAGGATTCCTATTTCGTGATGGGGGATAATCGTAGACGAAGTAAGGATAGTCGTGATATTGGTCCGATTCATAAGGACAATGTAATCGGTGGAGCTAGCCTCACCTTTTGGCCAATAAGAAATATAAAAATAACAGAGTAGGTGTTGGAATGGCAATACAGTGGTACCCGGGTCATATGGCAAAGGCGCGCCGTGAGGTAACGGAAAAATTAAAAATTATTGACGTTGTAATTGAGCTTTTAGATGCAAGAGCTCCTCTTTCTTCAAGAAACCCAGTGATCGATGAACTGGCTCAAGGAAAACCACGGTTAATTCTTCTGAATAAAACAGATTTGGCAGACCCCATTCAAACAAAAGCATGGGCTCAGTATTTTAGGAGACAAGGAGCTTATGTGATTTCGATTAATTCTCAGAATGGACATGGGACAGAGAAAATAGATGCTGCGTGTAAGGAGTTAGCCAATCCTTTATTTGAAAAGTGGAAATCTAAAGGAATGAAACCACGTGCAATCCGTGTGGTTATTTTAGGGATTCCAAACGTAGGGAAATCAACTCTTATTAATCGTCTTGCTTCAAAGCGTACAGCGAATGTAGGGGATCGTCCTGGTATCACAAAAAGACAACAATGGATCAAGATCGGAACTTCTTTAGAGCTCTTGGATACACCAGGAATTCTTTGGCCGAAGTTTGAGGATCAGATTACAGGGTATCGCTTAGCTGCAACTGGTGCAATTAAAGACGAACTTCTTGATTTTCAGGACATTGCTTTATTTGTGCTGAAATATCTTAAACGAGAATATCCGAATGTCATCAGAGACAGATACAGAGTGGACGAGCTGCCAGAAGACGATGTAGCGCTGTTTGATCTAATTGGCGAAAAACGAGGCTTCCTACAAAAAGGCGGTTATGTTGATTATGACAAAACAGCAGAAACGATTCTTCGGGAACTTCGATCTGGAACACTCGGAGCTGTTACCCTCGAAAAACCATCAGATATAGAAGAGAAGACCGTTTAAAGAGACTACTCCTTAAACGGTTTTTGCCTTTAATTACACATCGAATGAGACGATATACATAGGGAGAGAAAGATTATGCAAAACCAATCCATTCGCGAAATTAAACAACAGCTAGCATCTGCATCTACATCAGAAGCAAGATCATATATTCAGCAGCTGGAGGAAGACCCTAGAAAAGGGGTACAGTCCTTATTAAAACAATATAAAAGGGAACAAGAAAAAAAGGATGAGCTGCTTGCAATGTTTGAGCGTATGCAGGAATATGAGCGCGAAATCACAAATCAAGGGTTTCAATGTATTGCAGGCCTTGATGAGGCGGGCAGAGGACCATTAGCAGGCCCAGTGGTCGCTGCAGCCGTAATTCTTCCAGCGGACACAACGTTGGTAGGTTTAACGGATTCTAAAAAGCTAAGTAAAAAAAAGCGGGAATTTTATTTTGATGAAATTAAACGACAGGCTATCGCATATTCCATCCAGGAAGTAGATGTCGAATTAATAGACGAAATCAATATCTATCAAGCAACAAAGCGAGCCATGCAACTCGCTGTTAGTGATCTGTCTGTTCAAGCTGACTACTTACTATTAGATGCAATGAACTTACCTATTGAAGTAGAACAAACCTCATTAATAAAAGGCGATCAAAAAAGTTTGAGCATTGCAGCAGCGTCTGTATTAGCTAAAGTTTGGCGCGATCGTTTGATGGAAAAATTAGATCAAGAATATCCGCAATATGGATTTGCGACTCATGCGGGATACGGTACCGCTTCACATTTGCAGGCTCTTAAAAATTATGGGGTTACACCTGCACATCGACGGACGTTCCAGCCAGTTAAAGACTATATTAGCTAAGCTAAGAGTGCATAAGTTAGGGGAGAGAAAAGAATGTATGGAATCAGTCAATTGTTTTCGCAAGACGCGCTTTCTGGGCGAAACCAATCACCTCTGCTTTCACTAAAACCGGGTCAACTCTTTACTGGGAATGTACTAAAGCATTATCCTGACCAGCTCGCATCGGTATCGATACGTGGGATGACCGTCATAGCAAAGCTCGAAACGCCTGTTGCAGCAGGCAGCTCCTATTGGTTTATGGTTAAGGAAGGGAAAGATCTTCCGCGATTACAGATTGTGCAGCCGGACACGCCTAAAGATTCATTTAGATCTGAATCGTTTGGCAGCACAAAGCTGACATCTAGCAAAGAAGGTCAAGCTCTGTTAGCGCATCTTAAACATGCCGGTATACCCTTTACTCAAAATCAATTAACTGATGGAACCGAGTTGATAAAATCGAATGCTACATCGATGTCGTCTGGCCTGAAAATGATTGATACGATGATACGACAACAGCTACCTCTAACCCCAACGGTATATCATGCGCTCCTTTCTTTGGAAAAAACCGAGGGGTTGTCTGAAAGCCTTTCAAAGCTAATTAGTACACTAGGTGATACAAAGTCAGGGGAAACGCTTCAAACGATGCTACAGCGTGCACAAGGACCTATCACGAGGTCTCCTATTGATCAGATCATTCGGATGATCCAGGATCCAGAAGTGAATCAAGAAACGAAACAAGTAGCGGTTCGTGTATTAGCAAAACTTGATTGGCCTCAGCTCACTCCGCAAACCTCACCAAATGAACTTGTGTCAAAGTGGAACAAAGAACAGGTAGAGCAGACATCCTTAGTGAAACAGCTGTTGCCAAATCCATCGGATCAAAAGCAAGTTTCTGCTAAATGGGCAACGATTTTCGAGCAGAGCTTAGACTCATCTGAAAAAGATATTGTGCAAACAGCCCTTCGGCAATCTGTTACACAAACAGTGATCACTGAAGGCAAACCAATTCCTTTTGTCAATCAATTACAACAACTGATGCAAGGAGCTGGTTACCAACATGAAGCAGACTTTCACGAAGGCAAGCCTGTGCCATCTTCAATTAAAAGTGTTTTGCTGCAGTTGGTAAATGAGAGTGGATCTCCAGAGGTGCGAGCACAGGCGGAACAAGTGCTTAACAAAATAACTGGATACCAGCTTCATTCGGTACAGAGTGACTCGTTAGTGAATGTGCTTGTTCAAATTCCAATGAAGCTTGGAGAACATCAAACGGATATGACCTTACAATGGCAAGGGAAAAAACAAGAGGACGGACAATTAAACCCAGATGATTGTCGCTTGTTATTCTTCCTTGAACTTGAACATTTGCAGGAAACCATGATCCAAGTGACCATCCAACACAAAATTGTACAAGTGAACGTAACAAACGCGTTAGACAAGCCATCTGCACTCATACAATTACTTGAGCCTCATTTAAGAGAAAGCCTCCGTAAGCAGGACTTTAAATTATCTTCTATATCGTGGAATAGCTGGGAAGCAGGTAAGGTGAAAGCTAAGGAACCCTTAAAGCCTACTGTACACACACATTATCAAGGAATGGATATACGCATATGAAAAAACATTCGCTTAAGGCTGTAGCTCTTCGTTATCAAGGTGACCAAAATGATGCGCCCGTTGTTGTCGCAAAGGGTGAAGGGTTTGTTGCAAGTGACATCATCCGTCTTGCCAATGAATCGCAGGTTCCAATTCAGGAAGATGAGACACTTGTTGAGCTGTTAAGCCAGTTGATGATTCATGACTCTATCCCACCGGAGCTATATGAAGTGGTTGCAGAATTATTCGCATTTATTTATCGGATTGATAGGAATCAAGCACCTCATTCTGAGGAAGACTGAAAAGTAAAAAGGCAGAGGTGCTTTCTATGTCTAAATCAGACCACAAGCAGAACAAGTATACGAAAGAGATAGGCAGTGAATTTGGTATCTTTTCGCCAGTTTCTGAAATTGAAGCAAAAGAATCGATTTCTCGTTTACGTCATAAAAAAAAGAAGCGTAATGTAGAGACCAATGAAAAATCGCAGACATTCACTAAAAAATCGACAAAAACAGAAAAAGAATAGCAAGGTTTTTTCTAATAATTGCGATTTGCTTCCCATCCATGCGGAAAAAATGCTAAGATAGAATAGAATTTCCCCCAAGAAGGGGTGAAAATCTGAAAGGCATGCAAACGTATGCAATCGACAGGAGGCAGGAGAGAGAATGAATATCCATGAGTATCAAGGGAAAGAGCTTCTTCGTCAATATGGCGTAGCAGTTCCGAACGGCAAGGTTGCGTTCTCTGTAGAAGAAGCTGTTTCTGCAGCGAAGGATTTGGGCTCAAGCGTGTCCGTTGTAAAAGCACAGATCCATGCAGGTGGCCGTGGGAAAGCTGGCGGTGTAAAAGTAGCAAAAAATCTCGAAGAAGTACGTACATATGCAGACGAGATTTTAGGTAAAGTACTTGTTACGCATCAAACAGGTCCTGAAGGTAAAGAAGTAAAGCGCTTACTCGTTGAAGAAGGCTGCGATATTAAGAATGAATACTATATTGGCCTTGTTTTAGACCGTGCAACTTCTAGTGTTGTTATGATGGCATCAGAAGAAGGCGGAACTGAAATTGAGGAAGTAGCTGAAGCAACTCCTGAGAAGATCTTCAAGGAAATTATTGATCCAGCAGTAGGACTGCAAGGTTTCCAAGCACGTCGTCTTGCATTTAACATTAACATTCCAAAAGAATTGGTTGGGCAAGCGGTTAAATTTATGCTTGGTCTGTACAAAGTGTTTAAAGAAAAAGATTGCTCAATCGCTGAAATTAATCCATTAGTTACAACTGGAGACGGAAAAGTAATGGCTCTAGATGCCAAAATGAACTTCGACTCCAATGCACTATATAGACAAAAAGATGTTCTTGCATACCGTGATCTTGAAGAAGAGGATGTAAAAGAAATCGAAGCTTCTAAATACGATCTTAGCTACATTTCTTTAGATGGAAACATCGGTTGTATGGTTAATGGCGCTGGACTAGCTATGGCGACAATGGATATCATCAAGCATTACAGTGGTGATCCTGCTAACTTCCTAGATGTTGGTGGTGGCGCAACAGCTGAAAAAGTAACAGAAGCATTTAAAATCATTCTATCTGATTCCAATGTAAAAGGAATCTTTGTTAATATCTTTGGTGGAATTATGAAATGTGACATTATTGCAGAAGGTGTCATTGCAGCAACAAAAGAAGTTGGACTTGAAATTCCTCTAGTTGTTCGTTTAGAAGGAACAAACGTTGAGCTTGGTAAAAAGATCCTTAAAGATTCTGGTTTAAATATCACCGCTGCAGATTCAATGGCTGATGGTGCACAAAAAATCGTAGCTCTAGTGAAATAGAAAGGCGGGACGTGGAGAAATGAGTATCCTCATTAATAAAGATACAAAAGTACTTGTTCAAGGAATTACAGGAGCAACAGGTCTTTTTCATACACAACAAGCCGTTGAATACGGTACAAATGTCGTTGGTGGTGTTACACCTGGTAAGGGTGGTACTGAGATTGAAGGCATTCCTGTCTTTAATACAGTTGAAGAAGCAGTAAAAGCAACTGGCGCTAACGCTTCTGTTATTTATGTTCCACCTGCTTTTGCAGCAGATGCGATCATGGAAGCAGCAGATGCTGGTATCGAATTAGCTATTTGTATTACAGAAGGTATTCCAGTGCTTGATATGGTAGATGTTAGACGTTACCTTGAAGGAAAGAATACGCGTCTAATTGGACCAAACTGCCCGGGAGTTATTACACCGGATGAGTGTAAAATTGGTATTATGCCAGGATACATTCATAAAAAAGGACACGTAGGTGTTGTTTCAAGATCTGGTACATTAACATATGAGGCTGTTCATCAGCTATCAACAGCAGGTATTGGACAATCTTCAGCTGTTGGTATTGGAGGAGATCCTGTTAATGGAACAGATTTCATCGACACGCTAAAATTGTTTAATGAAGATCCTGATACCTATGCGGTTATCATGATTGGTGAAATTGGTGGTACAGCTGAGGAAGAAGCAGCTGAATGGGTAAAAGCCAACATGACGAAGCCAGTAGTTGGTTTCATTGGTGGGAAAACAGCTCCTCCAGGCAAACGTATGGGGCACGCTGGTGCGATCATTTCTGGTGGTAAAGGAACTGCTGCTGAAAAGATCAAAACACTTGAAAGTTGTGGCGTAAAAGTGGCTGCTACACCATCTGATATGGGTGACACTTTAATCGCGGCTTTAAAAGAAAATGATCTTCTTGAAGCTTGCACAACACACGAAGCTACTAAATCATAATGTAGTTTCATACTGAGCAAATGACCGAAGGGGCACTGCTTAAGAACGGCTTTTTAACAGGTCGATTTCTTAGGCCCCTATCGGTCTATTTTGCTATACCTTCATTTAATAGAAAGGATGTGACTGAATCTGTCTAGTTTTAGGCAACGTTTAATTCATTTACATAGCTGTCGTAGCATGACTTGGAGTAGGATATCTCATATTCTACGTAAAGACCCTCAACTGCAGCAGATCTATTCTATGAATCTAAAACAACTATCAGCCTTTTTACCCTCTACGTTTAAAAAACCTCAAGACTTTTATTTTGATCTTCATGTACAAACTCCAGCTGACATTTCCAATTCCTTTTATCAACAATCGATTCGCCCTGTCACATTTTTTGATCCAGACTATCCATTGGTCTTAAAACAGATATATGATCCGCCATGGGTGCTCTATACACGTGGAGATACCTCACTTCTGCAATCATCTACTAACTTAGCTGTTGTGGGAACAAGAGACCCTACACGTTTGGGAGAACGAAGTATCCATGCCCTTTTACCACCTCTTATTAATGAAGGAACGATTATTGTCAGCGGTTTAGCAAAGGGTATTGACCGACTCGCTCATATCGAAGCAATTAAACAAAAGGGAAAAACCATTGCAGTGATAGGTTCGGGTTTTGATTTTGTCTATCCGAAAGTGAATTTGTCCCTATATGAACATCTTGTGACAAATCATCTCGTTATCACAGAATATCCTCCGTTTGTTCCCCCACAGAAATGGCATTTTCCAGCTCGTAATCGAATCATTAGTGGACTCTCAAGAGGGGTTCTGGTTGTAGAAGCAGCAGAAAAAAGTGGTTCATTAATTACTGCAGATCAAGCACTAGAACAAGGAAGAGATGTTTTTGCTGTACCTGGTCCTATCTTTTCATCTGTCTCAAGAGGAACCAATCACTTGATACAACAAGGCGCAAAGCTTGTCAGAGACGCCAATGATATTAAAGAAGAATGGGGAATGGACATATGAATCAAAGAGTTAAGAGATAAAGAAATCATCCATAATTATGGCAAAAAAAGTATTGAAATCATTTTCTTATGTTTGACAAACAGTAAAAGTGTGTTTAATAATGAGGAGGATTTCATTTATAGATGAGAGGGAGTGGCTGTATGGCCGATTATTTAGTAATCGTGGAATCTCCCGCCAAAGCAAAGACCATTGGTAAGTACTTAGGCAAAAAGTATATTGTAAAAGCATCAATGGGACATGTAAGGGATTTACCAAAAAGTCAAATGGGTGTAGATGTAACCAATGACTTTGAACCAAGGTATATTACGATTCGCGGGAAAGGTCCCGTATTAAAAGAATTAAAAACCGCAGCAAAAAAAGTGAAGAAAATTTATCTTGCGGCTGACCCCGACAGAGAAGGGGAAGCTATTGCGTGGCATTTGGCTCATAGCCTTGATATAGATGAACAGTCTGAGTGTCGCGTTGTATTTAACGAGATTACGAAGCAAGCGATTAAAGATGCGTTTAAAACGCCACGTCCAATTAATATGGATTTGGTTGACGCCCAGCAGGCCCGCCGTATTCTAGATCGGTTGGTCGGTTATAATATTAGTCCTTTATTATGGAAGAAAGTAAAAAAAGGATTAAGCGCTGGTCGAGTGCAATCCGTTGCAGTCAAGATGATTATAGACCGCGAAAAAGAAATTCAGGCCTTCATACCAGAAGAGTACTGGAGTATTCCGGGAACTTTTCTTTTAAATAAGGATGAATTTGAAGCGAAGTTCTATGGCATTGACGGAAAGAAAAAAGAACTGGGTACGGAAGAAGATGTGAATCAAGTCCTAGCGAAACTGAAAGGCAAGGACTTTGATGTGCAATCTGTGAAGAAGAAGGAGCGAAAAAGAAATCCAGTAGCCCCTTTTACAACATCATCTCTTCAGCAGGAAGCAGCTAGAAAACTAAACTTCCGCGCGAAAAAAACGATGATGATTGCTCAACAATTATATGAAGGTATTGACCTTGGTAAGCAGGGAACGGTTGGTTTGATTACGTATATGCGTACAGACTCAACAAGAATCTCAGACACAGCTAAGGAAGAAACCAAAACATTTATTGAAGAAAACTATGGTAAAGAATACACAGGTAATGGCGCTCGAAACGTAAAAAAAGATCAGAAGACACAGGATGCCCACGAAGCGATTCGTCCAACATCTGTTACGTATGATCCAAAAGAAATGAAGGCGTACCTTTCACGAGATCAATTTAGACTTTATAAATTAATTTGGGAGCGTTTAGTCTCTAGTGAGATGGCCCCAGCTATTATGGATACGATGACTGTAGATTTAGATAACAATGGAGTTATTTTTAGAGCTACAGGGTCAAAAGTGAAATTTCCTGGTTTTATGAAAGTGTACATTGAAGGAAATGATGATGGGAAAAAAGAAGAGGATCGCCTGCTTCCTAATCTTGAAGAAGGTCAAACCGTTAAACAAAAAGATTTGGACCCTAACCAACACTTCACACAACCACCACCGCGTTATACGGAAGCTAGATTGGTGAAAACAATGGAAGAGTTAGGTATAGGTAGACCTTCTACGTATGCACCAACTCTCGATACGATTCAAAGACGTGGTTATGTCTCGCTTGATGAAAAGCGATTCATTCCAACAGAGCTTGGTGATATCGTTCTTGAATTGATCGTTGATTTCTTCCCTGAAATTCTTGATGTTAAGTTCACAGCTAAGATGGAAACGGATCTCGATTCCATTGAAGATGGCAAAGATCAATGGATTCATGTCATTGACTCCTTCTATCAAGGATTTGAGAAGCGACTAACTGTAGCAGAAGAACAAATGAAAGAAGTTGAAATCAAGGATGAACCAGCTGGCGAAGATTGCGAGAAATGTGGTTCTGAAATGGTTTATAAGATGGGACGTTATGGTAAATTCATGGCTTGCTCAAACTTTCCAGAGTGCCGTAATACCAAAGCCATTGTAAAAGACATTGGTGTGAAATGTCCTACTTGTAAAGAAGGCAACATCGTAGAACGTCGAAGCAAGAAACGACGCATTTTCTATGGTTGTGATCGGTACCCTGAATGTGAGTTTGTCTCATGGGATAAGCCAATTGCTAGACCGTGTCCAAAATGTTCTAGTCTGTTAGTAGAAAAGAAACTAAAAAAGAGCGTGCAGGTACAGTGTGTGTCTTGTGACTATTCAGAGAAAGACACAAACTAAATAAAAGCGATGAAGGACTGTCTGACCTGAAAAAATGGTTATACTGGACAGTCCTGTTTGCTACGTGTACTATTCATTAAGCAAGCTATAAAAGAAAGGTGAAGTCAATCTATGGAACAACCAATAATTTCGGTGATCGGCGCAGGCTTAGCAGGTAGTGAAGCTGCTTGGCAAATCGCTAAGCAGGGTATTCATGTGCACCTATATGAAATGCGTCCCGTTAAACAAACACCAGCTCACCATACAGATAAATTTGCAGAATTGGTTTGCAGTAATTCATTGCGAGGTAATTCACTAACAAATGCAGTAGGTGTCTTAAAAGAAGAAATGAGAAGACTAGACTCTGTTATTATTTCATCAGCAGATCAAGCGGCTGTGCCAGCAGGTGGTGCTTTAGCAGTTGATAGACATGATTTTGCTGATGCCGTAACACAAAGTGTACGAAACCATCCTAATATAACCGTATTTAATGAAGAAATTGATTCGATTCCTGATGGCCCGACTATTATCGCTACGGGTCCATTAACCTCTGAAGGGTTGTCTACAAGTCTTCGAGAACTAACTGGTGAGGAGTCGCTCTATTTTTATGATGCTGCAGCCCCAATTATCGATGCAGAAACGATAGACCGTGAGAAAGTCTATCTAAAGAGTCGGTATGATAAGGGAGAAGCCGCTTATTTAAATTGTCCAATGACGGAGGAAGAGTTCGACCGTTTCTATGAGGCGCTAATTGCTGCGGAAACTGTTCCTTTAAAAGAATTTGAGAAGGAGATATTCTTTGAAGGGTGTATGCCGATTGAGGTCATGGCGTCACGCGGACGGAAAACAATGCTATTTGGTCCAATGAAGCCCGTTGGTCTGGATGATCCCAAAACGGGAAAACGTCCATTTGCCGTTGTTCAATTAAGACAGGATAACGCTTCAGGTACACTATTTAACATGGTTGGTTTCCAAACACATTTAAAATGGGGTCCGCAAAAAGAAGTGTTCCGTTTGATTCCTGGTTTAGAGCAGGCTGACTTTGTAAGGTATGGCGTCATGCACAGAAATACATTTCTTAATTCACCTAAGCTATTAAACCGCACATATCAATTTAAGGAACGTGAGGACTTATTTTTTGCTGGTCAAATCACAGGCGTGGAAGGCTATGTTGAATCTGCGGCGGCAGGAATGATTGCTGGAATTAACGCAGCCAGACTAGTCCAAGGCAAAGAATTGCTCATTTTCCCTGAGGAAACGATATTAGGAGCGATGGCTGAATATATTACAACAGAAGCTAAAAAGAATTTTCAACCAATCAACGCGAACTTTGGACTATTAAGACCGTTAGATGAACGTATTAAAGTCAAAAAAGATCGTTATGAAAAGCTGGCTGAGCGCGCATTGACTACAATTCAGAATTTTATGAAAGAAATGTGAATATCGTTGTCTTTGCCTGTTTGCCGTGTTAGAATTTAGTAGCTTAGGAGAGGTGAGTCAATTGGATCAAATCGTAGAAAAGCAATGGCTGGAACGCTTTATGCGTTATCTTCAGATTGAGAAAGGCTGCTCACCTCATACGTTATCGAATTACACACGCGACATTCATGCCTTTTATGCATTTATGAAGCGAGAAGGGTTAGAGTCTATATCTAACGTAACCTATGCTGATCTGCGCGTATATTTAAGTGAGTTATTTGAACAATCCTACGCAAGGAAAACAGTTTCACGTAGAATTTCCTCAATGCGTAGCTTCTGTCATTTTTTAAAACGAGAAGAATTGATTAAAGAAAATGTCTTTGCCCATGCTTCTTTGCCAAAGGCAGAAGGTAGATTACCTCAATTCTTGTATGAAGAAGAAATGCAAAAGTTATTCGATGGAATAAATGGAGATACTCCTTTAGACTTACGTGATCGGGCATTACTTGAGTTGTTGTATGCTACAGGAATGCGTGTAAGTGAATGTACCTCTATTATGCTTGACCATTTGGACTTTTCAATTGGTACAGTATTAGTATACGGAAAAGGGAAAAAGGAACGATATGTTCCGATTGGTTCCTATGCAATCCATGCACTGCAAATGTACATATCTCGTGGTAGGCCAGAATTACTGTCTAAAAGCTCCGTGCCTAATCAACAGTTATTCTTGAATTATCGAGGTGGAGCATTGTCAGAGCGCAGCTACCGAACTATTTTAACAAAAAGAATGGACGAAGCCGCTCTTTACCATCGGATTAGCCCGCATAAACTAAGGCATTCATTCGCCACACACCTACTTAACAATGGGGCGGATCTGCGAGTGGTTCAAGAACTGCTTGGCCACGAGCATCTATCGACAACTCAAGTCTACACGCACGTTACAAAAGATCGATTAAGAGATGTGTATATGAATCACCATCCTCGAGCTTAATCGTTTTGAAAGGAGGCTAAGCATGGACCAAACATTTCATGCTACTACAATTTTTGCTGTCCAGCACGAAGGAAAAAGCGCAATGTCTGGAGACGGACAGGTGACTTTTGGAAATGCAGTTGTCATGAAGCATACAGCAAAAAAAGTTAGACGTATCTACGGTGGGAAAGTTCTCGCTGGATTTGCTGGGTCTGTAGCAGACGCTTTTACATTATTCGAGAAATTTGAAAGTAAGCTAGAAGAGTACAATGGTAATCTTCAGCGTGCTTCTGTTGAACTAGCTAAGGAATGGCGTAGCGATCGAGTATTAAGAAAGCTTGAAGCGATGATCATTGTTATGGATAAAGAACGAATCCTTTTAGTATCTGGAACCGGCGAAGTCATTGAGCCTGATGATGGCATCCTTGCCATTGGTTCAGGTGGGAACTATGCACTTGCTGCTGGAAGAGCGCTAAAAACATATGCTCCTTCATTAAGTGCCATTGAGATTGCACGAGCGGCTTTAGAAACGGCAGGAGAGATCTGTGTCTATACAAATGATCAGCTGATCGTAGAGGAACTTTCTTAACCCGAAGGAGAGAGGAGTTGCTTATGAAGGATTCATTAACGCCTAAAGAAATTGTCAGTCGTCTTGATCAATATATCGTTGGGCAAGAAAGCGCAAAGAAATCTGTTGCGATTGCCTTACGTAACCGATATCGCCGCAGTTTACTAGATGATAAACTAAAGGAAGAAATCACGCCAAAAAACATACTCATGATTGGTCCAACCGGAGTCGGAAAGACAGAGATTGCTCGTAGACTAGCTAAGTTGGTCGGAGCACCTTTTGCCAAGGTGGAAGCAACTAAGTTCACTGAGGTGGGTTATGTAGGTCGTGATGTCGAATCGATGGTTAGGGATCTTGTTGACACAAGTGTTCGTATGATAAAGGATGAACGACTATTAACTGTACGAGGTCGTGCGGAAGAAATGGCCAATATCCGAATTGTTGAATTACTTGTGCCATCTGGAAAACGCAAATCACCGAATAAGAATCCTTTTGAAATGTTCTTTTCTAACGAGGAGTCCGATGAAGACGAAAGTGAAACAGAAGAAGAACTTTCTCAAAAAGAACTAAAACGCAAAATGGCTCACAAACTGGCTTTAGGTGAACTTGAAGATCGTATGGTCACCATTGAGGTTTCGGAGCAAAATCAGCAGATGTCTGATATGTTCCAAGGAGCCGGCATGGAACAAATGGGTATGAATATGCAAGAGATGTTTGGCAATCTTATGCCAAAGAAGAAAAAGAAACGAAAATTACCTGTTTCAGATGCCCGTAAAGTATTAACCGAAGATGAGGCTCAGAAATTGATTGATATGGATGATGTCAATCAGGAGGCGATTCGAAGGGCAGAACAGCTTGGTATTATTTTTATCGATGAAATTGATAAAGTTGCTGGAAAAAGTCAGCAAACAGCCGATGTATCTAGAGAAGGTGTGCAACGAGATATTCTTCCTATTGTTGAGGGGTCCACGGTTGTAACCAAACATGGATCGGTCAAAACCGACCATATTCTATTTATTGGTGCTGGTGCCTTTCATATGTCAAAACCATCTGATTTGATTCCTGAATTACAGGGGCGTTTTCCAATCAGGGTAGAGCTCTCAAATCTTTCAGTAGAAGAATTTGTACGAATTCTCTTGGAACCTGATAATGCCTTATTAAAGCAGTATCAAGCATTGCTCGCAACAGAGGGTATAAAAATCACTTTCACGGACGATGCTGTTCGTAAGATTGCGGTGATTGCAGCTGATGTGAATCAAGAAACCGAAAACATCGGAGCAAGAAGACTGCATACATTACTTGAACGGTTGTTGGAAGATTTATCATTTGAAGCACCAGAGGTTTCAATAGGTGAAGTCACAATTACATCTGAATATGTGGAAGAAAAGCTTTCTTCCATTGCAAAAAATAAAGATTTAAGTCAATTTATTTTATAAACGAATGGTTATTTCGGAGGAGATTAGATAATGGATTTGCTAACAAGGTCTAGAAAAATTAACGATATGCTTCAAAAATCAGGTGGTCAACATGTCAGCTTTAGAGATATGGCTCAAACATTAGCGGAGACCATTAGCTCAAATGTTTATGTACTTAGCCGCCGCGGAAGAATTCTTGGTCTTTCTATCCAAGAAGAGATTGAAAATGATCGTATGAAAAAAATGTTTGAAGAAAAACAATTTCCGCAAGAATACACAGAAGGCCTTTTTAAAGTAGACGATACATCTGCAAACATTGATATTGAAAGTGAGTTTACGGCTTTTCCGGTTGAAAATAAAGATTTATTTAAATCAGGACTAACAACAATTGTACCAATTAAAGGCGGAGGTCAGCGTCTAGGTACATTAATTCTTTCTCGTCTGAATGATTCATTTAACGACGATGATTTAATTCTTGCTGAATATGGTGCAACAGTTGTTGGTATGGAAATTCTTCATGAAAAAACGCAAGAAATTGAAGAAGAAGCTAGAAGCAAAGCTGTTGTTCAAATGGCGATTAGCTCTCTTTCATATAGTGAGCTTGAAGCAGTAGAGCATATCTTTGAGGAGCTTGATGGTAGAGAAGGGCTTCTTGTTGCAAGTAAGGTAGCTGATCGAGTAGGTATTACACGTTCTGTTATTGTTAATGCACTTCGCAAGCTTGAAAGTGCAGGTGTCATTGAATCACGTTCGTTAGGAATGAAAGGAACGTATATTAAGGTCCTGAATGATAAATTCTTAAATGAATTAGAGCGTATGAAAGCGAAATAACCATATGTGTGAAAAAAGACCCCCCGCCTTAAGGAGGGTCTTTTTTGTATGTTTGGAACATTAAAGAAATTGATTATGAGAATCAAACCTGAAAATATCAAAAATATGGGTAAATATATGCAAGGAAAATCAAAACAAACCCAAGAGTAAGCGTATTCATGAAGTAAAAAACTATAAATAGAAATAAATGCTAAATATTAGTGTATAAAGACATGGGTATTATATAGTAAATTGTAGGTTTTACAGAAACATAGTTAGACAATGGTTGCGAATTTGAGTACAATTTCCTTATAAGTAGTGAAAAAGATATAGAGTTATTGCAGAATAATGTCGTTTTTGTACGCTTTGGAGGGATAATTGTCATGGATCTTTTTTCAGGTACGTCATTTCGGTCTATTGAACTAGGTATTAATCAAGCTCAGCAAAAGCAGATGTCTATTGCTGATAATATTGCCAATGCTGATACACCTGGATACAAACCAAAACAACAACCATTCTCACAATCTCTTGAAAGAGAGCTAGCAGAACCAACGTTGTCTGCACAGAAAACACAAACTCAACACGTGGATTTCAAAGGTAGTTCAGGTGGTTCATCTAAACTTGACGGGTTAAAAGGGCAATATCATCACAATGGAAATGGAGTAGATATCGATAAAGAAATGGCTGATCTTGCTGAAAATCAAATTCAGTACAATGCGCTCATTGAGCGTCTGAATGGTCGATTCTCTTCTCTGCAATCTGTTATAAGAGGAGGTAAATAAGTATGTCGATGTTTAATGGGTTTCATGCAAGTGCATCAGCATTAACCGCTCAGAGATTACGGATGGACGTGGTCTCTTCAAATATGGCTAATGCAGAAACAACCAGAGGAGAGCTAGTTGATGGAGAGTGGCAACCATATAGACGGAAAATGGTCTCGTTATCCCCAAACCAGTCAAATCAAAGCTTTCAATCTTTTCTAAACAAAGAGTTAGGTGGAGTAAAGGTATCAGCCATAGAACAGGACACTACTCCTTTTAAAATGGTATTCCAACCCGATCATCCCGATGCAAATGAAGAAGGGTACGTTGAAATGCCCAATGTTGATCCTTTAAGAGAGATGGTTGATCTTATGGGAGCAACACGTTCATATGAAGCGAATGTAACGGCGTTAAACGCGTCAAAAAATATGCTGCTAAAAACACTTGAGATCGGCAAATAGGAGGTTAAGATATGGATCCAATTTCGTTACAAAGCCCATTTAATCCAACGCAAGGAATAAATCCAATAAAAGCGGAATCAATAACTCCTGGAGAAGCGCAAGCAAGTTTTAAAGCGGCGTTAAGTAATGCGTTGTCTGAAGTGAATACCATGCAAAATGAATCGAGTAAAAAAACAGAAGATCTGGCGCTTGGCAAACCAGTTGAACTTCATGATGTGATGATTACTGGTCAAAAAGCATCCGTTTCACTTCAAGCTACCATTGAAGTTCGAAACAAAGTTGTGGAGGCTTATCAAGAAATCATGAGAATGCAGGTATAAAATTCATGGTCGGAATGAATGAACTATGCAGGGTTGCCAGGAGGTCGCATGAACGAGACATTAGCAAGATATAAGAATAGTATACAAACATATTGGACACAAAAAGAGCCAATGCAAAAACTCTGGCTGACTGCTGGATTTATCCTTATTGTGTTACTCATTGCGGCTCTTACATACTTCACCACTAGACAAACATATGTGCCACTTTACAGCCAGCTTTCTCTTCAAGAAACAGGGCAGATTAAAGAGACACTTGATTCTAAGGGGATTCCATCTCGGGTATCTAAAGATGGAATGACAATTGAAGTACCTGAGAGAGATGTAGATGCTTTAAAAGTTGAACTAGCAGCTGAAGGCATTCCTCAAAGTGGAAGTATTGATTACTCGGTTTTTTCTGATTCTTCGGGATTTGGTATGACTGATAATGAATTTACAGTGATGGAACGAGCAGCCATTCAAACAGAGATTGCTAATTTAATTAGAAATATTGATGGTGTGCAAAATGCCAATGTAATGATCACGTTGCCAGAGGAGAGTGTGTGGTTAAGCTCAACTCAAGAATCTGCCACGGCAGCCGTCGTATTAGATTTACAGTTTGGCACTCAACTCGACCCAGAAAGAGTAAAAGGACTTTATCATCTTATTTCAAAGAGTGTACCTAATTTACCTATAGAAAATATTGTTATATCTGATCAAAGCTTTAATAGTTACTCTTATGAAAGTAATTCATATGGAGATTCTACATTAGCTGCTTTTGAACAACAACGTAACATTCAACGTGAAATTGAGCAGGACATGATGCGTAATCTACAACAAATGCTAGGAACTATGATTGGCCCCGATAAGGTGCTAATCTCTGTGACTACGGATATTGATTTTACTCAAGAAAATCGTACAGAACAACTTGTTGAACCAGTTGACGAAGAGAATATGGAAGGTATTGCTGTTAGTGTAGAACGGATTTCTGAAGCCTATACGGGTGAAGGGACGGTTCCTGAAGGTGGTACGGCTGGAACTGGTGAGGGCATACCGAACTATGTAGAAGGTGAAGGCAACGAGAATTCTGAATGGGAGCGAACGGAAGACCGTATTAATAATGAGGTCAATCGAATTAATCGTGAAATTACAGAAAGCCCATATCAAATTCGAAATGTTGGTTTACAAGTAATGCTTGAGCCACCAGAAGGTATGGATACACTTCCTGCTCAGCAAATTGCCGACGTTCAAGAAATACTAGGCACCATTGTTCGGACAACATTACCCGAAGTAGATGGTGAAGCTTTAACACAAGAGGAAATTAATTCTAAAATTATGGTTACATCTCATCAATTTGCTGGGAAAACTGAACTGGCAGATCCGGAGAATCCTCAAGCGGTACCTACTTGGATCTACGTCTTAGCAGGATTATTACTGCTCGCTGTTATCGTATTAGTAGTGTTACTAGCAAGAAGCAAAAAGCAGGAACAACTCGAAGTCGCTACGGAAGAGCTTGAGCTAGATAATCAATTAGGAATAGATAAACAAGAGATTCCTGATTTGCCTAGAGAAGGTAGTGGACCTGCTCATGAAAAACGCAAGCAGCTTGAGAGTATGGCAAAAGAGAGACCTGAGGAATTCTCTAAGCTGTTACGTTCTTGGCTAGCTGAAGATTAAGGGAGGCAGAGAAGTGGCAAGAGCTACAAATAAAGAACTAACGGGCAGGCAAAAAGCAGCTGTTTTACTTATATCGCTTGGCCCTGATGTCTCTGCACAAATTTATAAGCATTTATCAGAGGAAGAAATTGAACAGCTCTCATTAGAGATTTCTAACATTCGTAAAGTTGAAAGCTCTGTGAAAGAGGAAGTACTAGAACAGTTTCATCACATTGTGATGGCACAGGATTATATCTCACAAGGTGGGATTGGCTACGCTAAAAGTATTCTAGAAAAAGCTTTAGGGGAAGACAGCGCGATGCAAATCATTAATCGCCTTACTTCAACCCTTCAAGTTAGGCCGTTCGATTTTGCTCGAAAAGCGGATCCTAATCAGATTTTAAACTTTATTCAACATGAGCACCCTCAAACGATTGCGTTGATCCTTTCTTATCTTGATTCATCGCAAGCAGGGCAAATTCTTTCTGAGCTTGCACAAGAAGTACAAGCTGATGTCGCTAGACGCATTGCGATAATGGACAGTACATCACCAGAAATTGTTAGTCAAGTTGAGATGATATTAGAGGAGAAGCTTTCCCAAACCGTGACACAGGATTATACGGAAGCTGGTGGAGTAGAAGCCGTTGTAGAAGTATTAAATGGAGTAGATCGGTCAACAGAACGAACCATACTTGATGCACTTGAAATTCAAGATCCTGAACTTGCTGAAGAAATTAAGAAGCGGATGTTTGTATTTGAAGATATCGTAACATTGGATAACCGTTCTATTCAGCGAATTATTCGTGATGTAGAAAATGAAGATTTACAACTTTCGTTAAAAGTAGCAAGCGAGGAAGTAAAAGAAGTGGTATTCAGCAATATGTCACAGCGTATGGCCGACGCATTCCGAGATGAAATGGAATACAAAGGACCTGTTCGTTTGCGTGATGTAGAAGAAGCTCAATCTCGTATTGTGGCCGTTATTCGTAAGTTAGAAGAATCTGGTGAAATTGTTGTTGCAAGAGGCGGAGGGGATGATGTCCTTGTCTAGGATCATTAAATCTCACTCTGAAACTAAGTTAACAACACAACGGATGATTACAATTAAACCGATGCAGTTACAACAACAAGAATTTTCATATTCACCTGTAGAAGACGATCATTCAACCCAATTGAAGGCCGAGCGCCGGTTGCAGGACATGGAGAAACAAGCTCAGCAAATGATGGATGAAGCTGAGCTGCAATCTGAACAACTGACAGAACTTTTTGAGCGTAAAGAAGAGGAGTTGTCCCGTCAGGCTGAACAACTTTTTGAAGAACATCGAACAAAAGGTTACGACGAGGGATATAAGGAAGCCGAGCAAGTCGTTTGGGCTACCTATAGCGATAAGATTCTTGAAGCTCAGGACATTCTTCAGCAGGCAGAATTACAACGGGCCGACCTTATGGCTCAAGCTGAACCACAAATGATTAAGTTAGCATATCTTCTTGCTGAAAAAATTCTTGGACAGACATTAGATCAGGATGAGAACAAAATTCAATTTTTAAAAAAGCAGGTATTTGAAGCGCGAGAGCATGAAGATCTCAAGCTGTTTGTTCATCCTAATTGGTACCAAAAAGTATTAGAGCAAAAACATGTGCTTACATCTATTTTGTCTTCAACAACTCAGATGCTAATTATTGCCGATCACCAACTAGATGAAAAAGCGTGTTTGATTGAAACCAAACAAGGTCGTTTACACGCCTCGGTCGATGAACAACTTACGAGTATTAAGGAACAATTACTCCAGAAACAAAAGGAGCTTTCGAATGATCAATCCAGCTCTTCTTGATGCTGTCCCTTCTCTCTCTGTTCATAAATGGTTTGGCAAAGTAACGAGAGTGGTGGGGTTAACGATTGAGTCCTCCGGACCAAATGCGGCTGTAGGTGACATTTGTTTCATCCATTCAGGAAGAGATGGCAATGGGCGTATTCGTGCAGAAGTAGTTGGATTTCGTGAGGATAGTGTGCTGTTGATGCCACTCTCAGATACAGTGGATATTGCTCCCGGTAATTTAGTTGAATGCACAGAACAACCATTAACGATACCGGTGGGAAAAGATCTAATTGGTCATGTTATAGATGGGGTTGGACAACCTCTTTCAGGTATAACTCACGATAACGCATTTAGTAGAGTTCCAGCAGAGAAAGCTCCTCCTAATCCATTATCACGTCCCCGTATTACGGAGTGTTTGAGTTTAGGAGTACGTGTGATCGACGGATTGTTCAGTGTTGGAAAGGGACAACGAATCGGTATTTTTGCCGGAAGTGGTGTGGGGAAAAGTACATTGCTTGCGATGATTGCTAAACATTCTGCGGCAGATGTAAATGTGATTGCATTAATTGGTGAGCGCGGACGTGAAGTGAAGGACTTCGTTGAGAGGGATCTGGGCGAAGAAGGAATGAAGAAAACGGTATTAGTCGTTGTGACATCGGACCAACCAGCTTTAATGCGAGTAAAGGGTGCAATGACAGCAACAGCCGTCGCGGAATATTTCCGAGACCTTGGATTAAGTGTCAATCTAATGATGGATTCAGTCACTCGTTTCGCAATGGCACAAAGGGAAATAGGATTAGCCATTGGTGAACCGCCAACGACAAAAGGGTATCCACCTTCTGTTTTTGCGATGCTTCCCCGTTTGTTAGAACGTTCTGGAACTAATGTTCATGGCAGTATCACGGCATTTTATACGGTCCTGGTTGATGGGGACGATATGAATGAGCCTATAGCTGATGCTGTTAGGGGAATTTTGGACGGGCATTTAGTATTAGATCGAAATTTAGCTAACAAAGGCCAGTTTCCAGCGATAAACGTTTTAAAAAGCGTGAGTCGAGTAATGAGTGATATTGTGACGGAACAACACCTTGCTTCTGCGTCACATTTGCGTGAATTGCTAGCTGTATATACAGATGCCGAGGATTTAATTTCTATAGGAGCATACAAGCGAGGCTCAAATCAAAAGCTTGATGAGGCAGTTGGCGCTCATCCGGATATTTTAGCCTTTATCAAACAAGCAACCAATGAAGAAGTGACATTTGAAGACACAGAGAAAAGGTTACTTGACCGATTCTAAGGAGGCGCTGAAGCTTGAGTTTTCGCTACTCATTACAAAAGCTAATGGATGTATGTGAACGGGAGAAGGAAGAGGCAGAGAATGTATACTCTGATGCAGTCAAGACGTTTGAAGAGGTTGCGACAGCATTATATCACCTGCTGAAACGCAAAGAACTACTTGAGACAGACGCACGAGACAAACTCTCCCAAAAAGTTTCGATTCAAGATATTCAATTGATGCAATCGAGTATGTTGTTTCTACAAGAAGCTATTCAAAAGCAACAACAACTAACTCAGCGAGCAAGAGAACAGATGGATTTGAAGCACAAACTTCTTATAGAAGCGTCTTTTGAACATAAAAAACACGAAAAAGTTCGTGATAAGAAATATATGCAATTTACGCTTGAGGAAAAACGTCTTGATCAAATGCAAATGGATGAGCTATCTATCCAAAGATTTGTTAGACAATAAAAGGGTGAACTCATGACAAACGAAAAAAAGAAGGGCAGTGGCCTCAAAACATTTTTACTAGCGGTTGTGTTTCCATTGGTTGTTGTGCTGATGCTTGCTCTATTTTTTATTGGACCATTAATCGGGATAGATGTCATTGAGGGAGGAAAGAAATGGGCTGCCGAAACTCCGGTGCTTTCTTCTTTCGTAAGTGATGAAACAGAAGATTCGATAACCGAAACACCAAACGATTTAAAGTCTCAAAATGAAAGCTTACTTGTTGAGCTGGAACAAACGAAATCAATGCTTCAAGAAACCGAACTTACCTTATCTGACACGCGTGAACAACTTGAGTCGCTGGAAACGGATCAAGCTGAGCTCCAACAAACTAACGCAAGTGAAGAGGCAGGTCAACTTACATCTGATGGTAGCAAAGACCTTGCTAAAACGTATGAACTAATGTCAGCCAAAGCAGCTGCGGCTATTTTAAATGAATTATCAGTCGAAGAAATCGTTGTGCAACTAGCAGACGTTAAGCCTGAAACAAAGTCAGCCATTTTAGCAAAAATGGAAACAGAAAAGGCGGCTGCTTTAGTTCGTGAATGGTCTGAAGCCTTAAACTGAAGGGAGGTGAAAATGTGAATGACGTAGGAAGCCAACTAGCCATGCTAGGAAACTCACCTAAAAGCGCATCAGGAAAGCAGGAGACTTATTCAAATAGGTCGGTGCGGACGACAGGTGAGTCATCGGATCGGTTCAATCAAAGCATAGAAGCAGAGCAAGCTAACCATGTGCCAGCGTTTGCCCAATGGCTTCAGAAAATAGAGGCGGACGATCTTGCTATGACTAAAAAATCAGCTTCTATAGAACGGGTGACCAGACCAAACGATTTTGTTACTGACAATGAAATTGAAGAATTGGTCGAAACAATCCTTTCGCTGGATCCTCACTTGGTCTCTGAGTATTTAGATGCTCATGAGTTAACGTCACTTATTATGTCTTTTAGTAATCATGCAGTAGAAGGTGGACAAGAAGATCCTTTTTTGAATCAAAGATCTAGTAATATGGCGGTGGATCAGACGATTAATAACCAACAAGGGAAAATTCAATGGCCACAACTGCGTGTGTTTCCTGGTTATTATCCTCAAGTTGCTATGGTTTCAAGTGAGGGAAATGTCAATAACGATTCGAAGCAAGATCAGGATATTGAGTTTGAAATTGAGCAACTTCAAAAGGCTGAACGGTTAAGCAAGAATCTTAATGGACAGTCTACGATATCTAAAATAGAGGATGCCTATCAATCCATTAGCGGTCAAGTGGAATCATTTTTGAAGGGTGAAGGAAACGTAACACTTAGTAGTATATTAGCTGAGGTTCGACAGGTAGTTAACCCTGGAAAAACAACGTATGATTTTCCGCAAAAAGAGTTAGAGACAACGGCGGATCTTGAAAAGCTTTTACAACAGCTTAAATCTTCAGATAAACAGGCAAAAATAGTTCCAGATGATCAGCAAGGTCTTGGACAAGTTGCCAAAGAAGAGCAAGGAAATCAAGTGATGCAACATAGCGGACTAAAAGAGACTGGCAAGGATTCAACTTTAGTTGCAGCAAAAATGAATAATCAATCCAATGCTGAACAGCCATTGCCTGTTGATCGAAATTTATCTTCAATTCAACCATCAGAAATGAAAGCTACTCAGCCATTATTAGAACAGGAGAGTCTGCATCGCTCTGAAGAGCAGCGTTTTGTTAAGCAGCTACAACGAATTTTTCAACAGGGAACCATGACCCAATTAAAAGATGGTCAGGTTCAGTTTACATTAAAGCTTTTTCCTGAGCATTTAGGTAAGTTGCAAATTCAATTTATTCAAATGGGTCAAAAGCTGACAGCTCAGATTCTAGCAGATTCTTCTTCAACAAAAGAACTCGTTGAACGGAGTTTGCCACAGCTTAGACAGTCTCTTGTTCAGCAAAGCATCTCAATTGAACAGATTGATGTAGAAGATACGAATCCACATAATCAACAGGATCAAAAAGATCAGCAATCAGAGCAAGATCGTACGAATCAAGATGAAACAGAGGAACCTGGAAACACAGCAAGTTTTTCGTTTAAAACACTACTAGAAGATTTATTTCAAACTAGAAATGTAGGTGAATCAAATGACATTGATCACGAATGATTATGCGCTTCCGAAACAAACACGTGGAGTTCAAAATGGAGATAGCATGGGCAAGGATGATTTTCTAAAGCTTTTGTTGATTCAACTTCAACATCAGGATCCAAGTAACCCGGTGGATGATCGAGAATTCATTGCCCAGATGGCTACCTTCTCTTCTTTAGAACAAATGACTAACATGAACAAAACGTTAGAAGGATTTGTTCAGTCACAAGCAAATCAATCACTTTTAAAATTCAGCGATCTAATTGGGAAAGAGGTAACGTTTGAAGTAGCAAACTCAGACAAGCTTTCTGGTGAACAAAAAACCGCCAAAGTTACCTCGGTCAAATATGATAAGGAACGTGCTGTGCAGATTGAGCTTGAAGATGGAACATGGATTTCCGAAAGACAAATTGTAGGAGTGGCTAAGCCTAGTAATGAAGCGCCAGAAGAAGTGGAACCGAACAAATGATCGATCCTTCCATGCATTTGAAGGCAACGGCTGTTTCACCACAAGTTCATCAAAGCCGACGAGCTCATTCGCCAAGTAAACAATCATTTAGTCAAATATTACACGAAGAGCGTCAGCAGCTTACCATTAGCAAACATGCAAATGAAAGGCTAGCTACTAGAGGAATACAGTTAGACCAAGCGCAATGGAATACTATTTCCGAGAAGTTAAAAGAAGCAGGTAAAAAAGGCATAACTGATGCGTTAGTTGTAACAAAGGATGCGGCATTAGTCGCGAATACAAAAAGCCAAACGATAATTACGGCCCTAAACCGACAAGAGGCGGAAAGCCATATATTTACCAATATTAATGGAACGATATTATTAGATTCATAATACTGGCAGGACCCATTTAGGGATGCCACGAACTGCGGATTGATAGAAGCAGTTTCACATAAAAAGGAGCGAATTAGAATGATTAAATCGATGTACTCAGGCATATCCGGAATGAAGAACTTTCAAACAAAGCTCGATGTCATTGGGAATAACATTGCAAACGTCAATACGTACGGTTTTAAGAAAAGTCGCGTAACCTTCCAAGATCTTGTGAGTCAGCAACTAACAGGGGCTACAGCAGCTCAACAAGATGGAAGAGGCGGTATTAACTCTAAGCAGGTTGGAGCGGGTTCAGCCCTTGGATCTATTGATACGATCCATGAAGGCGCAACAAGCCAGTTTACTGGAAGAGGTCTGGATCTTGCCATTGAAGGTGAAGGCTATTTTAGAGTCAACGATGGCGCTTCAGATTACTATACTCGCTCTGGGAATTTTTATCTTGATTCTAACGGGAACATGACAACAGCAGAAGGGTTTATTGTTCATGGAATTAATGGTGGAGCAATCAATATACCAGATACAACTCAAAGTTTCTCTATAGGTAAGGATGGATCTGTAAATCTCGTAAATGAGAATGGAGACGCAGAAGTAGCAGGAACGATCGCGTTGTTCAGATTTCCTAACTCAGGGGGACTATCAAAAGTAGGTGGAAATACGTTTATTCCTACTGCGAACTCTGGTTTACCGACAGAGATTGGAGCACCTGGAGCTAATGGTACCGGTTCAATTAATGCCTCTGCTCTTGAAATGTCTAACGTTGACCTTTCAGAAGAGTTTACTGAGATGATTGTGGCGCAACGTGGGTTCCAATCCAATTCTAAGATCATCACAACATCAGATGAAATTTTGCAAGAGCTTCTTAATCTTAAACGCTAATATCTAAATTAGAGTATAGGAGGCATGCAGGCACATTAAGTGCCTGCTACATATTAAATGATACGATTACAACGGTTAAATGGACAATTTTTCTTATTAAATTCCTTGCTGATAGAGCAAGTGGAAGCTATTCCAGAAACAAGTATTACGCTTGTTGGAGGTAAAAAGATTTTAGTTAAGAATGAGTTTGAGGAAGTATTTGACCTAATTAATCATCGATTTTCAGAGATTGGAATTCACGGGTCAAGTAAGTCCAAAGGAGGGGAATAAGTGTTTAAAAGTAAGTTATCAGTTGTTTTACTTGTTATGGTATTAACTTTAGCTGTTGCTGGTGGAGCTGTATTTTTATCTTGGGATTACATTACGGCAGAAGCTGAAGCGGATACTGAGCCGACCATCGATGAGATCATTGAACGTTCTTATGATACGGAGGAGCTCATTACGAATCTGTTAAGCGATGGAGTTGTCCGCTCTAAATATAAAATTCAATTGGACAGCAAAGAGGCATTAGAAGAACTTGAAAAAAGAGATTTTCAGGTAACGAACATTATCATTACAACGTTATCGGGCAAAGAAGCTTCAGAGTTAAGAGGACCGGACGGGAAATCTGAACTTGAGGCTGAGCTTCAAGAACAAATTAATGAGCTTATGCAAAAAGGATCCGTGCAAAGAGTCTATATGACAGAGTGGGTTTTACAATAAGCAGGCGATTATTAAGAGGTGAGGCCATTGGCAGATGTATTATCGCAAGGAGAAATTGATGCTCTCTTATCCGCTTTATCTACAGGTGAAATGAATGCGGAGGAGCTAAAGAAAGAAGAAACGCAGAAAAAAGTCCGTGTATATGACTTTAAGCGGGCTTTGCGATTTTCGAAAGAACAGATTCGCAGTCTTACGAGAATACATGAGAATTTTTCGAGATTGTTAACCAGTTTTTTTTCGGCTCAGCTTCGAACGTTTGTCCAGATACATGTCGCCTCTGTAGATCAACTGCCATATGAAGAATTTATCAGTTCGATCCCTAAGATGACGATTTTGAATGTGTTTGAACCTACACCATTAAACGGACGAATCTTGATGGAGGTTAATCCGAATATTGCCTATGCCATGCTTGATCGATTAATGGGTGGTAAGGGAGCTAGTGTTAATAAGATTGATAACTTAACAGAAATTGAAACAAAACTGATGTCTGCTCTTTTTCAGCGTACATTAGATAGTTTTACTGAGGCTTGGAGTTCTGTTGTAGAAATTGATCCAATTTTAGATGAGATTGAAGTGAATCCGCAGTTTTTGCAAATGGTCCCTCCAAATGAAACGGTTGTTGTCATTTCGCTTTCGACAAGCATAGCCGAAACATCGGGGATGATTACTATTTGCTTGCCGCATATGGTTCTAGAAGAGATCTTGCCTAAATTATCAAATCATTATTGGCTCCAAGAAAACAAAAAGCTAAGAAGTCCTAATGAACAAAAGCAACTTGAAAAGCAAGTACGTGATACACCTTTACTTGTTCAAGCTGAGCTTGGACGTTCTGAGATGACGATTCAAGAATTCCTCCATTTAGGCGAAGGAGATGTCATTGAATTAAATCAATCGATTCATGATCCACTCGTTTTAAGTGTAGGAGGAGAATCAAAATATCTTGCACAGCCTGGAAAACAAAAGAACAAACTAGCAGTTCAAGTAACTCATGTATTAGAGGAGGCAGATGAATGAGTGACGGTATGCTCTCTCAAGAGGAAATAAATGCATTACTAAACGGAATGGGAACAGATGATGCAGAAGCTGATTCTTCCTCCGGTTCAAATGAATTAGATGTGAACGAGTACTTAACAGATATGGAAAGAGATACGTTAGGTGAAATTGGTAATATATCCTTTGGTAGTTCTGCAACAGCTTTATCTTCATTGTTGAACCAAAAAGTAGATATCACAACGCCAGAAGTAACCGTAGTCGAAAAGAAACATTTAGAACAGGAATTCCCTCGTCCCCATGTGGCCGTTCAAGTAGAATACACTGAAGGATTTGAAGGCTCCAACCTGTTTATGATTAAAACAACTGATGCGGCCATTATTGCTGACTTAATGCTAGGCGGTGATGGTACAAATCCAATGGAAGATTTAACAGATATGCACATTAGTGCAGTACAAGAAGCGATGAATCAGATGATGGGATCTGCATCTACCTCTATGTCGACTTTGTTTAATATGAAGATTGATATCTCACCTCCTTCCGTGGATGTCATGGATATAAAAAACGGTGAAAATACCGAGTATGTTCCGACAGAAGAAGTACTAGTCAAGATATCCTTCCAATTACAAGTTGGAGACTTAATTGATTCTAAAATAATGCAGATTGTTTCTCTACCGTTCGCTAAAAAGTTTATTGAGAATCTTACGAATCCAGAAGAGGAAATTAGTAAGCCAGAAGAAAAACCAGCACCAGAAGTGATCAGTCAACAAGAGAAGGTACAAGTTACCCCACCCCAACCTTCCTATACATCAGCACCAAGAGAATCTACTCAACATGTAGGGGGGATGTCAGGAAGAGCTTCAACAAATATTCAACCAGCAGCCTTTGAAAGCTTTGATCAGCCACAACTATCTAGCACTCAAACTGGCAATCTTGATATGCTTTTGGATATTCCGCTAAATGTGAAAGTTGAACTGGGACGCACAACAAAATCGATTCGCGATATTTTAGAATTTACTCAAGGCTCCATTATTGAGCTAGATAAGTTAGCGGGAGAGCCTGTAGACATATTAGTAAATGAAAAATTAATTGCTAAAGGTGAAGTTGTTGTAATCGATGAAAACTTTGGTGTAAGAGTGACTGATATTGTTAGTCAAGCAGAACGTATTAGAAATTTAAATTAACTGAGAGGGATGATTTGTAATGGGACAAAAAGTATTAGTAGTAGATGACGCTGCATTTATGCGAATGATGATTAAAGATATTTTAACGAAAAATGGATTTGATGTAGTGGGGGAAGCAGCGGATGGAAATGAAGCTGTCACGCAATATAAAGAGCTATCTCCTGATCTTGTAACCATGGATATCACGATGCCTGAAAAAGATGGCATTAGTGCGTTAAAAGAAATTAAGCTATTTGATCCAAACGCTAAAATCATTATGTGCTCGGCGATGGGCCAGCAGGCAATGGTTATTGATGCTATACAGGCGGGCGCCAAAGACTTTATTGTGAAGCCTTTCCAAGCAGAGCGTGTGATTGATGCGATTAACAAGACCCTTGCTTAAACTGCTTTTGGTGTTGGTCGTATTTGGAAGTATCAGCTTGTCTCCTGTTGCAACTGCAGAGGCAGCTGATTGCCTAAATGTGGGTCAAAATTTAACGGATGAGTGCAAGGAACAGGCTGAAGACTCAGAAGAAACCTGGGGATTTGAGCAAGATTCAGCTTCTAGTGATGAAGTTGAAGCCGTGCCGTTTGGTAATCAAGATAGTGGTTTTTTAACACTTTTAAAGCTTATCGGCTCTCTTGCACTTATTATTGCATTGATCTATGGTTTGTTGCGTTTTTTAAGCAAAAGGACTAAAACCTTTCGACAATCGCAATTATTAGAGAACATTGGCGGGGTTCCGCTTGGGCCCAATCGTTCGGTTCAACTAATTAAAGTAGGAAACCGAGTACTAGTTGTTGGGGTAGGGGAGTCTATTCAACTCCTAACAGAGATAGACTCGGAGGAAGAGCAGGAGCAATTATTTAAGCTTCAAAGTGAGCAAGAGCAACACATTCAAGTACCAGCTCAAAAAGCGATGGATTGGATGAAATCGAAGGTGAGCCGCTCAGAAACACATTCTCTTATGGGTCAAAGTGAATCAAACAAACACTCCTCCTTTCAAGAGCTTTTTTCTAAAAAACTGCAAGAGGCGTCACAATCGCAGCAAGATCTTGAGAAGGTATTAAAGGAGCGTAAGCCATGATGTTTGATCATCTGATTCTATCTACAACGGGGTTGTTTAATAACTTTGATTTGACAGGCATTACTGGCAGTAATGAGAATGCAGCAACTACGATACAACTGTTTCTTTTACTTACGGTTCTAACCCTGGCTCCATCCATCTTAATTATGATGACTTGTTTTACACGAATTATTATCGTTCTATCCTTTGTGAGGCAGGGGTTGGCCACTCAATCGATGCCACCCAATCAGGTGCTCATTGGAATTGCTTTATTTATTACATTTTTTATTATGGCACCTGTGATGGCAGAGATTAATAATGAGGCATTACAACCATTTGCTAATGCAGAAATTTCTCAAGAAGAAGCCTTTGAGCGTGCGACTGTGCCAATTAAAGAATTTATGTCGAATCATACTCGTGAGAAAGACCTTGCTTTATTTATGGGCTATGCCGGTCTAGAAAGACCAGAAACACTTGAAGACATTCCATTAACTGCGCTTGTTCCGGCATTTGCGATTAGTGAATTAAAAACAGCCTTTCAAATCGGTTTTTTGATTTTTGTTCCGTTTTTGGTCATTGATATGATTGTGGCAAGTGTCCTAATGTCAATGGGTATGATGATGCTACCACCAGTAATGATTGCTTTACCATTTAAAATCTTATTATTTGTTCTTGTTGATGGTTGGTATTTAATTGTCCAATCGTTACTTCTAAGCTTTCAGTAAGGGGAGGGTGCTAAAATGAGCCAGGAATTTGTGATTCAAATAGCTGAAAGCGGTGTGTGGACAGTGCTACTAGTAGCCGGCCCTCTCCTTATTATTGCGTTAGTTTTAGGTCTTCTAGTGAGTATCTTTCAGGCAACCACTCAAATTCAGGAACAAACACTTGCATTTATTCCAAAAATCGTTGGGGTATTATTCGCGTTAGTTATTTTTGGGCCTTGGATGTTGAGTCAAATTACAAACTTTACTTATCAAATTTATTCTAACTTACATCGGTTTATTGGCTAATGACAGAGTTAATGACGTATTTACCGGCTTTTTTATTAATTTTTATTCGTGTTAGCTCGTTTATGGTCGTATTGCCTCTCTACTCTCATCGGTCAGTTCCTATGATGTTTAAACTAGGACTTTCACTTATGCTCGCCTGGATGATGGTTCTAGCTTTTGATATACCTGAGCTTGTCTTTAATTGGAACTATATTTTATTAATAATAAAAGAAATCGGTGTTGGGCTAGCTGTAGGGCTAGCTGCCATGATTCTGTTATATGCGATTCAAGTGGCCGGGGGCCTCATTGATTTCACATTAGGATTTATGATTGCTAATGTAGTAGATCCTCAAACGGGTGCTCAAAGCCCTTTAACAGGTGGATATCTGTATACATTTGCTTTGTTATTTTTGTTAACAGTAAATGGTCATCACCTGTTGCTCGATGGGATCTTTTACAGTTACCAATACGTCCCGCTAGATCAATTGACATTGCCTTTTGGAGATGAACAAGTCTTAACACAGGCGATATCGATTTTATCTACAATGTTTATTATTGCTATTCAAATTGCCTTTCCCATTTCAGGCTGCTTATTTCTAGTTGACCTAGCGTTAGGCATGGTGTCACGAACGGTTCCCCAAATGAATGTGTTTGTTGTGGGGATGCCATTAAAGATTCTAGTTGGTCTACCTTTATTGATGGTGTATATGGCTGTTTTTATGATGATTGTTCAAACGTTATTTAATGAGATGATTCTTGTCATGAGAACATTGCTTCAATTACTTGGGGGTGGATGAGATCGCTCTGATCAAACTTAATCTGCAATTTTTTGCAGATGAGAAAACAGAAAAGGCCACACCCAAAAAAAGAGATGAAACAAGGAAAAAGGGTCAGGTACCCAAAAGTACGGATGTTAATACGTCCATCATGATGTTAGTTGTTTTTCTCTTTCTCTGGATGTACGGCGGGAGTATAATTGTTTCAATGTTCGCTGATATGCAGAGAGAGATCTTCACCAATTACTTAGTTGAAGAGGTAACTCCTGAGTCTGTTGCCAGGTTGTTTCTAACCGTTTCAACGCAAGCATTGACAGCGGTACTTCCGCTCATGCTTCTTGCAGCTATTGCAGGATCGTTTGGTAGTTTCATTCAAGTTGGGGCCATGTTTTCAACAGAACCACTAAAGGCAAAGTTAAACAAGCTTGACCCAATTAAAGGGTTCAAACGAATCTTTTCTGCCAGAGCGTTAGTAGAGCTTTCAAAGTCTGTCCTAAAGATCTCGCTTGTTGGGACAACGGTGGTGATCATTATTTGGACCCATTTGGAAGAAGTGATGCTTTTATCACAAAAGTCGATTACGGATGCCATGGGTGTGATTGGTTGGCTAACGATCATGATGGGATTGGCGGTAGCGATATTATTAATGATCCTATCCATCCCGGATTATATCTACCAGCGTTATGATCACGAAAAACAAATTCGAATGTCTAAAAAAGATATTAAGGATGAGCACAAAAATATTGAAGGTGACCCGAGGATTAAATCCAAACGTAAACAAAAACAAATGGAGCTTGCGATGCAGCGTATGATGCAGGAAATTCCAAATGCTGATGTCGTCATAACTAACCCAACTCACTTTGCGATTGTTTTGAAATACGATGAAAGCAAAGCGGAGGCGCCGTTTGTTGTAGCAAAAGGAATGGATTTCTCGGCTCAACGGATTAAAAAAAGAGCGCAAGAGCACGGCATTCCAATGGTTGAAAATCGAATGTTAGCAAGGGCTTTATACCATCAAACAGATATTGGTCAGCAAGTACCGGCAGATTTATTTAAGGCTGTTGCGGAGGTTTTGGCATACGTGTATCGCTTAAAAGAAAAACAATCAGTGGGTCAAAACCACAGAACATAAAGAAGGGAGGAAGAGGTACTTATGAAGTTTAAAGATTTAATTGTATTAATTGGTGTCATCATGATTATCGTTATGTTAATCATTCCGCTTCCGCCTCCCATACTGGATGTTCTCATTATATTTAATATATCAATCTCTCTATTAATCATTCTAGTAGCGATGAACACAACGGATTCTCTGCAATTCTCAATATTTCCGACACTACTTTTGCTGATTACCTTGTTTCGACTTGGATTAAGTGTTTCAACCACTCGATCGATTTTAGGTAATGCGGACGCAGGAAATGTCATTGATACCTTTGGAAACTTTGTTATTGGTGGAAATGCAATCGTAGGGTTTGTTGTTTTTATCATTTTAGTTATCATCCAATTTATTGTTATTACAAAGGGTGCTGAAAGGGTATCTGAGGTTGGGGCTCGCTTTACATTAGATGCGATGCCAGGTAAACAAATGAGTATTGATGCTGATTTAAATGCTGGATTGATCTCAGATGCTGAAGCAAAGCAACGGCGTGAAAAAATTGAAAAAGAAGCTGACTTTTATGGCTCTATGGATGGAGCGAGTAAGTTTGTAAAAGGAGATGCGATTGCTAGTATCATTATTGTTGCCATTAATATGATTGTTGGACTTATTATCGGTATGATGCAAATGGGCATGGACTTAAATACAGCCGTTGTAACCTATACATTGTTAACGGTTGGGGATGGCTTAGTAACACAAATCCCAGCACTTCTAATCTCAACAGCTACAGGTATTATGGTGACCAAAGCGGCATCTGAAGGTAGCTTAAGTGGAGATATTACAAAACAAATCTTTGCCTATCCGAAATTATTATATGTAACAGCAGCAACGATTTTTTTACTAGGGGTTGCGACTCCAATTAGTAAGGTGCTGACATTCTCGATGGCTGGTTTGCTAGCTTTCGCTGGTTGGCGATTACAAGATGTGAAAGCTCGGGCGCCAGATATTGATTTGCCAGATGAAGCGGGTGAAGAGGCTTCTACAGATGAGATGAGGTCACCGGAAAACGTTGTAAACCTCTTGCAAATTGATCCCATTGAATTTGAATTTGGATATGGTTTGATCCCGCTCGCAGACACCAATCAAGGAGGAGATCTTCTTGACCGGGTGGTAATGATTCGTCGTCAAATGGCGTTAGAACTAGGCATGATCGTTCCAGTCATTCGAATAAGAGACAACATTCAATTGCAGGCAAATGAGTACATTATCAAAATCAAAGGCAATGAAATTGCTAAAGGGGAAGTACTTTTAGATCACTATATGGCAATGAGTCCCGGATTTGAGGATGAGAGCATTGTCGGTGTAGAAACGATAGAGCCTGCTTTTGGACTTGCCGCATTATGGATTGGTGAAGACATGAAAGAGAAAGCCGAAATGTCTGGCTATACCGTTGTCGACCCTCCTTCTGTCGTATCAACTCATTTGACAGAAGTAATCAAACGCCATGCGCATGAATTACTGGGTCGTCAAGAAACCAGACAGCTAATTGATCACTTAAAAGAAACGTATCCGGTGCTAGTAGAAGAAACGACACCGAATCTATTATCTATAGGTGATATTCAACGCGTACTAACAAACTTATTAAAAGAGAATGTTTCAATTCGAAACTTACCGATGATATTTGAGACATTAGCAGATTATGGACAAATGACAAAGGATATGGATTTGTTAACCGAATACGTCAGACAGTCCTTATCTAGACAGATTTCAACTCAAGTTTCAACTAAAAATGAGCCGTTATATGTTGTTACGTTAAGTGGCTCTGTTGAAAAAATTGTCGCCGATTCTGTTCAGCAGACGGAACATGGTCCTTTTATGTCAATGGATCCCGCACATTCACAGAAAATCTTAGATTCAGCGGTTGAGGAAACGAATCGCTTATCACAAATGGGACAAACCCCTGTTCTGCTATGTTCACCAGCTGTTAGGATGTACGTTAGACAGCTACTAGAACGGTATTTACCAACTGTGCCAGTCCTATCTTATAACGAACTTGAAGTTGATGTTGAGGTCCAAAGTGTTGGGGTGGTGAATGCAGAATGAAATTAAAAAAATTCCAAGCGGAGTCGATGCCTGAAGCTCTGACCCAAATTCGTGCAGAGCTAGGCAGTGACGCTGTGATTCTACATACAAAAGAAATTACAACAGGTGGATGGTTTGGTTTTTTTGCAAAGAAACGCCTTGAGGTTACAGCGGCCTTAGATCCAACGACGGTTACGAAGTCTACTAGTGGACGGGTTTCTAAGGGAATCGAACCTATGCCTGATAAGCAAATACCAACACAACCTATTGTTGAAGAACAGGTGTGGAAGCCAATAAATCCCACAACTGTTCACGAGAGTGATCGGAATAATCAACCTGAGATTATTCAGCAATTGGATCGCGAATTTGAAAAACAAGAAGTTAGTGCAGAGATTCGGACGCAACTAAAGGAAGAATTATTCGGTTATTGGTATAGCCAACCTAAAGAGAAGCGAACAACATTGGCGGTTTATCAACATACGAGGCAATGGTTAAAGAAACATCTTCAAGATGTTAAGATGGGTAGTTCGCTTTTTGAAAGGAAGTATATGGTGTTTGCTGGCCCAACAGGTGTTGGAAAAACAACCACGATTGCTAAGCTAGCTGCTGAGGCAACATTAAAACATGATAAGAAGGTTGCGATTTTAACAACGGATACGTATCGAATCGCAGCAATTGAACAATTAAAAACATATGCTTCCATTCTTCACGTTCCAATTGATGTTGTGTATTCCATGGAGGACTTCCATGAAGCCGCAACTAAATATGAAGACTATGATTTGATATTAGTGGATACGGCAGGAAGAAACTTTACGCACGATTTTTACTTGAAAGAGTTACAAAAAACCGTTCTGCTTTCTGAACAAGCATCATTATATTTGGTCTTATCGTTAACATCCAAGTATTCAGACATGAAGGCGGTAATCACACAATTTAAACAACTTCCAGTCTATCAGCTTATCTTCACAAAAAAGGATGAGACAACTACTTTTGGCGCTCTGATCAATGCTTGCCTAGATGAAAAGCTAGGGATCGCATTTTTGACAAATGGTCAAAATGTTCCAGACGATGTTCTTCACGCCGATGAGGATGTAGTGGTATCAGCTGTGATGGAAGGAATTGTTTTTGATGGATCAAGCTGAAAGCTTAAGACGAAGAATGAATAAGACGGTACATGCTCGAATTATTGCCGTTGCAAGTGGCAAAGGTGGGGTAGGTAAGTCCAACCTAGTAGTGAATACGGCATTGGGATTAAATAACATTGGACACCGTACACTTATTCTTGATATGGACAGTGGAATGGGAAATATTGATGTCATTATGGGAGTACAACCTTCCTATCATTTAATCGACATGATAAAAAATCGATTGGCTGTGTGGGACGTCATTGAAAGTACCTCATATGGAGTTTCCTATATTGCTGGAGGATCAGGACTTTCTGATATGGCACAGTTTTCTCAAGCGGATATGAGTTATTTTCAACAGCAACTTCAAAGTTTAAGTCATCACTTTGATTATATCTTTTTGGACTTGGGAGCAGGTGTCACAGAGGAAAGTTTACAACTTCTTTCTGCCGCGGATGATTTAATCATTGTCACTACTCCAGAACCTACAGCTTTAACAGATGCCTATAGTTTATTAAAACAGTTAACAAGATTGCCAGATAAGCCTCTTATTTTTGCTGTGGCAAATCAAACCGACTCTGAGAAAGAAGGAGCACATACACTTGCTAACCTGTCTCAGGTAGCCAAACAATTTTTACAGCTTGAAATTGTAAAGCTTGGTTGTGTACCTCATGACCGTGTGGTCTCAAGAGCGGTAAAAGCGCAAATACCTTATTCCGTTTATCAAACTAAATCAAAAGTTAGTATGGCAACCACTAAAATTATGCATTCGTATCTTTCATTTAAGAAAGAGGAATGGGACACCGTTCAGAAGACACCATTTTTCCAACGGCTTAGTCGATGGATGTCTGAATCAACAACTGTCATGAAAAATAAGAAGAATATCAAGCACAGATAGGAAGCTACCCATCATGAAACAAATACAGGTGTTAGTAGTAGATGACTCCGCATTTATGCGTAAGGTTGTAACCGATATCCTACAAGCTGATTCTGACATTAAGGTTATAGGAACAGCTAGAAATGGAGCGGACGCCTCTGTTAAGAATCTAACTCTTAAACCGGACGTTATTACGATGGATGTCGAAATGCCGGTGTTAGACGGTCTTGGGGCTTTGAAAATCATTATGAAAGAGCGACCTTGTCCAGTCGTTATGGTAAGTAGCACAACTAAAGCAGGCGGTCACACCACGATGTTAGCGATGGAAAATGGCGCAGTAGATTTCGTTTCAAAAACAAGTGGTCCGATTTCACTCGACTTATTTACGATTGCAGAACAATTAAGAGAGAAAGTTAAGCTTGCTGTGAGGGCAACAATTGTGATGCCGAAGGTGCTTCCAAAAGCGGAACCTAATATAGTTGCGCCACAAATCGCCCCTACGTTAAGAAAGCTAGTAGCCATTGGCGTATCGACAGGGGGACCTAAAGCGTTAAAGGATGTCTTAGTACACATTCCAGATACCTTACCTGCGCCTATTGTGATTGTACAACATATGCCAGCAGGTTTCACGAAGTCGTTAGCTGATCGGTTAAATAGCTTATGCTCTATCCACGTAAAAGAAGCTGAACATGGAGACCTTTTAAGAAATGGTTATGCTTATATTGCCCCGGGTGGAAAACATTTAATGATTATCGAAAAAGATGGGAATTGGGTTTGTAAGCTGACTGATTTAGCAGTAGTTAACGGACACCGGCCATCTGTTGATGTACTTTTTCACTCGGTATCACAATTAAACAATGCTGCAGTTGTGGCTGTTGTTATGACAGGTATGGGGGCAGATGGTGCAAAAGGACTTAAGCAACTAAAGGAAAATCCAAGTTGCTGGTCGTTAGCTCAGTCAGAAGAAACAAGTGTTGTGTTCGGAATGCCAAAGATGGCGATTCGAACAAATTCAGTAGACGAGATTGTTCACCTACATGATCTGGCATCACGAATCGTTTCTAGTTGTTAAAGGAGGCTGTATTGTTTGAAGGAATATGACTTTATTCAACCAGCACATTTAGATGTATTAAAAGAGATAGGAAACATAGGAGCTGGACATGCTGCAACGTCTTTATCTGCTTTATTAGGAAAAACCATTGAAATGAGTGTTCCAGAAGCGAGAGTCATTCCGTTTCAGGACCTTCCTGATCGAATGGGAGGTTCAGAGAATGAGATTGCTGCCATTTATGCAAGAATTCACGGAGATACGCCTGGAAGTGTTTACTTTTTTTCTGATGTTTCTCACTCGGAATCACTTATTCAACAGCTAACAGGAAGACCGGTATATGGCACGGATCGATCTAGCTTAAATGATTACGCTACCTCTGCGTATCTTGAGACAGGAAATATAGTCATTGGCTCCTTCCTTTCAGCTTTTGCAGACCTTACTAGTCTAACAGTCTCGCGCGATGTACCAGACTTATCAATTGATATGGCGGGAGCGATTATCAGTCACGGGCTAAGTCAGCTTTTAATTCAAAGTGATGTCGCTATTTTTATAGAGACACAAATGAAAATTGATGGGGAGAAAACAAGTCGGAATTTCGGTAGTATCCTACTTCTGTTTGACCCTGAAACCTTTGACGTATTGTTTCAGTCCTTGGGAGTAAATATCGATGAATAAGGTAATCACCATTGGAATGGCTGAAATCGCTTATTCAGAGTTATCTCAACCATTAAGAACATCTGGATTAGGATCGTGTGTTGGGGTCATTATCTATCAAGAGGGAAGCAACCATGCTGGTATGGCGCATATCATGCTACCTTCCGCATCGATTTCAACAAAAAAGGTGCACAAGATCGGAAAGTTTGCTGATGTGGCAATTCCAGAATTGACATCAGAACTCGTTCGAAGAGGAGCTTCCACTTACCGTTTAAAAGCCAAAATTGCTGGAGGTGCTCAAATGTTCGCTTCATCAGGCAATGAAATGATGCGAGTGGGAGAACGAAATGTAGTCGCTGTAAAAGAACAGTTAAACCAATTAAACATCTCGCTTGTAGCGGAAGATACGGGGGGGACAAATGGCCGGACCATCTTATTTGACCCCAAGACGCAGGCTTTAACCATCCGTACGGTTCATTTAGGTACAAAGGTCATTTAGCTGGTCAACATGCGTGATAAGTATGATAATGGAGGTGCAGTACATTGCCAAACGTAAAGTTAAAGGATGAAGAGAAAATCTGGCAGGCCTGGTTTACTGAGAGAAACAAAGAAGCGTGCGATCAGTTGGTCCGATTATACCTGCCATTGGTACAGTTTCACGTTCAGCGAATTTCCGTAGGACTTCCAGGAAGTGTGCGAAAGGATGAGCTGACAAGTCATGGGTTATATGGATTATTAGATGCCCTTGAAAAGTTTGATCCCCATCGCGATTTAAAGTTTGATACATATGCTTCATTTAGGGTGCGGGGAGCGATTATTGACGGATTACGCAAGGAAGATTGGTTATCTCGCTCAATGAGAGAAAAGATCAAACGAGTGGAGGCAGCATCTGAGAAATTGGAACAGCAGGAAGGGCGTTACGTATCAAGTGCTGAAGTCGCAACATTCCTTCAAATGGACGAAGCAGATGTGGCTCAAATTATGGCCGAGCAATTTGTGGCTAATATTTTGTCGATTGATGAGCCAACACAAGATGCAGACCGTCAAGAATCATTTGCCGCAACGATTGAAGATAAGTTAACAAAAACACCAGAGACTTCATTAGTTGAATTAGCAACAAAAGCCGAATTGGCGGAAGTTATTTCAACGTTAACGGAAAAGGAACAACTGGTTATTAGTTTATTTTATTATGAAGAATTAACTTTGACGGAAATTGGACATATCTTAGAGCTGTCAACATCAAGAATCTCACAAATCCATTCAAAGGCATTGTTTAAGTTAAAGCAAGTGATGGAGAAGCAATTTTAAGAAGTTGATGAACGCAGGAGGAGCCTATGAGCTTTAAGCCGATTGAAGCACTTGGATCATTATCCAATACATTTAAAGGCAGTAAAATGCAGTCTCAGTTGCAGCAACGTGTTCATATGAATGAAGCAATGATGGCGGAGGCGCAACGTCAAGCGGATGTGAAAAGCAGGCAGCAAAGTCCTCGCTCTAACTTAGACCACCCTGCCAGGTTTCCTCCATCTACAAAGCGTCAACCATCTCTTTCAAAACGAAAAAAGCAAGACGAGCAACCCGCATCTTCCAAAAGTCATCACCCAGATAAAGGTACATATATTGACTACTCAACATAAGGAGGAGCCGACATGGCCATTTTAATCAGTCTTTTTAGCCTGTGTCTTGCAGGCTTTCTCTTTTTGCGTCTCCAAACAATGGAAAAGGAAGTGAAACGACTTACCGAGCGCTTTCAAGAAAGTGAACAGGCTCGAGAAGAAGTTGAACACTCTTTGTTTTCATTTGCTGATGAAATAAAAGAGGGAAATGAGCGTGTGACTAATCAAGTTGCAAGCCTTTTTTCCGAGAGCTCGCCTTCACCTAAACAAATGAGTCGTGAGGCAGAGGAAGAAAAAGATGAAGATCTAACGCAAAGTTACATACCACCTATGCCGATTGAAAATCAAGAAGAGATCTCTTATCAACAATCACCACATGCAAAAATACTAACCCTTCATAAACAAGGAATTCCCTCTAATGAAATTGCCAAAGAATTGAATATGGGAAAAGGGGAAGTCGATTTAATCATCAAATTTCAACAAACAGCAAACTAACAGTTGCACGAGCTCGTTTGATATGGTATATTAATCCACGGTGTTTATTACACACGCCTCTGATTTCAGTGAGGGTGCTGGGCAACTAGTGTCACTGAAAGATGATGAGAGCGGAGGAAGACAAAAACCAACATAAGAGGAGGTGTTTGATGTGGCAGTTATCTCCATGAAACAATTGCTCGAGGCTGGTGTGCACTTTGGTCACCAAACTCGTCGCTGGAATCCAAAAATGGATCGCTACATCTTCACAGAAAGAAACGGTATTTACATTATTGACCTTCAAAAGACGGTCAAAAAAGTTGAGCAAGCGTACAATTTTGTTCGCGACATTGCTGCAGACGGAGGAAAAATCCTTTTTGTCGGCACAAAGAAACAAGCTCAAGACTCTGTAAGAGACGAAGCAGAACGCTGCGGAATGTACTTCATTAACCAGCGCTGGCTTGGTGGGACGTTGACAAACTTTGAAACCATTCAAAAGCGTATCAAACGTCTTAAAAACCTAGAAAAAATGGAACAGGACGGAACGTTTGAAGTTCTTCCTAAAAAAGAAGTAATCCTTCTTAACAAAGAAAAAGATCGTCTTGAGAAGTTTCTTGGCGGTATTAAAGATATGAAAGGCGTTCCTGATGCCTTGTTTGTAATCGACCCACGCAAAGAACGTATTGCGATTGCTGAAGCTCACAAGCTGAACATTCCAATCGTTGCAATTGTTGATACAAACTGTGACCCGGATGAGATTGATTATGTTATTCCTGGTAACGATGATGCTATTCGTGCAGTAAAACTACTTACTGGTAAAATGGCTGATGCAGTTATTGAAGCAACAGCACATGAAGAGCAAGAAGAAGCGGAAGTTGAAGAAGAAACAACTACAGCTTAATGACGTTTCCAAAAAGGGTCGTAAGGGGAGAAGCCCTTTACGGCTCTTTTTGTCACGTTTGTACGAATTTAAAACCTGAATGAAATTAGAGGAGGCGCTTAAAGATGGCAGTAACAGCTAGTATGGTAAAAGAATTGCGCGAAAAAACAGGCGCAGGTATGATGGATTGTAAGAAAGCTCTAACAGAAACAGGCGGAGATATGGAAAAAGCAATCGATTTCCTACGTGAAAAAGGAATCGCTAGCGCAGCTAAAAAAGCGGATCGCGTAGCAGCTGAAGGTCTTTCTGCAGTTGTAACAGAGGGTAATAAAGCAGCGATCGTCGAAGTAAACTCTGAGACAGACTTCGTAGCTAAAAACGAAGGCTTCCAAACGTTAGTTAAGGAGCTTGCTGAGCATTTACTTGCTAAATCACCTGCTTCAGTTGAAGAAGCTCTTGAGCAACCATTTAAAGATGGTGGACAAACGGTTCAAGAATATATCAATTCAGCAATCGCTAAAATTGGTGAGAAGCTTTCTCTTCGTCGTTTCTCAGTTGTTGAAAAAGAAGATGGAGATGCATTTGGTGGATACCTACACCAAGGCGGACGCATTGGTGTATTAACAGTAATCGGTGGTTCTTCAGATGAAGATCTTGCAAGAGATGTAGCGATGCACGTTGCTGCTATCCGTCCGACATATGTATCTCGTGACGAAGTAGAAGCTGAAGAAGTAAACCGTGAGCGCGAAGTTCTTAAGCAACAAGCACTTAATGAAGGAAAACCAGAAAACATTGTTGAGAAAATGGTAGAAGGCCGTCTTAGCAAATATTTCGAGCAAGTTTGCCTATTAGACCAGCCGTTTGTTAAAGATGGCGATCAGAAGGTTGGCAAATTCCTTTCGGCTAAAAACGCAACAGTTAAATCATTCGTTCGTTTTGAAGTTGGTGAAGGTCTTGAGAAACGTGAAGAGAACTTTGCAGAAGAAGTTATGTCACAAATAAATAAATAATATCAAAAAGGGGACACCTGTGTGTCCCTTTTTTCAAAAAACAATGGTTTTGCAATAAAAGAAGACTTCGCGTAGAGCTGATGGAGGTAACGATGAACAAGTATAATCGAGTTGTGTTAAAGTTAAGTGGGGAAGCACTAGCAGGTGATTTAGGTTACGGGATAGATCCGGTTGTCATTCAATCTGTTGCTAAACAAGTACAAGAAATTGTAGAATTAGATGTTGAAGTAGCGATTGTAGTGGGCGGAGGAAATATCTGGCGTGGTATGGCTGGTAGCGCAAAAGGTATGGATCGTGCAACAGCTGATTATATGGGAATGCTTGCTACAGTTATGAACTCACTAGCTTTACAAGACAGTCTAGAAGATATTGGCGTGCAGTCAAGAGTTCAGACGTCGATCGAAATGCGCCAAGTTGCCGAACCTTACATCAGAAGAAAAGCCATTCGTCATCTTGAAAAGAAACGTGTTGTTATCTTTGCGGCAGGTACAGGTAATCCGTACTTTTCGACAGATACAACAGCAGCCTTACGTGCAGCTGAAATTGAAGCTGAAGTCATTCTGATGGCTAAAAACAAAGTTGATGGTGTGTACAGCGCAGATCCATCCATTGATGAAACAGCTGTTAAGTATACGGAGATTACATATATGGATGTATTAAAAGAAGGGCTTGCTGTGATGGATTCTACAGCTTCATCACTTTGCATGGACAATGATATTCCATTGGTTGTATTCTCAATTCTCGAAGAAGGTAATATCAAACGTGCCGTTCTAAAAGAAGAGATCGGAACCATAGTGAGGGGGACGAAATAATGTCAGCAGAAGTAAAGCAACAAGCAGAAGAAAGAATGACAAAGGCGATTGAAGCGTTACGACGTGAATTAGCTAAACTTAGAGCAGGGCGTGCAAATCCGGCCATTCTTGATCGCGTAGCGGTTGAATATTACGGAGCGCTTACACCACTAAATCAATTGGCTACAATTTCAGTTCCTGAAGCTCGTTTATTAGTTATCCAACCTTTTGATAAGTCGTCAATCTCAGATGTAGAGCGAGCGATTCAAAAAGCGGATCTTGGGTTAACACCTTCTAATGACGGACAATTAATTCGTATTGCGATTCCAGCTTTAACAGAGGAACGCCGTAAGGATCTTGTCAAGATTGTAAAGAAAACATCTGAAGAAACGAAAGTGACGATTCGCAACATTCGTCGTGATGCAAATGATGAATTGAAAAAGCAACAAAAGGATGGAGAATTAACTGAGGATGAACTAAGACAATCCACAGATGAAATCCAAAAGTTAACTGATCAGTTTATCGCAAGCTCCGACAAAGAAGCGGATCAAAAAGAACAAGAAATTATGGAAGTGTGAGCGATTTCCATGTAAAATGAATCAAGAATAAGACCCTCTATTTTCAGGGGGTTTTTTATTCTTATGATTTTACGTAACTGTTGGATAGATGGAGGGCGCACTAATGCTTGAGAGATTTTCTAAATGGAAAGCAAACTTAACAGCGGCTGATTTACCTGATCATCAAGTAGAGGAAGGGAATCTCCCGCAACACGTCGCCATCATTATGGACGGCAACGGTAGGTGGGCTAAGAAAAAAGGGTTACCTCGTATTGCCGGACACCGAGAGGGAATGAAAGTAGTCACAAAAATTGTACGAACGTCTAGCGATATAGGAATCGAAGTCTTAACGCTATACGCCTTTTCTACTGAGAATTGGAAAAGACCCAAAAAGGAAGTTGACTATTTACTTGGGTTACCTGAGAGATACCTCAGCGCAGAGCTTCCAAAGCTCATAAAAAATAATGTTCAAGTCCGTCTGATGGGAACAACCGAACATTTGCCAGACCACACACTTAAAGCTGTGGAAAAAGCGATAAAAGATACAAAACATAATACCGGAATGATCCTTAATTTTGCTTTGAATTATGGTAGTCGGTTTGAAATGCTAGAAGCCGTAAAATCCATTGGTAAACAAATTGAGCGTGGTGAATTAAAAGCCGATACGCTTACAGAAGAACATATTCATGCACAACTAATGACTTCACAATTAAAAGATCCTGATCTATTAATTCGTACAAGCGGAGAAATTCGTTTAAGTAACTTTATGCTCTGGCAGCTTGCCTATAGTGAATTCTGGTTTTCAGATATATTATGGCCGGATTTTAAAGAAAAGGACTTTTTAGAGGCCATTGCAGTATATCAGAAACGAAAACGTCGATATGGCGGTGTCTAGGCATAAGGGGGCTGAATCGTTGTGAAACAGCGTATAATTACAGGTATAGGTTTTGGCATCGTAATGATAGCAATGATTATATTCGGGGGCATCATTTTTAATTTGGCTGTAAGTCTAGCTGCCTCCATTGCGATGATCGAACTATTAAAAATGAAAAAAATGAAGGCGAATTCGTTGACGGGTATAACAGGTTTAGTGTCCATGTGGATTTTGCTTGTTCCATCAAGTTGGTTCCATGCGGTCTTCCCGTTTCCATTTACAAAAGTAGAACTATTTATTTTCTTTATTCTAATCATGCTTATGCTAACCGTATTAACTAAAAATACGTTTACATTTGATGAGGTTGGTTTTGTTGTTCTCTCTTCTGTTTATGTTGGTTTCGGTTTCCATTATTTGATGCTCACTAGAGAGACACCGGAAATTGGTATGGCATTGGTGTTATTTGTGATCTTGTTAATTTGGACAACGGATTCAGCTGCCTACTTTGTTGGACGATCTATAGGGAAACGTAAATTGTGGCCCGATATTAGCCCAAATAAAACAATCGAAGGATCATTAGGGGGAGTTGTATTTGCCTTAGTCATAGGGACAATTGTTTACTTTATCCTTCCTAGTTTATCTACATACATATCAATAACAACTGCTTTTGTCATTATGGCTGTTACCGCGATATTTGGCCAGATTGGTGATTTAGTTGAGTCAGCTTTAAAACGTCACTATGCTGTGAAAGACTCAGGGAATGTATTACCTGGGCATGGTGGGATCTTAGACCGTTTTGATAGCTTAATTTTTGTCATGCCCATTCTCCATTTAATCCAATTAATATGAGCCATCTATAAATAGGTAGAGAAGTATAGGGAGAGTGATTGTTTGAAGCAGATTAGTTTATTAGGGTCAACGGGCTCAATCGGCACACAGACTCTTGATGTCATTAGAACAAACCCAGATTTTTTTAGGTTAGTAGCCTTATCTGCAGGGTCTAATATTACGTTAGTTTTAGAACAGATTCGTGAATTTAAGCCTGCTTTAGTTAGTGTGATGAACGAGGCGGATGCTGAGATCGTAAGAAAAGAAGTGGGCGATTATACGACGGTTCTATTTGGCGAAGAAGGATTGATGGAAGTAGCGTGTCATCCGCTTTCTGATGTGCTAGTGAATGCTGTAATTGGTAGTGTCGGCTTAAAACCTACACTAGCAGCTATCAAGGCAGGACGGGATATTGCGATTGCAAATAAAGAAACGCTCGTAACCGCTGGTCATATTGTGACCACTGAAGCGAATAAGCATGGAGTATCGTTGATTCCAGTTGATAGTGAGCACTCGGCTATCTTTCAAGCGTTGAATGGTGAAAACCCGAAAACGATTGATCGATTAATCATTACTGCGTCGGGTGGTAGTTTTAGAGATCGCAAGAGAGAAAATCTCGAAGGCGTAACGGTTAAAGAGGCTCTAAATCATCCAAACTGGTCAATGGGTGCTAAAATTACGATCGATTCCGCTACGATGATGAACAAAGGTTTAGAAGTCATTGAAGCCCATTGGTTATTTAATGTGCCATATGAGCAAATCGACGTGTTGATGCATCGGGAAAGTATTATTCACTCTATGATTGAATTTGTGGATCGGAGCGTCATGGCTCAGCTTGGAACAGCGGATATGAGAATTCCTATTCAATATGCTTTAACCTACCCGGATCGACTTGCGCGTGAGGCAGGGGAAAGGTTAAACTTATGGGAAATGGAGAAACTCCATTTTGGAAAGTTGGACATGGATCGTTATCGTTGTATGCGATTTGCTTATGAGGCTGGACGTAGTGCTGGTACTATGACTACTGTATTAAATGCAGCTAATGAAGTGGCTGTAGCTGCTTTTTTGAAAAACAAGATTACATTTTTACAGATTGAAGATTTAATTGAAGAATCATTGAATCGACATATTCTGATTTCAAAGCCAAATCTTGAAGAGATTTTAGATGCAGATCAGCAAACAAGATTGTTTGTGGAATCAAAATTGTAATACGAAAGGCGGAGAAGATTAACATTGAATACTTTACTTTCATTTCTGGTTATTTTCAGTGTCCTTGTATTTGTTCACGAATGGGGGCATTTATACTTTGCTCAAAGGGCCGGAATTCTCTGCCGTGAATTTGCAATTGGAATGGGGCCGAAGCTGTTTTCATTTAAACGTGATGAGACAATCTATACTGTTCGACTACTACCGATCGGTGGATTCGTGCGGATGGCGGGAGAAGATCCTGAACAAGTTTCAATTAAACCCGGCTATGAAGTCGGACTAGTTCTGGATGAACAAGATAAAGTAACGAAAATTTATGTGAATAATAAATCAAAACATCCTGAAGCCCAAGTCGTTCAAGTAGAACGAATTGATTTAGAGAGAGAATTGATTATTGAAGCATTTGATGATGAAGAGCAACGCGTGCTTTATCATGTGCATGAACGTGCAGATGTTATTCAGGATGAAGTACCAAATCAAATTGCGCCGTATAATCGTCAGTTTGGTTCGAAGTCCGTTGGAAAACGCGCAATGGCCATTTTTGCTGGTCCATTAATGAACTTTGTTTTAGCGTTTGTACTGTTTGTCGTGTATGCATCGATCACAGGAGTTCCGACCTCAGAAGTTCAAGGCGTAACGCCAGACTCTGGTGCGGAAGCAGCGGGTCTTCAAGAGAATGACGTCATTCAGAATGTGAATGGGGAAGATGTCTCAACGTGGAGACAATTGACGTCTATTATTGAAGAAAACCCTAATTCAACGTTAACAATAGGTATTGAGCGGGATGGCCAAACGATTCAAGTTGATGCTGAGACGATTTCTCGAGACTTAGGACCGGAACAAATTGGTCACCTGGGTGTAATTCCAGTTCTTGAGAAAAACTTTGGATCAGCATTATTAGAAGGATTTATCATGCCTTATGAGCTGACAATATCAATCTTTAAGACACTTGGTACCATTATAACTGGTCAATTCTCACTTGATTACATTGCTGGCCCAGTTGGAATTTACAACATTACGGGTGAAGCCGCATCCATGGGGATTTTAACGCTAGTTAATTTTGGAGCGATGTTAAGCGTGAATTTAGGAATTGTGAACTTACTACCTATTCCAGCTATGGATGGTGGGCGACTTGTTTTTATTGGCTATGAAGCCATAAGAGGAAAACCGATTGATCCACAAAAAGAAGGAATGATTCAATTCGTTGGATTTGCATTTCTAATGCTACTAATGATTGTGGTTACTTGGAATGATATAAGTAAGCTGTTTATGTAAAGATCGAAACAGAGAAGGGACTAGGATTCATGAGACAAAAAACCTTTTTGTTACCAACATTACGAGATGTACCTTCTGATGCAGATGTCACAAGTCATCAGCTGATGCTGCGAGCAGGTATGATGCGTCAAACGGCAGCGGGTGTTTACACCTATTTACCGCTTGCCAAACGTGTCATTGCAAAAGTAGAAACCATTGTTCGCGAGGAATTAGAAGCGATTGATGCTCAAGAATTAACCATGCCAACCCTGCATCCTGCCGAGCTATGGCAAGAAACAGGTAGATGGGACAAAATGGGTGGAGAGTTGATTCGTTTAAAGGATCGCCATGGTCGTGACTTTGCTCTTGGACCTACTCATGAAGAAGTGATTACAAGCATCATTCGCGATTCGATCGCTTCATACAAAAAACTTCCTTTAAATGTTTTCCAAATTCAAACTAAATTCCGTGATGAGCGACGTCCACGTTTTGGGTTACTTAGAGGAAGAGAATTTATTATGAAGGATGCGTACTCTTTTCATGATACGGAAGAAAGCTTAGACGAAACCTATCAAGCCATGTATCAAGCCTATGAACGTATTTTCACTAGAGTTGGACTAACCTTCCGTGCCGTTATTGCGGATTCTGGTGCAATGGGTGGGAAAGATACGTTTGAGTTTATGGCATTAGCAGATGTAGGGGAGGATACAATCGCCTATTCTGATAGCTCTAGCTATGCTGCTAATATTGAGATGGCTGCAGTAGCCTCACAAGCTTTGGATTCTCAAGCTGAATCAAAACCAATGGCTACATCAACAGTTACAGCGGCATTAACGATTAGTGAAGCCGCTCAGCAGTTAGAATGGCCATTATCCAATACCGTGCAAACGGTAGCTGTGAAGCTAGATGAAGACATTGCATTGATTTTGTTACGAGCGGACCATGAGCTAAATGAAGTGAAATCAATGCATGAATTGCATGTTAAATCTTTCACTATTTTAAGTGATCAAGAGATTGAAGAAGCATTTAACGTAGAGCCTAGTTTGCTTTCGGTATTTGATGCAAAAGAACATAGAATCATTGCGGATCAATCGATTAAAGGCTTAACAGGTGTGCTTCTGAACTCAAGTGTAAAAGATGAATGTGCCATTCAAGTAGATCTTGCCCGCGACCTAGAGATTAATCAATACGCGGATCTTCGCTTAGTTCAGGAAGGTGATGCTTCACCGGACGGACAAGGTACTATTCAATTTGCGCGAGGTATTGAGATTGGACAAGTGTTTAAGCTAGGTACTTTTTATTCGGAATCAATGGGAGCTACCTATTTAGATCAAAATGGCCGTGCTAATCCTTATAAAATGGGTTGCTACGGAATCGGCATCTCTCGGACAGTCGCTGCAATTATTGAGCAACATAATGACGAGAATGGGATTGTGTGGCCAGTATCTGTTGCGCCATTTGACCTTCATCTACTGACATTAAACTCAAAGAATGAAGAACAGGCTGCGTTATCTGAAAAACTATACGTTTCATTAAAAGAATCTGGCTGGGACGTTTTATATGATGATCGTCCAGAACGTGCAGGAGTTAAGTTTAAGGATGCTGATCTAATTGGTATGCCATTACGTATTTCTGTAGGTAAACGGGCTTCAGAGGGATTTGTTGAAGTCAAGGTTCGATCAACCGGTGATTCACAAGATATACATGTAGATGATCTTGCAGAAGCGATTCAATCAAAACTGCAGGAACTCTCAAACAAATGATTTGTTTGGGCTGATCCGATTTTTGTATCAGCCCTTTTTTATTTGTTAGAATAAGTGATAAGGAGGTGCTTGAAATCGATCAAGATAGGCAAATACGAGAAGAGCGGTTGCAATTATTGTTAAGCCAGCTGCAAATACCCGATGAGATTATTTCGGGGTATTTTACGAATGGGCATATCCGCAAACTTGTCATTTCAAAAGAGAGAAAAAGCTGGCATTTTCATATTGCACTTCCTCAGCTTGTGCCAGCTGAGGTGTATCAATTAGTTGAAGATAGACTTACTCATACATTTAAACATATAGCAGAAGTAACCCATAGCTTTCACTATGAAACATCTACTCCTTCTGAAACGATCTGGCTAGGGTACTGGCCATTAATTGCTGCAAGCGTAACGGATGTTTCGGACGGTCTTCGTAACCTTCTTAAAAATCAAACGCCTAGGTTTGATGGGCGCGTAGCAACAATTAATGTTCGCAATGAAACAGAGGCAATTGCTTTAAAGCGTAAGCTTGCTGAACCGTTAAATGACTGTTTGGCCACATTTGGGCTGCCTAATGTTCTACTTGAGGCAAAGTTCCAGGAATCGACTCAAGCGTTCGAACAATTCGTCAAAAATCGTGAAGAAGAGGATCACTCTAAAGTTGTGGAAGCGATGATTGAGAAGAAGAAAGCGGAGGAGCAAGCAGCTAATGACTTGCAAGGTAAACCTCTCATGCTTGGGTATCCTATTAAAGATGATGCGACACCAATTGAAGGTATTCTTGATGAGGAACGCAGAATTACGGTCCAAGGCTTAGTCTTTGCCTCTGAGATTCGCGAGTTGCGTAGTGGACGATCTCTGTTAACGTTCAAAATCACAGATTACACGGATTCAATACTAGTTAAGATTTTTTCTCGCGATAAAGAAGATCTGCCTCTACTGTCTGCTGTTAAAAAAGGCATGTGGCTGAAGGTCCGTGGTGGTATTCAAAACGACACCTTTGTGCGTGACCTTGTTATGATTGCTAATGATATTAACCAGATCCAGCCAGAAGTCATTAAAGATGATGCGGAAGAGAAGCGTGTAGAGCTTCATCTTCACTCATCGATGAGTCAGATGGATGCGATGACATCAGTAGGTCGTTATGTTGAACAGGCAGCGGCTTGGGGACATAAGGCAATGGCGATCACAGATCACGGGGTTGCACAGGCCTTCCCAGAAGCGTATTCAGCTAGTAAGAAACACGGAATAAAGGTATTGTTTGGTCTAGAGGCCAATTTGGTGGATGATGGTGTACCTATCGCTTACAATGAGCAGAAGCTCGACCTTGAAACGGCCGAATATGTGGTATTTGATGTGGAGACTACCGGCTTATCTGCTGTGTATAATTCCATTATTGAATTGGCAGCTGTAAAAATTAAAGACGGCGAAATTATTGATCGTTTTGAATCATTTGCTGATCCTCATGAGCCGTTAAGTAATACGATCATGAATCTTACCGGCATAACTGATGATATGGTCCGTGGGCAACCGGAAGTAGAAGATGTCTTAAAAGACTTCTATACGTTTGCAAAAGGCTCAGTTCTAGTTGCTCATAATGCTAGCTTTGATATTGGCTTTCTTAATGTCGGCTACAAAAAGATTGGCAAGGAAGAAGTCACAAATCCAGTTATAGATACACTGGAATTAGGTCGCTTTCTCTATCCAGAGCTGAAAAACCACCGATTGAATACACTGTGTAAGAAGTTTGATATTGAACTAGTTAGCCATCACCGTGCGATTTATGATGCTGAAGCAACAGGTTATTTATTGTGGAAGATGATAAAGGATGCACGCGCAAAAGAAATACTATCTCATGATGAGATCAACTTGCACATGGGACAAGGAAACTTTCATAGGCAGAGACCATCGCATTGTACAATATTAGTCACATCTCAGCAGGGTTTGAAAAACCTGTACAAACTAATTAGTATTTCACACCTTGAATACTTCTTTAGAAATCCACGTATTCCAAGGTCACAGCTCACGAAACATAGAGAGGGCTTAATCATTGGCTCTGCTTGTGACAAAGGAGAAGTATTTGAAGGGATGATGCAGAAATCTGCGGATGAAGTAGAGAGCATCGCTGGGTTCTATGACTACTTAGAAGTGCAACCTCCTTCTAACTATACGCATTTAATTGAGCGTGAGCTTGTTAAAAATGAAGAGGCGTTGCATGAGATTATCGGCAATATTGTAGAACTCGGAAAAAAACTAGAGAAACCAGTAGTAGCAACCGGGAATGTACATTATTTGCAGAAAGAAGATCATGTTAACAGGAAGATTTTAATTGCCTCTCAGGGTGGAGCCAATCCATTAAACCGACAAGAGCTCCCTGAAGTTCACTTCCGTACGACAACTGAGATGCTAAAATTATTCTCATTTTTAGGAGAAGAAACAGCTAAAGATATAGTGGTCACTCAAACAAATGCCATCGCTGATCGAGTTGAGGATGGCATCCAGCCTGTTCCAGATGATCTATATGCACCTAAAATTGAAGGTGCTGATGAAGAGATCAGACAGATGAGCTATGATATGGCCAAAAGTATTTATGGAGAAGAGCTGCCAGAGGTTGTGACTGCTCGTCTTGAAAAAGAACTGAAGAGTATCATTGGCCACGGGTTCGCTGTTATTTATTTAATCTCGCATAAGCTTGTAAAAAAATCATTAATAGATGGGTACCTTGTTGGATCTAGGGGTTCAGTAGGGTCCTCACTTGTCGCTACGATGACGGAAATTACGGAAGTGAATCCTTTAGCACCACACTATGTGTGCCCAAGCTGCCGCCACTCAGAGTTTTTTGATGACGGAAGTGTAGCATCAGGATTTGACTTGAAGGATAAAGATTGTCCTGAATGTGGAACGGCGTATGTGAAGGATGGTCAAGATATTCCATTTGAAACGTTCCTAGGGTTTAAAGGGGATAAGGTTCCGGATATTGACTTGAACTTCTCTGGAAGCTACCAGCCACGTGCTCACCAATATACAAAAGAGTTATTTGGTGAAGAGTATGTATATAGAGCGGGAACGATCGGAACCGTAGCCGAAAAAACAGCGTACGGATATGTAAAGGGATACCAGGGCGATCATGATCTTATGATGCGTGGAGCGGAGATCGACAGGCTTGTATCCGGTACTACTGGAGTAAAACGAACAACGGGACAGCATCCCGGTGGTATTATCGTTGTGCCAGACTATATGGACATTCATGATTTCAGTCCGATTCAGTTTCCAGCTGACGATAAAAATTCAGAATGGAAAACCACTCATTTTGATTTTCACTCCATCCACGATAATCTACTGAAGCTTGATATTTTAGGGCATGATGATCCGACAGTGATTCGTATGCTGCAAGACTTAAGTGGAATTGATCCAAAAACCATTCCAACCGACGACCCTGAGGTTATGAAGATTTTTAGTGGCCCGGATGTTCTTGGCGTGGACGAGGAACAAATCATGTGCAAAACGGGGACTCTTGGAATTCCGGAGTTTGGTACTCGGTTTGTTCGTCAGATGCTTGAGGAAACAAAACCTAGCACATTCTCGGAACTTGTACAGATCTCTGGTTTATCTCACGGAACAGATGTATGGCTGAATAATGCGAATGAATTAATATACAATGGAACGTGTGAATTAAAAGATGTGATTGGTTGTCGAGATGATATTATGGTTTATTTAATCTACAAAGGCCTTGATTCTTCTTTGGCTTTTAAGATCATGGAATTTGTCCGTAAAGGCAAGGGGTTACAGCCTGAGTGGATTGATGAAATGAAAAAGCATAATGTTCCGGATTGGTATATTCAATCATGCTTAAAAATTAAATATATGTTTCCAAAGGCCCATGCGGCAGCTTATGTTTTGATGGCTGTTCGTATCGCTTACTTTAAAGTGCATCACCCAATTTTGTATTACGCATCGTATTTCACCGTAAGAGCAGATGATTTTGATATGGATACCATGATTAAAGGGTCCACAGCCATACGGGCAAAAATCGATGAAATCAACAAAAAAGGATTAGATGCAGCACCGAAGGAAAAAGCGGTTCTTACTGTTTTAGAGCTAGCACTAGAGATGTGCGAACGAGGCTTCTCTTTCCAAAAAGCAGATCTTTACCGCTCGTCAGCGGATGAATTTCTCTTAGAAGGCAATAGTCTACTTCCACCATTTAACTCATTAACGGGTGTAGGGACCAATGCTGCCCATAATATTGTACGAGCTAGGGGAGAGCGAGAGTTCCTCTCCAAAGAGGATTTACAGCAGCGTGCGAAGCTAACTAAAACAGTGGTCGAGAATTTAGATGATCATGGGTGCTTAGAAGGCTTACCAGACTCCAATCAACTGTCCCTTTTTTAGAATGCTAGAGGACGGCGGGTCAGTTGCAAAAACAGTGTGACTATGCTAATCTTGATATGGTAATACTTAGAATACGTTCGGAGGAGAGTGGGGCAACCCACTCTTTCATTTTTGTAATGCCTCATATGTTAGTCGAAACGAATGATTCAATAGATAGAATGTAAGGAGGGTAAAGCTTGAGCAGGAACGTCACATCAACAGTTGAAACTTTAGTGACACCAATTTTAGCTGAACTTAATCTTGAACTCGTTGAAGTTGAGTACAAGAAAGAGGGGCCTGATTGGTTTTTGCGTGTGTTTATAGATTCCGATTCAGGCATTGATTTAGATGATTGTGGAACGGTAAGTGAGCGTTTGAGCGAAGAGTTGGATCGTACTGATCCAATTGTTGAAGCTTATTTTCTGGAAGTATCATCACCAGGAGCAGAACGTCCACTAAAAAAAGCAACAGATCTCCACAAAGCGATCGGGAAATATATTGCCATTTCAACCTATGAACCGGTTGAAGGACAAAAAGGATTTGAGGGGACTTTGATTTCTTTTGATGATGAGACTATTGAGTTAGAAGTCAAGATCAAAACAAGAAAGAAAGTGTTCCACATTCCATACAAAAAAGTCGCAAATGCGCGTTTAGCCATTTTATTTTAAGTAAGGCCTAAGTTTGAAAGGGGGACATCATTTCATGAATACTGAATTTATGGAAGCATTATCTACGCTAGAGCATGATAAAGGAATTAAAAAAGATATCATCATAGAGGCTATTGAAGCTGCTTTGATTTCAGGATACAAACGTAACTTTAATCAAGCACAAAATGTTCGTGTGGATGTTAATCGCGATAATGGTAGCATTCGTGTTTTTGCACGTAAGGTAGTTGTGGAGGAAGTTTTTGACGCGCGCTTAGAAATTACATTAGAAGATGCGCACCAAATGAGCCCAAACTATGTTCTTGATGACATTATTGAAATTGAAGTAACACCAAAAGATTTTGGTCGTATTGCAGCACAAACGGCTAAACAGGTTGTAACACAACGGGTTCGTGAAGCAGAACGCGGAATTATTTATTCGGACTTTATTGACCGTGAAGAAGATATCATGACAGGTATTGTTCAACGTCAAGATCATCGCTTTATTTATGTTGATCTAGGGAAGGTAGAGGCATTGCTTCCACTTAATGAACAAATGCCTAACGAATCTTATAAGCATAATGACCGTATGAAAGCTTTTATTACCAAGGTTGAAAAAACAACAAAAGGTCCACAAATCCTTATTTCTCGTACACACCCTGGTTTACTAAAGCGCTTGTTTGAGCTAGAGGTTCCTGAAATTTATGATGGTACCGTAGAAATCAAGTCTGTTTCCCGTGAAGCAGGAGATCGCTCAAAAATCGCCGTTCATTCTGAGAATCCTGAAGTTGATCCAGTTGGTTCTTGTGTTGGACCGAGGGGACAACGTGTTCAGACGATTGTAAATGAACTTAAAGGTGAGAAAATTGACATTGTCAAATGGTCAGAAGACCCAGTTGAATATGTTGCCAACGCATTAAGCCCATCAAAAGTGGTGCGCGTAAATGTGAATGAGGCAGATAAAATGACTCAAGTTATCGTTCCCGATTATCAGCTTTCCCTGGCTATTGGTAAACGTGGTCAGAATGCTCGTTTAGCTGCAAAGCTTACAGGCTGGAAAATTGATATTAAAAGCGAATCGGAAGCAGAAGAACTTGGTCTGCTGAACGATAAAGAGTTTGAACCGGTCCCGGTGACAGAAGATAATACGTTTGAAGAATCAACGGATTATACTTCGGACGAACGGGAATAGAAGTTAAAAGGAGATGGATCTGTGAGCGAGCGAAAGATTCCTCTGAGAAAATGTATTGTAACGAATGAGATGAAACCTAAAAAAGATTTAATTCGGATTGTTCGCTCACCAGAGGGAGACGTTTTACTCGATCCCACTGGGAAAAAGAACGGCCGTGGTGCTTATCTGACAAATGATGAGAAGGTTTTTTTGCTAGCCAAAAAGAAGGATGTTCTTTCGAGGCATCTGAACGTAACGGTTACTCCATTACAATACGATGAGCTCCTTGAGGCGAGACCAAAAGGGACTGGTGGCAAATGACATCACAATCAGAAAAGTGGCTATCTCTACTTGGACTTGCTGCCAGAGCTAGAGAGCTTGTAACAGGAGAAGAGCTTGTGTTAAAGGATGTACGGAAAAAAAGCGTCTGTCTTGTCTTGCTGGCTGGAGATGCTTCTGAATCAACCGCTAAAAAGGTGAAAGATAAATGCCTTTATTACAATATCCCGCTTCAACAGGTTGCGGATCGGGCGAGTTTAGGAGCGGCAGTAGGCAAAGCAGAACGAGTAGTCATTGGCATCAAAAGCAGGGGATTTGCAGGAAAAATAACCGAATTATTGGACCAATGAATGTGGAGGTAAGTATATGAAAAAAATGAGAATATATGAATACGCAAAAGAACATAATCTTCAAAGTAAACAATTAATCGACCAACTTAAAGGTATGGGTGTGGAGGTGTCAAATCACATGTCTGTTGTGGATGAGGATACATTAAAAAAGGCATCTAATCAATCGTCAAATCAAGCTAAGCCGGCTCAACAAGAAAGCAAACCTGCTGCTCCGAAACAGCAGCAGAGCCAACAAAGTCAACAAAGCCGTCCAAAGCCAACGAACACTAACCAGGGTGGTCAAGCTGCAAGACCTGCAGCGAAGAAGCCAGGTGGTGGTCAACGACCAAATAACCAAAATCGCAATCAGCCACAAAACCGTAATAACAACCGAAATCGGAACCGTAATAACAACCAACGAAACCGTACTCAGCAGCCTGTGAAACAGATGCCGCTTCCAGAAAAAATTACATTTGTTGGTTCGTTAAAGGTTAGTGAGCTTGCAAAAGAGCTTCATAGAGAAGCGTCTGAGATTATTAAAAAATTAATGGGTCTTGGTGTGATGGTTACCATTAACCAAGAACTTGATAAAGATACGATTGAACTGATTGCTACAGATTATGGAGTTGAAGCTGAGGAAATTATTCCAGTTGATGAATTGGATATTGATAATTACAATGCTGATGATTCTTCAGAGGAGCTTCAAGAGCGTCCTCCAGTTGTGACAATTATGGGTCACGTTGACCATGGTAAAACAACGCTTTTAGACTCTATTCGTAACACAAAGGTAACGGCAGGAGAAGCAGGAGGCATCACGCAACATATTGGTGCTTATCAAGTTGAAACGAATGGCAAAAAGCTTACGTTCCTTGATACACCTGGTCACGCAGCATTTACAACGATGCGTGCTCGTGGAGCTCAGGTTACCGATATTACGATTTTAGTTGTAGCGGCAGATGATGGTGTTATGCCACAAACAAAAGAAGCAATTAGCCACGCGAAAGCGGCAGGGGTTCCCATTATTGTAGCTGTGAATAAAGTAGATAAAGAAGGTGCAAATCCTGATCGTGTAATGCAGGAGCTTACAGAGTTTGAATTGGTTCCTGAGGCATGGGGCGGAGAAACAATCTTTGTCAATGTTGCGGCAATAAATGGTACAGGAATTGATGAACTTCTTGAAATGATTCTACTCGTTTCTGAAGTAGAGGAATTAAAGGCGAACCCTGATAAGCTAGCTGTCGGTTCTGTTGTTGAAGCACAGTTAGACAAAGGACGCGGACCAGTTGCTACATTACTTGTTCAGGCAGGTACACTAAATGTAGGAGATCCTCTGGTTGTAGGAAATACATTCGGTCGTGTTCGTGCATTAGTGAATGATCTTGGTCGTAGAGTGAAATCAGTTGGACCATCTACACCTGTAGAGATTACTGGTTTAAACGATGTCCCTCTTGCTGGAGATCAGTTCCAAGCGTTCAAAGATGAGAAAAAAGCTCGTCAAATTGGGGAAGCTAGAAATGCGCGTCATCGTGATGATAACCGTACAGAAACATCACGCGTTTCCTTGGATGATCTCTTTAACCAAATCCAACAGGGTGAAGTGAAAGACATCAACATTATCATTAAAGGGGATGTGCAAGGTTCTGTTGAAGCGATGCGCGGCTCATTAGAAAAAATCGAAGTAGAAGGTGTGAAGGTTAACATCATTCATACAGGTGTTGGGGCTATTGCTGAGTCTGATATCATTCTTGCTTCTGCATCGAATGCGATTGTTATTGGTTTTAACGTTCGTCCAGATGTAAATGCTAAGCGTACAGCTGATGTTGAGAAAGTAGATATTCGTCTTCATCGTGTTATTTATAATGCGATTGATGAAGTTGAATCAGCTATGAAAGGAATGCTTGACCCAGAGTATGAAGAAAAAGTAATTGGTCAAGTTGAAATCCGCACAACCTTTAAGGTATCTAAGATCGGTATGATTGCCGGTTCTTATGTAACAGAAGGAAAAGTATCACGTAATTCAACGGTTCGTTTAATTCGTGATGGAATTGTTATTTATGAAGGTGCCATTAACGCGCTGAAACGCTTTAAGGATGATGTAAAAGAAGTTTCTGCAGGGTATGAGTGCGGAATCACTCTTGAAGGCTTTAACGACATCAAAGAGGGCGACCAAATTGAAGCGTATGTAATGGAAGAAATCGAACGGAAATGATTATAGGTGCTGTCCGGTGTGAGCTGTTTATTTATGAGGCAGGTTCGTTAAAAGCGAAGCGAGCTGTTATAAAAAGTCTGCTCGTTCGCTTGGGACAGCGATATAATCTGTCCGTTGCAGAAACAGGCTATCAGGATTTGTGGCAGCGTGCAGAGCTTAGCATCGTAGTGGTTTCTACCACAAAAAAACGATGTGATCAGGAATTGCAAAAAGCGTTAGCGCTCATTGATGCGGATCCTGACTCTGAACGGACGCTGACACAAATGGACTGGCTCTAGCCATTCAATGAGGTGACAATATGAGTAAAGTTCGTGCAAATAAAGTAGCAGAACAAATGAAAAAAGAGCTAAGTGATATTTTACTTCGTGGCTTAAAAGATCCTCGTGTGAAGTTTGTTACAGTAACAGGTATTGACGTGACTGGTGACTTACAACAAGCGAAAGTATTTATTACGGTTCTTGGCAGTGATGAAGATAAAGAAGCCAGCTTAAAAGGATTAAATAAAGCAAAAGGTTTTTTACGCTCTGAAGTAGGTAAACGAATTCGTTTACGTAAAACACCGGAGCTTGAGTTTGAGATGGATGAATCGATTGCTTATGGTAATCGGATAGAGACATTGCTATCAGATCTTAACAAAAACAACGATTCAAACTAAAAGGAAGGATAGCGGAGCATATAGCTTCCTATCCTTTTTTTGCAGATGGAATTGTTTGGAGAGGAGTGCGACCGGTGCCTACAGGAATACTACCGCTTATTAAACCAGCTGGCATGACGTCACATGATTGTGTGTATCGAATTCGGCGATTGTACCAAACCAAAAAAGTAGGACACACTGGGACGCTGGATCCAAGTGTTACAGGTGTGCTTCCTATTTGTGTTGGAAGAGCAACAAAGGTTGCTGAATACATGTCCGATTTCGGAAAAACATACGAGGGAGAAGTGACGCTTGGGTTTTCGACTACCACAGAGGATGCTGATGGCGAAGTCGTTGAACAACAGCCGGTTCGTCAAGAATGGACAAAAACAGAGATCACATCCGTTCTAGACTCATTTTTAGGAGAACAGGAACAGATTCCCCCTATGTATTCAGCCGTGAGGGTAAATGGGAAACGCTTGTACGAATATGCCCGAGCAAACCAGGAAGTAGAGAGACCAAAAAGACGTATTACCATACATGAAATCAATCTAATAGATCTTGAAAAACGATCCGATGATACATATTCCATCCGTTTTTCTGTCACATGCAGTAAAGGAACGTATATACGTACATTAGCAGTATCTATTGGAGAAGCACTTGGGTATCCGGCCCATATGTCAACTTTGGTCCGTACGGCATCTGGTCCTTTTACGTTGACGGATTGTGTGACTTTGGAGCAGTTAGAAAACATGGAGATGGAACATCGTCTCGAAGAACTTCGGCCTTTTGAAGAAGCTTTAAGCGATTGGCCAGTTATTCAAGTGAATGCAGCGATAGAAGCTAGAATAAGAAATGGTGCTGTACTGACTACAGAAGAACTTGGAGCAAGCGAAAGAGTGGTGGTTTATTCTAGCAAAGAAGAGCTACTTGCTATTTATAAACCACATTCAACTAAGCCGGATAAAATGAAACCCGAGAAGATTTTATTTTCTCCACCGGAACAACAAAATAGAAAGGATGAGGAATGATGCAGACTATTTACTTGAGTCATCCTTTTGATCATTCCTCGCTTTCTTCAGAGCCGACAGTATTTGCCTTAGGTTACTTTGATGGTGTTCATAAAGGTCATCAGTATGTGATCAAACAAGCGGTTGACTATGCGAATGAAAACAACATGACTAGTGCAGTCATGACGTTTCATCCTCATCCTAAAGAAGTTCTTCAGCAGTTAAAGCAGCCGATGCGTTTTTTAACACCTTTGCCAGATAAATTAGCAAAGCTAGCAGAACTAGGTGTTGATCGGACGTATGTGGTAGAATTTAATCAATCATTTGCTGATTTACTACCAAAGGAATTTGTACATCAATATCTAATTTCCTTAGGTGCTAGGCATGTAGTGGCTGGATTTGACTTTTCATATGGCAAGTGGGGGAAGGGAACGATGGAGACTCTTCCGCAGCATGCAGAAGATGCATTTAGCCAAACATCCGTATCTAAGGTAGAAAAAGAAGGGATAAAAGTGAGTTCAACTGCATTAAGAGCGCTGCTTCAAGAAGGAAGAGTTGAGGATGTTCCTGAACTGTTAGGTAGTTATTATCAAGTGCAGGGTACAGTAGAGGATGGCGAAAAACGTGGGAGAACCATCGGCTTTCCGACGGCTAACATCAAACTTTCACAGCGTTATCTTATCCCTAAATTAGGTGTCTATGTTGTGGAAGTGAAAATTGGAAGTTCATCCTATATGGGAATGTGTAATGTTGGCTATAAACCGACGTTTCATAATGAACGCCCAGATGTCCCTAACATTGAAGTGCATTTGCTCGATTTTGATAAGCAAATTTATGGGGAAACTGTACACATCTCTTGGCTTCTTCGTATTCGTGATGAAAAACGATTTAACGGAATTGATGAACTGAAAGAGCAGCTTGCCTTAGATAAGCAGCAAACAGAAACGTTCGCAAAAGGTCATAAGCTAGACTAACTGATGTTCACCCCTTGCATTTTGTGGTAAAGCAAGGTATAGTAATTCATGTACAAAGCCGTTTCTTGGCATGGCGCTTCACCAACGTCTGCTCGGAATCTGGATAAAATTTAAAGGAGGTGACTAGGATGGCATTAACACAAGAGCGTAAAAATGAGCTAATTGCTACATTTAAAACGCATGATACTGACACTGGTTCTCCAGAGGTTCAAGTAGCTATCCTTACTGAGCAAATCAACACACTAAATGAGCATTTACGTACTCATAAGAAGGATCATCATTCAAGACGTGGTCTTTTGAAAATGGTTGGTTCGCGTCGTAACTTATTAACGTACTTACGTAATAAAGACGTAGCGCGCTACCGTGATCTAGTTGACAAGCTTGGCTTACGCCGATAAACACGACAAAAGCGGGGACATGTTCCCGCTTTTTTCTTGGTTAGATACTAATTATTCAAATACCAATTATGCTCACCTAACATGCTGGTCATACTAGGATGAACGTGATTTATTCTATGCAAGAGAGGAGTACGCGCTAATGGAACAAGGTAAACAAGAATTTTCAATGGAGTGGGCAGGCCGCACTCTAACAATCGAAACAGGTCAGCTTGCTAAGCAAGCAAACGGCGCAGTACTTGTCCGTTATGGAGATAGTGCTGTACTTTCAACAGCAACTGCTTCAAAGGAACCAAAGGATCTGCCGTTTTTCCCTCTTACTGTTAACTATGAAGAGCGTTTATATGCTGCTGGTAAAATTCCAGGTGGATTTATTAAGCGTGAAGGGCGTCCGAGCGAACGTGCTATTTTGACAAGTCGTTTAATTGACCGTCCCATTCGCCCTCTATTTCCAGACGGTTTCCGTAATGAGGTTCAAGTTATCAGCATCGTTATGAGTTCTGACTTGAACGCGTCTTCTGAAATGGCTGCAATGATTGGATCATCATTGGCTTTATCGATCTCAGATATTCCTTTTGCTGGCCCGATTGCAGGTGTAACTGTAGGACGTAACGGGGAAGAATTAATTATTAACCCGTCTACTGATCAATTAGCAGCAAGTGATCTGAACCTTGTTGTTGCAGGAACAAAAGATGCCATCAATATGGTTGAAGCTGGAGCGCAAGAGCTATCAGAAGAACTTATGCTAGAAGCCATTATGTTTGGTCATGATGAGATCAAACGTCTTATCGCTTTCCAAGAAGAAATTATTGCACAAGTGGGCAAAGAGAAAAAAGAAGTTGTTTTAAAAACAACAGACGCTGATCTTGAGGCAAGAATTCGTGAGTTAGCAGAGACAGAATTAAAGCAAGCGGTTCAGATACATGAAAAGCATGCTCGTCAAGAAGCGATTGATTCCGTTATCAAAAAGACAGTGGAACCATTTGAAGAAGACGAAACGGTTTCTGTATCAGAAGTAAAGGTGATTCTTCAAAAGTTTGTGAAGGAAGAAGTTCGCCGCCTAATTACAGTTGAGAAAGTACGCCCTGATGGACGAGCTATTGATGAAATTCGTCCGTTGTCATCACAGGTTAACTACTTAACAAGAACACACGGTTCTGGTTTGTTTACACGTGGTCAAACTCAAGCACTTAGTATTTGTACGCTTGGCGCACTTGGAGATGTTCAGATTCTTGATGGCCTTGGCCTAGAAGAATCGAAACGTTTTATGCACCATTATAACTTCCCACAATTTAGTGTAGGGGAGACTGGACCAATTCGAGGACCTGGTCGTCGTGAAATTGGACACGGTGCTTTAGGTGAGCGTGCCTTAGAAGCGGTTATTCCATCTGAAGAAGATTTCCCATATACAATTCGTTTAGTATCAGAAGTACTTGAATCAAATGGTTCGACTTCACAGGCAAGCATTTGTGCTAGTACATTAGCTATGATGGATGCGGGTGTTCCTATTAAAGCACCAGTTGCCGGAATTGCCATGGGTCTAGTTAAGCATGAAGAACATGTCAGTGTGCTAACTGATATTCAAGGTATGGAAGATGCACTTGGAGACATGGACTTTAAAGTTGCTGGTACAAAAGACGGAATCACAGCGTTACAAATGGATATTAAAATCTTAGGGATTGATCGCACAATTCTAGAAGAAGCCCTTGCTCAAGCAAAACGCGGACGCATGGTCATCTTAGAGAATATGTTGACAGCAATTAGTGAACATCGTACGGATCTTTCTGACTTTGCTCCGAAGATTATGACGCTGAAAATTAACCCTGACAAGATTCGTGATGTCATTGGACCAAGTGGTAAAATCATTAATCAGATTATTGAAGAGACTGGTGTCAAAATTGACATTGAGCAAGATGGAACAGTTTACATCTCTTCAACTGAGAAGCCAATGAATGAAAAAGCTCGAGTAATTATTGAGAATATTGTTAGAGAAGTACAGTTAGGCGAAACCTACTTAGGTAAAGTCAAACGAATTGAAAAGTTTGGAGCCTTTGTTGAATTATTTAAAGGCAAAGACGGATTAGTTCATATTTCTCAGCTTGCTGAAGAGCGCATTGCGAAGGTTGAAGATGTCGTTAAACTTGGTGATGAGATTATGGTTCGCGTAACCGAAATCGATAACCAAGGTCGTGTGAATCTTTCTCGAAAAGTTATCTTAAAAGAAGAGAAAGAAAAACAGGCGGAAGCTAAACAATAAGATTGTAACGAAGGACTGGGTGTAATCCAGTCTTTTTTTGCTTTATACTAAGTTCTACCTTGTCCTCCTCTTACATAGATTCGATGAAGAGGGGGTTTCGCTATGAAGAAAACCTTAATTCATACTGGTATTGTTCTTGTTTTGATCATGTTAACAGCTGGTGCACTGCAGAATCCATTCACTCTTTCTTATGTTGAAGCTATCCGTGAAACTCAAGTAGAGATCGTCTCAACAAAAGACAATCCAATGGTTCAACAAATTACGGAAAAAGCAAAGGAATACCACATTTCTCCTATGGATGCTCGGGTTGATAAAGTATGGAAAGCCGTTCCTGGCTATAATGGAGTGGAGGTTGACGTTCAAAAATCGTATGATAAGATGGAGAAGCTTGGGGAATTTGATGAAAAGAAACTTGTTTTTAAAGAAGTGGAGCCGCACGTTCACCTTGAAGATCTCCCTCCTTCTCCGATTTTCCGAGGAAATGAACAAAAACAAATGGTTACCTTACTTGTGAATGTTGCTTGGGGGAATGAATATATTCCTGAGCTATTAAAAACAATGAATCGGCAACAGGTTCAATCTACTTTTTTTCTAGATGGATCATGGGTTCATAATAATGCAACAGTGGCCCAAATGATTTATGAGGAAGGTCATGAAATCGGAAGTCATGCGTATTCTCATCCAGATATGCAGAAAATATCACGAGCTGAGATCATAGATCAAATGAAAAGAACGAACGATGTCATTGACGCTACATTAGGCGTTACGCCTAGATGGTTTGCACCCCCTGGGGGGAGTTTCACAGATGTAGTTGTAGAAGAAGCGGCGAAATTAGATATGAATACCATTCTTTGGTCTGTAGATACAATAGATTGGCGTAAGCCACAACCACAGGAAATGGTCGATCGTGTGTTAGGCAAGCTGCATCCAGGTGCAACGATCTTGATGCATCCTACTGATGCATCGGCAAAAGGATTAGAAAAGTTAATAATGGGGATTAAAGAACAAGGATATGAAATTGGAACGCTGTCCGAGTTAATGGCTGAGACACGAACGAATTTCCCTCAGTCATCGGACAAAAGTAGGGGGTCAGACTTTGATACAAAAAATTGATTTAGCTAATGGAGTCCGAATTTTAGTGGAGCCTATCGAAACCGTTCGCTCGGTTTCAATGGGCATCTGGATTGGAACAGGATCCAGGAATGAAACGCAATCCGAGAATGGTCTCTCTCATCTTTTAGAGCATATGCTCTTCAAAGGAACAGAAACCAGAACACCGCAAGACATTGCAGAGGCTTTTGACCAAATCGGTGGTCAGGTCAATGCGTTTACCTCTAAGGAGTACACATGTTACTATGCTAAAGTGCTAGATGAGCACTCGCTGATTGCATTAGATGTCCTTCAAGATATGTTTTTTAATTCAACATTTGATGAGGAAGAATTAGAAAAAGAAAAAAATGTCATTGGTGAAGAGATCCGTATGGTTGAAGATACACCAGACGATATGGTTCATGAGTTATTAAGTGAAGCCTGTTATGGCACGCATCCTCTTGCGTATCCTATTCTAGGAACAGACGATACGCTTGCTTCCTTTACCGCAGATGATTTACGCGCATATATGGACCGGTTTTACACAGGTGACTATGTGGTTATTTCAGTAGCAGGAAATATTGATGAGACATTAATTGAACAGTTAAAAGCAACGTTCTCAAAAGTCAAACCAAGCGTCCATACTGAGTTGTTGACTAAGCCTCAATTTGTTCAAGACCGACGGATTCGTGCGAAAGAAGCGGAACAGGCACATTTATGTATTGGTTATGATGGCCTTTCTATTGACGATCCATCTATCTACTCACTTGTACTGATGAACAATGCTTTTGGTGGCAGTATGAGTAGCCGACTTTTTCAAGAAATTCGTGAAAAACGTGGATTATGTTACTCGGTTTTCTCTTACCACTCCTCCTTCACGGATAGTGGCATGTTAACCATTTATGCAGGTACCGGATTATCTCAGCTTGATGCTCTTATTGAAGCGATTGATGATACAACGCGTGAGATGGCTTTAAAAGGAATGACTCACAAAGAACTAAAAAATGGAAAAGAGCAACTTAAGGGCAGCTTAATGCTTAGCTTAGAAAGCACCAACAGTCGCATGAGTCGTAACGGCAAAAATGAACTAATGCTTAGACAACATAGAACACTCGATCAAATGCTTGATGAAATTAACGGAGTCACTCTTGATTCTGTTAATGCGTTATCAGAGCGTGTTTTGACGTCTAAACCTGCTTTATCACTTGTCAGCACTACAGGCGAGTGGCCAGCTTCACTAAAATCATAATGTTATTGAGACCAGCCTCTTGAGGCTGGTCTTTTTACATGCAAAGAAACATAGTGATAGGTATGGCGGAATAGAGGAGGATCGATCGTGCGATTAAGTGAGATCTCTAGTAAAGAAATTGTGGATTATCAAAAGGGTGAACGATTAGGTGTGTTGGGACAAACAGACTTGTTAATTAATGAAGAAACAGGTGAAATTACAGCATTTATTATTCCTACTTCTCGTTGGTTTCAATTTGGCAAGAAAGATCAAGTTGTGACCGTTTATTGGCAACAAATAAAAAAAATCGGAGAAGACATGATTATTATTGATGTAGACACCATCCAATAGACAAAAAGAGATCGCCCAACAACTGGGGCGGTCTCTTTTTGTCTATTGGGTTAAGAGCTGTAAGCAGTATTCACTGATTATCTTTCGTTACATATGATGGTACACAGATAACTCCTAGTAAGCATGCCCTGTGTTTTTGCCAGGGCTCTTAACTATGAATCAAAGGAGGGGCCATGTGTTAACGGGTAAACATATTTTATTAATCGGTGGAGATGCCAGGCATTTAGAAATTATAAGAAAGCTCTCAACGTTAGATGCCAAGATCTCCCTAGCAGGTTTTGATCAGTTAGATGATGGTTTTATTGGAGCTTCAAAATACACGATGGATGAAATTGATTGGAAAACGCTTGATGCCATTATCCTACCAGTTAGTGGGATGAGTGCTGATGGCTGGATTGATACGGTGTTTTCAAATGAGAGCTTAACATTAACGATTAACCAGTTAAAGAGCACGCCTCAACACTGTACGATTTATACAGGGATTAGTAATGCCTTTCTAGATCAACTTCAAACACAGGCAAACAGGCCGCTTGTTAAATTAATGGAACGAGATGATGTGGCCATTTACAATTCAATTCCAACGGCTGAAGGAGCTTTAATGATGGCCATTCAGCATACGGATTTCACGATCCATCATGCCAATGTAGCCATACTTGGATTAGGTAGAATTGGCATGACATTGGGACGGAGCTTTGCTGCTTTGGGCGCGAATGTTAAGGTAGGTGCCCGTGAAACAGCTAATCTTGCCAGAATCAGTGAAATGGGTCTAAAACCTTTCCACACAAAGCATATTCAACAGGAGCTTAAAGACATTGATATATGTATTAACACCATTCCTGCTCGTATGATTACTGCTCGAGTCCTTGCTGAAATGCCACTTCACGCCTTTATTATTGATTTGGCATCCAAACCAGGAGGAACGGACTTCCGATATGCGGAAAAACGCGGCATGAAGGCTATGCTAGTCCCGGGTATGCCAGGTATCGTGGCACCAAAAACCGCAGGACAGATTCTCGCTAATATTCTTGCAGATTTACTGAAAAGTGAAGAAGAGGAGGATGATCAAGATGACGCTTAAAGGCAAACATATTGGTTTTGGATTAACGGGTTCTCATTGCACATATGGTGAGGTGCTGCCACAAATGAAGAAGTTAGTAGAGTTAGGAGCTAAAGTCACTCCATTTGCAACGTTCACCGTGGAGTCAACAGATACAAAGTTTGGTGATAGTGATGATTGGCTAGCACAAATCGCAGCTATTACACCAGAACCTCTAGTTAATTCGATTGTAAAGGCTGAACCTTTTGGACCAACTACTCCACTTGATTGTATGGTCATAGCACCCCTAACAGGGAATTCAGCTAGTAAATTTGCAAATGCATTAACAGATAACCCGGTATTGATGGGAGCAAAAGCAACTTTACGTAATGGAAACCCAGTTGTACTAGGTATCTCCACAAATGATGCACTGGGTTTAAATGGGGTGAATATTATGAAGTTAATGGGAGCCAAACATATTTATTTCATCCCATTTGGTCAAGACGCTCCAGACAAAAAACCCACATCTTTGGTTGCAAGAATGGAATCTTTGCCAGAAACCGTAGAAGCTGCAATCTTAGGCAAGCAACTTCAACCAGTAATTATTGAAAAGTTCCGAGATTAGAGTACCAAGGTTGCACAAAACCCCTTTTTCCCGTACAGTTTAATAGAGTATATTGGCGTTTGCCAAAGAGAAAATGAACTTGTTGGATGGGAAGGGAGATTATTATTATGTCTAAGAATGGATACCATGTTGCGATTGTTGGGGCAACAGGTGCAGTAGGACAGCAAATGCTGGCCACGTTAGAAAAAAGAGAATTTCCGATTGCGAATCTGAAACTATTATCTTCAAAAAGGTCTGCAGGGAAAGAGATTTCCTATAAAGGAAAAGTTTACACGGTAGAAGAAGCAACACCAGAATCATTTGAGGGAGTACAAATTGCCTTATTTAGTGCTGGAGGATCCGTTTCAAAGGCTTTAGCACCAGAAGCAGTAAAAAGAGGTGCAATAGTTGTTGATAACACAAGTGCTTTCCGCATGGATCCCACTGTTCCACTCGTTGTGCCTGAAGTGAATGCAGAGGATCTAACATGGAACAAAGGCATCATTGCAAACCCAAATTGTTCAACTATACAAATGGTGGTAGCACTTGAGCCCATTCGTCAAAAGCTTGGATTAAAGAAAGTGATTGTTTCAACCTACCAGGCGGTTTCTGGTGCAGGATTAGAAGCAATTAACGAACTGAAGAGCCAAACAGCAGATGTGCTTGCAGGTAAAGAAGCAAAAGCTGAGATCCTGCCAGTGGGTGGAGATAAAAAGCACTACCAGATTGCGTTTAACGCGATTCCACAAATCGATGTATTTCAAGAAAATGGCTATACATTTGAAGAAATGAAAATGATGAATGAAACCAAAAAAATTCTTCATAATGCAGATCTTGAAGTGGCTGCAACATGTGTCCGCTTACCAATAGAAACAGGCCATTCAGAGTCTGTATATATTGAGACAGAACAAGGGGGCACAACGGTTGCCGAGCTGAAAAGTCTGTTAACAAATGCACCAGGCGTAACACTCCAAGATGATACAACTCAGCAACTATACCCAATGGCAGCTAATTGTGTGGGTGAAGATGATGTGTTTGTTGGTCGAATTCGTCAAGATCTAGATCGCACAAATGGCTATCATTTTTGGGTTGTGTCAGATAACTTACTAAAAGGCGCAGCATTAAACTCTGTTCAAATCGCAGAAAGTCTCATTAAGCAAGAACTATTATCTTAAGAAGAGTGTGAGCTATGAAACTAATCGTTCAAAAATTCGGAGGAACCTCTGTTAAAGATGATCAAACAAGAAAACTAGCAGCAAATCATGTACGAAAGGCCATAAACGACGGATTAAAAGTCATTGTGGTTGTCTCTGCAATGGGACGCGAAGGAGATCCATATGCAACGGATACCTTACTTTCACTGCCAGGAGAAGGTCTACCTAAACGAGAACAAGATTTATTAGCCTCATGTGGAGAGGTCATCTCTGCTGTGGTATTCTCCAATCTTCTTTCCTCTTTGGGACTGAGCTCAATGGCTATGACTGGCGCGCAGGCAGGTTTTCGTACAAATGAAGATTTTTCAAGCGCAAAAATTCTCGATATGAAATCAGATCACCTGCGTACATTGTTATCTCAACACGATGTATTAGTTGTAGCTGGATTTCAAGGTCAATCCAAATCAGGAGAAACAACAACACTTGGACGTGGAGGTAGTGATACTTCAGCGACGGCTCTTGCAGCTGCAGTCCATGCTGAGTGGGTAGATATTTTTACGGATGTAGAAGGTGTAATGACAGCTGATCCACGTATTGTAGAGAAAGCTCGACCACTTGAAACCATGACATATAATGAAATTTGCAATATGGCGTACCAAGGGGCAAAAGTTATACATCCGCGGGCGGTTGAGATTGCCATGCAAGCTAAAATCCCTATTCATATCCGCTCAACGTATTCGAATAAAAAAGGGACATTAATTACGACGATGCACTCTGGAGGAGCAGGCAGTGATGTGCAGGAACAGCTAATAACGGGAATTGCACATTTAGCTAATGTGACACAAATCAAGGTGTCTGCTCAAGAAGGTCATTATGATGTTCAGGAAAAAGTATTTAAATCAATGGCTATGGAAAAGATCAGTGTTGACTTTATAAATATTTCACCAAGTGGTGTGGTATACACGGTTATGGATGCAGCGGCTGATCGGGCTATTGAGACATTAACGAAAATGGGCTTTCGACCAGAAGTACAGCGAAATTGTGCTAAAGTTTCAGCAGTTGGTGCGGGTATGACAGGTGTTCCTGGGGTAACTGCAAAAATTGTGAGCGCCTTATCATCTGAAAATGTACAAATCCTACAATCAGCTGATTCCCATACAACCATTTGGGTATTAGTCAAAAATGAAGACATGATTAAGGCAGTGAATGCCCTGCACCACATGTTCCAGCTTGAAAAAGTAGGTCTTGGAAAAGGGTAGTATTTCGGACATCGAGGAGAGTGAGCAAATGGATTTCGGGCATGTTTGGACAGCGATGGTGACCCCTTTTGATTCAAAAGGGAAGCTAGACCTCGACGCAGGAGCCAACTTGATTGACCATTTGATTACAACGGGTACGGATGCACTAGTTGTAGCTGGAACAACTGGTGAATCTCCCACGTTGTCAGCTAAAGAAAAAGAAGAATTATTCCGTTTTGTTATTACGTATACCAATAAAAGAGTGCCAGTTATTTTGGGAACGGGTACAAACGATACCGCTTCGTCTGTAGCTATGTCAAAACAAGCAACAGCACTTGGAGCAGATGGAATTATGGCAGTTGTGCCTTATTACAACCGCCCATCACAAACGGGAATGTTCGCTCATTTCAAGGAAATTGCAGCGTCCGTTTCCTTACCTGTGATGTTATATAATGTTCCTCATCGAACAGGTGCACATATGCTACCGGAGACAGTGATTGCGTTGTCGCAACTTCCAAATATAACAGCACTAAAAGAAGCCAGTGGCGATCTTGAGCAAATGGCAGCGATTATAGAACAAACGGATGAAGACTTTTTTGTATATAGTGGGGACGATTCAATGGCTTTACCCGCACTTTCAATCGGCGCTCATGGTGTAGTGTCTGTAGCCTCTCATGTCATAGGTGAACAAATGCAAGAACTAGTTACAGCCTTTAAGACAGGAGAGATCGAACGCGCTGCACAGCTGCACCGATTCCTATTGCCAAAAATGAAAGCTTTATTTCTGGCACCAAATCCAGTGTGTGTAAAACATATTTTAAAGCAAACAGGTGTGGATGCAGGGGCAACAAGAATGCCACTCATTTCGCTATCTCCTGAAGAAGAAGTGCTTGTTGAATCCTTTTTTTCATAGAATGTTTAAAACCCGACTTATTAAGTCGGGTTTTTCCTTTTGGTTGTACCTTGTTTTTCATTAGAAAAATAAGGTATACTAATTTCAAGTGATGCGTTCGGGTGCTTATTCATGATGAATAAGTGAAATATTCATTAGTATTAACTGGGGAACGGAATCGACCAGGCGACTATTCATAATGCCGCCGATTTTGATATGAGAAATTTGCATAAATGTATAGGAGGAAAGACCATTGTCGAAGCAGATCACTGAGAAAATTCGCGTATTTGCCTTAGGTGGAGTAGGCGAAATTGGAAAAAACATGTATGGAATTGAAGTAGACGAAGATATTATTATTGTAGATGCCGGCTTAATGTTTCCTGATGACGATATGTTAGGTGTAGATATTGTGATACCTGATGTTTCTTATTTAACGGAACAAGCTGAGCGAGTAAAAGGAATTGTGCTAACACACGGACATGAGGATCACATTGGTGGATTATCTTATGTGTTGAAAAAAGTAAATGTACCTGTTTACGGCACAAAGCTAACACTTGGACTTGTAGAAGAGAAATTAAAAGAAGCAGGCATCCTGCGTTCAGTAAAATTAAAAACGATTGATGCCAAGTCACGAATTAAGATTGGCTCTACACCGGTTTCGTTTTTCCGGACAAGCCATAGTATTCCTGATTGCGTAGGAGTATGTGTTGAAACATCACAAGGAGCAATTGTACATACTGGTGACTTTAAGTTTGACCAAACTCCTGTAGATGGTAAGCAAGCTGATATTGGTAAGATGGCGAACATTGGTCATAAAGGCGTCCTTTGTCTTCTTTCTGATAGTACAAATGCAGAACGTCCTGGTACAACAAAATCTGAATCAGAAGTTGGGGTAGGAATTACGGAAGTATTCCGTAAAACGGAAGGCCGCCTCATCGTGACGTCTTTTGCATCTAACGTACACAGAATTCAACAAATTATCGAAGCAACAGCCAAAGCCAATCGTAAGCTAGCTATTGTTGGAAAAAGTATGATTCGTGTCATTTCGATTGCTACACGTTTGGGTTATTTAGCTCCGCCAAAAGATTTAATTATCGAGCTGGATGAAGTCAACAAGTACAAGCCCGAACAATTAGTTATCTTAACAACGGGTAGCCAAGGTGAACCGATGTCTGCTTTAACGCGTATGGCAAAAGGCGCACATCGCCAAATTACGATTAATGCATACGATACAGTAATTATCGCAGCTTCTGCTATTCCTGGTAATGAAAAATCTGTTTCTGCTGTCATCGATAAGCTTCACCGCATTGGTGCAGAAGTTGTTTATGGTTCATCTAAGGTTCATGCTTCTGGACACGGAAGTCAGGAAGAACTTAAGTTAATGCTTAATTTGATGAAACCAAAATACTTCCTACCTGTTCATGGTGAAGTTCGTATGCAGCATGCGCATCGCCAACTAGGCTTAGGGGTAGGTATCCCTGATGAGAATATCTTCATCGTTGAAAAAGGCGAAGTGATTGAGTTCACAAACAAACAAGCTCGCAAAGCCAGCAAAGTTCCTTCAGGAAACGTACTAATCGATGGATTAGGTGTTGGTGATGTTGGTAATATTGTTTTACGTGATCGTAGACTTCTATCAAAAGACGGCATACTAGTTGTTGTTGTTACACTTAACAAAAAGACCGGAACCATTGAGTCAGGTCCAAATATTATTTCTCGAGGATTTGTATATGTTCGCGAATCAGAACAGCTTTTAGAAGATGCGAATGAATTAGTGAGCAATATTCTAAAAAAATGCATGTCTGAAAAAGTAAGCGAATGGTCATCGTTAAAGAGTAATGTAAGAGAAGGCTTAAGCCGCCACCTTTACGAAAAAACCAAACGACGTCCAATGATTTTACCAATCATAATGGAAGTATAATAGTAGGAAGAAAAAGGACAGCCTGATGGCTGTCCTTTTTTTGTTGAGAAGGATTGATAAAGGAAGGGGAACTTGGAAGAAAGAGCTAACATGGGAAAAAGAAGACCTAACGTGGGATAAGAGGATCTAACATGGAAAGAGGAGGATCTAACGCGGGATAAGAGGCGCTAACGTGGAAAGAGGAGGATCTAACGTGGGATAAGAGGCGCTAACGTGGAAAGAGGAGGATCTAACGTGGAATAAGAGGAGCTAACATGGAAAGAGGAGGATCTAACATGGGATAAGAGGTTCTAACATGGAAAGAGAAGGATCTAACGTGGGATCAGAGCGCCTAACATGGAGAGAGAAGGATCTAACGCGGGATCAGAGGTTCTAACATGGAAAGAGAAGGTTCTATCCAGACCCTTTCTACCTCCTCATCCATACATCCGTATTTACCTCCTCACCTATCCAATTAAATACTATCTTCGTAAATCAGTTAAATGGATCGAACGCATGATGAAAGCTGGAATCGACCATACTACGGCTATGTACACAAAGAAGGAGAGTGGATCGTGTGAGCGAGAAACGAGAACAGCAGCAGAATGATGGAAAAACGGATCAAGATGCTAAAAAAGCATCACTAGTTGAAAAAATTCAAGAACTTGGGCAGACCAATGTGCCAGAGATGGAAGGGTCCAACATTCACTGTTTAGTGGTGATAGGTCAAATTGAGGGACATATGCAATTGCCTCCACAAAATAAAACAACAAAATACGAACATATTATTCCTCAGCTCGTTGCAGCGGAACAGAATTCGAAAATTGAGGGTTTACTCATCATTTTAAACACTGTTGGTGGGGATGTTGAAGCTGGCTTAGCCATATCAGAGATGATTGCCTCTATGTCAAAGCCATCTGTTACGTTGGTGCTCGGTGGCGGTCATTCAATTGGTGTGCCTATTGCAACGGCGTCTGATTATTCCTATATTGCTGAAACGGCTACGATGACGATTCATCCAATTCGTTTAACAGGCATGGTGATCGGTGTTCCACAAACGTTTGAATACCTCGATAAAATGCAGGAACGAGTCATTCGGTTTGTGACGGCTCATTCTGATATTTCCGAAGAAAAATTTAAAGAGCTCATGTTTTCTAAGGGCAATCTAACTCGAGATATTGGAACCAATGTGATAGGAATAGACGCTGTGGAGTGCGGATTGATTAATGAAGTGGGCGGGATTGGACAAGCAATGAAGAAACTTAATCAGCTGATAGAAGATTATAAGCAAGGAGAGATCATTCAATGATCTTATATACGATGATGCCACTAGAAGAAGTGTATCCAGAGGAATCGGATGCCTTCAGTCAGCAGATGAGTATTCCTATTGGTAGTGGTCAACTAATTGTCGAGCCATTTGAAACAGGAAAATACAAAGTTGTTCGTCTAGTTTGTGGAGATTCCTCTCTTTATTTAGATCCGCGCTTCTCCCCGGGTGCAATTATAGATGCAAATCCGCTAATTTAATTGCTCGTTCTCCATCTTTAATATGCTATAATAGTAGCCATCGAATACATGATAAGCAGCCAGTCTGGCTGCTTATTCGTATACTGGATAGACGAATGGATAAAAGGGTGACCGTACTATGGCAAGACGTAAAAAGCGAAAGAAGACAAATTGGAAATCTCAGCTGACTTATGAAATTGTAGGCTTGGGATTACTTGTTATGGCGGTTGTCACACTGGCTCGACTAGGCGGTGTAGGAGAAGCCTTTGTTCGTTTGTTTCGTTTTTTTCTAGGAGAATGGTTCTTTCTTTTGGCTATCGGGCTGCTTGTTATTTCTCTGTACATTATGTTTAAGAGAACAAAGCCCACGTTTTGGTCAAGGCGTATGGCAGGTTTTTATATCGTTGTTCTCTCGCTTGCTTTACTTGGGCACTGGAGTTTATTCCGCACGCTAGGGGCAGGTGAAGGATTTGCTGACACCTCCGTCATACGTAACACCTGGGACTTGTTTTGGCTTGAAGCAAGTGGGAACAGTTCAGGTGGTGAGCTTGGAGGCGGAATGATTGGTGCCGTTGCATTTGCTGTTAGTCACTTTCTTTTTGCAAGTGGAGGAACGATCTTTTTATGTATCGTTTTAATGGTGATCGGTGTGATCCTAATTACAGGTAGATCTGTTTCTGAAATGCTTGGCAAAGGGTTTAGAAGAACCTATCTAGGTTTTGTGGATTTTATAACCTCACTCTTTAAAGAGAGCCTTCAATGGAGTAAGCAGTCACGTGAAAAGATGAAGGAAGAACGGACCTTACGTGAAGAGAAAAAGACAGAACAGAAAAATAAGGAAAAAAGTAAACCGACTAGGACGGATCGTGTTCCTTCTAGTGTGCCTGAAGAAACGTATTCAGAGGAAATTCCGGAAATTGTTGATTTCTCACAAAATGCATACCAAGACAATCATGTGAATGAGCCGACAGCAACTGTGCAGAATGAGGTTAACAAATCGAAAGACAAAGAGCCTGCAAATGAAGAAACGGTTGTGGATGATACGTTAGTCACAACCTCACTTGTAACAGCTGGAGAAACAAACGAATCGTACATATTACCTTCTTTTGAACTACTTAAGGCTGCATCCACTCCGGGGCAGCATCAAGAAAAACAACAGCTAACATCGAATGCTAGAAAGCTTGAGCAAACGTTGGATAGCTTTGGTGTGAAAGCTCGAGTGACTAAGGTTCATTTAGGACCAGCCGTTACAAAATATGAAGTGAATCCAAACATTGGTGTGAAGGTAAGTAAAATTGTTAATTTAGCTGATGATCTTGCCCTTGCTCTTGCCGCAAAGGATATTCGTATCGAAGCACCAATCCCAGGCAAATCAGCGATCGGAATCGAAGTGCCAAATAAAGAGGTGGCGATTGTCTCCTTACGTGAGGTATTAGATTCAGCGCCATCAAAGGCAGAGGAACATGTTCTTGCTGTTGGGCTTGGTCGCGATATTTCCGGGGAACCGGTGCTAGCTCCATTAAATAAAATGCCGCATTTATTAGTTGCTGGTGCAACGGGTAGTGGGAAAAGTGTATGTATTAATGGAATTATTACGAGTATCTTAATGAAAGCAAAACCTCATGAAGTAAAATTAATGATGATTGACCCTAAGATGGTTGAGTTAAATGTGTATAATGGGATACCACATCTCTTAACGCCAGTAGTGACAGAGCCTAAAAAAGCGTCTCAAGCTTTGAAAAAGGTTGTTGCGGAAATGGAACGTCGCTATGATTTATTTTCACATAGTGGAACAAGGAATTTGGAAGGCTATAATGAATTAATAAGAAAACAAAATGAAGCTGGAGACGCGAAGCAACCGTTTCTCCCGTACATTGTTGTGATTGTAGACGAGTTAGCTGACCTTATGATGGTTGCATCTGGTGACGTGGAAGATTCCATTGCACGACTTGCGCAGATGGCAAGAGCTTCTGGAATTCATATGATTATTGCTACGCAAAGGCCATCAGTTGACGTTATTACAGGGGTTATTAAAGCAAACATTCCTTCTCGGATTGCTTTTGGAGTTTCCTCTCAGACAGACTCAAGGACGATCTTGGACTCTGGTGGAGCGGAGAAGTTATTAGGTCGCGGCGATATGTTGTACTTGCCGGTTGGAGCAAATAAACCAACACGAATTCAAGGCGCGTTCTTATCAGATGAAGAAGTAGAGGACATTGTGAGTTTTGTAATATCACAACAAAAAGCACAATATCAAGAGGAAATGACACCAACTGAAGAGGTGGAAGCACCAAAACAAGAAGTGCAAGATGAGCTCTATTCTTCTGCAGTTGATCTTGTTGTTGAAATGAATACAGCTTCTGTTTCCATGTTACAGCGTAGATTTCGCATTGGTTATACGCGAGCAGCTAGGTTAATTGATGAAATGGAATTACGTGGAGTAGTAGGGAAGTATGAAGGAAGTAAACCGCGTGAAGTGTTAATTTCAGCCAATCCAGAGGATGAAGCATCTTCGTCTTAGGCTGTGAAGAAGATGAATGGGGGGAGAGACTGTGATCAAAACTGATTACAGACCGCTATATTTGCAAGTTATAGATAAGCTTCGTCAAGACATAGAGAAATATGAAGAGGGAAGGCAGCTTCCTTCTGAATTTGAATTAGCTAAATTATTAGGTGTGAGTCGAGCCACTTTGCGTGAAGCACTCCGGCTATTGGAAGATGAAGGTCTTTTGGTCAGAAGGCATGGAGTGGGGACATTTGTGAATGCAAAACCGATGCTCTCGGCAGGCATAGAGGAATTATCGAGTGTAACAGATATGATTAAAAAAGCGAATATGGAACCGGGGACCATTTTTCTATCTGATTCCGTTCAAGAAGCCACTGAACAAGATCAAGAGTTATTTAAACAACGTGATCTGGATCAAGTATTTCAAGTGGAACGTCTTCGGACGGCAGATGATGTACCTGTCGTTTATTGTCTTGATCGTGTGCCTTATCATCTTCTTTCTAATCGTTCTGTACATGAAACAAAGTCGCTTTTTCAGTTTTTAAGTGAAATTGGAAAAACGATCACCTATGCTGTAACGTATATAGAACCTATAGGCTATCACGAAACGGTGTCTGAACTGCTCGAATCGGATGCTGGATCTGCATTGCTTCTTCTTAATCAAACTCATTATGATCAACATGATCAACCAATCTTATATTCACAAAATTACTTTCGCGCTGATAAGTTTAAATTTCATGTTCTCCGAAAACGATTTATGTCGTAAGCTTTACCCAACCGATTCAATGAAATCGGTTGGTTTTTTTGCGTGTTGAAGCCTTGGGGAGGCATGAATGATTCCTTAATATGGTATACTAGAAGGATATGCAGGCTTGCATTTTACGGCTTAAATTGAGAGGGATGAGTGCTAATATGGAACAAAAAGAACAAGTATTTGACCATCATGGCATCCACGTGCATGTGATGAAGACAGATAAGTATAAAACAACAACAATCATGGTAATGCTTCGTGCGCCACTTGAAAAAGAAACGGTTTCACTTCGAGCGTTATTGCCTCATGTTCTTCAAGGCGGAACGAAACAATGGCCATCACGTCAAAAACTACGAGTTCATTTGGACGATTTGTACGGAGCGCGTCTTAGTGGAGATGTTCGTAAAAGTGGTGAACAACATGTTATGACGTTTTTTATGGATGTAGCGAATGAACGCTATTTACGTGATACAGATTCGTTGCTTCAGCAAGCTTTAGATGTCCTTTCTGACGTATTGCTTCATCCGCATACAGAGGCAGGCGCATTTGTACCTGAAGTGGTAGAGACCGAGAAAAGAACATTAATTCAACGCATTGAGTCTGTGTATGATGATAAAATGCGTTACGCCAATATGAGGGCAACAGAGGTCATGTGTGAGGGAGAGGCCTATGCAATTCCTGCATTCGGAGATCGCAGTGGGGTTGAGGCTATCACACCAAAAGCGCTTTATGATTACTATCAGAAGCTTTTGCAAACAGACAACATAGACCTGTATGTAGTAGGAGATGTAGACGAGAAAGTAGTCACAGATCAAATTCACCAAGCTTTTCAATTAAACCAGTCAAACAGCCATGAAAAAGCGGTTCCTTCTAAATCTCCTTCTGTCAAAGACGTTAAAGTGGTGGCAGAGGCACAAGAGATTAAACAAGGTAAGTTGAACATTGGATTTCGAACCCACACTCACTACGGGGACTCAGATTATGCAGCTATGCAGGTCTTTAACGGGTTATATGGTGGCTTTACACACTCCAAGCTGTTTGTAAATGTTCGTGAAAAAGAGAGTCTTGCTTATTATGCAGCCTCACGATTAGAAAGTCATAAAGGCATATTAATGGTGATGGCTGGAATTGAGTTTGCGAAATATGATCGAGCGGTTGAAATCATTCAGGAACAATTTGATTTGATGAAACAGGGTGATTTCACTGATGAAGAGATCGATCAAACAAAATCCATGCTTCGAAACCAGTTGCTTGAGGCGTCTGATTCGGCTTCTGGACAAATTGAATTAAATTACCGTCAAGTCTTGAGTGGTGCTTCAGGGTCAATTGAAGACTTACTTCAACAAATTGATGAAGTCAGTAAGCAAGAAATCATAGAGGCTGCAAAAAAATGTGAGTTAGACACGATCTATTTCTTGAAGGGAGATGAATAGAATGAATCAAGTACCGTTTAAGCAATTAAACGAAACCTTTTATCATGAAACCTTAGATAATGGACTTCATGTCTATATTCTTCCAAAAGAAGGTTTTAATAAAACATTCGCCACGTTTACAACAAAATATGGGTCTATTGATAATCGATTTGTACCGATTGATGGAGACGAAGAACGACTTGTACCAGATGGCATCGCTCATTTTTTGGAGCATAAAATGTTTGAAGATGAGAATGGTGATGTTTTTCATGACTTTAGTCGACAAGGGGCTTCGGCAAATGCCTTCACCAGCTTTACGAGTACGGCATACTTATTCTCAAGCACATCTAATGTCCCTAAGAACTTAGAGACGTTAGTTGATTTTGTGCAACATCCTTATTTTACGGAGGAAAGCGTGGAGAAGGAGAAGGGTATCATTAATCAGGAGATTACGATGTATGATGATAACCCTGACTGGAGACTGTATTTTGGTGTGATTGAAAACCTTTTTGTCCATCACCCTGTCAAAATTGATATTGCTGGTACCATTGAATCGATTTCACACATAACAAAGGATTGGCTTTACACGTGTTACCATACCTTCTATCACCCGAGCAACATGTTGTTATTTGTAGTGGGACCGGTTGATCCAGAAGAAGTGATGAAGCAAGTTAAAGCAAACCAAGCAGGAAAAAGCTTTGCGCCTCCACAGGATATTAAACGCTTTTTTGATCAGGAACCAGAACACGTTGCCAAGGAAAAATCGATTATTCGTATGCCTGTTCAAGCACCAAAATGTCTTGTTGGAATTAAAGAAATCGGTACTGAGCGTCAAGGCAAGGACCTTTTGAAACGTGAACTAGGCATCAAGATTATTTTAGATTTGATGTTTGGTCAAAGCTCAGGTAATTATCAGACGCTGTATCAGTCTGGTTTAATTGACGATAGCTTTTCTTACGAATACACAGGAGAAGGTGGTTTCGGGTTTACGATTATTGGAGGAGATTCGCCGGACCCAGACAAACTGGCTGATCAAATTAAAGAGATGATTCAGGCGTTTGTAGCAGCAGAGATCGATCAAACAAGCATGGAACGTGCCGTGAAGAAAAAGATTGGTTCATTCTTACGATCATTAAACTCACCTGATTTTATTGCGACTCAATTTACACGTTATCAATTTAATCAGATGAATTTATTTGATGTGGTACCAGTCCTTGAATCCTTTACAAAGGAAGACCTAGAGACAATCCTTCAAGATCATTTTCAACTCTCAAGGTCAACGGTTTGCCAAGTAAGAGCCGAGAGTTGAGTGTAGCGAATGCACATATTTTAATAACGGGTGCATCAGGAGATATTGGATCAGCTATCGCAAAAAAAATTGCCAAACCAGGTGTGACAATGTATTTGCATTATTGTCATCACAAAGAATCTGTTGAGCAGACGCAACAAGATTGTGTAAGCCAAGGTGCTGATGCAGTGATCATTCAAGCAGATTTGTCTCATGAGCACGGTTCAAGCCGTCTCCTTGAGCAGGTAGCTGGTTCGATTGATATTCTGATTCATACAGCGGGCCATTCATTAGAGGGGCTTTTAACAGATGTAGGAGACCAAGAGCTTTCGGAGCTTATGACGGTCCATTTGTTAAATCCCATCAAAATCACACGACAACTGCTACCGGCAATGATTAGAAAACAATCTGGTAAAATCATTGCGATTACGTCTATATGGGGAGTCACGGGTGCTTCCTATGAAGTCGCTTATTCAGCAGCAAAGGGTGGAATGAATAGCTTTGTAAAAGGCTTAGCTAAAGAAGTGGCTCCAAGTGGCATTCAAGTGAATGCTGTGGCACCTGGAGCTATTGATACCAAGATGATGCAAACCTATAATTCGGAGGATCTGCGACTCATTAAAGAGGAAATTCCAGCTGGGAAATTAGGCTCGCCAGAAGATATTGCGAATGCTGTTGAGTTTTTAGCTAGTTCTGGTTCTAGTTATATCAATGGACAAATCATTGAAATTAATGGTGCTTGGCATTAAGAACAAAATTCTCTGTATAAAATTGTACAAATAACGAATGCTAATTGCGTAGTACAATAAAAGGAGGAATCTAACGATGTCAGTTGTTGATAACTGGGACCACTGGAAAGAATTTTTAAATGTACGTTTGGATCAAGCTCAGGATAAAGGCTTATCTGAAGGAGTTATTTCAGATGTGGCGTATCAAGTTGGTGAATACCTTGCAAGTCAAGTAGAGCCAAAGAATGAACAGGAACGGGTTCTAGCTGAACTTTGGCAAGTAGCAGATGAAGAAGAACAGCACGCCATTGCAAACATGATGGTTAAACTGGTTGATCACAAATAGTCATATGTTTTTAAGGTGCCGCATATAATAAGAGCGGCGCCTTTTTTTCTATATGATTGTAAGCTATGTCTAAATAAAATAAATTGCATCTATAAAATCCTTTCAATTGCGTTAAAAATCCATTATCATTAACAAAAGTAGTGAAATTTTTAGCTTAATTTGTCAGATCATATGATTGACCACTCTTTGATTAGATGAGGCGGTGTTGTAGTGTGAAGGAATGGTATTTTGAGTATCAATTATTAGAAAACAGACCAGGGATTCTGGGTGATATTTCTTCTTTATTAGGAATGCTCTCTATTAACATTATGACGATTAACGGAATTGACGACAGCCGACGTGGGATGTTGCTAAGTAGCGACAATGATGACCAGGTTGAGCGATTTAAATCCATTTTACATACGATTGGAAGTGTCTCAGTCACCAAGTTTCGTGAACCAAGAGTGCGAGACCGTTTGGCGATTAGACACGGACGTTACATTGAAAGAGATGCAGCTGAAAGAAAGACATTTCGGTTTATCCGACGTGAGCTGGGTCTTTTGGTTGATTTTATGGCTGAAATGTACAAGCGTGAGGGCCATTATTTAGTAGGGATACGAGGTATGCCTCGTGTAGGTAAAACCGAATCTGTGGTCGCAGCAAGTGTATGTGCGAATAAACGCTGGTCATTCATATCGTCAACGTTACTTCGGCAGACTGTGCGTAGTCAGCTAGCTGAAGATGAGCTCGGCGGAGACCATATATTTATTATTGATGGAATTGTGTCAACGATGAGATCAACAGAGAAGCATAGAACGTTAGTTGCTGAAGTAATGAGGCAACCAGTGGTGAAGGTTGTTGAACATCCAGATATTTTTGTCAGAGAAACGGAATATGAACTCAAGGATTTTGACTGCATAATTGAATTGCGTAATGATGAGAATGAAAAAATCACCTATGATGTAGTCGAGCCTGGATTCTCTTCCTTTGATATAAGCTAAAGGTGTAGGTAGGTGGAAAGATGTCAGATTTAGGATTGCAATTAAAGCAAGCACGCGAAGAGAAACAACTTTCTCTTGAGGATTTACAACGAACGACAAAAATTCAAAAAAGATATTTAGTGGCAATTGAAGAAGGACGATTCGATTCATTGCCTGGGTTGTTTTATGCAAGAGCATTTGTGAAGACGTATGCTGAAGCCGTAGGGTTAGACGCAACGGAGCTGTTAGAGCAACATAAAAATGAATTACCACAGCCAAGTAAAGATGCAGAGAATATCCCGTCTAGGTCAGAACGACGAAAACCTGTATCGAGTCCACCACAACGAAAATCACGTGCATCTTCTATTTTGCCCGTTGTAGCAGTTGTCGTCTTTATCATTATCATTGCAGCAGGTATTTCGCTGTTTAGGAGTCAGTTCTTAAACTCAGAAGACCCAGCTGATTCTGAACCAGACTCTCCAATAGAGGTTGAACTTGGAGAAACGCCTGAACCAGAAGAGGAAGATCCAGCTCCTGTTGAAGAGGGTGAGGAAGCGGGTAATGATGAAGAAAGTGAAGAGCCTGAACCGGAAGAAGAGCCGACAAGTGAGTTAACACTTAATGATAGTACTGGTAATACGTCTTCGTTTGATCTAGAGGCATCTGAGTTTGAACTGACGATTGAATTCAGTGGTGACTGTAGTGCAGATATTCGAAATGCAGATGGAGACTTTATTGTGTCATCCGGACTGTTTAGTGAAGGTGATGAAATATCTGAGGATTATAGTGACGAAGAGTCCATCCTAATTAACTTAGGTGCTTCTCAGAATGCTACAGTGTTTATTAATGGTGAAGAGGTAGACATGCCGCTTGATCTTGTTCATCAAAAGCTCGAAATTACGTATAATGCCGAATAAAACATGGTCGTTCCTGTTTCTAACAGGGGCGACTTTTTTAACTCTACTCAATAAGGGTGGCTATACTTGAATGTTTGTAGGGAGGATATGATACAATAATGAAACGGTTATCTCTTATCTGAACCAGAGAGAAGAGAATAAAAATGATAAAGAACTTTGCTTAAGAAAGAAGGGCCTATTTTGAATCTGCCAAACAAAATTACGATTTCTCGCATTTTATTAATTCCAGTTTTTATGTTGTTCTTGTTAATTGATTGGCCATTTGGTGTCATTGAATTTTACGGAACTGAACTTGCTGTCTCAGATTTAATTGCAGCTCTTATCTTCATTTTTGCATCAGCAACAGATTGGCTCGATGGCTATTTTGCTCGAAAATTAAACCTGATTACAAATTTCGGGAAATTCCTTGATCCTTTAGCTGACAAACTACTTGTTACAGCGGCGCTTATTGGACTAGTGGAGTCTGGAGTAGTTGCAGCTTGGATGGTTATTGTCATCCTAAGTCGTGAATTTGCAGTGACGGGGATTCGTCTGGTAGCTGCGGCGGACGGTGATGTGATTGCGGCTAGTCAGTTAGCAAAATGGAAAACCACAGCTCAGATTATTGCCATCTCAGCTTGTTTGCTACATAATGTTCCATTTGCGGCGTTATCGATCCCATTTGATCAAATTATGATTTGGATTGCGACGATTTTAACGATTATTTCCGGAGTTGATTATTTTATTAAAAGTAAGCATGTGCTTTTAAAATCGAAATGATACGGGGGAAAGTTAAATGAATGCTGAAATTATTGCCGTAGGATCAGAGCTTTTACTTGGACAAATTACAAATACAAACGCACAGTATCTTTCAAAGCAACTGGCTGAAATAGGCGTTGATGTGTACGTACATACAGTTGTTGGTGATAATGAAAAAAGACTTGCCGAGTCGTTAGAGCTTGCCAGTGAACGAGCGGATCTTGTCATTCTGACAGGCGGGCTTGGACCAACAAAAGATGATCTAACAAAACAAACAGCTGCTATTTTCTGCGGGCGTACATTAGTTCATGATGAAGCTGCTTTGGAATCGATTACGTCCTATTTTGAGAAACGTAATCGTCCAATGTCTCCAAACAATAGGAAACAAGCGCTTGTCATTGAAGGGTCAACTGTATTAACAAACCATACAGGTATGGCTCCAGGAATGTATCTTGAAACAGAGAAATGTAAGCTAGTTTTGATGCCTGGTCCTCCTAGAGAGCTTCAACCGATGTTTGAGATGGAGTTGAAACCAAAGCTATTAGATGGCTCAGGAACAGCGATTACATCCCGAGTGCTTCGCTACTTCGGAATTGGTGAGTCTCAGCTTGAAACAGATCTTGAAGATCTTATTGATGCGCAAACAAATCCAACCATTGCTCCTCTGGCTAGTCATGGTGAGGTTAAACTTCGACTGACAGTTAAACATACGGATGCCAATGAAGCTGAACGGCTATTAGATGAGACAGAACGTCTAATTCAAGACCGAGTAGGCGAGCATTTTTATGGCTATGGAGAAATTGGTCTCATGGAGCAATTAGTGATTCAGTTGAAGAAGGCTGGATTAACGATTTCAGCCGCAGAAAGTTTTACTGCTGGCCTCTTTACATCTGGACTAACAGCTTTTAAAGGAACTTCAGCTATTTTTAATGGAGGAATCTCAGCTTATTCAGCTGAGGTGAAGGAAAACTTATTACAAGTGTCGAAAGAAACCATTAAGCAGAGTGGGGTAGTAAGTGAAGCATGTGCAGTTGAAATGGCAAGTAATGTCCGGAAGATCATGTCCGCTGATATTGGTGTTTCTTTTACTGGAGTGGCAGGTCCTGATGCTCAAGAAGGGAAAGATCCCGGAACGGTCTTTATCGGTATTGCGGGATTTGATCAGCAAACGGTCGTTTTTCCAATTCAGTTAAGCGGAAATCGCCAAGCCATTCGAGAACGTGCTGTTAAGTATAGCTGCTTCTACTTGTTGAACGAACTTAAAAGGTGGAATGCAACACAATGACTTATTTTAAAGACTTTCAGATTTCTGAAGCAATTAAACGAGCCATTGAGGAAATGGGTTTTGAAGAACCATCTCCGATTCAAGAAAAGGCTATTCCAGTCATACTTGAAGGTGGAGATGTCATCGGTCAGGCGCAGACCGGAACAGGTAAAACGGCCGCTTTTGGTATTCCAATTGTTGATAAGGTTTCAAACGAGCCTTATGTTCAAGCCTTAATATTGACTCCAACTAGGGAGCTTGCGGTTCAAGTCTCTGGAGAGCTCCAGAAACTTTCCGTTCATAAACGGATCCGAACTCTTCCGATCTATGGAGGTCAGTCAATTGGCCATCAAATCCGTGCATTGAATCAAGGTGTTCACGTAGTTATTGGTACACCGGGACGTATTCTAGACCATCTGCGTCGCCAAACATTAAAGCTAGACCGGGTTCATACGGTTGTGCTAGATGAAGCAGATGAAATGCTTGACATGGGGTTTGTAGAAGACATTGAATCGATCCTCAGTCAGGTTAATACAAAAAGACAGACATTACTTTTTTCGGCAACCATGCCGCAAGCAATCCGGAAGCTATCTACAAAATATATGAGTCATCCAAAAACCGTCACGATTAACAAAGGAGAAGTGACAGCTCCTTTAATTGAGCAAAGATACTTTAAAGTGCTTGAGCGCAATAAAGTGGATTCACTTTGCCGGATTATTGACAGTGACGAGGTGGAGCTCGGTATTCTCTTTTGTCGAACAAAAAAAGGGGTAGCAGAATTAACGGAAGCTTTGCAGGCACGTGGTTATTTAGCAGATGGTTTACATGGTGACCTGTCTCAGTCGCAACGTGATGATGTGATGAAGAAGTTTAGAGATTCCTCTATTGAATTTCTCATTGCTACAGATGTAGCGGCACGTGGAATTGATGTTCAAAATGTTAGTCATGTAATTAACTATGACATTCCACAGGATCCTGAGAGCTATGTTCACAGAATTGGTCGAACAGGTCGAGCGGGTCGAACAGGTCTCGCCTTAACATTAGTGACACCTCGAGAAATGAAGCATTTACGTTCGATTGAACATGAGATTAAGATGACGATCCCTTCTCATGCTGTTCCAACACTTGAGGATGTTGTTTTTAAACAACAAAGCTCGTGGAAGAAGCTTGTGATGGATACCATTGATTCAAAAGGGAACGATCGAGAGTTATTTGATCCTTTGGTCAATGAGCTTCTAAATGAATATTCAGGAGAGGATGTTGTCAGGGCTTTGCTTCAGCTTCATTTCTCGTCAGATTCAAGTAAAGACGAACCTGGATATCAGTTTGGTGAGACAGGTGGAGCAGCCGGCATGATCCGATTCTTTATTAATGTCGGGCGTAACGTCAAACTCAACCCCAAGATCGTCTCCGATGAAATTGCTAAATTGGTTGGCATTCCAACTAAAAGCATCGGCCGTATCGATGTGTTTGACAACTTTACGTTTGTAGATGTCCCCGAGGAATCTGCACCTTTTGTATACGAAGCGTTACGCCATTCTCGTCTAAATGGAGCAAAAGTGAATCTTGAACCAGCTAAACCTCGTCCGAAACGGACAAATCGACACCAAACACCTCCGAAATAACATGTGAAGATGCAGTTTTAATGATAAGGCTGCATCCTTCTTATTCTTTCAATCCTCTCTTTTGAAAAAAACCACCACTCATTCCACCTAATTATGACCCCACTCTGCCTGCTTGAAAAAAATACGAATAAATGTTCGGTTTTCTATTGGCAAATCTCAAAAAACGAGTTATGATAGAACAGTAGATTGAAAGAAGAACGTAAGTGATGAATGAACAAACAATAATAATTTGAGCTTATATAGAGGAGAGATTGCTATGAGTGACCGTAAAGCAGCATTAGATATGGCTCTGCGCCAAATAGAAAAACAATTTGGTAAAGGTTCTATTATGAAATTAGGAGATCAGACCGATCAGCGAATCGCCACAATCTCAAGTGGATCACTTGCTTTGGATATTGCATTAGGAGTGGGTGGGTACCCACGTGGACGTATTATCGAGGTATACGGACCTGAATCGTCTGGTAAAACCACCGTATCTCTTCACGCGATTGCTGAAGTTCAAGCTAATGGTGGGACGGCTGCATTTATTGATGCTGAGCATGCTCTTGATCCTGTCTATGCGCAAAAGCTTGGTGTTAATGTAGAAGAATTACTTCTTTCACAACCAGACACAGGAGAACAGGCTTTAGAGATTGCTGAGGCACTTGTTCGTAGTGGAGCTGTGGATATCGTTGTCATTGATAGTGTGGCTGCCCTTGTTCCAAAGGCAGAAATTGAAGGGGATATGGGAGATAGTCACGTAGGTTTGCAAGCTCGCTTGATGTCTCAGGCTCTTCGTAAACTTTCAGGTGCGATCAGCAAGTCCAAAACGATTGCCCTATTTATTAACCAAATCCGTGAGAAAATCGGTGTGATGTTCGGTAACCCGGAAACAACACCAGGTGGTCGTGCACTGAAGTTTTATTCATCTGTTAGACTAGAAGTACGTCGTGCAGAGACACTTAAGCAAGGCAATGAGATGGTCGGGAACAAGACACGAATTAAGGTTGTAAAAAATAAAGTAGCTCCTCCATTTAAACAGGCAGAAGTTGATATCATGTATGGAGAAGGAATCTCGAAGCAAGGTTCTGTTCTTGATATCGCTGCTGAGTTAGATATCATCTTAAAAAGTGGAGCATGGTATTCCTTTAAGGAAGAACGAATTGGACAAGGACGAGAAAATTCTAAGATTTTCTTGAAAGAAAACACAGAAATGATGGATGAGATTGAAGGGCTTATTCGGGCTCATCACGGCTTAGATGGCCAAGTGAATGTACCTGCTCCAAAAGAAGAAGACTTTGAAGATGTTCCATTGGATCTAAAATAAAATAGCTAGCTGAATAAGCACCGTATTGGTGCTTATTCTTTTCAGTTTGAGGTGAAAAAATAGATGAAATTTCTATATTTTACGGATACACATATCAGGGGAACAACCCCAAAAAACAGACTAGACAGCTTCTCGGAAACAATCAAAGAAAAGTTGACAGAAGTAATGTCCATTGCTGAGAAAGAACAAGTAGATTTGATGCTACATGGTGGAGATGTGTTTGATCGTCCGGATTTGTCTCCAAATGTAGTTGGTCAGTTTGCGAAGTTATTTCGAGCAGTAAATATCCCGATTTATGCGATTTCGGGCAATCATGATACGTTTGGTCATAATCCAGAGACGATTTCTCGAACGATGTTAGGTTTGCTAGATTCGTTTGGGATTATGACAATCATTCATCCAAATGAACCATTGGTTATTGAGAAGGATGGAGTGAAGGTTCAGATATCTGGACAACCTTATCACTATGATCTAGATCAACGGGATGTAAAGCTAGATTATTATCCTCTTAATCAACACAATGCTGATTTTATGATTCACCTTGTTCATAGTATGTTAGTAGAAAAGGCACTACCAGAAGGCATTCCTCACACGTTAGTGGATCATATTTGGACAACACCAGCTGACGTGATTTTGACTGGTCACTTCCATGGAGGTTTTGGGATAAAAGAACGAGACGGGAAATTCATCTGTAACCCAGGAGCTATTTCTCGGATAAACAACCATTGGATGGAACTTAATCGAATGCCTAAGGTAGTGATTGGAGAAGTAACAAAAGAAGGGATTACACTAAAAGAACGAGTATTAACCACGGCAAAAAAAGGCGAAGAAGTACTTGATCGTTCATATGTGGAAAAGGCATTAAATCAAGAAGAAAAATTAAATGCTTTTGTTCAGCAGGTGAAGGAGCAAAGTGATTTTAAAAATCTACATATGAATGATATTATTCGTGAGCTTGCATCCCTATCAAGCGTAGAGGAGCGGGTCAAACAGGAGGCTCTTCGTCGCATGACTCAGGTGGAAGAGAGCTGGGGAGGTGACATGGATGAGTAAAATCACCGATGTACGACTTGAAAATTTTCAGTCGCATCTCGATTCTAGATTTTCATTTACAGATGGACTTAATGTATTAATTGGTCAATCTGACAGTGGGAAAACGGCTGTTATCCGTGGCATTCGATGGGCATTGTTTAACCAACCAAGAGGTACAGACTTTATTCGTGCTGGCAGTGATTTTGTAAGAGTGACGGTACAGTTTGATAACGGGAATAAAGTGATTCGTGAACGTACCTCTTCTAAAAACCGTTATATGATTGAAAAAGCTGGAGAGCCGCAACAGGTATTTGAAAGTTTTGGTCAGCACGTTCCCGAAGAGGTTTTGCAGCTTCATGGTATGCGAGCTCTTAAGATTGATCGAGACCACGAATTGACGATTCATCTGGCACAACAGCTTGATGGTCCGTTTTTACTCGAACAACCAGGATCTATGAGAGCCAAAACGATAGGTCGTATTAGTGGAGCTCACTTTTTAGATGCTGCGATTCGCGATACATCAAGAGACTTAAGCTCCTTAAATCAAAGCAAACGTTGGAGTGAAGAACAGACGGAGAACCTCCAACAAGAACTGGAGCCCTATAAGGATATCGTTACAACAGGCCAAAAGCTTCAACAAGCCTATAGTGAACTAGAAGAGATAACAACGAAACAGACTGCGTTAGAGACTCTTCAAGATAAACAAAAGACGTTACAAACAAATACAGAGTCCATTCATGAAGTCAAACGTCAACTGCAAGCTGTAGCAGAACTCCCTAAAATCGATCAGCTGTTTCAAACCATACAAACGACGACCATGCGTCTTACTGCTTTTACTAAACTAAGGGATCAATATCAAAGTTATGAGCAACAAACCGAGCGAGTTAAACAACAGCTGGAATCAACAAAAGAAATTGAACAAGCAGAACTCACACGTCGTAAGAGTGAGGAATTAGAGACAAGGCGTAGTAAGCTTGCCTATCTTAATAAACAGTTCATGAAGCTGCTTCAGGTGAAAGCAAAAGCAGAGAACGTGATGGAACAAACGACATTTGTACAAGAGATTGATACAAATTGGCAGGAAGACATGAAACAGTTGGAACAAAAGCGCCAACGGCTATCCCTCCTATCTGATCAATATCAACAGTTACAAAAGCAGTTAGTAGAACAGCGTACCCGTGCGCAAAAAACGATCGAAGTAGAAAAACTCAGCCCTACCATAGATCACATTCAGACAAATCTTCAAACCTATCAGCAGATGTATTCAAAGCAAAAAGAGTATACGGATATTAAGAAACGAATCATAGAAGGCAACCAATTTGTCGAGAACAAAAAACAAGAAATGAACACTCTTCAGTCTCGATATGAGGAATTACTAAAAAAAGACGGGATTTGCCCAACTTGTGGACAAGTGATTCAACATAGCCATTCACATTAATTTTGATATAAAGGGGAGCTAGACTATGAATCAAATCGAACAGGATTTAAAAAAAATGAAGCAAGCCATTGATCAAGCGAGAGATGTTAGATACCGTGCTGAGGCAAAGCTTGAAGAGCTTGAGAATCAGAAAGAACGAATCCTTAAGGAATTGGAAGAGCTGGGTGTCGAGCCAGAAGGCTTAGATCAGGAGATTAGTAGGCTAGAGACGGAGATTCAGCAAGCTATGGAGAAGACGTGGACATTAATTCCAAAAGAGTTGATCCGTCATGAGTCGTGAGAAAATCGCTGAGCTTCAACAATCCTTAAAACAAGCACATGATACGTGGACAAGGCTTGATGCACGTAGGCAAGTGTTAACCGATCAATTAGAACAAGCGGAAGCCAAATTAAATGAGTACCTGGATACGATTGATGTATATGAAAAAGCACGAGTGTTACTACAGCAATCTGCAGAATATGCGCGAGAGCAAGCCAGGCAACAAATGGAGACACTTGTTACAAATGCTCTTCAATATGTATTCGGTCCATTGTTCTTTTTCCAGATTGAGCTAGAGGAGCATGGGAATCGTACAGTAGCAGAGTTTTACGTTACGACAGAATATGAAGGGATTCAGGTGAAAACCAAACCTCAAGATTCTCGTGGGGGCGGAGTCGTTGATATCGTTACGTTAGCTTTACGTGTTGCATTAATGGAAACCGTTCAACCTAAAGTGAGTGGACCCCTGATTCTTGATGAACCTGGAAAACATGTTTCAAATGAATATGTGTATTACTTATATGAGTTTCTGAAATCTCTAAGTACGATGTTTGGTAGACAAATTATAATGGTAACGCATAACCACCATTTAACGGAGTCTGCAGACCGAGCATTTGACGTGTCTATTCGCGATGGTATTAGTGAAGTTACGCCTATTTCCACAGCTTGACATCAAGGGTAGTGCACTTTACAATTAAGACATGGAGCGGCTTTTATTTTTACCTTTTTATTCCCGCTTTCATGTATGGAACTTAAGATTACTATTAAAGAGATCTATGCAAAACTGAGTTATTGAACCAACAATTAGATAGCAAGAGGAGGTGAAAAAATGAATATACCACTGTATATTCTCATCCTCATTATACTTGTTGTCTCTGCATTAGGTGCAGTTGTTGGATATCTTGTTCGAAAATCCATTGCAGAAGCGAAGATCGTGAGCGCCGAGCATGCTGCGAATCAACTTGTAGAAGATGCAAAACGTGATGCTGAAGCGAATAGGAAAGAGGTCATTCTTGAAGCAAAGGATGAAGTTCATACTCTTCGAACAGAAGCGGAACGTGAGGTTCGTGAACGTAGGAATGAGATTCAAAAACAAGAGCATCGTTTGGTACAAAAAGAAGAGATTCTAGACCGAAAAAGCGAAACCTTCGATAAAAAAGAAGATTCTTTGGAGAAAAGGGAGGAATCTCTCACCAAAAAACAACGACAAATTGAAGAGATGAACAGTAGAGTGGATGAGCTCATTAAAAAGCAACAGCTTGAGCTTGAGCGTATATCTGGTATGAGTCGTGAGGAAGCGAAACTATCTGTTCGATCAGAGGTTGAGCAGGAGATTGCACATGAAACAGCTGTTCTGATTAAAGAACGATTGTCCCAAGCAAAAGAAGAGGCAGACAAAAAGGCAAGAGAATTGCTTTCGTTAGCGGTTCAACGTTGTTCTGCTGATCATGTAGCTGAGACAACAGTTTCTGTTGTAAACCTTCCAAATGACGAAATGAAAGGGCGGATTATTGGTCGTGAAGGTCGTAATATCAGAGCGCTTGAGACATTAACAGGTATTGATCTCATTATTGATGATACACCTGAAGCTGTTATTCTCTCTGGATTTGATCCAATCCGTCGCGAAATTGCCCGTACTGCTCTTGAGAAGTTAGTTCAAGATGGACGAATTCACCCAGCACGTATCGAGGAGATGGTTGATAAGTCTCGACGTGAGGTGGATGAAGCGATTCGTGAATATGGTGAGCAGACTTCATTTGAAATGGGTATTCATGGTTTACATCCAGATTTAATTAAGATCCTTGGACGCTTGAAATTCCGCACAAGTTATGGACAAAATGTCCTTAAGCATTCCGTTGAGGTTGCGCACTTAAGTGGATTGATGGCAGCTGAGCTGGGTGAAGACGTGAAGCTTGCAAAACGTGCTGGTCTTCTTCACGACATTGGGAAAGCGATTGACCATGAAGTGGAAGGAAGCCATGTTGAAATTGGAGTGGAGCTCGCTACGAAGTATAAGGAGCATCCTGTTGTCATTAATGCCATTGCTTCTCACCACGGAGATACGGAGTCTACATCGGTGATTTCAACCCTTGTTGCTGCAGCAGATGCTTTATCAGCAGCTCGCCCAGGCGCAAGACGCGAAACACTTGAGACGTATATTCGTCGTTTAGAGAAGCTTGAAGAGATCTCTGAGTCATTTGAAGGTGTAGAAAAAACCTACGCGATTCAAGCAGGACGAGAGGTACGGATTATGGTTCGCCCTGATCTGGTAGACGACATTCTTGCACATAAACTGGCAAGAGATATTACAAAACGAATTGAAGATGAACTTGACTATCCAGGACACATTCGGGTAACGGTTATCCGAGAAACAAGGGCAGTTGAGTATGCGAAGTAAAGCGGCTAATGCCGCTTTATTTTGTTTCTATGATCAAAGAAAGAGGTTATCATGAAAATTTTATTTATTGGAGATGTTGTAGGCTCCCCAGGACGTCATATGATTCAAGAATATTTGAAGCGGTTAAAGAAACAACATAAACCCACATTAACAGTGATTAATGGGGAAAATGCCGCGTCAGGTAAAGGGATTACAGAAAAGATTTATAAAGGATTCTTAGATGCCGGTGCTCAGGCAGTTACATTAGGAAATCATGCATGGGCGAACCGTGATGTATTTGAATTTATTGATTCGGCAAAATGGCTTGTGCGTCCTGCCAATTATCCTGAGGGAACACCAGGGACTGGTATGGTTTTTGTTCAAATTAATCAAATTGAAATTGCGGTCATTAATTTAATGGGACGTACATTTCTTCCTGCAAACGACTGCCCTTTTAGAAAAGCAGACGAGTTAATTGCAGAAGCAGAAAAACGCACTCCTTATATCTTTGTTGACTTTCATGCGGAAGCGACGAGCGAAAAGATTGCGATGGGCTGGTATTTAGATGGACGAGTAACAGCTGTTGTGGGAACTCATACTCATGTTCAAACTGCAGATGAACGAATTTTGCCAAAAGGAACAGCCTATATCACGGATGTTGGCATGACGGGTCCTTACGATGGAATATTAGGTGTTGAGCGAGAACCAGTTCTCCATAAATTTCTGACAAATCTTCCTGCAAGGTTTGAAGTAGCATCAGGCAGGGAACAGTTGAGTGGTGTGGTTGTAGATGTGAATTCCAAAACAGGACAGGCAACATCTATCAAACGTGTGCTTATTAATGATGATCGCCCATACTTAGAGATGTAAGTAGGAATATTTACGCTTTCTTTTAATAAGTATGAAGTACGTTTCTCTCCACGATAGAGGAATGATCCTACTTTTAACCACCTGTTGATCTACGGCAAGCAAACCTAATGACTCATACTCAGAGGAGGTTCGGAAATGGATGTCTTAAAAGTTTCAGCAAAATCTACACCAAACTCTGTAGCTGGCGCTCTAGCTGGAGTCATTCGAGAACGCGGTTCAGCAGAGATACAGGCGATTGGAGCGGGAGCGCTCAATCAGTCAGTCAAAGCGGTCGCCATTGCTAGAGGTTTTGTGGCACCGAGTGGAATAGACCTTATCTGCATTCCTGCTTTTACTGATATTGAGATTGATGGGGAAGAGCGTACGGCCATTAAACTGATTATTGAACCTCGTTAATTCTCTGTAAGCAAAAAAAGCGTTTATCTATTGATTATTTCAACAGATAAACGCTTTTTTTCTTTGTTTCTCTGTTTGCTTTGCATTGTGTTTATAGCGTTTGGCACGTATAATATACGATTAGTAGAACGGTATGTTTTTGGAAGGAGTTTGACTCAATATGAACGAGGAACAACGATTAGGACAAACAGGTAACACTCATATAAATAAAAAGCAAAAGCAAAGCCCGCCTAAAAAGGATTACAGTCAGTATTTTGACTTTTCTAAGGCTAAAATCATCTCTGAAGATGAAGACAAAAAGGTTATGCGAATTAATGGACGAGATATTACGATTCATGAGCAACCTGATTACAAACAAGGAAAACGCCGAGGGAAAGAGACGACACAAGTTATTCGTCCCGAGCACGTCATTCCCCCTGAACTAAGTCATTTAGGTGCAGGGAAAAAGTTCTTAATTCGAACGTATGGCTGCCAAATGAATACACATGACTCAGAAAATATAGCGGGTCTGTTAACCGAAATGGGATTTGAGTCAACAGACGTAACTGAAGAAGCAGATGTCATCTTACTAAATACTTGTGCGATTCGTGAAAACGCTGAAAATAAAGTGTTCGGTGAAATAGGACATCTTAAACCTTTGAAACTTGAAAAACCAGAATTAATTATTGGTGTGTGTGGCTGTATGTCACAAGAAGAAAGCGTGGTCAATCGTATCCTCCAAAAGCATCAACACATTGATCTTGTTTTTGGAACGCACAATATTCATCGTTTGCCTCATTTGCTTCGTGATGCTGTTTTTGGTAAAGAAATGGTTGTTGAAGTGTGGTCAAAAGAAGGCGATATTGTCGAGAACATGCCTCGTAAACGCGAAGGCAAAACACAAGCCTGGGTTAACATTATGTATGGCTGTGACAAGTTCTGTACCTACTGTATTGTGCCTTATACTCGTGGTAAAGAACGGAGCCGACTTCCAGAGGATATCATTGCTGAAGTTCGAGAGCTTGCAAGACTTGGGTATAAGGAAGTTACATTGCTAGGACAGAACGTTAACGCATACGGAAAAGACTTAAAGAATGGGTATGGGTTAGGCGATTTAATGGACGCAATTCACAAAATTGATATTCCTCGTGTTCGTTTTACAACGAGTCATCCACGTGATTTTGATGATCGCTTAATCGAGGTACTTGCTCAAGGTGGTAATCTTGTTGAACATATTCATTTACCTGTTCAGCATGGCAGCTCCCAAATCTTAAAGCTCATGGCACGTAAGTATACACGTGAAAGTTATTTGGAACTCGCAGGGAAGATCAAACAAGCGATACCAAATGCTTCATTCACTACGGATATTATTGTCGGTTTCCCTAATGAAACGGACGAGCAATTCGAAGAAACCCTTTCACTTATGAGAGAAGTCGAGTTTGATAGTGCGTATACGTATATTTATTCACCTCGTGAAGGAACACCAGCAGCTAAGATGGAAGATAATGTGCCGATGGACGTGAAAAAGGAACGATTAGCTAGACTGAATTTGTTAGTAAATGAGCTATCTGCAAAGAAAAATCTTGCGTATCAAGATCAAGTGGTTGAAGTACTTGTCCAAGGTCAAAGTAAAAAAGACCCGAATGTTCTTGCAGGACGTACGCGTACGAATCGTACGGTAAACTTCCGAGCACCTGAATCAATGATTGGTACGATTGTTCACGTGAAAATTACTGAAGCAAAAACCTGGTCCTTAAATGGAGAAATAACAGAAATGGTGGAGGTCTAAGCGCATGAAAAAACTTTATTCGAAAGAAGATGTTCGCCAAAAAGCACAGGAATTGGCTAAAATGGTTGCGGAGACAGAAGAAGTAGATTTTTATAAGCGTGCTGAAAAACAGGTGAATGATCATCTTCGTATTCAGGAACTGATTGCTCAAATAAAAAAAGAGCAAAAAGAAGCGGTAAACTTAAAGCACTACGGAAAAACCGAAGCTTTAAGAGCAGTGGATGCACGAATTGATGCACTACATGAAGAGATTGACCAAATTCCTTTAGTTCAGGAATTTAAACACAGTCAAGTAGAAGTGAATTATTTGCTTCAAATGATTTCGAATACGATCTCAAAAACCGTGACGGATGAAATTATTATTTCTACAGACGGTGATTTGTTAAAGGGACGTACGGTAAAAAGCCCATTTTAATAAAAAACGAGGAGTCATATGCCTATAGAGGTGTGTGGCTCTCTTTTTTTGTTCAGAGATTCATGTACTATTCTGTTTTGTCCGCTCATATCTTGTATAGAAACGGTTTGCTCTACCTATCATTTTGGTTCACATTCGTTTGACTCCCTGCATAGGATGGGGGTGATTAGGCGGAACGGTAGGCAATAGCCGACAAATCATCCAGCCAGCAAGTATGAGAATAGGAGGGTCAACAAATGTCTGAAAATGAGATTAGTTACCGAGAGATTATTACAAAGGCCGTTTGTGGAAAAGGACGTAAATTCTCAGAGGCAACACACCATATTACGCCTGCACATAGGCCGACCAGTATTCTAGGATGCTGGATCATCAATCATAGCTACGATGCAGAAAAACGGGGAGATACCGTAGAAGTGCAAGGTACCTATGACATTAATGTTTGGTTCTCGTATACCAATAATACGAAAACAGACGTAGCTACTCAGACAGTCACGTACACCGACATTGTGCCATTGTCCATGAAGGATGAGAATGTGTTAACAGAGGATTTGGATGTCGTTGCACGGGCAGTTCAGCAGCCAAATACACTTGAAGCGGTCGTTTCTGAAAATGGAACAACCGTGGACGTGCAAGTGGAAAGAGAATTTATTGTTGAATGTATTGGCGAAACCAAAGTAGCTGTTGCTGTGAATCCACAGGGAATTGTTGAAGAGTATCCAATTGCTGACTATGTGGATCAAGTGACGGATGAAGAATTAGAGAACTTAGACCCACATTTTATGCACGAAGAATTAGATAAGTAACAAACGAAGAGTGGTGTACACACCGCTCTTTTTTTGTTCATTCCCTATAAATTCTAGGAGTTTGACTTCTGTTTGAAGTGCAGGCAAAGTAGCCAATATGATATAATAGCTTAATGAATGAATGTACGGTTGGAGGCAGGTATGGCACAAGTAACCCCAATGATGAAGCAATATTTAGAGATAAAAGCACAGTATGAGGATGCGTTCTTATTCTTTCGATTAGGTGACTTTTATGAATTATTTAATGAAGATGCGATCAAAGCATCTAGAGAGTTAGAGATTACCCTCACGGCGCGAGGACAAAGTGAAACGCGCATCCCAATGTGTGGTGTCCCGCACCATGCGGCTGAGAATTATATGACCCGATTAATTGAAAAGGGCTATAAGGTAGCAATTTGTGAACAAGTGGAAGATCCTGAAACAGCCAAAGGTGTTGTAAAGCGAGAAGTGGTGAAGCTTTTAACACCAGGAACGATGATGAGTGATCGTTTTATTCAGGAGAAAGAAAATAACTATTTGTCGACCATTCATCTGTGTGAGGATGGAACCTATGGCGTAGCATTTGCGGACTTGTCGACAGGTGAAGGTCGGGTAACGGTTACAGGAGATGAGCAGGAAGATGCAGTCCAGGAAGTGCTCGCCTCCAAGTCTAAAGAAGTCATAGTAGCGAGTACAAGTGATACTTCTTTGCTGGACCGTCTAAAAAAAGAAAGACAGCTAACGATCTCGTTTGAAGATGAACTAGACGATCAACAAGAATATGCTTGGGTGTATAAAGACTTGAAGCAGTCAAAGCTCGAGGCAACCTATGCTCGCTTGCTTCGTTACCTTGTTCGTACACAAAAACGATCACTAGCCCATCTGCAACCGGCTACCTATTATGCATCCTCCTCTTATTTAAAGATGGATCAGCATACAAAGCGTAATCTGGAATTAACCGAAACATTAAGAGAAAAGCGCAAGCAAGGATCGCTTCTATCGATTGTGGATCAAACGGTAACAGCAATGGGCGGCAGAATGCTAAGACAATGGATTGAACGCCCGCTTGTTTCTAAGGATCAGATTGTAGATCGTCAGAGTGCGGTTGAGACATTTTTGACTCACTTTTTTGAGCGGGAAGAGCTTCGAGATGAGTTAAAGGCTGTGTATGACCTTGAGCGCCTTGCTGCCCGTGTGGCGTATGGAAGTGTATCACCTAGGGAGCTTGTCCAATTAAAACGGTCATTGCAACGATTGCCAGCTATTAAGCAGCTACTCGTTAACATGAAGGCTGATTTTGCTAAGGACTGGTTCAACGATTCTGATACATATCAACAAATCGCTGATTTATTAGATAAGAGTTTAATTGAAGACGCACCGATCTCTTTAAAGGAGGGTGGCATCATTCAATCAGGTTATCATGATGATTTGGATACCTACCGTGATGCCAGTGCAAACGGTAAACAATGGATAGCTGAGCTTGAAGCGAAAGAGCGTCAAGTAACTGGCATTCGTACCTTGAAAGTAGGCTATAATCGTGTGTTTGGTTATTATATTGAGATCACACGTGCAAACGCGGCTTCTATTCCAGAAGGACGATACGAAAGAAAACAAACGCTCACGAATGCAGAACGATTTGTTACTCCGGAATTAAAGGAGAAGGAAGCGCTCATTCTTGAAGCAAATGACCAAACGGAAAAGCTTGAATATAATTTGTTTGTGGAAATTCGTGACCAAGTCAAAACCTTTGTACCTGATCTACAGCGCTTGGCGCGTCACATGAGTGAGCTTGATGTATATGCAAGCTTTGCCACTGTTAGTGAGCAACGTAGGTATGTAAAACCTACATTCTCTGAGGACCGTAAGATTACGCTAGTAAACAATCGTCACCCGGTTGTTGAAACGGTGATCCCACGTGGACAATATGTTCCAAATGATGTGTCGATGGGTGAAGATCGTGGCATGTTGCTTTTGACTGGTCCAAACATGGGCGGGAAAAGTACATATATGAGACAGCTGGCGTTAAGTGCGGTCATGGCTCAAATCGGATGTTATGTTCCGGCAGACGAGGCGGACTTGCCAGTGTTTGACCAGATCTTTACAAGGATTGGAGCGGCTGATGATTTGGCCAGTGGTCAAAGTACGTTTATGGTTGAAATGCTTGAAACAAAACATGCCTTAACAAAAGCAACGCAAAACAGTCTGTTATTACTTGATGAAATCGGACGGGGTACATCAACGTATGATGGCATGGCCTTAGCTCAAGCCATCATGGAGTTTATTCATGACCGGATTCAAGCTAAAACCATGTTCTCGACTCATTATCATGAATTGACAGAGATGGAGCACAGCTTAACCCAATTACAAAACATCCATGTATCAGCCGCAGAGCAAGATGGACATGTTGTATTTTTGCACAAAGTAATCGATGGGCCTGCTGATCGAAGTTATGGAATTTATGTGGCCGAATTAGCAGGACTACCTCATACTGTCACGGCGAGAGCAGAAAAGCTCTTAGCTGAGCTTGAAGGTGCTGAAAGGGAAACGGCTGCTTCAATTGATCAATCTGTAGAAACCGTTCAACCTACTGAAATAGCAGAATCAGATCACCAACTCTCGTTATTTGCATCAGACGATGATGAGAAAGTATCCAAAAAAGCTCCGACTAAAAAGGAAAAGCAAGTGCTTGCGGCAATTGGACAAGCAGATCTCATGCATTTAACCCCTTTTGAAGCGATGCAGCTAATCAATGAGTGGCAGAAGAATTTGAAGAACTAAGAGATAGAAAGGAGAGGGTTGACGATGGCAGCGATTCGGCAGCTAGATGATGCACTTTCCAACAAAATTGCAGCTGGAGAAGTGGTGGAGCGACCAGCCTCCATTGTGAAAGAACTTGTGGAGAATGCTCTTGATGCAGGAAGTACAACGATTCTCGTAGAGCTAGAGGAAGCCGGACTACGTTCAATTCGGGTCGTAGATAACGGTAGTGGCATGGCTCCTGAGGATGTAGAAACGGCCTTTTTACGCCATGCGACGAGTAAAATTCAAACCGATCGTGATTTATTTAACATTCACACATTAGGTTTTAGAGGCGAGGCATTGCCAAGTATAGCCTCTGTATCGCATGTATTATTAAAAACTAGCACAGGTGTTGGTGAAGGTGTGGAGCTACAGCTTGAGGGGGGAAGGTTAATTAAACGATTAGCCGCCCATTCAAGAAAGGGCACTGAGCTTGTCATTTCTCAGCTTTTTTATAATACACCTGCTCGCTTGAAGTATTTAAAAACGTCTCATACAGAAGCAGGGCATGTGAGTGATGTCATGAATCGATTAGCCATGTCAAATCCACATGTTTCATTCGAGTATGTTCATAACAACAAGCAGGTCCTCAAATCATCTGGAAACGGGGATATCAGACAGGTAATGGCTCAAATCTATGGGCGATCAGTTGCGACAAAGCTCGTTACGTTTGAAGAATCGTCACTAGATTATAAGGTTACTGGCTTTGTCTGTCGTCCAGAGATTAACCGCTCCTCCCGTCAATATATGTCAGTCTATATTAATGGACGTTATATACGGAACTACGCGCTTGCAGGAGCGATTATGCAAGGATATCATACGTTGTTGCCTATAGGCCGCTTTCCGGTTGCTGTGATCCAAATTGAAATGAATCCTACGTTAGTGGATGTGAATGTTCATCCAGCTAAGCTTGAAGTTCGCTTAAGCAAGGAAGCTGAGCTTGGCACACTGTTAACGACTGCAATCAAAACAGCCTTTCAACAAGAACAGCTTATTCCAGAACAACATCAGTCAAAGCCAAAGCAAACAAAAGCAGCGGATGTTTCAACACAGCTTCCTTTAGCTTTTGAGGAAGAACATCAAAAGAGTCCTATGCAACAACCTCATGCTAACGCTCAAGACCATTCGGTGTTACACGTTCGGGAAACCGAGCCTATTAGCTTTAATAAACCGGCTGAGACTCAAGAACGTAAGCAAGAAGATGAGGTTCTTGAGACGAAAGACACTACGCCACTTGTAGAGGATGTTGAGAGGCCTAGTGTAACGGAATCTACCAATCAACCAAGGATTCCTGCTTTTTATCCAATTGGTCAGATGCACGGAACCTATATCCTTGCTCAAAATGAAGATGGTTTATATTTAATTGACCAGCATGCAGCCCAGGAACGAATTAATTATGAATATTTTCGTGTGAAGGTTGCTGAACAGACACCACATATTCAAGAATTACTAACACCTTTTACAATTGAATTTACTGCGCATGAAGCGTCTGTTATTGAGTCGAACTTAGATAAGCTTGAGGCCGTTGGTGTTTTTTTGGACTCATTTGGTCATCAAACGTTCCGTGTACGCTCCCATCCCGTTTGGTTTCCAAATGGATTGGAAGAGGAAACGGTTCGAGAGCTGCTAGATCAGCTTCTTACAAACGCTCGAATTGATATCGGAAAGTTGCGTGAAGATGCCGCGATTTTAATGGCTTGTAAAGCGGCGATAAAAGCAAACCGTCATTTGAGAGACGATGAAATTGAGTCGTTGCTTCAGACGTTACGAACCTGTGAGGACCCCTTTACGTGTCCGCACGGCCGACCAGTTATTATTCACTTTACGACCTATGAAATGGAAAAAATGTTTAAGCGGGTCATGTAGGAAGTAGGAAACGGATTTGATTATAACAACCGCACGAAAGAGAGCCGCTCAATTAGAATCAGCTGCCAAAAAAGTAGCGCAAGATGTAGGTCATTCGTATAAAGCGAGAAATGATCGATCTGTAGAAGAGTTGATCGCTCAATGGAAGTCAGATTTACTAGTGGTAGGGGCTAATCGTTTAACCCTTTATTCACAAAGTACAAGCGTTCCTTTTTTTTATCACCCAAATGCTGCGGCGGTTAGATCAAAAGCCTACTTGAATTCCGGCTACGATGTGTTTGTTGAAGCATGCGGGTTGCGGGCAGGGGATCAGGTATTAGATTGTACATTAGGGCTCGCAGCGGACGCTGTCATCGCGAAGCTTGCCGTTGGACCAACCGGAACAGTGTGTGGGATCGAAGCCAATCCAGTGGTTGCGTATATGGTTCAGTCGGGGTTAACGACATGGGAAGATGCAGACGAACCATTACTCAAAGCCATGCGATCGATAAAGGTCCTCTCTGGTCAACATGAGGATCTATTAGCACAATTGCCGGACGAATCCTACGACGTGGTCTACTTTGATCCAATGTTTGAAGTGGCACTTGATGCATCAACTGGCATTCAAGGACTTAAACACTTTGCTAGATACCAAGGACTAAGCCAAGAAGTTGTGAATGAGGCGATTCGAGTCGCCAAGCGACGAGTGGTCTTGAAGGATCATTGGCAAAGTACACGTTTTTCAGAGTATGGCTTTCAAGTAAAAAAAAGAAAGCTTGCCAAGTTCCATTACGGTATAATAGATAAGGAAACAGAGATAAAGTGAGGCTGCATATCATGAAAAAGCTTTTGGTCATTGCAGGGCCTACAGCTGTAGGGAAATCAGATTTGGGAATCAAGCTAGCCAAAGCACTAGATGGAGAAGTGATTAGTGGTGATTCCATGCAAGTGTATAAGGGCATGGACATTGGAACAGCCAAAGTCACCACGAAAGAGATGGACGGTGTGCCGCATCATTTAATTGATATCAAAGAACCGGATGAATCCTTTTCGGTTGCTGAATTTCAAGAACGGTGTACGGTGTTGCTTGATGATCTAGCGAAGCGGAACAAACAGCCAGTTTTAGTAGGTGGGACAGGCTTATATATTCAATCCATAACCCACAGCTATCAATTTGCTGATCGCCCGGAAGATAGAGAGTTTCGTCTTAGATTGGAAAATATGGCGGCTACAGATGGCAATGAATCCGTTCATAAGCTACTAGCAGCTGTTGATCCACAGGCAGCCCTTGATATCCATCAAAACAATGTGAGACGAGTGATTCGGGCGTTAGAAGTGCATCATGTAACAGGTGAGCCGTTCTCTAAGCAACAAATTCAAGAGCCAACGCGTCCATTTCTAGCTATTGGCTTAGATCTCGATCGTGATCTTCTGTATCAACGAATCAATCAACGTGTAGACAAGATGATGGAAGATGGCTTATTATCTGAGGTACAGTCGTTGATGGAACAAGGATTAAACGACCAACCATCCGCCCAAGCGATCGGTTACAAAGAAATCATCATGTATCTACGTGGTGAGTGCACAAAAGAAGAAGCGATTGATTTATTAAAGAGAAATTCACGTCGATATGCGAAACGCCAGCTGACCTGGTTCCGTAACAAGATGGATATCACATGGTTTGATGCTGGAATGGAAGAGAAAGATGTACTTTTTAGTCAAATTAAGAATTTCATTGAAGGAAACGATTCGTAAATGACGAATGTATACATATAAACAGAGGAGGTCTATACAGATGAAACAAGGAATTAACATTCAAGATCAATTTCTAAATCAACTACGTAAAGATTCGATTCCTATTACAGTATTTTTACTTAATGGTTTTCAATTACGTGGTCAAATAAAAGGATTTGATAACTTTACGGTGATTGTGGAAACAGAAGGAAAGCAACAGCTTGTCTATAAGCATGCGATCTCAACCTTTGCACCTCAGCGAAATGTTCAGTTAAAAACCGAAGCAGACGAATAGGTCGAACCCTCATCAAAAAAACAAGCTGTCCCGAAGCCCATTAGGCTAGGAACAGCTTGTTTTATTTTAACTAATTAATAATAAGCGCTCTTGCTCATTTAAATGGTCTAATGTTAATAAACAACGATCTAATGATAAGGCGCTTGAAAAGCCTAGGTACTGTTGTAATTCACTAACCGATGTTCCAGAGCAAAGCTGCTGTAGAATAAAGGTATGACGGAGATGCTGAGCGGAGATCCCTTTACGTAAACCGGCACGCTCCACTTCATTCCGTATCATTTTTTGAATTGCTATTTCCGTCAGTGCCTTTGGATGATCTTGTTCATACGACCAGTGAAAAGTCTTTCGCTGAAAATCAAAGGCAATGTGGAATGGTTCCTTGCTATGCTGTCTTGGTCGAACAGGCTCAGGGATCATTTGATAATATGTAAACGCCTTTTGTTTGTCTTCTTCCTTCAAATCAATCGTCCTCGATTTTGTTGCATCCATGCTTGATTTGATGAGCAGTTGATTTCGCGCAAACTGAATATCAAACATCGAGATTCGAGCGACTTCCTGTAAGGTTAACCCGTAAATTAAAAATAACGAAAAAATCCAATCATTTCGTTTGGTTAGCATAGGACGAGCTAGCTTTTGATTTTCTGTCAGACCGTCTTCAGACTGAACGGATGTAAGCAAGCGTTCTACCTCTTCATGAGACAGCCATTCATCTCGTGTCAAAGGGGATACCTCAAGCTTAGGAGCATCATAAATGGTGGCAGGATGTCGAGTGATTAAGTCACTAGTAATCGTAAATTTAGCTAATTGTTTTGTAACGGAAATAATTCTACGAATTGTTCGTACTTTGTACGCTCTTTTCTCCATAAGATACAAAAAGAACTCATCTAACTGGTCATAGGTCAATGTGGACCAGACCGTAAACGCATCTTTGTCATGGTAGTTCATCATCCATTTAAAAAAGTCCTCTAAATCATAGCTGTACCGCTTAATAGTTGAAGATGCACGTCCCTTTTCCTTCAATGAATCAAGAAAATCAATAACAAATTCAGGATGAGTATACAAATCAGTCATAAGCTGGTTCCTCACTTTTCTTTTTAGTATACCAATACATACACTTGAATCAAGAAGAAAATAGGCGATTGTCACGCTTTTTGTGCAAAAGCGTATAGTAGTGTACGTAGTAAATACAGTTTTAGATTGGAAAAGGGGGATGTGAGATGAATCACCCAACAAACTTGAAGAAAAATGCTCGAATAAATGTCGTATTGAATCAGCAAGGTCAGACAGCAGGAACAGATGATTGGATGCAAACCGAGGAAGAGCGTCAAACACATGATACGCTCATTCGGTTTGAGGAACAATTAAAGCAATATGTTGGTTTAGAAGAAGTGAAACGATTAGTCAAGGAGATCTACGCTTGGCTTTATATGAATCAGCGAAGAGAGCTTCAAGGATTAAAGACACATAAACAGGTTTTACACATGATATTCAAGGGAAATCCAGGTACAGGTAAAACAACAGTGGCTCGGGTCATATCGCGTTTTTTTCACGACATGCATGTGCTATCAAAAGGACATTTTGTGGAAGCAGAACGTGCGGATCTGGTAGGAGAATACATTGGTCATACGGCCCAGAAAACGAGGGAGTTGATGAAGCAGGCAAGTGGTGGAGTCTTATTTATTGATGAGGCCTATTCGCTTGCTCGAGGAGGAGAAAAGGATTTTGGAAAGGAAGCAATAGATACCCTCGTAAAGGGGATGGAGGATAAATTACATGACTTTATTCTCATTCTTGCCGGTTATTCCAAAGAGATGGACCATTTCCTTTCCTTAAATCCTGGACTCCCATCCCGCTTCCCAATTACCATTGATTTTCCGAATTACTCCACTCAGGAACTGATGGAAATGATTCACGGAATGGCTAAAGATCGTGATTATCAGCTGAATAAAGAAGCAGAGATTTTAGTGCGAGATCATATGAAAATCATTCGCTTAGAAAATGAATCTACCTTTAGTAATGGACGGTATATGCGGAACCTAATTGAAAAGGCAGTAAGGCAACAAGCTGTTCGATTAATGAAATATCATCTGTATGATAAGCAGGCACTTATCACTTTAACAGCCGAGGATTTTAAATTTCAGGATAGTCATGATAAACTCTAAAGAGCGGCATAAATGAGATTATGAATCGTGAAAGGGAAGCAGAACATAGATTCTGCTTCTTACGTGTGTTAGGAAGGAAGAGACTATTGACATTTACTAAGAATAAAAAAGAACGGGTAATCCTTGTTGGGTGCCAGTTTAACGGGAACGAAGCAAGCTTTGAACAATCGATGAAAGAGCTGGATGGTTTAGTTCGCTCGGTTGACGGAGATATTGTGGCATCACTTACACAGAATAGAGATAAAGTAGAACCTTCAACGTACCTTGGTGCGGGTAAAGTCGCAGAACTGGCTTTGCTAGCAGAAGAAGTGGAAGCGGATCTAATCGTATTTAATGACGAACTAACCACCGGTCAGGTTCGTAATGTGAACCGTGAGACAGGTGTAACCGTGGTTGATCGTACCCAACTTATTTTAGATATTTTCGCAAAACGAGCGAATTCAAGAGAAGGTAAACTTCAGGTTGAACTGGCGCAACTTAGTTATCTATTGCCTCGATTAGCAGGTCAAGGTCTTGCCTTGTCTAGACAGGGTGGTGGAATTGGTAGTAAAGGGCCAGGTGAAACTCAGCTAGAAACGGATCGTCGTCACATTAAGCGTAGAATGACTGATATTGAGCGACAGCTAAAAACGGTGGTAGAGCATCGTAAACGCTATAGAGAGCGTCGTCAACAAAATAATATAATCCAGGTTGCACTTGTTGGCTACACAAATGCAGGCAAATCAACATTGCTCAATCGGTTAACTGAAGCCGACATTCTTGAGCAGGACATGCTGTTTGCTACACTGGATCCGACAACTAGACAGTTTCGTTTACCATCGGGTCTAGGCGTTGTGCTATCAGATACAGTAGGTTTTATTCGTGATTTACCGACCTCTTTAATCGCTGCCTTTCGTTCCACGTTAGAGGAATTGGCTGAGGCTGATTTGATTTTGCATGTTGTGGATAGTTCCCACCAGGAATATGAGCAGCATCAGCATACAGTACAAGAGCTGATCAACGAATTAAAAGTGGATCACATTCCGCAATTGATTATTTATAATAAAGAAGAGAAGCGGACTGGAGCTTTTTACCCGGATCATTCATATCCTTCAGTTGAGATGAGTGCCTATAAGCCAGAAGACATCACATTATTAACAGAGCAAATCGAACGAGAGCTTATTAAGCAAATGCTTGAATACCAAGTACAAGTGGAGCCTTCCGATGGCAAACTATTGTCTACGATTAAAACCAATACAATTGTCAAAAACCTGGAATGGGATGAAGACAAAAATAGCTATAGTGTATCAGGATATGTCATGGCGGATAGTCCGCTTGTATCCGTGTTACGTGCTGAAGAACCAGAACAGGAGTAGACCTCATGAATTTACAGAATGCAGAAAAAATAGTTTCTCTAGCAACACAAGCGGAAGAACAAATTAAACAAGCCCACCAAAGAATTGAAGCGGTAGCCTTGCATAATCAGGCTAGGGTGATGGAATCGTTTAAAAAGCATCAAGTATCAGACTTTCACTTCACTCCGTCAACAGGATATGGCTATGATGACGCAGGTCGAGACACCTTAGAGAAGGTCTATGCTGATGTATTTGGAGCAGAAGCTGCTCTTGTTAGACCACAAATTATCTCTGGCACACATGCGATTGCAACAGCTTTATTCGGTGTGCTTCGTCCTAAAGATGAGCTGCTTTATATCACAGGAAATCCATATGATACGCTAGAAGAGATTGTCGGAATCCGTGGAAATGGAAAAGGATCTCTTAAGGAATTTGGCATAACCTATCAAGCTATTGATCTTTTTGAAGATGGAGCAGTGGATATGCAAGCTGTTCAAGCTGCCATTGGCCCTCAGACTAAGATGATTGGTATTCAACGTTCTTGTGGGTATGCCGATCGACCGTCTTTTACAATCAAGGAAATAGAAGCTATGATTAAAGACATTCGCAGCGTGAAAGAGGATGTCGTCATTTTTGTCGATAACTGTTATGGAGAATTCGTTGAAGAGCTTGAGCCATGCCATGTAGGCGCAGACCTAATGGCAGGTTCATTGATCAAAAATCCAGGTGGTGGCCTTGTGAAAACAGGTGGCTACTTAGCAGGCAAGGCTGAATATGTCGAATTGGCTTCCTATCGACTAGCAGCACCAGGTATTGGGGCAGAGGGCGGAGCGAGCCTTTATAGCTTACTTGAAATGTATCAAGGTTTTTTCCTAGCCCCTCATGTTGTCTCTCAAGCTGTAAAAGGAGCAGTGTTTACTGCTTCACTGCTCGAACTAGCTGGTCATCGCTCCACACCTGCTTGGAACAAGCCTCGTACGGACTTAATTCAAGCCGTGCACTTTCCAGATGCCAAGTCGATGGTGTCCTTTTGCCAAGCTATTCAAGCGGCTTCACCAATAAATGCACATGTTACGCCGCAGCCTGGGTTTATGCCTGGGTATAGTGATGACGTGATCATGGCAGCGGGTACCTTTATCCAAGGAGCAAGCATCGAATTAACAGCCGACGGTCCTATTCGTCCACCCTATACAGCGTATGTGCAAGGTGGATTAACATATGAACATGTAAAAATAGCTGTGATGCAAGCATTAGATGGTATTCTATCCCATAATAACTAGAAGATTCAGAATTTGACGCGAACACCGACGTTTAGTAGGATGAGAAAGAGGGAAAGTATTAAAAATATAAAATAAATAAGTCGAACTATGCCTTGTGCAGATGTTCTTCCTATAAATTCATTCGAATAAAGGAGAGGTACATACCATGTCATCATATTCAAAAGAAGACATTACACGCATTGCTCAAGAGGATAATGTCCGTTTTATTCGCTTGCAGTTTACTGATCTGCAAGGAACAATCAAAAACGTAGAGATTCCAATTGATCAGCTTTCTAAAGCATTAGACAACAAGATGATGTTTGATGGTTCATCAATCGAGGGCTTTGTCCGCATTGAAGAATCAGATATGTATCTATACCCTGACTTAGATACGTGGGTTGTATTCCCTTGGACACCTGAAAAGGGTAAAGTAGCACGTCTAATTTGTGATATCTATCAGCCAACTAAACCAGGTGAAGAGCCGATTCCGTTTGAAGGGGACCCACGTGGTATTCTTAAGCGAGTTCTTAAACAAGCTGAAGCACTTGGCTTCACAGACTTTAACATTGGGCCAGAGCCTGAATTCTTCTTATTCAAAAATGATGAAAAAGGCGAGCCGACACTTGAGTTAAATGATAAAGGTGGATATTTTGACTTAGCTCCTACGGATCTAGGTGAAAATTGTCGTCGTGATATCGTACTTGAACTTGAGGACATGGGCTTTGAGATTGAAGCATCTCACCATGAAGTAGCTCCTGGACAACACGAAATCGATTTCAAATATGCGGATGCGATTACGACATGCGATAACATCCAAACATTTAAGCTTGTAGTTAAAACGATTGCACGTAAGCACGGACTTCATGCTACCTTTATGCCTAAACCATTGTTTGGTGTAAACGGTTCAGGTATGCACTGCAACATGTCCCTTTTTAATGAAAAAGGAAATGTGTTCTTTGATAAAAATACAGAATCACAGCTAAGCAAAACGGCTATGCAGTTCCTTGCTGGAATCCTTGAGCACGCAGAGGCGTTCACTGCATTAACGAACCCAATTGTGAACTCTTACAAGCGCCTAGTTCCAGGCTATGAAGCACCAGTATACGTTGCTTGGTCGATGCGTAACCGCTCACCACTTATTCGTATCCCTTCATCTCGTGGAATCAGCACACGTATTGAAGTTCGTAGCCCAGACCCAGCAGCTAACCCTTATCTTGCTATTGCAGCAATGCTTGCAGCCGGTCTTGACGGAATCAAAAACAAGATGACTCCACCACAAGCAACCGACCGCAACATCTATGTAATGAGCAAAGAAGAGCGTGTCGAAGAAGGTATCAATGACCTTCCAGCTACACTTAAAGACGCTCTTAACAAACTCGTAGGCGATGAAGTCATCGTCGAAGCCCTAGGCGAACACGCCATAGAGCACTTCATCGAAGCGAAGGAAATCGAGTGGGATATGTTCCGTACACAAGTACATCCGTGGGAAAGAGATCAATATTTAGAAACCTATTAATAAGTTGGACCCCTGACGCTTTTGGTGTTGGGGGTTTTTTATTTTGACCGTTTGTTTAGAGGTGGAAGAGGCTGAGGTTTTTAAATGACCGTTATTTGACCGATGAAAAATGGATTCTATATAATTTTTGTAGCTTTCTATGGTGTCTCTTTCAATATTCTCGCTGATATGCGCGTAGACATCTGATGTGATACTCTCTGAGCCGTCTCCAAATAATTAATTGAATACATTTCATACTAGGGTCTGACTCAGCATTACGGCTTACCCACTCATATGCTATTATTTGGTAGTGGGGTGATGGTGTGAAGGGAATCCAAAATGTATGGCCTTGGTTCGTATTGCTTAGCGTAGTGATATTCGTTTTAGCATTCTTCACTGATAATAAGGTGTTAGATGCAAGTTGGTGTTTTATCGCAGCGATTACTTATCTAATGATTTTATTGGATATAAGAAAAGATTCGAAAAATATAGTAAACATGTTAGCATTTATTTTTGGTGGTTTGTTTATCCTATCGGTTATCTACCAAGGAATAAGAATATTAATGTAAAAGGTCATGCGAATGACGCAGGCTTTTTTAATATGGGGAGAAAGAACATGAAACCATTCATGATCATGCCATCCGATTGTGAAAAATGCCCTTTTGGGACTAAGATACATGAGAAAAAGGTATTTATGAATTTGTTGAGCGGAAAGGTTTTCCTCTGATAAGAATTGGTAGAAAGAGTCTTCAGAGAAGGGCTGTTTGATTGGCTCAGAAAACATTGTGATTTACATGGAACAATATTTCGTTGGTAATTTGCATTGATTCGTGTCCAAGTGTTTCTTGAATAAACTTCATATCTACCATCTTTTCGACAGAAAACTAAATCTAAATTATACATATAAGAGATTCCCTTTCAAAAAATTAGAATGGTAAACCTTAACATATAATCTTCTGCTATAATATGGATGGAGGCGATGATATGGAATATAAAGTAATTAAATTACCTTATGTAACAACCGAAAAAAGTCGAGAGAAGTTAAGTGAAATTTTAAACGAGGAAGCAGCAAATGGTTGGATATTAGATCACCTTTTACAATCCTATATGATATTCGGTATTACTTTCAATGAGCAGTCGGCTGTTTTGAGAAAGGAATAATACATAAAAAGGGGGCGTTTAAATGGAGATGTCCCTCTTTTTTTGTGTTACAAAGCATTGATAGGGTTGGACATTGAGATTCCTTGAAACATAGGAAAGCTATAAGGAATACTTTCGGCCCGATTGCTACATGCCGATGAGGTAGCTATAGAATAGAAACAGAATCTTGTTATATTTTGCCGAAAAAGAAAATGATATAGAACAAGCTGTGTGGCTACTACTACGAATACAAGAAGATGATATTTTGCCAGATAGATTTATAGATAGAATGTAGGTGAATATTTGATTATATTCTCAAAAAAAAAGAGCCATTAAAGGCTCAATCTTTAAAAATCAATCTGTACATCTACTTTTTCACCGACATTATCAAAACTTTCTTCATCATGCGGTGCGTCAATGAGTACGCGTACCCATTCAATTTCGTTAGGGTCAGAATTTTTGAGCATATATCGTACGCTTCCGCTTTTATTTACGGCTCCGATGAAATCTCCGTCAATATGATCACTTGCTAAGAAATCTGCTTCTAATTGCTCGCCTGTGCTTGTAGTGATTGTAGCTTGGTCTGCATAGAATAAGATGGTTTCTTCTGATGCATTCGAAAGCTCCATATCAATTTGAATAATACCTGTTGGTTCAAATTCATAAAACTCGGCAATTTCAGATGGCCATTCTACAACTTCACTTACCGTCACTTGAGGCAAAGTAAGTGTCATCGATCCAGTTTCGATTTCATCAAATGAGTCATTACGTGCTAATAACAATAACGAACCATCGTCATTTGTGTCTCCTACTTGATGATCCCAATCATTATCAACCGTTTCCTCAATATCTTCGGTTTCTTCTGTTGACTCATCCGCTGCTTCTTCCCCATTATTTGTTTCTTCAACGGACTCAGCAGATGTGGATTCAGCGTCCTCTGATGATGCTTCTTGATTCTCTCCACAGGCTGTGAGAGCTAATAAGCTGATTAGTCCAGCTGAACATAGTAATTTTTTCATAATATACCCCTTATTTATGTATTTAATTCCATTACACATTATAAAGGGATTACGACTTTTGTCATAGTCTTTCATTAAAATAGTTATGACTAATTTGCGAACAATGACTACATTACTAACAAAACAGATTAGACTAGCTTTTTTTAAAAGGATGGAAACACACTCCATTCTTTTTCTCTGCTTAATTTGGTATGATAAAGAATAAACGTACTTCATTTTAGTCGGAGGGTTCATTACATGGAACGCATCTTTGCAAATCATAAGCTTCTCATTGAGGCATTAAATCATACGCGGGCAGGAATCATTATTACGGATCCCAACCAAGACGATAATCCGATCATTTATGCAAATCAAGGGTTCTTTGAGATGACAGGATATGAACAGAATGAAATCATTGGTCAAAATTGTCGCTTTCTTCAAGGGAAGGATACGGATTCAAACGAAGTGGATGTTTTAAGACAAGCCATTCATCAAAAGAAGTCGGTTACCGTTGAATTGTTAAACTATCGAAAAGACGGAAAGTCATTTTGGAACAACCTTTCAGTAGATTGTCTCCATATGGACTATGAAGATAAGACATACTTTATTGGTGTACAAAAAGATGTGACGTATAGAAGAGAAGTGGAGGAGAGCTATGAGCGATCCTTGCAAGAGATTAAATCGCTTGCCTGTCCAATTGTTCCTCTTCTAAAAGATATTGCGGTCTTACCTTTAATTGGTGAAATGAATGAACATCGATTTAACAGCATTTTTGATATTTCGACAAAAGAGGTTGTGCATCAAAAAATTACAACTCTAATTGTAGACTTATCGGGTTTAACGACATTTAATGATTTAGTGTTAAGAGATTTGATAAAGTTGAGAGATGTTCTAAAGCTTTTAGGTGCTGAGTTAATTTTAAGTGGTGTTTCAAGTAAAATGGCTGCTAAAGCGATTGAATTGGATGGCATGCTGGCAAGCGATATACGAACAGCAAATTCAGTAAGGAGCTTATTAGCTGAATTAATGTAAGGCACAAGATAGTGGTTGCTAGATTTTTGACAAAGGGAGATAGTTGAATGATTAGACCTGCACAGGAACAAGATGTGAACGCTATACTTACGATTTATAATGAGGCCATTCTACATACAACGGCTGTTTATCACTATAAAGCAAATACATTAGAACAGCAGAAACAATGGTTTGATGAAAAAATGTCGGCTGGTTTTCCAGTCATTGTTTTTGAAGGGGAGCAAGATGGGCAAGTCTACGGTTTTGCAACGTATGGATCGTTCCGACCTCATGCGGCTTATCAATATACGGTAGAGCACTCCGTATATGTACATAGTGATTATCGTAAAAAAGGCATAGGAAGTAAGTTATTAGTGGAACTCATACAAATGGCAAAGGATTCTGGATTTGTCACCTTAATTGCAGGCATTGATGCCGTTAACACAAATAGTATAGCGGTTCATGAACGACTAGGCTTTACACATGCTGGAACCATTACAAAAGCTGGATTTAAGTTTGAGAAGTGGTTAGATTTAGCCTTTTATCAATTGGATCTACCCGATTTTCATAATCTATCAAAAGATTAGGTGGTCATATCATGGGATCTGTTGCCGTTCTACACTGGGATGTTTTCAGTCAGGAAATAGATAAAGGGAACCCTGCAGGCGTTGTTCTAGACGCGGAGCATTTGACGGATAATGACATGCAACATATTGCGAAAGAAGTAGGCTTTAACGAGACTAGCTTTATTGTCTCATCTGACGTAGCGGATTTTGGTGTTCGTTATTTCACCCCAGGACATGAAATGAATGTGTGCGGTCATGCAACAATGGCTGTATGTTTTGCTCTACAACAATTAGAACAACTCCCTGAAAAAGAAACCATTACGATTGAAACCAAGGCGGGCATTTTGCCTGTTGAGATGGCTCATAACGTTTGTCGTATGCAGCAAGCTGCTCCGCGATTTTCTCCGTTCGAAGGGGAGAAGGTTTCTTTGATGGCGTCCATTGGCTTAACCATTGAAGATCTAGACGAACGACTACCGATTACATATGGCAGTACGGGAATTTGGACATTACTCATTCCCATCCGGTCGTTAACGGCATTTTCTCACATGAAGCCAGATCAAGAGAAATTTCCAAGCATATTAACAGACATGCCGCGTGTATCGGTTCACCCATTTTGTGTCGAAACGTTTGATCCTAAGGCTGATATGCATGCAAGGCACTTTTCCTCTCCTTTTTCAGGAACAGTTGAAGATCCCGTAACAGGAACGGCATCAGGAGTAATGGGTGCTTATTACGCACGCTATATTCATCCAGGAGCTGAAGCATATGAGCTAGTTGTTGAACAAGGCCAGGAGATCGGACGGGATGGCCGTGTATTTGTTCATGTAAAAAATGCAAAGACCGACCTCTCCGTTGCGATCAGTGGTACAGCAATGTTTGTGAAGCAATGGAATAGTAGCTATTAATACACTAAAGCTTTTATTATGATATCGCACAAAAAACGAACCAGTATGCTGTTTAACGAGCATACTGGTTCGTTTTCTATGATAATTAAAAATGTCTGTTTCAATTAAGTATACCTTCCACTTTCTCTGTATCTGCCGACAGATAAGCCCATTGCTTTTCGAAAAGCCTTATTAAAATAATTAGCATTTGCATAGCCAACATCTACCGCAATATTTTTTATTGGTTTGTTTGTATGAATTAATAACTTACATGCTTGTTGAATGCGTAAGTTATTTAAATATTGGATCGGCGTTGTCTCAGCATACTTTTTAAACAAACGTATCAGTGCATAACGTGATAAAAACACTTGCTCGGCAATATCATCCAGAGACATCGATTGATGATAGTTTTCTTCCATGTAACGAATGGCTTGTTTATAGCTATGTGGTTCCGTATCCGGTTCTGTATAACAAAGAAAATGTTTCATGCATGTAAGTAAAAACTGATAGCCGTGAAGCGACGCTTGAAACGGATCATCGAGTCGGTCAGACATGGTTTCTTGAATGATGGACATTAACAGTTTGATGATGGGTTCATTAATGCCAATTGAAGTAACAGGACCTTTTACCGAAACAATATCTCTCCATATTCGTTCAGCTTCCTCGCCTCCTAATGTTAAAAAAACAAATTCCCATGGCTCTTCATCTTCCGGAACATAATATCTGTGATTACTTGGTACAGAGACAAAGAAGGCGTCTCCGGCTTTCAAGCGATAATGCGTGCCTTCGTATTCTAAACAACCAACGCCAGACAATGTATATTGAAAGATCAAAAATCCATGACTGTGACTTCGTTTTAGACCATGGTAATCATAACTCGTTTCAGAACGTGTTTCCCAGCCAAGGTTTGTAAGTAAAACAGATGGTTTATGGTTCAACTGATTAAAGTCAAATTCGTACATTTGATTCATCATGGCACTCTTTTCTAGCATAGATTTACCCTCCAGTGAAGCAAAATGGTTACATGAGGATGGAAAACTAATGCAACTAATTTACCCTTAACGCCGCATTAATTACCGTATATAAGTAAGCGTTTTCATTGTATGATGATTTTATAGATAGTATAGCAAGAATTTCTATTTGATAACAGAACCAATTGATGATGGAGGGATATTTGTATGTCTAAAATTACGTTTATTGGAGCAGGCAGTACAGTATTTGTGAAAAATGTGTTGGGAGATTGTATGTTGGTCCCCGCTCTTAAAGGCTTTGAATTTGCACTATACGATATTGATGAGAAACGAATGAGTGAATCACAAAACTTATTAACTCAACTAGCTGAAGCTCTTGATTCGGATGTAACAATTCGTTCGTATACAGATCGAAAAGAAGCATTAAGAGGTGCAGCGTATGTGTTTAATGCGATCCAAGTTGGAGGATATAAGCCTAGTACTGTTATAGATTTTGAGATACCAAAAAAGTATGGTTTACGACAAACGATAGCTGATACAGTAGGAATTGGTGGAATTTTCCGTTCGTTGAGAACGATACCAGTTATGCTTGATTTTGCACGAGATATTGAAGAGGTAGCTCCTGATGCCTTATTTATGAATTATACGAATCCAATGGCGACATTAATGGGGGCATTACAGCAGCATACAGGTATTCAATCTGTAGGTCTTTGCCATAGCGTTCAAATTTGTACGAAGGATCTCTTTAAGAGTTTAGATATGGATCATACGCGTGTTCAAGAAAAAATTGCCGGCATCAATCATATGGCCTGGTTGCTTGAGGTTAAGCAGGACGGTGTAGATCTTTATCCTGAGATTAAGCGTAGAGCAAAAGAGAAGCAAAAGGAACGCCATAATGACATGGTTCGATTTAAGTTAATGGAGCACTTTGGTCATTATGTGACAGAGTCATCTGAGCATAATGCTGAATATCATCCTTATTTCATTAAGTCAAACTATCCAGAGCTGATTGAACAGCTTAATATTCCACTTGATGAATACCCAAGACGTTGTGAAGAGCAAATTGCCAACTGGCAGAAGGTACAAAAAACACTCACAGCTGAGGGCATTACTCATACACGCTCTAAAGAATATGGCTCACTAATCATTGAAGCGATTGAAACGAACCAGCCGTTTAAATTTGGTGGGAACGTTTTAAACACTGGTAACCTTATTAGTAATCTACCAGCCAAAGCAACGGTAGAAGTTCCTTGTATAGCTGATCGTAGTGGAATCACACCGACATATGTTGGAGATTTACCATTACAGCTTGCAGGTTTAAATCATACGAACATTCATTCACAGCTTTTGACCATCGAAGCAGCAGTAACTAAGAAAAGAGATTATATTTATCAAGCAGCTTTACTTGATCCACACACAAAAGCTGAGTTATCCATTGATGACATCGTAGCGATGTGTGATGAACTAATTGACGCCCATGGAGATTACCTACCTCAGTACCAATGATGGAACGATCATAAAAAACAGGGGGAGTACAACATGAAAAAAAGATCTGGTGTGTTAGTATTGGGAGGTTTAGCTATTGGATTAGTGGCTCTGAGTGGATGTAGCTCAGGGTCTTCTGGAGGCGATGGTAAGATTGAGCTTACATTTTCTGCGTGGGGCAACCCAGCCGAGTTAAAAGTGTATCAGCGTGCGGTTGATGCTTTTAACGAGCAGAGTGAAGATGTTGAGGTTGAGTTAACAGGGATTCCGAACGACAACTATTTCCAAACACTAACAACAAGACTTCAAGGAGGTCAGGCACCAGATCTCTTTTATGTTGGCGCCGAGGACATATCCACATTGATTTCAAATGGAACGATCGAGCCATTAAATGATTTTCTAGATTCAGATGCCTCTCACGTAAAAGCAGATGAATTTGCTGAAGGGTTATGGGGAGCTTCCCAAAAGGATGATCAGATATACGGATTACCAGTTGATTGTAATCCGTTTCTGATGTATTACAACATAGGCATGTTTGAGGAAGCAGGTATTAAATCACCACAAGAGTATTTTGATGAAGGAAATTGGAATTGGGAAGCGATGGAAGAGGTAACCTCAGCGTTACGAGACGCAGGTAAGTATGGTTTTGTACAAGAAGGTGGCCATGGAAACATCATTAACTGGATCTGGGCTAATGGTGGATTGTTTGAGGAAGATAATAAAATTGTTGCTGATGAGAACGAACAAACGTTAGAAGCCTTTGAATTTGTAGAACGTATGGTCAGTGAAGATAACTTTATATTCTCTGGTACCTTGCCTGAGGGTCAAGGAATGGATGCCATGTTTATGTCCAATCAAGTGGGAATGGTGGCAGCTGGACGTTGGTTAACGCCGATGTTTTTAGAAACAAGTATCGAGTTCGATTACATCCCGTGGCCAACAAACACGGATGAACAAATTCCTAGCGTTAATATTGCAACCGCTTACATGAGTGCAAATGCTAAAGGTGATCATGTTGAAGAAGCAAAAGAATTTGTTTCATTCTATACTTCACAGTTAGGACAGGAAACAAGACTTGATGGAGAAGGTAACGCAGTACCATCCGTTGAAGGCATTGACGACGTCGTAGTGAATCAAGAAAAACCAGACCATGGATCGTATTTACTGGATGCACGTGAAACAGGTCGTGTGGTTGGGTATGAGTTTACAGCACCAGGCTTAAATAAAGAACTTGAGGATATATACGAAGTTATGCTTTTAGGTGATCTTACTCCTGAAGAAGCCGTAGATCAAGCTTCTGAAATGGCGCGAACGATGCTTGAAGAATCCTAACAGAATAAGTGAAAGGAGTCAGAGTAACGATCCCTGACTCCTTTTCGCAAATGATGGATAGAGAAGGGGGAACCTCAGATGAATGACTCTAAGCGCAAGTGGTGGGGATATTTCTTTATTGCCCCACAGTTAATTGGCATGCTGGCTTTTTCGATTCTTCCATTGGGTTTTGCTTTTGGACTAAGCTTTATGCAATGGGATGGGTTTGGAGAAAGAAAATTTGTTGGTTTTGCAAATTATATAGGTCAATTTAGAGATGATAACTTTATCACAGCCCTAGTGAACACCGCCTACTATTCTATTCTTGTGATTCCTCTTGGCATAACGTTGGCCATGCTGGTGGCATTAGCCTTAAACAAAGTCAAAGGTAAAACCTTTTACCGTGTCTTTTTCTTTATGCCAGTCGTAACAAGCTCGGTTTCCATTGGTGTTATCTGGATGTGGCTCTTAAATGGAGACATAGGTCTTATTAATCAATTACTTGCCATGGTGGGGATTGACGGGCCCAATTGGTTAACCGATCGTAACCTCGTTCTCCCGTCGATTGCAGGCTTAAGTATTTGGTGGGGACTCGGCACAAATATGGTGATTTTCCTCGCAGGACTTCAAGGCATATCAAGAAGCTATTACGAAGCCGCCGATATCGATGGCGCAAGTCCAATGCAGAAATTCTTGCATATCACCTTCCCGCTTTTGTCACCAACAACCTTTTTTGTTGCCATCATGACGGTTATTGGTTCGTTCCAAGTATTTGACCAAGCGTATGTGATGACACAGGGTGGACCAGGTAAAGCAAGTTATACACTGGTATACCATATCTATGAAACGGCATTTGGTCGATCTGCATTTGGTCCAAGTACGGCGTCAGCCATGGTACTGTTTGTCATTATCTTAATTTTTACATTAATACAATTCTCAGTATCAAGGAGGTGGGTGCATTATGAAGATGGAGGAAGGTAATACACCAATACGCCCTGAGAAACCTGGAAAGGTAAAACCAACTCGGACATCTCAATTCAGACCATCACGTATTGCTCTGCACATTGTGCTGATTATTGGTTCGTTTATTATGGCAGGTCCATTCATATGGATGGCATTAAGTAGCTTGAAGTCATTTGAGCAAATTTTTGCGGTTCCACCTGTATGGATTCCGGACCCGATTATGTGGAGTAACATCACCGACTCATTAAGTGCCATGCCGTTTGGGCGCGCCTATTTCAACAGCTTCTATATTTCCTTTGTTGTTGTCTTCTGTCAGCTTTTGACTTGCTCTATGGCGGCGTATGCGTTTGCGAAAATTAAGTTCCCAGGTTCACGTGTTCTTTTTATCGCCTTTTTGGCTACAATGATGGTACCGATGCAAGTAACGCTAATTCCTTTGTACCTTATTATGGATACCATTGGCTGGGTGAACAGCCATTTATCCATTCTGGTACCGAACGCCTTATTTAATGCCTTTGGCGTTTTTCTTCTACGTCAGTTTATCATGGGTATTCCTAAGGAGATGGAAGAGGCAGCGGTCATGGATGGAGCAAATCCACTATACATCTATTTAAAAATCATCTTACCGTTAGTGCGACCTGCCCTTGCAGCATTTGGAATCTTTTCTTTCATTGGGATCTGGAACAACTTTATTCAGCCACTCGTATTCCTAAGTGATCAGAATCTTTATACCGTTCCACTTCTGCTTGCAACCTTTAAAGGGCTGTATGTCACCAACTGGCCGCTTATGATGGCAGGCGCCACCATTTCGGTTATTCCAGTGCTCGTGATCTACGTCTTTGCACAACGACAAATCATTGAAGGTATTGCTTTGACTGGTGTAAAAGGATAATAGAAATAAGAACCCTCAGTTTCTAGGAACTGAGGGTTCTTATTGTTTGTCATCTATAGAGAGGGCGGGTAATTCTAGTAACTTTATTCCCCATTTTGCTTCGAATAGTTGCGTATACACATACCTGATACTGGTTGCATCCCAAACTTTTTATAATATTCCTGTAAGGGTGCATCACATAGCAGGTCAATCATATAAAGACCCTTTAGTTGATCTAAAAGATTATGTATTAATTCACTGCCTATCCCGTTATTCTTGTAATCTGGTAAGACCTCTAATAACGGGATATAAGCAGATAGAACCTGATCTGATATCGCTGTGATGTAGCCAACAACTTGTTGTGTATTCTCGTCAATGGCAAGAGTAATATGGCTACTTTTTTGAAGTAATTCTAAATGCTTATCAGTAGAAGGTGGGGATGGCCAGCCATCAAAGAAACCTTCTAACATATCCGTGGTAATTTGATCCGTTGTCTGTTTATACGTTATTTTCATACATAACTCTCCCTCTTCAATTAATTTCATGTACCGTATTTAAAAATAGAATTCAAAGAAACATATCACCAATATTGTACAAAAAAACCCGAGCTTGAATCCAGCGCGGGTTTTGGATGTTAATGAATCGTACGAAATACACCAATGACTTTTCCTAGAATGGTAACAGAAGAAAGAATAATAGGATCCATTGAAGCATTTTCGGGTTGAAGTCGGATACGGTCTTTTTCTTTGAAGAATCGTTTAACCGTGGCTTCATTCTCGTCTGTCATCGCTACAATGATATCACCGTTATTAGCTGTTTGTTGCTGGCGGACAATGACCATGTCACCATCGTAAATACCGGCTTCTATCATACTTTCACCTTCGATCACCAACACATATGTATTATCATCAGCCGACATATGCTCAGGTAACGGAAGGTAGTCTTCTATACTCTCAATTGCTGTGATAGGAAGACCTGCTGTAACTTTACCGATAATTGGCGCATAACTCGCCTGACGCTTAGGTGTATCATTCTCAGAAGTTAGCTCTTCTAAGTCTAAAACCTCAATGGCTCTTGGTTTTGTTGGATCTCGTCGGATATAACCTTTTTTCTCTAGTCTTGATAAATGACCATGTACAGTCGAGCTAGATGCTAGTCCAACTGCTTCTCCAATCTCCCGAACGGAAGGTGGATAGCCTTTCTTACGAACCTCTACTTTTATAAAGCCAAGAATCTCTTCCTGACGCCTCGAAAGCTTTGTCATACGAGTACACTCCTCTAACGTTTCCTTTATAGATAAATCGTACCATACGAACATATGTAACGCAAACATAAGTTCTGAATTATTAGTTGACACAAACGAATGTTCCCTTTATCATAAAAGGCGAACAAACATTCTATAAGAGGTGAGTGTTATGAGTAAAAAGTGGACAGGTCAGGAATTTATTTTACTAGGAGCAGCTGTTTGTACGTTGTTTCTTATGTATGTAACGATTTTACTTCCCGGGTCAGTGAGTGATCAACGAGTGGTGGATGGTATAGAGGATCATAATCAAGAGTCTCATCAATTTGTTGAGTCTGAACAGATAGAAGATAATCAAGTGATAGAAACAGATAATAGATCTGAGGGCAATGAGAAGTTTGCTTACAAATTTAGTGGTGGAGAAGAAGATGGTAACAACAACGAATAGGGCATTAATCTATTGTAGAGTAAGTACAGAAAAGGAAGAACAACAAACGTCGCTAGACCGACAAGAGCAAGAGCTCACATTGATGGTTAAACAAAATAACTGGGCACTAGTGTCCGTCATAAAAGAAAAAGCAAGTGGGTATGAAATTGAACGAGAAGAAATATTAAATATTCTTGACCTTGCAAAAGATCAAGCATTTGATTGCTTAGTCATTCAGGATGAAACACGATTGGCTCGCGGACATGCAAGAATGGCTCTGCTTTATCAATTAAAAAAGTACGGTATCCATATTTATACGCTTCAGGACCAAGAACAACTTCATCTTTCTGAAGCAGATGAAATGGTGCTTAGTATTGTGTCTATTGTAGAGGAGTATCAACGAAAGCTACATAACCTCAAGATTAAGAGAGGCATGAGAAGGGCGATGGCTGATGGCTATCAGCCTGAACGTAATTTCTCTAACCTTGGTGGCGGTGGCAGAGAACGGCTTGATGTTCCTTTACAGGAGATTATTCGGTTACGTGAACGCGGCTTGGCATTTTACGATATCTCTGCAACATTAAAAGGACTTGGTTATAATTTATCGAAAGCAACTGTTCATAGAAGGTATAAGGAATATATGAATGACTTACCATCTGAAGAGAAATAAGAATTCAAGTCATTGAATTTGCTGGTTTTCGGCAGTCATGGTAACATACCACTCATAGAACTGTACTAGAAAGTGAGTGTTTAGGATGCTTCATGAAGATAAATTAAACCGCATTAATCAATTAGCCAAAAAAGCGAAAGAAAGTGGACTAACACTTTCAGAAGCAAAGGAACAAAAAGAATTACGTACGGAATACCTAAAGGGCTTTAGAAAATCTTTTGAAAATCAGCTTCACTCTGTAACCGTTGTTGATGAGGAAGGTACAGACGTCACTCCAGAAGCGTTAAAAGAGAGCAAGAAGCACAATAATGGGCCAACACATTAAGGACTACTACTATAAGTAGTCCTTTTTTTGTACTCAATTGCAGTTGTCTGACCTTGTAGAATTGATTTAGATTGTATATGATGAGGGTGAATAAAGAAAAATGAAAGTTAAATGGGAGGATGAACATACATATGTCTACAAACGCAGAGAATATTGCAATTAACACCATTCGAACACTTTCTATCGATAGTGTGGAAAAAGCCAACTCAGGACACCCGGGAATGCCGATGGGATCAGCTCCTATGGCTTTTGCTTTATGGACAAAATTTATGAATCATAATCCTGGTAATCCAGAATGGAGCAATAGAGACCGTTTTGTTTTATCTGCGGGGCATGGCTCAATGCTTTTGTATAGCCTTTTGCATCTAACAGGTTATGACTTAAGCTTAGAGGATCTTCAACAATTTAGACAGCTTGGAAGCCGCACACCTGGTCATCCAGAGTATGGTCATACACCTGGTGTAGAAGCAACAACAGGTCCACTTGGACAAGGTGTTGCTATGGCTGTTGGTATGGCAATGGCTGAGAGACATTTAGCAGCTACGTATAACAAATCAAATTACCCTGTCGTTGACCATTTCACATATAGCATTTGTGGTGATGGTGACTTAATGGAAGGCGTTTCTGCTGAAGCTGCTTCTCTTGCTGGTCACTTGAAATTAGGTCGATTGGTTGTTCTATATGATTCTAATGATATTTCATTAGATGGAGACCTACATCATTCATTCTCTGAGAATGTAGAAGATCGATACAATGCGTACGGATGGCAAGTGATTCGTGTTGAAGATGGAAATGACGTAACTGAGATTTCTAAAGCAATTGAGTCAGCTAAGGCTGATGAACGTCCAACATTAATAGAAGTGAAGACGACAATTGGTTTTGGTTCTCCAAATAAATCAGGAAAATCAGCATCTCATGGCTCGCCACTAGGTGCAGATGAAGTGAAATTAACAAAAGAAGCATACAAATGGGATTACGAAGGTGATTTCTATATTCCTAGCGAAGCAGCAGAATTGTTTGCTCGTGTGGTTGAAGAAGGCGCTGAAAAAGAAAAAGAATGGAACCAACTGTTTGAAAACTACAAGGCTGAGTTTCCAGAGCTTGCAAAAGAGTATGAACGAGCTCTATCTGGCAAACTTCCTGATGGCTGGGACAAAGAAGCTCCTGTACATGAGGTTGGTACTAGTGTTGCAAGTCGTGCATCTGCGGGACAAGCATTAAATGCATTTGCTACACAAATTCCAGAGCTATTTGGTGGTTCAGCTGACTTAGCTGGGTCTAATAACACAACGTTAAAAGGCCAAGATAATTTCAGCCGTGACCAATATGATGGTCGAAACATTTGGTTTGGTGTACGTGAGTTCGCCATGGGAGCAGCCCTGAATGGTATGGCTCTTCATGGAGGATTAAAAGTATTTGGAGGAACGTTCTTTGTTTTCTCTGACTATTTACGTCCAGCTATCCGATTAGCAGCGTTAATGGGTCTTCCTGTTACGTATGTATTTACTCACGATAGTATTGCGGTAGGAGAAGATGGTCCAACGCACGAGCCGGTTGAGCAGTTAGCTGCACTTCGAGCGATGCCAAACCTGTCGATTATTCGTCCTGCTGACGGAAATGAAGCAACTGCTGCTTGGAAACTGGCTCTGGAGTCTACAGATCAGCCAACAGCACTTATTTTGAGCCGTCAAAACCTTCCAACGCTTGAAAGTACGGCTGAGAATGCATACGAAGGAACTAAAAAAGGAGCTTATGTGGTGGATGCTGCAAATGGCGACGCACACCTTTTACTTCTTGCTTCTGGTTCTGAAGTATCTCTTGCCATTGAAGCGAAGAAAGAGCTTGAAAAAGAAGGAATCTTTGCTAGTGTAGTAAGCATGCCAAGCTGGGATCGTTTTGAAGCTCAATCAAAAGAATACAAGGATAGCGTCATTCCAAAACATATTAAAGCTCGCCTAGGTATTGAAGTTGGTTCTTCACTTGGTTGGGATCGTTATGTAGGGGATGAAGGTCAAATTCTTGCAATAGATCGTTTTGGAGCATCTGGTAAAGGCTCTGAAATTTTAGCTGAGTATGGATTTACTGTAGGTAATGTAGTAGCACAAGCTAAAGCATTGCTTCAATAATTCGGTATAAAAAGCGTATGGGATTTGAAAGAAATGCACAGCTGTAGCAACACTAAACTGTAAGTAACTCAACTCTAATTACAGTTCAGAATAACCAGCGCAGTGTATGTCCGAATCGGTATCCCACTCTCATATTTTGATTTACAAAAACCTGAATCCTTATGCTCGTTAAACAGCATAAGGATTCGGGTTTTTTAGCTAGCTAAAAACGTTTTGTCCTAGCTCCTTTTTTCTTTGTCTAGATTAGACATAGGTCGACGAATTGTTCGACACCAACAAACAACCTTTTTAGTTGACAAGGTGTATACTAAGCTCAAATTCCGTTAAACTGGAGGGTTTAGATGAGAAGCTATCAGCTATATCTGCTTGATGAAGAGATTGTCAATCGTTACTATGGACAGGAAATCAAACTATTTAACCTATTTTGTGAACGATTCCAGGCAGATCATACGCTTAAACCCTTGTTAACTAAACAGATTGAGTACATTACAAAACCACTACCAACAAGTGATCTTCTTAAGACCCTGGCGAAAGAAGACCATTATTTAAGTAGTGAACGTGTGAATATTTCTACGTATCGTATGGAGCATCATTCAACGGGAAGCTGGGTAGATGTGAAGTTAAGAGATCATCATTTGCTCTTAATGGCTTTTGGAAAGATGGAAATTGAAACAAGATTATTTGAACGATTAAAAGAATTGAATGCGTATTTCTTTGCTGTAAATGTTGGTCAACAGCGGTTTGGCTGGTTAGGTCCGATAAAAAAAGTACAAGCCTTCCAAAACACTCATTCGAATTGAAAAGCGATCCTTTTAAAGCGCATCAATATACGATATAATAGACGAGTATGTTCGGAATGCATCCGAACGTTTGATCTAGTTTGAAGGAGGACGTACACCGAGATGTGGATTCATATTATTGGTTATACTGTAGCCGTTCTTGCAGGATTGGCTATCGGATTCTTTATTGCACGTAAAACAATGATGTCTTACTTGAAAAAGAACCCACCTATTAATGAGCAAATGTTACGAGTGATGATGATGCAAATGGGACAAAACCCATCACAGAAAAAGATTAATCAAATGATGAAGGCGATGCAGAAGCAGCAAACTAAATAAATGATGCAAGCACCTCTTAACCGGGGTGTTTTCTGCTATGGGGAGACATAATATGCGGGTATATAAAGATTTGTGGTGGTTTTTTAAGCAAGAAAAGAAAGCGTATTTAATTGGAATTCTTGTATTAATTGTTGTCTCGCTCCTTGTTCTTGTCCCTCCTTATGTCATTGGGAGAGTCGTTGACCATATTAATGATGCTACGTTAACGATGGACGTTTTATGGGGATGGATTGGTTTACTTGTAGGGGTAGGGGTTCTCACCTATGTGTTACGTTATGTCTGGCGTATTATGATATTTGGTGCTTCGATTCGTTTAGCACGAACGCTTCGAAACCAGCTCTATCAGCATTTTACGGCGATGTCTAGTCGGTTTTACCAACGCTATCGAACGGGTGACTTAATGGCCCATGGGACGAATGATGTGCGAGCAGTTCAAATGACAGCAGGGCAAGGTGTTTTAACGATTGTGGACGCCATTACGATGGGTGGGTTTGTGGTTCTAACCATGGCCATCGTGATTAATTGGAAACTCACGTTGATTACTTTAGCTCCTATGCCGCTTATGGCGATATTAACAAGTTATTATGGGGGACTTTTACATAAACGTTTTCGAGCTGCACAAGGCTCGTTTTCAGAATTGAATGATAATGTGCAAGGAGTCATTAGCGGTGTCAGAGTGACAAAGGCTTTTGGCCAAGAGCAAGCGGAAACAGAACAATTCCGTCTGAAGTCATTGGATGTCGTTGATAAAAATATAAAAGTTGCACGCATTGATGCCTTATTCTCGCCTACGATTTCTTTAATCGTTGGAATCTGCTATTTCTTAGCTGTTGCCTTTGGAGCGAGATATGTCATAAGTGGAGAGATGACAATTGGTGAATTAACCAGCTTCACTGTATATCTTAGTTTATTGATTTGGCCAATGTTGGCATTAGGGATGTTCTTTAACACCGTAGAACGTGGTCGAGCCTCCTATGATCGCATTCAACAATTATTAGCAGAGAAACGTGATATTCAAGATGATGAAGGCTTAGGGGATGAAGCGGTTCATGGACCGATTCAAGTTGCTATTCCTACTTTCAGTTATCCTGGTTCACCATCCATTGCGTTGCATAATATGAATGTCACAATTCCAGAGGGTCAAACACTTGGCATCGTTGGGAAAACAGGAAGTGGAAAAACCACGTTACTGCGGTTATTGCAAAGAGAATATAATGTGACGGACGGAAGCATAAAAGTTGGTGAACAGTCCATTGGGCTTATAAAAATGAATCGATTAAGAGAGATGTATGGCATGGTTCCTCAAGATCATTTTTTATTCTCAGCAAGTATTGCTGATAACGTGGCATTTGCCGTACCTGAAGCAACGATGGATGAGATTATACATGCTTGTAAGTTATCAGGCATTCATCGAGATATTGTGACGTTTAAAGAAGGGTACGATACATTAGTGGGAGAGCGTGGAGTCACGTTATCAGGTGGGCAGAAACAACGGATCTCCATTGCGCGTGCACTGATTATTGATCCAAAAGTACTCATTTTAGATGACTCGTTATCAGCTGTAGATGCGGCAACGGAAGAATACATACTTGGGCAACTTAAAGAACATCGAAAAGGTCAAACCAATATAATTACTGCACATCGGTTAAGCGCAATCCACCATGCTGAAAACATTATTGTGTTAAGTGATGGAGAAATTATCGAACAAGGAAACCATCAGGAGCTCATGTCTTCTGGAGGCTGGTATAGCACTATGTATAATCAGCAACAGCTAGAGAGTTTGGTTGAGAAAGGAGGGGCTAATCGTGAAGCATGATGATCGTGTCTTAACAGGGAAAGACCAGAAGCAGATCTTGTTCCGATTATTACGCTATATAAAGCCACACCGAGTAAAGATAACGATTGCGCTTTTGCTCTTATTAGTGGCCACAGCGGCTGAACTCGTTGGACCGATTTTGGTTAAAATTTTTATCGACGACTATTTAGCTCCTGCACAATTTCCAACCACTCCAATTGTTTGGCTTGCGGTAACCTACATCATTCTACATATTGGGGCAGTGGTTATCTCTTATATACAAGGATACATGTTTCAGGAGATCGCCCTGAAGATTATTCAAACTCTACGTATGGATGTATTTAAAAATGTTCAAAAACTAGGCTTATCCTTTTTTGATAACACGGCTGCGGGTGGACTCATTTCGCGAATCACAAATGATACGGAGTCTATAAAAGAGCTTTATATGAGTGTTTTAGCTGTGTTTGTTCAAAACTTTTTATTTTTAATTGGGACCTTTGTTGCTATGTTTTATCTGAATGCAACGCTTGCCCTATATTGTCTTATTTTTCTTCCACTCATTTTAGTTCTTATGCGAATTTATCGATCAATGAGTGCTAAGTTCTATGCCAATATGAGTGGGCGACTAAGTCAACTGAATGGAAAAATGAATGAATCAATTCAAGGTATGGCGATCGTACAAATGTTTCGTCAAGAGAAGAGGCTTAGAAAAGAGTTTTCTGAGATCAATGACTCACACATGGCAGCAGGATTAAAAGCAATGAAAGTCGATGGACTATTACTGCGGCCCATGGTTGATATCCTTGCGATTGCTGCATTGGTGGTTGTGTTAAGTTTCTTTGGTGTACAATCACTACAGACAACCATTGAAATAGGCGTATTGTATGCTTTTGTGAATTACCTCGATCGTTTTTTTGAGCCAGTGAATCAAATAATGATGCGCCTATCCATGTATCAGCAAGCCATCGTTTCAGCAGGAAGAGTTTTTTCACTAATGGACCACAAGCAATATGCTCCTGATAAAAAAGGAGAAGAGGAAGTAGCCATTACAAATGGTAGTATTGAATTTAAAAATGTAACGTTTTCGTACGATCAGAATGTAGATGTCCTAAAGAATATATCGTTTAAAGTAAATAAAGGACAAACACTTGCTTTGGTAGGGCACAGTGGAAGCGGAAAAAGCTCCATTGTTAATTTGTTGATGAGGTTTTATGAACTAGAAAAAGGTGAGATTTTGATAGATGGTCAGTCAATCTCTAAGCTTACAAATGAAGAGATTCGTTCGAATGTGGGACTGGTTCTTCAAGATTCCTTTTTGTACAGCGGCACCATACAAAGCAATATTTCCCTTCAACGTCCTCAGATATCTAGTGAAGCAGTGAGGGAAGCAATGGAACTTGTTGGAGCAGATGGGTTCATCGATAAGCTTCCAGATCAATGGGAGACCGAAGTAAGTGAACGAGGATCTACGTTATCTAGTGGACAAAGGCAATTGATTTCTTTTGCACGTACGATGGCACATAAGCCGAAAATCCTTGTTTTAGATGAAGCGACGGCTAGTATTGATACAGAAACAGAAGAAGTCATACAAAGCGCATTAAAGCGAATGCAGACCAATCGAACAACCATTGCTATAGCCCATCGACTTTCGACGATTAAAGATGCAGATCATATTTTAGTATTGCATCAGGGTGAGATTGTTGAACAAGGTAATCATCATGAGTTACTAGCAAAAAATGGACTATATCAAAACATGTATGAACTTCAAAAGGGAGCAGAAGCTGTTTCCTAAAAAAATAAAGCGCACCCTGCAGTCAGCTGCAAGAGGTGCGCTTTAATTCTTTGTCGTATTGGTTTAAAAGCCTGTCTAGTTCCTGGCTAAGTTTTAATACTTGAGAAGAACACAAGTCGTTTGAACGAGACGCCTTAACTAGCTGTTGGCGTTTCTTTTCAATGATTTCATATAAGTTACTAGTCAACATCAAGACGTCCCTTCTTTATATCACTCAAGTTCAAGAGTACTGATAAAGGCCATAAATGGCAACGGTTATAACTAAAAGAATACTTGTAATCTTTTACATAAATTTACGAAGTAGCATCAAATAAATGTTTATATGGATCAAGATCTATTTTCTTTTTTTCTAAGGTTTTAACAAGAAACTTGTGGTCACGTTTTGGTGTAGCCAAAATATACCCTCGGATGATATGTGGTTCTGTAATAGAAGAGGCTTTCTCTTCTAAAGCAATTTGACTGATCTTGCCTGCAATCTTTCCTTTGGCAATATCGCGAAATAATTCAGGAACAGGTTCAACCAATTCATTCAGTAATTTTTTTTGTGGTTCATTCCATAGAGGAAGGGCTGTTTGAATATAGTGGTCCTGCCAATCAAGTATAGACTTCCCATCTTCCTTTGGAAGGCGTTTGAGAAATTTGCGGAACATGAAGTAGCCGCCAATAAACATGATGGTAATTAAGAAAATAGTCCAAAAGATAATAAACCATATAAACCAATCCGACATTTAGAGGTCATCCTTTCTAAGTAATTCTATTCAACTTTTTATATTAGCGATTTCGTGGAATTATAAAAGCATTGGATGCGTGTTGAAATCCAACTTTCGGATAATAGTCCATGGCTCCAGGAGCAGATAAAAGAATTAAGGCGCATTGTTCACCGATTTCTTTTTTGGTTGCGTCTAGTAGAGCGCTACCAATTCCAGCAGCTTGATATTCTTTTGAAACAGCTAAGTCAGATAGGTAACAGCAGTAACAGAAGTCTGTTAAAGAACGAGCGATGCCCACTAATCGATCTTGGTCCCGGACAGAAATAACTAACGGACTAGCATCAAGCATAGCCTCTATTCTAGCAAGATCATCTACCGGTCTTTTGATCCCTGATGATTTGAACACTTCTGCCATTTCTATCGCTGTTACGGGAGCATTTACGTGATAGGTTAGTTGCATGTTAACACATCCTCTACTAAGATAATCTTAGAATAACATAGAAATAGGTGGAGACAATGACAAAAGAGCAAGCAATTTCTCTATTAGAAGAACTGCGCACAGGATCTAGAGCAGATGTAAGTGTAGAAAAGGCAGATTTTCTATTGTTTAGAGAAGTATTAATGGATGCAGATGATTTAAAACATTTTCGAGGCAAAGCAAGGCATCATGGAGTAACCATTTATACATATGAGCCAGGATGGTCACAATAAATCGGTACACAAAAGGAGAGGTCGCATCAGCTGCGTCCTCTCCTTTTACTATATATAACGCTATTTCATCACATTTTATAGCCAGCTCGCTCCAACAATTACTAGCAAAATGAAAAGCACAACGATTAGTGCAAATCCACTACTTTTTTCGTACCCACCCATATAAAGCACCTCCTTGTTATACGGATGGTACATCATATGCGATGGGTTCATATTGGACTGCCAAAACGCCCGATTGTAAGGGGTGAGTTAGCCTTCCCCGTTGGTTTGGTTGACATGATTCGATTTTTTAACCTTTTTTGATCCGCTTAGTGGTTCAGGCTGACCGGAGCGTCTTTCTTTTCCAGCGTTTCTTCTACTGTCCTTTGCATTATGGTGTTCTGTCACAAAGCATCCTCCTAATGTTTAAAAGTTTAATGTCTTCATTTTAGTATTTACGTCAAAATGGTTTCTAATCTGTCCTTTTTTTGCTATTCTATTTAAGGGGAGCGAAACCACATATATTAAAGCGCTTTCTAAGCAGTCGCACGTTTAGACAATATTGTCGATTTAAGGTAAGATAGTTTGGAGAAGGAGGGTCTAACATGTCAAAAAGCAATGATGTATTTAATGCACGTTCTTCCTTTCAGAGCGAGGGAGAAACATATCACTATTATGCACTTGAAGCTCTAGAGAAGGCAGGAATAGGCCAAGTAAGCAAGCTACCATTTTCAGTGAGAGTGCTCCTTGAATCTGTTCTGCGTCAATATGATGATTACGTAATCAAAAAAGAGCACGTAGAAAATTTGGCGAAATGGGGTACATCTGGTCAGCAAGAAATCGATGTTCCATTTAAACCAGCACGTGTTATTCTACAAGACTTTACAGGAGTTCCAGCAGTTGTTGATTTGGCTGCCCTCAGACAGGCAATGGCTAAAATGGGTGGAGATCCAGCGCAAATTAATCCGGAAATCCCAGTTGATCTAGTTATTGATCACTCTGTACAGGTTGATAAATTTGGTACAGATGATTCATTAGCATTTAATATGAATCTTGAATTCGAACGTAATGAAGAACGCTATGAGTTTCTAAACTGGGCAAAAAAAGCGTTTGATAATTATCAAGCAGTACCACCAGCTACAGGTATTGTTCACCAAGTGAACTTAGAATATCTAGCTAATGTTGTACAAGCAGTGAAACAAGGAGACGAGACCGTTGCGTTCCCTGACACACTAGTTGGTACAGATTCTCATACTACAATGATTAATGGTATTGGAGTCCTTGGTTGGGGTGTTGGAGGAATTGAAGCTGAAGCAGGAATGCTTGGACAGCCATCATACTTCCCAGTTCCAGAAGTGGTTGGAGTAAAGTTTGTTGGTAATTTAGCAAGCGGTACCACAGCGACTGATGTTGCTCTTAAAGTAACACAAGTACTTCGTGAGAAAAAAGTAGTTGGAAAGTTTGTTGAATTCTTCGGTCCAGGTCTTTCTGAAATGCCTTTAGCTGATCGTGCAACCATTTCTAACATGGCTCCTGAATACGGTGCAACATGTGGGTTCTTCCCAGTTGACAGTGAGGCACTTGATTACATGAGACTAACTGGTCGTGAAGAAAAGCAAATTAAGCTTGTTGAAGACTACAGCAAAGCCAATGGACTATTCTACGTACCGGGTGAAACACCAGATCCAACGTACACAGATATTTTAGAAGTTGACTTATCTGAAATTGAAGCAAATCTATCTGGACCAAAACGTCCACAGGATTTGATTAAACTGACAGATATGCAGTCACAATTCCATAAGGCAGTTGTAGCTCCATCTGGTACTCAAGGTCTTGGTCTTGATAAAAAAGAATTCAACAAAGTAGTTGATGTTGAATATAAAGATGGTCGTACAACAAGCATGAAAACTGGTGCCATTGCGATTGCTGCGATCACAAGCTGCACAAACACGTCTAACCCATACGTAATGCTTGGGGCAGGTCTTGTTGCGAAGAAAGCAGTTGAGCTTGGACTTACAGTTCCTGAATACGTTAAGACATCACTTGCACCAGGTTCTAAGGTTGTAACAGGTTACTTAGCTAAAGCAGGTCTGCAATCATATATGGACACATTAGGATTTAATAATGTTGGTTATGGCTGTACAACATGTATTGGGAACTCGGGGCCACTTGAGCCTGAGGTTGAAGATGCGATCTCTGCTAACGACTTGACTGTTACTTCAGTATTATCTGGTAACCGTAACTTTGAAGGACGTATCCACCCACTTGTTAAAGCAAACTATCTAGCTTCTCCACCGTTAGTTGTGGCGTATGCTATTGCTGGTAATGTAGATGTGGATCTTAAAAATGATTCACTTGGAAAAGACAAGAATGGAAAAGACGTCTATTTCAAAGACATCTGGCCAACAACGGACGAAGTTAAAAAAGTTGTCGCTGAAACAGTGACACCAGAGTTGTTTAAAGAGCAATATGCGGATGTATTCACTGCTAATCAGCGTTGGAACGAAATTGAAACAACAGATGATTCTCTATACAAATGGGATGCGGATTCCACATACATTGCGGACCCTCCTTATTTTGAAGGATTAACGCAGGAGCCTGGTACGATTGAGTCACTTTCTGATTTACGAGTCATTTGTAAATTTGGTGATTCCGTTACAACGGATCACATTTCACCAGCAGGTGCGATTGGTAAAACAACGCCAGCAGGGAAATACTTAATCGATAAGGGTGTTGAGCCTCGTAACTTTAACTCATATGGTTCTCGTCGTGGACACCATGAAGTGATGATGCGTGGAACATTTGCTAACATCCGTATTCGTAATGAAGTAGCTCCAGGTACAGAAGGTGGATTCACTACTTACTGGCCAACGGATGAAGTGATGCCTATTTATGATGCGGCAATGAAATACAAAGAAACCCAGACAGGCCTTGCTATTCTTGCAGGTAAGGATTATGGAATGGGAAGCTCAAGAGACTGGGCGGCTAAAGGAACGAATCTACTTGGAATCAAAACGGTTATCGCAGAAAGCTATGAGCGTATTCACCGTAGTAACCTCGTTCTAATGGGTGTACTTCCATTGCAATTTAAAGATGGAGACACGGCAGAATCTCTAGGCTTAACCGGTAAAGAAGCGATTAGTGTTGATATCACGAATGAAGTAAAACCTCGTGAGCATGTGACGGTAACAGCAACAGACTTAGACGGAAACGTTACGACATTTGAAGCGCTTGTTCGTTTTGATAGTGACGTAGATGTTGATTACTACCGCCACGGTGGAATTCTACCAATGGTTTTACGTAGTAAACTTGCTTAATAAGCACAATAGAAGCAGCCTGTTTTTAACAGGCTGTTTTTTGTTCATATAATTGACACGGTAGAAAAGGTTTCTTGTTTTAAAAAGAGGGAATATAATGACTGAATTAGTGTGTTCATTACTACATACATACAAAAATGACAATAGGAAGATGGAGGAGCAGCATACATGATCAATTTTTCAATTAAAAGGCCAGTTTTTACGATAGTGGGGATGATATTATTTATTATTATCGGTATTGTTTCCATATCACGGCTGCCTCTACAGCTTTTTCCGGAGATTAATCCTCCAGTTGCTGCTGTCATAACAAGTTATAGTGATGTGAATCCGAACGAAATAGAAGATACGGTTACCATCCCATTAGAACAGCAATTAGCTACAACTTCGGGATTAAAAAACATGACTTCAAATTCAACGGAAGGCACATCGATGATTATTCTTGAATTCGATTGGTCGACGAACATTAATGATGTGGAATTAGACATTATTAATACGATCAGAAGTGCTAACTTACCAAGTGATGCGAATGAACCGAGCTTTGTAAAGTTCGATCCATCCATGATGCCAATGATTCAAATGGCTGTAACGTCAAACGATGATTTAATTGATTTTCAAGATCAAGTAAAAGATCTTGAAGATGAATTATTGAAAGTTCCAGGAGTAGCCAGTGTTGGTGAAAGTGGGAGTTTGACAGAAGAGATTCAGGTAGAGCTAATCCAATCTGAACTAGAAGAGGCTGGATTAAGTCAAAGTGATATTGTTTCAACGATTCAGGCCAGTGACATCTCTTTGCCTGGGGGAACAGTTATCCGTGATGATTTGAGTTTAACGACTCGAGTCATTAGTGAATTAAATAATGTTGAAGACTTAGAGAATGTAGTGGTAGGCAGTTCAATTACTGATGCTGAAATCACGTTAAATGATGTGGCTAATGTAAGTGTTGAGCTCGAGGATCAGCAGGTGATCACTCGTTCGAATCAGCAAGAAGCGATTCAGCTTAGCATTATGCCCGAATCCGGTGCGAATACCGTTCAAATATCAAATGCGGTGAATGATCGCATAGATGAACTCTTACTTGAATCCACCTATGAAGATTTAGATACAGCGGTTCTATACGATGAAGGGGAATTTATTTCAGCTTCTATTGATAGTGTGACAAGTGCACTGATATTTGGTGGGCTACTCGCAATGGTTGTTTTACTTTTTTTCCTTAGAAATTTGAAAACACCATTCATAGTAGGAATAGCTATTCCATTTTCAGTGATAGTGACGTTTGGTTTTATGTTTTTTGCCGATATAGGGTTGAATATTATGAGTCTTGGTGGCTTAGCTTTAGGTATTGGAATGCTTGTCGATAATGCCATTGTTGTGATTGAGAATATATACAGGCATTTATCAATGAAAAAAGAACCTAAGCAAGCCGCATTTGATGGCACAAAAGAAGTAAGTGGAGCAATCATTGCATCAACATTAACAACAATCTCTGTTTTCTTACCAATTGTATTTATCAGTGGCATTGTAGGTGATTTATTTAAAGAGCTTGCTTACACTGTTTCATTTAGTTTATTAGCTTCTTTGCTAGTGGCGATGACGGTCGTACCTATGCTTGCAAGTCGATTACTTAAAATGCCAAATGAATCATCAGAAGAAAAGAGACGTAAGTCACCAATGATGAGCTGGCTTAGAGGGTCAACGATTTGGGTACTTAAGCACCGAATTGCTGTATTATTTATGACCTTTTTACTATTACTAGTTGGGATAGGTGGCTTAACAACAGTTGGTACTGAACTGATTCCAGACAGCGACCAAGGCAGCTTTACTATTGAAGTTGAAATGGAGCCGGGAACGAGTTTAGAGCGTACCCAAGAGGCGGTTGAATCGATTGAATCGGTGTTAGATGATTACCGTGAGATCGAGAATTATGTAAGTTCAGCGGGTTCAGGTGACAATCAAGCGATGGGTGGCAATCAATCAAGCTATACGGCTGATATTACAGTATCTCTGGTTGATCAGGATGATCGAACTCAAAGTTCGGCTGAATTTGTGGAATCGATTGAGCGTGAATTAGAGCGTGCAGATTCTGATGCAGAAATCCGTGCCTTTACTTCTTCAGCTGCTTTTGGTGGGGAAGCTAATACGCTACAGTTTACGATAACCGATAGCGATCAAACAAGGTTATATGAGCAGGCAGAAGAGTTACAAGACGAATTGGATTCAGAGCAAAATGTGAGAGATATCGCATTAAGTATTGAAGAACAAGTACCTGAAATTGTGATTGAGGTTGATGAGGAAGCAGCTAGAGAGAATCTACTGACTCCTGGTGAAATTGCCCAACAGGTCAATACATCTACTCGCGGTGAAACCGCAACGGTCATCGAAGAAAATAATCAGTTTCTGGATGTTATTGTTCAGCTTGAGTCGGAAGCGACTGAAACAATTTCTGAATTAGAGGATTTAACCATTCGGAATTCTGAGGGTGAATATATTGTATTAAGTGATGTGGCAGGTATCGAAGAAGGAGAAAGTCCTGCAGCAATCCAGAGAATGAATCAAGAGGGTGCTGTCGAATTTACGATAACGTACGCACAATCCTCAAATTTAAGTGATATTACAAACACGGTGAATACGATTGTTGATGATCTAGAACTGGAGGACACCACAACGTTTACATATGGTGGTGAACAGGAAATTCTAGATGATTCGATCAATAGTATGATTTTAGCGATTGTCTTAGCAGCTGTCTTCATTTATTTAATTATGGCTGCCCAATTCGAGTCGTTCAAACTACCATTTATTATCATGTTTACTGTTCCACTTGTTGTCATTGGATTGTCGATTGCATTAGTGGTTACACAAACAGCTATTGGGATCACCGCATTTATTGGACTCATTATCCTGCTGGGTATTGTTGTCAATAACGGAATCGTGATGCTTGATTTTGTTAATCAACTTAAAGCAAAAGGGATGTCCACACATGATGCACTGGTCGAATCTGTCCAACTGCGGACACGTCCAATTATCATGACATCAGCAACCACAATTTTAGGGATGGTTCCACTTGCTCTGGCATTTGGAGAAGGTGCTGAACTTCAGCAACCAATGGCCGTTGCAATTATTGGTGGCTTAATTAGTGGGACGTTCCTAACATTGGTTGTCATTCCGGTAATCTATAGTTTATTAGACGGAGAGACAAGAAGGAAGCGGAAGTATGTGACGGTTGAAGGTGACTTTTATGAAGTAAATGAACCAAGTAGTCTCGTCCAACATGAACAGGAGAAGAGAAAACCGGTTGAACTTCAAGAGCCTTCAGAACAGGAAACAACAACTGAAGATCAAATCATTGATCAACCAGATAAACCATCTAAAAAGGAATCTGACCATGATTCAAATTTATCTCAAGATGAGATTTTAGATGCGCTTGAAGATTTACTGAAGAATCGTCGCAAAGATAAAGACGAATAAGGTTGATTTAGCGGATAGGATTGTTCAGCACTGCTCATCCTAATGGTATATCTAGTAGGAGGTGTCATATGAGCAAACCTAATCAAAGAGGGCAGCAGTTTCGTCCGGATCATTTAGGAACTCAACCTAGGAAGTCTGATTCTAACAAGGGTAAAACCATGAACACAAAATCAAATCAACACCCCGATTATGTTCCACCAAAAGGGTAACAACAGAAATCATTCATCCTGACTTATTGGGGTGGATGATTTCTTTTTTGCCGAACAGGAAAAGGTATTGTTCTTTAGCAATAAAAAAATTTCTGCTATAGTGAAATAAATATGTACGTAGAGCGTTAAGGAGTGTTGCACATGCTACAGTCAATGGAATCAGTTCAAGAATTAAAGAACTGGATGGTCGAAATTAAAGAGGGTCGAACGGAATTAGATGAGACCAGATTGTGGCGAAGCCTTTCAAAGTGGGATGATCATCTGAAAAGTGAAGAGAGTCAGCTTTATGCAGATGCATTGTCTCATCTAGCACTTGTTCGATTTAATCGATTATCTAAAATGGACTCATTAATTACAGAGTGGATCAATGAAGCAAACCGATACGATCCAAAAAACAACATGACTCAGACCTTGCAGGTGGAAATCTTACTAGATGAGTTTGTACGTGTAGCTGTGCCTTCAGATTATCCTTCTATACGTGAGACGGATCATGGTTCAGCAAAGCGAAAAACAGCAGAAGCCTATTACCATCTAGCAGAACAATTTTTCCAGTCAGAGGAGAAGCTGAAGACTCAATATAGTCAAATACAAGAGAGTGCAAAAGATGTGGTTCCAGAACGAGTAGAGACGATCCAAGCATTATGGGATCTCTTTATCCAGTTTCGAGATCCTTTTCTGCGTATTGCTAAAACGACAGAGGCTTATGCGCATTCTCTAGATGGCGTTTATTACTCTGCTTCTCAGTTTAAAGAGCTCAAGCAGGCTGTAGAAGAGATAAAGGTCCTCCAGAAACAGTGGCAGGAGCAGTTAGAAAAAATCACAGGTAACACAGTTGATGAATCTGCACTGAATCAGTTATCTGAGATGATTGGCTTAACAGAGGTCAAAAAACGTGTTCAGAAGCTTTATCAATTTTTAACCTATCAAAAAAAGAGAGAACGTTCTGGATACAAGACCAAGGATGGAATCAATCTGAATATGATTTTAACGGGTAATCCAGGTACAGGAAAAACAACGATAGCTAGATTATTGGCTAAAACCTATTATGAGCTAGGTTTATTAAAACAAGAATCGGTATTAGAAGTAGATCGTTCACAGCTTGTGGCAGGATATGTAGGTCAAACAGAAGAGCAGACCCTTCAGGCGATAGAACGAGCGTCGGGTGGTGTGTTATTTATTGACGAAGCATATAGCTTGAAGCGAGCAGATGCATCAGGGAATGACTATGGGCAAACGGTTATTGATACTTTGGTGTCAGCTATGACTAGTGGTCAATATGCTGGAACATTTGCAGTGATCATGGCCGGATATCCTGAAGAAATGAGAACGTTCCTTCGTTCAAATCCAGGTCTGAGAAGTCGATTCCCTGAACAGAATCATCTCCATTTGCCTGATTACAGCATAGATGAACTCATTGAAATAAGTGAGCACATGGCAATTGAAAATGATTTTATCCTTACAGAAGAGGCATTGGTTTCATTGCGTGAAGAGATTGAACGCGCTCAAGTGGATCAAACATTTGGGAATGCTCGAACCGTTCAGAATCTAGTATTAGAAGCCATTTTTGAAAAAGGTGCATCAGAAGCTCTTCAAGAAGAAAAGGAAGATTTTGTCTTATTAGAAGCTAATCACTTTAAACAGGGTCATCAAAGCAATCGACAGCTAGCCTTTTCAAAATTACATGAACTCGTCGGCTTGCAACAGGTTAAGGATGAAGTGAGCAAGTTAACTGCGTATGCCGAGGTACAACGATTACGTAGAGAGCAAAACCTTCAAGCGATGCCAGTCCAGCTCCACTCGGTATTTAGTGGATCTCCTGGAACAGGAAAAACAACAGTGGCTTCTATCTATGCTCAGGCATTAAAGGAAATCGGACTTTTAAAACGTGGTCATCTCGTCCGTGTTGGCCGTGCTGATCTTGTTTCCGGATACAGTGGACAAACAGCGATCAAAACGAAGGAAGTCATCAAAGATGCATTGGGTGGGGTCCTGTTCATTGATGAGGCGTACTCATTAATACAGGGTGCAGGGTCCGATTATGGCCAAGAGGCAGTGGCTGCGCTGGTTGAAGCGATGACGATTCATGATGAAAACCTAGTGGTGGTTCTTGCGGGTTATGAGCAAGAAATAGAACAATTACTTGCAGTCAACCCAGGTTTGCGCTCGCGCTTTCGAAAGCATATTGTGTTTGATGACTATACTCATGACGAGCTTATCATCATGTTAAGTCATTTGGCTGAGAGGAATGGCTATCATTTCACAGAGGATGCCATGGTAGAAACGAAACAAATTGTTCCAGAAGAAGGTCATCTTTCAAACGGACGGTATATTGATTCACTATTTGAACGCATTGTACAACAGCAGGCAATCAGAGTATCACAGATAGAATCGCCTGATACAAAGGCGCTTCAAGAAATTACAAAGCTAGATGTAGAGAAGGCATAGCAAGGAGCTATCAATTGAGAACCACTGCTCTTATGTTATAATTACCCAGAGAGAACAGATTGAGAAGCAGTAGGTAAAGGAGAGTACATGTCGTGGAATTCCAAAGTAAACGAGACATACAATTGTTATACGCAGACACAGACGCAATGGGTGTCGTATATCACGCCAACTATCTGAAATACTTTGAACTAGGTCGGACAGGTCTCATTGAAGACATTGGTTACAATTATGTAGAGATGGAGAATCTAGGTTATTATGCACCCGTTTATGATGTGCAGGCCACGTATAAAAAACCAGTTCGTTATGGTGATACCGCAACCGTGGTGACGTGGATTGCTAAAAATGATGGGTTGAGGACCGTTTACGCCTATCAAATTATCAATCAGTTGGATGAGGTATGTGTTGAGGGGTCCACTACACACATTATTGTAAATAAAGAGACATTTAAGCCAGCAGCCTTTAAAAAAGTTTTTCCGGAATGGTTTGCGAAATATGAAGAGATTAAGGTTAATGTGAAAGAGGATTAAACGATGGCATTTGGAATTAACCGAAACATACTAAGCGAATGGAAAGAGCAAGTTACCGCAGGCGAGATTGCATTTTTGACGCACTTTTGGCTAGATGAGCGATTCCCACATTGTACAAGCGTTACAAAGGTTGCCTGCCGTGATTTAGATAGACTAGCAACCTGGGGAGAACAGTACGGGTTAAAAAAAGAATGGATCCACATTCGAGAAGGCTATCCACATTATGATTTATTTGGAGAATGGCAACGAGATATCCTTGCATCCGAAGGAAAAATGGATCAATTAGATCAATTGGGTAAAAAAAAGAGTAGTCCTCATCAATTAAGGGAAAAGAAAAAGTAAACTAATTATGTGGAGGGAAACACTATGAACGAAACACAGTTATCTATTATTGAGGATCTACATACTCAACCTGCAGTGGATTCGATTGAAGAAATCCAAACACGTAAGCAATTCCTTAAAGATTATTTACTTAAGAGTAAAGCAAAAGGATATATTCTCGGTATTTCAGGGGGACAAGATTCCACCCTTGCAGGAAAACTAGCTCAACTTGCCATTAACGAATTAAACATTGAGCATCCTGGGGCATCTTATGAATTTCATGCTGTGCGTCTTCCGCATGGAGAGCAAAAGGATGAAGCGGATGCGCGTGATGCAGTTCAATTTATCGAGCCAACTAGAACTCACACCGTTAATATCAAACCAGCAGTAGACGCTTCTGCCAAAACATTTGAAACAGTTGTTGGAGAGCCACTATCTGATTTCCTAAAGGGTAATACAAAAGCACGTGAGCGAATGAAGGCTCAATATGATCTTGGTGCCCACTTTGGTTGCCTTGTTATTGGTACAGACCATTCTGCAGAAGCAGTAACAGGATTCTATACAAAATTTGGAGATGGTGCATGTGATCTCACACCACTTTTCGGACTAAACAAACGACAAGGCAAACAGCTACTTAAAGAACTAGGGGCTCCAGAGCATTTATACAAAAAAGCTCCTACAGCTGATCTAGAAGATGATCAGCCAGGTATACCTGACGAGCAAGCGTTGGGAATGACTTATGATCAAATTGACGATTACTTGGAAGGTAAAAAGATTGATACTCAGATCGCAGCAAAACTTGAAGAGCGATATAAAATAACCGAGCATAAACGTCAGCTGCCAGCTAACATTTATGATACTTGGTGGAAGAACTAAGTATCTCATAGCTAGAGAATGGCAATAAACATTAGGAGAGAGTAGATGAAACTTCCTGGGGGAACGGATAGTGATTTTCATATGCACTCAACAGCTTCAGATGGTGGATACTCTCCATCTGTGCTTGTTGAGAAGTGCCATGCTGTTGGTTTAAAACAAATTGCCTTAACAGACCATGATACGGTTGATGGCACATTTGAAGCCATGAAGGTAGGCGAACGCCTTGGAGTAAGAGTGTTACCAGGCATTGAATTTTCTTGTGTGTTTGAGAAAAAGAGTGTGCATATGCTTGGTTTAGGTGTCGATGTTCATCATGAAGCATTTCAACAGATGTTATCTAAGCAACGGGACATGAGACAAAGGCGTATGAACATTATGCTTCAGAAGCTTTCAGATGTTGGAGTTCATGTGACGGCCGACGAAGTTTTGGCTGAGGCAGACGGTGGAAGTATCGGCCGACCTCATGTAGCAAAGGTCCTGATTAAACATGATGTGGTGAAGACAGTAGCCGAAGCTTTTGACCGGTACCTAGCAGAAGGTAAGCCCTGTTATGTAGAAAAAGAGCGTGAGATGACGGTCAAAGAAGCCATTGATTGGACTCATGAAGTCGGTGGTCTTTCAATCGTTGCTCATCCAGGATATTATGGGTTGGATCATGAGCTTATTCATTGGATTACTAAGTGGGGAATGGATGGAATTGAAGTATACCATCGAGACCATGAAAAGCAGGATCAAGAAAGATATGAACAGATTTGTGAAGAAGCCGAACAAGTAACCGGCAGCGCAATATTCCGCTCTGGCGGTTCTGACTTTCATCACGAAACATATGGACGAAAGCAGGAACCACTCGGTGTAACAAGACTTCAAGATTACTATGCTGATCAAATCATAACAGAGCTCAGTATACGGCAAAGGGACTAGCTATAATATTTGCGGATAAAAAAATGGGTCGATTTGTAATTAGGAGATCCCTTATAAAGATATAACAGCCTTACATTTCTTTTAGTTAAGAAATGGAAGGCTGTTTTTATATGGAAGAGTCCAGAGTAATGGATATAGTACGACCGCCGTTAGGCTGATCAAAAACAGTAGCGTAGGTTTCTCCTGGAGCGATGAGCGTGGTGATTGTTCTACCCTTTATGTGTTTAAAAGACTTTTTTCCCAGGCAAGTTTTTTGTTTGTTCTTTTTTACCTTGAATGAAAATGGATTGTAACGCTTGCGAGGCTAATTGATCAGCCTCTTTATTATCTTGTCTGCCGATTAGTTCATATTGCGGTCGTAGACCCAGTTTTACACTATTCTTTTCAACTCGATCTAACCATTGAACCATTTCTTTCTCATAGCAAGGCCAATCACCATTTGCCTGGTGGTAGAGTGTTTTGGAATCGGTTCGAATCGTGATCGACTGATGGTGTATGCCAACGTCTTCACAGATCGTAAACAAATACGCTAGAGCTGCGAATTCAGCTTCGTTATTATTATCAATGCCCTCAATTCGTTCATTGACACGATAACGCCATCGTTGTTGGTTCTGTGTATAATAAATAGATAGCCCTAATCCGGCAGTGCCACTTTCTCGATGATACCCTCCATCAATAAAAGCAACGATATCCTGAGGTTCTGTCTCCATCTTTTTGAAGAAAGTCAGGACTTCTTTTTTGGTCCACTTATCGTCAAGCTCATCATAGAAATCTACAGAGATCATTCGGCCTGTTCGAGTCAGATCCTCTTCTAAAAGTAAGGCCTCTTTTGCTGGCATAGACTCTGATTTCATCCAGTACGATTTTTTGGATTTGGGGGGTTTGTATTGCCATTCTAGCCGAAGCTGCATAACGTGCTCCTCCTTCTGCATGATTGCAGATTGATGGTATTCATGATACGTTATTTTAATAATGAGGTTATTTTAAATATAATAAAAGCTTTTCGGTAATGGTTAGGGAGGAATAGAGAGATGCCAATTAAAATACCAGATCACCTTCCAGCGAGAGAGATACTAAACGCTGAGAATATTTTTATTATGGATGAAAGTAGGGCGTATAGCCAGGATATTCGACCTCTATCCATTGTGATTTTGAACTTAATGCCTATTAAAGAAACAACAGAGACCCAAATATTAAGGCTATTAAGTAACTCACCATTACAGTTAGATGTGTCTTTTTTATACCCATCAACGCATGTTTCTAAAAACACGACTCATGAGCATTTACGAACCTTTTACAAAACGATTGATGACATTAAAAAACGGAAATTTGATGGGATGATCATTACAGGTGCACCGGTTGAACAATTAGATTTTGAAGAAGTTGACTACTGGGAAGAGCTACAATGGATAATGGATTGGAGCAAAGAAAACGTCACATCTACCTTACATATTTGTTGGGGTGCACAAGCAGGTTTGTATCATCATTATGGGGTCCCAAAACACAAGATTGACCAAAAGCTTTTTGGAGTGTTTGAGCATGCTGTAAATCCAGCCCCGATTAAGCTACTTAGAGGGTTTGATGACGTATTTTTTGCTCCGCATTCTAGACATACAGAAACACGTATTGAGGATGTACAGGCTGTAGACGAATTGGACATTTTAAGTACGTCAAAAGACGCAGGACTTTATCTCGTCTCTTCAAAAGATGGAAAGCATATTTTTGTAACAGGGCATTCTGAATACGATGTAACCACTCTTGATGAAGAGTACAAACGAGATATAAGTAGAGGAGAAGATATTCAACCGCCGATTAATTATTTTCCAGATAATGATCAAACGGTTCCACCAACCCTTCGTTGGCGGGCGCATTCGAACTTATTATTCACGAATTGGTTGAACTATTATGTATACCAAGAAACGCCGTATGATTTATCCAAATAGAGTTGCAAGGCATATAGCTAAAAGCTATATGCCCTTTTTATTATGCACTGAGTAAGGTCGACAGTATACGGATATCCTACAAGTGTGAAGGAGGAGAAATGTATGCAGCGAACCCATCTTAAAACCACCTTATATATGCAAGGGACTCATGTATATGTTGAGAGGTGGCCATGTGAAGGAAAAGAGTGCAAGGGTACACTACTTTTTATCCATGGATTTTTATCCTCAAGCTTTAGCTTTAGAAAGTTGATCGCTTCTCTCCCCTCCAATTATGAGTTCGTCTGTTTAGATTTGCCTGGGTTTGGCCTGAGTGGAAAACAAAAAACATTTTGCTACGAATTCAAAAGCTACGCTCAGTTAGTTTCAGAGCTCATAACACTCTATCATTTGAAAAATGTAACAATCGTTGGCCATTCAATGGGTGCGCAGGTTGCTCTTTATACAGCGAAACAATCACCTGAGCTTGTCGATTCGCTGGTCCTCTTATCTGCATCCGCTTATTTACATCAAGTGAAAAAAATTTATTTTTATGCATCTTATCTTCCTTTCGTTGCACCAATCCTCCATAAATGGGGAAGTTCGACGGATTGTCGCTCATATATTGAACAGATCATGTATAAAAAAGAGCAAGTCACAGACGAAATGGTCAGCCAGTATGGTAGACCATTAAAAGATAAAGCGTTTTATGAGTCGATCATTTGTTTGATTAGACAAAGAGAAGGTGATATGAGCTCAACTGATATTCATCAAATTCAACATAGATGCTTAATTATTTGGGGAGAACAGGATTCCCTTATTCCCGTCTCTTCTGCTTATAAGCTTCAACAGGATTTACCGAACGCATCGTTAATTGTTCTTCCGCACACCGGTCACCTTGTTCCGGAAGAGCAGCCTAAAAAAACAGCCCGTTTGATCAGGCGTTTCCTTAGCTGAATGAGTCCCCACATATGCTATAATTAAATGGCTACGTTTGCTAGGGAGGTGGTCTTAAGGTGGACCCGTTAGATATTATGATGGATAAAGAACATGTCATTCCTTATTTCTTGCCGATTTTTAGCGCAGAAAAACAGGTTGTTGTCGGGTATGAAGTTGTGGCTAGATTAGTCACTCCAGAAGGTGTTAAAAGACTTGGTTGGTTTTTCTCTGACAAAAGTATTCCCTCTGAATACCGAAATGAATTAGATGATCATTTGCAAAAGCTTGCATTGGACCAATATTCTGCAACCGGATTTAAAGGGGCCATATACTTTAACTATGATGCGAGACAGCTAGTAAAAGATGCAGGAGAAAGTTTATTAAACCGAATTGAACCATATATACTTGAACAGTCTATTACGTATAATCAAATAATTATTGGACTTAATGAAAAAGATGTTCATTCATATTATAAAGAAATTAAACATGTACTCACATATTTTCAGAGCCTTGGGATTAGAATCGGGATTGATAATTTTGGTCAAAGTAGCAGTCAGCTTGATCAAATTGCTTTGACTAATCCAAATGTTATCCGGGTGAATGTCTCATTTTTGGATCAAGATTCTCTCCCTCATCTTTACGGGGATGTCCATCAATCGCTCACTATGCTATCTAGAAAAATTGGCGCGACGTTGCTCTTTGACGGAATTACAACGTTTAACCAGCTTAATTATGCATGGAGAAATGGAGCACGTTATTATCAAGGTCCCTATCTAAAGACGTCAGCAAAAGAGATGATCTCTGAAGATGCATGTAAGGACAGAATGCAAAAGGACTTTCACCATTTTATTACGTATGAACGAAGAAAGGTGCAGGCTCAGCTCGATCTCTCTAACGAATTAAGTCTTGCCCTTCGTGCAACAATGAAACAAATAAAACCTCATACACCTTTAGACAATATGATTATTGATATTGCAAAAAATCTTAATCAGTATGTTTTTCGAATCTATGTATGTAATGAAGAAGGCTTCCAACAAACAGCCAATGCTGAAAAAGATGACAGTGGCAACTGGCTTTTGAAAATGGAGGGACTCCACAAAAACTGGAGTTGGCGACCTTACTTTCTGGAGAATATTGTTCGTATGGATGTCGAGAAAAAAGGAATTCTCTCCGATTTATATACAGATATTGAACGGGATGAACAGATCCGAACATTTGCATATCCGATTTCGGACTCATTGTACATGTTCATGGATATTCCATATGAATACTTATTTGACCAAGATGATTTACTATAGTGGAACACAAGAACAAATGAAAAGGGAGAGAGTAAAATGAACATCATAGTTACAGAAGAAGCAAAAAAGTTTTTCAACGAGAATCATAAGCCAGACCAGGCGATTCGTATTGTGGCAAGAGATACGTATGAATGTAGTACGATGATTGAATTTTATTTAGAACGGTCCAAGTTCATTCCAGGCGAAGATCAACAAGAAGAAATTGCGGGTCAACCGTTTGTTTATAACAAAAAAGCGAGCGATGAAATCGGCTCGCAAGTCACAATTGATTATAAATCAAGTCAAGGCTTAAAGCTGATAAATAAGAATCAAACCCTTGCCTATGGACTGTTGTTGAAATAAGCATTACTTTATAAAAAATGCGCCTACCTTTCTGACATAAGGGGACACCTGTTGAACGGTTTTAATGACTTGATCAACCGTTTGAGCTGTGCGAGAAACATCAAATTTTCCATCGTCTGAAGTAAAGGCTTTTTTTATAAATCCTGTTTTTGAAACGGGCTGTGCATGTGGATGAGGCCGTACACCTGCTCCGCGCATTCTTCTTGGATTCATTGGTCCCTGATAGTAGGGTGGTCTTCCTTGATAAGAATGATGATAGTGCGGGTGGCGGCGATCCTGATAAGGCTTTAACATAATGGATCCCTCCTTAATCGATGGTAATATTTTGTCGATGTCTGTTGATAGTAATACGCAATAAGCCATTTTCATAGTTTGCTTTTATATCACTGTCGTTATAAACAAATGGAACTGAGACCAACCGTTCTCTTTCGACAGATTGTTCGGAAGATTCGGCCGATAGGGTACGGATAGCGAGCACATGTGGTAAGGCTTCAATACGAATAAGCTGCTTATCTACACCTGGAAGCTCAGCGTGAATGATAAAGGCATCCTCAGAATCAGTTGTCCGAATCGCTATAGATTGAGAGAAAAATGGAGGCGGTTGAAACCGTCGATAAGTCTGATGAAAAAAATCATCAATGGAGCGCATCACATCCTGATAACCTGAACTTTTTGATTCATTTGATTTTTGGTCACTCATAAAAAAACTCCTCCAAACGATTTCGCTATTCTTCTATATAACTATGATGAATCATTCTGAAAGGTGCTGATGGTATGGTACAAAAAAGCACGCAAATACAAGTGATCGATACACATTGTGATGTCTTATTAAAACTATGGATGAATCCTCAGCAATCGTTTCTAGATAGTCAGGCGTTGGACGTGAATCTACAACGTCTTCAATCCGGTGGGGTGAAAGTCCAATGTTTTGCGCTATTTGTTGAACCGTTTATCAAACAAGAACTTAAATTTCAGGCGGTGCTTGAGCAAATTCGTTTGTTCCATCAAAAGATCATTCGTCCTTTTCCTCAAGTTAAACACATCAAGAAATGGGAAGAGCTTGCGTCACTTAAAGAAGGAGAAATTGGAGCCATCTTAACGTTAGAAGGCATGGATGCAGTTGGAGCGGATGAAGAAAAACATTTGATCCTCATTGAGCAGGGTGTACTTTCTGTTGGGTTAACGTGGAATGAAGCAAATCATTGTGCGGATGGGGTTCTAGAATCAAGAGGAGCAGGCATTACCGATTTTGGTCGACAAACCATTCGTCGACATAATGAACATAAACTTCTAACCGATGTTTCTCATCTTAGTGAAACAAGTTTTTGGGATACGATAGAGGTTGCCGATTATGCCATAGCTAGTCATTCCAATTCTACCTCTATTTGCCCACACCCGAGAAATTTAAATGATGCACAAGCTCAAGCATTATTTAAGCAGAATCGATATATGGGTATGGTCTTTTTCCCGAAGTTTTTGACAGAAACAGAGCAACAAGAAGCGACAATAACAGATGTGCTGCGTCACATGGAGTATTTATGCTCAATTGGAGGAGAGAAGTCTATTGGATTTGGCTCAGACTTTGATGGGATCTCTGATCATGTGGTCGGGCTAGAACACGCCGGGTGTTACTCAAACTTCATTGATGAGTTAGCAAAACACTATTCAGATGAACAAATTAGAGATTTTTGTTCTGGTAATTTCCTTCGTTCGATCCCTCAATAAGGCTGTTCTGTGATTTCACAAAGTTTTTGTTAATTTAGGAAGGAAGCCAGTAGTAGCGGTATTTCCCGCGTGTTTTAGCGTGTTTTTTTTTGAGATCATTACACAATTATCTTATCTGGTGCGCACGATGATTTCTTCCATTGGTCAACCTATGGTACACTGCCCCTAGACTTGAGATATAGAAAGGGGTCAAAAATAAATGTATAGTAAATTCACTTTAGGTTTATCTGCTTTTGCTCTTGCTGTTGGGCTTGCAGCCTGCTCAGGAGATGCAGAAGAAAATGCTGACTCCAATGAACAGCCAGACCAGGCTGATGAGCAAGCAGCGGAAGTTCCAGCCGTACAAACAAATTATGATGAGATTCCAGATGTTGTAGCAACTATAAATGGAATTGATGTGTCAAAAGATGCTTTTATTGAGCAATATGAACAAACGAAACAACAATCTCAGATGATGATGGGTGGAGAAGTTGATTCTGAGTCAACGGAAGTGGACGATGCGTTGAAGGATCAGTCGGTAGACATGTTAGTGAATACCGAACTACTGAATCAGGCTTCCAATGAAGAAGGAATTGAAGTGTCTGAAGAAGATGCCAACCAACAACTTGATCAGATTAAAGCGATGTACCAGATTCAATCTGATGAAGATTTAGAGGAAATCTTAGGTCAACAAGATATGACCATTGATGAATTTAAAGAAGAGATCAGAGAAAGTATGAAACCTCAAAAATACATTGAAGAAAAAGCTAATATTGAAGAACCGACAGATGAGGAAATTGAAGCAAAGTACGAAGAGTTAACAGAGGCGATGGGTGATGAAGCTCCACCTCTTGATGATACAAGAGAAGAAATTATTGAGCAAATCAAAATCGATCAAGCAAACGAAGCTGCACCTGGGATTATTGATGAATTAGAAGAACAAGGCGACATCGAAATTTTTGTGTAAGAGAATGAAGCATTCATTGGAGCGAATCCAATGAATGCTTTTTTGTTGAATAGACTTAAGTTTTTGCCCATTTATGCCGAAACAACTAAAGAGGATAGTCTTGATAATTGACTATGCAACATCCTGAATAATGGGGGAAACGAAATGACCCAGGAATCACAATCAGCTATATTATTAGAAAGCGGCACAAATGAACTAGAACTTGTTATGTTTAAGGTTGGACAGGAATCGTACGGAATTAATGTATTGAAAGTCCGTGAAATCGTTCAACCAGTCGACGTGACGTCTACACCCAATCGCCACCCATATGTAGAAGGGGTTATACGAATTCGTGAGGAAATCATCCCACTTATTGACCTATCCGTTGTTCTTCAAGTACAGGAAGAGACTGATCAAACGAATCATAAGTTTGTCGTTGCTGAATTAAATAAACTTAAAGTGGCTTTCCGCGTTCATAATGTCTCTAGAATCCATCGGGTGTCTTGGAGTCAAGTTGAGAAACCAAATGAGTTATCGCAAGGTGAGTTCAGTCATGTAACAGGTATCGTGAAAATGGAAGAGTATGTAGCCTTTATGTTAGATTACGAGAAAATCGTCGTGGAGATACATCCTGATGCTGGAATCAAACGTTCAAGTATTCATTCGCTTGAAGCACGTAACCGCACAGGGAAACGTATTGTGGTGGCCGAGGATTCAGGTATCCTTCGTCAATTGTTAAAAGACACGTTATCAGAAGCAGGCTATTCTCAATTAGTTCTGTATGAAAATGGTCAAGAGGCATGGGATGCGTTAAATAAACCGGATGCCAATGCTCATACTGATCTCATTATTACCGATATTGAAATGCCGCTAATGGATGGACATCGTTTAACCAAGTTGGTTAAAGAACATGATTTGTACAAGGATACACCGGTTATTATCTTCTCATCTATCATTTCGGATGATTTGTTTCATAAAGGACAAGCGGTTGGAGCGAACGGTCAAGTTAGCAAGCCTGAAATCTTGTCTTTAATTCAACTGATTGACTCTTTGCTTTTAAACGAATCATCTTAAGGACGTTCAAACACCTCACACCTATTTATGATAGGTTGTGAGGTGTTTTAGGTTTCACATGAGGATTTGTCTGCTTATGATCATTTGAGATCATGGCTTGTTTCTCGGCTTTTGTAATGACACCTAATGACTGAAGAATCACAGCATACCCAACCGTCTTATGATAATTCACTGGATCTCACTCCTTCGTTTCATTTTATTTATATAGAGTATGCAGTCACGACAAAAAGTTTCCTTAGGTAAACTTATCTCGGTTTGATTCATGGTTTTTTGATTCATAACTTGTTATGATAGAAAGATGAATGATTAGAGGAGTGTTAGGATGAATATTGAAGTGACCAAACCAGCGGTACGGTGGTTCAAAGAACAATTTGAAGAAAATGAGCATAAATCGATTCGCTTTTTTGCAAGATATGGAGGGTGCGGTTCATTTCAGAGTGGTTTTTCACTTGGAATAAGTCAAGAGGAACCGGAACATCCATTAGCTGAAGTACAAGTAGACGATTTTCTTTTCTTTGTAGAAGAGAAGGACGCTTGGTACTTTAATCAGCATGACCTAAAAGTAAAATATAGCCGAACACATGATGAAATTGAATTTGAGTCACAAGAGGTTACCCGTTAAAAAGGTCAAGAAAGAAGGATGACAAGATGCGTCTAGGCTATCCATGTCAGAATCTCACCATACCAACGGTTTTTAAAACGTGTCGTTTAAAAACGGTTCAACAAAAAGGGAACGAGGTCGTAAAAGACCTCACCTTACATAACATTCGTGAATTAAAAAACGTTCTAGAATGGAATGTCTCACATGAAATCTTCTTCTTTCGTATATCTAGTGACATGATCCCGTTTGCAACTCATGAGGTGATGGACTGGAAGTGGCAGGAGGATGAGGATGTACAAAAAGAACTTAAAGACATCCAAGCGTTCCAAAAAAAATGGAACTTGCGACTTTCCATGCACCCTGGTCAGTATTTAGTGTTGAATTCACCTAGAGAACACGTGGTACAAAATGCGATCAAGGATCTTCATTATCACTATGATTTTTTAAAAGCAGTGGGGGGAAATGACATCATTTTGCATACAGGTGGTGCCTATGGCGATAAGGGAACAGCGAAAGAGACATTTATAAACACCTTCCAAACATTACCTCTTGCTATTCAGAACATGATTCGTTTAGAGAACGATGATAAGGTGTTTCATACACGCGATGTACTTGATGTTTCTGATCAATGTGGGGTTACTGTATGTTTTGATATCCACCATGAAATGTGTTTTGGTCGAACAGATGATGAATTGACTGAGTTATTCTCACAAGTTAAAGAGACATGGAAAGACAGCGAGCTCATACCGAAAGTACATATTAGTTCAGGCAAACGATCTGAAAGAGATCCAGCCCATGCAGATGAAATTAGATTAGAGGATTTCGAGCGTTTGCAACAAGTTACAAAGGGCACGGATATTGATTGTATGCTAGAAGCCAAATCAAAAGAGCTTGCGCTTATTTCATTAAGAAAGCAACTTGAATAAGAAGGGGAATGTAAAATGGAGAAAGCTACATTTGCGGGAGGATGCTTTTGGTGTATGGTCCAACCGTTTGATGAGTTACCAGGTATTCTTTCTATTACATCGGGATACACGGGCGGTCATGTTGAAGACCCCGTATATGAACAAGTTAAAACAGGAGAAACAGGCCATTATGAGGCGGTACAAATAGAGTTTGATCCGGAATTATTCCCATACGAACGATTGTTATCTTTGTTCTGGGTGCAAATAGATCCAACGGATGCGGGTGGGCAATTCCAAGACCGTGGGGATCAATACCGTACAGCAATTTTTTATCACACACATCGGCAAAAACAACTTGCTGAGCAGTCTCTAGAAGAACTAGCAAGTAGTGGACGGTTTCAAAAACCTATAGTAACAAGCGTATTACCAGCCGTTGTGTTTTATCCAGCGGAGGAAGAACATCAAGACTTTTATAAAAAAGAGAAAAAAGCATATAAGGAAGATCGTAAACAGTCAGGTCGAGACGAATTTATCGAAGAAAATTGGAACGCCTAATTGTTTACTGAAGTGTCATCGATAAATATGTGACAATCTATGAAAATGTCGCGAAATATTCTATCATTTCTAGGGTATTCTGATATACTAATAAAAATGAAATCGATGATATAGAGGAGGAAGTCTGTGAAGGCTTTTTTTCGTAAAGGATTAGTTGCTGTTTCAATTTTTCTTTTGGGTGTCGTAATGATTATGTTAACGATGACGATTACTGTTCAGGCTTGGACTCATACAGAAGCTGGCAAGGTGCCAGTGAAAACAGCTGTTATTTTACATGCTGTATCAAATAATTTGCTTCCCTCAGATCTTAAAGCACCAAAATTTTTAGCTGCAAAAGGATCTTCACGATTTGATCGTTCATTAATAGATATACCGACTGCTGATGGCCAAACGGTAAAGGCGCGAGTCTATCAGCCAAAAGAGTCGGGTCCACACCCCGTCATCCTTTACTTTCATGGGGGCGCCTTTATGAAAGGCTATGGAAATATTGATACACATGACAATATCGTTCGTTCTCTTGCTGCAAAAACAAATAGCGTTGTTATTTCAGTAGAATACCGCCTTGCACCAGATTATCCATTCCCTACAGCGATCTTGGATGGCTATGATGCGTTAAACTGGGCCCATGATCATATAGATGAACTGGAAGGGGATATCAATAATATTGCAGTAGTGGGAGATAGCTCTGGCGGTAATGTTGCTACTGCTGTTGCCTTGATGGCTCGTGACAACGAAGGACCTGCCATTAAAGCAGAGGCTTTGCTTTATCCGCTCACGACTTTTTTGGATGACGACTTTGTATCAAGAGACTTGTATTCAAGTGGATACTACCTTTTGTCTCGTGATGTCATGGAGTTAGCGAGGAAGTCTTACACTCCTGAGGAAGAGATGTGGGTATCACCATATAGTTCACCTCTTGAAGCTGATCTTGTTGACATGCCACAGACCTTAGTCATTACGGCAGAATTTGATCCTTTAAGAGATGAAGGAGAAGCATACGCACAGAGGCTATCAGATGCCGGGGTGCCGGTTCAGGCTACTCGTTATAACGGAGTCATGCATGGCTTTGCCTCATTTTTTGAAGTGATGCAGAGTGGTAAGCAAAGTCTAAATGAAACGGCTTCTTTTTTAAATGCTGCATTTGAAGATCAATTAATAAATGAACCGTATGAACTTGCCTATTATGACCATGGAGATCTAAAATCCTCACTTCGAGATGAAATTGAAGCTTACACAATTGGTACCTTTTTGGTTAGTAAACAAGCTCTGTCTATGTTTCCATTCACATTTGGAGACTAAGACAGGGTTTTTTCTTAGTTTAAATAAGCAAAAAAATGTACATTCAAATTAAAATATGGCACAATCAATAAGTCTTTTGTACATAAAACGGATCAAATTTTTCTGCAAAAATATGGCTTATTGAGGTACGTGTTTCGAATGATGGGATCTATTCCCAATTATGTGGCAGACTAATTAAAAACCGTCCTTTATTTTGTGATATTTTTGTGAGAGTTTGTGTGATTCCTACCCTTTCATATCCTCATCTATGGTAGGATATAAGCAATGAAAGGTATGTTCAAGGGTTCACAAAAAAGTAATATGCAATTACGTCTTAGAAAGAAGGGTGATACCTTTGCTGAAAAATGGAAAGTCTCTTAAATGGCTGGCGTTCCTTGCGTTAAGCCTCTTTTTGAGCGGATGTGGAAATATGAGTGTGCTAGATCCAAAAGGACCGGTTGCTTCATCACAAGCTTGGTTAATTTGGTTCTCGATCGCATTCATGCTGTTAATTGTTCTAGTAGTATTTATCCTACTAACAGTTATCTTAGTGAAATACAGAGATCGTGAAGATCATAAAGGTTATCAGCCTGACATCGAAGGAAGTCACAAGCTGGAAATTATATGGACGATCATACCTGTCATTATCGTTATTATTCTTTCTGTACCAACCATTATGACCATCTTTGAATTAGAGGAAGCACCTGCTGCTACTGCGCACAAAGAGCCTGTTGTTGTGCATGCGACGAGTGTAAACTGGAAATGGATCTTTAGTTATCCAGAGGAAGGACTCGAAACCGTTAACTATCTAAACATTCCTACGGATCGTCCAATTCTGTTTAAACTAACGTCTGCAGATTCAATGGCTGCACTTTGGATTCCTCAGCTTGGAGGACAAAAGTACAACATGGCTGGAATGGAAACACAACTTTATCTTCAAGCTGATCATGTTGGCACCTATGATGGCCGTAATGCCAACTATACAGGTGAAGGCTTTGCTGACCAGACATTTGATGTGAATGCGATGGAGCAAAGCGATTATGATGCTTGGGTTACAGAGCAACAAGAAAATGCACCTGAGCTAACGGAAGATGAGTACGACAAATTAATGGTTCCTGGATCTGCATCAGAAATGACATTTAGTTCAACACATTTGGATTGGGTGGATCATGCAACAAATGCAGAATATGCAATTCATGCTTGGGAACGTATGGGGTATGAACCTCTAAACCCACATTCCCGTGCTGGTAAAGCTTATGAAATGCCAGAGCTGACACAATCTGAATCTGGAGAGATAGAAGGATTTGAAAGCCAAACAGCTACTGAATAGCATGTAAGGTACTTTCAAATGAAAGGGGACGCTACTTTTGAAATGGGATGAATTTATTATCACTGGAGATCCGCTAATACTAGGCGCCCAAATCTCCATCCTGATTTCTGGAATTGGGGCAGTATTCGTGCTCACGTATTTCAAGAAATGGAAATGGCTTTGGGATGAATGGATCACAAGTGTTGACCATAAAAAACTAGGGATTATGTATATTTTAATTGCGCTTCTGATGTTCTTCAGAGGTGGTATAGATGCCTTAATGATGCGGACGCAGTTAGCCGCACCAAATATGACATTCCTTGATTCACTGCATTACAATGAAATCTTTACAACACACGGAACGATCATGATTATTTTTATGGCGATGCCGTTTCTAATTGGTTTAATGAACGTCATCATTCCCTTGCAAATCGGGGCACGTGATGTAGCATTCCCATTCTTAAACAACTTAAGTTTTTGGACATTTGTTATTGGTATGGGCTTGTTCAATATTTCATTCATCATAGGTGGGTCACCATCTGCAGGGTGGACCAGTTATATGCCACTTGCATCAAACGAATTGAACCCAGGACCAGGTCAAAACTACTACCTGCTTGGACTACAAATTTCAGGTATTGGTACACTCGCAACAGGTATCAATATGATGGTTACAATCTTTAAGATGCGTGCTAAAGGCATGAAATTAATGATGATGCCGATGTTCACATGGACAACATTAATTACATCAATGATTATTGTTCTTGCATTCCCAGTACTTACCGTGGCTCTTGCTGAAATGACTTTTGACCGCTTATTCGGTACTCATTTCTTTAACTTAACCAACGGTGGTATGCCAATGCTTTGGGCAAACTTATTCTGGATTTGGGGTCACCCTGAAGTGTATATTGTTGCATTACCTGCATTCGGTATATTTTCAGAAATCATTTCTACATTCTCGAAGAAACGTTTGTTTGGTTATAACGCGATGGTATACTCAATTGTTGCCATTTCCGTTCTAAGTTTCTTAGTATGGGTGCATCACTTCTTTACAATGGGTGCAGGCGCTATAGTAAACTCGTTCTTCTCGATTACAACGATGGCGATTTCCATTCCGACAGGTGTTAAGATCTTTAACTGGCTCTTAACCTTGCATAAAGGTCGTATTAGTTTTACAACACCAATGCTTTGGTCACTTGCGTTTATACCGAACTTTGTAATTGGTGGGGTAACTGGGGTTATGCTAGCCATGGCTGCAGCTGACTATCAGTACCACAATACGTATTTCTTGGTTTCTCACTTTCATTACGTATTAATTGCGGCTACCGTTTTTGCCTGCTTTGCTGGGTTGATTTACTGGTATCCAAAAATGTTTGGTCACAAATTAAACGAACGTATCGGAAAATGGTTCTTCTGGATCTTTATTGCAGGGTTCAACATCTGTTTCTTCCCGCAATATTTCCTAGGCCTTGACGGTATGCCTCGTCGTATTAATATTTATGGAGTTGAAGATGGCTGGTTTGCATTAAACTTCATCTCTACAGTTGGTGCCTTCATTATGGGTCTTGCTTTTATCATTTTCGTTTACAACATCTACTACAGTTTCCGTTACTCTCCAAGAGAAACAACGGGCGACCCGTGGGATGGACGTACACTTGAGTGGGCAACTTCTTCTGCGATTCCTCCGCACTATAATTTTGCGAAGGTACCAGAGGTTAACTCAATGGATCCTTTCTGGAAAATGAAAGAAGATGGTATTGATCCAAATAAAATAGAGAAGTATGAAAAAATCCACATGCCTAATAATACCGCCTTGCCATTTGTCATGTCCTCCTTCATGTTCTTCGCTGGATTTGGTCTAGTGTTTGAATGGTTCTGGATGGGGATAGTTGGCGGAATTGGAATCTTTGCTTGTATGGCATTCCGTTCGTTTGACTACAACGATGGTCATTATGTAAGTGTGGAAGAAATAGAAGAAACTGAAAAACGTGCAAGGGAGGCGAAGTAAATGGCACATGCTGAAGATGCGGAATATGCCAATGAACCGCTTGAGTTTCAATCATCAGAGGGACGGAATAACATTCTCGGCTTCTGGATCTTTATTGGAGCAGAATTTGCCCTTTTTGCTACCCTGTTTGCAACGTACTTTGTACTCGTAAACCGAACAGCTGGCGGAATTACAGCTGAGCATTTATTTGAGTTAGATCTTGTGCTAATCATGACATTTTTGCTTTTAACGAGTAGTTTCACGTGTGGCCTAGCTATTCATGCGATGCGTGCCAATAAGATAAAACAATTGATTATATGGTTGGCCATTACTTTAGTACTTGGACTCGGTTTTGTTGGATTTGAGATCTATGAGTTTTGGCATTATGCACATGAAGGCGCAACGTTATCTACAAGTGCTTTCTGGTCTGCTTTCTTTGTTCTATTAGGTACACACGGACTTCACGTATCTGTAGGGATTGGTTGGATCTTCTTATTGTTAATTCAAGTAAAACGCCGTGGGTTAACTCCTCGTACAACATCAAAGATCTTTATTTCAAGTCTATACTGGCACTTCTTAGACGTTATTTGGATCTTTATCTTTACGGGTGTATACCTAATGGGTATGGGGGGATTGTAGATGAGTCAGAATCATTCAGAATCAACTAAATCTCACACACCGTGGACACATATTATCGGATTTATAGGGTCTATCGTACTGACATTGTTCGCAGTATGGATTGCACTTTACACAGATCTTTCCTCACTAATGAAAATTATTATTATATTCGTGTTTGCCTTTGTGCAAGCAGGTGTACAATTACTAATGTTTATGCACATTCGTGAAGGAAAAGATGGAATTACACAGTTAGGACATACTGTGTTTGCAATTTTTATTGCTGTTGTGATTGTTATTGGTTCCGTTTTTGTTTTACAATTTGGAATTCACCTTCCGCAACATCAGTAATAAAACAGAAAGAAGCCGCACCGTTTTTGAAAACGGAGCGGCTTCTTTTGTTTGGTGTCAGACTAAACGTTTTGAATTACGCAGTAACCGTTTTTGTTTGAAAAGAGGCATACCGTACAATACAATAGCTGCATAATGAGCAAGCATGACATTAACAGCAAACGTAACGATAAATGTAGCTTCTATCCAGATTGACGGACTAATAATATAGATTGAGCCAAGAATCCACATGAGGAAGATTCCAGGTATACTTGCGACGGCAATCTTATGATGCTCTAACCATAGAAATAGTGGAGTTGCACTTGCTACAAACATATAGAAAAAGAAAATTCCCATTTTAGCTCATCTCCTCAGAAATTTTGCATTTGCATTATTATATGAACATTACGTGTCAAAGTTGTGTCTTTTTTGTGATATTTTTAGTATACCCCATAACTCTTCATTTGAAAACCCTTACATTCAGAAATTTTTCCTTTTAATCCTTTTCTATACGTCTGCCTTTTATTCTTTAAACTAGGACAATGATCCTATCCGTCACTATGAATCATCATAAGGTATAGTGTGTGGCGAATAGGGTGGGGGTTAAATATGTTTCATTATTCAATGGTTAAATTGGTTCGGAGTCATTCGGAAAAACTAGATAAACCATTGCGAGAAGCCATAATAAGCTTATACAAACCATTTCGATTTACACCTTGTTTTATCCATCAATTTCTTGAAAAAAGAATGAAAAAAAAGCGAAAACTCTCAGTTATTATTGAGTTTAAAAAAACACCAAATATATTTAGCTCATTTGTCGTCGAACAATTACTAGAGGGTAGTCGCTATTGTCGGGTTAATAATAAATTTGCCGCCATTTCGTGTTGTAGCGCAAGTATTACCCCAGAACGATTAGAGTTTATACTCATTCACTGCAATGAAATCAAACGCGTTTATTTAAATAGAACGATTAAGGCTTTAAGCAACCATTGGATTAATAGTAAGTTTGAAAGTAATAGAACAACTGATGACGAACGTCTAACAGGCAAAGGTGTGACAGTTGCTGTTATCGATACAGGAGTTTACCTTCATGAAGATTTAGAAGGAAGAGTGCGGGACTTCGTTGATTTTATTAACCAGCGTACCAAAGCGTACGATGATAATGGACATGGAACTCATTGTGCAGGAAATGTGGCAGGAAATGGTTCAATGTCAAATGGTGATTATAAAGGTGTTGCTATAGAGGCTGAAATTATTGGTGTGAAGGTACTAGACCGAACAGGGACAGGGACGCTTGAGTCGATTATTCAGGGAGTAGACTGGTGTATCAAATATAATCAAATTCATCCAGATCGTCCGATTGATATTATTTCGATGTCTCTTGGAACCCATGCACTAAAGTATAAGAATGAGCAAGAAGATCCTGTTGTTCGAATGGTCGAAGAAGCCTGGATGAGTGGGATCACAGTTGTGACAGCAGCTGGAAATGATGGTCCAGATGCGTATACCATAGCGAGTCCTGGAGTAAGCGATAAAATCATTACAGTTGGAGCTTTGGACTCTGATCACCAATCGGATGGCCTCTTAAATACAGCGGCATTTTCAAGTAGAGGTCCAACCATCTACGGAAAAGCCAAACCTGATATTTTGGCACCAGGGGTCAATAGTATCTCTTTACGCTCACCAGGATCCATGGTCGATCGGACACAAAAATCAAACAGGATAAAAAAACATTATACAAAAATGTCTGGCACATCTATGTCCACCCCTCTTTGTGCGGGGGCTGCGGCACTATTAATACAAAATGATCGTACATTATCACCAAATGAGATTAAAAAACTTCTAATGCAAGAAACGCTTAGTTCAGATAGAGATCAAGAATCAGCGCAAGGTCCTGTTCATCTAGATATAGCAAAATCACTATACGATATCAGTTTAAAATAAGTTTAATTTCTCTAAAATGAGGTCAAACATAGAAAAAGGACTTTATTATGGAGGAGTTTACATGAAAAATAGATATCATTTAATTATAGAAGGTAAAGTGCAAGGGGTTGGATTTCGTTATTTTACTCAAGAACAAGCGACTCGGTTTGGACTAGTGGGTTGGGTTCGTAACCTTGATAATGGAACGGTTGAAGTGGAAGTAGAAGGTGATGAGGATAAAATGGAACCATTTTTTGACGCACTTAAAACAAAAAATCGATTTGCTAGAGTTGATCAAGTTCACCTTCAATTAGTAGAGAATTTACGATTTGAAGCAGAGTTTGTTTTTACACAGTAGAGAGGATCCTTTTTGGATCTCTCTTTTTTTTTGGAGGATATTCATTGTTCTTGTCGAATTATATGACAAACATGTTGACTGGAGGGTGGGAAATAATTAGACTAAGATCTTATAGATAAAGATGTTGTTGAGATGAGAGGAGAATTGGATGGACTGGTTTAGTCAATTAGTTGGTGTCATTGGAGATATTGTTTGGGGTCCTGCTACCTTATTATTAATCGTTGGGACAGGTATTCTACTAACTGTGAGATTAGGTTTTCTACAAATTTTCCAGCTTCCATATGCATTAAAGCTTGTATTTACAAAATCAGATAAAAATAAAGATGAAGAGGGAGACATCTCTCACTTTCAATCGCTAATGACAGCGATGGCCGCGACTCTTGGTATTGGTAATATGGCGGGTGTTGCTTCAGCTGTTTTATTAGGTGGAATTGGTGCAATATTCTGGATGTGGGCTGCCGCTTTTTTTGGAATGGCGACCAAATATGCAGAGGCCATTTTAGCCGTGAAGTATCGAGTAGTTAACGAAAAGGGCGAGATTTCGGGTGGCCCGATGTATTACATAGAAAAAGGATTAGGTTGGAAATGGCTAGCCGTCTTATTTGCTTTATTTGGCTTCCTTGCATCATTTGGGATTGGAAATATGACTCAAGTTAACACTGTAGCTGGCGCACTTAACTCAACCTTTGGTGTGACTCCTTGGGTGACGGGGATTGTGTTAGCTGTATTAACCGGCCTTGTTTTATTAGGCGGCATTAAAAGCATCGGGAAATTCGCTTCTGTAATTGTGCCGTTTATGGCCATCTTTTATCTTCTGGGTGGTTTAATCATTATTGTTATGAACTTCACTTTAGTCCCAGAGGCCTTTGCTATGATTTTTAAAGCAGCATTTAGTGGAGAAGCGGCAGCTGGTGGTGCCATTGGTACGGCAATCCGTTATGGAGTTGCGAGAGGGGTGTTCTCGAACGAAGCTGGACTTGGCTCTGCTCCTATTGCGGCAGCAGCAGCTAAAACAGATTATCCAGGACGTCAGGCTCTCGTTTCTATGACTGGAACATTTTTAGATACGATGATAGTTTGTACCATTACAGGGCTTGTGATTGTGATGAGTATCATGCAATTTGGATTAGGCGATGCGGATCAAGATGTTTTAACAGGCGCTGCCTTTGAATCTTTCCTTCCTGGTTATGGAAGCTTAATCGTTACAATTGGGATTATCTTCTTTGCGTACACAACCGTTCTGGGTTGGTCGTATTATGGGGAAAAGTGTTTTGGCTACTTATTCGGAGATCGGAATGCGTATATTTACCGTTCCATCTATGTCATTGTCGTCTTTATTGGAGCAGTCGCTCACCTGGAGATTGTCTGGAATATTGCCGACATCTTTAATGCTCTAATGGCTATCCCTAACTTAATTGGACTCCTATTCTTATCTGGAGTTGTCGTAAGTGAAACGAGAAAATTTCAGGAATTTAGACGTGGAGAGCGTTTGGAACCATAACGCAACAAAAAAACAGCACCTGCCTAGGCGGGTGCTGTTTTTATTTTGTTTAGATAGCCCAGTTTCCGTTACGGAACACAGGCACACGGCTACCATCTTCTTGAATTCCATCGATATCCATAGTGGCTGATCCAACCATGAAGTCAACGTGAGTTTGGCTTGTGTTAATACCATTTTTCTCAAGCTCTTCATTGGACATTTCTTTACCACCTTCAATATTAAAGGCGTAAGCACTACCAATCGCTAAATGATTTGACGCATTTTCATCAAAAAGCGTATTGAAGAAAATAATATTTGTATCCGAAATAGGTGACTTATGAGGCACGAGGGCAACTTCACCAATGTAACGAGAGTTCTCGTCATTTTCAAGTAAGCGATCTAACGTTTCTTGGCCTTTTTTTGCGGATGCTTCAATAATTTTTCCATCTTTAAAGGTTAACTTGAAATCTTCAATCAGAGATCCGCCATAACTAAGTGGCTTTGTACTTGTTACATGTCCGTTTACTCCTGTTTTCTTCGCCGCCGTAAAGACTTCCTCTGTAGGCATATTTGCGACGAAATCAACGCCACCCTTACTAATGCTTCCACCTGATACCCAAAGATGTGTTTCTGGTAACTCAATCGTTAAGTCTGTACCTTCTGCTGTGTAATGAAGGGCTTGGAAATGATGTTTATTTAAAATCTCCATTTTCTCATCGAGAGTTGCGAGATGATCTTTCCATGCGGCTACAGGATCAGCTTGATCGATACGTGTGGCAGCAAAAATAGCATTCCATAGCTTTTCAACTGCTGCTTCGCCTTTTTCTTCAGGGAAAACAGTCTCCGCCCAACCAACTGATGGTACAGCAACAATGGACCAGCTGACCTTATCAGATGTAATATAGTTTCTGAAACCATTAAGTGCTGCACCAGCTGCTTTATTGGCATTCGCAATACGCTCAGGATCTACGCCTTTAAGTAGGTCTGGGTCTGTACCTGTAATGCTAAGGAAAGCAGAACCTTTCTCAGCTTCTTCTTCTAATCCTTTTGCACGCCACTCGGGGTATGTATGGAAGGATTCATCCGGTGCTAGCTTATATTTGAGCTTAGCGATCTCTTCATCAGACCATTCAACCTCAACATGACCAGCTCCAGCTTCATATGCTTTCTTGGCAACAATTCGAACAAAATCTGCTGCAAATAATGGGGTACGAACCACTAGGGTTTGACCTGGCTGAATGTTCACGCCAACTTTAACAGCAAGTTCTGCATATTTTTCTACTTGATTTACAAAAGACATAAAAAGCCTCCTCATTTTGGGCAAACTGAATTTATATTCTCTCCTATATTACCAAGTTTTACGCAAAGTGAAAAGAATAGCTGATCGCCGTACGTTATGGTACACTATTGGATGAATAAAAAAGATAAAGGATGCCATCTTCATAGGCATAAGAGGTTCGCGAACTCCCTCTATAAAAAACTAACGGTAAACTGTGTTCAGTTCTTTAACCGAGCCAGTTTTTTTCCTGTGTATGGGGTTACGAATGCTCTTTTCCCTTAAGCAAAGGAGAAATGAGTGCATGATAAAAGAAGAAAAGGCCGTAGTTGTATTTAGCGGCGGACAAGATAGTACAACTTGTTTATTTTGGGCATTAAAAGAATTTAAAGAGGTCCATACAGTGACCTTTGATTATGGTCAGCGTCATTCTGAGGAAATTGAATGTGCACGAGAGATAGCCGCAGAACTTGGTGTATCCTTTCATGTACTTGATATGAGCTTAATTAATCAATTATCCGCGAACGCGTTAACTCGCTCTGACATTGAAGTGGGTGTTGGAGAAGAAGGGGAACTGCCATCTACATTCGTAGCCGGACGTAACCATCTATTTCTTTCATTTGCTGCTGTTTATGCACGTGAAATGGGAGCTCGTCACCTAATCACGGGTGTATGCGAGACGGACTTTAGCGGATACCCAGATTGTCGTGATGTGTTTATTAAGTCGTTGAATGTGACATTAAATCTAGCTATGGATGAACAATTTGTTATTCATACACCACTTATGTGGTTAAACAAAGAGCAAACGTGGGAGTTGGCTGATCAACTAGACGCGCTTTCCTTTGTTCAAGAAAAAACATTAACCTGTTATCACGGAATTCGTGGTGGCGGCTGTGGCGAATGTCCTTCTTGTATCCTAAGAAGAAATGGCTTAGATGCTTATCTTCGTCGGAAGGAGGCGTAAGCATAATGCTTCAGCAGTTTTACCCACAGGTTTCACATTCCTATACTTTTGAACTAAATAAAGATATGCATCTGGCTGCTGCTCATTACATTGATGATGAACGAGCTGGAGATTGTCGGAATATGCACGGTCATACGTATTTTATTAACCTGACAATTGCCGGAGACGAGCTGGATGAGCTTGGTTTTTTAGTTGACTTTAAAAGACTCAAAACCATCGTTCACAAACGCTACGATCACACCTTATTAAATGATCATCAAGAGTTTGCCAGTCGTCCCCCAACTACAGAAGAGGTCGCTCGTCAAATTGGACTAGCTGTTCAGGCTGAGTTGGACTCAATGGATAATAAACCCGTTTGTTTGCAGGTGCTTGTTCGCGAAACACCAACAAGCTATGTCGTGTACCGTCCAAAGCCAGGTGAAAGCACATGAGCAAGATCCCTGTAATGGAGATATTCGGTCCAACAATTCAAGGAGAAGGCATGGTCATCGGCAAAAAAACAATGTTTGTCCGCACGGGTGGCTGTGATTATAAATGCTCTTGGTGCGACTCAAGCTTTACATGGGATGGGACGGGTTCAAGCACATCGATGACAGCTGAAGAGATTGTGTCTGACCTGCAAAAAATAGGTGGCGATCAATTTTCTCATGTGACGATTTCAGGTGGAAACCCTGCTTTGCATAAGGGGATAGGCGAGTTAGTAGATCAGCTTTCGTTTTTAGGGATTGAAACAGCTGTAGAAACACAAGGGACCTTTTGGAAGGATTGGTTAACAGACATAACGGATGTAACCATTTCACCTAAGCCACCTAGTTCAGGTATGACAACTGACTTTGCAAAACTAGATGTGTTCTATGAGCGACTTTCAAAAGAACAAACGAGCTTAAAGGTTGTTGTATTTGATGATGTGGATTTTGCTTATGCAGAAGACATTCATTCACGCTATCCAGAATTTCCGTTTTATTTACAGGTTGGAAATGAGGATGCGACAACAACGAATGATCAAGCACTGGTTTCTGATCTATTAGAGAAGTACGAATGGCTGATTGATAAGGCCGTTGCTTCAAAAACAATGAACAAGGCCCGAGTATTGCCGCAACTTCACACATTGGTTTGGGGTAATAAACGTGGTGTCTAAGGAGAGAGCATAATGAGTGGAAGACAGAAGGACGAGCTTGAGGGAGTAACGCTACTCGGTAACCAAGGAACAAAATACGAGGTTGAATATAACCCAGGCATTTTAGAAGTATTCGAGAACCAACATCCAAACCGGGACTATTTTGTAAAATTTAATTGTCCGGAATTTACGTCACTGTGCCCAATTACAGGGCAACCAGACTTTGCGGCCATCTATATCAGTTACATTCCTGATGTGAAAATGGTTGAAAGTAAGTCGTTAAAGCTCTATTTATTCAGCTTTAGAAATCATGGAGATTTTCACGAAGACTGCATGAACAAGATTATGAACGATTTAATTGAGCTTATGGACCCTCGTTACATTGAAGTATGGGGCAAGTTCACTCCACGTGGCGGCATCAGCATTGATCCATACTGCAACTACGGAAAAACAGGCACGAAGTTTGAGCAGATTGCAGATCATCGATTGATGAACCACGATCTATATCCGGAGAAGATTGATAATCGCTAGTTAGCATGTACGTATTTAAGATAAAGTTTAATCCGACCACTGGAAGGTACGATGCCAGTGGTCGGATTTTTTGTTTGGTATGAAATAAGTAGTAAGATTAATGAATCAGTACAATGTCCAGCGTGCTGTAAGTTAGTCTCTTCGATTCCGCTCCCGAAATTGGGGGCACGCTTACCGCGGGCAGACGCTGAACTAAACTGGCTTTGCCAGTTCATTTCACCCTGTCTGTACTTCCCGCAGGTGTCGGCCCTCCAATTTCGTCCGCTTATTACTCTGTATGTATTTATTTAAACCTCAAATTCGCAAGATTTCTAAAGCGTATAAAGAGTTAGATTAAGTATTCGTGAAGTTTGTAACACGTATCAATTAGAATAACTCATACTAGCGTAATCAGAATCCTGAGACTCCCGCGGAAAGCGAAGGGTTCTGATGGAGCGGTTGCTTTAGAAACTATTATTGATCTATTTTGTTGATCGTAATAGAGTAATTGTCTTAGTCATCATAGCAATGTTTTTGTCCTTGCTCGATCCTGCACAATAGTTGGGAGAAGCAATGAGAAATAGTAGCTTTAATTAATGTTATTTTATGGTATGATCTTTAAAAACAAATTGTTTGAGGTGATTGGATGTATCAAGACATTCGTTCTGTGCGAGTGTGGGGAAGTCCACTTGATAGTGCGGTGGATCAGGCTGTGACGTGTGCAAGTCATGGTCGTGTGGTTCAAAGCTTATTAATGGCAGACCATCATAAAGGCTATAGTCAGCCAGTAGGTGGAGTGATGGTGTATGATGGTCAGATCTCTCCTTCTGGAGTTGGTTATGACATTGGCTGTGGAAACAAAGCGGTTCGGACAGATTTAACATTAAAAGATATTAAACGGAAGCTTCCTAAAATCATGGATGAGATCGCGCGAACGATCTCGTTTGGCATCGGGAGACAGAATCAAGAATTGGTGGATCACGAACTATTTGATGATCCAGCTTGGCACGTGTTTGATGAGATTGATGGTACAACAAGAGAGACATTTAAGCAGCTAGCTCAAAGGCAACTGGGTACTGTAGGTAGTGGCAATCACTTTGTTGATTTGTTTGTGGAAGAAGTAACAAATCAAATTTGGATTGCAAATCATTTTGGTAGTCGAGGATTTGGACATAAAACAGCAAGTGGTTTTCTAAATCTAGCGAAAGGCAAAGCCTTTCATGATAAGGTCGGTGGCGAAAAAATGGAAGATGTGCCGACGTTATTTGAGCTTGATTCAGATGTAGGAGACATGTATTTTAAGGCGATGACATTAGCAGGCCAGTACGCGTATGCAGGGCGTGATTATGTGATTGATAAAGTCCTTGATATCTTAAAAGCTGATGTTACATTTTCTGTTCACAACCACCACAACTTCGCCTGGAAGGAAACACATCATGGTAAAGACGTCGTTGTTGTACGAAAAGGTGCCACTCCAAACGCTCCAGGGCAGTGGGGTTTCATTGGTGGAAGCATGGGTGATGAGTCAGTCATTGTTCAAGGAAAAGAAACAGAGGAAAATAAGGCAGCCTTCTATAGCACTGTCCATGGAGCTGGCCGAACCATGAGCCGAACACAGGCTGCGGGAAAAATGAACTGGAAAACAAAGCAACGAAAAGGTGGAGAGATTTCACCTACGCGAATGAATGACGCTTTAAAGTCTTACGGAGTGGAACTTCGTGGCGGTGGAACAGACGAAAGTCCATTTGTGTATAAGAAACTTAAAACCGTGCTAAAGGCACACAATGAAACACTTGATATCAAACATGTTCTTCGCCCAATTGGTGTTTGTATGGCAGGTGCCAATGAGTTTGACCCTTACAAAGATTAGGGACTTCTAAGTATTCACTCTATAAGAATCTCTCCATTTGCGATATACTGAGGAGAGATTTTTTTAGGAGTGAAGAACATTGAATGAAGCAGATCGTCAGTACAAACAAATTATAGATAAGATTTCTCATGAGGGATATAGCAATCAAGATGAGCAAGTACGCACGGTTTGGAAGGATGGACAGCCAGCCTATACCAAGTCGATCATATCTGAATCTATGCGTTTTACTAATAAAGAGTTACCCATCTTAACGACTAAAAAAGTAGCCTGGAAAACGGCTATTCGAGAGCTGCTTTGGATTTGGCAAAAAAAATCAAATCAAGTAGAAGAGCTTCGGCAAATGAATGTGAAGATCTGGAATGAGTGGGAGCAAGAGGACGGAACGATCGGAAAAGCATATGGCTATCAATTAGCTAAAAGAAATCGTCAGTATCCGATCCAAAAGCTAAAGACAAACTTATTGGACCCAAAAAATAATACCGTCTCAGGGGATACGATGTTACTTGATCAAGTGGATTATTTAATTCAAGAGCTTGTGAATAATCCATCTTCGCGCAGACATATTACGATGCTCTGGAACCCCGATGAGCTTGATGAGATGTCATTGACTCCATGTGTATACGAGACACAGTGGCATGTGAAAGCGGGGAAACTTCATCTTGAAGTTCGTTGCCGTTCCAACGATATGGGGTTGGGGAATCCGTTTAATGTCTTCCAATATAATGTTTTACAACGAATGATTGCACAAGTGACTGGTTACGAGCTGGGTGAGTATATCTTTCATATTGGAGACGCACATATCTATGAGCGTCACATTGAGCCGTTAGAAGAACAAGTAAATCGAGAATCTTATCCTGCACCTGTACTCTCAATCAACCCGGAGATCACATCCTTTTATGATTTTAGCATTGACGATTTTAGCCTGAACGACTATCAACATGGTGATAAGGTAGCGATGGAGATTGCGATCTAATCATAAAAAGCCTGTTCTCTACTAGAGAACAGGCTTTTTATGTAAAAACTAATTGGTGATGGAAATGGATGTACGTTATACTTGTCATAAATACATGGTGAAAGGGGATCACTCATGACTGAAACAGAATTGAAGCTTGAAAAAATGCAAAGAGAGATTGATGAATTGAAAAAGGAGGTAGAGGAGCTACAAGCTGGCAGCTATGTTGAAGAAAATTCAAGTGGCTATGAATGGTATTGGATCATTGTGCCTATTATGGCTCTCTCTATTCCAATCATAGCGATCTTATTTGGCTGAATGATATTTTTTTTATGACTTTAGGCTTACTTTTCTTTTAAATCGGGTATGTAGGTTATATCAAGCATCATCCGTGCCATTTTGTTATACATAAGATGGCCAAGAGGGGTAAACCACTTATGATTGAAACGAACCAAACACTTTGTAATCGCATACGAGCAAAGGATCCTAAAGCCCTAGAGCAGCTTTATGTGGAAAATGAACATGCCTTATATCGTTTTATTTACCGTACCATTAAAAATAAAGCACAAACGGAGGATATCATACATTTTTTATTTAAAAGGTTATGGAAAGAAACACCGCATCTACCGAATCAGACCTATCGTCAGTGGTTATATTCCACTGCACGCCAGCATGTCATTGTCCATTTAAAAGAAAAACAAATTCACACGGTCGCAAACAATGAACGTTTGCTTTCTTAACAAAAAACAATCATCCATATGGACGATTGTTTTTTTGTTTATTTTGTCAAGATTTCTTTTGCTTCTTGAACGGTTTGTGTATGTGCTTGAATCCCTGTATACAACCAAGAAGAATCTCTAGATACATCATAGACATGGTCTTCCTGAACGGCTGGTACATTTGCCCAAACAGGATCTTCTAAAATTTCTTCGACTGAACTTTCCGCGCTATTAATAAGAATGAGATGATCTGCATCCATCTCAGCAAGGGCTTCTAAAGTCACTTCGTTCCACTGTGCAACATTATCCTCAGGAAGGTTAGCAATGACATTAGCAGGAGTCAATTCAAGATCTTCAAACAAGGTTGCGCCACTGGATTGTGATGGAGATACAACATAATAAGTATCTGCAACATACCAAATGGCCGCTACTTTCTCATCTCCAATAGATGCTTGTAAATCCTCTTTTGTTTCATCTACCAAGGCCTCATAGTCAGCTAATGCTTGATCGGCCTCTTCTGATTTTCCAAGTAAATCTCCAATTTCTGCAAGAGCTTTGCGCCAGTCATTTGTGATCTCATCACCTAATACATAGGTAGGAGCAATCTGGTTGTATTGATCATACAAACCTGACTCTACTTGGGTTTCATCATTAATGAGTATTAAGTCTGGTTCAAAGCTAGCTACCTCTTCAGGTGGAAGATCAGATGTAATCGGAGGAACCCCTTCAAGTAGATCTTGAAGATACGCTTGAGTACCGTTTGCTACAGACCACTGTGCAACAGGTGTTTCACCAAGGGTGACAAGATAGTCCTCTAGGTAAGAGCCTAGAATTCGCTCTGGATTCTCTGGAATCTCCACTTCATTGCCCATGGCATCAGTGACAACACGTGGTCCTTCCGTTTCTTCCGTTTCTTCTGAAGGTGTGTTTTCTGTTGTCTGGTCTTCCTCATTAGCGTTTCCGCATGCTGCTAGTGAGAACATAGTTGTGACAGATAATGCTGCAACAGCATATTTTTTATAAGTACGTATTTTTTTCAATGTATTTCCCCCTGAATCGTTGTCTATGAACTACTCTTATATAATAATGATATTCATTATCAAAAGCAAATTATTTCTCATATACAAAGTAAAAAAACCGAAGCCAAACGGCATCGGTTTTTTCATTTTATTATTAACGCTTGTCCATGTCGTTCGGATGAGCGCCACGTCTAGTTCCATTATCAAGTGCATTAATTTTGTTTTGTTCTTCATCAGTTAGCTTAAAATCAAACACATCAAAGTTTTCTTGTATGCGAGACGGAGTGACTGATTTAGGAATGACAATAGAGCCACTCTGAATGTGCCAGCGTAATACAACTTGTGCAGGTGTTTTATCATGAGCTTTGGCAATGTCCACGACAGTGGAATCATTTAGTACATCTCCACCTTGCATAAGCGGGCTCCAAGCTTCTACAAAAATATCATGCTTCGCACAGAAATCTTTTAGTTCATTTTGAGCGAGGTAAGGATGACATTCAATTTGGTTTAAAACGGGTACTACTTCACACTCATCTAACAGCCGTTGTAAGTGTTCAATTTCAAAGTTACATACGCCAATGGCTTTCACGCGACCTTCTTTATAAAGGGTCTCTAACGCCTTATATGTATCAACATAGTTGTTGTACATCGGAGTAGGCCAGTGAATTAAATAGAGATCAACATAATCAAGACCGAGACGCTCCAAACTTTCATCAAACGCTTTAATCGTTGCATCGTAGCCTTGGTCACTATTCCATACCTTGGTTGTAATAAATAGGTCAGAACGTTCGACTGTTGACGCGCTAAGTGCTTGGCCAACCCCTTTTTCATTTTTGTAAATCATCGCCGTATCGATTGAACGATAGCCAACCTCAAGAGCATTTTTAACTGCGGGTGCTGCTTCTTCATCAGGAACCTGCCATACACCAAAACCTAGTTGAGGCATTTTTAATCCGTTATTTAATGTCACAAACTCCATTGAATCCAACCCCTTTTAACAAGATGTGATACGTGTTAACTATATCACGTGTAAAGATTGGAATTCGACTAATATGCATAGAAGTCTTTTCCTTCTTCTACAAAGGTTTGCGTACAGTGCCGATAATATAGATAAAATAATGAGAGGGTAAACAGATGATCCAATCTATTATTCATTCCATCTGTCGTCTACTTCGCATATCTTATAAGAGTTCAGCTAATCGATCTCACATTAATCGACTGTTTAAGGCTGAGGATATGGCGTTAGCCTATTCTAGATTACATATAATTTGCTGGGGAATCATCATGGTCTCACCAATCTATCTTTTTATGGATATAAAGTTATATGGTGAAGTAGGGGATTCAAAAGCATTCTGGCGATTGACAGCTATCCACATGATCAGTCTTGTCACAGCTTTAGTATTTGTAGTAGCTAAACGATTACTCCGAAATCCAAGCTCTCATTTTTATCATCGTTCGATTTGTTCGGTTATCTTATACGGATATGTAGGCTTATATCTAGTAATAGGAGCTGTAGGCTCTATTAATAGCCAGGGTATATCGGCAAATGTAGATTCGTATATCGTCATTATGATGGGCGTAGCTACGGTTTTTGCTCTCCATCCATTACTATTTAGTATAATGGCTCTTTTCATCCATACCGTGTTTATGATTTTGCTATATCAAGTAGACTTAACGGGGGCTAGCATCTTAATTAAACAAATTAATACAACGGCCGCAGTGGGCATTTCCATCTTGGTTGTGACGATGTATTATTTCTACCGTAAGAATAACTTTATAAGAGAAAAAGATTTAAGGGAAAGTGAAACGAATTTTAGAAGTCTGTTTGAAGTAAATCCCTACCCATTACTAATGATAGGCGCTGAAAACACAAGGGTACGTTTAGTGAATAAACAAGCGCTACAAGTATTTGGTGGAGAAGCTCAAGAGGCGATTCGTAACATAGAGCGTTATCTGTCCAAACAAGAAATGATCGAATTTATACAAAAAGTAAAACGAGAAGGAGCTTGTAAAGATTACATCGTTGCTGATCTCTTATCAGGAGGAAAGAAACGCTGGCTTTTAATAAATGGCGAGTTCGTGGATTTTAATCAGGAATCCAGTGTATTGATTGGTTTTTCAGACATAACGCACTTAAAAGAGACAGAAGAAGACTTACTAATTCACGCATCTAGAGATAGTTTAACAGGCTGTTATAATCGTAGAACTGGAATGAACGTTCTTCAAGAATTGATACAAGAAGCAAAATCACCAGGTTTAGTTATTTGCTTTATTGATATAAATAATCTTAAATCTGTGAATGATCAGTATGGCCATTCGGAAGGAGACCAGCTCATCCAAACAATGTGTCAAATCATTGAGATGCTCCGTGATCCGCAGGATGTGTTTTTCCGTTATGGGGGAGATGAGTTTGTTTTAGTTTTTAGTCAATGTAGTCTGGAGCAAGGGAAGCAGAAGTGGCAGCAGATTCATGAAGCGTTAGATAGACTGAATCATGTAAGTGACCGTGCGTATCTAGTTTCTGTCAGTTGTGGATTTTCCTTTTTTGAACAAGGGATGCATGATACAATAGATGAACTAATCCTTAAAGCTGACAAACATATGTATATCAACAAAAAAATGATGAAGACTCATCTAATCTCATCTAATCTCATCTAATCTCACCTAATGAAACTAGCAATGAAAAGAGAGGGTTCTTGTGAAACGACTTTTTGTAGCATTGATATGTACGGCTGTACTAAGTGGATGTAGTTTTCTAGAATTAGAGGATCAAGATTCACCGCTCAAGCCTACTCAAATAAAGCGTGAACCCTCATATATTGAACCGATTGAAATTGAAGAGCAGCAAGAAGAAGCTGTCTATACGAACCAACACTAAAAAGGACCCGCTGCGTGCATGCGGGTCCTTTTCTTATGAACATTATTCTTTATCGAGAGGAATGGTAATTAACTCATAATCTTCATTGTATGCGTTGTAATAACCCATTACTTCATTAACGTAGTCATCGCTTCTATTGTAGGAGAATAAAGCTCCTTCTAAATCACCATTTGACGCACCATGGTCTGCTAGAAACGCTGCTGCAGCATAAGTAGCGTCGTAGATGTCAAAAGGGTCGGCCACACCATTACCATTAACATCTATTCCATAGCCGTTATGCTCATCTATTAATTCTACATCTGTAATATCAACATCATCATCAAGCTCTCCTACATCGCCCCCTGGATGAGACCAACCTACCCACGTTCTAGGCATAAATTGAAAATGACCTAATGCACCAACAGGACTTTCCATTGGGTCCATTGTTGAGAAAATGGTTTCTACTCGGTGTACAGATGCAAGTAATTGCCATGGGATATCATATTCATCTGCGGCTTCTTGATAGACATTTATATACTTTTCGGGGATTTGATGTTCGCCAATCACAGTTTTATAAGTGAATTGTCTCACTTGACTATTATCATTAAATAAAAAGATAAATAATCCAATCAAAACAACGATTCCCGAAAGAACGATCACAACTAGTTTTTTCATAGTGCAGACATCCTTAATGAACAAATTAATAGAAATTGAATTCTTATTATATCGTTTCACTTCACAGAAGAAAAGCGACAATTCAGCAACGGTTTCAAATACACGTAGTTTGGGAATGGAAAGATACGACGAAACGGGATGCGACTGAGATGGGAGAGAGAAAATTGTTAAAAGAATATAAGCGACTTTGGCAGGCAAGGAAATGGATGAAGAAGAATGAACCCTTTCTTCAAGCTTGGCATGCACATTTAGGATATAGTCTGGATTTATTTAAAACGTTTCAAGTGCCGAATACGCCACAAATGATTGCAGAGAGATATGGATATCGCTTAGATCTACTCGAACGATGGGTAGAAGTAGGGGTTGCTTTAGGACATTTAAAAGAAAAAAGAGGGGGCAAAGTACAGGCGAAAAAATCGATGGTTACATACTTATCAAAAGACAGTGATCAAAATGTAGGCGTTTTGTTAAAGGAAATGATGGAATTGCATATTCCAACCATGCTTACATATCGTAATTTATTACAAGGTACTGAAGTGAAAATATTAGAAGAAGATATTGGATATACCGTTGCCGAAACATCAGGTTTACTTGAGTCTGTTATGTTTCCAAAGATTGCTGATGTGGTTAAAAAACAAAAAGTCAAAAGTGTACTTGATGTGGGCTGCGGACATGGGGGGTATCTCCATCGATTGCATCAAAAATTCCCTGATATCAAAGTAAATGGAATAGAATCCAACAAAGAAGTACAAAAGCTGGCACTTAAAGAAGCAAAAGGCACAAATATTTCCATTATTGAAGCAGATTTTATGAACTATGTAGATCAAGATCAGTATGATCTTTTGATGATGAACAACTTGCTCTATTATTTCACTTTTGAGGACCGCTTAAGGCTCTTTAAACGAGCTCGTAAATTGCTTCAGCCTAAAGGTCATTTGTTAATTATGTCTCCGTTAGCCCGTTCAAAACACGGTCAACGATTTGCATCTGGATTTAACAGTTTTATGTCGGCGCATGAAGATATGTATCCTGTTCCAACTCAGAAGGAATTAACTTCTTATGCAAAACAGTCTGGGTTTAGTCTGGTTACCTGTACACCCGTCATCCGTGAAGGTGGTTGGTATATTTTAGTCTTTAAGAAGAAGTAAGTTCGCTCTCGATTGCCTTAAGTAATTTATCGTATTCAGAAGGATGGACGAATAATTCTTTTTGCCATGAATGCTTGATCCAGTCAAGAACATCGGCTCCATTTGAGAAGGTACGTCCACTTGTATCTTCTGTTCGTATAGCATATCGTCCGTTGACGGTATCAACAATGACAAGGCAAGGGCTGTTTGAGGCATGCATTTGTAAGCTTTGTTCCATATTAATCCCTCCACTTCATCAAACAGTATCACCGAAGATTGAGTTTTTATGCACTCATTATGCCAATTGTTTTACTTGGATTGGCCCTTTAACGTATAATAGTGTCAGAATAAAAGAAAAGATGAATAAAAGGAGTGGAACACCATCAATATCCAAGAAGATTTAGGCTTATTCCAAACAATTGAAGAGAGACACTCAGTGAAGAAATATGATCCTGAGGCTAAGATTAGTAGGGACGAACTTGAAGAGATTTTAGATGCAGCTAACAAAGCACCATCTTCTTGGAATCTTCAACACTGGAAATTTTTTGTGATAGATGACCCGAAAAGACAAGAAGAACTATTACCGATTGCCTTTAATCAGCAACAAATTGTCGACTCATCCGCAGTGATTGCGGTGTTAGGCGATCTTGAAGCGAATAAAGAAGCGGACTCAGTCAATCAGTCTGCTGTAGAGGCGGGATTCATGACTGAAGAAGTCAAAAATCTACTAGTCAATCAAATTAACAAAGCGTATGAAAGAAATGAATTAGTCGGTCATAATCAAGCGTTAATGAATGCGTCACTTGCATCAATGAACTTAATGCTTGCAGCAAAAGCTAAAGGATATGACACATGTCCTATGGGAGGCTTTAATGCTGAAAAATTCCAAGAAGATTTTAATGTACCTGCTCGTTATAAACCGATTATGCTCATTTCTTTAGGAAAAGCCTTGCATCCTGCACACCGTTCTTCTAGAAAACCTCTATCTGAAAAAGTGGTCTACAACAAATTTTAATTGTACATGGGGCCTTTATAGGGTCCTGTTTTTGTGTGGAGGGAGACAACATTCATGATCGACATATTATTTGAACGTTCTTCAGAACAAACAATAGTCACAATGACCGAACAACAGCGTAAGAGAGTGGGGCAATGGACTCACATTGAAGTAGACTTGGTATTCAAACCTGATGAGGAGCTTATTGCTGACTTAAATATGTCAGCACGATTGATTCTAAATAAAGAGTACGAGCCATTACACGTTCTATTACTTGAAGAAGGCTCTGAAAGTACTTTATATCAATTGACTCAAAAAGAGAAAGATCAAATCATTCAGTGGTATCAAACCAAACAGATTCGATATTGAGTGATAATATTGAATCTTTTTGACTAACCAACTACATATAGGTTTAAAACCTATCAATTCAAGGGCATAGGTAAAAGAAAGACTAGATTTTATGTATGAAAAGGCGTACAATTTTAGTGGTTCTTGCAATGATGATGCTAATTTACAACAAATTTCGTGATTTCTTTGAGTGCTCACGAGAATCGTGGTAAACTATCTGTGTAAGCGTTGCACTATTTATATTTTAATGACAATAGAAGAAAAGTTTCTTAGGGGGTTATTTATCACATGTCCAGCAAGGAGAATAACCAGGAAGCGCCTTGGAAGGGATTTCATGGTCCTAACCTTGGTGTTGTGATCGAATTGTATGAAGAATATCTGAATGATGCGAACTCAGTGGATCCAGAACTGCGTGAGAAATTTGACCTTTGGGGCCCGCCTCCATCACAAATAGATTCTGCACAAAATGGGCAGAACACGACAGGTACTAATCTTGATCCGGACATGATGACAAAAGTAGTAAGTGCCGTCCGACTTGCTGATATGATTCGAGCAAAAGGACATTTGGTTTCAAATATTAATCCTATTCTACAATCAGAATTAAGTGACGAATTTATAAGTTTAGAGCGCTTTCAACTTACAAAAGAGGATTTAATTCGAATTCCGGTTCACCTTTTAATGAAACACGCTCCTTCTCACGTTCGAAACGGATATGAAGTTATTGAACTTCTAAAAGACCGTTATACAAATACAACAGCGTTTGAGTTTGAACATGTACAGGATGAAGAAGAGAGAATTTGGCTTCGGAATGCTGTAGAGACAGGTGAATTCGCCGAGGACTTATCAACTTCGAGTAAAAAAGCGTTGTTGCAACGTTTAACAGAAGTTGAAGGCTTTGAAAAATTTATTCACCGTACATTTGTTGGCCAAAAACGTTTTTCAATTGAGGGCTTGGATACAATGGTTCCTATGCTCGACGAATCAATTGAAAAATCGGTTAATATAGGAACAGAAAATATTTTAATAGGTATGGCACATAGAGGACGCCTAAATGTGTTAGCACATACTTTAGGAAAGCCTTATCACATGATTTTCTCTGAGTTTTTACAAGCTCCTAAAGAAAGTACAGCACCTACAGAGGGCTCAGAAGATTTAAATTATGGTTGGACAGGCGATGTAAAATATCACCTTGGTGCCAATCGTACGATAGAGAAGGATCAAAACTCTGCAACGATTACGTTAGCAAATAACCCAAGTCATTTAGAGTTTGTTAGCCCTATTGTTGAAGGTTTTGCCCGTGCAGCGCAAGAAGATCGTTCTAGTAAAGGGCTTCCTAAACAGGACGAATCAAAAGCACTGGCCATCTTAATTCATGGAGACGCGGCTTTTCCTGGACAAGGTGTTGTGACAGAGACTCTTAACCTAAGCCGATTGAACGGATACCGAATCGGTGGCAGTCTGCATATCATTGCAAACAATAACATTGGTTATACAACGGAAATCTTTGACTCTAGGTCAACTACATATGCAAGTGACCCTGCAAAAGGGTTTGAGATTCCAATAGTCCATGTTAACGCGGATGATGCGGAAGCCTGTGTGAAGGCAGCAAGGCTAGCTATTGAATATAGAAAACGCTTCAAAAAAGATTTCCTTATTGATCTGATCGGGTACCGTAGATATGGTCATAACGAAGGAGACGAGCCTGCTGTAACTCAACCTGTGCTGTATGACGAGATTCGCAAGCATCCAACTGTGCGAGCGCTTTATGCACAACAGCTTGAAGAAGAACAAACGGTAAAGGCTGATTATGGAGACAAGTTAGATCAAGAGCAAGCTGACAAACTTCAAGAGGAGTATGACCAGGTTTCCAATAAAAAATCAGAGAATAAGCAAGAACTAGCTCCACCTGATTTTATTGTGAACGGTCTACCTAAAGTGAAGACACAAGTTGACCTAGATCGATTGAAATCTATTAATGAGCAACTCTTGAAATGGCCTGAAGAATTTAAGCCGAATCAAAAGCTAGAAAAGATTCTTCACCGTCGCTTAGATGCTTTTTCCGAAAAAGGAGCATTAGATTGGGGCTTAGGTGAATATCTTGCTTTCGCAACTATTATTGCTGATGGAACGCCAATTCGTTTAACTGGACAGGATACGGAGCGTGGAACGTTTGCTCACAGACATGCTGTCTTGCATGATCGTGAGACGAATAAAACTTTTACGCCTCTTCACGAATTTGAAGATGCTGCAGCCTCATTCTCGGTCTATAATTCGCCATTGTCAGAACAGGCAGCGGTAGGATATGAATACGGCTATAATGTCTTTTCTCCTGAGACACTTGTGCTTTGGGAAGCTCAATTTGGAGACTTTACAAATGGCGCACAGGTTATTTTAGATCAATGGGTATCTGCCGCACGTGCAAAGTGGGGTCAAAAATCAGGATTAGTACTATTGCTTCCACATGGTTACGAAGGAATGGGACCTGAGCATTCAAGTGCGAGATTAGAGCGTTTCTTACAGATGGCAGCTGAGAATAACTGGACTGTGGCTAACTGTACGTCAGCATCACAGTATTTCCATATTCTTCGTCGTCAAGCTGCGATTTTGCAGAAAAATGCTGTTCGTCCATTAATCATTATGACTCCTAAGAGTTTACTGCGTAACAAAGCAGCTTCTTCTAAACCTGTTGAGTTCACTGAAGGTGAATTTAATCCTGTGTTTGAGCATTCAAACTTAGGGACAGATGCAGAAAAGGTACAACGAGTTGTGTTGTGCAGTGGAAAAATTGGAGTAGAGCTAGATGACTATGTAAACAAAAACAAAGAAGAAGATCTCAGCTGGATTCACATTGCACGAGTGGAAGAATTATATCCATTCCCTCGTCGTTTGATTAGAGAATTGCTCCAACGTTTCCCTAATCTGCAAGAAGTGAAATGGGTTCAAGAAGAGCCGAAAAATATGGGAGCTTGGACGTTTATGGAAACACGTATACTCGAAATTCTGCCTGAAGAGGTAGAACTGAGCTATATCGGAAGAACGTATCGTTCTAGTCCCGCTGAGGGCGTATCATCTGCACACAAAACAGAACAATCACGCATCGTAAACGAGACTTTTACTCGTAAAAACTAAGGAGGCCATTCCAACATGACTGAAATTAAAGTACCAGAACTAGCTGAATCGATTACCGAAGGAACAATTGCCCAGTGGTTAAAAGAAGTGGGCGATCATGTGAACCAAGGAGAATACATTGCAGAACTGGAAACAGATAAGGTCAATATTGAAATCACTTCCGAATTCTCTGGAGTGATTAAGGAATTAAAGCGTGAGCCAGGCGATACAGTAGAAGTAGGAGAAGTGATCGCTGTTATTGATGAAAGTGCGGATGGTTCGAGTGATAGTGGTTCTGATGCTAAGGAAGAAAAACAAGCAGAACCAGAAACTGAGACAAAATCAGAGCCTAAAAAAGAAGAGAAGAAAGAAGATACACCTGCCGCTTCTTCCTCTGAAGAACTAAGTGAAGACGAACGTAGACAAGCAACACCGTCTGCTCGTAAGCGCGCAAGAGAAAAAGGGATTTCACTTAAAGACATTTCATCCGGAGGCACCATTCGTAAGCAGGATGTTGATAATTATTCGCCTAAGAAAGATGAGCCAAAGCAAGAAAAGAAAAAAGAAACAAAAGCACCTGCACAGGATCCTGCTAAACCAGCAGAGCGTATTAAAATGTCGAGACGCCGTCAGACCATCGCTAAACGTTTAGTTGAGTCACAGCAAACAGCTGCGATGCTGACAACATTTAATGAAATTGACATGACAAATGTTATGGACCTTCGTAAAAGACGTAAGGATGCGTTTCAAGAGAAAACAGGCGTAAAACTTGGATTTATGTCATTCTTTACAAAAGCAGTAATCGGTGCACTGAAACAATTCCCTCTTCTAAATGCGGAAATTCAGGGCGACGAAATTCTGATGAAAAAATACTATGATATCGGTATTGCCGTATCAACTGATGATGGCTTAGTTGTTCCAGTTGTTCGTGATGCAGATCGTCTAGGATTTGCTGGAATAGAAAGTGAGATTCGTAATCTAGGTTTGAAAGCTCGTGATAACAAACTAGCATTAGCGGATCTAACAGGTGGAAGTTTCACGATTACAAATGGAGGAGTCTTCGGCTCACTTTGGTCAACACCAATCCTTAATGCACCTCAAGTAGGTATACTAGGTATGCATAAGGTTCAATGGAGACCTGTTGCGATTGATGAGGAGACATTTGAAAATCGTCCAATGATGTACATTGCACTATCTTATGACCACAGAATCGTTGATGGAAAAGAAGCTGTTAGCTTCCTAGTGAAAGTGAAAGAAATGCTAGAAGATCCAGAAAACTTGTTGTTAGAAGGGTAAGTGTTGTAAAATAAAAGACTGAGAAGACGGTAGTTAAATTCAGTCTGAGAGAAGCTGATTTATTCAGCTTCTCTATTTTATCTATGGAAAGGATTTTATGAATATGATTCATCACAACTGGGAAACATCTGAAACGATTCGTGAACTGACATGTGTACATACGGATGCCAAGAAATATATGGTTAATCGTGCGCTCACGGCCGGAAAAACGTATCCTTTGAAAAATGAGACAGAAGAATTTTATTTTGTCATTGATAACACAGGCAAAATAGGTGGGTATTACAAGGAATACTTTAAAGGTTGATTCGATTGGAACATCTTTTTAGCGAAAGAGTGACAGTAAAAAATGTCGCTCTTTTTTGCGTGGAAAGGTTTTCTAAATCTGAAATAGGGTACTATCATCTTTAAGGAGATGAAACCAATGGAATTAACAGCTGGAATGATTGAATGGGTTTCCCATTATGGCTATATAGCGTTATTTGTCAGTTGTGTCGTTGGACTATTCATTTTTCCTGTACCTAATGAAGTCTTGCTAATGACGGGCGGATGGCTTGTTACCGCAACGTTTTTAGACATTCTTCCTGCTTTTATAGTTATCTACTCAGCAGTCCTTGTTCATGGAACGATTTGGTATATAATCGGTACTCGGATGGATCGATTTTCACATAAAAGTAAAAGGATATCAGGAAAGTGGAAGCATACAGTAGAACATAGCAGAGAGATCATTAATCAAAAGGGGATAAAAGCATTAACAATTAGTTATTTTATCCCGTTTATTCGTCATGCTGTACCGCTTGGAATAGGGGCGTCATCTATCTCATATGGAAGGTTTGCGATCTATGGCTTCACTTCAGCAGCCGTATGGGTTACTCTTTATTTTTCAATCGGCTACTTTTTTGGACAGGCAATTGGACAAATACAAAATATACTCGAAACGTTGAGTTATGTTGTGGTAGCAGCGGTTTTCATTATCGGTGTCTATTGGTTGCGGAAATATAGAAAAGGTGTGTCTGAACCTGATAAAGCCATAAATTAAGGTAGCAGGGATAATAGCTTTTTAAATCACAAGAAGGGCCGAACAATGATTTGTCTGATGACGTCATTGTTCGGCCCTTCTACATGAATATTGGTTCTTCACTATCGCTCCCGAAAATGGAGGCACGCTTACCGCGGTTAGTTGAATACCTTTTTATTGAGCCCACTGAAAAAGGATCAATAGTTAGTTAAGATTCTTATCAAATTTGAAGAAGAATCAGGTGTAAAAAGAGCTAGTCATACCAAAACGACGACTATTCTTAAAAGGAATGGTCGTCATTTGGTGGATCAGGACAGTAGCGGAAGGAGAAACCGAAGACTCCTACGGAACAGAACGAGTCTGAAGACATTGAAGGGGCGCCCTTCCACTTCAGTGGCTGAGGCCGTTCCCGTGGAAAGCGTAGGTTTCTCCTGGAGCGGTGCTTATGAGCTTATTTTTAGCTAACTTTTTCAGGGGACTCTTTTTAATCGCGCAGGTGTCGCCCTCCATTTTCGTCCGCTTGTTTAGTGATATCATCTGATTGACTTTTACATGTTTTATTAAGCACATAAAATACACTTAGGTTGTGGTCTAGTAACTTTAACTTTTATTCTATTACGAATTTAAATTAATCCAAGCAACTTCTTCGGTTGTTAATGTAATCTTGGCACCCTCACCGCAAGATTGTAATTCCTCACGATTTTGTGGTCCGATAATCGCACCTGTTGGGAACTTTTGATTCAATACATAGGCCAATGCAATTTCTATGAGACTGCATCCTTTTTCAGATGCAAGCTTTTCGGCACGATCGTAACGTTCCCAGTTCTCATCATTATAAAAAACACGGACCAAGTCTTCGTTCTCTAAATTATCTCGTGTGAAACGTCCAGTAAAGAAACCTCTTGCTTGAGAAGACCAAGAGAATAGAGGTAACTGAGATTTCTCATGCCAGTTGATCATTTGTTGATTCACACTGACACATCCAGGCCAATAAGGTTCTTTTGCCTTAGCTAAACTTAAGTTAGGACTTGAAAAAGAGAATCCAGCCAAACCATTTTTTTCTGCATACGTATTTGCTTCCTCTAAACGTTCTACAGACCAGTTTGAAGCACCGAATGCTTGGATGCGTTTCGATTGTACATGTTCATTCAGCCATTCAAGAATATCCTCTACACGTACAGTAGGATCGTCTCTATGTAGGGCATAAAGTTCTACACTCTCAGATTTTAGTCGATCTAGACTTACCTTCAATTGCTCTTGAAGTTCATCTCGATTAATTGTATGTCCATTTTGATTCGGATGACCGCCTTTAGTCCAGACATTAATACGACCTCTATTTCCTTGATCTATCCAGTTTCCAATAGCGGCTTCACTTTGTCCACCAGCATAAATAAAGGCTGTATCAATTGTATTACCACCTATGTCGATAAAGGAATCTATCACACTATTAACCTTTTCTTGATTATCGGGTGTAAAATAATCAGATCCCATGATAAGGGAACTAATTGGTTGGGTAACATTATTAATGGTAATATGTTTCATGGATAGGCCTCCAGTATTTTTATTGTAATCGGTTTCATTTTAATATAAAAAAACTTGTACGTCCAACCTTTTTGAAAGTATCTTTAAGAAATATTTTTGTGAACGTTAATATTTCATGGAAGGGTGCACGCTGCAAGTAATGCTTGCACAATTAAATGGCGTGTATGATACCAATTATGCCATGATCATGGCTGGAACGTTAATCGTGATCTTTATCATCTTCAGCCGTCAATTTATGGCGGGTGTTGCAGAGGGTGCTGTGAAAGAATAGAGATAATAATTGAGATCGAAAAAAAGCAGTCCCAGGTGAAGGGACTGCTTTTTTTATCTTATGCTCTTTCTTTTAAATATTCTTCGTATGAAATTTCTTTGTCAATCAAGCCTTCATCTGTAAATTCAATAATACGATTAGAGATGGTACGAATAAATTGTTGGTCATGTGATGCAAAAATCATTGACCCTTTGTAGTTAATCAAACCATTATTGACAGCTGTAATCGACTCAAGGTCTAAGTGGTTGGTTGGTTCATCAAGTAAGAGAACATTAGCACCACTTAGCATCATTTTAGAGAGCATACAACGAACTTTCTCTCCACCTGAAAGAACATTAGCTTTCTTGTGAACTTCCTCACCTGAGAACAACATACGGCCAAGGAAACCACGTAGGAATGTGTCGCTATCATCCTGAGGAGAGTACTGTCGTAACCAATCAAGGATAGAATCTTGATTGCCTTCAAAGAAGCTAGAGTTATCTTTCGGGAAGTATGACTGAGTTGTCGTAATTCCCCATTTGTAACTACCAGAATCCGGCTCCATCTCTCCAGTCAAAATCTTAAATAACGTTGTTTTTGCTGTTTCGTGTGTACCAACAAGCGCAATCTTATCATCTTTGTTCATTGTGAAGCTGATGTTGTTTAATACTTTGACTCCATCAATGGTTTTAGAAAGATTCTCTACACGCAGCAAATCGTTACCGACTTCACGCTCTGGTGTGAAGTGAACATATGGATATTTCCTAGAAGAAGGTTTAATATCATCTAGTTCAATTTTATCAAGCAATTTTTTTCTTGAAGTTGCTTGCTTTGACTTCGATGCGTTTGCACTAAAACGGGCAACAAAGCCTTGTAATTCTTTAATCTTTTCTTCTTTTTTCTTGTTATTGTCTTGTGCCATTTTTAATGCAAGCTGACTAGACTCATACCAGAAGTCATAGTTACCTACATACACTTGGATCTTACTGAAATCAAGATCGGCAATGTGGGTACAGACATTGTTTAAGAAGTGACGGTCATGGGATACAACCACTACTGTATTCTCAAAATTAATTAAGAAGTCTTCAAGCCATTGAATCGCTTGAAGATCCAAGTGGTTAGTAGGCTCATCTAGTAGAAGAACGTCAGGTTCACCGAAAAGTGCTTGAGCAAGCAAAACTTTTACGCGCTCTGAACCAGTTAGGTCAGCAAGCTTTTTGTAATGGATCGAATCATCAATACCAAGCCCTTTTAAGAGCACAGCAGCCTCTGATTCAGCTTCCCAACCATTTAACTCAGCAAATTCTCCTTCTAACTCAGCAGCTTTCATCCCATCTTCGTCAGAGAACTCTTCTTTCATATAAATCGCATTCTTCTCCTGCATGACTTGATACAGACGTGGATGTCCCATCATAACTGTATTTAGAACTTCTTCTTCTTCGTATTCAAAGTGATTCTGCTTTAGCACAGCTAAACGCTGACCAGGCTTCAAGCTTACACCACCAGATTGCGGTTCAATTTCTCCAGATAAAATCTTTAGAAACGTAGACTTTCCAGCTCCATTTGCTCCAATTAAGCCATAACAGTTACCAGGTGAAAATTTAATATTAACTTCGTCAAACAACTTGCGGTCTCCATACTGTAATCCTACATTATGAACAGTAATCATATTTACAGCCTCCAATCTATCTTTACAAGCGAAGTTACGCTTATTATGCGAATTGCGCCCATCTTGTCCATTCTACAATCTTAAAAGCTCAATGTAAACGGCAAACCATGTTTTGTAGGGAGGGAATTGAAAAGAAATGAGTTTACCTACATTAGATGAAGGTAATAGGCAGAACAGGAGGGGATCGAGATGAGAAAAATAATGATATTTGGACTTTCGGCTGGCATGCTGTCAGCGTGTGGGATGGAAACAGGAGAAGAAAATAATGGTACTGTAAATAATGTGGACAATGGAGCAGAAGGAGACGGTGAAATAAATATTATAGCTGATTCATTACAGTCACCGTGGTCCATGCAACGAAATAATAATGAATGGTTACTTACAGAAAGAGATGGAAGCTTAGTAGCCATTGAAGATGGAGACGTGACAGACCAATCGTTGCAAATAAATGAAGAAGTTGTACAGCAAGCTGAATCTGGTTTATTAGGTTTTGTTCTTCACCCTGATTTTGAGTCGAACCAACAGGCATATATTTATCATACCTATGAAACAAGTGAAGGACTTTCAAATCGAGTCATTCAAGTAGTGAGAGACGGAAATGAGTGGATAGAAGAGGAAGAGCTCCTAAGCGGCATTCCTGGTGCCCCTACACATAATGGAGGTAGGTTAGCCATATTTGAAGACGAACTGTATGTGACAACGGGTGACGCTGAAGAACCAGAGTGGTCGCAAGACGTTGATAATTTAGCAGGTAAGATTCTAAAGATGAATCTAGATGGAACCTATGCAGATGATATGCCAATGGAAGACTCTTATGTGTGGTCCTATGGACATCGTAACCCACAGGGTCTTGCTTGGATTGAAGATGGGACCATGTACAGCTCAGAACATGGGCAAACGGCATTAGATGAGATTAATTTAATTGAGCCAGGTGAAAATTACGGGTGGCCAAATTACGAAGGAGATGAAACGTCTGAGGATACGGTAGCTCCAGTTATTCATTCAGGTGATGATACATGGGCTCCGTCTGGATTAACAGCACATGAAAATGATCTATATATGGCAGGACTTCGCGGGGAGGCTGTTTATCATTTTGATTCTGACATCGAGGAATTAGAGACTTTTGTAGAAGACTTTGGGCGCATCCGTGATGTATATGTTGATGATGATAAGCTATATATTTTAACAAATAACACAGATGGTCGTGGAAATCCAGACGATACAGATGATAAACTGTTAGAAGTTGAATTAGAATAAAGTTTGAATATTACGAACGTTTGTTCTATACTATAGAGAAAAAGAAAGGGGATACTGCTTTTGTCATCACCTTATACGCAGGAGGGTGCCCGCAGCTTCCTGCAGCAAACGTTTGGCTATGATCAATTTCGGCCAGGGCAACAAAAAGTCATAGATCAGGTTCTAGCTGGAGAGGATTCTCTCGCAATTATGCCTACCGGTGGAGGGAAATCCATCTGCTATCAGATTCCAGCAATGATGCTTGAAGGAACGGCGTTGGTTATTTCTCCATTGATCTCATTAATGAAAGATCAGGTAGATGCGCTAAAAGAAGTGGGAGTCGAATCAACCTATATTAATAGTACTCTCTCTCCCCAAGAAGAGCAGGAGCGTCTTCAAGGCATTCGAAGCAATCGCTATAAACTTATATATGTAGCTCCTGAACGCTTGGAAAACCCATCTTTTCAAAATCTACTGGCTTCCATTACTGTTTCAATGGTTGCTGTGGACGAAGCGCATTGTATGTCGCAATGGGGACATGATTTCAGACCAAGTTATATGAAGATCGCATCTTGGTTGAATGGCTTGCCAACTCGACCAGTCGTTTTGGCCTTAACAGCCACAGCTACAAAAGATGTTCAGAAAGATCTACAGACGCATCTATCCATTCAAGATGATCAAACGGTAGTGACTGGATTTGCGCGCAGTAATCTTCATTTTCAAGTGGTAAAGGGAGTAGATAAGCGTGCTTATGTGACGCGTTATACAGAGCGTCATCAAGGAAGTCCGGGCATTATTTACGTATCCACTCGAAAAGAGGCAGAACAGCTTGCAAGCTTTCTAGTAAAAAAGAATCGAAAACCTGGAATTTACCACGGCGGTATGACGGATAGACAAAGAGCATCAAGTCAAGATGACTTTCTCTATGATCGAGTGGAAGTGATGATTGCCACGAATGCATTTGGAATGGGCATAAACAAATCCAATGTTCGTTATGTTCTGCATTATAATTTGCCGAAAAACATTGAAGCCTATTACCAGGAAGCAGGACGTGCAGGGCGAGACGGAGAAAAAGGCGAATGTGTTCTGCTATTTGGTGGACAGGATATTCGAACGCAACAATTTTTTATTGAACAGTCTGAAGCAGCAGAAGAATATAAGCAGAATGAGTTCTCTAAACTGCAGAAAATGATTTCCTATTGCCACACAGAAAGTTGTTTACAACTGATGATTCTTCGTTATTTTGGAGAAGAAGGTGGCGAGCCTTGTGGAAGGTGTAGCAATTGCTTACAAGATGGTGAGAAGCAGGATTGTACAAAGGAAGCGCAAATGGTTTTTTCATGTGTAAAGCGTACGCGTGAACGATACGGAAAAATGATGATTGCCCAAGTGCTTACAGGTTCTTCTAATCAAAAAATTAAGCAGTTTAACCTAGATCAACTTCCAACATACGGGCTACTAAAAGACCAAACGTTAAAATCTGTACAAGCTTTCATTGATTATTTAGTAGCAGAAGAGTATATAGGTAGAACCAATTCAGAGTTTCCTACTTTGCAACTCAATGAATCAGCTATCCGAGTATTAATGGGTGAAGAACAGGTAATGAGACGTCTCGTGCCGGAAGCAGAGGAACCTGAAGAACAAGATGAAGTCTTTACAAAACTTCGGGATCTGCGGAAGAATCTATCTGCAGAAGCAGGTATTCCGCCTTATATGGTGTTCTCTGATAAAACCTTAAGGGAAATGAGCAAATACATTCCTGTGACAGAGGATGAGTTTGGGGCTATTAGTGGCGTTGGTGAACAAAAGAAACTAAAATATGGTGCAGCTTTTATTGACGTACTTAAACAATTTAAGGACCAAAAACCAGACGTTGATATTACACTAAAACCTACAGCATCAAAATCAACTTCGTCAAAAGGAAATCATCTAGAGACAGCCCAATTGTTTAAAGAGGGCGCAACGATTTCAGAGCTTGTCCAACAGCGGGAATTATCTGAGCGAACCATTGTGAATCATTTAATTCGTGCTGAGTCAGAAGGAACCGACCTAAAACTGGCTGAATTAGTTCCACCAGAGAAACGAGAAATAATTTTAAAGACTGCTGAACGAGTTGGGTCTGATTTTCTTCGTCCTATTAAAGAAGAATTACCAGAAGAATACACCTACGATGAAATTCGTTTTGTCATCGGCAAATAAATTCATTGTTTTGTCAATTGTTTTACTTTAGTACTAGGTAATGAGATGTTATACTTATTATAGCCTGAATGTCAGCATTGCAGTATGATCTGCCTGATATTCAGGCTTTTGAATGTCTTTTTCAATCCAAGGAGAATAGTGATGATCAAAATTGTAACCGATTCAACGTGTGACTTACCAGAGGAAATGTTAAAAAAATTAGATATACATGTTGTACCTCTAACGATTCAAGCAAATGGAGAAAGCTATTTGGATGGCGTGGATTTAAGCCCAGAGGAATTTGTAGATTTACTTGCGATTTCAAATGATGTTCCTAAGAGCTCCCAGCCATCAGTTGGTTCGTTTCAAGAACTCTATGATCAATTAAAGGGAGAAGATCCTGAAGTAGAGATTCTTTCCATTCATATGACTGCCAAAATGAGCGGGACATTCAGATCTGCTGAGCTTGCTGCCAGCCAATCAGATGCCAACGTCCTTGTCATCGACTCAGAATTTATTTCAGGAGCTCTTGCCTTCCAAGTCGAAGAAGCAGCTCAAATGGCGAAGGATGGAGCGACAATGGGAGCGATCCTTACTCGTATGCAAGAAGTGAGAGATCAATCTCATCTCTTCATTATGGTCGATACTCTTGATTATCTTGTGAAGGGTGGACGTATTGGTAAAGGGAAAGCCTTACTTGGTTCATTGCTTAAGGTAAAGCCACTTGCCTCTCTGGATAATGGAGAGTATACACCAATCAAAAATATGAGGACCCATAAACAGGTCATTGAATATTTAACGGACGGTTTTGCCAAGGCGACAAAAGGCAAATCAGTCAAGAAAGTAAGCATCAGCCATATCGAGGCGGAGGGCCTTGCTCATCGATTGTTGGATTCTTTAAAATCAATCGCAGGGAATTTTCCTCATGCGATCAATATCACATCGCCTATTATTAGCACTCATACAGGCCCAGGTGCGATTGCTTTAATGTATTATACAGACTAAGTAAGCCGATTGATTGAATCTTTGATAGGAAAACGGTATAGTCAACGATACATACTTAAGGAGGCGGTCTTTATGGCAGAATTACAAGAGCTAACAACCGAACAAGAGTGGAAAGAACTTCACGAATCAGCCACTTCAGAAAAACCAGTTTTACTATTTAAACATAGTACATCGTGCCCAATCAGTGCAGATGCCTATAAGCAATTCCAGGCGTTTATAGAAACAGAAAAAGGACAACAACTAACAACTGCTTTTGTAAAAGTGATTGAATCACGTCCTGTATCAAATCAAATTGCTGAAGATCTGGCAGTCGTACACAAATCCCCACAAATCTTTTTACTTCAAAACGGAGAAGTAAAATGGACAGAATCCCATTGGAACATTACACAAGAAAGCATTGAAAAAGCTTTATAATAACACCAAAAGACAGCTATTTAGCTGTCTTTTTTATGTGCATGTTTCTTTCGAGACTCACGTGCCATTTTCACATACACTAAAATCAAACAAACAAAAGCCATGATCGAACAAAAATGCTGTACCATCCTAAACCAATCCACGTCATCCAACCCCCAAAGTAAAAAATAGTATGTAGGATAGGTTTTCCATCGCCTTCCATTTTATGCTTCATTCATCTCAAAAAAATTGTTCTGAATTCACCATCCCCCGCGTATCTTGGTAAAAACCAAGTGGACAAGGGGTATGCATAATGAATGGAAGCAGACAAACAAAGGAAGAAAGATGGTTAATGATAACAAGTATGGTCGTCCTAGCAGGTATGTTCGCAACGGCAATAGCTTTTTAGAGATGTGGGCGGTGGCGAGGGGAAAGCGGGGGCTAACGAGTGAAGATAAGGTCTAATGAGCGGAATTCTGTATCTAACGTGCGAAGAGAAGGAGTAACGTGGGAAAAGCTGAATCTAACGTGCGAAGAGAAGGGGTAACGTGGGAAAAACTGAATCTAACGTGCGAAGAAAAGGGGTAACGTGGGAAAAGCTGAATCTAACGTGCGAAGAGAAGAGGTAACGTGGGAAAAACTGAATCTAACGTGCGAAGAGAAAGAGTAACGTGGGAAAAGCTGAATCTAACGTGCGAAGAGAAGGGGTAACGTGGGAAAAACTGAATCTAACGTGCGAAGAGAAAGAGTAACGTGGGAAAAGCTGAGTCTAACGTGTGAAGAGAAGGAGTAACGTGGGAAAAGCTGAATCTAACGTGTGAAGAGAAGGGGTAACGTGGTAAAAGCTGAATCTAATATGCAAAGAGGGAGTCTAACGAGTGGGAACATGAATCTTACATAAGAAGAGACGGATTAACCAGCGAAGTAGCCTCAATGTTTAGAGATGTATCTCAATCCATATACATAAATAAAAAAGAAGGAGCACCCTTCTTTTTCTTGTTAAACGGTTGTTACGACAGAACCGCAGTATTGATCGTGATTAACGTCAATCTCAAATTCATGCTTTCTATAAAAATAGATGAGTCTATCCAGATGTTGCCAATCTCGTTTGGCTAGGTCCCCTGTGATGTTTTGAATGTTTTGGCGGGTTGCATGCTCTTTTAGGTACTGCATGCAGATGCTGCCAAATCCTCTATTTTCCTCTCCTTTGATATCATCTATGTGAAGAGAATAGGAGTCATAATACTCTGCTTGAATCGCAAATTCCCAATGTCCTTGATAGGAAGTTGTGCAGGTATTAATCATAATTTGACAAGTATGACCATCATCTATTTGAGACACAATCACCCATTTTTCTTCTTTTGTCTGCTCAATTCCGAGCACCTTATGATCTTTGGCAATTTCTTTTAGGTTCTGTTGCATCCGAATCAGTTCATAATCACTTTCGCTGATTGTCTGCTCAGGCCAAACATATTCTGCCTCTTTCGTCCGGTGTTCCAGTGCAGGCACCCAATCACTCCCTTACAAAATAATCCGCTCACAATTTTAGTATTATAAAAGACTACAGGACTGAAATCAAGTAGTTTGCTATAATTGGATTTGAAACACATATTGGGGGAGTTTAATTGAGCACATCTAATCGAGAGTGTGTACATTGTCATATAGTAGTTCCTTATCGAAAGGTATTATTTAAAGGTATCCTGAACCGAACTGTGCGTTGTCCTTCTTGTCAGAGAGAACAGGTCGTTGCACTGCCAATTTTGCTTGCGCAATATGTAACCTTAGTATCTGGCTTGATTTTAATGGTACTGAACACATTGTTCTTTAAACAATTGATCCTAGGTGTTTTGCCACTCTTTATTTTTTTAAGCTGCTTTCTATACGAGCCATTTAAAAAGCTGGTTCCTGAACGCTAAAAAGCAGCCCTTTTAAAATAGGGGCTGCTGAAAGCTTGTTCGTATAGAAAAAGGCTTGAGGACCGTAGCCACCGTATCTGCATCGATACGAAGCTCATACTCTGTAAATTGTGTTCCTTTTAAACTTTCAATCTCACAGATGATGGTTGCGAGCTGCTTACTTACGTGAGTGGCTTCTTTGCCTGCGTGCAGTTTCTTTAAACAGCGAGTGAATTCTGGTTCGAGTGCATCAATATTTTCATAGATTCCTTCAATGGTCCCGTAGTGTTGAATTAAAGGCAGTCCCGTTTTAGGACCGATACCAGCACATCCTGGGATATTGTCACTTTTATCTCCTAATAAGGCTTTTACATCAGGCCACTGACTTGGTTCAATGCCATACTCACTCCTAAAGTGCTCAAGTGTGTAGGTTTCTTCGCCTTTTTTACTTGCAATAATTTGAGAGGTTTGAGGACTCAGTAGTTGAAGCAAATCCTTGTCATTGCTGTAGATATAGCAAGGTCCTGACTCTTCTTGTTCCCATATGCCAGCAATCGCGCCAATGGCATCATCGGCCTCATAAGGAGGCGTCGTCAATTCTTTGATTCCAAGCTCTTCTATTAACGTTAAACAGGTTTGATATTGTTGAATAAGCGGTTCAGGTAATTCTCCGCGTGTCGCTTTATAATCAGGAAACTCTAGTCTACGGATACTTTCCTCACGTTTCACGTCCCATGCAATGGCTAAGTGAGTGATCTGGTGTTTTGTCACCAGCTGAAAAAGCTTCTGCCAAAAGACCCGGAGGCCATTTGTATAAAGACCATCCTCCGTTTTTGGCAAATCCGCTTCATCTTTCCCGTAGGCGGTCGCAAAATATCCCCGGCTTAAAAGGTTAAATCCATCTATTAATAGTAATGAACGTTCTTGATTCAATCTGTACACCCCGTCTGTTTAATCATTAAATTTGTAGGTCCAAAATCGTTCGTTGTTTAACCAGGCTAAGGCTTCTTGAACACCTGCTTCCCATTTTGGCTCCATATCTGCAAGCATCCAAACCGTTTGGGATAAGTGCGCGCGCATCGCATCTTTCTTTTGCTCAGCATAAGCACTTACATCATGGATCACATCTGGCGCGCCCACTTCATCTTCATGTCCATTTGAAAAAGCGAGGCAATATAATTCAGGTCGCTTATCGGTTTCAAGTTCTTCAAAGGCCGAAACAACCGCTCGAGCAGTGGCTTCATGATCAGGGTGAACAGAGTATCCAGGATAAAAGGTAATAACTAGGGATGGGTCAAGTTCCTCAATTAAATCTAAGACCATCTGTTTCATTTTTGAATCATCTTCAAATTCAATGGTTTTGTCACGAAAGCCCATCATACGCAAATCTTGAATATCCATTGCTTTAGCTGCTTGTTGCAATTCACTTTTTCTGATTTCCGGTAGGGACTCCCTTGTTGCAAAAGGGGGATTGCCTAAATTTCGTCCCATCTCACCAAGTGTTAAGCAGGCATAAGTAACGGGTGTACCTGCTGCACGGTATGCTGAAATTGTACCTGATACGCCAAAGGCTTCATCATCTGGATGAGGGAAAATAACGAGTACATGTTTTTGTTGTTTCATTTAGAACCGCTCCTATCTTTCTAAATATATTATTCAAATGGTGTTTGACTAATTTGAAGGGCTACTGCAAGTTTTCCTTCAGCTCCATGCCCAGCAAATAAAAGACGACCTTCTTGATCAGCTTCAACATGTGTAAGTCCTTCAGCATAAACCCAACCGATATCAATTTTTAGTCCTACTCGATACGGACCTTCACCGAGGATTTTACCATGTTCAATGTGAACTTTCGCATTTCTAATATAAGCACTTGCTGAAAAGAAGTCAGCATTGTTGTGAGTCGCATACGCTCCATTTGTTGTTTCTAGATGTATATATACCGTTGTATTCGCGTATTTGTTTATTTGTTGTTGCGCTTCTTCGGTGATTATAGGTTTCATATGACTGTACCCTCCAGGCTTTAATAAGTAAATAAATTGACCGTCTTTATGAAAAAAGTTACGATTAGTGTATCTTATTATATTTCAAAGACATGCTACAGGCAATGAACGAGACTTTTAATCTTTAGAAATAGATACGTTTGTCCATGAAAATTGGAGGGTTAATCATTGAAAGCGATTATTGAACAAGCAGAATTATTAGTAGAAATCCTTGATTATACTAGAGTGGGCATTCTTGTTACGGACCCTGATCTACCCGATAACGAGATCATCTATGTAAGTAAAGGCTTCACGTCAATGACGGGTTATACGGTTGAAGAAACGTTACAAACCAATTGTCGATTTTTACAAGGCGAAGACACAGATCCTGAATCGGTGCAATTACTTCGTGAGGCCATTCAAAAACGAGAATCCATTACCATTGAAATTCTAAACTATAAGAAAAACGGGAAGCCATTCTGGAATGAGTTAACAATAGACCCGGTCTATCTTGAAAAAGAAGATAAACATTATTTTGTTGGCATTCAAAAAGATATAACGGATCAAAAATTAACAGAGAATGAGTACAAACATTCTCTTGAGCAAATCAGGTCTATCTCAACACCGATTGTGCCTTTATTGGATGGTCTTGCTGTCTTACCACTTATTGGACAAGTGGATGGAGAACGATTTACGGAAATGTTTAGCCAGATTACGTCTGAGACAGTGAAGCTCAAGACCGAAACATTGGTACTTGATCTTTCAGGACTAGAAACGTTTGATGATGAAGTAGTTGATGGAATCTATAGACTACGTGATGTATTAACGCTTATTGGGACAGAGCTCATTGTATGTGGAATGAGACCAGATCTTGCAATGAAGTCCATTCAGTTAGATAGAGAAGGATTACATGCCATTAAAACGGCGAGCTCCGTAAAGAAAATTCTAAGCGAGCTTTATTTACTAGATAAAGGAGAGAATGAATCATGAGACCCCTACAATTATCACCAGAAACTGCACAAAAATTAGCTGAACATTTAAACGTGCCAATTGAACATTTAGTTCATATGCCTCAACATATCTTACTAGCTGAATTAACGAACCTTGCAAAAAAAGAAGATCAAAGTGAGAAAGAGGCCTGAATTCACTCAGGTCTTTTTTAGCAAGAGGTGAGTGTAATGCACGATCAGGATTGGGATGACCGCCGCAAAGAAGAGATCATGGAAGGCGAACCAGAGGCCGAGGATTTTTTGCCTGAGCCAAATGAAAAACAAAAAAAACCTAAATGGTGGGTAAAGATTGGTGCACTTGTGATTTCTCTGATTTTAATCGGAAATGCTGGTGCTTTTCTTTTCCAACATTTTGGTCAAGATGGGCGTGACCTACTCAGTCAATCTGAAGAACTCTCTGGCAACCCTGAGATTGAACTATACAAAGAAAGTGTCGTGACGGTTCAACGAGATCAATCAAGAGGCACAGGGTTCTTTTATGAGGAAGATGGACGGATTCTCACTAATCATCACGTAGCCGATGGAGATGGACCTCTTATTATTACTACAGCAGAGGGAGTTAAGTATCAAGGAGAAGTAATTAATGAAGACGAGGAAGCGGACCTGGCACAAATACAGATTGAGTCAGATGGAGATCACCCGGCATTAACCTTAAGCCAAGATGAGACAGATGGCGGTGACGAGCCAGTTTATATCGTAGGCAATCCAATGACCCATAATCAAATTGCCATCAGCGGACGGATTATTGAAAGTCAGCGGCAATACGATGCCGTTCGCATTGATGCAAGTATTTTCCAAGGTCATAGTGGCAGTCCCGTTATCTCTGAGTCAGGTGAAGTCATTGGCGTTGTCTATGCGAAAACCGTTCCAGGGTTCAGGAGTGAGGAAGAATCTGTAGGTCTTGCGATTCCAATTAATCTTGTCCACGACTTTTTAGCTGAAAAAAATTAATGCTTAACTTTTCCCCTATATGGGTATAGTACCTTATAGAGAGAAAGGAAGTGTTTGCATGAGTGAAAAGAACAAAGATCAAAACAAATCAGGTGAAGAAGAAACGAAGGATCTGTTCGATAAAAGTTTAGAAGATGGAACGATCGAACAAGACAAAGATAAAGATAAAGAAAAAAAAGATAAGTAAAAAAATCGCCTCCTGTTCTGCTTATGCAGAATGGGAGGTTTTTGGTTTGAACAAAGCAGCCATCCCCATGCATTGCTCTCTCTGCGAAGATCGACTATACTAACTGAAGCCATTCTTGTTAAGAAAGGGACGTATAGGTATGATCACGACACTGTATCGCTATCGCGGCAGAATCATCACAATATTTTTTATCGTCGTATTATTAGTAGGTTGGTTTTTGTATGATCAAAATAATACGATCGAAACGACTGAACTAGTAATTGAAGCTGAGACACTCCCGGATGAATTGGAAGGGTACCGTATCGTTCAGTTATCGGATCTACATAACAAACAATTTGGACGCGATCAACAACCGTTAGTAGGTAAAGTGAAAGATGCACAGCCTGACGTCATCGTTTTTACAGGAGATATCATTGACAGTAGAAGGTATCAGGCAGCACCAGCTATCGAGCTTATTGAAAAGCTAACAGACGTTGCGACAGTATATTATGTGACAGGCAACCATGAGTGGCATTCAGGAAACTATGATGAACTGGAACCACAACTTGTGGAAGCAGGAGCGATTGTTATAAATGATGCAGCTGTTTCGCTTGAGTCTAGTGGAGCATCTATTAATCTATTAGGGATAGCAGATCCTGATTTTTCTCCAGGAATGGCTGAAGACAAAGCTATCGAAGCTTCCATTGAGGCTGCCTTTGAGGACACCTCTGAAGAACAGGTTTTTACCATTCTATTGTCTCACCGTCCTGAATGGTTTTCAGTGTATACAGAGTGGCCAATTGACTTAGTATTTACGGGTCATGCACATGGAGGCCAAGTCCGACTACCTTTTATAGGTGGGCTGGTAGCTCCTGGCCAAGGTTTTTTTCCTGATTATACATCGGGTTCCTATCATTATAATGAAACAACCATGATTGTGAACCGAGGACTCGGTAACAGCGTTATTCCGCAGCGACTATTTAACCGCCCAGAGATGACGGTTGTTACATTATCTAAAACAACAGAATCGCCACAATCGTAGAAAGAATTAACCCTGTAATAACCGGTATAAAACATTGTCGAACAAGCTCAATAACAGATACCTTGGCAAAACCAGCAACAGCTACGATGGATGACCAGGCGATTAATGTACCGCCACCAACCCAAACTGCTCCCATCTGCCCAATCGCCGCAAGTGTGGCAGCATCTACACCAACGGTTGGTGCCAAGGCTCCTGATAGTGCACCAACCAAAGGCAGTCCAGAGAAGCCTGACCCATCGAGTCCAGTGACCATGCCTACAATGAGAAGCCCAAACCCTGCAAAGAATGGATTCTCCGGAATATAATGCTGACCGGCTTCCACCAACTCAAATAAAAACGAAGGCGCCTGCACTCCTTGATCTAAAGCAAAAATTTTCGCAGAGATTTCGCCGCTTCCTAAGAAGAAAAAGCCGGCAATTGGAATAACCGGACCCATGGCCCGAAAAGCAAACGTGAACCCTTCCACTAGATGATCACTGACCTGATTCAACGATTGTCTCCAGTTAAACACAACACTTGCTGTTATCATTAATAATACAGCTACGCCACCAATCAAAGCCGCACCAGCACCGCACTCAAGAGATGCTCCTTCAGTAAGTGTCGCATACACCATATAAGCAACAATCGCTAAAAAAGCTAGAGGGACAACAATTGCAAAGACAAGACTCGACGTCGCTTCTTTTTCAGACTGAAGCCGAGACGCCCGAACTTTCTCTGTACTATTGATTTTGGCCCAAGTATGCCAATGTCGGATTGAGGGCTTCCGAATAGTTTTTCGCAAGCGAACGTAAGCCAGAAGCAAAGCCGTTATACCTGTAATAAGCGAAAGCACTAATGCTTTATCAGCCACAGAAGACACCTCAACTCCAGCTGCTGTTGCACTAAGCATCGGAGCAATCTTAATCATGTAATCCGATGACAACGCCATCCCCTGGCCAGCAATCGCAATCGCTACACCCGTCGCCATTGGTGGCAGACCCGCCTTAATCGCAACAGGAATCAAAATCGCTCCAACTAGGGGAACAGCAGGCGTCGGCCAAAAAAACAACGAAATCCCATACGTAATCAAAGCCAACACCCAAAACGACGAATGCCCCGTCTTCATTACATACCCAAACGGACGCACCATCCGCTCATCTGCCTGTAATGCCTGTAACGAATGCAAAAGCGCCGTCATGACCGTAATGATTAAGAAGATATTAAACAACTCCGCAGCCGCCACCAGACTCGCACTAAAAATCGTCTGAAGCCCCTCCGCAAACGAACCCATATACATCCAACCAACCACAAATGTCATCAATAAAGATGGAACCAACACATTCTGCCGAACCAACATCGTCAAAATAATCAAAACCGTCCCAGCCAAATACACCCAATGCGCCAGCGTCAGCTCAACCAAACTAACCCTCTCCCTCATGAACTTAGTACAATAGCCTATGTTGGTTAGGGGGAGGGGGTGACAAGGGTGATGGGTTAGGGTACATGATTGATGTAATCACCTTTTTTTTAAAAGCTTTTCGGGCTTCTTCGTTTTCATTTTGTCTGCAGGGCGCTTTATCAAGTTTGATGGGATAGTTACTGAAAAACCAACCCAAAGGAGAAGAGAGTTTGCGAGAAGAATGTATGCCTCAAAAGTATATCGCATCGTACGGTTATTGATTGTAAGAAGTGAGAAGGTCGAGGCTTCTATTAACTCTTAAAGGAGGGGACCTTAAATTCGGCTACATAGTAATGAATGGTTGGACTAGTGAAGATAACCCTCAGAAGGTAGGCATCTATGTGAGAGAAGAAAGTAAAGGGCATCTCACGACAGATGATAAAGGGAAGTCTTAACTTAATAGCAAGGAGAGCAACAACAAGTTAGAGAAGGTCGGACATTATCTAGACGGAAAGTATTAACGGCCAAAGAGGGAGTGGAAACATTCTCTTATTTTATCTCTGCAAACAGAACGTACGTCCTAAACAATGTACGTAAATTTGCTCATACCTCACTCTCCAATCTTGTCGGGTGAACGATAAAAAAGGAGCCGAAGCCCCTTACTGATTATGTACTTCTGAACCTGTTATAGGTGAGAAGAGAGCATGGCCTTCATCAGGAAAGAAATTATATTTATCTTCATCGAAGTTAAAAGAAACATCATAATAAAGCATTTTAGGCTTAACTCTTATGTTTTGGATTTTATCTCGCTCGAATATTTGATGTTCTTTACCTTTTCCATCAAACGTTACAACGATTAAGCGGTTTTCGGTGATGGCGAATAACCTGTTTCTTTTAGATGATTGGGTTCCGATTGTAATTATATTCTCATCTGAATCTAATAGACTTTGAAGTATTTCTAAGTGCTTACTATATACGATTAAATACACTTTACCGAGAGGAGCCACTTGCTCTTTAAACGTGCTCATACTGGTCACATCCTTATAGGTGTTTTATTCCAGTATACTACAAAATTTTCTTTTTTGGGGAAATGAAAATGAGCTGATCCACATCTGTGTCGCGCCCTTCCTTCCATTTATATCTTGTAATGTTATTGAAGAGAGTGACAAACAGGTAGAGATAGAAGATACTAAAGTGATGAAAGTAAGAGAGCAGGCAATTCTGCTGCTAGAAGAAATCAATGAATAAAAAAAGAAGCGGATACTATTATCCGTTTCTTTTTTTTGTTGTAAACGTATAAATTGTTAAGCCTAGAGCGATTAACACGAGAATATAAACGGGTGTCATCCAAATGTGATAGATCGATTCAGGTATAGTAGGTTCCACAAAACCCGAATCGATGCTAATTGAGTTCAATGTTAGACTTACTGGATTATCAGCTCTAACAGACATATCAGACAAATATAACGTATCTTTTGTTACTCTAGAAATCACATAGATCAAACTTATTAAAAGTAGACAAATGGCAAAGTAGAGTTTTTTCATTATTATGTCCTTCTTATTGAATTTTAGGAGAAATGTATTTCTATTACATTATAACTCATTTAAAAAGGTCATTGTCTATTAATTAAGAAATGTGTTTTTACATCAGAAAATTCCCCCATGCATAAACAATCTTATCTCATAGTATGTAGAGTAACAAAAAATTAAAAAAAAGGAGCGATTATTATGAATTGGGATAATTTCATGCATGGAAAAAGTGGGGAGAACAATTGTAAAAATGACAAGGAGGATCACAAAAAGGAATGCAAATGTGAACATCACGAAGATAAGCGTAGACATGAAGAAAAGGGTATCGAATCCATTCTGGAAAAACTTCTACCAGGTTATTTTATCGACTATCTATCTTTAAAAAATGGAACTGTATATGAGGACATTTGGTTTTCGAGTTATGACAAAAAAAGTGGTCTAGTTTATTTCACTCAAGATGAGGGATTTACGTTAATTCTTGAAGCTAAAAGAATTGAAGGGTTACAGTTATAATGAGTATGATTAGGAAGTACGAAAAGCGAGCAAAGAAAGATCCTAGATTTCAGAAAAAATTAGATGAATTAAGTTCAACTGTTGAAACGTTTGAAAAAAGTTTAGAAGAAACACCAGAAGTCGAAGTACCAGAAGTTGAAGTACCTGTCGAGGAGACTCCTCCAGTGATTGGTGCCGTAAATAATTACTCATTAATTATTGTTTTGTTTATTCTACTAATCATCCTAGGTGCAGGCTACGCATACTGCAAATATCATGCATAGCAAGTTGTTTGTTAACAGTCGCTTAAATTAAGTGACTGTTTTCTTTTGTTTCTATTATAAATAGCAGTGATTAAGCAAATAACAACTATGTCATTTAGACTGTAAAAATGAGGTGAATTGGTGATGCTTAAATTCAATATATGCGAGTCTTATTCATGTGTGATTACAATAAATAATAATTAGAAAAACCATCTTGTATTTAAAAGGTGGTCATCTTATATTGTATTGTTACATTAGATAAGAATACGTATTAATCTGGAGCAAACTTTAAAAGCTTCTTCGCTTCATTACTAGAAATAACGTTGTGTGTATAGTCTAAAACAGTGTATGAACTAAAGTCATTTCCAGGAATACGAATGGTCATCTTTATCAATGTGTATGGAGGATTATGTGGACCTTCAAAGCCTATAACTCGTAAGGAAATATCATACATATCATTGGTATCATCTCGAATGACCTTCTCAATTCTTGGACCATAATACTGTTGCTTGTCTCCGTGGGAAGACATCACGTCAAGAATGACACTTGTACCAAGGGATCGGAGGAATGCTCGCTCTACCAAAGAGGGATGCGTGGTTTGGTTTATTATTTGCGTCTCCGCTTGAGCTACAGAATATGGTGTGAGAATTAGCAGTAATAATAAGAGAGAACACTGAACTATTTTCAAATGAGGAACACCCTTTTTTCTTTATTGTTCCTCTGTCTGAGAAATTAACACAAAGTACTTTCTCGTTACCTAACCTGATTTAGTCTGTTTTCTTTTTTTGGTTTCTAATAAACCAGAAGCAAAATAACAAACAGCTAAGCCAATTGAAGAAACATAGTAAAGTGGATTATTATAAACAAATATTTTTATGAATGCGAGCAAGACAAAAAAACCACATGTAATGAAATAGAATGTACGCAATGAACCCACCCCTGTCACTAGATATTCTAATTTACTCACACAAAAAACCCTTCCTATATTATTTAGCAGGAAGGGATTTCTTTTTAATGACCTTTAGACATGCGAAGATGACCAAAGCGGTAAGGGATAAAGCTGAGAAATCATACATAAAATCAGTCATACTAAATTCGTGCAATACTACATTAACGTTTCCCATTCAGTAAGCACCTCTTTTTAAGTTCGTTGCATACCTCATAAACTCTTCTCATTTAACATTACTAAAAAAAGAGGAAAAATTAAAGCGAAAAGGATATATTTTGCTGGAATTTTAATTGTATACTGTTTGAATGGGGTTAACCATGGAAAAATCGAGGTAGAGTAATCATTTTACCCATCTTGAAAAAATTCTAAGGGTAGACTTAAAAGATAATAAGAAACATTATATTTTAGGCAATCGTTTATTAACTATAAAAAAGCCAATCCCACTTAATATAGCTGTAATAGCGCCTACGGCAGTAGCAATACCAATATCTCCGAACATGAGTGTTGATAATAAGAGACCAACTGTCCCGAATACAAGTAAAAGAATAGAAATAATTAACATAATACATCTCCTTCTAAGTAGATAAGTCATTCTAATACTTTAGCACTAGGCACTTTAAACCTGCAAGAGTAAATGTTTAGGAGGCAAAGACTATGAATATATTTCATTTGTACAGATCAGATGAAAACAAAAAGAAGATGAAGAAGGCATGTGAGACAGGTTTGACTCCTGAGTCGAACTTTAATTTTTAGGGTCACATTAGAACAATATGAACGATATCGCTCGGATTCGCTATTGTTAGGTGTTCTAAATGTTCTTAATTATGTATAGTAAATTCGAATGCTTACTACCAAACAAGCGGACGAGAATGGAGGGCCGACACCTGGCGGGTTTCAGGGAAGCCGCTATAAATAATCAATATTTAGTTAGGAGATATTCTATAAAAATAAAACAGTCTTCTATTTCCTTTGTTTTGGAAAGGGAAGGCTGTTGTTATATTCTTAGCAATACTGATGAAGAGTCCAGAGTAATAGGATATAGACAGACCCAAATGACGATTCTTGCTAAAAAGAAAGTTCATTTGGTTGATCAGAAAAGTAGCGGAAGGATAAACTGAAGACTCCTACGGAACAGAACGAGTCTGAAGACATTGAAGGGGTGCTCTTCCACTTCAAGGGCTGAGGCCGTTCCCGTGGAAAGCGAAGGTTTATCCTGGAGCGGCGAACATGAGCTTATTTGTCGACTCGGTTTCAGGCTTATTGAAATGAAATGACCTGCCTTGTTAGTTCGATGCCTGTCCGCGGTAAGCGTGCACCCATTTTCGGGAGCGAAGGCGAGGACCCTCGTTCGGATAACATCTGAACCCTTTTTTATTAGCACTGGATTGATTCATTTTATTTATGTAAAAGAGCCGATCAATGATGTGTCAGATGACGTCATTGATCGGCTCTTATGGTGATTAAAACACTTCGGTCTCAACCTCATTTTGACTTTAACAATAACCTCATCAGGAATTACTAAAAAATTTCTCTGTATAAAAAGGCTGTGACTGGTCGTTAAAAGCTACACCTACGCCAAGATGTAAAAAGGCTCCTTGAAGAATATTTTCTCTGTGGCCTAAGGAGTTCATTAACCCTTCATGAGCATAAATACTGCTGAACTGCCCATAGGCTAAATTTTCTCCTGCCGTAGTAAAACGAATATCGTCTTGCTGCATCCGATCAAACGGGGATTGACCTTCCAAATTTGTATGGCCAAAATAACCGTTATCCGCCATGTCTACACTATGATCTCTTGCAGTTTCTCTTACATCCTCATCCCATGTGAGAACCGATAAATCATGATTGACTCGAGAGGCATTCGTTAAATCAAATAATTGATATTCGAACCCTTCTTTTAGTTCCTCGCTTGGCTCAGTATATAAATCATTTTTGCCTTGCTCAAGATCATAGTCTATCACTTGAATCGCTGTCACCGTCGTGTCTTGATGCTCATCATAGAAGATGGTCACATAACTATTATCGATTTGAAATAAATCATATTCCTCATCCTGATTCATTTCATACTGGAATCTACCTTTTCTCATGGAGGTTTCGGGTTCTCCGAGTTGTTCACGTACAAAGTGTTGATCACTACCATAGGCTATTTCATTTGTTGATGAAATAAGATTTTGGTTAGTATAAAGACCTCTAACTCTATCTTCTTGATCGTATGCCACCATGACAAAGTCATGATAGTCCTCATGATACGTCACCCAATCCAATCCATATTCATTTTCAGAAGATCTATTAGGTTCACCTAATTCATCTTCCACATCCGATCTCGTATCTCCTAATTCAGTATTAAGAATGGAAAATAACTGATCCTCAGGCTCTGTTAGTTCTGGAAGCTCTCTGTTTGGAGGCTGCTCACCTATTTGAATAGAACGATTCTGCACGTCTGAAAAAAGTGAATCAATATAGCTTGTGAGTGAATCAAGCGAGAGGTTTATTTCACTTGTATCAGGCAAGGATGGAAGAGCTTCTTTTGCTGAATCCAACCATAGAGATCTTGAACCATAAGCAATCAATCCAATGACAACCAAAAATAAAAGTCGTTTCATTCGCCACATCCTTATAAATAGAATCTTTCTCTATTAATAGATTGTATTTCCTAAAAAGAAACACAGAACGTTTTATCGTATAAGTGTTAACGTAGTCCTAAGTTTAACGTGGATCAAACTTGATGTTAAGTTAAAAACATTGCGAGAACTTTGTAAAATCTACGCATAAATAAGTGTTGGATTATTTGTAATCTAATATGCTAGTATACACATTTATAGTCAATGATTTGAGAAGTATACGTGGCAACCAACGCTTTATAAAATAATTTAAGAACGACGATGCCAAAAGGAGTGGAACAAAAAAAGAGCGAATAGGCAGTCACCTATTTGCTCTTTGTATTATTATTAGGTTCTACAGACCAAGAATAACCGCGACGAGAGTGCTGGTTAAGTTTCTTTGTTAGCAATTCTGCATCAACGAATTCTGAAAAGGATTTATCCAAATGACTGTTTGAGGCCTTTAAAGTTTTCGTTTCACCGTTTTGTGTACGTATAATTCTGTACAAACGGATCAACTCCTCTTACAGCTTTGAGTAGCTGTCCCCTTATTGTCGCACAAATCCTCATCAAATGATATGGATTTACCAAATAAAGCGCTTTAAAGCTGATTCAATCTGATGCCGCAGCTTCTCTTGATTGTTGCTTATGTCCAAATAAACAGGCAACAATACAAAGCAGTGCCAGTAACAACCAATAAAATTTACTTTGATTTTGTTCTGAGAGTAAATCATACAAACTCCCACCAAAAAGGTTTCCAAAGGCTCCACCAATGGCCATAGCAAGATTTGAAAATCCAAGATAAATGCCAAGTGTAGCTGAAGTTGCGTGGCCAACAATATACGAATGGAAGGTTGGCTGAATGAGCATAACTGCAAATGCAATGCCAACTAAAGAGAGTACAAGAGTTATAGGATGTTCAAAAAGAAATAATGGTAAAAATGTGATCGATAGAATAAAGTAACCCCGCGTTACTAAAAATGAAGTAGAGAGTTGTTTCGTGTGTTTTGTTATAGACATTTGTCCTACAATGACAAGGATTGTGATTAACGTAAACATCCACCCTGAGCTACCAGTTAGTTCTGTGGCGATAATCGGATACGTGAGAAATAACTGCTGGTGGATAAAGTGAAAGGGAATCATAAGCCCAATAATAAACAGTAGTGAATGATTTGAAGTAATTTGCTTAATTCCAGAACGAAACGATACGTTTTGATCAGCCATTTTTTGTTTAATAGGTAAGAGAAGTAAGATGATACCGATCAATGCAAACATAAGCCCAGAAATTAAACTAAGCATGGGGAATTGCTGTACTGAAAATAACAGGCCTACTAGTGGTCCAAGAATCGTACCAGCGTTTCCTGTCATATTAATATAAGAAAAAAGGTCTCTGTGGTATTTTTTAGGTTGATTATAAATTAGTAATGATTTAAGAGCTGGACTAAATAAGGCGCCGCCAAGCCCACCAATAAGCCCCATGATGAGTAAAAATCCATAAGATTCAACCAGTCCGATACCTGCAAAGCCAATACCTCTACATAAAAACCCAATAAACATCATTCGTTTGTATCCGAATTTATCACCGAAATACCCGCCAAACATCATAAAGCCCTGTTGGCCAACTAACCGTAATGCCAGTAAAGCACCTGCAAATGTGAGCGAATAGCCCAATTCTCCTGTCACATACAAAGAGATAAACGGCACAAACAGAAAGAAACTAAATGTTAGGAAGAACTCAGTAACAATTAAAAGGGTCGCACGCCAACCGTATTTATTCAAAGATTTTAAAGAGGGGAGCTTGAACATAAAGGTCACTTCTTTCTATAAGAAAAAAAGGGGTGTTGAAACCATTCTCTTATGAGCATATCAACTGTATACAAAAACAACAATACAACGTGGTGTGAAAGGAAATAAGAAAGATCACATGTTGACGCTGACATAGCATATGGTAAAATTTAATAATCGACAGTCTGTCGACATAGATATTGGTGTGAATAGAGGGGTTATATGAGTCGAAAAAAGCAAGTATACGAGCATTTATTAGAACTTATCCTATCAAATAAATTAACGTCTGGTTCACCACTCATCGAAATGGACATTTCTAAAGAGCTACAAACGAGCAGAACACCTGTACGAGAAGCACTCAAAGAACTTGAGTCGGATGGATTAGTCTACCATTATCCATCAAAAGGGGCTTTTGTCACAAATATATCTGCATCAGATGTAGAAGAAATATTTAGTCTAAGAATCATGTTAGAAGTATTTGCCTTGCAGCAGGCAATCGAAAAAATTGATCCTCAAGAATTAGACAGATTAGAAGACATGTTTACTTCTCTAGATGAGGATAGTTCAAAAGAAGATCTTCATGAAGCGGATACTAGTCTGCATCAGCTAATTATGGATCGAGCAGGAAATCGAAGGTTAAAGCAGTTTTTGATGATGTTGAGTGTACAAATTGAACGATTTAGAAGAGTGGCTGCTTTTGACACAAATCGGTTATCTTTTTCAAAGAAAGAGCACCTTGAAATTATTTCTTTTATTAAGAAGAAGGACGTTACATCTGCTGAAGAAAGCTTAATAAAACACTTAGAGAACGTGAAGAAAAGTACGTTAGAAGCATCAAAGCGAATAAATATTTAAAAAGATAAAATGTCATCAAGCTAAATTTTTAGATATTATTGTCGACAATATGAATACAATGAGTGTACAATAGATGATGTAAGGGTTATCAAATGTTTCAGAAAGGAGAATTCGAGTTGAGTGAAACCATGCAGCTACTAAAACAGCTAGATACTTCAACGATATCGGATGCTTTGGACAAACTTGAGATTAACGGTCAATGTTTCGGTATTCAATCTAAAAATCATACACACAAGATCGTAGGAAGAGCGTTTACCGTTCAATATATAAAGCAGGAAAATGAAAGCGGTACAGTAGGTGACTATATTGATGATGTAGAGCCTGGCGAAGTCATTGTGCTTGCAAACGAAGGACGAATGGATTGTACGGTATGGGGCGACATATTAACAAGTGTCGCAAAACGAACAAACATTGCTGGAACCGTCATTGATGGGGTGAACCGTGATTCTTCTCAAAGCCTTGCGCTAGACTATCCTATATTTAGTAAAGGTGCGTATATGCGTACAGGAAAAGGAAGGGTACAGGTTCAGCAGATCAATGAACCCGTATATATCTCAGATGTAAAAGTTTGTCCAGGTGACATCATTGTAGGTGATAGTGATGGCGTTGTAGTGATTCCAGTGGAGAAAGAAGCAGAGGTAGTAGCTGCTGCACTTGAAATTAAAAAAAATGAAGATCTCATTCGTCAATCGATAGAAAAAGGCATGAGATTAGATGAAGCACGTACCCGTTACAACTATCATGAATTACAAAATAAAGGGGATTTATCTAATGACTAACGTTGGGTTTCGTATCAATCAATTAACTAATCGACCATCTAAAGAACTAATTCAATCATTTGCTGGTATTCCGGCAGCAAATATCGGAGATGGAATCAATCGTACATTCTGTATGAATTCTAGAATTCGTCCATATAATCGTGTGCCACTTTTAGGTTCCGCTTTCACTGTGAAAGCTAGAGCAGGGGATAACTTATTGTTGAATAAAGCCATTGACATGGCAGAACCTGGTGATGTCATCGTTGTTGATGGTGGTGGAGAATTAAGTAATGCACTATTAGGCGAGATGATGATTACATGGGCGAATAATCGAAACATTGCTGGATTTATCGTAGATGGTGCCATTCGTGATGCGGATGATATCGCAGAGATGACAATCCCTGTTTACGCTGCAGGTGTAAGTCCAGCAGGTCCATACAAAGATGGACCTGGCGAAATTAATGTGCCTATTTCATGTGGTGGAGTGACAATACATCCAGGGGACATCATTGTAGGTGATGGGGATGGAGTTGTTGTAATTCAATCTGAAGATGCTCCTGTTGTTCTTGAAAAAGCAAAAGCCGTTATTCAAACAGAGAAAGCCATGATGGAATCCATTCAAAATGGAACGTGGAATCGATCATGGGTTGACGAGAAGCTAAAAGAAAAAGGATGCGAGTTTGTCGAATCCAAAAAGTAACTCGTTAAGAATACGGACATTTTGATAGTTTTTTTAAGAGGAACAAGGGGGAAATCACATGGAGATTTCATTAGATATTATCCAAACAGTTGGATTAGCCGTTATTGTGTTTATAGTTGGGCGATGGATCAAAAGTAAAGTGGCCTTTTTTAGAACGTATTTCATTCCTGCGCCAGTCATTGGAGGGTTGCTATTTAGCGTATTAACCTTTTTAGGCTATCAAACGGGATTGGTCACTCTTTTGTTAGATACAACCTTACAAGATTTCTTTATGAATTTGTTTTTCACTTGTATCGGATTTTCAGTAAGTGTTGCTTTAATTAAGCGAAGCGGAAAACTAGGCGCTATACTAGCAGTCATTTCAGTCATATTCTTATTTATTCAGAACCTAGTTGGTGTAGCACTATCTGAACTATTTGGAATAAATAACTTACTTGGTGTGGCAATGGGCTCTATTTCCATGTCAGGTGGGATTGGCTCAGCCGCTGCTTTCGGACCTACTTTAGAAGCACTTGGTGCAGATAATGGAACGGCCGTTGGTATAGCTGGGGCTACATTCGGACTACTTGTTGGTTGTTTAATTGGTGGACCAGTAGCCAAACGACTAATTGATAAGAATAAGCTAAAAAGTTCACACGTAGCAAATGGTCAAGTTATACAAGAGGAAGAGAAAAAAGTAACAAACATTGTAGGAGTTAGTGTCTTAAACAGTGTGATGATTGTTTTACTTGCAGCAGCTGCTGGTTCATTAATCTCATACTTGCTGAATCTAACAGGATTAACATTCCCTTATTACGTAGGGTGTTTATTTGCTGGAGCTATCGTTCGGAATGTATTTGACAAACAGCTTACACAGGACAAGATGAACGAGATTGATGTCATCAGCAATGTTTCTGTGACATTATTCCTTTCAATGGCGCTTATGTCTCTTGAGTTCTGGAAGCTAATTGCCCTAGCAGGTCCGATGTTTGCAATCTTAGTTGCCCAGGCCCTAGTTGTGATGGTCTTTGCTTACTTTGTAACATTTAGAGCAATGGGTAAAGATTATGAGGCAGCCGTTATGGCAGCTGGACATTGTGGTGTAGGTATTGGACAAACACCAAACGCGATTGCTAATATGGAAGCGGTTATTGAGAAACACGGACCAGCACCCAATGCATGGTTTGTCTTACCGGTTATTACAGTCGTATTCATCAACATCTTTAACCCAGTCGTCATTACGTTGTTTATAAACATCTTTAGTTAAGTTTTGAATCGGCGAGTTTAGACTTGCCGATTTTTTTGTGGTTCAACTTTAACAATCTGTTTAATGAGCTTATAGATTGAGTAAAGTATTACATAACCACCTGATACGAGAAAGTAGCCATTTAAGAAGAGAGCATGAATGTTGGTCATAAATACGGTGTTATCCGCGAGAATTTCATAAATAGCTGTCGCTGTAATGCTACTAAAGACAAGCAGACAAAGCAGCGCTACAATATCAAAAACAGAGACAAGCACCGTCCATTTCTTTTGTAGTACAAACATCATCGTTGAAAGTAAGATAGTAATGATGAACACAACAAAGAACATATAAAGACCCCCAGTGTATACAAACCTTTTCATTATATTTCCCTTAACTACTGAAAACATAACTACTTTCTAATGGATTGTATGACATGATTCATCACTTTAATAAGGTCTGTTGTACTTGGTTGTGCCGATTCCAATTGCTTTAAATTAAAATAGATGGCCGTGAGAAAATGAATAGTATTTGTTCGAGAACGGTAATACAGTAGGTTTTGGTTTGAAGTGTTTTGTTTTTTTAATTCAAGCAGAGAGCTTGGAAAGCCGGTCAACCATATGACAAAAGGAGTCACATCTTCAGAAAAGCGATTAATTAATGTAGTGACCGGGGCAGCTAATCTCTCGCATTCATCATCTATATAAACAGTTTCACTAAAAAGTGGAGATTGTAGGCTATATAATGTGGCTTGAATCGATCTAGGTTCATAATAGTGGTGAGACACTACTGCGTCCACCAAGTCCGCACAATGAGCTATGCCATGAGCCCATCCTTTTCCATCAACATATCCTCTTAGATCTCGTTCGTTTTGTAGATAATTACTCGCTGTATGTAAGAGTCGATTAAAATCTTCTTTAGATAATTCAGCATAATAGGTGACACAGGAGGCACTTAATAAAAGAGAGAAAGACCGTGAAAAATAGTATCAGAATCAACTGAGCCCAAATATTCTGTTGCCTTAATTAAGCTATTTTCGATGATCAGCTTGTAATGAGTATGTGTTAATTGATCTGTAGCGATCCACGTTGCAAGTTGAGAATAAATTAACTGATCACGTAATTCTGCATCGGTGGAACCTACATGTTGGAGCATCTTTTTAATTAATTCATCGGAGACCTTTGGTTCATGTTGTAAGGTTTGCTTTAACTCATGCATGTTATTCACTCCCACTAAGCTAAGCCGTTGATAACACATTAGAAACTTGTACTTCCTTACTATAATTGAAGAAACCACCAAGTAAACTATTTATACTTAATATGTTCACAAAATCTTGATATAGAATTTAGAGTTTCTTTAGATTCTTCCTTCACTATGACAGTAGGACAAAAGTGTTGGAGTGATTATTTGAAAAAAGGGCTGTTAGTTATAGGCATTGTTGTCTGTTGTCTAATTGGAGCAGCTGTGCTTCGATCATTAGTGGTTGAATCCAAAGAACTTAATCGAGATATGTCTTATGAACAGATTGACGAGGTGTATCTAGATAGTGAAGTAGGAGATCTAGATCCTTCAAATATTAAAGTGATACCAGAAGGAACGAAACAGTTTAAGAATTTGTTTACCTATTATGATGTTACGTTCGCTTTAAATGAAACCAATAAGATTATTTATGTCTCCACCGTGGATTCAGATAGTAAGACGAGTGAAGGAATCTCAGTTGGGGCTGACAAAAGCGATATTATTATAAAATATGGACGGAATTATTATGGGAAAACAACGGATACTGGAGAGACGTATATTAGTTACCAAGATCGGCACGCGGAAATTCGGTTTTGGTTAGATCAGGAAGAGCGTCTCTACTTGATTGAGCTTATTCGAGTATAGTAATTGTAAAAAGGACTTTTCTACAAGCCAGAGATGTGGGCTAAAGAAAAAGTCCTTATTTTTATTGGTTTATGATAGAGGGTTAGTTGCGTAAATATCGATATTCAGGATGTGTAATTCGATTCTCAAGATAAGCAGAGAGCCTTGCGCCTGGCCTTCTTTGTTCATTTAAGGATTTGATGATGTCTGCTCCAGGAGCAATACCAATGCCATGACCAAAGTACAGGTCATATTCCATGACAATCGTATTTTCTCCGCGCCATTCAGGTGTTTCTGGATTGAATTCAGGATTATTAAAATAAACACAATCACCTGGTAAGAACTCTGACCCAGAATGACTAATTAAGTGTAAATCCTCATCATAGCGCCAAGAAAATAAATATAACCCTCTAAATAATTGATTAAAAGAAGCGGCACCAATCGAATCAAGTGTCGCCTTGTAAAAAATAATGATAATAGCCACCGCACATTCAAACGAATAGAGGTTACCATTCCTAAAGATATCGTCAATACCGCGTTGTGGGGTGACGGATGACTTTAACAGAAAACCACCTTCTCTTGTTAGCGTCCATATGGCTTGATTACAAGTGGAATGATCAAAGTCTGCAAAGCCTACACCACTTTGAAGCAGGTCATAAGAAGCCTGTGTGGTATTAGCGCGAACGGTGAGTTCAAATAACAATTCATCTTGTGTATAAAAGTCATAAACCGTTTGATTTCCCGCCATACTTTTTAAGATAGGCCGTTGTTTATTTGAAACTGATAATGCATCCAATTGATTGCCTTGAATGAGCTGACCGTTAATGCGAATCATAAGCAGTCTCCTTTATAAACAGACTTCAAGCATACCTATGAAAGCAGGACATCAATTAGACCTAATTAAAAAGAAGCATCCAACGTTAGGACACTTCTGGGTGGGGATTTGTATTTTGTCTGCTTGGTTTGATTACCATAACTAACAGTCCTATTAATACACAGCTGTACGCAGTGAGAACACGCCAAAGAATCAACCCGACAAGTAGATCTGTCTGAATCACCATCGATCCAAATAAAAGCGTGAAGCTATATTCTCCAGCCCCGCTTCCTCCTGGAGTAGGGATTAAGGATGAGAACATCATAATAAAGGCGTGAAAGGACATGACGGTTAAAATGTTTAATTGGCTATATCCAAGACTTAAGAATACAAAGTATGGAACGGAGAAAAAGAATAGTAGCTGTAAAGCAGATAAAAAAGAACAACTTGCTAACAAGCTTTTATGATGAATTAACCGTCTACTTTCGGCATGGAATGCTTCCACTTTTGTCATTAGTTTTTCTTTCCAACGTATGTAGTTGTTCTTTTTGAAAAGGGATACGGGCTTGAGTAAAAAATGAATCAAGGCAAATACGGTTGGTTTACTAAAACAAACTAAAAGAAGTACCGCAATAACAGCAACATTTATAGTGAAACCAAACATCACAAAGTACTTCATATTTGGAACACTAGCAGCCAAATCACGATAACCAAAGGCAAACATGCCAATAAAAAGAATGACTAGCATCGTTTGAAATAGAATGAACTTCAGGATGAGAACAGAACTTGCTATGCCCAGATCCATCCCCCTTTTATGTAGCATATATAGTTGAGCAGGTTGTCCACCAGTAGAAGAAGGGGTGATGATATTAAATAGTTGCCCAACCATTGTAATTTTAAAGGATGAACCAAAATGAAGTCCAGTCGTTTGAGAGTTGATCATACGATGGAGCACGAGCGATTCTATCAGCCAATACATCACCATCGCTACACCACCACTCAATAACCATACATAGTGTATATTAAGTAATCCTTGTTGAAAGGATACCCAATCCACATCACGAAAAGCTATAGCGATAAATCCTCCACTGATGAGTAAGATGAACAAAATATTTAAGAGATGCGTACGTGTCGACTTCTTCATATGTGTGAAACCTGATTGGCTCCATGCAACGAGTGATAAAACGTATTCCACAAGTCAGTTAATCGCTCTTCTGAGTAATGAGAGGCTCCTCGTTGTGCGCTTTGACTGGCTGTTTGATAGTAGCTTTTATCTTCCTTCAGCCTTTTAACTTGATCCACAAATCCATCTATAGAGTTTTCTTTGACATAATAATCAAAGAGAATATCTTCATACAACTCTAGATCTCGTAACAAAATTGGACATCCGCAGCTCATCGCTTCTAGGATCGTCATCGGAAAAAGCTCATGAAAGGAAGGCAGAAACATTAGGTCAGCCATATTAAAGTATGTGTTCATCTGGTCTCGATCGACAATCCCTGTAAAACGAACGTTAGAGGGAGGATTGTCCACAATATCTTTTAATTCCTTATAGCCAGACGTAATTTTTCCGAATGAAAAGCCACCAACCCATACAAACTGCACATCTGGAAGTCGTTTTGCAACCTCAATAAAGTCCAACACGCCTTTTCGATGTTGAATTTGTCCAGCACCTATTACAGTGAAGGCATGACTATTAAGATTATGCTCATCTTTGATTTGTTTTCGGGTTAAGGAATCCATCTGATAAAAGGTTTGTCCAGAAACAAAGTTTGGGATGTAATGTATTTTTTCTGAATCAATGCCATGTGCCGTTAACTTGGAGATGAACGAAGGATTGACTACAACCAGTTGATCCATACGATTATAAAAGGAAATCAAATAACGATAAAAAAACGTTCGAAATAAACTTGGAAGCTCCAAACTATCGTCAATCGTTTCTGGTAAGAAATGAACATACCCCACTTTTATTCCTCTTTTTTTCGAGAAACTAGATAGATAAAAATGAAGATCCACAGTGTGGTAATGTGAAATATCAGCAGAGTCCCATTTGTTGACGCTCATTTGATAAGTCAGTGGGTATTGGGCAAGTAAGTTGAGTAACTCTCGATAAGCAGAAGCAACTCCTTGACCTTTTATTTTCTCTGCAGAAGAGAACATCGCTAATCGTATCATGAGACTCTCACTTTCTGACTCATTCACGTATATGTTAGGAGAACATTCGTGAAGGTTGGGGACTATATATTTGTACAGCTTCTGAATACAATTGTTCAATATGGTTAGCAAAATGAGTGGCAGATAAGTGTTCTATTTGACGCCTTGCTTGCTTTTTAATTAAAGAAATCTCACTTGTTTTTGTCATGATCTGATCAAGCAATGTAGCCAGTTGATGATCTTCTTGAAAAAGAAAGCCCGTTTTTTTATGAATAAGCATATCTTTTATACAAATATCATCCTTCGCAACGACCAAAAGATTTGATGCGATTGCTTCGATATAGGTTAATCCCTGTGTTTCGGAAGTAGAGGCACTTACAAAAATGTCAGCCATATGATAATACATATGAATATCATCCCATCTGACAGCCCCTGTAAACAGAATGTTTGAAGTAAGATTTAACTGTTTTGTTAGAGCGACGAGCTCTTTTTTTGCGGGGCCATCTCCAACCATCACCAATTTTACGTGTGGTTGTTTTTTTACTAATTCAGGCATGGCAAGAATAATCGCACGCATATTTTTTTCAATGGCAATACGACCAACGCTCAATAATACTTTATCTGATTGATTAATGCCGAGTTGACTTCTTATGGTCTGATTCACCTCAGAATAATTAAACCGACGCCTGAATCGTTCAAAATCAATGCCAGTTGGAATGGTGCGTATTTGTTCATTTATCTGATACGTTTCAAGTTGCTTTTTTACTTTTTCAGTAGGCGCAATGACGGCAAACGTTCGTTTACAAAATAAACGGGAGAATGCCCCGACCATAGAAGGGGTGATCAATTTGCCTTTAGCAATGTAGTGAAGATAATCCTTATACATCGTGTGATACGTATGAATACAAGGCAAATGATACTTCTTAGCTAAGAGTTTTCCCATAAAACCCATAGAGAATTCTGTATGTGTGTGTATCACATCAATACCAAGCTCTTCGATTAGATGAGAAGCACGATATAAACCAGCAATAGCTAATCGACGTTCAGGTACAAAAATAGCGCCTAAACTCCGAAAGCGAAAGACCTTCCCGCTTTCTTTAAGTAAATCTGCTTGACTATCTGAGGAGGTAAAGATGAACACCTCATGCCCGCGTTTCGCGAGATATTTCTCCAATATCATGATGGACGTCGCGACTCCATTAATTTGAGGATAATATGTGTCAGTGAACAGAGCAATTCTCATCATAAAAACCCCTTTAGCGGACGATCAAATGAATGACGTGTAAAAATCGTATGCGAAACTACTGATAATATACCTTACGTTTCAAAAAACTAGAATCCATTTAGCTTTCAGATACATGACAATCTTGTAAGATAACTATGCGAATAATTGCTTTATGATTAATAAGATAGCATAAAAAAAGGATGATATTTATCAAGCTTTTCTAAAGATTAGGTCAAAAAAGAAGAATAAATGAGGAGAATATGAAATAAAAAGAAAAAACATGTTTAAATTATGAATAATAAAGGAATAAACAGTGTGTATAGTTTTCATATTTAGAAAAAATAAAATAGTTAGACTTGGGGGAATTTGATGAAAACGAAGTGGGGAATTTGTACGGTGGTTACGGTTTCAATTGGATTAATGGCAGGTTGTAGCTCGACAGGATCATTTAACGAAGGAGATACATACACAGTAGCAACAGACAATAGCTACGTTCCATTTGAATTTATTGAGGACGGAGAATTAGTTGGTTTTGATATTGAGCTTGTAGAACTAATTGCTGAAGAAGCGAACTTTGAAGTAGAGTTCGAACAAATGGAATTTTCAGGTATTTTAGCTGGTATGGAAACAAGTCGGTATGATTTAGGTATTGCTGGAATTACAATAACGGAAGACCGGGCAGAAAATATTGATTTTTCACAGCCCTATTATGAAGCGGGATTAACTCTTGCTGTATTGGAAGGAAACGAAGATATTGAATCAATAGATGATTTGACTGAGTCCACTTCCGTATCAACTCGATCTTCATCTACTAGTCAATCCTACCTTGAGGATAATACAGACGCTGATATTGAAGCTTATCCTGAGATAACAGAAGCCTATCAAGCATTACTTCAAGGTCATGTCGAGGCTGTTCTTTATGATGTACCAAATGTTGAGTTCTATAGCCAATCTGATGCTAATGGTGAAATTGTTCGTGTCGGTGAACGATTAACAGGGGAAGATTACGGAATTGCTTTTCCTAAGGATTCAGAGCTAAGAGATGTTGTTGATGAAGCATTAACGACATTAAAAGAAAATGGACGATTTGATGAGCTCTATGAAAAATGGTTTGGGGAATCTGAATAAATAGGCAGACGACTTTTCTATTAAATATAGAAAAGTCGTCAGTGTTACAGGAAGGAGAAATGTTCATTGTTAGAATCGATTCAGATTGCCATGCCATATCTACTTGAAGGCTTAAAATACACGCTTATAATTACTGTTGTAGGTATATCACTTGGTTGTGTAATTGGAACAATTTTTGGTCTGATGCGTACATCAAAGAGTAAAATTTTATATGGTATCGCATCTATTTACATAGAATTAGTACGAGGGACACCAATGCTTGCACAGATATTCTTTCTTCATTTTGGTTTGCCTCAGCTATTAGGTATTAATCTTGATAAAATGCTAACAGCTAATATCATTATTGCGTTAAACTCAGGTGCTTATATTGCCGAAATTGTAAGAGGTGGAATTGAGTCTGTTGATAAAGGGCAAATGGAAGCAGGACGATCACTTGGGTTCAATTCGAGTCAAACGATGCGCTATATCATCTGGCCACAAGCGTTAAAATTAATGATACCACCATTTGGAAATCAATTTGTCATTAGTTTAAAAGATACTTCTCTACTTTCTGCTATCGCGGTCGGGGAATTAATGTACCAAGGTAGACAGGTGGCAAGCTCAAATGTCATCTATTTTGATGTGTATCTTATTGTTTGTGTCATGTATTTGATGATAACCATCCCAATATCTCTCTTATTGCGTAGAGTAGAAAGGAGATTAGAGCGATCATGACAAAAATGATTGATGTTCAGAATTTACATAAGTCATTTGGTCCAAATGAGGTACTAAAAGGCATTACAACATCCGTTTCAGAAAAAGAGGTTGTGTGTGTGATCGGACCATCTGGATCTGGAAAAAGCACATTTTTACGATGTTTAAATGTATTAGAAGACATTACTGAGGGTGATGTTTATATTGAAGGAATCAATTTGACGGACTCAACAACTAATATTAATGAGCTTCGTACCAATGTAGGAATGGTCTTTCAGCATTTTAATTTATTCCCACACAAAACGGTACTTGAGAATATTATGATGGCTCCACATATTATTCGTAAAACAGAAAAAAAAGAAGCGCAAGAAAAAGCGAGACAGCTTTTATCCAAAGTAGGTCTTTCTGATAAAGAGTCTGTCTATCCATCTAGCCTTTCAGGCGGACAAAAGCAGCGAGTTGCTATTGCAAGAGCTCTTGCAATGAATCCAAAAATTATGCTGTTTGATGAACCTACATCTGCACTAGATCCAGAATTAGTAGGTGATGTACTTGAGGTGATGAAGGATCTAGCTAAGGAAGGTATGACAATGGTAGTGGTGACTCATGAAATGGGTTTTGCCAAAGAAGTAGGAGATCGAGTCTTCTTTATGGATGATGGAAGAATTGTTGAAGAAGGTTCGCCAACGGATCTTTTTGATCATCCTAAACATGAAAGAACACAGGCTTTTTTAAGTAAAGTACTTTAGATAGAAAAAAGGATCGCTGTTTATTCATTGCGATCCTTTTTTTAAAGGTGTTCAATAATATAATTATGTAAACTAAATTTAGTGATTTCTATTTCTTGTGTTAATTACTTTTTTTGTTATCGTATATTCTAGATAGGTTTTCATTTGTTTAAACATAGATTAAATGCAAGGGCTACATATGATAAACTGAAAAAAATAAGAATATAAGGAGTACATATGAATCAATTCTCGATAAGTTATCTAGCTGTTGGTGAGCCTGAGGTGATGACATATAACCATAACAAACAAATGAAAACAGCCATTCGTAAAAAACAGACTCAGTCTGTAATGCTTCGGAAATCTGGCTTTGAAGGTGATAAGGTAGCAGACTTAAAAAATCACGGTGGCGAAGAGAGAGCTGTTTGTTTCTATCCGCATGAACACTATGAGGACTGGAATGAGGAATTCAATACAACACTTTCAGATTCAGCCTTTGGAGAGAATCTTGTGGTCAAAGGAATGCTTGAGAAAGATGTGTGTATTGGAGATGTCTATCAAATTGGGGAGGCTGTAGTGACTATTACTCAAGGCCGAGTTCCCTGCATCACCATTGACCGTCGAACAGAGTCAAAGGGGCTTTTTAAACGAATAATGGAAACAGGGTATACAGGTTATTTCGCAAAAGTTCTAAAGGAAGGAATCATTAGAGGGGACTCTTCCATAACTCTAGTGGAAAGAGATCCTAGGCAAATGTCTGTCCATACTGCTAATCAACTTTTCTTTCAGCAGGTCAAAGACCCATCTCAAATTGATCAGCTATTGGAAGTGGATGCATTAGCAGCTCAATGGCGTGGGCACTTTATAAGGTTAAAGGATAAGATGTAGATGTTTTTGAATGAAAATGTAAATTGCTTGTAATTAAATGACTCCTCAAAAGCTTGAAAAACCAAACATGGTTTTTCAAGCTTTTTACTTATTGTTTCATGATCGAAAAGAAACTGTGGTATGTTTGATAATAATACAAAAAATGGAGGGAGATTAATGATTAAAAACAAGTGGTTATTTTCAGCCTCAATCATACTGTTCCTTATCTTCATGGTTTTAAGAACCCCTTTTCCAAATATGTCTCCATTAGGTACAAATTCTTATGGTGTATTAAGTTTTCATCTGAATTATGGAAGTGAGCTGTTCTACTTATTTGTCTTTATCATTATAATGTTTATCTATGTTCGCTCCTTATCAAAACGTAAGTTTATCCTTTCTATTGTAACTATTTTCATGGTGGCTTGGATTCCTGAAATAATAGTGAAAGGATATCAATATACGTTTGCGAGTGGAGTTGATGCTGTTTCATTTGACTCTGAAGAAGCAGAATGTAGGTATAATAGCATTCAAGCAGGTGAGCATGAAATTACCTGTCATCTTGTATTAAGCAACCACTCTTCTAACGATGTAGACTTGATGTTGAACATATATGAACCATATATAGGAGATCCAGAACATCCTTTGTTTGCTAGGGAGGGTGAAGAACCAATTACATTAGTAAGTAGATCCACTCACGGTATTGAACTAAGCAGAATGGTATTCGATAGGGAACATGTCTTTGGGAAGGGTGAGGGCTCGTTTTCAATTCAAAACATACAAATTAGAGAAAAAGATAAAGTAAGGGATCTCTGATCTTGATTGTGTATCTATTCTCTGTTAAGATTACGTAAAATTACATACTTATTAAGAGAAGCAGAGGGACTGGCCCGATGAAGCTTCAGCAACCCCACTTTAGTGGAAGGTGCTAATTCCTGCAGGTTTTTTAACCTGGGAGATAAGAGAGAATATAACAAAAAACCTCTTTTCTTCGGAAAAGAGGTTTTTTTTGTTTTGAAAAAAATTTATGAGGTGCTAAAGATGATAGTAATTGAAACGTATGAAGCTGAGGCTAAAGAAAAAGAGAGTACATCAAAGCTAAGTCGAAGTGGATCAATACACTTTAAAATAGGTCATACCACCTTGCTCCCTTCATCCTTATATATAAATGATCTAAAGAAAAGCTGGGCTTGTTTATATTCCCTCATGGAACAAGATCATTGTGAGATTGACATAGGCTATGGAAAAACAGTGATTTGTCAGATAAGGACAGGAAAAATCGGTGTACAGTTGGAGGTAAATAGAGTGGATCAACGAGGTGTACCTATAAGGCTACTGTCTGGCTATGTTGACAAGCAGGAATTGTTTCGAGCACTTCAAGATGCTTATGACAAATTTAATAATCAATCTACTCAAAAAAGGATACAGCCATTAAATAGGCATAGTACTCAGATACTTTAATAGACTTACACAACAGGCTGATATATGATACATATATTAACTATGAATGCGCTTTCTAAAGGGGAGAAATAATTGTGAGTTATGTAGCTGAAACAAATCGATATGATGGTATGACGTATAACCGGTGTGGACTATCTGGGCTTAAGTTACCTGCATTATCCTTAGGACTATGGCACAACTTTGGTGGAGTTGACTCTTATGAAAATGGACGTGCCATGCTGCGTAAAGCCTTTGATCTAGGCATAACCCATTTTGATCTTGCCAACAATTATGGACCACCACCGGGTTCAGCTGAAGAGATGTTTGGTAGAATTCTAAAAACAGATTTTAAGCCATATCGTGATGAATTGGTGATTTCATCTAAAGCAGGCTATGATATGTGGCCAGGTCCTTATGGTGACTGGGGTTCTAAGAAATACATGATAGCAAGCCTAGATCAAAGCTTACAAAGAATGGGTCTTGAGTATGTGGATATTTTTTATTCTCATCGTCCAGATCCAAATACGCCACTTGAAGAAACGATGGGGGCACTAGATCAAATTGTCAGGCAAGGGAAAGCCTTATATGTCGGGATATCAAGTTATGATGCGGAACAAACGGCGGAAGCCATTCGTATTCTAGATGACTTGGGGACACCACTTTTGATTCACCAGCCAAGGTATTCAATGCTTGATCGCAGACCTGAGGAAGGATTATTAGATGTTCTCAGCCAAAATGGAGTAGGTTCTATTGCTTTTTGTCCATTAGATCAAGGTTTGTTAACAAACAAATATTTAAGCGGCTCTGTGCCTGAAGATTCAAGAGCAGGAGGCAGCAGCAAGTTTCTTTCTGAAAACCAAGTTGGTGACGAGCTAGTGCAACGACTAAATAAGTTAAATGACATAGCTAAACAACGTGGCCAAACACTTGCACAAATGTCTTTAGCATGGGTATTACGAGAAGGTCGTGTCACGTCTGCATTAATCGGAGCAAGCCGCGTGAGTCAAATTGAAGAGAATGTTAAAGCTTTAGAAAATCAGACATTTAGTAAGGAAGAACTAGACGCAATTGAATCTCTACTTTAAACAAGGTCCTCAGAGGGTGTTCATCCTTTGAGGTTTTTTTATTGTTCTTTATCAGTTCGTCAAAAAAGGCGTTGGAGCGTTTAATCATAAAAAAAGAAAAAGGACTAAAATAAGTAAAAAAATAACCGATATAGTAGTAGAAGATGTTTAGTAGAGAGGGGATTTCAAGAAATGACGTTAGTTGAAGGCTTGGTAGCTAGTATGCCTTTTGTGAAGCAATTATTTAAAGGTGATGTAGCGCTCTCTGTGTATGATCATGAAAAAGTATTATATTGGTGTGACAGTGATTCATTAAAAATTGGCCAACAACCAGGAGATCCCTTGGTAGAGCCACATACGAACTTTAAAGATATTAAAAATAACGATATCACATTTGGGTCTATCCCTGAAGAATTATTTGGAGTAGAGTTTGATGTTGTTTTTATTCCAATTAAAGAAGATACGGGTGAGATTGTGGCAGTTTTGACGGCAAACTTTAGCCATAAAAACAAGAAGCGTCTACAAGAGCTTATGAATGAAACAGCAGAAATCTCAGATAATCTTTTAAGTGGAATTCAACAAGTAGCCGCTCATTCGCAACAACTTTCAGCGACATCCGATCAGTTGCTAAAAAATGCTGTTAAAACGGTGGATCAATCTGGCAGTGTGTCTCAAATCACGAACTTCATTGGAGATATTTCCAGACAGACGAACCTCATTGGACTTAACGCAGCGATTGAAGCTGCGCGTGTTGGTCAAGCAGGGGCAGGATTTGGAGTGGTTGCAACGGAAGTTCGTAAGTTATCCGATGAAACAAAAAAAGCTGCAAATCAAATAGATGAAAATCTTTCAACGGTTCAAAAATCTGTGAAGAAAATGCAAGAGGAAATAAGCGATATTTCCGGTGCATCTACGGACCAAGCTCAATTAGTAGCAACCTTTATGGAAAACATTGAATTGCTTAATGAGCAAAATAAGCGGTTTGAAAAGTTTGTAGAAACATTAAATGACTACTAAGTAGAACGTGAATAGGCCATCCTTTAGATTCTATCTAAAGGATGGTTTTTTATGTACATACATTCTAAAAACTGAGATTTCTATTTAACACAGCATATCTGGATCGCTTTATTTCGTCTAATCGTTTGGCATACCAGGAAGGCAGTGGTAATGAAATAAGTTGTTCCTCGCTAGTCCATTGTACAGATTGATTGTCTACCAGCTCATCCAATAAACAATACAATTCTTTTCCTTCCATCTTTTGATTAATGCTTAGTTCCTCAATGGCTGTAGTTAAGCCGTTCTTAGTGTTATGTTTAATCTGTTTGATTAGCCAATCTTTGTTCTCTCCCGTATGGGTCATATATACTCCCTCCGCATAATAATGTCCTGTTAACAGTTATTCTATTTTTTTCTTTCATTCCCTTTATATTTCTTGCGACACTTCTCACGCTATTCTGTTGAAAGTTCGACAAAATTCATTCATTTCTATTTGATAAATTTTATAAAAACTTGAGAAAGAATGAAAAGAAAATATGCTATCTTAAAAGGAATCAGTTCAATATCGAGGTTATAAAGAAAGCAGGAGAAATGATGAGTAAAAAAAGCATCATATGTATCATGATAGGTATTATTGGTTTTTTAATCTTCCCAACTACAGTGCGTGCGGATGAACCAAAAGATTTAACCATCATGACAGAGATTGGTTTTGAAGGTAAGGCTAACCCAGCCAACGGATTTCCGGTGAGGGTAACCATACAAAATAACAGCCCACGAGGTATTTCTGGTGAGCTGGCTTTTACAGTTAGTCCATCGTATTCCCTTCATGCAGCGGATATATTGCTAGAAGTAAATCTCCAAGCTAATTCCGAGGAAAGCTACACAATCAGTATTCCTGGTTATGATGCTTATTCAAGAACAGGAGCTACACCTACTACGATTCGTTTTTATGAGCAAGGGTGGGAACATGGACAAGAGCTAGAATTTGAAGGGAACTCATTTTTGTCTGCGAGAGGACTGAGTGATAGAGATTTTGTTATTGGTCTTTTATCCAACGAATCTGAATCTGTATCTGCATTAAAAAATATCAGTTCAATCAATGGTACACGTTCTGAAATCGTACACGTAATACCAGATATGATCCCTGAGACTGGTTTGGGGCTAAATATGTTATCGATGTTAGTTGTCTCAGACTTTGAGATGCAGACCTTAACGAATGAACAGCAGCAAGTAATTGATATGTGGGTGCACCAAGGTGGAACCATGCTTATAGCAGGAGATTCTAATCACCTTGAGAAAGATACTTTTTTCTATCATCAAATGCCCATACAAGATGACTTACGTCAAGTCGAGGTAGATGCTGATTTTTTAACAGAGTTAACGGATAGTGATTTTACAAACGGAACCTTTGATTTGTTAGAGGGAAGTCCAAAAGATCAATCATCAGTACTCTTAAAAACAAGTAATGATCAACCGGTACTAGTCACTCAAAAGGCAGGAAAGGGTGAATACGCGCAATTGCTATTGTCGCCATTTTCAGAACCCTTTATAGAATGGGAAGGATCTTCTGAGGCTTGGACACATTTTCTCCAACCGATCATGACAAACAACTATCCTGATTCAGATGTGTCATTGTATGAAAACTATCAGTATTCCATCTCTTATATTTCAAACTTATTTCCTTCCTCTGTACTACCCTTAATTTTGATGGTGGGCATTTTTGGCGGCTATCTTATTCTTTTTCCTGTGATGTATGTTGTTCTTCGGAAAATGGATAAGAGGGAGCATGCTTGGTGGGTGCTACCTAGTGTATCCATTTTATTGTGTTTAGTTATTTTTCTAATTGGAGGAAAGGACCGGATTAATGCTAGTCAATTAAATGAAAATGTCGTATTAAAGATTGATGATAATGGAAAAGCGTATGGAATTGGTGCTGCATCCTTTTTAAATAATGTTGGAGGGACCTATAATCTTGCCTTTGAAGGAAATCAATTTATGCCATTTCCTATTTCGGAAGATCTCTCATTTAACCAAACTTCGGAGCATGGAAACATGAGTGTTCTGTATAGGATGGGTCAACAGCAAGTTACGTTTCAAGATCGTGATTTTTGGACAATAAGTAATGTGGCTGGACCTATTTACAACATTGATACAGGTACCATTGAATCCGACCTTACGTATTCTGAAAATGAAATTCGAGGAACGGTACGTAACAATACAAATTACACGATTCAATCCCTTTATTTTTTGGCTGGACATGAACAGGTTAACTTAGGGACCTTTGAAAAAGGTGAGGAAAAGGAAGTAACGTTCTCTTTATCTGGAAAAACACTGTTTTCACCAACGTATGTTTCTACCTATACAAGTGATGAATCATTAGATGAAATGGTTGAAAGAGGTCTGTTCGAGGCTTCATTTTCAGAGGATTTATTTGACAAAGGCTTCCCGGCTTTTGCGGGCGTTATGGATGAGTCTATTCTAAAAGCGTCCTTGAATGGGCAATCAGGTACACAGTCTATTCACAATCTACTGTTACAAACAGCCGTTGTTCATTCCGAACAACAAGGAACATTAACTTTAGAAAATCGTGATTTGTCTCCTATGGGCTACAGTGATAAGGGGGATACGTATTTTGAAGAAGAGGTTGCTGCTGGTGAGAGTCAAATATACGTTGAAAACGGGAACTATGAAATCGGATTTAATGTGCCAAATGATTTAATTGATGGTACGTTTGAAATATCAAAAATGACGATCTCTGCCTTAAGTGAGAATGAAACCTTATTTGAAATTTATAATAACGATTCAGGATCTTTTGAAGAAATAGCTGGAATCGTTGAATTGGAACAGGCAGATTCTTATATCGATGAATGGGGTTATATTCAAGTGCAAATTCAAAAAAATGATTCAAAGGATATGCTTGATTTGCCTCAGATAAAGGTGGAGGGTGAATTCTCAAATGATTGAAACAATAAATCTCACAAAAAGCTACGGTTCGTTCACCGCCCTTAATGAGCTTAATATAGAGGTGAAAAAAGGTTCAGTATATGGTCTAGTTGGTCAGAACGGAGCAGGAAAATCTACAACGTTTCAAATTCTGTCGACTCTTATGGTTCCAACCTCTGGCACGGCTATTGTTGACGGAGTAGATGTTGTCAAAAACCCAGCAGAGGTAAGGAGAAGAATAGGCTATATGCCAGATTTTTTTGGTGTATATGATCAATTTAGGACGAGTGAATACCTTGATTTTTATGGAGGAAGTTATGGGTTAACTGTCACTGAGCGTAAACAAGTCATTCCAAAGCTATTGGAGCTGGTAAATTTATCACACAAAGCGAATGATTATGTCGATGTCTTGTCTAGAGGAATGAAGCAACGATTATGTCTTGCAAGATGTCTCATTCATGACCCAAGTGTATTAATACTAGATGAGCCAGCTTCAGGATTAGATCCAAGGGCAAGAATTGAAATGAGAGAAATCTTAAAAGAACTAAAATCAATGGATAAGACAATTATCATCTCTTCACATATACTTCCTGAGCTTGCTGAAATGTGTGATCAAATTGGCGTAGTGGACCATGGAAAGCTAGTAGCCAACGGAAGTGTAATGGAAATACATGATAAGCTTCAGCAACAAAAAATGATTCAAGTCCATGCATTTGATCGACATGAAGATGTATTCTCCTTTTTTAAAGAGGACAACGATGTGACGACGATACGAATGGAAGCTGACGGAAGCATTGAATTTGGATATAAGGGCTCTGATTATCAGCAGCAGAAGCTACTAAAAAGAGCTGTTCTAGCTGATTTACCACTTCTTGGATTTAATCAAATTGAGACGGATCTTGAGGATATTTTTATGGATATCACTAAAGAGGTGGAAAGCAAATGAGCAACTGGATGAACAACCCTGTCCTAACTAAAGAAATAAAGTTGAGGTTTCGCTCTGTTAAAAGTTACATCGGTATATGCTCATATTTAGTTGTGCTTGGACTTCTTGTTCTTGGATATATGGGAGCTTTAATGAGTTTCGAGACCAATCATGTGTTTCAACCTTCTCAGAGCAGAATGATCTTTATGATGCTATGTATGTTTCAATTAGCCATGCTTATTTTTATCACACCTGGTCTAACTGCTGGCGTGATAAGTTTAGAAAGAGAGCGTCAGACGTTACCCATTCTACTGACTACCGATCAATCATCTTCCACCATTATAATTAGTAAGATGATTGCTTCCTTAGCCTTTCTGTTATTGTTTGTGGTCTTATCATTCCCGTTATACGTAATTGTTTTCCTATATGGTGGTATTTCTCCTTTGCTGGTATTCCTAGCATTTTGTATGTTTTTATTTACGATGATCATCATTGCAAGTATTGGGGTTTGGGCATCAACCGTTTTTAGAAAAACGATTGTGGCGATCGTTACTACCTATGGTATGGCTTTTTTTATGACAGGTGGGTTTGCCATTTTAACGTTCATGTTAATCATGTTCGGAGAAGTCTCTTCATTAGAAGGATCAAGTTATCCTTGGCCGTTTCTTTTGGCTTCTATTAACATACCGATTATGTTCTTCTATATGTTTGAGCCTTCTATATTCGAAGTATTGCTGGATCTTTCAGGTTGGACAATGAGTCCTTGGTGGATATTCATTAGTTTTTATATTCTGTTAGTGATCTTTTTACTAATCACAGCTATTCGTAAGCTTCGTCCACGTACGAAGGTGAAAGGATAATTCTTCTCATCGGAATATTTAGGTAGCTTCAAGAAAAGAATTCTGTTTAAAGTGAAGGATTCATTAAAATCCAGTGTATACTAAACACAGTCTGTTCTTGTTTTAACAGCCTGTGTTTTTATTTTTAAAACTATTTTCGTTTTATGAAGCATTGAATTATCTAAAATAACGAATTTGCTGTATACTAATTGAAGTTTAGTATCAAGACTACTTGAACAAACTGAAATAATTGAGAATGTAACCTAATACTATTACATAGATCAGAAAAGAGGGTATTTCATGCAAAATAATGAGCAGCCTAAATCCATTATCGTTATCTTTGGAGCAACAGGTGATTTGGCTAAAAGAAAGCTATATCCTTCGCTTTTTCGATTATTTCAAAAAGGAAGTATCAGTGAACAGTTTGCTGTTGTAGGAATAGGAAGACGCGAATGGTCAGACGAAACCTTACGATCGCAGGTGAAGGAATCCATTCAAACAGAGATAAGCGGAGATCATACAAATCTGGATGAGTTTTGTAACCAGTTTTATTACAAACCGTTTAATGTCACAAGTCAACATTCGTACACAGAGCTTAAAGAGATGCTACATACATTGGACAAACGTCATCAAATAGGCGGGAATCGTGTGTTTTATATGGCGATGGCCCCAGAGTTCTTTGGTACAATAGCTCAATATTTAAAATCAGAAGGTGTAACAGAAACAGAAGGATGGACAAGATTAGTCATCGAAAAACCATTTGGTCATGATCTGGCTTCGGCTAAAAAACTAAATGATGAGATCCGTGAAGCGTTTAGTGAAGATGAAATTTATCGTATTGATCACTATTTAGGCAAAGAAATGGTCCAAAATATCCAAGTGATTCGTTTTGCTAACGCGGTGTTTGAACCATTATGGAATAACCAACATATTGCTAATATCCAGGTGACATCAAGTGAACGATTAGGTGTAGAAGATCGTGGTGGTTATTATGAGAACTCCGGTGCACTACGAGATATGGTTCAAAATCACATGATGCAAATGGTTACGTTACTTGCAATGGAGCCACCGTTGCGTCTAAGTACTGAGGAAATTAGAAGTGAGAAGATTAAGGTTCTGCGCGCGTTACGTCCAATCGCGGATCAGCAGGTACAAGAATCGTTTATCCGAGCTCAGTATGGACAAGGTGTGTATGATGGTGAGACAGTTCAAGGCTATCTAAAGGAAAAGAATGTATCACCTGATTCTCAAACGGAAACTTTTGTGGCAGGAAAGTTATTAATTGATAATTATCGCTGGGCCGGCGTTCCATTTTATATTCGAACAGGAAAACGCATGGCCGCTAAGTCCACTAAAATTGTCATTGAGTTCAAGCCACAACCACACAACTTGTATCATGATAAGATTGAGAAGAACGGATCGAATCTTCTTGTTATCCATATACAACCTGATGAGGGCATGACGTTGATGTTAAATGGGAAAAAAATCGGGACAACCGGCGATACTAGTTCGGTAAACTTGAATTATTCTCAGCATGGTATTGATGGAATCAATACACCTGAAGCTTACGAGCGTCTTTTATTTGACTGCATGATTGGAGATGCAACCAATTTTGCTCATTGGGATGAAGTGAACTTATCATGGGCGTATATTGATGCCATTTCTGAGGCATGGGATGAAGATCAATCTAATCTGCCTTCTTACCCGTCCGGTTCAATGGGCCCACGTGAAGCAAACGAGCTATTAGAACAGGATGAGTTTCATTGGTGGCCGATTGAAAAGATGTAATAAATAATGTATAGAGAATAAAAATGATTGTAAGGCTGGAAAAAAATCTCTAAATCATAAAAAGGGCTGAACAATGATGTGTCTGACACTCCATTGTTCGGTCTTTTTTTCTGGAAAAAGGGTTCTTCCCAAAAATGAAGCACTTAGCCGAGATCAGGCTTTGAACGACCCTAGAAAGCCCGGTCAACTAGAAATAGGTTCATAAGCACCGCTCCAGGAGAAACCTACGCACCCACAAGAACGGCTTCAGCCCTTGAAGTGGAAGGGCACCCCTTCAATGTCTTCAGACTCGTTCTGTTCCGTAGGAGTCTTCGGTTTCTCCTTCCGCTACTTTTCTGTTTAACCAACTGGCGAACGTCCTTTCTAGGAAGACTCGTCAGTTGGATCTTCAATTAGGTATAATTCTTTCCAATCAATAGATCAAGTTTATTCAGGTCTTTTAGAGTCATTTAACCGAATTTAGTTAAAGAGCTTGAATTAATATTGTCTTCTTCCAGTCGAAGTAAAAAATAGTGAACTAAAGCAAAGCGATCGAAAAAAAGCATGTCGACGGTTTAAGTCAACATGCTTAGGTTTCGTTTTATTCTTATGATTCTAACCAATTTGTGTGGAAGACACCTTTTTCGTCAACACGTTTATACGTGTGAGCACCAAAGTAGTCTCGTTGTGCTTGTAACAAGTTAGCTGGAAGCGTTGCTGAACGATAGCTATCATAATAAGATAATGCGCTCGCAAATCCTGGAGTAGGTAAACCCGTTTGTGCTGATAATGAAACGATATCACGTAATGACTGCTGATACTTTTCTGCAATCGTAATGAAATGCGAATCAAGTAACAAATTATCTAACTCTGGATTTTTCTCATACGCATCCATAATGTTTTGTAGGAAACCGGCACGGATGATACAACCACCTCTAAAGATGCTAGCAATTTGTCCGTACTGTAAATCCCAATTAAATTCCTCGGAAGCAAAGCGTAGCTGAGAGAAACCTTGAGCATAGGAAATCACTTTACTAAAGAAAAGTGCTTGACGGATAGCTTCTAACCATTCCTCACGAGTTGCCTCGGAAGGTTTTCCGGCTGGTTTAGGAAGAACAGAACTGGCTTTTGTTCGTTCATCTTTCATTGCTGAGATGAAGCGAGCGAATACAGATTCTGTAATGATAGGAAGGGGAACACCTAGGTCAAGTGAACTTTGACTTGTCCATTTTCCTGTTCCTTTTTGTGCCGCTGTATCAAGAATCACATCAACAAGTGGCTTTCCTGTTTTCTCATCTATCTTAGTGAAGATGTCAGCCGTTATCTCAATCAGATAACTATCGAGCTCACCTTGGTTCCATTCCTTGAAGGTTTGGTGTAGCTCTTCTGCTGATAAACCTAGATGCTCTTTCATAAGCCAGTATGCTTCACAAATCAACTGCATATCGCCATATTCAATTCCATTATGAACCATTTTTACATAGTGGCCAGCGCCATTTGGTCCAATATAGGTTGTACACGGTTCGCCATTTACTTTAGCAGCAATTTTTTCGAACATAGGACGTACTAGCTCATATGCTTCTTTTTGTCCGCCTGGCATGATAGAAGGACCTTTTAAAGCACCTTCCTCGCCACCAGAAACCCCTGTGCCGATAAAGTGAATGCCTGATTCAGCTAACGCTTCATTTCGACGGATGGTATCAGTGTAATATGTATTTCCACCATCCATGATGATATCTTTAGGGTTTAAAAGAGGTATTAATTCATTAATAACAGAGTCTGTTACTGCACCGGCTTGTACCATCAGAAGAATCTTCTTAGGGCTCTCTAATGAAGAAACAAACTCCTGTAAACTGTATGTGCCTACGAGACGTTCTTTTTTCTCGAGATCAATTATGCGTTTAACACGCTCTGCGGAGACGTCATACATTGAAACGGAATATCCATGACTCTCAAGATTAAGTGCTAAGCTTTTACCCATTACACCAACACCAATAATGCCAATGTTTTGTTTTTCCATGAATCAAGACTTCCTTCCTACATCCAAAATGTCTATCTTTAAGAACATACCACAACCGATGTAACCGCTCAAGCTAACGCAATTGCCAAATTGCAAAAAAATAGACCAAGGTTGCATGAATACAAAGAAACCTTGGTCTGTTTATTACGTTTTTTGGACGATGATCAACAAAAACCCTAGTTTAGAGGCAAACGATTTAGAAAGTTCATGATGCTTCCCCAACATGTCATGGAGAGCAGGGTCAAGCACGTCTGAAGGAAAGAAGTCATTCCCTTTGTCATCTGACTGTGCCAAAAGAGCAGAGATGGGGCTAGCAATACAACTCAGAACAGAAGAGAAACCATGTGCTTTGAGTTTCTTGATCCATTGATCTGTGAATAAAAAATCCGAAGCTTGATACATCTCTTTTAATTCAGCTTCTTCATCTTGAGTGGTCCTCTCTAATAAAACCATCTCATTAAGTAGGAGAGTACCATTTGGTTTTAAAACTCGAGCATATTCGTTTAAAGTTTGATCAATATTTGTGAAAATAGTGACCGATTCAGAAAGGACATAATGAAAAGTCTGATCTTCAAAAGGCATAGCCTCCACATTACCCTCTATTAGTGTAATTGGTTGATCCTCTATGTTAAACCGATTTCTCGCCTTTTCAATCATAAGTGGATGGATGTCTAATGCTGTGACAGAACAGTTAAAGCTAGAAGAAAGATAAGATGCCGTTTGGCCAGTACCACATCCGCAATCTAGAACATGATCTTGTTTATGAATCGCTACTTGAGATAAAAGCTCTTTTGTTAAAGTAAATCCTCCAGGGTGGGCACTTCCGATCCCGAATTCAGCTAAAACATCCATATAAGAATAAGACACAAGACACCTCTTTTTTTATACAGCCTATGCAATATTCAGAAAATCTGATACCGTAAATAAAAACAGAATAATTTAAGGATGATGACATGTGCCAATGGTTTTTGTTTACGGGACTTTACTAAAAAATGAATCGAACAGTCATTTATTAGCTACTTCAGATTGTGTTGACTCAAATTGTTTTATTTATGGTGAGCTTTATGACACTAGTTTAGGGTATCCAGCTGTCTGTGTGGATGATACAAGTAAGACGGTCTGGGGCGAACTTTACGATGTAACAGAGGAAGTCCTGCACAAAATTGATGCACTTGAAGGGTATATTGGGGACGAGTTAAAAAATGAGTATAATCGAGTTTATTTAAATGTCTATCGTAAGCAATCAGTTACACAAGCCCTGGTTTATGTCTTTCCCTCCATTAAAACGGCGCATTTATCATTTATTCATTCTGGCAGCTGGAGAAATCGATAGCAAAAAGTCACGTAGTACGCGTGTCGAAAGGTGCTATTTATAACAGGATGATTACATGTATGACAAGGTAATCGTCTAACAAAGTAGCGAATGATGTTGAAAGAGTACATTTTAAGTCATAATCAACTAGTCCAATAGATTATTTTTAAAGTTATTCGTAAAATACGGATCAAAACACGCAAAATGTGTGCAAATCTCTAAAAACAAGAGGGTTTTTAAACTAATAAATGGAATTCATATGTCCTTCCTTTGACTTTTGTTACATTCAGATTGCAATTCATTTAAGTAGGTCGCAAAAGCATTGATAGATTCTAAAGTGACTGGTACTGTATGCAACAGTGGTTGAAATCAAAGGAGGTTGGCACCATGAATGCTAAAATTCCATTTAAAACACTTAGATACGTAACGTTGCCAGTTGCAACGGCTGGATTTGTCCTATTTGCTTCCCCAAGCATCTCAGAGGCAAGCAGCTTTGAAACGTTGAATCAGGGAGATGAAGGTAAAAACGTTGAAGAAATTCAAGAGTTGTTATCTGAACAAGGATTCTTTCAAGACGAAATAAACGGTACCTATACATTTGAAACAGCAGAAGCTGTGAAAGCATTCCAACAAAAGCATGAACTTGCACAAGACGGAATAGCTGGCACGCAAACAGTAGGTGCTCTTCATACATTAGCTGAAGGTGATGAAGGGGAACTAGTTGAGGATCTACAAGGTCAATTAATTGAGCTTGGATTCCTTAATGGAGGACACGATGGTATTTTTGGTCCGAATACAGAAGAAGCCGTGAAATCATTCCAAGCTGACCATCATCTGTCTGTAGATGGAATCGCTGGACCTAAAACGTTTAAAGAGCTGTACTATATAACTGAAGAGCAAGTTGTAGAACAGAAAACTGAAACGAAAGCAGAAGAAGTAACCGCTGAACCAGAAGCTCAGGAAACCACTACTGAGCAGGAACAGCCGCAACAAGAACAACAAGAAGAAACGGCTTCAGAGGAAGCTGAACCACAACAAGAAGAACCACAACAAGAAGAATCACAGCAAGAATCTTCAGAAGAACCAGCAGAGTCAGCTGAGCCTCAATCAGAGCCAGCCCAAGAAGAGGCTTCTGCTCAATCTGAAGAATCATCAGAAACGAGTCAAACAGAAGGTACGACTCTTCAAGTAGAAGCAACAGCTTATACAGCGAATTGCACAGGATGCACAGGTGTGACGGCAACGGGTATTGATCTAAACAAAAACCCTAACCAAAAAGTTATTGCTGTTGATCCAAGTGTGATCCCTCTAGGATCTCGTGTTCATGTTGAAGGTTATGGGGAAGCCATTGCTGGAGATACTGGTGGCGCGATTAACGGAAATAAAGTAGATTTGTATATGCAATCTCATAGTGATGCCATTGCATTTGGTCGCCAAACCATTAATGTAACCATCCTAGATTAATAGGAAGAACAATACGTACAGGCGGGGCTTGGGGCTCCGTCTGTTTCTTATTTTTATTTACCCGATTAATTAGGAGTTAAACCGGATAATTCAGATAATTTGATTAATATTAAAAAAAGCCATGTGATAAAAAATCACATGGCTTTTAGCTTTTTAATTTTTCTTCTTCTGATGGTTCAACATGAACATGTGTGTTTTCAATTCGATGCTCCGTCCGCATCACTTCCTCAACCTGATCTGCAATTAAATGACTGTCTCTTACATTTAGATCGGGTGAAACTTCAATGACTACGTCTGCATAAATTGATGAACCAACTTGGCGAGCTTTAACAACTTTTAGCGCCTCAACATTTTCAAGAACTTCAATTGAAGCTTTGTATTCATGTAAATCCCGCTCGTGGAACCCATCTGTAAGCGAATGAGTCGCCTGCCTAAAAATATCAAAGGCTGTGTAACAAATTAAAAGTCCAATAATCAAGGCTGTCAACGTATCAATCCAGGCTAAGTTCCACTGTGAAGCTAGAATTCCAATCATCGCCCCTAGACTTACTAATGCATCTGATCGGTTATCAGCGGCTACAGCTGCTAAAGCTTGGCTATTTACCTGCTTAGCGAGCTTTTTGTTATAACGATAAACGGCAAACATGATGATTGCACATATCAAAGCGACCCATGCCGTAATCATGTCAGGTGATTCAGTGGAGGAGGTAACTAAATTGCGTCCAGCTTCTACAAGTACCTGCAAACCAACAGCAGCCATGATAAATGCTGCGATAAGAGAGGCAATATTCTCTGCCCGAAAATGCCCATAAGGATGATTCGCGTCAGGTGGTTTTTGTGAAATGCGTAAGCCGATGAGAACAGCTAAAGAGGCAATGATATCCGTTGCATTATTTAAGCCATCTGCAATTAATGCTTGAGACAAAAACATATACCCAATGACAAGCTTTACACCTGAAAGGATCACATACGTGACGATGCTAAGCCATGCCCCTTTTTCTCCTCGTTTAAGCTGATTATAGCGCTCCATATATTTTTTCCTCACTTTTTGTTCATCTCATTTTTACTCATGTATCGTAACAGATGATAATTGAGTGGGTCTATAGCAAGATGATTAGCTTACGACAGCAATCTAGGCTTGAGAAAAGAGAGTTGACCAAAGGAAACTTATCCTTAAATAATTTCACATACCGTATTGGTTACTTAAATCCTTCAAAACTTAACGAAAAACAAAAAACATGATATATTCAATCTATTGAACATAAGAAACTGTCAATCATTCATTAGAGTAGGTACGGAAGGATGTTCACGATATGAAAAGTCTTTCAAATTACCATATTGCCTTAGCTGCTTCTCGAAAAACGGATGAGATGCAAACGATTATTCGGAAACAAGGTGGAACAAGTGAGGTGAGGTCTTTACAGGGTACTGTATTCCTTGCAGAACTGGATGTGGCTGCTGAATTTCAGTCCATCATTTTGCAAAAACCGGACCTTTTTATTTTTACAACGGGAATTGGGACCGAAACACTTTTCCGATTGGCTGAGAAGGAGAAGTTCGAAAAGGAATTGTTTGAAGCATTAGATGGAGCAACGATTGCTGCAAGAGGGTATAAAACTCTTGCTGTTTTAAAGAAATATGGATATAGTCCGGACCTTCGAGATGAAGATGGAACCACGGCTGGTTTAATGAACGTGATGAACGAGACGGATGTTCGAAATAAAACAACACTTGTCCAATTACATGGCATGAATGCGCCAGCTTTACGTTCGTTTCTTGAGACAAATGGAGCACAGGTTCATGAAATCCTTCCGTATCAACACATATCTGCAAAAGAAGAGGATGTAGTAAAGTTACTTGATGAATTAATTAATGGAGTGTATGATGCGATTTGTTTTACTACAGCTATTCAAGCTAGAGAGTTGTTTAAAGTAGCTAGTTTGTACAATCAAAAAAAGCAGTTGTTAAACCTTTTTGAGAAACAAGTCGTGGCTGTATCAGTAGGTAAGGTAACTTCAGAAGAACTTAGTAGTCAAGGTGTACAAAGGATAGTCAGCCCTGAAATCGAACGTATGGGAGCAATGATCATGGAACTTGCGCACTTTGTGAAAGAAAACCGGGTTTAAGGCTCATTCAAAATACCTATTCACGTGGTATAATAGATTCGTTACACTGTAAGTATTGTGAATAAAAGGAGAGTTTCTAACCATGTCCGATCAAAATTTAGAAATTATGACAGCCACACATCATAAAACAAAACCAGATCCTGAAACTCTTGAGTTTGGTAAAACATTTACAGACCATATGTTTATCATGGATTATTCAATCGATCATGGTTGGCATAGTCCGCGTATCATCCCTTATCAGCCATTAACGTTAGACCCGGCTGCAATGATTTATCATTATGGACAGACAGTTTTTGAAGGGTTAAAAGCCTATCGTACGGATGACGAGCGAATTCTTTTATTTAGACCAGACCAAAATTTTAAACGACTAAATCGTTCAAGTGATCGACTAAGCATTCCTGATATTGACCCAGAGCTTGTCATAGAGTATTTGTCAGAGTTACTGAAATTGGATAAAGAGTGGATTCCTACATACGAAGGAACCTCATTATACATTCGACCATTTATTATTGCGACTGAGCCCAATTTAAGTGTAGCTCCTTCTGCAACTTATAAATTTATGATTATTCTTTCACCTGTTGGTTCTTACTATAAAGAAGGTATTGCTCCGGTTGGCATCTATGTAGAAGATGAGTATACGAGAGCTGCCTTAGGTGGAACAGGGACAGCCAAAACAGCCGGGAATTATTCTGCTGCTTATAAAGCGCAAGATAAAGCCACTGCACATGGGCAAGCCCAAGTTCTTTGGTTAGATAGTTCAGAAAAGAAATATATTGAAGAAGTAGGAAGTATGAATGTGTTTTTCAAAATCGACGGAGAAATTATCACTCCTGCTTTAAGCGGAAGTATTCTTGAAGGTGTAACTCGTAAGTCGATTATTGAGTTATTAAATAGTTGGGACATGCCTGTGTCGGAGCGAAAGTTATCCATTGATGAGGTTCTTTTAGCCATTGAGGAAAATCGTTTAGAAGAGGCTTTTGGGACCGGTACAGCTGCTGTTATTTCGCCAATAGGTGAACTGAGCTGGAAAGGGAAGCAATCGCTCATTAACAATCGTGAAACAGGTCCTCTTGCAACGAAACTTTATGAAACGTTGACAGGTATTCAAAAAGGAAAACAACCTGATCCATTTAATTGGACCCATGAAGTGAAGTAATTCAATGGATCTTTACTTGTTTAAATTAAGCGATAAGAAAGGGAAGTCTTGATGATAAAAGCTGTTTTTTTTGATTTAGATGATACCCTTTTATGGGATCAAAAGAGTGTGAAAAAGGCTTTCACAGCTACATGCGAATATGCTAAGGAACAGGACAATCGTATAGATGTGGAAGAACTTGAGGAATCTGTTCGCGAAGAGGCCAAAAAGTTATATGCATCCTATGAAACCTATCCGTTCACGAAGTTAATTGGGATTAATCCATTTGAAGGTCTCTGGGCGAATTTTCAAGACCGAGAAGAAGATTTTCAAAAGTTAAAAGAGTTGGCTCCTGGCTATCGTAATGCTTCTTGGGAGCTTGGTCTGAAGAAAATCGGAGTGGAGAATGCCACCCTCGCTAAAGAATTATCTGAGCGTTTTCCTTTAGAGCGTCGCAAAAATCCTATTGTTTACGAAGAAACGTTTGAAGTCCTTGATGATTTAAAGGAAAAGTATCAATTGTTGCTTATCACAAATGGATCACCTGATTTGCAGAATATTAAGCTTGAATTGACACCGGAGCTTGTTCCTTACTTTGACCACATTGTGATTTCTGGTGCATATGGAGTAGGTAAGCCTGATAAAGGCATATTTGAGCATGCTCTCTCGTTAATGGAGCTTGAGAAGGATGAGGCTGTCATGGTTGGCGATAACCTTATGACAGATATCCTTGGGGCAGAGCGAGCTGGTATCTCTTCAATTTGGGTGAATCGGAATGAACAGTCCACAAATGATGTTCAACCAACCTATGAAATTAAGAATCTAACGGAAATAGTAGAGATTCTGAAAACTTTAAGTTAGAAGAATTTAGAAAAAGTATTGTCGTGGCTTGCTGATTGTGTTTAAATTATAATCGTACAAAACAAAATATCGTTATTTCCACTAGGGGCGCGTATGCTGAGAGAGGCTTTTGCCTTAACCCTTGACCTGATCTAGATAATACTAGCGTAGGAAAGTGGAGTCGACTCTTCCATTTACGATTTGCTTATGGGCAAGTGTGTACAATAACGAAGAAGCCACTCCAACTTTGGAGTGGCTTCTTTTTTTGGAGTCGCTAGGGAAATGATGAACGAGAGGGATGACTTGATGAAACGATTAACATTAACAGACATTTTGGTCACGGTTATCATTGCTGTAGTATTTGCTATCGTCTATAGATTGTGGGGGCCAGTAAACGATAGCTTGAAGCTCTTTCCTTTGCAAATTAATGAACTGATGTATGGCATGTGGTTTATTGCAGCAACTGTTGCTTTTTTAATTATTCGTAAGCCTGGTGTGGCTTTAATCGCCGAAACCGCGGCGGCATCCGGTGAATTTATTGTTGGTTCTCAGTATGGGTTGGAAGTCTTAGTATATGGGGTGATGCAAGGACTCGGAGCCGAGATTGTTTTTGCGTTATTTTTCTACAAAAGCTTCTCCTTATTTACAACCTCATTAGCTGGAGCGGCATCTGCTGGAGGTTCCTTTGTAATGGATTGGAATAGAGGGTATATGGCTGATCTTGCTACCTGGAATTTAACGCTGGTTCTTGTACTCAGGACGTTGAGTGGTATTCTGATTGCCGGTGTGCTTGCTTATTATTTAGTTCGTGCTCTTGAAAAAACCGGAGTGACGGACTTACTGAGGCCTTCTTCTAAATCAGATCTCGATACACTGGAAAAATAGAAATGGGGGAAGTAAATGAACTCAGTTGTTTCGTCCGTAAAAAATTTACGATTAACCTTTCCTGGAAGTGGGAAATTATTATTTGACGATCTATCACTTAGTATTAATAAGGGCGAGAAGGTTCTTATTCTTGGACCGAGTGGAAGTGGAAAGTCTACACTCCTTCAGGTACTCACAGGATTAGTTCCACAGGCCATTCAATTGCCTTTGAAGGCGGATGAACTGATTCAACCAGATTCGTGGGGCTATGTATTTCAGGACCCTGACAGTCAATTCTGTATGCCGTATGTAGACGAAGAATTGGCATTTGTCTTTGAAAATCTCGGAGTAGCTCGTAAGGACATGGATCATCAGATTGTAGCTTATCTAAAACAAGTGGGATTAGAATTTGAGGATGTTCATATACCAATATCTCAGCTTTCACAAGGAATGAAACAGCGCTTAGCTATTGCATCAGTTCTCGCACTTCAACCTTCTACACTTGTATTTGATGAGCCAACAGCTATGCTCGATCCAGAGGGTACGGAGCAGATTTGGGATACAATCCAAACGATTGGGGAGAACAAAACTGTCATTATTGTTGAACATAAGATCGATCAAGTACTCGATTTTGTGGAACGAGTCATCGTGCTTGATACAGAAGGTCAGGTCATAGCTGATGGTCCGACTGAACAAGTTTTCACAACATACAAAGAAAAATTAAGAGAGTTCGGCATCTGGTTTCCTGGTGTGTGGGAAGAATATGCTGCCTCTAGAGTTTGGACAAGGTCACCACAAGACGTTCAAGAAGAGCCTATAATCGAGCTGAATGAATATCAAGTTTTACGTCGAAAAGAAGTACGATTAACGGTGTCCGATGCCGAAATCTCTGCGGGTGATTGGATTTGTATTACAGGGAAAAATGGAGCAGGGAAAAGTACTTTTCTACTTGGTTTAATGAATGTACTACGCACAAAAGGTACGTATCTGCTCCATCAGTCACAAGTAAAGAAAAAGGATCAAGTAAGTGATTCAATTGGCTTTGTTTTTCAGAATCCAGAGTATCAATTTGTGACCAATCGTGTTTTTGATGAAGTTGCTTTTACATTAAAAAGAGAACAGAAGGCAGAAGAGTCAATTCAAGAAACCGTACGCACCTGTTTGCAATCGTTCTCTTTAAGCCAACAAGAGAATCAGCATCCTTATCAACTATCTGTTGGCCAAAAGAGAAGATTAAGTGTGGCTACGGCTATTGTAAAGAACCAGACTGTTTTGTTATTAGATGAACCCACATTTGGACAGGACGCTAAAAATACATTTGCTTTATTAGAAATGATTGAACAATGTAGAGAGCGAGGTATAGCCATTGTTATGGTTACACATGACATGGAGATTCTCAAATATTTCGCTACAAGAGTATGGACTGTTCAGAATGAAATGTTACAGGAAGAAGTGTTGAGTCAAGATAAGAAGGTGTATAACTAGTGTCAGCTCTATATGTTACAAAGGATACATGGATTACTCATGTAAACCCAAGCGTCAAATTAATTTTATCTATTTGTTTGTTTGCATATATGATCTTTATCCATAATCCATCTCATCTTGTTTATCTTACGGCTGTATTCGCTATGTTATTGTTCGCTTTTTCTGGCCATCCATTGCGCTATCTTCTTATTTTCACAGCGCCTTTTATTCTTGTGTTTTTTTCTTCTGCTAGTTCCATGATTTTCTTTGGACGAGGTGATACGACGTGGTTTAAATGGGGCATTTTCCACGTAACGGAGGAGAGCTTTTATCGTGGTGTGCATTTAGGGTTTCGCGCGTTATCATTTGCTGTACTCGGAATGATTTTTGCGTTGACTACAAAACCTGTTCTACTATTTTATTCATTAATGCAGCAGTTAAAAGTACCATCAAAATATGCATATAGCTTTTTAGCTTCTATCAGAATTATTCCCATTATGATTGAAGAGTTTCAAACCTTACGACATGCCTTAGTTATTAGGCAGGCTGTTCCTGAGAAAGGCATCAAATCCATCTACAAGAAGCTTGCATTTTTCTCCGTCCCATTACTTGCTCAGAGTATACGTAGAGCACAACGTATCGCTGTAGCGATGGAGGCAAAGCGGTTTATGCAAGTGAAACAAAGAACCTATTTCTATGAAACGCGGCTATCGTATTTTGATGCAATCTTTTTAATTGTATTAGTGGCAGCACCGTTTGGAACGTATGTATTAGCAGATGTCTTCCCATTGTTTGAGATAACGGATGTACGGTACACCCATTCATAAATGGAAAAAGGAGTTGTTTTAGATGACATTTACGTCTTTTATTCGCAACGAGGCTGATTCAATTTGGAGAAAAAGTTTTGACCATCCATTTATTCGAGGGATAGCTGATGGAAGTTTGCCTCTTTCTCGTTTTAAATATTATGTCATGCAAGATTCGTATTATTTATCTCACTTTGCACGTGTTCAGTCTCTTGCTGCAGCAAAAGCTGTCGATCCTGAAACAACCAACAGATTAGCCATTCATGCACAAAGTTCCTATGAAGCTGAAATGGCTCTTCATCGCGAATTTTCAGGTCGACTAGGGATTACCTCGAAAGATAAAGAACAATTCAAACCAGCACCAACAGCCTATGCATATACGTCTCATTTGTATCGAGCAGCGTACAATGGTTATACGGGAGATGCCATTGCTGCCTTACTTCCTTGTTATTGGCTCTACTATGAGATCGGAGAGAAACTTCAAGGATATGCACCTACAGAGCCTATCTATAGAGATTGGATTCAGGCTTATGGTGGTGATGAATTTAAAGAGTTAACCTTCGAACAGATTCATAGATTGGATCGCATTGCAGAACAATCAACCGTGGCACAAAGAGAGCAAATGCTTGAACACTTTATGATAAGTAGCAGATATGAGCTTAATTTTTGGGAGATGGCCTATACCTCTGAAAAATGGACGGATTTGAAAGAATCTCAAAATATAGTTGACACATCGGAAAAGCATGGATAATATATGACTATAAAACATTATAAAAGCTGATCGGACAACCGAAGGCCTTTACTAGAACATTTTTTCTGGTGGAGGTCTTTTCTTTTTTTGTCTTTAAAGCCTAGTAAACCACTATACTTAATATAATATATTGAAAGGAGGGATTTGAATCATGGCCCAAAAGGATCCTATTAAAATCGATGAGATTGAAAAAAAGATCAGTAGTATTAAGTATGGCACGGTGCTAATAACCATTCATAATGATCAAATCACCCAAATTGATGCTACGGAAAAAACAAGATTTTTACGATGAAGATTTTCACTGATTAACTGGTTATCGTCAAAAAAACACGCACTTATTTGATTTTTATTGAACATTACATTATAGGGGGAGATTGGATTGAACCAGCGATCTAAAAAGAAAACAATGATTGGATTAACATCACTTGCAGCAGCGATAGGAGCATTGAGTGCGTGCGGGTCTGGAGATGAAACGGCTGGAGAAGCAGGAGAACCTGTTGAAATCCTAAATGTATCCTATGACCCAACTCGAGAACTATATGATGACTTTAACCAAGTATTCGCGGACCATTGGCAAGAAGAAACGGGTCAAACGGTTACCTTTAATCAGTCACATGGTGGTTCAGGTAGTCAGGCACGATCTGTTATTGATGGACTTGATGCCGATGTAGTAACCTTGGCTCTTGCTTACGATATTGATGTTCTACACGAAAGTCGCGACTTGATCCCGGAAGATTGGCAATCAAGACTTCCTGATAATTCCACACCTTATACTTCAACTATTACGTTTTTAGTGCGTGAGGGGAATCCTAAAAATATTACCGACTGGGATGATCTAATTCGTGATGATATTGAGGTTGTGACACCAAATCCAAAAACATCGGGTGGAGCTCGTTGGAACTATTTAGCTGGATGGGCTTGGGCGTTAGAGGAGTATGGAACTGAAGAAGCTGCCCAAGAATACATTGGCGACCTATATCAAAATGTATCTGTACTCGACTCAGGTGCTAGAGGATCAACAACTTCATTTGTTGAACGGGGGATTGGCGATGTGCTTTTAGCTTGGGAAAACGAAGCCATTCTTTCCACTGAAGAATTAGGAGAAGATCAATTTGATATTGTGGCCCCATCCATAAGTATCTTAACAGAACCACCGGTTGCGGTTGTTGATGAGAATGTAGACCGTAAAGGAACTAGAGAAGTAGCGGAAGCATATCTTGAGTATCTTTATACGGATGAAGGTCAAAGAGTTGCAGCTGAACACTATTATCGTCCAAGAAACGAAGAGGTTCTAGAGGAGTATAAGGATTACTTCCCAGAGATTAATTTGTTTACTATTGATGATGTGTTTGGAGGATGGCAAGTGGCTCAAGAGAAACATTTTAGTGATGGCGGTATCTTTGACCAAATTTATGAGCAGTAATCGTGTAATGGGAGGACAGTATGAGAACAATTCGAATAAAAGAAGATAGTATCATTCCAGGCTTTTCACTTACCCTTGGAATGACCATGATGTACCTAGGGATCATTGTCCTGCTCCCACTTTCAATGATTTTTCTGAATACATCCACAATGGGCTTTAGTGACTTCTGGCAAACGGTCACAGCCCCTCGTGTTGTGGCCTCATATAAGCTTAGTATCGGAGCTGCCTTAGCGGCGGCTCTAATTAACGGAGTATTTGGATTAATCCTTGCATGGGTTCTTGTAAGATATAGCTTTCCAGGTAAACGAATCATTGATGGACTTATCGATTTGCCGTTTGCATTGCCAACAGCTGTTGCTGGCATTGCCTTGACGACAATCTATACAACAGATGGATGGGTTGGACAATACCTTGACCTACTTGGCATAAAAGTAGCCTTTACACCACTTGGAGTGATGACTGCGCTAACGTTTATTGGACTTCCTTTTGTTGTACGTATGGTTGAGCCAGTTCTTAGAGATTTAAGTAAAGAATGGGAGGAAGCTTCGGCAAGTTTGGGAGCCAGTGGTTTTCACACATTTACCAAAGTAATTATTCCAGTCCTGCTTCCAGCATTACTGTCTGGCATCTCGCTTGCCTTTGCAAGAGCATTAGGTGAGTATGGATCAGTTGTCTTTATTTCTGGCAATATGCCTATGAAAACCGAGATCACCCCTCTATTAATAATGACTCAACTTGAACAGTTTAACTATGAGGGAGCTACTGCCATTGCTGCTGTCATGCTGCTATTTTCCTTTCTCCTTCTGTTCATCATGAATCTCATTCAATGGTGGGCATCTAAACGTCATACATAAAGAGGAGGAGAGCCTTACATGAGTACAGAACTACAAACTGCTAAACCTAATGCTAGGATTATAGGAAAGAAAGACAGTTCATGGGTGAAATGGACCTTACTTTTTGTATCTTTCCTGTTTCTTGCTTTAGTCTTAGTCCTCCCACTCACTGCTATTTTTATACGAGCATTTGAGGGAGGATGGAGTGTATATATTCAATCCATTACAGACCCAGCTGCTGTATCAGCTATTAAACTAACATTGTTAACCGTAGCAATAGTTGTACCATTAAATACAATTTTCGGTGTGATGGCTGCATGGGCTTTATCTAAATTCCAGTTTAAAGGTAGAAGCTTTATCATCACCCTTATTGATTTACCTTTTGCCGTTTCACCTGTCATTGCGGGTCTTGTCTTTGTCTTGTTATTTAGTGTTCATGGACTATTTGGAGAATGGCTGTTAGCAAACGATATTAAGATCATATTTGCGGTACCTGGGATCGTTTTGGCTACTATGTTTGTAACGGTTCCTTTTGTCGCACGACAGTTAATACCGTTAATGCAGGCACAAGGTACAGCGGAGGAAGAAGCCTCACTGTCTCTTGGAGCGAATGGATTCAGAACCTTTTGGCATGTAACGCTTCCAAATATCAAATGGGGACTACTATACGGAGTCATCCTCTGTAATGCACGAGTGATTGGAGAGTTTGGGGCAGTGTCAGTCGTATCAGGTAAGATTCGAGGGTTAACGAACACTATGCCATTACATGTTGAGATTTTGTATAACGAATATATGTTCACAGCTGCTTTTGCCGTAGCATCCCTGATGTCGATCTTAGCTATTGTCACACTAGTGATTAAAAATATTGTAGAACGGAAAAGTCCACAGATGTAAGGAGTGTGTAGGGTGTCTATTGATATTAATGATGTGTCAAAGTCGTTTGGAGATTTTCAAGCTTTAGAACAAATCAAACTGTCTATCAAAAAAGGAGAATTAATTGCTTTACTTGGACCTTCGGGTTCAGGTAAAACCTCACTATTACGTATCATTGCAGGTCTAGAGAAAGCTTCTGCCGGTTCGATTCATTTTAATGGGGAAGATATGACCAATGTGAATGCAATATCTAGGCAAGTTGGCTTTGTGTTTCAGCATTATGCTTTATTCTCACATATGACTGTAGCTGATAATATTTCGTACGGATTAAGAGTTCGGCCTCGTAACAAACGGCCAAGTAAAAAAGACATTCAACTAAAGGTAGATGAATTGCTAGGTTTAGTGAAATTAGATGGTTTACAAAAACGATACCCATCTCAACTTTCTGGTGGACAAAGACAAAGGGTTGCTCTCGCTAGGGCGCTTGCCGTCCAACCTGAAGTCCTTCTGTTAGATGAACCTTTTGGAGCATTGGATGCTAAAGTACGAAAAGAACTAAGACGTTGGTTACGTAATCTTCATAATCAATTTGATGTAACGAGTATCTTTGTCACACATGATCAAGAAGAAGCAATGGATGTGGCCGATCGAATTGTCGTGATGAATCATGGTCGAATTGAGCAGGTAGGTACACCTGATGAAGTATATGAGAACCCAAATAGTCCTTTTGTATTTGATTTCTTGGGCAACGTGAATTTATTTAAAGGCCGCCTACAGCAAGGGAATTTAAAAACTGGAAATGTATCTCTACGAACAGAAGGCGGGGCTAACCTTGAAAATCAAGATGTTGTAGGATATATTCGCCCTCACCAAATGGAACTTCATCGGACGAGTGTGGAAGGTTCCTTCCCGATCAAAATTGTTCATATTCAGTCTGTAGGTCCCATCGTATTCTTAGAGGCTATTAAACTCGATGAAGAGGAAACGATTGATATTGAATTACCGAAAAGTGAATTTACTGAACTTGGGATTCGGCTTGATGATGTAGTACACAGCAAACCAAAACATGTTCATGTATTTTCTCCAGAAGAATTTAGTATTTAGTAGTAAAGAAAAACGTATGCTGATTCAGCATACGTTTTTTCTATGTTAGTCTTTGCAAAGATTTGTTGATTCATGCTAGAATTTGTAACATACATCACTTATAGAATAGGAGATTTGCTAAATGAAGAGTAAGAAGTTGGTATTGAGTTGTTTAAGCATTCCACTATTTTTAGTAGTTAGTGGATGTGGGTTGTTTGGTAGTAATGAGGCTGCCGGAGATGATTTAGAGTTTTACATGAATGAAACCATCCTACCTATTGAAGATGATGTTTTCGCCGCATGGGACGATTTTTATATCGAAACAGATGAGTTATCAGATGAGGAATTTTATGAGCAATATCAATCTAGTTTAAAACCTGAACTTGATGAGTACTATGAAGAATTTCATGCCATACAACCAGAGACAGAAGAAGTACAAAACCTACATGCGATTTATTTAGAAAGAAATGAAATCTATTGGGAAGCTGGGGAAAAAGAAGTAGAGGGTCATTATCAGGGAGATCAAGATCTGTTAGACGAAGCAGATGAACTGTTTATTGAATTTGAAGAACACACAGAATTTCGTGACGAATTGGAACGGTTAATGGATAAGCATAATATAGAATATGAATAGAAGCCGTTCTAAAAACAGAGTGATTCAGCACTCTGTTTTTTTCGTTTCAGAAAGGGTATATAAGGTTAAAATGAAAAACATAGGAGGAGAGAAAAAGATGATGGAGGTACTGGAGAGTCCAAAATATGTTGGGTATCTTGAGCATCGGGTGGAGGTAAGCGAATGGGAAAAAAACTGAATCAAGCTTTTTACGAGCAGCCGACCCTTATGTTAGCTAAACAACTACTAGGTACTTTACTAGTTCATGAAAGTGACGAGGGAACAACGATTGGTCGAATCGTTGAAACGGAAGCCTATTTGGGAATAGAAGATCAAGCGGCCCACAGTTTTGGAGGACGAAGGACCAAACGAACAGAAATAATGTTTGGTGCTCCAGGGGTTGTCTATACATACGTGATGCATACACATTGCTTGTTTAATATTGTGTCCAATCGAGAGAATGTCCCTGAAGCTGTGCTAATTCGAGCCATAGAACCAGTGCAAGGTGAAGACTTGATGGTAAAGAGAAGAGGCGCAGAGAGACAAGGGCGTGTCCTTACAAATGGTCCTGGTAAGCTGACAAAAGCGATGGGTATCACGATGGCTCATTACGGACAAACCCTTAATGAAGGGTCACTCTATGTAATAGAAGGGGATCTACCATCTGATATATCAGTAGGCAAACGCATTGGCATTGATAACAGTGGAGATGCACGTGATTATCCTTATCGATTTTGGGAGACAGGTAATAGCTATGTTTCAAAGTAAAAGGATGGACACAACAAATCTTGTTAAATAAATTACGAACATTAAAAGATATCGCTAAAGTAGATTTGTTCGCACACCAGTGGAGTCGTCGGTTTCTCCTTCCGCTACTGTTCTGATCAAACAATGACGAACCGAATGTTCCTTCGTAGAAATATTCGTCGTTTTGGTCTGCCTAGATCTTTTTATCCCAAACTTTTCTTCAGTTTTATATTTATAAGAGAACTCCTCACTAAATATCGATCCTTTTTCAGTTACCCCGTTTTCGTGAGCGACAACGGAGAACTAGATCCAGATAACCTACGAACCCTTTTGTTAGAGCAGTTGAATCCAGAATTTCTAGGGTTTTTAATTTTACATAAATAAAAGAACCTAAAAATGATGGTCTGATGACGTCATTTTTAGGTTCTTATTGTGATTAAAGAATTTTATTGTTCACGTAAGTATAGAAATTCAATGGCTTCCTTATGAACTGAGATATCAACGGGTGTTTCCATGTATAGCTCTCCATCTGAGTCAACAAGCTGTGGTTCCGCTGTTTTTAGGCTGAAGGATTTTGTGCGAATGACTTTAATATCCTCAGCAGTTGAGAGCCATTCTTTTGCAGATTCCGAACGAGATTTATTATATACATTTTTTAAAAGAGAGAAGCCGGCCTCTTTTAATATATAGAGATCAATGAATCCATCATTCATGATGTTATCTTCTACAAATAATCCTGCTGTACCAAGATAGTGGCCATTTATAGCTAAGACCATCACTGCTTCACCATCAATCGATTCAGATTCGGTCTGAATGGAATATGAAAAAGAGGAGGGATCTTTAAGAGATTGAAGGGCACTCATAATATAGCCAAGCTTTCCCCATTTTTCTTTTAAATGACCTTCTTTTGCTTGAGATGCTTCTGTAATTAGACCAACCCCGATAAAGTTTGAAAAATAGCGGTCATTAGCAGCACCGATATCAATCTTTTGAGATTCACCTGACTTAATAGCCTCAACCGCTTCTTTGATGGTACGTACTTGAAGAGACCTTGAGAAATCATTACACGTACCGCCGGGAAGAATAGCAACCTTTGGCCGTTCTGTATGATCAACCTTCATTAGTCCATTTATACATTCGTGTACCGTACCATCTCCACCTAAAATTAAAAGTAGATCTGTGTCTGCACCTTTTTCTGCACATATTTTCTCTGCTTCACCTTGCTCGAGTGTTTGAATAAAGGTAAATTGATGAACGAGAGGTAGGAGTTCACCAGCAATATATCCTAGTTGTTCACTAATTTCATCTTGTCCTGCTTTGTTGTTGTATAGTAGAATTGCTTGATTATACATGCTGATCATCCCCTCATATAACTAATACTCTTTCTTACTCTATTATTACCCGAATCCACCGATTTCAAGCTTAGATTGTTTTGAAGTCTCAACAGGAATACGATAATAGTATTATGTAAACTTATAATGTTTATGATTTTATGAATAAGGAAATAGTAGAGATGAAACGTAAGATAGGAGTGTGCATATGAATACATTTAAAGCATTTGTTCTAGAAAATAGTAAACCAGTACAAACAAACATCCAGGAATGGACCGTTGATCAGCTTCCCGAGGGGGAGGTTCTTATTCAAGTTGCTTATTCAAGTGTTAACTATAAGGATGGTTTAGTTGGTCATACAGGGAATTTGGCGGAGTTTACACCACTAGTACCTGGAATTGATTTAGCGGGAACTGTTGTTGAGTCATCTGACCCTAGATACAGTAAAGGAGACGAAGTGATTGCTACCAGTTATCGTATTGGTACGGGGCATCACGGTGGATTTAGCGAAATGGCCAGAATTCCGGCTGATTGGGTTGTAGAAAAACCTGAAGGGTTAACTCTTAGAGAAGCCATGATTTTAGGAACAGCTGGTTTTACAGCGGCTTTATCCGTCATGCAGCTTGAAAAGAATGGACTTGCTCCTGAGCAAGGACCAGTGCTCGTGGTCGGCGCGAGTGGAGGAGTAGGAAGTCTAGCAGTGAATATGCTATCTAATCGAGGCTACCAGGTTACTGCGGGAACTGGCAAAGATCATGAACATGAGTATTTAAAGAAATTAGGGGCGACTGAAATCATTCATCGGGATGAACTCGTTGATAAGGAAAATAAGTCTATACGTAAGTCAAAATGGGCTGGTGCCGTAGATCCAGTTGGTGGTAAAACAACGCAGTACATTTTATCTAGTCTTTCATACGGAGCATCTGTTGCAACAAGTGGCTTAGCTGGGGGCTTAGAAGTGGAGACGGATGTAAGACCATTCATTGGTAGAGGAATAAACTGGCTTGGGATTGATTCTGTCCAATGCCCAATGCCACTAAGAAAACAAGTTTGGCAAAGGTTGGCGAGTGATCTAAAGCCAACATCGTTAGAAGATGAACTAGTAGCCGAAATTGGATTACAGCAATTAGATCAAACATTTTCGGATATATTAGAAGGTAAGGTAAAAGGAAGAGTACTCGTGAAGCTTTAAATAGAAAAAAAAGGAACGAAGGAATCTATCATTCCTTCGTTCCTTTTTTATTAGATGAGTAAATTAGTTAACAGATCCAGCTCCATAATAATGGTTGCTCCAGTATCCGCTGTTTAAGTTACTTTGTTGAACACCGCTGCTGCTCGCGTGAATAAATTGTCCGCCGCCAACATAAATACCAGCGTGAGATACAGTTGGTGCACCGCTATACGTATTCGTGAAGAATACTAGATCACCAGCTTGTAAGTCTGATTTTGATTTGCTAGAAGTAGAATCATACATTCCTTGTGCAGTACGCGCTAGGCTAATTCCTTGTTGATTAAACGCATAGTTGATAAATCCACTGCAATCAAATCCTGCTGGTGTTGTACCGCCCCATTTGTAAGGTGCGCCAACTTGGCTTTGTGCTGCAGCAATAACAGAACCATAGCTTGATGAAACTTGAGTTCCTGCCACTTGTGATTCGTTACTTACTGTCGTGGTTTCAGATGCAGTCGCAGTCGACTCTGAAGCCGTTGCAGTTTCTGTTGAAGTAGATTCTGAAACAGAAGCTGTTTCGCTTTCAGATGATGTATCTGCTGATGCTGTATTTGAACTTGCTGGTGCTGACGATGTAGCTTGTCCACCAAGTGCAGATATTGTTTGACGACCTGCAAGACCATCAACAGCTAAACCATTGTCAGCTTGGAATTCACGAACAGCACTTTCAGTACCAGCTCCAAAAATTCCATCAACACCATTTGTGCTGTAGCCGTGGTCAACTAGTTTTTCTTGTAGGTTTTTAACAGATTCGCCAGATTGACCTTGTTTAAGCGTTGAAGTAGATACGCTTTGTGTTTCTTCTTGAGCTACTGCTGGTTCCGTTTCTGCTTGTTCAGATACAGATTGTTGTACTTCAGCTGCTTTATCCTCTTCCACGACTTTACTCATATCAACATTGGCATACGCACTTGAGTTAGCAGCGATCGTTGCTGCAGAAGCTAGTCCTACTACGAAGCTCGTTTTAATAACAAGCCCTTTAACTTTTCTTTTAGTTGTAAACATATTATGTACCTCCGAATGAATGTTTTTAAACCACTATGTGATAATCTTTTATACTTTCTTTAACAATTACTAACTTAACGTACTTAAATAACAGAGAGATTTTAATGAGATTACAATTTGATTACAATTTGAAAAATGTCGTTTATTTTCGAAAAATAGTGAACGGTAATTAAAAATAAAGCTATCCTTTTCAAAATCATTCAAATTAATTTAAATTCTGATATAAAAGTAATAGGTATAAATGAGTGATGTAGAATGATGAAATTTACGAGTCATTCTTTTAGAATGTATCAGGGTTTCTAAATCTTCTATATAAGAGTATGAATATCTATCAGTAATGATAGAATGTACAATAAATACCCTGTATTATCCAGGTGCAAATTCAGTAAAAGCTTAGTCCTTACAATAAACCGGTCTATCACAATGGTTTGATTATAGGAGTAGTTAGGGTAGATAATACTATCGAATGATAAAGGAGAATGAAAATGGAAGAGACAAAAGGTAATCCAATTGCGATTGTAACGGGTGGTGGTTCTGGTATTGGAAAGCAGTCAGCCATCCAGTTAGCCAAGCAAGGATATCGTGTAGCAGTATTTGAGTTAAATGAGAAAAGTGCGCTCGAAACCGTTGAACAAATCGAAATGGCAGGTGGAAAAGGCCTGGCTGTTGAGGTTGATGTTCAGAAGGAAGAAGAGGTAAAGGCAGCTTTTAAGCAAGTGGAACATGAGTGGGATGATCAAATTACAGCTGTGTTTGCGAATGCAGGAATCAATGGTGTGTTCTCTGCGATCGAACATATGGAAGTAAGTGATTGGGATCAGACGTTACAGATTAATTTAAGAGGGACGTTTCTTACAACAAAATTTGCGATTCCTTATTTGAAGAAACAAGGTGGGAGCATCGTCATTACAAGCTCGATTAATGGAAACCGAAGATACACTGGAGCAGGAATGAGTGCCTATAGTGCTTCAAAAGCAGCTCAGGTAGCATTTATGAAAATGGCAGCAGTAGAGTTAGGGAGATTTAAAATACGCGTAAATGCAATATGTCCTGGAGCCATTGAAACAAACATTGGAGATAACACACACATCCGAGATAATGTGGAGGAGATCCGTACCCATATCGATTACGTAGATGGGGGAATTCCATTAGGTGATCAGGGTCAACCGCAGCAAGTTGCTGATCTCGTTGGGTTCTTATGCTCGGACCACTCATCACATATTTCTGGAACTGAAATTTATGTGGATGGCGCACAATCGTTACTCTAAACTTCTAGAATTAAAAAAACGCTAAGCCGGACATATCCGAGGGCTTAGCGTTTTTTTGTGTTTAGGTTACACTTTTTCTACTATGAGCTTTTCATTTTCGACTTTTACATCCACCGCTTGAAGAGATTCATCATCAATAATAAACTCCGTAATCTCATCCTCAATGGTTTCTTGAATAATGCGACGTAACGGTCTAGCACCAAATGATGGGTGATATCCTAGTTCAGATAATTTGCGTTTCGCCTCATCTGATACTGTCATTTGAATATTTTGAGCATCAAGTCTGCCGCGTAGCTCATCAAGCATCACATCTACAATTGCAACTAAGTGATCTTGAGTAAGTTGATTAAATTCAATGAGACCATCAAAGCGATTCAAAAATTCTGGCTTGAAGTAGTCATTTAAAGCCTCAAGCATACCAAGTGTTTTGCTTTGACCACCATTAAAACCAACGGCGGCTTTTTGAACACCTGCACCCGCATTAGATGTCATGATAATGATCGTATCCTGGAATGAAACCACACGACCTTGACTATCTGTCAAACGGCCATCCTCTAAAATTTGAAGGAAGCTATGCTGTACATCAGGGTGTGCCTTCTCAATCTCATCAAGTAGGATAATGCTGTAAGGTTTACGACGAACCTGTTCAGTTAATTGTCCACCTTCATCATGACCAACATATCCTGGAGGAGAACCAATAAGTTTAGAGACAGAATGTTTCTCCATAAACTCACTCATGTCCAGACGAATCATAGCATCTCGGCTACCAAAGACTTCTGCAGCGAGTGTTTTACTTAACTCCGTTTTACCTACACCAGTTGGACCGATGAACATAAAGCTAATAGGACGATTCGCTGCTTTTAAACCAGCACGGCTTCGTTTAACTGCTTTGGCTACTTTCTCTACAGCTTCTTCTTGGCCAATTACTTGACCTTCAAGACGAGAGGCAAGGTCTTTCATTTTTTGCTGCTCAGCTTTTTGTAGTTTTTGTACTGGAATGCCGGTACGTTTTTCAATAATATCTTGAAGAAGTTCAACTGTCACTTCAAGAGCAGCTCCACCAGCTTTCTCTTTCTGTTCAAGAAGAACGAGTTCTTCTTGACGAAGCAGGGCGGCTTTTTCATAGTCCTCAACTTCAGATGCTTGTTGTTTTTCTGCACGAATCTTCGTTAAGCGTTCTTCAATTTGCTCTTTATCTTGATTCTCATCTGATAAGGAAAGTCGAGAACCAACTTCATCTAAAAGATCAATCGCTTTGTCAGGTAAGAACCGATCCTGAATGTACCGGTCTGACAAGGCAACACTTGCACGAAGTACTTCATCTGAATAAGCGACATGATGATATGACTCATAGATTGGTCGCAGTCCTTGCAAGATTTCAAACGTTTGCTCAAGTGTTGGCTCTTTCACAGTGACCGGCTGGAAGCGGCGCTCAAGCGCAGCATCTTTTTCGATCTGACGGAACTCTTTTAATGTGGTAGCCCCAATCAATTGGAACTTACCACGAGCAAGAGCTGGTTTTAGAATGTTTGAAGCATCCATACTTCCTTCTGCAGAAGCCCCTGCACCAACCATCATGTGAATCTCATCCATAAAGAGAATGACATCTTCTCGTTGCTCAACTTCTTGAATTAGCTTTTGAATATTCTCCTCAAACTGTCCACGATAGCTAGTACCTGCTACAAGTGAGGTAAGGTCTAAGCTGTAAATCTGCTTATCCTTCATTTTAAAAGGAACAGATCCTTCTGCGATGCGACGGGCTAAGCCCTCTGCAATTGCGGTTTTACCGACTCCAGCTTCCCCAATCAAAATAGGGTTGTTTTTAGTGCGACGGCTCAAAACTTGAATCACACGTTCAACTTCATCAGCACGGCCAATGACAGGGTCGATTTGACCATTCTTTGCTTGAGCGGTTAAATTACTTCCGTATTGATCAAGGAAGCCATCGCCTGCATTTTTGTCTTTACGTACTTTTTGTCGTACACCAGATGATGCATTTGATCCTTGTTGGTTTGAAAAATATTGTTTAAACAGATCATCAAATGATCCACCTTGATTATTTAATGGTTGCTGCATCAATTGAAAGCATTCCCCACAAAGGTGTATATCCCGTGCCTGATTATTAATCATTAATTTCACATCTACTGCTGCCTCATTTTGCTGACAATGTTGACATTTCATGTATACATTCCTCCTAAGTAAGGTTAAAAATAGAATTTGATTAACTTTGACCTTTGATCTAAAAATAAAAGATCAAAGGATCTGACTAAGTCTGACCTTAATCTTAAAACGTAAGCAACTCATCGTCAAATGAACTGCCTGTGTGTTTTTTGATTATAACCGTATTATACCTGACCATTTCTGACCTTTCAAGTTTTTTGCTCAAAGAACTCAAAAATCAAAAGGTAGACCAAGTAGGTTTTGTTTATTATGATGGAGTAGTTGAAAAACATCAAATGATTAGCTTGAAGCGTTATGGGGGAAAGTATGAAATTTATATCATGGAACGTAAATGGTATTCGTGCCTGCGTCAAAAAAGGATTTTTAGATTATTTTCATGAGGAGGAAGCAGACTTTTTCTGCTTACAAGAAACAAAGCTACAAGCCGGACAAATTGAACTTGATTTAAAAGGCTATCATCAATATTGGAACTATGCAGAGAAAAAAGGGTACTCCGGAACAGCTATCTTCACAAAAAAAGAACCTCTTGCGGTTACCTACGGACTAGGCGAAGAAATTGAAGATCTTGAAGGTCGTGTCATTACATTAGAGTATGAAGAATTTCACCTCATCACAATGTACACACCGAATGCTAAAAGAGATCTCACGCGTCTCGGCTACCGCATGCTTTGGGAAGAGGCAGCGCGTCGGTATATAAGCCAACTTGAAGAGAGCAAGCCCGTTATTTTATGTGGAGACTTAAATGTAGCTCACCAACCAAATGATGTCCGCAATGACCGTGCAAACATAGGGAACGCTGGATTCACCGATCAGGAACGCGGGAAATTCAACCGACTTTTAGATGCCGGTTACTTAGATTCTTTCCGCTACTTTTATCCAGACCACGATGACGCCTTTACATGGTGGTCGTATATGGCTAAGGTCCGTGAACGAAATATCGGCTGGCGTATTGACTACTTTATTGTCTCTAAGCAATTGGAAGAAAAGATAAAGGATGCAGGAATTGACTCACATATCTACGGTAGTGATCATTGTCCGGTGAAGCTGGAGCTTGAGATTTAGAGTTTAATTAGAAGAGGGAGTGGGCAGCTGATGTTGTCTGCTTCTTTTGTGTTTAGTGGGGAGAGGAGGGGGCTTGGTAAATGATTATCCCTCTTTGAGAAGCCCAGATCTTTCTTGATTGCTGTACTTGATCATATTTTCATCTAGGAAGTATTAAGTAGTCAGCTTCATATCATCGATGTTCTTGCTAAATGTAGTTTTTTATTGGCAAAGTCAAGAGAGCTCTTAGTAGTGAGTCCTTCATCTTGGTAAAAGCTGATCTATCTTTATAAAAGGTGGATCTCTCTTTATGAAGGATTCTTGCGCTTGATAAACTCTTGAATTGGCTTGGTAAACAGGCGCTTCCTCTTGATATCATTACAGTTCACGAATCGTTATATTATAAAAGTCACAAATCTTGCTAAATCCTTAATCATTCAATAATATAGATTATGCAATAAAAATCAGCCCTAGTAGCACAGCGGATAGTGCACTGGTTTCCTAAACCATAGGTCGGGAGTTCGAGTCTCTCCTAGGGCATAACTAGGTTTAAGTAAGCATCGATAATAAAACTGCATTTCCTTAGTTTTATTGCTATATTAAGGTTTCTCAAGAAGTGTATTTAAAAAACGTTAAGATGAGAAACGAGTAAAAAAAAGATTTATTATACACATTTTATACACCTAGCTAGCCATTACTTCGAAAATTTCAACTGTTTTTTCTTCATCTTCTTGTCTTAATTCTTTCAAAATATGAGCATAAGTTTTTGATGTCATTTCTGTATCTGTATGTCCAAGTCTTTCTGCAACATAAAGTAGCGATACTTTTTTATAGAGTAATACACTTGCATGTGTGTGTCTTAAACCATGCATCGTAATAAGGTTCTCTATAGAAAGCGAATTGAGCAGTTTTCGAAGAACTTTATTAGCGTAGGAATTGCTGATAACTTTATACTTAGATGAAGAGCTAAAAAATACGAGTTGATGAATGTTCTCGGGTGTTTCCTTAAATAGCTTCTTAAAAGCTTGCATTACGTGCTTAGCAACTCTTATAACTCTATTTGATTTTTCGTTTTTAGTTGGCCCAAAGCCATTGTGCATTCTAGTCAGATACCCCCATGTTTTATTTATTGAAATTGTACTTTTGAAAAAATTAAAATCCTCTCTTTTTAAACCTATAATTTCACCAAACCTCATTCCGGTTGTTAGACCTAAAAGTAAAATATAATAGACTTTTCCTTGATGGAGATTAGCGTTAATTTCTTTTAATAGCTGTTTACTTTCATCGTAATGAAGATGTTTCTCTTCTTGGAATTTTTCGTTCTTACCCGTCACTATAATTTTATTTGTAAAGTCACTTTGAATAACTCCTTCTTCTATAGCTTCTCTTACACAAGTTCGGATATGTCCATTTAGTTTTTTTGCACTTGCTTTTGAAAATTTTGCACCATATTCATTTAGAAAAATCTGATATTCTCTTTTTTTGATGTGCTGAATTGGTTTATTGCCAAACTGACTTTTTATAATACTTAAGGTCAATTCATATCATTACAATGTATTGTCAGTAATATTAGGTCTATACGTTATGTACCAAGATTCAAAGTAGTTATCAAAAGGCTCTAATGTCAAATGAGGGTTGATACCTCTCCTGAGTTGAGTTTCGATTTCAGCTGCTGCAGATAGTGCTTCTTTTTTAGTCCTGAAGCCTCCTTTTCTAATGGGCTTGTCGAAAAGAAAGTACTCTTTTTTTAAATCGTTCAAACTGAGACAAAAGGTGAACAGGTGACGGCACCAGCACCTTCTATTTCAACACCAACTGGATCACCAGCTATCAGAGCAGCACAATCGTTCTTAAATAGCCGTGACTATCCAACAAAGGCAAACTTCAAGCCACTTGTTGTAGATGGTGTCTCTGGACCACTTACAGAAACAGCTCTAATCAAAGTGTATCAATACTTTGCTGGAGTCAATACGGATGGCAAGTTTGGACCTATTAGTAAACGAGCTGCCAACACATTGCGTCGCGGATCTACGCATCAATGGTGGGTGCGTCTGTTACAATCAGCGCTTAATGCTAATGGCTATAAGCTTGCGGTTGATGGTGATTTTGGGGTAGGTACTGAAAAGGCTGTACGTGATTTCCAATCATCTCGCAGGATCACCTCTGATGGAATTGCAGGAGCGAATACATGGGAGCAGTAATTAAAATAAATAAAAAACTCTGCTTTTCATTCATTTGCATAGTACAGAACACTATATTCAGAAACTAAAAGAAACTAACCATCAACATATCGTAGGTGGTTAGCTTCTTTTAATCATTAATAATACTTTTTCAGTGCCCTCAGGTTGAAGGGGCCTATTTTTTATCATGTTGCTTATCAATTTCTTGTTGCTTTTTTAATAAATTATTATAGATCATAGCTTTTTCATTTTGTTTTTTTGTTTTTTGTTCTTCGAGAAAAATCTTTAATTCGTTAAATATATAGTCTTGATTCTTTTTTTCTACTTTTGCCTCTTCAATACTGTTATAGTATTTTTTAACGTCTTTATTAAAGATTATATAGATAATTGTGCCAAACCTTAATGCACCTAAAAGCATATAAATAAGAAGTAATAAACCGAATAAGTTTATTATCCAATGCTCTAATATTTCAATTATAAATAATGAATATAATAAATATAAAAAAGAGCCAATAAAAGCATTTCTAATAAAGATAATAAGTTTTTCGAAATTTTCCTTAGTTAAAATTGAGAAACTAGAATCTACTTTAAGACTACCTAAAAGAGTAAAGATGGTGAAGTAAATACCGATAAAAACAGCAGCTAAAGTAATTAATGTACCATCTTTATTATTTAGAGTAGAAGCAAGTGTTTTAATAAAGAATTCATCAAACTTATTAGAGCCGTAATTTGAAGTAGTAATCAACAAAATTTTATTAATGGTTAGAAGAAAGAGGATGGCACTGTTAGAGATGAAAATAATATACTTTTCTAAAAAATTGTATATCCTATCTTTTAAATTATCATCTTTTTCGTTATCCATGCCATCCACCTCAATTTTATTTATTAGGTTCTTCGTTTTTTTCAGTTTCTACTTCATATGGAGTAATTACTAGGTCGGGCAACTCTGCTGAAATAAGCTGATAAGATCGCGCATTATTTTCACCAATTCTTCCATTTTCATAAAAGTCAATCTCTATACCATCTGAAATAGCCTCCCAAGAGTCACCATCTACTGAGACCTCATTCTTAAGAACAGCTGAGTTTTTAAGATTAAGTTCATGAACCTTTTTCAGTTTCTCACTAAAATATTTTACTTTTATTGAAACATATAAATCAGATTCTAAATCTAAAGATGCGAGAAGTTTTTTAGCTTCATCAGGATTGATTAAATTACTTCTTTTTCTTCCGTTTCCGAAATAAATGCTTGCTATATTACCACCTAGATTTTCTTGAGCATCTTTAACACTGCCTAAGACATCGGCAGAAATCGAGCGAGGTTGTGTCTTAGAAATATCATATATATTCTTACTTTCGGAAACTGATACATCCATTTTTATATCAATAAATTTAAATTCATTTGAATTAAAAACATCATCTAAACCAACTGGTGCAGGAATTTCAATTATCTCGACTCCCCAATTGTTAATGTGGTCTGAAGGGAGGAAGCGGTTAAGATAATACTCGAATTGTTTTATTTTAGCTCCATAGTGATTATACTGCATAATTAAGAGTTTGTTAGTGTTCTGATAAAAGAAAGTAGTGTACTCTAAAACATCATCTTCAATATCATCAATTCTATTACTTCTTTTTTCGCCAACTTTAGGCTTTCTTTCTCTATAATCTGCAAATACTGTTGAAACATCATTGATATCTTTCAGATTATTTTCAGGTAATTTAGCTCTTAATAGAGAGTATTCTCCGTATCTAGTTACTTTGAACTTTTCTCCAGCATCAAGAATTACTACCTTCATAAGTAAATCAGAGAACGGAATATTGGTTTTCTCTCCATTCAAAGTAATGAAAGCATTATAATAATAAAAATTCACATTAAAGCACTCCTTTTGTATTGGGTAATTTGTTCTAACAAATACCAATATACAGCATTTCGAAAAAGTGATGTGAATTTCGACAATAATAGACAAAATAATCTAAGATTTGTTTCGGGAACATGTGTTCTTATTTTCATTATATAGTATTTAATTTTTAAAACAAGCCCTACCTTAATCAGTAGGGCTTGTTTTTATTTCTTCGTAGCGCTTATCCATTAGTTGCTCTAGCTCTTGGAGATCTTCCAGTGTGGCTTGATTACGGATAAAGCTACGAGCAGTAGAGCGGTTACGTTGATACCTGGCTTTCTCTCTGTTTTTCACCTGCCAACGTTTGTTTCGTTCTGTCCGACTGGGTGGTTTATTTTTTTCCAGAGGGGGTTATATTTATTTTATGTCTTAAAACAATACCGGTTGTATTAAGCACATAATCATAAACCCCTCTATTTGGAAGGGCTTTTTTGTATTATTTTTTTGGAAGTGCACATAATAAAACTGCCACTAAAAGGAGGTGGTCAAATGAATGAAGAATTAGTAATCGTTGTAATTCAATTATTATTACAACTGTTCAACTTCATCTATTAAAAATAAGACCTGATCGCTACTACTTAGGATTAGGGGCCGCCAAATAAGTAAATAAAATATTGAAACAACGGCGGCGGTCACCGTTAATATAAAAATATAAAATAAATATACATTAATTATTCTTTAGAAAACTGTCGAAGGATATCTAATCATAATAAAGAACCTCTTATATAGGAGGTGCTACATGCCATACAAATCCCAAACCTATGTAGACTTAGAAAACATCAACCACACACTCATCCATCGCCACAACCTCAAAGAGTACAACTACACTCTCAACGCAAAAGAAGTGCTTCAGCATCATTCACAGCATTACAAACCAGCTAACACTCCGATTACTAAAACACTCTATACTTATCCGTAATAAGGTAGCTCACTTTGCCAGTCACAAAACATGAACATAGTAATATCGCAAAACTGCTCATCATCATAAAATTACAACACTCCGAAGACAGTCAACTTCAATGTAAACATACTCACCATCATCAGTCTCAAGCTTAATTTGTTTTTGGTCTTTGCTCACATTCGCAATTATCCCAACAGCATCATTGTAAGCCCAATCATCCCAGTAGTTAATGACGACATTATGTGTGTGGTTCAACGCATTTATAACAACGTAACCGATCTCCTGTAACTCATCAGGATCAAGATCGTGCTTCTCACAACGTTTGTCTCGTTCGTTTGACTTCTTATCTCTTTTTTATGTTCCGGCAACATCATTCTGCTACCTTCCCACAATAAATTCCCACGCCGCAGAAACATCTCTTGCTCTTCTTTTAATCTATCCATTTGATGCATAATAAACCTCCTAATAAAAGATAGTATGTTTATTATGTACAAATGTATGTTCGTATTACAATGGCGGTTTTTAACATTTATTTTAGAAGTTATATTAAAGGGGAGTGATTTATATGTTCGAGGTCTAAATTGATAAGGTAGAAGCTAAGAAATTATATCTTGAGCAGTTAGAAGAGCGAATGAAGCAGATCGAATCAGATTTAGTATTTTGAGATCGTAAAGAGTTAGAAAGACGCACTTGCATGTGCTGGACTACTATCCAAAAAGAATTTCTCTATGAATCTGGATTCCCAAAATTCAAGATAGGATCAAAGTGGTATTTTCCTGCAGACGAAACGAAGAAGTTTTTGATTAAATGGATAAAGAGCAAGAGCTATTAATTTTGAAAAAAGGATACCCATTATTTTTGTAAAGGGCTATCCTTTTCACAAAGTTTTTATGACATATATTTTTACGCAAATTATACACATATTTATTATAAAAGCCTTTTGAAACAAGTACATTGAGTTGTTAATAGAGTCTCTCCTAGGGCATAATGTAGCATAGTTTGAACCCTCCCATATGGAGGGTTTTCATATGAATGAACAAAAAATAATAACAGGGAAAATCCCCTAAAAAGTAGTTTCATTATGGTAGAAAAACAGATTCTTATTAATTTTCACATCAATATAAAACACGGATGTAACATTTACATTGTAAACTCCAATAAAGTTAGTATTTCTAACTATGCACTATTATCTATAAACAAAAGATAATGCGTGCATTAACTAAGATTGGATGACTTTCTCGTGAAACTTAAAACATGGTTTAAGTGTAAATTTCAAAAGAAGCATAGGTATAGTTATTATACGGATGAGTGTATTGTCTGTGGTAAAAGAGAAAAGATTAGTAACTAAGCTCTCCTGTTGGAGGGCTTTAAATTATTCTTTTTTAAAATAAATTTAGACTAAGGAATTATGAAAACATATGGTGCTCAACCTATGAGTCTAAGTTTTATTTATTTAAATATAAATCAATCACTATCGTTTCTCCCTCGTCATGCTCATCGATACTAAAAGATCTATTATAGTATTCTAATCTATAGGTTCGTACTTCTAATTCCTTTGCATAAATCATGCCTTCGCTATCCGTTGTTCCAAGAAATACTCCGATCTCTCGACTTTCATCCCTTATATCATTATCCATAGGAATCTCAAGAAATGGAACAGGATCACCATCTTGATCAATGACCTTAAATGTTACATTGGAGACGAGTGAAACTTTTTGAGAGCTCTCTTTGTTTTCACAACCGAAAATAAATAATAGAAACAACATAGGTAGTAAAAGACGTTTCGCTGATACCAATGTAGAATCCTCCTCTTTTTTTCTATATATCCTATAATGTACCAGGTCAGGGTCGGAAGTTCGCTTTTTACAGTAACTTATTAATTTCTTTAAGATGAGCTGTTAGCAAGAGCGATCGATTGTGCATTCAGACGGACTAGGATTTGGTAAGAGGAAGGAGCCTTTAGCAAGAGATATCGATGTCATGTCCAGACGAATTAAGATTTAGTAAGAGGAGGGGACTGTTAGCAAGAGCTTTAATCCATTTATTCAGAGGTTAACCGAATTTACCAAGATGGAAAAAACATAGAACTTAATCCCTCTCTTAAAATCCCTTTACATAGCCCGTAAAACATCTCTACTTACCATGTTTTACACAGCTTCACCTCAAATAGTATAATAATCAACGTATTTAACTAGTACGGTTCAATAGAAAGAGGCGGTAACATGAATTTAGTGTGGTATGTAAGTTACGGATCCAATTTAATGGAGGAACGTTTTCATTGTTATATTAAAGGTGGCGTTCCAATCGGTTCTAAACAAGCGGAGAGAGGCTGTCGGGATGCGACACTTCCGCGTGATAATCGTGGCTGCACTCTGCCATACCCTTTGTACTTCGCAAAGGATGAGAGTAAGTGGGGGAAAGGCGGCGTTGCGTTTATTGGTCATGATCAGGATACGCGTGAGCAAACGATTGCGCGTCAATATTTGATTACATTTGAGCAATTTGTTGATGTGGTGGAGCAGGAGAATCAAGCGGATGCGTCTGGTTTATCGTTTGATGAATTAATTGAAAAGGGCTCGGTTACGTTAGATGATGGATGGTATGGTCGAGTTGTATATCTTGGTATGGATGAGGGGTATCCTAAAGTGACATTTACAAATCCAAACAACGTAGGAACGGATCCATTTTCGCCTCCTGCAAAACCCTATATAGAGACGATTGCTAAGGGAATAGCTGAGTTATCTTATTCGAATGAAGAGATTACTACGTACCTTAATCGTCGGAGTGGATTCAACTCACAGGCAGAAAAATAGACATTGCACTTCCTTACTCTTTACAATAGGTGCATGTATTGGATTGAGAAAGGTAGATGACAAACATGGAATTAACACATAAACAAACAAAACGCTTTAAGGACACACCACTTTCTGTACTTGATTTGGCTCCGATTACACAAGGGTCAAATGCGTCAGAAACATTTAAACGAAGCTTAGATCTTGCTCAAAAGGCTGATGATTGGGGATTTAATCGCTATTGGTTAGCTGAGCATCATAATATGCCAGGCATTGGATCGTCCGCTACGTCGATTATTATTAATCATATTGCACAGGGAACAAAACATATTCGTGTCGGTTCAGGCGGTATCATGCTTCCTAACCACGCACCGCTCATGATTGCGGAGCAATTTGGGACACTTGATGCTCTTCACCCAGGGAGAATTGATCTTGGTCTTGGTCGCGCACCAGGAAGTGATCAATTGACGGCTCGAGCTCTGCGTCGGACATTATTTAGTAATGGTGATGATTTTCCTGATTTAGTTGAAGAGCTGGAAGCCTATTTGAGTGAAGAAGCTTCTACAGGCGTTAAGGCGTACCCAGGAGTAGGACAGGATGTACCGATCTGGCTCCTTGGTTCGAGTGGCTTTAGTGCTAGACTTGCGGCTCAAAGGGGTCTTCCATTTTCATTTGCATCGCATTTTGCTCCTGATTATATGCATCAGGCGATTGATTTGTATCGTAGTCGGTTTGAGCCATCTGAAACGTTATCTAAACCACACATTATGCTTGGTGTTAGTTTAGTAGCAGCTGACACAGATGAGGAAGCAGAGTATTTATCAACCTCACGTAAGCAGCAAATGCTTGATCTAATGCGTGGCAAACCAGGTCAATTCAAACCACCGGTTAAGAATCTAGCTGATCATTATGCACCAGGTGAGATTGCTGCACTTGAGCGCAATCGAGGAGCAAGCTCCTATATGACAGGCTCTCCAGAAACAATTAAGCAACAGTTGGGTGCCTTTATAGATGAAACGAAGGCAGATGAAGTGATTATTTCATCGGATGCTTTTGACAACGATGCGCGTGTACGTTCACATGAAATTGTAGCAGAGTTGTTAACTTGAAAATGAGTAGCTGCTCGTTCAGAGCGGGATAAAAAACGAAAGCCATGGCCAATTTGTCATGGCTTTTCTACTGAAAGGATTTATTCTATGAAGCTTAGTATACTGGATCAAGTTGTCATTTCGCGGGGGCGCTCTGCTAAAGATGCGATCGAAGAGACAAAACAGCTGGCAATTTTTGCTGATGAGTGGGGATTCACTCGTTATTGGATTGCTGAACACCATGATCTGCCCGGGCTTGCTTGTCCAGCGCCAGAAGTCTTGTTAGGCATAATCGGAGCTTTTACACGTCAAATTCGTATTGGCGCAGGTGCGGTGCTATTACCGAACTATCAGCCATATCGAGTGGCTGAAACCTATAACGTCCTTGCGACGATGTATCCAGATCGCGTGGATATTGGGGTTGGGCGCTCTCCAGGCGGGTCAGCTGAGGCATCTCAAGCCTTAACACCTAATATGCTTCAAGCGATTTATGATATGCCAAAAAAAGTAGAAGAACTTCTGCACTTTATTCAAAATGACTTCCCTGAAGGGCATTCTTATCATTCTTTAAAAGCAGCTCCAGTGCCTATTAAGCCTCCTGTTCCTTGGATCCTCGGAACAAGTATCAAAAGTGCAAAGCTAGCCGCTTCACATGGTCTTCCTTATGCAGTTGGTCATTTTATGAATAAGGAATCTAGTCAAAAAGCAGCTAAAGCATATAAAGAACATTTTCAACCAACAAAACAGAATCAAGAACCTAGATTAATGTTAGCTGTATCGATTGTTTGTGCAGAATCCAATCAGAAGGCAAAAGAAATCGCGAGAAGTGGCTACATTTGGTCGATTGAACGAGCTAAGGGAGAAGGATTAGACGGGTTACCTAGCAAAGATCATGCAAAAAGCTATCCCCTCACCACGGATGAAGAAGATAAAATGCGGGAATTAGAGCAAAAGCAACTCATCGGTACACCTGATGAGGTCAAACAAGACCTCTTTAAGCTAGCTACGGAATATGACACAGATGAGTGCATGCTTTTAACAAACGTTCATTCATTTGAAGATCGAAAGGAATCCTTTCGATTACTTGGAAAAGAGATGCTTTCTTAACGTTTCTCTAATTGGTTTGCTTCCTCAGATACGATAAAAGCCAACTCATCCTGTTCAAACCAAGATAACACTTCTAAAAGAGAAGGGAGAGGGATCTCATCTGCCTCAGATTTAGGGAGTGTTTGTTCTACTGCTTCAGTAAGTTGTTGATTTTTGGTTTGAGCAGGAAAGGCTTTTTTGTAAATAGCAGCGGGGTCAAGGTCATGATTCACACACCACTGAGCAAATAGAAGAATCATAAGCTGCTCTTCTTGTTTATATTTTTGGATAATAAAGTCTTCACGTTCTGATGGTTCCATTATGCGTCTTCCTCCTAAAACAAGTTAGACCCCATCATACCATAATCTAATGTGTTCTTATTGCAACTTTTTCGTTGAACCTTTCGTGCCGAAATCTTCAATTATTGCGGAAATCGAGTATGAAATCTCAGCTTCGGAAAAATACTGGTCCCACTGATCCTTGTGTTGTCTCCAAAACGCAGGCTGTTGAACTCTCATATACTCTGCAAAACCAGTCACGTCCGCCTGTATCTCATTTTGTAATTTTTCGATCAAGTGATTGACTCGATTTTCAATTTCTTTTTCTATTGCTTTTCTCCTTTGTTCATTGTATTTATCTGTAAAGGAATCTTCTTGTTCATTCCAATCTTCTGATATTCGCCCAGATGTCTCTGCTTGAACGTCGATTAGAACTTGGTCGTTTTCTATAGATGTTTTCACCTTAACCTTCACTTCTTCAAGAATCTCAAACGCCAACGGCATATTGTCTAAGCGCGTCGAGAGAATCCCACCTTCGACTTCACCTGTTAACCAATCTAGGGTAGCTATATCGTCAATAGATAACTCTTCATCAAGGATCATTCCATTCTTAATGACACCTCCACCGGATAAAGCGAGACGATTATTAATGATTTGTACATCTTGAAGAGCAAAGCTTACGTTTTTTTGTAGGTTGGAAGATAGCTTTCCTAGTGATACTTCAGGAAGGATCTTTGTGGACTTTCCTCTATTATCAATTAAATCATAGAGTTGATTAGATGGAATTTCACCTGAGTCACTCGTTCCTAATATCTTTTTAATGGGCTCATCCGTTATAAATACAAATAAACTACGACGAGTTCGGTCATCCTTAATCATTTGATTAATGACTTCATCCATCGTCCATTTACGTAATACGTCCTTGCGAATAATTAATATGCGTTGGTGATCACTTATCACGGAATTATCACGAAGGGCCACATTACGAATGGCATTATGAACCGTTTGACCAGTAGTATATATGTTTTTGAAGCTAGAGCTTTGTGAGCTGTCACCGCTATTACTTGGAGGAACAATAATCTGGTGACCCAGAGAAATATACTCCCCACTTTCACTAATATCTACACCAACACCAATAACAAGAGAAATATCTTCAATGCTCCTGCTGTCCCAACAACCACTAAGAGTGAGTGTACAAAAGAGAAGTAAGATGAACCTGAGTTTTTTCATGCTGTCACCTTCTTTTTAATCATAACCGTAACAAAACAGAGGAAAGGTAGAACCATTAAAAGAAACAAGCCACTTCGGTCAACGATATTTCCAAGGATAACAATTTCAGTAGAATCTCGCGGAATATATGCAACAAGATAAGCAAGTGGTACAAGAACAAAACAGGTTTTAAATGGTTTGACTGAGAATGTTTTTTCCATGATGTAGCATGCATTAAATAAATTGATTGCACAAATCGTAAAGAATTGTAAAATCCATGTTGATAATAAAAACGAATCTAGTCTTTCAAGAAAAATTCCATGAATTGTAAAGGTTTGAATAAAAGAAATAGTCGGCCATGTTAGTGTTTTTACTTCTTGATAACTTAACGTTCCAACTACAATGATATACGTGATCGCATAGAGAATAGATGTAAACGCAACACCAGTGATAGCGGCTCTGACCTTTTTTGTTTTAGCAGAAGTAAAAGCCGTAAAGATCAACAAAGATTCAAGACCTAGGTAGGAAAGACTTGTACTAAAAAAACCTTTTGTAAATGGGTCAAAACCAGTCTCTAAGATTGGAAGAAGGTTGTTTATATTTACTTCCTTCGCACCAGATAGAAAGATAAAGAACACAACAACTAAACAGAAAGGAAGAAAAAATACACAAATTCGAATCAATGTGTTAACTGGACTACTTGCGAGGTAGGCAGCCAATACTAGGATAATAAATACAACAAGCATTTGCGGAGTCGTTTCAAGTAGGAAAAATCGAACCATTTCACTCATGGCAACCGCTTCATAACCAGCAATTGCAACAAAATAGACGACTAGCAATACACAAAGGATTTTGGACAACCAATTCCCAAAGGCCAATTGGCTATATTCAACAATGTCTTTGACGTTATGTTTGGAAAAGTAATAAAACAGAAGCAGGACCGCGATCAGTATGACCCCACCGGAAAAAAGAAGGGAAATCCATCCATCAGGAGAATCAAGCACAATGGTAACTTTTCTAGGCAGAACAAGAAAACCAACGCCAAGCATGCAGTTAATAATTAGGATGGTTAACTGATAAGTAGAAATTGGATCGATTTTCTGTTCCACGCTTTACCCTCCTTATTGGGCCGATTTTACTCTTTTCGGTAATCGAATGAACAAATCAAGGAATTTCTTTCTAGAAAACGAGAACTGTAGGGAAAAGTAGCTAGTACCAAAGCTTTTCAGGTTGGATAGGTGAATACTTACCCAAATAAAGAAACAGACTGTCCCAAACAAGCCAAATATAGCTGCAGAGATCATCGCTCCAAAACGAAGCATTCGAAAAGAAAGTCCAAAACTATATTGTGGAACAGTAAATGACGTAATTGTTGTTAAAGCAATGATAATGACCATCAACGAACTAACAAGATTGGCTTCAACTGCGGCTTGACCAATAATGACCCCTCCAACTAGTCCAATGGTTTGTCCAAGTGGAGTAGGGAGTCGAATACCAGCCTCTCGTAATAATTCAATGGTTATCTCCATAATGATCGCTTCTATAAATGGAGGGAAAGGTACGTTTTGTCTTGTGCTTGCAATGGTTATAGCAAGCTCAGTTGGTAATAAGCCTTGGCTAAAAGACACCATGGAAATATAGAATGCCGAGAGAAAAAGTGTGATGAAAATGGACAAGTAACGTAAAACCCGCAAGAAACTTCCCGCGAGCCATCGTTCATAATAATCATCTGGAGATTGAAGTAACATATCAAAGGTAGTAGGCATGATTAGGGCAAAAGGCGAACCATCTATAAACATCGCCACGCGCCCTTCATTAATTGCTGCAATCACTCTGTCCGGTCGTTCTGTGTTTTGAATTTGAGGAAATGGTGACATCGGGTTATCTTCAATTAATTCTTCGAGCATTCCTGAATCTTCTAAATTACTCGTATTAATGGAGGATAATCGCTTTTCTATTTCCTTTAATAGTTCATCACTGACTTGTTTTTGGTTATAGAGGTATTGAATTAATTTATCGTTGTTCTGCACGTTAATATGATGGTCTTTCACAATAATGTTTTGATCTCGAGTCAGCTGACGAACGATCCCGACATTGTCAATAATGCTTTCTATAAATGATAACTTAGGTCCACGTATCACTTTTTCACTTGATGAATCTTCAATGCTACGTTTTATGTTTCGTGCAGTATCAAGAATAAAAACCTCAGCATGATTTTCGAGCAGCAGGATGGCTTTCCCTTCAAAGATAAAGTCTACGGTATCGGAGAGAAGATAAGATGATTGATATGAAAAGGTCTCAAGAGATTTCACTACTACGTCTTTTTGAGAGAAATCCTGAAACAAAGAGGGTGTTAATCGCTCGATTTTTTGCATGAATTGCATGAGTGTGGTGAAGTCCGTTCTCGATTTCAGAAAAAATAAGGTACAGCTCATATCCAGTTCCGTCATGTAAAGGTCTCTTTGACCAAAATCTGATTGATTGGAAAAAAAGGTCACCAACAGTTGTTTGTTGTATTCTGATTCAGAAGTAAAATGAATCGTGTCATCCATCTAGTATCACCTTCTTCTCTCCATGATTTAAATTAGTTTGTTCTGGTAGGCTCCATTTATACATTTGAACGATGGAATGTGTTGACGTGTTCAGTCAAATGTGTAAAATGATAATTAAGTTAGCACTCTGCGATTGCAAGTGCTAATATTAAAATCGAATGGTAAGGAAGGTGTTTCTAATGGAAAAAAAGCAGTTTCAGGCTGAATCTAAACGTCTCTTGGAAATGATGATTAATTCCATTTACACTCAGAAGGAGATCTTTCTCAGAGAATTAATCTCTAATTCAAGTGATGCGATTGATAAATTGTATTATCGTGCACTAACAGATGATGCAATAAGCTTTGAGCAAGATCAATATGCGATCCATATCACGGCGGATAAAGAAAAACGAACGCTGACATTAATAGATACAGGCATTGGCATGACAAAAGAAGAGTTAGAGAATAACTTGGGCACCATCGCGAAAAGTGGTTCACTAGCTTTTAAGAAAACAAACGAAATCAAGGATGGTCATGATATTATTGGCCAATTTGGTGTAGGTTTTTATTCAGCTTTTATGGTAGCTGACATGGTGACTGTGAATAGTAAGTCTGTTGATGCTGACACAGCGTACAAGTGGCAGTCTGATGGAAGTGATGGATACACTATTGAAGAGACTGTTAAAGACACACCTGGAACGGAAATCACATTACATATTAAAGAAAATACCGAAGATGAATCGTTTGATGAGTTTCTTGAAGACTATCGTTTGAAAGCGATCGTTAAGAAATATTCTGACTTTATCCGCTTCCCAATTAAAATGGATGTCTCCACATTTAAGCCAAAAGAAGGTGGCGAAGAGGGTGAGACAGAGGAAGTTCAGGAAATTCAAACGATTAATAGCATGGTGCCAATTTGGCGCAAAAACAAAAGTGAATTAACGAAGGAAGACTATGAGCAGTTTTATCAAGATAAGCGCTACGGTTTTGATAAGCCACTTGAGCACATTCATTTAAGTGTAGATGGAGCCGTTCGTTACAACTCGATCCTGTTTATTCCGGAGAATACACCATTTGATTTTTACTCAAAAGAGTATGAAAAAGGCCTTGAACTGTATGCAAATGGCGTACTGATTATGGAGAAATGTGCGGATTTATTACCTGATTTCTTTAGTTTTGTTAAAGGGATGGTTGATTCTGAAGACCTTTCATTAAATATTTCAAGAGAGATGCTTCAGCATGACCGTCAATTGAAGCTTATTGCTAAAAACATTCAGTCTAAAATTAAATCTCAGCTGCAAACCCTGTTAAAAAATCAACGAGAAGCCTATGAGACGTTCTATCAGTCATTTGGTCGCCAGCTAAAATTTGGTGTATATAATGACTATGGTGCGAACAAAAAGGTACTCGAGGATTTATTATTATTCCATTCTTCTACAGAAAAAGGCTTAGTTTCTCTTTCTGAATATGTTTCACGTATGAAGGAAGATCAAAGCTACATTTATTATGCAACGGGTGAATCTGTAGAACGCATTGAGAAATTACCACAGACAGAGATTGTTGCGGATAAAGGCTATGAGATCTTATATTTCACGGAAGATGTGGATGAATTTGCGATTAAAATGCTACAAAGCTATCAAGAAAAAGAGTTCCAGTCCGTTTCTAGTGCGGATCTGAAAATGGATGAAGATGATACAGAGGAGTCTGAAGAGGAAAAGGATGCAAATAAGGCTCTTTTTGAGACAATGAAATCGGTCCTTTCAGGAAAAGTGAAGGATGTTCGTCTATCAAAACGATTAAAAACACATCCTGTTTTCTTAACTGCAGAAGGTGAAGTGACTATTGAAATGGAGAAGGTCCTGCAGGCGATGCCAGATAACCAGCATGTCAAAGCAGAGAAAGTCCTAGAAATCAATCCAAATCATGATGTCTTTAAGGCCATCAAAGCAGCTCATGAAACGGATCAAGAGAAGCTAACGCTATACACAAATCTGTTATATAGCCAAGCACTATTGATTGAAGGACTTCCACTTGAAGATCCTGTAGAATTTACAAAAGATATGTGTAAGGTCATGGTTTAAATAGAATAATGAAAAGCCGACTCCCTTTTGAGTCGGCTTCATTTGTTGGTAAGGTATTTGTGTGCAAAAAAATCTTTAACTCGCGTAGTGTCCATTCCTGTTGAATTCAAAAATATACCTAGTAATTAGACAGTTGCTTAATTACCTAATTATGATATCCTGTAATTAGATAGTTGTTTAATTACTTAATTAGAGGAGCCAAGGCTGTGAATGAATTGTTTAAAGCTTTAAACGATGAAACGAGAAGGGAGATCATGAGTTTATTAAGTAAACATGGCTGTTTAACGGCATCTGAGATTGCTGAGCATTTTGATATGAGTAAACCAAGTATTTCTCATCATCTACAACTCTTAAAGCAGGCAGACCTCGTCACAGCCGATAAAAGAGGGCAATACATTTACCACACGTTAAATACAACGGTTTTACAAGATGTGTTTGCCTGGTTACATCAATTCAAAAATAAAGGAGAGGACTAGAATGAAAGCAACGTTTATCGCAATGTCTTTGTTTGTAGCATCGATTATTTTAAGTGCAGCTACGTATAATCAATTACCTGATCGACTAGCTGTTCATTGGACAAATGGGGAGGTAACAAACACTCTTCCAACTTTGGCGGCTGTTTCTATCATGCCAGCCTTTATGCTGCTCATGTTTTTTATCAATTATTTGTTTAATCGACAAGCAAAGGTGACCCAATTTATTTACTCTGTGTTACCAGCGTTCTTATTTATCATCCATGCCATTATAATCCTTAGTGGTCTTGATTATACTATTAATGTAGAAGTCACTCTGGGTATAAGTTTAGGGGCTTTAATGATGCTTATTGGCAATATCATGCCACAAGTAAAACGGAATGCTATTTTTGGAGCGCGGAATCGATGGACACTTCAAAACGATAAAGTTTGGGCCATTGTGAACCGACTAGCTGGGAAACTTTTTTTCGCGTGTGGTTTACTTATTTTTATCGGTTCAATTATTGCTCCGTCTTATCAAATGGCTGTCATTCTCATTCCTGTTCTTCTCATTGTGGTTATTATTCAATATTATTCCGCTGTAACGTACCGTCGAATCACATCCAATTAATCATGAGTGGAAGGGAGTCCAATGGATATCCAAGAATGGGTCTTTCTTGTGTTAAGTGTTAGTTGGTTACTGGAGTTTATGTTGTTTAGGGGATCTCGGACCAAAACCAATGCTCAATCAAAGGAACAAAGAAGTTATTACTTGATTCTAGGTACAATTATACTGTGTGTAATCGTTAGCCTGCTCATTCGTGAGTTGAGTGAGATTACTACCACACATCTTTTTTTTATATGGTTTAGCCTTATTCTCTACTTTATAGGTATTTTTCTCAGATACTGGTCAATGCTGACGTTAAAGCAAGAATTTACAAGGCATGTTCAGGTATCTGCTGATAAAAAGCTAGTTGGTCATGGTCCATATCGGTATATGAGGCACCCTTTATATACAGCCTTATTCATTTGTATGATTGGTCTATCCAGCTACCTAGCTTCATGGGTAGGTTTGGTAACCACTATCTTGCTCGTTCTTCCTACATTGCTTTTTCGAATTAAATTGGAAGAGGCCATGTTAACGGAAGCATTGGGTGGAACCTATGATCAATGGAAGCAACAGCGCTGGATTTTACTGCCTTGGATCTATTAAGAGAAAAGGGGTAACTACGTGTGAAGACGAAAGTAATTGTAATTGGTGGCGGAATTGGTGGGTTATCATCAGCAATAAGCCTAGCATCAGAAGGATATCAGGTTCAAGTCTTAGAAGCCAATGAGCGAATCGGGGGAAAGTGTAATATCCGAAGCGGTTCTGGCTATACGTTTGATACAGGGCCATCCATTTTGACGATGCCATGGACTTTGGAACAATTGTTTACACGTGCTGGACGTAAACTCTCTGATTATCTAACGATCAAGCGAATTGAACCTCAATGGCGAACGTTTTTTGAGGATGGTGTATCCATTGATCTTAAAGGTGATTTACCGGATATGCTAGCTGAAATTGATAAAATTTCTCCAGAGGATAAGTCTGGGTTTCTTGATTATCTTCATTATAGTAGTCAAATCTATGAGCTATGTACCAAAAGCTTCTATCAAAAAAGCTTAAGTGGATTAAAGGATTTGCGTACCTTGCATAGCTTTAAAGATTTGCTTGCGATGGATCCAATGAAAAGTATGAACCAGGCTACAAAAAAATATATACGTGATCCTCACATTCAGCAATTTCTTGATTTCTTAGTTATGTATGTAGGGTCATCTCCGTATCAAGCTCCAGCTGTCTTATCACAACTTGCTTATGTTCAATTTGGTTTAGGCGTACATTATGTTGAAGGCGGCATGTATAACATCATTCGAGCGATGGAACGAGTGCTACATGAGCTTGATGTAGAGATTTGTACGAATGCAAGAGTTGAACGAATCATAGAGTCGGATGGACGGGCACAATCAGTTCAACTAGCGAGCGGAGAGATTGTTGGTGCGGACATCATTGTTTCAAATCTTGAGGTTATACCAACGTATAATCAGTTACTCTCGAAAGCTCCAAAAGCAGCACAAGAAGTTAAGAAGCTGAGCAACTACGAACCAAGTGTTTCTGGGTTAGTGCTCCTTCTGGGCATAAACCACACGTATCCGCAACTTGCTCATCATAATTTCTTTTTCTCGAAGGATCCCAAGTTAGAATTCAAACAAATCTTTGAGGAAAAACGACCAGCTGATGATCCAACCGTGTATGTAGGGATATCGTCTAAGTCTGATCCGTTACAAGCACCAATTGGAGCAGAGAATCATTTTGTACTGACTCATGTCCCGCCTTTAAAGGATGGAGAGAACTGGGATCTGTATAAAGATACCTATCGTGAAACCGTTCTTACCAAGCTCGAACGCAATGGCTTAACCAAGATTCGTGAACATATTGAATTTGAATATGTCTTTACGCCAAATGATCTTAATAAATTATACGGATCTAATGGTGGCTCAATTTACGGAGTCGCAGCAGATCGAAAAACGAATGGTGGCTTCAAAATTCCAAGCCGAAGTCAGGTGTTGTCTAATCTTTATTTTGTGGGAGGCTCAACTCATCCAGGTGGAGGGGTTCCAATGGTCACATTGTCGGGACAACTCACTGCAGACTTAATTCTTGAAGATGAACTGCAGTCAGGACGTTATACTGGGTAAATGAATGTTTACACTCACTGATCCTTAAATGGATTAGTGAGTTTTTTTGTATCAATTACTATACGGGTGTATATTTTAGTTCATAATAAGATAAAAGCTTGCCTGTGCACTCACTAGGCAAGCTCTTGGTAATCATTCTTCCGTATCTACATCTTTAATCGTTACAATAAGTCCGCCAAATTTACCTGCTAACCAATTGTAGCAGAGTGTCACTAATGCAATGATTCCAGCGTACAGCCCTGTATAAAAAACAATCCCGATTAAGAAAGCAGGAATGATGACATAGCCAGGGGCTTCATCCTGAGCAATGAGGATAATCGTTACAACGATCAAACCAAAGATCATAAGGATAATGGGGATAAAATAAAAATAAATGGCACTTTTTAATACGCTACCAATGGCTAATTTCTTGACTTCAACTCTTTTCAATACCTCAGCTCCTAATTAATGTTTAGAATAATTACTAGTGCACAGCTAAATAGATACCCTGATAATTCCACTTTAAAACAACTTTTTACAGTATATTATCGGAAGGGGTGTCCTAACACCTTGTCAGAAACATATGAGTTAGGATATGATTAACTCATAGAGTTCAAGGGAAAGTGAGTGTTCGTAATGGGACGTAAATGGAATAATATTAAAGAAAAAAAAGCATCAAAGGATGCGAATACAAGTAGAATCTATGCAAAGTTTGGTCGGGAGATCTATGTTGTTGCTAAACAAGGTGAACCAGATCCAGAATCAAATCAAGCATTAAAAGTAGTTTTAGAGCGTGCAAAGACATATAATGTGCCAAAAGCAATTATTGATCGTGCCATTGAGAAGGCAAAAGGCGGATTAGATGAGAACTATGATGAGCTTCGTTATGAGGGCTTTGGTCCAAATGGCTCAATGATCATCGTAGATGCACTTACAAATAACGTAAACCGCACGGCATCTGATGTGCGAGCGGCTTTTGGAAAAAATGGCGGAAACATGGGTGTGAGTGGTTCTGTTGCTTATATGTTTGATGCAGCTGCAGTCATTGGTGTTGAAGGCCATTCAGAGGATGCGGTATTAGAACATATGATGGAGGAAGACGTAGATGTTAAGGACATCGTGCAAGAAGATGACACGGTCATCGTCCATGCAGATCCTGAGCAATTCCATGCTGTTCAAGAGGCGTTTAAGAAATTAGGCGTTAGTGAGTTCTCAGTAGCTGAATTAACGATGGTTGCTCAAAATGATGTAGAGATTCCTGAAGAATCAAAAGATCAATTTGAGAAGCTTGTGGATGCACTTGAAGATTTGGAAGATGTTCAGCAGGTGTATCACAACGTTGACCTAGGTGAATAATGCAGGAGTTCAAATAACACAACGATGATGATGAAGAGTGAGTACAAATCAAACTAGATGTTCAGAGAGTTGGTGGTCGCTGCGAACCAATCATCTTTTGTTTTGGAATGGGCTTTTGAATCGTTACACTGAATGCAAAGTAGGTGTAATCGGGTCTCTCTATCCGTTATCAACTAGAGGCGTATTGAAGGCTTAGAGTTTGTCTTCCGTATGGAAAGTGAGTTGCTAGGTTTAGTAGCTAACAAAGGTGGTACCACGAGAACCTCGTCCTTTTTGGACGGGGTTTTTTGTGTTTTTTAAGGAGGTGATGGCCATGGAAGATGGTTGGTGGTGGACAAAACATATAACAACATTCAATTATTTTAGTAGGAGGAATCATGATGGAACGACTAGTAACAGGAGATCGAGTAACAGGCAAGCTACACCTTGGCCATTATGTAGGAAGCTTAAAAAATCGCGTGGATTTGCAGCATACGTATGACACATTTGTAATGCTTGCTGATGTTCAAGCATTAACCACTCACTTTGAACAACCTGAACAATTATCAATACACCTTAGACAAGTAACACTTGATTATTTGGCTGCAGGAATAGATCCTAACCATGCAAATATATTTATCCAATCAATGGTTCCAGAAATTGCAGAGTTAACGGCTTATTTCTCAATGTTTGTAACCGTTAGTTAATACACTTAGACATAATCCCACAATTAAGGCAGAAGCAAGTGAGAGAGGATACAATGACCTATACTATGGTTTTTTAGGATATCCAATTAGTCAAACAGCAGATATTGCTTTCTGTAAAGCGACGATTGTGCCGGTTGGTGAAGATCAAGTTCCTCATATGGAGCAAACAAGAAAGATCCTTCGACGATTCAATCAACTATATTCTCCTATCTTCGAAGAACCGAAAGCCATTGTTGGAGAGACCCCACGTCTCATTGGTTTAGATGGCCAAAGTAAGATGAGTAAAAGTAAAGAAAATACAATTAATCTCGATGCCTCTAAAGAAGATGTGATCGAAAAAATGAAAAAAGCGAAAACAGATCCTTTAAGAATAAGAAAAACAGATGCCGGCCATCCTGAAATTTGTCCAGTTTACTCGTATCATCAAGCATTTCGTAAAGAAGATACCGAAGCTATTTATGAAGGCTGCACAAACGCTCAATTAGGGTGTGTCGAATGTAAGCAACTGGTTGCGACAAGTATTAATGAACTGCTTGAACCGATGCGAGAACGGAGACACCAGTTTGAACGGCAACCAAAGAGAATAGATGAGATTCTTTTAGAAGGTACCTCAAAAGCACGACTGATTGGAGAACAAACCATGCGAGAGGTAAGGGAAGCGATGCAAATGAACTACTTTGAATAAATATAAAAAAATCTCTTTTCAATGATCTTGGTTATACCCATGTAAAAGACTAATCAATTCCCGGCGTGTGTGCACACCGGTCTTCCTGAAGATGGATTTAAGATGATCCTGAACCGTATACGATGAAATAAAGAGACTGTCTGCTACTTGTTTAGTGGACAGTCCTTTTTGGATATATTCAATCACATCAGACTCACGATCGCTTAGATCATATCGTGATTTTATATAGATGTAGATATCCTTATAAGAAGCTTCTTCAAAATAAAAGGCAATCGCTGTACTCAGGTCATTTTTATGCAGTTGTTCTGCGCGCAGCTGTACATAGCCTCCAGTTGGAATACTCACAACTAGATTCGCTTTTAGTGTGTTCTCTTTCTGTAACTGAACACGAAGGCTATGTATGGAACGCGGGAGCTGCGAATGATTTAATCCTTCCCAAATTCGGAAGTTAGATAGCCATTGTTCTCCAGCTGTATTTACATAGATCACGTTTAGGTCAGTAGATGTAACAAGTAATCCTGATTCAAGGACAACATGTTTCTTAGCTTGTCTTGAAACGATTTCTTCGATCGTTTGAGCGAAGTCAAGAGCCAATGTGGTTACCTGGTCTAATTCCAGCTTGTTAAAAAACGAACGAGATTGTCTACGGAAAAGACTGATAAATCCCCAGCACCTGTTGTTAGAAACAAGAGCGATACGAAGTTCATCACCAAAGCCAGCAGGCATCAAAATAGTATGTAGGCGGACACTCAAATCCGAATCGACTGCTTGTTGTAAGGAATATGCTTTTATAGAAGGGCTTGTAGCAAGTTGCACATGTGAGAGAAGATCCTCAGTAAGGTATTCATTTTCTAACAGCTGATCATGAAAGGGCTCAATTTCTGCATCTGTTAAAGATCCTGTTGACAATAATGAGTTTGGATCTACCGTTGTTATGCACGCTGCATCAAAGATAAGATGCTTAAATAACGTTTTACGAATGTATGTTCTTAAGTGATGTAAAGTAGCATATTCGCTTGTCATGGTGCCTCCAATAATCCCATGTTTGTGGGATAGCAATAAAATACGGGTCAGTTATAATTGAGAATAATTATTAGTTGTAGTTTATCATAGATAAAAGAAAGAGTGAGGCCTTATGAGAGATAAGATTGTAGTAATTGGGGGTTACGGAAAGGTAGGGCGTATGATATGTCATCAGCTTGTTGAGTACTTTCCAAACAAAGTGTATGCGGCTGGACGGAACAAACAGAGTGCCCAAGACTTCTCAGAAGAAACGGGAGGCCGCGTATGGCCATTAGTTTATGACGTTTATGCTAGAGCACAGCCTACATTCTTCTCAGATGTAAACGTTATTGTGATGTGTCTTGATTTAATTTCAACTGAACTTGTGAAAATGTGTTTGCAAGTGGGAATTCACTATATCGATATTACGGCGAATGGGGATTTTTTAGAGGAATTAATTAAACTAAATAAACATTCACTACAGGCTACTGGTTTGATAAGCGTTGGACTGGCTCCAGGACTAACAAATTTATTAGCTCAACAGGCTGTTCAAGATCAGGGTGACGTATTGCAGCTGGATATTTCGATCATGCTTGGAAGTGGAGAGAAGCACGGCCCCGCAGCAGTTGATTGGACACTAAAACAAATGACACATGCATTCACCAATCAAAAAAAGATTGATTTTGGCTCTTATTTAGGAAAAAGAGCAACCTATGGATTTCCCTTTTCTGATCAGCATACATTACCTAATACGTTACACATACCTAATGTTACAACAAGGCTTTGTTTTGACTCAAAGCTTTTGACAATGTTGGCCGCTACTCTTCGAATGGTGCAGTTAAGCAAATTATTGAATAGTAAAAAGGTACGCCAATGGATGATTCGATGGCTAGATCGAATCAATAGAGGAACAGATACCTTTGCAATAAAAGTAGACGCTTATTCATCTAGCGCTCATGTCCAACGATGCATTATAGGAAATAACCAAACAAGAATAACGGCACAAATAGCTGCTTTAACGGTAAGAGTTATATATGAAAATGCGATGCCAAAAGGTGTGTACCACATCGAGCAATTATTTGAACTGGTTGGTACAAGCAATGAAGATATACAACTTATGTATAAAGGAAATGGTACCGTGTACCGTTAATCTGATACAACAGATGAAGCGAATGTACGTGCACTTTTGATTAAGCTTAATTAATTTCATTTACCATAATAACATACCTTTAAAAAACAATAATAAGATCAATAATAAAGGACATAGTTAAGTCTACACGAATGTATTAAAATAAACTAATCAACATAAGTCCAAAAAGAAAAGAGTGGTGAAACGATTTGAATAATCATTTTGTAGCAGCCTCAGAGCTAGCGATTGAAGCCAAGGGATTGGTTAAAACCTTTGGTAAACATCGTGCAGTGGATGGGGTAGACCTGTCCATTCGAAAAGGAACAGTGTATGGTTTCTTAGGACCGAATGGCGCAGGTAAAACAACAACGATTCGAATGCTGGCTACTCTACTAACACCAAATGAGGGCGAGGCTCGAATTTTTGGTCATGACCTTGCTTCTGAAACGGCTGAAGTAAGAAGTCGGATTAGTTTAACTGGTCAATATGCTTCAATTGATGAAGATCTAACAGGTATCGAAAATCTAGTACTGATTGCTCGATTAATGGGCTACAGCCGAGCACAAGCGAAGGCTAGAGCGACTGAACTACTTCATGCATTTGGCTTAGAAGAAGCGAGCAAACGACAGGTGAAGAAATATTCCGGAGGCATGAGACGACGTATTGATATTGCTGCTAGTATCGTGGTGACACCAGAGCTTTTATTTTTAGATGAACCAACTACTGGACTGGATCCTCGTAGTCGTAATCAAGTATGGGATATTGTTCGCGCATTAGTAAGTGCAGGAACAACTGTTCTCCTTACGACACAATACTTAGAAGAAGCTGATCAACTTGCTGATCGTATCGCAGTTATTAATAAAGGAAAAATCATTGCTGAAGGGACCAGCGATGAATTAAAAGCGTCCGTTGGTTCCGGTACATTACAACTTCGCCTGAGTGATCCTAATACAAGGGACCAGGCCATCCACATCTTAGAGGAAACATTACATTCAACTGTCTTTGTGGGGAATGATGCAGCTGTTTTAACATCACAAGTTAAAGATTCCTCTAGAGTAATCAAAGCACTAGCTACGTTAGATGATACTGGCATTTCTCTTAGTGACTTTTCATTGGGACAACCAAGTCTTGATGAAGTATTTTTAACTCTAACAGGAAAAACGGTGGATGATGAAGAACGGAAGGAGGAAGGTAAAGCATGAGTGATTATACCTCAAAAGAAGTAGATAAACGTCTTCATGATGCGATCGCTTCGAGTGTTCGCCCTTCAAAACCAAGTGCAATGTCCTCTTCTCTTACTTTTTCTTCTAGAGCATTACTGCGAATTAAACATGTTCCAGAACAATTGTTCGATGTTACGATGTTTCCGATCATTTTTTTACTCATGTTTACTTATTTATTTGGAGGAGCAATTGCTGGCTCAACCTCCGACTATCTTCAGTTTCTGTTACCAGGTATCTTGGTCATGACCGTATCACAAATCACGATGTACACCGGTGTCGATTTAAATAATGATATTCGTAAAGGTGTATTTGACCGATTTAGAACGTTACCAATTTGGCTGCCTTCAGCGTTAGTTGGTGCTTTGTTGGTAGACGCTGTTCGCTATCTAATGGCATCTACGATAATGATCCTTTTGGGATTGGTGCTTGGATTCAGGCCAGAGGGCGGATTCATTGGTGTTATCTCAGCGTTAGGATTAATATTAATTTTTTGTTTCAGCCTGTCTTGGATCTGGACAACGCTTGGCATTATTATGCGTTCGGAAAAGTCATTAATGATGGTGAGCATGATGGTATTGTTTCCACTAACCTTCGTTAGTAATGTGTTTGTAGATCCTGATACGCTACCTAACTTACTGCAAGGCTTTGTGGATATTAACCCTATTTCGCTATTAGTCACTGCCGTTCGAGGGTGTATGTACGGTACAGTTACATTTGAACAAGTTGGTTGGGTCCTACTAGCTTCTGGTATACTTGTTGTCATCTTTGCCCCTTTAACGATGTATCTTTATCGAAATAAGAAATAAACCCGCAGACCTCATTGTGATTTCATGTCATAATGAGGTCTTTATTATGTCATGCTGAAATTAATTGTCAAAAAGAGAGTAGTACTGTATCTCTTGTTTCGACATTATTGTACAATTAGTACAATAAGGGGAGGGGATTTACTCATGAGTCATACAAGGAAGTCTTCTGGATTTTTGATTAAACAACGTTTGTTTATTAAAGGCTATCTTATCACCTATATTGAAACTAGTAGGCCTTATGGTATTCAAATGCTTGATGAATTAAAGCAGCATTTTAAACCACTTGGGTACACGCCGAATCATGCGGAAATCTATCGAGCCTTACATGAGTTACTTGATGAAGGCATCGTACGCTCAGGACAAAAAAAGCTTACAGAAGATTCATACCAAGAAATAACCATTTATTATATTCGTGATGCTGAAAAGGCCCATGCATTAAAACAACATATAGCAGACGAGGTAAGACGATCACATAAAGTATTGCTGAGAGCTATTGAGGATTTTGATCTGCATTAAAATGTTTATAGTAAAGTTTATTGGAGAGGAATTACAACAAATAAATCGAATTACTAATGGTATGTAAAGAACGATTAACCCTTGGAGGATACGATGATTCAATTTAATGGTACGCCTCAAATAGAAACAGAAAGACTATTGCTTAGAAAATTCACAAAGGAGGCCTATGGTGAATATTCCATCAATTTCACAAAAAACTCTCATTCGAAAATCGATTGACGAGGTCTATCAAACGCTTATCTCAGCTAATGAATGGAATCAATGGTTTACAGATGAAACCACTATAAGTGATCATGACATTTTACTTGTATGGACCAATTGGGGTGATGACAAAATGACAATTAAAGATGGGGGGAGGATCGTCAAACAAATTCACAATCAACACTTTTCATTTGAATGGTCACCGGCAGATCAATTAATAACAACGGTCAGTTTTGATCTTGAGGAAACAGAAAGTAGTGGCACCTACATAACGATCACAGAAACAGGTTACACAAAAGATCATCTAGCCACACTTGTTCATTGCGCAAGTGGTTGGGGAGAAGCGTTAATGCTATTGAAGGCTTATATGGAGTTCGGGATCAAGTTGCGAACAAACATATAGAAAAATCGGTAACCCCTTACATGAAGGAATTACCGAAAGAAATCTTATCCTCGTTTATCTAGTAAAAAAAGAGGTGATGCTATTCCAAGCATTCATAAACCATCCTTCGTTACTTGCACCGCCAAATCCGGTTTGTGGCATTTCTGTAGGCATCTTAGCAGCATCTTGTGCATATTCATCTAATTGGCCGCGAAGTTCGCCATCTGGATACTCTTCAGTATGAATATCAATGTAAACTTCTCCAGCAACTAATGCCATAGAGAACTCCTGCCATGTTAATTCACCGACTAGATCATCCTCTGTTAATGTTCCTGAGGCAACCTCTCCGTTATAATCCATAGGCTCGTCCGTTTCAAACAAAACTAACTCTTTAGGAGGTCCGTTTTCTCCTTTAGGTCCACTATGAAGGTGACCAGCTACTGCATCTTCCAGATACTCAGCTTCAACCCAATATTCTAAATAACTTCCATCATCACTCACTTGAATATGAGCCTCACCCGATGCATCACTGGTTACATCAGTATCCTCATTCACTACCTCATAAGGCGTTAGATCGACTAAAAATTCTCTACCCTCGTGATCGGCTAAAGCTGTTCCTGAAAACGTTGTAAATGCCAAAGCTCCTGCGAACGTTGTTGCAACGATTGCTTTCTTCATGAATCAGAACCCCTCTCAAAAAGTTTTATAGCTATGCCTACATACATAACTACCTATTAAGGTAACGAGAGAAAGATAAACTAAGATCACAATTTTTTAAAAAATTAATAAAAGATTGGAGTAGGGAAGAGGATGACATAAAAAAAATAGACACTGACCCTTGTCGGTCATGTGTCTATTTTCATAAAAATTAAGCTAACTGTGTTTTTTTAGATGTAAGGTCAAAACGATCGGCATTCATCACTTTTACCCATGCTGCTATAAAGTCAGAAACAAATTTTCCTTTGTTATCATCTTGCGCGTAAACTTCGGAAATCGCACGTAATACTGAGTTTGAACCAAATACAAGATCAACGCGTGTTGCTGTATGAGATACTTGACCTGTTTTGTAATCGCGAGCCTCATATGTGCTACCATCAACAGGCTTCCATTCAATACCATTATCAAGAAGGTTAGTGAAGAAGTCATTTGATAGTGTACCAACATTCTCAGTGAAAACACCATGATCTGTTTGATTATGATTTGCACCTAAGACACGTAAGCCACCAATCAGTGCTGTCATTTCTGGAGCTGTTAACCCAAGAAGTTGAGCCTTATCTACTAAAAGCTCTTCGGCAGTTACGCTATACTGATCCTTTTGGTAGTTACGGAATCCATCAGCAAATGGTTCTAGCACATCAAAGCTTTCTGCATCTGTTTGCTCTTGTGTGGCATCACCACGTCCAGGAGCAAATGGGACCGTTACTTCAAATCCTGCATGTTTTGCTGCTTGTTCAACGGCTGCGCTACCACCGAGAACGATTAAGTCGGCGATACTCACAGTTTTCTCTGATTTTGCTTGAATACCCTCTAGTACATTTAATACCTTTGAAAGCTGCTCAGGTTGATTCACTGCCCAATTACGTTGTGGCTCAAGACGAATACGAGCACCGTTTGCGCCACCACGCTTATCTGACTGACGGAAAGTCGCGGCTGATCCCCATGCCGTTGAAACGAGCTCACTAATCGTAAGTCCAGAGTTGAGAAGAGACCCTTTTAGCTCAGCAATATCTTCATCTGTTAAATGATACTCAACAGCTGGAACAGGATCTTGCCATACTAGCTCTTCCTTTGGAACCTCTGGCCCAAGGTATCTGTCACGTGGTCCCATGTCACGATGGAGTAACTTAAACCACGCGCGAGCAAACACATCAGCAAATTCTTCAGGATTTTGATGGAAGTGGCGAGAAATTTTCTCGTACGCTGGATCCATACGTAAGGCCATATCAGCTGTTGTCATGATTGTTTTCACGCGGGTAGATGCATCCTCTGCATCTGGAGCAAGATGTTTCTCCTCCTGGTCAATAGCTGCCCATTGGTAGGCACCGGCAGGACTTTTAGTTAATTCCCACTCGTAACCAAATAATAGGTCAAAGAAGCCGTTATCCCACTGAATAGGGTTAGCTGTCCAAGCTCCTTCAATTCCACTCGTAATCGTATCTCTGCCTTTTCCACTGCCGTGTGAGCTCATCCAGCCTAAGCCTTGGGCCTCTAGAGGAGCAGCTTCTGGTTCTGGACCAACCTGCTCGGCATCGCCAGCTCCATGAGCCTTCCCGAATGTATGTCCACCCGCTATTAAAGCGACAGTTTCTTCATCATTCATACCCATACGAGCAAATGTTTCGCGAATATCTCGACCGCTACCAACCGGGTCAGGCTTACCATTTGGACCTTCTGGATTCACATAGATTAATCCCATTTGAACTGCAGCAAGAGGGTCTTCAAGCTGACGATCTCCTGTGTAACGATTGTCACCTAACATTTCGGTTTCATTACCCCAATACACATCTTCTTCAGGGTGCCAAATATCTTCACGGCCACCACCAAAACCAAATGTTTTACCGCCCATTGATTCAATCGCAACATTACCAGTTAAAAGAAGTAAATCAGCCCATGAAATTTTATTTCCGTACTTTTGTTTAATCGGCCATAAGAGGCGACGTGCTTTATCAACGTTTGCATTATCAGCCCAGCTATTAAGTGGCGCAAAACGTTGGTTACCACTATTACCGCCTCCACGACCATCACCAGTACGATATGTACCAGCAGCATGCCATGCCATACGAATGAAAAGGGGACCATAATGACCATAATCTGCAGGCCACCAGTCTTGGCTATCTGTCATGAGATCATGAAGATCCTTTTTTAAGGCATCATAATCTAGCTTTTTAAATTCCTCCGCATAATCAAACTCTATTCCCATAGGATTCGACTTAGCATCATGCTGATGTAAGATGTTTAAGTTTAACTGATTAGGCCACCAGTCTTTATTTGTTGTACCACTAGACTCTGCACTTGTTGTACTCCCATGTAAAAAAGGACATTTTCCTCCTGATTGATTCCCATCAGGGTTATTCGCTTCAGAAATAATGTTGTTACGACTCATTATCATTCTCCTTTTCTTTGTCGAATTTAGTAGAAAAATAGAACAACAACTATCAGATGATAATCGTTATTATATAATCATTATAATAAAATACTGATAAAATTGAAAGCTATATCTACAAAATAAATCAATACATTGATAATTCTTAGGGTAAAAAAAGGTATAGTTTAAGGGTATTTTTAGTGAAGGATGTAATTATTTAATGATAACGATTGAAGGTAGATGATAGAGGTTGACTGAATAGGTAGGTATTTCTTATAAACTAATTTTAATACCCAAAAAGTGTTTATATTTCTCGTATTATAGTGATCGTGATCATTTATAGAAAATTATAACAATAAAGAGTTGGTTAACTGAGGGGTGACGTTAAGTATTTTACCTGAAGCTTTTCTTATTTTAATGCTCATTTCATCATTATCGAGACTGCCCATTGGTCTAATATTACAAAATGTATCATTTAATAGGAATTAAATAGTCTATAAGGACCATATTTTTATTGAATCTATTGATAATTATGATTAAAATAGATGAATAGATACTATTAGCATAGCTAAAAAGTATTTAATATTATTTTAAACTAAAATGTAGAGAGCATTGGGGGAATGGTGATAATGCGGCAGATTAGAGTTGTGAGTGTAATTGGGACAAGGCCAGAAGCTATTAAAATGGCACCTTTGTTAATTGAATTAAAAAAGCATCCGGAAATCGAGTCTTATTTGGTTTTAACGGGACAGCATAAAGAGATGCTGGACCAAGTGCTTGAATCATTTAAAATTGAAGTAGATATAAATCTTCATATTATGAAAAGTAATCAGTCTCTAACCTCTATAACAGCGGATTCCCTGACTGGATTAGAGCCTATCTTACAGGAGATTAAACCTCAAATAGTATTAGTTCACGGAGATACAACCACAACCTTAGCAGCGAGCTTAGCGGCTTACTATCAACAAGTTCATGTGGGACATGTAGAGGCTGGTCTGAGAACGGGGGAAAAATATTCTCCATATCCAGAAGAGATGAACCGACGAATTACCGGAGCTATAGCAGATTGGCATTTTGCTCCAACTAATAAAGCTAAACAGCACCTTTTAAAAGAAAATATAACAGAGGCAAGTATCATTGTGACTGGTAACACAGCCATTGATGCGTTGCAGATGACAGTTAGACCTGACTATACACACCCCCTTCTTGAAAAGATTGGGAATGATCGTTTTCTTATATTAACAACACACCGCAGAGAGAATGTAGGTGAAGGAATGAGAGGCATTTTTAAAGCCGCACTTGAGCTGTTACAAACCTTTCCTGATCTACATATCGTGTATCCTGTTCATAAAAACCCAAAAATCCGAGCGATTATGGAGGAGATGGTATTCGCTCACCCTAGACTTCATTTGACCGAGCCGTTAGACACAATTGACTTTCACAATATTGCTTTTCATTCTTCACTAATTTTAACTGACTCTGGAGGAATACAAGAAGAGGCGCCATCACTAGGTGTTCCAGTGTTGGTGTTAAGAGAGCAGACAGAACGGCCAGAAGGTGTGGATGCTGGAGTTCTAAAACTAGTAGGTACGGATACAAGGTTAATAGTGGAAAGTGCAGTGCAATTACTCACAGATCCAATTGAATATGAAAAAATGACAAAAGGAATTAATCCTTATGGAGATGGGAAAGCCTCAAAAAGAATTATTGATCATATTATTAACGTATTTAAAGTTGTCCAGAAAGAAGAGGAGTTTGCTAAATGAGAACAACGTATTCCCTAACGAGCCTTATTGGAGTTATGGCAATTTCAATGGTGTTTATGTTTCAAGAACACACACTACTTAACTTAGCCACTCTCGGATTATTAATTTCTTTAATTGTTGTTATGACAATTATTTCAACTCGCTTTATTTTTCCGACAGCTTTGTCTGGAATTCTTTTATTTGGATTCTTATTAACTGGATGGAGTCTCTTTTTTCAAACAGCCCCACCACAAACAGACCTAATTGTTCAACACATATTGTTCACTTTATTTGTGGTTTGCAGTTGGTTGTTCTTTTCACAGACTAGATCATTAGTACAGAGAAACTCGGATCTAGAGAACAAAGTAAACTATTTAAAAAAGTATGAACCAGTTACAAAGCTTTTGACCAATTCAGAGTTTGAAAGCCGAGTAGAATTAATGCTGACTGGAATGCGACGAAGGAATGAATCAGGCTATCTAATTCATATTGTTCCGAAACAACAAACATACACACATGCAGCATTAAAGAAAAGTCTAGGTCAGATTATTCTGGATTCCATTCGCAATCATTTTGACTTTTTGACTCAAAATCAAGATGGTAGTTTCTCGATATTTCTACAAAATACGAATGAAGTTGGATTAAATACAGTTTTAGAGAGAATAAGTACAAATCGTATAGAAGTTATAACATCAAAGGAACCGCCATACTCAACATACACACATGAAATGAAAGAGTATAATTTAAAAATCTCTTCTGATTATCTCTACATGCAAAGGAAGGAGGCATAGAAAGTGGATATCTTTTTTATATCTGTCATGACCTTCTTCTGGATCTTACTTATTTATTATTCCTGGCTAACAGTAGGTGGCATCATTCATCGAAGAAGAAAATATCCGTATCAACCATTAGACCAATATCCTTCTGTTTCAATCCTCATCCCTGCACATAACGAGGGAGTGGTAATGGAACACACACTTCGGGCAATGCAGGCATTAGAATATCCAGGAAACCTACAGGTATATTTATTAGACGACAACTCTTCGGATGAGACGGAAGCCATCGGTTTAGAATATAGTAAACTTTTTAACCGAATTCATTATGTAAAAGTCCCACCAGGTGAACCTAAAGGAAAATCAAGAGTGCTAAATTATGGATTAACGCTAATTGATACAAAGTACTTTCTTGTATACGATGCGGATAACCAACCAGAGCAGGATGCGGTTCTAAAACTTGTGGAGGCAGCTGAGCAAACGAAAGATGCTGTAGGTGCAGTTGGTTACGTTAAAACCATAAATGCAAAAAAGAATTTATTAACTCGAATGATAGCCTTGGAATTTGAGGTGTTTCAGCTTCTTATGCAAAGTGGCCGTTGGTATTGGTGGAAAATGGGTTCGCTTGCCGGCACGAACATGCTGCTTATGGTCAGTGCGTTGGAGAAACTTGGCGGATATGATGAATATGCACTAGCAGAGGATGCAGAATTAACTATTCGAATAGCGTCTAAAGGTTGGGCTCTACCTGTTGTTCCAGAAGCTCGCACATGGGAGCAAGAGCCTGAAAAAATGAGTATATTCTTGAGGCAACGTACTCGTTGGTTGATCGGAAATATCTATTTATTAGAAAAATCATTAAAAGATTTTTCATTTTGGAACAGGTCAACATTTATTCATTCCGTCCAGCACGTAACAACCTATTTCTTTTTTGTTTTGTTGCTTTTTGCTTCAAATGCCACCTTAATTCTCAGTTTACTTGATGTTATATCCGTTTCATTAACAATTCCTTTGTTAATGGTTTGGTTTATGAGCTATGTAGTTTATACAAGTCAAATATTGACTGCACAGGTACTCGAACGGGATACTAGCCCATTCCAGGTTGCTGTTGGAGGACTCATGTACTTTACTTATGCTCAATTATTTTTAGTTTTACTTGCTAAAAGTATTTTCTCTTATGCATGGAATCGGATCCGCAAACGCACCATCCTTTGGGATAAAACAGAACGATTTAAAGGAGAGTCCTCTTGAAGAAACGCCTTATTATTCTGTTACTTATTGTTTCATGCATAGGAGGGGGAAGGTGGCTTCTCATGCAAAACATCAATAACACAGTTGTTTCCACAGTGGAAGATTACTATCGAGATGAGAATGGATTAATTGCTAATTACCCAGGTTCAGGTCAAAAAGAATATCTATCCGAATCAATAGGGCTCTATATGCAGTATCTTGTTCTATCGAATGAAGAAGAGGCGTTTGAAAAAGAATACCAACGCCTCAAAACATACGTGAGAGAAGTGAATTCGGACAAATTCCTTCAATGGAAAGTGGAAGAGGGTATTACAGTTAATGCTTTGATTGATGATGTTCGAATCGCTTATGTTCTTGATCTTGCAGGAGTTCAATTTGAGAACAAAGCTTACAGTGAGTTGTCTAGTTCTATTCAAGATGCACTTATTGAACATCAATATAAAGAAGGATATTGGCATGATTTTTACGATTGGCAGAGTCCATCTCTTTCCAATCAAGTTCACTTCAGCTATTTCTCTAGTCTAGCTTGGAATAGTTTCGGTTGGAATGGAAATGGTCTTGAAATTCTTAACATGGCTCAGGATACTGAGAATGTCTTTTATTTTGAAATGTACGATATTGAAGGACAAAAACCGGGTTATTACAATGCTCAACAAGTAAATATGATCGACCAAATCCTGATTATGTCACAACTAGATTCTTTAAATGAAGAGCAGCAAACTCTGGAAACATGGCTAGTAGAAACATACAACAAAAATGAAAGGCTTGTTGGACGGTATGATCGTAATACTGGAACAGAGGCTGTAGATTATGAGGCTCCTGCCGTTTATGCTCTGCTTATTATTCATTTCTTGAACAAAAAAGATGTTGAATCCGCAAAAAAATGGGAGGGACCATTAAAAAGTATCTATGACGCTGAAGCACCAAATAATGACACCCATTTTTTTGATTATATGTTGAGTTCAATAGCGTTAGAGTGGTTAGAAAAAGAAAGTCATTAAACATGAATATCCTTCGCTAATGATTGATAACAGGAGGGCAATCGTACTGCCAGTGGTTGCTAGACATAGGGATATACAATGTTGTCTTAGAAAATTTTTATTTAAATTAGACTTTTGAGGTGTTTCACAACATGAAAAATCAAAAATTGCGATCTATCATTGCGTTAATAATTTCTCTTGTGGGCTTACTAATTTTTGCATCGTTATATATAACGGAAGCAAACAAAACAATAACTACACCTGAACTAATTGAGGATTTGCTTGTGGAGAGCAATTTAGAAAATGTAAATAGTGAAGCCACAGCAGACTCTATAGCGGCGATTCAAGATTTTATACGATCTAGCGACTTCGTAAGTTCTTCAAATTATTTAGAATTAGAAGGAAATGAGTCGAATTATATTGTTGAGTTTCGATATGAAGAAAACCGTGAAATACGCATTTTAGATATTGTAGAAGTTTCAGATTGAAAAAAATTAAAGAGTAGGAAGCAGCATCGTAAATGATGCTGCTTTTCAAAAGAGTATTTTTCTAGGTTTACATAATATATATTATCGGAACCAATAAAGAAAATCGACAAATCGTCTCATTTCTAAAGTATTCTTGTAGTTTTGAGACGAAATAAAAAAAACTGAGATTTTTACTCACAGTTTTTTTGGTTTACATCTATTCATTTAATTCTAATCTGTATTCCTCAGCATTATTTATAATGTCAGTTGGAATTTGAATGACTTCGGTATCATTATAATCGATAATGTTTGTGTCGACATTCATGTCAATGCTCACTGAATCTCCTTCAAACATTGTGATGAGATCAATCGTTATTTCTGCTCGATCGAGTAAATATGTTCCTTTATTGATATACAGATCATATTGAATCGATGTAATGTCCATGTGATTCATTATCTCAATCGATTGTTGTTCATTGGCTAAGTTACTTATATGATAAAGTTGCATCACCATATCACGTAATTCTGGTCCCTCTCCTTCGATCCCTAAGATATAATACTCTTCGGTCTCTTCGATCTCAATCATTTCTTTGTTTTCTTCCATTAATTCCAGATAGCTATTGGGATCAAGATGAGGATTTTGAAAATCAATGACTTCCTGGGTCAATTCTAATGGAATCTCCATCCATATATCTGTTGAGTTTTTTAATAAATATGCGCCATCTTCGGTTACGTATTGTTCACCACTAGACGTTTCTGTTCTAGAAGATTGTGATTGGCTGGTGTTTGTCACGATTTTTTGATGATATGTAACTGGAGAGATATTGTAAAGTGTGTGGGAATTGCGTGAAATGATTTCTTGGTTGAGATCTCCCTTAGATACGGTCTGTTTACTTTCTGATGTTAATGTAAAGTTATTAATATCTCGTATATTTGTTTGAACTTGTTGAATAATGTCATGACTTTCTGGTTGCTCCAGCTCTGGTACAATTTGATCATCTTTATCGGTTGTTGTACAAGAAGTTAATAGACATAGACTAAATAGCAACAAAAGCTTAAACATAGCTTCTTTTACCATAGGCGTACTCCTTTTTCAAATCCTGTTAAAAAAACAAAAGCATTTTCACAATTATACACATTGTATCATGTTTTGCTCTTCTATATGTCATCAATTATGCCGTTGCAATCATTTCACGTCTAAATACCTACTGTCTATATAAAAAAACAACCATACTAGGCATGGTTGCTTAATGAACTCCTGATTTAAATGTTGATCCGTGCGCTTCTTGTGTGTTCATAATTGTTATAAATGCGTTTTTATCGATGTCGGTTACAATATTTTTAAGGGTCATCACTTCAAGTCTAGTTACAACTACATACAAAATTTCTTTCTGATCATTTTTGAACCCGCCTTTTCCATTTAACATCGTAATCCCCCGCCCAAGTTCTGATGTTATGGCTTCAGCCAGTTCTTCATAATAATCCGAGACAATAAGTACTGCTTTTGTTTCGTCTATGCCTTGAATGACAACATCTATTGTTTTAGCTGCAATGAAATATGTAATAATTGAATACATCGCTTGCTCCGCTCCTAAAACATAACCGGCCCAAACAAAGACAAATACATTAAAAATCATGACAAATTCCCCTACTGTAAAAGGAAATTTCTTAGACAGTAATATCCCGAGAATTTCCGTACCATCTAGTGCTCCTCCATATCGAATAACAATTCCAACACCAGCACCTAAAAATACGCCTCCAAACACTGTTGCAAGCAATGGTGATGTGGTAAATGCAGGTAAGTGTAGATGATGCAAATAGGTTTCACCTAACGATAAGGTTAAAATGCCTATTAATGAAGAGACTAAAAATTTGTTACCGATAAATTTATATCCGAAGTAAAGAAAAGGCAGATTGATCACAAAGACAAGGATTCCAAAGTTTATATTTGTTAAATTATTTAGAATGAGAGAGATTCCGATAATACCTCCATCAATAATGGAGCTGGGTAATAAAAATAACTCGATAGATCCTGCAGCCATGATGGCACCAATGATGATTAAAGGAATACGGCCCATTAAATGCAAAATCGTTTCTTTCCTATGTACTCTTGGCATGTATTTACGTCCCTTCTACACAAAAACCAGTCTTTCGTTCAAATTAGTATATCAAATTATGACAATTAAATGAAATGTGCTTGTCACACATATAGGTCTTTAGGCTTATTATGATTCAATTTATCATGCTTGTTTTTGAATATACCCTTTTATTTAAAGTGCGATATCGACAAGTTTTTATGATTATTTACCCTTCAAATATCCCTATTTATAATCAATTTATGGTAAATAACTAAGTCTAATCAAGTATTTTAACTAAATTTCCCCCATTCTTACTAACTAGGACTTAAGTATAGTATACTGGTACTATTATTATATTGTTGAAGGAGAATCACTATGGATAAAACGTCGTATATTGGGATCTTTCTAGGAGTGGCTGCTGTATTAATTGGAATGGTCTTTAAAGGAACCAGTCTATCGGTCCTTGTAAATCCGGCCGCCCTACTTATTATATTTGCTGGTACAGCCGCAGCTATTTTAATTGCATTTCCGTTTAATGAGGTTAAACGTATTCCGAGCTTATTTAGAGTACTTTTCACAGAGAAAAAACAAGTATCCCAAGATGAATTAGTTAAACAATTTGTAGAGTACGCAACAATATCTCGTCGTGAAGGTATGCTTGCACTAGAATCAAAGGTTGATGAAATTCAAGATCCCTTCTTTAAGCAAGCTGTTCGTATGATGATTGATGGACAAGAGCCAGAGTTTATTCGCCACACATTGAATGAACGTATTGATGCCATGCAAGATAGACACTCTTCTGGCGCATCTATTTTTACTCAAGCTGGTACCTATTCACCTAGTTTGGGAGTTCTAGGAGCAGTACTTGGACTTATCGCTGCATTAGGAAACCTAGATGATACAGAAGCATTAGGTCATTCCATTGCTGCAGCATTTGTTGCTACGTTATTTGGGATCTTTTGTGGATATGTATTATTCCATCCTTTTGCTAATAAGTTAAAACGAAAATCACGTGCCGAGGTTCTTCATAATCACATGATTGTAGAAGGAACAATCGCCATCTTAAATGGAAGCTCTCCCCGTGCTATTGAGGAATACCTGAGTGTTTACATGGGTGAAAAAGAACAGCTTTCTTATATAGAAGGAGCTGAACAGGAATATGTCAGCTAGAAGAAAAAAACACGATGAAGAGCATGTAGATGAAAGCTGGTTATTGCCTTATGCTGATATGCTTACATTATTATTGGCACTCTTTATTATCTTATTCGCTATGGGTCAAGTAGATAATACACGTTATGAATCACTAAAATCAGCTCTTAATGACGCCTTAGGTGGAACAAGCATACTAGAGTATTCAGATTCGTTAGAAGGAGACGGTACCTCCCCATCCGATTCAGCGGCTGCTGCCGATGAATCGGATGACCAAGATGAGGATGTTCAACAGACTGATTCAGATGGCAATGGTGAAGATGGTCCCTCTGAAGATCTATGGCAGCTTCAAAGAGAATTAAATCGTTTTATTGAGGAGCAAGGTCTGAGCGATCGTCTATCAACGGAGATTGGAATGGAAGGGCTTCTGATCACGATAAACGATAATATTCTTTTTGATTCAGGCAGTGATTCATTAAAATCTGGCGCTCAAGATATAGTCTTTGAAATTTCAGATATGTTAGCTACGGATCCACCGCGGTATATTCAGATTTCTGGTCATACAGATGATCGTCCGATAAATACGCCTCAGTTCCAGTCTAATTGGACGTTAAGTATTGCTCGTGCGGAAAATGTTCTCGGGTTCTTCTTAGAAAATGATCGCTTGAAGCCTAGTCAGTTTGTTGTCGCGGGTCATGGTGAATACAAGCCGATAGAGTCAAATGAAACGGAAGATGGTCGTCAGAAAAACCGTCGGGTAGAAATTCTTATCCTCCCGTTTAATGTAGAACGTGAACAATTAGAAGCTGAATATACAGATTAGAATGATTAAAGAAACACTCTCTGGGTGTTTCTTTTTTCTTTTATTCCAATAGGTTTGACAAGGTATTTTCAGGGAATTAATATAAAAGAAACAGTATGTGTATAACATAGAAATAGAGAGTCATCATTGGAGAACGGAAAGGAACAAACATTATATGACCCAGGCTCACGCCTTTATGGCGTTACGTGCGGTATTATTCGCACTTGTGCTTATTGTAGCAAGTTGGCTGTTTATTAAACTATTCTCCATTACGTATCCATTTTGGATTGCGGCCCTGTTCGCATGGATGATGCAGCCGTTTATGAGATTACTCAAAAATAAATTGAGATTAAATTCCGGTTTTGCTAGCTTTTTTGGCTTACTTGTCGGAATTATTGTCATTTCATCTCTATTAACGGGTATCGGATTTTTGATTTTCTTTAGTCTTAGACGCTTTTTTGAACAAGTGCCCATGTGGATTGAATTAGGCTCAAGCAAAATTCAGATTTTCTTTAATGATACGGTGTTACCTTTCTGGCAGCAAGGTCTTGGTCTCTTTAATAGTCTTGATCAAACACAGCAGGATGCACTAAAACAAAGTATTTCGCAGCTTGGTACTCAATTAGGTAATTTAGTTGGTTCAACAGGTCAAGCACTGCTTGATTGGACATCCAGAGTAATATTTGGTTTACCAGGCTTTCTCGTTGCCTTCTTGTTTGGTGTCATCAGTATATATTTTATGGGTAAAAGCTGGCACAGCTATCAATCAGCTTTTCGCAAAGTGATCCCTTTAAGTGTTAGAAGTAAAATTCAGGCCTTTATCCAGGGAGTGCGTGTAAGGTTGTTAGGTTTTATCCGCGCACAAGTTATTCTAATGTTTATTACGGCGGTTATTGTTTTTATTGGATTACTGATTATTCGTGTCGATGGAGCATTAACATTAGCCATTATCGTTGGTTTAGCTGAATTGCTTCCTTATCTCGGTACAGGCACCATACTGATACCGTGGGGAATCTATTTACTGATTAGTGGCGACCTCTCACTAGCCTTTGGTGTCCTTATTCTCTATGCCATCATCGTAGTGATTCGCCAGATGATCGAGCCAAAGATTCTCTCAAGTAGTCTAAACTTGAACCCTGTGGCTGTTCTTATATCTATGTTTGCGGGTCTTCAACTAATGGGAGCGGTCGGAATTATCGTCGGACCTCTTATCCTAGTATTAGTTATGATCTTCCATGATATAGGCATGACTACTTCAGTAGGCCACTTTATACGAGATGGATGGAAAAAGACATAATAAAAAGTGCTTACTCAAGATCAACTGAGTAAGCACTTTTTTGATATCTCGGAACTAAACTTAATTTGGACTTTACAAGCGGAGTGTATGTCCGGAGAAGTAGCCTTAGTCTCTCATTATGATCGTACAAAACCCGAACCAATACATAGTTCGGGTTTTAAGGCGACTAAAACAGTACCTTCTTGCTTTATTTATACGCATCCTGTTCTTTATCTAACTTCTGTGTTGTGAGTGTGTCTTCACGTAACGTATCACGGTCAGCCACATTGTTCATCGCTTCTTCAAATTGTTTATCCGCATTTTGATCAGAACCATCTTGGTCTGCCTTTTCCTGCGCTTCTATCGTACGTTTAGCATAAGGAACGATCTCAAGTCGCTCAAACGGAATCTCTTCACCAGTGTCTATACAGACACCATACGAACCATCTTCCATTCGTTGTAACGCTTCCTCTACCTCTTGTAACTTCTCTTGATCAACACGCTGAAAGGTTTGCTCCTTCATGCGATCCTCGTATTGAGCCGCTTGATCAGCCATATGATTATCGACACCATTTGAAACTTCTCCAGTTGATTCACTATAATCCGTTGTGAATCCTTCTTTGCCTTCTAGTTCACTTTTTATCTTCACAAGAGATTCTTTTAATGTATTTATTTGCTTGTCTGTTAATGGCATATAATGATGCCTCCTTTCTATCTTTTATTCCCCTCTCTCCTTCTTTTAAACCTATTGCCTATATAGAAAAAGAATAAGCCCTAGGGCTTATTCTTTTTCTTCTGGTAGATCCTTAGCGACGCGTCTGATGTCTGTTAAGAATCCTTCTTTTTGTGTATCAACTGCATACGATCCATTGCTATATCGATCGCTTGGTCGATAGGATTTTGCTTGAATGACTTCTTCCGTTCCTTTGTCTGTGAGTAACACGAACTCATCCGAGGCTGTTAAGATTCGTTTACAGCCTACTAATCGATGAGGGTTGCTTTTTAGCTCTCTTAACATTACGAGCCCTCGCTTGGCACGTGAGCCTTTTTCAAACTCAGTGATCGCCATTTTTTTTACGGAGCCTCTATGAGTGGCTAAGATAAACTCAACTTTTTCATCTAACGAGAACGTTTCCGCTCCAATAACAAAATCGTCATCTTTTAGGTTAATGGCTTTTACTCCGGCTGCACGTTGGCCAACCAAACCAACTTCTTCTTCACCAAACCATAATCCATATCCATTTTGCGTAGCTAGGAAGATCTCGCTATTTCCTTTTGTGCGCATGACGGCTAATAATTCGTCTTGTTCTTTAATTTTTAATGCAACTAGCGCTTTCGAATGCCTTGTTGCTTGATAAAGTGAAAGCTGTGAACGTTTGACCATGCCTGATTTCGTTAAAAATAATAGGGAATCTTCTTCTGAGAATTCTCGAATACCCATCGCGCTCAAGAATGAATCGTCTCGATCGAGTGTGACGAGATTCGCAACATGCTGTCCATTTTCCTTCCACCGTATATCAGGTAGCTGATGAATCGGAATAAACAAATAATTACCCTGCTTTGTAAAGAGGAGCAGTGTATCAGTTGTATTTAGTTCGGCATTGAAAAGGACCTTGTCCCCTTCCTTCATACCTGGTGCCTCTTTGCTTGACGCAGAGAAGGAGCGTAAACTTGTTCGTTTAACGTACCCAGACTCTGTCACAGTTACGCGAACATCTTCTGCTGCAATAAGAACGTCCATGTTGATTTTAAGCTCTTCAATTTGAGCGGTAATCACAGTTCGTCTCTCTTCAGCAAATGCTTTTTGTACGCGTAGTAAATTTTTCTTAATAACGTTAATAAGCTTTTTTTCACTACCTAGAATGGCTTGTAAATCTAGGATTTGTTTTTTAAGCTCATCCGCTTCTTGTTGTAAGGTTGTGACGTCCGTATTCGTTAAGCGATATAACTGGAGGTTCACAATTGCTTCTGCTTGCTCCTCTGTAAATTGGAACGAGTCAATTAAGTTATTCTTTGCATCTCGTTTATCTTGAGACGCACGAATCACCTTAATGACTTCATCTAAAATAGAGACAGCCTTTATTAGACCTTCAACAATATGTTCTCTCGCTTGTGCCTTACGAAGTTCAAATTCAGACCGACGCTTAATCACTGATTTTTGATGATCAATATAAGCTTGAATAAGTGCTTGTAAGCCCATTAATTGAGGCGCTTTATGATAGATAGCAACCATATTGAAGTGGAAGGTTGTTTGTAGATCGGTGTTTTTATATAAATAATGAAGAATAGCATTTGGATCAGCATCTTTCTTTAGTTCAACAACGATCCGTAATCCAGTTCTATCTGTGTCATCACGAACCTCTGTAATCCCGTCTACTTTTTTGTCAAAACGTATCTCATCCATCTTTTTGACAAGGTTTGACTTAACGACTTCATAAGGAATTTCCGTAATCACAATTTGCTGGCGACCACCACGCATATCTTCAAGTTCGGTTTTGGCGCGGACTACTACCTTACCTTTACCTGTTTCATAGGCCTGTCTAATTCCATCTAAGCCTTGAACAATTCCACCGGTTGGAAAATCAGGTCCGGTAACCACCTGTAGCAAATCATCTAAGGTTGTTGATGGTTTTTCCATTTGCATGATGACTCCATCAATAATTTCTCGTAAATTATGTGGAGGAATATCGGTAGCATAACCGGCAGATATCCCAGTTGAGCCATTCACAAGCAAGTTTGGAAACCCTGCAGGAAGAACAACAGGTTCTTTTTCTGTGTCATCAAAGTTCTCAATGAATTCAACTGTTTCTTTCTCTAAATCACGTAAAAGCTCTGAGCTAATAGGTGAAAGACGTGCCTCTGTATAACGCATGGCAGCGGGTGGATCTGAATCAATCGAACCGTTGTTCCCATGCATATCCACTAGAAGCTGTCGTACTTTCCACGTTTGACTCATACGGAGCATCGCCTCATATACAGAAGAGTCTCCATGAGGGTGGTAATTACCGATTACATTACCAACCGTTTTAGCTGATTTCCGGTAAGCCTTCTCACTTGTATTGCCTTCTTTATACATTGCATAAAGAATTCGTCTTTGAACTGGCTTTAAACCGTCTCGTGCATCCGGCAAAGCCCTTTCTTGAATAATATATTTACTATAGCGTCCAAACCGGTCACCGATTACATCTTCTAACGGAAGATCCAGATATCGTTCACTCTTAGACATTTTTCTCGCCCTCCGTTACTCCCAGGTTTTCATTTTCAAGAATATTCGTTTCTTCTTCCAGACCAAATGCTACATGTGTTTCAATCCATTTTCTTCGTGGTTCAACTTTATCACCCATTAAGGTCGTCACACGCTTCTCTGCTCTTGCTGCATCATCAAGCGTCACTCGAATTAAGGTACGCGTCTCTGGGTCCATCGTTGTTTCCCATAACTGAACTGGATTCATTTCACCAAGTCCTTTATAACGTTGGAGAGCATAGCCTTTTCCTACAGCTTGTGTAGCCTTATGCAGCTCACGTTCATCCCATGCATATTCTACCACTTCTTTTTTGCCTGTTCCTTTGCTGACCTTATATAGGGGAGGCAAAGCAATATAAATCTTACCTGCATCAAATAACTCTTTCATGTAGCGATAGAAGAAAGTTAGCAGGAGAACCTGAATGTGTGCACCATCCGTATCGGCATCTGTCATAATCACAACTTTGTCGTAGTTAACATCTTCAATCGTGAAGTCAGCTCCAACTCCCGCACCAATTGTATGAATAATGGTTCTAATTTCTTCATTTTTCATGATGTCATCTAGTTTTGCTTTTTCCGTATTAATAACTTTTCCGCGTAGTGGAAGAACCGCTTGAAACTTACGGTCTCGTCCTTGTTTAGCAGAACCTCCTGCAGAGTCTCCCTCCACAAGGTAAAGTTCATTACGCTTTGGATTACGAGACTGGGCTGGTGTCAGTTTCCCACTTAGTAGCACATCTCGTTTTTTACGTTTTCCATTACGCGAGTCTTCTCGTGCTTTTCGTGCTGCTTCCCGTGCCTGAGAAGCTTTAATTGCTTTGCGAATAAGACTTGTGCCAATATCAGGATTCTCCTCAAAGAAGTAAGCTAATTTCTCTGAAACAAGCCCGTCTACAACTGAACGTGCTTCTGGTGTTCCAAGCTTACTTTTGGTTTGTCCTTCGAATTGTAGTTTGGCCTCGGGAACACGGACCGAAATAATGGAGGTAAAGCCTTCTCGAATATCCGCACCTTCAAGGTTTTTATCTTTTTCTTTTAATAGCTTTAACTTTCGAGCATGTTCATTAAAGCTACGTGTCATGGCTGATTTTGCACCAAGCTCATGAGTTCCTCCATCGCGAGTTCGCACATGGTTAACAAAGCTTAAGAAATTCTCTGTATAGGCATCATGGAATTGAAAAGACATCTCCATTTCCATGCCATTATGTTCGCCACCAAAGGTAATAACCGGATGAAGGATTTCTTTGCCTTCATTTAGATATTCCACAAAGGCTTCGATTCCATTTTCAAATAAAAAGGATTCCTCAATTGTCTCAGAACCACGTTCGTCCTCTAAATCGATTTGTAATCCTTTTAATAGAAATGCAGCCTCACGTAAACGTTCGGAAAGTGTTTCTGTGTTAAAGGTTGTTGTGCTGAAAATAGTCGGATCAGGCTTGAAACGAACGCTTGTTCCTGACTTGCGTGTGTTTCCCTTTTTCTCAAGCGTAGTGGCTGGTTTTCCGCCATTCTCAAATCGCTGCTGGTAGTGTTGGCCATCTCTTCTTATATCAACAACTAGCCATTCGGAGAGTGCATTTACGACAGATGCCCCAACACCGTGTAAACCGCCACTTGTCGTATAGCCTCCTTGTCCAAACTTTCCACCTGCGTGAAGAACTGTAAATATAACTTCTGGAGTTGGTTTTCCCGTCTTATGCATTCCAACCGGCATTCCGCGTCCGTCATCTGTAACTGATACACTGCCATCTGAATGCAGAGTAACCTTTATGTAATTCCCGTAGCCGGCCATCGCCTCATCTACAGCGTTATCCATAATTTCATATATAAGATGATGTAATCCTCTGGCGTCTGTGCTTCCAATATACATTCCAGGTCTTTTACGGACTGCTTCGAGCCCCTCAAGTACCTGTATCGCATCATCATTGTATTCTATCTGTGATTTTGCCAAATTCTGAACCCCTTTCAACATTGCTACAATCATTGTAGCACAAAAAACGAACGTACGTTTCTCAGTGTCGTTATAGTAAGATATATGTTAATTCTAATGGTTATTTCAGTTATATCAAGGCTCTTTTGGATATTTGTTCAAAGGAGTCTTTGATTTTAGCTAATTTGTACATCATAAGTATGTAGAATGTAATCATTTATAAGGAGGATACCTTACAGGCATCCTCCTGAATCATGTTATTTAAACTTTGCGTGCTCCACTTTGATACAGCGGTTCATCACTGTTGTAATAGAATGCTCTCGTAAGTGGTCATACGCCTCTTGGTTAGATACTCCAAGCTGTGCCCAGAATACATTTGCGCCAATATCGACCGTGTCTTTTGCAATATCAGGAAGGAATTCACTTCTTCTAAACACATTAACAATATCGACATCACCTTCAATATCCTTAAGTGAAGAAACAGCTTTTTCACCTAACACTTCAGATATCGTTGGATTGACAGGGATGATTTCGTAACCTGCCTTTTGCATTGCCTCTGAGATCATATAAGAAGTTCGTTCTGGATTGTCCGATAAACCGACAACGGCAATTCGTTTACTCGTGTGGAAAATATTTTGAATAGCTTGGTTAGACGGATTTTCAATGGTCACATCGTTCACTCCTTTTCAATCTTGTACAAACATCATACCCTAATTTCAAGAATCACACTCATCACTCTGTTAGCAAACCTATCTCAACAAGATAATCCCACGCTACATCGGACGGGTTCTCATCCTCAATATCGACACGGAAATTTAATTCTTGAATATCTTCTTCAGAAAGTTCATTCTCTAACTGATTTAAGATGTCTTCAAGCTCTGGATGCTTATCAAGTGTATCTTGTCTAATTAGAGGAGCACCTTGATATGGTGGGAATAAATTTTGGTCATCTTCTAAGACAACAAGATCTTGTTCGACTATTTGAGCATCTGTCGAGTAGACATCCGTTACTTGAACTTCCCCGTTAGCAACCGCCTGAATACCTGTAGCTGCATCAAGTGATCGGACATCTGCTAATTCAAATCCATATTGATCTGCAAATCCTGCATATCCATCCTGTCGATCGACAAATTCAAAAGAGAACCCAAATGTCCATTCATCTTTAAATCTCTCTAAATCAGAGATGGTTTCTAAATTATTTTCTTCAGCTACTTCTCTAGTGACAGCTAAAGCGTAGGTATTATTGTACAGCATTGGTTCAAGAAAGCGAAATTGATATTCATCAAAAATGCCTTCACGAGCTTGCTCATAAGCTTCATCAGGATCGTAACTGAAGTCTTCAAGTGCTAAAAGCTCACCAACAATCGTTCCTGAGAATTCAGGATACATGTCAATGTCTCCTACACGTAAAGCATTAAATACGAAGTCAGTTGCACCTAAATTCCCTTGAACTTGTACAGTGAGGTCTGTACCGTCTTCGATCAGGTGTTTATACATATTTCCAACAATCTCTGGTTCAGCCCCCATCTTTCCGCCAACAACGAGGTCAGGTCCTATTGTGCCTCTCATCGCAATCATTGGCACGAAAATAATGGCCAGAGCAAGACCAATAACAGCGATGACTGGTTTATAAGAGTTTCGTTTTGTTAAACGCTCGGTCACACGCAAAATTCCATCAAAGATTAATGCTAGCAAAGCAGCAGGTATGGCTCCAAGCAAAATGTATTCATTGTTGGATCGTTGGATACCGGTCATGATCAAATCGCCAAGTCCTCCTGCACCAATTAACGCAGCAAGAGTTGCTGTTCCGACAATTAGTACCATAGAAGTCCGAATACCTGCCATAACCGTTGGCAGTGCTATCGGTAATTCAACTTTAATTAAGCTACGATACGTGCTCATTCCCATTCCACGAGCCGCTTCTCGAATGGCTGGATTGACTTCCTTGATGCCCGTATATGTATTACGCAATATCGGCAAAAGTGCGTAGGCAGTAAGAGCAATAATTGCTGGTGTCGTTCCAATTCCAACAAACAAGATCATAAATCCAAGCAAAGCAAGACTGGGAATGGTTTGCAGCACAGCAGCAATACCAATAATAAATTCAGCCATTCTATCTTTTCGGGATAATAATATTCCGATTGGAACGGCAATAAATACCGCAATCAGTAACGAAATAATCGATAACTGCAGATGCTCCCATAAGGCTGTCCAAAGCATATCCTGACGTTGTAAGAAAAGTTGATAAAAATCCTGTAAATAAGTCATTGCGCCTCCCCGCCTCCTTCAGCAGCCATCTTGGCTAGATCCTCAAAGGAGATGCTCCCGACAAGTTGATTATTTTCTACAACTGGCAGAGCAGGTAATTTTACTGTTTGTAACAGAGAATAGGCGTCTTTGGGACTGCTTTTTGGTGAAAGGCTTGCCTGTTCTGCCCGTTCCACACCTTGATAATAAACCCGATCAAGTGATCCATTTGGCTTAACCGTAAATTGTAATGCTGAATCTTGCTCATCAATGCTTGGACGAACAAACTGGTTTTGGTGATTCACAAAATCTTCTATCGTAGCTATAGTCTGACGATTAAATGATTTTTGACCACGACTACCTATAAATTGTTTCACAAAGTCGTCTTTAGGATGACTTAGTAATTCCTCAGGGGTTCCAATTTGAACAGCGGTTCCATCGCGCATGACACAAATTTTTTCACCAAGGTGCAACGCTTCATCCATATCATGTGTGACAAAGACAATCGTTTTTTTTATTTCTTTTTGAAGCTTACGGATGTCCTCTTGAAGTTGTTCTCGACTAATAGGGTCCAAGGCACTAAAAGGTTCATCCATTAGGATAATATTCGGATTACCTGCCAAGGCACGAGCCACACCAATACGTTGTTGTTGACCACCTGAAAGTTCATCCGGCATCCGGTCTCTAAATTGTTCTGGTTTTAACCCAACCATCTGAAGTAATTCATCGACACGTTGAGTAATATCTTGTTTCGACCATTTCATCATCTCAGGTACAACAGCGATGTTTTGAGCGATGGTCATGTTAGGGAATAACGCAATTTGTTGAAGAACATAGCCTATATTCCAACGCAGTTTGTTCATATTCATATTTTGAATATGTTCATCATCAATTTCAATCACACCCGACGTTGGATCAATTAAGCGATTAATCATTTTCATCGTCGTGGTTTTCCCGCATCCACTAGGGCCTATTAAGACAAAAAACTCGCCACTTTGAATGGTCAAAGAGAGATTGTCTACTCCTTTAGTCCCGTCAGCAAACGTTTTTGTTACTTCTTTAAACGTAATCAATCGTGCACAACCTCTCACTTGTAAATTGTAATGTAAAAATAGAAAAACGATAACAAGCTATTTATACCCGAACTTTCTTCATTTCAAGCCAATTTGACGTTTTTTTGTTTTGAGATCGGACATACTAAGTTAACTGTTTAATTAAAGGAGTCTGAGTCTATATGGTATCTTTTACGCTTCAAGCCCTTATCTCGATATTCGCTATTATGAATCCGCTTGGTAATATTCCTCTATTCTTGGCCATGACAGAATCCAATTCACTCAAAGAGAGAAGGCATATTGCATTTAAAGCATGTCTGACCGCTTTTATTATCTTGATGATCTTTCTTGTCATAGGTTCCTATGTATTTAAGGCTTTTGGTATCACTGTGGACGCCTTACGAATTGCCGGTGGAATTATCATATTTGGCATTGGGTATAAACTAGTCATTGCCAAATCGACTCAAAGTCATGCCTTGCATGAAGAAGAACATCAAGAAGGTGTAGAAAAGGAAGATATATCCGTTACTCCATTGGGGATTCCTCTGATGGCTGGACCAGGTACCATTGCTACCGTTATGAGCCTTGCTTCTGGCCAAACAGACAAACTAAGTCACTCAATCGGTGTATTTATTGCTTTTACGCTTATTTTGTTAGTCACATTTGTGATCTTCTACTACTCAAGCTGGATTGACGAAAAGTTATCAAAAACAGAGCTTGCAGTCATTACGCGGTTAATGGGGTTAATTGTTACTGTCATTGCTATCGAAATGATTGTAAAAGGCTTGCTAGAGGTGTTTCCTAGTTTGACCTAAAAAAAGGATGAAACGTTTATCGTTTCACCCTTTTTTTCTATGAGACAGATTGAGGAATATTTGTTTGTAGAAATTGATAAAAACGATCGATTGTAAATGTATGTTTAGGCTTCTTTTTATGTTTGCATGTCTGAAGTGTAACGGGTTTGATTTGTTCGCTGACACCTAAACGGGTTAAAAGTGGCTCTAAATAAAGCTCCATAATGCTTAGGTGAGCTGGTGTGCCTCCTAAAATAAAGGGGCAAACCTTTTTTGCCGATAAGCTATTAGCAGGCAGATCACTCATAAATTGTTTAACGGCTTGATAGGACTGCTGCTCAACCGGGATAGCCAAAATAACAATATCAGCTTTGTTAAGGTCTTGACCATCGGAGTAAGTAGACACCTCTGCTAACTGATGACCTTGAGCCACAATCCAATCTTCAAGTTGGGTTAAAAGCAATTTGTCTTTTTTGCTGGTTGTAGTCTCGCTCATTAATAATGCAATATGTGCCATACCGATCGCTCCTCCTATGAATGATTCATTTTAATTATCATACACCCATTATTCATAGTAGTCAACTAGGAATAATGAACAAAAGAAAAAACGGGCTACTGCCCGCCTTTATTTTAAAGCTTATATAATGTAGTATATTTGTTTTTAAGGTAATGGATAAGCGGTTTCGCATCAATACCAGAACCAGTTGTATCCTGAAGAATGTCAGACGGTTTTTTACTCCGACCAAATTGGTGCACATTCTCTGTCAGCCAGCTACGAATTGGCGCGAAATCTCCTTTTTCAATCAACGTATCAAAGGATGGATTCGATTTTGTGTATGCGTCTTTTAGCTGCGCTGCGTAAATATAACCTAAAGCATAGGATGGGAAGTATCCAAAAGCACCAAAAGACCAATGAACATCTTGTAGAACTCCTTCACCGTCATGCGATGGTTTCACACCAAGGTATTCGTTCATTTTTTCATTCCAAACATGCGGCAGGTCTTTAACTGGAAGACTACCATCAATTAATGCTTTTTCTAACTCGTAGCGTAAAATGATATGAAGGCAGTAAGTTAATTCATCGGCCTCAATACGAATGAGTGATGGTTTTGCTTGATTCACAGCAAAATAAAATTCATCAAGGGATAGATGATCAAACTGCCCGCTAGCATGTTTCTTTAATAGTGGGTAATTTCGTTGCCAGAATGAATAGTTTTGACCAACAAACTTCTCCCAAAATAATGATTGCGACTCATGGATTCCCATAGACGTTCCGCTACAAAGAGGTGTGCCCATTAGATCAGGTGAGATATTCTGCTCATACAGCGCATGTCCTCCTTCATGGATAGTACCAAATAATGAGACTCTAAAGTCATTTTCGTTATATTTGGTCGTTACCCGAACATCATTCGGATTAATTCCAATCGCAAACGGGTGAACGGTCTCATCCATTCGTCCTGCTTGAAAGTCGAAGCCAATCTCTTTAAGAATGTCTAAACTTAAGGCCTGTTGATTTTGTTTAGGAAAGTGAGTGAATAAGCTGTCCATTTTTGGCTGATGATCCGCTTCCGTTACTGCTTGTACTAATGGCACTAAGTTCTTACGAAGGTCTTGAAATACCTCATCAATCGTATCGACAAACACACCTGGCTCATAATCATCTAACAATGTGTTGTAAGGATGGCTTGTGTCCTCACCATAATATCCAATGAATCGTTTTTTAAAGTCAATCAGCTTTTCTAAGTTAGGGCGGAACATCTCAAAATCAGCTTTATCTTTGGCTTCTTCCCAAAGTGTCTCTGTTTGTGATTGTAAGGTTACATATTCTTTATACTCTGCAGCGGGTATTTTCGTATTCCGATCAAACTCTTTACGTGATTCCTTCACGCTTTTCACTGTGATGTCGGATAATGAATCTGAAGTTGTCTCTAATTCCGTTAATAAAGCTTCTATCTCATTCGAAGTTGAAAGCGCGAATAACTCAGAGGAGAGTGTCCCAATCACTTCAGATCGTTGCCCTGCCCCTTTTTTTGGTGCTCCTGTTCGTGCATCCCAGGCTAATAAAGCCAGAGCTTGATTGTAGTGATTTTGTTTTTTTACAAATTCCAAATAGGTTGTTTCTGTTGAGTGTTTGCTCATTATGTAATTCCCACCAATCATCTAAATATCGTAATCAATCACAACCTACTTCGACATTCGAAATGATTAGTCCTTCTTCTCTGATTAAAAAATCGTCAAATTGTGATAAACTAAACATAGGTAAGGGGGTTACACGGATGCAACTTACATTATCAGATGCAGTTGTTACTTTATATAAAAAAGAAATGGAATTACAGCCAGGTGAATCCATTCGTTTGTTTGTGCGAGTTGGAGGCGTTGGCTCTGGTGGATTTTCGGTTGGAGTCATGAGAGATACACCACCCAAAAAAGCTTATGAGATTAACAAACAAGATGTAACATTCTTTGTGACTGAAGACGATTTTTGGTATGTAGATGGAATGTCGATTGATTATAATACGGATCTAGACAGAGTAGAATTTCATCAACCACGATTTCTAGATGCAGCACACCCAGAAGAACACATAAAAAAAGAAGCATAAGCCTAGGGTTTATGCTTCTTTTTATTGGGGGAAATCCCTTAATCTAAGCTTGAATTGTAATATTTTTGAGCTATATCGTAATCGGCTCGAGCCTGCTCGATGAATTGCTTCGCTGCAACAGACTGACTTGGGTTCATCGCAGCTAACTCTTCATGAACATTCTGTTCAGCTGTTCGAATGGCTTTTTCCACTCGTTCGAGTACATCATACATTTGGCTTGGTTCTGTCCTTCTCAATCTGCTCACACTCATTTCTCCAAAATAGTCAAAGGCTAGACGTCTATCAGTGTCTCCTTTTCTATACTATTCATACGAGTCATCGATTATGTGCGAACGATATAGGAATCAAACCCTTTTTGTTTTAATTCTGTCGCAAGTGAGTTCGCCTTTCCCAAGTTAGCAAAAGCACCAAGCTGTACTCGGTATAATCCCTCGTGAAAAACAATCAACGTATGGTAACCCGCTTGTTCAAGCTGACTTTTTCGCTGATCCGCGTTTGCTTTACTGCGAAAAGCCCCTCCCTGTACTTTATGCAACGTGGTAGGCTGCAGCTCAGCTGACCTTTTTTGTAGTGAAAAAGCTCGAACCAGTCCCTCCACATGTCCACGCGCTAAAGACTGAATATAAGACGCTGATTTTAGCTTCACTGCATCAGCTACACGATCAATAAATAGATTCTCAGTTAAAATGGCTGGCATGACCGTTTGGCGCAAAACAGCAAAATTAGCCGATTTTTTACCACGGTCCACAGCGTGTATAGTGTTCATCATCTGGTCGTGAATAATTGCTTGAAGACTAACTGTTCTAGTCGCCCTACTTGAATGGATGAAAGACTCAAAGCCTGTCCCCCCACCTGCATTCACATGGATGGATAGAAAATAATCTGCTCTCCAATTGTTGGCCATGTGACTCCGATCGGCTAGTGAAACAAATGTATCCGTTGTTCGACTCATTTTAACTTCGACACCGTGATAATCGTCAATCAACATCTGACGGACACGATTACTTATTGCAAGCGTGAGGTCTTTTTCCTTTAACCCATTCCCAACAGCACCAGGATCACGACCTCCATGACCTGGATCAATAAATAGTTTTGTCAAACCAATCTCCCCCTTTTTATGTGCTTATACAATAAATCGTCAGACTTTTTATCGTAAGGGGAGATCATCTGGTACAATACAAAACTATTTATATTTATATTTAGGTTTACATAATAATGATATTATCTACTTGGATGTAGTGAAGGCGCTTGTCCCATGTTGTTGGAATTTGGCTAGTTGATCAAAAGGTCCCTCTAGAGCTTGATAAAGGGTAGAATATAACTCAAAAAGTTCAAGATATGTTTCATTTGTCTCCGCTTGATGTTCATACACATTGGCTATCGTCGTCCAAGAATCTGACTCGCTTAATGACTGCAAATGCCCTGTGCCGAGCAAGGCAACAATTGCTGCCCCAAATGCTGAAGCATGGTAGCTTGTAGGAACGTGAATATCTTTTTTGAATACATCAGCAAGAATCTGCAACCAAAATGGCGAACGGGCAAACCCACCGGATGCACGAATGTCGGTGAACGGTCCACTTAAGTCACGTAAAGCCAAGCCAACTGAGTACACACTAAAGATGACGCCCTCAAGGAGAGATCGGATAAAGTCGTTTTGAGTATGATGGTTTCCAATACCAACAAAGCTCCCCCTAGCATTTGAATTCCAATAGGGTGCACGCTCCCCATTTAAAAAGGGCAAAAATAACAACCCCTGTGCCCCAACAGGAGACTTCTCAGCTAAGGATAGTAACTGATTATACAAATCTGCTTTACTTTCTTGGTCTTCTATCGCCACTTGACCGCGCGACCATTCATCACGAAACCAGCGTAAAACATTCCCACCATTATTTGTTGCTCCTCCAATGACCCACGAATTGTCTGTTAAGGCATAACAAAATGTGCGTTGCTTTGCATCCGTCATCGGTTCGGTTACCGTCCTTCTAATGGCTCCACTTGTCCCAATTGTTACAACGGTTTTGTCATTGGACCCAGCTCCTACACCAACATTGGCAAGCGTCCCATCACTTGCTCCTATGACAAAGGGCATTGACGGGGACAAGCCTAGCTCATGAGCCATACTTGAAGTAGGGAGTTTTTTTAGATATGTGACTGGAACAAGCTCAGATAATTGATCTTCCGATAGGCCAATATAAGCTAGTATCTCTTTATCCCACTGATTTTCTTTTAAATTCATTAATCCGCTCGCAGATGCAATGGAAAAATCTACGACAAATTCACCAAATAAATGAAACCAAACGTATTCTTTAATGGAGATAAATTTATAAGAAGTAGAGAAAAGATCGGTTTGATGCTCTTTTATCCATAACAGCTTAACTAGCGGTGACATTGTGTGAATGGGTGTACCTGTCCGCAAATAAAATTGTTGAGCTTGATCCGTTTCCTTTAATTTCGTAACAAAATCAGAGCTTCGGTTATCTGACCAAATGATGCTATTTGTTAATGCTTTCCCTTGTCGATCTACTGCTAAAATAGAGTGCATTGCAGTAGAAAAACCAGCTGCTGTGATAGAAGCTGGTGAAACGGGTGATAAGGTCACCGCTTGTTTAATGGACTGCTTTACCGCTCTCAAGATAATCTCCGGGTCTTGCTCAGACCAAGTTGACTGCGGAGATAACGTAGGGTAACTAATTTCTGCTGATGATAGAACTGTTCCGTTTAATTGAAAAAGCACAGATTTTGTACTCGTTGTTCCAATATCAATACCCAGTGTAACCGCTTCAGTATTCATTTAAATAACCTCCTAGATTGATAATGAGTAAACCTACATAGTATTTAAATATCGTAGCAATTGATTTAATACTTCTTCGTAGTCATCTGCTTGAGTTAGATCCCATTCACTAGAGAGTGATTCAATTTTCTCTTGTGCTGCCTCCAGCGCATCTAATAATGCAAGATCATGTGTTCCTAACAATGAAAAGTGCCTAATTTTCGGAAGGGAAGAACCCTCAATTTCTTCTACCACATTTATATTTAGGACCTCCCCCTCTGTTGGCAATACAGCGGGTATAACACTTTTAAAATGAGAATGAAGTGCATCAAACAACACCTGATGCACGTGGTTGTCTGCTTCACTTTCAAATAAAATGGACTTCTCTCCTTTTGCAGCTAAAGGGTAGCTCGTAACAATAAGTTTGCTCATCTTTGATTGCCTCCTTACCTGTCTTTTCTCTACCGCTCATGATAGCATTGTTTGAAACGATGAACCAGTAACAAGGGTACGAACAAAAACAACCAATGGCAGACGCTTAGTTCTGCCATTGGTTGTTTGATTATGAGTGATTCAAAAAGTCCATTATTTAATGAAACGAATTGTGAGCGGAATAACGTACATCTCACCATTATAAGCTTTTACTGCTGCAACAATTATAAAGATTAAGCTTAATACGAAAAAGATAGGTATCAGAGCAAAACCGATTAACGCAATCGTGAGAATATAAGCCACAATGCCATAAATAAAATATGAGATAACAAAATTAAAATACTGCTTCCCATGAAAATTTATAAATTTTGACTCGTCTTTTTTTATAACCCAAATGATCAATGGGGCTATAATCGTAGTAATAAAACTCAGTAAATACATGAGCATCGCCATAATTCGTTCATCTGAGCTCGGCTGACCATCATAAGTGCTGATATCATTAGACATATATTTCACTCCTTTTCAATTATGTATCATGATCCTTACTCTTTATATAACCTAATATGTTCATGATAAACATGTTTACTAAATGATAGAAAGAGGAATTAATGTTAGCTAACAATTCATGAAAAAAGGAGTGAGATTATTGACTAATAAAATGATAGCCTGTGTATATGTCGTTATTGTCATGATTACAGTTTCATCAGGAATCTATCACTTTTATGTCAACCCAATACAAACTAATACATTTCGGACAATAGGATTTATTAATGTCATAGTCGTTTCAGGTCTTATGATCACCCTTTATAAAAATATCAATAAACAAAATTCGTAAGACATGTTCAAGTACCCTTTTAATTTATTGCTTTTGGAATCTTATTCTATCCTTATTGGTTGGAATCCCATTATATACTTTTTCCCATTTTCTATTTTTAAATCGTTCGAATTGTTCAAAAGCAAATGGCAAACCTTTTGCACTAGAAATGTCGCTACTATCCATAAATTGAATATGCAAGTGCGGAGAAAAGGAATTTCCTGAATGACCCACCCTACCAATAAGTTCACCTTTTTTTACACGTTCATCAACTGAAACCTGAATGGACCCTGTTTGAAGATGGACTAATCCAGCATATACATTGTCAGCACATTTTATAATGATGTAGTTGCCAGCCACTGATTGTATGTCATCTTTTTTCGGGTCGAAATAATGAGCATGTTTAAAAGCGCTAGACATATCTGAAATCAATTTCGTTCTTGTTCGTTCTTTATAACCATCCTCCGCTTGGACAATAATCCCGTCGCAAGGAGCATAGATGTCTTGCCCCCAACAATAATATTCATCTAAGGGAACCCCGAAAAGCAAATATTGCGCCAAACTCACGCGATAGCCGGGCCAGCCCTTTCTTTCCCAATCCACTTGAATAAAGTCATAAGCATATCTTGATCCGAATTTGTTTGTGCCGTGACTGGGAATTTTGGTCCCTGGCGTGTTTGGAGCGTACCACTCTCCTCTTAAAGGAAACTCTACAATTATCGGCTCACGCGCGTCGCTCATCTTAAATCCCTCCTCGGTCAATTCTTTGCCTGCTTTCTTGAGAAAGACTATTCTAACTACGTTATTTTGTTGTGGCGATTTGATAAAGAGCTTTTACATTATAGTACATGAAATTAATATCTTTACATAATTGGTTTCTCGTTATGATCATATCTTTATCCCGTATATCTAAAAATTATGTTGTGATCATTATACTGAATGAATTCTAATATTAACTAATGTCATTTGCTTTACTTGTACATATACTAAATGGCTTCCAAGATCACTACTAGCTACTTGAGATACAACAAAAAAGAACACATCCTTTTCTCAGCTTCATCTATTCTAAAGTGAATAGATGATCTAAAAAATAAATGTGTTCTTCTCTGAAAAGATCAGTATGTCTCAGTACTGATTATTACATTACCTTCAATCGGCCTTTTTCGGAGGTCTCGGACCGAAATACTGGTAGTAATCGGTTTTCAGATTACCGTTATAAAGCTTGCGTTTTTTGGAGGCTTTTTTTCCGTATAATTCTTCAAAATTTTCGTTGGAAGTCAGCATATAGACAGACCAGCTGTCGTGTTTACGCAGGGCTTCACCCATTTGTTTATACATGAATTCCACTTCATCCCGCTCCCCAATACGTTCACCGTATGGTGGATTACCAATAATTATACCGTAGCTGCCTTTGTGACTAAAATCACGCACCTGCATTTGTTTAAACGTAATTAAGTCAGCAAATCCAGCTTCTTTTGCATTATTTTGAGCCAACTCCACACTTCGGTGATCAATATCAGAACCAAGAATATCAAGCTTTTGATCGTAGCGAGCAAGATCTTCTACTTCTTGTCTGGCCTTGTCCCAAACATCGCGACCCAACCAGTCCCATTCATCAGAAGCAAATTCACGGTTAAAGCCTGGTGCAAGATTTTGTCCAATCATGGCTGCTTCAATTGGCAATGTACCTGATCCGCAAAAAGGATCAGCAAAGGGACGATCTGGGTTCCAAGTTGTCAGCTTAATTAGTGCCGCAGCAAGAGTCTCTTTAAGAGGTGCTTCATTGTGAAGGTAGCGATAGCCTCGTTTATGGAGTCCTTCACCACTTGTATCTATCGTCAACGTAGCCACGTCTTTATGTAATGCTACTTCAATACGATAAAGAGGTCCGTCTTCATCAAACCAATTAATATTATGCTTCTTCTTTAAACTCTCTACCACTGCTTTTTTTACGATAGCTTGGCAGTCCGACACACTAAATAATGTTGATTTCACTGACCGGCCAATAACCGGGAATTCAGCATTAGCAGGAATTAGATCTGCCCATGGAAGTGCCTTTGTTTTTTCAAATAATTCATCAAATGTAAAGGCTTTGAACTCTCCAACTTTCAGTTTTACACGGTCTGACGTGCGTAGCCATAGGTTCGCACGTGGAATGGCATCCATACTTGCGGTAAAGGTAACCTTGCCATTCTCTACCTCTATATCTTCATATCCTAAGTCTTTTATTTCTCTTGCCACAATTGATTCAAGCCCCATTGTTGCTGTGGCAATTAGTGTTACCTTATCCATCCATCAAAACTCCCTTATTATTTCAGCTTTCCTCATTATACGGTCTGAAGCTTGCCGTGACAAGAAACGATCAAGAATCACCCAGCAACATGCCTTTTAATATCTACTTTTTTTAATTTGCACATAAAAATAGCGTAGCTTGTTGTGACAAGCTACGCTACGTAAAGCATTATGCCATTTGATCTTTTTTTCGAGCTTTTCGTTTTTCTCTTGCTTCCACTGCTGCTGTAAACATAACATCCGTAGAAGAGTTTAACGCCGTTTCAGCAGAATCCTGTAACACGCCAATAATAAAACCAATGCCTACCACTTGCATGGCGATCTCAGGTGGGATACCGAACAAGCTAGTTGCAAGGGGAATTAGTAGTAATGATCCACCAGCCACTCCTGACGCACCACAGGCACTTATCGTTGCGATTACGGAAAGAATCAAGGCCGTAAAGAGACTTACTTGAATATCTAGCGTATGAACGGTCGCAAGGGTCAACACCGATATCGTCACAGCCGCACCCGCCATATTAATTGTTGCACCTAATGGGATTGATACAGAATATGTATCCTTATTTAACCCTAATTTTTCACTGAGCTTCATGTTTACAGGGATATTCGCAGCAGAGCTTCGTGTGAAAAATGCTGTTATGCCACTTTCTTTTAAGCATGTGATCACCAATGGATAAGGGTTTTTTCTACTCAGGACAAACACAATTAATGGATTGATAATTAATGCGACAACAATCATACAGCCAATTAATACGGTAAGTAGTTGTGCGTAGCTCACAAGTGAATCAAGTCCACTCGTAGAAATAGCTTCAAAAACCAATCCTAAAATACCAAGGGGGGCTAGTTTGATAATCCACGAAACAACCTTTAGGACTGCATCTGATACATTTGATAGCACGGCTTTTGTTGAATCTGATGCACTTCTAAAAGCAAGCCCAAAGACAATTGCCCAAGCTAATATACCGATAAAATTAGCCTCAATTACCGCATTTATAGGATTATCTACCACATTCAGCAATAATGATTGCAGCACCTCTGATAGTCCCTCAGGTGCTTGAAATCCTTCTGGGCTATCTGCAAGATCTAAGCTCACCGGGAATAAAAAGCTCGCGCACACAGCGACAACAGCTGCCGAGAACGTGCCAATAAGATACAGCGCAATAATTGATTTCATATTTGATTGCTGACCTTTTTTGTGCTGAGCAATTGCAGATATGACGAGAAATAATACTAACACAGGAGCAATGGCTTTTAGCGCGCCGACGAATAATGTGCCTAAAATGGTAATAGGTTCAGCCACATCAGGAATGGTTAGCGCAAGAACCACACCCAAAATGAGTCCAATAATAATTTGTTTCACAAGTCCAAGTCTTGTCCAATGATTTACTACTTTTTTCATGATAGCTCCACTCTCAAGATGTAAATTTCTTAGAAACTAAGATGGGTAGATAAAAGATTCGTCCACACTAACAGGACATCTGTCTCCGATAGGTGTAATTATAGTAATATTTCCTGACAAAAACAAGTGTCATTTTAGTCCAATAAAGACTGGACGATGTGTGAACAAAAAAGCTGCCTCTTACACTGAAGAGGCAGCTTTTATCCTTTTTATTATCCTAATATAGCTCGATCACTTTCCATTTGTGTGCCACGAATCCGTTTGAATTCTTGTAGTAAACCTTCAACAGTAAGAGTCTGCTTTTCTGATTCGGGTATGTCAAGAATAATTTGACCCTGGTCCATCATAATTAATCGATTACCCAAATCAAGCGCCTGCTGCATGTTATGTGTCACCATCAACGTTGTTAACTGATGCTTCGCTACAATATCCCGTGTTAAATTCGTAATTAGCTCAGCCCTTGATGGATCCAGAGCGGCAGTGTGTTCGTCCAACAACAAGATTTTTGGCTCAGTGAAAGTGGCCATTAGTAGTGAAAGGGCTTGACGCTCCCCACCTGAAAGAAGGCCAACTCTAGCTGTAAAACGATTCTCTAATCCTAGATTAAGTGTTTCGAGAGACTGTTTGAAAAATTCTCTACGCTGTTTACTCATTCCTGGCTTTAATGTTCGTTTCTTATTTCGTGAATAAGCAATAGCTAAATTCTCTTCAATTGTCATGGATGGTGCTGTGCCAGCCATAGGATCTTGAAAGACTCTGCCAATAAATGCTGATCGTTTGTATTCTGGGTGTCGAATGACGGTTCGCCCATCAATCTGAATATCGCCTTGATCAGGTACTAGGGCTCCTGAAATGACATTCATTAAAGTTGATTTCCCAGCCCCATTACTCCCAATAATCGTGACAAAATCACCTTTTTCGAGATTTAACTCAATGGTCTGAAGTGCTTTTTTCTCATCGGCTGTACCTTCGTTAAACGTTAAGGCGACATCATGTAGATTTAGCATCATTTCCACCTCCTTGCTTAGCTAGCTTATGTTTGAGTCTACGCTTTCGTTTTTCCCGCTGTTTTTCGATCACTTTAGGAGCAATTAATGCACCAATAACTAATACCGCTGTTATGAGTTTCATATCACCTGGATCAAGGAAGTCCGCTTTTAGCGCAAATGTGACAACGACCCGGTAAATCACTGCACCCAATATAATCGCAAGCGTGGCGCGAAAGATGGATTTGGCACCAAAAAGGGCTTCACCGATTATAACGGAAGCTAGTCCAATAATGATCATTCCAATTCCCATCTGTACATCAGCAAATCCACCCTGTTGTGCTAATAAAGAACCAGAGAGGGCTACTAGGCCGTTTGAAAGCCCAAGTGCAAGGATAATGAGAGCATCTGTATTAGCAGAAAAACTACGAATCATTCGTTTATTATCACCTGTAGCGCGAATAGCAAGTCCAACCTCTGTTTTTAAGAAGTAATCTAGAGTAAATTTAATGATGATGAGTAATAGAAGCATAATAGCTAATAAAGAATACGTTGAAGGAAATGCACTAAGGCCTATTGATCCAAAAAATGATTTTAACCCATCGTCTATTCCAAGAGCCGACCATCCTTCTCGAATGGTTCTAAAAACCGTGTCTTGGTTCAATAATGACATATTAGGCATACCCATTATTCGTAAATTAATTGAGTATAAGGCAATCATCATCAAAATCCCTGCGAGTAAAGGATTAATCTTCCCTTTCGTATGTAGTAAACCAGTGATACAGCCAGCGACAAAACCAGCTAAAACTGCTAAAATTGTGGCGACAAACGGGTCAACTCCATTTAAAATCGCTACGGCTGCTACGGCTGCTCCTGTCACAAAGCTTCCGTCTACCGTTAAATCAGGGAAATCAAGAATACGAAACGTGATATAAACACCTAATGCCATAAGGGCATAAATTAATCCTAATTCTATCGCACCATAATATGCGAGCATGCAACTTCACTCCTCTTGCTAAAATCAGACCGACCCTCCAAAAGGATAGGTCGGTCTCTTTTGTACACTATTTATTTTGTGGATTCATAAGCGTCAGCTGCTAAATCCCACTCGTCTTTCCATTCTATTCCTTGTGCCTCAGCCGCTTCACGATTGATGACCAAGTTAATCTCAGCAGGAGATTCAACAGGAATTTCAGATGGTGTTTGTTCGCCTGTTAGGATGGCCACAGCTTTTTCACCTGTTTGATACCCTAACGTATAAAAGTCAGTACCATATGCTGCGAAGGCCCCTTTTTCAAGTGAATCCGGATCACTAGCAACAAGAGCAATGCCTTGTTCATTTGAGATACCAACGATGGTTTCTAAAGCTGAAATCACAGTATTGTCTGTTACTAGATAAATCACATCCGCCTCTTCAGCTAAAGAAGCTGTGGCAGACTGAACATCAGCAGACGTTGCGACTGTTCGTTCAACAGTTGATAAACTTGTCCCAGATGCTGCTTCTTTAATCGCATCTACTTGAACAACTGAATTTGACTCTCCAGTGTTGTAAATTAGTCCAACTGTTGAATCGGCAAAATGCTCATCAATGAATTGGATCGTCATATCAATGGCTTCGGGATGTAAATCAGATACACCCGTAATGTTCTCACCTGGTTGATCAAATCCCTCAACTAGTCCAGCACCCACTGGATCGGTTACTGAAGTAAAGACAATCGGAATATCTTGTGTAGCCTGTAAGGCACTGATTGCACTAGGCGTTGAATTAGCAAAGATCAAATCTACACCATCAGAAACAAAGTTATTTGCAATGGTTGATGTATTGTTTTGGTCTCCTTGCGCCGACTGGAATGTATAGTCAACATCCAAACCAGCCTCCTCGATTGCATCTTGAAATCCATCATAAGCTGCATCAAGAGAGGGATGCTCCAAAATTTGTGTTGCTCCAATAACAAACGATTCACCGTTTGCTCCTTCTGTACTTTCATCCCCTGAATCACCACATGCTACAAGCGTTGCAGCGAGAACAGGTGCTGAAAACCAAATACCCCATCTTTTATTCAAATTGGTTCCCCCTTGGTTTCTTTTTGTATACGGTTTATGTTAATCGAAGAATGTAGACATGTAAACAAAAAAATTTCTCGCATTAATGCGTGTAGGTAGTGAAGGATTCAGACAAAATAAAAAAATCCCTCAATTAGGGATTTTTAAGTCATAAAATAAGTTAGGTTATGCATCGTTAAGCACTCGATAAGCCATGTTCTGTACCGTTGCACTACAAGCGGTGATGAGCCTCGTACGCTGGTGGTGACCATCTATCTACAGGATTAAATCCTGTTCATCTGGTTTTGTTCAGTTCCAAACCAGAAAATGCCCCTACCTAATTTTGGGTTTCTCGCTCGAGGGGTTTACCTCGTTCCACTCCATTCGTTTCCAAATGGACTCCGTCACTGTGGCACTTTCAAGGAGTGTTTACCGTATCCAAAGGACGTAGGCAATCCTCCTGCCGTTAGCCAGTTACCTGACTACCCTAGCTTATGAATTGGCTAGGCACGAACACTACGGGCATCGCAGCCCGTGCGAGCATGGACTTTCCTCTATGCATTGCTGCACAGCGGCCACCTGAATGCTTAACTTGAACCTTATACGCGATCGCGCTCACCTATTATAGCCCGATCGCAACTTAGATGCAACTGCTCATTCGTAAATAGAGTTCTTTTGCTTCAAAATCGCATGTCTAGCTAATCGATCGGCCTGACGATTGGATTTGCTAGGGACCCACTTAAGGTAAAACAAATCAAATTGCTCGATTAATTCTAACGCACGATGTAAATATGGTTTATACAACGGGTTGCGTACAAATTGTTTCTCAATGGCTTTATCAATCAATTGTGAATCCGTACGGAAAGATGCTCGCATCATTCCAAGATCGATACACGATTGTAGAGCCAATAAAAATGCCTCATATTCAGCTTCATGGTTAGACATTACTGGTAGAGGAATCGATTTCTCTTCTACACGTCCATCCTTGAAGTTAATGAATACCCCTGCTCCAGAAAGCCCTGGGTTGCCGGCACTGGCTCCATCAAAATACACCTCGATCAACAGTCATTCCCCCCGAATTTATTCGTACATCTTACTTCCAAACACTTTTTTCTCTAAGTTGGATAAACGTTGCAAAATATCATAGTTAGTATTATTGCTAGATGGAGCAGGTGCTGCAGCTTGTCTTGTTGGACGTTCCTGTAACTTTTTGTTTTCTTTACGTAGTTGTTGAACTTCTTGCTCTAATAGTTCAACTTTCTTCTGATATAGTTCATAATCCTGGATAATAGAATCTAGAAACTTATCAACCTCATCCGGATTATACCCTCTCATACTTGTTTTAAAATCTTTATTAAGAATTTCTTTTGCTGAATGCTTGATCTCTTGATTACTCATACATATCACCCCTGCTTAGTCTAAACGATCTCGTATCCTCTTTATTTTTTCAAAAGTCCTCTAAAAAGTCAATTTTGTTTCGATTCTAAAAGGATTTTTCGGTTACCAATCCATTTCTTCATCCCTTCTCGCGTCTTCGATATCTTCAGGAGTTAAATAATAGATTGGATAATTCTGTTGACCCCCTTGTTTCTTTAAAGCGGGTTCTAAATAAAATTTAGGTGTCCCTGGATGGTCCTCATCATATAGAATAAGCAAGGCATCAGATTTGTCAACAAGATAATCATTTTTAAGACGCAGTTGAGCTGGACTATCATACACTCGATTCGTAATAGCTTTTACGAAATCAGCATGATTCAAAACGTGCTGATATTGTTCTTTGGACGCTTCCTTCCATTGCGCTTCTTGTTCTAAAAATGGAAGGAGAACAGCCACTTTTACATCTGGGTAGAGCTCTTTAAGATCAAAGACAACCTCCGCTGACCATAGTTCTACTCCTTGCTGCCCACTAATAATTACCCACTCTATGCCTTCTTCGATGAGAGAGATTAGCTGCTTGCTAAGAGCTTTTTTTATGTATTGAATACCAGGATGTTTGGTGTCAAAAATACCAAGTTCATGTGGCTTATACCCTGTAATTAGTAATGTTTTCAAAGTATTGTCCTCCTCTATAGAAAGAGGACGGGTCAATATCGACCCGTCTTCCAGTTAACAATTATCTCTTTTTACCAGATTGTGCACCCATTACTGGCCAATTTGGCATGTTATTTTGAGCGCCCATAACCGGAGCGTTATTCTGAGCTCCCATGACTGGTGCGTTATTTTGTGCACCCATTACTGGAGCATTGTTTTGTGCTCCCATAACAGGTCCATTTGATTGGGCACCCATTACAGGGTTGTTAGACATGAACTGTTGGTTGCTCACATTTTGATGATTAGACTCAGTATGAGGACAACTGTGAACATGCTTATATACGTGATTTGTTACATAATCTGTGTGAGTTGGATGAACCTCAGGAACAATATACTCACATGTTTTTTCTACTACGCTGTATTTTGTTGGGTGAACAACAGCCGGCATCATTTGCGTGTTCGTTGGTTTTTGTGAATAAGCTGGCATAGTTGGTCCACAAGGGTTACAAGGTTTACAGTGCTTTTTCTTTCCATACATAGGGTAGTGCCTCCTTTTTATTTAGAATCACTAATAACCTATGTTCAAACATGTACATGTGTACTAGTTGTATCACCTATTTTACAAGGTTGTGTAAATATTATTGCTCACACGGTCACTCTGCTTCCCTTTGTTTCAACATAATTTTACAGCTTTCGAAATACATTTTTCGAAAAAAATGCTGAAAACACAGCTATTATGCGCTTGCCCAGGAAATAGCGTGCCTTTACTAATCATTTATTTCTTAACTTTTTTTCTATTCGAGATAAGCGATTATGAATGTCTTTCTCAAGCTTTATTTTACTTTGAGACGTACTATTCGTCAAAGCGTCTGATGCTACTTGTGTATAAAAATAGGCTTGTTCAAGATCTTTATAGGTGTGTTCCATTCGTTTCGCACATTCTATGGCTGCCTCAGTTACTCGATAGCCTCTTTCAATGGATTGTACATAGTACTTCATCGCCTCTTTGTCTTGTTTCAGCTTCTTCGACAACATAGCCATTTCATAGATGCTTTTTGAGACGACTTCCTGATCATCCGAGCAAATGGATTCATTAAGATGCTGAACCGCCCTCTTAGCTTCCCCTAATGCTGCAAACCATCTTCCAATTTCATAGTGTTCATTTCCAGTCACTTCTTCATCTTGACTGTTGGTGATCTTCAATGAAATGTGACTATACAACGTAATGAGTGAAAGCAAATCCCATTCATGATGCTGCAGTACTCCAACCATTAATTCAGGGTCTTGTTCTTTAACAAAATCAAAATAGAGCATAGGTACTAAATAACTTGGTGTATCTTGTTGGCGTTTGAATCTTAATTTATGTTCTTCCACGATCGGTAATCTACAGGAACTAAGTTCATTCTTCCATAATCTACGCGAGGCGTGAAGAATATCAAAGTGGCCAAAAGCAGGCAGTTTTGGTACTTGATCACGGACAAAAGTATGACGGGTTTTAACTTGTGGCCAGTCAAATGCTTTTCCGTTATAGGTTACTAAATGACCGAGGTCTTCAACATCTGATAAAAAATGATAATAGAGAGCTGCTTCAGATTCTGGACCTGGCAACAAGTATTGAGTGACATGAACACCTGTCTTTTTCACTTGTGCATAGCCAAGCAGAAAGATATGGTGACCAGCCCCTGTATAAAGTCCTGTTGTTTCTGTATCAAAGAAAAGTAGTTGTTCAGGCTGTAAGCCTTCTGGGGAGAGTGGATGATCAAAGGCTGACCGCTCCCATTCAGAGAAAGCATGCTGCAATGTATGAAATGCATACTGACCATGTTGTGTGTCCAATGGATACACAACTTCTCGAACAATGACGTATTGATCATCTAAATGCTTGATTACTGCCCCTAATTCTTCCCACTCTTTTTGATATGGAACAGAAGTAGAAGAAGTTGTAGTCTGATCGTTTTCAACAGGCTTCTGATCAACTGTTTTGAAGCCTGTATGTCTTTCAAGCTGCTTTAATTTTTGGCGAATTTTCATCGCTGTCCCTCATTTATTCATATGATAGCTTTATTGTAGCGAATGTCTGTTTGCTTTTCCACAAGATCCTCTTATCCATCCTTTTATTGAGGAATTGACATTGATAAATTTTATCACAAAAGTTATTGTCTTATCGTTGATAGCTTGTATAATGTAAATGTTGGCAATTGTTGATTCATACTTAGTCTAGTCTAACAAACTCACTACTTATCTACATTTTTTCAGGAGAGTGTAGGTTAATTAGGAGGGAACCTGTCAATATCCTGATCATAAATTCTATATTCGACCACATAATTTACGAAACTTTTACATTCTTTTAATAATAATTTGATACAATAGTATTTGCTTGATTAATTTTATACATAATATTAGGGGGTCTTTTAATGAAAAAGCATTTGTATGGTACTGGTTTAACGTTCACTCTAGCAGCGGTTTTGCTTGCTGGCTGTGGTAGTGATTCAGATACACCTGAAGAAACAACAGGCGGTGACGATAACGGATCGGGAGAAGAAGCTACAGGTTATGTGCCTGATACTCTTCGTGTACAATTTGTTCCATCACAAAATGCTGACACACTGGAAGCAAAAGCGAAACCACTTGAAGATTTGTTATCAGCAGAACTTGATATCCCTGTAACAGTAAGTGTTTCTACTGACTACAACACGATTGTAGAAGCGATGGCTTCAGAACAAGTAGATGTAGGGTTCCTTCCTCCTACTGCTTATGTTCTAGCTGAAGAGCGTGGAGCTGCAGAGGTTATCCTTCAAGCATTGCGTTACGGTGTAAATGATGAAGACGGATCTCCTACAGAAGATTTAGTAGAGACATACAAATCTCAAATTATCGTTAAAAAAGATTCCGGTATTGAAAGCATTGAAGACTTAGAAGGTAAGAAAATGGGTTACCAAAGTGTTACCTCTTCTGCTGGTTATGTATGGCCGGCTGCTGTATTAATTGATGCTGGTTTAGATCCATTAACTGATGTGGAGCCTGTGACTCTTAAAGGTCATGACCAAGCGATTATCTCCCTACTAAATGGTGATGTTGATGCTGCTGCAACATTCCAAGATGCTCGTAATGTTGTAACAAGTGACTACCCTTCTGTATTTGAGGACACTGAAATCTTAGAATTTACAGAAGATATTCCAAATGACACAATTGCTGTTCTTCCTGATATGGATGAAGATTGGAAAGAGAAGATTCAACAAGCATTTATCGCCATTGGTGAAAGTGATGAAGGTCGCGCGATCATCAAAGATGTTTACACACATGAAGGGTATGTAGAATCTGATGACAGCAAGTTTGAAATCGTTCGTGAGTACAACGAAAAAGTAAAAACTGAGTAGTACTGACGCGGGTCAGATTTAGTGAGAAACGGTATGTAGGTGGCTGATGATTCCGTGCTTTAACGGAGTCATCAGCCCTTTTATGATTCCTAACAGAAGGAAGGATTTATTCAATGATTGAGTTTAAAAATGTATCAAAAGTCTACCCAAATGGAACAAAAGGTCTTAGTAACATGGATGTAACGATCGAAAAAGGTGAGTTTGTTGTAATCGTTGGATTATCAGGTGCCGGTAAATCAACCATGCTTCGTTCAATTAATCGTCTTCATGAAATTAGCGAAGGTGAAATATTGATTGACGGTCAGTCTATTACAAAAGCTAAAGGTAAAGGTCTATATAAAATTAGACGTGACATCGGGATGATATTCCAGAACTTTAACCTTGTTAAACGTTCATCTGTTTTCCGTAATGTACTATCTGGACGAGTTGGTTATCATTCAACATTAAAAATGATTTTTGGCCTCTTTCCAAAGGAGGACAAGGATTTAGCTATGAAAGCATTAGAACGCGTGAATATCCCTGATAAAGCTTTCTCAAGAGCGGACGAGCTTTCAGGTGGACAACAACAGCGTGTATCTATTGCTCGAGCTTTGGCACAGGAAGCTAAAATTATTTTAGCTGATGAACCGGTTGCTTCTCTTGACCCATTAACTACTAAACAAGTAATGGATGACTTAAAACGTATAAATGAAGACTTAGGTATTACAACGGTTGTTAATTTACACTTTATTGATTTAGCACGCGCTTATGCTACGCGTATTATTGGTTTACGAGCGGGTGAAATTGTTTTTGATGGCCCTGTTGAAGAAGCTACGGATGAAGCGTTTGCTGAGATTTACGGACGCCCAATTGATGATAAAGAAATGCTAGGTGTTAAAGCATGAGTTCATCTTCAACGAATCAAAAACCAGTTTCTTTTTACAGGCAGAAAAAAACAAAACAATCATTCACTGTTCTATTGTTTTTAGCGATCTTATATGCTAGTGGGCTAACCGTTGGATTTTCGTTCTCTGATTTACAACGAGGACTGCCAAATATGGGTGACTTAATCATTGAGATGGTTCCACCCGATTGGGCTTACTTCACTAGAATTACTGAACCTATTCTTGAAACAATTCGAATGGCTATTTTGGGTACTACATTTGGCGCAATTCTTGCCATGCCTCTTGCTCTTTTAGCTGCTCGTAATGTGCTGCGTGCGAAGTGGATTAATCTTCCTGCGCGTTGGCTGTTAAATTTAATTCGTACGATTCCTGATTTACTGCTAGCCGCCATTTTTGTTGCTATTTTTGGAATTGGAGCATTCTCAGGTGTTCTGGCTTTAATCGGTTTCTCACTAGGAATTATCGGTAAATTAATCTATGAGTCTATTGAGGGAATTGATGAAGGTCCGCTTGAAGCAATGCGTGCGGTTGGAGCTAACCAAATTAAACTTATTATGTATGGTGTCATCCCACAGGTTACAGCGCAATTTTTATCATTTACCTTGTATTCATTTGAAGTAAATGTTCGTGCTGCGGCAGTTTTAGGTCTCGTTGGGGCCGGAGGTATCGGATTGTATTATGACCAGGCACTCGGATTCTTTGATTATGCCAGGGTCTCTACGATTATTCTATATACCTTAATTGTTGTATTGATAATCGATTTTATCAGTACATCTCTAAGGGAGAAGTTATCATGAACCCACAGAAAAAGAAGATATTCACACGTTTTGTTGTTGTCATCGTTCTAATGCTAATATACATATGGGCATTTGCTGGATTACCTACAATTGAGGTGAAAGAAACCTCAGGTCAAATTGTTAGAGCCATCTTTAATGGATTGTTTAGTCCCGATTGGGATTATGTCTATGATCCAGCTGGTGAGGATTTAATTAGAAAGTTAATTGAAACACTAGCCATTGCGATTTTAGGAACGTTCATTGCGGCGATTTTTTGTATTCCATTAGCGTTTCTTGCCGCTCGTAATATTGTAAAATCACGAGTGATTTCTCAATTCGGGAAATTCATTCTAAGTTTTATTCGTGTTTTTCCAGACATCATCTTTGCCCTTCTCTTTATTAAAGCCGTTGGTCCGGGCTCGTTCTCAGGTGTACTTGCACTAGGAATTGGTTCGATCGGTATGCTGGGTAAACTTTTTTCAGATGATGTTGAAAGTGTGAACCTAAGTACAACGGAAGCATTAATTGCAACGGGAGCTAATCCAATTAAGACGTTGTGGTTTGCTGTTGTTCCACAAATCTTACCTAGTTATTTAAACTTTGTGATGTATCGGTTTGAGGTGAACATCCGTGCCGCCTCCATTTTAGGTATTATTGGAGCTGGTGGTATTGGTACACCATTGATTTTTGCTCTTCAAGTTCGTGATTGGGAGCGCGTAGGGATTATCTTACTTGGAATCATTGTGATGATTACACTCGTTGACTTTGTTTCTGGAAAAATTCGAGCTAAGCTCGTTTAAAATAAAAACAAGCAGGTGCCATGTATACATGACCCTGCTTGTTTTTTTATGACCTTATCACCAGATTACTCGCCAATTTTGGTTCACAGTAGATGAGATCGTTTTATGCTTTTGAACATATTGAATGATTAAATCCGTCATATCATCTTGCATCTCTCTAATGACAGGCTTGTCCTTAAACATCGTGTATTCGCCACCACCACTAGCGCGGTAGTTACTCATTACAACCTCATATGTTTCTTGCATATTAATTGCTTTTCCATTCTCTTCTTCTAACTGAACAATTCGCTCTCCCTCATTTTTTGAGAGATCAATCGTGTATCGAATTCCTTCCCACATATCATAATTATAATGCTGAGGTTTTGGATAAAGAAAAGCAGGATTTATGTCTGGTTTTCCATCAACTACTTGAAAATAACTAGCACTCCGCTCCAAAGCTGCTTTTAGCTCTTCACCCGTAATCTCTAACACTTTTAGTGTATTCGGATAGATATAATTAGACATGACGTCACGAATTGTAATGGTGTCAGGAAAGCCTTTTGACGTATTATCAAACAGAGCGGTACTAGAGATGGCTGTCTTTGATGCTTCCATCTGAACCTTATTAATAAATTCCGTAAACGGGTGTTTGTTCAAACGTACATCAAACGCATCTTCTATCCGTAAGCTACCTTCTACGTGTCCAATTGGTTCATCTAACCAAGCTTGGACCTCTTCCTCCAACGCGTTTGAGGCGTCTACAACTGCTTGATCCGCTTCGACATTTATGGGTTCAATCAGCTCGGTATGAATCGAGGTGATGCTCCATTTTTCTGAACGTTTCTCTAGTTCAATGACTGCTTTTCCAACTACTGCTCCAAAACATCCTGGCTGAAGAATATGAACGTCCCCACACTTCCCTGCCAGCAAACGATGCTGGTGACCAGTGAGCAGTAAATCAATCCCTTCCACCTCTTGGCAGATCGCATAGCCTTGATTTTCTCCTGTCTCTCTTTCTTCCTCTGCCCCATTCTCTGGGTTCCGTTCAAATCCCCCATGGTAGGAAACAATCATCACATCAGGTTCCTCTGTTTCACGAATCTGTTTGACCCACTTTTTAGCAGACTCTACGCAATCTTCAAACTCAAGTCCTTCGATATGATGAGGATCTTCCCAGTTAGGAATGTATTGAGTGGTTAACCCTAATATCGCCACCTTCACTCCTTCAAACTCCTTTACAATGTAAGGTCTTCCAAAATAACATTGCTTTGTCTCCCGGTTTACAATATTAGCTGCTAACCATGGAAATGAAGAGTCTTTTACTGCTTTGTTAAGAGTGTTAAGTCCAAAATTAAATTCATGGTTGCCAAGCACACTTGCATCGTAATCTAGTAAATTTGCCGCTCGAATTAATGGATGTTCTTGCTCAGTGTCCAGTTTTGAGAAATAGGTTGTTAATGGCGTTCCTTGAATGAGGTCGCCGTTATCAATAAGCAAAACGTGATCATGTTTCGTGCGCTCTTCTCGAATGAGAGAGCCGATTTTGGCTAAACCAAGCGGTAAATCACTTTCCGTACGGTATCGGTGTGGCATAATATGGCCATGTACATCACTTGTTTCAATAACATTCAATTGGATTTTGCTCATAGTATCTCTCCTGTTTCTATTTAGTGGGAAGCTGTGTTTGCAAGAAGTCCGTTTACTAATCTAGTCACAATGTGTTTGGATTCAACTTGCCCAAATTGAGTCGTTGCGCCAACACAAGCTGGACAGCCTGATTCGCACGGGCATGATTCGATGAGGCTCTGCACATGTTCAAGAACTGATTCAACCTTTTGATAAATTTCTTTTGAGAGCCCTATCCCTCCTGGGTAACTGTCATATATAAAGACAGTAGGCAGTTCCGAATGATCCGCTTTGATTTGTGGCACTACATGGATATCATTTCGGTCACACATCGCAAAGACTGGGCAAACTGCCCCTAATACATGAGCAAGTCCCATTAAACCAGCCTCAAGTGCTGCTTCTCCAAATTGCTCAATGAGATCTGGTGAAAAACTAAACCACATTCCACTTGAATGAAGTTCTTCCTCTGGTAAATGAATTGGACCAGACCCGATGTTTTCGAACGTACTCATTCGAATCTTCTTAAAAATGGTTGCTTTTGCATTTACCATAACATCCCCATAGGAAAGCTGTGCGTAGGGACGTTTTTTGGTTTCATCTTCTTCAAGTACGGTTAGCTTCACAGCTAGGTTGGCATCCGTATAATACTCTACAGATACTTCACGTACAAAGGCCTTTCGTTCATCCCAATCAAGGTACTCCACTTGATATTGTGTCCCTTGATGTAAATAAATCGCTTCATCGTGTAGGAGTGTCATCGCACTAAATCGGTCCATTTCTCCAATCACAGTATGTCTAGTCACATCACTCTGATCAATAATTACGACATTTTCTTGTGAAGCCGAACGTAAACTAATTCCATGTGCTGGGAACGATTCATTCATCCAATACCATTTCTCAGCGCGTTCATGTAGTACTTGATGTTCAGTTAAGTACTCGAGAATTTCTTCAATGTCGACACCATCAAACGTCTCTCCTCGCTTAAACGGAAGTTCATAGGCTGCGCATTTCAGGTGATCCATCAAGATGATCAAATTCTCTGGGTTTAGCCTTGCTGATTCTGGCGAACGATCAAAAAATGCTTCAGGATGCTGGACGATATATTGATCAATAGGAGAGGATCCAGCGACCATAATAATCGCCGACTCATTTTGTCTACGACCTGCTCGTCCTGCTTGCTGCCATACACTTGCAATGGAGCCTGGGTAACCAGTCATCACGCATACCTGTAGTTGGCCAATGTCCACGCCTAGCTCCAATGCATTGGTACTGACTACACCAAGGATGTCCCCTTTTCTAAGACCTTTCTCGATCTCCCGTCGCTGTTTAGGTAGATATCCTCCACGGTACCCACGAATTGTATCTGGGCCAAAACGGTGTTTTATAAGTTCCTGTAAATGACTTAAGATGATTTCTACGCGTACTCTACTTCGTGCAAACACAATCGTTTGAATACCATTTGTTAGGAAGCGTTTGGCAAGATCATTAACATCAACCGTTGCACTTCGGCGAATATTAAGTGGCTCATTCACGATTGGAGGATTATAAAAAATAAAATGCTTTTTCCCACGTGGAGCACCATTATTTTGGATCAATCGCATCGGTTTTCCTGTTAATTCTTCCGCTAATTCCTGAGGATTGGCAATGGTCGCAGATGTACAAATGAACTGTGGATTTGCCCCATAATAAGCCGCAATTCGTTTCAGCCTTCGAATCACATTAGCAACATGACTTCCGAAGACACCTCGGTATGTATGTAATTCATCAATAATAATGTATTGTAAATTCTCAAAGAAAGATACCCACTTCGTATGATGAGGTAAAATGGCTGAATGCAGCATATCAGGATTGGTTATGACCACATGTCCAGCTTTTCTCACGGCTTGTCTTATTGAGGGAGAAGTATCCCCGTCATACGTAAAGCAACGAATCGGTACCTCCATTTCTTCTATCAGCTCATTTAATTCGCTCATCTGGTCCTGGGCTAATGCCTTTGTCGGAAAGATATACAAAGCGCGACTTTCAGCATCCTCTGATATCCGTTGAAGAACAGGTAAGTTGTAACAGAGTGTTTTACCTGATGCTGTCGGGGTGACGGCTACTATATTCTCCCCTTGCTTCGTAGCTGAATAGGCAGCTTCCTGGTGCGTGTAAAGCTCACCAATTCCTCTTTTTTGCAATGCTTTAACAAGCTGATCATTCATCTGTTCCGGAAAGGGGGATGTCCTTGCTTCTACAGCTTCCATCTCCCGCCAATGAACAATTTGATCCTTGTAAGAGTCATTCTCTCGTAAGTCTTGTAGTATTTGTTGTAAGGATTCTTTAAACATACGTACACCCCTAGTGATCATCTCTTTTCATTGTAGCGAATGTTTGTTTGTTTTTCCATAGAAGAACCTAGATCATTTCGCTAAACTTCCAATCAAAACTAGTGTATACTACATTTAATTCGATTTACGAATAAAAAGGAGGAAACAAAATGACAACATTAGCACACCGTTCAGAGATTGATTATTCAGAAACATGGGATTTGACAGATCTTTTCGAAACAAAAGAAGCTTGGCAAGAGGCCCTTTATGCTTTGCAACCAGCAGCAGAAGGAATCACAGGGTTCTCTGGTAAACTGGCTGAACGTTCTGAGAATCTCTTAAACTGCTTAGAAGCAAGAGAATCGATCATGGAACGTATTGTGCTAATTTCTACATATGCAACCTTGAAATTATCTGAGGATGGCACAAATGCGGAAGCACAGGCTGATTATGCTGTCGCTACTGATATTTTGGCAGATGTTGCTGCCTCTCTATCATTTATTGAGTCTGACATTCTGTCTATTCCGGAAAAAACGATTCAACATTTTTCAGAAGAGCAGCAAGGACTAAGTAAGTTCTCTGTTCTACTAGAGAAAATTCTAGCGAAGAAGCCTTATGCATTGAGTGCAGAATCAGAAAAAGTACTACAGGCTCTAAACCCGACATTAACATCCCCTTATGCGATTTATTCAGCTAGTAAATCAGCGGATATGACATTCCCTTCTTTTATTGGTGCAGATGGAGAAGAAAAACAGCTTTCCTTTGCTTTATTTGAGGATCAATATGAATTATCCCCGGATACAGAGGAACGTCGAAATGCATACAAAACCTTTGATGCTACGCTTGCCAAATACGAGAATACGTATGCCCAAACATACGCAACAGAAGTAGCGAAACATGTAACGTTAGCTCGACTGCGTAACTACGAATCTGCTACAGACATGCTATTACATGAGCAGAAGGTCAGCCAAGAAATGTACACAAATCAGCTAGATATCATTTATCAGGAATTGGCTCCGCACATGCAGCGTTTTGCAAAATTAAAGCAACGTGTGCTTGGTCTTGATGAATTAACATTTAGTGACCTAAAGGCACCTCTTGACCCTTCATTCCAGCCTGAAACATCTTATCAACAGGTATCTGATCTTATTCAGGAAGCCTTGCAAGTGATGGGACCTGAATACTCAGATATGCTTAATAAGGCGTTGAATGAACGTTGGGTAGATCGCTCAAGTAACATAGGTAAGCGAACAGGGGCGTTCTGCTCAAGCCCATTTGGTGCACACCCCTATATCTTAATGACGTGGACTGGCAATATGCGTGGTGCATTTATGCTTGCTCATGAACTAGGACATGCTGGGCACTTCTATTTAGCGAATCAGCACCAACCGTTGTCATCAGTCCGTCCATCGCTATATAACATCGAAGCACCTTCTACGATGAATGAACTGATACTTGGTAATCACCTTTTACAGTCAACAGATGATCCACAAATGAAACGTTGGGTGATCTTGCAATTCTTAGGTACTTACTATCACAATTTTGTCACTCATTTATTAGAAGGTGAATTTCAGCGTCGTGTGTATGAGTTGGCTGAGGCTGGTGAGCCACTTACAGCAACAACACTGCGCTTAACTAAAAATCAAGTGCTTGAAGGCTTCTGGGGTGATTCCGTTATGTTGGATGTTGGAGCGGGCAGAACATGGATGAGACAGCCACACTATTATATGGGACTGTACCCATATACGTATTCAGCGGGACTTGCTGCTTCTACAGCTGCTTATAAGCAGTTTGAAACAGAAGGTCAGCCTGCGATCGATCGTTGGTTGGATATGTTAAAAGCAGGAGGAAGCAAAAGCCCTCTGGATCTTTTAAGTGATGCTGGAGTTGATATGGCTAATCCCGAAACCATTCGGACTGCCGTTCACTACGTTGGTGAGTTAATTACCCAACTTGAAGAGAGTTATGCAGAATAAACAGTAACAATAAGGGCCGAAAATGACGTCGTCAAACACATCATTTTTCGGCCCTTTTATATAAATAAAGATTACCTCTATCAATAATAGTAGTTAGGAGTTCTCTTATAAATAAAAAACATACTTTTTAACCTAATGGGGTCCGTAATCCACGTAAATTCTCCATTACTTTCACGTATATACACTTATTGTCTCTCAGCCTCTATGTTATTCATTTTTATCCTTACATCTCAATATCATATTCCATACGTTTGGCGACTGATTTTGCTTGTTCTAGCCCTACAAGCTTTTTGACTAGATGAAACGACATGTTGATCCCTGCTGAAATTCCTGCAGAAGTAATGATATCCCCTTGGTCAACAAATTTCACTTGCTGCTTTACTTGAACAGTTGGATAGGTTTGTTTAAAACGTTCTAGACTAGCCCAATGAGTAGTAGCTTCTTTCCCAGTGAGTAAACCGGCTTCAGCAAGTAAAAATGAACCTGTACACACGGATGCTAAAATGGTTGTTTCTTGATAAACGGTTTGGATCCATTCTAGAACATTCTTTTTATGAATCTCCGTTTCTCTTGCACCATGTCCACCAGGAATAATGACGATGTCTGCCTTATCATCCCATGTATCAAAGCCATAATCAGGTACAACCGTTAAACCATTTCGTGCTCGCACGCTTTTACCCGTTTCGGAGATCGTTTTCACGCGAAAAAAAGGCTGCTCCTCTTTCATTGCTAAAGACAACACCTCGAAAGGGCCAGCAAAATCAAGGACTTCTATCTCATCAAACAAATAGATTAATACCGTTAAGGGTCGAGTAGTCACATTACATCCTCCTTCTTTATCCGTTTATCTCACTTGGGTTTAAGCAGGCAAGTACCTGATGATCTTCCCAAATACCCTGAATACGAACATTTTTTCTGGCGATTCCTTCTTTGTGAAAACCTGCTTTTTCTAGTACTCGAATCGACCCGTGATTACGAGGCATGACTCCAGCCTCTATCCTATGTAGCTTTAAGTTTGAAAATGCATAGTGTACAAGTAAAGCACATGCTTCTGAAGCATAGCCTTTTCCGTTATGTTCTTCGCTCAAGAAATATCCGATCATGGCATTCTGTAATGACCCTCTATAGATGTGAAACAAATCCATTGTCCCAATTAGTTGGCCAGACCCTTTTAAAAACACACCAAAATGATATTCAATTCCTTGTTCTTTAAGGCGAATAAATTGTTCAATTAAATGTTTTTGATAATCTAGTGAATAATAATCGGCTGTACGTGACATGGAGAATTGTTCAAAAAAGTGTTTGTTTTGCTTTTGCATTTGAAGTAACTCGCTGGCATCTTCTAATTGAAACGAGCGTAAATAGATTAAATTTCCTTCCATGACCTCACCCTTTGAATGAATTTGATGCGATCTGGATCCACGGTCTCCCATCTCGCCATACTACATAAATCGGCACATCAAATGTTTGAGAAAGAAGTGTATTCGTTAGAACATCTTCTTTTTTTCCAGCCGCAATGATTTGACCCTCTTTCAACAATAATACATGTGAAATGCTAGGGATAATTTCTTCAGGATAATGAGTCACATAAAGTAAAGTAGGGCTATCCGGTTTGCTATGTAGAGTCTGGAGTTGCTGAAGAAACTGCTCTCTAGCAAGCAAGTCTAGTCCGCTTGTCGGCTCATCTACAATAATAAGCTCAGGGTCTGCCATCAAGGCTCTCGCAAAAAATGTTTTCTTTCTTTCGCCTTGCGAAAGCGAACGTAATGGAGAATTGATTATATGAGACAAGCCCATCTCATTAGCGAGCTTTAATGCCTTCTGGATGTCTGAATTCTTTATATCATCGTGTATTCCAATAGATGCATGTATCCCACTAACTACTACATCTACACAAGCTAACCCTTCATAATGACGAAATCTCTCATCTAAAGATGCACTTAACCATCCGATGCGTTTTCTCAATTCATAGATCGGTGTCTGACCAAACCGCTCACCTAAAACGTCCACCGTTCCATTTGATGCCCATTCATACCCTGTAATAATTTTTAGTAAGGATGTTTTTCCAGATCCGTTTGCGCCTAGAATGGCCCAATGTTCACCTTGCTCGACATTCCAATGGACATTCTTTACTATTTGTTTGTTTTGACGTCTCCATGAAACGTCTTCTAATGAAATAATATTGGTGCTCATTCCTACCCTCTCCAGTCATCAACATATCTTTAAAATGTAGTATAGCATAGAGAATTTTATATTTTTAGAATAGCTAAAATGAAATGGCGCATACTAAAGAAAAAATCGAAGGAGCAAGCAGGATGATCACTACCTTTGTTCAAACTGCCGTCGTTGATTCTGCCTTTTTAGCACCCGTTTTTTGCTTACTTAGTCAATTGTTAAGCCGTTTAGCTTATGTAAAGTATCCGTGTATCCCTTCTGTCTTACTTGGTTACGGTTTAGCTTGTTCCAAAAGCTTAACCTATCGTCAGAGTACGATGATTGGTGCTTGTATGGGCTTTTGTTACGGATTTGCGATCATTGGTCGATACACTTCAACCAAACAAAGCTTGTTAAGCTTCCGGTTATTTCTTTAGAACACTTTAGTTCCTTCTTTACATCACTCAATTACACATTAGTTTAAGCTAGTATCTCATTAAAAGCCTCTTGTTAGAATAGGGACGAACCTATTCTAACAAGAGGCTTTTTTATTTATAAAAAATCTCCCTAAATATGTGAAACCAAAGATAACCCTGATGTTTATAAAGAATACACCAAGTTTTTGTTAGGGCAATTATTACTGTGATTTCCTTCGTTCACGCTCTTCTTCTAACTTTCGATCAATAAGCTGCTCGATCTGTTTTTCTTTTTTGTAGTGTGATGCTCTCACAAGTTGAATGATTGCCAGCATTAATACAATGAAAAATAGAAAAAAACCAATAATCACAGCCAATGATATTCCCCCCTCTATTGTTTAGATTGATTTCCCTATTGTATCCATATGAAACAACAAAAAGCACGCATCTCAATACATGAGTTGCGTGCTTTTTGGTTTAGTTTAATTGCTCAGCTGCTTGCACAAGTTCTTTATAACCAGAACGGGTCAATTTATAGGATTCATCCATATAATTGGAGTTCTCAAGTGACTCAAGACTTTCTCTTGATAATCGAGGAATCATTCTTTGGATTTCATCATTCAATTCTGATAGACTCCCATTTTCAATGATTTCCGTATCAAGTGATGCCGCAATTTCTTTCATAGGGTTATCTTTAACAAAATACTTCTTAGTTCCTTCATACACCTGTTGCAGTCGACTAGGAGCGTGCCCTAGCTCTTCACGAATTCTAGAGGTTTCCGTTTCTTTTTGAGCAAGCTTTTCTCGGAACGCCGTTTTTTCGTGCTCTTCAATGGCAGATCGACTTAAAAGCTCTTCAAACATCTGTGTACGATCCAAATCAAGTTGTTGTAGTTCAGATTCTTTCTCAATTAATTCAGGCTCTGAAAGGTGATGCGTCTCTTCCACAGATGGTGATGGTAGCTCCAACTCTACTTTTTCTCTAAGTAGTTTTTGTATACTCTGCAACTGTCGATAAATTAGGATTCCTCCAGTAATTACTGAAGCCAAGACGACGATCCGATACCAAATATCTTGAAAAATGGCTAAATAAATAATACCTAAAGTCATAACTCCTATAACACCAAAAAGTACCCAGTTCTTTCGTTTCGATAACTGATCATCATTCACGGTTGTATCATGCTCTGTCATTTAATGACCTCATTTCTAGCAAAAATAAAATAAATCTCTGAAACCCCTTTATACTATAAAGCATCGAAGTGAAAGTCAACCACTTTACGTCTTTTCGCACTATCTTACATAAGTGTAAAGAAAAATATATGATTATAAAAGAAAAACCATCTATTCACTTTTTGAATAGATGGTTTTTTCCTTTTGCTTTCTAATCTGTTTGCTGTACAAACCATTTTTGCGCTTCTAATACTTCATCTCGCGTTAACTCATGACCGCCATCAGTCCAAAATTCTGTTACATCTGCACCGGCATCTTTCAGCGTTTGAATCAGTTTCTCCGATTCCGCTGCTGGAATCATACCATCTCTTCTACCTGATGAGACAAGCACAGAGGTTTGCTCCATCCGGTCTATTTGAACGTGATCTTGTGGCTGCATTGCATGAAAAAGCACCGCTCCAGTTAAAGAGTCTTTAATCGTATACAGTAAGTTAGCTGCAATGTTGGCTCCATTTGAATAACCTACTGCTATCACATTTCGCGCATCAAAATGATATGTTTTTGCGGCTTCCTGCACAAATGTATGCAATTCTTCTGTTCGTTTCGCCAAATCTTCTTTATCAAACACGCCTGCTGCTAGCCTTCTAAAATAACGATTCATTCCATTTTCCGAGACATTTCCTCGGACACTCAGAATAGAGGCCTTTGGAGCAATCATTTCTGCAAGTGGAAGTAAATCATTTTCATCTCCACCTGTTCCGTGAAGTAGAAGTAAAGTTGGTAAACTTGGTTCTTCCCCTTTTATAAATAGATGTTCATGATTCATGACCTTCTCCCCCTCTTTACTTCAGTCTTTTTTTGTATGAAGTGGTTTAATTTTTGCTTCAATCTCTTCGCGCTGATTCTCTAGATATGGTGGTAAGGCTAAGTTCTCTCCTAATGTATCAAAGGACTCATCGCCTTCAAATCCAGGTCCATCTGTTGCAAGTTCAAACAAAATACCATTTGGCTCACGGAAATAAAGAGAACGGAAGTAGTAACGCTCAACAAAGCCAGAGTTTGGAAGACCTGATGCTGTTACATGTTCCACCCATTTATTTAATTCATCCTGATTTTCCACTCGGAATGCCACGTGATGCACACTACCTCTTCCAGGTCTTTCACGTTGAAGATCATTTCTTTCAATTAAGTGGATTTCTCCACCTGTACCGCCTTCACCAGTCTCAAAGACACGGATTGTTTGTTTTGTACTTTCTTCCGTGTACGTACGCAGCTCATTAAAGCCCATTACATCAACTAGAACTTTTGATGTAAGTTCAGGGCGACTAACAGTTAAACGAACAGGTCCCAATCCAACGACACCATGTTCAACAGGGACTGGACTATGATCCCATGGCTTTCCACCAGCAACTCCTACATTGTGTTCATCAGAGACAAATTGCAGACGTTGTCCTTCGAAATCACGGAAATTCAATGTTTTTCTTCCAGAGTCTTCTACGATTCCTTCATGTTTCACATCATGTTCTTCCAATCGATTCACCCAGTATTCTAATGCTTTATCTGTCGGTACACGAAGTGAAGTTAAGCTTATACTGTTTGTACCTTCGTATGTTGAGCCAGCATGTGGGATTTCAAAGAAAGTTAAATCTGTACCAGGGTTACCGCGCTCATCTGCATAGAATAGATGGTAAACAGATGTGTCATCTTGGTTCACCGTTTTTTTAACAAGTCTCATTCCAAGGATTTCAGTATAGAAATGAAGATTTTCCTTTGCGTTTGCAGTGATCGATGATACGTGGTGCTGTCCTTTTAGTGGTAATAGTTCCATTATGAACCCTCCTGATTAGTATGGGATTCGATCCCTTTTTGTAATTTCTTTAATAGATCATTCAATTGTTTTTGTTCTTCTCTCGTTAATGTTGAAAACAAAGAAGATTGAAACGCTGATTGCTTGGGTAATGCTTTGTCTAAAAGCTCTTCACCCTTTTCAGTTAAGGAGATTCGTTTTACACGCCATTCTTGTTGACGTTGTATCAAATCACGCTGCTCTAGCTTTACAAGAGCCTGTGTAATACTTCCTTTAGTAACAAGGAGCTTACTAGCTAGATCCATTTGCGAAATCGGCTGATTGGCCTGCGTCTGTACTAATAAATCAAACTGAGAAATGGTCAGATCGAATGATTTGACATGTTCGTTGGACATTCGGTTACTTTGGTTAAAGAAACGAGCAATCCGAAACCACAGTAACAAACTTAGTCTTTGTTTCTTAGCGTGTACCGAATGATCTTCGGACATCCAATCACCTCCCTCTCAACATCAGTTTAGCACTAAACTGATAGATGTCAAGTATGGGTTTTAAAAGTTATGTAAAGGGAACCCAGAATAATATAGGGAGGGATTTTCAATGAGTAAAGATCAAGAAAACCACCAATCTAAAAAAGAAGAAGTGCAAGAAGAAAAATTCAAACGTTCTAAGGACGATCAAAGTCACCACGACCAATCTTCAATGCCAGTGGACGAATTACCATTAGAAGAAATCAATCACGAGGAGAAGGAAAGACGCAATCCTGAGTCTTCAAAAAACAAATCATCTAGTGAGTAGCCATTCGTAGTAACAAGTATAAATAAATAAGATAACGTCTTGTTTTATCTTAACGTCTGTGCTATTATGAATCTATGCTACTTATTGTTTTATTAACGTGGATAGAAGGAATACCTTATGTTGTTTCCTCTTGAAGCTTGATGGTTAACGTAATTAGTACTACAATTTCAAGGAGGAAACACACATGTTAGAAGGTACAGTAAAATGGTTTAATGCAGAAAAAGGTTTTGGTTTCATCGAGCGCGAAGACGGGGACGATGTATTCGTACATTTCTCAGCTATCCAAAGCGAAGGCTTCAAGACTCTTGAAGAAGGCCAAGCAGTTCGTTTCGATATCGTTGAAGGTAACCGTGGCGAGCAAGCAGCTAACGTTGAAAAAGCATAATTAACCTTCCCCCTTTCGAGGGGGTTTTAATTTAAAGGAGCAACCCTAACGGGTTGCTCCTTTTTTAATTTCACTACTTATCGATAAGTGGTTAATGCTTGATTTAACTGCTTTGTTTGTGTGTAGACATCTTTGTATAAGGGGTACATTTCAGCATACCTCTCAACTTGGATTGGATCGGGTTCATATGTTGACTGTTCACTTAAGAACGCCTCCGCACATGTTTCTAATGAATCAAACCAGCCAACGCCAAAAGCCGCAAGCATCGCCGCACCCATTCCAGGTCCTTGTTCACTTGTTTGTTTTACAATACGCGCATTAAATATATTAGCTTGTAGTTGCAACCAAACCTCGCTTTTAGCCCCACCCCCGATTGAGATTATTTTTTCTACTTTCGTTCCCATTTCGCGGAATAATTCAATTGAATCCTTTAACGAGAATGTGATCCCTTCAAGTACCGCTCTGACAAAATCAGCTTGAGTATGTGTGGAACTCATTCCGATAAAACTAGCTCGAATGGCTGCATCAGCATGTGGCGATCGTTCCCCTGTTAAATAAGGGGTAAATAATAATCCGTTAGCTCCTGGTTCTCTCTCCCCTGCTTCTCGAATCAATTGTTCAATATCTTGTTCTTTTGCGAACGTATCCTTAAACCAACTTAAGCTGTAACCAGCAGATAACGTAACACCCATTTTATAAAAGGCACCTGGTTCTGCATGATGAAAAAAATGAACCTTGCCATCCACTCTTGTTTCTTTATCCTTCTCATACGAGAGAACAACACCTGAAGTTCCAATACTGACAAGTGTGGTTTCTTCAGATAGGATACCTGCACCAATGGCTCCACACGCGTTATCTGCTCCACCTGCAAACACTTTAGTTTGAGGAGATAAACCCGTCGCCTCCGCTACTTGTGCTGTTACATGTCCGACAAAGGCATGTGAAGAAACAAGTGGTGGGCATATTGTTTCATCGATTCCAAGCCGGCTTAATAGTTCCGAGCTCCAGGTCTGCTTTTCAATGTCTAGGAGTAAAGTACCTCCTGCATCTGAATACTCCGTATGAATCGCCCCTGTCAAACCATAGCGAAGATAATCCTTCGGGAGCATAAATACATTAGTCTGTTCAAAAATTTCTGGCTCGTGTTCTTTTACCCATAATAGTTTTGGCAATGTAAATCCTTCAAGTGCGGGATTTTTAGTTATGCGAAGCAGATCTTCTTTACCTATGGTTTGCTCCAACTGACGACATTGACTAGTTGTTCGAGTATCATTCCACAAGATAGCTGGCCTAAGAACCTCATTGCTTTTATTTAATAAAACTAAGCCGTGCATTTGTCCAGAGAAACTAATTCCTTTAATTTCATCTACTGACCCTTTAAATTGAGTCACCAATTCTGATAACCCTACTATCGTTTGCTCTAGCCAATCAGCTGGATTCTGTTCACTGTATCCTGACCGGACCTGTTGTAATGGATATGATTGACTAACCTCTACTTTTACTTCTCCTTCTTTGGAGACAAGCAACAATTTAACAGCACTAGTTCCTAGATCGATCCCAATTACATAAGACATCATGTCACCCCGGCTCACTATAGATTAGAAAACGCTGGAGGATTTAATCTCCAGCGCAATAAGTTACACATTTACTGAGTTCATGGTTTCCAGTAAATATTGATTAATTAACCCTTTTAATTTTTCTTGTTTACCAGAACGATGACGAATCTCCGTTAAACTTAACGCATGTTCCTCTAATTGGCGAAGGCTACTGCGACCTTCAACAATGTCTAAACCAATTCCTTCTCTAAAACTAGCATAACGATCATCAACAAAATCATCGAGAGCTCGGTCCTTAATCAGCTTAGAAGCAACTTTTAACCCTACCGCAAAACAATCCATACCTGCGACATGAGCTTCAAATAGATCGATGGCTTCAAATGAAGTTCTTCGGACTTTCGCATCAAAATTCAGTCCACCACTTCCTAATCCTCCATTTTTCAATATTTCATACATAGCAAGCGTACTTGCATACATATCAGTAGGAAATTCATCTGTGTCCCATCCTAAAAGAGGGTCTCCTTGATTTGCGTCGACAGATCCTAACATACCATGGATTCTTGCTGTACGAAGCTCATGCTCAAACGTGTGACCGGCTAATGTAGCATGATTAGCCTCAACATTAAATTTAAAATGATCCTTTAATCCGTATGTCTGTAAAAAAGAAAGTCCAGTTGCAACATCAAAATCATATTGATGCTTGGTCGGCTCCTTCGGCTTTGGTTCGATTAGGAATTGACCTGTGTAATTAATTTCTTTAGCATAGTCAACGGCCATATGAAGAAGACGCGCTAAATTATCTTGTTCTAGTTTCATATCTGTATTTAGTAAAGATTCATAGCCTTCTCTTCCACCCCAAAAAACATAGTTTTCGGAGCCTAGCTCTTTACCTATTTCTAATCCTTTTTTTACTTGTGCTGCAGCATAAGCAAACGTGTCAGCTGAGTTAGACGTTGCAGCACCATGAACATATCTTGGGTGCGTAAAGAGATTGGCTGTATTCCAAAGTAATTGAGTTTTACTTGTTTTTAAGTAGTCTTTGATCATTGCACTTATAATATCAAGATTCTGGTTGCTTTCTTTTAGAGAAGCACCAGCAGGAGCGATATCGATGTCATGGAAGCAAAAATAAGGCACATCTAGTTTTTCAAATAATTCAAACGCAGCCTCCACTCTCGCTTTAGCGAGGTCTAGCCCTTGTAGATGCAACCAAGGTCTTTGCATCACAGCAGCACCAAACGGATCTTCACCGCCAGCGGTGAACGTATGCCAGTAGGCAACAGAATAACGTAGGATGTCTTCCATCCTTTCACCATTAACCATCTCATTCGGATTATAATATTTAAATGCCAGTGGATTCGTTGAAGTCGGACCCTCATACAGGATATTACCTACTTCTTTAAATGCCGTCATACTAATCACTCCTCCATTATTAGTTTATGATAACGCTTCCATCATTAAGGTGAGTATATCAGCTTGCTTTAACTTTGTCTATTGAATAAACTAAGTAATATAGAAGTTACGTAAGGAGTTGTAAAAATGGCCGTACCATTAAATCAAACACTCGTAAAAAAAGAAAATAAACTAACCGTTTTACAAATCGTAAAAACCCAGTCTCCGATCTCTCGAGCTGAAACTGCACAAATAACTGGTCTAAATAAAGGCACAGTCTCTTCTTTAGTTGCTGAGCTCATAACAGAAGAGTTTATTCATGAAATAGGTCATGGTGAATCAAGTGGTGGTAGAAAACCAGTCATGCTTCATTTCCAAGCAGGGGCAGGGTATTCAATCGGAATTGATTTAGGGGTTCATTACCTCCTTGGACTATTAACGGATCTACAAGGTCACATCATTACGAAGATTCATCAACCACTTCACTCCACTGATTTAGATTCAGTCGTTTCAGATCTGGAGCATTTGATCCAGACACTAATTAATCAAGCTCCTCCCTCCCATTATGGAGTCATTGGGATAGGGATAGGCGTACCTGGAATTGTCTCAAAAGATGGAACCATTTTAAGTGCCCCAAATCTTGATTGGAAGCGTGTAGAGATTAAATCTCGTCTTATGCAACGATTTGATAGTAACGTTTGGGTTGATAATGAAGCGAATTTTGGCGCAATTGGCGAGAAGGCATTTGGGTCAAATGTAGCCGGAGAAAACATTTTATATGTTAGTGCCGGAATCGGTATAGGAGCTGGGCTTATACTCGGTTCTGAGCTTTACAAAGGTGCAAAAGGGTATGCAGGAGAAGTTGGACATATGACAATGGAGATGAATGGTCCATTATGCCGCTGTGGAAATTCTGGCTGCTGGGAACTGTATGCTTCTGAACAGGCTTTGCTTAACAAATTAGATCAGGTCAATAGTTTAGAAGCTTGCCTTGAGCTCGCAGCTAAAGGGAATGAAGAAATTCTAATGACTTTTAACCAGCTCGCTCACGATTTAGGCGTTGGTATTGTTTCGCTTATTCATACGTTTAGCCCAAATCAAATTATCATAGGTAATCGACTTTCACTTGCAGAAAAATACCTTGAAGCTGAATTACACCGGACTTTACAATCACGAATGCTACCAGAACAATTAGCAAATACAAGTATTGTGTTCTCAAGTCTACGTAATAAATCCACGGCCCTTGGTGCATCAGGTTATGCTTCTGAACAATTTCTATTGAATCCAGTTGAACATAAAAAAAACCCGCAGCAAACATTTTAAAATGCGCGCGGGTTTTTGGTTATACATTCGTTATTTCGATCTCAGTTTTTGCTGTAGTTGATTCTCCAGGTTTTAATACTTGTATACCAGTGATCTCGTCTGAGAGTTCAAGATTTGGCGCATTAGTGATCCATGTATATGGTTCAGGACAAACGTAGCCCTGTTTGGCATCTGCGTTGTATACGACCCAATGCTTAAACTGAGAATCCGCACGATAGGATACTCGAAGAGGCTGATCAGATCTTGTTATAACTGTTTGATTTGTACTAGCACTTTGATCTGTCAAAAATGCATCATCAAGCTCTATTTCTTTTAGACTAATCCCTTCTTGAAGACCTTTGTAAGGGGTCTCCATCCATTCTCCGGTTGGAAGCAATCGATCATTAAGGACCCACTGATTAGTTGATTGAAGGGAGAAGCGGCTAGTTTCTTCAGGGAATTGAAAGGTTGTATGATAGCCAATGCCCCAAGGAAAGGTCTGGTCGCTATGATTTGTAATGATAGCGTCCTTGTAAATCATGCCGCCTTTTAATATAAAAACCATTTCAATGCTGAAAAAATGAGGAAACTGCCTTAAAATATCAGGATGATCTTCCGAATGAATCGATGTCACAATGCGAACCTGATCTTCAGTAGCATCCATTGATTTGATCTTCCATGGTTTTGAATAGACAAAACCATGGATGTGGTTTTGTTTTTCTGGTTCAGTTAAATCAAACACATAGTTGCGATTCTCAAATGTAAATGTACCATCACTAATTCGATTTGGAGGAAACAATATCGGAACCCCAAATTGAACAGGGGCGCGCTCATATTCCGCTATATCGGTAGGTGTTCTTAGTATATCCACTTGAGGATTTTTTGTCTTAATTGAAATTAAATTGGATCCCCACTCCGGGACAATGATTAAATCTAAAACATCATTTCCTGCTTCCACTGTTGGTATTCCTTGAAAACTGCCTTCTCTTACATAAGTACTCATACGTATTCTCCAATTCACCTTAGTTATTTAACTGATCAACTTTTTCCCAAGATTTTTGCTCTGCTGATTTTTCTATCGCAGCTAAAACCAATTGATTTTTATATCCATCATGAAAGTTAGGAGAAACCTGCCTTTGGTCGGCGATGGCTTCAACAAACTCATATAACAAATGAATAAATGTATGTTCATAACCAATAATATGTCCAGCTGGCCAATAAGCGCCTGCATAAGGATGTTCTTCTTCGGTACAAAGGATTCTTCTAAATCCCTGTACTCCTTTTTCATCGTCTGTAAAATAGACATGAAGGTCATTCATGTTCTCCATATCCCAACGAACCGATCCTTTTTCACCATTTATTTCAAATGTGTTTTTGTTACGGTTCCCCGTAGCAAACCGTGTTGCTTCGAACGTACCAAAGGTTCCTGAGTCAAACTTGGCCATAAAAGCCACCGCATCATCCACAGTTACCTCTCCTACCTCTTGACTACTAACCTCTGCCGATAAACCACCTGACATCTCACCTAGAGGGCGCTCTTTTATAAAGGTCTTAGACATAGCTACAACCTCATCGATTTCTCCGACTAAAAAACGAGCCAAATCAATACTATGCGCACCAATGTCGCCTAATGCACCTGAACCTGAAACCTCTTTTTTTAAGCGCCAAATGAGCGGGAAGGACGGATCAATGATAAAGTCCTGTAAGTAATTTGCACGAAAATGAAAGATCTTGCCTAATCGTCCATCATCAATTAATCTCTTTGCATATTGAACGGCAGGCACAAAACGATAATTATGACAGATCATATGGATCACATTGTGTTTTTCGACAGCTTCTTTCATGCGCGCTGCTTCTTCAACCGTTAAGGCAAGAGGTTTCTCAGTAATAATATGCTTACCTGCCTCTGCAGCTGCTATAGCGATTTCAGCATGTGTGTGATTAGGTGTAACAATGTCGATTACGTCAATATCTTCTCGTTTTATTAAGTCACGCCAGTCCGTCTCAATGGACTGCCATCCCATTTTATCAGCTGCCTCTTGAACCGCTTTTTCATTCCTCCCACAGAGAGCTTGCAATATAGGGTTAGCTTTTGATTCAAAGAAAAAAGGAATATCTCGATATGCATGACTATGTGCTTTGCCCATAAACTGATACCCAATCATACCTATTCTAATATCTTTTTTCGAGTGATTTATCACTTCAAACGCCACCTTTCCTATCTTCCTGTTCAGCCCTCGCTGCCCATACCATTCCATTTCTCATTAAACTAGTAACCTCAGGTATACGGACAATCTCAGCTACATGTCCTAATGCACAATAATAAACATTACCCTTTCCCCATTTCTTTGTCCAAACAACTGGCATTTGCACAGGTCCATTTGGTGTATGTGGTCCATCCGCCAAAGGAAAATCAGTTGAAGCGTGCACGGTTACGGCAGGGTCAACATGAAGATAATACTGCTCACTTTTCACTTCAAAGTGAGGAATATCTTTAGTTAAAGGATGATGTTGATCATGAATTCTAACCGTATAAGCTACACCATCATTTCCTGGGTGAGACACCCATTGACCTCCTACCATGAATTGATATTCAGTCTCTTGGCGAAACGAATCGCCCATTCCTCCATGAAGTCCAGCTAAACCAACACCAGATTCAACAGCTTTTAACAAGGGTTGCAACTGTTCCTGTGTAATAGAATCCTGTGTCCAGTTGGGAACAATTAGATCAAATGTAGTAAGATCTTCTTGTTCTAGTGTTTCTAAAGTATCTGTTACTGTAACAATAAATTGCTCCTCTTCTAATACACCTCGCAATATTTCTGCAACCTCAGCTGGTTCATGACCTGGCCATCCACCTTGAAAAATCAATGCTTTCTTCAAAAGACCACCTCTTCATAAGTTGATAGCGTTTTCATTACTTCTAATCTATCGTACGTGAATCTTAGAAAAATAACAATCCTGTTCAGAAAAAAAGACTGTTTGCGAGGCTTATATCTTCGCAAACAGTCTAAGGATTATTTAGTAGATTGAAGTTCTCTAATTTCACTTTCGAGAAGTTCAACATATTGATCATAAATCTCAATAAATGCTTCGGCTTTGTATTCTCTTTGATCTCTCTTCATGACTTTGATTTTCTCTTTTAATTCATGAGTATCTGGATTATGCTTCGAGGTCATATCGATCCTTCCTTCCATTTGTTTATAATCTTTTAGTAACCTCTTTTGGTTTAATGTAAACCTATTCATTCTTATTGCGGTACGTGAAATTTATTATTTAAACATAAAGAGGCCCAAACGCGTAAAACGTTCGGGCGGATTTGAATTCTTCATAATCGCTAGTGCGTTGAAGAATCGTACGTGTTAGTCTTTATCTCTTCAAAAAACCGAATCAATTACTAATTATACGTTTATCTCAAGTGATATCAACATAATATGTTGACCTTTCTGCTTCTCAAGTGGGTTAATCTTTCATGCAGTAGTTAAAGATGGCATCGTTTTGTCTGCAACTATACAGACTTATTAAAAACTGCCATGTAATTAGGATTCTGTTTTTCTCCCAAACAATAAAAGCCCTGCCTCTCTTTCATCGTTGCGGCTCCAATGACCGCGCCATCTGAATGTAAGACGCCTAACGTTGTGGAAGATTCAAACCTTCACTCTTTACTATACTATTATGTTCTTAATAAGTCAATAATATCTTTAATCATTTCGACTCTCACTCTCTTGTTACCCTTTTAATAGAAATGTAAACTGAAAAAAAGCTGAGTAAATACTCAGCGACTGTAATAATCATTTATTTGTTCTAAAATAGATGGACTTTCATATTCGTCTTCTTTGTTTATCTCTTCAGCTTGATTGTTCATCTGACCTTCCCCCTTATAATAATAAAGAATTGGTATCGATGTGTAGTGATAGTATATCTCACTGTTATATAATAGTAAATACTTTATAAATGTGTTACACAACAAAAAACATTCCTCTACATGTAGAGGAATGTTTTAAAGCTACAACGGTCTTTCGATATCTGTGTACGTATAGATGGCCTCAGCAACACCATGTTGATCATGCGAGAGTGTTTTGTATTTACAGAGTTGTTTTAGCTCGTATGCTGCATTGTCCATGGCTACAGGGTATCCTGCGACTTTCATCATGGATACATCGTTTAAATTATCCCCCAATGCCATAACAGAATCCATTGAAATTCCAGCCTGTTGTGCAAAGGCTTGTACAGCTATTCCTTTTTGTGCTGAAATCGCATTAATTTCTAAATTGCCTCTGGCGGAAGCTGTAACTGATAACTCGGAATGTTCTGCTAAGGTTTCTTCAATTTGGTCAAGTAAAATGAGGTTTGTTGAGAAAGCCAGCAACTTTAACGCGGGATCCTTCTCATTTAGTAAGCTCTCATACTGATCAACAAATGTTATTGACCCATTTGCAATACGGTAATTAGCCATTTTTTTTATTTCTTGTTGCGTACTTAACGCTCCTGTAGTCTCAAATAAATCAACAATGACATCTAACGCTTGTTTTTTATTATCGCTATACGTACCTGATTGCAAATATAGCTCAAAGTAAATCGAATGTTCACGTAAAATCTGTATCGCCCATTTCGCTACGGACAAGTCAAGCGCATTGGTTGTCTGTAGCTTACTTTGATTATCCCAAGTTTGCGCACCATTAATTGAAATGATCGGACAGCTTAGACCAGCTTCTTGAAGAGGTTCTAGTGCTTCTTTCTTACTCCTCCCGGTAGCGACAACTACTTCAATCCCCTTTTGTTGTGCTAATTTAATGGCTGTTACATTTTCCTTTGATACCTTTTTCTCGTCATTTAATAACGTACCATCCATATCAGTTGCAATTAATTTAATCATCTTTTCCTCCTAACGCTCTCCAACACATTTTACTCTTCCTTGATGATTTGTACAAATGACTCGCCTATCAAGCTGTCGAATCATAACTATTTCTAGCGACTGATGACAGTCTTAGTAGAATCGCTTTTACTATTGGGAAAATTGGTTATACTTATTCAGAGATGATTGAAAAGGGTTAGGTTAGTGAATATTATTATGAAATGATTGAGGTGAGAAAAATGAAATATAAGGAGATTGAAAAGAAACGGCTACAAATGTTTCGTTTAGCACAGGAGTACGGAATGACATCCGAGCGTACAATTCGTTGCAGTCAAGAACTCGATGAATTATTAAATGATTTACATCACACAGTATACTCAGAGGGGCTCACAACGATTCGATAAATAGTATTTGCATTCGTGCCATCTATTTGGTAAGGTGAATTTAATAGAATAAATCTTTACTTCAATAGTTGAAGTGAGGGTAGAGGTGCAGAAACCATTAGTAAATCTGTGGAGGAGAATGAGCTCTGTTGAAACAGATGGAAAGGGGAATTTGCCGAAGCTTGCGATCACTCATGATCAAAGGTTGGGTCTGTATTGAATAAATGCAGAACTGTCATGTAGTCATCTGGCTATGTGGGGGGCTATCTTACACATTGGTATGGGTTTTCGTATCACCATGCAGCAATGAGTCCCTAATCATTGTTGTTTTTTTGTGGTCTTAAAGATTCTGCCCACTTATAGTCAACAAAACACAGAATCGAGGGTGATCATTATGAATTTTGGTAAAGTAATTACGGCTATGATAACACCGTTTAATGAATTTGGACAAGTTGATGTTGAAGCCACTGAGCGGTTGATCGAGCATTTAATTACTCATGGATCAGATGCCATTGTGGTTGGAGGAACAACAGGAGAATCACCAACCTTAACAACAGATGAAAAAATATTGGTTTTTAAAACTGCTGTCGAAGCTGTTCAGGGTCGAATTCCTGTTATTGCAGGTACAGGATCAAATAATACACAAGCTACCATTGAACTTACTGCACAGGCTACTAAATTAGGTGTAGATGCAGTGATGCTTGTAGCACCATATTACAATCGCCCAAGCCAAGAGGGCCTCTATCAGCACTTTAAAGCCATCGCTGAATCAACGAAGCTGCCTATCGTGCTTTATAATGTACCTGGTCGATCTGCTGTAACAATTGAAGTGGAAACAACACTTCGTCTAGCAGAACTGCCAAACATTGTTTCGATGAAAGAAGCAAGTGAAGATCTAGATGCCATGGCTTTGTTAATCGATCAAGCCCCTACTGGCTTCACAGTATATAGTGGGGATGACAGCTTAACACTACCAGTATTGGCTATCGGTGGAGCTGGTGTGGTTTCAGTAGCTTCTCATATCTTTGGGAATGAAATGCAACAAATGGCTTCTTTCTATGCAAACGGACAAGTCCAAGCAGCAGCTAAGCTACACCGTCAGCTACTACCTGGAATGAAAGCTCTATTTGCAGCACCTAATCCAGTTCCAGTAAAAGCAGCGCTTGAAATGTATCACATTCGCGCTGGCTCGGTGCGCCTACCTCTTCTGCCACTTACGTCAGAACAGGAAAAAGTCTTACGTTCTACACTTGAGCCGATTTGGAGCGCTACATTCGTCAGCTAAATAAACGTACTCAAAAAGAGCCGATCACATTCGTGAACGGCTCTTTTTCTTATGCTGTTTTCTTAGATTGATGATGGTGCCGTAATAAACTTCGTTCAACATAACCTGTGCCAAAAAGAACACCCATTACGATGAACAAGAAACCGCACCATTGATACCAGTAAATGACCTCTTTCAGAAAAATAGCAGAGCTAGCAAGTCCGAAAAACGGAACAAAATTTAAAAATAATGCGCTTTTGCTCGGTCCTATACGACCAATGGATAAGTTGAACAACAGTTGGCCAGCTGCCGTTGACCCAATGGCCGAAAATAAGAATATGCTGTAAAGCAACGTACTTCCTGAGCCTAATGTTGAAATTCCATCAGGTTCTATTCGTAGACTTGCTATAAAAAGCATAATAGCGCCTGCTACTAATGAAATCATCGTCACTTGAATGGCACTTAACGTTTCAGATGCCTTTCTAACAAAGATAAAACTAATGGCCTGCACAAGAACAGCAATGAGTAAATAAACCGTACCTTGTCCAAAATGTGTCCCTCCGCCCTGCACAAACAAGACACCCACAAAAGCTAACCCGATTCCACCTATCTTCCACCATGTAAAGGTTTCTCGTAAAAAAATCCCACTACAAACAGCTGTGACGACAGGTACAAGACCTAACAATAAAACCGCTGTTGATGCAGGAATTCTTAATAATCCGATAGATAGAAACAAGTGGTGAGCAAACACTCCGAGTACTCCAGCTGCCAATACATAGGACCACTCTCGTTTAGTCAGTTTTCTTGTTTGTTTCCAAGCAATGGCTATTCCAGCCAATACCAGGCCTGCGGTTAAGATACGGAATGCTGTCATGGTAACTGGTGCAAACGATTCAACTAGTACTTTCAATAAGACGATATTTACGCCCCATAACACTGTGGCTCCCATTACGCCTACATAATGAATGGTCGAAGCCTTTTGATGATTCATAATAACTCGTTCGCCCCTCTTAAAAAAACGAGCCGCTTTTTAATCAAAGCGGTACTCGTTTCGTAATTCTACTAATGCTTTTTGACTTTGCTTTGCCCAATCTGATCCATCTAATTCAAGTTGCTTGTATTGCTCATTCCATGATTCCTGTAGTGAGGTTTGGTAAGATAATAGCTCTCCATCATAAGGGCGAAGGGTTGATAACGGTACCCACGTCTTTTCAAATTCTGCTAACGCTTTTCGTTCATGAAAAAGAGGTACATCGACTTGTTTAGGATGATGCAAATCACCTTGTGTTGGATGTTTTAATACAGCACGTACCTTTACCAACGCACGTCGATTGGCTTCGTCTGTTTCGAGACGTTCACACACGTACTTTCCAGTCTTATAAAGCGCTCGTTCTAATACCAAAATGGATCCCTCCAAAAGATTAACATTCATTTGTGCGAGCTTTCTACAATCCAGGAATCAACCACGTAAATAAATTCCATAATGCATTCGTGAGCGGCACTAGGTTCGTATCTATAAACTCACTTAATCCAGATGAATCAGAAAAAGTATCAATAATAACGACAATAAATGTTCCAAGTAAAATGATAATAGTTACGGATAAAATCACTGCTAATAATAAAACATAGGCTAAGATTAATCGAATGACCCACTTTAACCATCGTGGCTTTTTTCGGTTTTGTTGATTTTCTTGCTTTGTTGCTTTTGCTTCCATCCTAATCCCTCCATAAAGCTACTCTCTTTATCGTACCAAATGAAGTGGGAAAAAACATTGATTTTTTTTGACTAAAGATTGAACAGATTGTACATCCAAAAAAGAAAACAGTCCCGCTCTTCTGTATTGAGTTGACAGAAGGAGCATAGAACTGTTTTTATGCTAATGATGTTGCCTTCCACATTGGAGGGACATCTTTCCCCCAATAGATAGAGGCTAAAGGATAGTGGTGCTCATAATTATCTGCCGCCACGTGATAATGAAAATTAAACCAATGACCCTGTTTAGGTGGCTGATCTCGTCGAACATGGAAGCGAATGACATCCTCGCCTGTATCCTGAGAAAATACATGAAGAATTTTTTCGCCACGACCAGCTGTAGGATGTTCAGTTATTTGTAATTGCTGTTGCTCCAAAACAGAAAGATTTGTCACTTCTTTTGTGATCGCTTCTTCTAACGAGCGTAATACCGTGCCTTCAAAAGCAGGAGCAATACGCCGTTCAATGGATGACCCAAATTTGAGATAACTTTGTGTTTTCGCCTGCTCAACAAAGTATTTAGCTAACACTCGTGTATATTCATCATCACGATGAATATATTGGTTTACTCTAGATGGCAGGACAGCGTGAAATAACTCATAATCTCGTTCGCTTATTTTGTAGACAAATGATTTTACGTCATTTGGCTCATCGCTACTTTTATCAGACGAGAATGGAGAAAGTGCATGAGCTGGTTCTACAAACTCTGAAAGCCCTAATGTCATTAAAGCAGATGCTACAAGAACAAATTGCTTAACCCAACTCAGCACACAATCCCCTCCCTTATCTTTATACCATCACAAACATGTACACATTACGGAAGATTAGATGCCCCCATTAAATAGCGATCGCACTCTCTGGCTGCTTCTCTTCCTTCGTGAATAGCCCATACAACCAAACTTTGTCCACGACGATTATCACCAGCCGCGAAAACACCTTTTTTACTTGTTTCATAGCGACCATATTCTGCCTCTATGTTTGAACGTTTTGTTGTTTTTAGTTTCATAGATTTGATAATCTCTTCTTCTGGCCCCGTAAATCCTACAGCCAACAAAATCAAATCTGCTTTCCATTCTTGTTCAGTTCCATCAATCGGATGTCTGGTTTTTACTCCATTTTCATCTATTGTTGTTTTTACTGAAATGGTATGCAGTTTGCGAACGTGACCCTGTTCGTCACCTTCAAATTTTGTTGTGTTCACTTGATAGGCTCTTGGATCTTCACCATACACTGCTTTCGCTTCTTTATGAGCATCTTCGCTTTGATGAATAACAGGAAACATCGGCCACTGATTATCATTTGAGCGAACCTCAGATTTGATTTTATTTATATCAAATTGAGTAATTGACTTTGCACCATGGCGAACAGACGTTGTAATACAATCCGCTCCTGTGTCTCCACCACCAATAACAATCACATGCTTGTCTTTAGCAGAAATATAGTTTCCATCCTCAAGATTAGAATCTAGAAGACTTTTTGTATTACTTGTTAAGAAATCCATTGCGAATTCGATACCACTTAGATTTCGACCTTCTAATTCTACATTTCTCGGCTTTGTTGCTCCCGTACAGAGAATGGTCGCGTCAAATTGTGCTTCCATTTCTTTAGTTGTCAGATCTTTACCGATTTCGATGTTCGTTTTGAATTCGATCCCTTCTTTTTTAAGGATATCGACTCTACGTTCAACAATATGGTTTGCTAGCTTTACGTCTGGAATACCATACGTCAGCAACCCACCAATTCGGTCTTCTCTTTCAAAAACAGTCACTAAGTGACCTGCTTTATTTAATTGGGCAGCAGCAGAAAGGCCTGCAGGACCCGATCCGACTACAGCTACACGTTTACCTGTGCGTTTTGCCGGTGGTTCAGGAATAATCCAACCTTCTTCAAAACCTTTTTCCACAATGCTATATTCAATATTTTTAATCGTGACAGCATCATCACTTATTGCAACCGTACAGGATCCTTCACAAGGTGCAGGACAGACTCTTCCTGTGAACTCTGGAAAGTTATTTGTTTTGTGAAGTCTGTCTAATGCTTCTTTCCACTTCCCACGGTAAACTAAATCATTCCATTCTGGAATTAAATTATAGACTGGACAACCAATCTCACCAGACCCTACCATTGAAGTACCCGCCTGACAAAAAGGAACCCCGCAATCCATACATCTTGAAGCTTGTTCACGAAGAACCGGATCAGGTGTAATGATCGAGAATTCTTTCCAGTTTTTTGTCCGCTGAAAAGGGTCTTTTTTTGTAGGATTCTCTCTTTTATACTCTATGAAACCAGTTGGCTTCCCCATCACTCTCAACTCCAAATCCCATTAAATATCACAATTTATTTAACAAAAGGGGACGCATCAAGCGCCCCATTGCTTATTTTCCACCCACTCTTGACTTATCACTTTTGTTTTCCTGGAAAGCTAGCATGATCGCTTCGTTCTCTGGAACACCATCTTGTTTCACTCGTTCAATGGCTGCAAGCATACGTTTGTAATCCTTAGGTATTACTTTTACAAATAGTGAAAGGTACTCTTCCCATTGATCAAGGATGCGTTTAGCTTGAGCACTATCAGTGAGACGAACATGTTCTTCTAATAGCTGTTTTAATTGTGTCTGATCTTCAGCTTCAACTAGCTCCTCAAGCAAGACCATTTCAGTATTACAACGCTTATGGAACAATCCTTTTTCATCAAAAACATAAGCGACTCCACCGGACATTCCTGCGGCAAAGTTTCGACCGAACGCACCGATATTTACAACAATTCCACCTGTCATATATTCAAGACCATGGTCACCCACGCCTTCTACTACTACTTTGGCACCAGAGTTTCGAACGGCAAACCGTTCTCCGGCAATGCCTCGAATATACGCCTCTCCAGAAGTCGCTCCGTAGAAGGAAGTATTACCAACAATAATACTGTTCTCTGCTACGTACGTACTTTCTTTCGGTGGGAAAATAGCTAACTTACCTCCAGAAAGACCCTTACCTGTATAGTCGTTGGCATCTCCCTCTAATGAGATTGTCATCCCTCGTGGAAGGAAAGCCCCCATACTTTGTCCTGCAGATCCTTTTAGATCAATCTGAATCGTATCATCAGGAAGACCTTGTTTACCGTATTTCTCTGTGATTTTGCTTCCAATAATGGTTCCAATCACTCGGTCCACATTTTTTACATTAGCCTGGATCTGAACAGGTTTACCTTCATTAATTGCAGGAAGACTCGGTTCTAACAGTTCGCGCATATCTAAAGATAGCTCTAACTGATGATCCTGTTCCTTCGTCTTATAATTCTTCTTATGGTCAGCAGGATCCGGTTGATACAAAAGATTTGATAGATCAAGATTCTGAACCTTTTTATTCTCAACGCCTTCTCTTACCTTAAGTAGATCAGCGCGGCCGATCAACTCATCTAACGTTGTAATCCCAAGTTCAGCCATGATTTCACGCATCTCTTCAGCTATAAAACGCATAAAGGTTTCTACGTGTTCAGGTTGCCCCATATATTTTTTACGTAATTCTGGATTTTGTGTCGCAATACCAACTGGACATGTATCCAAATGACAAACCCTCATAACGATACAGCCTAAAACAACAAGCGGTGCAGTTGAAAATGCATACTCTTCTGCTCCTAAAAGGGCAGCTACGATGACGTCCTTACCTGTCATAAGCTTACCATCTGTCTCAATCGTCACTCGATCTCTCAGATTGTTCAAAACAAGTGTCTGGTGAGTTTCAGCAAGGCCCATTTCCCAAGGAAGTCCAGTATGTTTCAGACTAGTTCTAGCCGCTGCACCAGTACCACCATCGTACCCACTAATAATAATCCCGTCAGCACGGCCTTTCGCCACTCCAGCTGCTATGGTTCCAACACCTGTTCCAGCTACAAGCTTGACGCTAACTTTAGCTTTTGGATTAGCATTCTTTAAATCATGGATGAGTTCAGCTAAATCCTCAATAGAGTAGATATCATGGTGTGGTGGTGGTGAAATTAACCCAACACCAGGTGTCGAACCACGAACTTCTGCTACCCATGGATATACTTTATTCCCAGGTAACTGTCCACCTTCTCCAGGTTTCGCTCCTTGAGCCACTTTAATTTGAATTTCGTCTGCGTTCACTAAATAATGACTCGTTACACCAAATCTACCAGAAGCCACTTGTTTAATAGAGCTTCTACGTAAGTCTCCATTTTCATCAGGAGTGAAGCGATCAGGGTCTTCCCCACCTTCTCCTGTATTACTTTTTCCACCTAAACGGTTCATGGCAATGGCAAGTGTTTCATGTGCCTCAGCTGAAATAGAACCAAATGACATCGCACCTGTGCGGAATCGTTTGACAACATCCTCAACTGGTTCAACGGCATGAACAGGAATAGGTCGATCTGACATTTTAAATGTGAATAATCCACGCAATGTTGTTTGCTGCTCTGTTTGTTCATTTATTGATGCAGAATACGTTTTGAAAAGATCATATTTATTATGACGACAGGCATTCTGAAGCATATGAATAGAATGAGGATTATATTGATGTGGCTCCCCATTTCTTCTCCATTGTAGGTCGTCACCAGGCTCTAACGTATCATCTCGACCTTCAGCTGTTGTATAGGCTTTGCTATGACGAGCCAATACTTCCTCAGCAATCAAATCAAGCGTCAAACCACCAATTCTTGAAGTCGTCCAAGTGAAATACGTATCTATGACTTCTGTTGAAATACCTACTGCCTCAAAAATTTGAGCTCCACGATAACTTTGGATCGTAGATATACCCATTTTTGAAAGGACTTTCATAACCGCTTTAGAAGCTGTCTTAATATAACGACTAACCGCTTCAATATAGGAGACAGAGTCCATAAGTCCATCTTGAATCATCTCATCAATAGAATCAAACACTAAGTACGGGTTAATCGCTTCTGCACCGTAGCCAAGTAAGACTGCATGATGGTGCACCTCACGAGGTTCGCCTGATTCAAGGAGAATACTAACATCTGTCCGAGTACCTTTACGAATTAATTCATGATGAAGACCAGCCACTGCCAAAAGGGCAGGAATTGCCGCTTGGTCCGTGTTCATATCTCGATCACTTAAAATTAATAACGTGTGGCCCTCTTGTATCGCTTGATCCGCATGATCAAACAACTCTTGCATTGCTCTTTCCAAACTACCTGCTTTATTATCTGCAGTAAATAAAATTGGTAGAACAGCTGCTTTAAAACCGTCTAATTTATTATGGCGTAGTTTTGCTAATTCTTCATTATTAAGAATAGGCATTGGTAAATGAATGTGACGAGCACTTGAAGCATTCGGCTCAATCAAATTGCCCTCAGCACCAATCGTTGTACCTAAAGCTGTGACGATTTCTTCACGAATCGCATCAATAGGTGGATTAGTTACTTGAGCAAAAAGCTGTTTGAAATAACTATATAAAAGCTGTGGCCTTTTTGATAATACAGCTAATGGAGAATCGTATCCCATCGAACTAACTGGATCAATCGCATCCTTAGCCATAGGGAGAATAACCTTTGATAACTCTTCATAGGTATAACCAAACGCTTGCTGTCTAGCTCTCGCCTTCGTAAAATCTGTTTGCTGCACTTCTGAGCTTTCAAGCATATCTTCTAATTGCACATACTGTTCTTTTATCCAGTCTTCGTAAGGTTGTTCATTTATAATTTGTTCCTTAATTTCTTCATCTGGAATGATACAACCACGTTCTGTGTCAACCAAAAGCAATTGACCTGGGTGAAGTCGCTCTTTATAAAGAACATTCTCAGGTTTTATATCAACAACGCCAACTTCAGACGATAAAATAATATAATCATCTTTTGTTACATAATAACGCGACGGGCGTAGTCCATTTCGGTCAAGACAAGCACCGATTTGGCGTCCATCCGTAAAAACAATTGAAGTTGGTCCATCCCACGGCTCCATAAGCGTGCTGTGGTATTGATAAAATGCTTTCTTTTTAGCAGACATTTCGGTGTCATTTTGCCACGGCTCAGGAATCATCATCATCGCTGAATGAGCAAGTGATCGGCCAGATAGCGACAAAAATTCAAGAGCATTATCAAACATGGATGAGTCGCTACCCTCTTTATCAATAATCGGTTTTAACTCATCAAATGAGTCTCCATAAAGGTTCGTTGCAAACTTCGCTTCACGCGCATGCATCCAATTAACATTCCCGCGAACCGTATTAATTTCACCATTATGAATCATATACCTGTTTGGATGCGCTCGTTCCCAGCTTGGGAATGTATTTGTGCTGAATCGTGAATGCACAAGGGCAATAGCTGATTCAAACAATGGATCTTCTATATCGAGATAGAACTGCCCCACTTGTTCTGTTGTTAACATCCCTTTATAAACAATCGTTCTGCTTGAGAGACTTGCAAAGTAAAACGATTCATCATCAGAAACAAGTGAAGTAAGTTCATTCTCTGCACGTTTTCTAAGGGAATATAGCTTACGTTCAAACGCCAGCTCTTCCGTTACATTATCTGGTCGTTTAACAAATATTTGTTGGATTTCTGGCATAGAAAGTCTGGCTGCATTACCGAGCATTTTATAGTTTGTCGGTACTTTTCTCCAACCAAGAACTTCGAGTGATTGTTCTTTAGCGATCTCATTAACACGAGAGATACAGGTGCCTCGTTTCTTTTTATCTTGAGGCAAAAATAACATACCAACTCCATAATTACCTGCATTTGGAAGCTGCATGTCCGCTTCAGTAGCTACTTTAAAGAAACGATGTGGAATTTGAAGTAAAATTCCTGCTCCATCACCAGTATTCACTTCATCACCTTGACCTCCACGATGCTCGAGGTTACGTAAAACATGAAGTGCATCCGTAATGATCTGATGAGACTTCTTTCCTTTCATGTGCGCCAAAAAGCCAATACCACAATTATCATGTTCAAATTGCGGGTCATATAGCCCTTGTTTCTTCGGATATCCTGCATTCCGCATAGGCACCCACCTCTCTCCAAAAAGTTATGTCATCAACTCTCCCCAATTTAACTCGAGTTAATATACATGTATCCTATCATTTTTCTGACATTTCGGCAAACTCATACAAGATTAATAAATTCTTGTATCCGTCTGTTCTAACGTTTTAGCATTGGTATGATCTATATGAATCTTTTAAACACCTATAATAACCTTGCATAAAAATCTACTTACTTGCATTAAAATTCATCTTATTCTTTCTGTTTCTACCAAGGAGACAATTGTCCATACACGAACAATAATCATCATTATATAAAAATCATTCACTTTCAACAAGCTTTATTCTTTCTACAGGTCTGCTACATTTAATCTCCTTGAGCAAGATTAATGATCATTTTATCAAATTAAACCTATTTCGTGTAGTCATATCCCTTAATTTGCTTTTATAATAGTCTCCGCCTGCAGAATGATTGTAAAGCAACAGCTATTCCTTCATAATAATAGTAAGTCGATTAAGAAAGATGTTTGTTGAAACATTTTTCTACATCCATCGTATATAAAACAAATAAAACAATTCAGCCATCTTACTATTGGAGGTTATTATATGAGTGAAAATCAATCTGTATCTATACCATCAGAAGCAATTAATAAATACAAACAAGATGAAGATCTTGACAGCTTGCTTCAATCACTACAAACATTGGGTGAAGAAGAACAACGCGAAGCTGGTGAGTCTCTAGAAGCCTTAAAACGTCCTGTAAGAGAGATGATGGGAGATAATTCTAATACACTTCCCAATCAGCTCCATGAACTACGAGACATGGTCTCTATGCTTGAGCCTGATTATTTAAAAGATGGTCAAATGAAAAAGTGGGTAGATAAAGTTTTACGTCGTAACCCAGTTGAGCAATATGCGAAGAAATATCAAACGGTTGAGTCTCAAGTAGATCATATTATAGAAGGACTTTTAACTGGTAAAGATAAGCTTGAAGAAGACAATGTCATGTTGGTGCAATTAAAAGGAGTCGCCCGTGAACGTATTGATAAATTAAATACACAGATTTCACATGGAAATGAATTGCACGAACTGTTAGATGCGGAGATGACCTCTGAGCAGTGGAAAGACAACTCGAATGAATTAAAAAAAGGCCAATTGAAAATTGTCACTCGTGTAAAGAATATGTCTCAAGCTGTTATGGTTCTTCAGCAGTCTCTTGCTTCTGTTGATCTCATTATTGAGAACAATGAAAAACTTGAGGAAGCGATTTTTAATGCCATTACCATGACTAAAAACATCATTACCGTAACCGCGTCGATTCAATTAGCTTTGAATAACCAGCAAAAAGTGATTAAAGCTGTTCGGAATGTCAATGAAGCAACGGAATCTATGCTTTTATCGAATGCTGCTTTGTTAAAACAAAATACTGAACAAACACTTAAGACCTTGGAAGAACCAGCCATTGCACTTGAAGCATTCCGTAAAGCCTATCAGGATGTTTTTGATGCCATTGAGCTAACCGAGCAATCAAATGAACGAATTGTTACAAGCGGCAAACAATTTATTGTAGAGATGGATGAGCTCAATAAAGAGATGAAAACCAAACTGATCGGCAAGTAAAAAGCATTCATCGCACTTGCACAAGGAGGAATATGTGATGCTTAAATCCATTCAAGAGTCTGCATTCATTCGGTTTCTAACCCCGTCTCATAAGAAACCAATTGACGCTCACTTGCTCAGCGATGATACAACATCTCGATTGATTGCCGATACAGAACGTTTTCTTTCGAAGCTAGTTGAAAAAGCAGACGGACGCAATCAAAAACGGAATTTGCGACGTAAACAGAAAGAATGGACAATTAAACTAAAGATTAAGTACAAATCGATTCGGTTACAAATCTTAGATTCTAAGAACTCCAGCTCACCTGTTCATAAACGAATTACGATCACAGTCTTTCGAAAATACGTAAAAGAAGAAAATGGTGTGGCCGCACTAAAAGAGGCAACTATTCATTTTCTAAAGGATGGCCGCTCTCATGTACGGAGCTTAAAGGATTCTCCAAACTTTCGCGGAGTATTCTATCAGCTATACCGTCTTGATCAAGCGTACGTTCATGGTGGCAAGCAGGTCAAAACCTCTCTTGAGCTCCTTTCAAATCAAGAGAAGCAATTGAGTGCTTCTTACACAGATGATATTAGGCTTTTAGTTGAAGAAGGTAAACGTTATGTTGAGACGGTTAAACATTTTTCAGTGGACATTATGATTGAAAATCGATTAATTCGCATTATCCAGCATGTGCAAAAGCTACAAGAAGATTTTCATTTTCTTGACTTTGAACAAAGACATACGGTTAGACGAATGTTACGCGAAGATATCCCGAAACTATTAAATATGTTTCTCAGTCTTTCTCTTAAACACCAGCTTGAACAAAAAGAGAATGTATTTGTATCACTTTCAAAAATGGAATTAACATTAATTACCTACACCCAATACCTTGAAGAAGTTCGTCTTGAGCACATGAACCACCTCATACGACTTCAATCGAAGCGTTATGGAAATCATTCAGAGTGATCCTTTTATCGCACGATTCAATCTTTCTGATTGAATCGTGTTTTTTTCGGTCCTCTCCCTTGCGATTTTAGCAAGCTATTGGCATAATAGACTATAATCAAAACGTCATAGAGTACGTTATTAAAGTGTTGAAAAGGTGAGGGTGGCCATGGATCGAGTACAGGCACACAAAACAATAGGAAAAAAAGTCATTATCGACGAAGGACCGGATGGTCGTTACGTTGGAGAACTACTTGAAGTCATTACAGAACCCAAACGACCATGGAAAGGCAAGGTCAAAATTTTGTCCGTTCTTGTTCTGCCACAAAGTATGTTTAGTAAAGGTCAGATCAATGTAAATAAAATGAAATACAAAGAAGCTCAATTGACCGTTATCTCCGGGCAAAAAATTGAATTAGCTTCTGGAGGCATTCGAAATGAATCGTTTGCTCAATCCATTGCAACTGAGCTTCGAAAAAAATATCAACAGGTGAAGAAAAAACCTGAAGGGCAAGCGGATCTCCTTCATACACTGGAACAGTATATGAATAAATTAAAAGCTGTGAAACAGCGTCCAGACCGCGCGCCTAAACCTGTTCCTAAGCCCTCTGAGAAGATGGCTAAATATACATTACAGGCAAATGATAGCTCGTTTTATTTTATTAATGACCACGGAGAGATTTTACCACTTACCGGCTCGGCATTTGAGTTTGTATGGAATCATCATTCCTCCTGGTATAAAGGCATATATGAAGCGAATGGAATCTTCGTTAGTCATGAAGGACAACGCTTTACGGCTAAAGAAGGAGATGTCTTTTATATGGATGAGCAGCAGTTTAACCCATACTTCATTTGGAAAAATGAGCTTGAACCTCCTGCTTTAAGTGCTTTTCAAAATAGCCTTGCTGCATTTGGTTTGACAGATGATGAACTAACGCACTGTCACAATGCTCTTCTTAATCAATTGCTTGGTAATCAACAAACACACGAATTTAAAGGCGTAAGCTTTTTAACATTTAGCACACCAGATTTACATGTAATGGTTCAACATCATTTTGATCGTACATTGTATAAAGATAAAGAAGATCAAATTTACGATCGATTCGAATTCACAACGGATAAAGGGGATCGCTCGATTGTATTTTATTCGAATGCCTTCTCAAAATAACGAAATAAAAAAAGGATGAGCAGATGCTCACCCTTTTTTTTCTGTATAAGAATACCATTCCAACATATGATCAGCCTCTTTATCTGTCATATCACGCAAATGAAAGGATTTACCTGTCACACTCGATTGTACGGTGACTTTGTACGTTGCCAACCCCTGCCACGCTTGGATCACCGATACGTGTTTTTCACCTGCTTGAACTTTCCATCTAGGGACCATCACCTCAATTAAACTGAATGCGCGATATCGTATCCACATATAATCTTGGTGTGTGCCTGTTGCCCCTGCTTTGTATGTAAGCCAAGCTAACAAAACACTGGCACATACAACAAGAAAGCCAAAGTACCCAATTGAATCAAAGAAATAGATAGCAGTAGCGGTTAATATAACGGGTAAAGTCACATATCGAACAATCAAACGCCACAATGCTCGATTCGGTAACGGCTCATACGAGCGTTCAAACGAATAGTTTGGAAGTATGTCTGCAAGCAGGCTTTGTAGCTCTGATTGCTTTACTAAGGGGATCAACAAGGTAGAAGCTTGCTCATCTTTTGAACCTCCACCTGCACTCTCCACATAGACAGAGACAAAACCAAGTGGTTGTCGAAATACATTACGAACAAGTCTGACACTTGTAATTCTATTCAACTGCAATGTAAGTTGTCTTCTCTCAAGCAAACCTCTAGAGATCACGATCTCTGTGCCATAATGTTCAATTTGAAATCCACCATATTTAATAATGGAAATGACACTTGAAATAGTCCATGAGATAAATAAAGCCAAGAAAATCAATCCTGTAATGGCTAAGACAGACGATAGACCAATTCGTGATACTAAACTAACGGATTGATCAAACCAGCTTTCTGGAATGAATGCGTAAAACTGACTGAATAATGCACCAACAGCGGAAAAAATCAACCCTACTCCACTTGAGGTTAGCGCCATAGCAACGAGCATCTCCGTACCTAGCTTCCACGTAAATGAAGGGGGTTGCTCTTCATTTACTTCTTCTGACACTATTAGTTCTTGTTGGATGATGTCTGAATTTCCTACTTGCTCTGAAGAGGCTTTTCGAAGCAATTCTTTGCGAATAGCTTCTGCTTCAGTTTTTGTAATGGCATCAAGCTGCGCCTCCGCCTCACTTCCGCCTCCTGCCGTCTCAATTTCTAAGCGGACCATTCCAAATAAACGTTGCAAAATTCCCGCAGTGATATTAATACTTTGAACACGTTGTCTTTGAATATATCTTTTTTTCTTAACAAAGATTCCTTTTTGAATATAGAGCTCGCCTTCTTGTAACCGATAGTAAAACGTGAACCAAGTAAGAACAGACCCTACTATTGCGAACACTAAGATAGCTATCCATAGATAACTAAAATAAGAACCCTGGCTACCGGCCCCAATAAATAGTGTCGCAATGATAGGAATAATAGAGCTTTTAATCGCAGACACAAGTGAGATAAGCAATGCTGAAGGATGAAGTCTCTTGAGGTTATTCATCCAGCGCCACCGCCGCAAGCCTTGCAATCTGATCTCTTAACTCATCCGCTTCTTCAATTGGTAATACAGGAATTCGATGGGTTGTCGCAGCCGTTTGGATCTCAACAGAGGCCATCTTGTATCGCCTAAGTATCGGTCCCTGCTCCGTTTCAACATGTTGAATCCTTGTCATCGGTACAAGTGTACGCCTTACAATCACGACACCTTGTACAATATCAATCTCTTGCTCAAGCACTTGATACCGAAAACGTCTCCACTGGATAGGTGGCCAGATAATGATAAGAGCTACAATATATAATACGAGTATGCTAATGAGTACAATGAGTATCCAACTTGGCCAGTCAAAATAGTTTAGAGCAATGGCATAGCCAATCGGCAGTATAAGCAGAAATATGCCTTCAAAGCTACGCTGAATTCGCCAAATCGTAATTGATTTTTTAGAGAGACGCTTTGTAGGCACTTCTCTCATTATTCATCTTCCTCTTCATCATCCGTTACATATATAAGTTCAACACCTTGCTCTTTTAACCACGTTAATAACTTTTGATTTAGCGATTGATCATATAGTAATCCAATCGATTCAACCAATTCGACTTCTTTTAGATGGCCAGTCTTCGCATCCTCCATCATTTCAATAAGGTCCTTCATCTCTTTGTTCTCAAATTCAGTGAGTAACTCTTGTTCTATGCTCATTCTGACTCCTCCTGTTGATTACGGGCTTCTGTCATCTGTTTCCAAACAGATCCTTTCGCTTCTTCTCCGCCTTCAATTCGTTCTAATGCCATTTTAGCTTGCAACGCTACTTCAAATTCAGGATCTTTTTCTGCTACTTTTAAGGCATCAATTGCTGTTTCGTCGCCTTCTTCGTATAAAAACATAGCCGCTCTCCAACGTACCAACTTATTCTTGTCCCCAAGTGAGGTAATCATAGCTGGAATGGCTGCTGCATCACCAAGATCAGAGACACAATCCCCAGCTGTCCTTCTAACCGTGATAGATGGATCGTTTAACGCTTTGTAAAGGTATGGTAAAATCTTGGAATCCTCTAACATCCCCAAATAGACAACCGCTAAACGTCGAACCGATGCTTTCTCATCTTCTAGTGCCTTTTCTAATACAGGAAGATCAGATTCTTTTGGGTCCATTTGGTCAAGTGCTGCATAGCGCTCACGCCAGTCCTCTACATCTAACATTTCAAGTGTAACGGTATAGCGATCGAGAAATGCTTGTGGCGTGGTACCTTCATCTTCACTTGTCGTCGCTTGTTTTACTAATGCATCCAATCGACGCTGTGAATAAGAAGCAGAAAGCTCTTCAGCCACCTCTTCAGCGATTGTTTCAAGCTCACCATAGCGAACACCATGATCTACCCATTTTCTTTCCATGACAACATTATCATCTGGCTGCTGAGACGCACCGATCGCTAAAGCAAATCGTTCTGGTAATCCCTGTCTCTTTTCCTGCTCACCATCTGTTAATTTAATTTGCATAGGGATTTGTTTAAATGTTTGGATCTGAACAGTCACTTCGCCAAATCCATCTAATGTTGATTCTTCGTTGTTGCCTTCCTCTGTATCCTCTCCAAAAACTTCACGTACTTTAGGAAGAATGATCTTCCAGTCTACTTTTGGATGACGATCTATAGCTAAAAAGTCAGCGACGTGATAGACAGACTTTATCCCTTCAATTGTAAATAAAGACTGGATAAAAGCCGGTGCATCCGCATGATTGGCTGCTTGGTATGTATTTCGAGATCCACCTTTCATATGTTCACTTAAAATCAGTTTCATTGTGTTTGGACTTGGTGTTGGTTCAATCGAGATAATTTTCATTGTTATCTCCTCCTTCTGCATGCTGTACAGCCCGATTTTAACACAAATTTGGGACGATAGACAATTGTGCCCACCTGAGATAGGGTTTGTACACGCTTTTTTTTGGATTCTCTGTTACACTATACGTAAAAGGAGGTAACGCTTAAATGAAACTCGCTTTTTTATCAGACATTCATGGAAATGCTACAGCACTAGAGGCCGTTTTAAACGAATTGAATCAACAGGACATCGACAAGATCTACATACTAGGGGATTTATGCTTTAGAGGCCCTGAACCAAAACGAGTACTTGAGTTAATTCAAGGACTGGACCATGCAGAAGTCATTAAAGGCAATGCAGACGAATGGCTTACCGACGGTTTCCGAGATGGGGACTTTCCAGAAGCAGCCTTAAAAACACTGAATGAAGAGCGAAATTGGACGTTACAACGTTTATCAGAAGAGGATTTAGATTATCTTAAAAACCTTCCTACAGAATTTGTTCTGGATGAGTTAGATTCTATTATTCATGCTTTTCATGCGACTCCTGATAGTTTATATGACGTTGTATCAGCAGATGATTCAGAGGCTATAGAGGATGTTATCATGCAAAAAGATGAAGCGGATATCTACGTTTATGGTCATACTCATATTCCATCCCTTCGTTCTCTTCACGGAAAAAGCGTTATAAACACTGGGAGTGTTGGACTTCCTTTTGATGGTCACCCTCTTGCATCTTATGTTGTCATTGATGTTGAAGAAGGTCGACACCGCTTTCATTTAAATCGTGTTCCGTACAATCGCGAACATGTTGTAGAATTGTATCGTCAAAGCGGGTACCCGAACCTGAAAGAACTTGGAACAGTTATCTTCTATGGCGTGCGACCATAATATAAGACAAAACAAAGACGTCCTGAGGCTATGTAAGCCCTCAGGACGTCTTTTATGTTAACAACGGCACAAGCCCTTCCGTCACTTCTTGGAAAGAAGCTTGTTCACCAAACACTGAAACAACTTCATGATGCGAATTAAGTAGAACAGTTGTAGGAACGCCTTTGCAGTCATAAAGGTCATACACCGTTCGACCTTCATCAAGCAAGACCGGGAATGTATATCCTTGCTCATTCACAAAGGATTCGACATCTTCAATACGCTCTCGAGCTGTAACATTGACCATGATCATCTGTAGCTTTGATTGATCCATCGCTTGAAACAACCTTTGTTTTAACGACAGATCTACTCTTGAATCTGGACACCAACTCGTCCAAAACGTCAGCATCACCGCTTGACCCATACATTGATCTAAGGACCAGCTCTCTTTCGTTTGTACAGATGAAAGAGTAAACGAAGGCGCCTGTTTCATTTTTATGCCTCGGTAGCACAGTGCGTGTTATAGGCAAGTGCTAGGTTCCGAATAATTGATTCTGGTTCGTGCCCTTCAATCTCTTCTCTAGGGATAAAATGAACTAGTTTTTTACCTTGCATCAAAGCCATAGATGGTGAAGATGGCGGGACCTCTGGTAGATATGAACGCAACTGAGCCGTTGCCTCCTTATCTTGTCCGGCAAAGACTGTCACTAAATGGTCCGGCGTATGATCATGCATTAAAGAAGTTACAGCTGAAGGACGCGCAAGACCAGCCGCACACCCACACACAGAATTAATCACAACTAATGTTGTACCTTCTGCATTCTCCATATAGTCATCCACTGCATTCGCCGTCAGTAGCTCCTTAAAGCCCGATTCCGTTAGCTCTGCTCGCATTGGTAACACAACTTGTTTCATATATTCATCATAATGCATCGACATATGATCACTCTCCTCTTAAAGTTAGTACATTTGATTTGTCTTTCAGATACGGTTGAAGTAGAGCATGTAGCGCAGGGATCGATTGAAATGCGTACACTCTTTCAACACCTAGGCCCTTTTGGAAGACCATTAGACACGGAACACTTTTTATTCGCCAAGTATGAGCAAAAGAAGGATGATGATTAATGTTTAATCGGTCAATGCTTAATTGATCATACGTCATTTCTAAAATTTCCAGCATCGACGCAGCCCGCTTACATGTTCCACACAAAGGTGTATGAATAAACAGAATCTCAAGCTCTTCTCTGCTTGCTAACTTATGCTCTACTTCATTTGCTGTGATGTCGATCATGATTCATTCCTCCTGCACCAACAAAACACTATTTTCATGGTTGAATCGTGTCCAAATGATAGACAGATAAATCCCTTGCCACCCAGCTTTGTTCAAAGGCCTGAATTGCTTCGGATTGTAATTCTTCTTCTTCCGCTGAATACCTTGAACTAATATGCGTCAAAATCAATTGCTTGACCTGAGCGGCTTTAGCTAGTTCGGCTGCATCAGCAATGGTTGAGTGACCGAATTCATGGGCACTGTCTTCATTTCCTGTTCGAAATGTTGCCTCGTGAATTAATAGATCAGCCTCATGGCAGAATTCAACCATATTAGCAATAGGCTGAGTATCTCCAGCAATCACAACCACTCTACCTTGTTGCGCAGGACCAATGAAGTTCTCACCATTTAATACTCGCCCATCCTCTAAAGTCACCATCTCACCAAGCTTCAGTCGTTGGTAGATAGGACCAGGTGGAATTTGTAAGGCCTTTAACTTTTCTACTTGGAGGACACCCGGCTTATTGTTCTCTTGAATTCGATAGGCAAAGCTATCAATCGTGTGCTTTAAAGGCAAAACACTCACTTGAGCAAAATCAGTATCAATCACTAACTCTTCATGAACTTCTACAATATGAAGCTCATAACGTAGTGACGTGCCCGATACGGCTAATGCCGCTTTGATAAATGACTCAATTCCTGATGGACCATAAATCGTTAAAGGGGTTAATGCACCTTGGAAAGAACGAGTTCCAAGAAAACCAGGAAGCCCATAAATATGGTCACCATGAAGATGAGTAATAAACACCCTATCAATTCGTGATGGTGATATCGCTGAACGCATAAGTTGATGCTGGGTGGCTTCTCCACAATCAAACAGCCACTGTGTACCTTTTTCTTGTAAAAAACGTACTGCTAAACTGCTTACATTTCGAATAAGGGAAGGAACTCCTGCTCCTGTCCCAAGAAAATGAAATTCCATGAGTTACGCTCTCCATTACACTTTATTAGGTCGCTGATAAGATATCAGCGAATTGTTTGGCATAGGGTGGTAAATCTGGTGGACGTCTGCTGGATATAATATGTCCATCAACAACTACCGCTTCATCAAACCATTCGGCACCGGCATTTTCCATGTCGTCACGGATACCAGGCGTACTTGTCACTTTTTTACCTTTTAGAATCCCAGCAGAAATTAATACCCAGCCTGCGTGACAAATTTGCCCAATTGGTTTTTGATCTTTATCCATCTCTCTCACAATATCCAATAGTTTCGGAAAACGTCTTAACTTATCAGGTGCCCATCCACCAGGAACAAGTATGGCATCATAATCCGCAGCTTCCACCTGTTCATATGAATACTTCGCAGTGGCAGGTACTCCGTATTTTCCGATATACGTATGATTTTCTTTCTCTCCAGCTAGATCAACTGTGGCGCCCTCTTCTTGTAATCGAAGGATGGGATACCAAAGCTCCAAATCTTCAAATTCTTCATCTACTACAGCTAGAACTTTTTTATCCTTCAAACGCACAAAAATCAATCCCTTTCTCAATCATTTGATCTTAGTATAGCATGAGCAGAGCTTCAACCAAAACCTAACAAACTGTATCATCAATCTAAAAAAACCGGGCCGGCATTATCACCCGGCACCGATATTTAATCTAATCCACCATATCTAATCCATCAAATAAGCAGATGAAATAAATGTTCATCCTTATTAATTTCTTGGTACTCAAAATTCTTTTCATTTAAACGATCAATGAGGCGTCCATAATCCTTATTATAGGCTAGTTCAATCCCAATTAAGACCGGACCATTTGAGCGGTTGTTCTTTTTAGTGTACTCAAATCGCGTAATATCATCTTCAGGCCCAAGTACCTCTTGAATAAACTCGCGTAACGCACCAGCTCTTTGTGGGAATTGAATCATAAAATAATGCTGAAGTCCTTCGTAAATTAAAGAACGCTCGCGCATTTCTTCCATTCTACCAATATCATTATTACCACCGCTCACAACGCATACCACCGTTTTACCTTTGATTTGCTCACGATAAAAATCTAATGCAGCAATCGGCATCGCTCCTGCAGGCTCAGCTACAATCGCATTCTGATTGTAGAGCTCAAGGATCGTTGTGCAGATCTTCCCTTCAGGAACTAAAATAATATCATCTAATGTTTCCTTACAGATCTCAAACGCCAAGTCGCCCACACGTTTTACGGCTGCCCCATCAACAAATTTATCGATGTGCTCGAGTTCCACTACTTGTCCTTGTTTTAGGGATTCTTGCATCGAAGCGGCTCCTAGTGGTTCACAGCCAATCATTTTAGTTTTAGGACTAACACTTTTTATATATGTACTAATACCGCTAATTAATCCGCCTCCACCAATAGATGAGAAGATGTAATCAATGTGGCACTCGGTATCATTTAGGATTTCCATACCCACTGTTCCCTGTCCAGCAATAATCTTTTCTTGATTAAATGGATGAATAAACGACTTATCATGTTCGTCACAATAAATCATTGCTTCATTATAGGAATCATCGAACGTATCACCTACAAGAACAACTTCAACGAAGTCTCGCCCAAAAAAGTTCACTTGGTCTACTTTTTGTCTGGGTGTGGTGGTTGGCATAAAGATCTTCCCTTTAATCTTTAACGCCTGACAGGAATAAGCAACACCTTGTGCGTGATTGCCAGCACTAGCACAAACAACACCTTTGCCCAGTTCTTCTTGTGATAAACTTGAAATTTGGTGGAAAGCTCCTCTGATTTTGAAGGAACGTACTACCTGAAGGTCTTCCCTTTTTAAATACACATTACAGTCATACCGCTCGGATAAAACCTGGTCCAACTGCAGGGGTGTATGCGTCACAACGTCTTTAATACGTTGGTGCGCAATCATTATGTCTTCAAGATGAACGGTACCCATTCTACTAAATCCTTTCGTCTCTTTGCCGGTAAACTATACTGACAGTGACTAATCTTATTTTCGAAACATAGACGTAAATATGATAAGTTTAACATACTAAAAAAGGTTTGATAAGTACAACTAGATAGAATTGTGATCCTTTCTAAAATCGACCACTTCCCGTTGCTTTACACTCATTTGTTTTTTATACTATAAAAAGATAAAAGAAACGGAGGGCTAAGACATGTGGATAAAATCAAGCTTACTTTCATTATGTGCGCTTTTTTTCATATTGACACCAATGAAAGCGGTTCACGCTGCAACTGAAGCAGCTGCAGAAGCAGAATCAACTGGACTTTTCGTAACTGTGCTCGCAATCTTTTCTTTCGCTACACTTGCACTTATGATGTATTATTCTGTTCGAGACAATAATTAATACAAACCAAAAAAGAACGATCCACTAAATAAAATGGACCGTTCTTTTTTATTTTTCTACTACTTCTTTTAATTGTTCTAAAACGTACGTAACGGCCTTAAATGTCTCAATCTGCTTTTTACGACTCGTTTCAGGGTAAAAAGATTTGATAGCTACAACCTCAAAATTATCAACCGTTTGAGTTAATTGATTTAGATGAAGGTCCTTTGGTTTCACTTCCTGAACAAGTTGTTCTGCAAGTGGAAGCCAAGCCTCTGAAACGACCTTCACTTCTTCTGCAAACGGTTTGACAATACCAAAGAAGTCTACCTCATACCCTTCTTCTCTCGTGTGGTTTAGATATATATCTTCAGCGTATTCATTCATTTCCAATAGACGATTCGTATATGTGGTTAACATATTATGTTTTTCTTCATTCATCATAATCCCCCCAACTAACAGTGTAGCAAATGTTAGCTGTTCTTAAAAGCTAAAGAAGTGGAGCAGGGTTTTCCACCCTTTCCGACTCGATCCACCAGATGCAAGAGGAAGAACTTCTTTTTCTTTAGTATTTGAATGACCAACTTCCATATGAATTAATCGATTTTCCAATCGTTTTAACAAGGTCGCCATTTCGTCCATCTCTGAACGATGTTTTAGTAACTGGTAACTCACCACTTCATCCGCTTTTTGTGCCAATTTAGCTTCAATCTCTTGTAGTTGGTTCATCATTTGTTGAAGCTTTTTTTCGTAATCAGCAGAAGAAACCGACGGAGTTTTGCTCACAATTTCTTGCTCAGAATTAGGTTGCATATCAAGTTGAATTTCTTTCATTTTTTTCCCTGATTTCAACTGTTGATTAATAGACACTAACAATAGGACCTGTTCGTCCGTGTAAAAATAGTGACCAAGTTCATTTTGTTCACACTTAATGTTGAAATACTTAGTCCACCGTTGAACTGTCGTTGGATTTACACCTAACCTCTGCGAAATGTCCTTCGTTTTGATTGCTCCGTCCATCTGCCTTCCTCCTTTATAATGTTTACGATTGTATCGAATTTTCGGTTCCTGCTCATGAGATTCTCTTTGAGAGATCCATGCTCCTGCACGATTGACAAAACTAGTTTGCTTTCGCCAAACATTGTCTTCTCGACACGTCTTATTCGACTTTTTTTACATGATTTTTCTCTCGATCGCCATACTAGAAAAGAGACTTTTGAAAGGAGTGAAGAGTAAATGAAGGAAAATCGAAAACGAGAAAAAGGAACAGAAAAACAACAAAAACAAGCTTCGAATTCCACTCACATCCCTGATAAAAAACTTGGGGGACCAAATAAACCAGCTGAATAATTAAACACAAAGCCACTCGTTTTCTAAGACGATGTGGCTTTTTTAGTCAATCCCTTTTACTCAATCTGGAGCCAGCCATTTTTTAAAAGTTGCTGCCACATAAATCATCATCCATTTGTGTTGAATCCACTTCTCTCTAGGTACGGGTTTCCATTCCTTTATAGGGTAAAAAAAATGAGTAACCTCTCTTCTCTTTTTGTACCAGTCCTCTCTATCTGACCTGTCATGCTCAATGACTGGATATAAAAGTCGTAATACCTGGCTCTCAACTCGAGGTGACCAGGTTGTATACGTATAATAATCACGTCTTGAACCCGTATGATGTTGATGTTGCATAAAAGCTAGAATGTTTTTATGCAAGTCTGGATGAAACAACAAAAACGCCAGTTGTCGTCCTAATTTAATTCTGGATGAAACGTTTTGGAAACGACGAACGTATAAGGTATATAGATGACCGGTTATGGTTGGAAGAACGACGTAGCTAAAATGAGAGTACTGTTCCACCTTATAGAAGAGCTTAGATGAAATAACGTCACGAAATAGTTGTTTTTGAATAAGTGCTTCTTCTATGACATGTTGTTCATTAATAATTAAAGCGGTACAAAGTCTCTCTTCATCACGATACAACCAAAAATGATGCCATTCCTTTTCCATAAAAGTTGATACACCAAGTTCACGTAGCAAATGAAACAAAGGTACTCCTTCTAGTTTGGATTGTTCATAGAGTAGCAATTGTGGACAAGCATCATCAAATATCGTCCAATTGCCACATTCATAAATAGCAAATAACCGCAACTGATCTTGCTCTGTCAATAGTTCTCTAAACCATTGATTGCGAAGGTCTGTCATATTCCAGCCTGCGTTCCGGGAAACTAAGCCTGCAAGTAAAGCCCATCTAACTTCGGTATGCTTGTAAAAAAAATGTTCATAAAATCCGGTACGTGAAATATTATCTATATTTGCTTTAGCTACTTGGTTCTTGATCCTGTTTATGTAATGTAATTGATTCTCCACTTTCACGAGTCGACTCACCCTTTCATGACTTTTTCACGAACTTACGTTTTCATTACACACACTTTTTAGTTTGATATGGTATGATACGGTTTGAACCTCATTGTTAGGTTTTACTGCATTAGGTTCCACTGCAATACGCCAAAACATACAAGTCAGGTTTGGAAAGGGTGAACATGATATGGCGATCCGTTATCCTAATGGAAAAAAGTATGCAGCCGTTCAGTCAGCTTCTGTGCAAAAGTCAAAATCAAATAAGTCGATTACATACAGCAATCGTGGCATGACGCTAGAAGACGACATTAATCAATCAAACCTCTACTATCTGGATACTGCCATCGCTGTCATTCATAAAAAACCAACACCAGTTCAAATTGTTGATGTGCATTACCCTAAAAGAAGTGCTGCCGTTATTAAGGAGGCTTATTTTAAACAGGCGTCAACCACAGATTATAATGGAGTATATAAGGGACACTATATAGACTTTGAGGCGAAGGAAACCAAAAACAAAACGTCCTTCCCTTTAAAAAACTTTCATGACCACCAGATTACTCATATGAAACAAGTACTGTCGCAGAAAGGCATTTGTTTTGTTCTATTGCGTTTCTCCCTCACAGATGAGGTGTACTTAATAGACGCCGCATTTCTCATTGACGCGTATGAGGATCAAACGGAACGCAAATCATTATCAAAACAAACCATTGAAACAAATGGATATCTGATCTCACTTGGTCTAGCACCAAGACTTGATTATTTAAGCATTGTTCAAAAGGTCTATCTTACTTGAACAACTAATGAAAGGAAGAACAAATTATGTCTGATCAAAATACAAGGCAAGGCCGTCGACAGGCGCGTATGCAGGAGAATTCCTCCAATAAAAAGAAACCCAATGGTAAACCGAAACGAGGATTGGTCAAAAAGATCTTCATGACACTCGTTGTGCTTGTCGCTGTAGGTATTATTGCGGGTGGGGTTACGGCAGGTGTGATTATCGCTGGTGCTCCTGAATTAGATGAAGAAAAACTCATGTTGGCACAACCGATTCAAATTCATGATCAAGATGATGAATTGGTCTCACTTCTAGACACTGGTGAAAGACGAATTAATGCTTCATACGATGAGTTACCAGAGAACCTTAAAAATGCAATCATATCCGTTGAAGATATGCGTTTCTACGATCACTTTGGTATCGATTTACGTAGACTTGCGGGTGCTGTTCGAGCAAATATTACAGAAGGCTTTGGTGCAGAAGGTGCTAGTACGATCACACAACAGCTTGTGAAAAACTTATTTTTAAACCAAGAAAAAGCATTAACTCGTAAAGTTCAAGAACAGTATTTAGCCATTAAATTAGAACAGCAGTATTCCAAAGAACAAATCCTTACAATGTATTTAAATCAAATTTATTTAGGTTCATCTGTAGGATACGGAGTCAAGCTTGCCTCAGAAACGTATTTTAATAAATCATTAGAGGAACTAACGATTGCAGACTCTGCCCTACTTGCAGGAATCCCGCGTCGCCCTAGTTATTATGACCCGTTACAAAATCCAGAGAATGCCGAATCTAGGCGGAACCTCATTATTGGGTTAATGGAAGAGCAAGGTAAAATTACTGCAGATGAAGCAGAAGAAGCAAGAAACGTAGCGATTGAAGATCAACTCAATTACACAGAGACTGATACTACTTCTCCATACGCGGCCTTTTACAATGAAGTGCTTAAAGAGCTAGAAGAAAATGATGACTTTACTGTGAATGATATCTATAATTCTGGACTACAGGTTTATACAACGCTTGATACAGATGCTCAGGATCATGTAGAAAATGTGCTTGAAAGCGATGAATTTATTACGAACTACCCTGATAATCCTGATTTCCAAGCAGGTATAACATTATTAGATACAACAAGTGGTCAAATTAAAGCGATTGGAAGCGGACGTCAACAATCAGACAACCGTAACGACTTTAACTATGCTACAGATATTAAACGCCAACCTGGTTCAACTATTAAACCAATTCTTGATTATGGACCAGCAATTGAATATCTCGAGTGGTCCACAGCGCATATACTTGTGGATGAAGAATATCAATATTCTACTGGTGGAAATGTCGGGAACTTTGGCGGAACATACAAAGGGCCGATATCTATGCGTTCAGCTTTATCAAGTTCACAAAATGTAACAGCCGTAAAAGCTTTTCAAGAAGTTGGTATGGATCGTGCTGAAGCTTTCGCACAACAGCTGCTAACTCTTGATAATGAGAACCCGTTTCAACATGAATCATGTGCACTTGGTGGCTGTGATACGGGTGTATCAACTAAAGATATGGCGGGAGCATATGCTGCCTTTGGAAATGGTGGTACATTTACTGAACCGTATACGATTCGAAAAATTGTATTCGCCGATGACCGTGAAATCAATCTTGAACCCGATTCGGTAAAAGCCATGGAAGATTATACGGCTTATATGATTACTGATATGTTAAAAACGGTAGTCTCTAGTGGCACAGGTCAGCAAGCGAATATTGCTGGGGTACCCGTAGCAGGAAAAACAGGAACGACAAATTTTGAAGACACAGATCTAGAAAAACATAATATTCCAAGTAGTGGCTCACCAGATTCATGGTTTGCTGGCTATACTACGAATTATACTGCCGCTGTTTGGACAGGATTTAATGGTGTAAAAGAAGGTAACTACATTAACCGTGATAACAATGAAAACCGAATTGCTCAGCATATCTTTAAAGCAGTCATGCAAGAAGTCTCATCAGGAGTCGAAACAGCAGACTTCGTTAAGCCTGATTCGGTTGTCGAGCGCCGAGTAGAACGCGGCACAGAGCAATTGCCGAGCTCAGGAACACCACAAAGTGAAATTGTGACTGAATTATTTGTTCGTGGTGCTGAACCAACTCAAGAGTCTGAAACCTATGAGGAAGAGGAAGAAGAAGAGGAAGAGTTAGAAGAATTACCAAGCCCTACTGGACTTCAAGCATCTTATGATGAAGGCTCTGATCAAATCATTGTCAGTTGGAACTATCCAGGTTCTGTAGATGTTGACGTAAACTTTGAAGTTCAGGTATCAACAGACGGTGGAAGTAACCAAACGATTGAAAATACGTCTGATCAACAAGCAATTTATACAAATATTGAACCTGGTACGACCTACCAATTCTCTGTTACTGCTATTTCAGATGAAGATTCGGGTCTTCGCAGCAGCCCTGCTACAGCAAGTGTGAGCGTGCCGGCTACTGAGGAAGAAGAGGAAGAAGAAGAACCAGTTGAGGAAGACATTCCTGAGGAAGAAGAACAGCCAGAAGAAGAACCGAGTGATAACGAAAATGGCTCACCTGACGATGGTTCTGAAGATAACGGTGAAGACCAGCCGGATAATGGCAATGGAGATTCCGGTTCTGGCAATGGCGATGGTTCAAATGGAAATGGCGATACTCCACCTGGTGATGAAGGAAACAATAATGGTGATGGAAGTGACGATTCAAATGGCTCAGGAAATGGCGGAGGCACTGAAGAACCTCCGTCCGATTCCGAACCAGAAGATCCACCTGAAGAAGAAACAAACGAATAAACTATTCACAAAAAAGCCAACGTCTATGGACGTTGGCTTTTTCTTATGGCTGACGATTTCTTAAACTCGCGTATTCTGCCTCAAGTTCTTTTATCACCTTTTCATGAGTCAAGGCATCGAGTTGTTGCAATTCACGTTCTAATGCTTGTTTCAGTTTCTGTTTCACCATGTTCTCCAGTTCATTCATTCGTGCATCCACTTGATATATGGCATGCTCTTCATCTTTAAGTAATATAACCGAAGCTGAGTCTGTTCCATCAGAAATTAATTGTTCTTTTAATGTTCGAATTTGTTGACCCTCAAAAAACGCTTTGTCTGTTGTATACAGAGATGAATAAGATGTTGGTTGAATGGCTAATGAGTAACTAGTATTCTCTGGTACCATTTCAATGCCTTCAAGTTCTGAAGTTACATAAAAGGTTGGACGATGTTGTTGTAAACGGAGTTCCCACTCCCTCATCCACTGCTTACACGCCTGTGAAAGTGCCTCTGACAATCGAATATAGGTGGCCTTCCCCTCTTGTTCGAGAAAGTACTCCCCTTCTTGTGCCCATTCGGCAATCGCTTGCTCAAGGACGAAACGCTTTTCTTTTCTACCTTTGCCTCGAATAGTTGCAACATTTATCCATTCTGAAAATTCATCTCGGAGACGATAACCAATTCGCTCTCGTAAAAATAAAAATAGTTGAGCGGCTTCTTGCTTTAACTTACTTACGATTGGTTTCGTACTAGAGTGATCAATGTCCGCACTCCATCTTTTAATGTCTTCAGCAAGTTGATTTCGCGTTCGCACTTGCTCATCCTTTTCAGATCGCGCATACGTAATACTCTCTTCGCATTTATTTACATATCGACGCACTTCATCTTCTAGTAATCGATAGCTTAGCGCAATCAATTCTTGCACAATCTGTTGGTAGAAATAGTCTTCAAAAAGCGTAAAATCATTTTCTACTGAGCTATTTATTTGTTTAGCCTTTAATCCCTGTTTACTTGAAACAGCAAATAGTCTTGGTTGTTTCATACCTAATGTTTTTAACTGATCTTTGACATGCTCTTTGACACCCTGTAACTCTCGTTGGCTACTCGCTAAATCAGAAGCGTTCACAATAAAGTAAAGCTTGTCCGTTTGGAAGGACTCATTGATTTTACCCATTTGTTCGATAAATAGCTGATCTGTTTTTGAAAACGCATGATTATAATATGTGACATAGAAAATAGCATCTGACTGTCTTAATTGGGTAAAGGCTACATTTGTGTGGCGGCCATGGATTGAGTTCACACCAGGTGTGTCAACAAGGATTAATCCCTTCCTAGTTAACTCGCAATCGTGATAAACCGTAACAGAGTGCAACAGACAGGCTGCCTGTTCATCCGCTATTAGTGCTTGAAGATCTGTATGACTCACTTCAAAGGCTTGCCCGAGCTGCCATGTTGTTTGCTTTAAGCTACCTTTTAACACCAATAAATATTCGGCATAGGTTTTTTGCCATCCAATAATGTTATCCGTGTGTTTTAACGACCAATCTGAAAGTGTATCCAACGTCACCTCTTCATCTAGCTTTGAAGCAACCATACGTATTTCATCCATTAGCTCCTGTCTTGATTTCACCTGTACTGTAGCTGTCCCATCCGCATGATTGGCATCTGGTTTCATGACAGTACTGACCGTTGCCGTAGTAGGATGAGGTGAAACAGGAAGAACATGCGCGCCAAGTAATGCATTAGCAAAGCTTGATTTTCCTGCGCTGAAGGCTCCGAACAATGAAATGACAAACGTTTGATTTTGTACTCGATTGATCCGCGACAAAAGTTGGGTACGCTCAATCTGAAGAGCATCCGTTTGTTTATACGATTGCAAGGTATCATGGAAAGGCTTAATCCATTCACTATCATATACATTCGCTGTATGTATATCCGTAACATCATCTTCTATATTCTCAGATTCTACTTCATGAACGCGGGTGGCCCCCCATTCTACATCCACTGACTCATTCACTGGGTATGTCTTTTGTTTGGCCTCAGCTAACTTTTCTTCAAGTACACCAGCATCTTCAAATTGCTGAGACTGCGTTAAACAATCTTGAATGAGGTGTTCAAATCGTTTGTTTACTTCAGTTAATTTACTCGCATAAAAAGAAACATCTTGAAGGATCAACAGTTGTTCATTTGTCTCCTTCAGCTGCGTTTGCCAATGATCCTCCTGCCCTTTTGTCATGAGTAACACAACGTCTCGTGCTCTCTCTCTTAATGCACGGACAACAGAAGCTGTTCGTTCTTTTGTAAACGTATAAACATACTCGCGGTTTTTTGTACCAGTTTTGACGTGATCGGTAAAAAATTCAGGTGTTACGGTAAATGTTACATTCTCAAGTAGTTGATCAACTTGTTCTGAGTTTGTTAAGGTGTGTCGCTCTACCTTTTCTAGAGACTGTTGCAGATGAAAAACTAGCTGACTATTGACTTTATCTTGCGTCTCTTGAATCAGCTTTTGTAAACGTAATGCGCGCTCTTCTTCTGTTTTTTTCTTGGCAAACAATAGGCCCATTTTGAAGGATGGTTCTATGGACTCAAGCCAATCTCGAGTGAGATCCGTTGTTGTAGCCGGAAACAAGGTTACCTGTTTAAACAGAGCTTCCCATTCTTTCTCAAACGATTCAATAAAGTGATCTTTCGCCTGTTGAAGCCATTCTCGTTTTTGAAGTAACTCTTCTTGTTTAATTAGCTGAGATTCATGAAAGCCTTTTGCTTCCATCTCCTCAACAATTTGTTCTGATTCTGCTTCTTTCTCTTCTGTTAACCTTGAAACTTGACTCAAATAAAAACCCTGTTTTAATCGTGTAACCGAGTGATCAGCCAATTCTCTCCCTTGATACATGATTGCCTTTAGTTCCTGTTCAAATATCAGAAATTGATTGTGCTGATGTTCCTTCTGTTTCATGCTTGTATAAAAAATCTTAGATGAACGGATATTCCATTGGTCAAACACAGTTGTTACACTACGATCAAAATCAGTAAAAGAAAGTTCCGATTCATCATGTTTGTCCACTTGATTTATAATAATATAGAGTGGTTTTTTTTCTTGGCTTAGCTGCTTTAAAAAATATAGATTGGTTTCAGATTGAACATGATTATAATCCATAACATATACGATGAGATCCATTGAGTATAGCGCTTCCATTGTAATGGATTGATGAGTCGGGTCAGTAGAGTCTACTCCTGGTGTGTCATATACAGCAGCATCCCCCTCTAAGAATGGAAGTGGCGCATAAATAATAACTTGTTCAATGCCCGCGCCATCCCGTCCCCATTCGCCTACCTTTTCCCATGGAATATGACCTTCCCACTTTTCTTGCTTTCCATCTCTTGTCTTGACCAATACAGCTAACTCTCCAAATTGAATGGAGATAATGTTTGCACTGGTTGGAATCGGACTAGTCGGCAAAACCTCTGATCCAATAAACTCATTTAAAATCGTTGATTTCCCTGCTGAAAAATGACCGCAGAAAGCAACCTGAAATCGTTTTTCAGATTGCTTTTGCTCTATGACCAAAAAACGGTCTTTTTCAGCCTGAGTCCACTCCAGCTCAGTTGTCATTTGCGTGTCCATACCATCATCTCCTCTATCTACTTCCTACCTTTACTTTCTAAAATACGCAGTCGTGCATAGAGCTTTTCTAGTTCTTCCATCAAGGAACGCATCTGAATAAACGATCGGTACCTCCATGGTGCGATCAGGACAAAATGAAGACGATCCTTACTGTTTGGTGGAAGATGAGGCAAATGATCTAGTTCATTTTCAACTGCGATCAAGCACGGAACTTTTTTATGATTAATCCAAAATATAGCTTCAATCACTAACGCTGTGAATTCAGGGGTTAATCGAGCCACCACTTCTTTATTTTCCTGTTCGTGGTAGTCAGCTAATTGTTCATTTAATGTGTGCCATCTCTTAAATAACGCGGGAAGTAATCTGTCACGATCCCAGCCTTCATTGGACTGACCTTCATCAGTAAGTAAATCAAACCAAAATAATGGCAGGTCACCATTTGAAAGCGACGCATCTGCATTAGGTTCTTGAATAAAAGACCCTTTTTCATAAAAAGGATCCCGTACAAACGACTCTGGAATAATTAGTGTCATCCGATTAATCTCTCCTTCATCCGCTTCTTACCTTCTCTGCACTCATCTACTAATGGACAGGTTGGACATTGAGGAGATTGGGCCTTACAGTGATAACGTCCGAAGAAAATTAGTCGGTGATGCGCATCAGACCACACATCTTCAGGTAATTTTTTCATAAGCGTTTCTTCTACAATTTTCACATTATCCTTCCATCGGCAAATACCTAAACGCTTGCTCACTCTCTCTACATGAGTATCAACAGCAATCGCCGGCACACCAAATGCTACGGAAGTAACCACATTGGCCGTTTTCCGACCTACACCTGCAAGCTCCACTAACTCATCTCGAGTTTTCGGAACCTCACCATCATAATTGTCGATAAGTGATTGTGACAGCTTCTGAATATTTTTGGCTTTACTACGAAAAAGACCGATGGAACGTATATCTTGTTCAAGCTCTTCGACAGATACACTCAGATAGTCTTCCGGTGTTTGATACTTTTCAAATAGAGCAGGGGTGACTCGGTTCACAAGAGCATCGGTACATTGAGCTGAAAGAACGACCGCAATTAATAATTCAAACGGATTTTTATGAATGAGCTCACATTCTGCTTCAGGAAATAACTCCCCCATGACTTCAATCGCATGTATGGTTGCTTTCTTACTTAGCATTTCATCTGATCTCCTTTAAGATTGTTCAAGCCAACTAAATCCAGGCACATGATCTGTACGCACTGTTTCTTTTTCTGGTTTTCGCGTTTGACTCTGATTTCGAAATTTCTCACTATGGGCTCGTGCTTGATCCGTTGTTTTAATCCCGTTCTTTTTCCACTCAAATAAAATCCGATCAATATACCGGAAGTTTAATTTTCCGGATACCACAGCTTCTTTTAAAGCTGCATAGATAAGTTCTGGCTTGTGTTGATCCTGATCAATCCACATTGACAGAGTCTCTGCTTCGATTGGTGAAAGAGGACGTCCAAATTCTTGCTCTACCTGCTTATATAGTTTGCCCTCTAGTTCTACGGACTCAACTTGAGAAGCCGTGTATTCTTTTTGATCGACGAGTTCAATGATTCTCATCCATAATGGCTCCAATGAATAAGCTTCATATAAGATACCCGACTCGTCCGATTTTTTCTCTAAAGCTAATAATTGTGAGCGAATGAGCTTGCTTAAAACTTTTGTACATTCTTCATGATTTAGTGTCATTCGATCACTTAATTGTGTAGGTGTTAGAAAGTCATCACCTTGATCAATAAAAGATTGTATATGTAAAAGAGCCATTAGCTCATATTCATTTAATCCTAATTCTGTATAATGGGCCAAAAGCCACTCTGGAATAGTAATATGCTTTTGTGCCATCCATTTTGCTAGCTTCGTTTTCTTCATGTCGGAACACCTCAAAGGTTATTATAACATGTATGTCATATTGCTTGGTTGAACAAGAGTAAAAAACTCAATCCATGTTCTAACATACAAAAAGGACCGGTGAGAGACTCACCGATCCGATTATGCTCGTAACATTAAGGATATAGACGATTAAGCAAACGTGGGAATGGAATGGTCTCACGAACATGTTCAACCCCAGAAAGCCACGCTACCGTTCTTTCTAAGCCCAATCCAAAACCTGAGTGTGGAACCGATCCATACTTACGCAGATCAAGGTACCATTCATATGTTTCCTCTGATAAGTTGTGCTCAGCAATTCGTTTCTTTAATAAGTCATAATCATGAATCCGTTCTGATCCACCAATGATCTCACCATATCCTTCAGGTGCGATTAGATCCGCACAAAGAACAACGTCATCACGATTGGCATCAGGTTGCATATAGAACGGTTTTAGTGATGTTGGATAGTGTGTAATAAAAACCGGCTTGTCAAAATGCTCTGCAATCGCTGTTTCATGTGGAGAACCAAAATCATCGCCCCATGTGATATCATCAAAGCCTTTTTCATGCAAAAGAGTCAACGCATCATCATACGTAATACGTGGGAACGGTGCTGCGATGGCTTCAAGCTTTGCAGTGTCACGACCTAAAGTCTTTAGTTCAATTTGATTATGCTTCAGAACAGAAGCTGCCAGATGCGATACATACTTCTCCTGCCACTCTAAGTTCTCATCAAATTCAACAAAAGCCATCTCTGGTTCGATCATCCAAAACTCGATTAGATGACGACGTGTTTTTGACTTTTCTGCACGGAATGTTGGTCCGAACGTGAACACTCGACCAAGAGCCATTGCCCCAGCTTCCGCGTATAATTGTCCGCTTTGTGAAAGAAACGCATCTTCATCAAAGTATTTTGTTGCAAATAATTCAGACGTACCCTCTGGAGAGCTTCCAGTTAAAATAGGTGAATCAAGCTTCGAGAAATCATGCTCATGGAAAAATTCATACGTAGCATGAATGATTTGATCACGTATTTTCATTACAGCCTGTTGTCGCTTAGAACGAAGCCATAAGTGACGGTTATCCATAAGGAATTCTGTTCCATGTTCCTTTGGTGTAATTGGATAGTCTTTTGATTCACTGATTACGTTAAAACCTGTAACAGTTAATTCGAAACCAGACGGCGAACGTTCATCTGTTTGTACGATTCCTGTTACATAGAGTGAGCTTTCTTGCGTTAAGTTCTTTGCAGCGGCAAATACGTCTTCCCCTACATCTGCCTTCACAACCACACCTTGGATAAAGCCTGTTCCATCACGAAGTTGTAAAAAGGCAATCTTTCCACTCGATCGTTTGTTCGCTAACCATGCGCCCAGTGTTACTTCTTGACCGGCATATAATCCTATTTTCGAAATCGTTGTTTTCATTCGAGATCCTCCAATTGTTTGTTCTTACTATGTATAATTCCTGCCCTATACATTTGTATAGAGCAGTTAGACTTAGCCTTTGATTTTAGTTAAAACAAAACGTTCAATCCGTTCAAGTGCTGCTAAAAATTGATCTAATGACGTTGCATAGGATAATCGAACATTGTCAGGTGAACCAAAACCAGAGCCTGGCACAAGCGCGACTTTTTCTTCTTCAAGTAAGGCTTCAACCCAGCTATCAACATCAGTAAATCCACACATTTCAACGGTTTCACGTACATTAGGAAACAAATAAAACGCACCTTGAGGTTTTACACATGACACACCAGGAATTTGGATTAGTTTCTCATACGAAGCATTTAATCTTTCTTCAAACGCTTGGCGCATTGTTTCTACTGATCCATCTTCCTTTGTATAGGCTGCAATGGCACCGTATTGTGCACTCGTTGTTGGATTTGATGTACTATGGCTAGCAAGGTTAGTCATGGCTTTAATTAAAGTCTGATCTCCAGCAGCATAGCCAATTCTCCACCCAGTCATGGAATGGGACTTAGACACGCCGTTAATCACAAAGGTTTGTGCCTTCAGTTCAGGACTTAGTTCAGCAATTGACGTATGAGATGCTCCATCATAAATCAACTTCTCATAAATTTCATCCGACACAATTAACAAATCGTGTTTTAGAGCTACATCACCCAATGCTTTTAGTTCATCTGGTGAATACATCGCTCCTGTTGGATTACTTGGCGAATTAATAATAACTGCTTTCGTTTTGTTTGTTACAGCTTTTTCTAATTGATCTGGTGTCAACTTAAAGCCAGATTCTTCATGACCCGTTACATAGATGGGTTCACCAGATGCAAGTTTCACCTGTTCCGGATAGCTAACCCAATAAGGAGTTGGGATAATCACTTCATCTCCTTCATCAAGTAAAGCTTGAAACAAGGTAAAAAGAACGTGTTTTGCACCCGTACCAACAAAAATTTCGGACGCTTTATAGTCCAACCCTTGATCTTGCTTAAGTTTCCCGATAACAGCTTCCTTTAATGCAGGCAGTCCAGCGGCAGGCGTATATTTTGTGTGGCCTTCTTCCATAGATTTCACTGCAGCATCAATGATGTATTGAGGTGTATTAAAATCAGGCTCACCTGCTCCTAATCCAATGACATCATGTCCAGCAGCTTTTAATTCTTTGGCCTTAGCTGTTATGGCTAAGGTGCTTGACGGGGTAAGTGCTTCTACTCGTTTGGCTAATTTCATATCTATCTCTCCTCTCACAGTCCTCTTTTACTATAAGAGACCCATGTTCGACAATCAAGTATTAGTCCATTCTTAAATTATATCGCTTCAGAAATGTTCCATCCGAAAAAGCTACATAATAATACCCTTGTTGATCTGATTCTGAAATAAATTTAATTTCGTATAAAGGAGTATTTCCTTCTATACCAACCTTAACCGATTGAATTCGATTAGGGTTTACCGCTTCTACAGCGATTGCTTCAGCTTCTTCAGCTGATATTCCTTCAGCTTCTTTTCTAAGAATTGCTGATTCTTCAAAGTCTTGTTTTATCCAAGCAATCGCCTGATCACCATCCGCATCGAGACCTCTTAACACATAGTAGGAATCTCTTCCGTGGAAATATGAAATGTCCTCTACTGTTTCCAGATCACCTGAGTCAAGAAGCGTTTGCTCAGCCTGATCATACCCATCTGTAATAGGCGAGCGAACAGTCGTATAGGCATACACAGAAGCACTCGTTACAATCAAAGCGAACAAAATAAGACCAATTATTACCCATTTCTTCATAGCTTCCTCCGTTAGGTTTTGTAAATGGTAAAGACCATTTTTTGATCATCGTCTTCATCTAATGCTAACCCAAAAAGTAAATCTCGATCCTTTAACGTACGATTTAAGGAATCAACTACTTTATACACATCTGGCGCTTTTTGAATTTTCACAGTCGATAGAACTTCTTTTTTTGAACCCATAAACATTTCCTCCTAGTCCCTTTTATGATGATCTATACATTGCAGGTATTGCCTGTTATATCTTAGAACCAATGACTCATACTAAGCTTACGCCAGTGAAGGGGGGCGCGCAACATGAAAAAAGGCAAAGGCGGCCTGCAAACAGCCGATTGGTATCAGCAGCATAAGCAATGTATTTCTCTTTTAAGCCGGCAAGGCGACACAACGGATACGCTATGGCCGGTATCGATTAAACAAACTGAATTTCCGTATTCTTATTTTAAGTCAAATTCGCGTTCAACAGCTGATGAAACAAGTTAAGGCTGAGCCAATCTAAAAACCTTCACCCATACCTCAGTAAAAGGGTGCGCAAAACACTTTGTGCATCCTTTTATATTATTGAATGAGCAACTTTAGCAAACTGCTCGTTTGCCTCAAACCGAATCTTCTCTTCATCTAAGGTTATTAACTGTTTATTCTCCAACAAACTCCGTCCTTGTACATACACATCTGTTACATCTGATCCTCTAGCGGCATAAACAAGATGGGAGTGAAGTTGTTGCTCTGGTTGCAAATGAGCTGCCGTTTGATCAAGAAGAATACAATCAGCTTCTGCACCGACTGTGATCATTCCTGGTTGACCCGTTTGTAATGCAGTGGCGCCTTCTTTTGTGACCATGCGCAACGCTTGTTTAACGTTTATTGCGTCAGCCTGCTGGAGAAGCCCTTTTTGAAGCAGGACAGCCATACGTAGCTCTTCCCACATATCCAAGGTGTTATTAGCAGAGACGCCATCACAGCCAATCGATACAGAGACATTTGATTGAAGCATTTGAGATAAAGGGGCCATTCCAGAACCAAGCTTTAAGTTACTAATAGGATTATGACTAATTAAGGCCTTTGTTTCTGCTAACAACTCAATGTGTTTTTGTTCTAGATGAACACCATGTGCAAACAACCATTGAACCTGATTTAAAAGACCATATTGATCTAGCTGATCAAGTGGATGCATCCCATGCATTTTATAGTGATCATCCACTTCTTTTTTTGTTTCTGCAAGGTGCATATGTACGGGCAACTGAAGATCAACCGCTCGTTCAACAATTCGTTTAATGTAGTCAATTGGGCATGTATTAGGTGCGTGTGGCGCAAGCATGGTATGAATCCGATTGTCCGCTTCTCCATTCCAGCTAGCGGCAAATGCAGCGGATTCGTCTAATTTTGCGTCCTGCTCCTCTCGGGAACATAGACCGATTACAGACCGGGTTAACACAGCCCTCATGCCTGTGTCTTTGATTTGCTCTGCAAAGTCGTCCATAAATAGGTGATACATCTCTAAAAATCCAATGGTGCCTGATTTAATCATTTCACTCATTGCTAATGCCCGACCTGCCGTAACAGCCTCACGATCAAGCTTTCCTTCAAATGGCCAAATCTTCTCCTTTAACCACCGATCTAATGGCAGATCATCCTCATAGCCGCGCATTAACGTCATCGCCGCGTGACCATGTGTGTTATAAAGACCAGGTAGTAGCCATTTACCTTGCATATTTCGAATACGATCTGCTTGTTTCTTTACATGTTCCGGTGGGTCTCCAGATTCAACGTGCGTAAAGATTTTATCAGTGATAACTACATACCCATGATCAATAATAGTGAATGTATCATCTAAAGTCGCTATCCGCACATTCGTTAGTAAAGTATTCATTGATGTTCTCTCCTTTCAATTTCACCTAAAGAAACGAAAGATGTTCTTCAAGTAAATCCTCCAATTTCCCTTCATGTACAGGTACATTTGGCAAAGATTTGATAAACAACGAACCATATCTTGTTGTAGAGATCCGCCGATCAAAGACAAAGACACAGCCTGTATCCTGTTGAGTTCGAATAAGTCGGCCGAACCCTTGTTTAAATCGGATAATGGCTTGCGGAAGTGATACTTCCATAAATGGGTTTTTGCCCAGTTCCTTTGCTTGATCGAGTTGAGCCTTTAACAATGGCTCATCAGGTGGTGAAAAAGGTAATCGCACAATGATTAAATGCTTCAATTCATCTCCAGGTAAATCAATGCCTTCCCAAAAGCTACTCGTCCCAAATAACATGCCATATTCCGACTGCTTAAACATTTTCATAAGCTTTGCTCGGCTTCCACTCGTTATACCCTGTCCAACTAACTGAAACATTTCATGTTCATTAAAATCTTTTACGTATTGGTACACTTGGCGAAGCATTTCATATGAAGTGAACAAAACCATTAGTTTCCCTTTGCTTACTTCTGCTATGCGCCAGATCTTAATCGCAACTTCAACAGCAAACTCCTGATCACTCACATCCTTTATCGCAGGAAGATCAGATGGGATTAAAACTTTGGCTTGTTCAAGATATGAAAATGGAGATTCAATCAAAGACGTTAACACACCAAAATCTTGTAGACCAAGTTTGTTTTTTTGATAATCAAAAGAGCCGTTAACCGTTAAAGTAGCAGACGTCAAAATAACACTTTTCTTACGACCAAAAAAATCATCCGCTAATCGTTCAGACACATCAATTGGTTTACTATAAAGAAATGTCGCATTTTTTGCCCCTTTAGGTTCTGCTTCAATCCAATACACTTGATTTTCATCATATTCAAGTAATAGTTCATATAAATGATCATCTTCTTCAAGCAAAGAAGCAATCATTCGACTTCCATCTGCCCAAACGGCACGTTCACGATAGACAAGGTCTACTTGACCGTCATCCATCGGAGCGATAAGAGACGCCAATTGCAGGCATACACCGGATAGAGACGCATGAACACGCATAGCACATTCAATGATAGCTGACCAAAGTTCACCCGTTTCTTCAAAAGCCTTATAGGCATATCGCGCACGACCAGTATCTGACGAGGCTCGTTTTTTTGCTTGAAGAGCATAGGCGTGAATCATCCTGAATAATTCATCCAGCTCATCCTTCGCCTCAGCAAGTTCTTCAGCACACTCTGCCCACTTAGTTGACTCGTGACCCGCTTTTTTTGCGAGCGAAGCCATCTTATAGAGAATCCCTTCATCACTCGTATCACCTAGTCTTTGTAGGAGAAAAGCAAACGATAGATAATCTGACTTTAAGCCTAAACGTTCACTCGCAGTATCTTCCAAGTGATGGGCTTCATCCATAACCACATGACTATATGATGGTAATAAAGGCTGATTATGTACTAGGTCCGTTAATAGCAATGCATGATTGGTAATAATCACATGTGCTTCTTGCGCTCTTTTTCTTGCACGATGATAAAAACAACGAGAAAACCATGGACTGTATCTACCTAAATCTGAGGCAGCATCACTTTGGATTTCATACCATAGGCTTCTTCCTCCAGAAGGTAAATTCAATTCTTCGATGTCACCAAATTCAGTTTCAGTTAACCATATTAAAATTTGGGATTTGCTTAAAATCACATCATAAGATTGGTCGAGGTTTGACTCTAAACTCAATTCAAATTTTCGAAGGTCCAAATAATGACTTCTCCCTTTTAACAACGTAAATCGAATTGGAAAAGGCAAAATTTTACGTAGTAATGGCACATCACGAGAAAGAAGTTGATCTTGTAATGGAATGGTTTGAGTACTAATTACAACTGGTTTTTTACTTTCATACGCATAAAATGCAGAAGGTATGAGATAGGCTAAACTTTTCCCAGTGCCAGTACCCGCTTCAATCATTGCATGCTCATTTTGAGAAAAGGCTTGGTAAACCGAGTGAATCATTTGTTGCTGGCCTTTACGATGTTCATATTGGTGAATCGCTGTCGCCAAAGCTTCTCCTGTTTGTAAAAATGATTCTCGCGCCTCATCAACAGCTGACTGATCGATTTTTTCTTCCTCGGGTTCTTGCGGCTTATGTTTTAAGGCTAACCCACGAAAACAATCGTAGTCTTTCTCACCGGTGTCCCCTGTTTTTAATTTATCTGTAATTAAATCTTGAATATCTATTTGTATATGGCTTTTGTATCGTTTACTTAGCGGCAATAACTGCTGCAGCGTTAAAAGAGGCAACTCTTTTAGTTTTTTTAAGACGTGCAGAAAAATCATTGCTGTTGCTTCTGCATCGCTGTCTGCTTGATGGGGACGATCATGCGTAAAGCCCATTTGTTCAGCAAGCATACCTAATTTGTAGCTTTCTTCTTTAGGCATGAGAATTCGAGAGAGCTCTACCGTATCGTATATAGCGGTCTTTGGAACAACATAGCCTTCCATCTTTAATTGATTAGAGAGAAACCCCCAATCAAACTGTACATTGTGTGCCACAAACGCACAGTCATTCATAAAATCAAGTAGTTCTGAAGCGACATCACGAAACAGAGGAGCATCTTTAACATCCTCATCAGAAATACCGGTCAATTCTTGAATGAATGAACTGATGGGCTGCTCTGGATTAATGAATGTAACAAATCGATCGACGATTTTTCCATCCTGTAATTTGACAGCACCAATTTGTATCATTCGGTCCCCTTTTGCAACAGAATGACCCGTCGTTTCAAGATCTAGTACAACGTATTTCTTACTCATTTTTCACCTCTATTTACCATCTACAATTGCTGCTTATTTTCTATTTTCTTCACGTTCTTTGTTTTTCTTCAAAGAGACGGCCAAGATGATATAGTGACCGCTTAATGTGCAGATTGTTAGGTTGTTCTTTTATGAGGCGATTAAAAATTGGCCAAGCTTCTTGCAACTTATCACCTAAAGCGTAATTCCAAGCCATCCCATGCTCCATCTGAGTAGGGTCTGCCCCTTTAGTTAATGCTTTTTGGTAACAGCATACAGCCAATTCATGGTGACCATACCACTCTGATAATAAGGCAAGCCTGGTTAATTCCTCAGGTTGTTCATATAAGCTTAAAGCTTGTGTCCATAATGTTCTTGCCTGATGACTTTGATTAAGCTTCATTCTGACCAAGCCATGAAAGCAAATCGCCTCTGCATCTTGATCAACATGCTTCGCATACAATTCAAAGTGTTCAGCAGACAAATGAAACGCCCCAGATAAATAGTAACATACACCTAAATTATACACGACATCTGAGGTCGGTGTTAGAGATTTTGCTTGTTCAAATAATTCAGCACCACGGTCCACTTGCCCATTCACTGTATAATAACATCCTAATCCCGCGTAGCTGAAATGTTTTACACTTGCTTGCTTAGCCGTCTGAATCAAATAGATGAACTGCTCCACTGTCTCATCTTTCTTTCCACTCATTAAATACGCATACGCAAGAAACAATCGTCGCCATTCCTCAGATTGGCCATTGGCTTTCTCTGAACTGAGACAAATGGTCGCTCGTTTGATTTGATTTTGTTCAAAGCATTCTGTCCCTATTGAATGATAAACAGAATCATCATGCGCTTCAAACGTTTCAACGTATTGCTTTAAATCAATTAACTTTTCATCCATTAGCGTCCACAGATCAAGCAAAGTCGCTGATTGCTGCTCCAATTGTTCTACAGCCGTCAACATTTCATTGTGTTCACCCTTTGTGATAAGCTCGCAGACCTCTTTGTACATTGCTTCCCATTCTCCAAGCCATTTCTCCATACAAAAACCCCTCTCCCGTTCTTTTTACTCAGTGTGCAACGGATGAGGGGTTTTATGCGTTTTATAATACGGTATAAGCTGGTTCTGTACCAAGCAATTGATCAATCTGGTTATCTTGATTCATAATGGCAACTTGAGGATGAAATTCTTTTGCTTCTGCTGCCTCCATCATTGCATAAGCAATAATGATAATCGTGTCCCCCGGCTGCACAAGTCGAGCTGCTGCACCATTGACACATATTTGCCCGCTACCTGCCTCACCTTTAATTACATAGGTTTCGAACCTGGCTCCATTATGATTATTTACAATCTGTACTTTTTCATTCTCAAGGATGTTCACAGCTTTCATGATGTCCTCATCAATGGTAATACTCCCAACATAATTTAAGTCCGATTCCGTAATCGTTGCACGATGGATTTTCGATTTCATCATAGTTACAAACATTAATAAAGTCTCCTTTAAACTTCGATTAGAATATGATCAATTAATCGTGCCCTGCTGAATTGATAAGCCAAAGCTATAATGATCGTACCAGAAAGCGATGCTTCCGCTTCCAGCTTAGGGTAAGAAAGTACGTCCACGTAATCAATCTCTCCACTTGAGATAGTAGATATCCGATCTCGAACAAACGAGATTAATTCATCTCGTTGTGCCCCAGAGAGTGCCAGTGGTTTCACGTCGAGAAGTGACTGATATAGCATAGGCGCTTGCTTTCTCTCTTCAGCCGTTAAGTAAACATTTCTTGAGCTTTTAGCTAACCCGTCACTCTCTCGTACGGTTGGACAAGCATGAATAGATACTGGAACAGCAAGGGTTTTAACCATTTGTTTCACAACCGCCACCTGTTGGGCATCTTTTTGTCCGAAATACGCTGTATCTGGTTGAATTATATGAAACAACTTTAAGACAACGGTTGCCATGCCATCAAAGTGACCAGGTCTGCTTTTTCCGCATAATACATCTACGCCTTGAACTACTTTTAATTCTACTGATGCAACGTCAGGATACATCTCTTCAACGGAGGGATAGAAGACATAATCGACTCCAGCTTCCTGACATGTTTCTTGGTCTTTGTGAATATCGCGAGGGTACGTTTCAAAATCTTCCCCTTCGCCAAATTGAAGCGGGTTAACAAAGATGCTAACGACCACCACATCATGATCCTTTCGGGCTTGTTCGATCAGTGATAGATGACCTTCGTGTAGTGCACCCATTGTGGGAACAAAGCCAATACTTCGGCCAAGACTACGCTCATTAGCGAGAACAGCTTGAATCTGTGCTATGGTTTGAATTTGATGTGTAGCATTAGTTGTCTTCATCAATTTTGCCCCCATATAATCCTTGCAGTACGTCTTCTTTCACCGTAAAACTGTGCGCCTCAGTTGGAAATTGACGTCTCTTTACTTCATCATGGTACGACTCAAGTGCCTGTTGAATCTGTTCACTTACATTGGTGTATGCTTTCACAAATTTCGGCACATGTACATCTCCGTATCCAATTAGATCATGATAGACAAGTACTTGACCATCTGTATCGACTCCAGCTCCAATACCTATAACAGGAATCGTTACTTGTTCTGATATCAGCTTGCCTAGCTCGGCTGGCACACATTCAATCACAAGACTAAATGCACCTGCCTTCTCTACTGCCTTAGCCTCTTCAATCAATTTACGAGCACTTTCTCGATCTTTGCCTTGCACTTTATAGCCGCCCATAACCGCTACTGACTGAGGAGTAAGACCTATGTGTCCCATTACCGGTACTCCAGCTTCCGTCAATGCTTTTATTTCTGAGCAAACCGTTGCACCGCCTTCAAGCTTTACAGCGTCCGCTCCAGCTTCTTGCACAAGTCTACGGACATTTGACAAGGTCGCGTCAAAACTGCCGTGGTAGCTAAGATGAGGCAAATCAGCCACAACAAACGTGTTCGGTGCACCACGTCGTACCGCTTTTGTATGCAATACCATATCATCAACCGTAACAGGGATGGTAGATGTATACCCTAGTACAACCATTCCTAATGAGTCTCCTACCAAAATAGCATCCAATCCAGCTGACTCAGCTAATTTTGCAGATGGAGCATCGTAGGCTGTAACCATCGTAATCGGTTCATTTGTCTGCTTTCGTTTCATAAAATCTGCTGTTGTTTTCACGATCTTCTCCCCTCTCTGCATGTTCCCATGCAAAAAAACCTTCTCTGCCTGGAGAAAGAAGGGTGAGGGCATGTCAAACACACTAACCTTACACAGTGATGACAGCCTATTTATTCCTTCCGTCCCTGTCCATTTGGATCAAGGCAGTTTAAGCAGTTGATCTTATACATAACACGGTATTGTTTATACGAAGATAATACAATCCGTTGCTTGAAGTATAGCAAATAAAAGGGAAATCGACTACCCTTATGCTTGGTCAATGTCTGCAGAATAGATCGTATGCACAATCCCCTCGTCATCCTCCAAAAGCAAAGCGCCCTCTGCTGTTATACCTGTAGACATACCTGTTACCGTTCCGTTAATCGTTTGTGCCTTTAGCTTCTTCCCAATACTTATTGAACGAGCTTCCCATAATAATTTGATCTCAGAGAACCCTTTTTCAAGATACGTATCATATAACCATTCAAATTCTTCAAGTACTGTTGCGATCAGTTGCGCACGATTGGTTTCCAATCCTGATTCTACCTTAAGCGAAGTTGCTTGATTCCGCTCGTCGTGACTTAGCTCATCTTCGCTTTGGTTCGCATTTATTCCAATACCAAGTATCACTACTTTAGCGAGACCGGGTTCTGATTGCATCTCAGTTAAAATCCCTACGAGTTTTTTACCCTTGATTAAGATATCATTTGGCCACTTAATGTCCGCTTTTAATTGGGTGACCTTCTCTATAGCTCGAGTCACAGCAACGGCCGCCACAAGTGTCAGTTGAGGCGTTTGTTGTGGAGATAACTTCGGGCGCAGGATCAAACTCATTGAGATGCTTGTACCAAATGTTGAGTGCCAGTTTCGCCCAAGCCTTCCGCGTCCCCCCGTCTGTTCGTCAGCTACGATAAGATGACCCTCTTTTGCGCCACCTTCTGCCCATTCATGTGCCAAGGTTTGAGTGGTTGGGACAGAATCGTAATACGTTACAGTGTGGCCTAATCTCTTTGTCTGCACATATAAGTGGATATCATGCTCTTGGATTCCATTAGGTCGAGCAATGAGTTGATACCCTTTTTTAGGGACAGAATCAATCTGATATCCGCTTTTTTTTAATGCATCCATTTGCTTCCACACAGCTGTTCTGGATACACCAAGAGACTGACTTAACGATTCTCCTGAAATAAATGTACCTTGGTGTTCAACTAATTTCTGCACAAGCTTATTCCTCATTATGCCCCTTCCTTTCTAACCACATAAGCAGATCTTGCTTTGAATGCCCTACTTCTCGGTTAATGACTTGCTTTTCGAGCGACTCAAGTTCTTCTTTAATCCAAGGCCCCGCTGACTTTTGCCGTGCGGTCATTAAGTCTACCCCTGTCACACAAAGGTCTTTCCGACTTTTTATTGGAAGAGCATCAAAACGTTTTTCTACGTCAGCATGTTGTTCATGTTCAAGCCCCATTAAGTGTCTAATGTGTTCTACATCACGTGTGGTCTCGAGTCCGTACTGATATAACATCCAATCATCTATGTTTTTGTCCTTGCGATGACGAAACATGCGTAGTCGGTTCTTGATTTGTCGTTTTAATTCATTGGATAAAAGCAGTCTACCTACCGATTCATCTGTTTCTCTTCCTATCCATACATAGAATAGTACCCATCTAAATGCTGATGATGCCTCCCGATCTATCACAGGCATCATCAATAGCTTAGTGATTTCATTTTCAGACAAAGGATAGCCTGGGAAAAAACGATATAACGTACTTCGTTTTAGAAATTGAAAAGCTTGTTGAACAAATGCTCCTTTTAAAAGCTTTTCCCATTCCTGTATGACTCGTTCCTGGGCAACCTGCTCAAGTAAATAGGCATGCTGCTTGATTGCGTTTAGTAGTTGTTTATCTAGTTGAAAGTTAAGTTCACTTACAAAACGAATCGCTCGAAGCATACGCAGTGGATCTTCGAGAATACGCTTATCAGGATGAACGGAACGTATCACCTTTTGTTGCAAATCTTTTTGACCATTTAAAGGATCAATTAATTTACCATCTGCAGACTTAGCCATCGCATTAATTGTAAAGTCACGATGACTTAAATCTGCAACCAATGAATCTCCTCGCTCGGTAGTCACTTCAATAGAGTATCCTCCAGAACGAACCAACACCGTTTGATGTTCTGTATTCATTTGGTGAGCACGTGGAAACAACAGACAAATCTCATTCGGTTTTGCAGATGTTGTGATATCTATATCAGATGAGGGACGATCTAGTAATTCATCACGAACAGCTCCTCCAACATAATAAGCGCGGTATCCATCTTCATTTAATCTTTGGATTATTTGACTCGCTTCATCTATAACGGTTCGTTCCAAGTGATTCCCTCATTTCTCTTCAAGCACTTGCCTATATACATCCTCATATTCTGAGACGATTTTGTCTGCATTAAATCGTTTAATGACATGTGCCCTAGCCGCTTCCTTAAATTGCTCATGAGTCTCTCGATCCTCGATCAATTCAACGGCTTTCTTTGCCACAGCTTCTGTGTCACCAACCTCACAAAGGTATCCACTCACACCATCTATGATGACCTCCGGAATCCCACCAATATTCGTACCAATAACCGGTACACCACAGGCCATAGCTTCTAAAGCGACAAGTCCAAAGCTCTCTTTTTCACTTAAGAGCAGCATAATGTCACTGATCGATAGTAACTCTGTTAAATGCTTTTGACTACCTAACACCAGCACTTCTTCCTCAAGCTCTAATTTCCTAATTAACTCTCTTGCAGCTGGTAGATCCTGACCATCACCAATCAATAACAACTTAGCTCTCAGCGATTGCTTAATCAGAGCAAAGCTTTTAATCACATCTTGTATTCGTTTCACAGGTCGAAAATTAGAAATGTGGATAAAGACAGCCTCATCCTCGTTGATGCCATATCGATTTTTCAAGTCCCCTGTCTCTACAGGCCGGTAGTACCGTTCATCAATAAAATTATAGACAGTATGTATCTCTTTTGAGGTTTGGACGAGCTCTTCCGTTTGGCGAATCAAATCATTTGATACAGCTGTGACAGCATCAGAAGCCTCAATTCCATATTTTATTAGTGACTTTAAAGACCGATCCACACCAAGAATTGTAATATCCGTCCCATGTAACGTCGTCACGATTTTAACAGGATGCGTAGCCATTTGTTTTGCAAGAATGGCACAAATCGCATGTGGCACAGCATAGTGTACATGCAAAATATCTAGTTTCTCCCGATCAATCACTTCTGCCATTTTACTAGCTAAAGTCAAGTCATAAGGAGGGTGTTGGAATACGGCATATTGATTAACTTCTACTTCATGATAAAAAACATTTGGGTACACGCGGTCAAGACGGAAAGGCACACTTGATGTAATAAAATGAACTTCATGCCCTTTTTCAGCGAGCTGTTTTCCTAATTCAGTTGCGACCACACCAGAGCCACCAACCGTTGGATAACAGCTTATTCCAATTCGATAGTACATGTTATAAGATAGTCCCTTCCAGTAAATTAGCTACAACAAGTGGTTTTGTCGTTTGAAAGCCCTCTGCCATTTGCACGCCGGCTTGAGTGCCAAATACTTTGTCTCGTGCCTCTACACTGCTCAAATAATCTACGTTAAGTGGGGTTTTAACTGAGGTACCCGATGATTCAAATTGACTGCGATAAGCACTCAAAACGTTTCTTTTTACCTCTTTCCACTCTGAAATGTCTATCACAAAATCAGGTTGACTAAGACCATTAATATAATATGTAAATACATCTCTTACTTTGTGAGATGAAAGATGTTCGTCACATTGGTATTTGTGAATTCGCGCATTAAAAACCGCTTCTTGAACAAGACGTCCTGCATGACCATGATCTGGGTGGCGATCCGGGCTACCTGGTGCAAACACAATGGTTGGTTTATACCTCCTGATCACGGATGTAATTTTAGCCATATCTCTTGGCGTTAGGTCTTGCAGCCCTCGATCAAATAAATCAAGCTGAATTCGTTCAGAGAGCCCCATCAGTTTTGCTGCTTCAGTTGCTTCTTCTTGGCGAATCTCAACTGTACCATTTGAAGATAATTCCGCCTTCGTTAAATTACAGATCCCTACCCGTTTGCCCATAGAGGCATACATAGCCAGTGTACCGGCCATCCCAATCTCTACGTCATCTGGGTGGGCACCAAATGCAAGAATATCAAGCTTTTCCATCTTTCTCTTCCTCTTCATGTACGACTTCACGCCATTTAAAATCACCATTCTGCAACCCTTTTATTAAAATATCTGCCGTACCTAGGTTGGTTGCTAATGGAACAGCTTGCAGGTCGCACAGTCTAACCAAAGCTGTGACATCTGGTTCATGCGGCTGAGCTGTCAGTGGATCCCTAAGAAAAATTATAAGATCAAAAAGGTTTTCTGCAACACGGGCCCCGATCTGCTGATCTCCGCCTAACGGGCCTGACTTAAATAGTGTCACATGTAGGCCTGTTGCCTCAGAAACTCTTGTGCCGGTTGTTCCTGTTGCATATAACTCATGTTTAGCGAGAATGTCCTTATAAGCTACCGAAAATTCTACCATATCTTTTTTCTTCTTATCATGGGCAATTAATGCAATTCTCATATCCATTCTCCTCTAATCAATAATATGTTCTAACCCATATACGAGTGTTTTTAATGAAAGAACAGTCTCAACTGATAAACGAACTCCAGGCATAAAGGACGCACGATTAATGGAGTCATGTCGGATCGTTAATGTTTGTCCAGGCCCGCCGAAAAGAACCTCTTGATGTGCTACAAGTCCAGGTAATCTAATACTATGAATACGCATACCCTCTACTTCAGCTCCGCGTGCACCAGGGAGATCTTCAGTTTCCTCAGGATGACCTTGTTTTTTGGCTTCTCTAACCTCAGAGATCAGTTGTGCTGTTTTCTGAGCTGTACCAGATGGTGCGTCAAGTTTTTTATCGTGGTGCATTTCCAAAATCTCAACATCCGGCATATAACGAGCTGCTGTTTGCGCGAATTTCATCATGAGAATTGCCCCAATTGCAAAGTTAGGAGCAATAATAGCGCCTACTTCTTTTTCTTCTGCTTTCGCACGAAGTCTCTCAATGTCTTCTTGGCTAAAACCGGTCGTTCCAATAACAGGTCTAACTCCATAATCTAATGCTAATTCTAAATGGACACGGCCTGATTCAGGTGAAGTTAAATCAATCAAAACATCTGGTTTCTGTTCCGTAAAGCATTTCTCAAGATCTGTATAAACCGGTATGTCTAAGGCAGGCATGTCTGAAATATCTCGCAAGCGCTTACCTTCATTTTTTGTATCTACAACAGCAAGAAGCTTAAAATGTGGTGTTTGCTCTGCTAATTTTACAGCTTCTTTACCCATGTTACCTCTTGGTCCAGCTATGATTAGTGTAATTTCTTTCATATGTATCACCCTTCTTTATATCAAGATCATAAAATATAATAAGCCTCAGAAATAGCAAGGTTGTAATACCATGTTAGCGAATGGTACACCATTTCGCAATTGAAAGTGTTTCACATCTACAAATAAAATTCAAACAACACAAAAAACCTACCAGAATTCAAACTCATTAGACCTGGCAGGTGGGTAAGCATATGTGTTATGTATGTAAGTAAGTTAATATTCACGATGTCCAATTAAACGATTGATCTTCAAAAGTGTTTTTTTGGATGAGTCGGTTTCTTTTTTTATGAGTTCGTCTCTAATTAAATGGATAAAATCTTCATTATGGTTTTCAAGAAGGGCTTGTCTGTATGCTTCTCTTAATACATCAACCGATAAAAAATTGTCCACTTTCACTAACCTCTTTTCTCATATGATCGTTTAACCATTTATTTCCCAACTATACACATACTAAAACCCTTTTCCTATCATTTACTTTAAAATGACATATGATTGACATGTAATTGAAATAGACTACATCAGTTACTGCTTTTTTCTAATCGATAAAATTGAATCGATCAGAGCCACGGCATTCCATATGCCCAATACAAAACAACCGATCATCACTAGGAGTACCGTTTGTTTATCCGCCACACCCCATTTAGCGATGGCAAGCATGATTACTAAGGCAAGAGCTAAACAATTAACCAACAGAATACCAATTAACGAACCGTTTCTCCTCATTATGACCAACTCCTCTTCTACTTCCATCCTATGTTCGGAAACCTTCTTGCATGTTTGATCATACTAAGGATGAAAAGAAGCTGGCTTTTTTGTTACGTGTCTTATACAGTAATGATGGTAAGGGAGGTAAAGTTGACATGTATCAGCATATTCGCAATAGTATATTTGTAATTTTTGGAGCAGCACTTATGTCTTTTGGCCTCGTATATTTTAATATGGAGAACAATTTAGCCGATGGTGGCTTTACTGGCATAACGCTCATCCTGTATTTTGCTTTTCAATTTAATCCAGCTATTTCGAACCTGCTATTAAATATTCCATTATTTTTAATAGGCTGGAAGCTACTTGGTCGCACCGCATTTATTTATACCATCATCGGAACTGTTTCCGTATCTGTGTTTCTTGATTTATTTCAGCGTTTTCCTATTATTTCTGTTCCATTGCATAATGACCTTACACTTGCGGCTTTGTTTGCCGGTGTTTTTATTGGAGTTGGACTTGGATTAGTCTTTCGTTACGGAGGAACTACAGGTGGTGTAGATATCATCGCCAAGCTTTGTTTACGCTATTTTGGATGGAGCATAGGGCGTACAATGTTTATGTTTGATGCTTGTGTTATTGCGGTTTCTTTGCTGTACATTGATTATCGAGAAGTCATGTATACGCTTGTGCTTGTTTTTATCGCGGCACGTGTGATTGATTTTATTCAAGAAGGGGCTTACTCTGCGAAGGCCGCATTTATTATCTCTGAGCACATTCCCGATATCTCAGAAGCCATCCTTCGTGAAATGGGTCGTGGTGCTACTTCATTAAAAGGAAAAGGGTCATTCACTGGCTCTGAAAAGGATGTATTATACTGTGTAGTGGCGAGAAACGAATTAACTCGATTTAAATCCTTGATTCATCGAATTGATCCACATGCCTTTGTGACAATCAGCAATGTCACCGATGTGAGTGGTGAGGGCTTTACACTAGACGAACACAAAAAACCATTACATCTATAAAAAAGCTAGGACAGAACAATTTTTGCTATCTAAAAACCCGAATCATTATGCTGTTAAATTCGCATAATGATTCGGGTTTTTGTGGTGAGGCTATCGCTCCGGACATACACTCCGCTTTCCGAGTATGTCCGGAGCTGGTTTTAGTTTCTGACAACTTAGCAAAGTTTAGCTTTTGCGATATCATCGAATAATTATGTCCCAGTATTAATCGTCGTTCATACCAAGAAACATAAAGACAAAACGAGCTAGCTCAAGAAGGGCTACTAATGCACCTGCTACATAAGTCATAGCGGCCGCATCTAATACTTTTTTGGTTTCGCGTTCTTCGTTATTACGAATAATGCCTGATGAAACCATTTGCCCCATCGCCCGGCTACTCGCATTGAACTCAACAGGCAATGTGACCAGCTGGAATAATACGGCTACAGCCATAAAGACAATTCCGACTAAAATTAGGTTTTGCGAAGTAAAGAGTATACCTGCAATGATAAAGAAAAATGATGCATTTGAACCAAAGCTTGCAAACGGGACAAGTGCACTTCGGAAATTCAAGAATGAATAGTTCTCAGCATCCTGAATGGCATGACCCACTTCATGGGCCGCAATGGCTGCACCTGCAACGGACGGCTTATGATAGTTCTCAGAAGATAAACGAACCGTCTTAGAACGTGGGTCATAATGATCCGAGAGTTGTCCTTTTACTTCTTCTACTCCCACATCATATAATCCATTATCATCAAGGATTTTTCTGGCTACTTCTGCTCCAGTCATATCTGATGAGTTACGGATTTTAGAATATTTGTTATACGCTTTTTTTACTCGACTGCTCGCTACGATAGGGATAATCAGTAACAAAGCAAAATAAATAAGAAATATTAATGACATGAACAGCTCACCTCAACTTTTAATCTTTTTATGAGTGTACTTAAAACGTCAGGAAAAGTCAAAGTATACGCTTTAAGCTACCGTCATATCAAGATTTTGTTCACATAATTGTCATGAATTTTCCTTTTCTCGTTCTTTCACCTGACTCGCTCGATATTTTCTCCAACCGACGTAGGATAGTGAGAAAAGAATCATGCCACCTATTGTGAACATAATCCAAAACAATGAAGGATCTGCCTCGTCTTTATTATAATCCTCATACATTGTTTCAATATCTTCCTTTAATTGTACTGCATAAGCAGCTCGCACATTGCTATCTACTTGTTCTTTGGATGAAAGAAATACATCCAATTGTTGATCAAGTAAGTAGAGGTCGCTTGTTGCTTGGATTGTAACAGCAGGGCGAATGACTTGATATTGCCTGTTAATTTCATTTAATTGATAATAAAAACCTTCAGGTGTTTCCAAAAGTGCCGCTTCTCCTAGCTCATCTGCGGCCTTTAGCAAAGAAGTTTCACTAAACAACCATAGGGGTTGACTGTCATTTGTTACAGCATCTAAAGTGAGACGAAACGACGTAACACGATCAATCCGCTCAGACTCTTCCATGTCTGATGACTGAAGAGCTAGCTTGGCCTGATGTAACGTAAGTAGAACAGACTGCTCTGCCTCAGTTGTAAAAAAAGGTTGCATGTTAGTAGATTGTTCTTCCCATGTATACGTAATTGATTCAAGTAATTGATTGGCTTCAGCAAAATCACCCTGTTTCGTTAATTGCAGCACTAGATCAGCCGTCTGATTCACATCCGACCCGCTATGATCCTTTTGCCCAATTACCTCATGTGGCCAAAATAAACAGAGCACACTTACTATAACCACCATTAGAAATCGCATACGATCCCTCCTCCATTACTTGCATCCTATGAAAATCAGGACAAGAGTAGACCTGGAAGAAAGGATAATGAGGACATTATATCGTCAGAACCAAGCGATTACGCTTTAAACACAACCAATACATCAATCCAACAGAAAATAATCCAAGCATAAAGGTAAAGTACCCGATCTGAGGCAGGAAAGGCATTAACCCCGGAGACAGCCAAGGAAACATATGAAACACGTAATCAATGATGTCATTATGTACTGTCCAAAGAAGCGCAACCACAAGATGCCAAGGTTTTATTCGGAAATATGGGGCGTAGATAAGTGCCTGCAGAGCCATACCTGCATGGGAAAGATTCAACATTATAATATCTGAGGTCAATTGTGCTCCTGCAAAAACGGCAGAGCTATTCATCACAACTGCCCAGATTCCGTACTTTATTAATGTCACACCCGCTAGTGCTTCCATAAGAGGCCAATTTTTTTTCATCAAAAAGGCAATGAGCACAAACACAAAAAACAAACTAGCTGTCGGACTATCCGGAACAAAAGGTACAAAGTACCAAGGCGTTGCTTTTAGTTGATTCCAGTACCAAATGTACCCATAGATCGTCCCTGGAACGTTAATAAGTAGAAGCAATACCAGAACATAAGGCTTACGAAAATAAGAGAGCCAAGGAATGAACATGTTTATACCTTCTTTCTTTACCACAAAAAAATGTCTAACATACTCCACAGGACAGATAGACTGCAAAAGGACGAACCTTTTGACAGTTTACCTGAATATGGACTGTTTAGACATCTTTTATTTCGTGCTTATTCGACTTGACCATGGTTTGCGATATAATCAGCTAAAATTTCAAGCTCTTCTTCAGAGCCTTCAAATTGATCAGCTGGCATAGCACCTTGGCCATTGTGAATGACCTCAATCACTTCTTCTACTGTTTTTTCAGTCTCAAGAAGATTAGGTCCCATTTCGGAGCCTGACAAGGTCTCACCATGACACATGATACAACTATCTTGGCTACTATAAATCTCATAGCCTTGAGCTTCCATATTAATATCTACATCGACTTCTTCCATTAATTGTCCTTGTTGAGCTGCCGCCACCCAGTCATGCTGGTCAACCGCTTCCCACGTAAGGAAAATAGTAGCAATCGTACCTAGTAGCATCATGGATGAAGCGATAGGTCTTCTTAACGGACGACGTTCTTTTCCGGTATCAAGAAACGGAGCTAATAGTAAAGCTCCAAATGCAACACCTGGAATAATAACGGTCCCAAGAACATTGTAATCACCAGAAGCATACGTGTACTTCAATAACTGGTATAGAAATAAGAAATACCAGTCAGGTAGTGGTATGTAAGCAGAGTTTGTAGGGTCAGCTAGTCCTTCTAATGGAGCAGGATGTGCTACTGTTAAGCACAAATAACCCATTAAAAATACCGCACCTACCATCCACTCACGAAGTAAAAAGTTGGGCCAGAATGCCTCCGTTTTACCCGGATACTCCGAGTAATCCTTTGGAATATTTGGCTTTCTCCCATTTTCTTTCACTCGGGAATCCCCAACAAATTTCATTCCTTTTCCTCGATGCATCTTGTCCCCTCCTTTTGCCATGAATCACATGTTTTAATTTCTTATAACGGTCCGGAGATCCCTTGTTTACGAATCATAAAGAAGTGAGCTCCTAGCAAGCCAAGAAGTGCTGCCGGTAGAAAGAATACATGAATGGCAAAAAAACGAGTTAATGTTGCAGCGCCAATTATTTCTCCACCTGCAAGTAAGGTCTTGGTAAAATCTCCAATAATCGGAACACTTTCAGCAATTTGCAATCCAACAACGGTTGCAAAATATGCTTTGTTATCCCATGGAAGTAAATAGCCTGTGAAACCTAGTCCCAGCATAACAAAAAAGATTAGTACACCTACTACCCAGTTTAACTCACGCGGTTTCTTATACGAACCGGTGAAAAACACACGTAAGGTATGTAAAAACATCATAACAATAACAAGACTGGCTCCCCAATGGTGCATTCCTCGAACGATGACACCAAACGCTACTTCATTTTGCAAATAATAAACAGAAGCATGCGCATTAATAATATCGGGAACATAATACATGGTTAAAAACATACCAGATAAGATCTGAATAACTGTTACAAAGAATGTCAATCCACCGAAACAATAAACAAATGCTGAGAAATGATGAGCAGGATTGACATGCTCAGGCACTTCATGGTCAGCGATATCTCGCCACATTGGCGTAATATCAAGACGTTCATCAACGTAATCATAAATTTTTTGAAGCATCTACTACGCCTCCCACTAAGTTTGCTGATTCACTTGTCCTACCGAAACTCGTCCATCCTCAACTAATACGTCAAATCGATCTAAAGGTCTCTGTGGAGGCAGGTTTGGTAAATTATTACCGTCTTTCTCAAATCTGCCGCCATGACAAGGACAAGAAAACTCTCCTTGATCTTCCTGATAGGCTACGGTACAGCCTAAATGTGTACAGGAAGAGGATAAGGCGATAACTTCATCACCTTGTCTAAATATGTACGCTTCGTGTTGCACTTCTGACTCATACCAGGCGTCTACTTGATCATACGAAAAAACAAATCGTTGCGGTTCATCAGTCAAGTCATCCAGATCACACACGTAATGCATATCTGATTGCGCACTTGCCTTTAAAGCCGGATCAAGGGCAAATCGTACCATTGGCATCAAAGCTCCTGCTGCCATGAATCCACCCACACCTGTAAGCGTATACGTCAAAAATTGTCGTCTAGACACTTTATGCTCTTTCTCGCTCACGGTTCTCCCTCCTACCAACAGATTGTAAGCCCAATCATTGGACAATAAAACTAAATAATACTAGGACAATGTAATGATACTACAACCCGTATCAATGCGCAATATCTCTTAGTGAGAGGATTGGTTCCGTTTTCATATAAAACATGACTTTAAGACCATTCTTTTGCGAATATTGGGGAAAGATCTTGAACAATTTCTGAACACATTTGTTTTCGATCAGATTGATTCATCGTATGTAGTTGAACAGCCGGAAGCCATATCATCACTGCCGTTGACTCACTATCCCATTCTCTCCATACACTATCACTGGTTAGTAAAATGACGTGTTTGATTCCATCTTTTCGCCATTCCTCCACCCACTCATTAAGTAGAATTTTGTTTTGTTCAATTGGTTTGCTAGATTGATATGTAAATGGCAAGCTTATAATGAGTCTGCCTTGATACACACGTTCAAGCTCATCGGAAATGGCTTGAGTATACTCACTCGCTGTCACTGCACGGCTAAGACCAGATTGCAGAGTCATGGGTAAGAGAGGGATTAGGACCGTATCTACATACTTTTTTTCTTTTTGGTATTTCGTAATGTCTCGTGTATTCCATTTCATGTTTTTTCTCTCCTTCACGTAAAAATAGAAGGCTCGTGTATGAGCCTTCTACGTTCTATGCTGTCGTTTATCTAATAAACGCAATTCTTCCGAGTATTGATTAAATAAAGGTTGATTCCTTGTATCTAATGCCCAGTCAATTCGACTCAACAACTGGCTACGGTTAAACGTATACATTGAATGAGAAAGCAGTCGGTCTGCTTCATTTTCTAAGACCTCAGCCCTCTTTTGGTTCTCAGGCAGGTACGGGTTGTCTTCAAGCACAGCTAGATAAAGGGAATACGACTGAGCTCCTTTAAAATGAAGCTCAATAAAAATTTCTTCGGTTTGATTTAAGCGAATATCATGGAATGCTTTCTCAGCATCTGTTGTGACATGTTGATGCTTTCGAAATGAAAAAGGAATACTACTCATTCCTTGAGCAGAAATGACAAGAGCTTTTGGTGTTTGTTCAGCCTGTTCAATAAAGTGAACCTTTTCCATTAAATTATCATCACTCATGAGGTAGTTTAAAAGCCAGGCACATTCACGCCGCTTAAGCTCATACTGTTTTAAGAAGCTTTTCAGAAAATCCTTCTTATCAACAACTGGAATTGTATTACCCATTCCACACATCCTCCTTTAATGATTCATTAGGTCCTTTTATCACTTATAGCAGTAGCTAAATCACCTATTCATACATACATTCTCTAAAAACAAATGAATTCCTTTTTTTTTCACTTGAATTATTAGAATTCCTCTAGTAGCTCAATGATATCCATTCGATCAGGTTTCAGTTCAATAAGCTTTCTGAAATAACTAGCCGCCTCATCTCTTAGACCATACTCCATCAGAAAATGAGCATATTCTTCTAGAAAATCTGGGTCTTCTGAAAATGCTGCTAAAGCCTCCTGATACAAAGGATATGCTTTTTCATACTCATCCGTTGATCTGAAGGCAAATGCCTCATACCAATCGAGCATGGCATCCTCTTCACCGTATGACCGTGCATGGGCAGATAGCTCAAGTAATTCTTCGTATTGCTCATCATGTCTTAAGTAAGCTGCCAATGTTTGTAAAGCTTCCATATTTGAGGGGTTCAGAGCTAATGCTTGGCGTAAGTGATGTTCACCTTGCTCCGCATCCTGTTGCTTAAAATAAATCTTTCCTGCAAGTAAATGAAGTTGATCATTAAATTCATCTGCAGTCATGCCGCCCTTTAACACATCAATCGCTTCACGAAGTCGATTTTCTGTTTCATAAGCTTTCGCTAAATAAGGGTAAAGGCTAGTGAAATCAGAATCTAACGACTTTAAAGCCTCCAGCTGTTCAATCGCCAATGTGGTATCGCCCGCTTGATACGCAGTAAATCCAAATCCAAACAATGCATCAGGTGTCATGGAATCATCAATGCCTCGTTGGTAATATTGCAATGCCTCTTCAAATTCACCGGTCGCACTAAATGCCTCGGCAAGCTTTAAATCAACAGGCACTCCTTTAAGCTCATCTCTTTGGGCAACGGCTTTCTTCAAATAAGGAATGCTTTTTGAATAGTCGCCGCGGTCCAAATAAAATTCACCCAAACCATAAGTAATAATGACTTCGTCAGGAGCATGCTCGCTAGCCGCAATGAGCTTTTGCTCCGCCACTTCATCAAGGGCTTGCATCTGATATAAGTCTGCCAAAAGAATCTGTGCTTGCAAAAAAGCCTCATCTGATGGTTTTATGTCTAAAAGAAGCTCAATCGCCTCATCTTCTTTTTCATCATCAATCATCATTTCGGCAGCAAAAACAGATAAACTGCCTTCATCAGGGTAAAGTAACAACAGCTCGTCCATTAATGATTGTGCACGTTTCAAGTGCCCAAGTTCATAGTATAATTCGGCAATCGTAAATTTCTCTTCATGATTATCCGTGTGACTCGCTTGCTCAAGCTTCTTTAATCCCTTTTCCGTTTCTCCTGCTTCGATCGCATGGATTGCTTCTTCAACAAGTGTCATTCGCTATCTGTATCCTCCGTTCGTCAAACTCCAATAAAAGTATTCAATAATCCTAGCCGCTGATCTGGACAACTAGATGCATAATCGAGAGAACATAATCGTTTTGGTTTCTTCACAAGGATTTGTTCTCCACGTTCATTAAGCATACATTCATCATTCACTTTTAGTATGTGTCCTCTTTGAATCACAACAGCTGGTTCATCCCTATCATAATCAAGATCAGCGTTTGCCGCAACCATTCGGGCTTGTCTACTCATATAGTGATGCGTATGCTGATGGTATAAAAGATAATCTGCATCACTCCCGACTAATAATTCACCTTTCAGTGGATAGATACCACTCTTTTGCAAAAGTTCTTTCGTCCAAATGCGTGGTAGCGAAGCCGTCGAAAGGCCAAACGAGCTACATCTGTTTTTCCACGTTAATACTAACCCGTCTTTGTAGTTAGTATTTGTAGGGAGAGTTGGAATTAAAACAACAGGATACGTAACACATGCATCCGCAAATCTGCTCCAAGGTAATCGATCCAGCTGCTCATCTGTTTCTATAACAACTTGAATAAGCGGGATATGTAACCTCTTGCATGTGCGTAGTAGAGAAGGGTTCAAAAGTCTTATAGGGATCGTGATACCCAGGATATAATCGAGTGAACTCTGTTTCATCATGGAACAAGCTGCTTCATAAACAACTGGGAGACTGCGTTCGCTTTTGACCTCAATAAATACAGATAATGTAGTGACCCCTTGCTTAAGCCACTCCTCTTCAATCAATTGTCGCTTTCTAAGATTCGTTTCTTGAAGAATGCGATGATCTGTTCCAATCTTGCCCGGTGCGAGAACGAGATTACTTACGTTGACTCTCCACTTTCTCCAATACGGCATGCGATCTCTGATATAGGTCACTTTACCTTCTGAAATTAAAATGGACTGTCGGCATACCTGTTGATTCTTAATTCGTAATGCATCCGTAAGCAAATACATGAGCAAAGCCTCCCTTTAAGAGGTATACATCTTATTAAGACAAGCTATGCGTTTTTAAAAGAGAAGAGAACAAAAAAATATATGATTTTTTTCTATATCCATTGACAATGAAAGCGTTTTCTATATAATAAATATTAAGCGTATGGTTTCTCTCCACTCCTATCCATACTATTGAATTCAGCAGATTAGCTGTCCCTGCATTTGAAAGCGTTTACGCTCTTCGATTGCAGGTTTTTTTTTGTAAAAAAAAGACTAATGAAGAGTACTCTTCATTAATCTTTTGAACCGTTTATCAAATATAACTTTCGAATGTATGATAACCGAGCTGTTCCTTGGCTTGTTCACGATCTTCTTCTGACCGAAAGCTCAACCGAAGGACACCCATAATATCTTCGCGTGTTTCGAGTATTCTAATGTTTGTTAAACTGATTTTTGCATCAGCCAATATTCCTGTTACATCAGAAATTGCCCCCGGATGATCCGGAACATCTACAAATAAATCATAAAATGCAGGAATTGCTCCTTTTTTCCGCTCCGGTAACTTTTCACGGAAATCCTTAGCCCGTTGGAAATAATCAAAAATACCATCACGATCTTTTGTTTCCAGGAGTGTCCGAACATGCTGCATTTCACGATCCCATTCATCCAGGAGACGCAAAAGACTTGGCTGGTTATGAAGCAATATATCGCGCCACATCTCGGGGCTAGAAGAGGCAATTCGTGTAATATCACGGAATCCTCCAGCCGCAAGCCTTGTCACATTTGTATCGCGATTTTCTTCTGACTCTACATGATGGACTAAACTCGCTGCAATGATATGCGGAAAATGACTAATGGCTCCCGTAATCTCGTCATGCTCACTTGCTGTCATTTCAAGAAACGTTGCTCTCGTCCCCTTTAGCCAATCCTTTAAGGTGGACATCACCTCAGGCGCTAGCTCTGATGAAGGGGTAAACACATAAAATGCGTTCTCAAATAAATGAACCTTGGCAGCACTCACACCACTTTTATGTGAGCCTGCCATAGGATGACCACCAACAAATACTACTTTGTCGCTTAGTTCTGTTGCTTTTTCACATATTTGTTGTTTTGTACTACCTACGTCTGTCATGATCGCACCAGGCTTAAACGTAAAAGCCTTCATTTCATCAAGTAGACGTTCAGAGGCAGCGACTGGAACCGAAAGAACGATTAGATCTGCGCTTTGTACTGCTTCTCGTAATGATGTCGCTTTTTCATCAACAATACCTAAAGAAACAGCCATTCTCATCTGCTCATCATTAATATCGAATCCTACCATCCGCACATCGTGCTCTTTACGGATACCTAGTGCGATTGAGCCTCCAATTAGACCAAGGCCAATAATTAATACTTCTCGTTTCATCACGTTCACTCCAACACCTTATACTTATATCCTATGATTCGGTCAAAGCCGACCGCTCTTTTAAAAGCTCACTTAACGCCAGCATAACCCCTTCGTTTTCTTTTTCTGTCCCAATTGAAATACGAATACACGTTGGGAAACCAAGGGCTTGCCCTGAACGCGTGATGTATCCTTTAGACAGAAGATAAGAAAAAATCTCATCTCCAGGAATGCCAACATCAATTAAGATAAAGTTGGTTTGTGATGGATAAAAGAAAAGCTGATGTTTTTTACAGAACGCTTCGTACTTTTCTAATTCGATTCGGTTCTTTTTAGCTGATTCTTGCACAAATGTCTGATCATCTAATGCTGCTACAGCAGCTGTGTGTGCGTATGCGGTCGTATTAAAGGCCGGACGTAAAGGTTCCATAACCTGAATAATCTCCGGAGAAGCGACACCATAACCAATACGTAACGAAGCAAGCCCATATGCCTTAGAGAAGGTACGCAGCACAACCAAGTTTTTGTATTGATCTAATAGAGGAATCGTATCAGGGTAATCCTCAGCCACCGTATATTCGATGTATGCCTCATCGCTAGCAACGATAACATGTTCTGGAACTTGTTTTAGAAATGCCTCAAACACGTCTTTTCCAATATAGTTTCCAGAAGGATTATTCGGGTTACACACCCATACAATTTTAGTGTTCTCATCAATTTTTTGAAGCATTTCATCTAGGTTATGTTCACCCATGTCAGTTAGTGGCACTTCACGAATTTCTGCCCCTTCAATTGCTGCATTGAGCTTATATTGAGAAAATGTTGGATCTGCAGTCACTGTATTGTCGGAAGGCGTTAAAAACGCGCGACATAGAAACTGGATTACTTCATCTGTTCCATTCCCAAAAATTAATTGCTCCTCTTGAACACCAAGATGTTGAGCTACTTTGTTTCGTAACACACTTGAATAGCCATCTGGATAAATCGCTGAATCCATAACAGCATCAATAACGGCTTGCTTAGCAAGCTTCGATGATCCGTATGGATTTTCGTTTGAAGCCAGCTTGATGACTTCATCTAAACCTAATTCTTTTTTTACTTCACTAATAGGTTTACCCGGCTTGTAAGCGGGCAGCCCATAAAGCTGTGGTTTTGCCTTCATTAGTGCACCTCTTTATCGTCTAAGTTACTTCTTAAACTATGTTACTCCGAAATGAGTGCTTTGACAAATGATTTAATGCGTTGAAGCGCTAATTCTTTTGTTTCTTCGTTTTGAAGGGCTTCTCCCTGCTCACCGATTTGATGAACAAGCGCACTGCCAACAACCACACCATCAGCCAAAGCTTGAATGGTGCTCACTTGAGCTGAAGTTGAAATTCCAAACCCTACGGCAATCGGAACATGACTTGCTTCTTTTACAGTATTCAAGAATTCTTCAATTCTCGGGTCTAGGTCTTTCCTCGCTCCCGTTACACCAAGGGATGACACGCAATATAAAAAGCCTTGAGCACGGTCCGCAATTTTTTGGATTCGCTCTTTGGATGTGGGTGCGACTAAAGAGATTAGAGATAGTTGCTCCTGTTCACAATAGGCACTGAGCTCGTCACTTTCTTCAAAAGGAAGATCCGGCACTAAAATCCCATCAATACCAAGGGATGCCGCTTCTTCTGTAAATCGTTTTACTCCATATTGAAGGAGTGGATTGACATACGTAAAAATAATAACCGGAATAGTTAATCCACGTTCTCGCATCGCAGGAACCAATTGCATAGCCGATGAAAGCGACATCCCGTTTTTTAAAGAACGCTTTGACGCTTCCTGAATGGTCGGTCCATCCGCTAGAGGATCTGAATAAGGGATACCCAGTTCAAGGATTGATGCGCCGGCTTCTTGTAAAGTTAACGCAATATCAATCGTTGCTTCTCCTGTAGGATCTCCTGCGGTAATAAAGGGAATGAATAAGTTAGGCTCTTGCTGTAACATGGCCTCTAATCGATTACTGCCCATTTTTTGCCTCTCCCTTCACATGTTTACGGATCGTATGAACATCCTTATCGCCACGACCCGATAAACAAACTAAAATAAGATCGTCTGGTGAAAGCTGCGAAGCCCGCTCAAATGCAACGGCCAAGGCATGTGCTGATTCAATTGCTGGGATAATGCCTTCTTGTTTTGACAATCGGATGAGTGCATCTAATGCCTGTTGATCTGTAACAGCCTCATATTGGACTCTTCCACTTTTCGCTAAATGAGCATGTTCTGGGCCTACACCTGGATAGTCAAGTCCAGCTGAAATGGAATAAGGCTCGATAATTTGACCAGCCTCATCTTGAATGAGATACGTAAGTGATCCATGAATGACCCCTGGTGTGCCATTTGTAATCGTTGCAGCATGTTGATCTGTATCTACACCTAAACCACCAGCCTCAACACCTGTCAGCTTCACATCATCGTCTAAAAACGGATAAAAACTTCCAATTGCATTACTTCCACCACCTACACAGGCAATAATCTCTGTAGGCAAACGCTCCTCAGCTGCTAGAAGCTGGACTTTTGCTTCGTCACCAATAATTCGTTGGAAATCTCGGACCATTTTCGGATATGGGTGAGGTCCAACAACAGAACCTATTAAATAAAATGTATCTTCAGCATTTGCAACCCAATAACGAATCGCTTCATTTGTCGCATCCTTTAATGTCCGACTACCAGATTCAGCTGGTATCACCTCTGCTCCAAGAAGCTCCATTCTGAATACGTTTAAGGACTGGCGTTCGATATCCTCAGTTCCCATAAACACCTTGCATTCAAGGCCAAAGCGGGCTGCTATGGTGGCCGTTGCTACTCCATGTTGTCCGGCCCCTGTTTCTGCGACAATTTTTGTTTTACCCATTCGTTTAGCGAGCAACGCCTGTCCCATGGCGTTGTTCAATTTATGTGCACCTGTATGTAACAGATCTTCACGTTTCAAATAGATCTTAGCCCCACCAATTGATTCACTTATATTTTTAGCATACGAAAGTGCCGTTGGTCGTCCCGCATATTCGCGTAGATGTTCGTGATACTCATCTATAAAATCTTGATCGTTCATTGCCTCATCTAAAGCTGCTTCTAATTCTTCTATGACACTCATTAATGTTTCTGGCACATATTTGCCGCCAAACTCACCGAAGCGCCCTTTTTCATCAGGATATTGAATTGTCACGTCTATACAGCTCCTTCTCTAAGCGTTTTATTGCTTGTTGTGATTTCGTACCATCTATTTCTATCCCACTCGATAGATCGATTCCATCTGGATCATAGTCAGATAGTTTTTGTATATTACTCGCATCTACCCCACCAGCAATAAATACAGGAACGGATTGTCGTTTCCCTTCTTTGATATAAGCAGGAATACAATCCCAATCAAATGTCTTACCTGTTCCTCCCCATTGTCCTTCTACTTTCGCATCAATAATATATCCGTCTGCAATCGCATCATAACGTCGCATCTCAACCATTCCCTCAGAATGATGATGGATTACTTTCCAGACTTTTTTTCCTGTCGTACGCTTAATCTCAGTCACGAATTCAGGAGATTCATTGCCATGGCACTGAATCACATCAATAGGGAGTTTCTTGCATATGTCATGAATGGTGGCAGATTGTTCGTTCACAAATAAAGCGACTAGTTTTTTATCTGAAACAGGATTTCTGTCCAACCAGGCTTTCACATGATCTGGATCTACTTCCCTTTTTGTACCTGGAACAAACACAAAACCAAGGTAGTCTGCTTCACTTGCTACTGTCACAGCAAGGTCTGCTTCACTCTTGTTACCACAATATTTAAGAAGTGGTCTCATCATTTGATTCTCCAAACAAGTTTGTAATACCAATACTTGGTGTTTCGGCTCGCATAAACGATTCCCCAACAAGTACTCCACCTGCGCCAGCTTTTTGCACACGAGTGACATCTTCAAAAGTATGAATCCCACTCTCACTAATAAATGTACACTGTTGTGGGACAAGACTCGCAATCTCTTCTGTTTGTGAAAGAGATGTTTCAAAGGTTTTTAAATTTCGATTGTTTATGCCAATCAATTCTGGTGTGAATACGGATAACAAGCTCGATAGTTCACTTGCCGCATGTACTTCTACCAAACACTGCATCCCTTTTTCATGAGCAGATTGATAAAGTTCAAATAACTTTTGATCCGGAACCGTACCAGCGATCAGTAAAATGGCATCTGCACCAATTCGTAGACTCTCCTCCACTTGGAGCTCATCGATGATAAAATCCTTGCGCATAATCGGTATGGATGTTTCTTTTTTGATCGCCGTTAAAAAATCACGATGCCCCTTAAAGTAGTGCTGATCCGTCAAAACTGAAATCGCATCTGCTCCTGCCGCTTCGTACGTTTTAGCTATATCAACTGGGTGAAAATCTGCTCGAATTAAACCCTTTGAAGGCGATGCCTTTTTCACTTCAGCAATGAGACCTACTGTTCTTGTTGGATGTTTGATTGCTTGATAAAGAGAGCGTTTCTCTACCTGCTCATAAGCTGGCATAGACAACGTATCAATCTCCTGTTTCTTTGTTTTTAATATCGTCTCAAGCATGCTTACTTCCCGCCTCTCGATGATTGCGTAATTCATTTGTATAGGACATTACTTGCTTACTCTTTACTAATTCAGTCGCACGTAAGGTTCCTTCTTTAATAGATTCGACTCGATTGGCTGCATATAGAGCTACACCTGCATTCAAGATGACAATGGACTCAGCTGAAGCATTTGCCGTTCCAGCAAATACATCTTCAATAAGCCGCGCACTATCCTTTATGCTATTCACTTGAATGTCAGATAATAAACCAGTTTGGACCCCTGCTTCTTCAGGTGTTATCTCATAAACGTCCATTTGACCATTTTGCACATCAACAACTTGTGTAGAGCCATGAACAGAACACTCATCAAGATCATCAGCTCCTGTTACAAGCACTGTGTGAGTCGTACCAAGTCTTCGAATGGCTTCACCCATTTTCAAAGCGTGTTGCCTACCTGATACGCCAATGAGTTGATGTTCGGCACCTGCTGGATTTGTCATCGGACCTAATAAATTAAAGATCGTACGAAACCCAATTTGCTTTCTAGCAGGGGCAGCATATTTCATTGACGCATGGTATAGAGGGGCAAATAAGAAGCTTAGCCCTTTATTCTCGAGAGCTAGAGCCGCAGCTTCTGGACTTTGTTGGATATCAATACCTAAATGTTCTAATACATCCGCACTTCCGCTACTGGAAGTAACCGCACGATTTCCATGTTTCGCAACGGGGACGCCAGCTGCAGCTGCAACAAAAGAAACGGCTGTGGAAATATTAAACGTCCCTAGCTGATCTCCACCTGTTCCGCATGTATCCAGTACACCTTTCATGTGATGAGGAATGGAAACTGCGTGCTCACGCATCGCTCTAGTGAAACCTACAAGCTCTTCGATCGACTCACCTCGAAGTCTCATCATACTAATTAAACTAGCAATTTGGCTCACTTCTACTTGGTCTCTCATAATAAGGTCCATCGCTTGATAAGCCTGTTCTTCATTAAGCTGATGACCCTCTGCACATCTATTTAAAAGGAATTTAAACATTGCCTGTCACTCCTTCTGCACGAAACATCGTCTCCGCTACTTGGACTGCTCGTATTAACGCTTTGGCTTTATTTCTTGTTTCCTCATATTCCAACTCAGGTTGTGAATCTGCGACGACACCCGCCCCCGCTTGAATGGTTGCTGTTCCGTCTTGAATTGTCATTGTCCGAATGGCTATACAAGAATCGATGTTGCCATCAAATCCTAGATACCCTATTGCTCCGGCATATATGCCTCTTCTTGTTGGCTCAAGCTCTTGTAAAATTTCCATTGCACGAATTTTCGGTGCGCCAGATACCGTACCAGCTGGAAAGGAAGCCATAAGTGCCTGCAGTGGTTTTGTATCTTGATGAAGCTCTCCCGTTACCTTTGATACAATATGCATCACATGAGAAAACAACCCGATGTCGAGCAATTGAGGTGTGCGAACCGTTCCATACGTAGCAATTCTGCCAACATCATTACGTGCTAAGTCAACAAGCATATAATGTTCCGAACGCTCCTTCTCGTCTGCCAGCAGCTCTTCTCTAAGGCTTAGATCCTCTTCTGGCGTCCGACCTCTTGGACGAGTTCCTGCAATTGGGTGTATCTCCACATGGCCATCTTGCACTTGCACCAAGCGCTCTGGCGAACTACCAACAATTTCAAGCCCGTCATAACGTAGATAGAACAGATATGGCGAGGGATTGATTAATCGAAGAACGCGATACACCTCTAAAGCTCCAACGGTGACAGGCATTGTAAACTGCTGTGATAGGACCGTTTGAAAAACATCTCCCGCTTTAATATATTCTTGAATGGTCTGAACATCTCGGAGAAACAATTCCTTTGTGTAATTAGAAGATACGCCTTCAAACGAAACGTCTTCATACGTAGTCGGTACACCTGATGACAGTAAAGAAAGAGTTGGTTGCTCTAGTTCCTTTAGAACATCCTTAACAATCCCTACACCTTTTTGGTAAAGATCAGTCGTTGCTTCTCGATTTTCAACAGGTAAATGAACAATGACAATAAGTTCTTTTTGGAGGTGATCATAAGCAATCATCGTTTCACAGAACAAGAAATGATAGTGAGCCACTTTTTTAGGTGTGTCTCTTTCTAATTTAGGTTCAATCGTTTCAATTGCATCATAGCTCATATAGCCAACCGCTCCACCTTTAAAAGGAATGGGCACATCTACCGGTTCTACATGAAGGACACTCATTGTCTCTTCTAACGCTTGGTCAAAGCTGTCACGTTCTACAATGGTTTCGTTGTGATTATTTGTCGTCACGTACCGACCATTTACTTCTTTTAAATCATATAAAGGGTTTAATCCAATAAATGAATACCTGGACCAAGATGATTGTTCGTCTCTACTCTCAAGTAAAAAGGCCACTTGGTCATGCAATTGTTGAACGATGTGAATAGGAGTTAACCCATCAGCAAAATATCTCTCTGTATACGTAACCGTGTCATATGTTTTCATTGCTTCTGTAAATGATTCAATGGAAGTCTGTTTCATTATTTGGCTCGCTCCTCTTATTTAGAGGGCTGAAGGGGAAAGGGAAGGTCTCCATAGAGGACGTACTATACATAAAAACGCCCACTGAGTATAGACTCAGGGACGTGTAGAATACATGGTATCTCGTCTCTGCTCAACTCAACTCTTCTCAACTCAGCTCTGCTCATTATTCATTACTCTTCTCAAACTCTCAACTTAAGCTACAGACCCTCTGGCCCGTACACTTTTGTAAATTGTACCTTGATTAAAAACAATCGTCAACTATTTTACTCGAACTAAATCTGGTCTCAATTTAACAGCATCATTTAAATAAATATGCTCAATTTCTTTTTGAGATTTCTCTGTATTTATAGTTAATAAGGCTCGAATACAAAACGGCAGTCCGCCGGGTACATCAATTTCTTGTGCACAGGTGACAGGTACAAAATCCCACCCAGTAAGCCTACGCATGGCTTTAGCAGGAAATGCTGCGTTCAAGTCTCCTGTTACCGTAATAAGTACTTGTGCGACATCTTCGGGATTAATCTCATTTTGCTCAGCAATCGTCTTAAAAAGTTGCTCTGTTACATCTAAAATTTGTCTCTCTTCATTTTGAGTAACGGTTGTAGCTCCTCGAATGCCTCTAACCATACGCTCAACCTCCTTAACTCTCTTTAAGAAGTGATAAAATCACATCTGTTTCTACTTTTTCAACACAAGCTTCGCCAAGTTTCTTTAATAAAACCATTCGAATGATACCAGCTTCTGTTTTTTTATCTTTTTTCATCGCTTCAAGTAGTTTTTCATGATCAAGATCCTTTGGAATCACGGTTTCATATCCAAACGATTCAACCCATGCTTTAAATGCCGGGATATCTAAGTCAATCTTATAGAGTCGCTCACTAAGTTTCATGGCAAATACAATGCCGATAACCACTGCTTCACCATGGGTAATCTTTCCGTAACCCGAAACAGCTTCGATCGCATGCCCAAGGGTATGCCCTAAATTAAGATATGCTCTAATACCTTGTTCACGTTCATCCTGAGATACGACCTCTGCTTTTATCGCAATAGAACGAGCGAGTAAACTAGAAACGAGCTCGTTATCGATCGACAAAAAGTCTGTGACGTTTTTTTGCAACCATTCATAAAAGGATTTGTCGAGTATTAATCCATGCTTAAGGACCTCGGCAAATCCCGCTCGCCATTCTTTTTGCGGAAGTGAAAACAGGACGTCAGTATCATAAAAAACGGCTTCTGGCTGATGAAACGCACCTACCATGTTTTTTCCAAGTTCATGGTTAATCGCTACTTTCCCGCCGACACTGCTGTCATGCGCAAGAAGTGTTGTAGGCATTTGGATAAATCGTATGCCGCGCATATAGCTCGCTGCAACAAATCCTGCAATATCTCCTACTACACCTCCACCTAAAGCAATGATGACAGATTTACGATCCAAGCCATTTTTTAATGCTTGTGACAACAGATTCTCATATTCTTTAAATGACTTGGATTGCTCTCCGCTTGGAATGATTGCTGATGAAACGGAAAGGTCGTCTGGCAAACTACTAAGTACATCTTGCAAATATAGTGGTGCCACGGTGGAATCTGTTATGACAAAGACGGAAGAAGGCTTCTCCTTTAAGCATTGAGACAATAAGTCGCCAACACGAAACCGAAGGGCTTTATCAAGGTAAACCTCGTATGTGTGACTCTGCGTGTTTACTTGGACCTTATTCATTGTTAAAATTCCTTCGCCTCTTCGTTATGGCGACGAATATTCTCTGAGATGGTCTCCACACGATCCGCACCAAACGATTCTAATAGAGCATTAGCTACTTCCCAAGCCACAACGGCTTCAGCCACTACAGAAGCCGCTGGCACTGCACAGCTGTCTGAACGCTCGATGCTAGCCTGAAATGGCTCTTTCGTATCAATGTCTACACTCTGTAGAGGTTTATAAAGCGTCGGAATAGGTTTCATAACTCCTTTAACAACAAGCGGCATTCCATTTGTCATTCCACCTTCAAAGCCTCCCAGGTTATTGGTTTTTCGTGAATAGCCTGATTCTTCACTCCAAATAATCTCATCGTGTACACGACTTCCTGGTAGACGAGCCGCTTCAAACCCTAGGCCGATTTCAACGCCTTTAAATGCGTTAATACTCATAATCGCCCCAGCAATTTTTGCGTCTAGTTTACGATCGTATTGCACATGGCTACCAAGTCCAATTGGCACGCCTTCAACGACCACTTCTACAACGCCACCAATTGAGTCGCCATCCTGCTTAGCTTGGTCAATCGCCTTAATCATTTGTTCTGATGCCTGATCATCTAAGCAACGTACTTGGGATGCTTCTGAACGTTCTTTTAAGTCTTGAACCGATTGGTAATCTGTTTCTACTGCACGGACTCCACCAATCTCCAAAACATGTCCCGCTACTTCAATCCCAAAGGTTTTCAAGATTTTCTTAGCTACAGCTCCCGCTGCCACTCGAACCGTTGTTTCGCGTGCCGAAGAACGTTCTAACACATTACGCATATCACGGTGACCATATTTAATGGCTCCATTTAAATCTGCGTGACCTGGTCTTGGCCTAGTTAGCTTACGCTTAACCTCTTTTTCTTCGTCTTCTGTAATTGGTTCTGCTCCCATGACCTTTGTCCAGTGAGTCCAATCTTTATTTTCGACAACTAGCGCAACTGGGGCACCTGTTGTTTTACCATGACGAACTCCACTTGTAATTTGAACCTGATCCTTCTCAATCTGCATACGGCGTCCGCGTCCGTATCCTCCTTGACGTCTTGCAAGCTCTGTATTAATGTCTTCTGCTAATAGCTCCAACTGAGCTGGTAATCCTTCAATTATGGTTGTTAGTTGTGGTCCATGTGACTCACCTGCTGTTAAATACCTCATCTACATGTATCCCCCTATTAATCAGTGCATGCCGGTAAATTCTTTACCGCTTTTATGCGTTAAATTATAACATATATTTATTCCGATGTCTTGCACTGCGCCTAAATCATTATTTGTTTAGCGCACTTTCTCATAAAAAAATGTTTCTGTACTCTTCAGACCATATGTATCAGGATTAAAAATTTGTTCTGTACTTCCGACAAATAAGATGCCGCCAGGACGAAGGGCCCGACTAAATTTTTGATATAGAATATGTTTGGCTTCCTCTGTGAAATAAATCATTACATTCCGACAAATAATTAAATCATAGTGACTATCAAATCGATCTGTAAGTAAATTTTGTTGTTTAAACTGCACGTGTTTCTTTAAGGCTTGATCCACTTCATAGATCGATTCCTTTTTTGTGAAGTACTTGCTTAGCATGTCCTCTGGCACTTCTTTTAAAGATCGTTCCCCGTATAAGCCTAACTTGGCACGTTCCAGAATGACTTGATCAAGATCTGTAGCAAGAATAGAGTAATCTTGTGGCTTTAAGTGCTGGGACAGAATCATGGCCAACGTGTATGGTTCTTCCCCAGATGAGCATGCCGCACTCCACGTTTTGAGTGATTTCGATTCAGTTAATAAAGATGGTAGAATTTGAGTATTTAACACTTGCCAACGTGTGTAGTTACGGTAAAATTCTGAGACATTAATGGTCATTCTCTCAAGACATTCTTCTAACAAACGTTGATCCTTTTTCATGGCTTTAACATATGAAGAGAAGTCAACAAAGCCTTTTTTATCGCGAAAAGATGTTAATCTTCGTTTCATCTGTGCTTCCTTATAAGAAGTTAAATCAATACCTGTCATTTGTTTCATTGCTAGAGTAAAGTGTTCATAGTCCTCGTTCATGTTTGCTCCCTTTTCTACATCTTTTGCTCATCATACCTCATTTTAACTAAATCTCTCAACCAATCTATGTAACAAAAAAACCTACGACCTATCACTAGGCCGCAGGTTATCATACGTTAAATCCACTGTTTAAGCGTTTTTTCATAGGTAACTAGTTCTTCACTCGAGAAAAAGAGATCGATCTCTCTTGATGCACTTTCAGAAGAATCCGAACCATGTATCAAGTTCATGCCGACATGCACACCATAATCTCCTCTAATCGTTCCTGGTGCCGCTTCAATCGGATTGGTTGCACCCACAAGCGTTCGAGAAGACTTGATCACATTTTCCCCTTCCCACACCATGGCAAATACAGGACCAGACGTGATAAAATCCACGAGATTTCCAAAAAAAGGACGCTCTTTATGCTCACCATAATGTGTTTCCGCAAGCTCCCTTGATAACTGTGTGAACTTACCAGCAACCAGTGTGAACCCCTTTGCTTCAAAACGTGAGATAATGTCTCCGATTAAACCTCTTTGTACGCCATCAGGCTTAATCATTAAGTATGTACGCTCCATATGTATACCCTCTCTTCTCTGTGAAAAAGTATCTTGCATCCGCTTACATCTCTAAGTATAGCAAAAGAGCCAGTCATTGACAATATCAACAATTGGCTCTACTTTTGAGTTAAAATTTCCGTCTTCCAATGTATGAGGCAAGCTGTAAGAAATACGTTTTTGCTTCTACATCAGGAAGTGCTTCAAGCTGCTTAAATGCCTTAGCCAAATATTGATCGCTAATTGAAACAGCATACTCAATCCCACCAGATGCTTTAACACGTTCAATGATTGGTTCCATATCTTCATGATGCTCATCTTTAGATAGGTTCTGAACGATTTCAGTTTTTAACTGAGGACTTTTATGCATCGCATATAAAGCTGGCAACGTTACATTGCCTTGTCGTAAATCCCCACCCGCTGGCTTGCCAATCTGTTCTTTGGTTCCAACGAAATCTAATACATCATCAGTGATTTGAAAAGACATTCCTACATAATATCCAAAAAGATATAAGCGGCGTTGAATCTCATCAGAGGTTCCGGCAGCAATTGCACCAAGTTTACAGCTAACTGCAATTAATAAAGCGGTTTTTCGCTTAATTCTTCGGAAATAGGTGCGCAAATTCTGATCCCAATTAAATTGGTCTCTAATTTGCTCTACTTCACCAATACACATTTCCATGATGGCATCTGAGATAATTAAGTGAATGGAGCGGTGATCAAAATAAGCCGCTGTTTGTACAGCTTTCGCAAAGATATAATCCCCCGCATACATTGCTACTCGATTATCCCATTGAGACTTAATTGTTTTTCTACCCCGACGTAGCTCTGCATCATCGATGACATCATCATGAACAAGAGAAGCCATATGAATGAGCTCAAGCGAGACGGCAATGTGTTTTAATGCATGAATATCATAGGTGCCAAATCTTGCAGCGAGCAGGACAAATACAGGTCTGATCCTTTTCCCTCCTGCATGGAGCAAATCCGTCGAAGCTTTTCGTAACACCTCATGCCTTGCTTGAATTGTTTCTTCTAGTTCTTTTTCTATGATCTTAATATCCGATTGAAAATGTCCATAGATCTCTGCTAGTTTCATTATGCCACCTTATCCTGCCCGCAATATCAGGAGTGAACTTTACTCCACACACTGATTGAGTGAATTGACTTTGACAAGAATCCATACTCATAAGCCAGCTTATAATAATATAATAATCCACGTTTGTTTTCTTCGTTAAAATGATACCATAGATTTTGAAAATATGATTGCCAAAAATCAATTGTGCCACCTTGTTTTAACGTAAATCGGTTAGACAGGTCCATATAGTTGTTTGATTTACTTACTTCTCTACTGTTCACAAACGCGTGATATACACGTTCTAAATCATTACTATTAGAGGTGAGAACATCATTACGAACAGCAAATAACGCATAGGTCATAGGAAGTCCTGTGTGTTTATACCATTGTTCACCGAGGTCATATACATATAAATCGGAGGCTGTTCGAACGGCACGAATGGCATCATCGCCAATTAATAAGGCAGCATCGTTCGTTGCAAGCATCTCTTGTAGGTTCGGTTTCATGGTTTGATATTGCACATGTACACCGTAAAACGCAATCAGAATGATTTTAAGCAAATGTACGGTTGTAGCTGAGCTTGCCGTTAAGGCAATCTTTTTTTCCTCGAGCTGTTCGATAGGTACCTTTGAAAATAAAAACAATGAACGTACTTCCCCTTTTGAGGAAACCGACAAATCAGGAAGAACCGAATAGTCGTGAGCATTTTGTGCATACGAAAAGGAAGAGATTCCCGCTACATCTACGGAGCCTTCTGAGAGCTTCTGATTAATGCTACTTGGTACATCCGTTTTTAATTGAAAGCCCTGCGATCGCAATTGATCGCGATCCAACTTGTCAAAAAAAGGCTGGATATTCGCATATTCAATTTCACCAATGCGTAACGTCATGATTCTGTTCCCCACCTTTTAAATAACTCATGGTCCACTCCCAATGAATCTAAAGCTTTCCCTACTACAAAAAGAATTAGATCATCTAGTGACTGAGGTGAATGATAAAAACCTGGCATTGCTGGCAAGATAATTGCGCCTGCCTTTGATAGCTTTAACATGTTCTCAAGCTGAATTTGATGAAGAGGTGTCTCTCTTGGTACAATCACAAGCTTCCTGTGTTCCTTCAGCATAACATCGGCAGCTCTCTCGATCAGGTTACCAGAAGCCCCTGCAGCCATTCCAGACAATGACCCCATAGAACAAGGAATCACGATCATCCCTTCAGTTCTAAATGAACCACTGGCAATTGGTGCAGCATAATTGTGCAGATCGTGAATATGTAACGCTTGTCGACGATCTTTAAATAATGAGTCGAGTAACGCTTCCCGATCCGTTGTATCTAAGTTCATTTCTGCTTTAAATACTTGCCAAGCAGCTTCAGTAAGCACAAGGTGTACCTCATGTTTTGCACGCAAAAGCTCCTGAACAAGTCGAATGCCATAAACAGCTCCGCTTGCGCCTGTTATCCCAACGATATACGGATACTGAGTACTCATAATAAAATATCTCCCATGGTGAAACAGAACATAACAACACTTAACGTTCCATTCATTGGGAAGAATGCAAACATCACTCGAGAAAGGTCATCTTTTGACACGAGTGAATGCTGATAAATCATCATCGCACCTGCAATAATGACACCAGTTAGATAAATCCAACCTAAAAGACCGGTCATGAAAAACAATGCTAAGAAAGCACAAAAACTAACTACATGTAAGCCTCTAGCAATTCGCAGTCCGTTCGCAACACCAAACCGACTAGGAATAGAGAATAAGCCACGCTCACGATCGTAATCAGCATCTTGTGTTGCATAAACCACATCAAAGCCTGCAATCCAGAGAGCAACAGCTAAATAAAGAACAATCGCTACCCAAGTAATTTCACCCGTTACAGCAATCCATCCTCCAAGCGGAGCGAAGCCAATGGTTAAACCTAAGAAAAGGTGACAAGCCCATGTAAATCGTTTTGTATAAGAATAAAAGACCAATAGAAAAACAGCGAGTGGTAAAAAGATCACAGCTAAGCGATTAAGCTGAAATGCTGCAATAAATAACAAAGCAAAGGATGCTACAATAAATAGCATGACTTCAACCTTTGAAACTAATCCCGCTGGTATCGCCCGATCAGACGTACGAGGGTTATGTCGGTCAATCTTCTCATCAATTAATCTGTTTAAGGACATCGCAGCACTTCTAGCTCCAAACATAGCAACGATAATCCACACCCAATCCATCCACTCTGGGAAGCGTCCGTTAATGATTAAGCTACCCACGATCGTACCCATAAAGGCAAACGGCAAGGCAAAAACCGTATGCTCAAATTTAATCATTTCAAGAATGATTTTTAACTTCCGTATCACAATATCTGCTCCTTACATATCAAAAACCCATCAACAAATGATAGCATTTTTCTCAATATTCTATTGTTCTGCTTTCAAACCAACATGTACTGCTGCCGCTCCACCTGAATAGCCTTTGAACTTAACCTTCTTCAATCCAGCTTCTTTAAAAAGCTTCGCTAGTTCCTCTTTTGAAGGAAAAGTCTGAGTTGATTCCTGGAGCCACGAGTACTCTTTGTGACTACGCGCAAAAATTCTACCCGCCAATGGCATAAGGTGTCTGAAATATAATTGATAAACCTGTTTATAGACAGGTAACGTTGGATTAGACGTCTCTAAACAAACAACCATTCCGCCAGGTTTAGCGACACGTTCCATCTCCTTTAGCACTTGGAGATAATCCGGAACATTCCTCAGACCAAAACCAATGGTCACATAATCAAATTGATTATCTTCAAAGGGAAGTTCCATCGCGTTTCCATGATGTAACTGTATGTATTCTAATTGTTTATCTTGTAGCTTTTTTTGACCTACTTGAAGCATATTTTTGCTGAAATCAAGACCTTCTGTTCGTCCTTCTGGCCCTGAAGCTTGTCCGAGTGCAATCGTCCAATCTGCTGTTCCGCAACATACATCAAGTGATGCATCTCCATCAGAAACCTGCATCATCTTCATGACATCTTTTCTCCAGACCTTGTGAAGCTGAAGACTTATAACTGAATTCATCCGGTCATATTGTGTCGAGATCGACTCAAAAACCTGATGTACACGTTCTTCTTTTGATTGTTGAGACAACTATCTCACCTTACTTTCATCTAAGCCGTTTGGTGCGGTCTGAACGGATTCAGATAGGTATTTCTCCATATGTTGACGGAAATCGCTGTGTTCATCCATAAGCATATGAATTTGTGTCATTAGATCACCTTGCTTACTCGAAAGGATGTCTAAATGAGTTGACGCATCTGCAGTTTCAAACGTAGTTAGAGACTTCATTAGTAAAGAACTTTCACCTTTTGACCACTTGTTCCACTCATCCATGTAACGATTATAGAAAAATAATGATTCAAAAATGGCTTTCATCTCTGGCAATTCATACTCTTCCAGGATTTTTCCGTATAACCCCGATTCAATAAATTCCAAATGATCAGCTATTTGTGCATAACTACCTTCAACGGCCTCATACACATCCATTTTCTGTTCATTAATTTCTTGAAGAGTGCAACTAAACAATCTCGTTAATGGTACACGATCCGCTTCAGCCAACAAGTTGTAATAGAGACTACTGTAGTAATCGCCAATTAACACGTGCAATTGACGGTTTTTCCGCGCGGTATCAGAATCGATCGGATGCAACGATACCTCCTCATGTACGTCCAATGCCGCTTGAACAAGCAAGGCACATAAGGTTACAACAGACGCTTCCTCTTTTGTTGTATTTTTTGATAATGCAGCATAAAACAACTGACACTTGCCTTCATCTATACCTACACTAGGAATATAGTCTTTAATATATGGATGATAAGTAAGTTGATTAAATTTTTCTATTATTGCTGTTACCTCTCCATGTAAATGGCTGGGATTCACCATAATACGTATCCTCCAGTGTTTAACGAATTCATCTTCCTTAGTATAGCATAATCGTAAAGCCCCAACCAAGACTCGTCCGGACTTATCAACACCTATTTGTTCTTCTTACTTAGTCTTCGGTGCCCGACTCAACCGATCCATGACTTGTTTGGATTTCTGCTTTTCCTCTTACCTTTATCGCCGACGTATGCTCCGTAAATTGAGCGACCATGACCTCGCCTTTATCTAACTTCTCAGAATGGTGAAAACGAGTATCTGTTCCTCGTGTTAAACCAATGACCGTTACGCCGTTTTCTTTTGCTTTAATCACAATATATTCCTTTTCATTATTCATCATCATCGCTCCTGTTTTCCTTAGATAAAAAGCTACTAGTTACGCTATTCTGCTGTAAATCTTAGCATATATAATCGAGAAAAAGCAAAAAGGAACCCTTTAAAGAGTCCCCCTTTATGCTTATAGGATAATCGCAATGAGCCCACCTGAACCTTCATTAATTATACGCTCTAACGTTTCCTTTAATTTGTAGCGTGCATTTTCTGGCATTAAGGAAAGCTTTGCAGAAATTCCTTCTCGAACAATCGAATTTAAGGATCGTCCAAATATATCAGAATTCCAAATGGACAGTGGATTTTCTTCAAAATCCTGCATTAAATAGCGGACTAACTCTTCACTTTGTTTTTCAGTTCCTATGATTGGCGCGAATTCTGATTCAACATCTACCTTAATCATATGGATAGAGGGAGCAACCGCCTTTAATCTGACCCCAAAACGAGCGCCTTGACGAATGATTTCCGGTTCATCCAAGCTCATATCGGATAAAGCAGGTGCGGCAATACCATATCCGGTTTGCTTCACCATCTGTAGGGCATCTGAGACCTGATCATACTCTGACTTCGCATGAGCAAATTCCTGCATCAAGGAAAGCAAATGGTCCTTGCCTCTAATTTCAACACCAACTACCTCTTTTAGAACTTCGTCATACAAAGTATCTGGCGCATAAAGATCAATTTCAGCAATACCATGACCCATTTCAATCCCAGCAAGCCTCGCGTCATCAATAAAGTCAAACTCAGTAAAGTGTCCTACGACTCGGTCAACATCCCGCAGGCGTTTTATGTCTTTCACTGTTTCTCTTACTGATTCTTCATAACTTTGTCGTAACCAATGCTCTTGGTTTAAGACCATCACCCAGCTAGGAAGATTTACATTCACTTCATGCACCGGGAATTCAAACAGAACTTCTCTTAAGACATTCTGAATATCTTGATCTGTCATACTTTCAATGCTCATTGAAAGTACAGGAATATCATGCTCTTCAGCTAATTGTGCTCGTAATCTCTCAGTTTCTGGATGATACGGCCTTACACTATTAACTACCATGATAAACGGTTTTCCTACTTCTTTTAACTCTTCGATGACTCTTGTTTCAGAATCTACATAGTCATAGCGAGGAATATCACCTATCGTACCGTCACTTGTAATAACGACACCTAAGGTTGAGTGTTCTTGTATGACTTTTCTCGTTCCAATTTCTGCAGCTTCTTGGAATGGGATAGGCTCCTCATACCATGGAGTATTGATCATCCTTGGTCCATTCTCATCCTCATAGCCTTTTGCACCAGGTACGGCATACCCCACACAATCTACTAAACGAATGTTCACATCAAGTCCATCCCCTACATGAATGGATACAGCTTGATTAGGTACAAATTTCGGTTCCGTAGTCATGATTGTTTTGCCTGCAGCAGACTGAGGCAGTTCATCCTGTGCCCGTATTTTCTCAGATTCATTTTCAATATTAGGCAGGACAACGAGCTCCATAAACTTCTTAATAAATGTCGACTTCCCTGTGCGAACGGCCCCTACAACACCCAAATAAATATCTCCGCCTGTACGTTCTGCAATATCTTTGAAGATGTCTACCTTTTCCACGTGATCCCCTCCCGATCAAGTCAATGTAAGAGCTGTTCCGATTGTTTGCGAAACCTCACATACCTCATGCTATGAGCGTTGTCCCAAAAATATGATCATCTTTTTGGTCTCATGCAAACAATTAGATTCACTCTGTTTTTTCGGGAAGGGGAGCGTGATGACAAAAAATGCCCCTTCCATTATCGTATATATATCGATGGAAGAGGCAGAATAGACCTATTTTCTTATTATTCATTTGGTGTTTCTTCAAATTGCGGATTGAGTTCAGGTTCTCCATCCTCTGTTAAAGTATACGGCACAGAATGGAAGGGTACAAATGGAGCATCCTCATACAGTAGCGGACGCAAATCCGTATCCTCAGAAGCCTCGCTCTCCTGGAGTACTTGGTTAATATCTCTGGCATAATCAATGATTATTTCTCCAGTGTTTGAGTAAAGAAAAGGCAATGAGTTTCCTGAGTATGGACTGATCGCTAATGGCGCTTCCTTATATGAGAGTTTTTCATAATCAAGTACAAATAGTCCATTGCCTAACATGTCTTTTACAGGTGCGTATGTATGTTGAGATCGATAGTTATTAATTCGTCTATTTAAATCTTGTATTGTCTTAACGGATTGAAGGTCAATTACTTTTACCGTTGGCTCCTCTTCCACATTAACAAGCACAAATTGAAATAGGCCACCACTCTCAAAAGCAGTCCCTGGAGCCTCTTGCATATATCTCGGAACAAGTTGTCTAAAATCAATGACATAACGTTGATAGGTTGGCGTATTCTCATCAAATGTTTGAATAGGAAGCACACCAGTATCGTCCTGAAAAGCATCCACAGCCGTTTGAACAGATGCTAGTTGATCCAAATAGGCTACTTGTGACGCCTGACGTTCACCTTGAGGATAAAAACAGCCTGCAAGCACAACGACACAACCTAAAAATAACGCTTTCAATATGATGCGTTTCATAACCGCACCTCCTCACCTACGCTATTCGAATGTTGATGTTGGTCCCCCTAACACAATATACATGACAATGAGTCCAGAGACCATTAAGCAAAAGAATGAAACGGTCAAAATTACTTTTTGAAGAATTCCCTTTAATTTGGTTCGGCTAAATAACGCCAATGCCGCGGATACAAACATTAAAATCATGCCAGCAAAAGAAATGTACATATGTAACATCGCCTGAGACATTATCTGTCCTCCTTTACTCAAAAAGCTTGTCCTACCTATACATAAAAATTGGAGAAAAGAGGGGCCTCTTCTCCAACTTCTGACAAAACCCTATTTTTATTATAAGCCCTGAATTTGTTGTTCCTTCATAGTGTATGCGTGAATCATGTATTTGCACAAACATCAGCCTATTAATTCATTATTTTTTATTAAACATTTTTGAAAGGGAAGCAAAATCAGCTGGAACATTATTCTTAATAATCGCTTGCACAAGCTGATCTTCTTTTTCTTTTGTAACTGGTTTACCTGCAAGCTGAGATACTTGATGAATCAGCTTACGGACCGTTGCTTCATCCTTCAAATTTGATTTACTTACTGAATTAGCCAGCTTCAACAGTTCGTCAGGTCTTACTTTAGTATTCTTTTGGATTTGATCAAAAAAAGACGAATCCTTCTTTTGAGACATTGGCTCTCCTCCTCCGTACGTAGTATCAACATATCGTATGCGTACGGAGAAAGATGGTGCATTACACCGCCTAGTCTTTTTTTCTTGTGTGTTCCGTTAACTGTTCTTCTTCATGCTTCTTAACACGGCCCATTAGTTCACCAGCGGCCTCATGTGGTTTAACATTGTTAAAAAGCACACTATAAATGGCACTTGTGATCGGCATCTCTACATCATATCTCTGAGCCATTTCAAATGCGGCCTGAGTTGTACGAACACCTTCCACAGCCATACCCATCTGATCAAGTACTTCATCTAATGAAAGACCTTTACCGATCATTTGACCAGCACGCCAATTTCGCGAATGAACACTTGTACAGGTAACAATAAGATCCCCAAGTCCAGATAACCCAGAGAATGTTAGCGGATCAGCACCTAGCTTCACACCCATCCGTGTAATTTCAGCAAGCCCTCTTGTCATAATCGCCGCTTTTGTATTATCCCCGTACCCAAGTCCATTGGTTACGCCGCAAACCAGCGCGATGATATTTTTAAGGGCTCCTCCGAGCTCCACTCCAACAAGATCTGTATGTGTGTACACACGGAAGTTTTGATTCATAAATAGATCCTGTGCCAGCTGTGCAGCATTTACATCTAGTGAAGAAACAGTCACCGTGGTAGGTTGACGTCGACTAACCTCTTCTGCATGGCTAGGTCCAGATAGAGCAACAACAGCTTTGAGCGTTGAATATGCGGCTGCTTCCTCTTCAATCATTTCAGATACACGCTTTTGTGTACCTGGTTCGATTCCCTTACTCACATGAATAACAGTAAGCGGACGTTTGGCTGCCTCGAGTAGTTTTTTTGTTTCTTCTCTAATTGCTTTTACTGGAACGGCTAATACAACAACCTCAGAATCAACGACTGCTTCATGAAGTTGTGTAAATCCTTTTAGATTATCAGGCAGAGTGACATCTGGAAGATAACGAGAATTTGTTTTACTAGTATTGATTTCATTAATTTGATCAGCTCTTCTTGCCCACATCCGTACTTGATGTCCGTTATCTGCAAGAACCATTCCAAGTGCCGTACCCCAACTACCGGAACCAATTACTGCGATCGTAGTCATACGCTTTCATCTCCTCACACTGCATTGTCAATTATGCTTTTTTTGCACCTAGTTTATTCTCAGTGCCCGTTAACAGACGTTGAATATTTGTGCGGTGTTTCCATAAGGAAAGCAGTGCAACGGCTACGGTTAAATAAAAGTATTCTATAGGATAATCATAATAATTCATTAACAACCACGTAGACAATGGCGTAAGTACAACAAAAAGTAAGGATCCGAGTGATACATAGCGCGTCACAAAAATACTACCAATTGCAATAACACCTGCTAGAAGGGCCGGAAATAAGACAAGCGTAGCAATTACACCAATGGTAGTTGCTACACCCTTTCCCCCTCTAAAACCAAAATAGATTGGCCAGTTATGACCTAGTATTGCCGCGAGACCTGCAAGGGTGGGAACCCAAGCATTCCCGTCACCTAGTATGACACCAAGCCAAACTGCTACAATTCCTTTAGCAATGTCCAGAACTAAAACAGAAATAGCTGGCCCCTTGCCCATCACTCGAAGCGTATTAGTCGCTCCGGCACTTTTACTACCCATTGTGCGGATATCCAACTTCAGCAATTTTTTTCCTATCAAATAACTGAAGCTGATGGAACCAAGCAGATAGCCAATACTTATGGAAACCAGAAGGGCTAGTCCCATATTCGTTCTCCTCCCACTATCTGTTTTCTATTAGTCATTTTTCTTTCTTGCAATAATTTTAACTGGTGTACCTTCAAGCTCAAACGTCGCTCGCAGTCGATTTTCTAAGAACCTTTGATATGAAAAGTGCATAAGTTCAGGCTCGTTAACAAAAAAGACAAAGGTTGGCGGGCCAACAGCTACCTGTGTAACATAGTTAATCTTGAGTCGTTTCCCTTTATCTGTAGGTGTTGGATTCATAACAACCGCGTCCATTATCATGTCATTTAAGACATGAGTGGCTACCCTAAGCGTATGGTTTTCGGCTACTTTATTAACTAGTGGTAGCAAGTGTTGCATCCGTTGACGTGTAAGTGCAGATAAGAAAAGGATAGGTGCATACGTTAAAAACAAAAATTCTTCACGAATTTTCCGTTCGAAATTCTGCATCGTTTTATCATCTTTACTTGGCACTGCATCCCACTTGTTAACAACAAACAGAATCGCTCGGCCAGCTTCATGAGCATAGCCTGCTATTTTCTTGTCTTGTTCAATGATGCCTTCCTCAGCGTTGATAACAACTAATACGACATCCGCTCGCTCGATCGCCTTTAAAGCTCTAAGCACACTATATTTTTCAGTGGACTCATAGACTTTCCCACGCTTACGCATCCCTGCCGTATCAATGACTACGTAGTCTTGATCATCCTTTGTAAACGGAGTATCAATTGCATCTCTTGTTGTTCCGGCAATATCACTAACAATGACTCGTTCTTCACCAAGCATACTGTTCACAAGGGAAGACTTCCCTACATTCGGTCTACCAATTAATGCAATTCGAATGGTATCCGGATCATACCCATCGTCTTCTTGTTCAGGGAAGTGACTTTTCACTTCATCGAGCATATCACCAAGTCCTAAGCCGTGAGAACCAGAGATACCAAAAGGCTCACCCATACCTAATGAATAGAACTCGTACAATTGTTGTTGCATTTCAACGTTATCAATTTTGTTCACAGCTAATACAACTGGTTTTTTTGAGCGGAATAAAAGCTTAGCCACTTCTTGATCAGCATTCGTAATACCTTCACGGCCATTAACCATAAAAATAATGACATCTGACTCTTTAATAGCTAACTCTGCTTGCGCACGCATCTGAACCAACAATGGTTCATCACCAATTTCAATACCGCCTGTATCGATCACCTGAAATTCCGTATCTAGCCATTCACCTTGACTATAGATTCGATCACGAGTTACCCCAGGAATATCCTCTACGATAGCAATTCTTTCTCCTACAATACGATTAAAAATTGTAGATTTTCCGACGTTTGGACGTCCTACAATGGCTACGACTGGTTTAGTCACAGCGCCACAACCTTTCTCTAAATGCCAGTATGAATCTGAGCAATCAGATTTCACCAGACATCATTCATACGAAAAAACGACACGATCATCCACTCGTTGATCGAGCGCATTCTTTGCCGTTTCTAACTTACTTATCTTACTAAATCTCACCGTGCTTGTCGACCCTATATCAAAGGTTTTATAGGCTTTGTGATGCATGAGAGCTGTTTTCTGTCAGTCGTTTAGCCATTTCAAGTCCAATTTTAAGAATGAGATGGGCACAAAATAACCCTTGTGTGGCTGCTAATGCGTCAAAGAAAATCCCGTCTCCAATTTCATATGACCCCCATATTTGAACAAAAATAAGATGAACGAGTACTTCTCCATGAAGCATACCTAATGTGACAACAATAATTCGCGAAAACGAAGGCTTCATGATTAAGTAGCCTACACAGAAAATGAGGCCAGCCACAATCCACTGCTTTTCAGCAAAAAGAATAATTGGGTCATAGATAGACCATAGGACAAACCCTGCGTAGACAGCAGTTATTAGCCAAACAGAAAGGAACCACGTAAATAGTTTCTGTTTTGTTTGAAGCTGAAAACATCGATAACAGCCTACGCTCAGCCAAATAAAGCCAAGATTTAATTGCCCAGAAGGCACGGTCACATCTATTGAATAAAAGACAATAAAGAATAAGATAAACATAGACCATTTATACCGATTCATTGATTTTGGTACTAAAAACGTCACGACAATCCACGCACACCAGCTGAACCAATACATGATAAGCCCTTCCATGATTTTTCCCCCTATCCTAGTTTCATATTCTAGTATGGGCGAAAAAACAGTCGTTAAACCTCAAAAAACCAGTAGCCTCTAATTAAAAGTGGCTACTGGTTTCGTTCTGTGTGTTTTTTATTGTTTATATTTCTTTAATTGGTCACCAATCATATCCCCTAATGAAAAACCGCCGGAATCTTCTTCACGGCTCTTGTCATATTGAGCATATTCTTGACTTCCTTCATCATCTGTTAAAAGCTCTCTAATACTAAGAGAGACTCGTTTATCTTCTGCGCTCACTTCAAGCACTTTGACCTGAACACTTTCTCCCTCACTTAATACCTCAGACGGTGTTCCGATGTGTCGGTTAGCAATCTGTGAAATGTGCACAAGACCTTCAATGCCAGGCGCTACCTCGACAAACGCTCCAAATGATACAAGTCGCTTGACTGTACCCTCAATAACATCATCTACTGAGAACTGCTGAGCAACCTTCTCCCATGGACCAGGTTCTGTATCTTTTATGGAGAGAGAAACACGCTCACTATTAGAATCCACCGAAAGAATCTTAACTTTTACTTTATCACCCTCAGTGACAATTTCAGAAGGCGTTTCGACACGATAATGAGCTAGTTGAGAGATGTGCACAAGCCCATCTACACCACCAACATCTACAAACGCACCGAAATTAGTTAATCTCTGAACGGTTCCCTCAACAGTATCACCCGGTTGGAGGGAATCAAGAATTTTACGTTTATTTACTTCTACTTCTTCATCAAGCACTGCTCGTTGAGAAAGAATAAGTTTGTTATGTTCTTTATCAATTTCAGCCACTTTTAATCGGAGAACTCGACCTTTGTAGTCTGAAAAGTCTTCAACAAAATGTCTTTCTACTAAGGAGGCCGGGATAAATCCACGAACACCTACATCCACAACTAGACCGCCTTTTACAACATCTGCAACTTCTGCCTCAATAATTTCACCTGATTCAAAAGCAGCTTGCAGTCGTTCCCACGCTTTTTCAGCCTGTACAGCGCGTTTAGATAGAACGAGTTCATCATCAGTGACCTTCTGAATTTTGAGTTCGAGTTCATCATCAACTGCTAGAGCATCACTGACAGTTTCTATGTGGAGGCTTGATAGCTCACTAATCGGCACAATACCATCTACCTTAAAACCCACATCAACAAAGGCTTGCTTATCCTCTACCTTCGTTACCTTACCCGTCACAATATCTCCAACAGAGAATGATTTCATTTCAGATACTTCATTATTCAAATCTTCGACCATTGACATCTGCCTCCTTCAATCCCCGCAAATTAAATGAGCGGTATCAAACTAGTTTTATAAAAATCTTTCAAATGAATGAAAGAATTTTAATCCTGAGGTTGTTGGTGTTGATCCAATAGCTTTTGTATTTCTGTCATGATGGTTTCTGTTACTTCTGCTGAGTTCGCTTTTTCTTGACGCTCTTTGCTTAAATCAATGGGTTCTCCGTAGATTAGCTTTAATGCTTTTCCACGTTTATATCCACCAACTATCGCACATGGAACAACTACTGCTTCAGTTTTCAAAGCAAAGAATCCAGCACCCGCCAAACCTTTACCCAGCATACCATCTTTGCTTCTTGTCCCCTCTGGAAAGAGGCCTAAGATTTCATTGTCATTTAGATATGAAATCCCTTTTCGCAACGTTTGTTTGTCAGCTCCACCGCGTTTTACTGGAAATGCGCCTAGCTTTGGTAGCAATTGTTTTAATATAGGCTTCTCAAACAATTCTTGTTTAGCCATATACCTAGTTGGTCGTTTTATATAGGCTCCTAGAAAAGGCGGATCGAGATTACTAGTATGGTTGCAACAAAGTAGAACCCCTCCCTGTTCAGGAATGTTCTCTTTGCCTTCAATCTCTATTTTGTAAAACGTTGATAAATAAACACGGCAGACAAATTGACCTACTTGATATAACCCCATCTTAAAGTGTCCGCTCTTTTGCCAAATCTGTAATGGCTTGGGCAACTTCAGCAATAGATAATGTGGTTGTATCAATCTCCACGGCATCTTCTGCTTTTTTAAGTGGTGCAAATGCTCTAGTTGAGTCCAGTTCATCCCGTTTGGCAATATCGGCTTGTAACTGTTCGTAATCTGAAGGCATGCCTTTACTTAACTGCTCTTCATGACGTCTACGTGCTCTCTCCGTAACAGTTGCCGTCAAAAATACTTTTAGACGGGCATTCGGGAGCACAAATGTACCAATATCACGACCGTCGAGTACGCTATTTGTTATACTCGCAAGCTGGCGCTGACGTTCTACCATCTCTTCACGAACAGATTGATAACTTGAGACAAGTGATACGGCCTTGTTAACCTCATCTGAACGTATGTCTGTTGTAACGTCTTTGTCATTCAAAAGGACTCTGGAGCCATTCTGATCAACTAACAATTGAATACGACACTGACTCAATAATTCACTTAAATCACGTTCATTTAGTGTGTTAACATTCTCTCTTATTGCAGCAAGCGTTAACGCTCTATACATTGCACCTGTGTCAATATACAAAAAGCCTAGTTCTTCTGATACAAGCTTTGCAACCGTGCTTTTTCCAGCACCAGCAGGTCCATCAATTGCGATATTCACTGAATCACTCATTTCATACACCTCAAATTATCCGTAACACTTGTCACTTATACGATTCTGCTTATTCAAAAACCCTAAAAAGGATTCTTTCTACGTTGCAATTATAGCATATTTATGGAATTGGGTCTAATGAAACCTTGCTACTACCCACTTCTACACCTATACTTACATTTTCATTTTCTTTTTTTCTACTAGTTGTTTTTCAAAAATATACGTCATGATCTTTTCGCGATCGCGCTTGGCTAAGTGAAGAAACTCAAACGAAATTCGCTCTTGAGAATGTTCCGTAGGTTGTATGACACGCACAATATCTGCTTTGACTTGTAGATAATCCACAGTTCCTGATGGTCTGTGTAGGACAAGATAAAGCATCACCACGTCACCAACTGGTGGACTCTCATAATTTCTAGGAAGGGTGACCGCACAGCCTCCTCCACTAATATCAACTGTTGTGGAAGCAAAAGGATAATAAGCGGATCCGGCTGGATGTACAGCCACATCAGCCCTTGCCGAAATTCGGACATATTCACGGCGCTGCATTCTCATAATTTGATCTGGCTCCGGTTGATTTAAAACTAGAACAGGAATTTCTGCCTTTTTTCTCCCGAGAATGGTTGCTTCAAATGAGTATACTGCCTCTTCCTTTGAGACCCACCACGTTTTGAACTGTGTTCCATCATAAAAAAATGCTGGTTTTTTTGTTTCTTCATTAATTGGATAATCAATAATGAGACGTCCGTCTTCAATGTCAACCACTCGACAGCGATAAACTGGGACCGGTTTCTCCATTTCTTGATGTTTCGCCTCCAGATATAAGGTCATTCCTACTTCCACAAATCCGCCGCCCCTCCTGATTATTATACTATTTATTATCGCATGATTTGGTAAAATGGCAAGGCTCTTCACCTTATAAAGCAGCAACAAAATAAAGAATCCAAAAGCCAATCAAATCAACTTTTGGATCCTTCATTGAATTATTGATAAACAGGTTCAGACTGAACAAGTCTTTCAACTTTTTCTTCTTGTCCATCTTCTGCATTAATAAAAATTCTATATGAATCATCATCAAGAACACCTAAAAACTCGTAGCATAGAACTTCCTCATTGATGTTGTTTTTGATCACACCAATATGCTCTTCCATGATCTCTACTTTAGGATTCACCTTTATTGCAGCTTCCTCGCGACTAATTTTTGGTGTTGCGATATCACGATCCTCTTGATGATTAATAAGATATCCTTTAGCCTCATAGCTTGTCACATCTCCATTATCAAGTGCAACCTCGATTAAAATGGAATCTGGATAGATTCTAGCCTCATCTTGCTTATACACATATTCAAAGACACCCGTCGTATCATATTGCGTACTATCAACAAGTTCCATCCCTTTTTTTCCGTGATTATCTAAAAAGTTTTTAGCGATTTCAGATGCTTCATTTAAACCAACCGTTTGTTTTCCCATTTTACGATCTTGCATAAACCAGATCGGTTCTCCTCCGTTGATACTCACATCCATATAATAATGCGCTTCGTGGTCCGGGTCATCAATCACCAGTGTGTAAGCCGGGTACTCCAGCCCTTTACCAGTACGAGTGACATTTACTTTTGCTCCCTTTCCAACGCCTGCATAGCTCCTACCAATCTCTTGCGCTTCTTCCTCTGTAATCTCTTTTCCTTTTAAGGCTTCCTTCAGCTCACCATTAATATCTCTAATAGCGTCTTTACTTGCTCCCCAGTCTACTTCAGTAAATCCTTCTACAGATTTATTCATCAGTTCAAATTGACCCGGTACACTTTCCTCGCCCTGTGTTTGGTCGTCATTTAAGCTTGCTTCTACCCACCGGTGTTTGTCGTTCATCGCTTGTGCCTGCATTTTTCGCATGCTCTCACGAATGGTTCCTGCATGTTTGTGCAAATCCGTTAAGGTTTGATATTCCTTATCCGTTAAGGGTTCTTTGTCCAAATCACGAACGGATGTACGATAGCTGAAGTCACCTATTCTATAGAGGAATTCTTCTGCATCACTTGTTTTCACTGATTGAACAGGAAGTTCTGCTATGTTTTTCTGTGCTAAACTTGTGATTCTCCAAACTTCAGCCAAAGAAGGTGTCAGCTGTCTTCTCGTGTTCATCGCTAATGTTTTTCCGAGCTCATCTTCAATTTGATCCAGGTTAAATGTTAAATCGTGAAAGGCTCGTTGATAACTATTTTCTGCTTGAATTCGAAGCTGATCACTTTCACCTTTTTGTTGAAAACCCCACCATCCAGTTCCAATAAGTGCGGCTGCTGCAATTCCAATTATGATGTTTCGGAACATAGTCCTTCACCTCCACCTTTCTAATAACAAAAGATATGTTTGCCTATACGTTTAATTTGCTCTCTTGACCAAATCCAATCGGACGTCGCTGTTACTGGGTTGAAGTAATAAATAGCGTTGCCTGTTGGATCCTGACCATTTAAAGCATCGATCACAGCTTTTCTAGCTGTTTCATCTGGTTCATTGTAGATTTGCCCGTCCGCTACAGCCGTGAATGCTCTCGGTTCATAAATAACTTCTGAAACGGTATTCGGAAACGTAGCACTATTGATACGGTTGATAATGACTGCAGCTACAGCTACTTGCCCAACATACGGCTCTCCTCTTGCTTCACCATAAACGGCCTGAGCCATTAATCGAATATCATTATCTGAATATCCTGATGGTACGTTATTGGCTTTTTCAACAGTCGGCTGATCATTCTCAGGTTTTTGTGGTTGTTCATCGCCACCTGTACCTTCTTTATTCCCAGCTGAAGATGACGCTTTTTGTTTAGATGATGGTTGGTGTTTAGCTTGACCACCTTTCTTTCCACCTTTAGCACTTCCTTTTGGTCCCTGCTGTTTTTCTTTTGGAGTACCACCGTAATGAGTGAATTTTCTCCCTTCATTTAACGCATTTTGTACAAAGCCTTCATCATACTTAGTAGACTTTGCCAAGCGTTGCTTCATATCATCTCCAACAAGTCCATCCACTGTCATACCAAAATCGTTTTGAAAATTACGAACAGCCCAATACGTTCCCCATCCATACACTCCGTCGATCTTTCCAGTAAAAAAACCGTTGTACTGTAGTCTTGCTTGAAGCTCAACTACATCGTCACCCGTTGATCCTTTTTGAATAATTTGTTCTGAAAAAGCAAGAGCCTCTTCACTAAGAGAAGTAGATATACATAGAGCTACAATTAACCCTAACCATACTTTTTTTATTTTGGGATACTGTCTATTCCTGTTCATTCTTTTCCCTCCTGTCGCTTTATCCGCTACTATATTCGTTGCGTGCTTTTAGTCTTTGTTGGAAAAAAGGTTTTATTCATCTGTTTTTCCATAAAAAAAAGAAACTCAGCTCTAAGCCGAGTTTCGTTATTCGCATTATTTAGTGGCAATGCTTTGCTTTTGGTGGATATAATTCGAAAGTTCAACCGTGACATCATAATGCATAAAGGGAGTAATTAAGTAGATGCCATTAAACCATTCATACGCTGTATCGATTAAGTCTTTAGCAATTGCAATACCTTCACGCTTAGAAGCTTCAGGATCCCCATCATGTCTTGCCATAACCTCTCTAATTTGATTCGTTAACTTGATTCCTGGTACTTCATTATGGAGGAATTCTGCATTTCTTGAACTAACTAAAGGCATAATGCCAATATATATTGGTTGCTCTAGATGTTTAGTTTCCTCATAAATAATCTTTAGCTGATGATGATCATATACAGGTTGACTCATAAAATAGTCTGCCCCGCTATTAATTTTCTTTTCTAATCGTTGTACAGCTTTGTCGATATACTTCACATTTGGATTAAAAGCTGCACCTATTGTAAAATCTGCTTTCTCACCAAGTTCTTTACCTGAAAAAGACAAACCTTCGTTTAATTGCTTAATCATCGCAATAAGTTGGTAGGAGGCGACATCATATACAGAGGTTGCACCTGGAAAATCACCTATTTTTGTTGGATCACCTGTAATCGTTAACACATCTGTTAGACCTAACGCATGCAACCCCATGAGATGAGATTGCAACCCAATTAAGTTACGGTCGCGGCATGTCAGATGAACAAGCGGCCTGATTCCAGCCTGCTCTTTCACTAATGTACCTAGAGCAAGATTGTCCACCCTTGGAGAAGCTAGAGAATTATCGGCTAGCGTCAAGGCATCAATCCCTGCCCCTTTTAGTGCTATTGCGCCCTCCATAAACCTTCGTGTATTTAGCTTTTTAGGTGGATCTAATTCAACAATGACTGACTTGCGTGCTTTCACGAGCTCTGTTAGCTTTTTTTCTTTCCTCTTAGGTGTTGGTTCAGATAGTGGTTGCCTAATTGACACCTTGATTGTTTTTTTTCTAACTGGTTCCCTAGACTGAACAGCATCTGCAATTGCTCGAATATGTTCAGGCGTAGTCCCGCAGCAACCTCCAATCAAACGTGCACCTTGATCAATAAATTTGCCTGTCATATTGGCGAAATAGTCTGGATTTGACGAATAGAAGAATCGTCCATCTCGATAATCAGGTAAGCTGGCATTTGGGTAAACGGCTAAGTAACTATGGTCAGGGATTGGAATCTCTTCAAACGATCGCAGCATATGAGCCGGACCCATCCGACAATTCAAACCAACAACGTCTGCTCCTGCGTCTGTTAAGCGAGTAAAAGCATCTGTCGCCTGAATCCCACCACTCATTACACCAATATCCCCTAAACTCACATTTACAATGACAGGAAGAGCACTATGTTCCTTCGCAATGGACGTCACCATAAGAGCTTCCTCTAGATCATAAAAAGTCTCAAATAATAAACCGTCTACACCCTCATCTACTAACGTCAAAATTTGCTCGGTTAATGCAGCTTTGATTTCAGTTAATGTGGAGTCCTCCATTTGAAAGCGGCGAATTCCCCCCACAGTACCGACAACAAATGCCTGATTTTGAGCAGCTTGTTTAGCAAGAGCTACTGCTCTTCTGTTTATTTCAACTGTTTTGTCCTCTAAACCATACTTAATTAGTTTTAAGCGATTAGCGGCATATGTATTGGTTTGAATAACATTTGCCCCTGCTTGTAGATATTCTTTGTGAATCGAGATGATTTCTTCCGGATGACTGATATTAATCTCCTCAAAGCATTGCTGTTCAATGCCCCGTTCATATAACAAGGTACCCATCGCACCATCGCCTACTAAAAGATCAGTCTTTAATCTCTCTAACAATCCCACATGTATCTCCTCCCGCTTATCTATAGGTTCACACCTTCTTAATAAACAGCTGAAAAAGCTTGCTTTAAGTCATCAATTAAATCCTGACATCGTTCTATGCCGACAGAGAAACGAAGTAATCGATTATCCACACCGTTTGCAATTCGAATATCTTCTGGAATATCCGCATGAGTTTGGGTTGTTGGGTATGTCATTAAGCTCTCTACACCCCCAAGACTTTCGGCAAAAGAAATGAGCTTCAGATTTTGTAAAATCGGATTTATCCATGTTTCATCCTTCACTCTAAAGGAGATCATTCCTCCTCGACCTGGATAAAGAACTTCATCTACTTCTTCTGCATTCTCCAAGTACTCGACGATTTCCTTTGCGTTTTGTTCATGTTTTTCCATTCTTAAAGCTAACGTTTTCATGCCTCTTACGACAAGCCACGAATCAAACGCTGAAAGAGTTGCGCCAATCCCGTTATGGTAGTAGCCGATTCGTTCAGATAACTCCTTACCCTTCGCCACAATTAAGCCCGCAATGACATCATTATGTCCGCTTATGTACTTTGAAGCACTATGAATAACGATGTCTGCTCCATCCGCAATGGGTTGTTGGATTAACGGAGTATAAAATGTATTATCAACGATTAAAAGCACATTGTGTTTTTTGGCTATAGCAGCAAGATCAGGAATGGACGCCTCTTGCATAAGCGGATTGGTTGGTGATTCAATAAATAACGCTTTGGTTGCTGGCGTAATGGCCGCTTCAAATGTATCTAGATCTCGGGGATCTGAGTAGTTAAATGTTAGACCCCAGCGATTCCATCCTTCTTCAAATAAACGATAGGTCCCACCGTACAAGTCTTTAGAAGCTAGAATTTCATCACCGTTTTCAAATAGAGACAACACGATTTGTACAGCTGCCATACCTGAACTGCAGGCAAAACCAGCGTCTCCTAGCTCTAATTCTGCAATCGCATTCTCTAATACTTCCCTCGTTGGATTCCCAGTTCGTGCATAATCATACCCCGTTGATTCGCCTATTCCTGTATGCCTAAAAGCCGTTGAAAAGTAGACTGGCGCGTTAACTGCTCCTGTCCGATTATCTACACGGTTCCCGGTTTGCACCAAAATTGTTTCGATTGATTGTTTAGACATTGTTGATCCCTCCAAATTTTTAAATAAAAAAAGCACCTTCCTCTAAAATAAGAAGAAGGTGCTTATCTATTGCACATAAGCTTCCTCTTATCTTAGCAGCTATAAACTGCCGGAATTAGCACCTTGCCATATGTGGCTGGTTGCTGAGACTTCGCAGGGCCTTTCCCTCCATCTCTCGTGATAAGAATAAAACATATTAAGTTTTTGAATATTCACTTTAACATACAGGACATACGTTAAAATTGCAAGAAGTTTTTACGTTTCGGGTGATGCTTCAATATTCAAACGTTCCTCATTGCCACACACACAGCGTTTGAATCCCGTTTCATATTGTCCGTCCTCATTAAGGCGTCCTCTAAGAATATACTTCTCCTTGCATTCAGGACAGCGAATGACGATTCGATAACGTTCCTCCGACATGGTTTAATTCCTCCTTATACGTGGTGATTGTTGATCCTGCCTCCGCGCTAGCTTAATTTTGTAAATAGCAAACGCCCAAAGCATCAGCATGAAAGGAATTATTCCGAACAAAACATAATGGTCAAATAAAAAAACAATGTAATCATATGAACTATGTAAGGTTATAGGCAAAATCAATGACAACGCCAAATACCAGCGTTTCTTAGCAGGTATTAGCTTTGCATTGCTCATATAATACCCCATAATAATGCCAAATAATGCATGACTTGAAACCGGCATTAAAGCTCGTCCTACCGCTGTTTCAATCCCGTGGGCAATTAAGTAAAAGATGTTCTCCATCGTTGCAAATCCGAGAGATAAAGACACACCGTATACAATGCCATCATTTCTTCGTACGATCGTACCATGTTGGTAAGCAAAGATAAAAAGAATAAACCATTTGAAAAATTCCTCAGTAAATCCATAAAGTATAAGTGCTTGTAGCCAATCTTGTGAGAAGACCTCTTCCTCTATAAAGGCATATTGCAACACCATTACAGGAAACACCAACAGGATGCCGATTAAAAATGTGCGAATGATGGTCTCATGTAGCTTACGGCGATAGTCGGTCTTCAAGTAAAAATACGTTAATAGCCCAATTGCAGGAGCTATCGCAGCCGTCAGCAACGAAAACATCTACGACCTGCCTTTCCACGAAGTACAGACCCTAATGCATACTCAATCAATATGTGATCGTTCATGCTTCCTACCGGGACCTGACTTGAACCTCTTCTTTACATGCAGTACAGCCATTATATGCCTATCGAGTATCCTTTTCAAGAAAAAGCCACTAGCGGTCAAATCCAAGACTTATATTTGCGCCTGAAGCCAAAAGCACCATTGTTTTAATTCTCGCTTTTTTGCTATCATAATCCGAGCCTAGAATGACCCCTTTTTGCTCCAAATCATTAGCGCTTCCTTCATACTCATACGTTGGATATACTTTTCCTTCTTCTGCTGATGTGGTCATAACAACTGTTTTCCCATTCAGTATTGCCTGATCAAGAGCAGATACTAGGTGAGGAGGGACTTGGCCTCTACCAACTCCTTCAAGCACAACGCCTGCCGATTCTTGCAAGATACTTTCTAATACCTTCTTATTCATGCCTAAATAAATCTTTGCGATGGAAACGTCTGGTAAAGGGTTAATCAGAGTATAGGTGTCTCGACTGATTGGTTTTTGATAAAGAAAAATTGTATCATTATCAATAATGCCTAAATAACCAAATCCAAAGGCGTTAAAACCCTGAATATTAGAAGCGTGCTCTTTTTTGACATACCTCGCCGCAAAAATCCGCTCATTAAAAACAACAACCGTTCCAACGTGTTGAAGATCTTTATGACAAGCTGCATACACAGCATGACGTAGATTAATGAATGCATCACTTCCTAATTGTTCAGGACCTCGTTGAGAGCCCGTTACAATAACTGGACGATCATCTGTGATCACTAAGTCAAGAAAATAAGCGGTCTCTTCTAAGGTATCTGTGCCGTGTGTCACTACAACTCCATCTACCTCTGGATCACTAAACGCATCATCAATTTCTTTTTTTAATTCTAGCCAGTCATCGAGTGTAATATGAATACTTGGTTTTTGCAACATCGAACGTACGGTCACTTGTATATCATTTGGGAGTTGACATAAATCCGTTAATTCTTCACCCGTTAATTCTCCCGCTACCAGCTTTCCATCCTTATTCTCGGTGCTCGCTATCGTGCCACCGGTCGTAATCAGTACCACTTTTTTCATTTATTCGACTCCTTTTTTGACTGATATTCTGCAATTTTTTCTGCAATTCTACCACCGTGCCATCGTCCATTTTCAATAAAAATCTCATTGGCATTATTACCCGCTGCAATGACCCCCGCAATAAAAAGACCCTCTACGTTGGTTTCATAAGTCTCTTCGTCGAATTCGGGTCTACCCGTCTCCTCATCTACGGAAACACCCATGCTTTTTATAAATTGATGATCTGGATGATACCCTGTCATAGCAAATACATAATCTGCTTTAACTTTCTTTGATTCTCCTAACACAGAATACTCTACCTCTGACTGAGTAATTCGATTAATCTCCGCCTGGAACTCTAACGATATTTTGTTGTTTTTAACAAGAGAAACATACTCAGGTAGAATCCAAGGCTTTACACTTGGCGAATAGTCTTCACCACGATATAGTGCTGTGACATAGGCCCCCGCTTTCTCAAGCTCAAGTGCCGCATCAATTGCAGAGTTCTTTCCTCCAATTACCACAACATGTTGCCTAAAATAAGGGTGCGCCTCTTTAAAATAGTGATACACGTGCGGTAGAGCTTCTCCTTCAATATTCATATAGTTAGGTGAATCATAATATCCTGTTGCAATGACAACATGTGCCGCTTCATACTCATCTTTCTCTGTGACAACATGAAAAGATCCATTATCTAGCTTTGTCACCTTTTGGACTTTCTCATGGGAGTGAATACGAAGGTTCTTGCGTTCAGCGACACTACGATAATATACCAACGCTTGATTACGATGTGGCTTTCGGTCTTCTGTTACAAAAGCAACATCACCAATTTCTAACTTTTCACTTGTACTAAAAAACGTCTGATGAGTCGGGTATTTTGAGATTGCACTGACAATATGATCTTTTTCGATAATTAGTGGGTGCAGTCCTTTATCTTGGCAAGCAATCGCTGCAGCCAACCCACAGGGACCGCCTCCGATAATGAGAACTTCTTCTTTTTTCAACAACGTTTGTCACACTCCATTCCTGCATAAAAAGGGAAGAGAGTTTTTCTCATCGTCTTCTTAATATGCCGCTTTTTCACAAAAAAAGTATAGCATATTCTTTAAGCCACTTGCAGGGTTTAAGGACTGATAAAAGTCATGCCACAAAAAAACAACGGAACCCTAAGATTCCGTCGTCTCACTATTTGTTCAGAACGCATGAACTTCTTATGAAGATTACACCCAGCCTCTAAACCTGGATGCTTCCGCCATTTTTCGAACACCAATCATATAAGAGGCAAGACGCATATTGACTTTACGCGTTTTGGCCAGCTGATAAATGTTGTTAAATGAGTTTCTCATGACGATCTCAAGCTTTCCTTCTACTTCTTCATCTGTCCAATAATACCCTTGATTATTTTGGACCCACTCAAAATACGAAACCGTCACTCCGCCAGAACTTGCTAATACATCCGGAACTAGCAAGATACCACGCTCTGAAAGAATTTCCGTTGCTTCCATCGTTGTTGGTCCGTTAGCGGCTTCGACTACTATCGACGCCTGTATGTTTGCTGCATTATCTTTTGTAATTTGGTTCTCTATTGCTGCTGGAACTAAAATATCACACTCAAGCTCAAGCAACTCTTCATTCGTAATTGTATTCTTAAAGAGTTTCGTCACCGTACCAAAACTGTCTCTACGATCTAGTAGATAATCGATATCTAAGCCATCCGGTTCATAAAGAGCACCATAAGCATCACCAATACCAACAACCTTAGCTCCTGCATCGTGTAAAAATTTAGCTAAGAAGCTACCCGCATTTCCAAACCCTTGTATAACAACTCGTGCATCAACAAGGTCAAGTCCGGTTTTCTTGGCTGCTTCATTAATACAGATCGTTACGCCTTTTGCCGTTGCAGATTCACGACCATGTGAACCTCCAAGTACCAAAGGTTTACCTGTAATAAATCCAGGCGAATCAAATTCACGAATCTTACTATACTCATCAAGCATCCAGGCCATAATCTGGGAGTTTGTGAATACATCGGGAGCCGGAATATCTTTAGTTGGTCCGACAATTTGACTAATCGCCCTTACATAGCCTCGACTTAAACGTTCAAGCTCACGGAATGACATCTCACGAGGATCACATACAATTCCGCCTTTACCACCACCATATGGTAGATCAACAATGCCTGCTTTTAAACTCATCCAGATCGATAAAGCCTTTACTTCACGTTCGGTAACATCAGGATGAAACCTGACTCCACCTTTAGTTGGACCAACAGAGTCATTATGCTGCGCTCTGTATCCAGTAAAGATTTTAGTAGAACCATCATCCATACGAATGGGAATGCGTACAGTAAGCATTCGTAGTGGTTCTCTTAACAATTCATACATTTCGTTCGGATAGCCAAGCTTCGTTAACGCCTGCTTAATTACAGTTTGAGTAGAACCTAGTACATCGAGCTGATCAATCTGTTTGTCATAATCATCCATTTCTTTCACCTCTGAGCTATGTATCGCTTGTTTTCTTTTTCTGAAACAAGCCTCTCTCCTTAACTATAATGAACAACGTGTTAGATTTCCACCATTTTAAGCTTTTTTTTAGATATTCTCTTATAAAACCTTTTAATTTCACAGCTTTATCACAAAAAAAGTATGGTCTCCCTTTGGAAACCATACTTTTTATCGTTTAAGACTGCTTTTCTAAAGAAAGTTGGATAAGCTTTTCTACCATATCCGGGTAGGATAGGCCAATCTCTTTTGCCGCATCCGGATATAAACTTGTTGGTGTCATACCAGGTAACGTATTCACTTCAAGAATACACGGCAATTGCGTTTCGTCTTCAGGTACGATAAAGTCCACACGAGAATAAATTTCACAACCTAATATCTGATGTGAGCGAACAGCATGCTTTTGCACGTAAGCTGTTTGTTCTGCACTCAACCGAGCTGGAATAATATGTTCACTTCCGCCCTCTGCATATTTTGCTTCGTAATCATAGAATTTGTTTTTTGGTACAATTTCAATGACAGGCAATGCTTGTTCTTGACCTTTGGCACCGAGAACGGCAACGGTCACCTCACGCCCACTGATAAATTCCTCTACCATCACGGTTTGATCAAACTCAAACGCCTGTTTGATACCAGCAATCATACTCGATTCGTCTTCTGCAATGGTTAATCCAATAGTAGAACCTTCTTGGTTAGGTTTCACAACGACAGGAAACTCTAACTCACAGCGAAAGGACTGCTCGTTGAATGTATGCTTATAAAGAACTTGTTCTTTCGCCACACGAGTACCTTCTTGGTGGAAAAACAACTTGGATTTTGCCTTATCTAAAGCAAGCGCAGAACCCTGAACTCCCGAACCTACGTAAGGGATTTTTAGCATATCAAGTAAAGCCTGAACTTTACCATCCTCACCAAATCGACCGTGAAGAGCAATGTAAACAACATCTACTTCTAATTCTATGACTTCATTCAAACGGTCAGGATTAAAATCAATTCCAATCACGTCATGACCTTTTTGTTTTAATGCGTCAATAATACCTTTACCTGATGATAGGGATACCTCTCGTTCAGCTGATACTCCACCATACAATACGGCTACTTTCATTTCATCCACTCTCCTGCCTAGCTGTTCTTTTACTCTATTCAACACTCTTAATAGTGAAACTTGTCACCTCAAAAATCAACTATTATCTTTTGCTTATTCAGGAAAATGCATATTTGTAACGATTTCTTCTGCATCCTCTGCAGAATAATCCCCTTCAAATTCAACGAAATACTGCAATCCTTCTTCTTGCCAATTTAAAGAAAGTAATGATTCTTCATCCACTAGGAGCGCTGATTGATCACGTACCTCTATTTCTTCTTCAGACCCATATATTTCTACCAGACCCCATTCAGTCTCTACATAGATATTCACGGAACCTCGTGTATCAGTGAATGTCATATCATAAACATATCGGTCATCATGTTCAAGGTCCTGTCTAATAAAGCCAGAGTCAAATTGGAATGAATCATCAAGTGTAAGAAAAGGCAAATGAAACTTATCTTGCGCTTCCTCTAATGATGTAGGCTCAGGAGAATACACATCAAAAAAGTCATTCTCTTCAAAGCCCTCCTCATTGTCTAAGACAAAGGTTTCATCTGGGAATTCATCAACCACTTCAAATGAATCAGCTTCTGTTGTAAAATATTGATCTCCATCCTTCAGACGTTCTTTTAAGATCACCCAGGTCTGTTCATCAAACCATAACTCGTATTCTCCAATCATAGCAATATCATGCTCTTCTCGAATATCAAATTTCAGGTGAAATGTATTACGTCCAAGTAACTCTTCACTACCTTCAAATGTGACATCAAAATCGTTACTATAATGATTAATATAATCTTCGACTTCTTGACGTGGACTTAACATGCCAATGTAGCTTAAATCTTCCCCAAAATCAGTGATTGTGATCGTTTCATCCAGGTAATCCTTATACGTTGTAAGACCTTCATTACTCACCGTAATATAAGTAAGTTCGTCATTTTCAAAGAATTCCTTACGACTAGCGTTTTGACCATCTCTCCACTCTTTTGATGTAGTGATCTCAGCATCATCAGATGTTGTTGATCGTTCAATAATATAGGAAACCTCACCCGCGCCTTCCTTTTCAAAGGCTTCATAAATAATATCCTCTGCATTCATTTGTTGCGAACAACTTGATAGTAAAAAACAACTAACTCCCAATACGGCAATACGTTTCATTATTCATTTTCCTCTCTCTGTATATGATTTGAACAAGGGATCGAAAAGTAAAAAGTGCTTCCTTTCCCATTAGAATGTACACGCATATCTCCATTGTGTTTTTGTACGAGCTCGTGACATATCGACAAACCTAAGCCAACTCCACTTAAGTTATTTTGCTTACGTTCTTTTTCTATTTGGTAAAAAGAAGAGAAAATACGTTCCTGCTCTTCTTTCGGAATCCCACGACCACGATCACTAACTAAAATATATAATTGATCGGGTTCATATGATACAAACGAAGGAAGATACTTGCTTTTATTCGTGACAAGAATTGAGACTTCCCCACCCTCGTTTGAATAGCGAACCGCATTCATCACAAGATTGTCCATGACTTGAATTAGTCGGTCCACATCACAGGATACAATTGCAGGCTCAATAAAAATCTCTGATGAAAACGAAACGTCTAATGATTGTTCTTCATAACCATCCACGAGTATTTCAGCTAACTCCTCCGCTTCAACCTCTTGCAGATTTAACGTAAAGCTAGTTGCTTGAATGGCTGAATAAGATAATAAATCATTAATAAGCTTCTGCATAAATTCAGTTTTCGAGAGAATGACCTTTGCATAAGCATCCTGTTTATCCTGGTGGTCACTCATGCCCTCTGCATACGCCCGAATAGAGGTGAGTGGCGTTCGTAGATCATGTGAAATAGCAGCGATTAATCTCTGTTGATTCGCTACCTCTTCTTCTTCATTTTTCTTTGCTTCTGCTAGGCGATAATTCATATTTTCAAATCCATCAATGAGTTGATTCATTTCATTTTTTTGCTTTAATTTTGATTCAACATGTGCACTTTCAGACCCTCTAGCGATATCCTGCATCTCCGTCAAAATATAATTAATTGGCTTAATCATTCTTTTTTTCAATGAAAAGTGAACAAGAGTTAATGTTCCTCCAACCGCTAAAATAAAAAATAAGATGGAGAACAAATAAGCCTGCGAGGTTTGCTCTTGTACGGCCGTCCGCTCTATTTGCAGTGCAAAATAGGCAAGAATATCCCCTTTTTCATTTCTAATAGGTTCTTTGTAGGTGTACAGTCTCCCAGAGGATTTAAGTTCATATAAACCACTCATGACTTGTTTACTTACATTTACCGTACCAGACGTGTACCCTTCATTTGTCGAGAATAATTGATTATAGCTCGAAGAATAAACAACCATATGCTCATTTTCATGTAATTCGGATCGTACCGCTTGTTTTAACATATCTGATTGTTGAACTAATTGGCTGCGATCCTTCATAAATTCACTTATTTGTGTAACACGTAATAAAGCCTGAAGATATTCAGCTGAATCTTCTCGCTCATACCAATTTGTTAGTTGAACATAAAAAAGCAATGTCACAAAGAATGGAACAATAGCAGTAACAAGTAATATTATGTATAGATTAAGTCGAATACTCATGCTGGTGCCCTATAAATTTATACCCAACTCCCCAAACCGTTTCAATATATTTCGGGAATTTTTTGCCGTCATTTATTTTATGACGAATATTTTTAATATGTACGGTAACTGTACGAATATCTTCATAATCAGCTTGGTGCCAAATCTGTCTATACAGTTGCTCCTTCGTAAATACCTGCCCCGGATTTTTAGCCAGGTAAATAAACAGTTCGTATTCTTTAGCTGTAAAAGAAACATACTCTCCATCTAACGAAATCGTTCGTCCACTTTGGTCAATGACAACATCCAAAAAAGCAAGCTCTCTCTGAGTTTGCTGGAGAAGCTTCGACTGATACGATTGATATCGACGAATCTGAGCTCGAATCCGAGCAACAAGCTCTAATGGACTAAATGGTTTGGTGACATAATCATCTGCACCAATTCCTAGACTATGGATTTTATCAAGGTCACTTTGCTTCGCACTCACTACAATAATAGGAATTTCACTGGTTTCTCTGATCTCTTGACAGACCTCAAATCCATTTTTTCCAGGAAGCATTAAGTCTACGAGCACCAATGAGAATGTATCCTCATGGAATGCACTGAGTCCTTTATCTCCAGCATCTCGCCAGACCACTCGGTATCCTTCACGTTCAAGATAGTCCTGTATAATCTTTGCAATTTCTGCATCATCTTCAATTATTAATATAGCATTATCCACTTTGATGTTCACCTCATGGACTATTTTAACAAATATTAGTTCAGACGACTTCATTTTTTTGATATTTATTTAAATTTCCTCCAAAAAAAAGAAAAGCAAATGGGAACCGCACCATTTGCTATCTCTTTATAAAATAATCATATAATTGTTTGATGGCGTCTGTTTCCATGAGTCTTTTCCCGTATTCGTCCACTCTATAAGATGAAATCGTTGAAGGATTTCCAAATTCAGCAAGTAAAGCAATAAAAGCTCCTTCATTTACATCTTCAATTTCCTGCTCTTCAAACTTGATAAAGAACCGATCTTGAAACGAATATAACTTTCCGCCTTTTACACCAAACGAATACAATCTAGAAGCTAAACCAATGGCTGCTTCGAAGTGAAATAACTCGTAGAAGATTTCATCTGTTTCATCTAATGTGACTTGCATTTCTATATATCCTTCTTCAAAGCCTTCATCATCAAAGTCATCATCAGCTTGGCCTTTGCTAACAATAAAAACCATTCCTTGAGCCGGCATAGCAAAGACTTCTACAGCGATAGGACCATCCACCTTAAACCCTAGCTCATCGTCTGCTTCCAGCATCATATCACGGAACAAATCATGAACTTTTGGAACATCTTGCCACAAATCTTCTTTTGTAATACCGCGATCATGCATATCATCAAATGTTAGAAACACTTTAAACTTATCTACAGCTAAGCGTTCAAGACGCATATTGGTCCCTCCCTTGTCGCGAAACCACTACTCATACCCGCAAAATTCGTTTCTCATATCATACGGTATGTTAACAAACGTCATATGGTGCTTATCTGTAAGCCCGTCTTTCAATGGTTTAATTAGTAGCAAACCAATTCTTTAACCACTCTTCCCATTCCACCTGTTCTGTTCCGATAAAAAAACGTTGAGTTTCTGCTACTTGTATACATTCTTCTCCGCCAATCCCTATACTAATTTTAGGAAAGCGATCATCAATTGACATAACAAAATTAGTCATTTCATCTAATTGCTCTGCATCTTGGCAAAAAGAGAAGAATAATCCAGGCTTAACCTCTCGCAAAACTAATTCGACATCTTGAGTAGATAATCCTTCTCCCAAATAAATGACCTCAAACCCCTTATGTCTAAGAAATAACGTATACAGAAGCCACTCCAGACTCATACGTTTGTGATGACCATATAAAACCGTCACAACTTTCGGAAGACGTCTGTCAATTGGCAGATTCACAAGAATATGTTTAATTTTAGCCTCAATAAAAGAGATCGCCATATATTCATGTGCAGAAGAAACCTTATCCTGCTCACGTAAATCACGAACTTGTCTAAAAACCGTTCCAAGAATATCTCTTGCGACCTTTTCAATACTGTAAAGGCTAAATGCCTTATTGAGTAATTGTGAGGCCTCACACTCATTAAATGCAAGCAATGCATCTTGAATATCACTAGCTAGCTGATCCGTATACTGCTCGTGATGGTTTTTAGGCTCCGCATGATCTGTTAATCGTTCCAAATCAATTAGATCAACAGCTTGTCCAATGGTAAAACCCTGCTCAACTTTGTTAATCAGCCAGTTAAGTACATGAAGCTGTTGTTCTGAATAGAGTCTATGTCCGGCAGCATTTCGGGAAGGCTCTATCACTTTGTACCTGCGCTCCCATGCACGCAGTGTGCCTGGTTGGACTCCGAGCTTAGTGGATATCGCCTTAATATTATACTTCCCATCTGATGGTGTCATATTCTCATCCCCTTCCAGCTCATAGACATTTCAATACTTCAGCTTTTAAAATGGTGAATACTAGGGCTCTTTGCCGCTGTTGAACCTGATTTCAACGTAAAGAGGTGCGTTTCAGGTAGCGCACCTAATCGCAATGGGAGCTTACTGGTTCCATATCCATTGCTAATGAGTTGAATTGCATGATTAACTTTTCTTAACGATCCAAGTTTCGCCACACTTAAGCCAAATAACCTAATTTGTCCTCCATGTGTGTGCCCTCCAAGTAGAAAAGAAAATGGATGATTTCGTGGCAACTGTTTAAAAGCAAGAGGGAAATGGCAAACAAACAAGGAAAACGAATAATGCTTAGCTTGCTCGATCATACCATCGTACAAACCTTGTTGAATCGGTTCGCTTCCACCTGCGAGTAAAATCGACTGGCCATCTTGTGATAGGATTTCACATGAATTATTCAGTTCTTGCACACCGGTCTCTTTTAGCATCTCTCGTAGGACATGTTCATCTATCTCGACATCATTATTCCCCCACACAAAGTAACACGGGCCACATGCAGCGAGGGACCTTAAGTTCTTTTTGATTTGGTCTGCCGGTACACCATTCTCGAGTAAATCTCCACCAATGATAACGATATCGCACGGTTGCACCTCGGCAAGAAGAGCAGCCGAAATTTCCCTACGATGAAGATCCGAGATAAAAAAGACTTTGTAGTCTTCAAAAGCATTAGGCAACCCATCAAAATACAAGGTTTGTTTGATTAATCGATTTTGCTTGGCTTCAGCATGCATATGTTTTAAGAGCGGGATACTAAGCAGACCTGCTACTCCTATCAAAGGAATCCATTTCAACAAATTCTCCTCATTTCATCTTTACTCAAATATACAATATCAAGGTAGACCCTGCCCAATGATTTGATTGATCGTTAGTCTTCTTGATAGGTAATGGCAGCTTGAACTAATAGTTTACCCGCTAGCAGCATCGCTTGCTCATCAAATGTAAACTTTGGATGATGATGAGGGTAATCTGCTCCTATTTCTGGGTTTCCTGATCCTGTAAAGAAAAAGGTTCCAGGTACTTCTTGTAAATAATATGCAAAGTCTTCGCCTCCCATAACAGGTGCGATTTCAACAACTAGTTCTTCAGCATGAATTTCTTTTGCTACAGCAGCAAACCGTTCTGTTTCAACAGCATCATTTACAACAGCAGGATAGCCTTTAACGTACGTATAGTCGTAGCTTGCTCCCATGCCTTCGCTAACACCTTTAATCATTTGCTCCATTTTTGTAATGACTAACTCTTGTACTTCTTCTTCAAAGCTTCGAACCGTTCCAACCAGTTGCGCCGTATCTGCAATCACGTTAAATGGTCCACCAGCATGAAAAGATGCTGTCGTGACAACAGCAGATTTAAGTGGATCAACCTGTCTACTTACAACATGTTGGAGATTCTGCACAACAGAAGAACCTACCGCTACAGCATCAACAGTTTCATGAGGAGCCGCTCCATGTCCGCCTCTCCCTTGAATCGTAACTTCAAACCGATCAGCAGCAGCCATGATTGGTCCAGAGCGATAGCCAACCTCACCTAGTGGCAGTGGGTTCCATAGGTGAGTACCATAAATGACGTCTACTCCATCTAAACATCCATCTTTAATCATTTCAATTGCGCCACCTGGGGCTAGTTCCTCAGCATATTGATGAATTAATACAATGGTACCCTTTAACTGATGTCGATTCTCCATCAACACTTTGGCACACACAAGTAATGTTGCCGTATGCCCATCATGTCCGCATGCATGCATCACTCCAGGAACTGTAGATGCAAAATCAAGACCCGTATCCTCTTGAATAGGAAGAGCATCAAAATCAGCGCGTAAAGCGACTGTCTTTCCAGGTAAATCACCTTTAATATAGCCAACAACCCCACGTCCGCCTACGCCTCTTTTCACCTCAACTCCAAGACCTTCAAGGTATTCAGCAATAAATGCAGGTGTTTTAACTTCGTGAAAGGAAAGCTCTGGTTCAGCATGTAATTTCCTTCTGATTTCTACCATTTCCGGATAAAGCTCCTCTAATCGCTCAAACAATGTACTCATATGTAGACCCTCCTATTTTGTATAAAAAAAGCCGATACCCTGCTTCAGAGTATCAACCTGGTTAATCCGATTTCTGTGAAAGTTTCAATAAACCAATTGACATAAATAGTGCAAGTAAAACCGCCAGTCCACCAAATCCAAGGACTGCCAGAAATTGACCCATAGACATAATTGATCACTCCTCAAACTTTATCTTACTTATATTTTAGCCGATGAGTCATTGGCTTGTCAAAGCGTATTCACTCGTAATTTCTTTTACTGACTTATCGATGGAATAAATTGATGTCATAACGTTCTACTAGTTGCTTAAATATCGTCTCTCTCTGTTTCCAGTTATGATCATCTTTCCAGAAATCCTCTGAACGTTGAATCAATTCCTCTCTTAACTCTTCAAATTCATGATCTGCTTTATCCGTCTTTTTTGTTACATGCATCAATCGTGCTACACCTGCAGCCGCACACACAAACAAGAGCATTCCAAATGAACCTTTAACGTGGATCGGCAAACCAAGTAGCCCATATCCTGTCCAATCAAAACCGAAGAATAATAATCCAATCAAAAGGATAAAAAGACTGATTCCTGTTTGATTCCTTGTACGTTCTAACTTTTCAACTTTCTTTTTTCGAACAATTAATTCATCTATCATCATTTTAGCAACAGGGCTGTCCTTTACTGAAACAGGTAGGCTCACGCTAGCGCCCCCCTTTTTGACACATTATATGAATGGATCAATGACCTTAGAACAAACGTGGCGCTATGAAAACCGCTATACCAACTAAAAGTAAAAACAAAACTAATAGGATTTTAGCAAGTGGAAAAGCCGGTGCTTTCTCCCTTCGTTGTCTCCTACGCTGTTGAATTTCCCCACGAGGAGGTAGTGATGATGTCTCTTGAACCTCTTGGCTCTCAGACCGAGTTTCTCTTTTGGCTGAACTCAATGACAAGCACCCCTCATCTTTTCTTATTTGTTGATCGTATATAAAAGCCAGAAATGAGATTAATTAAAAAGTGGGCGGTAATTGGAACGAGAATGTTACCAGTATAATGAAAAAGCAACCCTAGAATAAAGCTAACTCCTGTTACGACAAAAAACAACACCGGTTTCGTCACATATCGAACATGTATGATTGCGAATAACAAACTTGCTCCAAAAAGTCCAAGAAGTGATTGAAGGATTGCCCTAAAAAGTAATTCCTCAACAATACTAACCAGTAAACAAAAACAGATCATATGAAAGCTAGACATTTGGCTAAATAAAAGTTTATTTATCCCCCCATCATCTAAGGCGTTCTCACTCACTATTCTTTTTATCACCCATTCAATAGCCAGAATTACAGCCGTTGCCGTACTTCCCCATATAAGAGCTTCTATTATTTGTAGCTGACTAATGATAAAAACATCTCGTAATGAATCTCGAAAGATCCAATAAAGCCATGCAGCAATGACGAACAAAATGAGCTGAGTCAGATACGCATTAAGATAGAGCACTTTCACCGGAAGAGACTCGAGTCTTTCTCTGTTAGTTTCCATTACCAACCTCTTTTAAAAACACACGGTTCAATTGATTCTGCCAATCCGTAACTGAACCCAACACTCTGTCTTCGTTTTGTTGGATCAGCTCAAAGTCAGAAACACTAATCCCACACGATGAACAGCATAGCTTTGGCTTTTCTACTGCTGGTTCACCAAAGTAATGAAGAATTCTTTCTCTTTTACATTGAGACGTTTCTACCCATTGATAAACGTTTGAAAGCCTTCTTTCTACTACTTTTCTATATTCTACTAACATGTGATCCATCTGAGAATAGACAGTCTCCACATCAAATGACTTCCAGTTACCTCGATGAACGAATTGCTGCTGCTCTAATTGATAACGCAAGATCGAAAAGGCTGACTCTGAAACACCTATTGATGTATAGATAGATACTTCCTTTTCAGGTGAGAATGCGCCACCCTCAGATAACGCTGTTAAAATATGGACTAGCTGATCTGATCGCATCACATCTCTTTGTATCATAGAAGTCGCTAATCCTAGATCATCTTTGTTGTAAAGTAAAATAGCCAGGCTCTGGTTTCCATCACGACCAGCTCGACCAATTTCCTGCAAATACGATTCAAGATCAAGAGGCAAGTGAAAATGAATGACATATCGAATATCTGATTTATTTAAGCCCATTCCAAATGCACTTGTGCAGCAAATAAGATTTAATTGCCCATTCATAAACTGCTGCTGAATTAGAAGTCGATCTTCTTGGACCATGCCTCCGTGATAAAAACTGACGTTCGTATGACCCTGTGAGCGTAAATACTCTGCTGCTGATTCAGTCCACTTGCGACTCTGAAAATAAACGATGCCTGGACCTTTTACTGTATTAACGTAGTCTAAAAGCTGTTCAAGCTTCGTTTCCTTTGAATCGGTTTCTTGTATATGTAAAGCAATATTTTTACGATCGACACTATATATATAACTTGATTCATCTTGAAGTTGTAGCTGCTCTTTAATGTCTTTTCGGACTTCTTCTGTTGCCGTTGCAGTGATCGCAAGGCAGGGAGGATGGCCAAGATACCGTTTAATAGGCGCTAACTTACGATAATCTGTCCGAAATGACTTTCCCCAATGAGAAATACAGTGAGCTTCATCCACAACAAAATAACGAACATTAATTTGTTTCAATTTTGATAGTACCCAATCTGATTGAAGCATTTCTGGTGAAACATAAAGAAGTCGATAGTGAGAAAGGTGGGTAAGCACGCTTTGCCGTTCTTCCTTTGATATCATGCTATTTAATGCTGCAACTTGCTTCATACCTTTACTCTTTAGCTCTTGCACTTGGTCAAGCATTAATGACAGAAGAGGCGATACAACAATGGTCAATCCGTCTGACAATAATGCAGGTAGCTGATAGCAAATGGACTTCCCTGTCCCTGTTGGTAACATAGCTAAGACATCTTGTCCGCTTACTAGGCTTTCAATGATCTCACGCTGACCTGGTCTGAATTCAGAGTATCCAAACCACTTTTTTAGTGACTCATGAAGCTCCATAAGAAGGATCCTTTCGTGTTAACGCCATTCGAATCTTAAAATAAGTATAGTCATCTCCTAAGACGGAGCGAAGTTCTTTTAATTTTAATGTCTGAAGCTCCATTGAGGCTTTTACAATAGCAGCAATCTCTTGATCGGATACGTAAGGCTCTATTGAGAAGCTTGTATCATATAAAGCAATCTCAACGATATGATCCTCAATTGTACTTTGTTTCAAACCTCTTGCTTGAATAATCTGATCCATCTTTAATCCTTGTTTCATCAACTGAGCAGTTTTTAACGCCGTTTCAGTTGAAAAAGTTTGATTTTCTTTTCCACCCATACACGCATAAAGAGAAGGAAAAGCACCGTCTTCACAAGCATTGAATAGCCTATGTAAAGTAGCTTTGTGTAAAATATTCGTTTTAATTGAATCTAGATTCAACGTTTGCGAAATTTGATGAAGTGTTAAGCCAACCTGAGCAGGAGAACTAAGTTGCATGACAAAGGCTTGGGCCTGTTCACTTCTACATGTTTGTAAGTAACTAGAAATATCCTTATAGATATCATCCAACAGCGCGTCTACCCCACCTTGGTATCTTTGGAGATGGTTTTTTACCCATTGCTGACTATCACGATGATTGGTAATTGGAATAAATCGAGGTTGGTTCGCTTTTATATGGGTTGCCGTTTGAATTAGTAACGTAAGCCTAAGCCAAAAAATGGAGGTTTGCCTGAGATACTTCCAACCATTAAGATCAGAAATGAAATCATGGTCTTCCGTAAAACGATGCACGGATCTCTCTCCTTGTTTGGTTAGAATTGCTTTGTCTTCCTCTGTTCGTCTAATTAAACCATTGCTCTCAAGCGTATGGGTCAAATCATCCACTTCTTGTCTAGTTAGGTCGGGAAGAAGGTTATAAAAAGGAAGGACTGAAAAGAAATGCCCATCTTGGATGGATTGCGCAGTTTTTTTCCCTTGAAGGATATGAAATGCTCCATAGATCGTCCGCTCACCCTTATATGCGTGTAAAACAGAAAGAAGCAACTCTTTTTTCATATTTCTGCCCCTCCTTCATGCTCACTCTGTTCTATTTATTGTACCAAAATTCTAAGGAACATGGGTAATTGGGTCGATAATTCGAGAATATTCTTCTCTTTTCGATAGGTAAGACTTAAATCATGGCATGATTCAGTTGAAAAAAAACCGGGAAGACTTTACAATAGGTAGAGAAAATGCACTCCCTATGATTGCCGTTAAGGAAAAAGAGGAGAGAACGCTAAAAATGGAGGTTTTGTAAGATGGCTAAATATACAATTGTAGATAAAGATACCTGTATCGCCTGTGGTGCCTGTGGTGCTGCGGCTCCAGATATTTACGATTACGACGATGAAGGCATTGCGTTTGTTATTCTTGATGACAACGCAGGTACTACTGCCATTCCTGATGAGTTAGAGGAAGATATGATTGACGCACACGAAGGGTGCCCAACAGACTCAATTAAAGTTGCGGACGAGTCATTTGATGGCGACGCATTAAAGTTTGAATAGGATCTAAAGGCTTACCTCTTTGAGGAAAGCCTTTTTTCTTTGTTTTTATAAGCTTAATCCCGTTAACGCAAGACTAACATTATTAGTCCAGATCTCAGTGAATGATTGTGGAGGAAGAGGATTTGTCCCCGTCCCTACTTCAATTGTGAATCCTGACTTTCGGGTCTCTTTTATAAACCAATCCTTAAAGCCTGCATCACTATCAGCTGTCTGTATCGCTGAATAAGAGCTTGCCTGACAAAGCTTCTTAACCATTTCAGCGCTTGCCTTTGATTCCAGTCCCCTATATCCCCAGTAAATAACTTGACCTTGCGAATGGAAGGCAAGCACATACTCCGGTTGTTCTTTTTTGACGTATTGATAAATCGCCATGGCTTCTGGCTCTGATAATGGGTAAGGTCCTCCGAAATGTCTCGGCCATGGTTGATTTGGACTACCTTCTGCCTCCTCCTTCCACCCTGCCGGCCATTGATGATTTAAATCGACTCCACGAATATTGGCTGACCAATGATTAAACCGTGTCAAACCTTGATTTGTTTTAATGAGCTGTTGTTTGTATGGGTGTCCTTCATACGCACCTTGTAACACCAAATCAATTCCATCTGGATTGACCATAGGAACGATATGCAATTGTACCTTGGTGAACAGCTCCGCAAGAGAAAAGCCATGCCATCTTTCATCAGAATGTAGTTTTTTCACACAGTTAAGTAGAAAACGACTTAAAAATTTTGAGGTATGCCATTCATTCGCATGCCAGCCACCCGAATAAAAGCACTTTTTTTCTCCGGTACCAATTACCCACGCATAGATAGGCTGAGCCATAACGGAGAAACCTATGACAGAAGCTTTCACGCCGAATTCTTCGATTTTTATTCGGTCATCTTCCAATTGTTGTAGACTAAATTCACAAAAAAGATCGTCTGCTGCTGGAATCTCACTTTCAATTGAAGCATTTGATGGCAGTTGAACGATCTTCCCTGGTGGTAAATAATCTTGCTCAAATCGAATAAAAGGGTTAGCGATAAGTAAATCAATTGGACGAATTCTATGTTTATAGGCAACTAGAGATACAGTATCTCCTTGCTTTATTGTATACATCTGTATGATCACTCCTACTTGTTTTATCTTACTTTCTTCTACTTTTTTCATAACATTTACTCTGTTGACAGCTCTAGTTCTGTGTGATAAGTTATCTTACAATTAGAACTTTTATTTAGTCGTAAAACGTATGAAAAAGAAAATACAAATATAAACGTTGAGGAAGAATGAAAAAAAGGATATCTTTTCAGAGAGCTTACGGTTGGTGAGAGTGAGCAAGAGCCTTTTTGGATAGCCCTTCCGAGTTAATACATCGAACACTAGTAGGTGTATTCGGGTTAACCCGTTATCATTGGAGAGATTCTCCATAAGAGTTGGACAATTGTCCACATCATGAGGGTGGTACCGCGGACTTCCGCCCCTCACGACATATCGTTGTGAGGGGCGGAGTTTTTTTGATAGATTACGCTTTCACAGTACCGCGACAAAGTAAGACAGTATCTAAAAGGAGTGGACAGGGGAATGGAACAACAATTGGTAGCAGAGACAACTAAGGAAAAGAATGCAACTGACATTTACAACATTTTGGTGTCTGACACAATGAGTAAAGAAGGGCTTCAGCCTCTTCTCGAGAGTGATCTTGTTCATTGTGTTCAGCAAAATGTAGCCGAAGTCGATGATTTATCCAAGTTTGATGCATTACTTGTTCGAAGTGCAACAACAGTAACGGAAGAACTATTAACCAAGATGCCTAACCTAAAAATTGTTGCGCGTGCTGGAGTTGGTGTAGATAACATCGATCTTGACGCCGCTACAAAACATGGGGTTGTCGTTGTAAATGCGCCAGACGGGAACACCATCTCTACGGCAGAGCATACATTTGCTATGATGAGTTCTTTATTACGTAATATTCCTCAGGCTAATGCATCCATCAAAGAGGGTCAATGGAATCGTACGAAATATCAAGGGTCTGAACTTCGCTTAAAAACTTTGGGTATCATTGGTTTTGGTCGCATTGGAACTCAAATCGCTCAAAGAGCAAAAGCATTTGAGATGAAACTTCTTGTATTTGATCCATTTTTAACAAAGGATCGTGCTGAGAAATTAGGCGTAGAACTTGGTTCTGTTGAAGATGTTTTGGCCCAGGCTGATATCATCACTGTGCACACTCCTCTTACGAAAGAAACAAAAGGTCTATTAGGCATGAAAAATATAGCAAAAACAAAACCAGGTGTATTCCTTATCAACTGTGCACGAGGTGGCATCATTGATGAGCAAGCATTAAAGCATTATCTTGGAACTGGACACGTGGCTGGTGCTGCTCTTGATGTATTTGTAGAAGAGCCCGCAACTGACCGTGAACTTTTAGATTTTGATAATGTGATTGCTACGCCGCATATTGCTGCCTCTACAAAAGAAGCTCAATTAAATGTGGCATCACAAGTATCAGAGGAAGTTCTCCACTTTTTACAAGGAGCACCTGCAACAAATTCCATTAACCTTCCTACTCTTTCAAAAGAAGTGTATGAGAAAGTAAAACCTTACTATCAACTAACCAAAAAAATGGGGAACATTCTTTCTCAAGTGATGCGTACGCCTGTTCAAGAAATTGATGTCCATTATAGTGGCCATGTCACTGATTTTGAAACCACCATCACAACACGTAGCTTAATGGCAGGTTTCTTACAGCCACGGGTGGACGCCGCAGTTAATGATGTCAATGCTTCACTCATTGCCAAGGAACGTGGGATTAGCTTTGGTGAGAAACAAGTGTCTGATTCATACGGGTATGCCAACCTTATCCACGCCGTGGTAAAAGGAGAAGATCGTTCATTCTCCATACAAGGAACCTATGTTAAAGAATATGGAGCACGAATCGTGAATATGAATGGATTTTCCGTGGATTTTGTACCTGAAGGTCATATTCTCTACATCCAGCATAATGATAAACCTGGTGTTATCGGGAAGATGGGGCAGCTACTTGCTGAACACGATGTGAATATTGCGACGATGCAAGTTGGCCGTCAAGAAATAGGTGGTCAAGCAATTATGCTTGTTACGGTCGATAAACTAGTTGATCAAAACGTACTTGATGGGCTTCATCAAATTGAAGAAATTCAATTTGCCGAAACCATTGAATGTTAGATGAACAAAAATAAAAAAGGCGATTCGCTTAGATGCGGATCGCCTTTTTTAATCGTCTTTGAGATTATTATTGTTCTACACGTTGCTTCCCCTTACCTGAAGTCACCCAGCTAATAACAATGATGAGAACTAACACACTCCAAAAGGTTAGCTTCCATGGGGTGGATTCAGGAAAGTGTTCGGGTAGAACAGCCAAATCTGGATGACTTAATGTAAATACAGCCAGCTTCACACCTACCCAACCTACAATGATATAAGCACCCGTTTCCAAATTGGGGCGTTTTTCGAGTAGTGTTACAAACTTGCTAGCAGCAAATCTCATAATCACTATACCTACAATACCCCCCGTAAGGATAACGATAAAATGCCCCCCATCCATCTGTCCGATCATAGGTAGATTCGTCTCTGGGAGGGTCATAGCTAAAGCGACTGCGGCCAAAATGGAGTCAACAGCAAAAGCAAAGTCAGCGAGTTCTACTTTTAAGACTGTTTTCCAAAAACCAGATGGAGCCTTAACAGACTTCGCTGATTTTGTTTTGTACATGATAAACTTTCTCCAAATGTAATGTAGCGACAAATAGAGAAGATAAATCGCTCCAATTGCCTGAATTTGCCACACATCCACTAAATAGGAGATTAGAAATAGAGAAGCAAATCGAAAAACAAACGCTCCTGCAAGACCATAAAATAGAGCTTTTTTCCGCTGATCGGTAGGCAAATGTCTAATAACCATGGCTAAAACAACGGCATTATCAGCCGCTAACACGCCTTCAAGCCCAATTAGTATTAGCAGTACCCATCCATATTCAAGCAAAAGTGCAGTATCCATAACGGTGTAAACCCCCAACCAAACAATGGAACCAAAAACATTAGTCCATTCTTTATTTGATTGGCTTAGTTTACACTTCTTTACTTAGTCTATTCATCACCATATATGGGTGAGGATTTGTTCAAGCTGCTGTTCTTTTTTTAGCTTTAAGTACAATAAGCCTTCTTCCGTTACGATAATCTGATCTTTATCAAAGATAATAAAACCTTCAGATTTCGCTACTCTTAGATAGAACTCTTGCATTTGCTGGGCAGCTTGCTGATCTCCCTTCGTTCTTAGTCGATATCCAAAAGCCCGATAATGAGCCTTCCAAAACCGTGGATGTGGAGTTAAACCACCAACCAAACGCAATGTGCTTTGAGATCTCAGTTTTTTTAGCATAAAAACAAAGCCATCCACAATATCCACCTGTGTACTTGATAAATCCATTTGCTGATTAAACCACGAAAGTAGCTCAGCTTTTAGTCGTCCATCTGTCATGATTCATGAAACCTTTCTTAAATCACATTCTTTTCATCATTTTAACATATGTGAGAGCTAGCTGTCTCACTAGTGTAAGAAAGCTTACCTAATTGAATGGTCTTTACTTCCTGACCTTGTGCATTGATTGTTGAGACCCCTATAAACAGGGCACCAATAAAAACAGCTAAGACTAACGCAATACAAATTCTTTTAACATAATCGAACATGTAAGCCTCCTGTAATCAAACTCTCTTACTATGGTGTGTGAGATAGAATTTTGACAACCAACTCGCCATGATTCATTTCTGTGCGAATCATAATGGGCTGATCCAAAGAATTTTGAAACACAAAATCAGGACCTCCCCAAGATACCGTAGCATCCCGTCCCTCTGCCACGTATCCAACCTCCCTAGAATGCGTATAGCGATGGACAATGTCTAACCCGGCAGCCTCAATGGCATTAAACAAAGTTGACGATGTTTGACAAATCCCACCACCAATTCCAAGGACAAACTCTTTGTTCACTATTTCCTTTGCTTCTTGATAGCCTCGTTCTGGCGTTCGTTCTCCTACCACTTTATTAAAGGAAAACTGATCCCCGACACCTAAGACAATATGATTAATTGCCTCTGCAGATAGTTGAATATTATGGACTCGCCCACTTACATTTGGATCAAAATATGTACGAAAGCTCGATCGTTCATATTGGTCAATTCCTTGAAGCTGCGTCTCGGTCACGGTTGGTACCGTTTGATAAATTGGCAGAGTCAATGTTTTTGTGCGCGCTGACAAAGTTTGAATTTGCTCAATGAATTCCTCTTCAGCTAAAATCACTCGATTTTCTCCTGCAATCTGCTCTCCTTGCTCGTCAAAGGAAGGATTCCGCATTGGTGTATCAATCGTTGCCGCTAGTTCACTAGCAAAAGAAGCTACAGTTGCTTCATCTAATTCTTCAGCTAAACCAGTCTTTTGAAAACCTAGCTCAGACAAATCGATGACTGTTGAGTGTTGCTGATGATCAATAAGCTCTACTTCATCCCAATACATACTCTCTTTTAAAATGGGATCGCGTTCTGCTTTCTTGGATAAAGGTTTGCTACTTTGCGTTCCAACATCATAACACCCTGTTAAAAGAATGAAGCTGGCCATAAGAACGACTACTTGCCCTGATAATCTTCCCATTGAATCTCTCCCTCCTTTTCATTTCTATGTAGAGGGAGCTTGATTCATGATCTGTTAACTATCCTTTCTTATTTTCTTCGCTATTTCCAAACGTAAACACATCTGTTCCGCGAATATATTCCACATCGTTCGTCTGGGCTAGATGATTAGCAGCACGGGCCACCGCAAAAAAATAATCTGATAACCGATTCACGTAGGCTTGCACTGATTGAGGCACATCTCCCTTTTCTTCATGTAGCAATGAAATTTTTCGTTCTGCTCTTCGTGCAACACTCCTACATACATGAAGGGTAGCAGCTCCTTTTGTTCCGCCTGGTAAAATAAATCGCTTAATTGGAGGTGTGACGTCGACCCATTCATCTATTCTTTTTTCTAACCATGTAATCATCTCTGCATTTACCTTGTACTCCTTGCTTTCATTGGTTCGAATGGAAGAGAGATCACTTCCGCAATCAAACAACTCATGCTGGATCTTAAGCAACTCTTCATTAAGTTGACCATTCACACCAGCTAGTTCAGCTCGCGCTAATCCTACTTGGCAATTTAATTCATCAAGTGTACCAAGAACTTCTACACGGATATCGTGCTTGTTTACTTTTCCTCCAACAATCGATGTTTTCCCCTGATCTCCTTGCTTTGTATATATCTTCATCACGTATTCACTCCCTAATCATTTCATAGAAAAAAGGCTTTTTATACCCTACATACGGCGGGACAAAAAGCCTTCAATCTGTTCGTGCAAGTTAAAAATCATCTGGATAAATGTACTCCGCTAATTTCTCCGCACCCTCAACTAGCCTCGGTCCAGGCCGACTGACAATATTCGGATCAATATCATAAATACGGTCTTCTTCATGGGCGGAAACAAGAGTCCAGCCCGGTCTCTCTTTGATATCCTCCGCACCAAAATATGTGGAAATAATCACATCTGGATTACTCGTTATTCCGGTTTCCTCACTTACCTCAGCCCAGCCTGTTATCTCTTCTGCTGCATTTTTCGCATGGCCAATTTGCAGTAATTCATCCATGAACGTTTCTTTTCCAGCTACATAAATGGGCTGTGGTGAAATTTCTACCCATACTGAGCGTTGTGTATCTAGATCTTTTTCAGTTTGCGTTGATAAATCACTAAAACGATCCTTCATCTCTTCAATTAATTCATCTGATTCAATTTGTCTATTTAACAATTGACCAATTTGTTCAATCGTTTCATAGACCTCATCAATTGTCTGCGCATCATCCACGACAAAAACCGGATACCCTGCCGATTCAAGCTGTTCAAATCCATTTTCTGCCTGAGCAACGCCAGACTCATGTGCAAGAATTAAATCTGGTTCAAGTTCAATAATCTGTTCTGTATCAAACTCCATTCCACCAATGCTTTGCACATCTAATACTTCTTCAGGATAGTCATCAAAATCTGATCGTCCGACAAGGACCTCTCCAGCACCTAGCGCATACACAATTTCTGTATTACTCGGGATGAGAGAGACTATTTTTTGAGGTTCTTCGTTAATCGTGAGCTCTTGATCGATAGCATCTGTTATATCTAATGGATAACCAGTCTCATCCACTTGTTCCGACGGCTGTTCATCAGTCTCTTCAGGTGTAGATCCCGTTTGACAACCTGAAACGATAAGAACACTACACACAAATAGGCTGATTTGAACATATTTTTTTCCTTGCACACTCTCTCCCACTTTCACTTGTTCCGTATGAAACAAGATTTTTCCTTTTCATTCGCTAGGTTAAACAGATTTTCGAGGAAGAATCATAGAAAATGTCGTTCCTTTGTTCATTTTACTATGAACAGACAGTTCACCTTGATGTGCCTCGACAATATTTTTCGTAATGGCTAACCCAAGACCGGTCCCAGAACGTCCTCTAGTACGTGCCTTATCCCCTTTATAAAAACGCTCAAACACAAAAGGAAGATCCTCTTCTTTAATGCCACTGCCTGTATCCGTTACATCCATTTCAACATGATCTGCTTCTAGCTTAACATTTAAAGCCACAGTTCCACCTTGCTCAGTATGACGAATCGCATTATGCAGAAGATTTGTAAGGACCTGCTCCATTCGATCTACATCAATTAGAACGTCTGGGTGGCTACCTACTGTATGAGTGATCAAGTTAAGACCATCTTCATTTGCAGAACCTTGGAACTTTCGTATAATTCGTTCACTGAATTCTTCAAGATTCACCACTGTTTTGTTTAACTCAGTATGACCAGCTTCCATTCTTGCTAAGTCTAGTAATTCGTTAACCAAGCGGCCCATTCGCAAGGATTCATCGTATATAATTCGTGCGATTTCTTTTTGATCTTCCTCGGAACCTACAACATCATCAACAATGGCCTCACTGTATCCTTGTAGCAAAGAAATCGGTGTACGAAGCTCATGGGATACGTTGGCAATAAAGTCTTTTCGGAGTTTATCATGTAAACGTTCTTCAGTCATATCTCTAATTACAGCGACTGCACCTCGAACATCTTCTTGATCATACAAAGGAGCCATTAAGATTGCCCAACTTCTACCTTGCACAAGTAACTCAATTAACTCCTCGTGCTCTTCTTCAACAACCTTTTGAAATAGTTCATTCATCTCTTCCGGCAAGTTACCTGCTTTTGAAGAATTTGATTCCATTTCGTAACGCCAATCCTCAAAAAAGCGTTCAGCAGGAGGATTCATGACAACGACTTCCCCTTTACGGTTAAAGGTCATCACACCATCAGCCATGCTACTTAAAATTCTTGCCAATTGTTCTTTTTCTTGATTTAAGGCTGCGATATTACGGTTTAGCTCACGTCGCATCCGATTAAAAGCAATAGCTAGCTGACCAATCTCATCATGAGTCAGAATAGGAACTTTTGTTTGAAAATTGCCTTCAGCTACTTCTAATGCAGCTTGCCTCATCTTACGTAAAGGAGCAGTCACTCTGGATGACAAAAAGAAAGCAAAAAATGTGGTTAATATAATGGCGATACCCGCAGATAAATAGACAAGTCTCCTTGTCTCATTGGATGTTTCTTCAATAGCCGAAAGGGTCTGATACATAAAAACACCACTTCCGGTCTGGCCCGATAGAGGAACCCCCACTACCATCATTTCTGCCTCATCATTAGAAGAGGCTGGGGGTAAAGAGAAGTATACTTCCTTCACAACCTCAGCCTCTTCTTGTAAAACTCTTACTAAATCATCATCTTCAGTAAACCATGAAGGCGGCAACATAACATCAAGGTGATTCTCAGAGCCCCAAACCTTTTGACCATCTTCAAAAATCGCAATGTTGGTCGCAAAGTTTTCTCCGTACTTGCTTATCATGTCTTTGCCTTCTGGTTCAGTACCCTGTTCTTCATAGATCGAGGCAACCATCGCAGCATGCTTCTGTAGCTGAGTCTCTGCTTCTGTCAAATTAAACTGCTCTAATGACTGAAGTAGCAGCACCATTAAGATTGACAGCACTGCAGATACAAGTAACAGAATGGTAAACCAGAGTTTACCAACCACACTTTGCCACAGCATCAGCCTTTCACAGCCTCAAATTTGTAGCCTACACCCCAAACTGTTGCAATCATAGCTGCGGTTTCTTCCGATATTCTATTTAATTTTTCTCTAAGCCTTTTAATATGGGTATCAACCGTTCGTAAATCACCAAAGAATTCATAATTCCAAACATCCTTTAGTAATTGCTCACGCGAAAAAACCTTATCTGGTGATTGCGCTAAATAATACAATAACTCGTATTCCTTAGGTGTTAGACCGATATCCTGGCCATCAACAGTCACTCTATGCGCATCATTATCAATCGTTAATTGGTTAAAAACAAGCAAGTCCTTTGTTTGAACATCCGTTTGAAGAAATTTTGTTGTGGAAGATCTTCTAAGAAGAGCCTTCACTCGCAACACAACTTCTCTTGGACTAAATGGTTTGACAATATAATCATCTGCCCCCACTTCAAACCCTTGTACGCGATTGCCTTCTTCCCCTTTTGCCGTCAGCATCATGACGGGAGTTGCTTTCGTTTTTCTAAGCTCTTGACACATTTCAACGCCATCCATCTCAGGCATCATCACATCTAAGAGGATTAAGTCATATTCTGACTCTAGTGCCATCTCTAATGCTTGTTGCCCATTTACGGCCTCTTCAATTGAGTAGTTTTCACGCTCTAAATACATACGTAATAAGCGCCTAATACGTTCTTCATCATCTACAACTAGTATATTAGCCTCGTGTTGTTCCATTAAGAGTGTGCCTCCTTCTACTTCTTACAATTGCTATACATTGTAGTGTACCATGTCCTAGATATTTCAGTCACATTATCTGTTTTTTAGGCGTAAGAGTGTAGACCAGCAATCACTAAATTCACAAAAACAAGGTTAAACATAATGATAGCAAAACCGATTACACACAACCATGCGGATTTTTCTCCATGCCAGCCATTCGAAAGGCGCAGATGCAAATACACAGCATAGAATAAGAAGGTAACCAATGCCCAAACCTCTTTTGGATCCCAACCCCAGAATCTAGTCCAGGCAATTTGTGCCCATAGCATAGCAAATACTAGTCCTCCAAGTGCAAAGATCGGGAAGCCAATAGCAATAGCACGATAGCTCACCTCATCAACTTGATCCGGGTTAACAGATTTCAGTAAAGGTTGAATGGCGTGTCCAATTCTTTTTCGTAAAATAAGTCGTAAGAGAAGATAGAGAACGGCTCCGGAAATAAAAGACCAAATAACTGTATTCAAATCGTCACTTCGTATTGAAGCCCACACATTAAAGAACGGCTCCATTTGACCACTTGTAAGCAGTTCTGCCTGATTTGGACCAACCAAGGCAGGCAGATTATAGGTCATTTCTGCTTCCATATCCAGTTCATTTATGTAAGAGAACACCGTTTCATAGTTCAATAACTTAAATAGATAACCAACACCTATGTATCCAATCAGCGATGTGATGGCATACATAATCCATTCCAATGCAGCTGTTTTCAAACCAGGTTTGCGATAATTCATGGTTCGGATAAGATACACTAGACCTGCCGCAAAACCAATCGATAAGATCCCTTGACCTAAAGCCGTTGTAATAACATGGATCTTCAACCAATTACTTTGAAGCGCTGGAATTAGTGGTGCTACTTCTCTTGGAAATAAAGAAGCATAGGCAATTAATAGCATCACCGTTGGCATCGTGAATAGACCAATGACATTACTTCGGTACAAGCTAAATATCAAAATAAACGCCAGACCCATTGCAATACCAAGAAAGGTCATATATTCGTACATATTACTAACTGGTGCATGCCCTGCGACAGTCCAACGAATCACAAAATAGCCGAGTGAACAAGCAGCAGCTAAAATGCTGAAAATAAATCCGAAAAGCCCCCAGCGATTCCCTTTCATTTCTCCATCCTTATTTCTCCATTTCTTTCCCGTTACAGCAACGGCAAAGGCAATAGTAGAAGCGAGATATAGAAAAAACGCAATAAGCATTAACGTTCCACTTGTTGCAGCCATGCTCAACCCTCCCCTGATTCATTCTTCTTTGATGTTGTTTTTTTCTCTGATTGATCAATTGGTTTCGTTATTGTTGTTCCTTCTATTACACCATTCATATCTCGTTGTAGAGCTACCCAACTTTTGTTTGTATGACCAGCCAACCACCATTCACCATCTACTTTTTGCAACCAGATACGTCTATGCATCCAATAAGCGCCCTGAACGAGGCCAATCATAAAAATAGTTGCACCAACAATTAAAAATGGAATGGTATAATCTTTTCTTACTGTTAGGATACTTACATTTTTCATCACAACATCTACAAATGTCATTTTGTATTCATTTTCGCCAAGAGGCTCACGATTATCCTGAATACCTACAAAGCTAACTTCGCCCTCAGGTGTTTCAGGTGTAAACATCTTAAAGAAAAAATAAGGATTATCGGGAATACGAGATCTAGTTGACGGTTGATTTTGGTCATTCATATAATAATCAGGAAAATACCCCATGACCTCAACTTTATATCCATCCTCTAGCTCATATTCAGTTTGTGGATCAAACAGATCAACATCCATTCGACCATAGGATTCTCCTGTTTCTTTATTTTCTAATGTAAAGGATAATTGATTAAGTTCGTTTAATTTATACTGGGTTTGATATAAAGAGATCCCCTCATACCTTAAGGGTTCATTCACACGGATTTCTTGTCTAGCCACCTCATTCTTTTCACCTTGGACACCAATCACATCGGCATCTTCTTCAAAAAGAATCACATCTGTTTGAAACGTTTTGACAACCGGATCTACATTTCGATCAAGTGCATCCTGAAACGTTTCATCTGACTCATCATAATACTCAACAAAAAATCGTTCGTTTTCTACATAGAGCGTAGAGTCGGTGCTAGGGACTGTCGCTTGCTCCCCTTCTCGAACCCACATCGTTTCATCTACATACATACCAGGAAAATAGCGCAACATACAGCCAATCAAAAAGATGATAATCCCAATGTGATTGACATATGGACCCCACCTGGCAAAGCGATTTTTTTCGGCAAGAATATTGCCCTGATCTTCTCTTACTTTATATCGTTTTTTTCTAAGATTCTCTTTAAATAGATGAACCAGCTGCTCATTCTCACTAGACTGAGTCTGAGTCTTAGAAAACAAGCGTTGCTTGCTTAAGAAGATCTTGTGGCGAGTGACTCGTTGCTTAGATAAAGATTTATATAGAGGCACCACTCGGTCAAGACTAGCAATGATTAAGGAAATTCCTAGTGATGCGAGCAGCAGCATATACCACCATGAACTATATAAATTATGAAAACCTAAGTCGTAATATAGTTGACCTAAAAACCCATACTCTTCTCTGTAAAAGAATGAAGCATTTTGATCTCCAGGTATAAATACCTCTTGTGGAAAAACACTTCCTAAGGCTGACGCAAAAAGGAGAATAACTAAGATCCAAATACCTACTTTTACTGACGAAAAGAACACCCATACTTTGTCAACAATTGTACTTGTATATGTTTTAGATCGTCGTGCAGCTCCTTCGTACCTCATATTAAGCAATGTCGATTCTGCCTCTTGCTTCTCAAGAGGCTTACCACATCGTTGGCATATAAGTGTGCCTTCGGAATTTGGTTGTCCACATTCGCAATGCACTTTTCCCATCTATAACACCCCGCTTACTCTTCTGGCACAATTGATTCTAGAAACTCATCAATCATAGCTTCAGTCATTTCTCCTTGATGAACGTTAGTAATCACACCGCTTTCATTTATGAGGATTGTGGTTGGAAGAGGACGAACGCCATACGCTTCAGTTACCTCCATACCCCTATCTAATAAAATCGGAAAACTGAGATCATAACGATTCACAAAGGTATTGACTGCAAGTGGCGCTTCATTTACATTGACTGCTAGAATTTCTACGCCTTTATCTTTGTATTCTTCATAGAGCGATTCCATATAAGGCATCTCTCGTTCGCATGGAGCACAATAGGTTCCCCAGAAATTCAGCATTACTCCTTGTCCCTCATAATCTGATAGCTGATGTTGATTATCTGCTAGATCTTCCAAGGAGAAGTCAATGGTTGCGTTACCAGCTTGAGCAACACTATGATCCTTAATATAATTTAAATAAAAGGTAGTGCCTACAGCTACAATAATTGCTACAAGAATAAGCGTTCTCATAATTAAACGTTTTCTCTTCAAGGTACGCCCTCCTCTAAATACAAACTCTACGTTGTTCATCCTATGTATACGCTTTTTATTAGATAAAACAGGCTGAGTATCAGCCTGTTTCTAGTATAACGTCACGAAAGCGATTCTACTTTTTGTTTTATGACGGTTTCGTGACAGCCAATTCACGTAAATGTTTGACTTCAATTGGTTTAAGTGGTCGAACGTCACCTGGGTTCATGCCTTTTAGTGTAAGAAAACTATATTCTTCACGTTTAAGCTTTCTCACTTGATGCCCTACTGCTTCAAACATGCGACGTACTTGTCGATTTCGGCCTTCATGGATACTTAATCGCACTATCGCCGTATTCTTTTTCTTATCGACCGTCATCAGCTTCACTTGAGCAGGAGCTGTTTTTCCATCTTCAAGCATTACGCCACGTTCTAGTTGTTTTAACGCCTCTTTGCTAGGAATGCCTTCTATTTTTGCAACATACACCTTGTTAATTGTATGTCTAGGATGCATTAATAAGTTTGCAAAATCGCCGTCATTCGTCAGCAAAATTAAACCAGACGTCTCATAATCAAGACGCCCCACCGGGAAGACTCGTTGCTCAACATGTAAAAAATCTGTTACAACTGTTCGATCACGGTCATCACTAACACTTGAAATCACGCCACTTGGCTTGTACAACAAGAAATAAACCGGCTCTTCTTTATCAATTGGTACTCCATCTACTTCAATTTTATCTCGATTTGCTTGTACTTTGACACCCAGTTCAGTCACGGGTTTTCCGTTCACTGTCACCCGTCCTTGCAGGATTAATTCTTCTGCTTTACGTCTTGATGCAATGCCTGCATGGGCAATCACTTTCTGTAACCGTTCCATTTATCCTTCACCTCACCTACCATCATACCTCTGTGAACATCAATAAACAAGATTTGACGAAAAAAAAGAGCCTCAAATTGAGGCCTTAATTTCACGAAAAATTCACTCAGGGAAAGAGCATTGACACGTTTAGCTTTCCTATATTTCGCTACTGAGATGGGGGCACGCTTTCCGTGGGCGGGCATTGAACTAAACTGGCTACGCCAGTGTATTTCAATTCAGCCCGTAATTCCCACTGGAGTCGGCCTCCCATCTCATCCGCTTGAAGAGAACGTTGACAATCTCATTAAAATCTTATTAACCCATCACATGATGAAAGTCAAAGTGCCACATTAGAAGTATACTTTCAGACACCTTGTTTCATAGATCCTTTAGACCCCATGAAATAAAATCGTAATGATGACGATGGATGCGATAATACCTACCGCATCGGCAAGTAGTCCAACTTTTAACGCATCCCCCATCTTTTTCACTCCAACGGCGCCGAAGTAGACGGTCAAAATATAAAAGGTCGTGTCTGTACTGCCTTGCATGGTTGCAGCTAACCGTCCAATAAAGGAATCAGGTCCATGCGTGGCTGTTAAATCACTCATTAAAGCTAATGCCCCTGTGCCCGAGATAGGTCGAAGGATAGCAAGCGGAACGACTTCAGCTGGAACTCCTATGGCATAAAATACTGGAGACAACGTACTCATCATAAAATCGAGTGCGCCGGAAGCACGGAATACTGAGATTGCCACCATCATCCCAACCAAATAAGGGATGATTGAAACAGCCATGCCGAATCCCTCTTTTGCTCCCTCCACAAACGTTTCATAGGTGGGTACTTTTTTTATTGTCCCGAACACTAAGATGCCCCCAATTAAAAAGGGAATAAACCAAATCGACAGCTCAGTTAACCAACTCATACTCTTTTCTGCCTTCTGACTTGTCTGGCATAAAAAAGTCGATCAATGATAATGGCCCCTATGCAGGCACAAGCAGATGCCATAATCGTTGGTCCCACGATATCGGTTGGGGTTACAGAACCATAGCTCATTCGTATCGAGATGACTGTCGTTGGAATAAATGTAATACAAGCTGTATTTAGAGCGAGAAGTGTAACCATCGAACGACTCGCTGAATCACGGTTCCCATTAAGCTGCTTTAATTGCTCCATTGCCTTAATCCCCATTGGTGTGGCTGCATTGCCCAGGCCAAACATATTGGCTGTGACATTACTAAGAATATAGCCCATGGCCGGATGATCGGGTGGGACCTCTGGGAAAATCCTTGTCGCAATCGGACGTAGCCATTTTGCAAATGAGTTAAGTAATCCTGATACTTCAGCAATTTTCATTAAGCCAAGCCAAAAAGCTAGTACACTAATTAGCCCTAAACAAATAGCTACACCTTCCTTAGCTCCAGAAAAAATGGCTGCATTCACTTTGTCCATCGTTCCATTCCAAGCAGCAAATAAGATGCCAATCAAAAACATCGAGACCCAAATTTTGTTAATCATGCGGAGACACCCCCACTACAACGGAGATCACCCCAAACAGTCTCTGCCAAAATGAACGTTTCTCCTCTTCTGTAGGAGGATCATAATAAAGGGGAATACTTGCGATAATATCCTTATCCATTTTTATTGTTAGCTTACCTACTGGATCTTGAGCTCTTTCATTTTCTATTGGTGGGGTGAGTAACGTAACTTCTTGTGTAAGCTTATTCCACTCTGTTTTTTGTATTGGATAGAAATAGGATTGTTTGGAGTAAACTCTGCCTTTGTAGTATTCATCTTTCACTTGACCTACAAATCCTTCTTGCACAACCTCTTCCAGCTTCACTTGGTCAAAAGCCCAATTAAATAAGCTCATATGGTCATTCCAGTCACTCGACGCATCGAGTGTCACAACAATCAGATCTAGTTCGTCCTTCGTAGCTGTTGAGACAAGTGTCCGATGGGCTAATTTTGTATATCCTGTTTTTCCTCCAGTTGAATATTTATAAAGTTGAGTAAGCAGTTTATTTTTATTGTGGAAGACGCGAATTTGTCCTTCTTTTGTACGATAATCGCTTGTACCAGAGATCGTCTTGAATGTATCATTCATCATCGCATATTGCGTCAATAAGGCCATATCATACGCACTGGAACGATGGTTTTCATGATCATCTAAACCATGTGGATTCTCGAATAGGGTGTGATCCATTCCAATCTCTTCTGCTTTTTGATTCATCAGCAATACAAATCCATCAAGACTTCCTCCAACATGCTCAGCAATAGCTACTGCAGCATCGTTGCCACTTCGCATCATCAGTCCGTATACAAGATCTTCTAACCGGACTTTTTCTCCAGCTTGTAAATAGAGTGAGGAGCCTTCGGTGCCAAAGGCTTGGTCAGAAACTGTTACGGTTTCATTTAGCTTACCTGATTCTATCGCTAAAATAGCCGTCATGATTTTAGTAATACTAGCAATTCGCATCGGTTCATGTTCATTTTTTCCATATAATATTCTTCCGGTAGACTGCTCCATCAGAACTGCTGCTTGAGCCGAAACACCAATCGTAGGCTCAGCAAATGCAACGGGAGCCTGCCATAATCCACTAACAAGTCCTACACAGACCAGCAGTTTTATTAGATTCCTGATCATTTGTACCCTCGCCTCGCTCCTGTATGCAGGGTCGTCCCCTGACTTCTTACCAACATATCTATGCCGGACAACCTCTTTTATGACCGAAATTCGGCGTACGGGTCGTTTAAAGACAGAGATTCATGTTTAGACTAGCAAGTAAAAACATGAAGGAGCCTAGCTCATGATGGAGGAACTAAAAGATTTTGCCTTAATTCTTGGAAGGATTATTACCATTTTTCCACTTCTACTCACTATGACCATGTTCATGGGAAAACGATCGATTGGGGAATTACCTATTTTTGATTTTCTCATTATCATTTCACTTGCTTCAGTTGTTGGTGCAGATATTGCTGATCCCAATGTCAAACATCTCCCTACAGGATTTGCCATCATATGTATTTGTCTATTTCAGGTTCTTGTCTCTAAACTAGCTATTAGCAAAAGAAAGTTTGGGAAATGGATTACATTTGAACCAACAGTTGTGATTAGAAATGGAGAAATTTTAGTGAAGAATTTAAAAAGCATCCGTTATTCTATGGATAATATCTTAGAGATGTTACGTGAGAAAGATGTATTTGATATAAACGATGTGCAGCTCGGTATCATAGAAGCGAGTGGGGAACTAAGTGTTTTCAAAAAAGCAACAAAACAAACACCATCAATGGAAGATCTAGGACTCATCAAGAAAACGGGTGGAATATCCTACCCAGTAATTATTGAAGGAGTCATTCAAGAAGAGATCTTAAAAAGCATTCAACTGAACCGAAAGACCCTTCTGGATAAACTTAACCAGAAGGGTATACAGTCTTATTCTTCGATTTTTTTGTGCATGATAAACTCAGCTGGTGAATTGCACCTTGCCTATAACACAGATGACAACCGATACGAAGCCATCCAGCATTAACCTTTTGGTTTAAATACTAGCGAAGCTAAAAATCCAAAAATGATGGCAGCTGATATACCGGCACTAGTCACCTCAAAGATTCCAGTCAACACTCCAATGATTCCATTTTGCTCTACTTCGTTCATGGCTCCTTGGACTAACGAATTCCCAAAGCTTGTAATAGGAACCGTTACTCCGGCGCCAGCAAAATCAATTAAACGATCATATACGCCAAACCCGTTTAAGACGGCGCCACTTACGACCAAAGCTGACATTGTATGAGCTGGGGTTAAACCACCCACATCCATGAGCAGCTGACCAATCACACAGATTAAGCCCCCTACAAGAAACGCCCAAAGAAAAATCATACTCTCACCTCCGCCGCTTCAATCGAAACAGCATGCGCGATACACGGAATCGATTCTTTTTGCTGAAACGATAAAGGGGACAACAAAGCGCCAGTCGCAATGACGAGAATTCGGTTCAACTCACCCTGCTTCATCCGATTTAGAAGATGCCCGTATGTAACCACGGCTGAACAGCCCGGTCCACTTGCTCCAGCGAGAACTGGCTGGCCTTCACGATAAATCATGAGCCCACAATCTTTGAATTGATTTTCTTTTAATTTGATTCCTTTTTGCTCACATAATTCTTTAGCAATGGCTAATCCAATTTCACCTAAATCTCCACTGACAATAAGATCATAATCCTCAGGACTAGTTTTTGTATCTCGAAAATGAGCCTCTAACGTGTCCACTGCTGCAGGAGCCATAGCAGCCCCCATATTAAATGGATCAGAGAGCCCCATATCGATGATGCGTCCAATCGTTGCCGACGTCACTCTCGGTCCATTACCTTCATTTGAAACAACAGCTGCACCAGCTGCTGTTACAGTCCATTGAGAGGTTGGCGGTTTTTGCCCTCCGTATTCAGTTGGATACCGAAACTGCTTTTCAGTTGCTGCATTGTGACTTGATGCAACAGCAACTACATGATTAGCCCCCTTTGTATGAACCAAATACGCAGCCATGGCTAATCCTTCCATCGAAGTTGAACATGCGCCGAACAACCCTAAATAAGGAATCTTAAGACTTCTTCCGGCAAACGTTGATGGAGTGAGCTGATTAACCAAATCACCCGATAACATAAATTGTATCTGCTCTTTTTTTAACCCGCCTTTTTGAATGGCTGTTTCACACGCCTGCTCAATTAATACAGTTTGCGCTTTTTCATACGAATCCTGGCCCATCCACAAATTATCGTGAAGCAGATCAAATTCATCAGTTAAACGTCCCTTTGCTTCAAAAGGTCCTCCTATAGTCGCTGTTGAGCGTATAACTGGTTTTGTTTCAAATATCCAGCTCTGTTGACCGATCAGCATCTAGAGCCCCCCTTGAATCAGAGTTTTTATAATCGCTACAAAGAAGGCGGAAACGGTCCCAAACACAATCACAGACCCTGCCAGTTTGAACATATTTCCTCCTACCCCTAGGACATATCCTTCTGTTCTATGTTCAATGGCGGCAGAAGCAATAGAGTTAGCAAATCCCGTTACTGGCACAGCTGTACCTGCCCCTGAGAACTGAGCGAATCGATCGTATACACCAAAGCCTGTTAATAATGTAGAAATGAGAATCAACACTGCGACCGTTGGATTTCCAGCTGTTTTTTCGGTGAAGTCAAAAAAAGTATAAAAGAAAATAGTGATGGCTTGTCCAATAATGCAGATGAAACCTCCGACTAAAAAGGCACGAATACAATTCATTAATACTGGTCTTTTTTTCTCGTGTTTTTTGGCTAGCTTTTGATACTGCTGTTGTTCAGGTGACGGTTGTTTTTTTGCCATTTGTTTATCTATCCTTTCATGTCTTCTTCTAATTTCATTAATTTCTTCTTTAATTCCTCTGCCTTGATATCACCGTCGTATAACTGCTTTTCTAGTTTTTCTAGCTCCATGTATATTTTTTTATCTGTAGATACATGAACCTTTGACTCAGGAAACTCATCCTTCACTTTTTTAAAGGCCTCTTGTCTCACATGCTTTAGCTTCATTCGATCGAATTGCTTAACTTCCGGAGCGAGAAATAATAGATGAGCGAATTGAACACCTTTTACATCAATCACTTCTTCCATCTCCATAACGATTTGTTTAGCTTGATCTGCCTCTGCTTGACTTTGGACAGCTTCAACTTCTCCTACGGATAACGGTTTGACCTCTTTGGCTCCCCCACAACCCGTCAAAATAAGTACTACGCATAATGAAACGATCTGAGCAATCCTAATCATGTCTTCCACCCTTCTTTTCATCGAAGCTTGCATTGATTCTCTTAGGATGAGAAATACTTGCAGATTTTATTACAACATCTTGTACTTATTTCTTTGGATAGAGACTGATTTTTTGGCCTAGACTAAACAACAGCCAAAGACATGAAAGGAACTAATTCTAAATGAATTCAACATATGGATCCCTTGCGATTGAACTGATTGTTGGTTTTTTTGCATTATTATTACTTACTAAAATTCTCGGTAAGAATCAGTTGTCTCAGCTCTCTCCCTTTGACTTTGTCTCAGCTTTGGTTGTAGGTGAACTAGTGGGGAATGCAATCTATGATGCTGATGTGGGATTAATGAGGGTGTTAGTCGCCATCTCTATTTGGGGAACACTCATCTATCTTATCGAACTACTCACACAGAAAATCCGAAGAAGTCGTTCCTTACTTGAAGGAAGCCCTTCGATTATTATTTATAAAGGACAAGTAAATTTTGAAGAATTAAAAAAAAATAAATTAGATTTAAATCAGCTTCAACATTTGATTCGCGATAAGGGTACGTTTTCTCTAAAGGAAATTGAGCATGGCATTTTAGAGACAGATGGAAAAATAACCATTATAAAAAAACACGCATATGATACTCCTACAAATCAAGAGCTTAATGTGAAACCAAGCGCCAGACCACTGCCTTTGCTTTTGATTCTTGATGGAGAAATTTCATCGAATAATATTCAGTTAGCTAACCTAACTAACAAATGGCTTTATGATGAAATTACTAGACAAGGGATACCAGATCCTAAGAATATTTTGTACGCAGAATGGATTGATGGTGAAGCACTTCATATTCAAACTTATTCAATGAGCGTTGAATCCAAGTAGTCACATCATTTTTATAAAAGCTTATGATTTAATTTTCGCTTAGAATAAGGTAGTATAGGAAAGAGATACCTTACAAATCTCGTCAAAATTTGAAAGTAACCAGGAGGAATGTACGTATGGTTAGAAGTTTATTAAATAATGTTTATTCACTTGGTTTAGGTGCTGCCGTTACAAGCAAAGAACAGATTGAAAAAGCGGTAGACGAATTAGTCAAAAAAGGCGAGATCAGACGATCAGAATCTTCCAATCTTGTGGATGAGCTAGTTGAAAAAGGTTCCCAAACTCAAAAACAAATTGAAGGAATTGTACAAGAACGAGTAAAACAAGTTCTAGATTCCATGCATATTGCGACAAAAGAAGAGGTTGCTGCTCTAGAACGTAGAATTAGAGAATTAGAACAGGCCGACCCAAAATAACTACACGGAAACTTTATGTAGACACCAAAATGGCGGCTCTTTTATAGGAACCGCCGCTTTGCGTTTCCGTCTATATGAATAATCAGGCAGTTGGAGGAGAACGGTTCATGATTAAAAAACGAATACGCTATATCCAGCGTTATCAAGATATTCTTACTGCCCTCTTCCATTATGGATTTGGACATCTTGTCCGCGATCTTGGGTTGCTTGATTTTGTGCGCTCCCCCAAAAAGAAGAAAGATGCGAAATATTATCGATCTACAGCCGAGAGACTTAGGTTGCTCCTAGAGGAATTAGGGCCAACGTTTATTAAACTTGGTCAAGTGGCAAGTACTCGATCAGATATTTTTCCGGACTATCTAATAAATGAATTAACCAAATTACAGGATCATGTGCCTCCCTTTCCTTATAAAGACGTAAAGGCGATCATTGAAGAAGACCTGCGCGCACCTCTACATGAGATTTTTCATAGCTTTGATGAAGAGCCCATTGCGGCGGCATCAATTGGCCAAGTACATAGAGCAGAACTGCCAACCGGTGAAAAGGTTGTCGTTAAGATAAGACGTCCTCAAATTGAGAAGTTAGTTTTAACCGACTTAGCGATTCTTGAAGATTTAATTGGTCTTGCAGAGGAGCGATTAATTTGGGCAAAACGGTTTAACTTACTCGATGTCTTTCATGAATTTGCTGAAGCCTTAAAGTTGGAGATGAACTATCGAGAAGAAGCACAGAATACTGAACGTATTCTTAGGCAATCCGAGGATGATAAATATGTTGAGGTACCTGAAGTGTACAAAGATTTTTCAACCAAACGAATTCTTACCATCGCATATATAGAAGGGGTTAAGATTACCTCAATTAGGGAAGAAGATGGGTACAACCCAAGTGAGGTAGCAGAGAATTTTGCAAACGGGTTGTTTCAGCAAATTTTTGTTCATGGATTTTTTCACGGGGATCCACATCCGGGCAATATTTTTGTGAAGAAAGATGGAAAAATAGCTCTCATTGATTTCGGTATGGTCGGTAGATTGTCGACAGAGATGCGTCAAAATCTTGCTTTACTTGTTATTGGTCTAAAAAGCCGACATACGGATAAAGTATTAAAAGCATTAAAAAATACAAATATTGTGCAAGATCACGTGAACCAAGAATTACTTCGAGATGATTTAGACGCTTTACGCCTTCGGTATTATGATCTTCCTATAAGTGAGATCAGCTTAGGAGAAGCTGTTCAAGACTTATTTGCTGTGGCCAACAAGCATCAATGTAAAGTCCCTTCTGACTTAACGATTCTGGGTAAGTCTTTATTATCAGTAGAACGAATTGTATCCTCTCTTGATCCAGATCTTCGTATTATGGATTTGATTGAACCATTTGGACGGACTTTAATTAAAGAGCGCTATGACCCACGTAGATTATCGTCCTTGTTTAAAAATGAAGTGGTTGATTCGATTGAACTCCTACGGGACTTTCCTCGTGAGTTAAGAGCACTGACAAAATCGGTCCATCACGGAAAAGTAAAAGTGGAAATTTCTGTACCTGAAGTGGATCGATTAATTAACAAGATTGATAAAGTAAGCAATAAGGTCGCCTTTGCCATTGTATTAATGTCATTTAGTATCATTATGGTAGGTATTATTGTGGGTGCCTCACTTACCAGTGAACCAACGATTCTGCTCCAGCTCCCTGCGATTGAGATAGGATTTGTTATTGCCATATTAATGTTTATATGGATCATCTATTCCATTATCCGGTCAGGACGGTTTTAGCTTATACACAAAATTTGAATACGGCAGGTATGCGTAATGCTGACAATTGAACTCAATATCCTCACAATTCTTGCGGTTATATTATTTATCGTGAACCTTCTTCTAGCAGTCGTTCTCATTTTTATCGAAAGAAAGGATGCCACCTCAACGTGGGCGTGGCTTCTCGTTTTGTATTTTATTCCCTTTGTCGGATTCATTATCTATCTTTTAATTGGCCAAACGTTAACAAGAAGGAAAATGTTTGAGTGGGAAGGCATACAAAAGATTGGGATCGAAAGTTTAATTGAAGAACAAAAGGAGCAGATCATCGATCCTGACTTCTCATTTAATGAACCAATGGTAGATGAAAGCCGTGACCTTATCTACATGCTGCTGATTAATAATGATGCTGTTTTAACGAAGCAAAATAAAGTTGATATTTTTACAGATGGCAAAGAAAAATTTGATCAGCTCTTGAAAGATATTCGCGAAGCCAAATTCTTTATTCATATGCAATATTATATATTCCGCAATGATACACTTGGTAAGGAAGTCATTCAGGCTTTAACAGAAAAGGCGCAACAAGGAGTAAAGGTACGCTTTCTGTATGATGACCTCGGCTCAAGACAGTTAAAACATAAGCACCTTGCAGATTTAGAAGCAGCTGGCGGTGAAATCGGCGTCTTCTTCCCTTCAAAGTTCTCACCAATTAACCTTAGGCTCAATTATCGCAACCATCGTAAGCTCATTAATATTGATGGTCATCTAGGTTATGTTGGGGGATTTAATGTTGGAGACGAATACCTTGGTAAAAGTAAAAAGTTCGGGTATTGGAGAGATACACATCTTCGAATTATTGGCCCTGCTGTTCATTCCATTCAAACTCGATTTATTTTAGATTGGAATCAAGCCTCTAAACGGTACCATATTTCATATGAGGATCACTATTTCCCTACAATTGAGGAAACAGGCTCAACAGCGATTCAGATTGTATCCAGTGGACCTGATTCTGAGTGGGAGCAAATCAAAAGCGGTTATTTAAAAATGATTATGATGGCTCAGGAATCGATTTATATTCAGACCCCTTATTTTATTCCTGATCAAACGCTGCTCGATGCGTTAAAAGTTGCTTGTCTGAGTGGAATCAATGTTCAAATCATTATTCCAAATAAACCTGATCATATGTTTGTATACTGGGCAACTACTTCCCATGTTGGGGAACTATTAAAAGTAGGAGCAAAAGTATATACGTATGAAAATGGCTTCATTCATGCGAAAACGCTAATTGTAGACCGGAAGATCAGCTCAGTTGGTACAGCTAATATTGATATGCGTAGCTTTAAGCTCAACTTTGAAGTGAACGCCTTTATCTATGAGAAAGAAACGGCTGAAAAGCTGTTAACGAAATTTGATGAGGATTTGAAGCTATCCAAATTATTTACGTGGGAATCTTACGAGCAACGCTCAAAAACCATACGCTTCAAAGAATCCATATCCAGACTTTTATCTCCAATTCTTTAATACACAGACAAAACGCTGAAGAGATTAACCTCTTCAGCGTTTTGTAATCTTATTTTGAATAGGTCATGACAAAATGTAGCACTACCTCTTCTTCGCTCTTATTCACGTAGGCATGTTCAACGTCCCCTTCAAACTTTAACGCATCATATGTAGATAAGTCTGTTGGCTGATCTTTAATCAATACCGTTACTTCACCTTTCATAACCGTTACATATTCGACAACACCACTTTGATGTGCACCTGGTGAATAGGTACTATCTGGTTTTAGGTACGCTCTATGAATCTCTACAGGTCCGTAAACAAGGTCATCAAACATTGGTTCTAACAAACATACCTCCCCAGCACTATACACTCTGCTACCCGCATGATTTCGAGAGACTACAATCTGGTCGGATTCTTGTAGAAGCGCTGAAAGTGGGATTCGTAGTGCATTTGCGATTTTCCAAATCACAGATAATGATGGATTCGCTTCTCCCCTTTCAATATTACCTAACGTTAATTTACTGACAGAGGATTGTTCAGAAAGCTCTTGCAAACTTAATTCCTTCTCGGTCCGCACCTTTCTCAACATTCGACCTATTTGGTGCGCCAACTGTTTTTCATCTTTATGAGTAGACACGGTTTAAAACGCTCCTTTTTAACAACGAATAAATATGGTATATTATAATTTACTAATTATATATTATACTATATGAAGCGAGGTTGCTATGAGAGAACTTATTATCGGTATGATTGCTTCCGCTTTTTTTGCTGTGACATTTATATTAAATCGATCGATGGAACTGGATGGTGGCAGTTGGATGTGGTCCTCTTCTCTTAGGTTTTTCTCCATGATGCCATTTTTACTAGTGCTTGTCTTGTTCCGCCGAAACCTTAATGGGCTATGGAAAGAAATGAGCAAGCATCCTGTACAGTGGTTGCTTTGGAGCTTTGTTGGATTTGTGCTATTCTACGCGCCGATTACATTCGCCGCTTCATACGGACCAGGCTGGTTACTAGCTGGTACATGGCAGCTAACGATTATTTGCGGTACATTACTCGCTCCCTTTTTTGTAATAAAAAAAGAAGGAATGATCCAACGAGCAAGCATCCCGTTCACGACCTTAGTCGTTTCTTTTTTTATACTATTAGGGGTTATTCTCATTCAACTTCCTAATGCGAACACACTTAGTCCTATTGAAATTGTACTTGGAATCGGGCCTGTTGTCATTGCAGCTTTTGCATTCCCTCTTGGTAACCGTAAGATGATGGAACTATGTGGTGGACGAATTGATACACTGCAACGGGTACTAGGTATGACCATAGCCAGCCTCCCCTTTTGGATCATTATTGCAGGGGTTGGCTATGCAACAAGCGGGTTGCCCTCAGGCTCACAGCTTGCTCAATCGAGTATTGTCGGTTTAAGCTCTGGTGTAATCGCAACGACTTTATTATTTTATGCAACCAATCGCGTTCGCCACCATCAAGGACATCTCGCCTCAGTCGAAGCAACACAATCAATGCAGGTGATCTTTGTTATTATCGGAGAAATGTTACTTCTATCCGTCTCTCCACCACAAGGCATTGCTATGCTTGGGATTGTCATCATTATTGTAGGGATGATGCTACACAGCTATATCACATATAAGCATACCAAAGTTCTCGTTCCATTAAAGCAAAAAACGTCTTAAAACAGAGACCACTGAAAAAGTCATCTTAAAATAAGCTCTTGGTCAACGCTTCAGGAGAAACCTTCGCTACTGTTCCGATCAAACAAACAACGAATGCTCTTATTTAGGAACATTCGTTGTTTTAGTCTGCCTAGCTGTTTTAACAGACTCTTCTAAGTTTTTGATAACCCCTGAAACCTTATTATGTTTAAAAATCCTCTGGGACAGCCTCATTAGGAAGTAATATCGTTCTGTTCATTCAGAAAATGAGTGAAGACTTAATAAGGTTGCCAACGGAGTTTCTTTGCTTCTGCATAGCGTTTCGATACCTCTGACCAGTTCACAATGTTCCACCAATTATCAATATAAGCTTTTCGTTCGTTTTTGTATCCCAAATAATAGGCATGCTCCCATACATCTAGAACCAGTAACGGAACTTGATCCTGCTGTGATAGGTTTTGATGCTTTTCTGCTTGCAAAATTTCTAAGTGATGAGCACGTGGGGACCAGACGAGAAGTGCCCAGCCACCTCCTTCAACTTTTTCTGCTGCAGCCGAAAAGTGCGCCTTGAACTGTTCAAAGCTTCCAAAGTCTTTTTGAATCTGTGACGCTAGCTCTCCCATTGGCACCCCCCCTCCTTCTGGACTCATCACGTTCCAAAAAAGGGTGTGGAGATAGTGGCCAGCGCCATTAAATGCCAATTCACGCTCCCACGTTTTCACTAAATCATAATTATTTGTGGTTCGGGCTTTCTGCAATTCCTTTTCAGCTTTATTTAGATCATCCACATACTTCTTATGAAGAATATCATGATGAATTCGCATCGTCTCACGATCAATATAGGGCTCCAATGCATTTATTGGATATGGAAGTGGTGGAAGCGTATGTCCTCCAATAGGTACAGGGGCAAGAGCAACGGTTTCATTCTGATTAGCAAAGTTCTGTAACAATTGCCACTGTCGGTAGGCTTCATCAGCTGCTCCTGCAATGAAAGCTTCGTCATGCGTGTGATGGTTTAGCCCTTCATGCAAGCGAAACAACGATTGTTCAAACGCATCGGTTTGAACCTGACTCCTCTTAAGTGCTACACGCTTTTCTTGCCACATCCCTTCTAAATGCCGACTCCAATTCACCAAGGTTTGAATATATTCACTCAAAACAGCTTCCTCCCCGAATTCGTTCTATTACTCCATTCTATGTAAGGGCGCCTAGTGTGTGCTTGCCTAGTAAAAGCACAAAAAAAGCAATCAGGGATCCTGATCGCTTTTTGAAAACTATTTTGTTTTATTCATGATTCCATTCTGTTTCACTCATCTTCTCAAAGAAAAGATCTGCTTCATCCTCTATCGAGCCATCATCTTCACTTTCTTTTAGTGGAGGTAACTCTTCTAAGCTCGTAAGTCCGAAGTGATCTAGGAAATTAGATGTCGTACCATATAATATGGCCCGTCCCGTCCCAGACACTCGACCAACATCGGTTACAAGTAATTTTGATATGAGAGACTGAAGTGACTTCTCTGATTTAACGCCTCTTACTTCATCGATGTCCAATCGAGTGATCGGCTGCTTATAGGCCACAATAGCTAATGTTTCAAGAGCCGCCCTAGATAAGCCAGAATGTATGGGTGAAGAAGCTAATTTTTTAAAGTAGCTGGAGTGCTCAGGTAATGTCGCAAGCTTTAATATTCCAGCGGTTTCAATGACTTGAAGCCCGCGATCAGCTTCTGAAAATCGTTGCTTCAGTAGCACAACCGCTTCGTTTATTTGATCTTCAGGAAGCTCAAGTACCTCAGAGAGCTGCTTGTATGTTAAGCCTTCGTCCCCTGTAACAAAAAGCAACCCTTCAATGGCTGCCTGTAATTCATCTTTCTTCATGCAAGTACCCCTCCGTCAGCCTGGTAAATCATAATATCAGCAAAATGATCATCTTGCTCACAACGAATCACATTCGTTTTCATTAATTCAAGTACAGCTAAAAATGTCACTACCAGCTGACTTTTCTCTCCTGACTCAAAAAACACATTAAATCGTTGTGGCCCTTTAGAGGAGAGTAGGCGAGTCATCACTTCATCCATTTTCTCTTCAATCGAGTATTCCTGACTTTTGATTGTCCGTGTTCGAGGTGTACTAAAGGCTTTTCGTTTCATCAGCTTTTGATAAGCTGAAAGCATATCAAAAAGCGAAACCCCTTGAATGGCCAGCTCCCTACGTTCCTGCTCTGTCACGTATGGATCTAAATCTTCTGGTGGCTTTGTATGTATGAGACTACGTTCTTGTTCCTTTTCTTGTAATTCTAACGCAGCTTCCTTATACTTTCTGTACTCAATCAATTGGAACATCAGCTCTTCGCGCGGATCTTCTTCCTCTTCTATTGCCCACTCCTCATCAAAAAGCTCCATCGATTCCTTAGGCAAAAGCATTTTACTTTTAATCGCTAACAGAGTAGCTGCCATCACTAAGTACTCACTAGCAATATCTAATTCAAGAATTTTCATCGTGTGAATATACTGTAAGTATTGGTCCGTAATTCGTGCTACGGGAATATCATAAATATCTAATTCTTCATGATTAATTAGATGCAAAAGGAGATCTAAAGGTCCTTCGAAAGCATCAACTTTTACGCTATATGGATTCATTATTATCACGGCCTTTGTATACGTTCATTTGGAGTATACCATACTTACGATTTAGGTGAAACGCTTGCTAGTCATGACATATAGATGGTATCTATTTATCTCTACATTTGCTTTGTGGTATAGTGAACTCAACTATCTAAACGAACGAAACGAAATGGACCGATCTATTCTGAGAATGGCAAGGAGTTTTATTAATGACATATCCAACTGCCTATATTGAGTACTTAATCTATTTTCATGGCGAGCGAGATTATTTTGAGTGTCATGAAGTGTTAGAAGAACATTGGAAAACAACATCTAAAGGAGAAAAAAATGCATACTGGGTAGCGTTAATTCAAATCGCTGTAGGTCTCTATCACCAACGCCGGGGGAACCTAAAAGGTGCTCAAAAAATGCTTCAAAATGCCAAGCGGTTGGTTCAAAAAGATCCTGATTCCATTCAATCACTTGGACTAGATACACCAGTCTTAGAAACGATGTTAGTTGAGAGAATTCAGGAACTGGAACATCACACAAACAGCTACCACGACTTGAACCTTCCAATTAAAGACCCTGAATTACTCAAACTCTGTCAAGAAAAGTGTGTCCAGTTAGAGTTAGAGTGGTGTCAAGTGAGTCCTCTTTCGAATGAATGGCTCATTCATAAACACACATTGCGAGATCGACAGGAAGTCATTAAAGAAAGAGCGTATCAGCAAGACATTCGTAGACAGAGAAAATAGCATTTGAGAGGAAGTCCAAGAATGCGTATGTTCATAAGTTTAGTCAGCTCTGCGCTTATTGTTACGCTTCTATTTACGGGTCTATCCATTATTGGCTTATCTCTTATCTAAAAAAACGAGTAAACAGACCCTCTTATCCCATTCATCTTTTGATGTATTCTGTTGCCGGATTTGTATCTGGAATCGCCTATGTTTTTTTCTTAGGAGGATTCTATGTATGGAATGATTTACGATCCGTTTCTATCTTTATTATTTTTAGCTTAATCGCTAGCCTATTGTTTTTCCACATCCACTTACTTCTAAGAAAAAAACAAAACCCGCAGAGCTGAATCACAGCTGTGCGGGCTTTTATAAATGATCTTATGCATCAATTGACCGGCTAAGGTTCGCCATTTCAATGGCAGCAACCGCTGTCTCTGCTCCTTTGTTCCCTGCTTTTGTTCCAGCTCGTTCAATGGCTTGTTCAATCGTATTCGTAGTTAAGACGCCGAATATAACTGGGATGCTTGTTGAGAGTGCTAGTGAACCTACTCCTTTTGCTGCTTCGTTACACACATAATCAAAGTGAGGAGTTGACCCACGAATGACTGTTCCTAAAGTCAAAATGGCATCATATTTACCTGTATCCGCTAATTTCTTGGCTGCAAATGGAATTTCAAAAGCTCCAGGTACCCAGGCCACGTCTACGTCCTCTTCTTTAACCCCGTGACGTCTGAATACATCCTCGGCTCCACCTAACAGCTTGCTCGTAATAAACTCATTAAATCTCGCTACAACAATAGCGACCTTTAGCCCTTCACCGTTCATATTCCCTTCAAATACATGCCCCATATGACATTCCTCCTATATTGGTTTCTTTAAAATTTTAAATAATGACCAAGCTTATCAGACTTTGTTTTTAGGTATTGCTCGTTTTCCTTATGATGTGGCAGCTGAATTGGAACTCGTTCCACCACTTCAAGATCATACCCAGATAGACCCGTAATTTTTCGAGGATTGTTTGTTAACAGTTTCATCTGCCTAATGCCAAGCTCACGAAGGATTTGGGCACCAATGCCATACTCTCTTAAATCTGCTGGAAAACCTAGCTTCTCATTTGCCTCGACCGTATCATAGCCTTCATCTTGGAGCTTATAGGCTCGTAATTTATTGATCAGTCCAATGCCTCGTCCCTCTTGACGCAGATACAGCAAGACACCTCGTCCTTCGGCTTCAATCTGCTTTAGAGCAGCATGTAGTTGAGGTCCGCAGTCACAACGATGAGAACCAAAAACATCCCCCGTCAAACACTCAGAGTGGACACGAACTAACACGGGTTCATCTAAAGAGATATCACCCTTTACCATTGCCACACTTTCTTTTCCTTCAATAATGTCAGTAAAGCCAACTATGGTAAATTCACCGAAATCAGTCGGTAAAACCGTCTCTATCTCTCGCTTAATTAACGTGTCTTTTCGATGTCGATAACGAACGAGGTCCTTAATCGTGATCATCTTCATTTGATGTTTATCCGCCAATTTGCGTAGTTCAGGCACACGTGCCATAGAGCCATCTTCATTCATAATTTCACAAATCACGCCGGCTGGCTCAGAGTTGGATAAGAGAGCCAGATCTACCGCAGCTTCTGTATGACCCACACGGCGCAGGACACCCCCGTCTTTTGCAATCAACGGAAAAATATGACCTGGGCGCTTATAATCCGTTGCTTTTGTTTCTGGATTCACTAAGGCTCTTACCGTGTCAGATCGCTCATGAGCGGAAATGCCAGTTGTGCTTGTTAGATGATCAATAGATACAGTAAATGCTGTCTCATGTGGATCGGTACTGTTTTGAACCATAGGAGCAAGCTCAAGTCGTTTGGCAAGTGTTTCACTAATTGGTGCACAGATCAAACCACGACCATGGACAGCCATAAAATTAATGACTTCGGGTGTTGCATGTTCGGCTAATGCAACAAAATCGCCTTCATTCTCTCTGTCTTCATCATCACAGACAATCACAACTTTTCCTTGCTTTAAATCTGCGATGGCATCTTCAATTAAATCAAACTGCGTATCGTCCAATTCACTCATACCCTCTCCATCGTTACTTTGAAAAACCGTGTTCCGCTAGAAAGCCTTCTGTTATGCTTTCTTGTTGTGGGTTCTGGATAAATTGCTCAATGTATTTACCAACAAGATCGCATTCAATATTCACCTTATCTCCGATTGTTTTACCACCAATAATTGTTTGATCAATTGTGTGTGGAATGATCGAAATTGTAAAAGAATTCTCGTCAACACCAAAGATCGTTAAGCTTGTTCCATCAACTGCTACCGATCCTTTATTAATCATGTAACGACGTAATTCTTTTGATACCTGAATGGTATAATAGATAGCATTTTGATCAGGTCTTTTGCTAATAATGGACCCAAGTCCGTCCACATGACCAGAGACAAAATGTCCGCCAAACCGACCTTGCGCATGCATAGCACGCTCTAAATTAACCTTTGAATCTGTCTGAAGTGACTGCAAACTTGTTGCTCTTACAGTTTCCGGCATAAGATCTACTATAAAAGACGACGCAGTAAATGACGTGACTGTGAGACAAACTCCATTTACAGAAATACTGTCTCCTTCCTGAACGTCTGATAAGATCTTATCAGCCGCAATGGTCATGACAATCGCTTCGCCTGATTCTTTAATTTGTTTGATTGTCCCTACTTCCTCAATGATTCCTGTGAACATTCTATTCACCCCTTACTTTTGAAATAATACGGAGATCTTCTCCAAGCTGCGTAACAGAATGAATGGAAAAATTCAAAGCGTCATGAATCCTCGGTATGCCTTCTCCTCCTACAACTGGAGAGGCTGTTCTGCCGCCAAGTAGCTTAGGCGCTAAGTATTGAACCACTTCATTCACACATCTCTCTTTCACAAAGCTTCCATGTACTTCCGCACCACCTTCAACAAGCAGTGTCTGAACTTGACGTCTACCAAGCTCATCAAGCACATGATCAAGATTCATTTTAGTTAATCTAATGATCGTTATGCCTGCTTTTGTTAATCGCTTTTCTAGCTCTACAGGTGCTGTTTTCAAAGTGAAAATGAGTGTTTCAGCTAATTGATCCGTCACCATCAATGCATCTACGGGCGTTCGTAAATTTGAGTCTAAGATCACACGTAATGGATGGCGGCCCTCGCCACGATCTAATCGAGCTGTTAATGAGGGATTATCAGCTAATACTGTTCCAACCCCAACTAAAATAGCGTCATGTTGATGCCGTAAACGATGACCATCCGCTCGCGCGTCATTGCCTGTAATCCATTTACTCTCTCCAGCAACCGTAGCTGTTTTTCCATCTAATGTAGAAGCTGTTTTAAGTGTCACATATGGACGACGCTTTTTAATAAAATGAAAAAAAGCATGATTTAATTCTATTGCTTCTTTCTCGCAAAGACCAACCTCTACATCAATGCCTGCCTCCTGAAGCATTTGAATGCCCTTGCCACCAACATCAGGATTACTGTCCACGACAGCTACAATGACACGTTTAATTCCAGAATCAATGATACGTTTCGCACACGGAGGAGTTCTTCCGTAATGGCTACAAGGCTCAAGTGTTACGTAAATGGTTGCACCACGAGCCTCATCTCCGGCCATGTTCAGTGCATGAACTTCTGCATGGGCTTCACCTGCTTTTAGATGGGCCCCTGTTCCAATGATTCGACCATCCTTGACGACAACAGCTCCAACCATTGGATTAGGTGACGTCTGTCCTTTTGCCGATTCAGCCAACGTTAAAGCAAGATTCATATACTCTTGGTCCAACAACATAGAACACCGCCATTTCCACAAAAAAACCTTGAAGCGAATCGCTTCAAGGTTTGGGTTTATAAGCATACAACCGTACAGCAAATAACCATTTTTAATGATCTACATTAAAAATGTGCTGCTCGAATAGACAGTCTTCTCTCGCATCATTGCGACAGTTTACTGCCTGTAGCTTTTTTCCTTCTCCCATCCAGACTATAACTGTCGGCTCTGGAATTACACCAGATCCACCGGTACTCTTTTACAAGAATAACGGGTCACGGACTAAGAGACATATGGTCTCATCACCGCCGGTCGGGATTTTCACCCGGCCCCGAAGCAAAAAAAGTATGAAGTTACCTCACGTGATAAGTGAAGTTGTGAGAATAATATCATTGGCTTTCAAAAAAAGCAAGTAAACCACTCATGATTATACAAGCTCCTCTCACGCAAATAAGGAACCACAAGTTGTGATTCCTTACGTATTATTTCATTTATTGATCCTTTGACAGAATTGTCCTAGCTACATTTTTATCTAAATCTTCAAATCGTTCATACGAAATGGTTTGATACAGTTCACTTCTCTTCTGCATTTGATCAAGACTATGTTTTTGCGTGCCATGATCTCGAATTTGCGCAAACACATCCTCATATGCTTTAGCTGCGACACGCATTGAGGTTACCGGGTAGATAACCATGTCGAAACCCATTTCACTAAACTCTGTCGCGCTATAGTAAGGGGTTTTGCCGAACTCCGTCATGTTAGCAAGCAATGGTACCTGAATCTGCTCTGCCATCCATTGGAACTCATCAACCCCTTCTAAAGCTTCTGGAAATATCGCATCTGCCCCAGCCTCAACATACGCATTCGCGCGACTAATTGATGCTTCCAATCCTTCAACGGCCCTAGCATCTGTTCTAGCGACAACGTACAGTGAAGGCGACACTTGTTTGATTGCTTGTATCTTTTGCGCCATTTCCTCTATGGTAACAAGTCGTTTACCATTCAAATGACCGCACTTTTTGGGAAGCTGTTGATCCTCAATCTGCACAGCAGCAACGTTCGCCTCAACCATTTCTACAGCTGTTCTGGCAACGTTTAAGACACCCCCAAAACCAGTATCAATGTCTACAAGCAGAGGTAGATTCGTAGCACGAATGATGTCACGAGCTCTTTCCGCAACCTCAGTTGAAGTAATCATACCCAGGTCCGGCAATCCGCGACTCGCTGTATAAGCAGCCCCAGATAAATATAACGCCGTAAAGCCAGCTTCTTTAGCCATTAATCCTGCCATCGGATCATGAGCTCCTGGAATTTGCAAAATGGGTGGCTCTGAAACTAGTTTGTTAAACTCCTGTGCCAATTCTTTTTGACTTCGCGTTTGATTTACAATCCAAGCCATCTCTCATACACCCTTTCACTTTTTACGACGGAACAAACAATTGAACAAGCGCTGGGACACGTAATCTTTCTAAATCGGATTGCGTGGAAAAGGCTTCAAGTATTCGCTCACTTTGTTTGGTCGTATAATGAACCTGCAAATTATGTTCAAATTTACGTTCAATATGAGGGATCGCTTCCTCCCGTCTAAAACGATGACCTAATGGATATTCTCGTTCTATCCATGAAGTTTTGCTGCCATCTTTAAAAAATACTTGCACAGCATTAGCGATTGAGCGTTTTTCTGGATCCAGATAATCAGTGGTATATTGCTTATTTTCCATTACATGCATAAGTTCTCGAAGTTGATCAACCCTTGGATCATCCGCCTGCTTTTGTTCATAATCATCGGCAGTGATGCTTCCTTTTAGTAGTGCAATGGCTGTAATGTATTGCAAGCAATGATCCCTATCAGCCGGGTTATTTAATGTTCCTTTTTTATCAATAATCCTAATAGCTGATTCATGTGTCTGTATCTCAATGCGGTCAATTTCATCCAGATGATCAATTACCTGACTATGCAATTCTATTGCACATTCTGCAGCGGTTTGTGCATGAAATTCAGCCGGGAACGATACTTTGAACAACACATTTTTCATAACATAATCATCTAATTCACGGGAAAGTACGAGCTCTGCCCCCTTAAATAACACATCTTGAAAACCCCAGCCAGGCGCACTCAGAGCCGACTGGTATCCCATCTCCCCCTTTAACGCAGTCATAGCCAAAAATACGCCGCGACTGGTTGCATCTCCTGCCGCCCAAGATTTTCGTGAACCAGTATTTGGTGTGTGACGATAGGTTCTGAGACTTGAATTATCAATCCAAGCATGGGAAACCGCATTAACGATCTCATCTTTTGTTCCACCAAGCATCGCACATGTGACAGCGGTTGTTGCAACTTTTACAAATAAAACATGATCCAAGCCAACACGATTTAAGCTATTCTCTAATGCGAGCACCCCTTGGATCTCATGAGCTTTAATGATGTAATCAAGTAGCTCTTTGACAGTCATCGCCTTTTTGCCTTCAGTTACTCCAACCTGACTGAGGTAATCACTTACGGCAAGAATGCCACCTAGATTATCAGAAGGATGCCCCCATTCAGCCGCAAGCCACGTATCATTGTAATCTAACCACCGCACCATCGTCCCAATATTAAACGCAGCGCGCACTGGGTCTAGTACATGTGTTGTCCCCGGCACCCTTGAACCATTTGGAACAATCGTACCAGGAACAACAGGTCCAAGAAGCTTTGTGCATTCAGGATAACGTAAGGCGAGAATGCCACAGCCCAACGTATCAGCAAGTACATACCTAGCTGTCGTATAGGCCTCCTCACTGAATGTCCGCTTAGACAAAGCATAGTCCGCAATTTGCTCTAAAAGTAGATCAGATGTCGTTGTTTGATTAATCGTTGTCATGAGAAGTCATCCTTTCTGTCTAGATCGAGCTGTATGGTGTTCCGGTATAGTGAACACGAGGTCTGAATAAACGATTATGATTATGCTGTTCTATGACATGAGCCGCAAGCCCTGCTGTTCTTGAACAAAAGAAAATCGGTGTATATAAGGCAATGGGAATGTCCAACATGTAATAAACTGGCGCTGCGTAATAATCTAGATTTGGATACAATCCTTTCTCTTTCTCCATGAAAGACTCCCCGGCTTCACACATTCGCAGGAACCGATCATCGCCTTGGTGCTCACTCAAATCCATCAAAGCACGTTTCATAATTAATGCTCGCGGGTCCATTTTTTTGGCGTAGACTCGATGTCCAAAACCCATAATTTTCTCTTTGTTCATAAGCTTTTCCCGAAGTAATTCCACAAACCTTTCAGGTGAACCAACCTCAAGCAACAAGTTCATCACAGCTTCATTAGCCCCTCCATGTAACTGCCCTTTAAGCGAAGAAACAGCTCCTGTTAAAGCTCCATACATATCTGATAACGTTGAAGCAATCACCCGTGCTGCAAAGGTCGAATTCGGAAGCTCATGCTCCGAGTACAATAAAAGCGACAAATCAAATATTCGTTCTTCTAATTTTGATGGAACCTTTCCAGTCAACAAATAGAGAAAGTTAGCACTGTAAGATAAACTTTTGTCTGATCGTATTCGTTGCTTACCCTTTAGAAGGTGATACGAATTGGCTGTTAGTTCAGGCAACTGAGCTAATAACTGATACGCACGATGTACATTGGTCTCAACCGAGCGATCGTTCAAGTCTTGATCAAAGCCTGATAACACAGATAAGGCCGTTCGCTGCGCATCCATTGGATGAGTGGCTTTCGGGAGCAGCGACAAGATTGACCAGACCTCTTCTGGTATACCATTCGCATCTCTTAATCTTTGATTGACGTTCTCTGTCTGTGTTGAATCAGGTAATGTTTCATTAAGTAATAAATGAATCATTTCCACATACCCAACTTCGTGTGATAACTCAATTAGATCGAAGCCTTTAATTAAAATACGTTCACTTTCTGTGTCTAGGAAAGAGATCGTTGTCTCAAGTGCAACAACATCCTGCAATCCCGGTTTGAACAATGGTTCGGCTGGCAATAGAATCCCTCCCATTTTGTCAAAACTCAGAAACCGTGTAACGACATTAAATAAAGCGCTTACATTTCTCTCCTCTTTTACTCTAACATAGGAATAATAAGGGCTCAATACTCATTTCCTTTTTATACAAGTTCTCACTGTTATTCGACAAAATTAATGTAATAAAACAAAAAAAGAATCCCTAATGATCTTCATGACAGAACAAAAGGAATTCTAGCTATATTTCTACACCTTCACTTTAATACTACGAACATTTTCTCATGACTAGCTCTATAGGTCCTCTTTTAAATCGTACTCTCCAGAGCACGGAAAATAGAATACTGCCTATGAAGAAGAGACATGAGTATAAAAATGTGAATGAAAGTGGTTGATGTTCAAATCCATTGAAAAGAATGACCCTATCCATGACTAGTAGGATGCCTATCCCTATGACAACATGACTAACATAATGAGTTAACGCTAATTGACCTGAATAAATAATCGAGCGAATGATCAAATTATGTGAGAATTTCTCAGCGACGTACATAGACAAAATAATGATGATAAGAGAGGATGCTGTGTTAGATAGTAAATAGAATAGATTTGGAGGAATAGGTCCTGTTTCAAATAAGAATGTTGCACTATTGGTTCCTACGTTCGAGTTTGCAAAAGTATAAATAAGGAACCTAGACAGGAGCTCAGTCACGATAAGCGTTAGACTACTTACAAGTAAGATTGTTTTTCTTATCTTGCTTTCGACCAAATTCAATCTACCTATGAGCAATCCAATGAAAAGAAAGCAAATCCACGGAAAGACAGGATGAAAGCCATTAAAAAATAGGTTTCTCAAAAATCCAGACACAGTCCAAAAATCCAGGTACTCTAAAAATGGTTTAGTGGGACTCCATCCATTCATATAATCGAATGCAACTTGATAGAATTGAGCACCAAGCGAGAAGATAAATAGGAGTAGCACAATAATTTTTGGAGAGGCCATGATTAATAAGGTAGCTAAAGCCATGTACACACCATAATAGTGTAAAATGTCGCCAGCCCAGCCTAAAGTATATAAAAGCATCCCCAGTACAAACAAGAAAATAGACCTTTTCAACAATGAGAACCTAGTCTTCTGGATCAAAGCTTTCTCGTTGGTTAACCGAGCTCTTCTTGTCATGAGTGAGATGCCAATCCCAGCTAGAATAACAAAGGTTGCTGCTGCTCGCCCTTCAAATAGATTTGTGAACCAAACTAGCATTGGAGAACCATTTCCCTTAGCTCCTGTAACGACCACAAAATTCATAAGCAGCATACCAAACATAGCCAAAGCTCGAGCAAAATCTAACCCTTCAATACGATTTTTGCTTATACTATTGTTCATCATTTACAATCCCATTTAAAACACTATCTACAGCTTCTCTCCAAATTTTAATAAAGTCTAATGTCATATCAGTCAGTATGAAATTAGTTATGTTATCGAAAACGAGTGCAAGCAATTGAGATTTTATTAAGATGTTCTCATCCTTTATCGCCTTAATCTTAACACCATGCGTTAACATGTCATGAAAAGTGTTCAAGAAATGTTGTTGGATTTTTACTAAACGTTCCGAATAGTCCTTATCTCTAGTGGATAGTAGCATGTATTGATTAAAGAGATGATTAAAATGATGATCTTTTTCTTGATGCTTTATCGTATTTTCACCTAAAAGGTATAGATTTTGTTTAAAGTTTGCAGGTGTAATAGTCTCTAAATCCATAAAAGTAATCGATTGAATTTCCTTTGCGATTATTTCAAAGAGACTTTTAATCAGTTCATCTTTGGATTTGAAATAATAATAAATAGCTGGCTTAGATATGCCAATTTCTGAAGCAATACTGGACAAACTTGTTTGATCAAACCCTTTTTCAGAAAACATGACATAGGCCGTTTCGATAATTTGTTTATACGTGAGTTCTTTATTTCGCATGATATCTCCTCCTTTATTTACTTACCGGTAAGTAAATTATAACCCGTAAAAAATAGATTGCAACCCTAAACAAACTAAAAACCTCATGATGGCCCCTAATGGACCTTGAGGTTACACAAAGAGGATAAGCTGTGAAACCAAGACAGAGCGGGTTTTACTAAGCGATAGATGGCCTTATCAAGACAGATCAATGCAGCATCAACACAGATTAATTTTTACAAAGAAGTGGGTATCTTTATCAAGAAGTATGCTCATTACATTAAGAGGTAAACCAATTTAAGCAAGCTCATGAAGACTTTACGAGCCAAACGAACGAACATAAGAAATAAAATTGACTTTTTATTAACCGTTGAAAGTAGTTAGTAAGATGAAAGGCTGTGAAACCAAGATGAATGATGATTTAGCTCTCACTCCCTTTGCACAGCCTCTACACCATTAATCCTTATTTCACACTATGGAAAACAAAAGATTTTGTTTCTGAATGAGCTTGTTTACATTGCCAATCATCATACGCCTGGACTTCTGTGAAACCTATTTGATTTAGTGATTCATATAATTCTTCTAATGTCCGGAAACGTAAGGCTAACTTTTGATGAATCAGCACCTCATCCGTTTCTACATGTTTCACTATTTCAAAAAATGTAAAGACATCACCAGTGAACCCTTCATATTCTGTATGGATCTCTAAGTGGTCACCTGTCACTGGGTGAATGGCTAAGTCAGGCGTATCATCTTGCTCCCACTCTTCCCATACTTTAGCTAATGGATTACGTGTATCAAAAATAAAATGCCCTCCAGGTTTTAATGCCCGGTATGTATCTGAAATCATTTGCTGCCAACTTTTATCTGTCAAAAAAACTTGGGCTACATTAGCAGTCATGATAACAACATCATACGCATTAGTCTCTAAGTTCGAGCTGTCACCAATTACCCATTTTACTTTGTCTGCATACTGCTTCTTTTTTGCTTGATCAATTGCTTCTACATTTGGATCAACAGCGGTGACTTCGAAGCCAAGTTTTGCAAAATGAGTCGTTAATCTTCCCGTACCACAACCGAGATCAGCTAATGTTCCGCGATTGGTTTTTTTAAGAATTTCTATGAAAAAATCATCATCTTTTCCCCATTTGTTTACTTGATCATATACTAGTGGAATCATTTTTTCCCTTCTCTCTTTGATGAACTAACCTTATTTTATCTATCTGTTACAAATTTTACAATCCACAAAAAAGCCAGTGGTTACCCTCCACTGGCTTTTCATATTATTCTTTCCGACGATCAAACGTTGTCCCTTCACGATTTTTACTTAATTCAAACAATCCTGTAGCTGATAACCCGGCAAGTCCCCCTGCCCATAATCTCGTTGCAAGATCTAAATCCGTTAAAGGAAATGAGAGACCACCAACGAACAAACCCAATGCCAAAGCTAATAAAGGAAGATACTTTTTAGGTAAGTTCACCGTTCTTTTGACCAATTCAACCAAAGCCAGAACCACGGGACTAATTAACGTAGCTAGCATTAGTATAATCTCCATGTCACAGCACCCCTTTATACTAGTACATGTTGAACAAGTATAAAAGGAAACGGCGAATGCTCTTACGCTAGATAAAAGTTAAACAAAAAGTTTTTCAGTAATCAGCTGACGTACGAACTTTAATAAACGAAGGTCTTGGTTTGGACCAGCAATGATTGAGAGACCAATTGGACCATCGCTTGTTTGGACTGGAATAGTCACCTGAGGTAATCCAGCTAATCCCGCTATGCAGCTTAACTGAAGTGTCTGCGATCTTCTTTGTTCAATCTGCTCATCCGGCAACCCTAATTTGGGAGCTGGACCCGGTACAGTTGGAATAACCATCACTGTGACTTCTGATAGTAATGCCTCCATTTTCTTCTGAACAGTAGACATCTCTACTAACGCCTGATTATACATTTCTTTAGTCATGGTTTTAGCCATAGCAAATCTCTCTGCGATACCAGGTCCAAAGGAAGGCTGATTGGTCTCGACCCACTCACCATGAGCAGCCCACACTTCATAAGCCTGTGCAATTCGGAACGTTTCTTTCCATTTAGTTAACCCTTCTGCTGAGAGAAGGATGGTTTCTGAGTCATTCATGCCTTTTTCAAGATTGATTTTAGTTGGTAAAAGATGTTCTACACTTTTTTGATCAGCTAAGGTCCACGCATCATCAGGAAATAAGACACAGTGAAACTCACGATCACTCTTTTGCTGACTAGGTAATAAAGCGTGTCCCACTCGCTCAAGTATGCCTACATCCTGAGCCATCCAGCCTACTGTGTCGAAACTTGGAGCAAGTGGAATCACACCATCGATCGGCACAGCGCCATGAGTAGGTCTAAATCCATAAATGCCACAATAAGCAGCAGGAATTCGTATGGAACCTCCTGTATCTGTTCCTATTGAAAAATCAACATCTCCAGCCGCTGCAACAGATGCAGAACCACTTGATGATCCGCCTGGTATGTGCCCTGGCATCCGTGGATTTAATGGTGTTCCATAATGAGCATTTTCACCATTTAAACTGTACATTAACTCATCTGTATGGGTCGTACCTTTTAGTGTAGCCCCTTGATTTAGCAATAGATCAATCGCTTCCGCATGAGCGAAAGAAGGCTTATGTGTTCTTAACCAATCTGGATTCCCCGCACTTGATATGACGCCCTTAAGGTTAAAGACATCCTTTACCGCAAACGTAAGCTTATCCAGCTCACCGTTTGACGTTGGCTTAACTAATACAGATTGATCCATGTAGGCTCGTAGTTGACTCATCTTGATCGACTCCCTTCCACTGCCATTATTCTTCGTTTCCTTTTCACCATATCGAAAAGCTGTACTTACATGTGCTCGTTTGTTATAAATTCTAACACTCTTTACACATATTTTTTATTACGATGTGGCACACTAATCACTTAATTAGGAGGGATTTAAAACAATGGCAAACCCAGATAACCGAGAAGACAACGCAAAAAAGATTGAACAAATTATCAGTAACACCGAACAAAAAATTGATCAATCCAAAGACTTTATTGCCGCCCATGGCCATGAGATGGCTGAAAGCGACAAACAAGATATTAGCGATAAAAATGAACGAAGAGAAACCAGTATCAATAGCCTACGCAACGAGATTGAGGATGAGTCGTAAGAATACTCATCTTGGGTCAAGGTACATTGAATTCTCTAAAACAAAAAGCGAAATGGACAGCATGCTTTGCTATCCATCTCGCTTTTTGTGCGTGTACTATGTAGCTATTCCTTAAACCTACCCTCTTATCTATCTCACGTTAAATAGATATAATTTTCGTAATAATGAACTATTTATCTTGCTAAAAGAAGGAAAAAATTATATATTTCTCATGAATCACTTTTCAATAAAAAAGAGGTGATAAAGTGAACGCGTCCTTCTTCATTCGTTTAAAAGCTTTTATGTATGATTACATCGTAATGTTTGTTTATTTACTATTCCTTTTTTTCATCAATGTATTTCTATTCCCCTCCTTACAGAACTTCTTTTCAGGTTCACTCATTACTGCACAACTGACAGGTTTCATCATGGTAACCTTACCTATTTCCATTTACTTTATAATCAGCGATTCAAAAATGGCTGGACAGTCCTTCGGAAAAAAGAGAGCAAATATTCGAGTGGTTGGACCAAATGGCGAGGCAGCCTCTGTATTACGAATAACGTGTCGAACTATTTTAAAGTTCTTACCTTGGGAGCTCTCACACTTTCTTGTATATCGCCTTGTTACGATCGGTGACGGTGTGGTCCCAATCGCTTACTATTTCATAGGAGGACTTATTTATTTACTTATGTTTATTTATATAGGTACTGCTATTTTCACTAAAAAGAAACAATCTTTATACGACAAGTTAACTAAAACATATGTCATTAAAGTATAAAGTTTAGGTTTCTAAGAATCTTTTCCACTCCCTCTTACGTAGCTAGATTAAAGGAGTGATAGAAGATGAAACATCAGTTATTTACGTGCACTAAATGTGGTGGAACGACTTCTAAAAGTGGTGAATTTAATGGCTATGCAAAACTATCTAAAACAGGCAATCCATTTAGTCTAGGTTCTGCTGTCACTGCAACTTTTTGTGGTGATTGTTGCCATATTGAGGCATTAACAGTGAATAAACCAGAAAGATTTTAACCTTTGTAATGAAGCAATAATAAAAATTGTTAACGGAGGATACTATGAATATACCTATCTTTATTCAACTTTTTGCTTTTGCAGGGTTATTTGTCTTTTTCTATTTAGTATTTCTTTCAATTAAAGTTCTACGTAAATATCTTCGCACCAGATAAAATTCCCACCAAAAAAAGCTCTCGAACTCGAGAGCTTTTGAACCTAGCCTATTCTCTTTTTCCCACAGACAATACATTCATCTGTATAATAACTATATTTATGTTTCTTGCCAAAACGGCATTTAAACCATGTTTTAAGTTTCATTGGAAACACCACCTAATGGTATACATTCCCTCTTTTTTAACGTTAGAAACGCGACTAGTTGGTTAATCAGATTATATTGGAGGATTGGTCATGAAAGATAAACGTTTGGCAAATTTTTTTATTGCTTTTATTGCAGCAACAATCGGTAGTTTTGCATATCGGTTTGCTATTCAACGAAGTGACTATAACTTAGGCGATAGATGGCTTGAACATATTATCATCGGACTAATTATAGCCATTGTGTTTGTGTTGTTCTCTCTTAAGAAAAAAACGAGGAATAGCTAAAGGAAGAGTTTAATTCTATTTCAAAAAACTTGTTTGATACACAATTATGCATACATAACCTGTCTTAAAAATCATAAATAATAGTTCTTAAAGCTGATATGATGAAAAGAATGGGCAAGATGCAGTAAAGCCACATCATTATAGTATTCATTCTACCTTGATGCTCTTTTGATTTAAATCCATAGATAATTGCTAGAATGAATGCGATAGCTAGACTAAGGTCGCCTACAATCGAGTACCATGGGCTCACATTCTCCCTATCATAAAATAAAGCCGAGCCCTGAACAAACTTATTGATCCATACAATAATTGCTATTACACAAAACATATACGCAGATCTTCTCAATAACTTCATAGCAACCCTCCTCCTGCAGAATGTGTTCCCCATTCCATAATTCGGAAACTAAAAGATTAAAATCATCACGATCCGAATGTATTTACAGCATCTCAAGCTTCTCATTCAGAGTTTTGCAAGTAATCAAAAGGGTATGGAACCTTATGCTATGATTGGAGGGTTCTTAATGAATCGTTGGCTTTATGCTTTGATCCTCTTCCTCATCATGTTCACATTTCCTTACTTATTTATTCTTGTTATTGAGCAGGGCGACCATAGTCTTGCTGAGAACTGGTTATATCACGCAAGCTCCGCATTAGGCGTGGCACTCGTTATTGCTTTTTTCATTCCTTGGACAAAACGACGCGGTAAGAATTGATGGTTTGAAAGTACTCTCATCCAAACTTATTCTTTATATTTTGTCACTACCAAAAGAGTTTTATTTTCATACACAAAAAGAGGACTGCCTGTAATAGAAGTCTTCTTTTTTCGCATTATTCTTTTCTTAAAATAGCCGATTGTTCACTGTATGTAGTACCGAGAAATATCTGCGGTTGTAATACATTTTCCCCTCCACAACCAACCATAACAAATGGTTTTGCTAACTTTAAAGAGATTCCCTGACGTTTTCTCCCTAAAATATTTATAACTTTTCACCTATTTACTTGATTCTCGTCAGTAACCTGTAAGATTCCTTTATTTATGATATTATTCAATAAAAAGGAGATCTATTATTAATCACGCACTAAATTTGTCTTATCCGACTAATATTCTAGGAAATTAAAAATTAGCCCAATGTAGTGCACCGCTTAATAGGAGGGTTATTCATGCACTTATCTAACAAATGGATCAACAGTCTTTTAGTAGCGCTAATCAGTGCCATTGCAGTATTATTTATCCCTTTGCTTTTTGATCGTGAACTGAACACAGCCAGTGCTGCTGGTGTGTTTGTAGGCGTTTTTGGAATTAGGATCATCCTGTATAACGTTTTCAGAAGAGATTGACCTCCCCGCATGCAGTATTTCATAGGTTTGCAATCAAAATGCATTAAACACAACAAGTGATGTTCTATCTAAACACTTGTAAGAAGGAGACTGTCTTGGTTGACTCATTTAAAACGTTTTTCATTACCTTTGTCTTAGTCCCATCTATTTTAGGTGTAGGAATGGCATTTTCTGTAGAGCTCTTCCCTTTTTTATGGAGTCTTATAACTCAAAAAGAAGTAGACTTAGCTTTTAAAAACCTAGCCATAAGCTTTCTTTTAGGATATTTAATTTATGTTGTATATAGAGCTTTAGTATATAAATTCAGTAAGAACAAAGATAAAGTTGAAATGAAGTAAAAGATTGTTATCTCAAAAGATAACACCTCTCGTAGGTTTTCAGTGACTCTTCATTATTTAACTCTAACCATTTTATACACATACACTTTAAAGGGGTGGCAATAATAAATATTTGGCTATTAGCTTCTTTCAGAGCACTATTTATACTTGGACTTGGGTATTTCCTTATTGAATTTGCTGGTGGTCAGCTGAGTTGGACAGTTATTGCAGCACTAAGCGTTGTTGCTTTCTTCTATCAGATCTTTTTCTCAACACGAAAACAGAGCAAGGAGAGTCGTAAGTGAATGCTTCTTATTTCGGCTTTCGTAGGTATTAGTCCTCCGAACATCAAACAAACCTTAGTTATGTCTTTAGAGCTTTAGTATAGCCTCTATTATTTACCTCCAATAACAAAAAAGGCCGATCCTCAAAGGATAGGCCTTAATCATTTTATATTACTCTTCCCAAACTTTATTGTCGCTCGTTACATCGCCTTGCTTGGTACTCCGATGTTTTGTAAGCTCCTCTCAGGGTAAGGAGTGCTAACACTTAATTGGAGGACATTATGTTACATAAGAACTTTTTTATTAATGCTTTACTTATTTTTGCAATCGTTCTATTTAGCTCTATTCTTCTTGGTCTACTCCTCACTGGTGATACCGTCGGAACAATATTGCTAGATCGATTACCTTTTGCAATAATCTTTAGTGTTATTTGGACCATACTTCAGTTTGCGATAAAAGGAACGTAATTCTAGCATGTAGGTATAGATATACAAAAAGGAGGATATTTTATGTACTGATTTAACAAGTGGTTAGAAAGCTTGATTTTAGCCACGTTCGCTTCGATTCTTTATAGCTTACTGATCCTTCTAATCGGAAGGGATAAGTGTGATCGTCGACTTTATAGCAACTGTTGTCTGCTGGGCTTTCATCGTTCCTAAAACTAGAAAGCAGTGAATTTCCCAAAAATAACTTTAAAATCAACTTAAATATGGAGAGTTAATCCATGCACATGTCTAACGCCAGATGGCTTCTTAGTGTAATAATAGCTTTTGTTGGGGGACTCGCTGGATATTTCATAGTCCCTTTTTTCGGCATTGAACCGAGTTTAGAGATATTCACTGCTGGATTTGTAGCTATAGTCATTCTGCGAATCATTTTATTCAGATGTTCAACATCTAGTGATCCTCCCCCAAGGAGGGAGAATCACTCTACCCTTATCATGAGTTATCATGTATGTTAGAATCGTAGTTGCAAACTCCTATATTGCTTAGGAACTAATTTCTTAAGGAGGCGTTTATCATTCCTGATATATCTACGATCTTTCTACAGATAATTGGTCTCGGACTAGGTGGTTTTAGCCTATACTTCTTTTTTCTTTGCTTTAAAGCACTACGAAAATATTCAAGTAGTTAATATGGACTATGAGGAGGATTTACTCCTCATAGCTTTTTTTAATACCAAATCATTCGCCAGCCTGATGCTAGCCAGACGCCTATGCGTACCTACTATATAAATGACGAAAAGCCAGGGCAATGAGCCGCTGGCTTTTACTTATGTTTTGCTTCGTTTGATTCGTTTTCCATATTACAATCAGATCAACTTTAAAACGCAATAATTTATTCTACATTAATTTTAAATAAATTATAATTTATGTGTTTTATACAACTTCAAAACAAAAAAGTCCCATCCATAACTCTCACACATTTAGGGGTTGCCATTTTCGATCCTCCTAATTATTTAGTAGATCCTCCAATGTTTTGTAAGCGCCTCTCAGGGTACAGAGTGTTAAGAATCAATTGGAGGGCAATATGATACATAAAAACATTTTTCTTGATGCATTACTTTCGTTCACTATCTTTCTATTTATTAGTGCACTACTGCGGTTTTTATTTGACGGTGGTGATTTTGTCGCTAAACTGTTCGAAGTGCTTCCAATTGCAATTGGTTTTGTAATTATTACATCATTAATTAAATTTATAGTAAGGCGCTGACCCTTTCTCAAAGAGCGGATCGCTTGAAATCAGAAACTAATTTTGGAGGGTTAATTATGCATAGAAACTATAACGCTAGATGGCTTCTTGCTGTAGTAATAGCTTTTATTGGGGGACTCGCTGTATATTTCATAGTCCCTCTATTCGGTATTGAACAGAGTATAGAGATATTCACCGCTGGCTTTTTATCTATATTTATTCTGCGAATCATTTTATTAAGAGCGTTCCGCATCTAGTGATCCCCAACACCTTTGTATGTATTTCATTCCGCATCCCATTCATACCAAAAGTAATAAACTAACCAGGCTTCTCCTGCTCCCCACATAAGAAGGGAGCGAACTAGGGCAAAAAGAAACCCTTTCACGATGTTGTGATCTTCTTCAGGTGGGATAGGAATGTTAGACATTGTGTATCCCCTTACGGTCGGAAGCCTAATAAATTTTATGAAACTTCTTTAGATCAACAGCGTATAAATTAGCGAGGTGATTCTAATGAGAACCAACTTGTACTATCTGTCAGGTTCTTTATTTTTGATGACTGGAGGGATTATGTTTTTATCCAACGCCAGTTCGATTTTCCAATACATTTATAATAGTTAGCATACCCTTCTTAAAAAGATCATGAAGTATTCTGCCCTTTCTCTCGCTGCTATATAGTCTTGAGATATAGATCATGCGCTGGTGGTTTTGGATTGCCCCACTCTCGAATAGTTCTGAACATCCTATACGATCGCTCCACCGTGATTAGCTACACCTCTGAAATTCTTAAACTCTTCATGCTTAAATAGCACAGGCTGGAACGTTAAGAATTCCGCTATCGCCACTCTACACTCGCTGGTTTCTCCACACTTTAATTGCACTAATATTTCTTTTGCCATCTCTTCTGTCATATCGATCCCTCCACCCATATTATAGAAGAGGTTAATATGTTAAGATTTACTTAATCTTATTTTGTGGCATGGAAGGATCCTAATCATGTTCCGTAAATTGTACTTAAATATGTTTTTAGTTGTTTATCAAGTATTATTGATGGGTTCCGTAAGCGACTACATAAATAACAAGAAAGCAAATGCCGATAAAACATTCCGCAACATAAATGGCGTTATCAAAGATCTTAGACAACTCACTGTCGTACCAAAATTAAAAGGTAGACAGCCTCTTACCCAGAAACAACAAAAACTCACTAAACTTCTAATGAAGTATGAAAATAAAGAACTAAGCAAAGAAGATAATTTGACGATTTCTAAAGAGTGCGCCACGAACATCGCCCAAAAATACGATTTATTTTTATGTTTCACTTATCTCGTTCTTCTTGTCACTTCTTTCTTTTTTCCTTTTTGGGATTATATCTTCTCGCTTTCTTTTTCGCTCTTTGTAGTTAACGCACTTCTTTTAGGGTTAGGAGTTTTATTTTTAGGAATATTGTCTCGTTTCAGCTTAAGGCAAAAGTTATTTCTAAAAATATTTGGATTGGTGGTAATTGCATCATTAATAATTGCAGCAATTTTTTAATAGCACGCAAAAAGAGGTCTGCCATGTAGGTAGCCTTCTTTTTACATATTAAACATCTGTAAATTGCTATTTTAAATTTGCAATTTCTTTTCTAATCATTAAATTCACATCTAATGCAAGATATTCTCCGCGCACTACCTTCCATTTTGTTTTTATCCCTAACTCATCTTGAATAATTTGTGCTTGGAAACGAGACGAACCATGAATGTTTATGACTTTAACTTCCCATATATAATCTTCTCCATTATGATTCGTTTCATAAAATTCATGACTGTGAAGTTGGTAATATTCTATTTCTCCCACCCCCTGCCACCTAATTCGACAACAAGGGTCATTTTCCTTCTATTTATTCATACATCCAGTCATTAGGCTCAATAAAATAAGACTACCCAAAGACAGCGCAGCTGGCTTTTACTTTTTTGCTTCAATTGATTCTTCTCTCCAAACTACAATCATATCAACTTTAAAACGCAATAATTTACTCTACATTAATTTTAAATAAATTATAATTTATGTGTTTTATACAACTTCAAAACAAAAAAGGCCTATCCATAAAGGACAGGCCAAATTCATTCTATACTATTCTTCCCAAACTTTAACGTCGCTCATTACATCGCCTTGCTTGATGCGAGTAATAAGGTCTTCGCCTTCGATCACTTGTCCGAAAACAGTGTGAACGCCGTCAAGGTGAGGTTGTGCATCATGTACAACGAAGAATTGGCTGCCGCCTGTGTCTTTACCAGCGTGAGCCATAGATAGAGCACCCTTCACGTGTTTGTGTGGGTTGCCTTCTGTTTCACACTTGATTGTGTAGCCAGGACCGCCTGTACCGTTACCAGCTGGGTCGCCACCTTGAGCAACAAAACCTGGGATTACACGGTGGAACGTTAGTCCGTTGTAGAATCCGTCGTTAGCAAGCTTTTCAAAGTTTTCTACGTGACCTGGTGCTGCTTCTGGGAAAAATTCAATAACTAGCTTTTCTCCATTTTCAAATGCAATGTGTCCTTTTTTCATATGAATCAGCCTCATTTCTGTAAGGGTTTAATTTTTTTTATGGTTGGTACAGCTGATTGTTACAGCCAGCACCTATTGTACACTATCTTTAAGCAAATATGAACTGAAGTCCCTTGTGTTACAGTTGCACCTTTTTAGTTAAGGGTACATCCAAGCGAGTTAAGTCCTCATATTCTTCTCGTTTGACAACGAGCTGTATCTCTCCATTTTCAAGAAACAGAACTGGAGGGCGTGGGATTCGGTTGTAATTATTCGCCATCGAGTAACCATAAGCCCCTGTGCAAAAAACAGCGAGTATGTCCTCGTGATTCGCTTTTGGTAATGGTAGGTCCCATATAAGCATATCTCCACTTTCACAGCATTTGCCTGCAATCGAGAATGTGTCTGTTGTTTCCTCATTCGCGCGATTTGCGAGTATTCCTTCATATTCAGCTTGATATAATGAAGGACGCAGATTATCACTCATCCCGCCATCCACAGCTAAATAATGTCGGACGTTCGGGATATCTTTTTGAGAACCGACCGTATAAAGAGTGGTTCCTGCATCACCTACGAGTGAACGTCCTGGCTCAATCCAGATTTCCGGTAGTGCCATTTCGAACTGCTCTGCATATTGTTTCATTACTTTAATCATTTGAGAGACGTATTCGCCTAGTGGTAATGGTTCGTCTCCTTCTACGTAACGAATGCCAAAGCCTCCACCAAGATTTAAGACACTTGGAATAAAGTTTAACTGTGTACGCCAGTGCTCGATATATTCAAAGATTTTTTCAACAGCCATAACAAAGCCTTTGGTCTCAAAGATTTGAGATCCAATGTGACTGTGGATACCTAATAGATTCATGTGTGTGCTCGATAACGCTCGTTCAATCGCCAAATCAACTTGACCATTGGTAAGATCAAAACCAAATTTAGAATCCTCTTGTCCAGTCGAAATGTAGTCATGAGTGTGAGCTTCCACTCCAGGTGTAATGCGTAGCAAAACATCCATAGTTTTTCCGAGGTCTGCACAAACTTCTTCTAACAGTGTCATCTCATAGAAATTATCAACAACAACACAGCCTATATCGGCCTTTACTGCCAATTGAAGCTCTGAGCGACTTTTGTTATTCCCATGAAAGTGCACCTTATTCATTGGTACTTCTGCTTTAATAGCGGTATATAGCTCTCCCCCTGAAACAACGTCAAAGCTGAGTCCTAATTCATCAGCAAGTTGATACATCGCCATACAGCTAAATGCTTTACTCGCATAAGCTACTTGATAAGGGACGGACTCTTTCTCAAATGCCTCTTTAAATTCCTCGGCACGTTTACGAATAAGTGCAACATCGTATACATATAATGGCGTTCCGTGCTCACTAGCTAGAGCTACTGTGTCTACGCCTCCGATTTCTAGATGACCATGAACATTAATTTCACTCGTTCCGTGCAGATACATATTCATTTCTCTCCTTCTTGCCAAGCCGAATAACAACTGATGCCGACACACCAGTTGTCTTCAGATCTTTATCTAGTATGCAAGTGTCCATTTTTATTACACTTTATCATACTTTATTCGTCCGTGCTATCGTGGAATTTGATTAGTTTGAATCCTTTTGACGAATCTTATCTTGAGGATTCACAATGGACGGTCTCCACTTAAGGGAAGGCACAGTTGCACGAATAAGAATCTGCCACATTTCTGGAGGAGAGAATGGTATAAATGGCCAGAGATATGGTTTGTTGAAGGGTTTGGTGGAGGCTAGAAATAGCATAAACACTAAGAAAGCAATGACTAGACCTGGCACCTTAAATAAGGCAACGGAAAATAAAAAGAGATAGCGTACCATTCTAAGAGCAACGCCAAGCTCATAACTTGGTGTGGCAAACATCCCAATTGCACCAAGTGATACATACAAGATGACCTCTGGTGTTAAATAGCCAACCTGCACAGCCATGTCTCCAATTAAGAGAGCGGCGACTAATCCTAGCGCAGTAGCAAGAGGCGAAGGAGTATGTATCGCAGCCATCCTTAGCAATTCAATGCCCATCTCTCCAAATACAATTTGCAGGACAATGGGAATGTGTTTTGTTTCTTCTGGACCGACAAACGCTAAAGAGGCAGGTAAAAGATCTTGATTGGTTGCTAGCAACAGCCAGAACGGCAAGATAAACAACGAGAACATAATCCCGGTAAACCTCATAAAACGCAAGAAGCTACCTACAGCGGCTGATTGTCTGTATTCCTCTGCATGCTGTACGTGGTGGAACATCGTTGTTGGCGTAATAATGACACTAGGCGTTGTATCAACAATTAATACGATGTGCCCCTCTAATAAGTGAGTAGCAGCGACGTCTGGTCGTTCCGTATACCTGACCAGTGGGAATGGGTTATAGCCTTGTTTTACAATATATTCTTCCACCACTTTGTCAGCCATCGTAATCCCATCAATATTAATCGCTTTTAGTTCTTTTCTAACTATCTCCACTAACGTTGGATCAGCTACACCATCGATATATGAAATACAAATATCTGTTTTTGAGCGCACACCTACCTGAAGAATTTCATGCCTTAAACGTTCATCACGAATCCGCCTTCTGGTGAGGCCTGTATTTAAGATGATATTTTCTGTGTAGCCATCTCTAGCACCACGTACTACTCGTTCGGTATCCGGTTCTTCTGGGCCACGGCCAGGGTATTGTCTAACATCCACGACAAATGCTTGATTTGACCCTTCATGAATCAAGAAGATAAGACCCGATAGCATCTGAGTAATCGCATCATCCATTGAATCTGTTTGTTCAACTTGCACGTGCGTCAGATGATTTTTAATAGATTCATGTACATCCGTCGTTTTTCGACCACGTGCATCGAGATCCATGAGTTCCTTCAAAATTTCAATCAGGTATTCATTATCACTGAGGCCCGTTACGTAATAGATGCCAATTTCTTTTCCTAGTATCTTCAAATTCCGAACGCCAACGTCAAACGAAATGTCCAGTGCTAATCGCTCTTTTAAGCGTTCAACGTTTTCTGTATAGGAGTCAGTGAATTTCTCTTCCTTCTTTTTATAATCCTGAGTCAACGTATCCACTCCTCTCAAGAATAATCTGAACCGCTTTTTTCGTGATTGGGCACCCTTTTTTTAGTTCATCCTGCCCGCGCATTTTGCCTATGTCTCCAATACCAATGACTAGCGGCAGCTTAAGTTCGTCTAGAATATAAACCGTATCACCATTGATTCTGTTTACTTCTAAATCAGGCAGCCCTTCCTTATCTACCCCGTATTTGGTGATGTCGCCATAACGATCAATACTAAAATCTACTTTGGTCCATTCGCTTGAGTGGGTAGAGGAAGCAACGGCTATAGCTCCAAGTATACGAACGTCAGGGCTTTCATATAAGAACCTCATTAACACTTCGCCAGGCCCCTCATTTCGATAACCACAGTCGTCAAACATAACTAAAACCGGCATTCCTATAGGCGTTTGATGGATAAGGCTGAGTAGTTCTTTGCCTGTTAACACCGAAGGGTTACCAGCAGAGGCACTTATGCTTCGACATGAAAGCTCTCTTGCCACCCATTCAACAGTCTTTCTTGCTGCAGCATCACCGTCTGTAATAAAAATAAGATCCTTCATAGGCATAACGTCCTCACCTCCTTGGTTTACACATCAACGCAACGCCAAAACTGATGACAATGGAGCAGGAAAGACTTGCCGATGCTAAAGTAAAAAGGCCGGCGCCAATTCCTAAAAAACCATGGCCGCCTCCTTCACTCATTGCTCCATGTACGAGCGCATGTCCGATGCTTGTAATAGGGATGATTGCCCCAGCTTCAGATAACAAAAGTAATGAATCATACAAGTGGAATCCATCTAAACATGCCCCTATAATCACCAACACTGTTAAGCATTGAATGGGAGTTAAACGACCGATATCAAGTAACCATTGGCCAAGCAAACAAATGCTTCCGCCTATTAAAAATGCCATTAGATAGTCCATCGTTACATTTTCACCCTCTCAAGAGAAACAGCATGAGCAACAGCCGGGATTGTATCTCCCTGTCTCGCTGAATCCTGGCTAAAAAGGGCTCCGGTCGCTAGAACTAACACTCGATTAAACGTCCCTTTCTGAAGTTCTTCGAGAACATAGCCGATCGTTACCACGGCCACACACCCCGCTCCACTTCCTCCAGATAAGAAGACATTGGTTGAACGGAAAATCTTAACGCCTCCGTCTTCATGACGTTCATCAATGGGATAGCCGTGTTCCCTCATCCACTTTCGAAAGATATTACTGCCAATTCTCCCTAAATCTCCTGTTAAGATTAAATCGTAATCAGATAAGCTTCTTTCTGTTTCACGTAAATGTGTAAGCAATGTGTGTCCAGCGGCTGGTGCCATCACAGCACCAAGATTAGTGGTATCTTTTAAGCCCATGTCAATGACTTGTCCAATCGTTGCACTTGTTATTTTGATTGGGCTTTTTTGTCTCGATAAAAGGACGGCACCTGCTCCTGTCACTGTATATTGCGCACTCTGTTGTTTTTGTACCGCAAACTCTGTAGGATAACGAAATTGATTTTCAGCTACCCCAAAGTGACTACTGGCTCCTGCTATTGCATAGTTCGCCAGTTTTGTTTCAATTAATAAAGAGGACATAATGATGGATTGTATAGCTGTTGCACAGGCAGCATACATTCCTAGAAAGGAAAGCTCTAGATCTCTTGCTGTATACGCACTAGCTGTTAGTTGATGGTCTAAATCTCCAGCTATGAAATAATCAATTTGTTTCTTTCTGACTCCACTTTTATGCAAACAGGCTTGGATCGCATCATTCATGAGTACACGCTCTGCCTTTAGAAAGCTTGTTTCTCCGCAATACAAACTCGAATAGGATTGATCAAATCGCGTACCAAGTGGTCCCTGCAACTCTTCAGGTCCAACAGCCGTCCCTGAGGCTTGAATATAAATCGGTTGGGTGTATTCCCATGTGTGCTTTCCTAGCTTATTCATAGACGGTTTCCTTTCTGTATTAGATGATCATCTGATAATGGCATGAATGATCAATCTAACCGCACTAATCAGATAAGCCATTACTACACCTGTAACAACAATCGCCCCCGCAAGTTTAAGCAAATGTCCAGCTATGCCTTGTATGATTCCGTCCTGACGGTGTTCCATTGCAGCACTTGTCATCAGATTTGTTAGACCTGTAATCGGCACAAGCAGCCCCGCTCCTGCAAAGTATGCCCCTCTTCTGTACAAGCCAAAACCGGTTAACACGGATGAAAGCAAGATTAGAGTCACTAACATCCATTGCACGGCGTCTTCCCTTGAAATCGAAAAAAGCGAATCATACCCATTAATGATGGCTTGACCAATCAAACAAATCATTCCTCCACTAAAAAACGCTTTTAATCCTGACATCCAAATGGATCGTTTTGACTTGTATAAACGAACATTTCGTTGATATTCTTTTTGTTTTTCGGACGCCATAAGTAACATCCCTTTCTATAAGGTAAACCACAGCCATTGGAACAATGAACCTGCAATCTTTCCGAGGGCAATCGCCATTAATAAGAATAGAATTTGACTACCCATCCCCATACGTTTGACAAGAATCGGCCATACATTTAATACCTCTGTCAAGGCAGCAGCCAATAGACCGATAAATACACCCGCAAGCAATCCAACAAACGCAGCTAAGCTACGTGAAGATGATAGTTGAAAGCTGTAAAAGCTAGCCCACGTACCTACTTGGATACCAAGAATACCTGCCCATTCATAGAACCGAACCCATGCTTCTGAACGAGATAGTTGGGCCAGCCGCGGAATCACTCCGAGCACCGTGATAAGTGCTACAAGGCCACCTCCAACAGCCAATCCACCTCCAAGACCTAAAAGCACACTAACAAGCCAACTAATGATCATGACGATCCTTTTGCACAACATATTGGTCTAGATTTTGTTGATAATTAAACATCTCTACATCAAGTGGACTAGGTTCATCATTAAAACGCTTCTTAAAAAAATGATTAAAAAACAACACCATTCCAATTCCCAGTCCAAATGAATAGGGAATTTGTAACCAAAAGGGATAGAGTGTTTCTTCACCTGTCAAAAGATAATAGAGACGAATATGCACCGCTCGCATACTTACATCTTCATGAAAATTCATGACTGCTAGTGCTGACCCAACAAATAAAAGTAGCCAAACCAACAAAATATGTAGTGGCCTTAATGTTTTTTGTGGTTGTTTCACATAGATAACCGTATTAACACTGCCGACAATCTGGATATCCAATTGCGGGTAAATGGATTGAATCGAGGTTAAAACGGACATGACATCAACCGTAACTCTTGAGCCGTCCTGCTTTTGAACCTGGTAGATCGCTAACCGCTGAATTCGTTTGGTTACGGCTGCATCACCTGATAGTTTGGCAAAATGATGTAACAGTAGAACTTGATTTACTTCAGCTTCTATTCTTGGTTTCATACGCAAAAAAAGAGTGGTGGTCTCCAAAAATATCACGCCCTTCTTAGAGCTTCTCCTTTAGTATGCTAAGAGTTGCTCCACTTCATGCGTATCAGTCTAGACAAACAAAAAAAGCGCTCCGTATCGTAATACGGAAGCGCCTTGTTTGTTATTTATTTATCCATTCCGTTAGTTCATTCACAACAAGTGTATGTTGTTCCTCCGGAGTTAACGGACTAGGGTTATCACCTTTTTGGGGTCCGTAATCTCCAAAGTTAGCATGATTGCCCTGCTCAATCACCACGCTTGTTGTCTCTTCAGGTAAGTTTTCTTCATAGCTATCCATTTTCTCAGGTGTGGATAGGCCGTCTAACCCTCCAGATATGTCCAACACAGAAAGGCTGGTGTCAGACAAATCATTAGCTGAATACGCACCTAATAGAAACAATCCCGAAAGTGAATCTGCATGATCTTCTGCATAAGCGGCAGCCATTGCACCACCAAGAGAGTGTCCACCAATATACCATTCATCGATATCTGGATATTGACTGATAATGTTGGACGCTTTAGAAGGATGCAGAACAGCAAGGTTAAAAGGCATCGTTGGTACAAAGACAAAATAGCCTTCTTCACTTAACCCAGATCCTAGATAATTATAGGCATTGGGTTCAACCTTAGCTCCTTGATAAAAGATAATCCCTATTTCTGCGTCTGGTTGACCAAACTGCCAACCTCCATTTGCTTCTTGTCCAGATAAATCTTCCGCAGATTCCGTGGCTTCGTAAGTAAACGAAGCCCATACAATAGCTGCTATCAACACAAGCAATATGATCGCTGCCAATATGGTCAGCAGCCTCATCCATATCTTTTTCATATGATCTCCTACTTAGTTCGCGATTTAATGAAGCGAACCACTTGATATACAATAGCTATGACAATTAAAGCAATTAAGACCCACAGTAATGTGACAAGTCCTGTCCGACCTTGTTCCTTGACGAGTATTCCTACATACGCCCAAATGATAATTAAAGGGTACATAATATCACGGTGTCTAAATGTCACAAATAATGTGATCAACGTTGCAACAATTAATAAAATCATCGTCCAGGTTAATTCATTTAGTCCTAAAAACGACTCAATATCAGAAGCATTTGTCCAAGCAAATACATTTACAATGACTGCCACTGTAATCCACCCAAGATAAGCGGAGAAAGGCAATCTATGCCACCAAGGTGTACCTGGAACCGATTCGATCTTTAAATAAATAGTCAGTACAGTTAAAAAGACACCCAAGATCACAAAAACAGATAAACCGATAAATTCACTTTCAAATACTAAAATCCACAAGCTGTTTAAGAGGATATTTGCCGCGAACCATCCACCAATTTTTTTATAGCTCTTACGTTCGATTTCATTTGCGAAAAACATTCGGATGATCCAAATCGTAATTAACAGATAAATGAATCCCCATATTGAAAATGCGTATCCTGCTGGTTGAATAATGGATCCTAAAGCATCCGCTACATCGCCTACGTTTTGTGAAGACGGGAAGATATAGTTCATTCCAAGAGCAACGATAAAAGCCAGGATATTAATAATAGTGAGTATTCTTAATGTATTCATCTTACTTCCTCCTTGTTGTCTATACATATCATGTGATAAGGAGAGTTAAGTATGCGATCTGTTCTATTTTATGACCCCATCCATAAAGATTGAAACTAAGAATTCTGCACGCGCGCGGATATCTGATTCTTCAACAGTTGCCAGTCGATCCATCTCAGGAAGCTGTTGATGAACCATACCTAAGTAAACGTGAGCAAGCTTAGCTAGATGTTTTGGGTCATGTTTTATTGACTCATTAATCGTAGCACCTTGTAATAACCCTTCAATAGGCGTCAGATAGGCACTTGTCCAGTGGTGCCGAATGAATAGCTGTTGCTCCTTGTTCATATTCTGTCTCATATCATTGTTAATTTGCCCTAAATTTTTTGGGCGGTTTAACAGAATATAGGTGGTTACTTCAAGCAATGATTCTCGAATAGAGTTTTGACTAGAAATGATGCGATGAATAGCTTCTTCTGTTTTGCTTAAGTCGGATTGTAAAACAGCCAGATATATACTTACTTTATTAGGAAAATGATGATAAAGCGCTGGCTGAGTAATGCCACATTCCTTAGCAATCATTCGAGTGGATATACCTGCAAAACCATTTTCCATAAACAGCCGGTGGGCGGTTTGAATAATGAAATTTGACGTATCCAACTTTGTTTTTACTTCGTCTTTATTCTTTTTTGTCATAATTCTGATCCCTCACTTATCACATGATAAGCTAATTCACCGTTTCAGGCAATCTTAAACCTCTTTTTATCCACAAAAAAACGAGCGGTTTCATATGATGACGAAACCGTTCGCCTCTACCTCACTCATATCCGCCCATTTCTTGCTTCAAATGCTCTAGAATTTTTTTCTCTAGTCTTGAAACTTGAACTTGGGAAATCCCTAATCTTTCTGCTACTTCCGACTGCGTTTGATCTTTATAATATCTTAGGTAAACAATGAGGCGTTCACGATCCTCTAATTCCTTTATCACTTCTTTTAAAGCAATTTTATCAAACCAACGGCTCTCTGATTGATCGGCCATCTGATCTAACAAAGTGATCGGATCACCATCATTTTCATACACTGTTTCATGAATGGAAGTAAGTGGCCTACTTGCCTCTCCAGCAAAAACAATTTCCTCAGGAGAAACCTCTAGTTGCTTAGCCATTTCATTCACTGTTGGTGTACGACCAAGTGTTTTAGTTAGCTCGTCTTTCATTTTACGAATTCGATTACCAAGTTCTTTGATCGAGCGACTCACTTTAACTGTACCATCGTCGCGCAAAAATCGTTGAATCTCACCTATTATCATTGGAACGGCATACGTAGAGAACTTTACGTCATAACTTAAGTCAAACTTATCAACCGATTTTATTAAGCCAATGCATCCAATTTGAAAAAGATCATCCGCCTCATATCCTCGATTCATAAAACGTTGAACAACAGACCAAACCAATCGTGTATTTCTACTAACGATTTCGTTCCGTGCCTCAATATCACCATCTTGACTGGCTTTAATGAGTTGTTTCACTTCCGTGTCTGACAGCTGACCCTTCTGCGCTTTTTTACGTTTTACCTCCACGTCCATAGGCAAAACCCCTTAATTGTATATGGCTTTTTTAGTTGATAGTTGCTTCTTTAAATAAATCGTTGTTCCGAGCATTGGTTCTGATACAACTCTTACATCGTCACAAAAGTTCTCCATAATGGTGAAGCCCATCCCTGATCTTTCTAGTTCTGGCTTACTTGTAAATAACGGTTGTCTCGCTTCTTCTAGATCGGAAATGCCTATCCCTTCATCACGAATGACTAGTTCAAGACACTCCCCTTCAATAGAGGCTGAAATATAAACCTTACCGTCAGACTGACTTTGATACCCATGAATTATAGAGTTTGTGACCGCTTCAGAAACAACTGTTTTCATCTCAGTCAGTTCTTCCATGGTTGGATCAACTTGAGCAATAAAAGCAGCAACTGTTACTCTGGCAAAGGATTCATTTGAACTAATTGCCGAGAAACTGAGTTCCATCCGATTTTGCATGTTAAGCCACCCCCAGTGTCTCTAAAGCAAACTGCTCATTTGCTTCAAGTCGAACAATTTTAAATAACCCTGACATTTCAAATAATCGATGAACAGCTGGAGAGATCGCACAAACGACCATTTCCCCTCCAATTGCTCGAACTTGCTTATATCGACCTAGAATGACCCCTAAACCTGAGCTGTCCATGAATGACAGCAATTCTAGATTTAATACAAGATGTTTCACTTGTCCCGTTTCTAATTCTTTTTCTACGTTTGCCCGTAACCTGGCTGCTGAATGATGATCCAGTTCTCCCTCTAGGCGAACGAGCAATACACTGTCTTTTCGTTCAAGATCTATTAGCAAGCTCAACTCGGATCCCTCCTTAACTTGGTGAACAGGCTGCCCTGTTTTTCCTAGTTTAGAACATTCGCTTAAGACCCGTCTGCTTCCTGCTCCATGACAAAACTAGTCACTATTCTGATAAATAAGCGCTATTTTCCTTAATTTCCGCCAAAACCGCCAAGAACTCGTTTAAAGAGTGTCCACCATGATGCTTCCATCATCTCTTCGTCTGCAACCAATGGTGTTTCACTTACAACGGTGTCCCCATTTTTAATAATCAATGTTCCAAGTTCGTCCCCTTTTTGAATGGGTGCTTTTACATCCTCTACTAATTCAACCGTTTCTTTTACTTCGTCAGTAGACTCACCTTTTTTGGTCAGTATCGAAACAGATTCACCAGTTACGGCATTCGCATTCTTTTTCTGTCCTTTACTTACCTTCACTTCTGCAATCAAGTCATTTCGTTCATGAAGTTTATGAGTGGTGAATTGACTAAACGCATAATCGAGCATCGACGTCACATCTGCATTTCTTTCCTTTGGTGAAGGAGACCCCATAACAACAGCAATAATTCTCATTCCGTCTTTCTCAGCAGTGGCTGTGAGTCCATATTTTGCTTCCTTTGTGTAACCTGTTTTTAGTCCATCCACTCCTGGATAGAATCGAACCAATTTATTCGTATTAACCAACCAAAAAGGTTTCTCTGTATCTGAACGTAAATAATCCTCATAGATTCCGGTAAACTTTGTGATGTCTTCGTACTTTAATAGTTCTTTAGCCATAATCGCTAAATCATGTGCTGACGTATAATGATTGTCAACCGGTAAGCCATTTGAATTCGAAAAGTGGGTTTTCTTTAATCCTAGCTCTTCTGCTTTTTCATTCATCATTTCGGAAAAGCCCGCCTCTGTTCCTCCTAAATGCTCAGCCATAGCAACCGATGCATCATTCCCTGAAGCAACAGCAATACCTTTTAACATATCCTGAACAGACATTTCTTCTCCAGGCTCCAAAAAGATCTGAGATCCTCCCATTGAAGCTGCATTTTCACTAACTCGAATCATGTCCTCATACTTTAATTGTTCCTTATCAATCGCCTCCATGATAAGAAGCATTGTCATGATTTTTGTCATACTTGCAGGAGGAAGCGATTCTTCACTATTATGCTCATAAAGAATTTCTCCTGTATCACGCTCCATAACTATTGCAGATGAAGCATTTTCCGCAAACATAACCTCTGTTTTGTTCTCTTTCTCTGCTGCCGTTGCTGTGGGAAGCATGACGCTCATTACCAAACTTAAACTGATTAAACCAGCGATCACTTTTTTCATGTGTAAGTCCTCCATCTCAATATAACTCGAGCATTATTCAAACTATCTGCCATTTTCTCCATATTTGGAGGCAATTATACGTATAGACATAGAAAAAGACAGCTCACTGTGGCTGTCCTGATAGATTCAATAACTCTGGCACTGTCACAAACGTATAACCCATTTCCTTTAATTCTTTAATCTCTTGTTCAACCGCTGTAACCGTACCTGAAAGATCTGTGTTCCAGTTTGCTCCGTCATGATGAAGGATGATAGAGCCAGGTCTAACGGCATCCACGACCTCTTTGGCAATCTCATCAGGAGGAGAAGCCTTCCAATCCTCTGAATCTACAGACCATATAATTACGGAATAGCCTAAGTCACGCATAAGCTCCACTTTCTCTTCATTCATAGAACCAAAAGGAGGTCGAAATAACGTTGTTTCTTTACCGATCGCTTGCTTTATAGCTGTATTCGTCTTCTGAAGCTCGACTTCAGCTTCATCATTTGTCAGTTCAATTAACGGACGATGCCAATATGTGTGGCTTCCAATGCTGTGCCCTTCATCTGACATTCGTTTAGCTAGCTGAGGGAATGCTTCCACACGAGCCCCCATTAAAAAGAAAGTAGCTGGGACAGATTCTTGCTTTAGTAGATCCAATAGGGAACCCGTGACTCTGGGGTCAGGTCCATCATCAAAAGTAAGAGCAATCTTTTTTTCTGTTGTTGGTCCAGACAGAAAAACTGTCTCAGGATAAAGCTTAGCCAGCTGCCCATTATTTACTTCCTCTGGCTTCTCTCGTTGAAGTGGAGGCTCTTTATCCTGATCCACTTCTTGCGCTTGAACAGGCTCTATTACATCAAAACTCTGGTTCCTGGTATCTGAATTATCAATACCTGCACACCCACCTGTTACTAAAAAAACAATCAAAAACACCATCTTCCAATTAAACATTCGTCACTCTCCATCTCGTATTTGCTTGTACCCCTACTATGTACAAAGACAAGAATCTATATACCATGAGTTAGAGTTGTCAGAGGTAATTTCGTATGATACAATCACTTATATACAAGTAAACAGATAGGATTAATGAAAGGGTGGAATAACCGATGACGCATTCTTTATTGACTTTGCAAACAAAAGAGGAGTTGCTTTCTGGAGCGCTACAACTCCCTACTAAAAAAGCATCTGATCGGTACCCTGTTGTTCTTTTTGTTCATGGGTTTGTTGGGAGTAAAGTAGGTGAACATCGTTTATTCGTGAAGGCATCACGCTTTTTTGCGGAGCAAGGCTACGCTAGTTTCCGTTTCGACTTCAGTGGCTGCGGGGAAAGTAGTGGTGACTATCGGAATCTTACGCTTAGTAAACAACTAGATGAATTATTTGCGATCATTCAATATATTAAAGATCAACCTTATGTTGATCCTGATAACATAACTCTTGTAGGACACAGTTTAGGTGGCGCAGTCTCTGCCTTAACGGCTGAGAAAGCCGATATCAAATCACTCATCTTATGGTCAGCTGTAGCTGAACCATATGAAGATATTGTTCAAATCACTGGAAAAGCAGCAGTTAATACGGCAAAAAAAGAAGGCGTATATGATTACCATGGCTTTGAAATTAGTCATTCTTTTTTCCAAGATTTACGAAAGCATCATCCCTTACAGGCCATCTCTACATTTCAGGGTGATGTACTGATTATTCATGCATCAGAGGATGAAGATGTCCCGGTTAAACATGCCGAGGCTTACGCTAAATCGACGACACGTCCTGGCATCCCACACTATATTCATCATGCCAATCATACATTTGCTTCTACATCATGGGAGAACCTCTTGTTTGAGAAAACAAATGACTGGCTTAAAGATCGAGCATCATCTTTTATCATTAATTCGCACAGTCCTGCATGAAAACATACAATTAATAAGCGCCTTGGTTGGAACAGTTTTACTAATTATAAAAACCGAAGCATTATGCTGTTTAACAAGCATAGAGCTTCGGTTTTTTGTCTAATCATAGTAAGAGAGCGACCGCTCCAGATATACATTACGCACCCACAGGCTGGCTGACGCACTGCGAAGTCGCACCTAGGCCTAAAACGAGGCCACTGAAAAAGGGTCGATATGTAGTAAGGAGTTCTCTTATAAACATAAAACAGCCTTTTTATAATTGATCACAAAAGTAGCGGAAGGAGAAACCGAAGACTCCTACGGAACAGAACGAGTCTGAAGACATTGAAGGGGTGCCCTTCCACTTCAAGGACTGAGGCCGTTCCCGTGGAAAGCGTAGGTTTCTCCTGGAGCGGTGCCTATGAGCTTATTCTTAGCTGACTTTTTCAGTAGCCTCGACCAAAACCAGCTGGAGTTTCCATGTCTATCCTACGCTGCTTGTATCTCATCAGTAGGCGCGTTTAAGTTTTTTCCAGGATTGTGCCCTGTCTCTTTTGGACTTAATCAGCACTTCGTAGACACTACATCCATTCACCAATATATTGATATGCCCAGATGGCAAGCCAAATGGTGATTCCAATCCGTACAAAACCTTCAAGCTTACCTCCCGTCCTAATAAATAGTGGAAGACGAACTCTGAGTGGAAAAGGAAAAAATAGCTTTACCCCTCTCACGGTTGCCATGTCTAATAGGATGTGACTGCAGATTCCTGCTAGAAGTCCCATCTGAAGATTGTAAGCATCGGGCAATAATACGTTCATTATTCCATATACAAGTCCAACAAAAAGAAGACTGTGAGTGAACGTTCGATGTCCGACCAAAAAAGAAACAATCCTCGAAACAATTGGTAGCTTTCTGCCGATTGTTGAATGCACATGACAGATATCTGGAATAAAAGCCCCTATCATACCTCCCATGTAAAACAATGGACTTAAGTCCACTCCATCTGTGACTGTTTCAACCGCCGCACAAGCAGCCAGTCCTCCCATAAAATGAGTTTTTCCATTCATTCTCTTGACTCCGTTCTATGTAAAAGATAAGGACTTAGTATAACACAGAACAAACGTTCCATTAACCTCCGATTTGCCTTTTTTAATTTTTAAAGCAAAAAAAGAACTTAAAGAGCATCTGCCCCTTAAGTTCTTTTAATTAATACACTTTCTTTTCAACTAACTCGTTACTTGCATCAAAGATCTCCAGCTTACTAGGTTGATTCTCAGCAGCTATTTCTTTTGCTTTTTCCACCGCATCATCACGTTTATCAAACTCGTGAATTGGAGCAACATCCTCTGCTTTAATCAACCATGTGGTGGCATCTTTGTTTGCAACTACGCTAAATTCCTTCATGAGTAAAACTCTCCTTTAAATCTGTGTATAGTTATTGCATTCCCAGATTAAAGGAAGCTAAAACATGATTTTTAAAAGGAATTTATGAATGATCGGTTGCGGTTTTTTGTTGAGTTGAATTCACTCCATACGTTTCAGCATTAACTGTTTCTTTTGGTTTAGACTTAATAAAGAAAGCTAAAACAAATCCAACAAAGGATATACCCGTTGCTACCATAAAGGCTGTATTCACGCCTTTAATTTGCGCATCAACCATGCCAATATTACCTGCTTCTCCTTGATTAAGAGCCACAGATGTCATAACAGAGACAAGCACCGCTGTCCCAATCGAACCAGCAATTTGACGCATCGTATTATTCATGGCTGTACCATGAGGAATAAGATGACGTGGTAACACATTAATTCCAGCTGTAGTGATCGGCATCATAACAAGAGCTACACCTAGCATCCGGAATGAATAGATGACGGTCACATAGGTCATTGATGTGCTGTCAGATAGATTCGTAAATAAGGCGGTTGTTAAAAAGATCATGCCAAGTCCAACAATCCCTAAATATCTGGCACCAATCTTATCAAAGATTCGGCCGGTTATCGGCGACATAATACCCATTACAACAGCTCCAGGTAGGAGCATCAGCCCTGATTCCAACGCTGTGAAATTGTGCATCGTTTGCATGTAAATTGGGAAGATCGTTGCAGCACCAATCATCGACATAAATACAATCATGCCTATTATGGTTGTTAAGGTAAATACCCAATATTTAAATACACGGAACTCTAAGATAGGCTGAGGTAACTTAAGCTGTCTAAGAATAAACCACGTAAGAGTTACCACCCCAATAATCGTCGGAAGCAGTACCGTCAGTTCTAACCATCCGTTTGCTCCTGCATTACTAAATCCGAATAGCAAACCACCGAACCCTAGTGAAGATAGGATGATCGATAGCGTGTCCAATTTTGGAGAACGTAGGGTTGTTACATTCTTCAAAACAAAAAACGCAGCAATGATATCAAGAATAACGATCGGTAGCAGAATCCAGAACAAGATCGACCAATGATAGCTCTGGACTAACCAGCCTGATAAAGTAGGTCCTATGGCTGGAGCAAATGAAATCACTAAACCAACCATACCCATAGCAGCTCCACGTTTTTCTACTGGAAAAATCAACAATAGAATGGTCTGCATTAAAGGCATCGCGATACCGGCACCAGCCGCTTGAATCATTCGTCCTGTAATTAACACACCAAATGTTGGAGCGATAGCACAGACTAGTGTACCGATACCAAATAAGACCATAGCCGTTATAAATAATTTACGCGAAGTAAATTTTTCGATTAAAAAGGCAGTAATGGGGATCATAACCCCATTAACAAGCATGAAGGCTGTTGTAACCCATTGACCAAGATTCGCATCAATTTCTAGATCAGCCATCAAACTAGGTAACGCTGTAGTCAGAAGCGTTTGATTAAGGATTGCAATAAATGCACCCGTCAAAAGAACGGCAATCATGGGAATTTTACTTGCATTTTTTAAGGGATCATTTTGTTCATTATTCATTTACTTATACCTTCTTTACATTTCCTATTTTTCAAGAGATGTTGAATTCGTTGAATTTCTTCTTTAATAGGGATACGAGAGTCTATATACAGACAGAGTGCTTCAATTAACACCTGCTGATCTCCACCTTGATAAAAATAAGTCTTCAATTGTTCAATCGCTTCTCTTAATTCATCCTGTTTGTTTTGTGGTCCCTGGTCTGTTTTGTATTCCAGCTTTATTAAGATGTCGCTGAATATTTCTTCCTCAGTCATCTTTTTATCAAACAGATCGAATCGTTCATAATCATTCATCAAAGTTGGTGTCAAAATAGCAGCTGGTTTATTTGTTGCTGCTACGATTGCGTCCAAATGTGAAACAAGCAACGAGGCTACATGACTCTTATCCATCACCTTATAGTCATCCATCATTAGCACGATATACTCACGTAGTGTACCCTGAAACACAACAACAATATCCCAAATATATGGTTGTACTAACTCCCCATACGCTTCAAGAAGGCAGATTTTATGCCAATTCATTAACGCTGCTTTTGTTCGCTTCATTAGCTCCCTTACCTTAGGATTCTGATGAATAGGCATCGCTCTAATAATTAAATTAATAAACGCACGTTGTTCCTGGTTCACTTCAAGCTCTAAAATAATTTTTTGGAGAAATCGTTCTTTCGGAGAAATTGTTTCGTCAACAGCAATCTCCTGTGCTCGTTGAAACATTCTTTGCAGACTATGTTCAAATACCTGTACAAGCAAGTCTTCTTTTGATTCGAAATGCTTATATAATGAGGCTTTCGAGATCCCGCACTCCTCTGCAATACTTTGCATAGAGGTGGACGTGTATCCTTCATTTGAAAATAACCGTAGCGCAGATTCGATAATTGTTTCTTTCATTCGTACAGTCCCACTTCCTATTTGTAACTCACCGGTTATTTAAAAACCGAACAGTTTCCACTTCTGAAATTATATTAGACTCCCGAAATATAGTCAATGATTCAAACCTAAATAAAGACCAACAGCTCATCATTTGCTGTTGATCTTCTTTATCATTATGAAGCAAAAAGTTCATCAATGATTTGATGTGACTTAAGCTTCGTTAAATTCTTTTTTACCACTTCGACATTATTTAACGTTAATTGTTTCTCAAACTCACTTGTCTGGTCTGGAGAGCCTACGAGATACACACCATTCCATCCATTTTTCTTCGCTTTTTTCTGGATTTTACTAGCTAGTTGTTTGAACCATCTTTGTTGATTGGCATCAAACCGTTGATCAAATTGGTCCTTATGAATCGCTGGCCCGACTTTATCACTAGATCCAGATCCCTGATACATTTTCCAATCTTCTGATTCAACATCCCAGCTGTATACGGATTCAGATTCCACTTCACCTAAACTCGTTTCTACAGCTACTACATCTTGTTTTTGAATTAACAGGATGCCGGTTCTTGGGAACTTATCTATTTTCTCTTCTAATTGATCTAATACCGGCCGCTTCTCCCATCTAAAATCATTCTCTACGGTGACCTGTAATTTTTTCAAAGTCCACTCACCTTTAGCGGAGCCAACAAAAATGAGGGAACGAGGCAATGATGTTTGTGCATTTAGAATTTGTTCCTCTGCAATCTTTCGAATATCCTTATATCCATTCCATTCATCTGACGAGCTACTTTCTAAGTATTCTTCTAGCTTCTTCAACCCGTTTTTTAGTCGGATTTTCCACTCGCCTTTTTTCTGGTCTACCTGTGCTTGATTTGTGTTTAAATAAATCGTTAAGCATCCACTTTCACACTCATGGTCTCTCAATTGTTGGAGTTCTTCTGATTCCTTCATACAACTAGTCCTCCTTGAATTGTCGATCTCAATTTGTGTTACATGGACAGCATTCCTTATTTAGTTGTGATCTAAACCCCTATTCTGAGGTTTCCCAATAAAAAAAGCTAACCCGCAATGGATTAGCTCTACTTCATTTATTTATTTTGTTTCAACTGTTAACTTTACATCAATGTTTCCACGGGTTGCTTTTGAGTAAGGGCAGAAATCATGTGCCTTTTCAACTAGCTCCTCCGCTTCACTTTGAGAAACACCGCCAATTACTGCTTTTAATTCAACTGCAATTTTAAAACCATCATCAGTCGGGTCTTTAACAAGACTCACTGCCGCAGTAATTTCTGAATCGATTTCTTTGTTTTCTTTAGATGCGATTAAGTTTAGTGCACCATCAAAGCAAGAAGAGTATCCGGCCGCAAACAATTGTTCAGGGTTTGTCCCGCCAGAAGTACCTGGTTTTACAAGATCGATATCAATATTTGAATCGCTTGATTTTACATGTCCTTCTCTTCCACCTACTGCTGTTGCTTTTGAAGTATATACTACATCTGCCATTTTTATCTCTCTCCCTTTAATTCATTTTAGCCTACGTTTATATGTATTCACTATAAGACTCTATTTCAAACATACAATTGGACATGTTTTGTTTTTATATTTTCAGGAATACTAAAGGTACTACAATAATAAGGAGGATGTTAAGATGACACAAACAGAACTTAAACAATCCATCGAACACATTATGGACAAACATTATACAGGGACATTAGCTACCGTCATCCATAATAAGCCTTCATCACGGTATATGACCTTTTTTCATGACGGATTAACGCTTTATACGCCAACAAGCATTGATACTCACAAAGCTGATGAAATTGAGGCTAATCCGAATGTCCACGTATTATTAGGCTATACAGGTGAAGGGTATGACGATACGTTTATAGAGTTTGAAGGAAAAGCCGTTATCAAAGAGGATACTGAAACAAAACACAAGTTTTGGAATGAAAAATTAAAAACATACTTTGATGGACCAGATGATCCAAAACTCGTTATTTTAGAGCTAACTCCCACAAACATACGATTGATGAATAAATCAGGCGAGCCGCCTCAAGCTCTAGATATCTAATCTTTCCATAAGCTGAAACCACATGGTTTCAGCTTTTTTGTATTGAGTTCTCGTTTTCTTAAATGAGCACTTCGTACAGATTAGCATACACTGAGAAATAGCGGATCTCTGCATAGGAATGATTGTTGTAGTTGGTGGCGATACTGGATAAGAACCTCAGTAAAGAAAGGAAGTTGCACGATGTATTCATATGTAGATATGGGAGACAAAAGCAAGGATGTTCTTGTTCTTATTCATGGATTAGGTAGTAAAAAAGAATCATGGAGGTATCAATTTGAGTTAGCTAATCATTACCGTGTCATCGCTCCAGATTTAAGAGGTCACGGAGATTCTGATATAAACGAAGGCATATCCATTCGACATTTTGCAGAGGATATTATTGATTTGCTCCAAAAATTAGACATTCAACAAGCTCATATATGCGGATTATCATTAGGTGGTATTGTTGCTCAAGAAATTCTCAAGATCCAGCCTGAGATTGTACAATCGTTAATACTGTCCAATACTACTTCGTTTATCCCACATATTTTTGGCTGGCAGGCGGTTGATGAACGAAGAAGAAAACTAGAAACCTTATCTGATGATGACTACGAGCGCCATGTGCTTACCTTATGTCTCAATCAATCTGCTGATGAAGCTTTGCTTGATGAAATTCGTTCCTATTATTTCAAGATTAATCGTTTGACGTATATGGAGGCAGCCACAAGTGCAGTTGGTATTAATTACACAACGACATTACTGTACTCTTCAAAGCCCATTCTGATTATCGGCTCCATTTACGATCGAATTACCTACTATGTCAATGCATTAACCATACGTTTTAGTGCTCCACACTCAACGCTTAAAACCTTCCACCATTCTAGTCATATTCCAAATGTGGAGGAACCAAAGGTTTACAACGCCACTGTCTCTACTTTTATTCAGCAGCTTTCACATAAACAATCTATCCCATCATAAAAAAGAGACTCTAACCTAGTAGGTTAAGAGCCTTTTTTGTATGCGCTATCCTCTTTCGATAATCGTTGCGACGCCTTGGCCTCCACCAATACACAGTGTAGCTAAGCCATAACGTTGTTCCCTACGTTTCAATTCATGGACTAATGTTACAAGCACCCTAGCACCACTTGCGCCAATTGGGTGTCCAAGTGCAATAGCTCCACCATTTACATTTAGAATATCATCGTTAAATTGAAGGTCCTTCCCTACGGCCACTGATTGAGCAGCAAACGCTTCATTGGCTTCAATTAAATCTAGTTCTTCAACAGTAAGTCCTGCTTTTTCTAACGCTTTTTTTGTCGCTGGTACTGGTCCAATCCCCATAATACTTGGGTCTACACCTGCAGAAGCATTGGCTCGAATTGTTGCAAGGACTTCTAACCCTAGCTCTTCTGCCTTTTGTCTACTCGTTAGAACAAATGCCGCTGCACCATCGTTAATTCCAGATGAATTTCCTGCCGTCACGACACCATCTTTTTTAAACGCTGGTCGAAGCTTGCCTAGTTTTTCTGCATTGGAATCTGCTTTCGGATATTCATCCTCTGCAAAGAGAATGGGATCACCTTTACGTTGGGGAACTTCAAATGGAACAATTTCGTCTTCAAAACGTCCTGCTTTTATAGCCGCAACCGCTCTTTCTTGACTTCGGCCAGCAAATTGATCCAGTTCTTCTCTACTTAAACCATATTGCTCGCATATATTCTCTGCTGTGATACCCATGTGATAATCATTAAAAGCACACATTAAGCCATCATGAACCATGCTGTCGATCACCTTTTTATCTCCCATTCGGTACCCGCTTCGAGCGCCTTCCATTAAATAAGGAGCTAAACTCATATTTTCCATTCCGCCTGCTACAATGACATCAGCATCACCTAACCAGATCGATTGAGCTGCTAAATGAACGGATTTTAATCCTGATCCACAAACTTTATTGATCGTTAAAGCGGATACTTCTTGAGGAATACCAGACTTTATTGCAGATTGTCTAGCAGGATTTTGGCCCAAGCCTGCTTGCAGGACATTACCCATAATAACCTCATCTACCTGGTCCGCATTCACACCTGATTTTTCAAGTGCTCTCTTAATTACATGAGCACCAAGGTCTGTGGCAGGAATATCTTTTAAACTCCCACCAAAATTTCCAATCGCTGTTCTGACAGCACTTACAATAACTACATCACGATTAGTCAAATCATCAGCTCCATTCAGTTAAAGGTCTTTTTTCAGATAAATATGCTTTAAGAAGAGCGTTCCCCGAGCCAATCCCCGATTGTAGGATACGTAATATTCACTGCTTTTTTCCCAAAGATAACCGAGACATGACCTGTTGGCAACGATTTGTACTGCTTATCATCACTTGCGATCACATCCATAAGTGCCTCGACTTGATGAGGCTGGGCAATATGGTCTTTCTCGGCTGAAAGATTTAAGACATTTGCTGTGATCTGTTTCAAGTCTACCCTTTTTCCTCGAATCTCTAACTCTCCTTTTATTAACTTGTTTTTTTGATAGAAGTCGCGGATCCATTGTCTGTAGGCACCTCCAGCAAAAGGAACCCCATCAGATACCCACTTTTGCATGAGCTTCCAACTTTCAACATAGGTTTCGTTATCCGCACGATCGACCAAACTGACATACGGGCCGTAAAAGTTAGTGATTGGTTTTAGCATTTTATTACCAAAATCAATCATGTCACCTGGAACTAATCCGAGTGTGTCTACCACCTTATCAATATCAAAATATCGTTCATCAACAAATGAACCATACAACCCTGTATTTTCAAAATCAAACGGACTTGTCATAAAGACAAGATTGCGAACCGGGTAATCAGGATGAAGAGCCGAGAAGATGGAAGTCATCGTCCCCCCCATACAATAACCTAGAATAGAGCATTCTTTAGCTCCTGATGTACGAAGAACTTTTCGGATGGCACGTGGAATATATTCCATTATGTAATCATCCAGCACCATGTGTTTGTCTTCATATCCTGGTGTACCCCATTCTAGCAAATAGACATCAAACCCTCTGTCAGTCAAATATTCAACTAAACTATTACCTTTTGTTAAATCAAGAATGTACGGCTTATTAATAAGGGCATACACCATTAAAATGGGAATCTTATGTTTCTTTTCAACATCCGGTACATACCGATATAAGGTTGACTTATTTTTTGTCCAAATGACTTGTTTAGGAGTTGGACCAACTTCGGGTGCAGGATCCGTTGTAATGACTTCCACTGCTCGTTTAAATCGAGCATAAGACTCTGGCAACGAATCATACAAGTCTGGACTTGTAAAATGACTCATGTACATTCACCTCTCCTCGCATAGTAAGTGTCCTTCCTTTTGATACCGTTTTACATGTATAATCCACCATTGATGTTCAGTTGTTGACCGGTAATGTACTCCCCATCTCTGCAAAGGAACAATACACTTCTGGCAATCTCATTCGCCTGGCCGAGTCGCTGAACAGGTACACTCGCTATAATTTGTTCGCGAACCTTATCTGGCATCTCTTGCACCATTTCTGTTTCAATAAATCCCGGGCAAACGGCATTCACGGTTACTTGTTTTCTTGCGAGCTCTAGAGCTAACGATTTGGTGTATCCAATTAAACCAGCTTTTGCAGCCGAATAATTCGTTTGACCAAAACCACCTGTTTGACCAATGATGGATGATATATTGATAATGCGTCCAGCATCTGATTCAAGTAAATGAGGTAATGCAGACGAAATGGTATTATAAACACTATTTAAATTCACATTAATAACTTGGTGCCAATCATCCTGACTTAGCTTTCTGAATGTCTTATCCTTTGTGATCCCTGCGTTATTAACAAGAATATCAAGCTGTCCGAAATGATTAATAGTTTGTTCTATTAAAGAAAGTACATCCTCAGAATTAGATACATCCGCTTGAACCGCTATTGCTTCTCCACCAGCAGCTTTGACTTCAGCGACTACTTTTTTGGCAGATTCAACATCTGAATGATAATTAACAACAACCTTTACTCCGCTTTTGGCAAGTTCTGTAGAAATAGCTGATCCGATCCCTCTAGATCCTCCAGTAACAATGGCTACTTTGTCTGCTAACTCGATCATGTAATCACTCCTAATATGATAGATGATATGTTCAGAACGTCCTTGCTCTTATTATTTGGTTTGCTTTGCTTTTGTTGAGGTTTGATCATTCGTAGTTTTTGAGGTGGAATTCTGTAATTCAGTCAGAATTTGGTCTAGTTTACCGTCTAACTGTTTAATGTCTTTTTTCATGAGGGTCATTTCTCTTTTTAATTCTGCTTTCACTTGTATAATATCAATTTCATCAACAAGGTCTTCTACACGATCTACTTTTGATTCAACATTTACTACTAGAGAAGCAATATTAGAAAGATCTGATCTAGTAGGTACGTTCACCTGTTCAAGGTACTTGTTTGTAATTTCATCTTGTGCTTTTTTGTACAGAAGGTTCATTTCTAAGGTTTTGCCCATCCATTCTGAGAATTGGTCTTCTTTCATTTTCTCATCCAATACACTTCCCCAGTAAGATTCCGACTGCTGATAGACATCTTTCCATAATGTAAAAGGGTCAAAGCTTTTTTGATCGCTCATGATTACCTCCTGTTTTTTATAATAAACACCATTATTTCCAGTTGGATAATGAGTTAGAACCATTTCCCACCTGAATAAAGCGAGTATAACATAAAAAAATACGCTTCTTTCTATGTAATTATTTAATTTTTTTAAATTTTTCAATAATACGACAGCATCTACTTTGTTTCTACAACCTTAGACAAAAGTTCTTATTTTTCTTAGGGACTACATTTTTCAGACAGGTTGACAAAAGATACATATAGGTGTAAATTACACTTAGATGAAATTACAACAGAGTAGGTGGAACATTATGGCCGATCAAAAAAGAAATGAAGACAAGGTCAAAAACAGCGCTCCAAAAAACCTAATGATCCCTATGCTCTTAATGAGCTTACGTGAATGGGATTTACATGGATACAAATTAATCGAACAACTCTCAAAGTACGGATTCACCTCGATTGACCAAGGAAATGTCTATCGAACGCTTAGACAGCTTGAAAAAGACAATATGGTTCAATCTCAATGGGACACATCCACTGGTGGACCTGCTAAACGAATTTATTCACTGACAGACGCTGGAGAAGACTACCTGAAAGTATGGGCAGATTCCCTTCAACAGTATCAATCGATTGTTGATCACTTTTTCTCTATGTATTCAAACATGATGACCAATCCTTTTTTGGACCGTAGTAGTAATAAGGAAGATAACGATCAGTGACTATGCAGAATGTCTGCATGCACAATAGATACTCACTATTAATAGGAGGTTTTTTCGAATGGCAACGACAAAAAAAGCTCAAGAAAATCAAGCAGCATCAACGTTTATCGACTCTGCATGGGATACATGGTCTAACACCTTTAATTTGTTCTATTCTTCTCAAAAAGAAGCAGATCAATTTGTTCTTAAAGCACTTGAACAACAACAAGAATCGTGGGAACACTTCAACAATCATCTAGACACAATTAATGATGAGCACAAGAAACTACGTAATGAGGTGCGCAAGACTCTTTTGGATAATGTTGAAAAAACAGCCGGAACCGAAACTAAAAAGACAGTGGATCAGTGGAATGACCGTTTCGAAGAAGTTATTAGCCGTTTCCAACAACTATCTGTCACACCTTATCGTGAAGGCTATAATTTACTCCACCGTTCTCAGGAACAATTTCAAGACACAATGAAAAAAGCACTAGATCAACAACAAAAAAGCCGCGAGGAGCTTACTCCTCTAGTTGATAGTTTTACGAAACAAGTTAAAGAGTCACAAAACGGGTTTCTAGAAGTCGCAGAAAAGAATAGACAAACCGCTCTAAAGTTTTTTAACCAGTAGCATCTAGCTTTTCACATGAACCTCTGTAAGGACAGGGGTTTTTATTTATGAAGCTCGAATACAAACAAATGTGTTCATACAAAATCTTTATACAACGTTTTTCAGGAGGATTTATGATGAGATTAAAGGACAAAGTCGCCATCATAACAGGTGCCGGAAGCGGTATAGGCAAAGCAACTGCAGAGAAGTTTAGTGCTGAGGGAGCTATTGTTGTTGTTGCTGATCTTAAGGATGAAGTGATTGAACCAGTTGTTACTTCCCTTAATCAACATGGTGGTAAAGCGATTGGATTATCTGTTGATGTCACTAGCAGCAAAGATGTGCAACAATTAATTGCCAAAACAGTTGAGCTATATGGACAATTAGATATTGTTGTGAATAATGCTGGCATCACACAAGATGCGCAATTGCTAAAGATGACCGAAGAACAATTCGATAAAGTGATGAATGTGAATGTTAAGGGTGTTTTTCATGTAGGTCAAGCTGCGGCAAAAGTAATGAAGGAACAACAGAACGGAGTTATTCTAAATGCTTCCTCTGTTGTTGGGACGTTCGGAAACTTTGGTCAAACAAACTACGCCGCCTCAAAATGGGGTGTGAACGGAATGACCAAAACATGGGCTCGTGAACTTGGCCGATATAATATTCGTGTGAATGCTGTAGCTCCAGGCTTCATTTCGACAGCAATGGTAAATAAAATGCCTGAGAAAGTTCTGACGATGATGAAGGAAAAAGCTCTTCTTAATCGACTTGGAAAACCAGAAGATGTCGCCAATGGTTACGCCTTTCTAGCATCAGATGACGCCGCATTTATTACGGGAACGATCCTAAGTGTAGATGGCGGAGTCACGTTATAGGATAGCCTAAAGAAACCCGGAACAACAAAGGAGTACTTTGTTGTTCCGGGTTATTTATTCTTTCATTTACAACACGAATCCAGTACCTGAGGAAGCCGTTATTTCCTCATAAATTAATACTGGTGCTTCAATATGTTCATGTGCGATATCATATGCTTCCTGAATCATGGCTTCAATCTCTTTTGCATCTTCTGTGCGACTGTGCAATGTAACGAGGGTATCCCCTTTTTGGACAGCATCGCCAATCTTTTTGTTTAAGATTATACCGACATCTAAAAGAATTTGATCATCTTTTGTGGCTCGGCCAGCACCAAGCATCATCGCCGCAGTACCGATTCGATCAGCTTCAATGGACTTCACCATTCCATCCGATTGCGCTTTAACCTTAATCTGAAAAGGTGCTTCAGGAAACTTAGACATATCATCAACCACGGATGCATCTCCGCCTTGTGCCGTGATAAATGTTTTTAATGTCTCAATTGCTTTACCTGAAGTTATCGCATCTTCAAGAGCTTTTCGTGCCTCATCTACTGAGCTTGCCTTTTGGGCCATGACAACCATATGGCTACCTAGTGTCAAACATAACTCTAAGACATCCTCTGGTCCTTCACCTTTAAGAATAGCAATGGCTTCTTTTACCTCAAGCGCATTTCCAACTGCTAACCCAAGTGGTTGGTTCATATCCGAAATCACAGCCATTGTTTTTTTCCCTAGCTTTGTTCCGATCTTCACCATTGCTTGAGCGAGCTCTTTTGAATCAGAGAGCTCCTTCATAAATGCACCCGTGCCAGTTTTAACATCAAGAACAATGCCATCAGCACCTGACGCTAGTTTTTTACTCATAATTGAACTCGCAATTAATGGAATAGAATTGACGGTTCCTGTGACGTCACGTAAACCGTACAGCTTTTTATCGGCTGGTGTCAGATTACCCGTTTGACCAATCACTGCAAGCTTATTCTCATTAACTTTGTCGATAAACTCTTGTGTTGTTAGTTCAATATGAAAGCCAGGAATAGACTCTAATTTATCTAGAGTTCCTCCCGTATGACCTAATCCACGACCAGACATTTTAGCAACGGGAACACCCAGTGATGCGACTAGTGGCGCAAGCGCAATCGTTGTCTTATCGCCAACACCGCCTGTTGAATGCTTATCCACCTTAAGCCCTTCAACCGCAGACAAATCAATTTCTTCACCTGATTTGACCATAGCCATTGTAAGGTCCGCTCGTTCTTTGTCATTCATATCTTGAAAATAAACAGCCATCGCCCATGCAGACATTTGATAATCCGGAATGTCATCATTGGTGTAGCCTTGTATAATGAAATGGATCTCTTCCTCTGATAATATCTCACCATTTCGCTTTTTTTCGATTAAGTCAACCATTCTCATGTCAACAAATCCCCTCTATTAAGGCTTAGCTTGTGCCACTAATTCTTTTACCAACTTGATGAATAAAGGTTTTGTACGAGTTGCTACTTCCATAACCTCTTCGTGCGTGATACCAGCAATTTCTTCTCCGATTGCCATATCTGTTACACACGAAATCCCCAGTACATCCATGCCTGCATGACTTGCAACAATCACTTCTGGCACGGTTGACATCCCTACTACATCTCCACCAAGATTACGAAGCATAATCAGTTCTGCTCCTGTCATATACGTAGGACCACTTACACCTGCATAGACTCCTTGCTGAACCTTTATGTCTAATGAATCAGCTGTTTTAAGTGCCAGGTCTACATATGACTTCGTATAGGCTTGACTCATATCAGGGAAGCGAGGGCCAAGTTCTGGTGCATTAGGTCCAATTAGTGGGTTCGCTCCTGTCATATTAAGATGATCTGTAATAATCATAAGGTCGCCAGGTTGGAAAGACTTGTTCATACCTCCACACGCATTTGTTACAAAAAGTAGGTTCACACCAAGCTCTTTCATTACACGTACAGGAAATGTTACTTCATCAAGAGGATAGCCTTCATAGTAGTGAAAACGTCCCTGCATTGCTACAACGGTTTTACCTTGTAGCTCACCAATGACAAGCTGACCTGCATGACCTTCAACGGTTGATACAGGAAAATTTGGAATGTCTTCATATGGGATTTTAGATGCCCCTTCAATCTCATCTGCTAATTCCCCAAGTCCAGAACCTAAGATTAAGCCTATTTCTGGTTTTGTATGTATGAATGATTGTAGATAGTTTGCTGATTCTTTGATTTTATCAACTAGTGTTGTCATGAAAGAACTCCCCTTTTTATGTTTAGATTAGATTTCTTTTAAGATTGCTTTTACAAGACCAAGAAAAGATGTACGAACACGCTCTGTAACTTCAATTACTTCTTCGTGATTTAATGGCTGTGGTAAAATACCTGCACCCATGTTTGATAAACAAGAGATTCCAAGGACCTCAAGACCCGCATGTCTTGCTGCAATGACTTCAGGGACTGTCGACATTCCCACTGCATCGCCACCTAGCTTCCTTGCCATTCTCACCTCAGCAGGTGTTTCATAGCATGGTCCGGTGTTCGCAACATAGACACCTTCTTGAATTGAGATACCAAGATGACTTGCCTGATTATGAGCGATCGTACGCAGTCTTGTTGAATAAGCATTGGACATATCTGTAAAGCGAAGGCCAAGCGATTCATCATTAGGCCCAATCAGCGGGTTAGCACTTTGATTATTAATATGGTCTTTAATAATCATCAAATCCCCCACCGAAAAGCTCTCGTTCACAGCGCCAGCTGCATTTGTAACGACAAGGTGTTTGATGCCTAATTCCTTCATGACTCGAACTGGAAAGACAACCTCCTCCATCGAATAGCCTTCGTAGAAATGAAAGCGGCCTTGCATGGCAATAACTTGCTTTCCAGAAATTGTACCTGCTACTAATTGTCCTGCATGCCCCTCCACTGTTGAGACAGGGAAGTTTGGTATTTCTTCATACGGAAGTTTAATTGGGTTCTCAATTTCCTCAGCTAATACCCCAAGACCTGACCCTAAAATCAAGCCAATGACAGGTGTATCAGTTAAGTGTTTGTTTATATATTCTGCTGTTTGTGATAGCTCTATCTTCATGTTTGACATAACCAATCTCCTTTAAGACCTTTTGTTTTGTATCATTTCCGGTAAGAAACTTGTTCCGTACTTTGGAGCATTCACACTAAAATTATCAGCAATAGTGGCCCCGATATCAGCAAAAGTAGAACGAATGCCCAAATTAACCGTCTTCGATTGAGTTGGATCATATGCAAGCAAAGGTACGTATTCACGTGTATGATCTGTTCCTCTATGAACAGGGTCATTGCCATGATCGGCAGTAATCATTAACAGATCTCCACTTTTCAGCTGATCCAACACTCCTTGTAAGCGTACATCAAACTGCTCTAATGCGCGACCATAACCTTCTGGATCTCTTCTATGACCAAATAATGCATCAAAATCGACCAAATTTAAGAAGCTTAAGCCAGTAAAGTCCTTATTCATACTTTCAAATAATTTGTCCATTCCATCCTCGTTGGAGGTAGTTCGGTATGTATCTGTAATACCTTCCCCATCATAAATGTCAGAGATTTTGCCAATGGCAATGGAATCTAATCCACTATCTTGAAGTTCGTTCATCACAGTACGACCAAATGGTTTCAACGCATAGTCATGGCGATTAGGTGTTCTCTCCCACTTTCCAGGACCTCCAAGAAATGGACGAGCAATGACTCTACCAATCATGTACTCAGGCTGAAGAGTTAATTTTCTTGCCTTCTCACAAATCTCGTATAGCTCATCTATTGGCACAATGTCTTCGTGCGCCGCAATTTGAAGCACAGAGTCTGCCGATGTATAGACAATCAATTTTCCGGTTTTCACATGCTCTTCAGCAAGCTCGTCCAAAATTTCAGTACCAGAGGCAACTTTATTTCCAAGAAAACCTCTTCCTGTTTCCTGTTCTAATGCAGTTAATAATTCAGTAGGAAAACCTTCAGGAAAGACTCGAAACGGTTCATCTATTCGCAGACCCATGATTTCCCAATGTCCAGTCATTGTATCTTTTCCGTTTGAGGCTTCTTTCATTTTTCCGTAATGAGCTGCTGGCTCATCTACTGACTCTAGACCTTTAACTTCTTTTATATTGGCCATCCCTAGCTTTTCAAGGGTAGGAAGCTTAATACCATTCATAAATTCCGCAATATGACCTAGCGTATCTGCACCTTCATCACCAAATGTTGCTGCATCAGGTGCTTCTCCAATCCCCACTGAATCCATTACAATTAAGAACACCCGCTTAAAAGGCTGTTCACCCATATTATTTCCTCCTGTCCTGCTCTTGTCTGATGTCAGACAACGTTCAATTTTTTATGCCCTAGGATGATACTTGGAATACACATCTTTCATCCGGTTTTTTGTAACATGTGTGTAGATTTGTGTAGTAGAGATATCAACATGGCCAAGCATTTCCTGTACAGCTCGCAGATCCGCGCCATTCTCTAACAGATGTGTGGCAAACGAATGACGTAATGTATGTGGTGTGAGCGGTTTGTCAATGTGTGCTTTTAATGCAAGCTGCTTAAGGATTTTCCAAAATCCTTGTCTTGATAATGGCGTGCCGCGATGATTTACAAAAAGAACATCATGTTTGTTATGTTTAACGAGAGAGGATCGTGCTGTTTCCAGATATGTATGTACAGCTTCTGTTGCCTTTGATCCGAGTGGAATAATACGTTCTTTATTCCCTTTCCCTACACAACGTAAAAAACCCATGGTTAGGTGACAATCTGAAGTCGCTAGTCCAATTAGCTCGCTCACTCGTATACCCGTTGCATACATCACTTCTAGCATCGCTCGATTACGAATCGCCATCGCATCCTCTGTACCTGGCGACTCCAAAAGCGCCTCTACTTCTTCAGTTGAAAGAATTTTAGGCAGGCGTTTCGGAGGCTTAGGAATCTCAAGATGTACACTTGGGTCTTGTTTTGCCCGACCTTCACGCAACAAAAACTGATGTAACCCACGTATAGAGGCTATGCATCTGGCTATCGTTGTCTCTGCTCGTCCCTTCTCCATTAAAAAATATAGATAGTTTACGATGATTGAACGATCAACATCTGAAAAACCTTTGCAAGTTTCAACATTTTTTAAGTACGATGAGTAAGAAGCTAGATCACTCTTATAAGAAGAAATCGTATTATCGGAATAACCCCGCTCTATTTGTAAGTAATGGATAAAGTCTTCAATATCTAATTGCAACGTTGACACACTCCATCCTACATTCTCAATTATTCACCCAGTTTATAAAACCATGCTAGTCTTGTTAGAATAGTCGAGTCTTCATGATCACCGATTGGCTCCGCTACTACTTTCACAGCATTTCCCTCAGGTACATCATACCGATAATAGCTTTCGTATTCCTGGCTTACCCATAGAATACCATAATAAAAGAACAACGTGCATCCAATAAATAAAAGCATAACCTTAAATGTTTGTAACAAGGTAATAAAGCGACCTTTCATTTCTTATTTCCCCTCTCTGACTAGAACATGTCTTACTGTTAAGCTATGCCATTTTCCGGTCAGAATATACCTGAATTCATCCATTTTCTACGTCAAAAAGACTTGGAAGAGATTACTCTTCCAAGTCTTTTATCAATTAAACCTGATTTTGTGCTTCTGTTGGATCTTTTTGATCTGTCTCATGCTTACTTTTACAGCGGTAGCAAATGCCATGAAAGGTTAATCGATGGTCCATGATCTTAAAATCATAGTCACGTTCAACAATCTTTTCCACATCACCTAGCAAATCGTCTTCAATTTCATCAACCGCTCCACATTCAATACAAACGAGATGATGGTGGAAATGCGCGGCTCCTTCTTTGCGAAGATCAAATCGGGATACCCCATCACCAAAGTTAATTTTATCAACGATTTTTAATTCAGCAAGAAGTTCAAGCGTCCGGTAGACTGTAGCCAATCCAATTTCCGGAGCTTTGTCCTTAACAAGGAGGTATACATCCTCAGCACTTAAGTGGTCCTCCTCATGTTCAAGCAACACCATTACTGTGGCTTCACGTTGAGGGGTCAGCTTATAGCTTTGAGAATGTAGGTGCTTCTTAATTCGCTCTAGCCGATTCTCCATCGGTACTCCTCCTAACCGGACTTCCTTTTGTATAAACTTATTATAATCTTGTTGAAAAAGAGTGTCAATTGATAATGATTATTAAGTTATCCGCGATAACTTATATCAAGTAATAATTATTATCAAATGAAACCTACAACCATTCTTAATAAGTAGGGGGAAACATACGCTTCAAAGGCCGCCGCCACTGATAAAGCCGCTCCCATACAAAGTAATAAGAGTGTATAACGAAGGAATTGCGGAAAAACTGGTTGATAAACCTTTTTTGCAAATTGTTGACGAAGCATTTTTAAACAAAATGAAACACTCGCAGTGCCAACGATAATAAAGGCAGGTACTAACAGAAGGTTCTGAGGAAGAACAGATACCATCGCCAATAAAAATCCTTGAAAGCCCATTTGATTTACTAGAAAGCCAACCGTAAAACCTACTACGACGCCTTTAAGAAATAAAAGGACTAAGATGATCGGGAGTCCTATTAGCGATAATCCAAGAATCCACATTAACGCAAAATATTTGCCGTAATGTGCATAGCTTTGACTGAAAATCTCTTTTGAACCTGCAATTCTGCCATCCTGGACCTGAACAAAAAATTGGCTAAGGTACATATATAGATCATTCTTTTGAGTAAGATTTAAGCTATTAACAATGATAGCTCCAAAAACGATGCCTATTAAAAACAGAACGGTTGTAAATAAATAAATCGTTTTATTTTCTTCAACATGAGCAATAATACGATCCTTGTGCCCGCGAGTTTTCATCGATTGGCCTCCTCATTCTCTCACCTTGTCTAGATTATGAGGACAGGCCTGTTGTTATGACTGGTTTCTTGCTTGTTTTAATTGAAGATACATAACGGCATATGCTGTTTTGGCATCATGAATCGTTTGGTCTGCCATGTATGTAGCCGCTACGTTAAGATCGACTTCCTCGATCTCAACAAACTCATCATCATCAGGTTGGGCATCTCCTTTTATTAACCCTGTGGCTTCATATAGATAAATAATTTCGTCAGCAAAGCCTGGTGACGTATAAAAAGAAGTTACGAGCGAAAGCCCTTCAGCAGTATAGCCCGTTTCCTCTCTCAATTCTCTTGCTGCTGTTTTGATTGGCTCTTCTCCTGGATCAATTTTGCCTGCAGGTATTTCTAAAATGGTTTTCTCAAGCGGCTTACGAAATTGTTTGACTAACACGAGCTTGTCTTCATCTGTAACAGCAATAACAGCGACAGCACCTGGGTGTTTCACAAGCTCTCTCTTACTTTCATGACCGTTTGGCAACTTTACTGTATCTACTTGTAAATCGATTACTTTCCCTTCAAATATCTTCTCTGTTGCAATTGTTTTTTCTTCAAATAATGTCATGGTGCACACTCCTTTGGTCTACTTGTATTAAATCCCACATAAAAGTGTACCATACGTGAGAGAATGGAGAGATACTATGAATATTCATGTACACGAACAAGGTGTATTACTCGTCGGGAAAGCTTGGGAAGTTAAGGCTAGGCTTAAGCAACAGCTAAAAAAACAAGAATTTGTGTCTGAGTGGGTTCAAGAGGTTTTTCCTTGCACACAAAAGCAAGCTGCCTCAAGTATCGCTTCAAAAAAAAGTGGATCATCCGCATATCCACGCCCCATCGTTGTAAGGTCTTCTAATTGTAACAATACCCGATTGAGTAATGATGAATCAGATCGCTGAGTCGAATAATGGACGTGGTGTTTCGTTAACTTTGATTCACTTAATTGTGATTTAACTAGTTTCATTTGAGCTGAATCAAGATAAGGAAAAGGTAGAATGCTTGGAGCATATGTGAGTGTACAAAGAGGCGTTACCGTGTGATGACTTAACCCATAGTGGCGGTGACGACGATCAGCAAAAGATAAACGAGGAATCCATACAGGCTTACCATCTAAAGCACCGACAGTATTCGCCCAGCCCGCCATGTCTACAGCAGAATTACCATATACAGTACCAGTACCAACAACGCCTGGTCCTACAGATATCATAATCAAGTCTGCTTGCAAGGACTGTGATGCAAATTGTAATGCAGATGGTAGACTTACCGCCTCAAATTCTCCACCAAAAGATTGTCCGATCGTTATCGAATGAAACCATGTCTCTTTTTTTAATGTTCGTACATGATGACTCGTATCTAATAATAAGGATGCTGTATCATCAAAGATCACACAGCAGCTAAGACTTTGGTTCATTTCTTTTGCCACATAACAAGCTAGCGGAACCATACTATGCAGTTCTCCCAACAAAACCTTTTTTCCATTAAGGGAGAACGGTTGTTGAAAAAGAGCATGATGAGGACTAGCTGGTTCTTCAACGGTCATAACAGATTGTTGCAGCGGAGTGTAGCGAAGCCTCATAATATGCCCTTTCGTCTCTTGGGCTACAAGTCTACTTGCTAATACCTCTTTAACAACATCGTATCCTCCTGTACCTAGTGCTAGCTCTGTCGCCGTTGTATTTACTTTAATATACGTTCCTTTTGATACAGCTGGGGTAAAGCGCTTTTGTACGATGGCCGGATATTTGGTATCAATCGTCGCAAGAAGTTGTACATCTTTATCTTCATATGTCACTTCTAACACTCTTGTCCACCTTTCAGTGTTCATGAGCTACCCTCCCTCCTATCAATTGTTTAATAGAGGTGTAATTTTCTCTTCCAACATTTCGTATGTTACTTCTCCTTCAATTCTTTCAACAATCGTTTGATCCGAGTCAATCACAAACGTCGTCGGCATTCCCCTGATCTGGTACAATTGAAAAAACGCTCCTTCTTTATCAAGGAAAACAGGAAGTGTCACGTTTTGCTCCTCAATAAACTCCTCTGTATGCGCTTGTACTCTTTCATATTTTTGAGCGTTCACAGTATGTACAGACAATCCTTCATCACGATAATCTTCTTCAAGGTCCATTAAGTCTGGCAACTCTCTTACACAAGGTTCACACCAAGTAGCCCAAATATTTAAGATGGTCACTTCTTGATCACCAGAAAAAACATTTACTGAATCCTCGCCACCAAACAAATCAAGTTCAATGGATTCTGCTTGCATTCCTTCATCAATTCCAATTTGAGTCTCGTTCCCATTCATTAAATTTATAATTAGAAGGACAGCAGCTAGGCCTATCCCGACAGTTAAAATAATTAGGCTAACATTTCTCTTCATAAGAAAACGCTCCAATTCATAGATATAAAGTTAAGTATATAAGCTGGTTTTATAATGAGCAAGAAAACATTAAAACGCTTACTCTTTCAAAAGCCCTTCCCGAACGATTAATAGTTTGCTAGAATGAAGCAGTTAGACATATGTAACCTATAAAAATTTAAACATTCGACAGTTAATGGAAAGGAATCTACTCATGACAATATTTGAAGCGATTATTTTGGGATTGGTTCAAGGGATCACTGAATTCCTCCCCATTTCAAGTTCTGCCCATCTAGTGATTACACAAATGCTTTTTAATATTTCATTTCCTGGCTTTGGATTTGAAATCTTATTACACGTTGGTTCTGTCCTAGCGGTTATTATTTATTATCGTAAAGACCTTATCGACTTGCTAACGGGATTCTTTCTTTATATCAAGAATCGATCAAGTGAACATAAAGTTAGCTTTTGGTTCTCTATTTACATACTAGTTGCTACATTTATCACAGGTGTCGCAGGGATTTTATTTGAGGGATATATCTCAACAGCACTAAAAGGTCCAACGATGATCGCCATCTCGTTAACGATGACAGGGATCTTCTTAATTATTATTGAACGGGTTGTGAAAACAGGAAACCGAACAGAAAAAGATATGACACTATTTGACTCTGTCCTTATCGGGATTGGACAATCGCTCGCTTTGATACCTGGACTCTCACGTTCTGGAACGACATTAGTTGTTGGTATGTTTGCTGGACTAAGTAAGGAAACGGCCGTTAGATATTCGTTCCTTCTATCCATTCCAGTTATTCTAGGTTCGACTGTTCTAGCTGTTAAAGATTTACTCAATGGCGAACTTCTTGCGGTCACTGGTGTCTTTCCACTTATCGTAGCTATAATCGTTACATTTATCTCATCACTACTTGGAATTGTATGGTTTATTAACTTCTTGAAGAAAAGCAAACTTATCTACTTCGCTATCTATTGCTTTATTCTTGCATTGTTCGTCTTTATCTTTTTAGGGGACGTTGATCCAGATCTATTCTAAGAATGTAAAAAGAGCTTCTACCAGTTGAATCACTGGCAGAAGCTCTTTTATTTATGCGTTCTCGGTATTCTTTTTCTTTTTCAAATACTTTTCTCGACGCTTTTTCATCGCCTTTGTTATATATCCGCCCTTGAAGCTTCGTGGTTCAAACGAAACAATAAACGCCGCAGGCTCAAAATCACTCACTACTCGTATAAATTCTTTTTCACGATCCCGTCGTGCTGTACAATCAAGCTGATAACGGGTAGAGCTCATTCCTTCTACTGCAGAAGTAGATACACTAAAACCTAGCTCTCGTAATCGATCAATTAGCTCTTGGTTTCGTGTGGGAATATTTACTTCTAGGGTGACATATCCTATTGCCAGCTTCTCTTCAATAATGGCTCCTATATAAAGTCCTACAGCAAAGCCAAGTGCATAAGCAACCATATTTAAATAATTACTCAAATCACTAAAAACCAAGCCAAGTGCCAATACATAAACCAAACCTTCGAGCATACCCATAGCTGCTGCACGCTCTTTCATTCCTTTAACCATCATAATGGTTCGAAGGGTTAGAACAGGTACATATGCTAGCTGCACAATAAAAACTAATAAAGCTGATAACATGTAAACACCCTTTCTTTATCCATACAACTATCGTAGTGTAACAGGAAAGATGGGGAAAAACTAGCATGATTTTTTGTTATGTTCTCTAGTTTTTCTCCCAATGGTGTTTACAATAATTAACGCTTAAATTTCACTGTTAGATGAGGGGTAATACCAGCTTGCAACGCTCCAGCTGGTTCGGATGTAACACTATCTAATTCCTCATGGTTTGTCACAACAATTGGAATCAGTGTGCTTGCTGCTTTTTCCTTCACTAATTCAAGGTCGTAGTCAACCAGTGCATCCCCTACTCCTACCGTGTCTCCTGCCTTCACGTGAGCTGTAAATCCTTCTCCGTCCATTCCCACGGTCTCTAATCCAATATGAATAAGAATTTCAGCTCCACCCACTGTACGAATTCCTATCGCATGTTTCGTTGGGAAGACTTGCAAAATTTCGCCAGCTACAGGAGAAACGACATGACCATCTGTTGGTTCAATCGCTGCACCTTCTCCGATCATTTTTTGACTGAACGTTGGATCTGGTACATCCTCAATTGAAACCCATGTCCCGTTTGACACAGCTACAATGATTTCCTCAGTTGGTTTGTCTTGCTCTTCTTTTTTGTCTAATCCAAATAATTTCTTAAACATTTTAAAAACACTCCCTTTAATTCTCATTGCATAAGTATAGTCTTACCTTTTCCTCATTATTAGTGTACACCATCAAGATGCCCATGCCTAATAATTACCCATGTTCACACATTTGGGCTCGCTAGCCCACGCTCATTTTCACACATCACATAGTATACAGTAGGTTACAACAAAGGAGTGTTGACAATGGGATATGGTAATGAGAGTGGTTTTGCGTTTATCGTCGTTCTTTTCATTCTTTTGGTCATCGTTGGCTCAGCATATAGCTACTAAGCCAATCTAAACATAAGGATCCCACTGTCGCCTAGGCAATAGTGGGATCTTCTTTTTTTAAACGGTAGCTGTTTGTTTAGCATGTTTTCTTGATGGCGATAATAATCGCTCAAACCAACCCATAATGACGTCTGCTAGAATAGCCATTAGTGCCGTTGGAATCGCACCAGCTAAAATAATAGCCGTACCATCTGTAGCATTTGTTCCCCTAATGACAATATCTCCAAGTCCTCCTGCACCAATAAATGTTCCTATGGTCGCAATACCAATTGAAAAGACTAGGGCGGTTCTAAGTCCTGCCATAATAACCGATAAAGCGAGTGGAAGCTCTAACATATACAGAAGCTGCCACTTGGTCATTCCCATCGCTTTTCCTGATTCAACAAGCGCTTGATCTACATTTCTTATGCCCGTATAAGTATTTCTCAGAATCGGTAGTAATGAATATAGGAATAAAGCTAGTACAACCGTATTTGCTCCTAATCCAAGAACAAGCATTAACACAGCAAGCATTGCTAATGCTGGAATGGTTTGAATGACATTTGTGATGTTTAATACAATTCCACTTAATCTGCTATACCGAGCAATAAAGATACCCAGTGGAATGGAAACAAGTGCTGCGAAGAATACTCCATAAGCAGACATCAAAAAATGCCGTGTAAACTCTGTCCATACATACCCACTATTTTGCGAGTAATAAGTCAACAATTCCCTTAATGTCTCCATTTATTCTACCTCCTCATTAAAGAAATCATGTTCCTCTAAAAATTCACTTGCAACAATAGCAGGTTCTTTCATTAAACCATCTGATTCATAATTTAGTTCCTGCATGGTTTCTGTATCGATTTTATCAACAAGCCTGTTTAAAACAGACTCTAACTCTGGATGATCACGTAACAACTGGTTATCTGCAACCAATGACGTGTCATACGGAGGAAAGAACTGTTGATCATCTTCTAATACCTTCAGATCGTAAGCAGCAATACGTCCATCCGTGGTGTAAGCAAGAACCGCATCCATCCGGTCGCTTGCTAAAGCATCATATACAAGCCCAATCTGCATTGGTGCGATATTGTCGAAGCCAAAATAAGTCTCTTGGAAACCTCCATATCCATCTCCTGCTCGATTAATCCAAGATGTATCTACACCAACGCGCAGTTCGCCTGCCAAATCTTCAAGATCACTTATCGTTTCCAATCCTTCTTGCTCAGCTAACTCTTGTGTCACAGTAATAGCATAAGAGTTCGCAAATCCGTAAGAGTCAAACCACGTTTGATCATAGCGTTCCGTGAATTCAGTTTGTACAACGTCTAATGCTTCATCAGGATCCATGACAGGCTCCAAATTAAGAGCACCTGCTATATCTGTTCCTGTATATCGTGTTGCTGCTATGTCTACATCTCCGTTCATCATCGCTTGATGCATGACTATCGATGAACCTAAATTATTGATCATTTCAACTTGCAAATCTGTATTTTCTTCAATCAGATCTTTTACCATATTACCTATAATCATTGACTCCGTTGTATTTAATGAACCAATCTTCACTGTTTCACCAGACGGTCCGCTTAGTCCTGGCAATGAACAGCCTGATAATACAACAATCCCAGTCAACGATAATACCATCGCTGCTCTTGTCTTCATATTATGTGACTCCTCCTGCTATGCTGTCTTTTCACTATCTCTAATACCTTTTGGTGTAACTAACTTTTCAATTCTGCCAAAGATAATATCTGTTAATAAGGCTAGAATTGTTACAGGAATCGCTCCTCCAATGATAAATGCCGCATCGTAGAGATTTAAACCACTAAAGATAAAATCACCCAACCCGCCAGCACCTATAAATGATGCCAAGGCTGCCCATCCAATTAGATAAACAGATGACACTCGGATTCCTGCCATAATGACAGGTGAAGCTAATGGTAGCTCAATTCCCTTAATACGTTCCCATGTAGTCATACCCATACCGCGACCAGCTTCAATCAAGCTATCATCAACATCTTTTACACTTGTATACGTGTTACGTAAAATCGGTAAAACAGAATATATAAACAAGGCAAGAACCGCAGGCACTGTTCCAATTCCTAAAAATGGTATGAAAAATGCAAGAATTGCTAAACTTGGGATCGTTTGCATCACACTGACGATTCCGATTACCCATTGGGCTACTCGAGGAACCCTAGTTAATGCAATGCCTAATGGAATTGCAACAATAATTCCTAATATCACAGCTAAGTAGGAAATGTAGATGTGCTCCCAGGTTTTTAGAAGTAGCTCACTTCCATTCGCTTGTAAAAACTCGGTTACTGCATTCATCTTTTATACCTCCACCTGTTCTGCCTGTGATTCTTCGTCACCCCAAATGGAATCGTACACCATATCTACAAGGCTTGCTCTCGTAACAATTCCCACTAAATGACCACTCTCTGTTACAACAGGTGCATAATTCACGCCTCGTTTAAGCAAACGTTGAATCGTATCTCTTAATAGTGAATGTTCCTCCACTTTATATAAGCTAGGTTTAATTAGCGTATCAATTGAATCAAGGGAGCGATTACGATCGATCGCTTCAAGATCGATATACCCTTTTAGCAAACCTGATTCATCTGTTACTAATAATGAATCTACACGTGCTTCTTTCATGACTCTTAATGCAGTAGCAGGTGTTTGTTTTCCAGTGATTGAGATTGGATTTTTGCTCATGACTTGTGAAATTGTTTGTACATTTGGTCTTCCTTGAAGCAATCTTTCTTTTCCAATGAAATCTTCAACAAATTCATTTGCTGGATTTCTTAAAATCTCTTCTGGAGAATCAACTTGAACAATCTTTCCATCCTTCATAATGACAATACGATCTGCTAATTTGATTGCCTCGTCCATATCGTGTGTGACAAAAACAATGGTTTTATCCAAAGATCTTTGAAGTCGCTTGAACTCTTCTTGAAGAGCATCACGAGTAATCGGATCTAATGCACCAAAAGGCTCGTCCATTAAAATAAGTGGTGGATTCGCAGCAAGTGCACGTAATACACCAATTCGTTGTTGTTGACCTCCACTTAATTCATGCGGATAACGATCAAGAAATTCTTTTGGCATTTCAACCAACTCTAATAATTCCTCTGCCCTTTTATCCTTTTCAGTTGAAGTCCACTTTAATAAACGCGGAACTAGCGAGATGTTTTCCCCAATCGTCATATGTGGGAATAAACCAATTTGCTGAATGACATAGCCGATTTTTCTTCTAAGCTTAACGGCATCCTGCTTTAACATATCTTCATCATTTACTAATATACGACCACTTGTTGGTTCTATCAGTCGATTGATCATTTTCATAGTTGTGGTTTTTCCACATCCACTTGGACCAATAATACAAATAAATTCACCTTTCTTAATATCCAGTGAAAAATTATCTACAGCTATTTTTCCACCTTTATACTTTTTGGTAACTTCTTCAATACGTAACATTCAATAGCACCTCCGAATAATCTAACAAGATTCATTATAAACTATCTACAATAAAAAGTTTATAAAAAGTTTATAATGTATGAAATTATTTTTTTTTTGGCTTTGATACTTCTTTTACTGAAAAAAATATGTTACATTATCTCTGACAACAACTGAATGAGGTGCGCGAGAATGGAAGGGTCTTCCTCTATCTTCTTACAAAAAATTGAAGAGCAGTATATCGAAGGTATTGCAGATAACATGCGGACATACGGTGTTTCGGCCACTGTTGGACGTGTATTAGGTGTTATCTATACAAATCGAAAGCCGATGACGCTAGAAGAACTTTCAGCTGAAACCGGTATGAGTAAAACAAGAATGAGTCAAGTCGTACGAGAAATGATTGATTTAAACATCGCCAGCAAGGTATATGAAAAAGGCTTCAGAAAAGATTTGTATAATGTCGAGGAAGATTATTATCAAACCTTCATCTCACTTTTCACCTCAAATTGGCAAAAGGTTATTCAAAAAAACAAAACGATTGGTAAACGTCTAGCCAATCAATTAACTAAAGAGCTAGAAAATGGAGAATTAACTCCAGAGACTGAGCAAGAGCTAAATGTTTGGTTAGATGAAACGAAACAATGGATGCACTATTACCAATGGCTTGATCAACTTGTTGATTTCTTTGAAAGCGGAGAGATTTTCAAGCACGTTCCTAAACCTGAATAATTCGCATAGCTAACCCCGCCACTCATTCTGGCGGGGTTGTTTATTTTATGACTCATGAACATTAAGCGCAATCTTAGCATATCGAGACATCATACTTTTAGACCAAGGTGGGTTCCAAACGATATCAACGGCTACCTCACCAATGTCTCCGACTTCCTGCAACTCTTTTAATGAATCTTTGACAGATTGATTAATCTCTCCTGCAAGTGGACAGCCCATCGCGGTTAGTGTCATCACAACAGTGACGTTATCTTTATCATCTAGCTGAATCTCATAGACAAGTCCAAGATTAACAATATCGACACCAAGCTCAGGATCAATGACATTTTCAAGCTGACCCATTACTTGATCTTTCGTTTGTTGTTTTTCAATTTCTTGACTCACGTTCATCACCTCACATCTATACGTTTCCCTAATTTCAAAAAATCAAACCAATCTTAATGTTCATAGATCATTTTTCGGGTCATTCCTCCATCTATTGTTAGATTTTCTCCTGTAATAAATGTATTTTGGGGATCACTTAGAAACAAACAAGCACGAGCTATGTCTGCGGGTTCGCCCACTCTTTTCGAGAAATGCTGAGAATGATCAATCGATCTTAGTTCTTGAGTATCCCCTGTATGGATCCAGCCTGGGCTAATACTATTCACTTGAATTCCATCCTCTTGCAAAGATGCAGCAAGCGCGTGAGTAAGAGAGACAATGGCCCCCTTAGAAGCAGCGTACGCTTCTGAATTCGGTTCAGACATTTGCGCTCTTGTTGATGCCATATTAATGATAGATCCACCAGTTTGGTGTTTTTTCATATACTTTGTAGCTTCTCGACTACATACAAATGTTCCTCTAGCATTTGTGTTTAGCACCTTGTCCCACTCCTCAATGCTGAGCTCCAATGGCGAAATCCATTTAGAGATTCCAGCATTATTGATGCACACGTCAATGCGGCCATATGTCTCATCAATCCATTCCATCATGTGTATGACTTGCTCAACATTAGACACGTCACACGTATAGGCACATGCTTCCCCTCCTGCTTCAACAATTTGTTTTTGAGATCGTTCTGCGTGCTCCTGATTAATATCTGACACGATGACCTTGTCACCTTTTGCTGCGAACGCAAATGCCACTTCAGCACCAATTCCATTGCCTGCTCCAGTAACAAGCACAACTCGGTTATTCATAGCCATTCCTCCTTCACTCATTGTACAATGAGGATATTCTATACTTATTTTAGTGGGTCATCAGGAGGTTGTCATGTTCAAGCACTTTGATCAATTGCTTTTTCGTTTTTTTGTTTTCTGGTACGGTTGTGGGTTAATTCTGCTCACCTTCGATATTCTTCCACCTAGTTTAGAGTGGGCTAATGCTGTCTTTTTAGTGCTCACGGGTGTATTAGGTGCTGTGTTTCTAATTCGTCAATATGGTGCACCTATCGGCTCAATCCTTTCTTTATTAATTGTCATCATTACCTTTGTAATTGAAGGGGCTGGGGTGCACTATGGCATTCTTTTCGGTGATTATTACTACAATCCAGACTTTGGTTTAATCTTATTTGAGGTTCCTTTTACAATTGGAGCAGCATGGTTAATGGTCATTTCTACTACTCATGTGCTAGCTAGAGCTTATTCATGGCGTATATCGAACAAACTGTTGGAATGGCTCACATACTCATTCGTTGGATCAATTGCTGCCGTTGTGATGGATATCGTTTTAGATCCCGTTGCCTTTCAAGTAAAAGAGTATTGGGTATGGACTGCTGGTGGCTTTTATTATGATATTCCGTTATCTAACTTTGTCGGCTGGTTTGTCTTAGCTTTTATATTACATACGGTTGTTTTTATTACTCTTCAGCTAACGAAAAGATGGACTGGTTATGTCCACCCCTATTGGCAGCCTAGAATGGTATGGCTATATCTCATGGTTTTAGTTATGTTTCTTGTCTTAGCTATCACTCACGGATTATGGTTAGCTGTTAGTATCTCAACATTACTTAGTATTCTATTGTTTAGTGGCTATGCTAAATGGAAGGAAAATCCTTCTTTATGATAAAAGCGAAGAAAGATCAGATCTTCAGCAGAGCGTTCCACCTTTACAACACCTATTGGTTATTAAAACGCTCTTTTTCAACCATTTATCTTAAAGGATCTTTCAACCAGGACTCTTCCGCCTTAGTTTTAGTGAATCATTCAAGCTGGTGGGATGGTCTGGTCACATTTTATTTAACGGAGACAATTTGTCCATTTGACAGTTACGCAATGATGAGCGAAGAGGGTATGAAAAAGTTTCCTTTTTTCAGGCGGATAGGGGCTTTTTCTGTAAACGCAGCTTCATCTCGATCGGTTATAGAAACTCTTCACTATTCAACCAACTTATTAGCCAATCAAAAGGCTGTTTGGATGTTTCCACAAGGCGCTGAGCAGCCATTAGAAAAAAGGCCTCTTGAATTCCAATCAGGATCAGCTTATTTATCGCTCAAAGTTCCGAGTACACCGGTGTATATCGTCACGTACTACTACACGATGTCCCATGAACAAAAACCTCGTCTGTATATTGAAATCAGCTCACCAATAGATCCAGCTGATCTATCTAACCAGACTCGTCAGGATGTGACAACGATGCTTGAAACAAAGATGACTCATCAACTTGAGCAGCAACGAACGTCTATCGCCACTTCATCTCTCTCTGGGTATTCAGAGCTTTTATCGGGAAATCGATCTGTTAGCGATTGGTTTGGCTTTCTATCTGGTTCAAAAAAATGATGATATTTGTTTATGTTCTTATCACACTTCTTGTTTGTCAGTTTATTTGGGTAGGACTAAATCAACATTTTATGCCAAAGCTTCATCAAAGGACTTCCATTCAACATGCTCCTCTTGTTTCAATCCTTATTCCACTACGAAACGAGGAAGCGCATGTGGAAGCGTTAATCGATAATTTAGCGAAGCTGTCTTATACCAACCTTGAATATGTTTTTTTAGATGATCATTCAACCGATCGTACGGGTGAATTACTCAAGCTTCATCAAAAGAAGGTAACAACTAGTAGAATCGTGCACGGAGAACCCCTTCCAAAAGATTGGGTAGGAAAAGTATTCGCTTGTCACCAATTAAGCAAGCAAGCGAATGGGGAATACCTTCTTTTTCTAGATGCAGATGTTAGATTGCAGCCTAATACAATTGACGTAGCATTAGGGTTACTCCACAAGCAGCAAGCAGGTCTTCTCTCGGGCTTTCCAAGATTCCCAGTCAAAGGTCTTTTAGCTAGTTTGCTTGTGCCTATGCAACATGTATTAATCTATCTTCATCTGCCCCTCTATCTTGCTAATTACACGAGGCTTCCCGCAGCAAGTGCAGCACACGGAAGCTTTATGTTATTTGATGCGGAGATCTATCGCTCATTTGGTGGTCACCAAGCAGTCAAGCATTCACTTGTTGAAGATGTCCACCTTACTAGAGCCGTAAAACGATCTGGAGCTCGAGCGTGTCTGGCTAACATTACAGATTTCGTCAGCTGCTTCATGTACCAGAGCAATCAAGATGTATGGCGCGGCTTCTCTAAAAATGCCTTTCCTGGCATTGGACGTTCTTACGTGTTAGCGGCTTTTGTGATTGTATTCTATAGCCTTGTATTTGTACTTCCCTTGCCATTTATTTGGTTTGCCTTCTCATTACATTGGCTGTTTGCACTGCCTCTTGTTCTTAGTGTTTCAATTCGCTTAATGATTGATCGAATGTCGAATCAGAAAAAATGGATTGGATTCCTCATGCCCTTTTCAGCTCTAGCTTTTATCTGTATTCTTATTCGTTCGATGTATCTCGCGATAACCAAAACAGGATTCACTTGGAAAGGACGCTCTTATTCATGAAATCAATTGTTATTATCGGGGGAGGCTTAGCTGGGCTCAGCTCTGCGATCTCCCTTGCCTCTAAAGGGTTTAACGTAAAATTGTATGAGAAAAATAGTCATCTGGGAGGTAAGATGCGTCGCTATCAGGTCGGCAATGCATCCTTCGACTTTGGTCCCAACACAATGACCATGCCCGAGGTTTTTAATCGGGTCATTCGTGAATCAGGAGCTGAGCCAGAGGATTATTTTAGATTTAAGAGACTCGATACACATACACGGAATCATTTTGCCGATGGAACCTATCTAGATATGACAGCCGACCAGGAGCAAATGAAACAGAACCTTTCTGCATTTGGTATCACTGCGTCTATGTATGATCGCTATCTACATGAAGTCAACCACTTATACAAATTGTCTACAAACCATTTCTTCCCACGAACCTTTACAAACTGGACGGATTATTTGTCACCTTCATTATCTAAAGCTCTTCTACAGGTGCATCCACTTCTATCCTTAGATGCATTTCATCGACGTTTTTTTCAACATGCTAATATTGTACAAATGCTCAATCGATATGCTACCTATATCGGTTCATCACCATTTCTCACACCAGCAACATTTTCAATGATTGCATACCTGGAATTGATACAAGGTGTTTATTATGTTGAAGGTGGAAATCCAACCATTGCGGAGGGCTTCTCAAAACGAGCTCTCGAGCTTGGTGTAGAGCTACACTGCAATATGGAAGTGGTTCGCATCCAGACAGAAGATAAACGAGCAAAAGGTGTTGAACTCTCGGACGGTTCCTTAGTCTCTTGTAACCATGTCATCATAAATGGTGATTTATTAAAAGTATTTCCAGATCTTGTTGAAGAAAAGAGTAGACCGTCCTTTACTGACCAAAAGCGAGACAAGCTTGAACCATCTATCTCCGCTTTTGTCATCCTTGCTTCACTTAATACACGTATGTCTGAACTCATTCACCACCAAGTTTATTTCAGCTCTAATTACCAACGGGAGTTTGATGAGCAATTTTCTCAAAAGAAATACAGCGAACATCCCACTATCTATATTAGTAATTCTTCTTATACAGATGCCTCTGTATCACCTGATGGCGATAATTTGTTTATCCTTGTGAATGCACCCGCCTTGAACAAGCAAGGGGATGATGCCATAGACCTTGAAAGTTACAAACGACATATCTATAACGTATTAACATCCTATGGTCTTGATCTGACTCCGCATATCATTGAGGACCAAATTATCACACCTAGTGACATTGAAAACGATTATTACGCTTATCGTGGCGCTCTATATGGCGTATCTGCCAATACCAAAAAAACCGCATTTCTTCGCCCAGCGAACCGGGCACGCGATCTAACAAACGTTTATTTTGTTGGCGGATCGACACATCCCGGAGGCGGCTCACCCATGGTTGTACTAAGCGGACTAAACGTAGCTGAGCTAGTGAGCAATATAATGTAACAAAGAAGCTCCCTCCTTTTACAAGGGGGAGCCTCTTTATTATTGAAAATTTCTTTGAATTATTTTCTTCCATGTTTTAGAGAAAATCTCTTCTTCTGATTCATATGCTATAACGACATTCTCAAGGTAAAAATGATTTTCATCTGCAGTCATCACGCTAAAGGTTTCTAATCGAGTTTGCCATTCCTCTCGGCCCACTGTTAAAGTCCACTCACACGACGCTTTTGCTGACAACGGATCGCCTTCTTTAATTGAATACGTATTACGATTGGTACTCCCGTATTCTACCCCATTCTTTACGATCTTCCTTGCTCCCTCATCTGAGAAATCGTCTAGAATCCATTCCTTCGTTAGTAGATCATAATGAATCGTTCGACTTCTACTTTCGTCTCTCAAAATCTCTTTTTCAGCTACTGGAGCGGCTTCAGGAGCTTGAAAAGGCCAGTGATCTTCTTCGTCTTCATTTATAGGTCTAATCGGAAGGGTCAGCTTCGTTTTTTCACCAGTTATCACATTTAGTGTCACTGGTTTTTTAGATGGCCATGCATGTGGCCAATAAGTTGGTGATAAAGAAACCTGAAGTCGATGTCCAGCTGGTATTCTCTGTCCTATTGCATTTAATTGGACATCCGCTGTATATACGGTTCCTGGTACAAGCTCTTTAGGGAATTCATGACCGTCGAGGTGGTTCAAATTGAGCATACCCCAACTTACTAACGTAGATTCACCAGTAGGAGCAATATCGCATAGTCGAACTGCCAATAATGCATCCGGTTGATCGGAGCTGAATTCTACCTCCATCTTTGGAAATCCTAGTAGCTCTAAGTCCTCCGACAATGGATTTGTCGTAAATGACACCGAAAGGCCATCTTCCATTCTTTGATCTGACGCCAAATCACCCGGTTGTCCAAATGGGCACCAAACACCACTATATAAACCATGCTGCTGAACACTTGAGACAGAAACTGAGCTTTTCTTCTCTGCAGATTCTGACAATGTAGATTCACCTAGATAGTACTCTTTATTTATGCCAGATTGTGGAGGCCAAACCTCTTCTTCCACCCATCGTCCTGGTCGTTCATCATAATCAACGTCTGGTGGAACGCTATCCTGCATCCAAGCGCGAAGAAGAGGCTCATCCATGATGCCTGTGTCTTCATCCTTCAGCCACTGATCCCACCAGCGTAAGCATTCCTGCAAAAATCCAATAGAAGGTCCTGGTACGGCAACCTCTGGATACTCATGAGCCCAAGGTCCAATTAAGCCTTTTTTCGGTCCGTTAAGACCCTCTAATAGTCGGAATATCGCATTTGTATACCCATCTGTCCATCCGCCTACCGCAAAAACAGGAATATTTATATCGTCGTAATTTTCACAAACAGAACCTTGCTTCCAGTACTCATCTCGATGCTGATGATTCAGCCATTCCTCCACAAATGGTGGTGTATGCTCAAGGCGTTCAAGCCATTTCTTTTTCCACTCATCACCTACATACATCGGATCTGCTGGTCTTGCATTGTAGGCAAGCATTGTGGAAGACCACCAAAGCATGTCAGATGCCAGGATATTTCCACCCATGTAGTGGACATCGTCTGCATATCGATCGTCGGTTGAGCAGAGGGTAATAACTGCTTTTAACTGTTTAGGTTGATGAGATGCAACCTGCAAACCATTAAACCCACCCCAAGACTTTCCGATCATACCCACACGTCCAGTTGACCAATCCTGTTTTTCGATCCATTGCAAAATCTCAAGTGCATCTTCTTGCTCCTGTGGCAGGTATTCATCATATAGAATTCCGTCTGAATCGCCACTTCCTCTCATGTCCACACGAATACTCGCATAGCCATGCCCTGCAAAATAAGGATGTCGAATCGAATCACGTAAAGCTGTAAAATCATTTTTACGATAAGGAAGATATTCAAGAATAGCCGGAACTGGGTTCTGTTCCGCATCCTCAGGCAACCAGATTTTTGCTGATAGTTTGGTCCCATCACTCATTGGAATCCAGACATTCTCAACTTCTCGTACGTTATGAGGAAATTGTTTTTTTATGTGTAACTTAGAATCACGTACATTAAATACCATGAAAATACCTCCAATTGATTGAATTGTTTCGTCTAGTTATTTAGTAGGAAAATCGGTTTTTAACCATCTTATTAATGAGATAGTCAAAAGCAAATAAATAATGACTACAGGCACAGCCACAATAACAGCTGATGTTTGAACCACACGCAGTCCTCCAACACTTAGTAGAGAGATTGAAAGAGCAGCTAAAATTACTCCCCAGACAAGACGATGCCAGCGTGCAGGTTCCTCCCCATCTTTTAATTCTTTTGTTGCTATGGAAGAAAGCACATACGTAGCCGAATCCAATGATGTTGCTAAGAATATAAAAGCAAGGATTAGGAAGAAGAACAAAACAAATGTGCTTAATGGCAATGAGCGCAATACTTCTACAATTACAGCTGTTTCTCCATCATTCGTTAGAATATCAGTTAAGGATAATATTCCGTTTGTCTCAAGATTTAAAGCATACCCACCAAATACAGCGAAGTATAACCAACTACCGACTGATCCCCATAGTAAAATGGAACAAATTAATCCTCTTAGGGTACGTCCCCTAGAAATTCTTGCGACAAATAATCCAATGAATGGTGCCGTTGCAGCAAACCATGCCCAATAAAAGACGGTCCATGTTTGTGGAAACCCACTTTGTCCATTTGGGTCAGTATAGAAGCTCATCTGCATAAAGTTTTGCATCATTAGTCCAAAGCTATTAGTGAAGTTCGATAAAATAAATAACGTTGGTCCTGCAAATAGAACGAATATGGCTAATGCTAAAGCTAGATAGACATTAATGTTACTAAGCTTACTAATTCCCTTATACAATCCTGAATACGCACTTGCACAATAAATAACTGTCCATATTAAAATAATTCCAATACTTAACCCGAGTGACTGCTCTATACCAAATAGGTCACTAATTACTGCAGAAACCATTGGTACACCAAGTCCAAGAGATGTGCCTAGTCCTCCTACTAAACTCCAAATAACAAGTACATCAATAGATTTCCCTATAAAACCGTCCGCATGTTTTCCTAAAACACCGCGACAAGCTGTACTGATCTTGAGAGACTTTTGTTTCTTAACAAAAAACGAGTAGGCAATAACAACGGTTGGTAGTGCATATAAAGCCCAAGCCGATAACCCCCAATGAAACAATCCGTATGTGACTGCCCAATCAGCTGCTTCATTACTCGCTGATTCGATCCCAAAAGGTGGTGCCGTATAATAGTAAATGGGTTCAAGAATGGACCAAAACATAATACTCGTACCCATACCTGCGCAAAATAACATGGCTCCCCAGCTAAAGGTCGAGAACTCAGGTTTCTCTTCTCCTAATCTAATTTTTCCAAACCGACCAAATGCTAGCCATGCTAGAATAATGAACAAAGCAAATGTCATGAACTGAAATAACCAATCTAGTTTGAATGTAATACCTGTCATAATATCATCTAAAATCGGTTCCGCTGTTTCACGGTTTATGACAAGCAAAACCGATGAGACAATGATCACAATGATTGACGCCCAAAAAATAAATGGATCTACCTTAGCCTTTTTCATCTCATCACCCTTTTCGTTTTAATCGCGATCAAAATATAATCATGATTATTTTATAACCGTGATTATGTTATCATAGAAAGGGTGAAGATACAAATGGCATTGTTTCTATTTTAACTTGTTCATAAAACATATTATAATAAAGAGATTAAGCCATTTATGTTAGGAGAATGAATGAATGGATAAGAGAAGTATTAAGCGTCAGCGAATGTGGCAATACTTTATTGAAGCAACGGCTGACATCATTAATGAAGAAGGATTTGATCATATAACCATAAGAAAAATAGCAGATAAAGCAGGCTATAACAGCGGAACGCTTTATAATTATTTTTCTGAGCTTTCACATGTTATTTTTTTCGCTTCGATGAGGTTTTTAAAACCTTATACAAATGACGTAGCTGAGTACTTGTCTAGAGGCAATACATCCTTGGAGAAATACTTATTAGGATGGGAATGCTTGTGCAAGCATTCGTTTAAGCAGCCTCAATTATTTCACGCAGTCTTTATCATGGATTTAGGAAACAAACCAGATGCACTCTTTGAAGAATATTATCAAGTCTATTCATCCGATATAAACGATTTCCCTGAAGATTTGAAGCCTGTATTGTTTCAGCGCAGCATGACAAAAAGAGGATTGTCTCTTCTTGAGAAAGCAAATCAAGAAGGTTTAATAGAGGAGAAACAAGTCGAAACCATTACGGAATTAACAACCCTTATTTGGCAAGGAATGCTGACCAATTTATTAAATAATCGATATCAATTCACTCCTGAGGAAGCAACTGAACATACGATGAGGTACATTCGGCAAATTGTCATGAACAGTAACGTCTTTACAGTACCACCCCAAAAAAACGATTGACTCTCATCTGAGAATCAATCGTTTTTATATCTTATAATTGCGAAAGAATGTCTTGTTTTTCTTCTTGAGTAATAAATGAACGAGTAGTATATACGTCATAATGATTCCGTCTTACTGAATTTAATATCGCTCTGTACATATAGGCAGCACCCTTAACTGGAAATCGTGCATCTATAGGATAGTAGTCAATGGATTCCAATGCCATATCATAAAGTTGCTCAGCACGCTCAGCCATTTCCTCCCATAGATCGATAAAGGCATCTGTCACCTTCCCAGCTTGAATCTGTTCCACTGATACTCCGTGCTTGTCCATTAAATCTTGAGGCAAATAAATTCTTCCTCTTTGAATATCTTCACCTATGTCACGCAGGATATTTGTGATTTGCATCGCTGTTCCTAAAGCTTTGCCTCCGACTTCAAGCTGTTCGTGATTTTTCGGGGCAAGGATAGGCAATAGCATTAACCCTACAGTGCCAGCTACGTAGTAAGAGTAAAGCTCCACTTCTTCCATTGTCTGATATCGACTTTTAACGAGATCCATTTTTTGTCCTGTAATCATATCCGTAAAAGCCTGCTTATCAACAGGGAATTTTGTAAATACATCATCTAAAGCCGTCCACATCGAATGATCAAGAGGAAGTTGTTTCTCTAAAAACAAAGTGAATTGCCTTTCGAATTCAGCCAGTTCTTCAACAGGATTCTCTCCATCATCTACAATATCATCTACACTTCTACAAAAGGCATAAATGGCCCACACTGCTTTTCGCTTTCCTGATGGTAATAGACTAAAAGCTTTTGAGAACGTTTTTGAATGACGATTTATAATTGTATGGCAATCCTGATAGGCTTCTTCTAACGTCTTCAAACAGATTTCTCCTTTCTATTAGCAAGGTCAGCTTCTTCCGCAAGATAATCGGATAATAGCTTTGCACCTTGCATTACAATTGGAATCCCACCACCTGGATGAACAGAAGCCCCAACTGCATATAAATTATCTCGACCAAATGGCTTTAACTGTGGCCTGAAGACTCCTGATTGTCCTAACACAGGGGCTAATCCAAAGCTCCCACCTTGAAAGAGTCCTTCATTCTCAGCGTCTTTTGGTGTACGGACTTCCATCCATTCTGTATGCTTTCTAAGATTAGGGAAATGCCAACCCTCGAGCAAATCGATACAAGAATCCACAAATGAATCAATCTCATTCCACTCTACATCTGATCCAGCTGGAACTGGAATTAACACATACAACACACTCTTGCCTTCGGGGGCCAATGTGTTATCAATTTTCGAAGGATGAAACGCATAGATCGATGGATTTGATGGAATCTTTTTCTCTACAAAAATCTCCCGCATATTTTTCTTAAAATCTTGCGACATTAAAAATTGATGCACATCTGCTTCTTCGTAAACTTTATCTAAGCCAAAGTAGAGCAATAAGCATGATGATGATGACACATATTTTTCTTTTTTTGGTTGATGTTCCGGAAGCATTGCTTTCACAATAGGGATTTCACCATTCATGACAAATTGATCGGCTTCATAACGCTGATCATCAGAGTGGACAGCCGTTACTCGACCATTGCTTTCCTCAATACGAGTAATTTCCGTGTTGAAGTGAATGTCTACCCCACGTTTTCTCAATTCTGCTTCAAGAAATGGAACTAGACTTCCGTAGCCACCTTTTACATACCAAATTCCATGGTAATGCTCACTAAATGATACGAGAGAATACAGTGCCGGTGATGATGTCGGTGCGCCTCCAATATACAAGGTCTGTAAGGAAAAAGCCTCCCTCAGTTTTTCATTACGAAAGAATTGAGCGGTCTGTTTTTCTACTGACTGGTAGGCTTTTAATTTTACTAGTGCCGCTAGAGATGGAAAACTGAAAAAATCACGTTTGTTCATAAAATGACGATCTAAAAAGACTGATTTACCAAGTGTAAATCGTTGCTTCATCGTATCTAGGTACGTAAGAAACGCCTGTTCTTCACCAGGGAAAACACGATTTATTTCTGCAAGTTGCTTCTCTTGATTGCTCCACTTTGTGAAGGTGGTTCCATCTGCATAGGTTAATGAATAAAGCGGATCGATTCGAATCAGTTCGAGTGCATCTGGGTTGATCCCTACTTCTTCAAGAATCGATTGAATCATTTCTGGAAGCAGCACAATCGTAGGACCTTTATCTATCGTAAATCCATCCTTCTGAATAAACGCTAAGCGTCCTCCAAGAATGGACTCCTTCTCAATAATCGTGACTTGCTCACCACGATTTGTTAAATAAAGAGCGGTGATGAGACCACCAATACCTCCGCCAACAATAATGGTTTTCATAATCTGTATAACCCCTTTTTGTCAGCATCCATTAACGAGTTCGCGGTAATTCGAGCCGATTCAAATATTGTAGGCAGTCCACTGCCAGGATGTGTTCCTCCACCTACCAACCAACAGTGATCTAGCTCTTGGAATTGATTATGAGGTCTGAAATACATCATTTGTCCTAAATTATGCGCTAGATTAAAGGTAGCACCTTGATAGATATTATGATTTTTTTGCCAATCATCAGGTGTTAACAATTCTTCAAATACAATGTGTTCTCTCAAGTCCTTAAACTCCGATTTCTGTTCCAGAATCTCGTAGATTAAGTCTCTAAACTCATGTTTATGTTTTTCCCAGTCTAATAGACTAAAGTTATTTGGTACAGGAGCTAAGATATATAAGCCTGATTTCCCCTCTGGTGCCAAACTTGGATCCGTCACAATAGGATTTTGAACATAGATAGACGGATCAGCCGATAACGTCTTACTTTTAGTAATCTCTTCAACGTTTCTCTTATAATCATCAGAAAAAATGACCGTGTGATGTGCAAGATCATATTGCGTGTCCAACCCAACATACATCATAAAAGAAGAACAGGAGTACTTTTTCTTATCGAGCTTAGCTTTTGTATGTTGCTTTAAATGGCTCTCAGACAATAGTTCCGTCATAGCATAAGCAAAATCTGCGTTAATAATCAGTTCATCACATTCAATCACTTCTCCGTCCTCAAGCTCTAAACCATAGACAGAAGCGTTCTTTGTGAGTATCTGTTTTACTGGAGTATTTGTGTGCACTTTCCCTCCATATTCTTCAATAACCTCAGCCATCGCTTCAGAGATCTGGTTTAGGCCTCCTCTAGGATGCCAAACGCCATATTCATGCTCCATATAAGATAAGATACTAAATGCACCTGGACATTCCCAAGGGGACATCCCAAGATACTTAGACTGGAAAGTAAAAGAAAGTTTTAGACGCTCGTCTGAAAAATACGAATCCAACACTTCATACAATGTCTGATTTAGAGATAGCTCTGGCAGGGCTTTAATGGTGCGCCATCTTGCGTAATCTAATAACGACCCATGACGATTCTGCAAAACAGGTAAAAGCGCCTGCATCTTCCTTTTAGTATCGATCATAAATCTTTTGTATCCTTCTTCATCTCCAGGAAAAAGAGTTCGAATCTGCTCAAAGGTAGAGTTGAAATCATCAGACGGAGAGAAGACTACATCTTTAAATCGCAACTCGTACATAGGATCAACCCGTATGAGATCAAGATAATCACTTAGTTTTCTTCCAACTGCATCAAATAACTCTTCTAAAATATACGGCATACTTAAAAAAGTTGGGCCCCGGTCAAATGTAAAGCCATCTCTCTTTAAGGCAGATGTTCGTCCACCTACATATGGCTGTTTCTCATAGACCTCTACTTTATAACCGCGTCCTGCTAAAAGCATAGCTGAAGCTAGCCCACCTGGACCCGCTCCTACCACTACTATATGTTTAGTCATTAGTTTCCACCTTGTCTATGAATATAAAACGTATTTTGCTAAGAAAAAAGACATGCAAGAGCATCTCTAAAAAATTCCCTCTTATCTTATATAATAAACCTTTTTACTCCTCGGGCATAACGATTTGACCATTTTTTTTATCACTTGATAAGGTATTTTTTATGACAGTCGATAATTCATGCGGTGGATAAGGCTTTGTAAGGTATTTGCTCACACCATAATGTTCTGCTTTTTTCCTCACTTCATTTAAAGCGGATGAAATAAACACCGGCAAATTCTCCGTATGGTCTGATTGCTTAAGTGCCTGAATAAAGTCCCATCCGTCCATTTCATCTCCAAGCATTAAATCAACTACAACGGCATCCATTTGTTGAGTCATTAGTTCTTCCAACGCTTTCTTCGGATTAAGAAAATGTTGAACTTCAAATCCACTCTGCTTTAATTCCTCTGCAAGAAGCAAAGCCAAACTTTGATCATCCTCAATAATAGCCACTCTGAAGCGATTCAGTTCATTGGATTGTATCGTTGAAATGGGTAATAACGACGTTTTATTCTCAAAAGGTATGGCAATATCAAACGTACTTCCAATGCCGCTTTCTGATTGAACAGAAATCGTCCCACCATGAGCTTCAACGATTTCTTTTGTGATAGGTAATCCTAAACCTGTCCCGCCAATTTTTCTTCTATCACTATTATCAATTCTATGGAACTTCGTAAATAACTTCTTAAGCTCAACCTCAGGAATACCAAGGCCCTCATCATTTACATGGATATGCAAAATATCTACATGATTAAAGAGTACTAGCTCGACTTTTCCTCCATCCGGAGAAAACTTCACGGCATTACTAATTAAGTTTGTTAACACTTGTTCCATGCGATCTGGATCAGCCCATGCATATGTATATGCTGCCAAATCACGTACCATAAATTGATGGTGCTGGTACGTAGGCTCAAACTTCGCAATAACCTGAATGATTAATTCTTTTAAGTCTACTGATTTTTTGTTATATGTCTGAACGTTCGATTCCATTCTCTGCAAGTCCAAGAAATCATTAATTAAATTCGTTAAACGATTCGCCTCTTTGTGAATGGTTTGCAAATACTTTTCTTTACGGGCGGGTTTTAAGTCCCTTTCTATCATTAATTCCGTAAAGCCAAGGATACTGGATAATGGAGTTCTTAACTCATGGCTTACTGTACTTACTAACTCCGATTTCATTTTATCCACTTCATACTCTTTTGTAATATCCCGATGGACTAAGATAGTCCCTCTTCGTTGTTCTCCTTTATAAACAGGTTCAGCATACACTTCTATCATACGTGATCCTTCTACCAATTTATATTTCATTGAGTGAATGTCTTCCGTTTTTGAACTCTTTATTGTATCAAAGAATTCTCCCAAAGCTTTAGGCTCTTCTACATTCTCAAGAATACTCTCTTTCCAAGCCTCATAGATGTTCCAATTTCCTTCATCTTCATTTGAGGACAAGTTAACCATTTCTTTGAACAACTCATTAAAACGTAACAGCGTGCCATCCCTATCAATAAATTGAATGCCTTCGTTCACATTGTCAATTATATCTTGGTTAACCTGTCGATCATTTTCCGTTTGTTCATATAACATAACTTTCTCTATCGCTATGGCAATATGGCTCATTACACCTTGCAATTCTTCCCGTTCTTTTTCTGTAAATTCAGTTCCTACTCTAGTTGCGCAAAAGACTGCTTTTAAATCCTCAGCTGACGAATACACAGGTACGTATAGATCGTATACGTCAATCTCATGTTCAGCTATACCTTGTTCGTATTTACTAGATTTTCGCTTCACTTGATGAGAAGCCTTTTTCTCTTTCAGTAATACACCGATCCCATCGTGAAAATTTCTTGAAAGCTCTTTAATGATATTTTCACTTATACCACGTAGTGCAAATCTTTGACTTCCCTTTAGTAAGATTAAACCCATCCGGTCCACTGGATAAATATCGCTCATATGTTGAACAATTTGATCTAATAGCTCTTGTTCATCTAAAGTAACAGAAATAAAGTGGTTTAATCGATTGTATTTCTCTAGCATAAGGCGAACTTTCTCCGTTTCCTCTAATGAAGAACGAAGCTTAAACTGCTGATTTTCTAACTCTTCCTGTTGACTAATTAACTCTTCATTTTGTGCGATTAGCTCTTCTTCTTTATCTTGTAACGTATAAACCATTTCATTAAATGTACGTGAGAGGATTCCAACCTCATCTTCCCGTTTACTTTCAACAAGATGAACATCTTTCCCCGAAGCTAATTGTTCACTAGCAAGCGTAAGATCACTTAATGGTTTTCCAATCTTCGTAAAGATGCGACGAATGATTAGAAATAATGCACCAATAAATGTAATGATGAAACCGAAAAGCATCCATAATACAATATTATTCACTTTTGTATAGTCTGCACTTAATGATGCCAGTTCTTCATTGCTTAGCTTTAAATAATTTGAGGTCAAATAGGTTAGTTCATTTACTACTTCTCCACCACTTGTCACACCTAGCTCCCTAAGCTCCTCTTGGTTTCCGTTATCAATTAAATCAATCGCAATTGGCATGAACCCCTCAATTTGATTGAGTAAGCTTTGAACTTCTTCTATGAACACCAACTCTTCTTGGCTAAGATCTAGCGTTAGAAATTCAGAGATTGACTGTTTGACGTTCATTAAGTCATTGTTTACGGACGCAAGTTCATTGTCTGATTGAAATGCAAAATATCCCCTCGAATGAATAACCAATTGATTTGCCCGTGTATCAATTTGAAAAGCAAGGTCTTGCTTTTCAACCAGCTTCTCTCGATTGTCAATATAGGTTGATTGAGTTGTACTGACGTAAAGTAGTAAGCCAGTTCCAAGGAATAGCGTCAAGAACATAATGATAGCCATAAATGAAAGCAGCTGTCTGTTCAAGCTTTTCTTGAAGTAGGTCTTCATTGCAAAATCTCCTCAATACGATCTATTAAGACAATTGGACTAAACGGTTTTGCCAAAAAGAAGTCCGCCCCGATACGCATCATTTTATCTTGATCTGCTTGCTGACTTTTCGCTGTTAACATCATGATTAAAACATGCTTTTTATGCTCCATCTTCCTCACACGTTCAATTACCTCAAGTCCAGTCATTTCCGGCATCATATAGTCGAGAACTAATAGATCAAAATCATGTTTTTGGATAAGGTCCATCGCTTCCTGCCCATCTGCCGCCTCTATAACTTCACACTCCAAATCCTCAAGTGTATCGGTTATTAGCATTCTTAATACTTCTTCATCATCTGCAACTAATATCTTTTTCATTGCTGTCTCTCCCATTTCATATCTTTTTATAATAACGTTCTTTGTAATAACCGCTGAATTCGTGCTCGTAACTCGTCCGGCTGAAACGGCTTAGTGATATAGTCGTCTGCTCCAGCATTTAAGGCTTGTACAATCTCCCTTTCATCTGATTGGCCAGTTAACATGACAACCATGATATCGAGTTCTGGGTAATTGCTTCGAATCTGACTTAAAACTTCTAGTCCATCCAAACCTGGCATCATCCGGTCTAATACAACCAAAAATTTCTGTCTAGGCTGATACCAATTCGTTTCGAGGAATTCTTCTCCATCCGCAAACGTTAAAATTTGAAAGGAAAATCCACTGACATGCACCTTATGTAATTGCTCTTCGACCAAATGTCTAAGGATTTCGTCATCGTCAATAATACAGATCGTAACGATTTGCTCTGCTTCGTACAAGGCATTAGGATCAAATATTAACGTTTTGTTTCTTCCTGTTCGTTTTGCTGCATACAACGCTTTATCCGCTTCATCACTTAGTTCTTCAATTTTATTAATTGGTTTTGTTACTTCAGAAATACCAGCTGAAAAGGTAACTGAAAATGGCTTCTGATTATAAGTGAATTGAACATCCCTAAACATCTGTCTAAACCGTTCAATCATAATCATTGCTTGTTCAGAATTCGTATTAGGAAGAAGTAAGACAAACTCTTCTCCTCCTAATCGAATAACAAGGTCTCCTTCTCTTTTAAGTCCAGTTAAAAAGTCAGCAAATCCTCTAAGAACTTCATCGCCAGTTTGGTGCCCGTATGTATCATTAATTTTCTTAAAGAAATCAAGATCCATTAAAACAAGTGAAAAAATCGTTTGATAACGGTGATATAACTCTAATTGTCTTGTCCCCTCGAGTCTTAGGTACCTTCTCGTAAATACGCCTGTAAGCTCATCAAACATAATAGAATGTTCAAAAATCGATCGTAACTGGATTCGGTTAGAAATTCGAATAGCCAATTCTTCAAAATCGACTGGCTTAACAAAGTAATCGGTTAACCCTCTTTTATATGCTTGATTTTGAACATCTTTAGAGGATAATTCACTTAAAATGATAACCGGAACAATTTCCGCAAAAGCTTTTTGAGACAATGCATCTAATTCGGCTGGAGCATCTTCATATTCATAAGGATAATCCAATAACACGCAATCTGGTTTTTGATCAATAAATAATTGATTACCCTTCTCCAGGGTAATCGCCCCAATAACCATATATCCAAAAGGTTCAAGGTGATCTTTTATAAAAGCAAGATATTCAGCATGCTCCGATATAACAAGAATCAATGAAACATCTTGATTTTCTGGCATTTTTTCTATTAAGACTGTTTCAACGAGATAGGTATAGATATCTTCATATATCCAATAGTCCTTATCAGGATCTAATCCGTCTAATCTTTCTCGAGCCTCCGCTGAATATTGATGTAACCCAATAGAAGCTCCTGTCCCAGCAATAGAATGTAAAAATCTATATAATTCGTCAAATGAAATTGTCTGTTGACTCTCCCAATCTGAAAGAGTTTGCCTTATTTTCTCGAGAAACTTAGTTTGATACTTTTTCATAGGTAACTCCTTTCTTACTGCTCCATACTCACTACATAATGGATGTATTATCCAAAGTCATGTATCTATTATAGTAAAAATTAATCAATAAATCATGATTTCAGGTGAATTTTTTTATGATCTAAGATAATTACAAATGATTTATTTTATTTACTCAGTCATGACCCAGTTCATTATATTGACAGCCTAATAGGACTATGCTAGGATTCAATTTATCGAAACCCATGTAATTCGGTGGGGATTGTTGACTTTTTTTAGACTAAATGGTTTAAGGTTTAGACCTTAAACGCTTAAAGGAGGGTTTTCTTTATTTCTGATCAAGGTTTTAAACAGGTTCAATCAAAAAAAGTGAGTGATTTCATTCTGGATCAACTTGAAGAAGCAATCATCTTAAAAGAGTTTTTATCAAATGAACAGCTTCCTTCAGAAAGAGAATTAGCAACCTTGTTTAACTGTAGTCGAATAACCCTGAGAGACGCGTTATCAGCGCTTGAAAATAAAGGATTGATTGAGAAGCGATTAGGAGCAAAGGGTGGAACCTTTGTACTTCCAGTTACACAGAATGCTTACAATCAGAAAAAAGAGAAGATTAAAACAATGTGGAGTGAGTTATTAGATCTATTTGAATTTCGATTAATCATCGAACCAGAAGCGGCCAAACTTGCGGCTGATCGACGATCCACAGCTGACCTAGACAAGTTAGAGCTCCTTCTTCATCAAAGTCAAAGTGAAACGATTTCTCGCGAAGAATTTAGGTCCATTGATGTAAAAATCCACTTATTAATTGGTCAAGCTTCAGGTAACGCATATATCGCAAGTGATGTGAGAAAAATACGAACTAGAATTAATCCTGCATTAGATTTAATGCCATTTAGTCATGAAGTCAAATCAAGTACAATTACCCATCACAAGCAGCTTATAGATGCCTTTAAACGTAAAGATGCCACATTAGCTAAAGACATTATGTACCAACATATCCATGGCACCTCTAACGCTGTCGCTAAGAGAATGTCACTAAAAACCATCACCCATGATGAGACATAACAAGAAAGAAGGCTATCCCTTGAAAAAATACTTAACTACATCTTTATTAACCCTTACTCTTTTATTAGGCGCTTGCGCAAGTGATTCAAATGAAGGTGCTCCAGAAGAATCTGAAGCTACTAATGGACCGGCTCGATCGATTACGTATTCTCTTGCTTCAGACATTCAAAAGCTTGACCCACACACAGAAAATGTGGTTGTGAACTGGAAGGTAGGCTTTAATGTATACGATCGATTAGTTACTCAAAATGAATCCATGGATCTTGAACCTGGACTTGCTACTGAATGGAACACAATTGATCCCACCACTTGGGAGTTCAAGCTTCGTGAAGATGTGACATTCCATGATGGGACTGAATTTAATGCGGATGCAGTAAAAGCTAATTTAGAGCGGAGTTTAGCTGAGGAGACGATTTCCCCCACTGCATATTTGTATGATCGTATTGAAGAAGTCGAAGTTGTAGATGACTATACAGTTCGTTTTCATCTAAGTGAACCTTTTGCTTCCTTACCAGCTCACTTAGCTCAATATGGTGGCTCCATGTTAAGTCCTGAGGTGATTGAAGAAGATAATGAAGCTGTAGCAAATGGTGCAGATCCTGGTAGTGTTGTTGCGGAAAAACCAATTGGTACAGGACCATTTAAGTTTGTTTCATGGAACCCTGGTTCAGATATTACGCTAGAACGAAATGAAGATTATTGGGATGGAGTACCTGAAATTGAAGGGGTCACTTATAAGATCGTCCCAGAGGAGCTCACTCGTGTAGCTGATTTAGAAACACAGGCTTCTGATATTATCGACTCAGTGAACCCAAATAGTATCGATCAAATTAATAATAGTGATGCCGCTGACGTTCTTGAAACAGATTCAACCTATGTAAATTTTCTTGGTTTTAATACCAATAAAGAACCTTTTGATGATGTACGTGTTAGACAAGCCATCTCTATGGCTATTGATAAAGATGTTATAGTCGAATCCATTTTAAACAATGTTGGTACAGCAGCAAATAGTCCTCTTTCACCCAACGATTTTGGATTTGCTGATATTGAAGGGTTACCGTATGATCCAGATGCCGCCAAAGACTTATTGGAAGAAGCAGGTCAAAGTGATCTAACACTTGAACTTTCTGTTAATGACGATCGTACACGTGTAGATATTGCAACATACATCCAGCAGGCTTTAGAGGAAATTGGCGTTACTGTTGAAATCAGTCAAATGGAGTTTGCTTCTTTTGTTGAATATACAGGTCAAGGTGAAGCTGATCTCTATTTATTAGGACGTTCAAGTCCGACTGGTGATGGGTATAATGCTTTATTTACGATCCTTCACTCAAACAAACAAAGTAGCAACCAGCTAAGATATACGTATGCTAACCCTGAATTCGATGCACTAGTTGACCAATCTATTCAAACAGAAGACGAAACAGAGAGAACAGAATTGTTTAAAGAAGCTCAAGAAATTGTAGCTAATGATGTTCCATTTGATTTCTTGTATTATCCAGTTGACCTGTTAGGTGTGTCTAACCAAATTAGCGGCGTCAAAACATTACCTTCTGGCGTTGTGTTATTAAAAGATGTAAAGGTAGCTGAATAATTGTGAGTACTCCAGTTCGACTCTCAATGCCGATTGCCTTTTTAATTGAAAATTGTAGAACAAGTGGATTGCCAGATCAGGAACTCATTTCTTTAATCAAAAGTAGAGATTTCCAGGCCATAGCGCACTGCGTCAACGAACCAAATATGGATTTTAATGATCGTATCCAAACAGCTGAAGACCTAAATGAGTCCTGGGAGAAGGCCTTATTAGAAGGTTATCAATTTAAATTTCTTCACATGAATGGTGTTAAAAAGCTTTTAAAGCTACGTTACAAAAAGCTAGAAAATATCGATTACAAACAAACCGATTTTGTCATTTCTGAACTAGTGCTGACATCCGATCAGAGAATTGAACTAGCCAATCTTATTCAAAGCCGTTGGAATGTGTTCTCGGAAAATAATGAGAGTTCAGTTTCGATTCAATCAAAATTTTGAACAAAAAAAGCCGTGAGAAGTTCCCTTCTCACGGCTTTTTTAATTTGTTTTACTCTTCGCCCCATAATTCGATACGATCTTTGATAAGCTCTGTATATTCTTGCTCTGCTTCTTCGGCACCCGCTGCTAATAATTCGTCTTGGAATTCATCCCAAACGGCATCAAATTTTTCTGGATCGGCCAAAATAGCTTCAGGAATTTTCCGTTTCATGATATCAAGACATCTTTGCATGACCAACTCTAGGTTTGACCCTGCTGGAACAGGCATATTATACGCTGCACCCCAAGGCTTACTTGGGAATTCGTCTTCTTGAGGGTAAAGATCTTTCCAAAGCTCTGCATCATATGCTTCTAGCACTTCTTTTTCTTTATCAGTGTATGAGTCTTTAATTTGATCCGGGTTTGCAATAGTGAATGTTTGACCCGTTGAATCTTCAACACCATTCCCATAAACAGGTGCAAATCCTCTTAGTACACCAATACCTGTTTGTTTAGAATGATTCGCATTATTATTACGCTCTTCCATTTGTTCCTCACTAATAACTCGTTTACCATCCTCTAAAGTATAGTGTTCACCTTCGATACCCCAATTTTGAAGAATTTGTCCTTCTTCTGAAGCAAGATAATCTAAGAATTTAATCGCTCGAACAGGATTCTCACAATCCACAGTTATACCAATGCCCCATCCACCTAAATAACCTGTATCTTGGAAGTTATGATGTTTAAACTCTTCTGTTAGCGTAACTGGATACATACCATGCATACGTTCTGGCATGCCAGATTCTCTTAATGCTCTTTGCGCTTCATCTACTTCCCAATCTGCATCAATTAAACCAAGAACACGTCCAGAAGAAATTTTCGCCAGGTATTGATCGTACTTCTGAACAAAACTCTCCGGATCTAACAATCCTTCGTCGTTCATATGATTTAGCCAACGGAAGTACTCTTTTTCTTCAGCACGACGATAATGGAATTGCGCTTCATAGGTATCAGGGTCAATGTAAAATTCTCCATCATCCGGAGCGCCTGTTGCAAAGAATGCAGGATTTGTTGTGGAGATCATGATTCTCCAATCATCTGCTAAAAGGGATAATCCAACTGTTGGCTGGCCATCAATGGTTGGGTTCTTTTCTTTGTATTCTCTAATTGCATTTTCAAAATCATCAACGGTTCTAATCTCAGGATAACCAAGCTCTTCTACAACAGCATGCTGTAGCATGAAGCCTGTTCCTGGTTCCCAGTAGGTGTGATCGACTTCAGATGTTGGCAAGATATAAATTGATTCATCATCATTACTCCATTTAAGACGGTCAAAATAATCACCGTAGATTTTCTTTAAGTTTGGTGCGTGTTCTTCAATTAAATCTGTAAGATCAAGGAAGGCTCCTGCATCAACAAGTGTTCCCGCATTACCTTTTGGCATTATTAAATCGGGATAATCACCACTAGCTGCCATTAGTGAAATCTTTTGATCTCCACCGTTTACATCAAACTCTCCATTAATTGTAACTCCGGTTTCTTCTTTCACTTTTTGGCTAACCGGACTATCCATATTATCCCATTGCGAGTGCATGTCACCACTGAATAAATTTAATGTGATCTCACCATCTGGATCTTCATCTTCCAGATTGGCTGTATCTTTGCTACACCCCAAAATGCCCCCAACCAAAACAAGTGAAGATAAAAACATACCTTTTCTCCAATGTTTGTTCATTTAACTCTCCCCTTATTATTAGATTTAACCTTAGCTAAAGTAATGGTTGTTACGTTAACTTCCTCCCCAAAGCTCTACTCTACTTTTGATTAATTCAGTGTATTCTTTCTCTGCCTCTTCAACGCCTGCTCCTTCGAGTTCAGTCATAAACTCATCCCAAACCTTGTCAAAATCATTTGGATCTGCCAAAATTGCTTCTGGAATTTTACGTTTCATGATGTCCAGACATCTTTGCAGCGTTAGTTCTAAACTAGATCCCGATGGAACGGCCATATTATAGGCTGCGCCCCATGGCTTAGCTGGAAATTCATCTTCTTGCGGATATAGATCTTTCCATAATTCAGCTCCATATTCACCAAGAACCTCTTTTTCTTTATCCGTATACGAGTCTTTAATTTGTTCAGGACTAGCTATGGTGTAAGTCTGACCCGTTGAATCTTCAACTCCATCACCGTAAGCTGGTGCAAACCCTTTCAGAACACCGATTCCTGTTTGTTTTTGGTAGTTCGCATTATTATCACGTTCATCCATTTCTTCTTCGCTTATCACACGTTTTCCATCTTCTATTGTATAATGTTCGCCTTCAATCCCCCAGTTCTGAAGAATTTGCGCTTCATCTGAAGCAAGATAATCTAAGAATTTGATGGCACGAACAGGGTTTTCACAATCAACAGAAATTCCGATACCCCATCCGCCAAGATAGCCGGTATCTTGAAAATTAGGGTGTTTAAAATCTTCTGTTAATGTAACAGGATACATACCATGCATCCGTCCTTCCATTCCTGCTTCTCTTAGTGATCTTTGCGCTTCCCCTACTTGCCAATCTGAATCAATCAGCCCTAAAATGCGACCTGATGATATTTTCGCAAGATACTGATCATACTTTTGTACAAAACTCTCAGGGTCTAACAAATCGATATCATTCATGTGATTTAACCAACGAAAGTAGTCCTTTTCTTCGCTTCTTCGATAATGTAGTTTAGCTTCATAGGTTTCTGGATCAACGTAAAACTCTCCATCTCCTGTTGAACCTGTAGCAAAGGCAGCAGGATCTGTCGTGGAAATCATGATTCTCCAATCATCAGCTAGCAGGGATAACCCAATCGTTGGTTGGCCATCGATTGTTGGATTTTTATCCTTATATTCTTTTATTGCATCTTCAAAATCTTGCACAGTTCGAATATCAGGATAGCCAAGTTCCTCAACTACATCATGTTGCAACATAAAGCCGGTACCTGGCTGCCAATATGTTTGATCCACTGGAGGGGTCGCAAGGATATAAATGGACTCATCCTCATTACTCCATTTCAACCGGTCATAGTAATCTCCGTAGATTTTTTTTAGATTAGGAGCATGTTCATCGATCAAATTTGTTAAATCAAGCAATGCTCCAGAATCTACAAGTGTGCTAGCGTTTCCCTTAGGTAAGATTAAGTCTGGGTAATCGCCGCTTGCTGCCATTAACGATATTTTTTGGTCTCCGCCATTCACATCGAATTCAGCGTTTAACGTGACCCCTGTCTCTTCTTTCACTATCTGACTAACAGGGCTATCCATGTTATCCCACTGAGAGTGCATGTCTGCACCAAATAAACTCAGTGTAATGTCACCATCAGGATCCTCATCTTCTACATTCGCTGAATCTTTGCTACATCCTGTTACCCCAGCTATTAAAAGAATTGAAGTGAAGATCAATCCATTTCTTAAAAAAATGTTCATCCTATTCCTCCTTTTTAACAACGTACTAACTTTTCACTGCGCCTAATGTCATTCCTTGAACAAAGTACTTTTGTAAGAATGGATAAACTAATAAGATAGGGATGATGGTGACCATAGAAATCGCCATTTTTATCGACTCTGGAGAAACTTGCTTAGCCGCTTCTTCTCCAGCTACTCCCCTGAACGCATTAGGATCCGACGCTCCCATATTTGTGTTCTGTAGAATCTTCATCAATTCATACTGAAGGGTTGTTAATGCAGGATTTGAACTATTATAAAGATAAGTATCAAACCAAGCATTCCACTGTCCGACAGCCACAAATAATGCAATTGTAGCTAAAACCGGCATACAAAGTGGCATAACGATTCTCCAGAATATCGTGAAGTCACTAGCACCATCAATCTTTGCTGATTCTTGAAGGGAATATGGAAGTCCATCCATAAACGACCTTACAATGATGATGTTAAAGGCATTTACCATGCCGGGTAAGATATACACCCAAAAGGTATTAATTAAGTTCAATTCTCTCATTAGCATATAACCTGGTATTAACCCACCAGAGAAATAGAGAGTTAAGACAATAAAGATCGATACAAACTTTCTACCTTGAAAATCTGCTCGACTCAATGTAAACGCTACCATAGCTGAGGAAAGAACACCCAATATCGTTCCAATAACAGTACGGAGCACTGAATTGATTAATCCCGTTACCAGGTTGTCATACTCAAAGATTGTTTTGTAATTTTCAAGAGTAAAAGCCCTCGGCCAAATATGAATACCGCCTCGAACCGTATCTGTGGAATCATTTAATGAAATAGCCAGCACATTAAGGAATGGATACAGTGTAACCACAAACACGATCGTTAAAAATGTATAGTTAAAGATGTCAAACAATCGATCGTTAACCGTTGTTCTATTACTTGCAAATAGCTTTTTCATAGGTTCACCCTCCCTTCTACATGACACTTTGATTCGCGAATCGTTTGAAGATTCCATTAGCTAAGAACAAGAGCATAATACTCACTAATGAATTAAAGATCCCAATGGCTGTACCATATGAAAATCTTCCTAAGCCTATTCCATAATTCAACGCGTACAGTTCTAATACTTCTGAAAAGTTCACAACCGTAGGATTTCCAAGCAAAAATTGCTTTTCAAACCCGATTGTAATAAGATTCCCGATTGAAAGAATTAACACAACTAAAATTGTTGGCCTAATTCCCGTTAAAGTAATATGCCATATCTGCCTAAACCGGCTCGCCCCATCTACTTTTGCCGCTTCATAGAGCTGAGGATCTATTCCTGCAATAGCCGCTAGAAATATAATAGAATTCCAACCCATTTCTTTCCACAAATCAGCTAGTGTAACAATCACCCAGAAATATTCTCCCTTAGTCATAAATTGCACAGGTTGATCAAGCAAACCTGCAGCAACTAGCAAATCATTGACTACACCACCATCAACTGAAAGCATCTTTGTAACAATTCCCGCTACAATAACCCATGAGACAAAGTGAGGTAGATAAGAGACCGTTTGTACTGTACGCTTAAATGTTTTCACTCGAATTTCATTTAATAAAACTGCAAAGAAAATGGGTACGGTAAAACCAACCGTTAATCCCATAAGACTCATCACAATGGTATTTCTCAGAACGAGATAGAATCGATCATCCTGAAATAACTCTATAAACTGTTGAAATCCTACCCATTCCTGTTCAAAGAAACCAAGACCAGGTCGATAGTTTTGAAAGGCCATTACCCAGCCGCCTAATGGGAGATAGTTAAAGACAAAAACCCATGCAACAAAAGGTAAGGACATTAAATATAGATATTTTTGTTGTTTAAAAACAGTCCAGAAACTCTTTTTTTGAGACAATCCATTTAACTTTGAATGCGTTTTCATTTTTTCTGTTTTCATCTCTTCTCTCCTTCCTTATCTCATCATAAACGAGATTAGTGGATGGAAATACATGATAAATTTCACAAGATATCAGATAAAAATCAGTGATTTACATCCGAAATTAAGAGAAGCTGGGATAGAGTTCTTTATAGCATAATAAGGGCCGAACAATGACGTTATTGTTCGACCCTTATTATATACATAGTATGTAAGAGTTCAGATGTTCCTCAAAGAAGAATGTTCCAATTAGAACAAGGAGGAGTTAGGGGTTATCCGTATAAGGGTTCTACTCTATCGCTCCCGAAAATGGGGGCACGCTTACCGGGGGCAGGCATTGAACGAACCGGGCTAGCCCGTTCATTTCAATACGTCTGTACTTCCCGCTGGTGTCGGCCCTCCATTTTCGTCCGCTTGTTTAGTAGTTGACGATTTTAATGTAGGGATATCGTACACCTTATTCGATTCCATCTAACACGAGTTGTTTTGTCATATCTCCAGTTTTTCATCTTCATTTAATCGCTGTTTGCTGTTTTTGAAATGTTCTTGGTGAAATACCCTCGTATTTTTTGAATTTACGATGAAAATAATCCACATCTTTGTATCCAATTTTCTCGGATACTTCATAAACTTTATATCCATTTACTAATAGTTTTTTTCCGTTCTCGATTCTAACCTTATCAAGATACGTATTAAAATATTCTCCCGTGTGTTCACGAAAGAGCTTGCCTAGATATGCAGAATTATAATTAAGAAGATCAGCTAATGACTCGAGACGAAGATTTTGATCATATTGCTGTTTAATCAAATCTAACATTCTTTTAATCGTACTTTCCTTTCCTCCCGAGTAAACAAGATGAATTAACTCTGTAAACCGATCACTCACAGCTTCAGTAATAGCATGGACATGATGCTGATCATAAATTTGACTCGTACTAAATTGCGTAGACTCTATTGATTTTAATTTTCTAGAATCATTTAGAACAAGCCGGTTTATAACCATTGAATATAGATGGACAATATTTTTTTTGATTTGCTGTGAATCATATTTGCGTTTAATCAATTCATTTGTGAACTCCTGTAGTTGAGATTGACATGATTCTATCTGACCAAGAGTAATCGTAATGGAAAGACTTTCTACATAGTGATCCATCGAAAGCTCCGTTACTATTTCTGACTCATGCTCTTGAACACCTGCTATCAAATCCTTTGTTATGAATGTAGCTTCTTCAAATAAAAATGTTTGATTTAATAAGGATTGGGCTTCTTCATAGGATTGATACAGGTCGGCTGGATCAGTTATTGTTGCTCCTATGGCACCATAGCCTTTTGTTGATTGAATGTAAGCAGCAACCTTTTTTTCAGTGTGTAGCGCATCATTAAAAAGTATGACTCCATTAAAGGTACATATAGAAAAAGGAATGGCATCCTTCTTTTCATTAGCAATAGAACTAAGTGATGCATGAACTTTATCCATGGATTCAGGAACAGTTACCAATATGATTCGATATCTTTCTGCTAGCAGACCATGCCCCTTCCATTTTTCATAAAAGGGCATAAGGTTTTTTTCGTCGATTGGTTCAGACAATGTCTCTTTAATTAGAAGATCTCTTTGCCAAAGTTGATCTTTTTCCTTTAATAAATTGATTGCGTTATGCCTCTGCAGCTCAGTCCGAATCTGAATAAGCAGGTCTATTAGTTCGTCCTCATCTAATGGTTTTAACAAGTACCCGTCTACTCTAGAGGACAAAGCTTTTTGTGCATAGCTAAAGTCAGCGTGCCCCGTTAGGATAATGAAATGAATCGTTGAATCTTTTTCCCTAATAAGATCAATTAATGCTAACCCACCCATTTCTGGCATCCGTATATCTACAATCATTAAATCTGGTTTTAGACGCTGATACAGTTCAAAGGCTTCTTTTCCATTTTTCGCAATCTCTTTTACACAAAACCCATATTGCTCCCAGGGTATTAATGAACGTAACCCCTCTCGAATCATTGGTTCATCATCAACAATGATAACTTGATACATCATGTCCCCTCCCATGGTATGCTGAATTGAATATGTGTACCTTCCCCCTCTTTACTTGAAATCTTAAGTCCCGCGTTTGATCCATACATGATTTGAAGTCTTTGATGTACGTTCCTCAATCCAATCCGGTTTTGTCCGTTGCTCTCCATCTCTTCAAGCATATCCTGAATTTGGTCCAATCGATCTGTGCTTATACCTACTCCATCGTCTTTAACTGAAATAATGATTGTGTTGTCCTGTCTATACGTAGATACGACTACTTTTCCCCCTGTTTCTTTTGCTTCAAGTCCATGATAGACTGCATTTTCTACAATTGGTTGAATCGTTAAAGGCTGTATGAGTATATGCTTAGACTCTGGTGCAATATTTAATTGATACTGAAGACGGTCTCCATACCGAAATGTTTGAATATCTAAATACGTTTTAACCAGCTCCATTTCATTTTCTAAAGGGAGAGGTTTTCCTTCCGTATCCAGACTTTTACGTATAATAATGCCTAATTGCTTTACGACATTAGCAATTTCCTTCTCTTGTTCGATGTGTGCTTTCATTCGAATCGATTCAAGAGTATTAAATAAAAAATGAGGGTTGATTTGACTCGCAAGCATTTTAAATTTCATTTCATTTTGTGTAACTTCCATTAAGTTCTTTTGACGATTCGTTTCAAGGACTTGCTCTATCATTCCTTTTAAATTCTCAACCATATCATTAAATTGCTGTGAAAGCTGGCCAATCTCGTCTGTGCCGTCGATCGTAATTTTAGTTGTTAAGTCTCCTGCAGCGACACGTTCAATTTTCCGGCTTAAATTTGAGAGTCGTTGAGAAAGAAGTTTTGAAAAAATAGCAATTAATACAACAGCAACTGTTACCCCAATGAGTGTAATCATAATTCCAGTAACACCTAATCGATTCGCCCGCTCTACAACAAGATTATTTAACGTAACAGATACGATTTTCAATTCACTCTGACTTAACATCGGGTTTAGCTGATCTACTGTTACTTGGGCTTGTTCCCCTTCAAAAATCGATTCATGTGTACCCGTTTCACTTAAGATGGTCGGATCGATAAAATCACTTAATAATCCTCCCATATAATTCATTTTATTCGACGAGATAATATGGCCTTCCTCGTCTGTAATAAAGGTTAATAAAGATTCTTGATTTAAAATGGCATTTAGCTGAGTCGGATCAATGGTAATAACGACAACCCCATACGTTTGACTTTCTAGAAAGTTAATCCGTTTAATTAAACTGAGATACGTTTGGTTATGATTCGTTTCATCTGCTAATAATCGCCACTGATTAAAGCCCACCTCGTCCTCTACCTGCTGAAACCAGCTTTTTCCCCTTAACTTGTCATCAACAGGTATAAACTCCCAATTATTAATAAGAGTAGGGTTATCAATGTAGAATCGAATACTATTTATTTCTCGCTGCGTATAAAGGTAGGATTGAAAGTTCTGGTATTGATAATAGCTTTGGAATACCTCATACGTTGTTTGATAAGAGGTATTCACTAGATCATCTAATTCCTTATCAAATTCAAGACTATTTGATATGAACGTGGGAATCTTAAGAAGATCGTAGGTTCTTTCCTTTACCCTTTCAATATTCGATTGGGATTGTTTATTCATCTCATCTAACGCAATCGACCTTAGCTCTTGAGTTAACATCATTCCCACTAACGAAATGGGAATCAAGACCACTACGATAAACGTGAGCATTAATTTATCTCTAAGTTTTAAGTGATTCATCCATTTGAGAAGCTTTCGTTTTAACAAGACGTCATAGCTCCCTCGTAAGTAAGCGTTTTCATTTGATTATACCGTATTTCCCACTAAGTAAAAACCTTTATTTCACCATCATACACATTACTTTTTTACATTTTTATATCGTTTACGACATTTTTCTCACGGTATAAAACTCTTTAAAATCATTTGATTATTAACACTTTTGACAACTAAAGTGTTAAAGAGTATTATCGTCTAATATTAAAGGAGTGTTTTATTTTATGTCTCATCTAGATAAACAAAAAATAGTTGATAGTGTGCCTCAAAAAGGGTTTTTTGGCCACCCTAAAGGACTTTTTACCCTGTTCTTCACAGAATTCTGGGAACGGTTCTCTTATTATGGAATGAGAGCGATTCTAGTTTTTTATATGTACTATGAGGTCTCTAAAGGAGGACTTGGACTACCTGAAAATACTGCCTTAGCGATTATGTCGATCTATGGTTCACTTGTTTACATGTCTGGGATCATTGGCGGATGGCTTGCTGATCGATTGTTTGGAACTTCTAAGGCCGTTTTTTATGGCGGTGTCCTCATTATGCTTGGACACATCGTTTTAGCTATTCCAGGAAGTGTCCCGATGTTTTTTGTGTCCATGGTTCTGATTGTACTTGGAACTGGTTTGTTAAAACCGAATGTATCAAGTGTTGTTGGTGATTTGTACAGCGAGACGGACAATCGTAGAGATGCAGGATTCAGTATTTTTTATATGGGGATTAATCTTGGTGGATTTCTTTCTCCATTTATTGTTGGAACAGTTGGAACTGAGGTAGATTTTCACCTTGGATTCGCTCTGGCAGCAATAGGTATGTTTATTGGCTTAATCACATTTCTTTTAACTCGCTCTAAGAACCTTGGTCTAGCCGGACAATTTCCTTCTAATCCGTTAAATGATGCAGAAAAAAAACGGACTGGCTTACTCTTCAGCATAGCAGCCATCATCATTGCTTTATTTGTAGGAACCGGCCTTTATTATGGTTACTTAACCTTTGACGTATTTGTTGGCATAATAGGTATATTAGGTTTTCTAATTCCGACAGTTTATTTTGTTGTCATGTACCGTAGCCCTAAGACAACACCTACTGAGAAATCAAGAGTTCTTGCATACATCCCACTATTTATAGCCTCGGTCATGTTCTGGGCCATTCAAGAACAGGGGTCAACCATTCTTGCGAATTATGCAGATAAACGAACGCAGCTAAGCTTTGCTGGAATCGAACTATCGCCCGCTTGGTTTCAATCCATGAACCCGTTGTTTATTATTATGTTAGCACCCGTGTTTGCATGGCTTTGGGTTAAGTTAGGAGCAAGACAACCTTCCATCCCTAAGAAATTTTCAATTGGTTTATTATTTGCCGGTTTATCTTTTCTTGTTATGCTTTTTCCAGCCTACCTTTCTGGTGGTAGTGGTTTAGTGAATCCTTTGTGGCTTGTTTTGAGTTACTTTATTGTTGTACTGGGTGAACTTTGCTTATCACCAGTTGGACTTTCGGCTACAACAAAACTAGCTCCAGCTGCATTTTCTGCACAAACAATGAGCTTATGGTTTTTATCTAACGCTGCTGGTCAGGCCATTAATGCGCAAGTTGTACAGTACTACAGTATTGAAAATGAAATCATGTATTTCGGTATCATTGGTGGGTCCGCTATTGCACTTGGAATCCTGCTTTACCTCTTCACACCATTTATCCGTAAGTTTATGCAAGGTGTAGACTAAACTAATCGAACAAAAAGCGCCATCCACTTAGGACGGCGCTTTTTTTAATGCCTTTAGTTTACTTTTTCTTTCTTCTTCTCTTGCTTACTTCTTAATTGACCGCAAGCTGCATCAATATCGGCACCCTGTTCTAGACGCACTCCACAGTTAATTCCTTTTTTCTTAAGTGTATCAAAGAATTCAGAAATGGCTTCAGGCGTACTACGTTGATAGTCACCATGCTCATCAACTGGATTATAAGGAATAAGGTTCACGTAAGACAGATGACGTTTATCCCCAATTAGCTCAGCTAACTGCAAAGCCTCTGCTTTGTGATCGTTAACGTCCCTAATAAGAATATATTCATACGTGACTCGACGATTTGTCTTCTCAAGATAGTAATCGATTGAATCCATTAATTTTTCAATTGGGAACGCTTTGTTAATCTTCATAATGCTCGTACGTAATTCATTGTTTGGAGCATGAAGAGAAACAGCAAGATTCACTTGTAGCTTTAGATCAGCAAATTCATAAATTTTATTTGCTAGCCCACTTGTTGATACCGTAATATGACGAGCACCAATAGCAAGTCCTTTGTGATCCTTAATCACTTCAAGAAAATCAACTGTGTTCTGGAAGTTATCAAACGGCTCTCCAATTCCCATTACAACGATATGGCTTACACGTTCTTCCTGGCCTCGATCGTCTAAATGAAGCTGTACATTCATGATCTGCTCTACAATTTCACCGCTTGTTAAATCACGGTTCTTTGTAAGCAATCCACTCGCACAAAAACTACAGCCGATATTACAGCCCACCTGCGTCGTTACACAAACAGATAATCCGTATTTATGTCTCATTAAAACCGTTTCGATTAAATTTCCATCTTGCAGACGGAATAGGAATTTAATCGTTCCATCTTTTGATTCTTGTCGAACATGTTCCGTTAATGTTTGAATGGAAAAGTTATCTTCTAACACTTGGATACACTCTTTATTGACGTTATTCATTTCTGAGAAATTTGTCACACGTTTTCTATATAACCAGTCCCACACTTGAGAAGCACGGAATTTCTTATGACCGTGTTCCATTAGCCAAGCTGCCAACTGTTCCATTGTTAATCCATATATGGATGGCTTATTCATTATATACCCTCATTTCAATTGATTCTCTCTATCGATAGTTTACTTAATTCCATGTTTTCACGCAAATATACTGTTTGTTTGATTATTAATAGCATCAACCATATATTATAGCACCTACTATAACAAAAAGCTAGCCACAGAATAAGATCATTCTACAGCTAGCTATGTTCTTACCTAGTATTCTCAAATGATGGATATGTAGCAAGACGAATACCTGATTCAAATGCTTCTAGATAAGGCATGTTTCGATTACGAGCAATCTCAATAACCTTTTCCCGATCATACGACACTCTTCGTAGCTGAACAGCTATGTTCTGATCATCGATATCAATAATCGCATAGCTTGCACGTGGATCTCCATCAAAAGAGAGACCGACACTGCCTGTATTGACGACTTTTCTCCTATTTGCTTGTCTAATAAACGCGTGATGTACATGGCCAAATAGAATGAGATCTGTCTGGTCAAACTCATGTAGAAGATGCATCTCTTCCGGAGCAGACCAAGGGTATGTGACCTGAACTAATGAATTCCATGCAGCATGGAAGCATTCAATATTTGTCTGATCTACAAGCAAATTTTCTTTTTCAGGTAATGTACCTAACCAATTTTGCTGTGCCTCCGATAAATAAGATAAATCATAATGGAAGGCTTGCAAAACCATATCCTGCTTTGCATTTGCTGGGGTCCATCCCGGTTTAGGAAATCGAGTGAACATATGGTCGTAGTTACCTTTTACCGCTACATCCAACTGTAGCCCTTGAAGAAGCTCTAGACACTCTCCTGGTTGAGGTCCTTTCATCACAGCATCACCAAGAAAAAAGATGGCATCCGGACTCATCTCTTTCATATCTTTAAGGACCTGTTCGAACGCTACTGCATTTCCATGGACGTCTGAAAAAGCGGCAATTCGCATATTACTTTGAACTCTGATGCGCTACAGTGTATGCCTGGAGTTCATTTGTTTGTGCAGCAGGTTTCTCAGAGCTTCCTTTGCTTTTATGAGCTTTTTGAAAAGCATCACTTTCTAGCCAATTTTCATAATCCTGTTTTGACTCCCATTTAGTAAAAACAACCTGCTTTCCATCTTCCTTTTCATTATCAAGGAATAGAAATTCAATACATCCTGGAACCTGACTCATATTATCTGCTGAACGAGAAAAACGTTCTGTTAACATCTCCTTGCGTTCGCTTGGTACGTGTAATTCATTCATCACTACATACATTTCATTCACCCTCTCTTTATCCTTCCTTCTACTATAACGAATTTACCGCAAAAAAGAAAAGTGATTATTCTTTATTGAATCATGTATAATGATTTGGTAGATTAACGCACGGAAGGACATGATGTTTATGCTAAAAAGAGGTCTGCTCTCAGGTCTTAGAACCACATGGACCTTAAGTAAAGTGATTTTTCCAATCACACTTTTTGTTACCATATTAGGCTACACACCCGTACTAGATTGGCTTGCTACATTTATAGCGCCATTAATGAATGTCATTGGCTTGTCTGGTGAAGCTGCCATTCCATTAGTGATCGGAAATGCGCTTAACTTATATGCCGGGATTGGAGCCATTCTTAGCTTGGATTTAACGGTGAAAGAAGTTTTTATACTCGCAATTATGCTTTCATTCTCTCACAACTTATTTATTGAATCAGCCGTCGCCGCAAAGGTTGGGTTGAGAATCTCAATTATTCTTGCAGTTAGAATAGGACTGGCCCTTGTTTCAGCATTTATTATTAATCTTGTTTGGCAAGGTGGGGGCGAACAAGCAGTATACGGATTTAGTTCAGGCTCAGAAGCAGCAGTTGTAGGAGCAGAATCTACTGGCTGGCTTTCTATTATTGGAGAAGGCGTTACGGCAGGTCTAATGGGTATCTTACAGCTCGCACTTATTGTGATTCCTCTTATGATGATTGTACAAATTATGCGCGAAAAAAATTGGCTAAAACTCATTGCTACTAGTCTTTCACCACTTACAAAATTAATTGGCGTCGAAAAAAACACGTCTATCACGCTCGCTTCAGGACTTTCAATTGGTCTCGCGTATGGAGCAGGTGTCATGATTGATGCGGTGAAAGAAGATAAGGTCAAAAAGAAAGATCTCTATATTGTCTTTATCTTCCTAGTAGCCTGTCATGCCGTTGTTGAAGACACATTGGTATTTTTAATATTAGGTATCCCAGTTTGGCCGCTACTTCTCATTAGGTTAGCCGCTGCGCTATTGCTTACCATTGTCATTTCACGTGTCTGGAATCAATATGATCGAAAACGGATGAAGCAACCAGATGAGTCGTATGTACATTAAATAAAAGGATGGAGAGATATCAAAATATCTCTCCATCCTTTTTATAGTTAAAAAGCTATAACAATCTTTCCAACTGCATGATGTGTTTCACTTAGTGCATGGGCATCATATATTCCTTCTCTGCTAAATGGAAATGTTGCTCCAACAATTGCCTTTAGTTTTTTCTGTTCTATAAGGTCAGCCATTTCTTGCAGCTGCTCTCCACTTGGCTCAAGCCAAATTCCTTTGGCTTTTATATCAAGTGATTTCGCGCGTTCCTGATTAGGCTCTCCTACAATAGAAATCAATCGACCTGTTCCTTTTTTTAATACGTGATAACTATCTTCTTCAACTTGACCTCCAATCGTATCAAACACAACGTCAACTTCTGACACGATCTCCTTAAAGTCTTCTTTTTTGTAATCTATAACCTGGTCTGCGCCTAGTGAATACAATAGTTCATGATTCTTCTCACTAGCCGTCGTTATGACATGCGCGCCGAAGTGTTTAGCCAGCTGGATGGCAAAAACACCAACTCCTCCTGCACCCGCATGAATGAGAATTGATTCTCCTTCTTTCAACTCACCATGAGTAAACAGCGCTTGCCAAGCTGTTAAACCAGCAAGAGGAACTGCTGCTGCCTCTTCAAATGAAGTGGAATCAGGAACACGTGCCAACAGGTGCTCATCTACAGCCGTATATTCAGCGTACGTGCCTTTTCTTGTTGTGTCGGGACGACTAAATACTCGGTCACCAACTTTCCATTTGGTTACGTCCGACCCAACCTCTGAGATAACTCCCGCTGCATCCCAGCCGAGTATGATCGGAAACTCCCAATCAAACATCCCTTTTAGATATCCTTCACGAAGCTTCCAGTCAATTGGATTAATTGATGTCGCTTCTAGCTTTACGATTACCTGATCTTTTCCCGGTTGAGGATTAGGTACTTCCTGTTCTTTTAACTCCTCTTTGTTTCCATATTGATTAATGACAACTGCTTTCATAAAGAACACTCCTTCTTTTTATCTGTTCTTTACTATTCCCTTTTTAAACAGAGTCAAGCCACATTTAGTTACTTGAACGATGTAAAATGATCAAAAAGTGATTAAATGGATATATGAAGAACCTCCACCTTTTTAAAAAAGGGTGAAGGTTCTTTTTAATCTTAATGATCTGCCGGTGTCTGCGCATTTTCTGCCACAGCGGCCTCTACGTAGTTTAAGTATCTACGTAGTTTCTGAGTTGTTTCTCTAGATATACTATTTTCCTGGAAGAGCTGTTGTGTCACTCTACGCATCTCTTCCATTACTTGATAATGAAGGTCCAATACTTGATGTTCAATGACCGGATCAACAGCATGATCAGATTCACTGATATGATGAAGAACGCGTTCATAAAGTGGTATTAAACTTAAGCATGCTGCATGATTTTGCTCTGACTTGAGTCCTTTCTGCAGATCACTAATGATCTGTGTATAGACTTTGGAGAGAATCTCTCGAATGACCTTGCCATCAGCCGTGCTTAAGTTATTATGCTTTGTACCTGGTACTACCCGCTGAGCTAATCGTTTCAAACGAATTGCAAACAGGGAGAACCATGTTTTATGACTAAGAACTTCATCAATCATTTGTAAGCGTAATTCGAGATAAGCAATAGCTGCATCCGAAAGTTGGTCGTTTGTCTTAAGTTCTTCAGCAAGAAGTCGATGCTCTGTTTGCATCGCATGAAAACGAACATGCTGTTCTTTTCTTTTTAAGCTAAAGTCCCAGCTTGACCCATTTCCAAAAAAGATATCTCCAGAAGCTTGCAGATATTCTCTCGTTAACCTACGATAAGCCACACGATTTTCAGAAGTCCTCAAATGTTGCAGATAGGTACGTCCCTCCTGCCAGGTTCTGTTTGCAGCTTGTTCAAAATCAAGTTGTTTTTGATCCATACTCTCTCCAGCAGTCTGCTTAGCCAATAATGGTAAAAAGACACTGGCAATGATTAATGTCAGAAGAATTGTGCCGGCCGCTAAAAAGATAATCAGATCACGCTCTGGAAAAGCAGACCCGTCACCAATAACATACGGAATAGAGAAAGCACCAGCTAACGTTACAGCTCCACGCACACCAGAAACCGTTAACGTAGTAATAGCACGAAATTTAGCTAGATCATTTTCCTTAAAAGTTAGTAGTGGTTTTATTTTTCTCCAAAATAGCGTTAGCCAAATAAAGCGAAGCGCTAATAACACGGCTGTAATGGCGAAAATATACCAGATTACATCCCAGTTACTGAAAGTTGGATCAGAAAAAATCACTCTGCTTGCATCAGGTACTTGCAGACCAAGCAAAACAAACACTAAACCATTTAAGATATACAGAATGACCGACCAGGTATTGTCCGATACCTTTTGGAGTTCGAGTGTTCGTGACTCTGAGCGCTCTCGTTCTACGGCATGAACAACACCTGCAGCAACAACTGCCAAAATACCGGAGAACCCTAGTTCCTCAGCTAATATGTAAATAACAAATGGCGTAATAATTTGTATTAACATATGAACGGTAATATCCTCAAGTCCAAAACGACGCAATAAAACTTTTATCCAAATAATTAATAGCGCCATTAGAGCTCCAGATACTAACCCACCTATCGCAATAAGCAAAAAGCTCCCAGCTGCTTGGTAGATTGAGAAAAAGCCTGTCACCGTTGCTGCAACTGCAAATTTAAAAGCAACAAGACCAGATGCATCATTCATCAAGCCTTCTCCTTCAAGAAGTCGCATAATTCCTTTAGGCATTCTCATTCGACTTGCAATGGAACCAACAGCTACAACATCCGTTGGCGATAAAATAGCCGCTAGTGCAAACGCCGCTGGCAATGGAATCGATGGAATAAGAAAATGAATAAATAATCCACCAACTACTACTGTCGCAAACACCAGCCCAAGCGCTAAAAGAAGAATTGGTCTTCTAAGCTTCCATAACTCATCTCGAGGGGTTACTTTTCCATCATTAAATAGCAAAGGTGCTATAAACAAAACAAAAAACAACTCTGGCTCAAGAGGAATATGAAGCCCCGATGGACTGATCGAGATGACTACTCCTATCGCAATTTGAACCAAAGGAAGAGGAACAAACGGAACAAATCTTTGAATGACATTAGATAACCCAATAATAAAGAACAACAATAAAACGATATACATGACATCCATGGTGTACCAACCCTTCACTCTATAAAAACAAACTACCGTCATTATGTAGTATGAAACAAAATCCATTTTATCATAAATAAGATTCTGGAAGACTAAATTGTGCTTAGACTTTTTTTAATCAAAAAAGAGTATGGTTCCTGTTTAGGAAACACATACTCCTTTGATCGTAGTAATCAAACTGTTACCAACTGACCTTGCTCTTGCTCCATCGCTTTTAAGGCAGCTTTATTTAGATAATTCCAAGGCTGGTTATAGTGAGGTTGGAAGAAGAAATCAACAAAAGCCAAATCTTCAATCGTCATGTTCTGCTGAATGCACGCAGATAATGTGTTCATAGCTTGTGTCAGATCAACCTTAGACATAATTTGAGCACCAACTAAACGCTTTGTTTCAGCTTCATATACAATTTTTAGCTTCACGTTCTCAGCCGTTGGCATAAACTCAGGGCGATATGATTCATCAATTGTGATTTTTTTCACATTCAATCCGAAAAAGAAAGCATTTGCTTCAGTGACTCCCGTTGAAGCCATATTAAGATCATAAAGCTTTAAACCTGATGTTCCTTGAGTCCCCCTGTATTTAACGTTTTGCTTCACAATATTATGCGCAACTAGCGTACCCATACGAACTGCATTTGTAGCGAGTGGAATATAGGCATGTGTCCGAGCCGGGTTGTATACACAGCGCAGCTATCTCCTGCTCCATAAATATCAGGATGACTTGTCTGCATGTAGTCATTCACAATTAACGCGCCATTTGGCAGCATATCTACTTTATGTTTTAAAAGATCTGTTTGCGGTTTAAATCCAACACAGAGTAGAACAAGATCAGCATCATACGTTGCTTGTGAGGTAACAACCCTCTTAACACGTCCTGCATCATCACCAACAAATAGCTCGACCGTCTCATTAAGTGCAAGTTGAACACCATGCTCGCTTAATTCCTGTTCAACAACCTCAGTAAATTCTTCGTCTAAATATTTATTTAACACACGATCTGATCCTTCAATAAACGTAACATGTTTACCATAGGCTTCAAAAGCTTCTACCAATTCTACACCAATATAACCAGCACCAATGACTGCAATATTGTTTGCTTCTGTTGCTTTTTCAATAATTTCTTTTGCCTGATGATAGTTCTTGGCAAGCTGAATATTTTGAAGACCAACACCTGGAATGGGTGGAACAATCGGTGAAGAGCCTGTAGCTAATACTAATTTATCAAAACGATCAATGATTTCGTCTCCGGTTTTTAAATTACGCACACGGATGGTTTTTGCTTCAGTATCTACATCCAGTACCTCATGTTCCATTTTCATTACGGCACCTAATTGTTCCAGCTTTTCAGGTGAAGAATAAAATAGATCATCCGCCTGTTTTACAACTCCACCAACATGAAGGGCAATTCCGCATGATAAGAAAGAGACATTATCGTTTCGTTCATATACGGTCACTTCTGCTTCTGGGTGAAGAGTTGCTATATTTGAAACGGCTGCTGTTCCAGCGTGGGTACATCCAATAACTATTACTTTCATGGTAATTCCTCCAATAGAATGTATTTGTGAAAATAATCACATATGATTGTTCAACACTTCACAAGAGTAGGTTACTTTCCTCTCCTGTGTCTCTATGAATACAGATTATCACATTGTGAAATATTGAGCAAGTTATTTTTAGAAAAAAGGAAGCTTTTTTACTTCCTTTTCTTTTACATGCATTATTATTCTTTAACAGACCCTAATACGATTCCTTTAACAAAATACTTTTGTAGAAATGGATAAACTAAAATGATTGGTAAAGCACCAATAAAAATTTGGGCGGAACGGACTGTTCTCTCGGACATTGCTTTCATTTCATCTGAATTAACATTCATTTGAGAATAATCGTTTTGTACGATGATTGTTTGTAGAAATGTAGATAATGGAAACTTAGATGCATCCGTTAAATAAATTAACCCATCAAACCACGAATTCCACTGTCCTACCATTGTAAATAGACCTACCGTTGCAAGTGCAGGTAATGAAATTGGCAGATAGATACTAAATAAGATTCTAAAGTGGCCCGCTCCATCAATTAGTGCCGCCTCTTCAAGTGACTTAGGAACTCCGGTCCGAAAAAAATTGAGAAGTAGAATAAGGTTAAATACATTAACAGCCCCTGGTAGTACTAATGCCCAAACTGTATTGATTAAACCAAGATTCTGAACAAGTATATAGGTAGGAATCAAACCTCCATTAAATAACATAATAAATACAAGAAAATAAATGTAAAACTTCCTTCCTTTGAACTCATGATCTTCTTTAGATAATGCATATGCTGCAAGAGTGATTGTTGCAAGACTTACAACTGTACCTAACACTGTCCTTGTTACGCCATTCCATAGTGCTCTTAAAAAGTTATCATTTCCAAGCGTTTGTTGCCATGCTGATACTGTAAAATCTATCGGTAGAAATCGTACCAAATTCGCATTAGCAGGTGCTGGTGCACTAAATGAAACAGCTAATATATGAATAAGAGGAATGATGCAAACCAGTCCTAATAAAGATAAAAAGATGATGTTGCAAATACTGAATATTCGATAGGCTGTACTAGTGTGGTTCATACTCATTCCTCCCTAAAAGATGCGATAATTGGCATATTTATAGGCTAAACGATAACCTATAACAATTAATATAAAAGCAATGACTGATTTGAATAGACCTACAGCTGTGGCATAACTAAAATTTCCTCCAAGTAATCCCTGACGATACACATACGTATCGATAATATCCCCCTTGTCATAAACAAGTGGATTATAAAGATTAAAGATCTGGTCAAATCCAGCATTTAAAATATTACCTAAAGCAAGTGTTGCAACTACTATTGTAATGGGCAAAAGAGCAGGCAACGTAATAAATAGAACCTGATGGAATCTGTTTGCTCCGTCAACAACAGCTGCTTCATATAGATTGGGATTAATGCCCGCAAGTGCAGCTAAAAAAATAATGGCTGAGAATCCGAAATCCTTCCATACGTCACTTGCAATTACGGTTACTCGAAACCAGTCTCCATCACCGAGAAAAAAGATCGATTTCATCCCAAAAAAGTTAAGTAACTGATTCACTAATCCACCATCAACACTTAAAAGATCTAGTAGGATTCCACCTAGAATCACCCAAGAAAGAAAATGTGGCAAGTAGACCAACGTTTGGATGGACCTCTTAAATGCCATAACTCGAACTTCATTTAAAAGCAATGCAAATATAATTGGAATGATTAATTGAAATACAATTTTAAAACTGGAAATGACAAGAGTATTCCATATAACTTGTCTGCCCTCACTAAATTCAAAAATTCTCTTAAATTGATCTACCCCTACCCACTCAGACCCACTAAAACCAAGCCAAGGTTTGTACTCTTGAAAAGCCATCACGATACCGCCTAGTGGTACGTAATTAAATACAAGAGCCAAAAGAATTGCCGGCATAACTAAAACATGTAATGGCCAATTTCGTTTTAGGTTCCAACTTTGTTTCTTTTTGATAGAAGGCTGTTTAGGAACAGACTGCTTTTCTTGATTAGTTACAGGGCCCACTAAATGATCACATTCCTTTCTTTCTTACCCACTTCTAAATTCTTGAGGCGTTTTGCTAAAATACTTCTTAAACACTTTAATAAAATAGGAAGAATCGCTATAGCCCAAAATGGTGGCAACTTGATTAATTTTTTTGTTTGTGTGAACTAATAAATGAACAGCGTTCTCCATCTTTAACCGATGTGTATAATCTGAGAAGTTCTCACCTGAAACATCTTTGTAAATTTTTGAGAGATACGCAGCGTGCACATTTAAATGGTCTGCTGCATCCTGAAGAGTGGGGTGCTTATCTAAATGTTGATATACAAATTGATGAACGCGATCAACTAGCAGCTCCGCAGCGGGTTTATTTGCTAAAATGAATTCTTGATTATCCGTATTCTCCATCAGTTCAAAAGTTTGTCTTAGCTGATCACTAAAAATAAATGGTTCGGTCAATTGTATGGAACAGCTCCCTTTTAATCTGAAAAATAACTCTTTTTTTAAATATGGAAGCTGATCATACCTTATTTTCTTTTCCCACTCTATTTGATCTTTGTTGCAAAAAAGTAACACCTTTATGCTTGATGACGACTCATTCATAATCATTTGAAAAGAAAAGTCAGAAAGGAACTCCGCAACAACTCCATTTATAAATGAAAAATCTTTCATTTCATTACTCTGAATGTTGAGCCACATGCATAAGTGATTTAGATTGATTGGAAGTTGATATTTGTTGATTTGTTGTTGAATAGTTTCCAGAGAATTAGTTGATTGAAGCCAACTCTTTAATAAAGTCTCACCCAGGAATACAGGGTTATGACTGAATTGAGCAACCAACTGATTCCTCTCAACTATTGCTTGACGTTCCTCTAGACTTGTTTTAATTGCAAACTGAACAGCATCCATTAAATCTTTATCTGAGCATGGTTTTAATAAATAATCTACGGCGTTGGCTCTTATAGCTTGCTTAGCATATGTGAAGTCCGCATGACCAGAAAGAAGCAAACCTTTTGTTTGGTATCCCCTAACTTCTATTTCCGATAAAAGCTCAACTCCTGTTTTTCCTGGCATACAGATATCTGTAACAACAACATGTACTTCTTTCTCTGTTTCCAGTACTTCTAGTGCTTCTCTAGCTGAATAAGCGAGCAGTACTTTTGAAATACATAATTGCTCCCATGGTAGAGCTCTTATCCCAAGTAGAGTTGCTTCTTCATCATCAACTAATAAAAGTGTATACAAATAAACGCATCCCCTTAATCTGACTTCCCCGTCTCCCAAATTAATTCCACACGAAGCCCGCCAAGTTTTGACTCTTCTATAGAGAGGCCCGAAGTTCCACCGTACCTTCCTTTTAAACGGTGATGAACATTTCTCATTCCGTAACTTCCCTCAAGCATTTCGTCTAATTCCAACTCATTCTTTAATACCTTACGTTCATGATCCATTAAACCTTTACCATTATCGTCTACAGCGACAAAATAGCCGTTTTTGAGTATTCCTCCAGTTATAGTAATGTGACCATTACCCTCAAGTTTCTCAATAGCATGTACAACCGCATTTTCAACAATAGGCTGTATAAGTAGCCTTGGTATGATCAAGTCTTCCATTTGTTTTGGAATAGAAATAGAGTAAGTCAGTGAACGTTTTCTTAAAGAATGAATGGCGAGAAACGTACTAATAAGATCCATCTCTTCCGACAGATGTGTATTTTCTTCTTCGACTTTTGTTCGATATCGAAAATATTGTCCAAGGTGCAAAGCCATCGCTTCGACTGCATCGGTTTGTTGTACTTTCGCCATATTCTTAATGTAAAACAAACAGTTATAGAGAAAATGTGGATTAATTTGGGCCTGTAAAAGCTTAAGAGATGCTTCTTGAGAACGAATCTTTTCTTCATACACTTGTTCAATTAATGTTTGAATCTGCACGGTCATCTCATTAAATCCACTCATAAGAGAGCTAAATTCATTTTGGATCCCGATCTCCATTCGAACAGAATAATCAGACCGCTTAATTCTTTTAATACCATCCTTTAATTGACGGATTGGAATATGAATATTCTTGTACAATAGCCATCCAGAAATAAAGCCAAGTAGCACCATTAGAGCAACGGACCCATATAAAAGGTGCCTACTCTTATAGACAGGAGAAAGAACTTCTTCCAATGGAACATAATCTACAAGTGTCCACCCTAATGCTTCTGATTGAACATAACTTACAAGGTGTTGCTTTCCATTATAAGTAAGCTGCAGTGTTCCACTATCACCTTTCATTTCTTCCTTCATATTACTATTTTCTGGTTTATACGTATGATTTCTTGAGGTTATTCTTCCGAATTGATTGTGAATCAAAAAAGCATCATTCAGATCTGCTGATTCTAATTCTGCTAGATGTTTCCTGATGCTATCCACATAAACCCTCGCCTCTATCACAACTTCGTTTCCTATTTGCTGATTATTAGTTGGGTACCTTACATGGCGCAAAAAATACTCGTTAGTCCATATCTCTCTTGAATTTTCTACATCTGAAATATATGACCATGACTCAGATAAATCATTGGGCTGACCTGGAAATGTAGCCATCGTCGTAATAACGCTTTCATTGTTAGGCATATAGATAGAAACATCCACTAATAACCTGCTCAACTGTTGGTATGTGAGTAATTTATTTGAGACTTTTTCTTTAAGAACCACTGCATCATAAGGACTATAGAGATCAATATTTCGTAGACTGCTAATGTCCGAGTCAATGCTTAGTGCCATCAAGAATTGAGAGATTTGCTCTAAGTCAGCGTCTAAGCGGTTGGCAGAGACTTCTAATCGATTTACGTTACGAGAATGAATTTCTTCTTTTATTACCTGTTCCGTCACATAATTTGAGTAACTATACAATATAAGTGTTGGAATCAATAATATTAGTAAGACAATAACTGCTTTCTTAAACAGAGTTAATTTATTCCTCATAATAGTCTCCCTTCCATACTCTATTTTAGCTTATTAGGGTATGAATGGGAGATTTTCTACTCACGGTTTTCTTCAACGGTTTCGTACCACTCATTCACTTCTTTTGTGATATCCTCACCACCAGAACTTTTCCATTTTTCCACAGTTGAATCAAATTCATCTAATGACAATTCTCCATAGATCATTTTGCTAAATGATTCTGAAAGCATTGTATCTAATGTGTCCTGTCTTGATAACATCGTAGGAGTAGGTGCGCCAGTAAACATACCTGGGATTTGCTTATATTCACCATCTACAACAATCTTAGCGCCTTCCCAAGCTTCCTCTGGATATTGTAAATACATTTTGTGTTCAAATGGTGTCTCAGGTTCGTCTCCTCTTGCAAAATCGGCCAATGTGTTAATATACAAGGATGGAATTCTAGCACCATCGAAGGTAAGTGTATATTTAACAGGATCTATGCGACCACCCGGTATCTCATCATCACGATATTTAACCTCGTCTCCTTCAAAAGAGTAATCATAGCCTTCTGCAAATCCATACTCAAACTCGCTTCCCACTTCTGGGTTCGCATAATTTTCGAATAAATAATTCTGATAAACAAAAAAAGCTTGTATTTCTTCCTCCGTAGCATTTTCGTTGATCATGACAGATCCATTTTGAGATGTTATACCAGTAGATCGTCCAGAAAAACCATTAGGACCTGTTGGAATTTCATAGGCCTTGAATTCTGCACCATCCACGTTATCGAGCAATTCACTTAGTGGCCAATCTGGCATCCAATGTGGGCCAGCTATAATCCCCGCTCTACCAGAAGTGAATAGTTCTCCAGCTTTCCCTTCGTCCCATAGTCCAGACTCTGGATGAATATATCCTTCTTCCATCCAATTTCTCATTGTTTCTAATCCTTCTTTCACTTCTGGTTGAATTGATCCATGTTCAAGCATCCCATTATCTGCAAGATTCCACTGATCAGGCATTGCTCCATAAGCACCAAACACCCAATCTGCCGTTGACATCCACGTATTCAGAGCATTAGCAAAACCAACTGCCAAACCATAAGTTGTTTCTCCAGTTCCAGTAGGATCTTCATTTACAAATGCGTCCATAATTCCCTCTACATCGTCCATTGTTTCTGGCCCATCCAGATTAAGTTTATCTAACCAATCTTGTCTAATAAATAAAACAGTGTCACCATTCATTTCATAATCTAAGATAGGTATAGCGTAGCGGCCATCTTCCCTTGTATAAGAATCCCATGCATGTGGATCAGCCTCCATTGCATCTTTCCAAGTTTGTGACGCATATTTTTCGAAGATCTCTCCAACCTCTTTGACTCTGCCAGAATCGATTAAGTCCTGAGTAATCTCACTTCTTAAAGCTAATATGGATGGTAGTTCTTCATTTGCTGACATACTAAGCTGTAATTTTGTATCAAACGTATCCTCTGGTCCACTTGTCGTCCACATGTAGTTAAGGTCAATATTAAAGGTATCTTTAACCCACTTTGTATGAACATTATCTTCAATCGTTTCTCCATCTCGGAAAAAAATATCTCCCGACACATGTTTGATTAAATCTAACGTAACAGGTTCTTCGAATTTCTCCGGTAGTTCAGAAGCAGATTCAACTGGTTCCAACTTACTCTCTTTGTTGGCCGCCTCATTATTGCTACATGCGGCAATAGCCAGGACACTTGCTAACATAGATACCTTAAGTAATTTATTCATCTATATCCCCCTTTTTTGTAAGCCCTTACATTTATATCGTACTTTGTTTTCATACAATCGAAAACATGATAATTTTAAGGTTGATGGTAATGTTTTAATCTTAAAGTAATCTTCATAAAAAAAGACTTGAGACATTTCTGTCTCAAATCTATAGTCATTCATTTTATTCTTTTTCATTTACATCAAATTGCTGAACAAGGTTTTGTAACTCTTCTGCTAATCCAGTTAGTGTTGTAACCGATGCGGATATTTCTTGCATGGAGGCTAACTGCTCTTCCGTTGAAGCTGATACATTCTCCGTGCTAGCTGAAGTCGTTTCAGAAATAGCTAGGATCTCATTGAAGGTGCGTACGAATTGATCAGTCCCTGAAGCCATTGATTTAGTCTGATTTGAAACTTCACTTACTTCATCAGCCACTTCATCAATGAATTTTTTCATCTCAGTGAACGATTTTCCAGCGATATTTACAACTTCAATACCCTTCTCAACTTGACTCGTACTTTCACCCATTTTCTTCACCGTTTTGGACGTCTCAGATTGTATGGATTGAATTATGTCACTGATGATTTGAGTAGATTCAGCTGATTGTTCAGCTAAGTTACGAACTTGCTCTGCGACAACAGCAAATCCTTTTCCTTGTTCACCTGCACGTGCTGCTTCAATTGCTGCATTTAGTGCAAGAAGATTCGTTTGTTCTGCAATACTCTTAATGACATCAACAACCTTGCTGATTTCATTCGAACGATTTCCAAGTCCTTCAACACTGCTTGAGAGTTCAAGTACCGTTCCTTTAATTTGTGTCATTTGCTCAATGCTGGTTTGTATTGCATCGTTTCCTTTGTCTACAACCTTTGATGCATTAGATGTCGTGTGTTGTACTTGTTCGGAGCGACTTGCAACCGTATGAACAGACTTAGACATCTCTTGAGAGACACGACTCCCTTGATGAATGCTCTCCATCTGTGAATCCACACCTGTTGCCATCTCTTGCATTTCGTTAGATATTTGCTCTGTTGCTCTTGTATTCTCTTCTGTACTTGCAGCAAGCTGTTCAGATGACGCCGCTAGATGCTGAGCCTTATCTTGAACATTTGAAACCATTGATGATAACGAGTACCTCATTTTTTCAAAGGCTTTGCTCAATCGTCCGATTTCATCATTACGAGTAGGGTTTACATAGAACTCTGTTCCAAGTTCTCCCTGACTCATTCGTTCTGCTGCATTCGTTAATCGGTAAATTGGACCAATAATCGAACGTAACAAGAAGAAAATAAGAACCGCTCCACTAATAATAGATACGGCCATCACAATCACCGTTGTATTAAAGATTGGTGCCATGGTCTCTTGGCTTTCTTCTTTATACATTGCAGCAACCATCTTCCAGCCTGTCTCTTCATTTGTTAAATAGTTAAGCGTTTGCTCACGGCCCTCATATGTATAGTCAATTTGACCGCTTACAGAATCCTGAAATTTAAGAAACGCTTCATCTGCTTCTTCTCCTAACTCTTCAGTCGGATGCGAGATGTACATATTGTTTTGATCTAGCAAGAAGATATAGCCCTCTTTACCTACAGAGATCTCATTTAACATTTCTGTAATAACACTAAGTTTAAGATTAAGCGCTGCCACTCCAAGCTGATCCGCTGTCATACGTGCAACCGTCGTAACAGGTTCATTTGAAGAAGCTGAGATATAAGGAGGAGTAATAATAACCTCTCCACCAGCATCCATAGCTGTTTGATACCAAGGTCGTTCACGAGGATCATAATCAGGCGGATTTTGGAAGGAAGTTGGTGAATTCATAAAATTCCCTTCCTCTGTTCCAACAAAAGTCTGTTCTACATCCCCTTTTGTATTTTGAAACGTATCTAGTAATATACGTTGCTCAGGCGTTTCCTCTTCAAGAAAACCATTCTCCACAACACTTGCATCCGCAATATAAGAAATATTTTCTTCTTGCGTATTAATAAAGTTACCAATTGTATTATCAATAATAAGTAAACTTTCTTTTGTTGATTCGATCATTTGCTGATTAACATTCGTACTTGCACTATAATAAGAACTTAGACCAATAATAAGACTCGGCAAAAGTAAAACAATGCTAAAAGCCATAATTAATTTAGTTCTTAGTGACATAAACGTTCCTTTGGACTGCTTTTCTTTTTTACTCATATAATTCCGTTCCCTGCCCTACTTGTTTTATTTCGCAACATCCATTACTTTGTTTGAATCCCCGGGATAAAACCTCTGTATATTGCAACAATCTTAATATCGTCTAATCCACATTATTCTTTAATAAGAATTAAAGATTCTATTGATTTATGTCAGTTAAAATGAGAAAAACACATACCAGTTATACGTGGTATGCGCCTTAAGAATCGTACTTCACTATTATTTTTCCTACTAATCGCTGTAGCATCATTTAAATTTTAAAACTCCATCTATTTCATTGTATTTCCTAACATGTTCTTTAGGGTAAGTAGCCCTGTTTCTAATTCATTCGTATCCTTTGGAGAAGATATGGAGAGACGAATAAACTGAGCTTCTGAATGTTTTTTTGTTAGGAATCGATCAGAATGATAGATTTGAATTCCTTGCTCTAAAGCACGGGCCTCAATATTAACTGCAGCTTTTAAAGGAATTGGAAGCCAGCGAAAAAAGCTTAACTTTAGCTCATTTGCTGGTATATTAAAATATTTTGTATAGATCTTATTTCTTTCTTGAATCAACTGTTTTTTCCGTAAGACAATTTGCTCGGCTACACCGTTATTAATTAGTTCTGTTATCACTTCTGCATTAAATGAAGATGTCTTCACGTTTAAGTTAAAAATTCCATTTTGGATCTTATCTATAAATTGATTAGAATAGGCAACATAACCAATTCTCAACCCAGAATTAATTGATTTGGATGTACTTATTCCATAGACAAAATGATTAGGAACAAAATGAGAAATAGGAAGAAGATTCTCCTCTCCTAAAAATGAAAAAATATCGTCTTCTATTAATGTCAGCCGATGAGTATTAATGATCTTCGCAAGCTCTTTCCTACGTTGCATATCCATCGTAACCGCCGTAGGGTTTTGACATGTAGGGATTAAATAAACGCCTTGTACTAGATTACATACTGCCTCTAACTCAGCTGGAATCATACCTGTCTCATCAGACTTTACTGGAACCAACTGAATATGAAGAAGGTTAGCTAACTCAATAAAGTTTGGATAGGTATATACATCAACAGCCAATTTATCTCCAGGATTAAACATGGTAGTTAACGCCAAAGCTAATGTATTCTGTCCTCCCGAGGTAATGGAGATGTTATCAACACTCATATCTAGATTAGCTTTTTCTATCCATTTTTTTGCAGCCATCAGATGATAGGGCATTCCTAGTGGGTAACTATAATTGAGTAAACTTTCCAGGTAATCTTTATTTACGATATTCTTTACCGTATCAGAGACCATCTTATTTGTTTCATCTATTGGGTGAATAATACCCATTTCAATGATGTTTTGATACTCTTTACTATAAATTGCATTTCGTACGCTTGGCGCTACATACGTTCCACTTCCAGTAATCGCATAGATTAACCCCTTTACTTCACACAGCTTAAAAGCTCTTGTCATTGTACTCAGGTTAATATCTAGATAATCCGCCAGCTCTCTTTGAGGAGGTAGCTTTGTATGTGGGAGTAAAAAGCCATTAATAATGTCGTATTCCAACATACTTGCAATTGAACGATACAAAGGAGAAGAAAGTTTAGATTTCTCTGGTTTCCAGGTTAACAAATAGTCATCAAATGAATTAACGGGCATTTAGAAGGTCCCCTCACATATTGTCTTGCATACAATTATAACATTGAAACCATACAATAATACTGCTAATGTAAAGAACATATTCTAAGAGTTGTTAAGAAATTGAACGCGAAGGGACTATCGTTATGGAACTACAAAAAACAGATGTACTTTTAAATGAAAACGATACGTATCTTCAAGGCTTTAAAGATTGTGTACCTACTTTATTTGGTTACATGAGTGTTGGCTTTGCCTTTGGTATCGTTGGCACGGCCTCTAATCTAAGCGTATGGGAAATTGCCTGCTTATCCATTTTGGTATACGCAGGGTCTGCACAATTTATAATCTGTGCATTAATGGTTGCGCAGGCTCCTATCGCCGCTATTATTCTGACTACATTTGTCGTAAACCTGAGACATCTTTTGCTTTGCCTTACAATCGCTCCTTATTTCAAGCAATATTCTTTATTAAAAAATATAGGTATTGGGGCGCTTGTGACAGATGAAACCTTTGGAGTAGCTACTACAAAAGCTTCTAAACAGCTTTATTTACATGATAAATGGATGAATGGTTTAAATATCACTGCATACCTTTGTTGGATTGCCGTAACTATTCTTGGGGCAGTGTTGGGTCAATGGATTTCTAACCCTGAGGCATTAGGGTTAGATTATGCGCTTGCAGCGATGTTTGTAGCCTTACTTATCTTACAATTAGAGAACGTATTACAATCAAAAATAAAACATTACCTATTAGTAATGACCTACGTCATACTTTTGATGGTTGGCCTTAGTATGATAATGCCTTCACATATCGCTGTGCTGTTATCTACAGTGATTGCTGCAACGATTGGGGTGGTAACAGATAAATGATGAGTTCCTACATGTTTTGGATCTTAATAGGTTGTGCTCTCGTCACAATCATTCCAAGAATTCTTCCATTCATTTTTGTTAGAAAACTAGAACTGCCAGAGTCCTTCCTAAAATGGCTTTCGTATATCCCGATTTGTATTCTAACCGCCTTAGTTATGGATGAATTATTAATGGAAAGTGAACACGGATCTATTCGTTTAGACTTTACCGCGTTCTTTGCAGGCATCCCCACTCTGTTTGTTGCGATCTGGACTAAAAGCTTATCCTATACAGTGATAACTGGGGTCGTGGCTATGGCGTTGATTCGTATATTTTTTTGAATAGATAAAGGAAAACCAACATTCTCACTAAGAGAACGTTGGTTTTTTTGTTGAGGTATATACTTAGCCAGGATAATAAATCGTCATATTAAACCTTGTTAAAAGGTCTCCATTATTAGCATATGTGTGTGGTCGATCAGCTTTATACCTAATAGAATCCCCGCTTTTTAATGTATACTTGCTCTCCCCTACAATAACGGTCAGTTCTCCCTCAAAAACAGTGATGTATTCCTCCGTTCCACTTTTATGGGGAGTTGACTCACGTATTGCTTCTTTTTCCATTTCAATTGTAAATATTTCAAATCTCCGATCATCTTGAAATGGGAAGTAAGGATATGCTTTAAAACGTCCATTGGCTTCTGATATTAGTTGAACATCTTCTTTTAAAATCACTTTACTATCAGGCTGCGGATTATGAACTAATGAGGTAAAGGAAACTTTTAAACCATTAGCTATTTTCCATATTGTCGTCAGAGTAGGACTTGAGTCTCCTCTCTCTATTTGACCAATCATTGTTTTACTAACGCCACTTAATTGAGACAATTTTTCGAGACTTAATTTTTCCTTTTCTCTCATTGCCTTTAAATTCTTCGCAAGAATCTGATGAATTTCCTCCATTTGCACATACCTTCCCCTATATACAATATATAGACCGTTATGTATAATAAAAAGCACAGCGTTATATAGTTCATTTTGGTCATTATAACACACGATTCAATGGGAGGCTTCTATGTATATCCTTTCTTTTTTAGTCTTTGTCTTTGTAACAAGTTTCACTCCAGGGCCAAATACCATTACGGCAATGGCATTGGCTACAAATTACGGCTTAAAAAAGACAGCCAGATTTAGTTTAGGTGTAGGACTTGGCTTTTTTCTACTTACATTATTAAGTAGTTTCTTTAATAGGACCCTTATAAAGTATCTACCTATCGTTGAAATGCCGTTAGCCATCTTAGGAGTAGGATATATGTTGTACTTAGCCTATAAAATACTCACAAGCAAAGCAAGTAATGAAAAAATGAAAAAGACAAAAAGTTTCTTCACGATCGGAATCCTATTACAATTTGTGAATCCAAAAGGGATATTATTTAGCATCACTGTCGTAACAACCTTTATCCTCCCTTACTATGAAACAGCAATTAACTACTTACTTTTCTCTATGTTTTTAGGATTTGTTGGTTTAGTAAGCACGTTTACATGGAGCCTGTTTGGAACAATACTCCAAAAGTATTTGGTTCAATATAGAAAACCTTTTAATATTATTATGAGTTTATTGTTAGTTTATAGTGCTTTGTCTATTGTTCTTGCTTAAGCTCTAGCATAATTTCTGTCTGCTCATTTACAAATCTCTTTCTTTACTGATTTCTAGCCTTCACTACTGATATATCTATTCTCTTTACTGATTTTTATCTCTCATTACTGATATCTAACTTTCTTTACTAATTCCATGCCCTTTTCACTCTATTTCCCCCCTTGATATCTAATAAAAATGAAATCAGTTGAATGACTTCACTCCAAACCCTACCACAAAAAAGCTTGTTCCCTTTACTGGAACAAGCTTTTAATGATCTTTATGAACTTACGGTTGATTGCTGGTCTTTCACCATTAGACTAAGAAGATATCCAATACACCCACCAATGATAGCTGGAACAATCCATCCAAGTCCAACCTCGTAGAAAGGTAAGAAGCTTACAAATAGTTCATGGATAAATGCGATCGTTACCCCTGCTTCATTCAGACCATCAAATAAACTGACCACTAATGTAAGCAAAATAGACCCTTGATAAACATATCGACTGCCTTTAAACAATGGATGTAAAAAGGTAAGAAAGATTAATATAATTGCTACGGGATAAATTACGGTCATCACAGGAACTGAAATGGCGATTAACTGTGTAAGCCCTACATTAGCCACGACCATACTAAAGGCAGAAAGCAAGATGGCAAACGATTTATATGATAATTTCGGAAAGAGTTTATGGAAATAAGTTGAGCAAGACGTGATCAGTCCTACGCTCGTAGTTAAACAGGCAATCGTAATCATTAATCCTAAAAGCAATGCACCGTATTGACCAAAATAGATGGAAGAAACCTCAGCTAATACTGTGCCTCCATTATCTGCATATCCTATTCGCTCGACACTGGAAGCACCTAAAAAAGCAAAAGAGGTATACAAGACCATCAATATAACAGCAGCAATCGTAGCTGCCTTTAAACAAACACTCATTAATTGTTTCGTTGTCTTGGCACCTTTTTGCTTAATAGCCTGAATAATCATAATCCCAAAAACAAAAGAAGCTAATGTATCCATCGTTAGATAGCCTTCTTGAAATCCTTTAAAAAACGGTTGATCTATATATGGTCCAACAGGAGCTTGGAAATTCCCAAGCGGATTCACAATGGCCACAATCACTAAAATTCCTATAAACACTAATTTTATTGGTGTAAGAATTTTTCCTACAATATCAATAATTTTATCAGGATTCAGAGAAATCAAACACGTAACCGCAAAGAAAAGGATTGTGAATACAAACAAACCCAAGCTAGCCATACTATCAGGTAAATATGGCTTCACCCCAACCTCAAATGAAACCCCACCAGTCCTTGGAATCGCGAAAAAAGGACCTATCGATAAATATAAAATTAGTGTGAAAACAAGGGCAAACAATGGATGAATACGACTGGCCAATGCTTGGAGATCCTCTTTCCCCGAAAATCCAAAGGCTAAGACACCTAACAAAGGTAATCCAACGCCAGTAACCAAAAATCCTGCATTCGCTATCCAAACAGACTCACCCGCTGATTGACCTAACATCGCAGGAAAGATTAAATTCCCTGCACCAAAAAATAATGCAAATAACATCAAACCAATAACAACAGTAAATGAAGCTGGTACTTTACTAGACACGTGACAAAAACTCCCTAAATACGGTTTTCTATGACCCTAAATAAAACTAGTCCGTTGCCCAGTATAAGAGAATTTTTGAATGAAAGCCAGACTTAAATAGTACCAAAACTATGGGTTTATATCCCACTCTAAATTACCGCACATAAAAACACCTGAGCATCATGTAAGCTAAGCTATATGTAACCCATTATTAAGTATGCTTAACTGAAAGTTCTAGCACTTGCTTTAACTCACTGTCATATTTTGAATAGATTTCGAATGTTTCTGGTTTAAAGAATAAAGGCAATCTTCTCTTAAACCACCACTGCATCGGTAGCTCCATCGCTTCTTCTATTGAGACCCAACGCAGTTCACCCTCTGGTGGTAACTCCAATAATTCACCTTCATACGTTTTTGTCAGGTAATTAAACACCATATATCTCTCATTCTCTTTTGGATCCACATGCTCATCCAACCCTTTATACTCCAGGTTAGTGACCTGCAATCCTGTTTCTTCTCTTACCTCACGAATAGCTCCTTCTGTGAGACTCTCTGGGAAATCTACTTTTCCACCAGGTCCTATGTATCCTGGAAATCCACGATTATCCGGACGATTTAAAAGGAGAATTTCATTCTTTTCATTCTGAACGATACACATCGTATACAATTTAATAGCTGACAAACGATCACCCTCCTTTTCTCTATATGTAATCTCGAACGTTAATTATAATTTTTTAGTACATACCTGAAATAAGCGGCCCAAAAAACTTACCTATCTTCTCCACTTCACTCATAACACGTTTGATCCCTACGTCTGATAAATACCAATTATCTTTTGTAATGTCAAACCGATCAGTGACACTTGAGATATAAAATTTTGTCTCTTTTGGAAAAACTGCCTGATACGACAATAATGCCCGACGCGAATGTCCCGCTTTACAAATTAAGATAACCTTTTTAGGGCAGATCTTTTCTTTTCTTAATACTTGCCAAGAGAATTCTGCATTTTCTAGAGTGTGCTGCGCCTGGTCTTCCTTTAAAATAATGGACTTTGGAATTCCAAGTGATAACCCGATATCTCGTAAGTATTGCCACTCTGTCATTTTCACATGGGGCTTGGCACCACCTGATGGGAGAATAAATGGAGCTAACTCTTTTCGATATAGTTCAGAAGCCCTCTCCATTAACGGCGGGTGATCGGCACCTGGAATAAGTATGACATCGGCTTGTCCTATGTCTGTCTCAACAAAGATAAATCTTGTTATACAATCAATTGTATTAATCATTCTAATCCCCTTTTAAAGACTTCATCGAATTAAATAATCATTTTCGATGAAGAAAAATGAATGGAATATGCTTCCCCTAGCTCACTCTTTACTTTTTCAGTTAAGAGTAAGCCATAACTGTTATGCTCCACTTCGAGCTTTTTTCCTCCAGGAAGCCACTCTTCTGTGCTCCAATCTAACCACCTTCCATATTCAGTTACCCAATTAATTAATTCTTTTTTTAGAGAACGTGAGAGTGGAAAATCATCTATATCTAAATTACAGCCGCAATGGCTACACCAAAAAGGGTCCGCCGCTATATCAGCTTCAATTTTTATATTAAAAATATCTCTGTTACATATACATTCCACTAGACTCAGCTCCTGAAGGATAAATTAACACTCACAGTTTAAACCAAAGCTACTTTGACTTAAGGTTTTCTCTCCCAAGGTGTAACCGTACCAATGACCTTCGTCTGAGCATCAAATTCAATGGCTTCAATAACTCCAGCAGATATTTCAGCATGTGTCAGCCATCTTGATTGCTGACCTTCAATGCAAAAACCCAGTATAACGTCACGATATAAGCAATTTTCTGGTATGTTCATTTTATTTTGTATTCCTTTAGGGTCCTTACTGGCACTACCCTTTATATGAAATAAACGATACTGCTCATTTTGAAGCATGTTCAATTCTGCAAGGATTGTATGTAAAGCATTCGGCTCTGTGCCATGTATCCAAGCTACTACATAGTCAACCGGTCCATTGGCACTTATAGCTTCACGAATAGACGCCTTTAAGTGACCTATATCTTTATAATCTAGTTCACTAAAAATAAATCCATCATCCTGATTTGACCTTTGAAGCAACCATGGATCTTTATGGATCTGCCTGCCGTAAACAACAGTGGAATCTGCCTTTTCATCTAGCCATTTCGTTGCTTTAAGAAGCATACCGGTTCCACCAAGGATAAGAACATGATTCATTAAACAACCTCCATTTAAGGATAGATTTTTATAACTAAATGACAGAGGTAGCTATCTCTCTTCGTTCAATCAATCTAGATATATATGAATATTTTATCATAATTTAGGATAATGCATTATTTTTCAATCAATACTTATTGGTTAGTATTTCAATTCCTTCTATCCAGTAAAAAGGTTTGAGCTCTCCCCTTTACAGGTAAAGATAAATAAAACAGATTTTAGGAGGATGAGCATGAAGAAGTATATATTTATCGTTGGGACAGCTTTTGCTTTAACCGCTTGTAGTGGAGGCAGTATGGTAGGCCTTGGAGATAGTGAAGAAGAATTTATAAGTGAATATGGAGAAAATCAAATAGGTGAAGATGAGGATACATTTATGTTCACTTACGCGGATGAAACCGGATATGTAGCTGCAGGATTTGTAGTAGACACAGCTGCATTCCTTCAACTTAATTTCTCCGCAACTGATCATCCTGAACGAACATATGAGGAAGCAATGGATCTAATCAAGGAACATATCCCTGCGGATTCAGAAGAATTGGACCAACGTTCATCTGAGATTGGTGAAGAAATTGATTTCCGCAGTGAAAGCTTCGTTGATTCGCCACCTGAAGAAGTTGATGAAGAACTAGAAGCTCAGCTCTTCACAGTTCACCTTTTTAGTGATGAAGATGATGATAGTATCTATACATCATCGCTTATACTCGGTACTGAAACAGAAACTGCGGATTAAGACTAGACTCTAAATTGCTAATAACATGTATGAAATCCTTTCCTCTGACTAGTAAAATCGCTTAAACACGATAGGTTTTTGTATATACTTGTGTTACATTAAGGTTAAACGGATAAAAAAGGACAGTGAAAAGAATGTCAATGCAGGAGATTAAGCGATCGTTGGATATTCGACCTATAGGAGTCCAGCACGTGGACCAGTCTGCGGATTTATTAACATATGTATTTCAGGTAACTAATCAAGACTTAGCTCAAATAAGAGGACAAAGTCCGAATGATTGGAAGAAACCTGTACTTGAACAATGTGACGGTCTTGGGTGGTTTTCCGGTGAAAAATTGATTTCACAACTGGTTGTATACCCTTTTAGCGTCAATATTCATGGTAAGAATTTTAAAATGGGTGGAGTCACTGGTGTAGGTACCTATCCAGAGTACGCAGGCCTCGGTTTAATGAATGATCTAATGAAACAAAGTCTTCAAAAGATGAGAGAATCCGGTCAGACGATCTCCTACCTCTACCCTTACTCCATTCCTTATTATCGTAAAAAAGGCTGGGAAATTATTTCAGATGTTATCACGTATAAAGTACGAGATACACAGATTCCTAAATCCTATGAAGTAAAAGGAAGAATGGAACGAGTAAAGTGGGATCACTCAGATATCAAACAAACGTACTCGGATTTCTCAAAAAAAGAAAATGCTGCGATGATTCGAAATGAACTTGCGTGGGATGAACATTTCCGTTGGGAACGGGACGATCTTTCAGCGTGTGTTTATTATGACGAAGCACACCGTCCTACTGGCTATATGTACTACAAGGTTGAGAATGAAACGTTTTATGTTCGTGAGATGATCTTTAACAACGAAGATGCACGTAGAGGTCTTTGGAACTTTATTGGTGCCCATTTTTCAATGGTCTATTATGTTGAAGGTAAAATTTTTCAAAATGAACCGCTATCCTTTTTCTTAGATGATGGTGAAATTGAAGAAAAAATCTCACCTTATTATATGGCGAGATTAGTTGATGCAAAGCAATTTCTATTAGATTTTCCTTTTACTAAACAAGTTGATGAAGGCTTAACGATTCACCTCACTGACCCTATGCTAGAGTGGAATAATGGAACCTTCTCATTTGAATGGAATACAACTAAAGATATTTCTGAAGCTGATAAAACCCAGCATCATGTGATTGAACTAGATGTTCAAACGCTATGCACCATGTTACTTAATTACAAACGCGCATCCAATTTAAAAGAAGTTGGCCGACTCACTGCCTCAGAAGAAACCATTCAGTATTTGGAACGAATTATTCCTGATAATGAACCTTGGTTCTCGGATTATTTTTAAGATTTCACAACAATAAAAGCAATCAAATGAGAGGCACCCCCTTTCATCTGATTGCTTTTTATTCGCTCTAATATTCCTTTATTGTCAGAAGCTTTCCACCCGGAAAATTATTCAATAAATGACTTTGATTTTCTCCACGTAGGTATGAAAAATTTGATATTTTGGATACTCAAAATTCCAATACCATAAAACATTATAATAAATCCGTTTATACCAGTTTCAAAAGGCAATAGTCCATAGAGAAAATAAGAAAAAACAAATAATAAATCAAGCCATATAACATTTTTGGGACCTGATTTTCTAATAAAGTAATCCCTTGCCCCGATAAATGTTAAGACTGCTCCAATCAAGAATATCCCACCCCACCAAATGGTTAAATACCAATTAGGAAGTTGATAGGAAGAAGGATCAGAAAACGCACCAATATAACCCAAAAAGCTAGTTAACATAAGTATTCGACCAAAGGCAGCTGACATTTGCATGTTTATATCTTTTCTATCTTGTTTTATTTGATTTTCTGCGTCTTTTTTTTCATTCACATATTCCTCAGGTGAAACTAATTCTTTAATATCACTATCGAATAATTCAGCTAAATTTATTAGATTGTTCGTGGAGGGTTCTGATTGATTTGTTTCCCATTTTGATAGTGCTTTTCGACTAGTCCCCAGTTGTTCAGCTACATATTCTTGAGATAACTTTAGTGATTTTCTTTTATGGCTAATATTAGAACCTAATGACATTATACAACGCTCCTTATTCAATATGATTGTTGTCATTTTATTATTTTAATGGTTGTGAGATAAAGAAGAATCATACCAATAAAATCTTTTAAACTTCTCAACTGATGGTTTTCAGTACTGTGATAGTGATAAGTCACATTGGGATATATCATTTTAAACAATCACACATACTGATATAAAACTGAAAAACTTAGTTATATCAGGCTGCAGTCACCCATCGTCTGTATCTTTTTTTAACTCCATCTATTGAAGAGAATACGATTGATCCCTAACCACAACGGTCTCTGGTGAAAATTTGACAAATATCCAGTCTTTGTCACCCAAAACCGCATGAAATCTAGGATCCCACCTCTCTACTTCCCCCATATATTTGCTTAACAATCGTTTTACTAGATTCTCATACTGAGGCTCAAGATGAGCTTTTCCCCGTAAGCCTACATGATGGACAAGCCCTGTTTCAACCTTAAAATCTACGATGCCAATTGCGCACCTTGGCTCTGCCTCTATTCGTTTTGGAAAGGAATTTGTTTGGTAACTCCCCAGCATCCAAATGAACTCACCGTCCCAGTAAAACCATAAGGGCGATTCACGCGGCCCACCTTCATCCATTGTAGATAAGTGTGCAAAAAGTGGTCGAGTCAGAATGTCTTGCAGCAGAGATCTAGAAGATTTGTTCTCTTGGATCATTCTCATTCTATCTACCCCAATCTTTTAATTCGATTTAAGCCACTGCATCTTTTTCACTCTTCTTAAATAAAATGTTCATGATGAAGAAAGCAATGACAATAAAAAGTATATTCATCCATACTACACCATTCCATCCTATTGTTGACCATATCACTCCGCCAAGTGTACCAATCACACTTGATCCTGCGTAATAAAAGAATAGATATAGAGAGGTTGCTTGCGCTTTGTTTTGACTAACGATTGCGCCGACCCAACTGCTAGCCACTGAATGACCGCTAAAAATTCCATAAACAGATATAGCAGTTCCACCCAACTTCAAAAGTAGATTAGAACTAAGTGTTAAGGCTACCCCTACTAAAACAATACTTAGGCTTATAATTACCGTTCTTTTTTTCCCGTAAGAGTCTACCATTTTCCCAGCAATAATTGAACTTACCATACCTAGGATAAAAAATAGAAAGATTGAGCTAACAACAGATTGACTCAGTGAATACGGTTCTTCAAGCAACGTAAAGCTCATGTAATTAAACATGGCTACATTCGTTCCCAGTAAGATAAAACCTAAGATAAATAAACAAATTAACTTACCATTTAACAGATGACCTTTTAATGAACGACCCATTCTTCCCACATCAAGATTAGAAGGGCGGAAATTGGACGATCGAGGCAAAAAGAGCCCGAATATGATGCTTGCAATAAGGCTGATGATCCCGACTAAAAATATAGCAGTCTGCCAATCAGCTACCCCTGACACCATTCCTGAAAACATGCGTCCAAATGTAGAACCTAACGCATTTCCACAGATGTATAAACCCATTGCCGCGCCCAAACTTTTTGGGGATATTTCTTCACTAAGATAGGCCATAGCGATTGAAGGTAACCCTGCTAGAGCGATCCCTTGTATGGTTCTTAGAATAAGTAACCATTGAAACGTTGGACTAAATGGGATGACGAGACAAATAATTGAGGCTGCAATCATTGAGAATAACATTACTTTTTTTCGACCAAGCGCATCTGAAAGTGAGCCAAAAAAAAGCATGGCTATGGCAAGTGCAATAGTTGTCAAAGAAAGTGATAAACTTGCTACGGTTGGACTAATCTCATAATGGTGAGTGAAGGTAGGAAGTAATGGCTGAACACAATACAAAATGGTAAATGTGTTAAACCCTGCAACAAAAAATGCCAAGTTTGTTTTATGATAAAGCTTTGTCCCTTTTTTTATATACTGTGTGTCCTTCATAACATCATTCATTCGCACATTAAACATTCCTTCATCTGTTCTATTTGGCTTCCTATTCATCCTATCAGTCATGACAGATGCTGTATAATGTATTATAAATATAGAATCAATGCATAAAAGGTATGAATGAGTGGAGGGTTTTATTGTGGAGTGGCATCATTTCGAGTATTTTCAGACACTAGCCCGTACGGAACACATGACAAAATCGGCCGAATTATTATCTGTTTCTCAGCCAGCATTAAGTCGTTCCATTCAACGTTTAGAAGAAGAATTAGGTGTTCCTTTATTTGATCGTAAAGGCCGATCAATCGTTTTAAATAAGTACGGCAAGTTATTTTTAGAAAGAGTCAATCGGATTACATTTGAATTAAACGAGGCAAAAAAAGAGCTAGCCGAACTGCTAGACCCAAATAGTGGTGAAGTGACACTAGGATTTTTACATACATTAGGTCCCGACTTCATTCCTGTGCTCATTCGATCCTTCATGATTCGTTTTCCTAAAATTAAATTAAACCTTGTCCAAAATAATTCTCATACATTAACAAAGCTTATTGATGCTGGACAGATCGATGTTTGCCTACTATCTGAAGTACCATTACAACAAAAAAATCGCTGGGAACTCTTGAAAAGTGAGGAATTATTTATTACCCTTCCCACATCTCATCCCCTTGCAAATGAAGTAGAAGTAAAGCTTAAACAAGTTGAGCATGATTCATTTATCTTCTTAAAAGAAGGTTATTCACTGAGACATACGACAGATCAAATCTTTCATACGATTGGCATTTCCCCAACCGTGACATTTGAAGGGGAAGAAGTTCAGACCATTGCTGGCCTAATTGCCTCGGGTTTGGGCATTTCTTTATTACCTAAAATTGCAGAAGCTAAGGAAAATAAAATCGTACAAATCCCTGTACAATCAACCGAATGTCGCAGAAAAATTGGCGTATGTTGGAACGAAGATCATCATGTAACTGCCACATCACAAAAACTCATTTCTCACATATTAGAAACATACAAACACAACTAACCCGTAACAAGGCTATGCTTGTTACGGGTTAAAGTTCTTAACGAAAGTTCTACAATTCTTCACCATACGCCTTTGACCAGTGAAATGGTTGCACCTCTGACAATGTTTTATATTCGATCGGTTCAACAGGCAGGCTAACGGCTACTTTGACGTCTGGTCCCCAGTAAAAAAGTCGTTCTTGGCATACACCACACGGGGTCAAAACTTTTGGTTTTGCCTGCTCGGTATCTCGAACGACACATAAGGAATGAGTTACTTTTCTATTTAACTTATGAGCTTCAAGAATGGCACCTGTCTCCATACATAGCTCTGTAGAAGCATTAATCACTTCTGGTGCAATACTCGTTAGAATACTTCCATCTTCAAGTGCAACCGCAGCAGCCCCGCCCCAACCTGATGGATATCTTTTCTCTATAAGTTCCATGACAGCTTCAAATAGTTTTCTCTCAAGATTCATCGTATTCTCCCCTATTCCATTCAATAAAGCCACGCTTATTTTTCAGCATCCTTTGATTTAAGAAATGAAAACCTAACTTCATATGGGTGACTATGTTCTCTTTCTGTACTGGTTGATTTCACATACTTATAGATTAGCTGATTTATGTCCTCATGAAATTCCTCAAGCTCATCATCAGTTAACGAAATAAAGGCTGATCTGAAACTCGCTTCGTCTTCATTCCCCTTATTTTGGTCTAAATGAAATTCGATTGCCTTTGAGCGATAATATTTTTCGATAATTCCTTTATTTTCTTTGGTTTCTGCAATTTCTAGAATGTCACCTTTATATAACTGCTGGATATGATAATGGATGCTGCCAGCTGTTTTTCCTAATGAGTCTGCTACCTGTTTAGCCGTCATATTTTTTTCTGCAAGCAGAAGGATAATTTGTGAGCGTAAGGGGGTAGAGATTAATTTTTGTTGTTGCAAAGTAACGGACATCGATTTGCGATTTTCAAACTTCACACAGATCACACCTTTTTTCCTAGCACTGGGTTTGCTTCTATTATACCTTTAAGGACGATAAAACAAAAAGAAAGTCCTCACTCTAAACGAAACCAGCACATCAAAAAACGAGACGAAAGATCCATATCGTCTCGTTTTTCATTACCTTATTATAACTGTACTGCTTTTTTAGATGGGTTCTTCACACGCCATTCCTTTCGCCAAGATGCTTGTGCTAATGCAAGAACACCTACAGATAGAAGAGTTACCATAGCGAATACAATGAACCCGCTGGCATACGTCCCTGTCCAATCTCTTAGTAATCCAAGAATGTTTGGAAGGAAAAATCCACCGATCCCTCCAGCTGCCCCAACAATGCCTGTAACCATTCCGATCTCCTTTTGAAATCGTTGCGGAACAAGCTGGAAGACAGCTCCATTTCCCATTCCTAGGCAACCCATTCCAATAAATAAAGCGACTGTTACTAAGATCAGAGGTGGTAACATGCTGACAGTCAGCATACAGATGGTCATGCCAATAAATAAGAAATAAAGCAGTTTCGCCCCACCAATCTTATCTGAGATTAACCCACCAACAGGTCGAAGGAAGCTACCCGCAGCGACAACAATTGTAACGAACTCTCCAGCTCGTACTGGAGATAATGTATACTGACTAACAAAGAAATAACTTAGAAAGCTAGCTAGTCCAACGAATCCTCCGAAGGTTACACTGTAAAGTAGACAGAAAAACCATGTATCACGTTCTTTGAATACAGCAAAATATTCTTTGAGTGGTTTTGGTTTTGGCTGGTTTGGTGGTTCCTTAGCCATTAGTGTATATGAGAGCAATACAAGAGAAAGCGGAATTAAAGCGAGACCCATCACTCCATTCCAACCGACTACTTCAGCAAGACGCGGACCAAATAAAGTAGCTAATAATGTACCACTGTTCCCAGCGCCAGCGATACCCATAGCGAGTCCTTGTAATTCAGGAGGATACCAGCGGCTTGCCATAGGTAATGATGCCGAGAAGCTCGCCCCAGCCACACCTAGAAGAATTCCAATCAAGTAGAGCTCGGTTATGGATGTACCAAGCAACCACCCCCATAGTAATGGAATCATCGTTACAATCATTCCACCAATACTTGTTTTCTTTGGTCCAAATCGATCCGTTAACACACCCATGATAATCCTAAAAAATGAACCAGTAAGTATAGGGATGGCGACAATTAATCCAAGTTGAGAGGCCGATAAACCAAAGTCATTTGTAATATAAACCCCTAGTGCTCCAAGCAGCACCCAAATCATAAAGCTAATATCAAAATATAAGAAGGCAGAAAATAATGAAGGCGCATGGCCACTTTTACGTAGATCGGATAGTTTCATCTCTCTCACTCCTCGGTATAAAAATCAGCGTACGTTATCTAGTGCTTCTACTTGAACCGCACTTACTTTAAATCCCGGCATTCTACAGGTTGGATCAAGTTTGTCTTCTACAAGTCTGTTCACATTTTGTGATTCATCCCAATGAAAAGGTACAAAGACTGTATCGGTTCTTATTTGAGTAGACCACCTACTGCGAACGATGATAGAGCCACGTCTAGAGGTGATTTGGACAAGTGTTTGATCTGAAATACCAAGGTTTTTAGCTGTCTCGGGATGAATTTCCATAAACGATTCAAAATGTCGAGCCGATAAGGAGGAGCTTTTTCTTGTTTGAACACCCGTCAAGTAATGGGCCATGACTCTCCCAGTCGTAAGATAAAGCGGGTATTCATCACAAGGCTTCTCTTTTTGTATAGCAGGTTCATTTGGAACAACGGTCATCTCGGCACGCCCATCTGGATGAGCAAAAGACTGTTCAAATAAACGCCCAGTCCCTGGATGATCAAGCGTTGGACATGGCCAAAGTATTCCCTCTTTACCACGAAGCCTTTCATACGTGATACCATAATAATCTGCTGTTCCACCCTTACTTGCTTGTCTAAGCTCATTAAAGATATCTTCAGCACAGGAATACGAAAAATATTGCTCCTTGCCTAACGCATTCGCAACATCACAGATTATTTGCCAGTCATGTCTTGCTTCACCTAGAGCTGATTTACTCGCTTCACGTAAAGTCACTCTACCTTCTAAATTGGTCATCGTCCCTTCATCCTCTAGATATGAGGTTGTAGGTAGAATCACATCAGCTAGCTTGGCAGTCTCTGATACAAACAAATCAACAGCTACAAGGAACTTCAATTTACTTAATGCTTTTTTGACAAATCGAGCATTTGGATTAGAGACAATCGGATTAGAGCATAAGAGAAACAACCCTTTTATCTCGCCTTGATCCATCTTCTGAATCATCTCAAAAGCCGATACACCTTTTCTAGGTAATCGATCTGGCTCGACTCCCCAAACCTTTGCGACATGAGCACGATGTTCTTCGTTTTCAATTGAACGATAGCCCGGTAGCTGATCTGTCTTCTGTCCATGTTCTCTTGCGCCTTGACCGTTACTCTGACCAGTAATGGCACCATACCCACTGCCTGGCTTACCGATCTTCCCTGTTGCAATCAGAATATTTAGGAAATTACGCACAGCAATCGATCCATCCGTCTGCTGTTCTACCCCTCGTGCCGTTAGAATCATACCTGTTGCTTTTTTACCGAAAGAAATGGCTGCTCTGCGAATATCCTTAAGGGCCACGCCTGTTTTCTCTTCAATTTCTGAAAGAGATAACCCAGCAAGGTGCTCTCTAACCTCTTCAAATCCATTTGCTCTTTTTTGAATAAACACCTGATCAGTTAAATTCTCATCTACTATTATTTTAAGAATGCCATTTGCTAGAGCTGCATCCGTTCCAGGTTTTAGCTTCAAATGCAGGTCAGCTACTTTAGTTGTTGCGGTTTCGCGAGGGTCAATCGCAATAATAAAGGCCCCGTTTTCTTTCGCTTGCTCAAAATAAGGCATAATCGTAGGCTGACACTCTGCAATGTTTGTACCAGCGAGAATAATACATTCAGAATAAGAGATTTCATCAAGTTTATTAGTTAGCCCTCGATCCATTCCAAATGTTAGTGCACCGGCTGATGCAGCAGCAGACATACACAACCGCCCGTTGTAATCAATATATTTTGTCTCAAGTCCCACTCGTGCAAACTTACCCATTAAGTAAGCCTCTTCATTGGTAATTGATGCACTTCCATACACGGACATCGCATTCTTTCCGTCTTCTTTCTGAATACGTTGAATTTGTTCAGCAATATAAGATAGAGCCTTATCCCAGCTTACAGGAACAAATTCACCGTTCCGTTTCATTAACGGTTGAGTGAGGCGATCTTTATGAAAGGCATGCTGATGGGCATGTAATCCTTTAATACAAAGTCGTCCCTTTGAGGTTGGATTATCGAGTCCAACCGTTCGATAGGTTTTTCTTGTCACACTTGTTTGTTCTACTAATTGCATTCGGCATTGAACACTACAGAAAGGGCATTGGGTATCACTTACTTTTTCTTTTTGAGTCTGTTTCTGTTTCTCTCGAAAGTAGCTTAACAGCATATCTGCCACATTCATCCACTCCCATACTCTCTTCTTTTAAACAGGTTCTTTTTGATCTAGCTGAAAAGTCTCTGCATTTCTTCTACGCGTTTCATCTAATTCATGTAATAGGTCATTACGACAACCAGCATCGAAAACGACTTCCCTTACATGGACCATGCCTATTCGGTTTAGCCAACTAACCATCACTTCACGATAACTAGCTGTTTGGCGATAATATTGCAACAAGACACTGACAGCCTCCATCAGCTCTAATTGACTAGGCATAACATAAAAAAGCTGTGTATCCTCCTGTCCTCCTATATAGACCTCCCAGCCAACAGCCGTTTGTATTAATAATAAATCTCCATCAAATTTCCCGTGAGAACAGGCGTGAATGGTTAGGACTGTTTCAGCTGGCATTTGTAGAAATTGAAAGCGCTCATGTAATTTCAAAGACAGCTCCCTAGCCACATCCTGTATACAACCACATTGACTCATGTCAGTTTGCGAACGAATCCACAAACGACTTCCTGAAAACGTGATCTCAGGGAGTTTTAACTGATTCCAAACTGACGTAAGCTCCTGTTTTCTAATCCCAGAAACTTGAAGCTTGTCATGACTTGTAGGATGAACCGATACATGCGTGTATTGTTTGAGTAGTTGTGAGACATCACTGAAGCGCTCAGCCTGAGTATGCGTGTCGCCCCATCCTACTAAAACAGCATATAAACCATCTGACTGTTTCATTGCATTATGCTGAATATGTTGCTTCAAGTGATAATTCGGGTGCATCATACCTAGGTAATAAGAAAGTGTCTCCCTACAGACTTCACACCCTTCGCTTGTATCCCATAAGAGCTCGTTAAAGATCATTGATAAAGAGCTGAGTTCTTTTTCATAGATACTCTCTATTGCCTCTGCTTCTGTTAGGTTGGTACAGCTACACAACGATAATGGAGCTTCTACCACTTCTTCAAATTCATCACTTTGAATATAGGCAAGAAGGTCAGAAACGATTGGTTTACACCCACCACACGAGCTAGCAGCTTTTGTACAGGACTTAATCTCTTCGACACTTTCCAAATTTTCCACTTGAACAGCTTTGATAATGTCCGCTTTAGTTACTGCATTGCACTGGCAAATTAATTGTGATGCTGGCATCTCTCCAATTTGTCCAGTCTGACTTCCTTGAGAAATCAGTAGCTGTTGTTTCTCCTCATCAGTTAGATCTGTTTGTTTCACTACAAGGTCTTGTAGCTTTGAACGGTCAAGTGTATTCCCATATAAAATAGCTCCTGAAAGTCGATCTGCTTCAAAAATCAACTTTCGATAGTGACCATTTAACTCATCCATTACAGAGATCGCTTTACTCGTTTCATTAGTCGTGATGTCACCGATTGAAAATAAATCAACACCTGCTATCTTTAATTGTGTCGCAAGAATTGTCCCTCTAAATTGCAAACCTTCTATCCCACAAAGCTCTTGCGCAAGGACTTTACTTTGCTCATATAAAGGTTTCACCATTCCATATACAGTCCCTCGATGTTCCACACATTCTCCAACTGCATATACATCGTTGACAGACGTTCGCAATCGATCATCTACAAGAATCCCTCGGTTTGTCATAATCCCACTTTTAATGGCTAGTTCGCAATTAGGCCTTACCCCTGCCGACATAACAACAATATCGGCTTCAACAGAGGTTCCATCTGAAAAAAGGACCTTTTTCACTCGATGATCGCCTATTAATTCTGATGTTTCTTTGCCTAAGTGAAAATTCATTCCCTGTGATTCTAATTCTTTCTGTAGGAGCTTAGCAGCAGGTTCATCTAATTGTCGTTCCATAATACAGGACGATCGATGAACGACATCTACCTTCATACCTAGATGGATTAATCCTTTAGCAGCTTCAAGACCAAGCAAACCTCCTCCAATCACAACGGCTTTCGTATAAGAAGATGCAGTAGTCAGCAATTCTTTGCACTCTTCTATTGTTCGAAACGCAGTGACTCCTTCCTTTTCAATTCCGAGAACTGGTAGAATAAAAGGAGTAGATCCCGTTGCAATGATGACTTTATCGTAAGGAATATACACGTCAGTGTTTGTCTTGATCCGTTTCTTATTTGTATCAATCCATTCGACTTTTACGCCTGTGTGTACCGTAATATGATGCTCCTTAAACCACTCATCTGATTGAGTATAGATACGATCTAATGATTCATCCCCCTGCAGAACAGAAGACAGCAGTATTCGATTGTAGCTCCGTACAGGCTCTTCCCCTATAATCGTTAGATCGAAGGAGTCTGGACAAAGAGCTATGACCTCTTCAACAGATCGCATGCCTGCCATTCCATTTCCAATCCAAACTAGTTGTTGTCTCTTTTTCTGTAATGACATGAGTAAACTCCTTAAATATTCAGAATCTATCCAATCTTTCTCAATCATATCGAGACAACTAAATCCCTTGGGCGATTATGTTATATAAAGTGACATAGTTTTTATCAAAAACTGCGAGAATCGTAACGCTTTAGTCCTTTACTATGATTAAGACACTGTGCCAAAAGTACGAAGGTCTCTTTGCTTGATTTAGCTACGTTGCGGAAATAGTAAATCGCTTCGATTTAGTCCACTTTAGAGATGAGATCGTGGTTTATACAATTTAAAATCGGAAATAGTGAATATAAATCAAAAAAAGAGATGAGGAGAGTTTGTCATGCAAGGGAACACAGCTAATTATTCATAAACAAGACGGTGAAGTAGATGAAAAAATTCAGTATGACTAAAGGGGGTAAGCTGTGATGGGCATTCCAAAATATCCAACGGTTCCACCGTTGACTAGATCTCAGATAGAAGAAATGACTAGCATTACTTTTTATAAAGAGGTTGCACCTAAAAAAAGTGATGCCATCTTTGTCTTCGGAGGATCTCACTCTGGAAATTGGATCTACCCATTAAAAGCATATAATGAGGGATTTGCAGAGACACTGATTATTACAGGTGGATCAAGTTCGTGGGGAATCACTCATTCTGAATGGAAAAAAGAGAATAAAACAGAGTCTGAATTTATCACCTCACAATTAATCAAGTATGGAGTACCTGAAAAGGCCATTCATTATGAAAATACGTCTCGGCATTCTATAGAAAATGTCCAAGAAGCTCTTATGCTTTTCGACTTCGATAAAATAGACCGCTTATTATTCGTATGCAAAAGCTATGGGACAGGACGACAGTATCTTACATTAAAAAAATATCTTCCTGCTCACATCGAATGTATACCGTTTCCCTTCGACACTAATTTCAATAACGAGCCAATCATGACTCGATCAAACTGGTATGAACGAGAACAAAGCCGATCTCTTGTCTTTGGTGAATATCTAAGAATTATTTCTTATGGTTCATCAGGAGCGATCTTCCCTATAGAGCAGGAGATCCATGGATTAACTGAACACACGTTAGACTATCTCGACAGAAGGAATTAATCTAGGGCCGAATCTATCCACCTGTTAGAGATCCATATCTCTTTCCACTTTAAGAAGACTTTTTATCCGCTCTACTGTATCTGTAAGTTCTTTTTGCTGACTAACTAAGGCTAAAATTGATTGAATAACTGCCACTCGCGGTTCAAGCTGATTTAGTTCATCTTTTAATAAAGTCAAATTGGCTTTATACGCATTTATTTCAGTCTCTGAACCCATTATCTTCCCTACTTTTTCGTCTAATACGAATAGAAAATGAATCAATTGATCTCTACTTTCAATCTCCTTTGAACTCGTTTCATTAGATTCAATAAAATCCTTCATTATCAGACTGGACAATAACGGCTCTATATCCTCATGCTTTGTCACCAAAAGATCCAGATAGTTGTTCACGCAATGTGCCGCATGAGGAATATTTAGATGATCAGATTGATATGAAGCTATGTCAATATATTCTCTTATTAGCGCATCATATAGTAAAACAAGGTCCCACCGATTAGATACATTCTCTATTGGATATGCGCCTCCGATCATCCTCTCTACTCGTTTATAGGTTTTTATTTTAAATCGCTTAATTCCTTGCTCTAATTCAACGAATTCTTCCTGTTCAATCACAAAAGGCGCCAAAAGAAATAGCGTTCTATTGTCATAGAGTGTTTCTAAATATAATTCTGTTTGTTTGTGAAACTTCTCTTCTGAACTGATTGACTTATCATCTAATGCCTGCAATTGACTTTCAAATAGTTCATCCCGAAACTGCAACAGTTCATAAAATAACTCTTTTTTAGAAGAGAAATAATGATAGAAGGTTGCTTTCGACATTTTGCAAATGCTGACTATTTCTTGGATGCTGGTAGCAGCATATCCATTTTCCGTAAAAAGTTCAAAAGCTGTATGGATAATCTGTGTTTTTTTCATTTCTATCAGTCTCCTTCTATCGATTGTCATGATCTAAAATGCCTCATGTGATAATAGTACTATTAGGTACTCAGTTCATAAATATCATTTGTATCAATAGTACCCTGAAGTTTCTGACTATGAAATCTTACTAGTGCTATTATAGTTTTCTACAACGAGCATGTCTAATCTCATCGTATGAAAGGAATGTCCACACAACATGAATCACTCATTGAACACAAAACGTTTTATCTCATTAGACTTAGCTCGTGGTATGATGCTGCTGTTAGTTGCACTAGCTCACGCCTCTTTGTATGCAGGTAGCACCTTACTCAGTCGTCCCGAAAGCATGCATTCAATGGATACGTTTTTAAATTATGTCTCCGTATTTGTAGTCGATAACCGCGCAAGACCCATGTTTGCCTTTCTTTTCGGCTATGGCTTGACCCTTATTGTTGCAAGTTACCTTAAAAGAAATAGAACAACACGTGATGCCAAAATGTCTCTTTATAGACGCGCATTATACTTACTCATTTTTGGATTTTTCTTATCTGTTATCGTTGGTGGCCAAGATATTCTAGCTATCTATGGAGCAGCATTGTTATGTATAACATGGCTCATCTTTAAAAGTGATAAAATTCTCATACGTGCGATTACAATCATTTCAGCACTCTTTGTTGTCATTTTACCAGTTATGTGGGGAAGTATGGCCGTTATGCAACAGAATGAAAATGCACTTCAACTTACCCACACTTCCTATCTTGAAAATTTCAGCAGCCAATTTATACAATTCATTACTGGTGGCCCCTTCCTTGGGAACCTTGCCTTACCTATTGTCGTTTCCATTCTATTAGGCATATGGGCAGGAAGAAAGAAACTCTTAAATGAACAACCTGACCATAAGCCATTTCTAAAAAAAGTAGCGATCGTAGGGCTAACTATTTCAGTGATAGGCGCAATCCCTCAAGCCCTGTATAGCAATGGAATCATTGAGCTAAGCCCACTGCTTAGTGGATTGATCTTCTCCTTGCATATGATTACCGGCATTATTGGCGGAGTCAGTTACGCTGCCATCTTTGGCTTACTCGGTCCAAAGCTTGTACAGAAGGAAGTGTTTGTCCGTCCAATTACAGCCCTTGGTAAACGATCTCTTACCTTTTTCATGCTAAACGAAGCCTTACTCGTTGTCTTTCTTTCTACCTATACACTTAATTTAGGTGAGACGTTTGGATTAACAGTAAGCTGGTCCGTAGCTTTTGGTATCTGGCTGTTGGCTCTGTTAATTGCCACTATACTTGAGAAAAAGCAATTAAACGGACCGATGGATCACCTATTTCGAAAACTTGTTCATCGTAAACCTCGGGAAGAGAAGCAAGGAATAGATTAAATACAGGAAAAACCATACTAATCTCAGTATGGTTTTTTCTTGTTAGATAGCTATAGATTTTTCTCTTTTTATTCTCCAAACTAGAATACCAAGTGCAACAACTATCATCGTAAAGAACAAGGTGGGGGTAAAATACTGCCAGTGTTCTAGATTGAAAAAGTTGGTCATAATTCTACGCTGACCTTGTGTAATAAGCAGTATCAAACTAGGAAGCAAGATACCCAGTAGAGTGAAATACATAATCGAAAATCGTGAAACAACGATGATCCATGTCGTAAAGCACAGACATAAAAGGTAGACAGCTACGATCATGATAATGAAATAATTGTTAAATGATAAGTTGTACCAAAAAAGAGAAGAATTCAAATAGGAATTTAGCCGTCCTTCACCAAAAACTAGTGTATCAAACTGAAGATAGACACTTATCCAAATAATTAACCATGCGGTAATAATTATAAAAGCTGCCGTTAAGACTGCAGATGCTTTTATTAGAAAAGTCTTCCGCCCTACTTTGCTCGAGTATTGAAGCTCTAATAAATTTTGCTTACGATCGCGAATAAAAACCGGAGCTAGTACTATTAATAAACTTACTAGAATTAAACGAGTGATTTGGATCATGTATTGGTTTAAATGTGACAGAACATGATCTGGAAGAATAGACATATGTTCATCCTGATTTTGAATATCCGTAACACGCTCTTTTGTACGCGGATCGTTTTTAGAATTTTCCAAGAAGTAAGTGAAATCTTGCCCACTCTCTACAATGTATTCTCCTGCTTCGATCCTCCAAAATAAATCCTGAGCTTCATGATTATCATTAAATATAATATCTGTGTAAAAAGAATCAATTTGTTCATCATCACGACCATTCCATACCTCTGAATAGCTTGAAACTCCAAGGTCTTGTGCTCTTTGATCATTTTTTATAAATTCATCTGCGCGACTAATATCATTTTTATGCTTTGCTTCAAAATCCTGAAGATCATCTTCCGTTACATACGCCGGATCATAATTACTAACCATTTCGCGTGTAAGTAAATCGATATCACCAGCAGGACGACCATTTGGAAAGTATTTCACTTCCCACTCAATAAAGAGAAAATAGATGATAAACGTAACAGGAACGAGCAGAATTAGTAGCTTCCAATTAAAAATTCGCTTTAATTCTTGAAAGAAAATAATCACATTAAACCTCCTATATATCCTGTCTTTTAAATCTTTCCAACCCGATAGTCACCGCTATTACTCCAGCCAAAGCCCAAATTAAGATGATCATTAATTCTGCTGTTTCACTACTTAACGGGGCAAAATTAATCGTGAACCACATATGGGGATTAAATAGTAACCAATAAGGTTGGTAAAAAAGAGCGTAATACCCCCATCCTTCTAATGACAGAACGAATGGAGTAACAATCATCAATCCTACAAACAGAAGTTTAAGTAGTACGATCATATAGGTATGTTTTATAAATATTGAGAAAACCACAGTAATTACAGAAAAGATAAGCTGTAAACAAATAGTTACAGCAATACCTAACACTAGAAATTGCCACACAGATAGATTCCACCATGTAAAGTATGGATAATTCATAGATGAATTCCAGTTAAAAAAAGAAGTGACTGGTGTATGCCACAAATCTCCCATTGGTACAGACACGGCGTATATCAATACTGTGGAGATGATTAAGATGCTAGAAACAAGAACAACAGCAGTTAATGAAGCAAAGGCTTTGTCAACCATAAGCTTTCTACCTCTTTTTGTTGCATATGTATGAAGGTGTGTACGCTGTTCAAATTCGTACTTCATAGAAAAAGCTGTGATTAACACACCTATTAATAAGAGTTCAAATAATAGCGCCACCCATAACGTTCGATATAAATTCTCGTGCATCTGATATTCATTTAGAACATATAGAGATTTATACTCCTTTGTCTCTTTAATCTCGCTAAACCGTGGTTCGTATTGTGTAAAGGTATCCTGAAGTATCGCTTCTTGTTTATCCGTTAGTCCGTTAGTACGACTTTGAACCTTTAGAAAATCTGTAAGAGTAAGCTCTTGATATGCGAGGTCCAATTCAGGTATAAGCTCTAAATAAGTTGCAATCAGCGAAGTTTCATAGATTAATGTAAACTCATCGTCATTAAATTGATCAAGGAAATGACCTTCTCGTAATGTTTGATCTATTTCAAATACACTTTCGATCTCTTTACCTATAATTGGTGAAACAATTTCATTAATTTGTTCAGTTTGATCTTTCAATTTAAGATCTGCTTGCTTCATAAAAGTATCATTTATTTGGTACCCAGTTTCATCAGCAAGATTGCTAACAACTCGTACATCATCCTGTATATACCAATTAGCTGAAATAATAAGTACATTTAGAAGCAATGCTATAATAAATAATCCTATAACAACGGGGGATCGTATAATCTTTAAGAGTTCAACATTTATCATTCTCCTTGACCCACGTCTCTATAGATGGTTAAAAATACATCCTCAAGCTGAGGCTTAACAGGTAACCACTTACCACATGTTTCATCCTCACTGTAAAACCGAACAGAAACTCTTCCATCAAGTTGCCTTTCACTGAGAACCAAATAATGATTTATAAAATGAGAATACTCCTCATGAGATAGCCGTACTTCAAAGACTTTGCCATCAAGTGTTTCACATAATGAGGAGACAGATTTTTTGTATAATAGTTTGTGATCCTTAATCATAATGATCTCTCTCGCAATAGATTCAACATCTGCCACAATATGGGTAGATAAGATCACGATACGATCACGAGATAATTTTGAGATTAGGCTACGGAATCGAGCTCTTTCCTTTGGATCTAAACCTGCAGTAGGTTCATCAAGAATGAGAAGCTTCGGGTCATTAAGTAAAGCTTGAGCAATACCAACACGCTGTATCATGCCACCTGAAAATGCTTTTAGCTTTTTGCGCCCTACATCTTCAAGTGCAACTAGTTTTAATAGTTCTTCTACCTTTTGCTTTGCTACCTTCCTACTAAGTCCTTTTAAAGCAGCAATATATAACAAATACTGAGTGGCTGACTCATTGCGATAATAGCCAAATTGTTGAGGTAAATAACCAAGCATATCGCGGTAGGATTCTCCCATTGAGATAATTTCACGACCGTTATAAAGAATTTCCCCTTTTGTTGGAAAAATGAGAGTTGCTAGCATTTTTATAAGTGTTGTTTTTCCCGCCCCATTCGGTGCCAATAAACCATAAACTCCATTTTCAAATTCAAGAGATACATCCTCTAAAACGGTAGTCTCTCTATATGTTTTAGTAACATTCTGAACAGTTAACATGATTAACCCACTTCCTTGTGAATGTTGTAGAAAAATAAGGATTGAATTGCTCTGAATAATAATATAAAACCAATCAAACTAATAACCATATAACCAAACAATGGGATCTGCAGAAGGATGACTTTAAAGCCATTAGGATTTATGTAATAAAGTACTATATTCCCAAATATCCAAACCAATCCTAACCCATATGATTGGACCCATGATTTAGTTGAGTGTTTAAAAATAAAAAGAAATAACACCGAAAAAAACAATAATGAACAACTCATAACGAGGAACGCTCTAAGGATACTAATTTCAGTGATAAATAAAGAAATTAATGCAATGAATGTTGTATTTAGTAGGAATGAAAAAATGCTAAAGACCAACATACGAAAAGCCGACATCTGAGTAAAACTGTATTTTGTTGTATGCTCAATCTCCGCTTTCTTATTAAACTTGTGTACAAAACTTCTTAAAGCTAGTATGAAGTAGATACAAGGAGAAATTGTGAAAATAAAAATATATACGCTATCTGAAAACTGTTTGTGTGTAAGGGATAAAGATAAAAAACACATAACCAAAAACCCAATGATGGCAAGAAAGATAATCTCTGTTTTATCTTTGAACAGGTGACCAAAACCAACATGTCTATACATCCTAAAAAGACGATCTATAAAGTTTTCTTTTTCAGGCATACCAGCATTAACAATTTGAGTAATATGATTTTTCACTTCTTCTTCGTTAGGATAATCAACGTTAAATTTCAATATAGATGCTCCTCCCATCTTTTTTTCATCTCTCTTAGTGCTGCATAGTACTTCGTTTTAACTGTAGACTCCTTCATCTCAAGTGAGGCAGCTACTTCTGAAAATGTTGCGTCAGCAAATGATTTCAACCTGACAATTTGATTTGAAGTAGTATCTAATGAAGAAATTAAAGTACTTAATGCTTCTGCCTCTTCCTTACGTTCAATCAACAGAGCCGTATCTTCAAGGTCACTAAACATATGCTCTTGGACTTCAACTCGATGCTTCTCATATTTATGATATCTTGAACGAAAGTAATCAATTGAGCGATAAGTAGCTATACGATAGAGCCAAGTTGTGAATGAGGCTTTTCCGACATCAAATGAATGTAAGGAGCCAAGCATTTGTATGAATATTTCTTGTGTTAGATCCATCGCTAGCTCTTTGTCCATTGTCTGTTTATAGACATAGGAATACACAGATTGATAATGTAGATGCACTAATTCATTTGCTGCCTGCTTATCGTTCTTCCTTACTATTCGTTTGATTAATTTGGTTTCTGATAGACTCATTCTTTATGTATCCTCCAGCTGACTAACGCTTAATTGCCTCTCACCTTTATATGCGAAAAGTAAGATCAAATAGTTTTACATTCATTCAATTTTTTCTTTTTATATAAAAATAACCCGAATATGAACTGTATCGTCCATTGTTCGGGTTATAATTAATCATCTAATTGTAGAAGGCATTTAATCAATCACATAAACCTTCTCATTCCTTGGGTCATATAACAATTCAATTGTATCTCCTAGTTTAGGTGGTGAAATGAGATTAACAACTTTTTTTATTTCTTGTTCCATTTTCTTGTTTAGATGAACAAATTGAACACGCATGAGGACCTGAGGCTGTTCATTAATAAATAGACCAGTTTGTCTTAATTGAAGGATTGTCGCTTGCACCACCACGCCCCCACTATCATAAATCTTTTGTATTTTACGGGACTTGCGTTTCATCAAATGAGTAATGATAAGAATAATAGCTAATGGTACGGCAATCCACATCATCATAAAAATTCCCATTACTTGAACAGCTTCATCATCTTTTACGTACGCTACCACTTTGTCTAATGAAAATGTGCTACCTTCGTTTATTAGCTGTTCTGCCTGCTTTTCTTTTTCATAAGCTACATTCGAAAATGTTTGTTGAAATGTGAAATCTGTTACGTAGTTTATCTTTTGCTCTTTGATGTTGATGACACTAGCTTGGTCCGATGAAGAAAGATACAGGTTATCATCTACTAGTTGAGCTGAGAAGACCGGCTTTGTGAAAAGAATCTGTGAGGTAACCTCTTGTAGCTGTGGTGTTAGATCTGCTTGAAGCTTTTCACCAGATCGATTATAAAGGTATCCAATCATTGGAGCTGTTTCATTCACCGACTCTCGACCAAGAGCTAGCGTATGGTCCTCACCAAGCGGAAACAACTCTGGATAATAGATAAGCTGTGGTGTTTCAATATCATTTATATAACGACCAGTTAGTAAATCAAATTGAGCAAACTTCTCACCATCCAATCGCATGGCAGCATCACCTGATTGGTAATAATGAGACCACAGCTTCTGCTCCGTTTCCCACTGTGAATTAGAGGCAGAGACTAGAAACCTTTCATCTACATTATCTGATAAGCTCATGATGTATGAAGATCGATCATAAAGTGTCAGCTCCAATGCTGGCTGTAAGTTCTTAAACGAACCAATTTTATAGAAAGCAACCTCCACTAGATCAACTATTCGTTCATCATCCATAAGTGGGATGTTCTCGAATGTAGTATTATTAATCATAAAAGCAAGATGGGTATTTGAATCATCGAGACCTGTTATGTATATTGAATTTCCCGATACAAGAACATGATTTTCTAGAAAACCATCTACTTTTGTTTCTGGAATATCTAATGTAACCAAGCCTTGCCCACTTTCATAATAATAGGCTAATAGTCTATGATCCTTTGCTGCTTTTGTGATCAAAACTAATCCATCTTGTTGATAAGAAGTAAATAAACGATTAAAGATATCAGTATCTAATTTTTCAGAATGAATGAGCGTACTTGTCTTTGGATCAATCTCGTGAAGCATCATCTCTTCATGCTCATACGAGACTGAAAGCGCATGACCATTAGGTAAGAGAAAATATTGATCAATCGATTCTGCTTGTTGTTGTGATAGCTGAGCCTCTTCTATTAATGCATCCGCTTGCTCAAGATTTGGATTGTATTGAACCAAACCAATAATAAGTATGACACTTAAAATAATTACAGGGATCATAACCAGAATGCCGCCTAAAGGAATCACAATTGATTTCCCTTTTTGTGGTTTTAATTGCCTCATCAACTAATCTCCTAAACGATTATTTTCCAATTAACTAATCTTATAAAAACGAATCAAATGGTCAAACTAGTATACGTGCGAAGTTAGCAGAGCGTTTCAGCTTATATTTTTCAGGTCATTTAAAAACGACTACCTTATCATAGCCGTTTAATCACAGTTATTGCCCGCTTTTAATTTAGTTTTTACCTAGTGAAAAGCCATCAAACAATCGACCTCCAAATGGCTCCAATGTTTTATCGACTAGATGGATTACTAGATTTTTGTCTCCGTTTTTATAAAACATATCAAACGCCTTGACAAATTGATCAGTGAACACCCCATCATAGTTTCTCAATGAACGAATCACCCATTTTGATGCACCAGTCCATTGTTTGTTAGTTCTTAGAACAAATTCGCTTACTAACTCAGCAAGTGTATTAGCTATAAATAATTCCTCAACTCGATTAGAGCAACCTATAAAATCATCTAATGCATCCGTAATAAAGTAACGTTTTGTATCTATTGTTTCTATTGACCATTCTTCAGGTCCCTTATTTAATTGATCCGTAGCTTCTTGTTTTATCGATGCAAGGATTTCATCATCTTTTATGACTATTCCTTCCGAGACCATTCTTTGCATAGATGGTCTCGCTAGTTCAAAATCCAATTTAAAAAAATGTTTATAAGAGGTTGGACTATGAACAAAGATCTCTATCGCCCAATCATATTTCACTAACGACTGTCTATAAGATGATGTAAGATGTTTATCAAATATCACGATATCAAGATCTGAGGTTTCTGTTGCCTCACCTCTAACAACACTACCTGCTAACAAAGCTCCTTGACAATCTCGAAAATAGTCATTGATAAATTGTTCTGCTGCCTTGATCGGGCTCAGCTTATTCAGTTCACTCATTACATTCACCTCTTCTTACACATCAAATTTTATGAATGCGCTCTCAATTCGAATTCTGATATAAGCTCCAAGAGCACCTGTGCATCCTCTTGAAACTGCTCGGGATCTTCATCCTGGACAAACTCTAATAGAAAATGCTGGTCTTCATGAGGATCTTTTAAGTGAAGATGATGCAAGTATTGTCTCCAGGCCCCCACTCCCTCTGCTAAAGGAAGCCTATCCTGTTCTTTCCAATAAAAAACATGAACATGCTTTAAGAATGGTTTTACTACTTGGATGTCTTTTACTCGTTCTGATACTTCTATACCAACAGCTGGTTGCCAATACAGCTTAACGTTATTATGATTAATATCCTCTACTAATTGTTTGGCACTTTCACTTGTATCGGTAAGTGTTCCACCATGATACTCAATATGTACAGCAATTTTTTGTGCTTGAGCTAGCTCAGCAATACGTTGAATGTCAGCTGTTACTTGTTGTCGATCTTTCTCAGATGCTTCTTCAGATCCCTTTATTCCCGCCCATATTCTAATAGATGGGGCTCCAAGCTGTTTAGCTGTTTTCAGAATCGTTTCAAACGAGTTGCCATTCTCCGTAGCTCCCGCACGATAATACGAACCGTAAGACAACACCTCTAGACCAGCTTCCTTCATCTCTTTAGCTACACATTCTGCTTGCTGGCTATCTCCAGGCTGAACATGTACATCAGCAGCCCATTCAATGCCATCTAAATTCGCCTGCTTTGTTCTCTTTATAATTGTATCAACTGACTCTTTTCGGAAGGTCACGGAACATACACCAGTTTTGATCAATTTGAACATCTCCTTTATCATAGATTAACAAAATTCAGATAGTATGGTCAGTTCATTTACTGTTTTTAAAATGGTCGCCTTCTATTCTTTTTTTCTTGTGTCTTTAAACTTTTTACATACTCACGTGCTATTTGATTTGAATGATCCAACGTAAGAAGTACCTGCGCAACTTGAGAAGCTTCTTCTTTCGCCACTACCTGATCAGGAACTTCACTTAAGAAAAGTAACATTTCCATGCCTGCTAAATCCTTACCATTCGTTAAATATAGGATTTTTCTCACATGGTAAAGTGCTGAAAAGTAGGCTCCTTCTATGTGGCATAGAGGAAGAATAAGCAATTCTACTGCCAAATGGTGAATCCTTACCTCTTCTTGTTTGATAAGTAAACTAGCAAGAAAAGTATAATAACTAAATGATGGTTGATCAAATGCACCCACAATCATTGTACTCGAAAACGTATCAAAGCTCATCTCACGATAAAGTAACTCAGCTGAATCATAATTGGCAGATAAAATAGATCTCTCCAGTTCAGTCATAAAGGCATCACTTCGTACGTCCACATTTGATGATATGTTCCTCTCATTAACAGCTTACCTTGATGAATAAGCGCTTTTATCCGATATTCGATAAATGTATCACTAGGTAATTGATCGAATTCACCTACCGCATGAGCAATTAATTTAATTGCTTTCATAAATTCTTCCTGATCATTTTCATGATGTAATAACCAAGCTATGTTTAAGATGTCTTCGTCCAGTGCATCTTCTGGTACATTCAACAATGAATTTTCTCTCCAGACTCTGAGTACATCTTCTGATTCAGATCTCCTCAGCCATTCATCTTCAAGTTTCTTCCTGATTTCTATAGCGATTGAATCTAATTTATGCTCTGCAAACATCATTCGCAGCTGCTCAGGCAATATTTCTGAGCTTATTTGTGGATAAAATTGCTCATCACGCATTTGCGGAAAAAGCTCGTGATAATAATCTGATGTATTTATACTTCTAACATTTGAAGTATGATTTTTTAATAGATACATGGCAAACAAATAACCAACCTGCTCCGTTGCATTATTTCCTGTCCAAATCATTACATCTGAACCTGCTGGAATTTGTTGAATATCGTTCTGAGTTTCATAAAACCTTGTGTAGCCCTGCTTATAGCTAGTACTATATCGCATTCGTTCCATCCATTTGTAACGTGCTATGACACCTGCTTTTTCATGAAGATTCCAAATCGGACCATAAGCAAAATAATCATCAAAAGCAATAAATGTATGATTTGCTCGACCTGCTCCTTTAAAACCGTATCTAAGACTTCCAGCAATGGTCTCTGTCATAGCAATATGGTAAGTATGACTAGTTGGTTGTGGCATGATGTTGTCTCCTTTTTTGATCATTTTAATTAGGAATGGTTCCATAACTCACCACATGAGTTAGTAGATTTGCTTCTCGAATCACTACAAGTCTTTCTTCCATACCATATGGTGATTTGCTTCTCCCCAATAATTATTCAAAACATAATTAGGAGCTCCAAATTTTTTTGTCCAAATGAGTTGTGATCGTCTATATCCACTGTCTAAACAATACCCGTGGAAATCATAATTATTTATGTCTTTGATTATAGATTCAATTAATTTAGACCCTATATGATTTCCTTGAAATGTGGGAAGAACGAATATAGTGCCAATCTCAGGGTATTTGGCCAGATCTTCATTTATTATATTTTGGATGAGTTCATTCGGTTTCCCATATTCTATCGTTCCGATGATTTTACCTTTTGCATTATCTATCGCAAGTAGAAATCGACGCTTTTCTTTGCAATTTTCTAAATCGCTTTTTAGATATTGAATTTTTGTTTTTAGTTCTTCTTGTTGATCATCAACAAGTTTGGAAAGGCCCTCTCTTGCAAACGTGTCTTTGATGACATCTTTAAAAAGATTATGAATCTCTTGTCTATCAGAGTTTAGCGGTCGCCTTATTTTAACTCTTTCCAAATTGAACCCTCACTTCTTTTCGGTAAATCCTAAGCTACCTTTTCTCCTGCAACCACCCTTCGTCTTCTCCTACTTACAAGCACAGCAGAGTATAGCACAGCCAAAATTCCAGCAAGCTGCCATACATCTAAGTAATCATTAAGAAATAGAACGCTTGAAATAACTGCTACAACTGGTTCAATCGTTGCAAGAATTGAGGCTTTACTTGCCTCAAGATGCTTAAGTCCCGTTGTATAAAATACATACCCACCCACTGTTGATACGAGTGCAAGTAGAATAGCCGGTACTAATACAGATGGACTCACGAATAGTGAGGCTTTTTCAGTAATAGGACTTGTAAGCAACATAAACACACTTGTATATAAAAAGGTATAAGTCGTGATCGTTAACGGTGAATACCGTTTTGTAATAGGTTTGGTGAAAATGCTATATAGAGCGTAGAAGAACCCTGAAAGAACACCCATTAAGATGACAGTACCTGGAATACTTGATGTTCCAGATGGCAATAGTTGTACAACAAACGCACAGCCCATTAGAGATAAGACAAGTGCTGCTATTTTATTCTTTGTTAGCAGCTCTTTAAAGAAAACTCGGGAAAGCAATGCCACAAACATCGGTCCAGTATATAAAAGAGTCACGGCGAGAGATAAATTTGAGCGGGCAAAGACTTCAAAGTAAAAATAATTAAAAAATGCAATGCTACAAATGCCTGAAGCGGCAAAGATCCAATGATCTCGTATTCTTGTTTTTAGATGAGATCTAAACCAAATAGACATGAAAATAATTAAAAAGACAAATGTAAAAATGCCTCGAATGGCCACTACTTCCCACGCAGTGAACCCCTCTTGATAAAGCGGATCAACGAAGAGACCAATTAGTCCCCAGCATGACGCACCTAAAATAGTATATATGTATGCTTTTAATGTAGACATAACTCCTCCTGCTTGAACAAGATCATGTAGATTACTCTAAATCTGGTCTTCTATCGTTTCGTTTCACTTCTGGCTCCATCGTTTCAATCTGATCTTCTATCGTTTCACTTTCAGCTCCATCGTTTCAATCTGGCCTTCTATCGTTTCACTTTCAGCTCTATCGTTTCAATCTGGCCTTCTATCGTTTCACTTTCAGCTCCATCGCTCCAATTCGGCCTTCTATCGTTTCACTTTCAGCTCCATCGTTTCAATCTGACCTTCTATCGTTTCACTTTCAGCTCCATCGCTCCAATTCGGACTTCTATCGCTTCACTTTCAGCTCTATCGCTCCAATTCGACCTTCTATCGTTTCACTCTAAACTATACAACAAAAAAAGGAACGAACACTACCTCTTCGTTCCACTTCAGTAAATGCCTCCGGCGGGATTCGAACCCGCACTCCTCTCGTAAGCATAGGCTAGGGGGAACACGCTTCCCTACGGACTTTCACCGGCTAGGAATTTCACCTGCCTCAGCTCATTTGCTTTTCGGTGCTTCTGAAACCCTTACCTTGCGACCCGGCTGCACAATTGTTTTCCGGCGCTCTTCCCTTCTAGAGCTACAGAGGCGTATACTAACTGTATAAATAATCTCAATCTTCATTTATATTACTACATTTTCCATTAAAGATCTTGATTTATTTCATTCATTTTTTTAGAATTCGAGGAGGAAGAAAATGAAACAGGCTTTAGTTATTATTGATGCACAGCAGGAATTAATTGATGGAAATCACGAGGAGTCACAAGTATTTAAGAAAAAACGATTACTCATGAATATTAACCTTGTGATTCAACAAGCAATAGATGCAGCTGATTTAATCGTTTTTGTGCGAGACAAAGAAGTAGCGAATGGTGAGGGCGCAGGGTTTCACGTTCATAAAGATATCCAATTACCTAATAAAAATGCAGTGTTCATCGATAAAGAAGCAACCAACTCTTTTTATAATACGAATTTACTATCTACTCTAAAGGAACATACCATTGATCATCTCGTTATAATGGGCTGTAAAACGGAGCATTGTATTGATACAGCTGTACGTACAGCAACTGTACACGGTTTTGATGTCACGCTGGTTGGAGATGGTCATTCTACACAGGACTCTGCGGTTCTAACAGCTGAACAGATCATTGCTCACCATAATGCAACACTTCATGGACACTATAATGTGGACCATTTTTCTGTTGTTCGACAAACAAACGATTCATTATTTAATCCTATTCATCATCAGTATCGTTGAATGTACTCTTCTTGTCTCATTCAAAAGATGTAGACCAAAACAATCGAATGACCGGTTCCATAGTAAAGTGGCAAACTTATAATGATGATATGAATCAAATAACGATTTGAGGAGATCATCATATGAAGATACAAACACTAACTTTATTAACCAATCATTTAAACGAAATGAAAAATTTTTATCATCATACATTAGATTTCGATTTGGTTCATGATGAAGCTCATTCTTTTTCTGTGCAAATAGGTGCATCCCTCCTAGTTTTTAAGAAAACGGAAGATCCCGTTGAGCCATTTTATCACTTTGCAATGAATATACCTCAAAATCTTATGAAAGAAGCAAAAGCTTGGCTCAACTCTATCATTACGCTCAACACCCATTATGGAGAGGATGAGGTATTTTTTGAAAACTGGAATGCACATGCTATTTATTTCACAGATCCAGCTGGTAATATTGTAGAACTTATTGCGAGACATGATGACCAAATTCCTGATGGTCACTTACCTTTTAACTCAAAGCTAATTATGAATATTAGTGAAATAGGAATCGTTACGAATCAAGTGCAACCTATGGTTCAGAAGATATTGAGTAAAGGTTTGAAAGAAGCTCGTCCTGGTAGCGAATATTTTGCTCCACTTGGAGATGTAGAAGGTCTTTTTATTGTAGTTAAGAACAAAAGAATATGGTTTTTTTCAGATAAACCAGCGGCTTTCTTTCCTGTACATGTGATAGTAGAAAATATTGGTCAGTTTACATTTTATCAAGTGAATGAAGTTTTATTTAAAGAGATATCTCAAATTTGAGATGTCTTTTTTAGTTTTTGAAATGTGTTGACCTTACTCAAAAATCCATCCACTTCCTTCAACCAGTATGTCTCCCCAATCATTCAACCGCCAATTTCATAGGATGTAGAGTAACAAAGTTTTATCGTAAAGGAGGGAAAGCTTTGATCTGGGATCATATTATGTTTGGTAAGCCAAATAATAAAAATGAAAAAGATAAGCATGACAAGGAAATGGACAAGAAAAAGTGTACGTGTGATAAGGAAAAAGAAGAGGACAAACATGAGGATAAAGATAAATGCGATAAGCATAAAGATGAAGACAGAGACAAAGATAAATGCGACAAACACAAGAAATGTAAAGAACGTGAAGAGGAAGAAGATTCTTGTGATAAATAATGATCATTCCACGATTTAAGTAGTAGAAGCTGCCCTGAAAGGACAGCTTCTTTTTTTACACCCAATTTTCACACTGATCTGCAAGAAATTGAAGTTTATTCATAAAAGTCGTTGCGTGGTACCCATCACACACTGCATGATGCGCTTGTATCGTAACTGGTAGAGTGAGCACACCATATTTCTCAATGTATTTACCTGCTGTGATAATAGGTAAAAGAAAATCATCCATTTGATTGATATTTAGGTTAAATGCTGTGAAGTGGCTCCAGGGCAGCATTGATATTGGAAAAGTATTCGGTGGCACAGGCATCTTTGGAAATAATTCTTCTGTTCCGTTCCACTTTTGGACATCTAGTTCATATTGTTTGTGAAACGTTGCAAAATCACTAGTAGTTTCTGTCCAAATACTTGAAAACATTTTTGATTCGTTATCAAAAATTGTATAACTAGGTATCATTTGCTCCCAATAGCCTAATTCTTTATTTTCATTAAAACACGTTCTAAAAACTTCATCACCATTCACAATCTGAGTTACCATATAAATAAAAGCTGGGTAGAACCTCATTCTTTTTTTCTTAAGTATTTGTAGAATTTTTTGAACATCAATATCACATGTCAAACTAAAACTAGTTTGTTGCTTTAGATAATGTGTAAAATACTGTTCGCGATTCCAAGCACTTCGATCTATTTTTATAAACTTCATCATAACCGCCTCCTAAAATAATTAATCTATTTTAGAAGGCCTGTTCATCTGATTTCTTCATATGTTTCACCCTTAATGTTTGTAAAGGGATTTATGTCCCTTACATCTAGTTTACATATAGCTGTAATCTAACGCAACGGTGAATACTCTCTGCTTTACATGAAGAAAAAGTATTGTGCAACAAATAGAATTATAGGTACTAAAATTGTCCCAATACTAACAAACATGGAAGCGCCAGATGAAGTGATCATACATTCAAAAGGATCTTTTGTTGGTGAAGCAAGATAATCAATAAATCTACTCCATATATCCCCATGGCATTGGACAACTCTCCCTTATCTCTTTACTCCTAATACAAACGAGAGCCCGAAAAGGTTCAATTAAATTTATTGTTTCAATCTATTTGGGTTGGGTGTTCATAAAAATATAACTTATTCCATCGTACCCTATTTAAGGATTTAATGTTTTTAGGAGGGAACCTTAAATGAAAAGGTATTTTTTTGCGGTCACTGCCTTGGCTTTGGCAGGTGGGTGCTCGACTGAAACGGATGACCTACAAATTGAAGATGCTCCTCAAGCCAATGACACTGAGGTTGAAGAAAGAGATCGCTTTATTGAATCAGCCCTAGATGAAGGGAAACAAGCTTTATCAAATGAAGAATACGCGGAAGCGATAGACCATTTTCAAATTGTATTGGATGCCGAACATTCAACTAATGAAGCACTTGACCTACTTGCTTTGGCACAATCTACCGACACTTTTACAGAGGCGATTGTAGAAGAGGATTGGCATACAGCTCTTGAGGAACGTTCAAATTTAGAGGACACCTCACATTACAATTTAATTGAAAGTAACGTTCAGGCAGACATGCAAAGGCTAGACGAGTATGAAAATCATGTTGATCAAATTGACGAGGAAATTGAAAACCTTTACTCGTTATACGATCCTGATGATTCCGAATCAATTCCAGATGACTCGTTTCTTGAACAGTCCACTGACGTTCTCACAATGCCTGATATAACCGATGAACAGGAACAAGAAGTTCAAGAGTTAATAAGTGCAGCTGAAGCACGTGAGGAAGAGATTGAAGAGGAGATCGAGGAAGTGGAAGAAGAAACGGAACAAGCTGAATCAGAGAATGAATCAGAAGAGGATGAGCGGAATGCTATTTCATTAGTGATGGACGAAGTTGACTATGACTCAGATGAGATGGTTATTCAATATATGTATAATGGACTAGATGACGACGGGTATCATCGTGTTCAAGTTGTAGAATCCGTGACGCCTGAAGGTGAGGATCAAGCGACCCATACCGCAACATTGGGTCATTATCTGGTTGATCTAGAAACGGATGAAGTGCATAGTGAATTTGATGATGATTAGTAAAAAGGGAAGCCCCTATTGGGCTTCCCTTTTTAGAAGATGAATCTTATACTGCAAGTCTTTTAACATATTGATAAATTAGTTCTAGCTTCTTAGAATGACCTTTATTGGGTGCCTCCATATTACCAAACTCAAAAAATTTCACTCTCTTAATTCCTACAAAACTAAAAAGTGCTTTTTTCATCAGTGCTTTATGGGCATTATTCAACAGTAATAATGGATAGTGTTTAGGACCTTTCATTGATGAAATACATACAACTGACTTTCCTTTCAGGAGACCTTCCGGTAGTATCTTCCCTATATCTTTGTATGCAAAATTTGAAGCAAACATCTGATCAATAAACCCTAATAGCATTGCAGGAGGACGTCCCCACCATATGGGGTAAATGAACATGATTTTGTCTGCCCATAGAAGCTGATGCCGATACGCTTCAAGATTAGGATCTCTATGCATATCCCTGCGCCTTTTCTTTTCATTAAAACGTAAAATAGGATCAAATTGCTCCTCATATAAATCAAGAACCTGAACACGATTAATGTTTGAATTTTCCTCCGCACCTTTAAGAACTTTCTCTAAGAAAGAGTAGGATAAGCTCTGGTGATTTGGATGGGTATATATAATTAATAGATTCATGACTCACCTCAATTAGTTATCATTTGATAACTAGATCATATATCACACCCCTTTTAGTTGTCAATTGATAATTGTTTTTTGATAATTATTTTGATACATTATTTTAGAGGTGATTTTTGTGAAAAGTACTCTATTTAAACGATTTATTACATTCACAGCATCCGTTCATGAAGTAACTCATGAACTAACGAAGGATGTTCGTAACCGTTCCCTTACACCAGTACAATATGGAATTATGGAATATGTATTCGTCTCCCAACCAGTGAACCCAAGCGAAATTAGTGATTGCCAACATATCTCCCTACCAAATACGAGCCGAGAACTTAAAAAATTACATGATATGAAGTTAATAAAAAAAGTGATGGATAATCAAGATGGTCGAAAGCACACGATTATTTTATCAGAGGAAGGCGATCGGCTGATGTCAGGAATATTTGCCGAGGTTGAGCTACTTTTTAATAATAGAATGGAACAAGCCTCCTCTGAGGATTTGGAGGAAATTGAAAAAGCTTTAAATGTGCTGGAGAAAAAGGTCTTTTATTAGATTTAGAGAGTAACGGTAATTCGTATACCAATCAGGGTATACTTTGAGTTGACTTTCTTTTTCTCCTATACAATTCTGATTCACCCCTTCTCTCCCATTGCTCAAAAAAACCTTCCGCTCAGATCTCACTGAACGGAAGGTTATATTAATCCTATTACTTATTTACCTAAACTCTTCTGAGCCTGTCCAACAAAGGCTGCAGCATGTTGCTCAAGCCCTGTCCAATCGCCCGCTTCGATCAAGTCTTTGCGTACAAGTGGTCCACCCGCTCCAACAGCCGTTGCACCGGCCTTAATGAACTCATCGATGGTATCAAGATTCACTCCACCAGTAGGCATGATTTGGATATGAGAAAGTGGTGCTTTCACAGCTTTGATAAACGCAGGCCCTAGTACATCTGATGGGAATGCTTTGACCATATCTGCTCCCCACTCAATTGCCTGCTGGGCTTCAGTCGGTGTGAAAATGCCCGGAATCATAATTTTACCGTGACGTTTTGCTGCACGAATGGTTGGTTCGTTTAAAATCGGAGCAAAGATAAACTCTGCCCCAGCTTGGATCGCTGCTACAGCTTGTTCTGCATCTAATACAGTACCTGCACCAATAACAACTTCCTCACCAAAATGAGTACGAAGCTCAGCAATTGCACCAAGCGCATCCTCAGAATCCATCGTTACTTCAAGTCCAGAAACCCCACCGTTTACCAATGCTTTTGCAATTGGTAGGATGTGTTCTCTTGGCTGCTTGCGAATAACAGCTACCACACCTGAACTAATTAATGTATCAAATCTACTCATCGTAAAACGCCTCCTGAATGGCCTTCTTTTTGTTCAATATATGTTAATACTTCACTTCGTGTAGGTAATCCTTCGATATCACCAGGTGAGCTTATGACAAGGGCTCCAACTGCTGCAGCGAAATGTACGGATTCCTCCAAGCTTTTTTTATCTAATAAACCAGATAAAACGCCGGCAGCAAAACCATCTCCTGCACCAATGGCGTCAACAATCTGTTTTACTTCAAAGCTTGGTACACGTCCTTGCGCCCCACCATTCTCAGCATAAAAGGAGTATTCTCCTCCATTTTTGATGACAACCTTTTGAACACCCTCTGCAAACAGAAGATCAGCGACCTCCGTCTCATCGCTTGTTCCATATAACCACTCAGCTTCATCAAGTCCTGGCATAACTAGGTCTGCTTTTGCAGCGATGTCACGAATCACTTGACGCGCTCCATCTTCACCAAGCTGACCCATTAATGTGTATCGTAGATTTGGATCAAAGGAAACGAGAACATTATGTGCTTTTGCCACTTCAATTGCCTTGAATATAGCTGTTCGACAAGACTCACTTAACAATGCGGTGATTCCCGTTAGATGAAGAATTTTAGTTTGAGCAATTTGCTCCTCATCTAAATCCGTTTCAGTAAAGAAACTAGCTGCCGAACCACTACGGTAATAAGCCACCCTTTGATCCCCTGGACGACGCATCTCCTTAAAGTACAAACCTGTAGGTGCACCTGAATACGATGTCACATGGTCAGTATTCACGCCTTCTCCTCTTATCTTTTGAATCAGAAATTCACCAAACTCGTCTTGTCCAACCTTACTCATCCATAATGATTGGTGTCCAAGCTTCGATAAACCAATGGCTACATTAGATTCTGCTCCACCAAATCGTTTGTTGAAGGTATTCACATATCGAAGTGGGCCGCTACTACCTGCTTCAAGCAGTACCATCGTTTCCCCAAATGTTACGACATCAGCACTCATCTTCTTATTGCTCCTCTCTATACACCTGAATAGGACATAAATCCGCCATCAACTGGCACAATGATACCTGTGACAAAACGAGAGCTTTCCGAATCAGCTAGCCATAATACGGTTCCAAGTAGATCCTCGGGTTTGCCGAAGCGACCTACTGGTGTATGCGCAATAATTTTCTCTGCACGTTCCGTTAAACTACCATCTGAATTCGTTAAGAGATTACGATTCTGTTCTGTCAAAAAGAAGCCTGGTGCAATGGCATTTACACGAATTCCTGATTGCGCAAAATGTACTGCTAACCATTGAGTGAAGTTATCAATACCAGCTTTTGCTGCACTATATGCAGGAACCTTTGTCATAGGTGATGGCGCACTCATAGATGATACATTAATAATAGCTGCACCTTCTTGATTGACCATTTGTTTTGCAAAGACTTGTGTCGGTAAAACGGTTCCAAGTAAATTCAGCTTAAAGACATGATCAAATCCAGTCATGGTCATATCAAAAAAACTTTTCACTTCAGGATCTGCGATATCATCGCTTGAGAACGTCTCCTTACTTGTAATAGCATCTGGATGATTGCCTCCAGCACCATTTATAAGAAGATGGCAAGGTCCGAGTTCTGCTAGAATCTTCTCACTTGCTGAAAGAACACTAGATTCATCTAACACATCGCAGGAAACAGCCAATGCTGTTCCCCCTTGCTCATGAATGTCAGCTTCAAGCTTTTTCCCTTTTTCAGCCGTTCTATTTAAAATCGCTACTTTCATTCCTTGCCTCGCAAGTTCTCTAGCCATCTCACTACACAAGACACCGCTCCCACCAGTGACAACAGCAACTTTTCCAGCTAATGATTTATGATTTGGTAACATGTGAGCCGCCTCCTTTTTTGACGTTCTCATATGCATCCCATAAGCCCCATAAGTGCATTATACCAAGAGCACGATCATATAAGCCATAGCCAGGTCGACATTCTTCATTCCAAATATGTCTTCCGTGATCTGGGCGTGCATATCCCTCAAATCCGTTTTCATGATATGCCTTTACAACATCAGCTATATCTACAGATCCATCTTGAGATCGGTGAGATGTTTCGATAAAGTCTCCGTTGTCGTAGATCTTCACATTACGAATATGCGCAAATGGGATACGATCGTGGAAACGACGGATGATTTTTGGTACATCATTTGCAGGATTTGCTCCTAGCGAACCACTACACAGCGTAACATTATGCGAAGGACTATCAGAAAGAGAAAGCAGTCTTTCAATATTCTTCTCGCTTGTGATAATACGTGGCAATCCGAAAACAGACCAAGGTGGATCGTCCGGGTGAATCGCCATTTTTATATCATGCTGTTCACAGATCGGTAGAATCTGTTCAAGGAAATACTGCAGATTGTCCCATAGCTGATCCTCTGACATCCCTTTATATGCTTCAAAAGACTTTTCAATTCCTGCAAGCCTCTCTGGCTCCCATCCAGGCATTGTAAAAGCAGAATTACTTGTTGTTTGACGAATCAATTCTTTCGGATCCATTGAATCTACTTTGCTCTTTTCATAGAATAATGCTGTAGATCCATCACCCATTTCTTTGAAAAGATCCGTTCTTGTCCAATCAAATACCGGCATGAAATTATAGCAAATGACCTTAACATTTACTTCTGCAAGATTAGCTATCGTTTGCTTATAATTCTCAATGTACTGTTCTCTTGAAGGAAGGCCTAACTTAATATCCTCATGTACATTTACACTTTCAACAACATCAAGATGAAATCCATACTCATCTGCTTGACGTTTGATCTCTTTAATCTTATCCACTGGCCAAACCTCTCCAGCAGGTAAGTCATGTAAAGCCCAAACCAGTCCTTCTACACCTGGAATCTGTTTGATTTGTTCTAATGTAACTGAATCATTATTTTCGCCGTACCATCTAAATGTCATTTTCATCCTGTATTCATCCTCTCTTTGTTATTAAAATGTTAGGACCACTTTACGAACCTTGTCAGGTTGTTGTTCTAGTAATTCAAAGGCATCATGAACGTCCGTTGCTTGAAAACGATGCGAAATCATTTCCTCAGGTTTTAGCTCTCCTTGATTCACTTTCTGTACAATTTCTTGAAATTTGTTCGCTTGCAGACGAGACCCTACAATGGTTAGTTCCTTTTTAGTGATTAGTAATGAAGCAATTGGTGATGGTGTTTCATTAAATCCAAGAGCAACAATGGAACCTGCAACAGAAGCTAAAGTCACTGCTTGAGCAAACGTATCTGCAGTCCCAACAGCATCAATCACTACATTCACCAGTTCGCCATTTGTTTCTCTCGCTATGACTTCTTCTACATCCTCATCACCAGCATTTACCACAAAGTCTGCACCAACACTTTGCGCATAGTCAAGTCTTGATTGATTAAAGTCAGAGATAAAGACCTTTGCACCTTTTTGTTTTGCCATAAGTAAGCAGCTTAATCCAGTAGGACCCGCTCCCATGATTAGAACTGTATCACCAGCTTCAACTCCGCCTCGTGAGGTTGCTTGAGCACCAATTGTTAATGGCTCAATGAGAGCGGCTGCTTCAAAGGAAATAGATGAATGAAGTTTATGCCATTTCTTTGCTGGTGCAACCATCCATTCGCGCATGCCACCATCTTGATGTACTCCGTATACTTCTAGCTTATCACATACATTTTGGCGGCCTTTTCTGCAGGCATAACAGCTTCCGCAAAAGGAGATAGGCTCAAGAGCAACCGTGTCTCCTATACTGAGGTCTGTTACTTCTTCACCAACTGCCATCACTTCTCCTGCCACTTCATGACCAATGACTCTTGGATAAACAGTGAATGGGTTACTCCCATGATAGATGTGCATATCTGACCCGCAGATACCAGCTGCTTTTACTTTTACTAATACATCCGTCGTATGGTTCAATTCGGGTTTGTTTCTTGTTTCTAAGACTAGCTTTCCTGGCTCTTGTACTGTAATGGCTTGCATTTAAAACAGCTCCTTATTCAAATAAGCTTGGTAAAAATAGTGACAATTGCGGAATGTAACTCACTAATAGTAAAACAAATATAGCGACTGCAAAGTATGGAATCAGTTCTTTTACTGTTTTCCCAATCGGAACTTTAGCAAAGCTAGAGGCGACAAACAAGCAGACACCTACTGGTGGTGTAGATAATCCAATCATTAATGTTAGAACCATCACAACACCAAAGTGAACAGGATCCATGCCTACACTTGTTGCCACAGGTAGAAGCACGGGGAACAAAATAACCAAAGCTGCGATTGTTTCCATGAACATTCCAATTGTAAGCAGCAAAATCACAATTAATAATATAACGAAGAATGGGTTATCTGTAATCGACAGAATGCCGTCTGCAATGAGAATAGGCACACCCTCACTTACAAGTATCCACCCAAATAGATTTGCAAATCCTACTAATAGTAGAATAGAAGCAGTTGAACTAAGCGTGTTCGTTAACAATGCTGGAATGTCTTTTAGCTTCAATTCTCTATAGACAAAGCCACCAATGATTAGAGCATAGATTACACATACGACAGCTGCTTCTGTTGGCGTAAAATACCCACCAAGAATTCCCCAAAGGATAATAACAACCATAATTAATGCCCAAAATGCACCTAAAAATGACTTACCAACCACTGAAAGCGCCTGACGCTCGCCTTTTGGATATCCTCTTTTTACTGAAATGATGTACGTCACAATGAGGAAACCAATTGCTAGCAAAATTCCAGGAATGGCACCTGCCAAAAACAAATCTCCAATGGACACACTTGCAAGAGTTCCAATAATGATCATTGGTAGAGATGGAGGTAACATTGGACCAACTGTTGATGAAATGGATGTAACAGCAGCAGAGAATCCAGATCCATACCCTTGTTTTTTCATAGCTGGAATCATAACAGAACCAATACTTGCTGTATCAGAAAGGGCTGTTCCAGAAATCCCCGCAAAACCTAGAGATGAAGCGACATTTGTCAACGCTAATCCACCTCGTATGTGTCCAACCACTGCATTTGCGAAGTTAATGATTCGCTCAGTAATTCCACCAGCGTTCATTAGATTACCTGCGAGAATAAAAGCAGGAATCGCTAATAGAACAAAAGAGTTAATGCCAGAGAACATGGTTTGCGGAATAATAGTTAATGGAATGCCCGCGATTACTAGATACAAAAGAGATGCGAGGGCTAAACTAAAGGCAATAGGAATACCAATCATAATTAACAGTAAAAACGTTCCTACCAATAGGAGTGACATCATAGTTGCTCACCTTCTGACTTCGGTAAAGTAAATTGATCAATGATAAATAAAATCGAATAAAGCACAATTAAAAAGGCAAGAATCGGTACAGATATATACACATAGCTCATTTGAAATCCAATTGTGGGAGATGAGAATTCCAATCCTAGCTGAAAGAATTGGATACCTGTTATAAATAGAACGATTCCAAATACGGCCACAATCGCATACGTCACACACTCGTAGATTCTTCTCGTTTTCTCCGGTAGCATCATTAACAACATATCTACCTTAATAAACTCATTCTTACGAATCGCAAGAGGTGCAGCTACGGTGATCGAATAGACAAATAAATATCTTGATAATTCTTCCGTCCAAATAGCACTGTAAGGAAGGTATCGACTCATGATTTGTATGACTACCACAAGTAGTAAGCTAGTAAAAAGAATAATGGTTAAATAATTTAATAGTTTATCTAACTTCGCTGCTGTTCTCATTCACTGTCCACCTCAATTCCCGTTCCTTGCTCAACCATCTCTAGGTACAGTTCGTACTGCTCTTCACCTAGATTTTCTTCTAAAGCAGGTAGCATGGCTTCACGAAAAGCTTCCTGATCGACATCTTCATTAAAAGTCATTCCACGTTCCTTTAAAAGATCCGATAAGGCTTCTTGCTCCTCTTCTTGTAGATCGCGAGCAAATTCCTGAGCTTCTAATGCTGCTTCTTCAACAGCTTGTCTCTGATCCTCAGGTAACTTTTCAAGTTGTTCATTTCCAACAACTACATAGATCCAAGAGCGAACATGCTCCGTTAAGTTCAAATAATCTTGTACCTCGTAAAATCCATTACTATAAATCAAATCATTTGGATTCTCTTGACCAGCAATGACACCCTGTTGAAGTCCAGTAAATACTTCATTTAAATTGATTACTTGAGGCTTAGCTCCAGCTTCTGCCCATGTATCTAAAAATAACGGTACATTTGGGACCCTCATGCTAAAACCACTTAAATCATCCGGATGTGATATCGGTGCATTTGATGTTAAATTACGAGGAGCACGCTCCATATAGAATAAAGGAGTTAATCCAACGTCTTCTGTGATATCGCTTTCAATCGTACGTCCAATGTCACCTTCTACTACGTCTCGCATATGCTCTTCATCTTCAAACGCATATGGTACCGCTAACAAAATAGCATTTGGTGTCCATACCTCGAGTGTTTCTCCTGTGATGGTTAAATCAGTTGCTCCAAATTTAATACTATTTATATTATCCACTTCATTACCTAACTGGCTATTCGGAAACACTTCAATTTGAACCTTACCATCTGTTTTTTCTTCCACACGTTCTGAGAACTCTAAAGCGGTTTTGTGCCATAAATGACTTGCGTCTGATATATGAGTCATCTTCCAATGCGTTATATCATCTTCTTGAGCTTGTGTTGAGCAGCCTACCATGAGAAATATCATTGAGGAAGCAGCCAACATAGTTTTTCTAATCATACGAACCCTCCTGACATAGAATACGCTTACATCATTTTCACAAATAGACAAGTCTATTTGAAATAAATCGGAAACTGCTTTTTTAATGCTACTTGATCAACTGTTATTAGAGATAAATGTTCTTTCATAATTTGCTCTGCACGATTGGCATCTCGATCCGTAATGGCCGCAAGTATTTCTTGGTGATGTTTATAGATAGCGGGCCAATTTAAATTCGAAGAAAGACTTAGCATTCTTAATCGATCAAAATGAACATTCATATGCTGTATCATTTCAGCTACTTTGAGCTTTCCACAACTTGATGCGATCAGTCGATGAAAAGCGCCATCAAGCTTAAATAATTCATCGTACTTTTGATTTTTCATCATTTGACCTTGAAGGATCAGATTCGTTTCCATGTCCTGACGTTCATCTTCTGTGAACGTTGTACATGCTAACCGCACAATGCCAACCTCAAGCTGTTCTCTTATAAACCTTGCGTCTTCAACTTGCTCTAAATCAATAAGAGTAACAAAAGATCCTCGTTGAGGCAGAATCTCTAATAGCTGGTCATGGGCAAGTTGTAGAAAAGCTTCTCGAACAGGAGTCCTACTTACATCAAGTTCATCTGCAATTTCTTTTTCTGATATTGCTGCACCTGGTTTAAGATTTAGTGAAGTGATACTTTCACGCAGTGTTTGATACACATAAACTCGCGATGAAACCGATGCCATTTTACCTTTATAAGATGAATTCAATGAAATGTCCTCCTTTTCGATTTCAATACTACCATACTACCATACAAGTATGGTAGTGTTTTTTCGACATTTTTCTTTACGCTCATTAAAACTTCAAGAAATAAGGAAGTAGAACACCCGCAAGTTTACGGATGTTCTACTTCCTTATTTCTTTTTTCTCATCGCAACGACTGCACCGATGATCACAACAAGGACAACGATTCCACCAATTATCCAAAGCATGGAAGAGTTCTCTTCATTATCTTGTTGCTCATCCGACGTTTGTTGATCGGTTTCAACTGATTCTGCTGGCTCTTCTTCTGTAATTTCTTCTTCTGTTGCTTCTTCTTCAGTAGCCTCTTCTGCAGGCTCAGCAACTTCTTCAGCATCTACCGAAAATGTAAATTCACCATCAACCGGATGTGTGTCTGCGCTTATCACATTAAAAGTGACTCTATACTCGCCATTCATAAGTGGTTCAGTTAATTCAACTTCAATTTCAGGACTATTAATATTTACAGTAGCTGGCTCAATTTCATCGCCTGCCTCTGTGAAAATCTGAACATCGCTTGCTTGCTCAATACCTCCATCAAATGAAAGCTCAATTGTTTCAACCGCTTCATCAACAGTTTGTCCATCCTCTGGTACCGTTGATTCAAGATGTGAGTGAGCATAAGTAACAGCAGGTGCTCCCCCAATAATAAGTCCAACCACTAAAAATAAACTAGCTACTTTTGCTTTCATCGTAACACTCCCAAATAATCTATATAATGTCCTTCACAAACTCAACTTTGAGTTCATAGTTACTGTACCGAATAAAAGTGAAATTACGGTGAAATCAGATCTGATCTCCTAATGTTCAAGAATTAAACACATTTTCATTCATGCTTTTTAAGGTAACTTTTGCAGACGTTCCTTGGCCCTCTGTCGATTCAAGAAGGAACGTACCTTCATGTTTTTGAATAATTTGCGAGACAATGGATAACCCAAGACCCGTGCCTCCATCTTTACGCTCACGTGCTTTTTTCACACGATAAAAACGCTGCTTCACAGCCGCAAGATCTTCATTAGGAATTCCAATTCCTTCATCTTTAATCTCAAGTGAAACGTCTTTTTCATTTTTTGAAAGGGTAATATAGATACATTTGCCTGAAGGCGTGTACGAAAGCGCGTTGTCTAACAAGTTACGAATCACTTGTCCAAGTCGATCTGCGTTCCCCATGATGATACATTCGTCATCTAGAAAACGTTCCATACGTACATTCTTTTTATCTGCTGCTAAGCTAAACTGGTCTACTACATCATCGATTAATTCTGCAAAGGCAATCGGCTCATGAATCATTTGATAGGAATCTCCCTCAAGCTGTGCTAAATCAAGCAGATCATGCACAAGTCTATCAAGCCGATTTGCTTCTTTTTGAATAATACCTAGACCCTTTTCTTTTGATATAATGCCTTCTTCTACCCCTTCAGCATAGCCTTTCATATAACTTAATGGTGTGCGCAGCTCGTGAGCCACATTCGCGAGAAATTCTTTACGATTCTGCTCAACCTCATTTAGAGAAGAAGACAAACTATTAAAGGAACGAGCAAGCTGTCCCAATTCATCTTTACTATCAGTGAGATCGATTAACTGGCTATAATCACCTTGCTCAATATGATGGGCCACATTTTTCATGGTAATAAGCGGAATGACGACATCACGAACCATCTTATTCCCCATAAATAACACAAACAAAATCAGAAGAATAAGGGCTGCGATTAAAAGCCACTGGATATCCGAGAAAGGCTCATAAATATCTGATAAAGGTTGGGATAGAAAGATGGCACCTGATAAATTTTCTTGTTCAAATAGTGGGATAGCCACACCTAATATGTCCTGATCAAACCTTGGATGAGGCCTCTGCATCACAACAGTTTGACCTGCTAACAGCTGTTGTCGCTCTTCAAAGGTTATTAAGTTGTACTGTGAATTAGGATCAAGTGGATCTCCACTAGCGAGCAGCATTGGATTATCAGTAAATAAGATATCAGCATCTGTACTTTCATCTGCCCATGCTAATCGATCTTGAAAATACGCTTCATTGCCTTGACCATAAAATACGGACGTCAATTGGTCCCCTTGTAGCATCAGTGTCTCGATTTGTTTTTCTACATATAACCGATCATATAGGAAAAATACTAAGATTACAGCCGCTATCACAATCGATACGATGACACCTAAAATCGTGCTCCATACCTTATGTTTGATTGACCAATGTTTCATGATGGATCCTCGAATTTATACCCTACTCCCCAGACTGTTTGGATAAAACGTCCAGCTGTTTGAAGCTTTAACCTCAGGGTTTTTACGTGAGTATCTACCGTTCGAGCTGTTTTATTATGATCAATATCCCAAAGTCGCATAAGTAAATGATCTCTAGTAAATACCTGTCCGCTTGATTCAAGTAGAAAAACAAGCAAATCATATTCTTTTCTAGTTAGATTAACTAAATGTCCTCCGACAAAAACCTTTCGCCCATTCTTCTCAATAACCAATTCTGCAATCTCTATTTTATTCACATCAGTCTGTCCTACATTCATTCGTCTAAGGACAGCTTCGACTCGTGCCATTAATTCTCTCGGACTAAATGGCTTAACCACATAGTCATCCGCTCCAAGCTTAAGCCCTCGAATACGGTCATCCTCACTACTTTTTGCCGTTAGCATCACCACAGGGATTTGAGAAGTTGTTCGAATTCTTTTGCACAACTCAAATCCATCCATCCCTTCCATCATAATGTCTAGGATGACTAAATCAATTGATTGTTGTTCAAGTGTTTGCAATGCTTCGTGCCCATCCGTCGCAGTATACACAACGTACTCTTCATTTTTTAGGTAGGTGACGACTAATTGTAGGAGTTCTTGCTCATCGTCTACAACCAGGACATGTGCTGCTTGGTTCATAATTCCACCTCCGAAAGCAGTAGATACGGTCCTGATGCAACTGGAACGGTCTTGATCAGACTTAGATCTAGCTTACTCACAATCGAAATACTATCACTATCCAAATTCGCTACAAACAATTTGTCCTCTGACAATTGAAGATCATTCGGATTTTGGCCAACATCTACTTTTGACTCAACCTCTTGTGTTTCTGTATTTACCTTATATAGTGAATGATCCCCATGACAAAGCACAAATAGCTTCTCCGAATTCTCACTGCTAATCATTGCGATAGGCATCAGACCAACATCTACAGTCATGACGTTTTCTCCTGTTTGTGGATCATAGGCATAAACGGATTGATTTAGCTGCCCATTAGACCCATGCCCGCCAACCCACAATAACGCCCCGTCAAAATACATTCCAGCTGGCGTATCATTTACAGGAAATGTGCGAATGACTTCCTCTTTCATGATATCAACAACACTCACTTCATTCCGATCAGATGTTAGCACAAAAAGTAGCCCTTCTTTATTTACTTCCAACTCACTTGGAGATGAATCTAATTGAATAGTGGCACCTTCTTCTTTAGAGCTTCCATCAACAACACGCACTGCGTGATCAAACGTGTCTTTTAAAAATAATGTATCTGTGTATGAGTCATATGTAAGTCCAGTGATACCAGATCCGACCTCTAAAAAAGGGCGTGTTACCTGTTGATCTAAATCTATCTCAAGAATACGATCTTCGCTTGGGTTCATCCCTACAATCGTCTTATCAGAAATATACGTCATATCTGTAAATGTAAATGGAATCGTTGTAGAACCCAAATCTTCATCGGTTTTGGAGTCAACAAACGACAATGTGGCTTCCTTCGCATGCGAAACGAGAAGCATCGGATCCTCAGACTCAGGCACAGTAATGCCCTCTTCCTTACATCCATTTAAAAAAACAAAACTAGCTACCACCATACTAAGCACCCAAATACGCTTCATCTCATACACCCCCTCTTACTGTTTTTACCTGTAGTATACCAAATCGTTATATCATCTATTTGTGAAATCCACGTGAACATAGGCATTGTGTTCCTTAGATTGTCATCCAACTCTGGAAGGAGCTAAAAATCAAAAAGATTTTTGATCCCACGCTCCTTTTTTTTGAATAACAAGGTTTTTTACTATTTATAGAGAATAAAATGCGAACATCACTTTATAAGAAAGTAGGTATCTTTATGAAAAAACCACACCCACTTGCTCTTACTACACTCATTGCCTTAATTACCCTCATTTTATTCTTTTTACTTTCTCTTTTATTAGAAGACATCTCAACTGAGCTTGGGTATGTTTTTATTCTACTGAGTTTATTGCTCGTACACACTTCTTTCATTTTAGGGTTTCTTATTACAAAAAGCAGTACTAAATAGCCATTCAAAAATAAACGTACCAACTACCTTTATTAAGAAGGATTGCGAAACATCAAGATGGAACAGTGATGTAATAAGAGGTAGAGTGCGATATCAAGAGTGATCATTTTTCATACAGAGCATTGAGATTATACCAAGATCTTGCCCTCGTTACCAAGGCAATCAATACGTTCACCAACAGCAAACGTTACCTTAGTAAGACTGCACTGCGTAGTCACTCATGAACAAACTAAAAACAAGAGAATACCAAGACCGCTGTCTCTCTTCCTATCAAAGAAACCTTTCCGGCACTCACCAGAAAGGTCTACTACTTACGAATCTTCAATCTTCACATTATATTCCTTCAACCAATAATCCATTTGCACAAAGTGAGCAAGGAGTTGAGGTCCGGCCATTAATTGCCCGAAGTAAGGCGTACCCGTATCGAATCCGCCGCTTTCGTTGATTGCTTTGAGTTTGTCTTTGTTCACAAATTCAAATAGCGGGGCATCTTTTTGGGCGAGTACACCGTCCATCAGTTGTTTCACGGTTTCTGTATATTTGGGATGATGCGTTTTTGGATATGGACTTTTTTTGCGATATAGGACTTCGTCTGGAAGTACGCCTTCCATTGCTTTTCGTAAAATTCCTTTTTCTTTTCCGCCGTAGCGTTTCATCTCCCAAGGGATATTCCACACATATTCGACTAATCGATGGTCAGAGAAAGGCACTCGAACCTCAAGACTTGCTCCCATGCTCATACGATCTTTACGATCTAATAAATTAGTCATAAACCAGATAATATTTAAGTATGAGATCTCACGTCGTCTTGCTTCTTCTTTAGAATCTCCAGCAAAACGAGGGGTTTCATTAATTGTTTTGCGGTATTGACTGTGTACATATTCTTTTAATTTCAGCTTTGTTTTCCAAGAGTCATTTAATAAATCTTCACGTTCATCAATTGATCTCATCCATGGAAAACCATCAATGTTCATAATCTCAGGTTGATGAAACCACGGATATCCACCGAAAATTTCGTCCGCACATTCTCCAGACAATCCAACCGTCACATCTTGTTTGATTTCTTTGCAAAACCAAAGTAAGGAGGAATCGACATCTGCCATACCAGGGAGGTCACGAACGTTTACTGCTTCTTTTAATTGTTCTGCAAGAGTATCAATTGAAATAACAGCATTTCTGTGTTCGGTTTGTAATGCCTTTGATACTTTCTTAATCCATGGTGCATCAGAATTAGGTTGGAATGCACTTGATTTAAAATACTTATCATTTTCATCATAATCAATGGAGTAACTGCGGATTGGTCCCTTGCCTTGCTTTTTATAAATATCGGCAGCTAAAGCCGTTAGCACACTTGAATCTAACCCACCGGAAAGAAACATACCCACAGGTACGTCTGCGAATAATTGTCTGTTAACCGTATCAAAGAGAAGCTCGCGGATATGTTCTGCCGTTTCGTCAGCACCTTGAGTGTGTTCTTTGCTTTTTAATGACCAATAGCGGCTAACTTTTGCTCCATTACGATCATAACTGAGCATATGACCCGGGCGTAGTTCAGATATATTTTTGTATATGCCTTGGCCAGGTGTCCTTGATGGTGCTAATCCCATGACATCTGCTAACCCTTCACGGTCCACAACAGCATCCAGTTTTGGATTTGCAAGCAAAGCCTTTAATTCAGAGCCAAAAATGAGTGCTCCATGTAAAACAGCATAAAAAAGTGGCTTGACCCCTAATCGGTCTCTTGCCATAAATAAACTTTGATCTTGTTCATTCCAAATAGCAAAGGCAAAGATGCCATTAAATTTCTCTAGGCATCCACTTCCCCACTCAATATATGATTTGAGAAGTACTTCTGTATCAGAATGTCCAGAGAACGTATGACCTTGCTTTAGTAATTCTTTTCGAATATCCTCTGTGTTATAGAGTTCACCGTTATATACTAGTGTATAGTCCTTTTCTTTTACAGTTCTAGTCATTGGCTGAATGCCACCAGCTGGGTCTACAACCACTAAGCGCGCGTGACCAAATCCAGCATGTGGTGAAGTCCAAATTCGAAGATCATCTGGTCCTCTCCGATTTAATGTTGTAGCCATTTTATGAATTGCAGCCGACTCCGCCCGCATATCACTTCGCCAATCTATCCACCCTGTAATGCCGCACATCCATAATCAGCCCCTTTTGGGTTCTTTGTAAATGAACTCGCTCTTCCGAACATCATTTGTACATAACCTATGCTATTCACTGTCTTTGGCAAGAGTGCCTTTGAATTTATCAATGATGTGTTGAAACGCCTCAAACATAAGAGAATACATACATGCCTATTTATTCGAAGAGTTATCATTCCATTAGTCTGAATAATCTGATTAAACAAAAAACAAGTGCTCCTGCCTCTTGACTTCTCATTTTTATCCCCTTATACTTGACACATTATATAACATCGCGTAGATAAGGATTAGTACTCTGAGAAAATGTGCACAGAGAGTGGGTTCACCGGCTGAAAAACCCATCACCGCTTTAATCAGAAGAACCTGCCTTTGAGCTTCTAGCAATGCTAGACGTGTCTCTCACGTTACGAGAGCTAAAGTGGACATGATCGTATGTCAATCAAGGTGGTACCGCGGAACTCTCTTCCGTCCTTTCTAGGACGGAGGAGTTTTTTTATTTCTATAGAAAGAGGGAATAGTATGGGTCGCAAGCGGTTCGTCGTCAAAATAGGTAGCAGTTCACTAACCCAAACAAATGGCTCATTAAGTGTTGAGAAATTAAGTCAACATGTTGAAGCTCTTGCACATCTACACAAACAAGGCCATGAGGTCATTTTAATTTCATCTGGTGCAGTAGCAGCTGGATTCTCCGGACTGGGTTACCCGCATAGACCTGTTACATTAGCAGGCAAGCAAGCAGCCGCTGCTGTAGGTCAAGGTCTGTTAATGCAAGGATATACAGAGCAATTTGCTCCTTTTCAAATTACACCTGCTCAACTACTGCTAACTAGAGATGATTTTGCTGATCATAAACGGTTCACTAATGCCAGCCGAGCTATTACAGAGCTTTTAAAACGAGGATGTATCCCGATCATTAATGAGAATGATTCAACAAGTGTTGATGAACTTACATTTGGCGATAATGATATGCTCTCAGCGCTCGTTTCTGGATTTGTTCACGCAGATATGCTGATCATTCTCACAGACGTAAATGGAATCTATTCCGCGAATCCGGTAAAAGACCCTACGGCTACAAGGTATACTCATCTTCCACAGATCACACAGGAATTACTTGAGCTTTCTGGGGAGTCCGGATCAACTGTTGGAACAGGTGGAATGAAATCAAAGATCAGTGCGGCTCAAACAGCTCTTTCCTTTGGCGTGAATACGTTTATTGGAAAAGGGTCCGGACATGATACATTGCTCACGATTTTACTTGGAGATGGAGACGGTACCTACTTAGGTTCGTTCTCACATAAACCAGTTATGCCAGCATCGAAGCAATGGATCTCCTTACACTCGCCTGTTTCTGGTTCGATCATCATTGATGAAGGCGCAGAGGATGCCTTGCTTCAAAAAGGGAAAAGTCTACTACCTGCTGGAATCGTGTCTGTTGAAGGTACATTTTCAGCACAAGAAGTCATACACGTCCGTAACAAAGAAGGAGTGCTTCTTGGCAGAGGCCGAACAAACTTAGGTTCTGACCAAATTCAGTTAGTCAAAGGGTTAGATAGTCAAAAAGCACGTACGTTAACAAATCAGCAACGAAAAGAGATTATTCATCGCGACCAATGGGTAGCTATAAGAGAGGAGCCAACAAACCATGAGTGAAATTAAGCAAAAAGCCAAACGAGCAAAAGAGATCACCTATGATCTAGCTACTATATCCACCGAGGAAAAAGATAGAGCATTGGTAACAATGGCTAAGCAGCTCGAACAGGATACAGACTTGATTTTGAATGCAAATGCAAAGGATATTACAAACGGTAAAGAGCAAGGGTTTTCCGACACGCTCCTTGATCGACTCACTCTCACTCGTGAACGCATTGCTGATATGGCTGATGGCTTACGCCAAGTTGCCACTCTCACCGACCCCATTGGCGAAGTCTTACAAGAGATTCAACGGCCAAACGGCTTAAAAATAGAACAAAAACGAGTGCCTTTAGGCGTTATCGGCATTATTTATGAAGCGCGCCCGAATGTAACCGTAGATGCAGCAGGACTTTGCTTAAAAGCAGGAAATGCAGTGCTATTGCGAGGAAGTAGTTCAGCTATTCATTCAAATCAAGTCATCGTTCATAGCTTACAACAAGCTTTAGAAGGAATTGGATTTATAAAAGAAGCCATCCAATTAATTGAGGATACAAGTCGTGAATCTGCTACTGAGCTATTTACATTAACAGAGTACCTGGATGTCTTAATTCCTCGTGGCGGTGCTTCGTTAATCAAAGCCGTCGTGGAAAATGCGTCAGTTCCAGTCCTTGAAACAGGTGTGGGCAACTGTCATATCTACATTGACGAAACCGCCAATTTTGATATGGCATCTACCATTACGATTAATGCCAAAACCCAACGCCCTTCTGTATGTAATGCAGCTGAGACGTTGTTAATTCATCGCAAATGGGCCAATAAAAACCTCTCTTCCCTATTAGATCAACTTAAAAAGCATAAGGTTGACCTTTTTGGTGAAGAAGAGCTTTTAAAATGGGACCCGGATGTGACCGTCGCCAAGCATAAAGACTGGGCTGAAGAATATCTTGATTTAAAGATTGCTATTAAGCTCGTTGATTCTACCAAAGAAGCGATTGCTCATATTAGAACATATGGCACTCATCATTCGGAAGCGATCATTAGCGAATCTGCTCAGAATGTCACTGCTTTCTTAAATGGTATTGATGCAGCAGCCGTTTATCACAATGCCTCTACACGATTCACTGATGGGTTTGAATTTGGGTTCGGAGCAGAGATCGGTATTAGTACACAAAAGCTTCATGCCCGTGGGCCAATGGGTCTTGAAGCGCTAACCTCTACAAAATATATGATCTTTGGTGAAGGTCAAATTAAATCATAAGGAATGAAGTTCAATGCAAATCAATAAACAAATCACTTTTCTAGGAGCCGGTTCAATGGCCGAGGCAATTATTGGTGGCTTAATCTCACGTAATATTGTCTCTCCACATTCCATTACAGCCGCTAATCTTCAGGATCAATTGCGATTAGAATATATAGAAGAAACCTATAAGGTTAACGTACAATCAGATCGATTAGAAGCTGTAAAAGAAGCGGATATCATTATTCTTGCCATGAAACCTAAAAATCTTCACGATGCGATTGCTCATATTAAACCTGTTCTCACCAATGATCAACTAGTTGTTTCAGTGATCGCAGGCATCCCGACTTCCTTAATTGAGGAAGAGCTTGGTGCCCCAATTCCTGTTATTCGAACGATGCCGAATACATCAGCTAAGGTTGGCGAATCAGCCTCTGCTATCTGTCGTGGTGCATATGCAACAGATGCTCACCTCGCAACAGTTGAAACCTTATTTCGCGCGATTGGTTCTGTTTCATTAGTAAAAGAAGAGCAGATGGACGCTGTTACAGGCGTTGCAGGAAGCGGACCCGCTTACTTTTATTATATGATTGAGGCCATGGAAAAAGCCGCATGTGAAGCAGGATTATCTGAGGAGCAGGCGCATGAGTTGGTTACTCAAACAGTTGTGGGTGTAGGCAAACGTCTACAAAACACAAAAAAGTCACCAAGTGAATTGTATCAAGAGGTCATGAGTCCTGGTGGCACAACGGAAGCCGGCATTCATACGCTTCGTGACCACAGCTTTCAACAGACTGTTCAAAGTGCAGTAGGAAAAGCCGTACATCGCTCAAAAGAGCTCGGGCAGGTCCTATCTAAAAATTAACATCCTCACATAAAACAGCCTTTTCAATTCGATTGAGAGGCTGTTTTTTGAATTGATAATTGTTCTTTTCATGGATAGTCTAGTAAACTAAGTAAGGGGATACACTATCATATTGCAAGTAAAGGAGTCTTTTTCTTAAGATGAGTGAATTTTACAAAGTAAGAAAACGTCTAAATTTAATCGTAGAAGGATCTTGGTTTACAGGAATAATAATCACCTTAATTTTAATCAATGCGATTATTGTTGGTTTAGAGACATTCCCATCGATCTATTCAGATTATAAACAGTACTTTATGATTGTGGATCGGGTCCTTCTCTATATCTTCACTATTGAACTGGTGATGCGTTTTCTAGCAGTTAAACCTAAACAGTTCTTCACGAGAGGTTGGAATTGGTTTGACTTACTTATAGTAGGTGCTGGTCATATTTTTGTTGGTGGACATTTTGTCACAGTATTACGTGTATTGAGAGTCCTCCGGGTATTACGTGCAATCTCTGTCATTCCCTCATTACGCAGGCTTGTAGACGCACTTTTACTTACCATACCATCCATGGGGAACATCTTTATCCTTATGTCGATTTTCTTTTACATATTCGCCGTTATAGGGACGATGCTCTTTTCTGGAGTTGCTCCTGAATTCTTCGGCAGTCTACACCTTTCACTTATGACCTTATTCCAAATCGTTACTCTCGATTCTTGGTCAAGTGGTATTATGCGTCCGATTCTAGATGAATTTTGGTGGGCTTGGATCTACTTCATTTCATTTGTTTTAATCGGTACATTTGTCATCTTCAACCTTTTTATCGGGGTCATTGTTAATAATGTCGAGAAAGCAAATGAAGCTGATCAAGACTCAAATCAAAAAGAAAAAGATTTGGAGCAAACGATTGATGAAATGCGGGTAGAATTAAAAGAGATTAAAGAACTTCTCAAAAGTAAATAAACCAAAACTGGTACACAAAAAAGATCCAATCAGTTCAGAACTGATTGGATCTTTTTTAGTGATCTTTTATTGAATCGTACCATCTGACGCACCAAAAAATTCTTCATATAAAGCTTGTACAGCTCGATCTGCATCTTCATGTTGCACACCCATAACAAGACTCACTTCTGATGATCCTTGGTTAATCATTTCAATATTCACATGTGCTCTTGCCAAAGCGGCAGTAGCACGAGCTGAAACACCAACTGTATTATGCATACCTTCCCCTACAATCATCACCATAGAAAAATCTTTTTCGATATACACATCATCTGCATGGAGCTCTGTTTTGATTCGCTCTATAATTCGATCTTGCATCTCATCTGTTAGTTGATGTTCGCGCAAGATAACAGACGTGTCATCAATACCCGATGGAATATGTTCATAGGACAGTCCTTCGTCTTCAAGAATTTGTAGCAAACGACGTCCAAACCCTACTTCACGGTTCATTAAGTATTTACGAACATAAATGGTTGAGAAACCATCATCAGCGGCAATACCGATGACTGGATTGAAGAAATATTCACGTTCCGCGATAATCATTGTACCTGATGAAGATGGATTATTTGTATTTTTCACACACACCGGAATTCCATTACGGAACGCAGGAATTAAAGCTTCATCATGGAAAACAGAGAATCCGGCATAGGATAGCTCTCTCATTTCACGGTATGTCATTCGTTTAATCTCAACCGGGTTCTCAACGACATTCGGGTTCGCCGCATAAACCGAGTCCACATCCGTAAAGTTTTCATAAAGCTCTGCTTTAGTTCCCGCAGCAAGGATAGCCCCTGTAATATCTGAACCACCGCGTGGAAATGTTACAAGAGTTCCCTCATTTGAGTATCCGAAAAATCCAGGGAAAACAATAATCTCTTCTCGTTCTCTCAGTTTAATAAGATTGTCATAAGCCTCAGGAAGAACCTGTGCATTCCCTGGCTCATCACTAACGAGCAACCCTGCGTCTTTAGGATTTAGATACGTAGCATTCATGCCCTCACTTTTCAAAAAAGTTGCAATGAGCTTGGCGTTGTTATCTTCTCCACTTGCTTTGATCGCATCCATGAAAACACCTGGTTTATCGCGATTCGTGGCAAGGCGCTCTCTCAAGTCAGCTTCAATCACACTTATAATTTCTTGATTTACATTTAAGTCTTCAGCTATTAACGTATATCGCTCTAGTACTGTTTGTAATTCAGCCTCTGCCTCACCTGATGCAAGACTTAATTCACCTAGTTCGATTAATAAATCAGTAACCTTAGAATCATCTTTATCACGCTTACCTGGAGCTGAAACAACTACAATTTTTCTTTCGCTATCTTCTGCTATGATTGCTGCAACTTTACGGATTTGCTCCGCACTAGCTACAGACGATCCCCCAAATTTTGCAACCTTCATCTCTGCCTCTCCAGCTCCTAACTTTTTCTCTCTAATCCGTTTTTTTAACATTCCAAATATAGCATACTTATGCATGTTCCGCAAAGTTGCTATAAAGGGAATGATCCCTTTAAGAGCCGCTTACAAACGGTTAGAGGACGCTAGCTAAAGGAGCTGATTAATCCCTACTATAACCACTAGTTCTCATCAATATCTTGAAGCTGAACATAAAATAGATAGAGAAATTCATAATCTTGATTAGGCTGAGTGGCATGTTCAAGGTCAAAGCTTCTAAATGAGTTATCAGCACTTATGATATACCTAGCTATGTACTGTTTTTCATTAATCGTTTCATTAGTCAAGATGATCTCATCTAGATCTTCCTCTTCAAGAAATATGCTCCCTGATGAGTAAGCTCTATCTTGAAGATTGATTCCCTCTAGTTCAGAACCATATGTTGAATAAGAACCATTTTCAGTGTTTAAGATTACATCTAGCATGACATTAGACGAATATTCTTGTTCCTCCATCATAATAAATAGCTTTTGGTAATCATCCGTATACTCGCTTTCCTCATCTATAGCACGACTAACGCCAAAAAGTTGATTTTCTTCGCTTAGTTCACCAAACTCATAATAGTCAACTCCAACTGTCATTTCTGTTCCTTGAGGTATGGTTCCTTCCAAGTCAAAAAGGTATGTCTCCTTCGCAATGGCCGAAAACAAAATTTCTTCATTTCCTGTTAACTCTGCATCTTTTAACGTGAGAGACGCATCTTCTGAGCAACCAGCTAAAATAAAAACGAAAGCAACTAAATAGATATAATTAAATAATTTCAATACATACAACTCCTTCATTTTTCTGCTAAATAGCCGGTTTTAAAAAGACAAACTCAAAATTTTCTCTACTTTTTTGATTGTTTCCTATTACTTTTTTCTTCAAAGAAGTAGCTGAGAAACGTTTTTTTGTTGTTCTTATTTTCTTTACTACCGTTATTATCGGATTCAAAAAATAAGCGAACGATCCTATTTAAACTATTTTTCATTCCGTTCCTCCTTGAAATCATCATCTTATTTTACATGAATGAGCGCCTTACGTACGCATTAATGCAGATTATTTAGAATGATTTTAGAAAGAATTAAACGAACTCAATCACCTTTTCTTGTTTGTCCTTCCTAAGATGTTGTAAAATATAAAAAAGAGACCAAGCACACTTGGAATATTTGAGAGACCGGAGTGAACAACATGACACGAGTATTACCATCAAAAGCTGAGCGCCATCGTCTATTTGGCTCAGTTGAACCTATAGAAGGAACCAAACCAAAAACTAAAGATGAAATGACTGATTTGCAAAACAAACCAGCTGATTACTTTTTCCCAATTCAACAAGTAGGGATTTCAAAAGTAAAATACCCCGTGATGGTAGAATCGACATGGGCACCAGAAACACAAACGGCAACAGCGGAGTTTAAGCTAACAACAAATCTTGGAGCTGACTATAAAGGGATTAACATGAGCCGCTTAACCGAACAGCTTCATGCCTTTTATCAAGTTCATCTGCTCTCACCTGAAACATTACGTGAACTTGCAGCTATTTTGGCCCGTGAAATGGACCAAACTGGTGCCCAAATCGAAGTGAGCTTCCCTTGGTTTTTCCTTAAAGAAGCACCTTCCTCTAAAAAAGAAGGACTTGCTCATGCAGAGGTTACGTATCGAGTTGAATTTGATGAAGCAACAGGATGGAAAACGGAGATTAGCTTAGAAGCAGCTGTTACGACTCTTTGCCCGTGTTCAAAAGAGATTAGCGAATACAGTGCTCACAATCAACGTGGTTTTGTCACCATGACCATTCGCACGACAGAGGATTCACAAACAGACTGGAAAACAGCTCTTATCGAAGCTGCTGAATCTAACGCAAGCTCCATTCTATATCCTGTTCTAAAACGTCCTGATGAAAAAGCGGTGACGGAACGTGCATATGAGAATCCACGTTTTGTTGAGGACCTAGCTCGTTTAGTGGCAGCCGACCTATATGAGCATGACGAGGTTCGTGAATTCACCATTCATTGCCGAAATGAAGAGTCTATTCACCAACATGATGCAGTAGCAAAACTTCACTATAATAAAGATCAGAACTAACAAAAAGCGTCCAGAAGCTATAAGTAGCTGCTGGACGCTTTTTACGTGTCATTCTTTTGCAACTCTTCGATCCATTGGTTCAATAGCTGGTCTCTATTTGGACTCCTTAGAAACTCATCTTTTGCACAGGAACGGAGTAGCCTCGTTTTTTGATCCGCTGTAAAAGGCGACGCAAGGACTTGTTTACGAATCTTTTCGAGAAATGTCAGATCATCAGCTACATGGGCATCAATGAATACCTGATGTATCATTTGCTTAAGCTTTGGTAAGTAAGCTGGGAACGCCCCACCTGTACTGATACTAAATGTAACAGGCGGCTCAGATACAACGGCAGGAAAGTGGATATCGCTTTTCTGAGCATTATGAGCTGCATACACCCATTGACCATCACGAGCTTTCATTAATAGTTCGTCATTTAAAACCGGGTCATCTGTCGCAATAAAAAGGATATGACTATGGAACGTTTTAGCCTGGCTGAGTTTTTGTTGTTCCCATTGAAAAGAATCTACCCATTTTAGTAAGTCCTCATGAAGTATCGGAGAAATCAATGTGATCTTCGCTCCGCCTTTTATCAATAAAGGAATTCTACGCGCAGCCACTTGTCCCCCACCAATGCACGTAACCGTTTTATCCTGAACATTGATCATTAATGGCATCCAATCGCTCACGTGCCCTCACTCCAGTTTATCTAAGACTTCCTTCGTTCGTTTCGCTAATACGTGAATTAATTGATCATCAAAGCCTAGGTAATCACCTAAAATAAATGTTTTATCTGTTTGCTGATTTAGCTCAGTCAACTGTTTTTGTAATCCATTCATTAGCACTCCCGTAAATAATATATAAGGAATCACATAGATGGTATCGGAAGCCAGCCTCGCTGCCTTCATTAAGCCTTCATCGACAGTCGGGTGAGTAGCCGCAATAAAACAAACTTCTATATCCGTAACTGGTGTATATTCCCATACAAGTCGAGTGATTTTAAATAAATCACTTGTTTGATCGGGATCACTGCTACCCCGCCCTACTACAACCAATGTGGCTGCTTCTCTTTCTTCCATGTTTGGGCGTCCGTTCACCTTTTTTAATCCAGCTTGTTCAGTTCTTTTCTTAACGAGATCGATAATGGCTGATTCAATTCCGAAAGGTCTGCCATAAGCAAACCGAACATGAGGATACATTTCTTTTGCTTTTTCAACTTCTTCTGGAATATCCTCTTTAGCATGTTGCGCAGTTAATAAGAGTACAGGTACTACAGCTATTTCAGTGGCGCCTTGCTCTACACAGTTTGTTATAGCTTCTACAATCGTTGGACTAGTCAGTTCAATAAACCCAATTTCTTGAATAGGCACTTCTGAAAACTGTTGTTTTGCTTTTTCAATAAATGTACGTAATTCGCGATTTCCCTCTTCCACTCTACTTCCGTGCCCTACATAAAGAATACCCCTCATTTATAAACCACCTCTTTTTGCGCGATAAGCCAATTGAAAAGTGACTGAAAATTCGGTTCTGGCATGACATAAGAAACTAAGAATCCAGCTTCGATTGCTGCCCTCTTAGAGGCTTCACCAAAGCATACAACATTGGCTATTTGACTCAACTGTTGCGCTGTCATGCCCGCTTCCAATGCTCCATCCACAACACCAGCTACTGATTTTGCATTTGGAAACACAATGACCTCAATTCGATCCTCTTCAAGCATACGCTTTAATGTTTGGTTAGATTGATCGTATCGTTTCATATCATGCGTCTTCACAAACGTACTATTTGTATCTAGCTTATCCGGTTTTTGTTCACCTAAGATAAGTGATTTCCCCTCTGTTTTCCACTCTGTCAATTGCTGCGATTGAATTCCTTTTTCATTAAGTGACTGTTGAATGGAAAAGCTTGAACCAAAACACTCTGCCTGAATTCGCCTAATATCGATTTTCATCTCTTTTAACCAATCGAAAAACCAATTGACCGAATCATGAGATTGAAACAAAATCTGATCAAATTCGTTAATGTCATCTTGAACTGGAAACGAATTAGATTGAACGTGCCAACGTGGATACTGAAAAACTTCTGCACCCAATTGTTGAAGTCTCGTAGCAAGATTGCCTTCCACTGCGGAACTTCGAGCTAATAAGACCTGACTTTGGAACAAAAGCTGACGCTCAAACCAGCTTTTCTGACCAGAACCTAACCCAGCAACTTGTCCAACAAGTGTTATAGCGGGATTCGATAGATTCTCCGACGCTACTTGCTCTGCAACAGTAGCTAAGGTCGCCGTTAATGTACGTTGTTTGCCAATCGTTCCCCATTGAATAACTTTTACCGGTTCATTCGGATCTCGACCAAACTTCATGAGGTTTGTGGCGATTTCCTTCAGGTTTTTTACACCCATATAAAAAGCAAGCGTGTCTACCCCTTCAGATAATGCCTGCCAATTAATCGTTTGTGTGCCTTTCTGATTATGACCTGTCACTGTTGCAAACGAAGTACTAAGATTGCGATGTGTAACAGGGATTCCTGCATATAATGGTACACCAATACCAGCTGTGACACCTGGTATTATTTCATATGTTACATTATGTTTGTCTAAAGCTTCAATCTCCTCACCTACTCGTCCAAATACTCCAGGATCTCCACCTTTTAAACGAACGACTTTTTTTCCTTCTAACGCATACGTTAATAGTAAGTCATTAATCGCCTCTTGTCTTAATAAATGGCGATCAGGTAGTTTACCGCAATAAACCAATGAAGTGTGAGTACCACATGTTTCGAGAAGTAAAGGATTCACAAGACGATCGTACAAAATGACATCTGCATCCTGTATACGATCTAATCCTTTTGCGGCAATTAAGCCAACATCTCCAGGACCTGCACCTACAAAGGAAACGAAACCAGCTCTTTCCAAAATAATCTCTCCTTCTCTATGCACGTAATCGTATGATAGACCGCTATGATGATATTTGGGAATGCATTCCCATAAATAATGTCAGATAATCTAACTACTTCTCAGACAGTACAAAATGAATGTGATATATTATTACAAAGTAAATCGTATTAGTGATTTTTAGTGAGGTGGAGAAGTTGTCTTATAAAGATAAGAAAGTCATCACCATTGGAATCGTAAGTGAGCTTACGGGTTTATCTGAACGAAAAATCCGATATTATGAAGAACGAAAACTATTGTTTCCAGAGCGCTCAAAGGGCGGCACTCGTAAATATTCATTCCTTGATGTTGAACGCCTGATTGACATCGCCAATAAGATGGAGGATGGTATGCAGACGTTTGAAATCAGGAAAATGGAACAGAAGGCCATCAAAAAGCAAGAAGTTCGAGAACGTATGCTTCGAGGCCAAATTAACGCAGCATTTAATATTCGTAAATAAGTAGCAGGAAGCGACCGCTTCCTGTTTTTTTGTGCCTAGTATTACCAAGATTGATTTATGTTGTACGAGTTATACTACCTTTACTAAGGATAAATCAATTTTTATCGTATTAAAAGGGGCTACAACATGAATATCAAACGATTTGTTAAACCACTTATGATCATTGCAAGTGTCGCCTTGCTAATCATAGTAGCAAGTTATGCCTTTCCTAAAAATCAATCAGCTGATATACAAGGATTATCCATTGACCAACAATACGACACTCACACAATGGATAAATTGTTGGCCAGTGATTTAAAACAAACGACCTCATTGTTTATTCAACAAATGAACCATCAGCTTGAAACGTGGGCTGATTCTGAGCAAATAACAAAAGCTTCATTGGAAGCTGAGCTCAACGAACATCCTCATATCACTGGATTTGCACATTTGAAGGAGAACAATGAACAAGTACGGATTGGCTTTTTGAACACTCCAGACTATTCCAAATTAAATCAATCAAAAGCTGACCATGAATATTCCCTCCCTTATGAAAAGGATGGAACACAGTATATGCTCCTTGGAAAGAAGTTAAATGACGGGTCCAAGGTTGTTGGAGAAATTGATTTATCATTTGTTCGAACGTTTATAAAAGACCTTGCATCTGTTGCTGATGCAGGTGGAAACTTTTTTGCATCAAGTGATAGTGCAACGGTAGAATGGACAACATTAGATGATGTACCAAATGGACAACATGTGGAAACTGTATCAGAACTTGATTGGAAAATTGTTGTTCATTCAAAAGATCAGCAACCAAAAATCAATTCTGAGCACTACACCAAAAATCGTGCGATTATTAAGTTTAAAAAAGCTGATGATGCACATGCTTTTTTTGAGAATCACTCTGACCTAACCATTGTTGAAAACAATTCACCCTTTTATCTTGTCGAACATAACAACGTCACTTCTCAACAGTTAATAGAACGGTTAAATGACGATCCATACCTTGTTTATGTTGAACCCGATTATCGAATTGCGAAGCAGGATGCAATTCCAAATGATGAGTTCTTTGAGCCTTATCAATGGAATTTAAAACAGCTTGAGCTTGAGAAAGCATGGAATTCTTCCGATGGATCCGATGTGACGATCGCCATTCTTGATACTGGCATTGATCCAAGTCATCTTGAGCTAAGCGATAAAATAGAAGAAGGCTTTAATGCCATAGATGATTCCGATGATATTAAAGATGAACATGGCCATGGTACTCACGTATCCGGTATTGCAGCCGCCATTACAGATAATCAGGATGGAATAGCAGGCGTTTCTTGGAACAGCAGGCTTCTTCCTATAAAAGTATTAGATGAAAATGGAGAAGGCTCATCCTATGCCGTTGCGAAAGGTCTCTACTGGGCCGTAGACAACGGAGCTGATGTAATTAACATGAGTCTTGGTGATTATCATGATTCAAAAATTCTGTATGATGCTATTCGATACGCTTACGAGAACGACGTGATCATTGTAACGGCTTCAGGTAACGACAATGTCGACGATCCAATGTATCCAGCCATTTATCCTGAGGTTCTTACAGTCGCCGCTCTAGATGAATCAAAGGAACGGGCGTTTTATTCTAATTATGGTGAACATGTCGATGTTGCCGCTCCAGGGACAAGCATACCCAGCTTATTTGTCGACAATCAATATGTAGTCATGTCTGGAACCTCTATGGCCAGTCCACATGTTGCAGGACTTGCCGCCTTAATTCGATCAGTCAATCTAGAGCTAACCAATGATGAAGTGTATGAAATTATTCGCAACACAGCAACCGATCTTGGCATGCCAGGAAAAGATAAGTATTATGGTTACGGTGAAATTAATGCCCAAGCAGCTATAGATGAAGCGAAACCATAAAAAAAGAGGAGAGTACCATCCCTCCTCCATGTGTCATTAGATAATTTGATTCGCTTTAAGGTATGCAATGACTTTTTCAACAAGCACATCTACTGATTCTTTATCCGAATCCAAAACGAGTTCGGGCTGGTTCGGCTCCTCATACGGGGAGCTGATTCCAGTGAATTCAGGAATTTCACCAGCTCTTGCTTTTTTATATAATCCTTTGGGATCTCGTTGTTCACATTCTTCTATTGAACAACGTACATACACCTCAATAAATTCATTCTTCCCTAATAGCGCACGAACTGAATCACGATCTTCTCTAAAAGGTGAAATAAAAGCCGTCGCAACAATTACACCAGCATCTACAAAAAGCTTGGACACTTCTCCAATTCGTCTGATGTTCTCCTTACGATCTTGTTCCGAGAAACCTAACCCTTTGTTTAAACCTAATCGAATATTATCACCATCTAAAAGATACGTATGCTTTTGTTCTTGCGCTAGTCGTTGTTCTACTGCATTGGCTATAGTTGATTTTCCCGCTCCGGACAAACCCGTAAACCAGATGACTGTGCTCCGATGTCCTTTTTGCTCTTGGCGAGAAGTCTTCGTGACTTCTGCTTCATGCCAAAAAAGATTTGCTGAAGGTTTTGTCATACGCCCACCTTCTTCATTCCGCGGATTAATACTTCCACAACCTCTGGACGGCTAAATTCCTGAGGAGGTACATCCCCGTTACTTAACATCTCACGTACTTTCGTTCCAGATAAGATGACGCGACTGTCAGCATCGTGAGGGCATGTTTTAGTAGAAGCCATGTTCCCACACGCCTTACAATAAAAACTATGCTCAAAAAATAATGGTCGAATGCCAAGGTCTTCTTCTATAAATTGTTCAAAAATAGTCTGTGCATCATACGTTCCGTAATAATCTCCTACTCCAGCATGATCACGACCGACAATAAAGTGTGTGCAGCCATAATTTTTGCGTACTAATGCATGAAAAATTGCCTCACGTGGTCCAGCATATCGCATCGCCGCAGGGAATACAGCTAAAGAAACACGGTCTTTTGGGTAGTATTTGTCCAATAAGACTTCATAACTTTCCATCCGTACATCGGCTGGGATATCATCCGATTTCGTTTCACCAACTAATGGATTCAGCAGAAGGCCGTCCACAATTTCTAGTGCAGACTTTTGAATATACTCATGGGCTCGATGTACAGGATTCCGAGTTTGAAAACCTACAATGGTTTTCCATCCGTTCTCTTTGAAAATCGCTCTTGTCTCTTTAGGGTCAAGATGGTACTGTTCAAAACGCTCTCGTTCAAGTCTTTTCGTTAAGATAATGGGACCAGATACATAGACAGAGGGTCTCTCATACAGTTTTTTTACACCTGGGTGAGCAGCATCTGATGTACGATACACTTGTTCGGCCTCTAAGGTCTTATCAGGAGTAAACCAGTCGGTTACTGTAATGAGTCCGTATACTTCTCCCTTATAAACTAACTTCACTTCTTCACCTTTGCTAAGCTGAGCAGCTCGCTCCTCGGTAACAGGTAGTGTGATTGGGATGCTCCAAACCGTTCCATCTTCAAGACGAATAGTAGAAACAACAGATTCATAATCTGCTTGATTCATAAACCCAGTGATTGGACTGAAACCACCAATTGCTATAAGTTCCAAATCTGATAACGAAAATGTGTCTAGTTCAATTTCTGTTAGATCGTTTGGGATCTTATACTCTGGATGGTATCGTTGAACGAGTTCTCCACCATGTGCTGCAATACTTGTCATAGTCACTGTCTCTCCTTTATTGATGCAATCCGCATTCTGTTTTGTCTGTATTGGACCATCTACCACTTCTGCTATCCTCACCATCTGCTACCTGCTTTGTGCAGTGTGTGCAGCCGATACTAGGATAGTTTTGATCATGAAGCTTATTATATGGAAGTTTGTGCAGCTTAATATACATCCATATCTCGTCTTCTTTCCAGTGAATAAGGGGACATACTTTTACTGATTTGAAGCGATTATCTTGATTAATAAATTGTGTATTCGCTCTTGTAGGTGATTGTTCCCTGCGTAAACCAGATATCCATGCAGCTTTTTGATTTAGCCTACCTTCTAATGGATCAAGCTTACGAATCTTACAACAAAGATCAGGGTTTGTTTTCCAAAGTTGATCTCCATGTTTTTCAGCTTGTTCTAACGGGGTAAGCTGAGGTTCTTCCAGATCAATTTGTAATGAGGGATATTTCTTTTTTACTTTTTCAATAAGCTGATACGTTTCAATAAAATGAAAATGGGTGTCAAGAAACAAGATGTGAGCGTTTGGTTTCACTTTACTGATTAAATCAATCAGTACCATGCTCTCGGCACCAAAGCTACAGGCATAAACAAGTTCATCACCATACATATCAAACGCCCATCTTAGAACATCTAAACTATCTAAGCTAACTAATGATTCGTTAATATCTTGAAAGCCTTGATTATTTGTATTTTCATAGAGTACTTGACTCAACGTCCTATTCTCCCTTCACTTACCTTTTACCCACTCTAACCTTCTCATTTTTCTCCATCTGGACAACCTTTCCATCTTGCACATAAATAGTAACAGACCCATATTGAAGATTTTCTAAAAGATCTGACAATTTCTCAAGAACCTCGCCATCTGTTTTATCCATGTATTGCCTCCTTAGAATATAAAGCAAGAAAGACAATTCCCTGTAAATACATATGCTTTATTAGATTAATGTCATTTTAGCCGTTTCATATTCTAATGTCAATGACTCAAAAGAAAAACCAACCCTACTTATGACTGACTTCTATAGCTCTCTATACGAATGACCTCCGCAGGTAGCTTATGCTTAACTCTGATCTCCACTCGGTACTGATCCTTCTTTCTTTTTTCAAATGTCTTCTTTGTAATTGGACGTGGTGTCGACCAAGCGATCGAGTCAATATTATCCCAACTATCATGAGTAATGATTTCTTGTTTGTAATAATATGATTGGCCAGAAGGGTATCTTTCACATATATATTTCACGGTTTGTTTTGAATGCATGTCACACCTCTTTTATTTTTCAGTGTGCCCCGTTATCCTCGCTTTATGCGACTGTCACATATGCCTTGGAAGCGTTTCAGATCTCTTGACAAAGAGCTTAAATTATTAGTAGGATAAAAGAAAGAACTATTCCGCTGCTAAGCTTTTCCCCTCAATAATTACTGATTACCCAGCGAGTATAATCTCTAAAAAATAACCTAAAAAAGAAGTGATTTCTTTGTTTGATATCTTAAAAAATCAACAACTTATGGATAATGAAATTGAAGAGCTACTCATTCCTGCTGAGAAAGTGGCTCATGTTCAGTTAAATAATCCACTTGAACATGCTTTGCTTGTATTGGTTAAGTCAGGCTATACAGCTATTCCTGTATTAGACAATAAAGATAAACTACACGGATTAATTAGCAAATCGATCATTCTAGACTCTTTGCTAGGCTTGGAATTCATTGAAGTCGATAAGCTTCAAAATAAGACGGTTGCAGATATCATGGAAAAAGATGTTCCAACAATTCAACAAGATGCGACGTTTGCCCGAGCTTTAACACTCTCAATCAACCATCCCTTTATGTGTGTCGTAGATGAGCAAGGCTCGTTTGTTAGCATACTAACAAGGCGCTCTATCCTCGCATTAGTTAGTAAATATCTGCATAAATAAAAAAAAGAATGACCACATGCATGTGGTCATTCTTTTTTGTTGCTTTTCTATTTAATTTTCTTGAAAAGCCTTCATTATTTGTTTCTCTCTTGATTGGAACATATAGGTCAGAAGCTTACTTGATATAGCACTTGGAATTCTTGCTGCAAATTCTAGCTCGTCAATGATCACACTCTTTCCATTTTCTCTTTCAAATCGGTGCGTATGACGCCAATATGTAAACGGAAATGGAGGTTTTTCTGCCGTATCTACAAAGTAATGAGGTTTCTTAACTGTTTCAATCGTTGCATCCCAGTTAACCCCCACGCCTAAGTAACCAATCTTCAACTTGACTTTACTACCTTCATCAGATCCTGATTCCTTCACATTTACCTTAGGAAATCTCTGAATTCGAGCGAGATTAGTTGGATCTTGAAAGAAATCCCACACTTTTTTCATTGGTGCATCGATGGTTGTCCTATAGGTATAGACTAGTCTATCCATTTTCTCGAACCCCCTTTTCAATCAACTTTCTTCTATGCAGTATATCATGTTCACATTTAAAAAGAAAAAGTCTGATACACGTGATGTGCATCAAACTAATTAGTCTAAGCGTAGATGTTAACCAGTAAGCCTTTAATCTCGCCAACCTTTTGCAAAATATCTAAACTATTTTTTTCCTTATTTAATACATCATTCGTTAAATCAATTAACTTACTGTCCACCTCTTGCACAAGCTTGTAGATCTTCGTCCGACCACGACGATTAAATCCTCGTCGCTCTTCTAAGCTAAGACCGTGCGCCACAGCATCCTCCATAAAGTCCTTCACAAGCTTTTTGTACTTCCGAAGTTCATCAACTGTCCGTGACTCAGAAAGTACCTTCCCCTGGTCCTCAACTTGTTGCATCAATTTCGTTAACTGCTCCATTGCTTTATCTGATCGCTGTTTATTGATGACTTCTGAGAAGCTTGTTGATGGCTGAATGTCCGTTTTCTTTCGCTCAACCTTTTGAACACCAGTACGCATAATACGCTCTACATCCACTGCGTTTCACGCCTTTCCTTACTTACTTATATCGTTCTAGTCTACCACATTTACTTAGTAGAGAGAGAAAAAACGAAAAGGACTTACTCCTTTTCGTCTAAGTCTTATTGTAGAAGTTGAAGCACACCTTGAGGCAACTGGTTTGCCTGTGCAAGCATAGCCGTTGCTGACTGGTTTAAGATATTATTTCGTGTGAACTCAGTCATTTCAAGCGCCATGTCCGCATCACGTATTCTTGATTCGGATGACGTCAGGTTTTCTTTTGTGACTTGAAGATTGTTGATCGTATGCTCCAAACGATTTTGAATGGCTCCCAGTGTTGATCGACTTTGTGAGACTCTTTTAATTGCTTCATCCAAATCTTCAATCGCTTGATTAGCTGCTTCATTTGTCGAAACATCGATTCCAGTAATACCTAATGTTCCAGAATCCATTTGTGGTATTTCAAAGGTTACGAATTGGTTGGCGTTAGGTCCAATTTGAAATTGAATTCCACTTAACGTACCATTTAATAACTTTTTAGAGTTAAACTCTGTTTTTTTAGATATCTCATCAATTTCATCAGATAGCTCTTTGATTTCCGCTTGAATTTGCTCGCGGTCAAAGCTGTCATTTGTGTCATTTGATGCCTGCACAGCTAACTCCCGCATACGCTGTAACATGGAATGAACCTCCTGCATCGCTCCTTCTGCAGTTTGCATAAGAGAAACACCATCTAATGCATTTCGCTCAGCCATTTCTAACCCGCGAATTTGAGAACGCATCTTTTCAGAGATAGCTAGACCTGCAGCGTCATCAGCTGCACGATTAATTCGAAGTCCCGATGAAAGCTTCTCTAGATTCTTTGATGTATGTACTTGGTTTTGACTGAGGTTCCGATAGGCATTAAGTGCCTGTATATTATTATTAATCTTCAAAAGTAATCTCTCCTTATAAGGGTTTATTCGTAAAATGCATTTTTTTCATAGGCATTTGTTTGTTTTATATTCATTCGATCAGATGGTTCTTTTTTTTCTTTCACTGCTTCGATCCAAGCAATAAATAATGAGTGTAGGATAGCATGTACATGATTAATACGCTGTTTGTCCTTCAAAAAATTAGCGATAACGACTTCATCAGCTAAATAGTTATAAAGCTGTTCCAACTGATCAGAAAGTATACCCGCATCATAATTTAAGCCTACACCAAGTCGGTGCAAAATATCGTTTGTTTTTTGCAGATGATGGTTAACTTTTTCAAACTGCCGTTGTTCCAATGCATCATTAGCTAATTCAAGATTATTTAATGCAGCTTCATAAAGTAACAATGTTAATTCTTGAGATGTTTTTTTATGAAGAGTTTCTTGTGAAATAAGTGGCACTACTTTCACTCCTTTACTTCTACTTATACTATCGACAGGATTGGCTTATTCATTAATAGTTTTGTTCCATCTCTTCTATTAATAAAAGAATTTCTGCCATGACCGAATAAAGCTGCGGCGGAATATTATCACCTAAATCCATATCTAGTAAGTTCGAGAGGAGTCCGGCGTCTTCTTGTACATGCACATCATGTTGCTTTGCCAGTTCCATAATTTGATTAGCCACTTGGCCTCTCCCTTGAGCCACTATTTTCGGAACAGAGCCTTCATCTTCATAACGGATCACGGCCGCTGAAGCCCCATTCGTTTGTCTCTTCTTTAAATCATTATAATAATGAAAGGTACTCATATCTTAAAATCAAATCCTTTCTCTGACGTATAGACTGGTTTGGCAGTTGAAGGAACGGGCTCTTGTTCTTTATTATCTGAGAATGGAGCAAAAGAAATGCCAGAGATTGTGTAGCCAATATCTTCAACCTTTGCTATCGCCTTTGAAACAAGGGGCTCCATCTTAAGTTTAAAATCTTCTTGGTCATTTTTTAATGTTACAGAAAGTTGTCTTTGCGCTACTCTCACAGATATGCCTATGTCTCCCATTTTTTTCGTCTCCATTAGAAAGTAAAGGCTACAATTTTGCCAATCTACCTGTTCCCCTTCTTTTTTAGACTGAATGAAACATTGAAGTTGCTCTACCTTTTGTTCTAATACGAGAGGCAATTGAAAAAACAAACTCTGAATAGGTTGGGCGTCTTGTTTACTTAATAGTTGCTGTCCGGTCACATTATTTAAGGCTTGATTTGCCAACTGAGACGCTCTACTACCTTCTTCATGTTGCTGTACTAATTGGAGCAACGATTGTTTTATATTTCGTTCTGAAACCTGTGGATCTTTGCTTGTATCTAGCCTTGTAAGTTGTTGGGCAACCTCTGTTTCATGATTCATGCCCATCTTCCTTACCATGTCAAAGACGCCACGAGCTGTGCCTTCTTGTGCTTTTAATCCTGCTTCTTCAAACAACTGTAACGGCGATGCTTGTGTTGCAAGTTTTGAGCTAAGGTCTAGTTGGGATTGATTCGTCGCAAACACAACCTTTGTTTCAGACGGTTTGAACACAAGTTGATCTACTTGTTTTTGTACCTGTGAAACCATTTGAGCAGCCTTCTGTGCTTGACCAGATTCAAGTAGTTGCTTCGCTTCACCAAGCTTACTACTAGCCATCATCAAGCTTTTCTCCGTTTTCATATCTGCAAACTGCATCAATTCTCCTCTTAAAATGGAGTGATCCAGTTTGCGGATGATTGAATCAAGTTGATTTTTAGTTTGATGCGTATCCACTGGTCTAGTTGGCGTTAAATCTATGGCTAGTTGTCTAAGTGTTCTAGAAGCCTCTCTTTGAAACTCTCTAAATTCTGTTGTTAGGCTAGCCATTTTCTCTGTCACCGTTGTAACGGCTATTTGTTTACTACTTTGTTGTTGAGAAGATGGTTGAACGGATGATGATACGGCAGGCATGACTAACTGTGCTTCTTCTTGTGAAAGTCTATTTACTTCATTTTCAATACTAGTAGATAGAATTTGCCTCGCAGCAAGCTCTCTGCCACTATGAATTTTTTCCACAGCTTTACTAATTTCAACATTCATTCTGTGTACTTGTTCAGCTGGTAAGTCTTTGTTTGATTGAAGTGTAGTTTGAATAGCTTCCACTGCTTTCTGTGGGTTTCCCTCTGTCTGCACGAATTGACTGAGTTGAAGAAGAACTGCCTGTAACTGGTCTTTCGGTTGGGTTGCCCCTGCCGGCCTTTGGTTCATTGGTTCTTCAGGATGCTTTTCAATAGTTGGTCGGTTTTGAGGCGCAGTAATATCTGGGCCCGTTTTCCCACTTATTGTTTCTTTCACTAAAGTAAGTAACTGCTCATATTTCCCCGTCAAGGCACCTTCAATAACTCGATCTCGAACATTATCGATAAATCGTTTTTCTGGACCTTTCAGTTCTTTCCCTTCAGTCAACTGATTAATAAGCTTTAAAACCTGATCTTTTGATAACGTTGATTGGCTGCGTTCAGGTTGAGTTGTTAATTGCTTATCAAGCTCAGTTAATACTTGATTTAAAGGCTTCCCATGTAACGTTTCGTGAACAGCTTTAATGTGACTATCTGTAATGGGTAACTGTTTAGATAGTAACGCGCGTAACGTATTCAATTTAGACGGATCGTTTGATGAGCCGATAAATCTATCTAAGGCTTGAATGGATTCACTAGATACAGCTTGACCATTCGCTTCTGCGACTTTTATCGCCTGTACTAATAGGGGAGAGGGTCTTTTAATACCTGCTTTTTGAGCCAATTCAACTGATGGATCTATCTGAGCTGGTTTTTGTTTCCGATCCTCAGAGGTCCATTCTCTTACACGAATTCCATTTTCACCAGATTCAGTTACTTGAAGAGAGACTGCACCTGATTTTGGCATTTGACCGTCTACCGTGACCTTCATTTCTTTTCCTTTATACGTCACTTTAGCTTCGAAATTAGAAATCGGTTCGATTGTTGCCCCTCGTATAATCTCACCTTTCTTTACTTGCCGCTCAGGTTGAACATTATTCCCACTTAATAGTTGACTAATCTGCATGATACACACTCCCGGTCACGTTCTTTGTACCTCTTTTATCGGTAAAATAAGTCGCACTATTAACAGTGCGACTTCAAAAATAACATGTATTATTTATCATCTGGTTTCTCAAGACTAGTTCCTCGCAATGAACGTTGCTCAATCCATCGTCTCCTTGCTTCATAACCATTTGCTCCTTTTACAAGAGCATGTTGGCCGAAGCGTTTCTGAAGACTTTCCACAGCTTGCTCAATTTGAAGGTCCTTTACATCCTTTTCTTGTGAAAAAAGATTTAGTTGTTTATAGGCATGCCTTTTATCTACCAAATCATATGTACTGATGCCTAATAATCTAATTGGTTCTTGATTCCATGCACGCTTGAAAAGTGCTCTAGCTCTTTGATAGATATCGTTTGATGAATGACTAGGGTTTCGTAGCTTTTCGCTCTTATTTGTGACTTTCCAATCGTGATATTTAATCGTCATCTGAATTCCGTAGGCGACCACTTCTTTTTTACTTAAGCGGTGACTGACTGAATCAGCAAGCTGTTGAAGGATCGTGTCTATTTTTTGCTCATTTTTTGTATCCATAGGCAGGGTTGTAGAATGTCCGATACTTTTAAAATCATGAACGGAGTCTGGGTTCACAGGACGATCATCGTTTCCTTTCGCTCTATTTTGCAGCTTCAATCCACTCGATCCAAATTTCTCAATGATCATACCAGAGTCCGCTGTTGCTAGTTCTCCAATCGTATTGATATTAGCCTTTTCCCATTTGCTTATGGTCTTTTTTCCAATGCCCTGCATTTCGCTAATAGCTAATGGCCACAGCATTTCAGGCAATTCTCTTTTTCGTAATATTGTAATGCCATTAGGCTTTTTCATATCACTTGCCATTTTGGCGAGAAATTTATTAGGGGCGATCCCTATACTGCAAGGTAAACTCATATCCCGAATTAATTGTTCTTGTATTTGCTCAGCAAGCTTATATGGATGAATCTGCCCGTGATACTGAGTCACATCCATATAGCCTTCATCTATGGAAACAGGTTCGACCAACGATGTGTATGACCTTAACACGTCAAACATGTTCCTGGAGGCGGTCCGATAGCGCTCAAAATTTGATTTGAGTATGATCAACTCAGGACATAGCTTTTTGGCCTGCCATACCGGCATCGCTGTCTTAACACCTCGTGCTCGTGCTTCATATGTACTTGTAACGATAATACCTCGACGGTCTTCAACACTTCCGGCTACAGCAACTGGTTTCCCTTTTAGCTCAGGTCTGAACGAAAGCTCCACAGATGCAAAGAAACTGTTCATGTCGACATGGAATAAAATTCGCATAGCACCACCACCTCCTTTCTCTCTATTATACGAAAGAATGTTCGTTTTTTAAACATAGATGTCTTGCAACTTGATACTTGTTACGATAAAGTGGTATTATACAAAGTTACCATTCGTATTAAGTCCCGCATTAATGGAGGTGCAGCAGAATATGACCTACTTTATTCATGACATGAATACACGGTATGATGATATCCTACAAAAAGTATTCAACTATCTCCGACTGCACAAACAAAGAAAAGGATATTCACCAACGATTCCTGAAATAGCAAATAACATTGGTGATTCCGAAGAAATGATTTTAGAGAGCCTCGAGTTCGGTCAAACCGATGCATTAGCACCTACGATTCTGCATTAAAACCACAAAAAAGGACTGGCCCGACTGGTAGCGGATCATGTCCTTTTTTAGATAAAACTAATTTATGCATGCTGCGTAATTGCAACAATGGCTTCAACGGTTTTCGTTAATTCAAGAAGAGGCATACGCTCTTCTTTCGTATGAATTTTTTCGTACCCTACTGCCAAATTCACAGTTGGAATGCCTAAACCAGAAATGATATTAGCATCACTTCCCCCACCACTTTCAAGCAGCTTAGGATTACGGCCAATTGATGTCAGTGCAGCTTGAGCTGTTTGTACCACTTGATCTGCTTCAGACTTTTTATATCCTGGATACGTGATTTGAATGTCAACTTCAACACTTGTTCCCATAAGCTCAGCTGCCTCTTCAAATCCTTTTTTCATTTTTTGGACTTGCTTATTTAATTTGGACTCCTCTAACGACCGGGCTTCAGCCAACACTTCAACGTAATCACAAACGATATTCGTCTGACTTCCACCTTCAAAACGCCCAATATTCGCAGTCGTTTCCTTGTCAATTCTTCCGAGTGGCATACGCGATACAGCCTTTGCAGCAACAGTAATAGCCGAAATTCCTTTCTCTGGTTCTACTCCGGCATGCGCTGTCCGTCCATAAATCTTCGCGTTAATCTTCGCTTGCGTTGGAGCCGCTACGATAATATCTCCAACTGGGCCATCGCTATCTAACGCGTAGCCATATTCCGCAAGGAGGCGGTCACGCTCAAGCACCCTTGCTCCAATCAGACCAGACTCTTCTCCCACTGTAATAACAAATTGAATGACCCCATGAGACATACCTTGTTCTTTTAACAAACGAATGGCTTCAAACATCGCTGCGATACCTGCTTTATCATCAGCTCCAAGAATCGTTGTTCCATCAGTTATGACATATCCATCCTTAACCTGAGGTTTTACACCAATGCCCGGTAATACAGTATCCATATGAGATGTGAAATAAATCGGTGAGTTAGTACCGTTTTCATCTGAAGCAGCTAAAGTAGCAATGATATTTCCAGCTCCATACCCCGTTTTCTCCGCTGCTGCATCTTCGTATACGTCTAAACCAAGGGCTTCAAATTTTTGCTTTAATACCTTTGCTATTTCTCCCTCTGAACCCGTTTCTGAATCAATTTGTACCAATTCTATAAATTCGTCTTTTAGTCTATTTTCATTCACCATCTGTTATGTAACCCTCCATTTCCATTCTTATCCTACAGCATTTCATTCTCTGTTTCACGCTTAAAGCCTTGTTTCTCACAAAGTTCTAACAACACACCATGTGTTTGATTAGGAGGAATAAACGCAATATTTGTTCCGTTCGCCCCGCTTACTGGCTGATTTGACACAAATGATATTCCAGTATGTTTCAGACTAGTCATCTGTGTATGAAGATCGGACGTACCTAGTGCAAGATGATGGATTCCTTCACCATTTTTCTGAAGGAATTTCGCTACAGGACTGTCCTCCGTTAATGGTTCGAGAAGTTCAATGTTAGTAGATCCTGCTTTTAATAAAGCCAGCTTCACCCCTTGCTCTTGGACCACCTCTTCCTTCACCCAACTCAGACCCAGCTTATGCTCGTAAAAACCTCTTGCAGCTTGAATGGAGTATACAGCAATTGCAATATGGGTCTCGGCCTGTTGCCATTGATTTGACATAAGTTTCTCCTTTTTCACTCGTTACCCTTGTCCGATTAGGCAAAGGCAAGTAAAATAGTTGATAAGTCATTAGTATTTTGAGGAGGTTGATTGTTTTGCAAAGAAAAGGTGTTCAAAAAGTGATTATCTATGTCATGCTTGTTGCCATTATTCTTAGTGGAGTATTTATGGGAGTGGCTGGTATAGGAGGATTATAAATCGCACTGTTTAAAGAAACGCCCTTAGGCGTTTCTTTTTTTTGCGTTATTATTTAGGGGCACTTCGTATAGCTCCATATTCGATTGCAAGCTCTTCAAAGGAAAGCTGCTTAGTAGTTATTAAGATTTTGGTGCCAATTGGAACGCGATCATAAAGTTCTACTATATTTTCATTTGTTAGACGAATACAGCCTGAAGTGACAGCATAACCAACTGAAGATGGTTGATTCGTTCCATGCACTCCATATGTTCTACCCTCTGTTTCTTCAGCATCAAACCCGATCCATCTGCTTCCAAGTGGATTTGTAGGGTCACCACCGGGTATGTCTTTTTTTCGATAATACGGTTGCTCCGCCTTAACAGTTATTGTAAATAAACCGAGTGGTGTTTTGGACTGTTGCTTGCCAGTTGCAGCAGGCAGCACTTCTTTAACCCGCCCATCCTCGATAAAAGCCAATTGATTCCGGTCAACATTCACAATCACAAAAGGATCGCCATCTATTGGGTTCTCACCAATTGGCCAGATAGGCGAGGCAGCCAAAATAAAGATGGCAAGCACGGCCTGTAACATGCAAACTCCCCCTTCTTATAAAGGTTAGAGTGCACGTTTTTTTAATAATTTATCCTTTTTATCATTCCATAAGCTGTCTTTAATCAGTAGATATTGCTGCAGTTCGTGCATCATGTAAGCAAGTGCTGAACGGACTTCAAATTCTTCTCTGGTTGTCGGCAACTCCATTTGTTTAAAATTCTCCCGCATTTCTTCCAATCTTCCGAGAAAATACGGTACATGATTTGTTGGACTAACCGCCTTACTTAATTCCTCTAAGAAATCTGCAAAATCAATACTTTGCGAAACCGATCCATGAATCGTCGTAATGAATGGCATTAATCGCTCTAAAATTTCAAATTGCTTTTCCCTCATCTGAAAGTAGTGAAAGTATTGATCTTCATCTCGAAGGATTTGATTATTCATTTCACGAATCGCTACATTCTTTCCTTGCTCTAATAAACGAACCGTATCAGAAATTTCTGCTCCGTTCCACTCGCTATCACCCTGCCGAATATACGTAGAAAACTCGTAAAGGATCAAACTAAAATTCTCTTCTATATTTTTTTTATACGTACGAAGTTGTCGCTCACTGCTTGGCATATATAAATTCATTAATAACGCAGTTCCTATTCCAATGACAACTAATAGAAATTCATTAATAAATAAGTCCAGACTTGCATTACCATGCGCGTATATATGGAGCACGATAACGGAACTAGTCACAATGCCTAAGCTCAACTTAAGAGCAACAACGATAGGGATAAATAGTAACATAAACAAACCTAAGATGATTGGATGATAACCCAGTAATTCAAACATCCCCATACACGTAACCATACCAAGCATACATGCCGCAAACCGATGCCAGGACACACGCAAGGAATTCTTCCTTGTAACTGAAATACATAAAATTGTAATAACGGCCGCCGAACCAAATGAATCTAATTGCAAAGCTTGGGCAATGGCGGTTGCCATTAAGACACCAATAGCTGTTTTAATCGTACGGTAGCCAATTTTAAATCTCATCCGCTTTTCATCTCCTTGTCATAGATATTATTTTACCATGACTGTAAACGAAACATAACGGATAGCCTTGAATGCACACAAAATTGGCTAACAAGCTGCGGCTTGTTAGCCAATGGTTGTATCATGACATCATGTTTGGTCTTTCGTTGATTACATATCAGAATCTTCTTCTCCTAATTCATCACCTTCAGGATCCATTGGTTCAGTTGGTTCTACCGGATCAGCTGGGTCCATTTCATCTGTACCACCATCACCGCAAGCTGCCAACATTCCAACTGAAAAGATTCCTGCCATCATACTGTACATTAACTTTTTACTCATTTTTACTTCCTCCTTCAAATTGTAATTATTATTTCTTGCTTACTAATCTGTACCCGGCCTACATAGAAGTAATCGCTTTCACATGGATTTTAGAGATCTCTTTAGTTTTTTTCACATTAAGAAAAAAATACCATGTCTATTTCTATGGACAAGTTCATGTATTAGTAAGAGAGCAAATTGCTTGCGATAGAAAGGAAGAGTGATGTGATAACTGCAATCTCAGCTATTGTGTTAGGAATTTCCTTAGCCGCCCCAGTTGGTCCTATTTGTTTGGAAATCATCAATCGTACGTTACGAAACGGTTTTTTAGGTGGTATTGCTGTAGGTATTGGTGGCATGACTGCGGATGCGTTATTTATGGCGGCTATCTATTTTGGCCTTGGGTCATTGCTTACTCACGAAACGACTCAGCTGATCCTCTATTTGTGTGGTTGTTTATTTTTAGGGTTTTTAAGTATCCGTACTTTTCAAAAAGCACCACAATCTTTATGGAAAGATCGACACTTAGTACGTCCTAAGAAAACTATTTTTGCGAAGTGCTTTTACACAGGTCTTATGATTGCTCTTATTAACCCCATAAATATTATGTTTTGGTTTGGTATATATGGATCCGTTTTAAGTGAATTAGTTGAGAGTTCAAGTGAGACCTTAATTATCGGACATAGTATCTTAATATTTACCGGTATTTTACTTTGGAACTTGAACTTGTCGTTCCTTGCTCATTTCTCATCTTTTTTAATGAAACCAAAGGTTCTAAAATGGCTTAACTTTTCAGCGGCTAGTATGCTTGCGTATTTTTCAATTCATTTTGGCATTCAATTTTATTACTTGATTTCCTCGTAAAGTCTGTCGATAATTGAGGTATATAGCAAACCATTCGCAGGAGGGTCTTTTATGCGTTACAAACGTGATGAGAGTTTTCGTTATGATTTTCAGCCTGTTCTTGATGGAACGTTTTGCATTGTCCAAGTAAATCATCAAGAAGTGAAAGCTTCTAACGGGAAACTCTCCATTACAAACCTAAGTCCTAAAGGGATTGGAATAGAAACCCAATATGATCTCCCAGATCCAAACAACTATGCTGTAACTCTTCAAGTTGAATGCACACTGGAAGAACAACCTTTAACTTTTGAAGGGGCTATTCAGTGGAAACGTCCTTTATCTACTGGATATAGTTATGGTCTTGAGCTTTCTTTACCTGAGCAGTCAAAAACAGAAATGATTAACCTGTTAAAACGTCAGTCGTCCAATCAAAAATTGATATAACCCTTATGTATGACTGTAGTATTGTTATGCGTAATATATTTTATTAAAGTAGCTGGGATAGAACTGTTTTAATTATTATAAAAACCGAAACATTATGCTTTTTAAAGAGCAAAATGTTTCGGTTTTTGGTTTAATCATAGTAAGAGAGTAGCTACCCGACCGCTTCGGACATACATTCCGCTTTCCATGGGCGGCTGGTGAGCCTTCTTGTGCTGGCGCACTGCGAAGTCTCACCCAGGCCTGTACTCCCATTGGAGTCTCCATGTATGTCCTACGCTGGTTTAAGCTGATCGCTAGTAAATAGAGCAGTTACTAGTTACTTACCGGTTAGTGTTTGTGCGTCATTGTGTCTCAAACTCTTTTAAGCGTTATGAGTCTTTGTTCTTTTTATGATCTTCTTCCGTTTTCGTTTCTGTTTCAGTACGTTCTTCCTCTTGTAACTCTTGTTTTACTTCTTCAAATACTTCTTCTTTTAATTCATCATATAAATCTTCTCTTAAGTCATCTCGAATTTCAGACTTAAGATAATCAAGCTGTTCGCTACGTCTTTTACGTTTCTCGTATCCTAAATCACGCCCCATCATGATAAATACAGAGACAATCATAAATATTAGGATAAACGCGAATGGTAACGCAGCTGTAAGTGCGGCCGTTTGTAATGCGTCTAGTCCGCCGTCTCCACTGATTAATAACACTGCCGCAGTACCAGCAATTAATGCTCCCCACAATACTTTCAGCTTCAAGCTTGGGTTCAAGTTCCCACCTGAAGTCATAGAACCAAGTACAAAGGCCGCTGAGTCAGCTGAGGTCACAAAAAAGATTAGAATCAAAATAATGGCGATTCCGCTTATGAATGCTGTTAAAGGTAATTGTTCAAGCAGAACAAACATTGCCACTTCCACTTCATCTGATACGATATTCGCTAGACCTGCATTTCCATACATTTCAAAGAATAAGCCTGCGCCTCCAAATGTTGTAAACCAAATGACAGCAAGTAAAGTCGGTACCAAAAGAACACCAGCCATGAATTCACGAACCGTTCTCCCTTTAGAGATCCGAGCGATAAACAGTCCAATAAATGGAGACCATGACATATGCCACGCCCAGAAAAAGATTGTATTTGTTCCTAGCCATGCGCTTTCACTAAAAGGTGTCATTGTTAATGACATGGATACAATATTTGAAACATATCCGCCTAACGTATTAACAAGGTTCTCAAGTATAAACAGTGTAGGCCCAGTAAATAGAACAAATAATAACAATAAACCTGCTAGGACCAAATTAATATTACTTAACCTCTTAATCCCTTTATCAATTCCTTTGACTGCTGAAAAGATAAAGAGTACCGTTACGATCGCAATAACAACAAGTTGTACATAAATATTATTTGGTAGTGATGTCACATAGGAAAGACCACCTGATATTTGTAGTGCACTTAGCCCAAATGTTGTTGCAACACCAGCACACGTTGCGATTACTGCTAGAATGTCAATCACGCGACCTGCCCATCCATTTACTTTATTACCGAGTAACGGATAAAAAGCTGAACTAATTAATGCTGGTCTGTTTTTACGGTATTGTACGTAAGCAAGAGTTAGACCCACTATAGAGAAAGCACCCCATGCATGTAGTCCCCAATGAAAAACACCGTATCGTAATCCTGCTTCTGCTGATTCGACTGATTCCGGCTGAATTCCAACAGGTGTATCCAAATAGTAAAGAAGTGGTTCAGCTACACCAAAAAAGACAAACCCTACACCTAATCCTGATGCAAACAACATCCCCACCCAAGATAACCAAGAGTGTTCAGGTTCATCCTCTTCTTTCCCTAGTTTAATTTTGCCGAAGGGTGAAACGGCTAATCCAAGTCCAATCAATACAAATGCAGATAACAAAAGCATATAAAACCAGCCAAAGGTCTCAATGACCCAATCTAGCGCATTACCCGCTGCACTCGCTAGAAGGTCTGGAAAAAATGCACCCCACATAATAAGTAACGCCATAATACCAGTTGAGACATATAGCACACTTTTAGGGTTAGAATCGTTATGGTTTTTTCCTTCCATATGTACTATTCATCTCCTTTTCATCAAAACATCTCTTCTCCTTACCCTTAATTTTGTGTGATTAAAACAGAAATTATAATTTTATCTCCCCTCTTTTCAAATCACTTTCGATTTATAAAGTATAGGAGGTGATAATGTGAACAACCAACGCACTCGATTAGTCTTGCAATTTCATGTAGGTCAAGATGAGAATGGCAAAGATTTAATTTCATCAAAATCATTTCAAAACATTGCCGGAGATGCCAGTGATCTCTCTCTAACAACAGTAGCTGAGGGACTTATAAGTCTTCAACAGCACCAAGTTTTCAGCATCTCTCGTCAGAACACGTATCAAATCGATTAATCAGCTAACTTATTGATAAAAAAGGAGGATTCATTATGAGTAAAAAAATTGATTTATTATTTGAGAACCAGCAAGGTAATCAAGTAACTATTTCTCTTGACAATCCAATTGAACCTGTAGATGCAGAACTGGTTCAAACCGTTATGGAATCCATTTTAAGTGAGAATGTGTTTATTTCATCAGGTGGAACTTTGGCGGCAATTAAAGGAGCTCGCCTTGTTGATCACCAAGTTACAGCCATCCCAGTTGGAACTTAATGATGAGTAGTGTTGAGTTGTGGGTGCCTTTACTAAGTGAATATGGTTTTCCGGTCATGGTAACTCTTTACCTGCTGAACCGTCTTGAACGGAAGCTAGATAAGGTTACTGAAGCTGTAGAAACGCTGCCAGCCAAACTAAATCAGTCACCTTCTGCTTAAATACACTCGCCCTTCCTATATATAGGAAGGGCATTTGCATGTTATAGGCGTATTCTTCGAAGATTAAAGGTACACTATGTTATAGTAAAATCTCAGAAAAGCATTGGAAGACGTATGAAGGGAATGATTTAATTTGACAGAGTCAACTTTTCAAAAAGCAACTTTTGCTGGTGGTTGTTTCTGGTGTATGGTTAAACCTTTTGATTCCTATCAAGGAATTGAATCAGTCGTATCAGGCTATACGGGAGGACATACAGAGAACCCTACCTACGAAGAAGTATGCAGTGAATCAACTGGTCACTTTGAGGCTGTACAGATTACATTTAATCCCGAAGAATTTTCTTATGAGCGTCTGCTTGAAGTCTTCTGGCAACAAATAGACCCAACGGATGCTGGAGGTCAATTTTTTGATCGAGGACATTCATATAAAACGGCGATTTTTGTTCACTCTGAAGATCAAAAACAAGCTGCCCTCGATTCTCGTCAGCAACTAGAAGCTAGCGGAAGATTTTCAAAACCAATCGTTACAGACATCTTACCTGCTTCCACATTTTATTCAGCTGAAGAGTATCACCAGCAATATTATCAAAAAAATCCACTTCGTTATAAGATGTATCGAAAAGGATCTGGGCGTGAAGCCTTTATTCAATCGCACTGGGAGGAATCATAATGTCACAAAAACCATCTAAAGAAGAATTAAAAGCCAAGCTTAGCCCTATTCAATATGAAGTTACACAAAACAATGGGACAGAACAGCCTTTTAGAAATGAATACCACGATCATGAAGAAGATGGCATCTATGTGGATATCATCTCAGGCAAACCATTATTTAGTTCAACGGACAAATATGATGCAGGGTGTGGTTGGCCGAGCTTCACAAAACCGATCGTAGAAGAAGAAGTACTCGAAAAAGAAGACCGTAGTCATTTCATGGTACGCACTGAAGTAAGAAGCAAGGAAGCTGACTCTCACCTTGGTCACGTGTTTAATGACGGACCTGGGGCAAATGGATTGAGATATTGTATTAATTCAGCAGCACTACGTTTTGTACCCAAACAAGATTTAGAAAAAGAAGGATATACTCTGTATACAAAGCTCTTTGATGAATAAAAATTAAGCTACCTTATGCCAGTAAAATGGCAGAGGTGGCTTTTTAATTTTTGCTCTTTGTACAGACGGAATCCTATAAATGGTACGAACTATGAGATAGTATAACGTTTTCATTTAAGTGAAATCATCTTTCTGTTATGATTATAGTGTTATAAATACTTGAAAAAAGGGTGACGCATTGTGCAAACACGGACAGAAAAAGACACAATTGGTGAAATTCAAGTTCCAGCAGATCGATTTTGGGGTGCTCAAACGCAACGTAGTTTAGAGAACTTTAAAATTGGTCAGGAGAAAATTCCATTAGAAGTAGTGTATGCGTTTGTTCATCTAAAAAAAGCCGCCGCTATTGTTAACGGCTCATTAAAAGGATTAGAAAAAGAGAAAGTTGATGCGATTACAGTCGCTGCCGATCAAATTCTTGATGGACAGCATGACGACCACTTCCCTCTTGTTGTTTGGCAAACAGGAAGCGGAACTCAATCGAATATGAATGTAAATGAGGTTATCGCCTACATAGCAAACCAATGGCTGAATGAAAATGGACATGATGGGGTTAAGGTTCATCCGAATGATGATGTAAACCGTTCTCAAAGTTCAAATGATACATTCCCAACAGCTATGCATGTAGCGACTGTGTTATATGTAGAGAATCACTTACTTCCAGCTGTGAATACTTTTACAGCCACACTAGCTGAAAAAGAAAAAGCATTTGAACAAGTGATCAAGATCGGACGTACTCACCTTCAAGACGCCACACCATTGACTTTTGGTCAGGAAATTAGCGGTTGGAGAAGAATGTTAGAGAAATGTAAATTGATGATTCAACAAAGTACCGACCATGTTAGAGAGCTTGCTATTGGAGGAACTGCTGTTGGAACTGGATTAAATGCACCACCTGAGTTTTCTGAACAAGTTTCAGCTCAGATTTCTAAACAGACTGGAGCTACTTTCAAAGCAGCTCAAAATCATTTCCATGCTTTAACAAGCCATGATGAACTTGTTCATTTGCACAGTGCATTAAAAGCGTTAGCTGCCGATGCTTTTAAAATCGCAAATGACATTCGTTTATTAGCAAGTGGCCCTCGTTGTGGAATTGGTGAAGTGATTATCCCAGCTAATGAGCCCGGTAGTTCAATTATGCCAGGAAAAGTGAATCCTACTCAAAGCGAAGCCTTAACAATGGTTGCTACGCAAATCTTTGGTAATGATGCATCTGTTGGCTTTGCCGCAAGTCAAGGACACTTCCAGCTAAACGTATTTAAGCCAGTCATTATTTTTAACGTGTTACAGTCTTTAAGATTGTTAACGGACGGCCTACAAAGCTTTAATGATAAATGTCTAGTAGGACTAGAACCAGATGAAGAGAAAATGACTCAGTATTTAAATGATTCATTAATGCTCGTAACTGCACTTAACCCGCATATTGGGTACGAAAATGCGGCAAAAATTGCGAAAACAGCTCATGCTGAACGTACCACACTAAAAGAAGCGGCCATTCAATCAGGTCTTTTAACTGAGGAAGAATTTGATGCTGCTGTACGTCCTGAAGAGATGATCCACCCAAAATAATTTAACACACAAAAAAAACAGGCGTGATTAGTCACCGCCTGTTTTTTGTGTATCTATCGTAGTTTCTGTCTCTTTTCTTCCGTATCTAGTTGCTGTAAAAATTTCTTCTAGGCTCACATTGTAGACGTTGGCGATGAGGAGCGCTCGTTCGGAACTGATTTGTCGCTTTCCAGACTCAATTTGAGAAAGATATCCGGCAGAAATACCAATTTTTCTTGCGGCCAATTCCAAACTATACCCAAGCTCTTGCCGCGCCTTTTTAACCAAGCTCATCACATGTTCACATCCTGCTCCTGATAATCATCGAAACGTTCCTTCAATGTATTATAATGCATTTTGCGTAATCGTCAATTCAATACGAGTATAACACGTAAAATATTTGCACTTTGCACAACGCAAAGTATAATGTATCTATAAGACAATGAAACGAGGAGATGCATTCATGTTTGCCTCTCGCCTGCGCGAACAAAGATTAAAGTACCGCTTAACAATGAAACAATTAGGAGAACGAATGAATTTGGCTGCCTCCACCATTTCAGGCTATGAGAATGGAACACGAAAGCCAGATATGGATACCTTATATCTTTTTGCAGATACATTTAATGTATCTCTTGATTATTTACTTGGACGAACAAACGATATTCAACTACCCCCTCCAGCAGTTGTTAAAGCACCAAGCGATCAAACATTAATTGTTAGTATGGACGAAATGGAATATCTAAAAGAAAGCTTACTCGTATTCAGAAAATACAGACAAGGATAACCTATAAAGAATTAAAACTTTTCATCATAGGTGTATCTAACGACATAACGGTTTGATTTAAGCTTTTTTATCTCTACCAGAGGACCAACTTCATACCCGTTGTCCCAATTATCTTCTAGCTTCGCCTTCAAGCAACCTGCTTGAAACTTAGAATAAAAAACCTGCTTATAATAGATCCACCTTGTCAGCTGTGATTTCATCTTCCCATACCTTTCTTCCTTATCTTACCCACAATTAAATCAAATTTTCATTTTAATCACAAAGAAAATGGTTACCCAATTAAATCTTCTTCTTCTCTTTTCTGAATATCAACTACTCGTCTGTTCTCCTCGAGATCGCGAATTCGATGTGCCAGTCTTGCAGATGCACTCGCTGCGATGCTGGCCACTAAATCATCAAGAAACGTATGAACTTGGTGCTTCTTATTGTCTAGCTCATCTATAATGCCAACCTTTTGTTTATCAAGGTATCCAAATGTTGTGACAGCTATACTTCCAAAGCCAAACACAGATCCAAGTGCAATCGTTTCATCTACACCAAACAAACCCTCATCTTGTTTAACCATGCTTAATAAAGGCTCGCTTAACAGTCCTTTTTCCGCTAATTCATCTAATTCAACACCTACTAGAATCGCATGTTGTATTTCACGTTTATTTAACACTGCGTCTGTACTTTCTATACAAGAAGCCAGATCAAGATTTGCTGCGTACGGCTTTTGAAGATCATACACAATCTCAGCAATGGCTTCAATTGTGACTCCACGATCTATAAGCTTCTTTCTGGCAGCCATCTCAACAGTTTCACACGGAACTCTTTCTAACATTGTAACCGCCTCCCTTATTTTCTATTCTACCATATAGGCATAAATATCGCTTTTTGAACAATATATGATAAACTAGGCTTACGTACGCTATAACTATATGATTAGGCTGTATGCCTCTAGAAGAAAGGTGATTTCATCATGAGCACAACACTCCAAGGAACATTACAGGATCTTGTGATTCAAAGTAACTATCTAAATGATGAAGTTCCACTTTTGGTCTATCTTCCTCCTAACTTCACTCCTCTCTCTTCCTATGACTTGTTAATATGTCAGGATGGTAAGGATTTTTTTCAGTTAGGTAGAATACCCAGACAAATGGAAGCTCTAATAACAGAGTATGAAGTTCGTGAAACCATCATTATAGGTGTCCCTTATCCGAGTGTCTCAGAAAGAAGAGAACGCTATCATCCGGAAGGAGAACGTTCAGAAGCTTACAGACGATTCCTCGCTTTCGAATTGCTTCCGTACTTGGATGAGCACTTTCCGACTCACCAGCTACCATCGGCACGGACACTAGCAGGGGATTCACTTGCAGGAACCATTTCTCTATTAACCGCACTGGAATACCCAACACTGTTCGGCCAAGTTATGATGCATTCCCCCTATGTTGATGAGCACGTCTTATCTGCTGTCCGAGAACATAACCAGAAGCACTCTCTTTCGATTTACCATGTGATTGGGTCAGAGGAAACAACCGTGAAGATGACAAACGGGCAAGAAGCTGATTTTCTAACACCGAATCAAGAATTATCAGAGCTAATAGAATCTTCATCGTTTACTTATAGCTTTAGGATATTCGAAGGGAACCACACATGGACCTATTGGCAGAAAGATTTGCCTACAGGATTAAAAACATTACTGCCTTTTTAACATGACAAATGAGGAGGAACAACTATGACTTATGGTATTGCTCTTTTTCCATCTAATGAACTTCAAGATGAGGCGAATTCGTATAGAAAAAGGTTTGATTCACATTATGCATCCATTCCTCCGCATATTACGCTGACGGACTCTTTTGAATTAGACGAAGAGGCGTTAGCAAGCTTTCTTCAATCTCTTGAAGAATTAGCAAACACACAACCAAAAGTTGTGATTGAAGTGTATAAAGCAGATTCTTTTATCCCTTTATATCATAAGATTTTTTTGAAGATACGTGAGCACGAAACCCTCACTTCATTACACGAGCGACTTCATACTGCTCCATTTTCTTCTGAGATGACTCATACATTTGTGCCCCATATCACGATTGCTCAGGATTTGCCCAAAGCAGAAAATGATGATCTGATGGGTCAGCTAAAAATGAGAGGCTTCTCACACAATGAAGTGATTTCTGAATTTCACCTTATTGAGAAAAAAGATGATGAGAAATGGGTTATTGTTCGGACCTTCGAATTAAAAGGAGAGTAACTGCACCATGACTCACACGCAGACTATTATTACTGCTTCAACCCATCAAGAATTAGAGGATGCGTTCTCAGTTAGAACTCAAGTATTTGTCGAGGAGCAAAAGGTCTCGATAGAACTCGAACGTGATCACGAAGACGAGCATGCCATCCACTTTGTGCTTTATCATAATCAAAAACCAACGGGTGCAGCACGCATTCGGCTTCTAGATACTTATGCAAAGATTGAACGTGTATGTACACTGCGCAATTCAAGAGGAACAGGCGCAGGTTCTGCATTGATGAAAGCCATTGAAGTTGAAATTTCTAAGCAGGGTTTCCAGCTGGCAAAGCTGAATGCTCAAACTCAAGCAGCTGGCTTTTACGAACGACTCGGCTATACAGCTTGCTCCAACGAGTTTATGGATGCAGGAATGCCTCACATCACGATGGAGAAATCGATTGGTTAACTAAAAATAGTTTGGGACATATCCCCTTTTATCACAATAAAGGCCGAAAAATGACGTCGTAAGACACATCATTTTTCGGCCTTTTGTATAAATAAAATCAAATGCAGTGCCAACAAAAAAGGGCTCAGGGTGTCGGTCCTCCATTTTCATCCGCTTTTTTAGTGGTAGGCGGCCGATTGACTACAAATGATTAAGAACATAAAGCACACCTAATCTCCACTTTCAGCACAAGGAGCCTCACCAGCCAGCCCGCGGGTGCGGAGTGACTGTCCAGAGCGGTAGCCCTACTCTCTTGTTATGATCGGACAAAAACCCGAATCATTATACTGTTTTTAAGAGCATAATGACTCTGGTTTTATAATAAGTAACTAGTTATTTCTCAGATTCTCTTTTTCATGACTACTCTTACAAACAATTACTGTACTAATTTACTTTGAACAGAAGCAACCTTGCTTTCCATTGTCTGCTGTTTATCACGTCGATCATCAATTCGTATGTTTGTTGCAACTCGTTTGATTCCATTTTTAAATGGTACTTCGTGGATCGCTTGAATCACTTCAAATAAAACTGGTAGTTCCCCTTCGATCAGTGTACTCATTGGAGTAAGTTGAAACGTAATTTTTCCTTCATAAGATTGAAGAACCTCTTGAATACTCGCTACATAATCACTTACGCTTGGGCCTTCCGTTCCAACTGGAATAATTGTAACATCTACTATAGCCAACTTTTTCTTCCCCTCTTTCTTCATTCTTCGTATTCGATGTGGAAATTCTTTCTCCGCTAATAAGCCGTATGACTTAATAGCTGCCCTCACATGTCTGTCTTCTGGCTCTGATGTGGTTATGTGACGTTGCAAAAAAGCTGATGCAGGTAAGATATAGTGCTTTGGCCAGTGCTTCACTAAACGCTCCGTTACGATTGCTGGGGCTAATGCGGAATAGGAAGCAATCATCATGGCATCAGCTAGTCCTATTGGCGTAGCCAACAATATAAGAGTGATTAAAACAACACTAGTAAAATAAACGACAATGACATTCGTCGAGCAGCCGCGGTTCACAATGGAGGCTTTTTGAATTCTTTTGATTCTGATCTGGGTTATTAAACCCTTATAGCTGAAGACCTTGTGCTCCGCGCCATGATATTGACGTAAGGACTTCGGAAAAAGCAGATGCATACCAAATGCCAGATATAAAACGGAATAGATTGGTAACCCCTGTGCACCCCAGAGGATAGGAGGAGCAACAATACCTATCATCAACAAAATCGGTAACACCCAAAATCGAATCGGTGCTGATCCAAGTAATTCTTTAGCGATCATTCTTCCTGCTTTTATTGAGATAGGCTCCACCCAAGAACGTAGTTCACCTTTTTTATGACTAGCACATGCCACATAGCGACCAGTCATATAAAAGACTCCTGCTTGGAAGGACATACCCCTAATTAACATAGGATCTTGCCTCTATTTGTTCTACCCAAAAAGGAACATCTGTAGCTGGACCAAAGGTCGGCTCACTAAATGTTGCATCTTCGAATTCTAGAGGTGAATGGTGAGACCAGGTGTGAAGTAAGAACAGTTGAACATCTTCCATCGCTTGTTCATCATCACTAAGTTCTATAAACACACGCCCTCTATTTCCAAGACTTCGGTTCTCATCTAATTCAGTTGGAAAAGCAACAACCCATCCATTATCTACTTCTGTCCCAACCGCTTCATAAAAAATGTCCTCTGAAGAATAAAGTTCTATGCTAAGACCCTCTACTGGCCCAGTGACACCAATATAGTCATCTCCAAACATACCGTCCGTAGGCATAGCTGGCCACTCCCATGATAGCTCCAATGTTTGTGCGTCTTGATTTCCAGACCAGTTCATATTGCCCTTTAGATCCGCATTACTCCACTCATCAGTCTGATCATCCTTCAAATAGAGATAACCACCCACTGCCATAACAATCATCAACAGTACAGGCAATAAAAAAACGATAAAATGATTGCTGCGACTCTTCATCCTTTTTCCCCCAAATTGCATTCTATCTTCTACGTTATCACGAAACGCTTGTTTGAGAAAGAAAACCTTCAAAAACCGCCGGCACTTTACCTCCGACGGCGATAAGCAGAATGAAAAACAGGACCAATTCCTTCTCCGATAGCAAGTCCTTCTTTAATAGAGCACGTGATAAAGGTTTTCGCTGTTTGTACGGCATCATACATAGAGGATCCTTTTGCAAGCTCTGCCGCAATGGCAGAGGCAAACGTACAGCCAGTCCCATGTGTACTCGTACCATTTAAACGTTTCTGTGTGAAATGGTGAAGGGTTTTCCCATCATAAAGGAGATCAACCGACTCATCTCCAGGCAAGTGCCCACCTTTTAGTAGGACGTTGGCTGAGCCAAGCTCGTGTAATCGATAAGTTGCCTCTTCCATCGCTTCTACCGTTTCAATTGGTGGACAAGAAAGCACTCGTGCAGCTTCAATAAGATTTGGTGTCACAACAGTCGCCATTGGCCAGAGAGTATGTATCAACTCACTGATGGCTTCTTTCTTAGTCAGCTCTGAACCAGATGTTGATCCTAATACTGGATCTATAACTACTTGCTTTACAGCATATTTTGAGAGCATCTCTGTGATCACTTGAATATGCTCAGCCGAAACTAACATCCCTGTTTTAACGACATCAGCTCCTATGTCACTTAACACAGATTCCAATTGCTCCCGTAATACTTCTGGTTGAACAGGGTAGATCGACTGAACCCCGAGTGTATTTTGTGCAGTGATTGCAGTAATTGCACTCATACCATACGTATCCAATTCCTGAAATGTTTTAAGGTCTGCTTGAATTCCTGCGCCACCCCCACTATCAGATCCAGCAATTGTTAATACTTTAGCTACCGCCAAGTCGATGCACCTCCTTTATGAGAAACGCTCTGGTGTAAAGCGATCTAGTGAAATGAGCGGCTTTTGATTGACCGCAATATCTGCCACTGCTTTAGCTGTTACCGCACTAAGCAGAATACCATTGCGATAATGTCCAGCGGAAAAAATCACTCGTTTAGCTTGCTGCAAGCGTCCAATTAATGGAGAACCATCTTGAGTTGCCGGACGTAAGCCAGCCCATTGATGAAAGGGAGTAAGACTTTTAAGAAAAGGAAGCATGTGATGATTCCAATTAGTTAATCGATGGATGCCCTTCTCTGTCACTGTTGTTTCAAAACCAGCAATATCTTCTGATGCCCCATTAACAAGCGTCCCATCTGCTTTAGCAACCAAATATCCTTGGCTAGAATATAGAATATGGTTAATGCGTTCTGGAACAAGCTGATATGCACAAATTTGACCACGTATTGGGTAGATAGGAAAAGATAAAGAGAACACATCCTCGTACTCCTTTGCCCAAGCTCCGGAAGAAATGACAAGTTGATCAGCTTCGAATACTCGTCCATCTTTTGATCTTAGTCGAACGGTAGACTCCCATTCTTCTAAGTCAACTTGTTCTAAATGGTCATAGAGCTCTACTCCGCTATTAGCACATGCCAGCTCAAGAGCTTTTACATAGTCAGGGGCATACACATGGCTTTCTTCTGGATAGTGTATCGCTCCTATCACTTCATCTGAAATTTCGGGCTCCATTTTCTTTACTGCTGTTTGATTAAGAATCGTGGCTTCCACGCCAAACTCTTTCTGCCAGCCCTGACGAGAAGATAAGGACAGCAAATCAGCTTCGTGATAAACGCAATGAAGACTGCCTGATTCCGTATATTCAAATTCATACTCAGACGCTTCTTTCACCTGGGCCTGCCATTCAGGATACAGACGTAGACTCTTTAAACATAAGCGAAAGAAATCATCGGGATCTTCGCCAATTTCAGAGTAAGGAGCAAGCATACCTGCTGCCGCACCAGATGCCTGACCGCCAAATGATTTAATTTCTAAAACAGCAACTTCCATCCCCCGCTGCCGTAATTCAAACGCTGTAGCGAGCCCAATGACTCCGCCTCCGAGAACGATCACACGCTCTGACATCCATAACTCACTCTTTTCTATTTAACGATTAATGATTCATATTGACTGCTTGCGGTTGCATAAGGTTTTTTAGGGATTCGTCCTGCCTTGTAAGACATACGCCCTGCATCTATCGCAAGCTTCATTGCACGTGCCATTTGCACAGGGTCCTTCGCCTTTGCAACTGGCGTATTCATTAGGACACCATCTACCCCTAACTCCATTGCCATTGTCACATCACTCGCTGAACCGAGACCAGCATCCACAATAATGGGAACATTCGCTTCTTCCACAATTAAACCGATATTATAAGGGTTTAAAATGCCAAGTCCCGTTCCGATAGGTGACCCACCAGGCATAACAGCTGCTGCCCCGGCCTCTTCTAGACGTTTAGCCAAAACGGGGTCATCTGAGGTATAAGGCAATACAGTAAATCCTTCTTTAACGAGAATCTCTGTTGCTTTTAAAGTTTCGATTGGATCTGGGAGTAACGTCTTTTCATTTGCACTGATTTCTACTTTGATCCAATCACTTATACCAGAAGCTTTGGCCAAGCGAGCGATCCGAACCGCTTCTTCAGCATTACTCGCCCCTGAGGTGTTTGGAAGATACGTAAATGCATCAGAATCTAAATGTTGAAGAATGGCATCCTCATCGGGACTCTCCAGATTCACTCGTCTAATCGCAAAGGTTAAAATCTCTGCCTCCGCAGCTTTAATCGCTTCATTTTGAACAAATGGATTCGGGTACCTTCCTGTACCTAATAAAAAACGTGAAGAAAAGGTTTTACCCGCAATTACTAAAGAATCGTGTCTCATCATCAACCGCCTCCTACAAAATGAACCAATTCAATGGTCATACCATCTTTAATTTGCAAGTTACTACGTTCTTCTAGACCTATTATGACGCCATCAACTTCCGTCACCACAAGCTGAGGCTCCAGCTTATAATGCTCCAAAAGGTCCTGTAGGCTTTGCTCTTCAACTGTAACCTGTTCCCCATTTACTTGGATGGTCATGATAACGCCTCCTTTTGCTCATCCATGATTTGAATAATCTCCTCACAACGAGCTTGTACATCTTCAGCTTGTACGATTTCAGTAATCATACATACTCTTCTCGCACCAGCCTCCATTACCTGTTTCAGGTTATGCCGCTTAATTCCTCCGATTGCTACGTAAGGAATGGTAATCTCTTCTTCAATTTGTTGAATATACGTTGTTGTGACGGGGTCTACAACGTCCTCTTTACTGTTAGTCGGGAAGATCGGTCCAACACCAATGTAGTCAGCCCCTCCCTGCTCTGCAGCTTTCGCCTCATCGATATGATGTGTGGAAATCCCAATGATCATATCTGGACCCACTATTTTTCGAACCTCATCAAGCGGGAGATCATCTTGCCCCACATGAATGCCGTCAGCTCCTACCGCTAGGGCTACATCAATATGATCATTCACAATAAATGTAACTTGGTGCTTTTCTGTTAGTTTTCGAAGCTTTTGGGCTTTCTTTAAGACATCTAATTTGCTGCTTTTTTTATCTCGAAGTTGAATGATATCGACACCACCAAGAATGGCTTTCTCCATTACGTCCACCATACTTCTCCCAGAATGAAATTCTTCTCCTGTAATTGCATACAACCTAAAATCTTTCATGTAAATCCTCCTAGTATCATCATAAATAGCCATACTCCAACGTTTAGAGTACGGCTACAAAGTAATTAAGCTTAGTTAGTCGACTTTCCTACGCTGGCATCATCCAGATCAGGTACAAGGGTAAAAGGACGTACTCCTCATTCTCAGCCGCTACCGGCACCCCTAGTCTATCCATATCAAGTTCTTATAGTATTAGTATGACAGAAAATAATAACCTTGCAAAGTCATGAGGTTTAAAAAAGCGTAAAAACGGTTCCATCCGTTGTATCAACAAGCTTCTGTTTGCTATGTCCTGTTAAAAGCCATTGACCATCCGTTGAAATTAATAGGGGATCCTGTGTGTCCATTTGCCCTAGGTGAGTATATGTATCATCTTTTAAATTATAGGAAAGTAGTTCAAAGCCATCCTTATAAGACACATAATCAGCTGAAAAATGTGGACGTAAGTAATAAAACAAATCGTTTGCCCCATCAAAAGCAAAAGATGTAATCCACCATTGCTCTGAGAATGTATTTAAGACCGGAATCGTAATGGCAGCTAGCTTTTCTTTTCCATCTGTAAACTCGTATAAGATCTCATTTGCATGGATTTGTTCATATTTCACTAAAAGCGATCGATCCTCAAATAAGTTGGCAAAAAATAACGCCGTTCCATACCAATCACTAACATCATTTGAACTTAGTTGATATTGTTTTAAAGGCGCTTCAATCTCAGGTATGATAGCCCAATCTAAATAGCTAACCGAATCAGATGAATTCCACTGTATGTAGCTACTTGGAATGGACGTCCTGTTTATGACGTCACGGTCAACTGACACATGGTAAACCTCTTGGGTCCATTCGGGTAAAAAAGCAATGACCATACATTCCGCTACTTCATATGGACTCCAATAAATCGTATATTCATCTGCTTTAACTTCAGACTTCAATTCAATTTCTCCATCCGAATCGAGAAACGTTAGCTCTGCTTGGTCTTGATCATCCAACGTTTGCAACGCAAAAAGACTTTGGTCTTTATTAATATCTAAACTATAAAATGTACGATCTTCAGAATAGAAAAGTTCTGCATCACCAGTAAAAATATCATGCGTATGTAACTCAAATGAATCGTCTTCTGATAAAAGGTAGAGCAATGTGTGATCATCCAGCCAGCCAATCACTTCTAATTGACCGTCTCCTTCTGAATCAATAAAATGAATCTTTTCCCCTTTAATTGGTTCACTTGCAAACGATGTAGGTTTCATCTCGCCTTGACAACCAGTTACAAAAACAAGCAACACAAAACCGGCACATACCTTCTTCATTAATAGGCCACCTTTTTCTCTCTCTCTGTCTCTATTATGACATGTCAGCTTTCCTTCCCTCAACTGATTTCTCACATTTACAAAAAAAAGCTGAAAGAGATAAATTATCCCTTTCAGCAATCAAATCACTTTACATTGAAATAAATCGAGACCCGGCAATACCAGGATTCGTCATTTCCTTTGGATTCAAGATCTCATTTAATTCTTCTTCAGATAGAATGCCTCTTTCTAAGCAAATCTCTCTTATCGGTCGCCCGGTTTGAATCGCTTCTTTAGCAATTCTGGTTGCAACCTCGTAGCCTACATGAGGATTAATAGCGGTCACAATACCGACACTACCTTCCACTAGACCAAGACATCTTTCCACGTTTGCTGTGAGCCCTTCAATTGCATACTCTCTAAATACCTTCATCCCATTATCTAGAATGGAGAGCGATTGTAGAAGATTAAAGACTAAAACAGGCTCCATTACATTTAGCTCTAGTTGTCCAGCTTCTGAAGCTAAGCTAATCGTATGGTCATTCCCAATAACCTGAAATGAAAGTTGATTAATCACTTCGCACATTACAGGGTTGACTTTACCTGGCATAATAGATGAACCTGGTTGCCTTGGCGGAAGATTAATTTCGTTAAAACCAGTACGTGGTCCTGAACTCATCAATCGAATATCGTTAGCCATTTTTGATAGGTTAATCGCAAGTATTTTTAACGCACTTGATACTTCTGTGTAAGCATCTGTGTTTTGAGTCGCATCCACAAGATTCTCTGCTCTTTTGAATGGATGTCCTGTAATATCAGCTAAATACTTTGAAACCTTCTCAATGTATTCAGGAAGCGCATTGAGTCCCGTACCAACAGCCGTTGCTCCCATGTTCACTTCGTATAGATGTCCAACAGAACGTCTGACACGTTCTAAGTCTCGCATCAACACACGCTTGTAAGCACCAAATTCTTGTCCCAATCGAATGGGTACCGCATCCTGCAAATGTGTTCTACCCATTTTCAACACGGAATCAAATTCTTTTTCTTTTACTTCCATTGCTTGAATTAATCGAGACAATGAGTCCTGCAATTGATGAGCTAGACGTAGACTGGCGATATGAATAGCAGTTGGGAAAGCATCATTGGTTGATTGAGCCATGTTCACATGGGTATTTGGGCTAACACGTAAGTATTCACCCTTCTCTCCTCCAAGTAGTTCAATTGCACGGTTAGCAATTACTTCATTTGCATTCATATTAAATGAAGTCCCTGCTCCCCCTTGAATGGAATCTACAACAAATTGCTCTACCCAATGTCCATCTATTATTTCATCTGCTGCTTGAATTATGGCATCAGCTATTTTCGGTTGTAACACTCCCACATCACGGTTTGCCATCGCGGCTGCTTTTTTCACATAACCAAACGCACGGATTAACTCCGGATGTGGCGGATAGCCCGTAATAGGGAAGTTCTCTCTTGCTCTCATAGATTGAATGCCATAATAGGCGTCTTTTGGTACTTCTTTCTCACCTAATAAATCTCGTTCAATTCGGTAGTCCATATACGTACAGTTCTCCTTTGTTCTGCGATAAACCAAATCATACTTTATCTTATGTGTAACGAATGTTTATGCTTGCCTTTTTGCCGCTAACGCAATCCATGCTGCACCAACAACACCCGCATCATTGCCAAGCTCTGCAATCTTAATATCAGCCGCTTCTCCGACCCTTTTCAAGACAAATTTAGTATATGTCTCAATTAACGGATCAAGTAATGTTTGACCACCCTTCGAGACGCCTCCACCAATAACAATTCGACTTGGGTTTAACGTATTTGCTAAATTAGCGACAACAAAGCCTAAATAGAACATGCTCTTTGCAACCACTGCTTTTGCGCCTTCGTCTCCCTCTCCAGCGAAAACAAGTACATCTCGTGCAGTTATTTTATTTTCATTCATTAGCGGCGCTAACGTGCTAGAAGGATAGTCAGGAATCATCTCCATTGCTAGCTGAACAATTCCAGTAGCCGATGAAACCGTCTCTAAACAGCCGGTCTTTCCACAGTTACATTGCTTTCCGTTCTCAGGTATAACCGTAATATGACCAAGTTCTCCAGCCATTCCATTTGCACCATGAAGGATTTTCTCATTAGCAATAACACCTCCACCGACGCCTGTACCAAGTGTGATGAACAGAACATCTTTTGCTCCATCACCAGCACCAAGCCATCTTTCTCCTAACGCTGCTAAGTTGGCATCATTATCTATGGCAGTGGGAACGCCAAGTTCATGCTCTAATTCATCTTTTAAAGCAAAGTCCTTCCACCCTAAATTAATGGCTTCGTATACAAAACCAGTCTCCATCTCCAAGAAACCTGGTGCTCCGACTCCAATAGCCTGTAAGATATCCGCCTCTTTATTAAGATCTAGTAGCTTTTCACGAATGGTCTCTCCAATATCTTTAACAACCTTCAAACCACCTTGATTGGCATCTGTTGGAATTTCCCACTTTGTTTTAAGCTCACCTGATTCTGTTAAGAATGCCAGTTTTATTGTTGTACCACCTATATCAATACCCGCTAGCCACTTCTCTTTAATCAAAACTGATCCCCCCTATTGTACCCTAGTTTTCTCCTGCATAATAATGACCATAGCCTGGCTATATTCCTTTGAACTGAATAGCCCATTTGACTTTAATGTTTTTACTTCTTCCGTAATTAAAGCTAAATCCGATTCACGATCACCCGTATAAATAAACGTTCCATAAATTTTGATTTGTTGTAACAAATCATAATACGTGTACATAGCCCACCTCAATTATATTATAACAGCTTAAATAGCGTCACGAAAAGTAACCAAACTAACGGAACAAAAGAAATATAAGCAAATCTCCACAATTTTTGACGTATTTGTATCTGTACAAATAAACCGCACGATGCTGCGATAAAAAAAACAACGGTCATACATAGTGTGAAAAATGTTCGATAGCCAATCACACCCCATTGAAAACCCATCAAAAAGAATAAAACACATAATAAGAATATAATTTTTTTATCGTTTGGAGGAAAAAATCCATAGATCGGATGAAAGCAAGTAATGATAGAGACAACGACCAGTATACAACTTATAGCAAGAAAAAAATCCACCAGTCCAAAGCTAATAAACGGAGGAAAAACAACACCAACAAACATCCCTGCGTAAGCAAAAAGTAAAAATAAACCTGTCATAATAAATAGCTGTGTAAATGGAGGTAACACTCTAGGACCTGCCAATAATCCACCAATTGCAAACCCAATTGAAAACACAAATAAAAAAATGATTAAAAATGTCCACATTATTATGTGTCTCCTTTCACAAAGTACAGACGTATATGGTATGTTTATGTGGACATCTTTGAATTAAGGACAATCAATCTTACAGGAGGACTACGTATCATGAAAAAAGTGAATGACATTCTTGAAGAAGCCATTTATGGAAAGCCAGAAATTAGACCACAGGAACGGAAATTGTTTCTCTCTACCATCTTAGAGCGTATTCATGTTGCTCTAACCATTAAGCAAGTGGTATCAGGATCTACCTACAAGCAGGTTGAAGACGTAATGAATACAAAAAAAGACCTCCACCTTTATATAAATGGACATCTTTCTTATCAGTTTTATTCCCGTTATACGAAGCTAGCTACAAAAGCAAATATCCCCTTTACAATTGTGACACCAACAGAAAAAATTCCAACTGGTCTTGTACTAGCCGATTCCCAATCTGCGCTATCACCGGCCGTCAACTCTGTCTTTATTGAAGACACCTTATACGAAAAAGATATGGCTGAATTTAATTAAGATTAACGATCCGGATCTCTCGGGTGTAATACAGAAGGGCGTCGATTTTTTAAAGGCATTGGCGCTCTAAATAAAACATCTCGCATCGCTCGATAATCAAATGGAATGAACGGCCATAAATAAGGCACATTGATCACAGACATACCCGTTAACAATAACAGCCAGAGTGTCAGGCTAATGATATAACCCGGTGCTCCAAAAAGAGCCGTAATGGCTAAAAACACGACCCGGATGATCCGATTAGCTAAACTAAGCTCATAACTTGGAGTGGCAAATGTACCGATTGCCGCCATGGATAAGTACAAGACGACTTCCGGAGAAAACAACCCTACATCGATGGCCACTTGCCCGATTAATAAGGCTGCAACTAAGCCTAATGCAGTCGCTAAAGCCGTCGGTGTATGGATGGATGCCATTCTCAACATCTCTATCCCAGTTTCGGCAATGAGAAATTGAACAATCAATGGAATCTGTCCGGATGTCTCAGCACCAACAAATGAAAGCGCAGGGGGCAATAAGTCCGGTGTGACAGCCAATAGATACCAAAGTGGTAGAAGAAATAAAGAGGCCCATACAGCAATAAAGCGCACCATTCGTTGAATAGCCCCAACTATAGGCTTCTGCCGGTATTCTTCTGCATGCTGTAAATGGTGCCAAAAGCTAATTGGGGTAATAACAGCACTTGGTGATCCATCAACTAACACAATGAGATGGCCCTCGTACAAATGAGTGGCACTAACATCTGGTCTTTCTGTATAGCGAACCAATGGATAGGGATTGTAGTGCTGACCAAACACAAATTCTTCAATTGATTTATCAGCCATTGGGAGACCATCCGTATGAATGTTCTGCAGGGCAGTATGTATCTTCTCTACATAGTCTGGATCGGCAATATCTTCAATATACATTATGGCCAAATCAGACTTTGAACGGCGCCCCACCTTGACGTACTTAACCCTCAACGTCCGATCCCTTACTCTTCTCCTAATAAGCGCCGCATTCATAACAATGGTTTCAACAAAACCATCTTTTGATCCTCTAATCACTTGTTCCGTATCTGGCTCTTCAGGTGACCGGACAGGGTATTCACGTGTGTCCATGATAATGACATGTTTAATACCCTCCACCAATAGGGCACATGGACCAGCTAGAACTTCCTCGATTACTTGATCAAGATCCTGTGCTTTTGAAAGCTCTACATACGGAATTACATGTTTGACTAGATAATCCTCTACATCTTTATCTGCTAATTCGTCTTCATCCAGATAGCGTAACTGCTTTTGAATCTCTGTAATTGCTGCATCCTTCCCAAAACCATCTACAAGAAATAGCGCCATCTTACGTCCACCATGGACTAGCTCCAGACAAATTAAATCAAAGCTTTCATCAACGGCAAGTTCTTTTTTTAGATAAGCTAGATTCTCATTAAAATCATCTGAGATTGGTGTTCCCTTATGCTCCATGTTATCACCCCTGTCCTTACACATTATTTGCAGATACTGCTACAAACATGTATAAAGCCCAAAGATGATAAAGAAGTTAGCCTTCCAATTCTTCTTGTAGATCGAGATACAGCTGTTCTTCTGGTTGTAATTCAAGGGCATCTTCCAATAGAGAACGCGCCTTTTCATCTTCTCCCTCGATCGCATAAGCAAGTGCTAGGTTATATATGGCTTCATGAAAATCAGGACGAATGTCTATCGCCTCTTCTAGCAATGGAATCGCTTCTTCAGCTCGATCTTCATTTAGGTAGATATAAGCCAAATAGAAATGAGCCTCTGGTTGGGTAATTTCGTTATCAAGGGCCCGTTCCAAATAAGGTATGGCTTCCTGTAGCTGGTCGTTTTCAATTCGTTCAGCGGCAATTTGTAAATCTGTTTCCGGCTGATACGCCAAATTTCTTTCCCCAGTGCTCCATAGAAAGATTGAGCCTGCTAGTATCGCCAACATTGCAATGTACCGCAACCAATGACTTTTTTGTTTAGGGAGTTGAACTACCGCAGCTGCTAAAAATCCACCTGCCAAGCCTCCAAGATGAGCACCCATGTCAATTCCTTGAACCATAAACCCCAAAGCTAAATTGATAGCAAGAATGACCATAACATTTGTGCCCATGGTCCGAAAGAAAAGTTCCCGGTGAATGATCCCAAAATAAAGCAAAGCCCCAAAACAACCAAATATAGCACCTGACGCCCCGGCAGACACTGCATCCATATAAGCAAAACTAGCTAAGGACCCTGTTAACCCAGCAATCATATACACAACAAAAAATCGAATAGACCCGTAAATCCGTTCCACAAGCGTACCTAAGAAATACAGAGCCAATGAATTCATAAATAAATGTAGAAAACCAATATGCAAAAACATCGAGCTAATCAGACGCCACCATTCGCCATCGACAATAGCTGGATTGTATTTAGCACCCCAGTCAATTAACGTTAAGGTAGAGGTACTTCCCCCAACATATTCTAACCAGATAAACATCAGAAAAATAGCTGTTAGCATGGTAAACGTGACCACTGGTTTTCCTCTGCTAAACGTCTTCTGCTCCTCATCATGCTTTGCTTTTACAAACTGCTTAACCGCATGCTGATAAGCTGCAACTTCTTGCTCATAGGCATCTTCAGATCCATCATTCTGGATTTCTGGGAGTTTATACTCTGCCAGCTCTCCTTGTAGAAGGTTCAGTTGACGTTGGTAATCACTATCCAAAAGAAATGTGTGCATCGACGTCTTTCCATTCGGATGCTTCATTCGTTCATTTATGATATATTCCCAGTCATCAACCGGCGGGAGCACAGCCACATAGATGTTATCCACGTGGAGGTTCTGCCTCTTTAGCTGCCTTCTTAATGGGTCTAGCTTTCGAAAAGTCAGATCCATTTCCTGCTTAAGGCGATTCGCCCAATCAAGATCTGTCCGAACCAACCGTATCATTTTTTTAGACTTAGATTTTTCATTTATTAACCATACTTCGTGATTTTGAAGAGATACAATACGATATTGCTGTTTGACAACTAACGTATAAACCAGTTTCCAATAATACGCATCATATTTTTTTACATTCATATCCGCACTCCTTAGAAGGAATCCTGCATTTATTTTCACATAAGTATAACAAGAGACTAGCTATAGTTAATAGTTAAAACACTCACAACATAAAGAAGTCTGATTATGAATGGGTCCCATCATAACCAGACTACGTTTCCTATTCCATTGAAGGTACGTTTTCTTTCTGAAAGACAATGCCAGACAATTTATCTCGAACAAAAGGAAGCTTAAGTGCCAAATGGATCACGGTTTTCCGAAGAAACTGATACTTAAAGATACTGTTAATCATTCGATATCTGTACGTAATAACAATGTACAATGCAGTAACAAGAGCTAGTACTGTCAATAGGTTACGAATATGAATCCCCTCCTTTTACATTACGATGTGAAAAAGGAAGCGATTTTATCCATTTGGTTAGACAAATTGCTCATTCTTTTCTATTTTATTCAGGTATCTAACTGCATCATCATATAGAATGTCATTCTTTTGCTTCTCGAAGACCCATAGAGAATCTTTATAATCATTAATCGCTTCTCGGTTTTCACCTAGTAAATATCGGCAATAACCCCTCTGAACATATAGTTCGCCAAGCATATACATAGAGCGAGCACGAATGACTTCATCAATTGCATCATCAATTAGGGAAAAAGCTTGTTTCGTTTGTTGAAGTTTCATATGCGTTTTACTGTGATGATAATGAATACGCACAAATAAAGTCAATTGAGATGGAGAAACCTGGTTAGAAATTGTTAATGCCTGACAAAACATTTGGTCAGCCTGTTGATGATTATTTTTGTCACTTTCAATAATAGCTTTTGAAACCAAAATCTCTGCCTCCATTGCGAAGTCAGGGCTCGATTGTTGAAGAGTAATTTGTTGTGCTTCATTAAGTGAAGCTAAGGCGACTCTTTCGCTATTCTCCAAATAATAATAACAGACACCATGTGCCCAAAGTATAAATTTTTTTAATGGATTGGTTTGAAATAAGGGATTATGTATCTCATGCTCAATTAAACGCATTGCTTGTTTGTACTGACTTTTTCTAATCATCCTAAGTATTTGATCACTTGAGTTTTGAGCGTCATTAAGAAGAGGCGCTTCATAGTCTGAGAAAAAGTAATTAGCATCGACACCAAGACGCATAGCCAATTGATGAACAATAATAGACGTAGGTTGGATTTCTCCTTTTTCTATTTTGCTTATTGTTGCCTGGGAACAAATATCAAGTGCTAACTCCTTCTGAGTGAATTGATGGTATAACCTTAATTCACGTACTTTTTCCCCCATTTGACGAAACATAAAAATCCCCCCTTAAACCCAGTTATACTTCATAGTATACCACTAGGTTCATATATAGGAACTTGTTTTAATTGAATAAACAAAAAATACGCACAAATTGTAATTTGTACGTATTCCATCAACTATCTATCCGTTTCACTTAGTTCCCAATGTAGCGACTAAAGAGACTTTTTGCTCTACTAATCTCTTCCGTTCCCTGAACAAGTACTCTACCATCAGGAAACATAACCATTCTTTCACCTTCGAACAAATGTATTCGAATTAGAAATGGTGTTTTCTTTAATTCACTTACGACCGGTTTTAGTCGTTCACTCCACTCATCCAGATCAATTGGAACCCCTCGATTAATTTGTACGGTTTCACGACCACACATCGTTGTAGCTTCATCACTCGCTTTGTACAAGTGCGGAAATTCATTCAGCTGGCAAGTGGGACAGTTAGATTTGGCCTTCAAGATAGAAATCTGATGCTGTCTATTATTCCAGACATCCGTAGACATAAGAACATGATTGAGCTTCTCGTGACTACCAGTTAACCACTTTAACGTTTCTATGCTTTGCATAGACGCAACCATATCTACAATAGGACTAATTACTCCTACTGTATCACATGTCTCTCCTGATGAACTACCTGATCCAATCAAACAAGATAAACAAGCTGTTTCCCCGGGGATGAATAACCCCGTTAGACCAGATGCTCCAACTACTCCACCATATGCAAAAGGAATCCCTAATTTAAAGCACGCATCATTAAGCAAAAAACGCGTTTGAAAATTATCTGTACCATCTAATACAATATCGATACCTTGAAGTAGCTCCATAATATTTTGTGGATTCACATCTGCAACCGTAGAGGTAATCTTAATTGTTGAATTAATTTTACTTAGCTTCGCTTTAGCTGCTTCAGCTTTCGGAAGGTGATCACGAACATCATCTTCATCATATAACATTTGCCTCTGTAGATTACTCATCTCCACATAGTCACGATCTACCATACTTACGTGCCCTATTCCAGCACGAACAAGATGATTCGCAATGGCTGTGCCTAGTGCTCCCATTCCAACAATGAGGACGGATGCTCCAGCTAATTTAGATTGACCATCTTGACCTATTCCTGAAAACAATATCTGTCTTGAATAACGTTCATTAATCGTATCCATTTGACTCACTCCACACTACAGAATCATATAAGAAAACCCAGCACCCGTTACTGCTCCCATTAAAGTACATAGTGCATTAACCGTGTCGTTTGTGACCCATGTCAATCCACTTTTGTGAACCGTTTCTTCTTGACAATGCAACTGTTTTTCCGTAGATTCTCCACATATTTCACAGGTATATGTCACTTGAATCGTCGCACCAAAAACAGTATCTGCTATATTACCAACAAATCCTGCCACTATAATCCCACATATCAATGGAAATTGCCATTCAACTGCTTCACTATGAACAAACAACGCTCCACATGCAATCACAGCACTTCCGGCCACTGCAGACAATGTCCCTAAAAGTGTCACTGCACCAGACGTACCTGCTTCAACTCGTTTAAACGTTAACACATGAAACGGTCTGGATTTGCTTAGTTTTCCAATTTCCGAAGCCCATGTATCAGAGTTAGCTGCGGCAAGACTTGCGATGAAGGCTGCCTGGTATGTGATAGAAGGCTCCATCGCATGTAATAAGGCAATAATGGCCGCTACTCCACCATTTGCAAGTACCTGCATAGCGTCTCTCTTACTACCCTTAGCTTCAACTGCTGCCCCTGAATTCGTTCTGAATATCGAACTTAATGCCGAAGAGCTCACAAAAAATAGAGCTAAGATGATCAATCCACCTAATCCCATGCCTAAAGCAATCGAAAATCCAACTAAAATAGACGTAAGAGCCCCCGATTTTGAGAGTTTTTTCAGCTTGTATGCAGCTACAGCTAGCAAGACAACCCCAATATATAAGAGTACGGTCATTTTAGGACCCCCATCGTAGACACAAGATGATGAATGAGTGAATCATGCGCTTCTATTGGAATAGAATCAATATGTTGTTCAGGAAATAGTAAGGAAACCGTTGTTCCCTCGAAGTAAGGGAGGTAACGATCGTAATATCCTCCCCCAAGTCCTAATCGATGTCCCTCATCAGTAAAAGCCACTCCGGGGACAATCATCAAATCAATTTCAGAAGGTAATCTATGTATAGTTAAAGATGGTATGGGTTCTCTTAATTGAAAGATGGTTTCTTCAAGTTGTTGTGTAGTGTCCACTTCATAGAAGCGCATCTCTCTCGTCTCTTTATTTATACGAGGCAAAACGACCTTTTTGCCCTCCTGCCACGCTCTATCAATAATGGGTTCTGTGTCCACTTCAGGCATCCTAGAAACTGTTAGTGCAACTGTTCTCGCTTTCTTCCAATAAGGTTGCTGATAAAGTGTATGTGCAATGAGTTCGGATAGCTGTTGATGATCTTCCATTGAAAGTGTAGAAAGCTTATTCAACACAGCTGACCGAATACGCTGCTTCTCCGATTTCATTCAACCCGTTCCCCTTTACTTTTGGAATCAAAAAAAAATAAGCAGCGAAAATCGCCTGCTTATTTTGTCTCGCGGTGAAGTGTGTGGCGCTTAAGGCGCGGGCTATACTTTTTAAGCTCAATACGTTCAGGGTTTGTTCGCTTGTTTTTAGAAGTGATGTACGTACGATCACCAGTTTCCGTGCAAGCAAGAGTAACTTGTACACGCATAAATTTATCCCTCCAAACATTCCTTACTTTCATACTTGATTATGATAGCAAATCGCAGGTAACTAATCAAGTGTTTTTTCTTTACACTGCCTATATTCATTAAATAAATTCATTTTTGATGTGAAAATGGGCGTCTTCAAGCTCTGAAAGGCTTTGATTGTGAACGACCCACATGGCACCTTTTAATTCCTGATTCTCTTTAATGTTCATCTCGATAACAATCATACTCTCTGCTGAGCCAACAGCAAGTGGTGAGAAACGAATCGTCCCTAACTCGTTGTTCCAGTTTTTATCGAATGATCCCGCTTCATATCGAACAGGAACATCCTCATCGAAACGCGCTGCTACTAGAGTACTTATATGTTCCTGGTGATGTATAAGAGCTCGCTCTTCTGGTACGTAGAATGTCGTCTGATCATCTGAATTAGGTAGAAGAGATTGTTGATGTAGAAGTAACTTAAAAGACTTGGGTGAATTCGATTGATTTTTAATTGTTAGCATTCTTATGAATCCAAAATCCAATTCATCAGGACGATCAAACGCCGTAATTAGTAAGTGCTGCTGACGATGATAAGCATGACTCACTAATAAGGAATCTCTTTGGTAGTATCCAGGATACAGATCCCATTCATTCGCCGAAAACCATGATGTTCCTTGCTCTGTCCAAATGCCAAGCCTCGTCTTCGGTACTGCTAGATCACCTTTATGTTTTAACATTGCTTGTCGATTCGATCCCAGCTTCAGATGTCCATCGACACTAAACGTCGCGCTTGTCTCCATAGCTGTTGGTTGAATTCGAGATAAGTGTCTTTCTTCACTCCATAAAAAATGTTCTGTGCGAATGGGATTCATTGTAAGCACTCCTTTTCCTATTTTAGTTGACTGATAAAGATTTTGTAGTAAGTATATTTGTAAGTTCCACACTTGTGAGCTCTGCTGTTCTTTTCCAATTAAACGTCTCATTTGCATAAGCTTTTGCTTTCTGACCAAGTCTACTAATGTCCTCTGGATGCTCCAGTAACTTCTCAAGCTCTTGTGCCAGACACTTAGCATCTCCTGGTGGAACATGAATGCCTGTATGATGATGAGAGATCAATTCTTCCAATCCTCCTACTTTTGAAGCGATCACTGCTTTTCCTGCACTCATAGCTTCAAGGGCAGATAAACCAAACGGTTCATACAAACTAGGTACAACAACAATATCTGACCTTTGCATACTCATTAAACATTCATCTGGATTCATAAATCCTACAAATGTAACCACGCTGGTTAACTTATATTCTTGTACCTTTTGTAAGAGCATTTCTTTATACGGTCCCTCTCCCGCTATGGATACATGAAAACCATCAACTCTATCGTTTATTAAATGAAGTGCTTCTAAGAGATACTGAAAGCCTTTCTCAGGAACTAAGCGTCCAAAGCAAAATACATCGAGTTCTTTTCTCTTTTCAACTTTATTCGTATCATCCGTTGATTGAACAAGCCTTGACGCATTCGGAATAATCAAAATTTTCACTTTAGAAATTAAATAATAGTGTGTGAGTTCTTTTCTCATTGATTCACTACAAACAATAATTCGTTTGGCTTCTTGCATTAGCCGTAGCTCTTTGGTTTGTATCAGCTTTTGTCTAGAAGATAATACTCCTTTATTCCGACCGTATTCAGTCGCATGAATGGTAGCAAGAAGTGGCAAAGAAAGCTTATGCTTTAGGCCGATAGCAGCAACGCCTACTAACCAGTCGTGTGCATGAATAACATCAATCCTTCGGTACTTAGCTAGCTCTTCTGCTGCCTTTACCATGGCAAAATTTAAGCCACCTATCCAATCATCAAAACTTGCCGCTTCTGGTTGTAAGCTTTGTACTCGGTGAACGAATACACCACCCTCTTCTTGATAATCGGGTTGACCACTGACGTGACTAGTTAACACGTGTACTTCATAGCCTTTCTTACTTAAAGCTTGCGCCAGCTCGTATACATGGATTGAAAGTCCACCTGCAATGACAGGAGGGTATTCCCAACTTAGCATAAGAATAACCGGCTCGTTATTCTGCCTTGCCTTAACGACAGGTAGTGTTGTCTCATGTAAGAAGGCTGAACCGCGTAATTCCTTTAGAAAAGGGAAAGCTCTTTGTGCTTTTGTTAAATCCCCTTGAGATAGAGTACCCGTACTATAACTGGTTAATAGTTTTTCAAAACGTTGTTTGTGTTCCCTCAAACGTGACTCTGCATATTGAGACGCTGTATCCCCATCCATAATAAATGCCCAGTCGCTACTCGTCGCTAACATCCATTCGCGTAGAAGTTGCTTAAATATTTGTTGTTCATAATCCGTCGCTTCGTTTTCAAATCGTTTAGATAATGTAAGAAGTGTTTCTTCCATTTGATGAAAAATTGGATAGATCCATGAGTTAGATTCATTTAACCAGACACTTCCGTAGCCATCTCGTCCCCATGTAGTAAAGGATATATTTACAGATTGCAAATCCCTATGATGCATCTCTAAATACTGTTCAGGCGTTGTCCATTTTAATATGTCCACTGACGCAGTGAGCAAGTATTCAATCCAGGTCGGTCCTTCAAACCACCAATGTCCAAACAGTTCTGCATCAAAAGGGGTCATCATTAAATATGGAGGAAAACTCTGATCGCCAAAATTCTCAATTTGTTCAACTATCTTATGGATAAAGTGATCCGCATGCTCTTTGGCACGATGGTTAGCAATTTTCGGTTCATAATGGTCTTTTTTCTCTTGACTCCCTGTTATGCGGTTAAATTTCAAACCCGTGTCTAAGCGAATTCCTTCAGGGTGCATATGGGGTTTTATGTAAGACCACTCTCGTTCGTAAGCGACGTCTCGATAAAACTCCCTGTACCAATCATCGCCAGGATACCCGTCCGTTGAACTCCATACTTGAGCCGATAACACTGTATGTCGAGGAAATAATGCAACTCCATACTGACTAAATACCGGTGCACCACTTCTTTTATCCGGGATTGGCCGGGCTGATAATAAAGCGTGTTCATCTACAAAGGTATACCTTATTCCTTCTTCAGCAAGTATCTTGTCCACTCTTTCATTAAATGCACATTCAGGTACCCAGAATCCACCGGGACGGGATCCAAAGTATTTCTCAAAACAATAGATGCCTTCTTGAATTTGAAGTCGTACTCCTTCCTCAGACATCAGATAAGGAAGAAACGTATGAGTGGCCGATGATGTTATACACGTGATTATTCCTCTTTGATGAAGATCAACAAAAGCATCGAGGATATTACCTTCCCACTTTTTTATAAAGTCTCTAATTAAGGCATATCGTTTTCTATAAAAATCTAGCAACTGATCTGTCACATTATGTTGTTTCTTAAACCGCTGCTCTTTTTTTAATAATTTTTCAGTATTCTTTAAATAATTGAGGTACCTTTTTTTTAATAATGAATCTGCAAGCATTTCCATTAAAGGAGGTGATAAAGAAATGGTTACTGCTTGAGTAACATTCGAGCGATCAATGGCATCAAGTAGTGGAATGTAGGATTCCGTTATGGCTTCAAACAACCAATTCTGCTCTAACCTATGATCCTCCTCATGCCTGACATATGGTAGATGGGCATGTAGGACCAGTGAGTAATATCCTTCTTTCATCACAACACTCCTTTCTTAGTCGCTATTCATAAAATGTATAGGCACTAAAATGTCTATGCCAATTCTCCTCAACATCGCTTATTTCCTTCCAATCTAACTCATTTTCACTACGTGCTGTTTGATGAATCTTCGAATTGGGTGTTTGCACAGGGTCTGTGCGAAACAATGGGATAAATTGAGATTCTTCAGCTCCTACTCCAAACTCCGCTAAATAAGAACGATTGCACTCTAACCCATGAAAGTGCCAATTATTAGTCATCTCAGGTAACGTAACTTCTAGAAATTTGTGTGAGTAGGTACCTTTGTAGATCATATCTGTGACATCATGTAATCTAATTTTTTTACTTAATTGATCCCACCGCTTGCCAAAATGTAGAGTAACCATATCCCTAGTCTCTTTTTGGATAGTGAAGTTCATGGTTAAGTTATAAGGTCCTTGAACAAGTAAAAATACTTGATCGGTTTCTACCCATTTATTCATAGGCGTCCAAGAGATTAGCCGCTTTGCTTCAATTTGATTATCATGTAACGCACGCTTGATTAAGAAGGGTCGAGCTAAGCGACTGGCATTAGCTGCTGAATATAACGATAGAACAAACTTTCGCTTTAACTGATCTGCCATACTCTTGTCCCTTCTTTCTAGTAGTAAGCATTTTGCTATGCTTCAAGTAGTGATTAAATCATATCGCTTGCACTCATTATGAACAAGAAGGGTAAATTGTCTTAATTTGTCTTAAGTCAGTAAAGGCAGGCAGACACTACAAAAAAAATTCAAACTTACTCGTTTCGAAGCCAACTACTGCTTTCATATGTGACATTTCAACTAATTATCACCCTTTTCTCTATAAAAATTGTTGAATCGATCGAAATGTCTCGAAAACACATGTATAATAGGAACGATTCAACTATGTAAGGAGGCGTTAACATGATGATGGAATGGACATTAGCTAGTCTGCTAGGAATAGCCGTATTGCTAATCATACTGTCCTTCTTTCGCAAAGAAAGAAATTCCAAGTATGAACAACAAATTGAGAACATGTCAATTTCATTCATGCAGGAGATTTATCAGTTAAAAAATCAGATTCGAACGTTAGAACTAGATGCGGAAATTATTGCACAACATACACCGCTTGCTACCCGTTCTGAAACACAACTGCAAATTATGAGAGATGTTCTAGATTTGCACAAACGAGGTTATTCATCTGAAGGAATTGCTTCCGAAACAGGCTTAACTTCAATGGAAGTAGATCGTGTTCTCTCCCCTTTTCTCGACCGTCCTGAAGAAGGTAAAAAGGTGATGACACATGGCTAATTCTCTAAGAAGCTTTTCCATTGGATTATTGGTTGCAACCGTTTCGTGTGGAGTTGTTTATTACGTAGGGGGTTCTGATCAACTGGCTGATGGAGTTCAGGCTGAAGAAGACATCACCAATGATGAAATGATCCTACAGCTTGAAAATGAAGGCTATCTCGTTCGTAATTCTGTAGAGTGGGAAGATGAACTGAATACAGTAATCGACACAACCCGCCAAGAAGTTGAAGCTGAGTATGCTGAATTAGAAGAAGCTGATGAGGAAGAAGAAGGTCAGGAAGAAGAGGAAGAACCTGCTGAAGAAGAGGAAGCTCAGGAAGAAGAAAGTGTCTTTCTATTGATCATTCGCAATGGTATGACAAGCTTTGATGTAGCAGATGAGCTCATTCGTGGCAACATCATTGATAATAAGCAAGAATTTGTTGTCCAAGCAGAGCAACAAAATTTAGCTGGCTTTCTGAAGCCTGGCGCCTATGAAATTACAAGTGGAATGTCTACTGCTGACATCTTTGCTTTAATTACATAAGTAGACTCTAAACCTTATTATTCGTCAATAACTACTCATATCCTTCAATTATTTTAAAAAACCAGCGGAAATTTAATTCCGCTGGTTTTTTTCTATCTATTAAATGACTCCAATCGCCATTGCAATAAGGACAAGTACGACACTGAAAGCCCACATCCATAAAAACGAATAACGAATATGCTTACCCATCTCAGCGCCAGCAAGACCAATACCAAGCCATAATGCTGGAGAGAACGGACTAACAAACGTTCCAATAACATTTCCGATTAACATGGCGTAAGCTGTAGATGCTGATGATACTCCGTATTCAGTTGTAATTCCATCCACAATCGGAAGTAGCGCAAAATAATATGCATCTGTGCTTGTTAATAAATCTAATGGTACACCAAGAAGACCGATAATAATGTGAAGATAAGGAACGACCATAGCAGGTAGAATAGCTACCATAGATAAGGCAATGGATTCAAGCATGCCTGTCTCCCGAATAATACCTAAAAACACTCCTGCTGCGAGAATAACCGATGCCATAGACAAAGCACTTGGTGCATGCACCTTGATACGATCCATTTGCATATTTACATTTGGATAGTTCACCACAAGAACAACACTTAATGCAACCATAAAGATTAAACCAGGCTCCCAAGTAGCCTCAAGAAGAGCTGCTACGGTTAGAAGTAGAATAACTAGATTGACGATCATTAATTTAGGACGAAGCAAGCTTTTCTCTTCATCACTCATTGTAGCCGCCTGTTCTTGCATAGATACATTGGAATAATTCTGCTCTGATTCTTTAATTTCTCCATTTGCAAACTTACGAGCAATCCGTCGCTTTTCTCGAATCCCTAAGAAAAAGGCTAGAATAATAACCATTACCAAACCAATGATTTGAACAGGAATCAATGGACGCCAGACATCAGCTGGCGTTTCTCCAAGAACAGACGCCACACGTCCTGTTGGTCCCGCCCATGGTACCATGTTCATTACAGATGCACTCGTTGCGATAATTAATAGCAACAAATACCGACTCATATGCAGCTTCTTGTAGAGCGGTAATAACGCCGGAATCGTAAATAAGAATGTAGTCGCACCAGCCCCATCTAAATGGGCTACAGCTCCTACAATGGCCGTACAGGTCGCAACGGTTACAACGTTCCCCTTTGATACCTTTATTAGTCCTGAAATTAAAGGATTAAATAAACCAGCATCCTGTAAAATCCCGAAAAAGAGAATGGCAAAAATAAACATAATCACAACATTCATCACTGTACCTATTCCCGATTCAAAAAACGTCGCAATCTCTGTTGGACTAAAACCAGCAGCAAATGCCCCAATAATTGGAATTAACACCATACCCACAACGGGACTAATTTTGCCCCACATTAATAGTCCAACGATTGTTATAATAATAAGTAGTCCAATAATAGTTAACATTCTAAAATCCTCCTGCTCTCCATACTTCCACCTTAAATTGGAAGCGCTTTAATTTATCTTTCACTCACTGTAACCGATTTCATATAAGCATTACAATTTACGCCGATAAAAACCATAAAAATGATTAACGTGAGACGAATGTCGATATTGGTACATGTTATTCAATAAAAAAAGCCGCTCCATTTGATATGGAACGACCTACAATTTATTAAGCTATGAATCTATTCAACTTCAGGATCTGTGTCAACATCTTCAAGAACTGTATCGACATCTTCTGGACCTTCACGGTTTTCGTTGATTTCGAAGTAGCTAGTGAGCATTTTTGAAGTGATTTGCTGAACGATATTTGCGTTTCCATCTCTTGCATATACGCCAGGCACCACCACATTAAATGCAATTTGAGGATTATCAGTAGGTGCATAACCAACAATAGTCTGATTGTTACCTTTTGCCCCATTAACAGTTACCTGAGCTGTACCTGTTTTTGCAGCTACGTCAGGGAATTCATCTGTAAACTGGACTCTAGGTACATCTCCTTGATTATTGACGAGGTGACGTCCCGTGCCTTGTTGTCCATAAACTACACGCCTTAACCCATTTTTCACTAACTGAATTTCATCTTTATCTACATCTAGTTGATTCAAAACTTCAGGCTTGAATTGCGTAACAATTGCACCATCTTCTCCGTTAGTAGATGCTTCACGAATTTCCGACACAAGATGAGGTCTCATTCGTTGTCCATCGTTTGCAATGGTTGAGATATACTGTACCATTTGTAAAGGTGTATACGTATCGTATTGTCCAATAAAATAGTCCATCAAGGTCCCGCCATTTCTATTATCACCCTCATAACCTGTTGATACATTTGGTAGGTCAATACCTGGGTTAACCCCTAAACCAAACTGATTAAAATTATATCGAGCTTTTTCATACCCATCTCTAATTGCGTTCAGATCACGGAATGGAGCCCCAGCTTGATATTCATGCTGTGCCAAGCGCATGGCAATATAGTACATGTAAACGTTAGAAGACCGTTCCAATGCCGTAAGATAATTTACGTTCCCCATTGATCTTCCACCAATTGAGCTTTTCTGAGGTGTATCTTTAATATTAAGTGGTTGATCATAAATAACAGAACTTGGATTCATTACTCCCGTTTCAAAACCAGTTAAAACAGATGCTGCCTTCACAGAGGAGCCCATTTCAAATTGATCATTTACTACACCGGTATCATTTACTTTAACTGCATCAGGATTGGATGGATCATCCTTATAACCGGCCATTGAAATAATCTCACCTGTTTGAGGATTCATCATGATAGCATATGCCTCACGATTATCAATAAATGCTCCAGCATTAGCTCTCACAGTACTTTCCAAAATTTCTTCAAGTTGTTGCTGCATTTCCATATCAATCGTTAGTACTAAGTCATTGCCACGGCTTCCTGGCTTCTCATTGACTGTGTTTTCTGTAACCGAGCCATTTCTAGTTGAGCTTCTTTCTATCTCAGCTTTTTGACCACGCAGCACATCTTCGTATTGAGCCTCTAAGTAGCTGTTTCCAACTAAATCAGAGCGATCATATCCTCTCGCTAGATACGAATCAATACTTTCAGCTGGAATTGTGCTTGTATTTCCAAGGATGTTTCTGAACGTATCACCATAGGTATAGCTCCGGCGTGAGTCACGTAGGATTTCAACTCCTGGAAGTTTGTCTAGATTTTCAGACACTTTATGCGCCTCTTCATCCGTAACAGCTCGTTTGATACGTTGAGGCGAACCTGCGTAACCACGGGTCATTTCACGGTAAATGGCAATGACCTCAAGTTCCTCATCAGAGATGGTATTTAACTGTTCGTCTCCAATTTGGTTAATAATCTCCTGGTACTCTTCGCCTGGTTCCATATCAGACGTATCAATGCCATCTAGTAAAGCTTTTCGTTCTTCTTCTTCTGAGTTCTCGTACCAATAATCTTTTCGATCTCGTTCAGTAATTTTCTCAGTATCTACTTCAATCATATCCACTAATTCATTAGCAATTCGTAACATTTCTTGCGTTTTCGTTTGCGATGATTGCTCGGTTGGATTAGTGTACGTGACCGACAGCTCCATCTCATTATCAACTACGGTATAACCGTAACGGTCGTACATGACACCTCGTGGAGCATCAATTCGTGCCGTTTGATTAGCCGTTTGTGTCAGTTCCTTTTCATACTCTTCCCCTTGTACAATCTGTACAACACCCAATCGAAGAATCAATGCTGAAAATAACAGAAAGACGATCAAAAATAGAACATTTAATCGAACCGGGACATGACGACGTTTCTTGTTCTTTTTCCCCATATTTTCCGCTCCCTTATCTCTATATGTATACATACCAATAGACACCTCAACAAGGGTGTCTGGATTCACTACTTTGTCACAATTCTATTTAAAATTAATTCCCCGCGTATGCCGTTACTCCCATCGTTCAAGAACCTACTACTCGCAGGTGGGTGCCCGCAGAGCTTTTTTCAGTGTCCGCACGAAGCGGCATACTGTCTAAAGATCAATATAAGGCTCCCTTTTCTTGATTAAGGTTCAAAACAAAAATGAAGCTCACGGACATGGCAGGTGAATAGATAAATTATAGCATATAGAACGGCGCTGTCAAAGGGATGGAAATCTTTTATGCATTGGAACCACCCGTTCCTCCTTCTTCTTTTGCCTGTGCCTCAACACCAGAACTAGTTGAAGCTTTAGAAACATTAAATTGAATGGGACGTACACACCAATAGATACATGCATGTCCAGCTCCAAGGATTAAAAGCAAGACAGGAATCGAGTAGGCTTCAGTAAAGAATTGAATGGCGAGTATAAAAGAAAGGACGGAAACAATTCTTCCACTGTTTAAATACAACTCACGAACGACCATATATTCAACACGCATCTCACCAGCATTCCACGCCTTACCGATTACATCGTAGGTTAGTGAGATGTAGGGAACTAGTAGCATAGGGTATGCGATTGAGATAAGAATTCCGTATAGAATTAATTTTGGAAATGTGAGGTTAAATACAAGCAGGAAGATTGCTCCATAAAGGATAAGCCCTCCAACTAAAATGGCCTTTTTTCGTAACTTTGTTTTGATTAACCTTCCAGCTGCATAATAAATAATAAGTTGAGTTGCAGACGTAACTAATCCATATGTTCCAAGCGCTAGCTCACTGTTTGTGACAGTATAAACCCATACAACAATGACAAAGACAAAAGTCCCTTCACGTAAACCTTGAAAGAAGTGAGCATTTAAAATTCGACTCCATGCGCGATTCTGCTTTTTTTCCTCTAAAATTCGTCTAATGAGAAATCGGCCTTTTGCATTTCGTTTTTTTAGAGTCATGCTCAAAAACACGGCAACGACAAAAATGACAAGGGATACACTAAAAATGACGGTGTACCCTGTAGATTTTTCCATGCCTGTAATGATGATACCCGCTGCAAGAGGTCCTATCATGCCAGCAAAAGATGTTAACAGCCCTAGAAATCCATTAAAGAAATCACGGGTATCCGGCTCTGTTACCTCAAAAGTCAGCACATTAAATGCGAGCCAATAAAACCCAAGCCCCAACCCAACTAAAGCGCCTAATATCAAAATCTTAAAGACAGACCCTCCACCAATAAATAATACTGAAAAATAAAACAGTGATAATATCGCCACGCCTATGCGTAGTACAAAGACACGGTCAATTTTTTTTGATAATCTTCCAGCTAAAAGAAAAGCAATAGGCTGGCAAATGACCGCCGCTAAGTTATAAAGAGCTAAGTCCATGAACTCGCCCGATTGTTTCCACAAATAAACATTTACAAACGTATTAGACAGAGCAATGCTTAGCGCATATAATCCACCGATGACCAAAAGCATAACCAGATCCTTAGTAATATCAATGTTACCCAATACACGATCCAGGGTTTTTCTATGCATGAACTCACCCCCTTCGTGAGTAGTGTGTCACTCTCTTGAAGGGTTATGCAGGTACTTTCAGACATCAAAAAAACCGCCATACATGATGTATGACGGTTTGACTGTACCTATTTATTTTGCTGCTGCGTAATTCTTTGCTGCAACATCCCAGTTTACTACATTCCAGAAAGCGTTGATGTAGTCAGGACGACGGTTTTGGTAGTTAAGATAGTAAGCGTGCTCCCAAACATCCAAACCAACTACAGGTGATTTGCCTTCCATTACAGGAGTATCTTGGTTAGGTGTGCTAGTGATAGCAAGCTTGCCACCATCAACAATTAGCCATGCCCAGCCAGATCCAAAACGGTTAGCTGCTGCTGCTGCAAATTCTTCTTTGAAAGCATCGAAGCTTCCGAAGTCTTTAGTAATCGCATCTGCAAGCTCACCAGTTGGAGCGCTGCTTCCGCCTGGAGTTAAAAGCTCCCAGAAGAACGTATGGTTAGCATGTCCGCCACCATTATTACGTACTGCTGTACGTACAGATTCAGGTAGAGCATCAATATTACTGATTAGCTCGTCTACAGACTTACTTGAAAGATCAGAATGACCCTCAAGAGCTGCATTAAGTTTTGTTACATAAGTATTATGATGCTTGTCGTGGTGAATGTTCATTGTCTGCTCATCGATGTGAGGTTCAAGTGCATTTGCTGCATAAGGTAATTGTGGTAGTTCGTATGCCATGTTAATATTCTCCTCCTTGAATGAGTTTCCATTTTTTGTTGCCGAACTTTTGAAACAAAAACGTTTCATAAGTCTGCCTATTTAAGTTACCAAAATAAACCGTGATATGCAAATAAAACGACTTTACACTATCACGTCTTATTTTATGGTTTCCACGAGGTGGGTGAGGTTAAACATGTAATCCTAACATTATGGTGAGATGGGAATATTTAAAGTGTAGAAGGTATATTTATTTTTTTTGGTACGCGGCAATTTCATTTGAGTAAGCAGAAGATGAGAAACCGTGGATGAGGTTATTTTTAGGAATGACCTTAATTCTTGATTCGTAATTGTAGATTTTATTAATAGAGAATAGTCCTCAATTGCTTCATAATGAGCGTATTTTGAATAAGTACGGCATCTTTTACACTGCCATTTGGCGACTACTCGCTCCATCATGTACTGGTGACATTCAGGGCACCGAATACCTTTTTGCAGATCGTGAAAATGTAATTGGTAAGATTGAAGAGAGGGTGGTTTTTCTTTATAGTGCTCGCTGTTCAGCAAGGAGGCCATTTTTCTTAAATCTTTTTGTGTTAGCTTCTCGGTAGAATATCTCCTTTGAAGTTGTTCTAACTTTTCAGGTAGGTGATCTGAAATAATGAATCGATTTATTGTTTGATTATTTAGGTGGTCGGACTCAATAATTACTGAAGGATGTGTGAGGACAATGAGCTCAACAACTGGTTTTAGAGGATAATTCCGTTCAAGAAGCCAATCCGTTAATTGGATCCGCTGTCTTCTGAGTTGGATGATTGGGTTTGGCAGCACTTGCTTATCTTCTTTAAACGTTCGTACCATCTGTTTTGTAGCATCATTAAAACGAATGTTTCCTGCAATATTTTTTATCTCTAGGATTGCAATGAACTGAGCACATAAAACAATAGTATCCATTTGAAACCCATAGCCTTTTTTTGATATCAAGTGAACATCATTTAGAATAAAAAAGTCTTTTTCGCTTAGAAAATTAAGATGATAGTCTAAACTCTGCTCTCCCCTATATCCCGCCTCTCTTAGAGAAAGCTCTTCTGCTATCTTAGGATAAACAGGGTGAGTTTTTGCTAACCGTCTTTTTAAAGCCCTAAGTTGCAAAAGCCGTATCGGTACAGTCCGCTTTTTTACAATCAAACGAGTAAACCTCCTTCTTTTAGAATAAATCCCTAACCCTATTCGCCATAATACCTGATTAACCTGCAAAAACTTCTTTGGCTGAAGGAGTAAAAGTGAGAGATTAAGTTAAATCCTACGGAATCGCCATTTATACATGGGAGAGCCTCTTTCGACATGCAAGACCTCCTTTTCTACATGCGAGAGCTTCTACCTACATGCAAGACCTCCTTTTCTACATGCGAGAGCTTCTACCTACATGCAAGACCTCCTTCTCTACACGCAAGATCCTCTACCTACATGCAAGACCTCCTTCTCTACATGCGAGAGCTTCTTTCGACATGTAAGATCTCCTTCTCTACACGCAAGAGCCTCTTTCGACATGCAAGATCTTCTTCTCTACATGCGAGAGCCTCTACCTACATACAAGATCTCCTTCTCATCATGCAAGAGCCTCTTTCGACATGCAAGATCTTCTTCTCTACATGCGAGAGCCTCTACCTACATGCAAGATCCCCTTCGCTAAATGCGAGAGCTTCTACCTACATGCAAGACCTCCTTCTCTACACGCAAGATCCTCTACCTACATGCAAGACCTCCTTCTCTTCACGCGAGAGCCTCTCCCCGCACGCAAGCCCCTCCTCCACACCACCCCTCCCAAAAAACACAAAAAAACCTGAACGCACAATGCGTTCAGGTTTTTTTCATTCGGAAGGAGGAAGAGGGATTCGAACCCCCGCGCGGTTTGACCCGCCTGTCGGTTTTCAAGACCGATCCCTTCAGCCAGACTTGGGTATTCCTCCAAAGTATGATGAGCGATTAGCTCAGTAAGAGTGGACCCTGTAGGACTCGAACCTACGACCGATCGGTTATGAGCCGAGTGCTCTAACCAACTGAGCTAAGGGTCCAAAATGGGGCGGCTGATGGGAATTGAACCCACGAATGCCGGAATCACAATCCGGTGCGTTAACCACTTCGCCACAACCGCCATGTCATTCATCCAAACTATGTATATATGGTAGCGGCGGAGGGGATCGAACCCCCGACCTCACGGGTATGAACCGTACGCTCTAGCCAGCTGAGCTACACCGCCATATTTGGCTCCACAGGTAGGACTCGAACCTACGACCGATCGGTTAACAGCCGATTGCTCTACCACTGAGCTACTGTGGAACAATGTGTTTATCAAGACAAGAACTATAATACCATGTGGTTAAAAATTGTGCAATAGGTTTTTAAAATCTTTTTTTATTAATTTCTCTGCTGCATGAATACTTTACCATATGCACATGAGTGAGACAAGTTTATTTGGTATAAAAGAGAGCTGGAATGAGGTCTCCCCTCATCCCAGCAATCGATTAATTAGTATTCCCCAATTACGGCTTCAGCAATGTTCACACTGTGATCACCGATTCGCTCAAGGTTACTTACGATATCAACGAATACAATTCCAGATCCACCTGTGCAGCTGCCATCATTCATACGTGTGATGTGCTGCTTTCTTAGGCGACGTTCCATCTTATCAATTAATTCTTCTTTTTCTAATACACCCTTTGCTTTCTCTACATCATGATGTTCAAGGGCTGAGATTGCTGCTTTTAACGTATCTTTTGTTAGGTCAAACATTTCATTTAAGTCGGAGATTGCTGTTTCTGACATCGTGACTTTATTAGATTTTTGGTAATCCTTTAATTCAACAATGTTCTCCATGTGGTCACCAATTCGTTCGATATCACGAATGGAATCCAAAAGGGTTGAGTGTTTCTTAGAATCTTGATCAGATAATGATTGTGACGAAACTTGAATCAAGTATTCCGTAATTTCACGATCAAGATTATTAATCGCTTGCTCGTACTGAACCGTTTTTTCGGCTTGTTTTTTATCTCCAGATACTAGATATTGAGCTGCATTCTCAAGTCCTTCATAAGAATATTCAGCCATACGCAGCACTTCTTGTTGTGCTTGTCCAAGCGCAATGGAAGGTGAGCTGCCAATAAATCGAGTATCTAAATGCTTTGACTTAAATTCAACAATCGCGTCTTCACCAGGAATTAGCTTTGTCACAATCCAAGCCAACACACCAATGAATGGGAAAAGCATAATAACGTTCGCAACATTAAATACTCCGTGTGCGGTTGCGATTTGCATCATCGGATTCAAGTTAAAGGTTTCCGCGAGATATTCAACCAATCGCTGGAAATACCTTAAAAATATTAAGACAATTGCTGTACCTACTAAGTTAAAAATAACATGTGTAAGAGCTGTTCTTCTAGCAGCTACGGTTGCTCCTATTGCAGCAATAACAGCCGTAATTGTAGTTCCAATATTATCACCAAACAAAACAGGAAGTGCTGCTGAAAGATCAATAGCTCCTTGTGCATAAAGCTGCTGAATAATTCCAATGGCAGCTGTAGAACTTTGAATCACCACAGTCATGACTGTACCGACTAGAACACCTAAAAGTGGATTATCGCTGAGGGTAACCGTCCATTCTGCAAAGGCAGGCAAATCACGTAATGGAGCAAGACCTTGTCCCATTAGTTTTAAACCATAAAATAGGGACCCTATTCCGAACACAACTTGTCCAATATTTTGGATCTTTGGAGCTTTGAAGAAAAACAGCATAAAAGCGCCTAGTGCTATTATTGGCAAGGCGTATTCAGAAACATTAATACTAATGATAAAGGCTGTAGTTGTTGTTCCAATATTGGCACCCATGATGACACCAATGGCTTGCCTAAGAGTCATAAAACCTGCATTAACTAGACCGATTGTTAAAACCGTTGTCCCTGTACTACTTTGAATAAGTGCAGTTACTAATATACCAGTTAATACTCCCATAAAAGGATTCGTCGTAAATTTATCTAACAAATCCCGCAAACGGTCGCCTGCCGCTTTTTGAAGACCATCTCCCATAAACTTTACAGCAAATAGAAAGATACCTATGCCTCCAAGAAACGTAAATACGAGCGATTGAACATCCACACAATCTCATCCCTTCATCTACAAAAATACGTTTGTTCGACATTTATCACGCACATACGCATCTATTATTAAACATTTATTATTTGTTTGTAAACCACTATTTACAAAAGAAAGTACGTTATCTTTTTCACATATGAACTTTAATTCACATTTATTCTTGCTATTGCTGTATGTATACGCTTCCGCTATCATTAAAAATAAAATGATATTTAGGAGAGTCCTTATGAGTTTTTTTACGTTTTTTTTAAAATGTCTATACAACAGACAGGCTATTCTTGCTTCACGATTTCGTCCGAGTATTCATGTAATAGGTCACATATGTTTTACAATTGTCATTGCTTTACTGCCATACTGCCTCTACTTAACTTTTACTATTTCTTCAGGATTTAACCATGTTAATAATGCCTTAAGTCATCAAGAAATAGAATTTTCAATTGAAAATCAACAGTTGCAAACGGATATGGACTCAATCCCTTATCACCTAGAGACGAATGATTCCTTTCAATTGATTCTTGATCCTAATAGTCAATTAACGACAGAAGCTATTTCAGGAAACGGCTTACTTATGCAAGGTGAATATGCCTCCCTTCACTTTAATAATCTTGATCAACGAGTGACTTATTCTTTACTTGGAGAGGAAAGCAAATCCAAAATAGAGATACTAGAACAGTTGGATAGTATCCAATCATTTTTGCCAATTCTGTTTATTATAATGAGTCTGATGATCATCTCCGTTATGATCGGTTCTGCTTTTTTAGGAACGAGTATTTTAGCCATGGTGGCGTCGTTATTCTTCCGTCAAAATTCAAGTATTCACTTCATCCAACTATGGAAAATTGCTGCACATACGATGCCATTACCGGTTATTTTATATGCTTGGATTGTCGTTTTTTTAAATGATTTACCCATTCTTTTTCTTTTTATTACCCTAACTAGTTTGTATCTCTATCTTCTTTTTAAACTTCCACGCAAAAAAAAGAGTAGAAAAACGGCATAGCGTTTTTCTACTCTTCTTTTTCTTGATTACTTCGTGCGACTAATATTCTTGTACCATCCACTGATGTTACTTCTATTTCTTCTTCGGCTTCAATCCACTGTCCACCACTTGTAGCGCTATATGGTTGCCCCTCAATATTAATCGTACCTGTTGGTCTTAGAGAGTTCAGTGTCTTACCTTTTTTGCCAACAAGCTCTTTGTATTCCATATTAATCGAGTTATAGCCTCTTTCACTCGTTAATCGATCTTTAAAAGTAAGTTTTGACCACATTTGTCGACGCGTAAATACTTTTAAGAAAAACAATGAGCTTAATCCACCTAAGATAAAGGCCATACCAACTAAAATTCCATATACAAGGGATGGTGCTGGAATAGCTAATCCCACAACCATTAGAATGACTCCAATTAATCCTACCGTTCCATCTGAAAATAGCTTCCCATCCAATATGATCAAAACGATCCCGATCAAGTATAGGATCACTACCCAAAATCCTGTATCACCTGTTAAATGATGTAGAAAATACATAGCAGTCATTCCGACCCCAAGTAAAGCAAATAAGCCGCGTGCTTTAACTAACAGCTCACCAAACAGAAACAACGTACCTAAAAAGATGACAATAAAACCTATACTTGCTATGTCAAGCCACTCCATTTGGCCATCTCCCCCTTTTTATCTTTGTATACGAATGATGACAGAATAAGTTTCAACATTTTATAAAATTAAACCGTTCTCATTCTTACATCATTTTGTGAGAAGGGAGACCGCTCCCTTCTCTAGTTGAATTATGAACTAAAAAAGCCTTTTATGGAATCAATAATCTTATTGATGAAATCAAGGAAACTAGTTAAAAATGATTGTGTTTCTTCTTTTGCAAGAAACTCCCCAAGATTATCGCGAACCTTTGAAATTTGATCTTGCACTTGATCCCAGTTAATATTTAAATCCTTCATTCGCATGAAAAGTGAAACTAAGCCGTTTAATTCTTCTTCTGTCAGTGTAATTCCAAGCTCGTTCGCAAGTCGTTCAATTAATGCTCTTAAATCGTCTTCCGATTCAATGTTTTGATCCCCGATTTCTTCTTTGATCCGGTTGATCAATTCGGTTGCTTCATCAATTCCAATTGATTCAGCAAGTTCCGCTGTTTTTACCATTTCTTCGTTAGCCACTTGCTTTTGTTCTTCTGGAATATCAATCCCAGCAGCCACTTCATATGCTTTAATTAAGCCCGTTAATCCAGCTGTACCCGACACATCAAACGGAGCCGTCACATAGACATCAGCATCTTCAACACCAGCTGTAACAAGTGCATTAGCATACATCTTATCTGAAACCCACGTAATATTGTTGCTAGTCACATTAATTCCTTCTCCAGGACTTGTCATCGTAATCTTAGAAGAGGAAAGAGCGCGGTTTCCAATATTAGTACTACTTATATAATCTCCTAAGTAGATGTGCTCTTCTTCATTTGTTACTTCAAGAGTCTCAACATCTTCAGCTACTTCCATTTCCTCTAAGAGATCTTCTCTCTGAGCTGGAGATAAATCTGCACCTAATGTCACAATCACGTCACCCGGAACGGCATCAGCTTGAGCAACGGCCGGAACAAAAAGCAATAGTATCATAAATCCAATCATACTTTTTTGTAATTTCTTCATCATTTAATAATCGTCCCCTTTTTTATTACAGAATTAGGTCATTCTGCAAGAGGTATCCTCTTTATATCGATACCCTTCTCACTAGGTAACCTTTTTTCAGAGGAAAAGAAAAGTGACTTTTGACCTATTTTAAAATTCATTCGATTCCTCAAACTGGATTTTTTTGAACCATTTGCCCCAACATATCAAAAGTATCTGACTCGAAATTCCTGTTAAACCAATTAAATAAAAGACATGATTTTGCCACTCGCTCATCCAAATTGAAAATACAACGGGTCCACTGGCGACTCCTAAAAAACGGACTGTTGTTAGCCACGTCAATGCCCTCTCACTAAGTTCTTCAGGTAAAAATTGAGCTAAAGAACTTGAAGAAGCCGGTAGCAAAATACCTGCTGCTCCCCCAACTACACAAGTAGAAAGTACTGTATACATGAACCCTAGATAACCAAAACATGCGAGACAAGATGCCACCAATAATAGACTCATCCCTGCTATCATCGTTTCTTTTAATTGTTTTGAAGACCGATTAGAGGTTCTGCCATAAAGATAGGACACCACTACAAGAATAGCAAGTGGCAAAGAAATGAACAATCCTCTTTGCCCTGTATGTTGTATATCAGAAGCTGTCACAAATAAGAGTCCATAAAGTAAAAACATCACGACAAATCCGATGGTTAATCCTGGAACGAACCATCTCCAATAATGAAGTAAGCCTCCATGAGAAAGAGTAGAATGGTTACTTAAAGTCTGCGATTGTTGGGGCAATAACGTAATGGCCGATACTAGTGCAACGATGGCGATTGCCAAATACCACACAAAACCTAGTTGCCAGGCATACGCCACTAGTAAGCTGCCTAAAATAGGACTGACAGCCTTAGTGACGCCATTAATGACTTCTAGCAGACTAAACAGTTTCATTTGTTCAGTTCCTCTATAAAGCTCTGAAGCAAGAATAAAGCCAAGCGGCGCTGCCGAACCCGCACCTACACCTTGTAAGATCCGTCCGATCAAAATAGTCATATAGGCTACATTTGAATGACTCGTAAAACCTGATAATGAAGAAGTTACACAACCTAGAGTTAATATAACTAAACAACTTATGATGACTTTCCTCCGCCCAAATACATTAGAGAGCCAACTACTCAGCGGAATCATAATCGCACCGGCAAACGAGAAAACACTTAATAGTAAGCTTGTTTGTGAAGCTGTTAACTGTAAATCTTGTTGAATCGCAGGCATCATTGGAATAAATAGTCCGTTACCGACAACCATAATCATTGTAAAACTTCCAATTCCTATTTTGGATACATATGTTCCACTCATTAAAATGGCTCCTCTACTTTTTTAGTAGGATTTCTTATTTATTTGTCATAATACAGGCTTTGCTTGCATAGACTTTTACTATCTGTATTTTTCCTAAGGAGGACAAGCTGTGAAGCGTTTATTTATATGTATTGGCTTGCTGATTTTAGTTGCTGGCATTGTGGCTGATCTAAAATCTGGTTCTTTGCCTGATCAGTCAGCAATAAAGCCAACACAGCTGAATCAATCTGCTAATCAGCGGCAGCCGATTAAAGAAGATCAAATGATGTCAACAATGTCCTCACAAGAAGTTATCGTGGAACCAGGACATACGGTTTTGTCCGTTGTAGAACATTTGCATCAAGGTCCCGTAACGGCCAGTATTCAACAAATCATTGACGATTTTAAAGCATTGAATCACGCACTTGAACCAGACGCCATTCAAATTGGTAAGACGTATTTGTTTCCGATTTATGAGAAAGAGTGAATTTCCTTGCCAAATCGAACAGGTCATTGATAAAATGAAGTCGTATCTCTTTAAGAGACTAACCAACTAGTGAATGTTACTTGTTGAATAAAGGAGCGATTGGTCAATGACCGAACTTACACATCGTACGAAGACCCGCCCAGTTAAGGTCGGCAATTTGACGATTGGCGGCAATGATGAAGTCGTCATTCAAAGTATGACAACAACAAAAACTCATGATGTCGAAGCAACGGTAGCTGAGATTAATCGACTGGCGGAAGCAGGATGTCAAATTGTCCGAGTGGCTTGCCCAGATATGAAAGCAGCCGAAGCGATTAAAGATATTAAAGCTCAGATCTCCATTCCTTTGGTTGTTGATATTCATTTTGATTACAAGCTGGCACTAAAAGCCATTGAAGGTGGAGCAGACAAGATCCGGATTAACCCGGGTAACATTGGACGCCGTGAGAAAGTGGAGGCAGTAGTTAAAGCCGCTAAAGCAAAAGGCATACCGATTCGAATTGGTGTTAATGCTGGTTCACTTGAACGCAAAATCGTAGAGAAATATGGATATCCTACAGCTGATGGTATGGTGGAGAGCGCGTTGCACCACATCAAAATTCTTGAGGACCTTGATTTTCACGATATTATCGTATCGATGAAAGCATCGGATGTTCATTTAGCGATTGAAGCTTACGAAAAAGCATCAAAAGCTTTTGATTATCCCCTTCATTTAGGTATTACAGAGTCTGGAACTCTATTTGCTGGAACCGTTAAAAGTGCTGCCGGACTAGGTGCTATCCTTAATATGGGTATCGGAAATACTTTACGTATTTCATTAAGTGCTGATCCAGTAGAAGAAGTGAAAGTAGCTCGTGAACTATTAAAGTCATTTGGTTTAGCTGCAAATGCAGCTACATTAATTTCTTGTCCAACGTGTGGACGAATTGAGATTGACTTAATTAGTATCGCCAATGAGGTTGAGGAGTATATTGCCACGATTAAAGCCCCTATCAAGGTTGCTGTTCTCGGTTGTGCCGTTAACGGGCCAGGAGAAGCCAGGGAAGCCGATATCGGTATAGCTGGTGCTCGTGGAGAAGGTTTACTCTTCCGTCATGGTGAAATTGTCCGTAAGGTTCCTGAAGAAACGATGGTCGAGGAACTTAAAAAAGAAATCGACATTATTGCCGAAGAACATTACAAAAAACAAGCTGCCGCTGCTGCAGAATTAGAAAGTTCTAAATAAGGAAAACCCCGCTGTACTGACTATCAGACAGCGGGATTTTTTTGCTTACTGGCTCCCTACACTCACGTTTTACCGTTAAATGATAGTTGAGAAAAACAATGAAGTTATTATTGACACTACCCCTATCCCTATCGCCCATCGACCCATCACTTTTGAATCGCCTCTTTGAGCAATAAAACCAACAATGATACCTGCTGATCCTAGAAGTAGCGGAAGAAAAAACAAGGAAAGAATTGCTAACGTAATGGAAAACGTTCCTAATGCTCTTCCATTCATTAGACTTCCGACAGATTCATCTTGATCTGCGTCTCTCTTCTCTTGAGTTGGCGCTTGCGGTGCTGGAAATTCAGCTGCAGTTTCTTCTCTAAAATTAGAAACCCCATCCGGTTCGCCTTCCTTATCGAATCCATCCTGGTAGACTTCTGGATCCAAATTTGTATAAGTCGGATCTTCAGGATCGACCAATCTCACTGGTACTTGATTTGGATCTTTATCTAACGACATAGTGGTTCCTCCTCACTTTCTAATGCAGGGAGCTTTTATAGTGTAACCAGATCACTTGAATTCACTGATCCTAATGTTGGAAGTCCAACAGTTGATCCTGTTAACGGCAATGAGTGAAATGATACAATAGTGTCCGGAGGGATGTGCATAATGAAGAAACTACGATTGGGTTTAGATATAGACGGTACAGTTACCGATCCCGCTGCCTTTGTGCCTGCATTAAACAAATCATTTAACAAAGAGTTAGTTCTAGAGGATCTCACTTCGTTTGATTTGACTGGTATTCTTGGCATTAGCCGTGAGGAGTTCGGACAATGGATGAAAGATCATGAATCCGAGATCTATGCGAAAGTAGAACTCGCCTCACACGTCAAATCAATCCTAGAGAAGTGGCAGGATCAATATGAGCTTTATTACGTGACTGCACGGGGTTCTTATCTCGAATCAGTCACACAAGATTGGTTTGAATTAAACAAACTACCTTACCACCATATAGAGCTTCTCGGACAGCATGATAAAATCGAAGCTGTGAATACACATCGTATTGATTTGTTCTTCGAGGATAAACATGACAATGCCGTAGAGATTGCTACAGCGTGTTCGATTCCTGTTATTTTACTCGATACACCTTATAATCAAGGAGAAGATCCAGATGGAGTAATTCGGGTGAAGAATTGGCTTGAAGCGGAACAGTGGGTCCTCGATTGGACTAAGCAGTTTGAGCATGATGCAAATGATTAATTGGAAATCATTGTTTCAAAAAAGAAGCTGTATATTCTGTCAGAAGAAAACACCATACATGCGAACATACATTTCTGATACGGGCAAGCAGGTAAAAGTTTGTGAAAAGTGCCTTGAATATGCTGAAAGACGTGCAATGAAAAAAGCGTGAGCCTTGGGCTCACGCTTTTTATCTCATCAATTTTTAATACATGTTGCACATGTTCCATACACTTCGAATTTGTGGCCTTCTACCTGAAAAGCAGGAAATTGAGCCGCAATCGTTTCTTCACTTACTGGACATGTATGGAAATGCTCTGTCCGACCACACGCTAAACAAATAAGATGATGGTGGTGGGAGTTCGTTTGGCATGTAATGCGGAATCGCTTCTCCCCTTCAAGTTCGGTTTCTTCAAGAATATCCAGTTCCTGAAACAAAGAAAGATTTCGATAGATTGTATCAAAACTCAGACCTGGATAATCCTTTTGCATATGTTCTAGTACTTCTTTTGCTGGTATATATCTATCTTCATCCGCAAACAATTGAATCATTTTTTCTCGTTTGCCTGTATATTTATAGCCGCGGTTTTTTAAGCGCTCTAACGCATCAGATACCTTCATCTGCTGAACACCCTTCCCTTATGCATAGGTTATTCCTTTATTATAGTGGAATTGACTACATGCGTCATCTACAATTGCTCAACTGAAGATGTTGGAGGTTGTTTCTTAAACCACCTCGTTTTTTTGTTTCGTCCAAATAGAATCGAAAGAAGCAAAAGAATAACAGAAATCATCACGATTGTTCCACCAGGCGCTAAGTCTAATTGGAAAGCCGCAATTAAACCACCGATAACGGCCGTTTCCCCAAATAAAACGGAATAGAAAAATAACTGTTTAAACCCTTTTGCAAAGCGCATGGCACTTGCTACAGGTAATGTCATTAATGATGATACTAGAAGAATTCCGACCACCCTCATAGAAGCTGCAATGACCAGTGCAACCAGTACTACAAAAACCATGTTCACTAATTTGCGATTCACACCCGATATAACAGCTTGTTCTTCATCAAATGACAAGAAAAATAATTCTTTGTAAAAGAAAATAAGCACAACAATTACTAAGATTGTAATGATACCAATGGTCATAAAGTCAGATTGAGAAACGGCTATCACACTTCCAAATAAATAATTAAATAGGTCATTATTAAATCCATTTGCTAATGAAATAAAGATAACACCAAGGCCAATACCTGCGGACATAATAATTGGAATAGCAATTTCTTTGTAAAATGTATAGACACGTCTTAATTGTTCAATTAATAACGATCCTCCTACTGAGAAGACCATTCCTAAATATAATGGATTTAACCCTGCAAATAACGTCACATATTTCCCCAATAACAAACTAAGTGCAATGCCTGATAAGGTGATGTGTGATAAGGCATCTGCAATTAAAGACATTCTTCTAACAACCAAAAACACACCAAGTAGCGGGGCTAATAGCCCAATCATCATGCCAGTATATAAGGCATATTGAAGAAAATCAAATCTCAAAAACGTCTCAATCATACGTGCACTTCCTCTTTATCGATTGTACGACCTTCATTATCTTCATTTCGATAAACATGTAGCATATCTTGATTTTTTTCAAAATCATGTGGCATATGAAAATGGATCGTTTTATTTAAACAAGCAACCTTTGATACATATTTTGTCATGATGCCAGTATCATGAGTAATAAGTAAAAGACTGAGACCATTCTCTCTGTTTAACGTTCTTAATAGTTCATAAAAGGTTTTAACACTTGAAACATCTACACCAACAGTTGGTTCATCAAGAATGAGTAGTTCTGGTTCGCTTACTAATGCCCGAGCGATGAATACTCGTTGCTGCTGACCACCAGATAATTCTCCTATGTTTTCCTGTGTATAATCCTGCATTCCTACTTGAGCGATCGCTTCATGTACTTTATTCTTATCTTTTTTTGATAGAAAGCGAAACAGACCTACTTTTCCATACAGCCCCATCGATACTACTTCATAAACGGTGGCTGGAAATCCAGAATTAAAACTACTCGCTTTTTGAGAGACAAACCCAATTTTGTCCCACATACTAAACGCAGATACACGTTCTCCAAACAATTCAATATGTCCTTTATCAGGCTGGAGCAGTCCTAATAATAGTCGTATTAAGGTTGATTTGCCTGAACCATTTGGTCCAACCAATCCTAAAAATGAACCTTTTTCTAATTGAAGGGATACATCCTCCAAGACATGACGGTTTTCATAATGAAAATGTACGTTCTTTAGCTCTGCTAGGATCGTCTGATTTGCCATGGACGCCCTCTCCTTTTTTATAAACATATGACCCGAGTAAGAATGATTCCGATTTATTTGACCTTCCCTATTATAAAGCTTTTTATCATTCTGTCCACCCATGAGGCCGATATAAACAAAAAACACCCATTCACATGCTTGTGCAAGTGGATGGGTTCTTCGATGAGATCTCTTACTTAATTATTAAAAGCAATGCTTTCGTGGTGCATAACACCTTGCTGTATCGTTACAGCATAGTCACTTCGAGCATGACCATTCTTCTCGACATAATTTTTCAGACCAGTCATCCCTCGGTTGTAAGCCGTTAAAGCATAGTCCCAGTCTTCGTATTCTTCATAAAGGTAATCTAAATATTCCACAGATAACTGGATTGAATACAGAGGCTCAAACAACAACTCTTTTTTATATTCAAGATTTGCTCTGTCCGCAATCCAGGGCGCTGTATTCGTCATAAATTGAGCCATTCCATATGCGACGCCAAACCTTGTTTTAGGCCCTTCCACATTCGGATCAAAGCTTCCACCTGTTTCTACCTTTAATAATTCATAAACAATGTATGGATCCATACCTTTCTCCTGTGTGAGCTCTCCTAGAAAAAGACCCCACTCCTTTTCAAAACGACCTTCACTCTCTTTATATAACTGATCCGCCAGTTCACTTGACTGTATCCAATTCGTATAACTGGGTTCCGTCGATCCAGATAGTTTTGTGTTTGTTTGAAGTTCCATTTCATCCTTTTCTCTAGTGAGATGAAATAGCTCTTGATCTTTTTCCTGAACTATCTGATTTAAACTGTATGTGTTGTAGGCAAAAAAGCCTGTTAGCATAGCAAATGCAATTAAGCTTGCATAGACAAATCGTTGTAGCATGGTTACTCACTCCTCAAAAATAACTTGGTCACCAACTTGTGGATACCCTTTATCATTTTTTATAAACACTTTTGCGCTACTGAGTGTACCATTACAAACCATAAAACAACTACCCGTATCAATTAAATCAACAAGAAAACCTTTTTCCTCCAAAACCGCTTTTATCCAATCTTTACTCTACAAGTGGTAAAGTAATTTCAACTTCTGTTCCCACATTGTACTCACTTTTAATCTGAAATTCACCACCGTGGTCTTCGATGATTTTCTTGCAAAGAGGAATACCAATTCCATTTCCTTTTTCTTTTGTTGTAAAAAATGGTTTTCCTAACTGTTTTAAAATCTCGTCAGGCATGCCTTTTCCATTATCCTTAATGACTATAACAAAATAATACTCATCAATCGAAGTCTCTACACTAAACATACGAGTCGTGTTCGATGTTCCATATGCTTCAATTGAATTTCTTAAAAGGTTTAAAATCACTTGTTTGATCATTGATTCATTCACGTGAACATTTACATTGTGTTCCGTAGCTGCTAAATCAAGTTTTAGATCTACGTCATGAAGGATACATTCTGATTTTAATATTTGCACAAGCGATTCGATAATGACATTCGGAGACTGCCAGCTACGTGTTAACTTACGTCGTGATACGGATAAAAAGTCTTCAATAATTAGATTCATTCGATTCAGTTCTGACAAGATTGTATCGTAATATTTATGAAAGTCGTCCGTAAGCTTCGCTAATTGGAGAAAACCTTTTATGACGGATAAGGGATTCCGAAGTTCATGTGCTACACCTGCTGCGATGTGTGAGACGGCCTCCATTTGATGATGAAACGTCAACAAATGCTCGAATTTCTTTTGGAATGAAAGATCTTCAAACATAATATAGTGGTTATTGAAATATGAATATGGAAACACACATATGCGAATAAGTGAGTCATCATCCTCGAATAGTCGTTCCTCTACCTTTTGAGTTAAAGTCGTTAGCATAATCAACTCTTTTGTTTTTTGAAACAAATCATGTTGATCAGCAAGCTCTAAAAAGGAGGCGTTTTCAATCGTACACTCATCGATTTGGCACGTTTTTAAGAACGGTTGATTCCATCCTTTTATCGTAAATTGATCATCTAATTTAAGGAAGGGAAAGCCAATGTCTTCTATGTAAGGTCTATGTGGCTGCGAGGATGATTGGTGTACTTGTGGTATTGTGAATGCTGAAAAAAGTGTTGAACTAGAGTTGGTCATCAGACTATAGCTCCCTTTTTTAGAGGCTTCTTTGTTGTTTGAATGATTATCCCACATACTAGCCCCTCCTTTTATATACGATTTCATTATATCAATTAAGCTAATCATTACATTTCAGTAAAAAATTCAATCAAAAAGACTATTACTCAAGAGATGCTTCTAGTTATTGTATTCGAGATTTTCTACGTATTTCCTTTTTTTCTGCACAAAATCTTCATTCGCCCATAGTAATAAAAGTGTAGGCAAAAGCAGAGGAGGGTTTTCTAATGAATGTATTTATCCAGCAATTAATTAATCAAAAAATTAATTCGATTACGGTACCTGAATTAGTTAAACAAGCAGAAAAAAATCAAATACCACTAACTGAAAGCCAAGCTAAAAAAGTGGTATCTATTCTAAAAACTGAAAAAATTGATGTCGGAAACGCAGAACAGGTAGAAAGATTACTTACTAAATTACAAACAGAAACAGATAGCCACGTTGCTAGCACAATCCAACAATTGCTTCAACAATACAGCCATCTGCTTCCATAAAGATCATGTAGATTTATTGCATGATTTTTTCTAAAACTTGTTCGTCAAACTGGCCTTCTTTTAGCATCGAGATTTCATGCTTATATGGAGGTCTTTTATCTTTTTTGTCTTCTCCAACGTAAGGCGTTTCGAGGATTTTTGGAATAGAAGAAAGCTGATCATGCTTCACGATATAATGAAGAGCCTCAAATCCAATATGACCAAAACCAATATTTGCATGTCTATCTTTTCCGGCACCACGGACATTTTTACTATCGTTCACATGCAACACCTTCAAGCGATTAATGCCAATAAGCTTGTCAAACTGGTTTAACACACCATCAAAATCATTGATAATATCATACCCTGCATCATGGGTATGGCACGTATCAAAACAAACAGATAGACGCTCATTATGTGTAACTCCATCAATAATCGCAGCAAGCTCTTCAAAGCTACGACCACATTCAGTTCCTTTTCCAGCCATTGTTTCCAATGCAATTTGGACATTGTTTTTGGTTTCTAGAACTTCATTTAGACCGGTAATAATTTGTTGAATTCCTTTATCTGCACCTGCACCCACATGAGCACCAGGATGCAAAACAATCTGCTCAGATCCTAGCGCTTCAGTTCTGGCAATTTCGGATTGCAGGAAATCTACTCCAAGTCTAAAGGTAGCTGGCTTTTCCGTGTTACCAATATTAATGATGTAAGGAGCATGGACCACAATGTCAGTCATACCATGCTGCCTCATATGCTCAAGTCCCTCTTCAATATTTAACTCTTCGATTGCTTTACGTCGAGTATTTTGGGGCGCCCCCGTATAGATCATAAACGTATTTGCACCATAACTTGCTGCCTCTTCACTTGCACCAAGCAGCATTTTTTTCCCACTCATTGACACATGCGAGCCAATCTTTACAGTCATACAATCACCTCGTTGTTGATTCCATTCTAATACCTATTATTTTTTTGTGCGGCTTTTAACACGTCTTTGTCTCTGTTCTTCTTTTGCTTGACGGTATCTAGCTTTTTTCTTATAAGCAGGCTTCACTTTTTTAGGTTTTGCTACTGCTTTTTTTGAACCTGATGTTTCTTGCTTACGGACAGGAGAACGTCCTAAGCCTACAGGTGGTTTGTCTAAAGTCATCCACTCACCCTTTTTAAAGTCTACATATTTAAAGCTAATTCCTTTTTTCACTAAACGCTCAATTGATTGTTGATCTCCATCAGAATAGAACGTGATCGCAATTCCACTCATTCCAGCTCTAGCTGTTCTACCTGTGCGGTGAACATAGAAATCTAGATCTTTTGGAAGGTCGTAGTTGATGACATGAGTAATACCTTTAATGTCAATTCCTCTAGCAGCCAAATCTGTCGCCACTAAGTATTGAATTTTATTTTCTCTAACTTTTTTCATGATTTGCTTACGTTCACGAGGCTGTAGTCCACCATGAATTCGTTCGGTATTTAACCCGGCATCAAGTAAAGCTTGAGATACTTCATCAGCTTGATCCTTTGTATTCGTGAAAATGACTGCTAGAAACGGGTTAATGGCTTGCGCAGCTTCCACAATCACTTTTAGACGATCGCGGTGACGAAGAGGTAATAATTGGTGCTCTATTTTCCCCGCTGTAGCTTGCTCTGGATCAACCTTCACATGCCTCGGATCATTCATATATTTCTTAAGGAATGGCTGAAGCTTTTCTGGAATCGTTGCAGAGAAAACAAGCATTTGCAGGTTCTGTGCCATGTGAGAAGCTGTATGATCAACATCATCAATAAAGCCCATGTCTAGCATTTGATCCGCTTCATCAACAACTAAAATCTCTGCACTATACGCTTTAAGCGCCTTCTCTTTAATTAAATCCGAAATTCGACCTGCTGTACCAACAACAATATGAGGTTGATTTTTCAGCTTCTCGATCGAACGTGTTTTATCCGTACCACCAACTAGTAGCTGGCTTACAATTGCTTTTCCTTCTTCCGTGTGATCCGTTAACAATCGTAATTCATTAAATAGCTGGGTAGCTAGTTCTCTGGTAGGTGCTGTTACAATCGCTTGAAGCTCCTGACGTTCTGGTTTAATCACCTGCAAAATCGGCAAGAAAAACGACAAAGTTTTACCTGTTCCAGTGTGTGATTGTCCAATTACGTCTTTTCCATTTATGATCGCTGGAATTAAACGCTCCTGTATTTCTGTTGGTTTCGAAAAACCTTGTGCATCAAGTGCCTCTAGTAAAAACGGCTCTAGTCCAAACCGTTTGAAATTCTCTGAAATCATTATTATTTCCTACTCTCTAAGCTTTAGGTATTTACAATAGCTTATTTTACCACAGAATCACACCAAACACGATTGCTGTTCTTATTTTACAGAAAGGAATAAGGGCTCACATCTCGATGGGTCTATGCATATATACAACTATATGGACATATTATGAAAGGAGACCACGTATGCAACGTATATTTGGACCACCTGCTAACCCTACACCTATGCAGCCGTATGCACGAAATCCTTTTATGTTTGGACCTGGTCCAGGCATGCCACCTCCTACTGCCTTCTTTGGACAGGGACCTCAGGCAGCGCAGGGGTTTATTCAGGGCGCAGGAGGACGAGTTGGCTTACTCGCACGACTTTTTGGTGGAGGTGGCGGCGCCGGAAGTGCTCTTGCTAGTTCTGCGTTCCCATCAACAGCTGCTGCAGGCGGAGGGAGTTTCTTAAGTGGAATCAATTTCTCATCAATCCTTCAAAATGCTCAAAGGATAATGGGCATTACTCAACAAGTTATGCCAATGGTTCAGCAATATGGACCGATTATTCGTAACGCCCCTACTCTATGGAGAATTATGCGTAGTCAATCCTCTGAGCAAGAAACTGAACCGAATGACGAAAGTCAACCGATCATACTTCAAGATTCAGCTCCTATCCCTTCACCTGAACAGCCACCTTCACAAGTTATCTTTTCACAAAACCAAGTTCAGCCTCCTTCTCCTTCCACACCAGAATCGGTTGTTGGAGGTATGCCTGGTCCGAAACTTTATGTATAACCATTCGACCATTCACGAGGAATTTCTCGTGATTTTAATTAAATAGTTGACAAGCTTTATACCCGAATAGTATAATTTCAAATTTTCATCAATTTGTGTTATACTAAATACTGACAACTCGAATGGAGGAATGCTCATGTTTAAAGTCGGTGACCACGTTGTTTATCCTTACCATGGGGCTGGAACAATTAGAGACATTGAAGAAAAAGACGTATTAGGTGAAACTCACTCTTATTTTGTTCTGCATTTCCCACTAGTAGATGTGAAATTAATGCTACCAGAGAGTAAGATTGACAACTCAGGTTTGCGTAAAATCATTGCACAGGATGAGATAGACAATGTTGTAGAAGCATTAAAAAATGGGCCGGAGCTTCCCCCTTCTACTAGCCACTTCTCCAGAGAAACCGAAAACCTTCTAAAAAGCGGAAGTATTTTTGATGCAGCTCATCTAATCTCTTCGCTTTCTAAGAAACAGGCTGGAAGGTCAAATGGTCTTCATATACAAGATCGAAACCACCTACAGAAGGCTAAACAGATGATCGCAAGTGAGCTTGTATTAGTCAATGATATGTCTGAAGAACAGGCATATGAGTTTATTGACAGCAATTTGCTTGAATTGTCATAAGCACAACGATTGTCAACGACCTCTATCTCCATTACAATAATGGTATAAGACAGCTTCCCACCTGTTAAAATGGCCGGGAAGCTTTTCTATAGGAGGACAACTTACATGAATGTAAAAAAGATCTCACCACGTGGTTATTGCTATGGCGTAGTAGACGCAATGGTTTTAGCTAGACAAGCTGCACAAAACCTAGATCTACCCAGGCCGATTTATATACTTGGACAAATTGTTCATAACCAACATGTAACGGATGCATTTGAAACAGATGGAATCATTTCGTTAGATGGACCTAATCGCCTTGAAATTTTAAGAGATATTGATAAGGGAACGGTTATATTTACCGCTCATGGTGTTTCACCTGAGGTCCGTGTACTTGCCAAAGAAAAAGGCCTAACCGTTGTTGATGCAACCTGCCCTGATGTCACGAGAACACACGACCTAATTAGAGATAAGCGCAGTGAAGGCTATGAATTTATCTATGCGGGTAAAAAAGGACATCCTGAACCAGAAGGAGCCATTGGTGTTGCTCCAGATGCAGTGCATCTAGTTGAATCTGTAGAAGATGTTGTGAACCTTGGTCTTACTACAGATAAGATTATTATCACAAACCAAACAACAATGAGTCAGTGGGACGTATCAGATATTATGAAAAAAGCAATGGAGCTCTACCCCCATGCAGAAGTTCATAATGAAATCTGTCTAGCTACTCAAGTTCGCCAGGAAGCTGTAGCTGAGCAAGCGAAAGAATGCGACCTCGTTGTTGTTGTGGGCGATCCAAAAAGTAATAACTCTAATCGACTTGCACAAGTGTCTGAGCAAATCGCTGGAACAACGGCTTATCGGATTGGTGATATTACCGAGCTTGACCTTGAATGGTTAAAAGGTGTCGAAGTGGTTGGCGTAACATCTGGTGCCTCTACTCCAACACCAATTACAAAAGAGGTTATTGCTTATCTCACACAGTTCGATCAAGAGGACCCAACAACATGGCCGCTTAAGCGTACTGTGAATCTCGAAAAATTACTTCCTAAAGTAAAAATTAAATAAACACAAAAAAGCTATCCCTCTATGTAAGATGGGATAGCTTTTTTTGCGTTGATTCATTTAGATATATTGATACGGGTCTGTACTTACTTCTGAAGCAATGATTGTTGCTTCAATGCCTTCTTCTTTCACTACCTTGTTCAGGTAGTCTGCGACCCCTTTTTTCATGATCTTTTCAATATTGTGTCCCGGATCTAGTAAAGCAAATCCATCCTCGATTGCATCGATCGCTGTGTGATAATATATATCTCCCGTAATTAAAACATCGGCCCCTTTATCCATAGCCATTTGAACATATTTATTGCCGTCTCCACCTAAAATGGCCACACGTTGAATGCGTTTATTCGGATCGCCAATTAATCGAAGAATGTCCACCTGAAAAGCGATCTTCACTTTTTCTGCCAGTGTAGAAAGCGTAACTGCTTGATCCAATGTTCCAATACGCCCCAATCCTAACTGCTGATGCGGTTGATCCAACGAATAAAGATCATAGGCAACCTCTTCATAAGGATGAACCTTATGCATGACGTTAAGGACGTCTTGTACGATTGTTTCAGGAACTACGGTTTCAATCCTTGCCTCCTGCACATATTCTTGTTTTCCTACCTCTCCGATAAAGGGATCTGAATCGTCTCCTGGTCTAAACGTCCCTGTGCCTTGTAACGAATAGGAACAATGACTGTATGCTCCAATATGCCCTGCTCCCGCTTCCCCTAACGCCTCACAGACCGCCTCAGCATGTGTCTCAGGAACAAACACCACTAATTTCTTTAATGAAACGTCTTTTGTAGGGGCTAAGACCTTAACTTCATTTAATGATAACGCATCAGAGAGCATATCATTCACGCCCCCCTCTGCTACATCTAAATTCGTATGAGCCGCATAAATGGTTAATTCATGCTGCAAGGCTTTTTGAATGATCCGACCTTGAGTAGTATTCGTATCAATCTTTTTGACTGGACGAAATAATAAAGGATGATGCGCAATTAAAAGATCAATTTCTTTGGCAATCGCTTCATCTATCACTGCTTCTGTTACATCAAGTGCTGTCATTACTCGTTGAACAGGCTTCTCTAATGTTCCGACCATTAAGCCTACACGATCCCCTTCTACAGCTAGGTTTTGCGGAGACCATTTCTCAAAGATTTCAATGATTTCATTGCCTGTTGCTGTTTTAATCATCGCCAAATACCTCCTGAACCAATTGAATCTGCTTTTGTATCTGTTGTTCCCGCTTATACAACGCCTCTTGCTCTTTACCCTGTTTAAGTGACATCAACACTCTCCGCCAGTTCTCTTGTTCTCCAAGCCATTTTTTCTGGAATGCCTCATTACGCTCTACCATGAGATGAGGTCCAAACAGCAGCTTTTTATCTCGATCCTCTTCATACCTCAATCGGTCCGTACCCGGTTCAGCTACTAAAATTTCATAATACTTCTCGTTCTCTAAAAGAATTTCTTCCTTTACCAAACGCCAGTCATTTTCAAGTAGCCATATTCGAATGGAGCGGGCGGCATTATTCGGTTGCAGAACTAAACGAGTAACGCCTTCAAGCTTACTCTTTCCGTCCTCAAGAATAGAGGTAATCAAAGCTCCCCCCATACCTGCAATCGTAATTCCTTCTACCTCACCTCTGGAAATTACCGCTAATCCTGAACCTTTTCTTACATCAATCCTGTGCTCTATTTCTAATTCAGCTACTTGTGCTCTAGCTGCCTGTAATGGCCCTTCACTGACTTCACCAGCAATTGCATGCATAGCAGGCTGGTTAAGACACAGATAGCTTGGAAGATAGGCGTGATCTGACCCAATATCAGCTATTTTTTTTAAATGCTGAACATATCCTGCTACTGTCTTTAATCGATTCGAAAGTTGTCGTTCATTCATCTTTTATCACCTTTATACTTGTTAATTTACGTTTTCCATCATATCATACTTTGTACAAAGCTTCCTTCGCGAAAAAAACTTCCTGATTCAGCTTATGAAAGCCGGATCAGGAAGTTTTTTAATTGAACCTATTCAGAAATAGACAATAGATATTCAGAGATAGCGTCTGCTTCTTCTGAACTATACTGAGTCTGAGGTGGCATTGAACCAATACCTTCTTTAATAATCGTTGAGATTTCTTCTAGTGATAACTCACCTTCTAGACCGTTAATAGCTGGTCCCATCCCTCCTGCTAAATCACCACCATGGCAATTGATACAGGATTGCTGTGCAAGTTCCTCACCTGCTACAATTGGATCATCAATCTCTACAGGTTCCTCTTCACCATTTCCATTCTCTTGTTCCTCTTGTGCGCTTCGTTCCAACACTCCATAAGCCGATAATCCGGCCATCAGTAAAATACCAATTAAAGCAATAAGTGCAAAAGGTATAAGCGGACTGCCTTTCATATACGTACCCTCCCAAAAGATGACGTTTACAATTTAACATTTAAAACTATGTACAACCTTTAAACAGACGTCTTCTATAGTTTACTTGAAAAGCCTATATCTGAAAAGCACTACTTTTAAAAACTTGGAATTAACGGTAAAAAAACAGTAATCCAAGCAATAAAATAAGCACAAAACCAGCTAACACATTAAATAACTGTTTCTTCCACACGTTGCCTATTATCAGCCATATCACAATAAATATTGAGCTTACGAGCCAAATAGACGAACCTTGCCAATACAACATTGAAAACTTTAAGCAAGATATAAATAAAATCAATGTTAACGTCATGAGATAAAGAACCGGCTCATACGCATTATTCCTTCTAATGTACCAAGCTAAACCTGTAATACAAACACAGAGAATTACGAGAGCCATTTGCATTACACTCACAATATCAGTAAAATATAGAATAAAGACGGAGATAAGAAAAGAAAGTTGTGTTAACAAAAGCCAAAAGATCATACGAATCATTGGTTTTCTATCTTTATCAGGAAGTGTATCTTCCCCTTCACTGTACAAAGCTAAGAGAAAATGACATTGTTGTTCCGGCAAAAGCTTTGATTTCTGCCAATAACGAATCTCATTTATAATAATATCGCGTCTCTGCTTATCCATCTATGCCTCCTGCTATAAAAAAAAGGCTTACCCCTGTTGGAGTAAACCTTTTAGATCAACCTATTCTAAAAAGTCTTTAAGACGTTTGCTTCTGCTTGGGTGGCGAAGCTTACGAAGGGCTTTGGCTTCGATTTGACGAATACGCTCACGCGTAACACCGAATACCTTACCAACTTCTTCAAGAGTTCTAGTACGGCCGTCATCAAGACCAAAACGAAGACGAAGTACGTTCTCTTCACGATCAGTTAACGTATCAAGTACGTCTTCAAGCTGTTCTTTAAGTAACTCATAAGCAGCTGCGTCAGAAGGCGCAAGAGCTTCTTGGTCTTCAATAAAGTCACCGAGGTGAGAGTCATCTTCTTCACCGATTGGTGTTTCTAAAGAAACAGGCTCTTGAGCAATCTTAAGAATCTCACGGACCTTCTCAGGTGTCAGTTCCATTTCTTCAGCTACTTCTTCTGGTGTTGGCTCTCGTCCAAAATCCTGTAGCAATTGACGTTGAACTCGAATTAATTTATTAATTGTTTCAACCATATGAACAGGAATTCGGATCGTACGTGCTTGGTCAGCAATTGCACGAGTAATGGCTTGACGAATCCACCATGTAGCATACGTACTGAACTTAAATCCTTTTTGGAAGTCAAACTTCTCTACTGCTTTAATGAGTCCCATATTACCTTCTTGGATTAGATCCAAAAACAGCATTCCACGACCAACATAACGTTTGGCAATTGAAACAACTAAACGAAGATTTGCTTCAGCAAGTCGACGCTTTGCTTCTTCATCACCCTGCTCAATTCGTTTAGCTAATTCAATTTCCTCAGCTGCAGATAAAAGATGTACACGGCCGATTTCTTTCAAATACATACGAACCGGATCATTTATTTTAATGCCTGGAGGCACACTAAGATCGTTCAAATCGAATTCTTCTTCTTTTGCTGCCTCTGGAGCTTGAGGGCCTTCTTCTGATTCGTTTTGCAAATCAATACCCTGCTCTCCGAGATACTCAAAAAATTCATCCATTTGCTCGGAGTCTTGCTCAAAGCTAGCCATTTTCTCTGTGATCTCGGCATAACTTAAAACTCCGCGTTTTTTGCCTACCTCCACTAATTGTTCTTTCACTTGATCGATGGATAATTCACCTTCCGTTACAGGACGTAGTGGTTTATCTGCCATGCGATCCCCTCCTTCCATTGTTCAAAACCTGACTTTATGCAAGCTCTCTACGAAAGCTCTCTCTTGAGCTGCTGTATTTCAGTTAAAAGACGTGCTTGTGTAAGTGGATCCTGTTCGAGCTTAGAAGCTGCTTGTTTCTCTTGTATCTCTACCCTCTTTGGATAGTTTTCAATCTGTTTGACATAATCCTCAAGTTCCTCTTCAGAGCACTCAGCATTAATCGTGATCGTTGATAACTCTGAAGCCAAACGCACAAGCGAGCGATCCTCTATGCTTTGCAAGAATTCCCTTGGGCTTGCCTCTTTACCATTTCCATAATAGGCAATTAAATAGGCAAACAAGGCCTGGTGTTCATCCACATTAAAGGCGGCTCCAAGACGTTCCTCGATTCGCCAAGCTAGATCTTCATCATTCATCATCAAAGCTAGCAGAATACGCTCTGCGTTCTGGTATGCCGGTAGAAGTCTCTTTTGCCTAACTTGCCTATGCTCACTGACACTCTTCTTACCTATTGCTTCTTTGGCAGTATGAGTTGTCTTCTTTTCCCGATACAATCGGTATTGCTCCTGCTTAAGTACATCAAGAGATAAAGAAAATTCGTCAGCAAGTTGCCTTAGGTAGTGATCCCGTTCAACCGCCCGTGGCAATTTTGCAAGCTCTTGCAGTACTTCTTCGATATAAACCATTCGTTCTCCTTCATTCCGGAGATTTTTCTCCAAACGAAGGTATCTCATCTTAAATGCCATAACCGTTTGGGTTGCCCCTATAACATCAGTTTGGAAGCGTTCTGCTCCAAATTTTCTAATGTAGTCATCGGGATCCAATCCATCAGGCATATGAGCAATACTCACTACACAGCCTGCCTGTTCCAAGACACTTGTTGAACGGAATGCAGCACTTTGGCCTGCTTGGTCAGAATCATAACAAACTACCACATTCTCGGCATTACGCCTTAATAGTTTGGCATGTTCATCTGTAAAAGCTGTACCTAGAGTTGCTACGCCATTATCAACCCCTGCCCCCCAAGCTGCAACTACATCTGCTGCTCCTTCAAACAAAACCGCAGTGTTTGATTTCCTAATTGCTGGACGTGCAAGATGAAGGCCATATAGTAGCTTATTTTTATGGAAGATAGGCGTTTCAGGACTATTCAAGTACTTTGGTTTACCTTCACCAACTAATCGACCGCTGAAGCCAACAACTTTACCCTGTCCATCCCAGATTGGAAACATCAGCCTACTTCGAAATCGGTCGTAAACCCCTTCCGACTGATCACGCTCTGCTAACAAACCAGCCTGCACCATATCACTCTCTTTAAAATCCTTTTTCCCTAAAAAGATGGAGAGATTCTCCCAACCTGCTGGAGCAAAACCAATTTGAAAGTGATGGAGTTGTTCAGGAGTAAAACCGCGTTCTTCCGCATACTCTCTTCCTGCTGTCCCTTCATCTGTTAAGGCAAATACACGCTGGTAAAATGTCGCTGCTGCCTCATGACTTTTAAATAGTTCTGTAAAACGCTCCGTAGGTTTAGCATTTGATTCCTGATGAATCTCAGGTAATGATATGCTCCCTTTATCAGCCAGATATTTAACCGAATCTGTAAATGAATAGCCTTCATGCTCTCTCAGAAATGTAAAGACATTTCCTCCAGCTCCACAGCCAAAACAATGATAAACCTGTTTCTCAGGTGATACGGAAAAGGAGGGAGACTTCTCTCCATGAAATGGACATAAACCGGTATATTGCTTACCTTGTTTCTTTAGTTGAACATATTGGCTAATTACTTCAACAATATCACTTGATTTACGTACTTCTTCAATCTTCTCTTCTGGAATGCGTGTACTCATATACATCACCGTTTGCAAATAAAATTTACCACAAGTCTTTAAGATTCGAGTTTTTTTTCTATAATCCTTCTATTTCTGCAAAATAATCTTTAATTCCTGCACAAACCGATTCCGATCTTCTTCTGTGAACGGTTTTGGTCCCTTAGTCCGAATGCCTCTTCTGCGTTTCTGAGCTGACATATATCGAACGTCCAATAGCTGTTCAATACTCTCTTCAAGGTACTGGATACCTCTAGGAGATAAAACTCTTACCTTTTTCCTAAGAAGCAGCGATGCTAAGGCATGATCCTGTGTAACGCAGACATCCCCTGCCTTAATCTTATTCATAATGTATAAATCAACAGCTTCTTTGTCTGAATCGACCATTACCTGGTCAACTTCTTGCGGAAGATTCATCATGTGTGCATAAGACATCACAAACACAATCCTTAGATCAGATAGAAAGCGATAGGTAAGAATTTCTTCCTTTACAGGACAGGAATCTGCATCAATAAAAAGAGAGATTGTTGGTTTAGTTTCATCCATCGTATTTAGTTGATTCCACACTCCTTTAAAAAATCCTGCTAAAAAAGCAGAAAAAGATGATTTTCGTCGAATCATGTAAGGTAAATACCAATTATTACTATTTAAGTTCAACGTATCCCTTACTATCATTACCAAAATAACTGGAAAAAGTCTTGACTTTTCAAATTTATTTGTTCTCTTATCAAAATAGACCATTTATATGTGAAATAGAGTTGAAATCACAATTCTTAATTATACGTAAATATTGTTCATTTGAACAGGATTTTATTTTAAAAAAGGATAATAAATAAAGTAAGCTCTCAGTATAATCGAAAACACTAAGAGCTAAGAGACAATGTATTACTTTCTTTGAAACATATTCGAGATTAAGTTTGCGGTTTCTTCTACTGCTTTATTAGATACATCTACAACTGGACAGCCAATTCGAGTCATGACACTTTCAGAGTAAGCAAGCTCTTCTTTGATACGGTTAATATTGGCATAATTCGCTTCAGATTTTAGACCGAGTGCTTTTAAGCGTTCTGTACGAATACTATTAAGCTTCTCTGGACTAATCTTTAAACCGATACATTTTTGAGGCGAGATTTTAAAGAGTTCTGCAGGCGGCTCAACTTCAGGAACCAAAGGTACATTTGCGACCTTTAATCGTTTATGAGCTAAGTATTGTGACAAAGGTGTTTTGGATGTACGTGACACACCTATCAACACTACGTCAGCGCGGATAATTCCTCTAGGGTCTCGTCCATCATCATATTTTACAGCAAACTCAATCGCTTCCACTTTTCTGAAGTAATCTTCATCAAGACGATAAATAACACCAGGCTCATATCTCGGCTTTTTATTTGTTAGCTCAGACACTTTGTTAAGCATAGGTCCGATAATATCAACCGTTTCAACTTTTTCTTCAGCCGCTCTTGTTAGTAAATAGTTTTTCATATCAGGAACCACTAGTGTAAATGCAATTAACGCTTTTGCCTGTGAAGCCAAAAAGACAACCTCTTCAATTGTTCCCTTATCTTCAACATAAGGAATTCTTCTAAGCTCTACTCCTGATTCGCTAAATTGACTAACTGCAGCTTTCACTACTAGCTCTGCCGTTTCCCCAACAGAATCTGATACAACATAGACAATCGGACGATGGTTGATTTCCTCCATAAGACCCTCTCCTTGTAAAAATAGCTATTGTCTTGATTAAATGGTTTCATTGTTAGCCAAATCGACAAGTAAACTTGTGATGTTGGTTTTTGTTATGCGGCCTGTGACTTCATATCCACTTCCATGAGGCACCTTTTTTACAATGGGTAGACCATCAATTTGTTTTGTAATAAGTTTTTTAGCAATATCAATAATGAAATCACTTTCTTCACAAAACGTGACATTTGGCATCCTGGTCATAATTACACCTACAGGAATGGTTTCTAACGAATGCTGACCGAGGCTTGCACGGAGCAAGTCTTTTCTCGAAACGACTCCAGAAAGAGTGGCGAGCTTATCAACCACAAATAGTGTCCCAACGTCTTCTAGAAACATCGTTGTTATGGCTTCATAAACAGAAGATGCTTCATTGACAACAACTGGTCGAGATTTATAATGATCAACCGTGATCGATTTAACTTTCTCAGATAGAATGTGGGCATTTGTTTTACCTGTGTAGAAATACCCCACTCTCGGTCGTGCATCTAAGTAACCGGACATTGTTAAAATAGCCAAATCAGGTCGCAGAGTAGCTCTCGTTAACGAGAGCCTTTCTGCAATATGCTCACCTGTGATCGGACCGTTGTCTTTTACAATGGTAAGAATCTGTTCTTGCCTGCTAGATAGTTCGATGGGAACTCACCGCCTTTTTCAATAACAAATATCTACCCTTTTAGAATACAATTTTGTGGAACAAGGCAAAGGCTTCGATCTCAGTAGATAGTTGTTTCATCAACTGAAGACGATTCGCTTTCACATCTTCCTGATCTGACATAACCATTATATGTTCAAAGTATTGATCAACAAGTGGCGCAGTCTGTTCTAATGCTTCATATGACTTTGTTACTTGACCCAGTTCTTTAGATTGCTTTAGTTCAGAGTGTAATTGCTGATACCGTTTGTATAATTGATGTTCTTCCTCTTTTTCAAAAAGCTCAGGATTAATCTCTACGGAGTCTGCCGCTTTTTTTGCTATGTTTGTGACCCGGCTTAACGCTTCTACTACTTTTTTAAAGCTTTCTTTGTTTCGTGCTTCTGAAAGTAATGCAGCTTTAGAAAAAATCCAAGGAAGCGTATGATCTTCGTCTGTTAAAACCGCATCAATAATGTCATATTCAATCCCTTTGTCTGTCATAGCATGTTTCATACGTAATCCAAAGAACTCACGAAGCTGACTCATCAATTCATCTATATTAGTCATTTTTAATCCTTGGTTTTTAGCTGTATCAACGGCAAGTGTGAGCAGGGTATCAAGAGTCGTATCCAGCTGCTTATCTACTGCCATCTGTACTAATCCCAATGCTTGACGTCTTAATGCATAAGGGTCCTGTGAACCTGTTGGGATTAATCCAATAGCGAAACACGAAACGATTGTATCGAGCTTATCTGCCATACTAACAACCAGACCAATCTTCGTTGTAGGTAGTTGATCACCTGCAAAGCGTGGGAAATAGTGTTCTCTTACAGCTGTTGCTACTTCTTCTGCTTCACCTAAATGAGAGGCATAGACTTCACCCATTAAGCCTTGGAGCTCTGGGAACTCTCCAACCATCTGAGAAACCAGATCGAATTTACTAATCTTTGCTGCACGGTGACTCAGTTCTTGTTCTGATGGTGTATAACCAAATTGAATTGATAACTTGTCAGCGATTTCTTGTATCCGATTGACTTTATCACCAAGTGAACCCAGTTCCTCGTGATAAACAATTGAATCAAGTTGCTTAACTGCTGCATCAATATTAAGCTTTTGATCTTCTTTAAAGAAAAAGGCAGAATCAGAAAAACGAGCCCGAAGTACTTTTTCATTTCCTCTGGCGACATTCTCCAAGTGGTTGGCGTCTCCATTTCGAACAGTTATAAAATGAGCGAGCAATTCCCCGTCCATATTCTCAACAGGAAAATAGCGTTGGTGCTCCTTCATCGTTGTTAATAATACCTCACGTGGCAGGGATAAGAAGCTTTCTTCAAATTGACCACTTAATGCTGTTGGCCATTCTACTAAGTTATTCACTTCTTCAAGTAGCTCTTCATTCACTGGAATGACCCAACCTGCGTTTTCTGCAAGTTCCTCTAGCTGTGAACGAATCATTTGTTTACGCTCATCTGCATCTGCAACTACAAACTGGTTACGCAGCAATTCCACATATTCTTTCGGTTCACTTATAACTAGATCTTCACCTAAGAAGCGGTGTCCACGACTAGTGTTACCTGTTTCAATAGATGTAATGGAGAAGGGAATAACTTGCGATCCATAAAGGGACACCATCCATTGAATGGGACGAGCAAAACGTAAGGAATAATCATGCCATCTCATATTTTTAGGAAAGTGCATGGATGTAATTAATTCTTTTAATTCAGGCAGTAGCTCTTCTGTTTTTTTACCTTCTTGGAAAGTCTTCGCAAAGACATACTCTACGCCTTTTACTTCTTTAGTGAATAGGTCATCCGCAGATAAGCCTTGGCCACGGGCAAAGCCTAAAGCTGCTTTAGACCAGCTTCCATCTTCGGCGACAGCAATTTTTTTTGCTGGGCCCCGTGCTTCGCTTTCCAAATTCGATTGATTTTCTCCAAGGTCTTTGACAATAATAGCTAAACGTCTTGGTGTGGAATAGGCTTCAACAGAACCAAATTGTAAGCGTTGGTCAGTTAACCATGCTGTTACTGACTGTTTTAACTGTTTAATGGACGAAGTGACAAAGCGAGCAGGAAGCTCTTCTAAACCAATTTCTAATAAAAAGTCATGCTTACTCATGAGTTGACTCCTCCTTTCCTTTTAACAAAGGGAATCCTAGGCGTTCACGTTCCTCATAATACAAACGTGCTGCACGTCTAGCCAGTGTACGGACACGGCCTATATATCCAGTTCGCTCTGTAACTGAAATCGCACCTCTTGCATCGAGCAGGTTAAAGCTGTGCGAACATTTGAGAATGTAATCATATGCCGGCAATACAAGTTGCTCATCTAAAGCTCGCCCGGCTTCTTTTTCATAGGTTGAAAACAAAGTAAACAGCATATTTGTATCCGACACTTCAAATGTGTATTTTGAGTGCTCATATTCAGCTTGGCTAAAAATGTCTCCATACGTAAATCCTTCTACCCATTCAAGATCAAACACATTTTCCTTATCTTGAATGTAAGAAGCAAGACGTTCTAGTCCGTACGTAATTTCCGCTGATACAGGACTAGCTTCCATTCCACCAACTTGTTGAAAATACGTGAATTGAGTAATTTCCATTCCGTCTAGCCATACTTCCCAACCAAGTCCTGCACATCCAAGTGTTGGATTCTCCCAGTTGTCTTCTACAAAACGAATATCGTGCTCTAACGGGTTAATTCCAATTTCTTTTAAGCTGTCTAAGTACAACTCTTGGATATTTAAAGGAGAAGGTTTCATTACAACTTGGAACTGATGATGCTGATACAAACGGTTTGGGTTCTCTCCATATCGTCCGTCTGCTGGTCGTCTGGAAGGTTCAACATATGCCACATTCCACGGCTCTGGTCCGATCGTTTTTAACAAGGTGAAAGGACTCATCGTTCCTGCCCCTTTTTCAGTATCGTAGGCTTGCATAATGATACAGTTTTGCTTTGCCCAGTATTGCTGTAATGTCATAATCATGTTTTGTACATTCATTTTTTGCTTGCCTCCTGTCAGTAATTACGCGTAGAGTAGGTCACAAATAGAAAAAAGCTCCCGTCCCTACGCTGAATATCAGCGTAGGGACGGGAGCTAATCCCGCGGTTCCACCCTACTTATCCGTACATTTCGTACGAACCACTTTCGTCGTATGTGCTCCAAAATGCCCTTCTCTGCCGACTGAATCCCAGGCTTTCACCGGCCCTAGGTCGCTTTGTTCAGCTTATGACAGATACTTCTTTTCTTCAACGCACCTTATAGTATTAGTAAAATCATACATAAGATCGAACTACGTGTCAATATTCGGTCCTAGATTCATACGGTCTAACTGATCCAAAAATCGTCTGGATTTCAGTACAACCCCTGAATATTCATCATAATAAGCTCGAATAATTTGTTTTAATTCCTGCTTTGTTTCTGCTTTTAAAGAAATGTTACCTAAACGGTGTAAGTTCATGTCATAAAATAAACGCAGCAGTCTCACAGTCTGCATAGAACAAGGGAAAGCATGAGTATCCTTATCTATACAACGTCTACATATAAAGCCGCCATAACGAATTGAAAATGCCTGTGGATCATCATGTGATCCACAACAGACACATTTCTCAAGCTGAGGACTAATCCCAGCTACATCAAGCATTTTCATTTCAAAAATACGTGTAAGTACTTCTGGATCTGCTCCTTCTTCCATATGAACAAGGCACAAATAATACCAATCAAACAACCACATATACCGCTTATTTTCTTCAGTCAGCTTATCAATGAGCTCTGCCATATACATCGCATAAGAAGCATTAACTAAATCCTCGCGCACTTTACGAAATGTTTTAATTGGATCACCTTGATTTAATGTACCTAAGCCACTGCCTTTATATATTACATATGACCCATAGATAAATGGCTGAGAAACAGCCGAAAGCTGACTCTTCGGCTTTTTTGCTCCTCTTGCCATTACACCTATTTTTCCGCGTTCCTTTGTATAGAGAGTGATAATTTTATTGGTTTCTCCGTAATCAACGGTTTTAATGACAATTGCTTCTACTCGGTCTAGCATTCTTAACCACCTAGCTGTCAGTTACTGAGAGGATGAGTCAATGGACAGGTCAGAGCCACTAGTTTGTTGTGATTCGTTCACTGTTTCTGAATCGCGCTCAAGTTCCTTAATTAATAAATACGTATCTAAATTACCGGTATTCGTAAACACCTTCCAGGATAAATCGAGCATATCAGAATCCACCCCTTTGCCAAAAAATATTTCCGCCTGTACATCTAGTTTCACCTGATTGAGTCAGAACATGATAAGGAAATATTACTAAAAAAACAATCTTGACAAATGTGCAACACTACAATTTACATTTTTCGGGACTTTCTTTTTATGATAAGGCTTTCTTAACAAAAAAACAATGGCTAGAAACCTAACCATCGTTAAAAAGGGCTTGTTCATATTTTAGTATTCATCAGATCTAAATCCAAAGTCTCGAAGTTGAGCAGGTTTATTACGCCAGTCCTTCTCGACCTTTACCCAAAGCTCTAAATACACTTTAGTTCCAAGTAATGCTTCAATATCTGCTCTCGCTAATTTTCCAACTTCTTTAAGAAGCGCGCCCTGTTTTCCTATCACAATTCCTTTTTGTGAGGAGCGTTCCACTACAATCGTCGCTTGAATATCAACCATATCCTTGTGCTCGCGTGTCTTCATACTTTCTATTCCAACCGCAATAGAATGAGGAATTTCTTCGCGTGTTAATTGAAGAACTTTCTCTCTAATTAACTCAGCTACGATAAATCGCTCTGGGTGATCTGTCACTTGATCAGCCGGATAATATTGTGGCCCAACTTCAAGCTTTTCTTTGATCTGCTCCAACAATACCGGAACATTGTTTCCACTTAATGCTGAAATCGGAATGATTTCTTCAAAGTCGTGTTTAGCTCTATAGGTATCGATTAATGCGAAAAGTTCGTCCGGATGAATTAAATCGATCTTATTAATAATTAAAAACGAGGGTGTTGACGTTTCTTTTAAGCGATTAATAATATACTGTTCTCCTGGACCAAAAGCTTCATTCGCTTCAACAAGATATAGAATAATATCAACTTCTCTTAATGTATCTTTGGCCACCTTCATCATAAAATCTCCCAGCTTGTGCTTGGGTTTATGAATACCTGGCGTATCGATAAATACAACTTGTGAATCTTGATCCGTGAAGACCCCTTGAATTTTATTTCGAGTTGTCTGTGGCTTGTCCGACATGATCGCAACTTTTTGACCAATCACTCGGTTTAATAATGTAGATTTTCCTACATTTGGTCTGCCAATGAGACAGACAAAGCCTGACTTATGTTCATTCTCTTGTTGATTATTCATTCATATCCCCCGCTTTAAATGCTCCAGGTAGAAGTTCTCCTACCGTTGTTTTTACCATCTTACCATTTATACTACCTAAGTATACAGTCACATCTGGTCCGCATAACTCCATCATGACCTGTCTACACGCTCCACAAGGTGATACAGGCTGCTCAGTATCTGCAATCACACTAATCGCTTGAACCTCTCTATTTCCCTCTGAGTACGCTTTATATAAGGCTGTTCTCTCCGCGCAGTTCGTTAATCCAAAGGAAGCATTTTCAATATTAGCTCCGTGAAAAATCGAGCCGTCCTTCATAAGAAGAGCTGCCCCTACTTGAAACTTAGAGTAGGGAACATAGGCTTGCTCTCTTGCCTTTGTAGCCTCATCCATTAATTGCTTTTGCATGTCGTACATTCTCCTTTTTAAGAAAACAATAATTGATATAAAGGTGGACCAAAGATAATTAGACCAATAATAACAGCAAACACACCGTAAACAAACACGGCCGCTGCCGCAACATCCTTAGCTCGTTTAGCAAGAGGATGAAATTCTTGTGTATACAAATCCACCGTACGCTCAATCGCTGTATTCATAATCTCTAAGGAAAACATACCAGCAATCAGAAGCAACAGAATAAGCCAATGGTCTAAAGGAATAGCAAGCCACCAAGCAGCTGCAAATACCACAATGGCAGATACAAGATGAATCTGCATATTTTGTTCACGTTCCAGCACGTGTTTTAACCCATGACTGGCAAACACAAAGGACCGAAGCAGTCGTTTAAAGCCTCTTTGATTTCTATCTGACAAGCCCATAACTTGTAAGGATCTCCTCCTGGCGCCCAAACATGATCTTCTCATCCTGCTCATTTAGATGGTCGTAACCAAGCAAGTGAAGAAAGCCGTGGACGGTTAGAAAGCCAAGCTCTCTTTCAAATGAATGGCCAAACTCATCCGCCTGTTGTTGAATTCTAGGGATGGAAATGACGATATCTCCGAGCAGATTTGGCATTCCCTCTATTTCTTGAAGAGGTTCTTCCCCTTCATTTAATGCAAAGGATAGGACATCGGTTCCCCGATCAATACCACGATGTTCGTTGTTCAGCAGTCTAATTTCCTCATCATCAACAAAGCTAATTGATACTTCATAATCACCTTTTAATGATTCCAGCTCTGTTGCGTGTGCTATGACTGCCTGTAAGAGCTCTTGTTGTTTTTCTGTGATCGTGTCGTTCTCATCGATTACTTCCACGAGAATCGCCATGTTCTTTCCCACCTTTTCTTAATTCATCTGGATACTCAATACGCTGATGAAACGTTCCTTTTAAGGTCTCTAACATCGATAACGAAATGTCATTTAATTCCCTTAGGGTAATTTCAGATTCATCAAATTGCCCGTCTTCGAGTTTATCCTTAATAATTTTATTTACTAATGCTTCAATTTTGTCCGGCGTTGGCTTTTGCATGGACCTCACTGCCGCCTCAACACTATCTGCAATGGCCACGATACACGCTACCTTATTCTGCGGTTTCGGTCCAGGATAGCGGAATTGAGATTCTGGTAAAGGCTGTTCAACTTCCTGATTGGCTTTATGATAAAAATATTTCAATAAGCTTGTACCATGATGTTGCTCAGCAATTTCTACAATTTCTTTAGGCATCTTATGTTCCCTCAGAAGATCCGCCCCATCATAAGGATGAGAAATGATGATTGTTTTACTGAGCTGAGGTGATATCTTATCATGTGGATTGTCTTGACTCATTTGGTTTTCAATAAAGAAATGTGGTCGCTTTGTTTTCCCGACATCATGATAGTACGCACCGACTCTAGCCAATAATCCATTCTCACCTAGTCGCTCACATGCTGCCTCGGCTAAATTCCCTACCACAACACTGTGATGATATGTTCCTGGAGCTTCCGTTAACACTTTTCGTAATAACGGATGATTTGGATTAGACAACTCAATAAGCTTTGAGACCGAAAGAATAGAAAAACCAGCTTCAAAAAACGGAAGAAGACCAATGGTTAATACAGCCGCTGCTACACCTGAAAAAGCTGCACTACCAAGATGAAAACCTACTTCTAACCATCCGTTCTGTAATCCTTTAATAAAAAGAAGTGTCATAACAGCTGCAACATTAATACAAGATACAAGAAATCCTGCTCTTAACAGTCGAGTGATTCGATTGGATGTACTCAAAAACAATGCACCAGCCAAAGAGCTTACAAGTAAATAGAATCCGTAGGTGACGTTAAACGTCGATGTACCGTCTTGACTATATAAAACTGTTCCAACTATCGCAAATAAGACACTTGAGAATAAAGCAATACGAGTATTTAACAGTAACGTCAGAAGCATCGTACCTGCTGCAACTGGAACTGCATACCCAAGACCACCAATGCCTAATAGCTCCGTAAAACTCGTAACTCTCATCAAACAAACCGCAATAATAAATATTAAGAGATATAAGAGAAAATGAGAATTATTATTTTTGACGGTGCTATTGGATTCTTGAATGAAATACATCATCATTCCCATTAATAAGACTACAAACATCGCAAGTCCAACATAAGGGTATATATTCAATGATTCATCTAGTAAACCAACTAATCTGAGCTGGGCATAGATCTCATTATCAATGATATCTCCTTGTTTAACTAATAATTGACCCTCTCTAATCATAACAGCCTCGACGCTCTCAGATGCTTCCTCTCTGAGCCGTTCTGTTGAATCTCGGTCGTATACATAATTAGGAATGATCGCAAACTGGGCAACCTCAACCATTGCGTCTCTTAGCTTATTGCTAACCGTAGAAATATTGATGAGCTCATCCACGTTGTCTTTAGCCTCTTGAAGGTTATTCGCCTCAATTCGCTCACTCATTACTTCAAATACGGTATTTGAGGTCGCTTCTTTGGCCAAAACTAGCTGAGAATCTGATGTCTCTAAAAGTGTACGAATCGTCGTATCAGACAATTGCTGACTAGTATCTGAAGAAAGAGCCTCATTAACTGTCGCTAATTTTTCTTCAAGATCCTCTTCTTCCGAAGTCTCACTGTCAGCTTCTTCATCTGTAGGCTCCTGCTCATTCTTAACTTGACCAATGAGTTCAAAGATGTCATTCACACGTCCGCCTTGAGTCTCTGCATAATCTTGTTTCAACACGTAGTTTGGCTCAACATTATCTACGGCTTCTGCCCGTAATCTATCTGTAGCTTGTCTATTTTCAATTGTAATCGGAGAACGAATGTCCTCTTCTGCTACATCAGATAAGTGAACGTCTATTTGTTCAGGGATGACGTTGCCTAACATGATAAAGTAGAGAAAAACAGCTGTAAATGTAATTAAAATTGCTTTTATGTATCGTTGCTGTTTAACTCCGTTCCACCATTGTTTGATTGTTTTTTTGCGATTTTCCACATATGTTCACCTCAGCTTTCGATTAGAAGTCGTATAGGTAAGGAGAAAGCGGTAAGAGAAGCAGACCAATAAAATTGGTCTGCTTACTGATTCATTCTGTATGTAATAAAAACCATCCAGTCAGCTAATTTGACTGACCGGACGTATCATAAGCTTGAATGATTTGTTGGACAAGGGTGTGGCGTACAACATCTGATTGTTGTAGGTAGATCATACCTATGCCACTTACATTTTTTAATATCTTACATGCTGCTTCAAGGCCTGATTGTTTGCCTTTAGGAAGGTCAATTTGAGTAAGGTCTCCATTGATAACCATTTTGGAGCCAAAACCTAGTCTTGTAATAAACATTTTCATTTGTTCACGCGTAGTATTTTGAGCTTCATCTAAAATGACAAACGCATCATCTAATGTTCTACCTCGCATATAGGCAAGTGGTGCCACTTCAATGGTTCCGCGTTCCATCAACCTTGTTGTTTGTTCAACCCCAAGTACATCGTGCAACGCATCATAAAGCGGTCTCAAATAAGGGTCTACCTTTTCCTTTAGGTCTCCTGGCAGAAAACCTAGGCTTTCACCAGCTTCCACTGCTGGTCTAGTCAAGACAATTCTCTGTACGGCTCCATCTTTCAATGCGTTTACAGCCATCACAACAGCCAAGTACGTTTTTCCTGTACCTGCTGGACCAATGCCAAACGCCATATCTTTTTTGCGAATCTGAGTGACATAATGTTTTTGTCCCAATGTCTTCGCACGGATAACCTTGCCTTTAACAGACGTTGCAATCTTTTCATCATACAAGTCGTATAACTCATCCAACTGACCTTTTTTGGCTAGCCCTGCAGCATAAACAACGTCTCGCTCAGAGATACTAAGCCCTTTTCTCAATAAATGCAACAGCGTTTGAAATACCTCTGCTGTTTGCTGAATAGGTTCAGCTTCTCCAGTAACTGCTACTTCTTCTCCACGGCTCACAATCGAAACATCAAGAGCTTCTTCAACTCTCTTTATATGTGAATCATTTGGACCAAATAACAATTGTGTTTCATTTGTGTTTTTAGGCTCTAATTGGAGCATTTTGGTTTCTGACAAATCGCCTCAATCTCCTTGGATAATTGGTTTTTCCATCGTAATATCTTCAATAACCTGATAGTGAATCTTTAAATTCACTTTACCATTGTCCACTGATTCGTGCAAAAGTTTTCCGCTTTTGATCTCAGCGTCTTGTGGCACTCTCTCAGCTAATTCTAATTCGGCTTGTTGCATTCCTATTTGCTTGGCTTCCTCTACAGTATACGTTCGTTCATATACATTTGTTTCATGAATCTGTCTCTCTTTTAATGCAATCGGAACTCTCCAACCAAATAGGTCCAATGTCTTTATGTCTTCAAACTCTTGTTGGCTCTGGTATTTTGGTTTTCCAAAACCCCAAATTGGCCAATCATAATCCATGAAGGTTAAATTATATCGAGAGTGATTCTTACCTGTTAAGGTCGAAAAAGTCGCTTCAATAGGGACACTCACATTAGAAGTGTACCATATTTCTCCTAATACTTGTCCTTTAGCAGGCACGGTCTGTTGATTTTTTTCATTTGTACCAATGACACCTGATACAAGTAGATCACCTGGCTGCACATAATCATGAACTTTTACTTCTGCGTGGCCGTGTTCAACAAACATCTTGTGTATCACAGCTTTTTTCTTGGCAACAAGATGTCTAGGAGAAAGTAACTCCGCTTCTTCAGGCAATTGGTGTTCAACAATTTCAAATTCATATGTTGTACCCTTTTGCCTTACTCCAATCCACGTAGCATCTGTCACTCGTTGTTGTATCTCTTGTTGAATGACTTCAACCGGTGGTAGCATTTGTCTGAATGTACCTCGTTTGATCCCTAATTCTACTGCAGCAGTTTCTACCTCATTAGCTATTTTAGGAGACCCTCCTTTCACCTGTATGCCCCAGACCATCTGTGAACATACTATGATCAGGATAAGAAAACTCAACACGCCTAAGGTAAAGCCAGTCCGCTTCTTCATTTTTGAAAGTAAAAAAGGGCCACCACGCCTTTTAGTGAATCGCACCTTACATTCATGCTTCTTTAATAAAGGCTTCACTAAATAGATATCATTAAGGGGCATATAGAAACCTAAACGATTCGAGTCTAACTTACGTATGGACCACAGAGCTAGTCCTTTTTGCAAACATGCGTTTAACAGACGTTCTGTATAAACGCCTGTTACTTCAACATAGACATAGCCTTTAATAAAAGTCATCCATTGATTTTTCATGTGTTCCCTCCTTCTCCTCTACCTTTTTGTCTCATCATCACTGGTTTCATTCACATAAATGACTTGATCAATTCGCCCTTCAAGCAGGAGTTCTTCTGGAAATATTGTTTTAATGACAAATTGATCTCCTTTAATTAACACCTGCCCCTGTTTAAGCAACAGTCGCAGTTCATTTTTCGAGAAACGCAAAACGCCTTTATGATTTTCGATATAAATATGCAACTGTCCAATCATTGTAATTCTGGGCAGGTCCATCATGACATCTGCGGGAAGCTGCATATGTTGCATCATCCATTTTCGTACAGGTCCCATCAGTTTTCCCATGCACCATTCCCCCTCTATGTATGCATATGAGTGGAGGAAGGCAGATATCACTTTTTCACTTGGATCACATACAGACAAATAAAAAAAGCACAAACATCAGTCTCCAGGACTTCTGTTTGTGCTTTTTTGTCTATCTATTAGTATTTTCGTGGTGGTTGCGCAAAAGATTTGTGCGGCTTTCTTGAACGTGGACTTCCTAATACTTCAGCCCAAACAACCGCCTTCATCGCTTCCTTACCAGTCACATTTTTGAAGTTCAAACTAAGTTCTGAGCTACTAGATTGAGTCTGTTGAGCAGAAACAGCTTGCTTCTGCCTCGACACTCTCTCTTGAGCTTCGCGTTTCTTAGTCTTCATTTCTTCTAAACGATCGTAAAGATCGTTTCGTACTTCGCTTTCTTGGTGCTGTGAAGGTGCATAAGATGACGGTTCAACCTGCTCTTGACGAACAGGAGAAGGTTCTGCTTTCTCTTCTTCTTGGTTAAAGATATCGCGCCAGTCAATCTTCTGCGGTTCTTCTTTATTCGGTTCTCTTTGTCCCTGCTGTTCTTGTCTCTGATTGGTTTGTCCAGCCTTGGATATTCTACTCATAAAACTAATCAAAGCAAATATACCGATGATAATAAACAGTGGGTTTGAAAGAAAAAGATTAATTAATTGATCCAATGGACATTCCCTCCTTTGCTAAGGAAAGGCTTATTAGTTATTTTCGTTCGATGTAGAATCATCATCTGTAGACTTGCTGATTGAATCTCTCATATCCGTATCGGCCATCACGTTTTGATAGTTCATGTAATCCATGACACCCATACGTCCTGAACGAAGAGCTTCAGAAAGAGCCATTGGTACTTCTGCTTCTGCTTCCACTACTTTCGCACGCATTTCTTCTACGCGGGCTTTCATTTCTTGTTCTTGTGCTACAGCCATTGCACGACGTTCTTCTGCTTTTGCTTGTGCAATATTTTTATCTGCTTCAGCTTGGTCCGTTTGAAGCTCCGCACCGATGTTTTTACCGATATCAATATCAGCAATATCAATCGATAGAATTTCAAACGCAGTACCTGAATCTAGACCTTTTGAAAGAACTGTTTGTGAAATCATGTCTGGATTTTCAAGAACTTTTTTGTGATTATCCTGAGAACCAATTGTTGATACAATCCCCTCACCAACACGAGCGATAACTGTATCTTCACCAGCACCCCCAACTAGGCGGTCAATGTTTGCACGAACGGTAATTCTTGATTTAGCTTTGATTTCAATCCCGTCCATCGCCACACCAGCAATAAATGGTGTTTCGATTACTTTTGGATTTACACTCATTTGTACAGCTTCTAAAACGTCACGTCCAGCTAAATCAATCGCTGCCGCACGCTCAAATGGTAGTTCGATGTTCGCACGTTGTGCAGCAATTAGTGCATTAACAACGCGGTCAACGTTACCACCTGCTAGATAGTGACCCTCAAGTCTTGAAGTATCCAAGTCAATACCTGCTTTAACAGCTTTGATTAATGGATTTACAACTCGAGCAGGTACAACCCGACGAAGCCTCATTCCGATTAGTTCAAAGATACTGATTTTTACTCCTGCTGCAATGGCTGAAATCCATAGCGCTACAGGAACAAAAGTGAATAGTACAGCAAGAAGTATGATTACAACTGCTATAGCGATGAGAATAAATATTGTTCCTTCATCAATTGGCATCCTTTATTCCTCCTTATGATTTCGGTCATTCTCCACTTCTCGAACCACAATCCGTGATCCTGATGTGTAGACAACCTTTAGTAAGCTACCTTGTTCAATATATCCACCCTCTGATACAACGTCAAGACGTTCTTCACCAAACTGTGCAGACCCACCTGGTCTCAACATAGTCAAAGCCCTGCCATGCATAGAGATTAGCTCACTCTGAGTTTCATTTGAAATATATCCTTCTTCCGTTGTTGTTGCTGCATTTAAAACCATCTTCTTCCAAGGACCTCGATTACCAAGGTACCTAAACAAGATAACAGCCGCTACGATTGATACAGCTAATGCTACCCCAATTGCTAAGAGCATAGTAGCCGTCGAGAAGGATGCGAGGAACATGCCACCAATCATTGCAGCTACACCAAGCACCCCAAAAACCCCAAAACCTGGAACAAAAATCTCAATCACAATGAGAACGACACCAACAGCAAAGAGAATAATGGCTTCCCATCCTGCAAAACCAGCAAATAAATGGCCGAAGAAAAAGAGCCCAAGAGCTGAAAGTCCTACCATTCCTGGTATACCAAATCCCGGAGTATATAACTCAAGCACTAATCCAAGACTTCCTAGTGTCAAAAGAATAGGAATCACAATTGGATTTGTTACAAATCGAGCAATTTTTTCAGCAAAGCTTACCTCTGAATACTCGATAGCTGCACCTTCTAATCCAACATCATCCAAGGCAAGCAATTCTTCAATTGAACTTGCTGTTCCTTCTGAGTAGCGAACTTCAATTGCATCTGCTGCACCTAAAGTTAAGAATGTACCTTCTGGAGAGTTATAATCAGGAAGATCATGATTCGTGCTAGCCATGGCTAATGCAAAAGCAGGATCACGACCATTTTTTTCTGCGGCATTTTTCATTTGATTTAACCAGTACGATTGTGCCTTATCCTCAGCCGCATTCCCTGAACCATCAATCACACCAGCTGCACCCATACTACCTTGAGGGTGCATGACAATACGATCTGCATTCAAAGCAATATACGCGCCAGCTGAGATTGCATTCGGGTTTACGTAAGCAGTAATCTCTGTTTCTGTCTGATTTAAGAGTTGAGCAATATTTCCTGCAGCATCAACAGCACCACCTGGGGTATCAATATCGAGGATAATATGGTCAGCCCCATTACTTTCAGCATCAGAGAGAGCACGCTCAAGAAATTTTTCAAGCCCTCGTTCAACCGTCTGCTCTATCGGAATCACAAAAACAGTTGATTGATCATCTTCTGTATCTGCCACCATAAAGAGTTGAACAGGAACAAGTAAAAAACCAAGGAAAATAGCAGCAAGTGACAAGGACAATATTGCCTTACTACTCCAATTCACCTTCTCCCCCCTTTCTGGTTGTTTATAATAGTATGTACGTATGAGCATTCGTTTGGTTTCAACTTATTATTCACATTATTTAAGATCGCAAACACAAGGATTCCACCTTATTCAACTCCCTTTAAGTGTAGCACGGATGAAGGAACCGTTTCCACTTTTGGAGAGTGACGCTTTCATGACAGTTCGACATGACAAAAAGCCGGCTCCATTTGGAGACCGACTTTGAATAGGCTATTATGATAATGATTCTAGAACAAGACGATTAATAACAGATCCATCTGCCTTACCTTTTACCTTAGGCATAATGGCGCCCATTACCTTACCCATGTCCGATTTTTGCGAAGCACCGGTTTCGGCAATCGTTTCTATAACAATTTGTCGTACTTCTTCCTCAGTAAGCTGCTCGGGCAAATATTTATGAAGAATAGCAATTTCCTCACGTTGCCGTATCGCCAGATCTTCACGACCTGCCTGCTCAAACTCATGGAGGGAATCCTTGCGCTGTTTAAGCTCACGATTCAGCACCGTTAGGCTATCTTCTTCAGATAAATCATGTCCCAATTTAATCTGCTCATTCTGAATAGAAGCTTTAACCATACGTATTACAGAAAGTTCTAGTTTGTTTTTACTCTTCATCGCCAACTTCATATCCTGGTTTAACCAATCAAGAAGAATCAGGTGAATCCACCCTCTCAAAAGAAACTACTTAGAATTTACGTTTTCTAGCGGCTTCTGATTTCTTTTTACGTTTCACACTAGGCTTTTCATAGTGCTTACGCTTTTTAACCTCAGCCATCGTTCCCTCTTTAGAGATAGACTTCTTAAAGCGACGAAGTGCAGCATCAATCGATTCGTTTTTGCGAACGCGAGTTTCTGCCATGATATTTCCCTCCCTCCGAAAACAACCAAGCTCAAGACGAATTAGTTACCTAATACACGTCTTTAGCTATTATAATACATATGATTATAATCGGTCAATACTAATTCGGCAACCCTTATTCAAAAAAATGTGCTTTTTACACATGATTTCTTTTCATTTAAAAGACTACACATGAATGACATCTCTTGTCCATATACATGGCAAGGAGGTGAAAACATGTCCGCTGAGATTTTTACACGTTTTGTTGCCTACCTGGCTATCTTTTTGTTTGGTCTTATTGTCATGCGGCACGGCTTGTTTCAGTTAGCACAAGCTAAGCTGCAGATGCTATTAACGCAGCTGACTAACTCAGCATGGAAAGGAATGCTTGCGGGCATCTTGATCACAGCGCTTCTTCAAAGTAGCTCTGCCGTTATGGTCATGCTTGTTGGACTCGTGGCTGCTAGACTTATTCCATTCACCCATACGATCGGTGTCATACTTGGAGCAAATATTGGTACAACCGTCACAGCAGAGCTCATCACCTTTCAAATTGGTTCTCATGCCTTATGGGTGTTACTTGCAGGTGTATTACTTTTACTCTTTCGTCAGCAAGTTTGTTACTCAATCGGTTGCCTTTTTGTTGGATTAGCATGCTTGTTTTTATCTATGAGTGGGTTATCATCGCTTGCTGAACCAGTCTCTACTTTAACTGTCGCCCGTGAATTATTTGATTGGGCTGCTTCTCACTCTGCTTATGGGGCAATCCTTGGCGCTACCCTCGCAGCTGTCGTGCAGTCAAGTACAGCGTGTATTGCTATTGCAATGGGGTTTCTAGCTGAGAAAAGCATGGCCTTGCCAACTGCCATTGCCATAATGATTGGCTCGAATATCGGAACATGTTTGACAGCTCTTTTGGCAAGCATTGGATCTGGCTCTTCTGCCAGAAAAGTTGCCTATGCAAATATTTGGCTAAATGTTCTTGGTGCTCTGTTATTTTTACCGTTTATAAATGGCCTTGCTTGGTTCTCGATGATGTTAACTTCAGACCCTTCCACACAGCTCGCTCACGCAAGTGTGATATTCAATGTTGCCTGCTCATTACTACTACTTCCTCTGGTCAGACCATTTTCACTGTTTGTGGGTGCTTTGCATGGAAGAAGTACGTAGAAGAAAAAGTGCCAGTACTTAAAAAAAGATCATCTACTCAAAATGAGCGGATGATCTTTTTTTATAATTAATAACTGCTTCCACCTTGTTGACCATTCATAATAGCCACACCAGAACTTGCCCCAATTCGAGTGGCGCCGGCTTGAATCATCTGTTCAGCATCTTCTAAGCTTCTTACTCCGCCTGATGCTTTCACACCAATCTTCGGTCCAACTGTTTCGCGCATTAACTTGATATCTGCTACAGTTGCTCCTCCAGTTGAAAAACCAGTCGAGGTTTTGACATAGTCAGCTCCCGCTTTAACAGAAATTTCACAAGCTGTTCGCTTCTCTTCATCTGTCAGGAGACACGTTTCAATAATAACTTTGACCAAGGCTTGTCCTTTTGCTGCATGGACAACCGCTTGAATATCTTCTTCTAATTCCTTGTGATGACCGGCTTTTAAAGCAGCAACATTAATGACCATATCCACTTCTGTCGCTCCATCTTTGATGGCTTGAGTGGTTTCAAATGCTTTAGTCGCTGTTTGAGATGCACCTAAAGGAAAGCCAATCACAGTACATACCTTAACTTCATCAGATTCTTTAAGCAATGTTGAAGCAAGCGGTACCCATGTAGGATTTACACAAACCGACGCAAATGTATGTGTTAATGCTTCTTCACATAATGTACGAATTTGTTCTTCCGTCGTATCAGGTTTTAGTGCTGTATGATCAATCATGTTTGCTAAGCTTTGCTCTGTCATGTGTCATCCTCCATTACCTTTAATAATTAGCGGCTGTTTGATTTAACTGTTGTTCTTGGTCTTCAAGTACCCGTACAAAGTCTGCTTTGTTAACTGGATAGCCTGGCTCAGTTAATTTCACCTTAACAATTTGTCCAATATGCTCTGCACTCATTTGTACACGCACACGTAAGTAATTGTCCGTGTAGCCAACAAGCATATCAGGATTCTCTTGATCCGTTTCTTCTGGAATCATCTCAAGTACTTCATGATGAAACATTGAAGCGTATTCCTTAGCTAACTGATCGGACAGTTCAATTAATTGATGTACGCGGGTGTTCTTAACACCTTCATCGACTTGATCGTCCATTCTAGCTGCAGGAGTTCCTGTACGTTTTGAATAAGGAAATACATGAAGCTCACTAAACTTATGATGAGCAATAAAATCATAGGTTTCCTTAAACTCTTCCTCGGTTTCACCTGGGAACCCGACAATTACGTCCGATGTCACTGCAAGACCTGGAAGTGCTTCCTTCAATCGCTCTAAGCGTTCAGCAAAAAAGCTCATTGTGTATTTACGTCTCATCCGTTTTAGAACCGTATCTGAACCTGACTGTAGCGGAATATGCAGATGACGAACAACTTTCTTGGAATCATTAATAACAGAAATTACTTCGTCCGTAAGCTGGCTCGCTTCAATTGAAGAAATCCGTATACGCTTGAGTCCTTCTACTTGCTCTAAGTCACGCAAAAGCCTTGCAAGGCTATAATCCTTTAAGTCTTCTCCGTACCCACCTGTGTGTATGCCTGTTAGGACGATCTCTTTATAACCAGCATCAACTAGTTGATTAGCTTGTTTAATGACGTCCTCAGGTTGTCTAGATCTCATTAATCCCCTTGCCCAAGGAATAATACAGAATGTACAAAAGTTATTACACCCTTCTTGAATCTTCAAAGAAGCACGAGTCCGGTCCGTAAACGCAGGTACATCTAATTCCTCGTAGACACGGGATTTCATGATGTTCCCTACCCCATTTATCGGTGTTCGTTCTTTTTTAAACTCTTCAATATATCCAAGCATTTTTGAACGGTCTTGCGTACCTACAACAATATCCACACCAGGGATTGCCATAATTTCAGCAGGAGACGTTTGAGCATAACAACCAGTTACACAAATAACGGCGTCTGGGTTTTTACGTATTGCTCTCCGAATCACTTGACGGCTTTTTTTATCACCTGTATTCGTTACTGTACAGGTATTAATGACATAGACGTCTGACGCTTGTTCGAATTCTACTTTCTCATAGTTCTCACTTTTAAATAGTTGCCAGATAGCTTCTGTTTCATAGTGATTTACTTTACAGCCTAAGGTATGAAACGCAACCTTTGCCATACTCTTCACCTCATTAATTCAAAATGGTACGAAATAGCCGCTAACACTGCTAGCGACGCTGTTTCTGTGCGAAGTATTCTAGGCCCAAGACCACAGGCTTTCGCCCCCGCCTGTTCAAACAACACAATCTCATCCTCACTAAATCCACCTTCAGGGCCAATTAAAACCAACAGTTTATCCCCAGGTTTCATGTTTGTTAACTGATGTGCCAGGATGGATGTTTCACCTGCTTTTGCTTGTTCTTCTGCAAGGATAAGGCATGCTGTATATTCGTGAAAGGTCTCTATTACTTGTTTAGTTGATGCATTTGGATAGATAACAGGTAGCTTCATCCTGTAGGATTGTTCCGCTGCCTCTTTTGCAATTTTCTCCAGTCGCTCTATCTTTTTTGCGCTTTTTTTAGCATCCCATTTCACAATTGAACGTGCTGCAGAAAAAGGCAAAAATCCTGACGCGCCAAGCTCCGTCCCTTTTTGAACGATTAAATCAAACTTATCCCCTTTTGGAAGCGCTTGGGCAATGGTAACTTCAATTGGAAGTTCAGTTTGAACCGACTGTTCCTCTTTGATAGAAGCCGAAACTTCCGTTGAATCCACCGATTCAAGCATACATAAAACAACACGCTGCTTTTGATTAATACAAACAATGGATTGGCCAGGCTGCATGCGCATCACTCTAGTAATGTGTGAGGCGTCGTCCCCTTTAATGGTTACCTGCTTGTCTGACATTTGATCATTCGGCACAAAATAACGCTGCATTACACCTGATCCTCTGGTTTTATGGCTGTAATAGCTACCCAATCATCCATTTCAGTCACTTCTTTAATACTGAAACCCGCTTCAGTTAGCGCATCTTTTACATCTTGTTTCTTACGTTTAATAATACCCGAAGTCACATAGGTTCCACCTGGACGTAGAATACTAAATACATCCGTTGTAAACGAAGTAATAATTTCTGCCAGAATGTTTGCAACAACGACGTCATAAGAATCAGGTTGTACATTCTTAACTAAGTCATTCTGTTTCACTGAAATAATCGTCTCCGCTTGGTTGAGCGCAACATTACTTATTGCACTTGTAACAGCCACATCATCCAGATCAAATGCATCCACTTTTGAAGCAGAAAGCTTAGCTGCAGCAATCGCAAGCACACCAGAACCCGTGCCTACATCTAAGACACGGTCCTCTGGTTGAATGGTTTTTTCGAGAGCTTGAATGGACAAAATCGTTGTTGGATGCGTCCCGGTTCCAAAAGCCATACCTGGGTCCAACTCAATAATCATTTCGCCTTCGTTCGGTGTGTATTCTTCCCATGTAGGAATAATTGTTAACCGACTTGAAACTTTAATGGGATGATAGTACTTCTTCCAGGCAGTCGCCCAGTCTTCTTCATCCACTTCAGATACAGTCACCGTGTTTTTTCCTAAATCAATCTGATGAGCAATTAGTCCATTGATTTCACCTTTAGTTTCTTCAATTGTCTCATTCAGAAAACTATTTACTGGAAAATAGGCCTTCACCATGACTCCTTCTTCTGGATAATCATCTGGTGAAAGTTCATATACTTTTCCAAACTCTAAATCCCAATCCTTAACAAGATCACTTGGATCCTCAATAACAACTCCACTTGCACCAGACTGATGAAGAATATGACAAACCGGTTCCACAGCTGCTTGTGTTGTATGAATACTGAACTCTGCCCATTTCAAACTTAAATCACTCCCGAAATTCTTTTGTTACGTTCCTTACTCTCCTTTGAATGCTCGCTTCACTTTAGCAAAAAAGGAATCTTGCTCTTCAATTGTATGACTGCCATTTGTTTCAGCAAATTCTCTCATAATATCTTTTTCTTTTTCACTAAGGTTTTTAGGTGTCACAACACGGACAATGACATGCTGATCTCCCTGTCCTCGACCATGTACATTTGGAACACCTTTCCCACGCAGTCTAAAGTTTGTACCTGTTTGAGTTCCTGCAGGGATTTTCAGTTTTATTTTTCCATTTAAAGTAGGTACTTCGATTTCATCACCTAACGCAACTTGGGTAAACGTCAAAGGCATCTCACAATGAATGTCTTCCCCATCACGTTCAAAGAACTCATGTGATTTTACATTGAAAACGACATAAAGGTCGCCAGCTGGACCACCATTGGCTCCTGCTTCACCTTGTCCCGATACGCGCATTTGTTGACCGTGATCAATTCCCGCTGGAACTTTAACACTAATTTTTTTGCGCTTACGTACTTTACCTTTACCAGCACAAGTTGCGCATTTATCCTTAATCATTTTGCCTGTACCTTCGCAATGATTACATACTCGACGGTTTACCACTCGACCAAATGGCGTATTCTGTTCAACATTTAACTGACCAGATCCGCCACAGTGAGAACATGTTTCCGGCTTGGTTCCTGGTTTCGCACCTGAACCAGAACATGTATTACAATTTTCTTCACGTGGAATCTCAATTTCTGTGTCTTTACCAAACACAGCTTCCTTGAATTCCAGTGTCATTGTATACTGCAGGTCAGCACCTTGGCGCGGTCCGTTTGGATTACGGCGTCCGCCTCCACCACCAAAGAACATATCAAAGATATCGTTAAAGCCACCGTAGTCTCCGCCAGCTCCACCGCCTCCAAAACCTTGGTTTGGATCGGTATGACCGAATTGATCAAATTGAGCTTTCTTTTGTGGGTCACTTAATACATCATAGGCTTCTTTCACTTCTTTAAATTTCGTTTCAGCATCGTCAGCTTTGTTCACGTCTGGATGGTACGTACGTGCTAGCTTTCTATAGGCTTTTTTAACCTCATCAACAGATGCGTTTTTGTCTACCCCGAGTACCTCATAGTAATCTCGTTTACTCACGTCATCCACTCCCGACTCATAAAATACGCTAATTACTCATAACGCTCATCATATCATCTCAATGCCAAAAGGCGCAAGATACCATTCACTCAAAGAAAAAGCCAAAGCCATACATGCTGACTTTGACTTTTTCAATAAGAGTTTTTAGCTGTGTTACTTAGTTGTCTTTCTTATCTTGATCTTCATCTGTTACATCTTCATATTCAGCATCTACAACAGAATCATCTTCTTCTGTTTGCTCCGCTCCGCCTTCTTGTGAAGCTTGAGCTTGTTGAGCTGCTTGCTCATACATTTTAGTTGTAAGAGCCATTACGATTTCTTGAAGCTCATCTTTCGCTGTGCGGATTTCCTCAAGATTGTCTGCTTCAATAGCTGCTTTTAACTTCTCTTTTGCAGCTTCTGCTTTGTCTTTCTCTTCCTGTTCAACATTATCGCCTAAATCTTTAAGCGTTTTATCTGTTGAGAATACAAGTTGATCTGCTTCATTACGAAGCTCTACTTCTTCACGACGCTTTTTATCTTCTTCAGCGTTCGCTTCTGCATCTTTCACCATTTGTTCAACTTCTTCATCAGAAAGACCTGAAGATGAAGTGATCGTAATAGATTGCTCTTTATTCGTTCCAAGATCCTTCGCTTTAACATTCACAATTCCATTAGCATCAAGATCGAATGTTACTTCGATTTGTGGAACACCACGTTGTGCTGGTGGAATATCAGCCAATTGGAAGCGACCTAATGTTTTGTTATGAGCAGCCATTTCACGCTCACCTTGTAGCACATGAATATCAACAGATGGCTGGTTATCAGCAGCTGTCGAGAATGTTTGTGATTTTGATGTAGGGATTGTTGTATTACGATCAATTAGCTTTGTAAATACTCCGCCCATTGTTTCAATACCAAGTGATAGTGGAGTTACGTCAAGAAGAACAACGTCTTTTACATCTCCAGTTAAAACACCTGCTTGAATTGCAGCACCAAGAGCTACTACTTCATCTGGGTTTACACCTTTGTGAGGGTCTTTACCAGTTAGTTTCTTGATCTCTTCTTGTACTGCTGGGATACGTGTAGAACCACCAACTAATACAACCTTGTCAATTTCACCAGCAGAAAGACCAGCATCTTGCATCGCACGACGAGTTGGTCCAAGCGTACGCTCAACAAGATCAGACGATAGCTCTTCAAACTTCGCACGGCTAAGGCTGATTTCTAAGTGTTTAGGTCCTGTAGAGTCAGCTGTGATAAAAGGAAGTGAGATTTGAGACTGAGTGACACCAGACAAATCTTTTTTCGCTTTTTCAGCTGCATCTTTCAAACGTTGCATAGCCATTTTATCTTGAGAAAGATCAATGCCATTATCCTTTTTGAATTGCTCAACAAGGTAGCTAATGATTACTTCATCAAAGTCATCTCCACCTAGTTTGTTATCTCCAGAAGTAGCTTTAACTTCGAAGAATCCTTCTCCAAGCTCAAGAATCGAAACGTCAAATGTACCACCACCAAGGTCGTATACAAGGATCGTTTGGTCTTCTTCTTTTTCTAGTCCGTATGCAAGTGCTGCAGCTGTTGGCTCATTCACAATACGATCTACTTGAAGTCCAGCAATTTTACCAGCATCTTTTGTTGCTTGACGCTGAGAATCATTGAAATAGGCAGGAACAGTGATAACTGCATTTGTTACCGTCTCACCAAGGTATGCTTCTGCATCAGATTTTAATTTTTGAAGAATGATCGCTGAAAGCTCTTGTGGAGTAAATTCAGTACCTTCAATTGTTTCTTTGTAATCCGTACCCATTTGACGCTTAATTGAAATGACAGTGTTTGGATTTGTTACTGCTTGACGCTTAGCAACTTCCCCAACAAGTCTTTCACCATCTTTAAATGCAATAACAGATGGCGTAGTGCGGTTACCTTCTGGGTTAGGGATAACTGTTGCTTCTCCCCCCTCCATTACTGCAACACATGAATTGGTTGTACCTAAGTCAATTCCGATAATCTTACTCATTCCGGATCTTCCTCCTAATTGTTCATTGTATTTGTTATTATGCGTTCACTTTCACCATGGAAGGACGTAATACACGGTCTTTTAACTTATAGCCCTTTTGCAGTTCTTCCACAACTTGATTCGATTCAAACCCTTCTTCTTCAACCTGCATAACAGCTTGATGTAAGTGAGGGTCAAATGCTTCTCCTACTGTCTCAATGACAGTAACGCCTTCTTTTTTTAAGGCTTCTTGAAGTTGGTTATACACCATATTCAAGCCTTGAGCCAATGATTTTGCTTCTTCGCCTTCTGGTTTAACAGAAAGGGCACGCTCAAAATTATCTAGAGCCGGAAGCAATTCCTCAACAAAACCTTGTGCTCTGTATTTAGCCGCTGATTCCTTTTCATCACGGGAACGTCTGCGGAAGTTATCATAATCAGCTTGTACCCGAAGCAAACGGTTGTTAAGATCAGCGATCTCTGCCTTATGTGCAGCTTCAACAGATTCTTCATCTGCTGCTTCTTGATCTTCAAGGATTTGACCTTCCATTACATCAGCCATTTCCTGTTCTTGATCCTGCTCTTTTTGCTCTGCTTGCTCCTGTTGATCAGCATGCTTGTTTTGATCCTCTTGTTCTTTACTCATTTTCACACTCACCTCCATAAAACATTCACTATGTATTGATGACTAGAACGGCCTTAGCTACGCTCTAGTCAATATTACCAATTAATGTGTTATTGATACAACCTCGTCAATAACCTGGTCAAGTCTTTAGATAAATAATCTACGACTTTTATTGCTCGATGATACTCCATTCGAGTAGGACCGATGATACCGATCGTTCCAACATGCTGGTCGCCTATGGAATAAGCCGCAGTAATCATACTACAGTCATCAAAAGCTTCTAGCTTGTTTTCGTGACCAATCTTCACTTGTAATCCTGTCTCTTGGGTGCGCAGAAGTTGATGCATCGTTTGATCTTCTTCTAGGAAGTTGAACAATAGACGCACCTTATCCAGATCCCGAAATTCAGGCTGGTTTAAAATATTGGTTCTACCGCTGTAGAAAACTTTATGAGGACGCTCCATTGAAAGCGAGGTCTGCAAACTCTCTAAAAGTGAATCATAAGCAGTAACATGCTCCTGCATCACATGCGCCAATTCAGTTTGAATCGCTGTCTGAAGCTTATAAAGCGGAATACCCATTAAACGTTTGTTCATGATATTAACCACACGTTCCAAATCGGCAGGCTCTACACTTGCTGATAAATGAAGCATCTGGTTTTCTACATGACCAGTCGAACTAACTAGGATTAGAATCGCTTTCTCTTGAGACAACGGAACAATTTGAACACTGCGCAACCTGGCATCTTCCATTTCAGGTCCAAGTACAATAGAAATGTAACTAGTCATCTCTGAAAGAATACGCGCAGACTGTCTAAACATCTCTTCAAGCTCTTGAGCCTGAGACGAAAAGACTGTATGAATGCTCTCTTTTTCCTTTACCGTCAGACGGTGTGGCATCAATAAATGATCAACATAAAATCGATAGCCCTTCTGTGACGGAATACGTCCGGCTGAGCTGTGAGGTTTTTCTAAAAAACCAAGCTCTTCAAGATCCGACATATCATTACGAATGGTCGCCGGACTAAAGGAAATATCATGGCGTTTAGAGATGCTGCGTGATCCAATCGGCTCCGCAGAACGAATATATTCATCAACAATCGCACTCAAAATGGACAACTGTCTCTCTGTCAGCATCCCGAATCACCCCTGTTAGCACTCTCTAATTACGAGTGCTAATTCTATTGATAAGTTATCAAATAGGTCAGAGTTTGTCAATATGAAAGCTTCGAAAAAAAGAACTTACTCTACAGGCGTAGGATCTTCCTCTAATACAGCAAGAAAAGACTCAAACACTTCATTACCAAGAAGCAGTCCTTCCGCCGTTAGTCTTAAAGCTCCGCCGTGATATTCTAGTAGACCTTTGCCAAGATGTTCAGAAATTTGTTCGTTGTAAATGTCTTCAAATCGGACACCGTAACGTTGTAGAAAATCATCAGGGTGAAGGCCCTCTCTTTTACGAAGTCCGAGGAACATCGCTTCTTCTAATTGTTCAACCTTAGTTACGTGATGAGTGTTCAATCTTGGAGGCTTGTCAGCTTCGACCGCATCAATATATTGTTTCACTGGCCCAATGTTTTGATAGCGCACTCCCTCTATATAACCGGATGCTCCTGCTCCAAAACCAAAATATGAAGCATTATCCCAATAAACAATGTTATGCCTGCTTTTTAATCCGTCTTTTGCAAAATTACTGATCTCGTATTGCTCATACCCAGCATCATTCGTCATCGACCGGAGATCTTGATACATCTGCACTTCATGTTCTTCTGGAGGAAGCTGAAGCTTTCCTTTACGCTGACGGTTATAAAACACGGTTTTTTCTTCAATTTTTAATGAATAAGCAGAGATATGTTCTACATTTAAGCTAAATGCCTGTTTTAATGTATCGCGAAACGATTCAGGTGTTTGTTTAGGCAAACTAAACATGAGGTCAATAGATAAATTTTCAAAGCCTACTTGTCGAGCGGTTTGCACAGCTTCATACACACTATCTGCACGATGCGTTCGACCAATGATCTCTAGTAATTGAGGATCAAAGGTTTGTACGCCAATACTTAATCTATTAACGCCTGCATCAAAGAGAACCTGAAGCTTCTCTTGCTCTGCACTATCGGGGTTAACCTCTACTGTCCATTCCTCTACTTCTTCAAGTGGGAAGATCTCCTTCATGCCTTTAAGCAAATAGGCCAGTTGAGAGGGTGTCAGTGCAGTAGGTGTTCCTCCACCAATATAAATCGTCCTTATTCGTGTTGCCGGGTGTTCAGCTTGTTCTTTTTTCATTTCTTTTAGGAGCGCATCCAGATACTCCTGTACAGGTTGATTTTTTAAGAACACCTTATTGAAATCACAGTAATGACAAATATGCTCGCAAAAAGGGATGTGGACATATATTGCTTCATGATTCATAAAGTCCGACCTCCTTCTTTCATAACGTCTTCTAACATGGTAAAAAGCCGGCAAAAGCCAGCCCTCTCCCTTTTAGTCATCCATCCGCAGAACTGCCATGAAGGCTTCTTGAGGTACTTCGACATTTCCAACAGACTTCATTCGTTTTTTACCTTCTTTTTGTTTCTCAAGTAGCTTTCGCTTACGTGAAATATCGCCGCCATAACATTTAGCTAATACATTTTTACGCATCGCCTTTATCGTGGAACGAGCAATAATCTTTTGGCCAATACTCGCTTGGATCGGCACTTCAAATTGTTGCCTCGGGATGAGCTCTTTTAATTTCTCTACAATGATCTTTCCGCGGTCATAAGCAGAATCACGGTGTACGATAACTGAAAGAGCATCTACTGTCTCCCCATTTAGAAGAATGTCCATTTTCACTAGCTTCGATGCTTTGTAGCCAATTAATTCATAGTCAAAGGACGCATAGCCTTTTGTATTTGATTTTAATTGGTCAAAGAAATCATAAACAATCTCAGAGAGCGGAATCTCATAAGTGATTTGAACACGGTTTGCATCAAGGTATTGCATATCTATGAAGTTACCACGTTTTTTCTGGCAAAGCTCCATTACTGATCCGACATAATCATTTGGGACCATTACACTTGCACGAACATAAGGTTCTTCTACCTCGTCTACCTTTTGGGCATCAGGCATATTTGATGGGTTATCTATTTGTAAAGACTCTCCATTTGTTAAAGTTACCGAATAAATAACACTTGGAGCCGTTGTAATAAGCGTAATGCCAAACTCTCGTTCAATTCTTTCTTGAATAATTTCCATGTGCAGAAGACCTAAAAATCCACAACGGAATCCAAATCCAAGTGCTTGAGATGTCTCAGGCTCATACTGAAGCGAAGCATCATTTAGTTCGAGACGCTCTAACGCTTCTCTCAGATCATTGTACTCATTTGTATCTACAGGATATAACCCGCAATAAACCATCGGATTCATCTTACGATAGCCTGGAAGCGGCTCATTTGTAGGGTTATCAGCACTTGTAATCGTATCACCGACGCGCGTATCACCAACATTTTTGATGGCTGCTGTTAAGAACCCTACATCTCCAACTGTTAATTCGTCTTGTTTAGTGGCTTTAGGTGTAAAGACCCCAATTTCACTTACTTCAAAATCTTTTCCTGTCGCCATCATTCGAATGCGATCACCTGGTTTGATTGTTCCTTCCACCACTCGAATATAAGCAATGACACCACGGTATGCATCGTATAATGAGTCGAAGATTAATGCCTTAAACGGAGCATTTGGATCGCCCGTTGGAGCCGGTACTTTTTCTACCACTTGCTCGAGGATCTCTTCAATTCCAATGCCATTTTTAGCGGATGCATGCACAGCCTCAGACGTATCAAGACCAATGACATCCTCTACCTCTTGTTTGACACGATCAGGTTCTGCACTTGGTAAATCAATTTTATTAATAACCGGCAAAATCTCTAAGTCGTTATCAAGTGCCAGATACACGTTTGCCAGTGTTTGCGCCTCAATCCCTTGAGCTGCATCCACAATTAGCAATGCGCCCTCACAGGCCGCCAAACTTCTCGATACTTCATATGTAAAATCGACATGTCCTGGCGTATCTATCAGGTGAAAAATATATTCTACTCCATCTTTCGCTTTGTACTTCAACTGCACAGCATTAAGCTTTATGGTAATTCCACGCTCTCGCTCCAGATCCATCGCATCAAGCGTTTGTTCTTTCATTTCCCGGTGCGTCAGAGCCCCAGTTAATTCTAGAATTCGATCGGCAAGTGTTGACTTCCCGTGGTCAATATGGGCGATAATCGAGAAGTTACGAATCCTCTCTCGCCTTTCTATACGGTCTTCATTATTCATTCTACAATCACTCCTACAGCTTACGTACAAATATACACTATCCTCTATTATAGCAAGCCACAGGTGCGCGTACAATACGAAGAAACGAAATGTTTTAATTGATTCCCTTTTTATATGGTTTCATCAATCGGCTCTTCCCGGCCATTTAACCCTTCTACAGCATTTACTAATGTAGAAAGTAAGTTCCTTGTCAGATCCTGCAATCCTGTTGCACTTGACATGGCCGCTTGTGAGAAAACATTATAATGTGGATCTTCTTGCGTCACTTGCTGTTTAGAAACTAAATCAATTCGCGAATTTGGTTCGTGTTCAAGAACTTCTTTCTTCACCATTTCTTGCTTTGGCAAAGGTGTTGGCTCTGAAATCCCTAGATATTCATTCATATATTGAATACCACCGACAGCCCCTAGTAATATCGCAATCATTAGTAATCCTAATTGTACGAGCCATTTTTTCCCCATCAAGACCCCTCGCCCTCTTGTATTGTCCAATAGTACTCAGCAATTACGTCCGCTAACGCTTCAGATGACCGATACGTTTCCTCTAATGTATTATCCACGCCACCAATTTCAATTAACATCGATTGTGGAGCTAAATCTTGATTAAATACGCCGTTGGTTTTTGAACCTTCTTTTGTTAATACTCCTCGGCTTAATCCTGGATACTTTTCTTCTAAAAGTGCGTTGAGGTCTTCTGCCATTTTCGTATTGTATTGAGAATTAGGATTATTACCTCCAACCACAAAGAATGTTCTGGCATACTCTTCACCATTAATGGTTACGGTTGTTTTACTTCGATTGGAAGAGTCGCGGTGCAAATCAAAATATAATTCAAAATCAGGTGAGCTCTCCATTGCTTCGGTCAAAAACTCCCGCGCTGCATCATAGGATTGTGTATACTCCCACCCTTTTTCATGCACACGCTCTTGAACACTTCGTTCTTCTCGTGTGGCACCGATGCCCCTTTTTTCAAGCTCTTGTTTTAATTTTTCACTGGTTTGTGTAATGTTGACCTTTTTATTAAATGCTTCATCAGAATTAAGTTCAGGTAAAAACGATTCCGTGTCATGCGTATTTATGATGTAGACAACTTTTTTCTCTCCTGTATTTTGTTCAGATTGAGCCTGCTGTCTTTTGGCTTCTTCCGCTTCTTTCTCAAGCTGAATCACTTTCTCTAAACTTTCTTGCTTGGCATCTCGCTCAGCAAGTTGGACATCAATTGGCGGGCTAGATTCATGAGACAGCGTTGTGTAGTCTGTGCCAACACCTGCTATATAGATTTGAGAATCAAAAAAAGCAAATCCAGGTAACTCTCTCCCTAAAAAGCTACGAGGATCTTCTGGATTTAGACTGGTCACCATATGAAAGGCCAAAGGAGCAAGCTGCATCTGCCTACTTCCCTCTGGTAACGGTTCTGTAAAATGAGTATTCTCCATACCCATCACTTGCAAAAGCTGCTCTCCAGCAAGACCTGCTGACCATGTATGGATGTATTCAGAAGAAAACCCACGCCCCTGACCAAAACTGGTTAGAACACTCACAAGAATAAATAGACTAATCACACCAAGCACCGACGTTATCATCATCTGCTTGATGCTTGTCCGATTTACTTTGATTGTCATGCCGCGAAATCCTGATGGCTTCATCTCTATCACTCCCGAGTCCATTACGTGACTACTGCCATCCTATTCAGGTTTCGGACAGGCTAGAACACAAAAAAGCCCCTTTTGTCCGGAAGGAGACATAAGGGGCATTCATGCATTAATGTGTGTAAGCACCTGTATTTAATTGATCAACTTGATTATGCAACGCAGCATTTAAGCCGCCAGCCAATACATGTGCCATATCTTCAATAAATACATCAATTTCTTTTGGGGTCACCATTAAATTATGACCTATAGGTGAAAGCACTTCTGAGATTAACTGTCTTTTTTCCTGTTCAGGTAGATTTCCAACAATACCAAGAACCGTCTCACGCTTTTTCTCGTCTGGTAAATCTTCATCCGTCAGCGTTCTCTTTTCTCCAAATGTCATACCAGCGGGGACTAACGATCTCGAAGGGACTTTCCCTGTTTTCATTTCTCTACCAAAATGTTTAAGGACATAATCGATCGTATCACTAGTAATTGTTACTGCATCTACAACCGTAGGAATCCCAATCGCAATCACTGGAATACCGAGCGTCTCCTTACTAATTTCTTTTCGTTTGTTCCCTACACCACTTCCCGGATGAATCCCGGTATCCGTGATCTGAATCGTTGAATTCACTCGATCCACCGACCTTGAGGCGAGAGCATCAATAACAATCAGAAAATCTGGTTTTACTTTTTCAATCACACCGAATAAAATATCACTTGTTTCGATTCCTGTTAAACCCATAACACCAGGTGTTAGGGCACTAACTGAGCGAAAGCCATCCTGGACTTCTTCCGGAGCTAATTCAAACAAATGTCTTGTCACAAGAATTTCCTCCAAGGCGATCGGACCTAGTGCATCTGGCGTAACATTCCAATTCCCTAAGCCAATAATTAAGCAACTATCTGATTCACCCACACCTGATTCAGTTAAAAACTGTTGAAATGATGTAGCAAATACTTTTTCGAGTTTTGCTTGCAAGTCCGTGTCTTTCGCTCGAATGCCTTGTGATTCAAACGTTAAATAATGACCAGGCTTCTTTCCTAGCTTTGGAGCAGCCTGCTCATCAATTATAACCTTCGTCACTTTTATCCCATCTATTTCATCTGATTTTACTTGAATACCCGTAACAGGCTTTGTATCGGGTTGTTTTTCTTTATATAATTCATGTGCCTCTACCGCTAAATCTGTACGCACTTGAAACGGCTCCATGTTTAAATGATTATCCATCGTCTATTCCTCCATTTTTCTTATCATACATGTAGCCTTCCTCCGCGCCACTATTTCATGCATTAAGAGAATCCAAAGAGAACTATTGCTTTTACGGTGCGATTTTGATAAAATGCTTGTTGTTATACAAGTCATTCTAAACGGCATTTCAATTGCTGATAACTGTGAGTAAAAGGACGTTCTTCTTTGAACAAACTAGTTACAAATTGAGAATTGGCTGTTTGCTCAGGAGGTGAAACACATGGCGAATATTAAATCTGCAATCAAACGCGTGAAAACAAATGACAAGCGTCGTGCTCAAAACGTTGCTTACAAGTCTGCTCTACGTACTGCCATCAAAAACTTCGAGAAACACGTTGAAGCTGGAGAAACAGAAGGAGCTCAAACAGCATTTGCTGAAGCGACTAAGAAAATTGATAAAGCTTCAAGCAAAGGCCTTATCCATAAAAACAATGCTGCACGTACAAAGTCTCGTCTAGCTAGACAGCTTAATGGACTTTCTGCTTAATGCACACACAAAAAAACGACTCCCTAGGAGTCGTTTTTTTATTAATTACGCCCCTTGTGAAATTGAAAGGGTGCCTAACTTAATAATAAAGAGTTCTACTGCAAACTCCTTTTCCTGTTTTCCTGTTTTTATCGCATAATCCGTATCTGCCGCTGCCATGATACTGGCCTTTAATCGCTTTTCCTCATATCCCGATACTTGTTTTCCTGCAAGCTTCACCACATAAGGGTGTAACTTCAAGATCCCAGCCATTTGTTTTTCAGAATAGGAACGCTGTTTTAGTTCCATAACATGTAGATATATCCGTAGTTGTCTCGTTAACATAGCCAAAATCATTAATGGTTCTTCTTTCCTTCTAACCATTTCCTTGTAAAGAGTGACCGCAGCAGCAGTCTTCCCCTTCATTGCCCTGTCAATCAAATCAAATACAGATTGCTCTAATGTTTTGGCTACTAATTGCTCCACAGCCTCCATTGTTACCTCTCCACCTACGCCTGTATAAAGCTGACATTTAGTCAGTTCAGAGCGCAATTGCAACAAATTCGTTCCTGCCAATTCTACTAAACGTTTTTTAACTGGATCAGGTACATCAATTCCGAGTAAATCAGCCTGCTCGCGTATCCATGCAATCGTTTCTTGTTCAGACAATTCCGCAGCCCGAACAACCGTTGCGTGTGTTTTTAATTGCTTTGTAACCTTTTTCCGTTCATCTAGCTTTTCATAAGGAGCGACAATAATTAATGTCGTCTCAGATAATGGTTGTTTTAAATAAGGTTCAAGACTCTCTATTTGATGTTCAATTGCGGACTCAGCCTTTTGACTTGTTGCTAAGTAAAAGTCTTGAACAATCACAATTTTTTTACTCGAAAAAAACGGGAGTGTTTCCGCTTCCTCAATAATAAATTGAAGTGGCGTATCTGCCAATCGAAAACGTTGGACATTCATCTCTTGCTCTTCTTTACTCAACGTACTCGACAGGATCTCATGAATGACTTCTTCAATAATAAATGCCTGTGTGCCATGCACAAAATAAACAGGATCCACTTTTCCTTTTTGAATATTCTTTAACTGCTTTATGTAATCCATCATCATAACCCCGTTTTTGATTTTACTTCTTCTGTTTAGTGTAAAAAATATCTTGCCAAATAACAAGACAAACATAAAGAGGAGACTAACCATAATGGTAGCCTCCATTTATAATAAACGTAGAGAAACGAAACCCGGGATCTTCGCTTCTACACGAAATACAAGACCGGTCTCTTTATAACGTATCCTATGCATGCAAACATTATGGGTGACAACTCTTAACAGCGTAACCAATGACCGGTGAAAGAAGTCAGATTTTGCGTCAAATCTAGAAACAAGCATAGTAAAATAGAGCGCTTTCGCTTATACTGAAACTTAGAGAGAGAGGAGGATTTTGATGAATAAGTTTGAAGAAGAAGTACAAAGCAAACGGAATGATGCCATTGACTCTGGTATTGGGTTTGTCGCATCCTTTGGTTTCTTTGCCACCCTCTTTATCATTGCTTCGCTAGTTGATGTTTTCAGTCTACTGTAAACTACATGCGATTCAATATTCATAACAGGACCTGTTGTCATTTAGGTCCTGTTTCGTCTTGTGGTAGAGCCGTCTTCACTTTTATTCCCTGCCCATTTAATTGATACTGAACAGCGCCATGAAGATCCGTTCTCCATATCGACATCTGTCTTTCTTGCAACCGACTAAGGATCTCAGGGTGTGGGTGACCATAACGATTGTCTTTGCCAGCAGAGATCATCACCACATTTGGTTGAAGCTGATCTAAGAACTCCTCAGAAGAAGATGTTAAGCTTCCATGATGGCCAACCTTTAATACATCGGTTTGGATGCTCGGATACCTTTCTAACAATCTCCGCTCTCCTTTTTCACCTAAGTCTCCAGTAAATAACCAATTCACCCCCTTTATTGAGGCCGCGAGCACAATGGAACGTTCATTTGTATCGGTCTCATGATCTGATGAATCAGGCGCTAGGATCGCGAAACGATTTTCACCAAATGACCATGTTTTTCCTGATTCAGTCATACGAATGACTGTACCTGCGTCTCTATATGCGCTTAATACTTGAATTTCGTTTTCCTTTTCAACGGGACCTTTACCATAGATCAATTCTTTCACTTTCATTCGATCTAATAATGCTTCTGCTCCTCCTATATGATCATGATCTCCGTGGGTCAGTATTAGGTAATCTATCGTTGATATTCCTTTTGCTTTAAGATGGGGGATCAAGATATCCTTACCGGTATTAAATTGATTTCTTCGGTTTCGCCACGGTTCTTCTGAAAAACGAATGACTCCTCCTGTATCAATCACAAAAACCGCTTCTCGTCTTGGCAGTTCAATGACAAAGCTATCTCCTTGCCCAACATCAAGCATCGTCACAGTCGCCTCCGTATTAAAGTAAGGAGGCAGCTTGATTCCTACAAGTGGCACTAACAGTAGAACCATGGCAAATGCCCACCAATATTTAATTTGAGACTCCCACATCAACATAACGAGCACAATACACACATACAACACACCGATAAACCAAACTGGAAGTTTTCCTGGTGAGTAAGATAACAACGGAAATTGATTTATATACGTAAGAACTTGATGAACAGGAGATACAACAGATTGAAGCAGAAAATAAGGGATGTTTACTGCAGTTGGAAGGAAGATATCAAAGAGACTAGCTAAAAACGAGGCAGGTAGAACAAGCAGTGTGACAAAAGGGATATATATAAGATTTAGTGGGATGCTTATTAGATTCCATTCAAAGAAATGATACAAAATCAATGGTAAAGTGAGTAGCTGAGCGATTAATGTAACAGCCATGGTTTTACCCAAATAAGATGTACATAGTGATTGAATAGACTGAGCTGAAAGGATAAGAGAAAACGAAACGAGAAAAGAAAGCTGAAAGCCTAACTGAAAAAGCACATAGGGTTTTAACAGAAGATAAAGGAGAAAAATGAAGGAGATACCAAGCATCGGTTGAATTTTCTTTTTTAATCGCAAACACAAGAGTACAACAAAACTCATTGCAGCAGCCCTTATGACAGGTGGAGCAGCCCCAGCAGCAAATGCATAAAACGGCAAAGCGAACAGTAACAGCTCCATTGCCCGCTCTCGCGTAAGGCCAATTCTAATTAACAAATACATCGCTGCAGCTGTTAGCATGCCTACATGTAGACCTGAGACCGCAAGCAAATGAATCACCCCAAGCTTCTGATAAGCCTGAAGTATATCTTGGTCAATAAAATAACGATCGCCATACGTTAAGGCAATAATTAACCCAGCGACATCTTCATGATATCGCGAAAGAATTTGTTCCATACGATCCATTCGCCATCCGTTGAATCGATCGGCCCACGTCCCACTCTCAGCGTTACAAAACGTCTGTTCCGGATTCAATTGGTAAACCCAATGAATCGATTGTTCATATAGATAGGTTTGATAATTAAATTGATAAAAATTTGTGGGTAACCTAGGATGCGTCAGACTCCCTGTAAATCGACAGGACATACCAGGTCTTATGTGACTCCACTTGTGTTGCTCTGCTTCACTTTTAAAGAAACCAGAAGCTTGTAGTCGTTCTCCTTCATCCAATCGAATCTGCAACTGCATCGAGTCTCCGTTGATTCTAGGTACCCCTGTAATTGTACCTTCAATCTCTAAATGACCTTCAGATAACATCGATTCATTATTCATTTCAGCGCTGATACCTCTTAACGAAAACACCATAAAAAAGATCATGGCAATGAGCAGTGATTTCTTTACCTGTTGCTTTTGTAGTAAGCAATAGATTAGTAGGATAAGTGTTAGCAGAACAATTGCCACATCAAACCCTTGAATGCCTCCCCATATTCCAAGTATGGAAGCAACAAGACAAATCACTAGTAGTCTTATTACTACTCTCCTCCTTTATTATGATTTCGTATAAATTGAGCGGGTCTGCTGTAACAAATCTTGAAGAACATCTTCCGAGACATCTGTTTTTTCTAGTTCCTTTAACAAAGATACGGTTAAATTTAACTTATCCTGATACTTACGATCCAATATAGCTTCATCCAATTCTACGGCAATTAAATCGACACCTGCTGCTTGAAAAATTTGTTCAGCATAAGGATCATTTTTGTATTCCTTTGCATAATACACACGTTGAATCCCCGCTTGAATAATTGATTTCGAACAATGTACACACGGAAAATGCGTGACATATAATTCTGATCCTTCGGTTGGAACTCCAAATTTTGAGCATTGAAGTAGTGCATTTATTTCCGCATGAATCGTTCGAATACAGTGATTATCTACCACCATACATCCATCATCTAGACAATGAGCTTCGCCGCTTACAGAGCCGTTATAGCCCCCTGCGATAATCCGTTTATCTCGAACAATTGTTGCCCCTACCATCAGCCTAGGGCATGTACTACGTAATGATAATAAATGGCTCTGCGCCATGAAATATTGGTCCCAAGAAATTCTGTCCATCATTCAGTCTCCTCTTAATTAACGGTCACATTCATTGCTTCCTAAGTGTAAAAAGGATAATGGTTTCAGTCAACTAAAAATCGACACTTATTTTACGGTAATCTCTGCTTTAAGTTTTTCAAATGATTTTTCTCCAATTCCACTTACATTCATCAGTTCCTCGATAGTTTGAAAATCACCATGCTCTTCTCGATAAGCAATAATCGTTGCTGATTTTGATGGGCCTATTCCATTTAACGTTTCTAAATCTTTTTCCGTGGCTGTATTCAAGTTAACAAGGGGTCCATCATCGCCACTCGCTTGCCCTTCCTTGGATGGTTGAGTGGCCTGAGCGATAACCAGTTCTCCTTCTTCGCCGATCTCTGGTGCATATATCAGCATCTCATCAAATAGGATCATAGCAAAATTTAATTGGTTTGGGTCAGCATTCTCTGTTAGTCCTCCAGCCGCTCGGATTGCGTCGTCAACTCTGCTACTTGCTTCTAACCTATAGATACCAGGTGAAGATACAGCACCCTTCACATCTACAATAATGACAGAGGATTCTTCAGTATCAACATCTTCCTCGCTTGGTGTGTCAGGCTCTTCTTGAGTCAGCCACGGGTCAAGCTCCGTTTGATTCGCTTCCCCTTGTGATTGACCGCTTGAAAACAACAAAAAAGATACTATGACAACAATACAGCAGGCTACTCCAGCCACTAGATGAACACGATACGGTTGGATAGCACGTAGCATATTCATGAACCCCTCCTTTTTTAAATCAACTCTCATAATGTGCTGTTCTTTGCATATGAATAGTGATAATGATATTGGCACAGTAACCTGCTCGTAGAAAGGAGTTTGTTATGGCTCGTATAGGTATTATTGGAACAGGAAGTATGGGAACACTGTTAGTTGAAGCATTACTAGAAGCGGAAGCGTTACAAGAGGAAGAGATCTTCATTTACAATCGGAGCATTCAAAAGGCTATTCATTTACAGGAAACCTACCCTGACATTCATGTGATGCCATCAGCTAGTCGGCTTGCAGCAGTCGCTGATACGTTGTTTATTTGTGTGAAACCTTTACAAATCCCTTCATTACTTGAAGAAATCAGTCAGAGTTTAAGACCATCCACCTTGCTTGTTTCCATTACAAGCCCAATAAAAGTTGACGTTATTGAGACTCAAGTGTCATGTAAAGTTGCAAGAGCTATACCAAGCATGATCAATCAAACATTGTCTGGCCCTTCTTTGCTCAGCTATGGTGAACGATGCACACAGTCTGATCGTAATCACTTAACCAGTCTTCTCAGCTTTATCTCTGAGCCCTTAGAAATAGAAGAAGACATCACACGTGTGTCCTCAGATATCGCAAGCTGCGGTCCTGCTTTTTTTAGTTATTTGACGCAGAGTTTTATAGATGCAGCCGTTCGACAAACCGCCATATCAGAGGAAGAAGCCACAGAGCTAGCAACCAATATGCTGATTGGATTAGGGAAATTGTTTGAACAGGAGCGTTTCACATTAACAAGTCTTCAACAAAGGATTTGTGTGCCTGGGGGAATAACTGGAGAAGGAATAGAAGTATTAAAAAATGAAACGGGACAGATGTTTGACCACTTGTTCCAACGGACTCATAAGAAATTCTACAAGGAACAGAAGCATATACAAGAATCTTTCTACAACAAAGGAAGGCTTTCTTAATAAAAGAGCCTTCCTTGTTCTATTCGCTATTCTTTTAAGTAATCCTGCTTATAACTTGATTGCTTTAAAAAATATTCGTTCACTTTTTTCTGAAGGTGGATTGGGTGAAAAATCAGCTGTAACAGATTCTACCCGAAAACCAGCTTCCAAAAGCCACTGTTTGTATTGATTAATAGAAAAGGTTCGCTGTGCATGAACTTCGTCGAAACGCTCATATTCTCCAGAATCTTTAATAGAGAAAAAAGTCAGTTCATGTTCTACGCTGTCTGGATACTCCCCAGCAAAGGAGGTCCAGATGTACGAAACATCTTCATCGGCATCAGCAAACGTATGCCCAATAAATTCGTGGTTAATCTTATGTTGGGAATGTACATCAAACAGAAGTAGACCACCCGGGGACAATTGCTTTGCAAACCCTTCAAAAGCGAGCTTGACTTCATCTTCCGTTGCTAAATAATTCAATGAGTCACAAAAAACAGTCACAAGGTCATAGACAGCAAGCGGAGCTAATTCCGTCATATCCGCTTCAATGAGCAGCGGATTAAAACCTTGTTCACCTGCTTTTGTCCGCGCAACAGTTAACATATCAGCCGAGAGATCTAAACCCGTTACCTCTACATTTTGCTTCAATAGCTCAAGCATTAACTCACCTGTCCCACAACCAACATCTAGCAACGTTAAGCCATCCAGTTGTTGGTTTGGAACATTCTTTCTTACGTACTCTACCCACTGATCATATGGTGCCTCTGACATTAAATAATCATAAAGCGAGGCAAAGCCAGCGTATCTCATGTCTGATCCTTAAGATAGGTCCAGCCATGTCGCTGTTCAATTTGCCCTTCCTTTAAAAGCTTACCTAGTGCTCTTTTGAAGGATGCCTTACTCATATCAAATGCCCCTTTTATTGACTCCGGTGAAGATTTATCACCAAATGGCATGGATCCATCCTGGGCTTTAAGATAGTCTAACAAACGTCCTGCATCGTCCTTTTGACGTTCACTGCGCAATGCCTTCATTGTGACGTTAATACGTCCGTCTTCACGTACAAAAACGACTCGTGCGCGCACACGTTCACCAATTCGAAGTTTTGAAGTCATTTCGTCATCATGAAGAAAAGCGAAGTGCTGCTTATCCGTGAAAATGAGGGCACCTTCATCAACATAATGATAGACGTGTCCAGAAACATCTTGATTCAAAACAATTGGATCTGCCTTAACAGAAACGTTTTCAAGTGGCAACCCTCTTACTAGCGCACCCATTAAGCGTCCTTTTTTATCCCAATCAAGTGAAACCGGAACCTTATCTCCGCGAGCTGGCCAATAGTCTTCATCTTCAGGTAATTCATCCATGGATACAAACAAATCACGTGTAATTCCATTATAAAGAAAGACACCATGACCTTTCTTTACTTGAATAACATCAAGCCATGCGAAATCATCATTTTTGACGATCGCTTTTTCCATCGTAGCCGAGAGTCTGTTCTGGTGATCATGATAAAGGAACACTTCTAGCGTTGAACCAATTTCATGATCCCCTCCTGCTTCACGCTTGTGAAGCAGAACATCAGTCTGACCATCTGTGAGAAAATAACCAAACTCAGCTTTACGAGCTACAGTTAATGTTGCTGTTAACCCTGGCTTAAGCTCCATTATCCAAGTACCTTCTCAATCTCAACCGTCGGAGCATCGCCCCATAGTTTTTCCAGGTTATAGTACAAGCGTTCATCTTTATGGAATACATGTACAACCACATCACCTAAATCAAGCAAGACCCAACGCGCTTGATCAAATCCTTCAAGACGTTGAATTTCGATCCCTTGCTCTTGTACCACTTTTTTTAATTCAAAGGCAATAGCCTGTACTTGTTTTTCGGAATTACCGTGACAAATAACAAAATAATCGGCTATTGGTGAGATCCCCTTCATATCTAATGCTACAATCTGTTCCCCACGTTTATCGTCTACTGCATTAATCGCTAATGATAATAATGTATTTTCGCTCACTCTTTATCAAAACTCCCCTCAAAATGTGTAATTAAATGATTGTATGTCTCAAGTGTTAACGGATAAAGCAACTGTCTTTTACTGATCAAAAAGGAGATCATATTCTCTAGCATTTGAATAATTGCCTCGTCCAAATTTGATTCAGCTAATTCCCTTACCTCATCAACGCCTGGAAATTGTCTATTCGGTTCAATGTAATCGGCTAAAAAAATCACTTTTTCCAGCCCGCTCATATTCGGGCGACCGGTTGTATGATATTTAATGGCGTCAATAATTTCTTGATCCCTTATATCTAATTCCTTTTCAACATAATGTGCACCACAAGGCGCATGAAGCAATTCACTACTGTATTCAAGAATGTCCTTACACGGAAGGTCATCTCTAACCAACTGTCTCATTTGTTCTTTATCACGATACTTTGCATAATCATGAAATACAGCAGCTATTTCTGCCTTTTTTTTATCTTCTCCAAAACGTTCGGCTAGTATGATTGCCGTTTCCATCACACCAATGGTATGTGTGTAACGACTTTCTGTTAGGTGAGGTTTAACGAGCTCTAATGCACGGCTTTGCTCCATATAAACCTCCCTCCATGATATATGAGTGTACGGAATCAGGCACCATATAACGAATAGGCTTCTGCGCTTGAATTCTCTCTCTAATATGCGATGAAGAAAAATCAACCTGCACTAAATCAAGGTGATGAATTCGATCTTTATATAGTCGTGGTGTTTGACTACTACCTGAACGTTTGAATCCAATAAAGGTAACCAGCTCAAGAATGGTATCAATGTCTTTCCATTCACTAAGTGATTCTACCATATCTCCACCAATGATGAAGTAAAATTCGTGATCTTTGTACTGGGAAGTGAAATGCTTTACGGTATCCACAGTGTACGATCGACCTTGGCGTTTGATTTCAGCATCTGATACTTGGAATCTTGGCTCTTCCGAGGTTGAACGAACAAGCATCTCAAATCGCATATCCCCAGGAGTCACCTCGCGCTCTTTATGTGGTGGCGTAGAAACAGGAATAAACCAAATTTCATCGAGGTGACATTCATGCAATGCCTCTTCAGCCATCAGCATATGTCCAAGGTGTGGAGGATCAAACGTCCCTCCAAATAAACCGATTTTCTTTACCGACATACATCTCACTCTCTTCAACAACTATCTTGGCAGCACCAGGCTGGCATTTTCTTTTGATGCTTTATAAACAACGATCGTATTTCCAATGACTTGAACCAATTGAGCTTTCGCACCTTTTGTGATTGCTTTTGCTACTTCATCTTTATCATATTCACAATTTTGTAAAACGCTCACTTTAATCAATTCACGAGCTTCAAGTGCTTCTTTTATTTGTTCGATCATATTTTCATTTGTGCCACCTTTTCCTACTTGAAAAATTGCACTTAAATGATGCGCCTTCGAACGTAAAAATCGCTTTTGTTTTCCAGTTAACATGACGTACTCCTTCTTTGGTTTATACCAAACCAAACTTTACTCATTCTTTAATTGCTTTAAAATTGTCTTACGCATAGGCTCTGACTCTGGATAGATACCCGTCCAATGCTCGATGGATAACGCTCCCTGATGAACAAACATGCCTACACCATTTAACACACGCGCTCCCCGCTTCTTCGCTTCCTTTAACAACCTCGTTTCAAGTGGGTTGTAAATCAAGTCACTAACTACCGCGTTTGGCGACAATCGTTCAAGAGAGATCGGCATGTCTTCAACATGAGGGCTCATGCCAACGGATGTTGTATTAATAATAATTGAATATTCCTCTAGATTTGCTGCAGCACTCGAAATTGTCGAAGCATTCACGTCTGTAGTATCCCGTTGAAATACACGAGCCAAGTCAGTTGCTTTCTCTATCGTACGGTTCGCAACTACCACTTGCTTAGGTTGATGTGGCAACAATGAAGCGAGAACAGCTCTTGCTGCTCCCCCTGCACCAATTACAAGAATAGATGCTCCCAACAGCTCTGGTACCACTTGCAAAAGAGATTGTATATAGCCTCTACCATCCGTATTATAGCCCGTTAGTTGGCCATTTTCATTTAAGATCGTATTGACAGCTCCTATTTGTCTCGCTTCCTCATCAACTACATCAAGGTATTTCATGACTTCAACTTTGTGAGGAATAGTTACATTACAGCCACGAATGTTTAATGCACGGATTCCTTTAACTGCTTCTTCCAGTCTATGTGGCTCTACATCAAAAGCCACATAGGTCGCGTCCATATCAAGCTGTTCGTAGGCAGCCTGATGCATCACTGGCGACATTGAATGTCCAACAGGATGCCCAAGCAATCCAAATACCTTCTTCATACTACTCTCACCTCAGCTTGACATTATAGATGGACGAATAGACACACCTACACCTTTTGGTGCATAGGCTTCAATCTTTAAGCCTGTCCCTCTTACCGTAATCCATCCAAGACCAGAGAATACAATATCACTTAACTGATCAGAAATCTTAAATGTATGCTTCACCATCTCAAGTGGACCTTGCTCCTCTTCTGGAGGTGTCAAAAGCGTTCCTGCATGTTGTTGATAAAGCGTATCTGCTTTTTCAATCTTTGTGCGATGGATAGTCAATTCATTCGACAAATAGCACACAAACGAAGTTCGCTCTCCATTTGTAAAATCCATCCTTGCTAAACCACCCAGAAACAGTGTTTGACCACTATTTAACTGATACACCCTTGGTTTTGATTCTTTTTTTGGTGTAATGGTTTTTAGACCCGCTTCAGAAACATAGTGAGCCATCTGATGATGATTAATAATACCAGGTGTATCAAACATCGTTTGTCCATCATCTAATGGAATATCGATGACATCTAAAGTTGTACCAGGGAAATGTGATGTTGTAATCAATTGGTCTGTGTCTCCAGCAAATTGTTTAATTAGCTGATTTATAAACGAAGATTTTCCAACGTTAGTACAACCTACAATATATACGTCTCTTCCCTTACGTAACTCATCTATTTCTGAAGCAACCTCGAGAACACCTTCGCCTGATTTAGTACTCATGAGTGAGACAGATTTTGGTGTTAAGCCTAATTGCTTAGACGAAAATTTCATCCAGTTAATGACCTTGTTCCGATTAATAAGCTTTGGAAGTAAATCTACCTTATTTCCAACAAGAAGAACATCGTTTCCGCCCGCGAATCTGTGCAAGCCCGGTAACCAGCTCCCTGTAAAATCAAAAACATCTACAATTTTAACGATGAGTGCTTTTTTTTCAGATATTGTGTTCAATATTTTATAAAAGTCATCATCTGTTAATGAAACATCTTGTACTTCATTATAATGCGTTAAACGATAGCAACGCTGACAGATTATAACTTCTCTCTTAAGTGCAGAGGGAGGAGCAAATCCAAGCTCACCTTTATTCTCTGTTTGGATTTGAACTCCACAGCCTGTACAAAAAATAGGCTCTGAGGTCACTTTTGATTCTCCCATTGAATCATCCCTTTCTTTCTCATCCATCTTAACACGAACCGTTCTGCTCGACGATTAAGCAGAGTCGCAAGCCCATCTGATTTAGCAACCGGCACAACCAGAATCGTTTGTAGTCCTGCTCGATTACCGCCTAATACATCAGTAAAGATTTGATCTCCAATCACTACCGTCTCTTCAGGCTTCACTCCCATTTGCTTACATGCTCGAACAAATGAACGTCGCATTGGTTTTCTCGCACTATGAATGAACACCATTTCTTCTGGGTCAGCAAAAGCCTTTACTCGCTTTTCTGAGTTATTTGAAACAATGGTGACAACCATATCATGCTCTGTCAGTCGCTTAACCCATTCCCTTACTTCGGGCGTTGCTTCTGGTCGATCCCACTCAACTAGCGTATTATCTAAATCGGTAATAATCGCACGAATTCCATTTTGGCGAAGCTCATCTAGATTAATTTCATATATGCTTTGTACATATTGATTGGGCAAAAGGTTTTTTAGCACTGCTTACACCTCATTATAATAATTATCCGTTCATTTCGATCCGTATTTTCTATCAATCTAAAACTATACCGTCTACAACCACTTTAATCAATGATTTCCACAAAAATCACCCGTCTAAAACCAATTCTGTTCAATATTCATTAAGTTTTTCGACATTTTCTGTCAATTGCCCTGTTTGTGGATAACCTTATACACGACAAAAATCCACACATAACACGTCATCTCATTCTTTATACACATTTAAACCACAAGTTATCCACCCCCACCTGTGGACAAAACGAACGATTGTTCTCGTATTCAGATCATGGTAGGATAAAAAAAACAAAGAGATTCATTCAACGAGAGGTTCAAGGTTTCAATTTTTGTGGACATACCATCTTTTAAGGGAGGTGACCCTGCTGCTAGTAAACAGCAGGACAAGATGAAACATCTATCCGACGATCTTCTCATTGAAACGTATTATAAAGCCATTGAACTAGAACTGAGTAATGAATTTGTAGAACTCATTAAGCTGGAGCTTATGAAACGATCACTTGAGGCAAAAATTAAGTTGTCATCCTAATATACACAAGTCAAAAAAGAGGAGTGCCCATCCTAGGCTACTCCTCTTTTGTTTGTTTTGGACGGATCTTAATATATTCCCTTGGACCAAACTCTTCATCAAAAAAACCTTGAATCTGTTGACCTTTTCGTTCCTCTAACCGCTTTTCATCCACCGCATGATCTGAAAACCAACCAGCTCCAAACATAAGTAGAAATATTCCTCCACAGACATACGCCTTTGTTCGAGTTCTCATAATTTACTCCCTAATTCCTTTATACATTCAGCTTTGGAAAAAAAGAGACAAACTATACATTTATATTTACGTTTCTGTTTCAGTGCTGTTTCTTCTTATTTAAAAGCATCTTAAAACCCTTATAAGACAAAGCATCATACTACTTTTCTTTTGCATAATACTTTGCTAGAGTCTTAAGTGAAGTCGTCTTAACATACATCTTTGACGTGAGGAGGTACCCTATTGTCAACTTTACATTTGGCTATACTTGCACCATTTATTGGAGCTTTAATCATTCCCTTTTGGGCTCTTCACATAAAAAGAGTACATAGTGGTTGGATTGTATTCGCCATTCCTTTAGCACTTTTCATCTATTTCCTTGGATTTTTATCCACTACTTCATCCGGACAAACCGTTCAAGAGACCATCAATTGGGTTCCATCACTCGGCATTAACTTCACAGCCTATATAGACGGACTAAGCCTATTGTTTGCTCTCCTAATTTCCGGAGTAGGTGCACTCGTTGTTTTGTACTCCATCTTTTATTTAGATAAAAAGAAGGAATCCTTACATCAATTTTATGTGTACTTACTAATGTTTATGGGGGCAATGGTTGGTGTTGTCCTTTCAGATAATTTAATTGTCCTGTATATCTTCTGGGAATTAACCAGTCTTGCATCTGCATTATTAATTAGTTATTGGTACGGTCGAAAGAAATCCATTTATGGTGCACAGAAATCAATGTTGATTACTGTATTTGGTGGGTTTTCGATGCTAGCAGGGTTCTGTCTTTTGTATGGAGTAAGTGGCACCTTTAGTATTCGAGAACTAATTGCACAAGCAGATATCATCGCAGCAAGTTCTGTCTTTATTCCTGCTATGATTTTGGTTTTACTTGGCGCCTTCACAAAGTCAGCCCAGTTTCCATTCCATATTTGGCTTCCAGATGCGATGGAAGCGCCTACGCCAGTTAGCGCGTATCTACATTCCGCAACCATGGTTAAGGCAGGTATTTATTTAGTTGCTCGGTTGACTCCTTTGTTTGCAGGAGGGGCACAGTGGTTTTGGATTATTACAATAGTGGGTTTAGTTACCCTCCTATGGGGATCACTCTCTGCTGTAAGGCAAAAAGACTTAAAAGGCATTTTAGCTTATTCAACAATCAGTCAGCTAGGCATGATTATGCTATTACTTGGGCTAGGTTCAGCCGCGTATTATGTTGATTCAGATCAAGCTGCAGCTTACTATTCAGTTGCGACTGTAGCCGCTGTCTTGCATCTAATTAATCACGCTACTTTTAAGGGTAGTCTTTTTATGGCAGTGGGAATTATTGACCACGAAACAGGAACAAGAGATATCCGAAAGCTTGGCGGATTAATGGCCATTATGCCAGTTACCTTTACTGTTTCATTAATTGGTCTTGCAGCGATGGCGGGTCTGCCTCCGTTTAATGGGTTCATCTCCAAAGAAATGTTCTTTACGGGAATGTTACATGCGATTACGTTGGAAGGCTTTAACATGGGAACTTGGGCTGTGCTCATACCCATCATTGCTTGGATCGCAAGTATCTTTACCTTCTTATACTGCGGTATCCTTTTTATAAAGACGTTCCTTGGTACATACACACCAGAGAAACATGAAAAGAAAGCTCATGAAGCTCCGATCGGTATGTTAATTAGTCCTATTCTTTTAGCTTCACTTGTAGTGGTATTTGGATTTTTTCCAAACTTACTCTCAGACAGCATCATTAAACCAGCGGTCACTTCAATTATGCCAGCTCTTTCAACCAACGCATCCTTTGATATTAGCCTCTCGATGTTCCATGGGTTTAACCTAGAGCTGTTCATGACAATCGGCGTAGTTGTCGGTGCCATTTCACTTCTGTTATTGATGAAGAAATGGCAAAGCTTACAATTGTATCAACGTGAACGCGATCCACTTAACGTTGTATACGATCGAGGGCTAGATGGATTAATTAGTGGATCACAATTTGTGACTCGTTTACAGATGACCGGACTTCTTCGTGATTATTTTAGCTATATGATCACCTTTATCGTGTTCATCCTAACTTACACTGCCATTAAATATGGTGCTTTTATCTTTGGTGTTAGCCATACTGCACCGATTCCAATCTATGTGTGGGTCCTTACTGTTATTTTTATCACAGCAACAATTAGTATCCTATTTATTCGCAAGAGAATGACGTTAATCATTATGGTTGGGATTCTTGGATTCTTAATGGCTTTGTTCTTTGTCATATTCCGTGCACCTGACCTTGCGTTAACACAGTTACTTGTTGAGACTGTATCGATTCTATTGTTTATGTTAGCTTTTTATCACTTACCAGAGCTGCCAAAAGAAACAGCTAAACAAAGCCTTGTTACACGTAATGTAGTCATTTCTGTAGCTGTTGGCTCACTTGTAACACTTATGGGGATAAGCTCCTTTATTATGGGATCTGATCTGAACTTAGCTTCTGTGTCTGAATACTTCATTCAAAACAGTAAAGAACTTGGTGGTGGCTACAATATGGTCAACGTCATTCTTGTTGACTTCCGTGGTCTTGACACCATTCTTGAAGGACTTGTCCTTGCTATTGCTGCGCTTAGTGTGGTTGCAATGATTAAACTTCGATTCAAAGGAGGAGAAGACACTTGAGAAAACCATCACATTCAAATGATATCTTGCTTCATTATTTAACTAAAATTGTCGTCATTTTTGTCTTCTCCTTCTCAATCTATTTGTTTTTCGCTGGTCATAATCAGCCTGGAGGAGGATTTATTGGTGGGTTAATGACAGCTTGTTCGGTCCTTCTTTTGTATCTAAATTTTGATCGAGAAAAAATCAAAAAAGCGATCCCTTTTGCCTTTACATCATTTATTGCGGTGGGTTTGATGCTATCTTTAGGCACAGGTATGTGGAGTATGCTTTTTAATGACGATCCTTTTCTGACCCATTACTTTGATTATTTTGAACTACCTTTCTTTGGAGAAGTCGAACTGACAAGCGCATTACCATTTGATTTAGGTGTCTATCTTATCGTTGTTGGGATTGCCATTACCATCACCTTAACGATTGCGGAGGATGATAACGAATGGAAATCTTAATGTCCGTTGTAGCAGGTGTACTATTTACTGTAGGCACCTACATGCTTTTATCCAAAAGCTTGCTAAAAGTAGTTCTTTCCCTTGTTCTACTGTCACATGGTGCACATTTGTTACTTTTAACTACTAGAGGTCTAAACACCGGTGCTGCCCCCTTGTTAAATATGGGTGAGACAACATTCACTGACCCTTTACCACAGGCTATGATTTTGACAGCTATTGTTATTAGCTTTGGAATTACAGCGTTTCTATTGGTATTAGCGTATCGAACGTATAAGGTTCATAAAACAGATGACTTAGAGAAATTAAGAGGTTCTGCCGATGAATAACATTCTAATATTGCCCGTTTTAATTCCTGTATTTATGGGGGCTTTCCTCATCTTGTTTCAAAACAAGCCAATGGTTCAACGAGTGCTAAGTTCGATAACCGTTCTTGCGATGTTGGCGATTTCCATTTACCTAGCCATTACTGTTTATCAACAAGGCATTATGACGTTAGAGTTTGGAGATTGGCCAGCGCCATTTGGCATTGTGTTTGTCGCTGATTTATTTGCTACATTTATGGTTGTTCTAGCTTCTCTCATTGGAGCGATCTGTTTATTTTATGGGTTTGGGACTCTATCTAAAAAAAGAGAATCATTTTTTTATTATCCCTTCTACCTCTTTCTTTTAACTGGTGTCAATGGGGCTTTTTTAACAGGCGATTTGTTTAATTTATTTGTTTTCTTTGAAGTTATGCTTATTGCGTCCTATATCTTAATTGTATTTGGAGGAACAAGCTATCAACTTCGTGAATCATTTAAATATGTTGTAATAAACGTATTCGGTTCCATTCTCTTCTTAGTGGCTGTCTCTTATATATATGGTATCACTGGTACTGTGAACATGGCACACTTAGCAGAACGAACGGCTGAAATTGGGCAAACTGGTGCGTTGCAGGTCGGGGCCATTATTCTATTGATCGTGTTTTCCATGAAGGGTGCCCTCTTCCCACTATACTTTTGGTTACCTCGTTCTTATTACGGGCCTCCATCAGCTGTAGCAGCTTTGTTTGGTGCGTTGCTGACAAAGGTTGGGATCTATGCGATTATCCGAGTCTTTACACTCATTTTTAATCAAGATATCGCCTTTACCCACACACTTATACTCATCCTTGCAGGTCTTACGATGTTTTTCGGTGTGCTTGGTGCGGTGTCACAATTTGACTTCAAACGGATTCTGTCTTATCACATCATTAGCCAAGTAGGTTATATGGTTATGGGACTTGGTTTATTTACAAAAGTAGCGATTGCAGGGGCCGTCTACTACATCGCCCATCACATTATTGTAAAAGCAGCCTTGTTCTTGCTAGCCGGTGTTACGCAACATGTAACAGGAACAACAGACTTAAAGAAAATGGGCGGCTTGTTAAAAACCCACCCATTGCTTGCCTGGATGTTCTTTATTTCGGCTATCTCACTTGCTGGGATTCCACCGTTAAGCGGCTTTTTCAGTAAGTTTCCTTTAATTCTTGATAGTATGACAACGGGTCACTACGTTATTGGTGGCGTAGCCTTACTTGTTGGTCTACTTACTCTCTTCTCAATGCTAAAGATTTTCATCTATGCGTTTTGGGGAAAACAAGCACACACAGAAGAACAGGCGAGCATTCCGACAACGAAACTTCTTTTGCCTGTGATTCCACTTGTTGTTTTAACCATCGTACTCGGTTTTGCGGCAGAACCAATGTTTCAGTATTCTTTAGAAGTTGCTGAGCAATTGTTAACACCAAGCGAATACATTAAAGCCGTACTAGGAGGGTAAGCAGATGGGTATTCAACTTTTTATACATGTCATCGTTACCTTCAGTTGGATGTTATTCAATAACAGTTTTACATTCGTTGACTTTACGATCGGTTTCGTCATTGGTATTGGGACGTTATGGCTATTTCAGCGATTTTTTGGCTACCGTGTCTACTTGTACAAAGTATGGGCAGTCATCAAGCTGTTGCTGCTATTCATTAAAGAGCTTATCCAAGCAAATATTGATGTGCTGAAAGTCGTTCTTTCTCCCAAGATCCATGTGAATTCAGGAATCATTGCTGTTCCAACAAAACTCGAGTCACCAGGTGAAATTACTTTACTTGCGGTTTTAATTACTTTAACACCAGGTACATTATCCATGGACTTTTCTGAGGACAACCAAATTATTTATGTACATGCACTTGATATATCAAATCGGGAAGAGATGATTAAAGGCTTTCACGATACGTTTGAACGAGCAATTATGGAGGTGACACGCTAATGTTTTCAACTGTTATAATGGTTGTGCAACTTATCCTTGCTCTCTCCATGCTGCTCTGTTTCACTCGAGCCCTGCTCGGTCCAACAACGTTTGATCGCATAGCAGCGCTTGATACCTTTGGATTAATATTAGTCGGCTTCATTGGAACCATCATGGTTAGTCAGCAATCCATTGCCTATTCTGAAGTCATCTTAGTCATCGGGATTCTCGCGTTTGTTGGCTCAGTCGCTATGTCGAAGTTTCTAGAGAGAGGTGATCTCTTTGAACGCCGTTGAATGGGTTATTTCAATTATTTTGGTTATCGGCTCACTATTTTGTCTAGTGGCATCAGTTGGCTTAAATCGCTTTCCTGATGTGTATTCCCGATTACATGCTGCGGGGAAAAGTTCTACTCTTGGTACTGTTCTTCTCCTCATAGGAGTTTTCTTGTTTTTTCTTATTGAACAACAAATGGTTGTAGGCAAGATTTTATTAGCCTTATTGTTTATATTCTTAACAGCCCCAATGGCTGCATTAATGATTGCTCGCTCTGCCCATCGAGTGGGCATTCCATTACATGATCCTAAGTCAGTAGATGACCTTAAGAAAACGTATGACAAAGAATAAGAAGAAGTCGCAACGATCTTAAAGTTGTCTAGTCAATTGGACGCCTACCACTAAACAAGCGGACGAAAATGGAGGGCCGACACCTGCGGGATAAAAAGGCATATTGAAATGAACGGGCTTGCCCGGTTAGTTCAATGCCTTCCCGCGGTAAGCGTGCCCCCCATTTTCGGGAGCGATAGCGTAGGACCCCAATTCAGATAACCTCTGAACCCTTCTTTACTTGGGTATTGCGTGACTCACCCTCGCCACAGTAAACGGAGCGATTTTCTAGAGAGTTTCATTTTATTTAAGTAAAAGGACCGAACAATGACAAACCATTGTTCGGCCCTTTTTGTAATTAGAAGACTTTTATCTCAGCCTCTTCTTTCTGCTTATGCGGACTTGTGAACATTCACTCGTCCAATTGCTTCCCCCATTTGAACCTCTTTAGGAGACTCTGAGTCATTTAGGGTCACCATGTCCTTGCTCCATATTAAGACAACCGTTGAACCAAATGAAAAGTACCCAACCTCGTCGCCTTTTTCTAGCTTGTCTGTCTGATGAGTCAGTTCAATGGTATTAATGTTCATGGCCCCTACCTTCACCATGGCCATTGCACCATAAGCTGTCGCAAACTCAGAAATCACTCGATAATTACCTGACAATGGTTTTTTGCCGTAGGTCATCCCCCAATGGTTCACTGGATAAGAACGCGCTCCAAGTGTCCAACGCTTCTGTATTGCCCCAGAAAGTGGCGCATGGAACCGATGATAGTGACTTGGACTCAAATACAACACTTGGTATTGTCCGCCCTCATACAGCGAAGCAGACGTATCAGAGCCTAGCATATCTTGAATGGAGTAGCGTTGGCCTTTCACAACAAAACTACTATCTGCACTCAAGTTTCCTTGCTCCGCCAAGATCCCATCGACAGGACTGATTACACTATCTGAATGAGCATGAATGGTCCGCCTATTTTCCTTAAGCTCACGGATAAAAAAAGAATGAAGATTGCTATACTGTTTTAGTGGATATTGAGCCTCCTCTATATTAATGTTGAATGTCTTCACAAATAAAGGAACAAATGGCTTACTCAAGCTTGATGTCGCAAATGCCTTAAGTTGTTTTGATAAAAACGGACGATTGCTTAATTCAACACAGGCACAAAAGAACCAGCGAAAACCTTTCATTACGTCTTTCCCCCATCAATCACATTTTCTATTTCAATCAGACTCGGTTTCTATTCAACTAATCTCGTGATATACTTATATAATAATACAGTTTTTACTAACTGTGTGGTCGTTTTTGCATTAACAAAGGAGTGTGAACGAAGGTGTTCCTATTACATCGGCTTGACGCTTCACTCAGGAAGCTTAAAGGTCAAATCGCTAACGCCTTGACACTGATTAATTTAGGATTTGGTGCTTTAGCTATTATTTATGTATTTCATGGTCAATTACAAGTAGGACTTCTACTTATTGCGATTGCTGCAGTATTTGATCGACTGGATGGAGCGGCAGCAAGAAAATTTAATGCCACGTCAGAACTTGGTAAACAACTCGATTCATTAAGCGATATTATTTCATTTGGGGTAGCTCCAGCAATGTTAATCTATCAAGCTGCTCTCAGTGAATTTAATCTTACTGGAGGAATCTTCACCATTATTTATATTATGTGTGGAGCATTAAGACTTGCAAGGTTTAATGTAACCGATTCAAGTGGCTTTTTTGTTGGACTGCCAATAACAGCTGCTGGTTGTATTCTTGCATTTTTGACTCTATTCGTCAATCACCTTCCAATTTATGTATTCATGTATGCCATAATTGGTCTTTCGCTTTTAATGGTCAGTCCATTTCGTGTTCGAAAGATCTAATTGAATCACTTAATTAAGTGATTCAATTAGACTCGAACCCTCTTACCATTCAATGTTTTTTGCTAAAAAATGATAAAAAAGTCTCTATTAAGCGTTTATTTAACCCTAATGTCTTGACACCATTAGCATTCATGAGTAAATTTGAAGGGCAGGTTATTATAGACTTGTCAGAAACAAGATTGTTACACACTTGATGTTTAATAGTCTTTTCTAATTTAAGGAATGAAAGGGAGTTTTCTCATGAACAAAACCGATTTGATTAACGCAGTATCAGAGCAAGCTGATCTCTCTAAGAAAGATGCTTCTAAAGCTGTAGATGCAGTATTTGACAGTATTACACAATCACTAGTTGAAGGTGGAAAAGTACAACTTGTTGGCTTTGGTAGCTTTGAAGTACGTGAGCGTTCTGCACGTAAAGGCCGCAATCCACAAACTGGGGAAGAAATCGAAATCCCAGCAACAAAAAACCCTGCGTTCAAACCAGGTAAACAACTTAAAGACGCTGTTAATTAATCATTTCTGAAAAAGATGAGTAGACAAGCTACTCACTCTTAGAATGATCTTTTACAAAAAAACCACTAGGGGTGCACCATGCTGAGAGAGGCGTTGCCTTAACCCTAATTACCTGATCTAGTTAGTACTAGCGTAGGAAAGTGGCACTTGATACTCCATACATAATTTAGTATGGTTCATCTGTTGGACAGACGTGCCCACCGCTTCTTACTAGAAGCGGTGTTTTTTTTATGGAAAGGAGAAGACGATGAGTCATTTAACTGATCTTTCAAACCAAGTTGAAGCAAGAGAAGATGAATTAATAGCACTTGTTAAAAAGTTGGTTTCATTTCAGACGGCTAGTCCCCCTGCCAGAAATACCGAGCCCATTCAGTCTTTTATATCTGATTACTTACAAGGCATCGATTTTTCCGTTGACCAGTGGGATGTCTACCCGGGTGATCCAAATATTGTCGGCAAAAAACAAGGGCAAGATCATCTAACCTATCAAAGCTTGATCTTAAATGGTCATGTGGATGTAGCTTCTATTGAAGAAGATGAACCGTGGGATTCTCCCCCTTTTGAAGCTATAGTCAAAGATAGACACATTTTTGGCCGGGGAACCGCAGATATGAAAGGTGGCATGGCCGCTTGCTTGTTTGCACTGAAACTGCTTCACGAAGCCAATATCCCTATAAAAGGCGACCTCATTTTACAATCAGTTGTTGGTGAAGAAGTTGGAGAAGCCGGAACCAAAGAGTGCTGCGAACGTGGATACGAAGCTGACTTTGCTATTGTAGCCGATACAAGTGCCTCCAAGATCCAAGGACAGGGAGGCGTCATCACTGGCTGGATCACTCTCCAAAGTCCAACAACACATCATGACGGTCAAAGAAGGCAGATGTTGCACGCTGGAGGGAATCTACACGCGGCTAGTACAATTGAAAAGATGGCTAAACTAATTACAAGCCTACAAGAGCTTGAACGGCACTGGGCCGTCACAAAGTCGTATCCTGGGTTTCTACCCGGAACAAACACCATCAATCCTGCAGTTATTGAAGGAGGCCGTCATGCTGCCTTTATTGCTGATAAATGTTCGCTTTGGATCACTGTACATTTTTACCCAAATGAGACGTATGAATCGGTCACAAAAGAAATTGAGGAACATTTATTGCAAGCGGCGGCAGCTGATCCATGGATGAAGACATGCCCTCCTACTTTTGTTTGGGGAGGTAGTTCAATGATTGAAGAGCGTGGTGAGATATTTCCCTCTCTAGCAATTGATGAACAGTCATCCGGTGTGAAAGAACTGAAAGCGGCGCATGAACGAATCACAGGGCAAGAAGCAGAGATATCGATGTCTACTTCTGTGAACGATGGAGGTTGGCTTGGTGAAGCAGGAATTCCTACGGTTATTTATGGACCTGGTCAATTAGCGCATGCACATGCAGTGAATGAGCGAATTTCGATTGATGAGCTCATCCAATTTACAAAAACATTGCTGACGTTTATTCCGACCTGGTGTAATACAAAACGAGAAGAATAGAAATGAGGAAACAAGCATGTCCATTCATACAGCCTTAACAATTGCAGGTACGGATCCAACAGGCGGCGCAGGTATTCAAGCTGACCTAAAAACATTCCAGGAACGAGAGGTTTTTGGAATGAGTGTCATTACAACTGTTTTAGCTCAAAATACAACAGGTGTACAAATGATTAATCATATGCCGCTAGAACTAATCGAGAAACAACTGGACTCTGTTATTACCGACATCCCCCCTTCTGCGGTCAAAACAGGAATGATCGCAACGCCAGAAATGATGGAATTTCTTGTTGATTATCTTAAAAATCTTCAGGTTCCATACATATGTGATCCTGTTATGATTGCCAAAAGTGGCGACCCTCTTATGGATGCTCAGTCAAGACAATCCTTACGCCAAACGCTCGTCCCGCTTGCAACTATTGTTACACCAAATATTCCTGAAGCAAGTGAACTGACAGAGATGAACATTGAAACAATTGATGATATGGAACGTGCAGCAAAAATGATTGTACATGAGCTTGGTGCTCAGGCCGCGGTCATAAAGGGTGGTTATCGTACGGATCATTCTACAGATGTCCTGTATGCAAATGGCATAATCACTCGCCTTCATGCAGACCGCACCAATACTAAGCATCTACATGGAACTGGTTGTACTTTTTCGGCAGCTATTACTGCTGAGCTTGCAAAAGGTCACTCCATTGAAAGTGCAGTTGCGACTGGAAAAGCTTTTATCACTGATTCCATTACTCATACATTGGAACTCGGAACAGGAAATGGACCAACGAACCACTGGGGTTTTCGTCTAAAAGGCCTTCCTGGCCAAACCTAAATTTTAAGGAGTGAGCTTATGTCTTTTACCCAACAATTACGCCAGAAAGCAGATTCCATTTGGAAAGCGAATCATGAGCATCCCTTTGTTCAAGAAATTGGAGCTGGCACTTTAGATCTTGAAGCATTTAAATACTACATGAAACAGGACTATCTATATTTAATTGAATACTCTCGTGTCTTTGCACTTGGAGCTTTCAAGGCACCCGATCTTGAGACAATGGCTACCTTTTCAACCTATTTGCAATCTACACTCACAGAAGAAATGTCCTTGCATCGCTCATATGCTAAACGTCTTGGGATTACTGAGGATGAATTAGAACACGCTCAACCCTCTCCAACAACGATCGCTTACAGTAGTTATATGATTAGCGAAGCGCAAAAAGGCTCTTTAGCTCAGCTCATTGCAGTGATCCTACCTTGTGCTTGGAGCTACTCAGAGATCGGCAAGAAGCTTGCAGAAATCCCTGGAGCATCCGAACATGCTCATTACGGGGAATGGATTCAAATGTATCAGGATGATGAGTTCGCAGCGATTGCAGAATGGTTGTGTACTAAACTTGATCAACTCGCCTCTTCTTTAAACGACAGAGAGCAAGAGCAATTAGAAACTATATTTATCACATCAAGCCGCTTTGAATATCTATTCTGGGAGATGTCTTATCACCAAACGAATTGGGAGTAGAATTGACTTTTTCATGATTTTTCTAAACTAAGTACCCCTTTCGCTTGTTCTGCATAAGCTATCTTATGCTTTTGAAAGGTGGTGGCAACATGGGAGAGTATGAAGGAGGAAAAGGCGGCGGCTTTGCAGGAGGCGGCTTTGCGTTTATCATCGTTTTGTTTATCTTGCTTGTAATTATTGGAGCGAGCTACGTTTACTAATACACCCAGAAAGAGCCTTCACACGAGGCTCTTTTTTTCGTTTGAAAGTGTAGAACTAAGGGAACGTTATAATAATATAGATGCAAGACGAGGAGAGATAATGATGACGCAGCCTCTTGTATTAATTGTTGGAGCAGGACCAACAGGGTTAGCTCTTGCCCACAGACTCACACATTATCAGATTCCTTACCGCATCATTGATAAGAGATCTGGTCCCAATCATAAATCTCGAGCAATCGGTGTTCACGCAAGAACACTCGAATACTATGATCAATTAAATGTTGCAGATGACGCAGTAAGTTTAGGTATCAAAATGCCAGCTGCTCATATTCATAAAGCATCAAAGGAAGTAGGATACGTAAATCTAGGTAATATCGGAAAAGGGTTAAGTCCCTTCCCTTTTGTTCTCAGTCTTCCTCAGGATGAACACGAAGAACTGCTCGTTCACCATTTGAAACGCCTTGGCATTCATGTTGATTGGGAAACTGAATTGATTTCATTTGCTAATCATAGCGATCGGGTTGAGGCCGTAATTGAGCACAATGGCCGTCAGGAAACGATTCAAGCAGCTTATCTATGTGGCTGTGATGGTTCAACAAGTACTATTCGTGAAGATCTTAACGTCCCATTCGAAGGAACGACGTATAAGGATCTGTTTTATATCGCTGATGTAGAAGCAAAAGGTCAAGCAACCTCCAATACAGATATTAACCTTGCCCTATCAAAAAAAGGGTTTTGTATGGTATTGCCTGTAAGAAGCAAAGGAACACAGCGACTTGTCGGTATTATTCCTAGACTGCTAGCTGAAAAACCCGATATAACCTTTGAAGATATTCAGCCGTCACTAAACAGTCTTCTAGACATACAAGTGAAAAAAATGAATTGGTTCTCTACATTTAAAGTACACAAGCGAGTAGCCTCACAATTTATGAAAGGCCGTGTCTTTTTATTAGGGGATGCCGCTCACATACATAGTCCGACAGGGGCACAAGGAATGAACACAGGCATTGGAGATGCTGTGAACCTTTCTTGGAAGCTTGCTGCCGTCTTAAAAAAGAAAGCTGCCGCATCTATTCTTCCTTCATATACAGCTGAAAGAAGAAGATTTGCACGTCAATTGGTTGCTACGACGGATCAAGCATTTAAAGCGATGGTAAGCCGTAATTTGCGAGGTCTTTTGTTACGAGGCATCGTACTTCCTCGTATTGTGCCACTTGCCAGTCGATTGACATTTAGTCGTAAACTAGCTTTTCGAATGATGTCACAAATTCACATACGCTATCGAAAAAGCATATTAAGTCACGGAAAATCAGGACGTTTGCGCGGAGGAGATCGGCTACCATGGCTTGATCCATCAGCAGCAGACAATTATGAAGCCCTTCAGAGTGGTGACTGGCAAGTTCATATTTATGGAGAGGCTTCTGAAAACGTAAAGTCATTTGCTCAAAACACATCAATATCCTTAAAAAACTGGCCATGGCATTCAAGTATGAAAAAAGCTGGATTCACAAAAGATACGCTATATTTAATTCGCCCAGATGGTCATCTTGCCTTTATCAGTGACAATCAAAATCTTTCTAAATTACAAGATTACATCGATAGATTCCACATTCAATCAATCAATTAAAACAAGCATGCTCATGGTTTGACTAACCAAACCATGAGCATGCTTTTTGTTTTATTCATACTGAACAACTGATTCATTAAGTAAGGAATACCACAAATGATACCCTTCATCATTTGGGTGAACACCGTCACCTAGCAAATTATCCAAATCCTCTTCTCTATATTCTAATTCTTCTGTCCACGCATTGTAACTATCAAAATAATCCCATTCGGATTCGAGGATGTATTCTTCTGTAGCGAGAACATATTCCTCAAACTCTAATTCATTCGTAGAAAATGAGAAAATCGATTCACTAATTGGATTTGGAGCGATTAAAACCAAATACGTATCTGGTAGATCGTTTTTAATTTGATCTACAGCCGTTTGAATAGATTGCTTCGTCTCATCAAGAGGTTCTTCATGAAAGTAGCTGTTGATAACACTCGTTTCCATGATGACCACATCGGGCTCTGAGTTGATCATATCATCAATCACACCCTCAGCAAGCAGATCACTGACCTTGAACCCACTCACTCCAAAATTTTCTACTTCTACAGGTGGCAAGGATTCATTCCTATTCAACTCACCTTCTAAAAGTGCGGCCCATGACTGATTATACTCACTGGCCCCTTCACCAGCTGCCACACTGCTCCCAGTTACCGCCACCTGTAAATCATCTTCACCATCTACTCGTTCAAGTAACTCGTCTTCAAATGATTGTTCGGTATTCGACTTTGTAAAAAGCGCGTCAGAGGGTGAAGGTATTTGCTCCTGTTCATCTATTACATACTCATCCGTTTGTTGGGACACTACTAAAAAGACCAGCAGTGCCGCAACAATAATGCTTCCACTTAAAATAATGATTCCTTTGGCTTTCATTCTTATCCGTCCTTCCTCTGAATAGATAGGCAAATATTTTTATTTTTGACCTTTACCCGTGTTACATTAGATTGAATTCAAATACAGGAGGATTTTTCATGCAAAAACAATTGCAACTTCAAGAACGTCCTAATGGATTACCTGACGAACACACTTTTTCTACAAAAGAAATTGAAATAGGATCTCCTAATGACAACGAGCTATTAGTAAAAACATTGTACCTTTCTGTTGATCCTTATATGCGTGGCCGTATGTCCGATGCTAAATCGTATATCGCCCCATTCGAACTAAACCAAGCCATCTCAGGCGGCAGCATTGCTGAAGTAATTGAATCAAACGTATCATCTATACCTAAAGGGACTATCGTTTCAGGCCTGCTCCCTTTTCAAGAATATGTTGTTGTAAAGCCTGATCAAGTACGTACATTAGAGATGCATGGTGCCCCTATTTCAGCGGCGCTTGGAGCTCTTGGTATGCCTGGCTTAACTGCCTATTTTGGTCTAGATGATATCGGCAAACCTAAAGAAGGCGAAACGGTTGTCATCTCAGGCGCTGCTGGTGCTGTTGGTTCAATTGCAGGACAATTAGCACGCCTAAAAGGAGCTCGTGCAGTAGGCATTGTTGGCTCACAGGAAAAAGTAGACTTTCTAGTGAATGAACTTGGTTTTTCAGCGGCGATCAATTATAAAGAAGACAATATGGAAGAAGCTCTGAAACAAGCGTGTCCAGATGGAATTGATGTTTACTTTGAAAATGTCGGCGGCGAAGTGTCTGACCATATTTGGCCACTTCTTAATCCATTAGCACGAATTCCCGTTTGCGGAGCAATCTCTGCTTATAATCTGAAAAAAGGGGAAAAGGATAGTGGCCCCCGTGTCCAAACCTACTTAGTCAAAACTCGTGCAAGAATGCAAGGATTTCTTTATGGCGACTACGCTGACCAGTATGAAAAAGCGTACAGTGAGCTCAGCGAATATGTAAAAAACAAAGAGATCGTATTTAAGGAAACAATCCTTGACGGCTTTGATCGCATCCCTGAAGCTTTTAACGGTTTATTCACTGGAAAGAACATTGGAAAACAATTAGTAAAAATTTCAGATCCATCTTAACTGTATAAAACAAACAGCCATAAGAGTCGGCACAAACCGTTAGCTCTTATGGCTTTTTTTATAAAAATACTAACAATACTTGATTCCCTTAACCCGTCGCTTCAGAAAGTAGCACCGTACGTATGAGGTTGATCTGAATGGTTAGTTCTTTTTTCATAGAGCTATTTTTGTAACGCTCCCTACTTAAGCGGGTTAACTCTCTTCTTAATAACTGAACTTCAAGTGTATCCAGCATAGTCATGACTCCCTTTATTTCGCTTCCCTCTTCATATAACCTAATCATTCTGTTCTTAAACCCATTATTAAAAATCATAACTTTGAAAGTGTCTTTACATTATGGCTGAATAAATTCCTTCGAGAATTTATCAAGGAAGACTAGGTTCTGTTTCGTTATTTTTCTAAACCTACTCATATCATGATGAATATCCGCTGCATGAACCATCTTTCTATACATCGTTGTATCAACTGAATCCTTGCAATAGGTAGACATTGACCTTAAAGATTCATGCATATGGGAAGGGATCGAATATCGTTTGATAATGCCTCGATGAATGACTAATATAAATGAATATGCTTCTACGTTGTACTTCATACAATACTCCTTTACGACTATTATATTACTATATTATGTATCTTATAGAATAAGTATTAAATATTCAAGATAAAAAACTTATATTATAGTATTTTAGACTTATATAATACATAAGTCTTTAGACTAAACATAAATCAATGCAGTTCAAAATAACTATTTGATTTCTCAGTCTATTATTTAAATAAAAAAAGACCGATAGCTAAAAGAGCTACCCGCCTATTTATCCCATTATCATAATCTAAAATCCTCTCTTTTTCATCACTTTATATCGGTACGTTAACCATATCGCTCCAATTAAGCTGAGCACTGTGAGTATAGGGACTGGACCAGGACTTACATCATATTTAATGAAATCTTTTCCTTTCATAAGAAGAAAAGATGTACCAAAAATGAAACAAACATAAAAAATCAAAGCATTAAATATAATGAATCCCCTACCAGGACCTCGCACCCTACCACCTCAGCTTTCCTCCGTTTCTATTCGGAAGATATTTTCTATAAATCTCTATTACCCTTTTTTACCTAATCTAACTCAATATGTTTATATGAATGAAATGAATAAATGCTTGAGGTAACCACATTAGACCATCCAGTAAACTAGATGGTCTTCGTTCCTTTATTAACCTTTGCCTTTACTTTGTTTGTAAAACTCATGAAACAGCTTCATGAGGGCTCTCTTTTCAATTCGGGATACATAACTTCTTGATATTCCTAGCTCTTTAGCAATTTCTCGCTGAGTTCGCTCTTCCTCTAAGCTTAAGCCAAAGCGACCAACAATCACTTCTTTTTCCCGGTCATCTAGCACATGGATATACTCATAGATCTGCTTTTTCTCCATCTTTGTTTGAATTACATCCACAATGTCAGCAGCATCTTCTTGGAGAACGTCAATGAGAGTAATTTCATTCCCTTCTTTATCTGTTCCGATTGGATCATGTAAAGAAACGTCTTTCCTTACTTTTTTTAATGCTCTTAAGTGCATGAGAATTTCATTTTCAATACAGCGCGCTGCATACGTAGCGAGCTTTGTCCCTTTGCCTTCAGAATAACTTTCAATCGCCTTAATCAGTCCGATTGTCCCAATTGAGATTAAGTCTTCTGTATCCTCACGAGTGTTCTCAAATTTTTTAACGATATGCGCAACTAATCGCAAATTGTGTTCAATAAGTAAATTTCGAGCCTCCGGATCCCCTTCAGCCATTAGCGCTAAGTATTTTCGCTCTTCCTCTTTTTTTAATGGCTGAGGAAACGCATTGTTTTTCACATAAGATACAAACACAACCACTTCTTTTACAAAAAAAGAGATTGCTGCAAGAATTCCCGACACAAGCCCACCTCCTATAAGTCTATCTTTTATACTTATGCTGGAGTGGGCTTGCTTGTGTCTGTACCTCTAAGATTATAAATGGAATAAACGATAGGTGAACATTTTAAATGTAGCATTCATTTGAATGCATGTGTTTTTCTTCTTCTAAGATCTCTTTGATCGCTTGTATTGTTTGATCTAAATCCTGCTTTGTATGCGCTGCTGTCATAAAAAAACGGATCCTTGCTTCTGTTTCCTTAACTGCGGGGTAAATAATGGGCATCGCGTTAATTTGTTTATCGTACAGCTTTTCGGCAAACCATAGTGCTTTTTCTGATTCTCCAATTAAAAGCGGAATGATGGGTGATTGATCGCTTAGACCTGTATCAACACCTAATGCCTTCAATTTTTTAAGAAAGTACTCTGCATTCTTTGTTAAACGCTCGATAAGATCAGGACATTTTTCAATGATATCAAGAGATTCATAGGCTGCGGCTGCGTTAGAAGGACTCATACCGACACTAAAAACAAAACCGGATAAATTATATCTCAAGAACGTAATTAATGATTTTCCCCCGGCAATATATCCACCACAGCTGTTAAGTGATTTGCTTAAAGAACCCATAAGAATATCAACCTCATCAGCGTCAGTTTGATAATAACTCGTGATCCCTCTACCCCCTACTCCTATTGTTCCAATTGAATGAGCCTCATCTATCATTAATAACGCTTGATATTTTTTCTTTAATACGACTAGTTCGGGTAGCTTACAAAGATCCCCATCCATACTGTACACACCTTCTACAATCACTAATACATTTTGAAACTTTTTTCTGAACCTCTCAAGAATTTGTTCCAAATGACTCATATCATTATGCTTAAATCGAATCATTTTAGCACCGGAGAGACGAATACCTTGAATTATGCTGTTGTGAACAAGAGCATCACATACCACCAAATCTTGTGTACAAACTAATTGGCCAATCGTATTAACATTAGTGCTATGTCCTCCTACTTGAACTAGACAATCCTCAACTCCAATAAAATCAGCTATTTTTTGTTCAAGCTTTTGATGAAGCAAAATTTCCCCACTTAAAAGCCGACTACCGGAAACAGAGGTACCATATTGATTCAACGCTTGCATTACCGCATAATTAATTTCACTCATTCCATTTAAACCTAAATAATTATAGGTGGAGTAATTAATCATTTTTCTACCTTTCACTGTAATGTGATTAGAGGCAATCCCTTCATTTATTCGAAAAAAAGGAAGCTGTGATAATTCTGAATAAGTACGTTGAAAATCAGTAAAACCTGGAATCAAGTTTAAACTCATACACAGCACCCTCTCAAGTCATATGTATGTATAAATTCTGTATAATTTATATAAATCCTTTTATATAAATTCAGTTATTTTTTAGGAATACACATAAAAACCCCCTTTATTAGCAAAGGGGTCTATTTCTATTCATTATTCTTCTTATTTACAATCCCTAATACAAATCCGTCATATCCTTTACTACCAACCGTTTGAATCGCGGTTGCATCTATTTCGTCGGATTGTTGCAAGAGATCCATAAAGTGACGCACACCTTGGACACGATCATCAGCACTATCCTTATTTCTCACCTCACCATTGCGAACTACATTGTCTCCGATGATCACTGCACCATTGGTAGCAAGCTTCAGAGCCCATTCGAAATAAGTGGGGTAGTTCTGTTTATCCGCATCAATAAATATAAAGTCAAACGGACTATATCCGTTCCTTTGTAAAGTGGGTAACAGGTCAGTCGCTTTACCAACGAGGACGGTCACTTTAGATTCTAGTCCTGCGGCTTGAATATTCTTACGTGCTACTTCTGCATGGGATTCCTCTAGTTCCAGTGAAAGTAAATGTCCTTCTGCAGGCAATGCGTTAGCAAGCCAGATTGTACTATATCCACCAAGTGTACCAATTTCGAGAATAGAAGTGGATCGATTCATTTTAGCAAGCAAATGAAGCAGCTTGCCTTGTGTGGGTGATACGTCAATCTCTGGCAGGTTTGCCTTACGATTTCTGTTGAGATTGTCTTCTACTACGGAATTTGTTGGGATTAATTTCTCTTCAAAATATGAGTCTACATCTTTCCATGATTTTGTGTGAGTCATTTTAATTCCCCCTTAGCTTTTTTTAAGGTACTCTTTCACTATACTGGATTACTTGGTATGCAAAAAGGAGGAACTTACTATTATGTCTGAGCAATTAACGATTACCATAAATGATACGGTTATTATAGCGAAGCAACATTGGGAAGATACAAAAGGAGAATCACAAATTCTTGGTGTTGTTTTTGATGTTACACATGAACAGTACCATGATATTGCAGTGTTGCTTTACAAAAATGATTTTCATATTCAAGTTCCTTCAAAAGAGCTATCTTTTCAAGCTACTATTCATTCTTACTCTACGTCGATTACTAATTTATACCACGAGGGTGAGGTTGGAGAATTTAAGGTGGAGTTTATTGAGAAGGTATAATTCAAAGCATACCTTTGGTTACGTATACTTTCAAAAGTTGAGAAGCGTCGATCATTAGTGCTTCTAACCCGCTCCAGGGATGGGGGGTACGCTTTCCAATGGCGGGCGTTGAACTAAACTGGCTACGCCAGTGTATTTCAACACTGCCCTTTACTCCATTAGGAGTCGGCCTCCCCATCCCTTCCGCTAAGTTCGAGGGACAAAGAAGAAAATAACAACATCAAAAAACCTCTCAGTTTACTGTTCTGAGAGGTTTTTTTCTTCATTAATATGAAGGTTATTCTGTTATGATTTCTTCTTCTACTACTAGTAGGTCTGTGTTGTTTACGGAACCGAATGCTGAGAAAGCTCCTGCTTTGTAGATTAGTTCGGATATGCTGGTGTTTTCGATTTTTAGATAGCCACTTTCGTATTTTAGTACATGAAGAATGACTCGGATGCTTAGGCCGTGCGAAACAATGTATACATCTTTGTGACCATTCTTTTCAGCGTCATCTACGATGGCTTGCAAGGAATCGAATAACCTTTTTGTATAGGCATCCCATTCTTCGGCCTCTGGATCAAGTAATGAAACGGTTTGGCATATTTCATCAATATCAGCGTCAGAACGTGTGATGCCATCCTTGTCGTATCTCTGAACTATTTTTTCTCTCACTTCGTCCCATAAAACAGGGTTAGGTCCACCTTCATAGTTTCCAAAATACATTTCTCGGAGTCCTTTTACTGTTTTTAAGGCAAGGTCTGTCTTTTCACTATGTTCACGTATTAGCGTTGCCGTTTCAATGGCTCGGCCGCTGTCGCTTGAATAGATCGCATCAATACTTCTTTCCTTTAATCCACGACCAAGGCGAGCTGCAACCGTACGTCCCTTTTCAGTTAATGGTGTGTCAGACCATCCTTGTACCTTATCTTGAAAGTTAAAAATTGTTTGACCATGACGAATGAGGTGTAGGGTAATATCATTTGATGTGTCGATCAGAAGCGCCTCCTATTTCTTTTAACAAAATCAAATCTCTCTTTAAAAGCATACACCTCTGCTTGCCTCTCTGCAATTTTCAGGTTTATGCGTTTGCCATTGAGTCTTCTTGATCACCTTTTTTTGCAATAAAATAAAAACAACCAAGAGCAATTAGACATGTACTAAACAAAATGATTCCCATAGGAACCGCGGATGCTTCTGCTAAACCGACAAGTGGAGCTACCATTGCCCCAATTAAAAGCGGAAACAGTCCTAATAGTGCACTCGCACTTCCGGCTCGGTGAGCTTGCTTTTTAATACCCAACGTATAAGATGTTGTTAGAATCATTCCCATACTCGTCATGTAAATGAAAATAGGAATAACAATAAGAGCAAGTGGAGCTTCTAATACTGTCATCACTAATAGAAACGCGGTTGCGGCTGTTGCGAGAATCACACCACTTCTTAAAAAAGCCTGCTCTGAAATTCTACCTACGTATCTCCCTACAAGCCACGTCCCACCAATAATAGCGAGCCCATTAATACCAAACAAAATACTGAAGGTTTGTGGGGATACTCCATAAATACCTTGGTACACAAATGGTGTTCCCGATACATATGCAAAGCTACCCCCATGAGCAAATCCAAGTGTTAACGCATAACCGATAAACGATTTATCTCTAAATAGTTCACCAAAGGTTTTTAACGTAAAGGGGAGTGAGCTTGGTGTTCGACGCTCTGGTGGATGACTCTCCTTTAGCTTCCACATCACCATAGCAACAATAGCAAGTCCTACAAATGCTAAGAAGTAAAAAATCGTGCTCCAATCAGTAAAAGGTAACCAAAGAATGGCCCCTCCTACAATAGGTGCAACAAGCGGAGCTACGGCATTTATGACCATAAGCAGTGCAAAAAACTTTGTTAGTTCAGCTCCACTAAAGACATCTCTCACGATCGCACGTGATACAACAACACCACCTGCAGCCGTAAGTCCTTGGAGGAAGCGCCCTATAATAAGCCATGTAATATTTGGGGCAAGTGCACAAAGCAACGACGCTAGTGCGAATAATAGAACCGATATAATTAAAGGCTTTAATCTACCCTTTGAATCACTAATGGGTCCTACTATGACTTGTCCAATAGCAAGACCAAACAAACAAGCTGTCAAGCTAAGTTGCACCAATGATTCTCGTGCACCCAGGTCTTCTGCAATGTCCGGAAAACTAGGTAAATACATATCAATATTTAGCGGGCCTAGCACAGCTAGCATACTAAGTAAAAAGGCTAAAGCAATCCGTTCTTTCCCTGTTGGGTTTTGTACCATCTCTCTTACTCTCCTTCAAACCACGTTCTCTCTAATCAATCAAATCAACGTTAGTCTACGTGAGTAAGCATCTACTGTCCAGTGACCTGCACTAAAAATGATTGTTTTATTTAGTGTATCGATTGGCATAGCTGCTTGCTACAAAGGAGTCGGGCTTAATTTTTGGCTCAAGTCCAGAGGATTCAATTCGTCCTGTCATCTCGCGAACAAATTCTCTTGTACGATTTTTTTGACCGGCACCAATATCAATATGACCTTCAATGGAAAATGTAGCACCATCGTATATATGAGGAAGAATGATGTGGATTAATTCATTTTTATGATTTTCTGTGAAAAGGGTTGCGATTTCTTCTGTTAATGAGGTTTCAAAGGAGATTCGTTCGTGTAGATGATTCATTTTTCGTTGGACGATCGTTTTTGTCGCACAGGCCCATACCCCTTGACCAAGACGCTGGATTACAACGCCAGTTATAAACCTTGTTTGTCGTGGATGAACTTGCGAATCTGTTCCAAGCATTAATTTATAATGACCAATCGGCTGCTGTTCCATAAACGCTTTGATCTGAAGAAATACCTGCTCAAACGTCATATCTTTTTGTTGGAGATTATAGAATTGTCTTAGGGTCATCCACCATTCGCTCCTTCAGCTATTTCTTCATATAACAGTATATGCAAAAGCAACAGATGATGATGCTAAACAAGAAAGTCCCTTATCTATTTAATAAAAATAGAACAATAACAGAAAAAAGCTCAGCACATGATTCAATGTGCTGAGCTTATGGACATCACCTATTATGCTTCTAGTTCTTGTGTATCTAAACGCTTTGAAGGATCTTGATATACGTCTTGATCCAATTGTTTAGTCACCTTACTAGTAAACAATCCAGAGATCATACTTCCACTTACATTTAAAGCTGTCCGTCCCATATCAATAAGTGGTTCTACAGAGATTAGTACCCCTGCAAGAGCAATTGGCAAATCAAGTGCAGATAAAACAAGGATCGCAGCAAATGTTGCTCCTCCCCCTACTCCAGCTACACCAAATGAACTAATGGCAACTACAAAAATTAAGAAGAGTAGGAAACCAGGTTCTAACGGATTGATTCCAACTGTTGGTGCAATCATCACAGCAAGCATCGCTGGATAAATTCCTGCACACCCATTTTGTCCAATTGAAAGACCAAATGAACCTGCAAAGTTTGCAATACCATCAGGAACACCCATTTGCTTTTGCGTTTGGATATTCATTGGTAAGGCACCTGCACTTGTTCTTGATGTAAAGGCAAAAGCAAGCACTGGAAAAGCTTTTTTTACATACGTAATCGGGCTAAGTCCAATGATCGATAAGATCACCAAGTGAATCACAAACATAGCAATAAGAGCGACATAGGAAGCAGCTACAAACTCACCGAGACTCACAATGGCATTGAGGTCACTTGTTGCAACCGTTCGAGTCATAATAGCGAGAACACCATATGGAGTCAAACGTAGGATTAACGTTACAACACGCATAACAATGCTATAAATGGTATCTGTAATTTTAGCAAAATGCTCTGCCTGTTCTGGTTGCTTTCTCTTAATACCAAGAAAAGCTAAGCCAAGAAAAGCAGCGAATATAACAACCGCAATAGTTGATGTCGCTCGTTGTCCCGTTAAATCTAGAAACGGATTTGATGGGATTAATTGTACAATCTGTTGAGGCAACGTATCTGCTTCAATACCAGCAGACGTTTCTTCAAGTGAAGAGCCTCGCGCTGTCTCGGCTTCACCTTGCGTAATTTGTTCGGCATTCAGATCAAAAATAGTTGTTGCTGCGATTCCAATACCTGCCGCAACAGCTGTGGTAACAACTAGAGTGGCAAGAATTAACGCACTAATTTTCCCTAGATTATTAGTGAATTTCAAACGAGTAAAAGCAGAAAGAATAGAAATGAATACTAGTGGCATAACAATCATCTGCAAGAAACGAACATAACCAGAACTAATAATACTCATCCAGTCTGCTGAGGTTTCAATTACAAACGAGTCAGGCTCAAATAAAAATTGAAGAGCCAAACCAAACACAATCCCTAGTCCAAGCCCCGTAAATACTCGTTTTGAGAAAGATATATGCTTTTTTTGCATAAAGAAAAGCAGCCCTACAAAGGCAAGTAAAACGGCTAAAATAATAATAACAAATAAAATATCCAGTGATCTCCACTCCTTAAATAATTTCGATAGGCTTAGTTAGTTTAGTCCCTCTTAATCATATCTGTCAAGTAGGAATAAAACTTTTTTACATACTTGCCTAGTTTATGAGTTTTAGTTTGTTTTAGTCAAATAAATGGCATCCACTAAAACCATGATGCTGTTTAACGAGCATCATGGTTCGGTTTTACTGAAGATGTACAAGAAGTTTGATGTGATCATCTTCTAAATTTTATTTAATCCTACCTATAAATCTTTCGGTCGTGTTGATCGTGGATTCCTGACACTCGATAATAATACGTATTAACTTTGTCTCGCCATTCCTTTGCATTCTCAAGTTGAGCATTTAGTTTATGACTTATATGTTCATATAAGTCATCTGGGAGCTCGTCTTTTGATTGTTGCCACGCCAAAATCAGGCGTTCGACTTGTTTCACTCCTTCAAAATGCGAATCATAAATATGTTGGATGACCGTTTTCCCTGAGTGTAGTTTGTGAGTATACGGAACATGGTGGAAGAAAAGCAAAAGCTCATCAGGACATGTAGTCATATCTTCATATACTTCTGCAACAGGCTCAGTATATTGGTTCACATAGTTGCTCCCACTTTTAGTACGATCAACTCCTATACCGTCCCGATCAGAAAAATGATACGTACCCCATGGACTATACTCATATCCATTCACATCAGGACCATAATGATGACCTGTTTTCACCATCCACCCTACACCAAGAGGAGCCGTATAGTTTTCATATACTACCCACGATTCCATCAACATCTTCTCGATCATTTGCTTTACTTCTTCGTTTACGGATGGATACGTACTATTTACCCAGTCGTTCGCAATAGTACGAGCAGTGAGTCTTGGATTCCAGGCAAGTCTTCCATACCCATACAGATTCGCTTGGGCAAATTCATGACCCGTCCAATTTGAATCATTCCCTACATTCACAACCGCAGTTATCCCCGTTTGTATAGAAGGATACACGTTCCCTGATAGAATATCAGAAACCGTTGTACCTTCACCTTTTATTTGCGTATCAAAGGCTAAGACCTCACTCCATTGTGGCATTAGATAACAGAGATCAATTTGTTGACCTGTATATTCTTGAGTCACTTGAAACTCTATCACATAGTTAGTTGCCTTTAAGGCCCCTATTAAAGGAGAAACGGGTTCTCTCACCTGAAAATCCATCGGACCATTTTTAATTTGTAGAATGACATTGTCGTCAAACTCCCCATCAAGCTTTTGAAAATGATCAAACGCCGCTCTAGCACGATCCGTTGTGCGATCTCGCCAATCCTGCAGACAATCATACACAAAGCAGCGCCAAAATACGTTTCCGCCAAAAGGAGCTAGTGCTTTTGCAAGCATGTTCGCTCCATCTGCATGTGTTCTTCCATAGGTGAAAGGTCCAGGTCGATGTTCCGAATCTGCTTTCACAATAAACCCACCAAAACCAGGAATTGTTTGATAGATTCGTTTTGTTTGCTGCTTCCACCATGTTTTTACCTCATCATCTAATGGATCAGCTGTTTGTAATTCACCCAGCTCAATTGGACTAGCATAGTTAATACTCAGGTATAAGGTGATATAGTTTTCACTGAAAATATCTGCTAGTTCCTTTAATTCACGTAGTTTACTTTCAGTAATAAGCTTTGTTTCTACTCGATGAACATTCACATTATTAATACTTATTTTGTTTATACCCACTGAAGCAAGTAAATCTGCATACTGTTGAATTCGTTTTGCATCATAGGATAATTCGTCTTGATCAAAAAAGATTGAGCGGCCTGCATAGCCTCTTTCAATGGTTCCATCCATGTTATCCCAATGATTTAACATTCGAATATGCGTCGATGGGTTCTGCACTACGCTTATATCTTCTCTTTTGGACCCAAGCTGAAGTTGCTCAATTAGATGAAACGTACCATAAAGCAATCCTTGTTCAGAAAGAGACAAAACATATGTCTTACGTTGCTCATTTCGAATGATAAAACCATCTAATTCCATTTCAATTTGGCACTCTTGATTTGTTTCATTAAACGTTCCGATGATGATCTCTGATTGACTCGTCATTGTTCGACTTATTTCAATCTTGTTGTAGAGTCTGTTTAGATAGGTTAAACAGACTCTTTCTAACACCTTAGCTTGAGAGCAAAGAGTAATGTGAAGACTGCTTATTGTAGGAACTTGTTTATCATTAGGTAGCCAGCAGGTCGTGAATGTAGAAGCATTCATCAAAGGTCACCTCTGTATCTCAAAATGACGGCATCATGAGCGTCTATAGTAAGTGATGTCTTTTCACTATACTGACGGTTTTTCAATAGATCTTCACATGTAAACGGAAGCTCTACTTGTGTAGTACTAGCGTTGTGATTTAATACAAATGTGTACGTGAATCCCTCTTTATGCCTGGAGACGACCTCTACATCTGATGGAGCATTAAGCGCGGATTGAATGGAATGATTCGCACATACATCATTAAATAGATCTTTTAAAAATTGAAATTCCGGCTCGCTAGCCAGATACCAGGCGTTTCCCTTCCCATACGTATTCCTTGTCACAACTGGCGTATTTTTATAAAAGTCAGAACCATATTCAGCAAAAACTTCAGCAGACTCAGCGTGAATAATATCGAATATGAGGTTACATGTATAAGAGGATTGATAGCCTTCTGCTTGATTCTTTAGATGTATTTGGTTGAAATCTTTTGGATCTAACGAGTCTGTCTCTTCAACCCAAATACCTAATAACTCCTTTAATGGCCCCGGATAATCGGTTAAAACGGAATTATCATGTTCATCTACAATCCCGCTCAAATACGTCGTAATAAATGTTCCACCCTGATCCACAAACGCTTTAATCTTTTCATCATAATTGTCTTTAATCATATGAAGCAATGGAGCAATCACTACCTCATATCCTGTGAGGTCATCATCCACTCCAATGACATCGATGTCGACATTTAGTTCATACATGGCCTTATAATATTTGATCATTGTCTTTTGATAGCCGACATGACGGGATGGACCATCTGAAATTTCAACAGACCACCAGCTATCCCAATCAAACACAAATGCTACCTTTGATTTGGTCTCTGCTTGAACAAATGCATCTCCTAAAGTAACAAGTTCTTCCCCGATTTGTTTACACTCTCTAAATACTCTTGTGTCATTTCGAGCTGACTGATTTAGAATGGCTCCATGATATTTTTCACAAGCTCCTTTTGATTTTCTCATTTGAAAATACAAAACTGAATCAGAGCCGTGCGCCAATGCTTGGTAACTCCATAGTCGATTTAAGCCTGGCCTTTTAATCGGATTAAAACCTCTACACGCAGTTGTACTAGGTGTTTGTTCCATTAACCAGAATGGTTTCCCTTTTTTAAGACCTCTCATCAAATCATGAGTCAAAGCCATCCTTGCCTGGGATTGCAAATCAGGCGGGTAATTATCCCATGAGATAAAATCGAGATGTGGTGCCCATTTGAAATAATCCAAAGGTCGATACATCCCCATAAAGTTTGTCGTAACAGGGATATTAGGCGTATAGCGTTTGATTTCTTTTTTTTCTTGGATAAAGTTATCTAACATGCTATCAGAGTTAAATCTCATATAATCTAATGTAATTCCTTGAAATGCCGTCACATTCTCAGAACCAAGGTGTTCACTTAAATTATTTGGGGGTACGATCTCATCCCAATCATAAAAAGTATGAGACCAAAAAGTCGTGTTCCACGCTTCGTTCAGTTTTTCTAACGATTGATATTTTTCTTTTAACCACCTTCGGAACGCGATTGCAGATTCATCTGAATAACATGCGCCACCATATTCGTTGTTAATATGCCAAGCTATAATATTGTCATAATCCTTGTATCGCTCTGCCATTTTTCTTGCCATTAATGCAGAGTATTTTTTGTACGTAGGACTATTTGGAGAAGAGTTATGTCGCTGTCCAAATTTTCTTTTCCTACCTTCAAAATCTACTCTTGTTACATCTGGATAGCGGTTGGCCATCCAGGCTGGATGGGCCGCAGTCCCTGTTGCGAGAATGATCTTCTTATTAGTGTGATACAAATATTCCATCATCTCATCCATTTTCGAAAAATCATAGGTCTCTTCATCCTTCTGAATCAATGCCCACGCAAAGATCCCTATAGAAACCGTATCGATCTTTGCTTCTTCAAATAATTGCTGATCCTCTTCCCATATTTCTTTAGGCCACTGTTCTGGATTGTAGTCTCCACCAAACAAAATCTTCTCCAAAACGATCACTCCTTATGACAAAATTGATCTTCAATTGATCTTAATAATGCCCGACTATTTAACATAATGAGATAAGCCAAAACACTTCCAAGAAAAAGTAATAAGAAGTCTGATGTGCTGCTTAACAAGACCCAAAATAAAAACATGATGGCCGCATTACCTGCTGTAATTTTTATATTTTTAAAACTGCTATAAATGGCTACCCGAAACAAATCTTTTGTTTTAAATGTTAGCTTAGCGTTAATGATAAACATTTGAATTGTCAGTACACTCAAGAAAAGGATGACCATAAACAGCGCCATAGTCATTATTTCACTTAATACCGTCGATTGATTTGATAGGTAGTTTATATTCACAATGCTAATACACAGAAAAGTTACGATTGGAATCCAAAATTTTAACGTGTCTTTAAAATTAACCTTGTACGCATGAATGAAGTCTCGGAATGGTGATTCTTCGTTCTCTTGAATGAGTTTTAGCGTTGCATATAAGAGTGCTGCAATAGCTGGGCCACTTGGGATTAAGGCAAGATAATAAAAGATTACATTAGACAAATCTGGTTGAAGAGACATCACAAAAAATAGGAATAGACCATTTGCAAGTACGAAGCAAAAGTTAAGGATGAGTAACCAATAGACTCGATTTGTAAACTGAAACAAGAACCCAGCTCCAAATTCCTGTTCTCGTGGTGTGTTCATCGTCTCACAACCTTTCTTTGGTAGAAGCTGCCTGAGGCACAGACAGCTTCTTTGTTTAGATGTTATTTAACTGCTTCTTTATAATTCTCATAGGCTTCATTTGATAGATCTACATACTCATCCATGCCTCTTCCTTTTAACTCTTCTACATATTGATCAAATTCGCTTAAGTCTCTAGTTCCAAGAATGAACTGTAATGTTGATTGATCTACAAAATCTTTTAATGGAGTACTTAGTAACGTCGCTCGTTCTCTCACATCATCAGAGTATGGAACAGGAGGGTTCGGATCTATTGAATCTTTATTAGACATTTCCTCTTGAAACTCAATTTCTTCTTCGCTCATCATAGAACGAGTGAGCTCCGTTGCACCTCCATATGCGAAGACACCATTAGCGAAGCCGTAGTCAACATTAAGTGCTTCAGTGCCTTCAGGATTCATCCCGATATAATTAATGTTCTCTGTAAGGGTACGTGTACCATCCTCTGCTTTGGTATACGTAACGTCTTCTACGCCCCACTTCGCAAATTCTAGTCCTTCATCGCTGTACCATAACCAATCTATAAACTGCATCATCGCCTCAAAGTTCTCACTCTCTAAAGCCTTAGAAGAAATCATAATCCCATTTTCAAATCTCCCGCCACCTTGCACATTTCCGGCTGGTCCTGCTGGTACAGGAATTTTTGAAATCGAATATTCATCCTCCCCCAAACGATCATCTAAACTATTACGGTACGTCACAATATCCTGTGAGTTTGCATTGATGACAAACGAATTGCCTGTTACAAACTTTTGAATTGCTTGTTCATCATCTTGAGTAAAACTTTCTCGGTCAATAAGGCCTTCCTCTACCATTTCATTAAAGTACGTTAGCATTTCTTTGTACTCATCCGTTGCTGGGCTATATTCAAATTGATCACGATCCGAATCAAATGTTAAACCAGAGGAGAATCCCCATCCTCCAATTGTTCCAAACGGCGTGGCTGCAACATTTAATGTACTATTAAAGCTATAGCGATCGGAGAATGGCGTAATATCTGGGTAGGCATCTTTTAATACTTTTAGTGACTCAAGTAGCTCATCCCATGTCTCAGGTATAGATAAATTGTTTTCTTCAAAAATATCTGTTCTAACAGCTAATGTATAATCAGGTCTTAGCTCTTCGTGGAGCCCTGGTAACAAATAATACTTTCCGTCTTCTTGACGTAACCCATCCAATTCATCTTCTAGCCCCCACTTCTCGACTTTGTCTAGGAAGTTTGGCATCAGATCCACATACTCGCTCACTGGTAGGATAGCACCAGAAGACACAAAGGCTGATTCTTGGCCAGGATATGTTTTAGGTAGGATAAGGGGGGCATCACCCGAACTAACTAATAGACTTCGCTTCTGCTCATAATCACTCATTGGCACAATGGTTTCATCAAATGTGATATTCGTGCGTTTTTCAAGTTCTTCAAAAAACAGCCAATCTCGTTTAAATGGATAGTTAGGATGTTCGCTATACAACAGAGAAAACGTAATAGGTTCTGTCGCTTGGAATGTGTCTCCTACCCCATAATTCTCCATTGCACCAACAGAAGTTACTTCTGCTTCTGTTCCTGTATCACCAGAACAAGCCGTCATCAGAACAGCGGACCCCACCAACATACTTACGATCGCTTTTTTTCTGTTCATACCTAATCCCCCTAGAAATTTATTGTTTTACCGACCCCAGCATAATGCCTGAAACAAAGTACTTTTGAATGTATGGATACACCATGATAATGGGTAACACCGTTAGTACCATCGTCACTGACTTAATATTTGATGCAATTTGAGTTAAGTTATCAGCACTTGTCGCTCCTGACGATAGGCCACCTGTAGCATCAGTAATCAAATTGCGTAAATAAATAGTCACGGGAAACATCTCTTGCTTATCTAGATAAAGGAACGCACTAAACCATGAGTTCCAATTACCAACTGCATAAAACAAAGTCATTGTGGCAAGAACTGCTTTAGAAAGCGGCAGAACAACCTTTAATAAAATGCGGTACGTTCCAAGTCCATCAATAGCTGCAGCTTCCTCCAATTCTTCAGGCATGTTCTGAAAAAATGCTTTCATGATTAGCAGGTTAAATACACTAATGGCACCAGGAACAACGATAGCCCAAATGGTATTTCCAAAACCAAGTGATTGAATTAGCACATAGTTAGGAATCAACCCTCCGTTAAAAAACATCGTGAATACGGCAAATGCTGTGAAGAAACTCCTTCCCATCAAACGCTTTTTTGCTAATGCATAGGCAAAGATTGTTGTCATGAACATGGATATAGCTGTAGCCACCACGGTGTAAACAACTGTATTTTTATAACTGTTCCAAAACATCGAATCATTCATCACTGTTTTATATGTTTCAACATTAAATCCTTTTGGAATCAAACTGACTTCTCCGGCATTAATATAGGACTCACTACTAAATGATTGAGCGACAACATTTAAAAATGGGTAAAAGGTAAGAAACATAATGACCAACAAAAAGATAATATTAAATACCTTAAATACTTTATACTGCCTTGATTCCTTCAATAGGAGCCCTCCTCACCAAAGACTTTGTTCTGTAAGCTTTCTGGAAATGAAATTTGCTGAGAGAATTAAGGTTAATCCAATAATTGATTCAAATAGACCAATAGCTGTTGCATAACTAAAATTACTTGATTCTAGCCCTACTCGGTATAAATAGGTGGAAATGACATCAGCTGTTTGATAGGTTAATGGATTATAGAGTAATAGAACTTTTTCAAATCCCACCGCCAGAAAAGTACCAATATTCAGAATTAGTAGCGTAACAATGGTTGGCAATATTCCTGGAATCGTTATGTGTATCGTTTGTTTCCATCGATTGGCCCCATCAATTCTAGCTGCCTCATATAGTCCGTGATCAATACTCGTTAAAGCGGCTAAATAGAGAATAGCTCCCCATCCTAGAGTCTGCCAGATTTCAGAGCTTATGTAGACCGTCCGAAACCATCCGGCTTCCTGCATAAAGTTAATTCGTTCGCCTGTAAAGAACTCAACCAATGTATTAATCGTACCGTTTACAGATGTTAACTGAAGAACCATCCCAGCAATAATAACAATTGATAGAAAGTGAGGTAAATAGGATACTGTTTGTACGAATTTCTTAAACTTTTTGCTTGTTAATTCATTTAATAATAAGGCAAAGATAATGGGTAGTGGAAAACAAATCACAAGGCTTAACGTACCTAGAACAAGCGTATTCTTGAACACATTCCAAAAGGTTGGATCATTAATGAACATCATAATATAACGGAGCCCAACCCATTCCTCCCCGTATAACTTTCCACCAGGTATGAATCGCCTAAATGCAATAATATTTCCGAACATGGGACCATATTTAAAAATGATGAAATAGATAACTGGCAGGATTAAAAGAGAATATAACTGCCAGTCTTTTTGTATGCGCTTCCATTTTGATGGTTTATAAAAGATAATCTTGGATTGTTTATCAGCAGGATTTACGATTACTTTTTCCATTAACGTGCCTCCCTCTTCGCTCTATACCTTGTTGATTTCTTCATACGAGAATGAATCAAAATCTGCATAGGTTCTAGCTCCAGAAGTATCTAAGCAGTGCATTCCAACAAAGGCTCCCGTAAAAAAACCACCCTCGGAAATGTAATCATCTGATAACTTATAGCTTTCAAACTGAACAGGGAATTCCTTATAGCTTTCTCCATCAAAAGAATAAGAGAAAATAAATGCCTCATCACGAACGGCTACTTTTAAATGAACATATGATATCCCATCTGGGACAATAACCTCAGAAAATGCAATGGGGTGTGTCACGTTAAAATGGGCACACTGGACAAGATCAATGATTTTACCTTTATTCTCAGACCAAGTAATCTGAGCAGATACCCAATTTTGTGTGTCATAATAACAGATTAGTCCAGCAGCCTGTTGAAAAGTAGTAGGGTGAAATTCTATCCTTGTTTCAGCATTAAATGATAAGCTTTGCCACCTGCGTGCTACAAGAGATTGAATGTGTTTTGAGTGTAACGATTCTCTGCCGTATAGCCTAAGATGACTGTCTCGTTGTGTTACACTTCCGATTTCTGAATTAAATGGAATACGCAAGGTTTGAAAGTGGTGATTTAATTCATCTGTGTTGAAATGATCGATTGTATTGAAATCCTGGTCCCATTTTACTTCTGGTAAGTCAGGAGCTTCAACTAATTCGGATGGTTCTGGTCCATTTATTACATACGGCCAACCAGACTTCCACTCTAGTTTTTGGATAGATGTCTCTCTTCCTAATGGGCAGTAACCTCTCTCCTCAAGTAGTTTTTTACCTCTTCGTTTAAGTGGTCTTGCCATCAAATGAGCTAGATACCATTCACCATCCTTCGTTTCTACGATTGATGCATGACCTGACTTCTGCAAAGGATTACTTGGATTTGACCAACTCGATAAAATTGGATTTTCAGGATGTACTTCATAAGGTCCCTTAATAGTTTTTGAACGAGCAATGGTAGCTGCGTGTTCGTATTTTGTCCCACCTTCTGCTGTTAACAAATAGTAGGTTCCTTGAATGAAATAAAGGTGTGGTGCCTCGGTTAACCCTAATTCCGTTCCTTTGAATATCACTTCCGCTTCACCAATCAACCTATTCTTTGCCACATCATACTCTTGTAATGCAATTCCATAAAAACGATGATTATACGTGCGCTGATCCCAAATCATATTCAGTAGATATTTCTTCCCATCATGATCATGGTATAAGGACGGATCAAATCCAGAACTATTCAGGTAAGTAGGTTCACTCCATTGACCATCAATTTCTTTTGACGTAACCAAATAGTTATGGCCATCTTTCCATGTGTTCCCTTCAACTACCTTCACATCTGAAAAAATCAACCAAAATTGGCCATCAGCATAACTTAGACACGGAGCCCAAACACCACCAGAATCGGGGTTGCCTATCATGTTAAGTTGACTAGTACGATTAAGCGGTCTACTTATAAGTCTCCAATTTTTTAAGTCCTTCGAATGATGAATTTGAACACCTGGAAACCACTCAAACGTTGAAACTGCCATGTAATAATCATCATCAACTCTGCAAATGCTTGGATCCGGATTAAATCCTTTAAGAACTGGGTTTTGTATCATAGTTTCCTCCTTATCAGCACAAAAGATAGCGCTTACATTTTTAGTGTTAAAATACCAGTAAATTAAAAATATCCCTAATTAAGTTTGTTTATCGGTCGAACTAAGTCTTTGGTTCTTAGTATAATAGTAAACAAAACTTAATCAAGGATTTCCGTTCGACAAAAATTGAACTTTTTTGCCTTTTCATTCATTGATATACGCTCTCATTCATGACATAATCACTAAGGAGGCTTTATCTAACTACTTTTACGGGGGAACTTAGAATGTTGAAATCTAATAAGAAAAAACGTACTTTTCATTATAGTGGTGCATTAGCTGGGTCCGTTATGGTTGGTTTATTGGCAGCTTGCGGAGGTCAGTCTGATTCGAACGATGAAACAGCTGAAACAGTCTGGGATCGAGTGCAAGAAGAAGGAAAATTAGTAGCCGCTACGTCTGGCACGCTTTATCCTGCTTCCTACCATGCTGAAGATAGTGACGAATTAACTGGATTTGAAGTTGAAATCCTGCGTGAAGTAGCAAATCGACTGGATCTAGACATTGAGTTCAGTGAGATGGGCATCGACAATATGCTAACTGCTGTGAATAATGGTCGAGTCGATGTTGCTGCGAATGATATAGATATTACTGAAGATCGTGAAGAAAAGTTTGCATTCTCTGAACCATATAAACACTCTTATGGCTCAGCCGTCGTTCGTGCTGATGATTTATCAGGGATTGAAACACTTGATGACCTTGAAGGAAAAAAAGCAGGCGGTGCTGCTACTACCGTTTACATGCAAATCGGAGTTGAACACGGAGCTGAGGAAGTCATCTATGATAATGTCACAAACGACACCTACCTACGTGACATTGAAAATGGTCGACTTGATCTTGTCTTAAATGATTACTACTTACAGACCTTAGCTGTAGAAGCCCTTCCGGAAATCGATGTGGTTGTACATCCTACATTGGCTTATTTCCCAAACAGTCAAGCAATAATCATGAAAAAAGATGAAACAGAGCTGCAAGAGCATATTAATGGTGCGATTGAAGAAATGCTTAACGATGGGACCATTTCAGACATTTCACAACAATTCTTTGCTGGGGCAGATGTTTCTCAAGAACCAGATGTAGAAATTGAGGAATAGTCAAATGGAGCCAAACCATGTTTGATCTTGATCTTGCCATTACCTCCATTCCCTATGTACTAAGAGGATTAGGCTATACTATGCTTATTGCTTTAGTCAGTATGGGAATTGGACTCGTTCTCGGATTGTTCATTGGTCTCGCCAGAAATTCAGCGTCTATTTTACTTAGCTGGCCAGCACGCCTCTATATTTCTTTTATTAGAGGTGTGCCAATCCTAGTTATGCTTTTTTTGCTTTATCAAGGTCTTCCAGCTATCGGTATTCAATTTGATGCCGTAACTGCCGCATTAATTGGATTCACACTAAATGTAGCTGGATACACAGCGGAAATTAATCGGTCGGCGATTGCCTCGATTGATCGAGGACAATGGGAAGCTAGTCGAACTCTCGGGTTTACATATTGGCAAACCTTGAGACGTATTATCATTCCTCAAGGTGCACTTGTGGCCACTCCACCGCTTTTTAATGTGTTTCTTGACTTAGTAAAAGCCACTTCGCTAGCTGCGATGATCACCGTACCCGAATTAATGCAAATGGCTAAAATAGTTGGCGGACGAGAATATGATTATTTCACGATGTATGTCTTGCTAGCATTTATCTATTGGGCCCTATGTACACTATTAACCATCCCTCAAAATTATTTTGAGAAGAGATTTTCAAAGTATAAACAGGTATAGGTAAAAAGTAAAAGCCTGAGACAAAGTTGTTTTATTCACTATAAAAACCGAAGCATTATGCTGTTTAACAGGCATAGCGCTTCGGTTTTTGTTCGATAATAGTAGTCGCTCCGGACATCCATTCCGCACCCGCGGGCTAGGGTGAGTTATTTGCAGGTTAATAAAGCTTTTCTGGAGATGTTCTATAAATTTGATTTGTCGCCTCTTCACTCATTTATCTTGTTATGTCCATCTTCTTCATTATAAGAAAATTATTTATTCTTCCACGCTTCAAACTCATCTTTGACTTGCTTTAATAGCTCTGGTTTTGTCATGAGATCATAGCCGGTTAAGGCCATAGACGTAGCCCCGAGCATAAGTCCCTCAAACCCTTGTTGACTTAGCGCTGCTTCTCGAAATTCATGCGTGTGATAATCACAATTCGTATCGGATATTTTTACGTATGGATGGATCGAAGGAACAACCTGGCTCACATTCCCCATATCTAATGAGCCTCCATCCTCTTCCTTTTTAATTTCATCTTTTGTTACACCAAGGCCTAGAACATTAGATGTAAACAATCCAGATAGGGTCTCATTCGTATTCATATCGTCATAAGAAAACTCATAAAATGAAGACTCTAACCTTGCACCAGTAGCAAGTGATGCGCCTTTAGCACAATTTTTTACCTTTTCAAGAATTGTATTCAAATCAGATCGTTTGGCTGAACGTACATAAAATTGAGCTTTTGCATAATCAGGTACAATATTAGCCGCATAGCCTCCATCTGTAATAATGCCATGGATGCGAACGTCTGAAGGCAAATGCTCACGTAGCGCGTTGATGCTATTAAACGTTTGGATAACAGCATCAAGTGCATTAATGCCTTTATGAGGAGAATTAGCAGCGTGAGAAGCTCGACCAAAAAATTCAAATTGAATGGCGTCCATTGCGAGTGACGAACCACTTGCCATATGCTCAGCTGAAGGATGAACCATCATGGCTGCATCTAAATGGGATAATACACCTTCGTCAGACATATTGACCTTAGCTCCAGTTGTTTCTTCAGCTGGCGTTCCATACACATACACTGCTCCACCAGTTTCTGAAATGGCCTTGCTTAAACCAATTCCAGCGGCTATAGCCATTGTTCCAATTAGATTGTGACCACAGGCATGACCTAATTCAGGTAAGGCATCATATTCTGCCATGAAACCAATTTTCGCTCCTGGCTTCCCACTATCATAAACCGCTTCAAAAGCAGTATCCAATCCACATGTTCCCATTGTTACCTTAAACCCTTGTTGGCTGAGCTCATCTGTTAGCGTTTTAGCTGCTTTAAATTCTTGATGACCAAGCTCTGGGTGATGACCAATATATTGGCTAATTTCATAATAACGGTCTCGTTGATTTTCAATATGTACTTTAATTTGATCTTTCATTTAAATCTCCTCCGTGAAAATTACTAACTTGACTTTTTTATTGTATCCTTTATTCTTATAAAAGACAAAATACAACACACTGTATAATTATACTAGAATGGTAAGGTGGAATTGTGAGACATCAAGATCAACAACTAGACAAGAAAAAGAGTAAGTGGGAACTGCCACATACCTATGCTTTATTATCCTTTATGATTGTATTAGCAGCTCTATCAACGTATTTTCTTTCAGCCGGAAGCTTCGAAAGAGTGGAACAAGATGGACGAACGATCCTTGTTGAAGGTAGTTATCAGACGGTTGAGTCCAACCCTATTAGTCCATTTGAAATCTTACAAGCCATCCCTCTAGGAATGGAAGACTCTGCACAAATTATCTTTTATATTTTTTTAATTGGCGGTACATTTGGTGTAATTACTAAAACAGGAGCAATTGACGCTGCTGTGTATGGATTAGTCAGTCGACTTAAACATAACGGCGCATTACTTATTCCGGTTATTATGATTGCCTTCTCTATTCCTGGAGCCACGATTGGATTATCGGAAGAGGTTATTATATTTGTGCCAATTGGAATTGCAGTAGCCAAAGCATTAGGCTATGACTCAATCACTGGTATGTCAATGCTTAATCTTGGTGCTGTCTGCGGTTTTGTTGGTGGGATGGCCAATCCATTCACCGTAGGGGTTGCTCAAACAATTGCTGAGGTACCCTTGTTCAGTGGAATTGGGTTTCGTTTAGTAGTCTATGTTTTCTTTTTACTTACGGCTATTATTCTTGTTATGAGATATGCTGCTAAGGTAAAGAAAGACCCTTCATCTAGTTATTTAGCTGATTTACCTCAACAAGATACCATCTCTTCGTCTACTCCAGATCAAATTAAACCATTTAGTCGGCGACATGCCTTTGTTCTATTGTCTGTAGTAGCTGGATTTGCCATCAACATGTACGGAATTTTTGAGTGGGATTGGTACTTAACAGAAATGACTGGTACGTTTCTTGCGATTGGATTAATTGCCGGTTTAATTGGTGGCCTACGTATTAACGGCACGTTTGAAGCTTTTACAAATGGAATGAAGGATGTAGCTTATGGGGCTTTAATTGTAGGATTTGCTCGGGCCATACTTGTGGTGATGGAACAAGGTCAGGTATTAGACACGATTGTCTATCAGCTTTCTGCACTTATTAGTCAAATACCAGGAGCCTTTGCTGTGATCGGTATGTTTTTTGTTCAACTCTTTATCAATTTTTTTATTCCATCCGGCAGTGGACAAGCCGCTACTACCATGCCAATTATGACACCTCTTGCAGATTTATTAGAGATACAGCGCCAGGTAGCTGTACTGGCATATCAGTATGGAGACGGCGTGATGAGTACGGTGAATCCAACAAACGGTGTTCTTATGGCATGCCTAGCACTTGCTGGCATCCCGTATACTCGTTGGTTTAAGTATATTTGGAAGCTAGTTGTTGCTTGGATTATTATTGCGATTCTAGGTTTACTTGTAGCTGTTTGGATAGGCTTATCCTAACACGACTACAGCCACTCTCCTTTCTAGAGAGTGGCTGTTTTTGTTTAGGCATCAATCGTTTCACCTTGAATTAGTTTTTTGAGTCTCTTATTATCCGACACTACATACAGGTTGATCACAAGAATGAAAATTAGCCAAACCCCAAGAAGTAATGCGATTGGAATAGTCTCGAGTGCTACTTGAGGCATAACGAACAATCCTGACATGATATAGATAGCTCCAAGGATCATCCAGCCCCAAATGGAAAACAAGTGACGATCCCACTTCTTCCACTCGATCGATCCAAGCTTTTTGTATTTATATTCAGTAATTTCTTTTGACCATTTTGTCAAATAGTAACGAAATCGAAACTTAGCAAGCTGATTTAACCCAACTAATACTAAGAATACACCCAACCAAATATGAAGATTATTCCCTCCAACTGGTGTGAAAATGACCAATATCATAATAGATAAACAGAAGCAGACGTATCCATTCACAAGCAGTAGTTTTTTCTTTAACAAATCGTTTGGCATGTTCTAAGACCTCCTTAGCTCTTAGTTGTTGACTCTTTCATCCACCGTATTATACTATACCCCTCTCTCTTTTTTGGAAACCTCATCCATTATTCGTTCGAAAAAGGAATTTGGATATTCTAATACAGGCGATTGCGTAAGGATATCTTGTTTCATCTTATGGAAATAAGATTGATGTTCCCTTTTTTTCTCCACTGACAGGTAAAGTTGCATATATTCATAGGAATACATTCTCCGGTAAGCCAGAAACGGATGTAGCTGTTCAATCCAATCTCCAAACTGTTCGATACGGCAATGCTCCGACTGATATCCCTTAAAAAAGTGAGTTAAAAACGTAACCAGAAACGAGGATGGATCTTGAGATGTACGAATTGAATGGACCGTATGATAAATGCTCACAGCAAGATCATAAAAGTAATAATTGTACTGTGCATCTCCAAAATTGATAGGGACGCCCTTATCCTTATGTACAAGAAAATTGTTGTGGTGAAAATCATTGTGGATGATCCCAAATGTCATGTTAGAAACAGGTAATGTGGTTGAATAGCTAACCATTTCTTGATAGATATCAAAAATCTCTGGATCAAACGATTCATGAATTGCTAAAAAATCAGGACTTGTACTCCAATGAGGCAATTCAAATTCTTCATCTGGTTCTTTAAATACAGATGCTGCGGCGTGCATTTTTCCTAGTGCTCTGCCCCACAATTCAAAGTATTCACTGTTCCAAAGCTTAGGTGAAACAATAGACCCTTTTGCCTTTGCAAATGCTACAAAAAAATAAACCTTCTCCTGATCACGAACTTTTACAATCCGTTCTCCATTTAACGTGGGTATATGCTCAGGTACACTCATTCCGCTTTCTCTAAGTGTTTGCATCCAGATTAGTTCTGATTGGAGTTTTCTATAGCTCGTATGTTCTGCCAGCTGACCCTTAAGAACATATTCTCTCTCTCTGTCTTTTATATGATAAACGTTCTGAAAGAAACCACCTAGACATGAAACAACTTCTGTTCCATAATACGATGCTACTTCTTTTATTAATTTTAGGTCCAAGGTACTCTCCCCCTCTATTATTTATACGGACAAATTCATTGAGGGTTCCAGCCATTTACCAAAATAACGCAATACGCATTGTTTCAAGTATTACAACTCGACCCGTTCCATAAAGATGGATATACTAGTATTAAAAGATGTTTACTAATAGAGGAGTTAATGAAATGATGAAATTTATTGATAACACTGGAATTACTGATCCACAAATAAATTTAGCGATTGAGGAATATGCCTTAAAGAATCTTGATCCTAAAGACACGTATTTGCTGTTTTATGTTAATCAGCCTTCCATCATCATTGGAAAAAACCAAAATACATATGAAGAAATTAATTTAAACTACGTAGAGGAAAAAAATCTTCGTGTTGTGCGACGTCTCTCAGGTGGTGGTGCTGTCTATCATGATGAAGGTAATTTGAATTTTAGTTTCATTGCTGAAGATGACGGTCATTCTTTTCACAACTTCAAGAAATTTACTGAGCCAGTTGTAAAAGCCTTAGCTAAGTTAGGTGTTGAGGCTGAACTTAGTGGTCGAAACGATATTCATGTCGGGGAAAGAAAAATATCTGGAAACGCCCAGTTCACAACGAAAGGAAGAATGTTTAGTCATGGTACATTAATGCTCGATTCAGAAATTGAGAATGTTGTTTCAGCATTAAATGTAAAGGACGAAAAAATCCGTTCAAAAGGGATTAAGTCCATTCGTAGCCGTGTCGCAAACATTAGCGAATTCCTAGAAACACCTGTTGAAATGGACGCATTCAAAAAGATCTTACTTCGCTATATCTTTAACACGGAAGGTGAAATTCCTACTTATCAATTAACGGAGCAGGATTGGCAAGCTATTCATAAGCTATCTGAGGAACGTTATCAAAACTGGGATTGGAATTATGGAAAATCACCTACCTTTGATATTCAACGAACAAAACGCTTTGCAGGTGGGAATGTGGATGTCCGATTAAATGTTCGTAAAGGACATATTGTATCGAGCAAAATTTATGGTGATTTTTTTGGTGTAAAAGATGTGAGTGAATTAGAGGAAGTACTTAACGGAACAAAATTTGAATCCGCAGCACTTGCTGAGGCTTTACAAGAAGTTGATATTACAAGCTTCTTTGGAAAAGTTACGAAAGAAGAATTTCTCGATCTTTTATATTAAACAAAAAAGTGGCGGTCCGCTTAGCGAACCGCCGCAATGGGGGAGAGTAGAGAGAACATTTTGGAAGCTAGGTCAGTGACCTTTCCTAAGTCCTACTTTAAAGCAATGACAACGAAGATACAGTAATTTTGTCATATATCCTCACATATTTTCTCAATGCAAATAAATTAACCGTTTACGAAAGGATTGTCATGGAAGATATCCAAATGATTCAGGAAATGTTAACCAATCATACGATGCAGACTGATCGGGATGCTGCTGTCATGTTGCCACTGGTTCGTGAAGCAGATCAAAGTTTATCCTTATTATTTGAGGTTCGTTCTTTATCAATGCGTAGCCAACCTGGTGAAATTTGTTTCCCTGGTGGTCGTATTGATCCAGATGATAAAACTCCAGAAGCCGCAGCCTCTCGGGAATTGTGTGAAGAACTTGGTCTATCCCTCACCGACATCCATATGCTTTCACCGCTTGAACCTATTATGAGTCCAAGACGTGGTACGATTTTTCCATTTGTTTGTTACATCGCAGAACCAAATAAGATTTGTCCTAATCAGGCTGAAGTATCTTCAACGTTTCGCATTCCGTTAACCTACTTATTGGAGAATCCACCAGAAGAGCATCAGACATCATTTCATTTTACATTTTCCGAAGATTTCCCGCTTCACCTTATTGCTAATCGTTCCGCCTATACGGATCGAAAACAAACATATACTGAACATGTTTTCCATTATGATGGCCGAGTGATCTGGGGGCTTACCGCTCGAATCATGGTTACGTTCCTCTCTATCTTAAAAGCAAAATAAAGAGCTTGAGACGTAATAAGATGAAAACCGACACATTATGCTGTTTAACGAGCATAATGTGTCGGTTTTTTTGTCCGATCTTATTATGAGAGTAGCTATCGCTCCGGACATACGCTCCGCACCCGCGGGCTGGCAAGTGTCCAGACGGGTTAATCGTTATTCTAATTTATAAAAAGGTACGCTTATGACTAATAACACCGGAAACAGAATGATTAAATATACTAATAATTCAAAGATCGAATTTGCTGACAACGCAACAATAATTCCAATTAAAGTCCCTACAAAAAGAAAAAATTTATTTAATTTTTGCGTAGACTTGGTTGTGTAATTTCTATTTTTACAATGTGGACAGTTTATACTACGCCAATTTGAAAGAATTACTTTCCAAAGAGGAATGTCTCGATTGCAGTAACTACACGTTCTATTCATTATTAAGGTTTCTCCTTCCCTTGTATAAGGTTTACAGATCCATTACCCTTTTAACAACAAAAAAAACCGAACCAATTATGCTAGCTTAACAGCATAATGATTCGGTTTTTTGATAACTAAAACAGCTCTGTCTAGCCATTGTTAGTCTTCATCTAATTGTTTTCTTGCTCTTATCGATAATCGATTACATATAAGCGCACATCCAAGTGCCACACAAATTGCTGGAATCATCAATTCTGGTGGTCTTGTTGTTGCTGCCCAGTCTTGAGGAATAATAAGTCCTACGTACAAAAAAGCGGCTAATGACCATAGGATGAAACCAAAACGATGATAGTCTTCTTGTTTGCCAAGAAGGATCTTCTCTCTGTTGTTTTCCATGAAAATCAGCCTCCCTTTACTATCAACTATTCTATCATCCTTTGAATCAAAAAAATGATGTAATAGGAGGAAATAAAGGAATGTATTTCCTAATTCGTTATTGCATCTAACATCAATAAGACTTGCTTAGCGGAATTCACAGAAGCTGTCTCTAAAAATTGATCATAAGAAACCTTTGCATCGCTTCCAGCAATATCAGATAAAGAACGAATGATCACAAAAGGAACCTCAAACTGCTGACATACTTGCGCAATGGCTCCAGCTTCCATCTCAGCACAATAAGGCTCGTTGAACAGTTTTTTGATGTCTTCTACTCTAGCTTCATCACTCATAAATGAATCACCAGAAACAATGAGTCCTTTTTGTGAGTGGATGCCTACTTCTTTTGCTGCCTGTTCTGCCACCTCTATCAAGGACTCATCAGGCTGATAGAATGCCGGCATTTGTGGAACCTGTCCATATTCATAACCAAATACAGTGGCATCAACATCATGATAACGCACCTCTGTTGAAATCACGATGTTACCAACAGAAAGCGATTGATAAAACCCACCTGCCGAACCAGTATTAATGATCCGATCAGGTGAAAACAGTTGAATTAATAGTGTTGTACCAATTGCCGCATTCACTTTTCCAATTCCGGATTTTAATAAGACAACGTCTACCCCATTAATCCTACCTTCATGAAATTCGCAACCCGCAATCGTACGGTCTTTTCGATCCTCAAGCTTACTACGTAATAACACAACTTCTTCTTCCATTGCTCCTATAATCCCAATAACCAACATTCATACGTCCCTTCTCTTCATGCGCGAACTATACAAATAGTATACACCAATCAGGGGGTCAAACGATATTATGCTTTTTTTCGAGCAGGAGTTTTCCGCTTAACCGCAGCCTTACGTTTTGGTTTTGTTCGCTCTAACGATTCTTGAAGTGCTGCTGTTAAATCAGTTACATTTGTAGCCGTTGGTTTCTTACTAGAAGCTGTAACGGTTTCCTCGCCAGATTGTTTCTGCTCTATAAGTTTCATCATGTCTTCTCGGTATTCATCATGATAAGCTGTTGGATCAAAGCTTGTCGTTAACTGATCAATTAAGAGCAAAGCTGTTTTTAATTGTTTAGTATCCACGTCTTTATCCATTGGAATTGACGGGACATCCTCTACTTTACGAACCTCATCAGGAAAATGGATGGTTTCCATTAATAGGCATTGCTGATAAACGCGGACGATCGCTAATTGTTCCTTCGACCGAATAATAATTTTAGCTACACCAATCTTCCCTGATTGCTCTAGAGCTTTATGCAGGAGTGAATACGCTTTATTTCCTCCATCACCCGGAGCTAAAAAGTAACTACGCTCAAAATAAATAGGATCAATTTCTTCTAGCTTTACAAAATCAAGGATCTCAACCGCTTTATCTTCGTTTTCTTTTTTTAATTGCTTTAAGTCCTCTTCATCGAGCACAACGAATTTGTTTTTACTGTATTCGTACGCCTTCACTATTTCTTCTGGATCCACTTCTTGCTCACAATTTGGACAATGCTTTTGATAGGAGATCGGAGTGTGACAAGCTTTGTGGAGCTGCCTTAATTTTATATCTTTATTTTCAGTTGCCGTATGCAATTTCACCGGGATACTTACAAGCCCAAAACTAATGCTCCCTTTCCAGACTGTATGCAATGATAACGCCTCACTTCTTTTTCTTTTAATGTGAGGTTTTGAGTATATTTTTATGTATAGAAAATGTCCCTCTACCAAAAATAATACCTAAGAGGAGATGTGCTTATGTTTATTAAACCCATGCTTACGACGCTGGCACAAACATTACCAAAAGGTGCGGACTGGATATTTGAACCGAAATACGATGGTTTTCGCTGTTTACTCATTGTGACACCAATGAAGATCTCATTACAGAGTCGAAATGGAAAGGATCTATCTATTCAATTCCCTGAGATCATTGATTGGCTTACCTCTCAAAAAACAAGACTGAAGCCATGCGTGTTAGACGGAGAGCTTGTTTGCCTTATGTCGGATCTTCATAGCAATTTTTCAAAGGTTCTCAAGCGAGCGCGCCTGCGTACAAAGCAAACGATTACTAAACATGCCGAACAGTTTCCATGTCAGTTGATGGTCTTTGATATTCTTTCACACAATCAGAAAAGCTTAACTACCCGGCCCCTACTGGAACGCAAAACATATCTTCAGACTCTTTTTGACACAATCAATCCAGAAATGGATCGCGTACCTCTTCTACTTACACCCATTTATGAGTCCTCTGATTCTTTAATCAAACAATTGACGTTTGAACAAGGAGAAGGAATCGTCGCAAAACGAAAAACAAGTTCTTGGCAGAGTGGGAAGCGAAGTCCAAATTGGCTTAAATGGAAACTAAAAAAAACAGGAACGGTCATCCTCACTCACTATAATGCAGCAAATGATTATTTTACAGGCAAGGTTTATGGTGACGATTGCCTAGTTGAAATAGTAAAGGTTTCACATGGATTTAGCGAAGATAAAAGGGCGTCACTTATTAGCGTTTTTAAACAAAATGGCACCCGAGTATCATCGAATGAATGGGAGCTTCCACCAGGAATTTGTGCAGAGATTGCGTGCATTGGTCTACATGATCATAAGCTACGCGAACCCTCGTTCATTGATTTCAATTTATCCGCTGATCTTGAGGGCTGTACCTTACACCATTTGCGCAAACAGCTGATTTTCCCATCTGACTATGTGGATATCACCCATCCTACTAAACCAATCTGGACCTCCGTCAACAAAAGTGATTACTTATATTATTTACAACGTATTGCTCCTACCCTTTTACTTTTTTTAAAGGACAGATTACTTACAGTCATACGCTATCCCCACGGTGGTGGAAATGAACGATTTTATCAGAAGAATCGACCTGAGTCGGCACCTACTTTTATCGAATCGGTTATCCGTGAAGATACAGATTATATTCTATGTAATCAAATGGATTCCTTACTTTGGTTGGGTAATCTGCTTGCCCTAGAATTCCATATTCCATTTCAACGTTATAGTGAAACCAATCCCAGTGAAATTGTCATTGATCTAGATCCACCCTCAATAGACCAGTTTCAATTGGCTGTTCAAGCGGCCAAGATGGCTAAAGCCGCTCTTGATGTCTTTCATCTAACGGCCTATGTCAAAACATCCGGAGGAAAAGGCATTCAAGTCTACATCCCTTTACCTCATGATCGATTCACATATAAAGAGACAAGGACATTTACGTTATTTCTTTGTCAATTCCTATATGAACAACAGCCCGAGCTCTTTACATTGGAACGATTGAAAAAAAATCGTGCTAATCGATTGTATCTTGATTATGTACAACACGATGAAGGGAAAACCATCATCGCGCCCTATTCAACAAGGGGGGACACAGGGTATGTAGCCACACCACTCGAGTGGGAGGAACTAGAAAATGATTCGTTACATCCTTCCCTCTTTACGGTTTGGACCGTGCTCGACCGTCTGGATAGCCAGAGAGACCCTTTTAGAGAGTATGAACTCTCCAGACATCGCCAACCCTTCTCTGAGGCACTGCTTGCCATTCAGAATCAAACAATTTCACATTAGAAAAAAGCACAGCTGATTAGCTGTGCTTTTACTACTTACCGATAAGGATTGCTGCTTAGCTGGTCCATTGAAACCGCACGCCATCCCTCACCATCCTGCCATTCAATCCGAACTTGATATGGACTATTTGTTGTTGAATTATCGGAACTATCACTTAATGTACCAACAGCCGTTGTAGGAGAACCTCCGTTTTCAATTCTCCATAACGTCATATCACCCGCACTAATACCCGTGGCGGATTGTAAAGCTGCCTCCATCTCGATCCTGTTCTGGCTTCCTTCAGTAAAGTTTGGAGAAAAATCACCAGTTTGTTCCGTACCTACTGGCTCCCAATCTCCCTCTTCTTGTGTATCCTCTTCATTTTCAGCATCTTCATTTGTTTCGTCTTCATCCGTTTGATCTTCCTCATTATCTGATGGATCCTCATCATCTTCTACACGACCATCCGTTGAGGCACCTTGTTCCTCATCTTCCTCTTCTACTGCATCTTGTTCATTTGACTCTTCCACTTCAGTAGAACCGCCAGAATTAGCTACTTCCTCATTATTATCTGATTCCTCTTGTGGTTGTGTATCACTCGCATCATTGTTAAGGAAGATCTGTGCACCAACAAATAATATTAGAAGAACAACAATTCCTATCGCTATATTTAAGAATTGACTCATTTTTTTACGTTTACGCGTTTCGTAACGATTTCCCTGCATTCATAAATCATCCCTTCATACTATTCTCTCTCTATTATACATAGGATCCTCTTAATATAAAATAACCTTACTTCTCATTATATCGTCTCCAACTGGAAGTTCAACAGAGAATTGTCCTCTTTACTAGCTCTTATGAACTACTAAAAAAAAACGAATCTATATTTGTCAGATTCGTTTTTTCTCTATCTTATTTAATTTCAAGAATTTCGATTTGCATGTCTCCACCTGGTGTAGACACAGTCACACGGTCTTTAGTAGATCGACCAAGCAGACTTTGAGCTAATGGAGAGTCGTTCGAAATCTTGCCTTCTGACGGATTAGACTCTGCACTTCCAACAATAATGTATTCTTCTTCATCGCCATCAGGAAGTTCTAGGAAACGAACGGTTTTACCTAATGAAACAATGTTCCCTGGTGCCGTTTCTTCTTCAATTAAAATTGCATCACGAATCATTTTTTCGACTTGGAGAATTCGGCCTTCAACAAAGGCTTGTTCTTCCTTAGCTGAATCATACTCAGAGTTCTCAGAAAGGTCTCCAAAACTACGCGCAACCTTTATACGTTCAACGACTTCCTTACGTCGTTCTGTTTTAAGAAACTCTAGCTCCTCTTCAAGCTTTTTCTTACCGTCCAATGTCATATAATGCTTTTTCTCTTCTGCCACCTGACTCACTCCTCAAAAGTTACAAGTTATAATTAGTTCCTATACTAGATAAGAGTCGGCATGTGCCTCTCCCATTAAGTTAGCAATGATTTTGCTTCAATAATTGCACGGATCTTTGTGACCATCAAGTCAATTGCCACTTTATTTTGACCACCTTCAGGTACAATTAAATCAGCGTAACGTTTAGTTGGTTCAATAAATTGAAGATGCATAGGTCGAACAACGTTTGTGTATTGCCCAATCACCGAATCAATAGAGCGACCTCGGTCTTTTATGTCACGTAATAATCTACGAATAATCCGAATGTCGGCATCCGTGTCCACAAAAAGTTTGATATCCATCATATCACGTAGCTTTTCGTCTTCAAGAATGAGTATGCCTTCTAATATGATGACATCTTTAGGATCAATTGGGATGACCTCTGATGAACGAGTGTGGTTTGCGTAGTCATAGACTGGCTTCTCCACAGCTTGTTGACTTGTTAGCCGTTTTAATTGATGAAGAAGCAATTCATTATCAAAAGCAAGCGGGTGATCGTAATTGGTAAGCAACCGCGCTTCCATACTTAAATGACTTTGATCTTTATAATATGCATCCTGTTCAATTAATACGATGGACTGTTCATTAAACTGACGAAATATTTCCTTAGCAACGGTTGTTTTACCAGATCCAGTACCGCCTGCTACGCCGATGATGATAGGCTTGTGATTCATGTTGCAGTCCTCTTTTCGATGAATAAATCTCTATGTTTCTTTTCTACCTCGTACACTAAAAATCCTCTATTTCTTTATGCTAACGGCAAGACCGTCTCCTATCGGAAGTATACGTGTATGAAAATCAGGATGTTCCATTAAATATTGATTGTAGGCATTTATTTTTCCTGCGAGTTTGGATAATCGTTTGCTTTCAATATCTTGCTCGGCAACCAATCCTCTAAATAAAACATTATCTGAAAAGATAATACCACCTGGTGCAAGTAATGGAGAAAACTGATCAAAGAAACGCTGATACTGTCCTTTAGCTGCATCAATAAATAATACATGAAACAATGGCATTTTTTCAAGTATTTCCACCACATTTAATGCATCATCTTCAATTAAATGAATCCGATTACTCAAATTAGCTTCTTTTATATTAGTTCTTGCCACGGCTGCACGTTCAGAATCTCGTTCAATTGTAACGATTTCAGCCTCTGGAAGTACCTCTGCCATCCGAATAGCCGAATACCCAATGGCTGTACCTATTTCAAGAATTCGCTTAGGTGAATGAAGCTGTAATAGCTGTAACAAGCTCTCTATTCCAACTAAATCCATAATAGGTACGCCGTGCTCTTCTGCATAAGCTTCCATTTGCTCAAGCAGCTCAGAACGCTTTGGTGTTAATGCGACTAAATAGTCCGTTGTTTTTTGATCGAACATCTCTTGAGCTCCTCATGAAAAAAGAAGAAGGAATGATTATTCCATCCCTTCTAAGCTTTATGTTTTTTAATCTTCTGCACTTTCTCCTGCATCGATCCATTCTTGACGATACTGTTCAACCACTTCTTGATGATCTTCATAAGAGCTGTTGTAGATCACTTCACCAGTTACTCGAGCATAGAAGAATATATAATCTGTCACTCTTGGCTCTAGTGCAGCCTTTATCGAGTCTTCCCCAGGGCTTGCTATCGGCCCGATTGGAATGCCCTCGTACATATAGGTATTATAAGGCGAATCTACTTCTAAGTCCTCAAGCGACGTCATATAGAGATGCGATCCGGCTGCATAGGCAACCGTTGGGTCAACCTGAAGTCTCATGTTGTCATCTAAGCGGTTGTATAATACACCTGAGATTAAGTACCGATCCTCTGATGTTTGTGCCTCACGTTCAATAATGGAGGCGAGTGTCATCAACTCATGTAAGGTATAGTTACTATTTCCAATCTGCTCTGTGTATTGATCCAAAATAGATTCTGTTCTCGCTAACATGGTTTCAATAATCGTTTCAATTGATGTGTTCTCATCAGTGAATTCATATTTTGCAGGAAACAAGTACCCTTCAAGCGGATAACGGATCTCATTATTTAATACTTGATTGCCAAGCATCGGAAATTGTTCCATTAATGACGCTATGTATTCCTCATCCTGCATTTTATCCATTATTTCTTCTTCACTATATTCGGTCTCTTCTGAAATCATAGTTACAATATCCTCAAGCCAGAATCCTTCAGGAATAGTAAATGAAAAAACAGGCTCCTGCATTACTCTTCCATCTTTCAGTGCAGCAATCATTTCATCCATTGACATCTCCGTTGAAAGTGTATAATCACCAGCTTGGAAATTTGATTCATTAAGATAACGAACATAAAATCTGAAAATAGTCCCATTTGAGATTAAATCCGCATCTTCAAGGATATCACCTATTGTACTTGGTGAAGAACCAATTGGAACCGTAATCTCAACTTCCTCCCCATTTTCTTGATCTATCGGTTCAATCGCATTTTTAACATATGTATATCCACTTATAACCGCAATAACACCTATTAGGATCAAGACAATTAAAGAGATAAACACCCATTTGCGAACGACTTTCGCCTGAGAAACGCGATCTTCATATAACGCATTTCGTGGTTTTTCTTTGGAATCAGACATTGTTCTCCTCCCTCCGCCGTTCCCATTATACTAATACCTGTGGAAAATGTCAGTATTGAATTCAAATTGTATCTGTAGATATTGTGAAATCGCACATAATTTAGCATCTCCTGATTCAGAAATACCATTCTACCATCACTATCTTGTATAACAAGATAAAAAAACACTTGCATTACAAGGTAGCTAATTGTATACTTCATTTATACCTTGCATAACAAGACAAAAAAATGGAGGTACACCCTTGTCCACTACGCAGATGATGAAAGGGGTCGTGGATGGCTGCCTTTTGTCGATCATAAATGAAAAGGAAGTTTACGGCTATGAATTAGCTGAGAAGCTCGAGTCTTATGGTTTTGAAGCATTTAGTGAAGGAACCATCTATCCAATGCTTCTCCGAATGCAGAAAGAAAAGCTGGTTACTTCCACCTTACGAAAATCAACAGCCGGACCAAAACGAAAATATTACTCCTTAACCGAAAAAGGTGAGGAAGAACTGGTCCTATTTAAAGAAAGATGGAATGCTCTTGAAACAAATGTAAACAGAGTGCTATCACAACAAAAAAACGATTAAAAGGAGATGATGATTTGTCTGTTCATTCAACCTTATCAAAAGAAAGTCAGACCTTTCTTGAAAATCTACGCGTCTACTTATTTTCAAGTGGGAAACAATCAGATGAAATAGATGGCATTGTAGCCGAACTTGAAAATCACCTACACGAAGCGGAAGAAGCAGGGAAACCCATAGAAAAAATCGTTGGAGACTCCCCTAAGGCTTATATGGAGTCTTTATCAAGTGAGATGAAAGTGGATATGAAGACATGGATGAAGTACATTGCAATGATTATTTTGGGGGCATTTTCATTTAGAGTATTGTCAGATTTCACAAGAGGTAGTATGGCTTACTCTACCTTTGAATTGATCGGTCATATTGTTACGGTCTTACTATCTATACCGCTTCTTTTACTAACGATGAAATACCTTGCTTCCAATTCATTTTCAACCAGAAAAGAAATTTTGGTTTTATTACCAGCAGCCATTATTCCAGCTGCCATGTTTATGGGTGTGATTTTCATGGATACGTTTGTCACTACACCCATTATAGAGTTAAACACACTATCTAGGCTGGTTACCGTGATCATTACTATCCTATTCGTTATTTACATGGCTGTGTGGTCAAAATCGTTACTTTTGCCTATCTGTATCCTTTTATTAATAGCTCCAGAATACCTACTTAGCTTTACAGCTTTGCAAGAGGCTAGCAGACTTATCATCGGTCTATTCATTACCTATGCAGGCTTGCTCATTTATATGGGAATGACTATGAAAAAATCAAAAAGTGAAAATAGTGCACATTAAAAAGCACGCAAAAAAACGCGCTAGCATTCTTGCGCGTTTTTTTCATTATCTTTACCCTGTTTTTATTTCTTTCTTTTGAAAGAGGATCGCCGCGATTCCGAGGAAGAGAACCCAATAGATGACTAATATTACAATAGAGAAACCGATCGTCATTCCTTCAACTGGTGGTCCAGTACTAGAAAAATACTGGCTTAAATTTGTATTCGTAAAAAGAATATATTTTGGCCAATCATAAAAGATTGTTAGTATACCAGTAGCCGTTGCCCCCATAATATATCCAATTAGACTGAGTGCAATAGCGATTGTGTCCGATCTAAAAATAGAGGAAATCGCAAAAGCTAACGTTACAAGCATCACAAAATTTATTGAGTTGGATAAATAGGTGATGATTAAACTTATAATTGGTGATTGCTCGTATAGTTCTCCATTTAGTAGAATCACATTTGAATACTTTTCTTCAAAACCAAAAAAGATGGACCCAAGAATGAAAGAAGAGATAAACAAGATACTTAGTAAAAAGAGCGAATACAATATAACCGTTATATATTTTGAAACTAGAATTGCTAATCTTGATGGTGGCCTGATTAACAAGAGTTTAATTGTGCCTTGTTTAAATTCTGTTGAGATAATTGTGGCAGATACAACGATCACAAACACTCCGACGAGTAAAATGAGATTTTGATTCCCACTTATAAACGTCCAAACACTAGTTGGTAACGCATCTGTTGGTGGGAGGTCATTCTCAATACGATATTCATTTTCGCGGATAAATGATTCAATAATATGATCTGAACCAAATTCATCTAAGTATTCTTGGTACTGCTTTATTTCTTCTTGTAAATTAGTTTTCCAAACTTCCTCCGAAATCTCGCTATCAGCTTTTGTTTTATAGTCAAAAATGAACATAGTGATAACACCGAGAATGAGTATACCAACCATAACCCAGGTCCCCACTCGATAAGCAAGTTTTATGCACTCATTATAAACAAGTCTAATCATAGCTGAGTCCCCTTTCCTTTCGTCAGAGTAAGAAATTTATCTTCTAATGTTTCTTTGTCTTCCTTGATTTCATAGATATTTAATTTGTTAGCTAGCTCTCTAATAACGGTAGGAACCTCTTCAACGAGTAAATGAACAAATAAAAACTCGCCTTCTGACTCAATATCTTTGTTATACGCTTTTAATAAATGTAGTGCATCATTTACCTGATCCTCTTGAAGGGAGATTCGATATTTTTTTGATAAAGCATTTTTATCACTGGTTATAATCTCTGAGCTCACCATCTCACCCTTCTGGATAATAGCAAAACGGTCACACATGATTTTCATTTCCGACATTAAGTGGCTAGAGACCAAAACAGCGAGCCCTTGCTCTTTTGCTAACCGTTTTAAATAATCTCTAACTGTACGAATCCCTTCTGGATCTAATCCATTCGTTGGTTCATCTAAAATTAAGATCTTAGGATTATGAACTAATGCTTGAGCGATGCCCAGCCTTTGCTTCATTCCTAACGAAAACGTTCCAACTCTTTTTTTCTTTACTGATTCAAGCCCAACCAATCTAAGTAATTCATCAATTCTCTCCTCATTCACTTTGCCGATCATTCTTGCAAAATGGGCTAGGTTTTTTTCGGCAGATAAGTGATTATACATTTCCGGATTTTCAATGATCCCACCTACTTGACTAATAGCCTTTTTATAGGATGTTTGTATGCTATGACCATCTATTAAGATCTCACCGGAACTTAAACTAGATAAACCAACCATCATCCGTATGGCAGTTGTTTTCCCAGCTCCATTCGGTCCCAAAAAACCAAATACTTCACCTTTATTTACTGTAAAACTAAGATCCTTCACAATCTTCTTGCCTCGTATTGTTTTGCTTACGCTCTTTAATTGCAACATTTTTTCCAAAATGAATCCCCCACCTTTTTACTTTTGACTATTTTTAAAATATGTAATCCCATACTTGCATTAATAAACCTTTAGTTGCAGATGTGTCCCACAGAAAATAAACCCCAAAAATAAGCACCACCACTAATGCCACTTCAGTTAGTATTTTTAACGACCTCATCTTTATAACCTCCTTGTCTTGTTCACTATCTACACTTTAGCAATGGGCGTAAACGTCCACTCAAACAGAAGCTTATCTTTTGTTAACTTCTTCAATAAACGAGTAAGGTTCTGGTAAGGTTTGTATGCTAGGATAAGGCATGAGGAGGGACATCTTATGAACCAAGCTACTATTCTGATCGTAGATGATGAACAATCCATTGTGACGATGCTTGAAACAACATTACATAAAGAAGGGTGCAAACATGTGTATAAAGCCTATACAGGAAAGGAAGCACTCGCGCTTGTACAACGCGTTAAATTTGACTTCATCGTATTAGATGTCATGCTTCCTGATACAACAGGCTTTGACTTATGCCCGATCATTCGCACACATACGAATGCCTATATCCTTTTTCTAACTGCAAAGGTGTCTGACTTAGATAAGCTGACTGGATTTGCAATAGGAGCCGATGACTATATCACCAAACCTTTTAATCCACTTGAAATTGCTGCTCGAATCAAGGCGAGAATTCGACGTACAGGAAAGAATACAAATAATGAATTAGAAGCTATGACCCCTACTCCTGTAGAGAGCGGTTTGTTTTCATTTGGAAATTTCACAATAGATGAACGTGCCGGAGAGCTTAAAGTTGGTGGAAAATTAACGAATTGCCCTGCGCAGGTTTTTCATTTGTTAGTGCATTTCTGCAAACACCCTAATCAGGTCTTTTCCAAGGAACAATTGTTTTCAAGTGTATGGGGAGCAGATGTTTTTCTGGACGATAATACGGTGATGGTGCACATCCGTCGGTTACGCGAACGAATTGAAGTTGATCCTGGAAACCCTAAACAATTAATCACAGTAAGAGGGCTTGGCTATAAGCTCTTAAAGGAACCACGTCATGAAAACAACTAAACGTAGAATAGCCATGCAATTTTCAGTTCAATTTGTGATATTTTGTTTGATTGCTTTACTTGTGTTGGGGTTGTTATTTTTTATCTTAATTAGTTTTTTAACAAAAAAAGATATAGAACAAAATTTCTCTTCCATTGGATTAAGCAACTTAGTTACTGAAACGATATTTATAAATGATAACGAACCTTGGGTACCTAACTATTACGAAGACCTTATTGTTGAGAGTGATAGCTGGCTTCAAATTATCAATAAGCAAGGTCAGGTTATTTATTCAATTGAAGCCCCTAATGACATTCCTAGTGCTTACACTGCTCATCATTTATTAAATCTTCAGGATACAAACCGATTAGACCATTATACTGTTCATACAGAATTGGATACGTTTGAAAGAGATGAACCTTTATTATTTATCTTAGGTTATGAAGATCGTACCTACAGTGTATTGCAATCATGGGCAGAATCTTCATATGAAGACAGCTCACCTACTCTGCACGATGAGATATCGAGCTATTTAGCTGAAATTGATGGGTCTCTTACCATTACTACTGGAGATAACGAGGTTCTTGCTTCATATGGTGAAAACGGCGAACCCTCTAACAGCGAGCCTCTTGAGATAGTAGAACAACAGCTTCACCCTGGAAGCTCTGATCAATACAAACGAGTTTTTTATAATGAGGATGCGAATGAGATTTGGGTTCTAAGCACAGAAAATAACTCACCGATCTCTAGCTCTCCGTCTATGGTCACTTACTTTATTATTGCTGTCTCCATTCTTCTTGCTCTATTTCTTGCGCTTGGCATCCTCTATACCTTTTGGCAGGTTACGCGTTTTGGTCAGCCATTGGTTTTGTTTATCTCTTGGCTAGAAAAATTAGGACGCGGGGATTATAAGCTGCATTTAAGCTCTAAGCAAAAGAATCGGGTGTTTACGAAAAAGGGGAAAATTCGGTCTCGTTATAAATTGTACGAAGAGGTCATCCATGCGTTTAGTGGAATGGCTGAGAAACTCAAGAAAAGTGAAGACGATCAAAAGAAATTGGAACAGACGAGAGAAGAATGGATGACGGGAATTTCCCATGATCTACGTACTCCCCTTTCTACGATTGAAGGCTATGGCCATCTATTAAAATCAGGGGATTATCAATGGAGAGAAGATGAGCTCAAGGACATTGGTTCCGCAATTCTGGAAAAAGGAGATCATATGCTCGAGCTCTTACAGGATTTTTCGTTGTCGTTTCAGTTAAAAAATCACGCTTTACCACTTACTAAAGAGACTGTTTATGCAAATGAACTCTTAAAGGATTCCGTTTTAAACCTTGCAAACGATCCAGTGAGTGCTGATTATCATGTTTCCTTTCTAAAGCACGAAGGAGATCCCTTATCCGTCTCTGTTGACCTAAAATGGTTTCATCGATTATTGGAGAATCTACTTTATAATTCTATCCGTCATAACCCTACTGGAACAGCGATTGATGCCTCCTTACATGAGAATGATGGCATCGTTGAGCTTAGGATAGCGGATGATGGTGTAGGAATGGATACGACAACCTTAGACTCGTTATTTGACCGCTATTATCGTGGGACCAATACTGGGGAGCATACAGGGGGATCTGGACTTGGTATGAGTATTGCCAAAGGGATTGCTGAAGCACATGGAGCACGTATTGATGTGCAATCAAAACTAGGTAAAGGAACTACATTTAAAGTCTACATAAATATAGCTACTGATATATAGTAGGAATAAAAAAAGCGACCAAATCCGAGTACCCTCAGGATTTGGTCGCTTTTATGATATTACTCTTCTTCTTCCTCTTCTTCAGAGAAAGTATTAAGCATTTCTTCAATCACTGACCATTCTTCGTCTGTTTCAACTGGGAATAAAGCGATATCGTTTTCTTCGCCTTCACGATCTTCATAACGGAATGCAAAGACTTCTTGCTCTTCTTCGTCATCCTCTTCTGTATCGTCTTCGTTTTCACCAACTGGTACAACTAATAGGTACGAATTTCCTGTGGTGTCAACAGTAAAACGGAATAGTTCATCAAATAAATGCTCGTTTCCGTTCTCGTCTGGAATGATAATACGTTCTTTTTCTTCTTGTGCCATGTTATGGACACCTCTCTATTTACAAAGTTTTTCCTGCGCGATCGAGATAACCCTGCAGAATAAGGGTTGCTGCCATCTTATCGATGACCTTCTTGCGTTTCTTACGACTTACATCCGCATCCACCAATACGCGCTTTGCAGCCATTGTGGTCAGGCGCTCGTCCCACATGACGATCTCAGCATCAATGTAGGAAGATAACTCCTCTGCAAACGCTTGGCAATACTCACCATTGGCGCCAATGGTTCCATTCATGTTCTTAGGAAGTCCAATCACAACTGTACTTACCTCGTTGTCCTGAACAAGCTTAGCAACTGCCTGATAATCCTGTTCAGTTTGTCCTTCCTCACGACGCAGAGTTTCAACTCCCTGCGCCGTCCAACCAAAGGCATCGCTCACCGCAACACCAATGGTTTTTGAACCAACATCAAGACCTAATGATTTCATTCGTTCTCCTTACGGTGATGTGTTAAATAAGACTTCACAAGTGCCTCAATTAATTCGTCTCGCTCTAGCTTACGAATCAACGTACGAGCTTCCTGGTGTCTAGGGATGTACGCTGGATCTCCTGAAAGTAAGTACCCGACAATCTGATTAATCGGGTTATAGCCTTTTTCCTCAAGGGCTGCATAAACCGTCAGCAGTACCTCCTGGACATCTACTTTAACAGAGTCATCATGGAAATCAAACTGCATTGTTTTGTCCATAGAGCTCATCACATGCACCTCTTTCTTGAATTTCCGGACTGAGCCCATAATTAAATGAGCTTGTTTCGTTTATTGTACATCAAAATCGGTTAATTAGGAAATTGATTTTACATATTCAGAAACAAATTGAAGCGCTTCTTCTAGCTGCGCAGGATTTTTTCCACCTGCCTGTGCCATATCTGGTCGACCACCGCCACCGCCGCCGCAGCGCGAAGCCACTTCCTTCACTAACTTTCCAGCATGGTATCCTTGCTCAATTAGATCCTTTGTCACAGCAGCAACAATGGAAACCTTGCCGTCAGTTTCTGCTCCTAAAACAATAATACCTGACTCTGTATCTTGTTTAAGCGTATCAAGGATGGCTCTAAGTCCGTCCATATCTCTCGCATTTACTTTCTTAGAGAGAACTGACACACCATCTACATCAACAACAGCATCAGATAAGCTAGATGCTTCCATATTTCCAACCTTAGCAGATAATGATTCATTCTCACGTTGGACCGCTTTCAGCTGTTGTTGAACAGCCTCAATTCTTGCTGGCACATCTCGAACATTTTTCGCTTTGATTAAAGTAGCAGACTCTTGCAGTATGTCCAACTGGTCCTGCACATATAAGTAAGCAGCTTTTCCAGTAAGAGCTTCAATACGTCTAACTCCCGCACCAATGCCTGTCTCTGAAACAATTTTGAACTGTCCAATCTCAGCCGTGTTGCGAACATGAATACCTCCGCATAGTTCAAGACTATACTCACCCACTTGAACAACTCTCACAGATTCACCATATTTCTCACCGAAAAGTGCCATCGCACCCATCTGTTTAGCTTCATCTAAGTTTTTCACAGAGATATCAACAGCTAGCGCAGACCAAATCTTTTCATTCACAATCTTCTCAATCTGAGTAAGCTCCTCAGCCGTTACCTGTCCAAAATGAGAGAAGTCAAAGCGCAAACGATTCTCAGATACAAGGGATCCAGCCTGATTAACATGCGCACCTAACACATCTTTTAGGGCTTGATGCAAGATATGAGTCGCTGTGTGATTTTTGATTGTCCCACTACGCTCTGTATTTTCAACTTTTGCTTCTACTTCAGATTTATTATTCAGCGTACCTTCTTCGACTTTGATTGTATGAAGATGTTGACCGTTTGGCGCTTTTTTCACATCAATGACACGAGCGACACCTTGTTCGCTACGAATGATTCCGCCATCCGCTACTTGGCCACCACTCTCAGCGTAAAATGGTGTGCGATCCAGAAGCAACTGTGCTTCCTCGCCAGCCTGTGCCTCTTCAACAAGCTCTTGGTTCACGATTAACGCATGAATCGTTGATTGAGTAGACAGGTTTTCATAGCCAACAAAGTCACTTGCTGCTGTCAGCTTGCTTAATAAATCACTCTGAACCTGCATAGAGCCCGTATCCTGTCTCGCCGAACGCGCTCGTTCACGCTGTTTGTTCATTTCTTGCTCAAACCCAGGACGGTCAATGACCAATCCAGCGTCCAACACATACTCTTCGGTCAAGTCAACTGGGAAGCCATACGTATCATACAGACGGAATACGTCCTCACCCTTAATGATGGCCTCAGAAGCAGCTTTCGTCTCCGCTACAATCTTATCAAGAATCGTCAGTCCTTCGTTTAACGTCTCGTGGAATCGTTCTTCCTCCGTACGAATAACACGCTGGATGAATTCTGCTTTCTCGTTCACATCTGGGTAGAATGCCTTCATTACTTCCCCGACAACTGGAACCAATTCATACATAAATGGACGATTGATCTCGATCTGTTTAGCAAAACGAACAGCCCTGCGTAAAAGACGTCTTAAAACATATCCACGTCCTTCATTTGATGGAAGCGCACCATCACCAATCGCAAAAGCAACCGTCCGGATGTGGTCAGCGATGACTTTAAATGCCACATCTGTTTCTGGCTTCTCTGTATAACATACCGGTGTTAGCTTCTCAACCGCTTGAATGATTGGCATAAATAGGTCCGTCTCAAAGTTTGTAGGCACATTTTGAATAACGGATACCATCCGCTCAAGACCCATTCCTGTATCTATATTTTTCTTTGGAAGTGGTGTGTAGGTGCCGTCTGGATTATGGTTAAACTGAGAAAACACAAGATTCCATACTTCAAGATAACGGTCATTCTCTCCACCTGGATATAGTTCTGGATCACTTGGATCATTCCCGTATTCCGGTCCACGATCATAGAAGATCTCTGTATTCGGTCCACTTGGCCCCTCACCTATATCCCAGAAGTTACCCTCAAGACGAATAATTCTTTCGTTAGGTAGACCAATTTCTTTAATCCAAAGCTCATAAGCTTCTTCATCTTCAGGATGAATCGTCACAGATAGCTTTTCCGCATCAAAGCCAATCCATTTCTCACTCGTCAGGAATTCCCATGCCCATTCAATCGCTTCTTTTTTAAAGTAATCACCGATTGAGAAATTACCAAGCATTTCAAAAAACGTATGGTGACGTGCCGTTTTCCCGACATTCTCAATGTCATTTGTACGAATAGATTTCTGTGCGTTAGCCAAACGAGGATTTTCAGGAATGACACGACCATCAAAATATTTCTTTAATGTCGCTACTCCGCTGTTAATCCAAAGTAGGGTTGGATCCTCAAATGGAACAAGTGGTGCGCTTGGTTCAATATCGTGTCCTTTTTCCTTAAAGAAATCCAGGAACATCTGCCGTACCTCAGCAGAAGTTAAATGCTTCATTCCTCTCATCTCCTCATGTCATTTTTCAAACAGTTCCACAACAACAAAAAAACCCCACCCTATAAAAGGGACGAGATTATCACGCGGTACCACCCTAGTTATGAACAGTAGTCTGTCCATCGCTTAAGCACCTTAACGCGGTAAACGGCAGCTGTTTGTCAGCGGCTCTCAGGAATAGCGTTCATCCGGCCCTTCGTTAAACCTCTCTCAGCCTAGGAGGTTCTCTCTTCAAACGGTCTGCCGCCTACTCGTTCCATCAATGATTTTGCCATATGTTTGAGTCAATACAATTATAAAAACCATTCGTCTAAAAGTCAATCATTCTGAAAGTGCTGTCGTATATGGAGCAAGGTTACTTTTAACACAGCAAGAGCAGGCACAGCAACAAGTAGTCCAAGAATCCCCCCCATCTCCACGCCTACCAGCAGCGCAAGGACGATAAGCATTGGGTGAAGGTGTAACGTTCTCCCCACAATAAGCGGAGAAAGCAAATTCCCTTCTATTTGCTGAATCACCACAAGTAAGATCACCGTATATAGTCCTTTGTCCCATGAGATTAGCAACGCCGCCACAATTGCTGGCGCTGCACCGATAATAGCTCCAAAATAAGGAATGATATCTGTTGCTCCAATAAACAACCCAAACAAGATGGCATAAGGCACACCAAGTAACCAAAGTCCTATCATTGATAAGACAGCGACAACAGACGCGACCAAGAGCTGTCCCCTGATATAGCTACCAAATGTATGATCCACATCTTTTGCATAATAGCTAAGGGATCGTCTCCATTTCGGTGGAGTCAAATACCAGGTCGATTTTTTAATAAGCGTTACATCTTTTAAGAAATAAAAGATGAGAAAAGGAATAACAACTAATGACGGAATTGATTGAGCGAGTCTAATGAGTGCTCCTTCCACTTGATCGAACAGTTTTTCCAACACAACTAAAAGCTGTACTGACCAATCATCTATATGACCTTTCAGAAATGTTGGCATCCGTTCAAGAGAATACTCCCACGTATGTACATAAGAAACCATTTTAGTCATTTGACTCGGTAAAATTTCCATCGCTTCTTGGATCTGCTCGGCAATCATAGGTATTCCATAGATGACAATCAAAATGATTAGCCCTATAAATCCGGCAAAAATAAGTAGGATAGCGGCTAAACGTGGCAGCCCCCACTTGTGAATTCCTTCAATAAATGGGTGCAGGATGTAGGCAAATAAGGCTGCGATAAGAACAGGAATCAAGACAGCCCAAATCTTATCAATAACAGGCTGCAACAAAGGCCATATCATAAAAAAGACCCAAATGATTAAAAGCCAAATAAACAAATGAAGCGCGCGGAGAATGAATGTCATTGGTTGTTTTTTGTCCACATTGACCCTCCTCCCAAAAAAGAACCGGAACAGTTCATGCTGTTCCGGCATCCACGATCAGCTAAATGATTTCATCACTTTTTTTCTTGTTTTTCTCCATTGTTTCTTTGATAACAGTTGATTAAGGTCTATATTTTCGATTGGACGCATCCAATCCATTTTTTTCGTTTTTGATTTGGATTGATTCATCGAATAGACAGCCGCACCAATTCCTAACATTAGTAAAGGTTTCATTGCTCGACGCATTCACTCCACCTCCTCGTTATTGTTCCATTCGAAGCTGTTCATCCTCAAATAAATCATCCAACGAGCTTAATGAACCATCTTCTTCCACCTGATGAAGAGACAGCTTTCCTTGGACAATACTCATCTCAACAAAGCAGCTCCAGCAGTAAAATTGATTGGTTCCGATCTTTCCGATATCTATACTTCGACAATTTGGGCAGCGCATTACGGGGGCCTCCTTTAATTAGAGAGGATGGCTCGCTCCTTACCTACAACTAATTGGTGACCCGTGAGCATTTTCTGCCCCTTAGTCAAATCAGCTAGCAAACCGTCCGTCACTTTATACCCCTCAATCGTGCCCAAATTCTCATGGAAATATACATCTTCTACCAAACCAAGCAGTGTACCGGTATCCGATAACAATTCCATTCCTTTTAATCTCGATCGTCCTACTGCTAGTGAGGTGGATGCCTCATACGCATCCTGTGGGTGACACGCTTCCAGCACATCCTTTGAACGAATCATGACAGCTTGTTCCCCAACGCTGACTATGTTAGTAAAAAGAACAAAACGATGTCTGTTTAACCACCCACTCATATCCACTAACAATCCGGTAACCTGGTTATTACACAAGAGTAGATCAATCACTCGTCCACACTCGTTCCCCGTCTTTGTTTCAATAACAGGCAACCCATGAATCACAGCAAATGTTCGCAACGAATACACCTTCCTTCCGAACAATTTTAGTTTGCCCAAAATGCGGACAGCTATGAGAATGTGTTGGGCACTGCTTTTGAGTTTTTAAGTATTGGCTTTCTTTCCTTCCTTTCCGATGTATCCGCTCTTTTCACGATGTATTGATCTCCTCTCCGATGTATCCCACTCTCTTTCCGATGTATTGACTTCCTTTCCGATGTATCCTGCTCTCTTCTCGATGTATTGATCTCCTCTCCGATGTATTCCGCTCTCTTCTCGATGTATTGACTTCCTTTCCGTTGTATCCTGCTCTCTTTCCGATGTATTGACTTCCTTCCCGTTGTATCCTGCTCTCTCCCCGATGTATTGGCTTCCTTTCCGTTGTATTCCGCTCTCTTCTCGATGTATTGACTTCCTTCCCGTTGTATCCTGCTCTCTCCCCGATGTATTGGCTTCCTTTCCGTTGTATTCCGCTTTTTTCCCGATGTATTCTACATCAATCCAACAAAAAAACCGCAAAAAGGAACTCCTTTTTACGGCTTAGCATCTTCATTTATGAGTAATTGTAATCGAGTGACAAGCTGCGATTGTCTTTCTAAGTCTTCGCCACTTGTGATTGTATATTCAATCGTTCGTAGTTCACCGCACATTAACAAAAATTGTTTTGCTCGTGTTACTGCGGTATATAATAAATTCCGGCGCAGCATGCGGCTATAACTTCGCACGACAGGCAGTACAACAATCGGAAATTCACTACCTTGGGCTTTGTGAATCGAGCAACAATATGCGTGAGTTAACTGGTTTAGTTCTGTTTTACTATAGGTTACTTCTGTCCCATCAAAAGAAACCACTAATTGATCTTTACGTTCGGTATTTTCCTTCGCGTAAAAAATCGCTACAATTTCTCCGCGGTCCCCATTGTATACCCGCTCTTCTGGGTTATTTACAAGCTGAAGGACCACATCCCCCGTGCGATACACCAGATCACCAAAAGCTAACTCTCGGACTTTTTCCTTTTTGGGATTAAACAAATTTTGTAGCATAACATTTAGCTCTGTAATACCGGCACTCCCTTTATACATGGGAGCAAGCACCTGAATATCTCGAGCCTCATAGCCTTTTTTGATTGCATTTTCACAGATCTGCCAAACGACTTCTTTCACTTGATCGATCTTACATGGGAAAAATCGGCGGTCTGACTGAGCTTGTGAAAGGTCAGGAGGCATCTGTCCATCCTTCATTGCATGGGCAAGTTCAATGATAGATGAGCCCTCTGCTTGACGGTAAATGTCTGTTAAGGCAACAAGAGGGATAGTTCCTGAGTTAATCAAGTCTCTTAACACCTGCCCTGGTCCAACTGAAGGTAACTGATTCTCATCTCCCACAATAACAACCTGCATCCCTTTAGGAATTGCCTTAAAAAGCGAATTAGCTACCCAACTGTCCACCATCGACATCTCATCAATAATTAACAGTTCTCCATTTAATGGTTCATGTTCCCCTTTATCAAAACCGCCTGCTCCACCTTTCCAACCAAGCATACTGTGTATGGTTGAAGAAGGGAGCCCGGTTGCTTCTGACATACGTTTTGCAGCACGTCCGGTAGGAGCTGTAAGAAGGATGGGAAAGGGATTACTTGATGTATACGCACGTGGATCAAGCGATAACCCGTGGAGCCTCGCATAAACTTCAACAATGCCACGTATGACCGTTGTTTTTCCTGTTCCCGGTCCACCCGTTAAAAGCATAACTGGCTTCGCAATGGCTTCCTGAATCCCTTGTTTCTGACTAGGAGCATATTCAATCCCCCACTCTTCCTCCAGTTCACCAAGAGACTTCAAAAATTCCGCCTCTGGAAATTCATCTTTTACCTCGGTAGAAAGGAGACGTCGAATATTTGAAGCAATACCCTTTTCAGCACCAAATAGCGACTTCGTGTAGACACGTGTATCTTCCACAACCAGCATACCTTCCTCATGCATTCGAACCAACTGTTGTTTAATTTCCTCATGTTGAATGGGTTGCCCCGGTGATGAAAGCAAGGAAACGGCTTGATTTGTTAATGGATCTGTCTCTATGTACATATGACCTTCTTGGATGCAGAGTTCATGAACTAAGTACAAACACCCCGCTCGTAATCGATCAGGATGATTCCCCGTTAAGCCAATTGATGCTCCCAATTGATCTGCTCGTCTGAACCCAATTCCATCAACATCATGAATCAACTGATATGGATTACTTTTAATGATTTCAAGCGCCGTTGTTTTATACACTTGATAAACCTTTAGAGCAAGTTCTACACCAAATCCATGTTCCGAGAGAACAATTAAAACCTGTTCAACTCCTTGCTGTTCATAGAGGTTCTCATACAACACAGCTGCTTTCTCTTCTTTTAATCCAGGAATGTCATTTAACACATCACGGTTTTCCACAATACGCGAAATGGCCGTTTCTCCAAGCTTTTCTACAATGGTTTCTGCTGTCTTCGTTCCGATTCCAGGAAAACGATCGCTCGCCAGGTATCTAATAACACCCTGCTTGCTTTGAGGCAAATCTCGTCTGCTCTGTTCAACCTTATATTGAATACCAAACTTCGGATGATCAGCCACACTGCCAAAAAACAAAAACGTTTCATCTGGTTCTACGTGAGGGAGCACTCCAACGATAGTCAGCTTCTTCTCATCGATCTCTTCATTTGTCTCGCGTACTCTAACAACAGCGACTGTGTAATAATTTTCTTCATTGCGAAAGACCACGTGCAGAATTTCACCTTTAATATATCCACGCTGTACACCTTGTTTACGCTCCTCAGTCTCTTCTTGGCTCACAGTCTCACCCTCACTTTAAGGCTTGTTCAATAATCTTCTTCCCATTCCCTGCTAATAAATGATCTGGTTGTGCTTCTAATGCTTTCTCAAAAGCCTCTAGAGCCTTCTCTGCCTGCTCTTGGCTTGCATAGGCTACTCCAAGATTATAATACGCGTCAGAGTGCATGGGCTGCAGTTCAACCGTTTTTAATAAATATGGGATGGCATCTTCCAACTGCTCAAGTTGCGCTAAGGTCAAACCAAGCTGAAAATTAGCATCTACATCAGCTTCATTTAGTTCAACTGCACGTTGGAAATTAGCACACGCATGTGGCAAGGAACCTAGTTGATAGTAACTCATACCAAGCATAAAATAGAGATCAGCTTCATCTAATTTCTTGATTAACGCTTGCTTAAACATTTTGACGGCTTCTTCAAATTGATCTTGTTTATAATAAATCGTCCCTGCTCCATAATAAGCAGTAGCCGCTTCTTCATCAAGGCCAATTGCCCGATCAAAAAACACTAGAGCACGGTCATTTTCATCTAGCAGTGATAGCAGGTTACCGAAATTTATATAAGCTGCAGGATCTTTGGGTTCAAGCTCTATAGCCTCAGTAAAGGCTTTGCCTGCCTCCTCATACTGTTGGTCCTTCATATGTTGAATACCTTTTTCATTTAAGTTTTTCATTTGTTCGTCTCCTCACTCGAAAAAAAGGAAAACACCGCTCAGGCATTTTCCCAATTTGTTAATACCACATCAATCGTTCCGCCACCTAGACAGCGCTCGCCATCATAAAGAACAACGGCTTGTCCAGGTGTTACTGCACGTTGATCCTCATCAAATGTAATAGAAGCTGTTCCATCGGCATGCGGGTAAACCGTTACAGGCTGGTCCGCTTGACGATAACGAAACTTTGCCATACAGGTAAAAGGCTCAACTGGTGCTTCGTTTGTAATCCAGTTCATCCCAATCGCTTCGAGCCCTTTTGAGAATAAACCATAATGATCGTACCCTTGTCCAACAAGAAGCACATTACGTTCTAGGTCTTTCCCTACAACAAACCAAGGTTCTCCTGCTCCACCAATACCAAGACCTTGACGCTGTCCTAATGTATGGTACATCAAACCATCATGCTTACCCTTTACTTCATCTGTTTCAAGGGTGCGCATTTCACCTGGTGTAGCTGGCAGATACGTGCTTAAGAACTCTTTAAAGTCACGCTCACCAATAAAACAAATACCTGTACTATCTTTTTTAGCAGCAGTCGCTAGGTTTGCGGCATGAGCACGCTCACGCACTTCAGACTTAGGCATATCACCAATAGGAAACATTACTTTGGCCAATTGTTGCTGACTTAACGCATTAAGGAAATACGTTTGGTCCTTATTATCATCGACTCCACGGAGCAACTGAGTGACACCATCAATTTCTTTCACTCTCGCATAGTGTCCAGTTGCAACATAATCTGCACCTAGTGTCATTGCATGATTTAAAAATGCTTTAAACTTGATTTCTTTGTTACACATGACGTCTGGATTGGGTGTACGCCCTGCTTTATATTCTTCAAGGAAATAAGTAAAAACTTTATCCCAATATTCCTTTTCGAAATTCACTGCATAATAAGGTATATCTAATTGATTACATACTCGAATCACATCATCATAATCCTCGGTTGCTGTACAGAAACCAGTCTCATCTGTGTCATCCCAGTTTTTCATGAACATGCCAATCACATCATAGCCTTGTTCTTTTAACAAAAGCGCTGTGACAGACGAATCCACTCCTCCAGACATCCCCACTACAACACGGGTATCTTCAGGACGTTTACTCACCTTGCTCACCTTCCTGTCTTTCAGCTATACAATAAAGGGCTGCTGTTGCTGAAATCGTTTCACTATTTTAGCTGTCTCTTGCGCAGCTCTCTCTATTTCTGACTCTGTATTTCCTAATCCAAAACTAAAACGAATCGCCGTCTTTGCCCGCTCATTTCCTTCACCAAACATGGAGGTTAATACATGCGAAGGTTCAATGGAACCAGCTGTACAAGCAGATCCACTCGATGCTTCAATACCAGCTATATCGAGATTCACAAGCATGGACTCTACATTCACACGTGGAAAACTAATATTTAAGATGTGTGAAAGCTGAGAATCTTCGTGACCATTTAGTTGAAACTGAATCTCTTCATGCTCTAGAATAGCAGAAAAACGCTCCTTATAGGTACGATATTGCTTGCGTTTTTCTTCCTGATTATAGCAAGCATACTTAAAGCTCTCTGCAAGCCCTATAATCCCTGCAATATTCTCTGTCCCTGCTCGCCTTTTCCGTTCTTGCTCACCACCAAAAAAGGGTGGTGTAACCTTAATATCCTCGCCAATATATAAGAACCCGACCCCTTTTGGTCCATTTACCTTATGAGCACTGACAGACAACATATCTACTTGCAATTGATGAATGGATAAATCAATACTCCCGGCAGCTTGCACGGCATCTGTATGCAGAACAGCTTGATGATCACGGAGCTTTAATCCAATATCTGAAATTGGCTGAATCGTCCCAACCTCATTATTACCAAGCATAACAGTGACAAGAATGGTATCTTCCCGTAAGGCGGCGTCTACATCCTCAACTGATATCATCCCAGTCTCATCCACAGGAAGATAGGTCACCTCAAAGCCTAATTGTTCAAGTTGTTTACACGTATGCAAAACAGCATGGTGTTCCACTTGTGTTGTGATGATGTGACGTCCTTTATGTTGGTTCGCTTGAGCATATCCTTGAATTGCAATATTATCCGATTCTGTTCCACCGCTTGTAAAAAGGATCGTCTGCGGGCGGACATTCAATTCAGTTGCGATCATCGCACGAGCTCCATCTAGGGCTTGCCTAGCTCGTCTTCCCGTATGATGAATACTCGATGCATTTCCAAACACTTCTGTTAAATACGGCATCATCACTTCTAAAATATCAGGATGCATGGGAGATGTTGCCGCATGATCAAGGTAGATTCTATCCAAAACATTCACCTACTTCACAAAAAATGACCCTTCTTCTTTTAAATATAAAACATGTAGTATTCTTGTTCGCCTTCTGTTTTGAAGTTTGCTAAGTCATCAAGCGTTGTATTATCAAGAACATCCTTAACGGCATCACGAATTTTGATCCAAAGATCTCGTTTAGCTGGCTCTTCATCTTCCAGAACTTCAACAGGGCTAATTGGTCCTTCTAAGACACGAATAATATCTCCCGCAGTGATCTGTGGAGCTTCTTTAGCTAACATATAGCCGCCATACGCGCCACGCACACTTTTTACAAGCATGGCATTACGTAACGGGGCAATTAATTGCTCAAGATAATGTTCAGAAAGATTATATTCTTTTGCAATGGACTTTAAGGATACAGGGCCTTCACCTGATTTCTTTGCTAGTGCCATCATAATTGTTAATCCGTACCGTCCCTTTGTTGATATCTTCATAATAAGTCCCTCTTTCTATCATTTTTTGAACCATTCTTTTGCAATGTGGCAAGGTTATGCCTACAACATACCCAATCCCAACGCAGTATATAAGCGTTCCTAAAAATACTGGACCACCTAATAACCATCCTACTGTTAAAACGGTTATTTCTAGTAAAATGCGCACACGCTGAACACTCCAGCCCAAGCGGAGATTTAAAGCGAGCATCAAACTATCTCGTGGCCCTGCACCGAGACCCGGAGCAATATATAACCCAATGCCATATCCATTTATCAATACACTTGCAAGCATCATCGCCCAACTAACAGATGTTAGATGAACTTGAGGCAGAATATATAAAAATAAGTCAATAAACACGCCGACTAAAATCATATTCACTAAAGCCCCTAGTTTGGGCCACTCTTTCAACAGTAAACTGGAACCTACTAAAACGACCAATCCAGTTAATACCGACCAAGTCCCTACAGTGAACCCAACTTGCTGCATAAGGCCAACATGAAGTACCTCCCATGGAGCAATTCCAAGCTCAGCACGAATCATTAAAGCAATTCCAAAAGACATCACCATTAATCCAACAAGAAAAAACAGCCACCTAAGTCCTGCTGCTTGAAATCGATGTAAGAGAACTACATTCAACGATTAATCCCTTCTTCCCTATAATTCCTAGCTATTATATCATGATTCGGCTTGCTAATGGTAATGATTCAGTTTCGATTCTTCTTCGTATAAGTTGTATTTCTTTAATGGTACACTTGTCTTAACATCACTAGTTTAAACAGCTAATTGAAAAAGGAGAGAAGTTAGATGAAAAAGCAACCGCTCGCTTATCGAATCAGACCCTCAACCATTGAGGAAGTGATTGGACAGAAGCAGCTTTTGGGCGAAGGTGAGCTTCTTCGTCGAATGATTGATGCCGAACAGCTAAGCTCTATGATACTTTATGGTCCACCCGGAACTGGCAAAACATCTATTGCTAGGGCCATTGCCGGAACTATGGATCTGCCATTTAAATTAATGAATGCTGTCATGCATAACAAAAAAGATATGGAAGTCCTTGTTGCCGAAGCAAAAATGCATGGGCAAATGATTGTTATCATGGATGAAGTCCATCGCTTAGACAAAACCAAACAGGATTTTTTGCTTCCTCACCTAGAGAATGGACTCGTCATAATGATTGGGGCCACTACATCCAATCCATATCACGCAATTAATCCAGCCATTCGAAGCCGATGCCACATCTTTGAATTAACGATGTTAGAACCTGAAGATATCAAGTTAGCCTTAATACGAGCAGTAGAAGATCCGATTAATGGATACGGAAAAACCGATGTGAAGGTAGATGATGATGCGTTAACTCATCTTTCACTCGCATGTGGTGGCGACGCAAGGTCAGCTTTAAATGGGCTTGAAATTGCCATTCTCTCGACTCCTGCACCTAAGCACATTACTAAGCAAATTGCTGAAAAAAGCATCCAAAAGAAAAGCTACCAGCATGATAAGGATGGGGATGCTTATTATGATGTCTTATCAGCCTTCCAAAAATCAATCCGTGGAAGTGATGTAGATGCAGCGCTTCATTATCTAGCAAGACTTATTGAAGCTGGTGATTTAGTTAGTATTGCCCGCCGATTGCTTGTAATTTCATATGAAGATGTGGGGTTAGCTAGTCCTCAAGCAGGTGAGCGGACATTATCAGCTATCGAAGCGGCAGAACGACTTGGATTTCCGGAAGCAAGAATTCCCCTTTCAAATGTCGTGATTGAACTTTGCCTGTCACCAAAATCAAATAGTTCGATCATAGCCATAGACCAGGCTCTGTCTGACCTTCGCAAAGGTGGGGTTGGCGATGTACCCGCCCATTTAAAAGATGCTCATTACAAAGGAGCAGAAAACCTCGGTAGGGGGGTAACGTATAAGTATCCCCATGATTACGATAACGGTTGGGTGAAACAACAATATCTACCTAACCCCCTCAAAGATCGTCAATATTATTTTCCGAAGAAAACAGGGAAATTCGAGTCGACTCTTGCCGATCTCTATACCCGACTACATCAAGCTAAATAAAAAACCAGCCCGTCGCATGTATTTATGCGTCGAGCTGGTTTTTTGTATGATCGGAAAGATAGATAGGAAGCTTTAAAGTAAAACATGTACCCTTACCTTGCTCACTTTCCACTGTTAATGTGCCATCAAGTTCTTCAACGATTTGAAAAGAAGTCATTAAACCAAGACCTGTACCATCATGCTTTGTCGTAAAAAATGGAGTCCCAATTTTATCTATAATATCTTCCCCCATACCTTCACCTGAATCTTGAACCAAAATCTCGACTGATTTTGAGTCACTTTCATATGCACGGATAGTTAATTCCCCACCTTCTGGCATGGAGTCCATCCCATTTTTGACTAGATTAATCATCACTTGTTGAACCTTATCAGCATCAACCCAGACCCCTGGCAATTCAGAATCGTGACAAAAAGTAACATCGATTCCTCTTTTAGCTGCTTCTGTTGAATACATTTTTCTCATACTACTCAGAATATCTGAAAGATTTGTCTTTTCCTTTATAACGTCTGAAGGATTAGCCATGTTTAATAGATCTTTAATGATCTTATTCACTCGATCAATTTCCTTTACCATTAAATCAAATTGATCTTTCTTACTTTCTTTCTGTTCTTCCTTTTGAAAGACCTGAAGAAATCCTTTGATCGTACTTAATGGATTGCGTATTTCATGAGCAAACCCAGCGGCAAGCTCTCCTGCAACTTTCGATTTTTCTGATCGTACAAGTTGTTGTTGCATAAGCCTTTTTTCTGTAACGTCATTAAACACAACCAATGTATCCTGTTCACCAGAAGCACCTGAATGATTGAGCTTAGACACACTGATAAAAAATGTGTGGAGTTGATTATCAAAGGTACAATGACATTCATATCGTTGATTCATTTTCGGAGTGGACAATGCATCTAAGTTAGCACACTCTAAAAACGAACGCAGTCGAGGATTTTCAGACGCAACCACTTCCAATGTAAGACCTAACACATTGTTTCTTTCTTCATTGAATAACCGCTCACATGTCGCATTAAAAGTTGTCAGCACCTGATTACTCTGTGTAAATGCCAATATACCATTGTCAGTTGTCTCAAGAATAAGACTGGATTTTTGATGATTTCTTTCCCGCTCTATGAGCTTGGTGGTCATCATTTTAAAAGCCCGGTTCAGCGTATCAGCTTCTTGGTAGTAACCTTGAGTAATTGGATCTACCTTATGACTAAACGCAAAATTAGACGTAGCAACTACTAGCTGCTTTAAAGGTGTAACAATAAAATTGGATAATTTCAACACAGCCAACAGGGTAAGGATAAAAACAATACCAAACAAACCTAGATACGTAATTAATAACTGCTGTTGATTTGAAAGCAAGTGATCTTGAGGAACGGAAACAGCCACAAACCAGTCCCCTTCAAATCCATCCGTCATTGTTAACGGACGAAAAAACTGAATCATTTGATTTGTTGAATTATAATAAGGCTCTTTCGACTCGACTAACTCCAAAAACCTTGATTTATCAAAATCATTCATTGCGAAATAATTATTGTTTAACACTAACTCCCTATTGGGATGAGACACGATATCACCATGTCCATTTATTAGAAAGGCATACTCTGACCGTTCGGATTCTGATACTGTTTGATACGATTGATTTAATTGATTTCTGATTTCAGTTAAGTTGACAAAAGATGCAACGCTTCCGATGAAATCATCATTCTGATCATAAACCGCTTGGCTTAGAACAAACGTTGGCTCTCCATAGAAGTCTCTTTTGAAATCTGAAAAACCTGTCCCTTCTTGTCTAGAATGAATGTACCATTCAGGTTCATCAATCAGTAGTTGCTCCATTTTTTCTTGTTTATGTATTGAAGTCACATTCTCGTTACTCATAAAAATGGTATTTAGAAAATATGGATACGTTTCCTGAAAACTCATTAATGCTTGCTGAACTTCTTCATCTCCAGCATCTACATCTGTAATTGTTGGGTCTTTCGCAAGATATTCAAGGTTTCTTTTTCTTTCCATAAGAAATGTTTCTAGTCCTTCAGCACGATTTTCCGAAGCTTTTTCAAGCGACTCTGTCATCTGTTCTGAAAGATCTTCATGCTGATATTGATACATAATAATTCCTACTATTAATAAAGGTACAAATGTGACAAAAGAGAAAAACAATATTAGTTTTGATCGTAATGAATTAAACATAGGCACCTCAATATACTAATAAAAAATCAACCCTAACTAAGACTATCGTCTCAGTTTACACTTTTTTCGACAAAAAAAAAAGTGCTCCGAGAAGTCCGATCTAATTTATATGCATAATGAATGATCTACTTTTTTTCTATGATACTGGTATACAACTTGTTTGATTTGGAAAAAGTAATAGTACAACTTCAAAACCAACAAACAGTTCCAAGATTATAGGAGAATGAAAGGATGATACACATGAAAGTTAGACAGGATGCTTGGTCTCACGAGGACGATGTACTATTAGCAGAAACTGTACTTACACATATTAAAGATGGAAGTACTCAATTAAGAGCCTTTGATGAGGTCGGTGATACGTTAAACCGAACATCAGCAGCCTGTGGGTTCAGATGGAATGCAGTCGTGCGTCAAAAACACTTAAAGTCCATTGCGAATGCCAAAAAAGAACGCAAAGAGCGTAAAAGAGCTGCTGGATTCACCTATTATTCTTCCAACAAACCTGTATGGGCGCCGGCATCGCTATTATATCCTAGCCCTGTTCAAGTGGAGACTTATCAAGATGACACATGCTTAGAAGATATCATACAATCCTTACAACAATTTGCCCAAAAGACAAGTCAGCAGACCAACCAAGAAGAAGTTCGTTCTCTATATTCGGAAAATGAACTACTAAAAAATCAGAACTATGAGCTTAAACAAGAACTTCAAAAGATTAAGCAGGACAACAGCATCATTGAAGAAGATTACCAATCACTCATTCAAATTATGAATCGCGCACGAAGAATGGCTATTTTAGAAGATGAAGAGGCCATCTCCAATGCCGCGTTCAAAATGGACAAGAATGGTAACTTAGAAAAAGTAGCAAAATAAAAAGGATGTTTCGATTCACCATATCGGTGATCGAAACATCCTTTTTATTAGTTCGTACGATTGATTTGTATGCCATCAAGTAGCTTAGTAATAACATGTCCTGCCATAATAAGTCCGCAAACTGATGGAACAAACGCATTAGATGATGGAGGCAATTTCGCTTTGCGAATCGGTCCATTCTCCGCTTTTTCGGGAACAATTTCTTTACGAATATCTTCTCTAATTCGAATAGGTTGTTCATCCGAAAACACAACCTCTACTCCCTTATATATCTTTTCCTCTCGCAACTTACGTCTGACAACTCTAGCAATAGGATCATATGACGTTTTTGAGATATCGGTAATTCTCAGTTTCGTTGGATCCATTTTGTTCGCAACACCCATACTAGAAATAACTGGGATTCCTCGATTTAAACATTCTTTCATCAGATGTACTTTATATGAAATCGTATCACTCGCATCAATGACATAATCAATGCCTTGTTCAAAAAACTTTTCATACGTTTCCTCTGTATAAAACATCTTTAGTGCGATGACTTCACACTCTGGATTAATATCCTGAATTCTCTCTTCCATTAGTTCAACCTTAGGTCTTCCGACTGTTGAAACCAAAGCATGTATTTGTCGATTCACATTTGTAATATCCACATCATCCTTATCAACCAAAACCAGACGACCGACACCTGAACGTGCCAAAGCCTCTGCAGAAAAGGAACCAACTCCGCCAATCCCGAGTACAGCCACTGTGCTTCCTTTTAATTGGTCCAACCCGTCATGACCAATAGCTAATTCATTACGTGAAAATTGATGCAACATTCTGTTATGAAGCCTCCTTTAATCAATCTTTCTTACACAATTATATTTAGAATACCCGAATAACTATATCATGAGGTCTCCATTATGTGAACGCGTTTTTAGACAAATAAAAAACGCCCCCTGCAACAAGAGACACTTCCATTACATTTTATATAATAAATCCCGAATATGCCGTAGGTCTATGGTTTTTGAACCTGCGAAGCAGGTGGGTGCCATGTATTTATGCTTTTACGTCCTCTTAATCTAACAAGGCTTGTAATCCTATAAATAACGGTTAGGCTCCCTATCAAAAGGTGTTGGCTCAAAAAAGAACAAGAGAATACGAGCATCTCAGGATTTATTTAATTAACGATAGTATAACATGTGCGTGATCCCTTCGCAAGAATTACTCGATCTACTTTACATTTGTTTAGATCAGTTTCTAAATAGGGTATGATAGTCCTTAAGACTAATTATGCAAAGGAGTAAACTCTATGGACCCACTTGTAACACACCGCTGTATTGAAGTGAGACAAGAAATCGGCTGGATCGAAAAACGCACAGTCGAAACCTCATTTGACCTCCATCTTTATGAAGATCGTATCGAAGTGAAAGATATTAGTTATCCAATTAAAAGTGTCCTTGATATTTCCTATCGATTAGAAGAAAAGGATAATAAAATTGGCTACCTTTATCTACACACTACTGGTGGTGTGCGAACGTACTTCATAAAAAAAGATCCCACTAAGTTAATAGAAGAATTCAAAGTACTTATGCCTTCAACTAAATACAATATGTAAGTTTTGTAGGTACGAGATAGGAGCAGGGCGGGTTTTCGCGCCTGCTTTTTTGTGTCGGGTTGTTTTTTGGGTGATTTGTTGTTCGTGGTTTTCATCGTTTATGCGCAGTTCAGGATTTTTGCGCACTTGCCTTTCGTTTTCGCGCATTTCCAAGATTTCCGCGCGCTCGACCTTCATTTTCGCGCATCTTTCAGGCTTTCCGCGCACTCGACCCTCATTTTCGCGCATTCTCAGGCTTTCCGCGCACCTGCCCTTCGTTTTCGCGCATTCTCAGAATTTCCGCGCACCTGACCCTCGTTTTCGCGCATCCTCAAGCTCCCCCCCTTGCCTTCACAAAAAAAAGACGCAGTCACCTGCGTCTTTTTGCCTGATTTATCGTTGTACTTCTTCTGTTCTCTTTTTTCCTATGACTGATAAATTTAGATCAATTAGTTGTTCAACGCTCACCTGGGACGGGGCATTGGTCAACAAATCGCTTGCGCTTGCTGTTTTCGGGAAGGCGATTGTGTCGCGTAGATTGTTTTTACCTGCTAGCAGCATAACCATACGATCCAAGCCTAATGCAATTCCTCCATGTGGTGGCGTGCCATATTCAAATGCTTCCATTAAGAAACCAAACTCTTCGCGAGCTGCTTCCTCAGTAAAACCAAGGGCTTTGAACATTTTTTCTTGCACGTCACGTTTGTAGATACGTTGTGATCCCCCACCAAGTTCGTAGCCATTTAACACGAGGTCATATGCTTCCGCTCGTACATTTTCTGGCTCTGATTCTAATAGATGCATATCTTCTTTTAACGGACTTGTAAATGGATGGTGAGCCGCAACAAAGCGATGAGCATCCTCATCATACTCAAGAAGCGGGAAGTTCATTACCCACAAGAAGTTAAACGCATCTTTATCAATCAAATCAAATTCCTTACCGAACTTCATACGAAGTGCACCAAGGCTGCTCTGTACAACACTTGCTTTATCGGCACCAAAGAATAATAAGTCACCTGCTTCAGCATCAAGTGCTGATTGCAGGGACGCCGCTGCTGATTCATCAAAGAATTTTGCAATAGGACCCTTAAGTCCATCTTCTTCAACCTTTAACCAAGCCAGTCCTTTAGCTCCGTAAGGTTTAACAAATTCTCCTAATGCATCTATTTCTTTACGAGACAGCTTAGAAGCTCCACCTTCTAGATTCAAGCCTTTAACCATACCACCAGAATTCAGTGCGTTTTGGAAAACTTTGAACTCGGAATGTTTTGCAACTTCCTCCAAATCAATAAGCTCCATACCAAAGCGCGTATCTGGTTTATCCGAACCAAAACGGTTCATCGCATCATCATACGAAATACGCTTGAATGGAGTTGGGATGTCGATATTATGGATTTTCTTTAATAGTCCAGACATCATCTTCTCTGTCATAAGAAGTAACTCTTCTGTACCCATAAATGATGTCTCAATATCCACCTGAGTGAACTCTGGTTGACGGTCTGCACGTAAGTCTTCGTCACGGAAGCAGCGAACAATTTGATAATAACGCTCAAAGCCAGACACCATTAATAATTGCTTAAAGATTTGTGGAGACTGCGGCAGAGCATAAAAGCTACCATGATGAACACGACTTGGCACGAGATAATCACGAGCTCCTTCAGGTGTGCTTTTAGTCAGCATTGGTGTTTCAATTTCATAAAAAGTCTGATCATCTAGGAAATTACGAATGAATTTCGTTGTCTGATGACGAAGCTTAAAGACTTCTTGCATATCTGGACGACGTAGATCTAGATAACGATATTTGAGTCGTACGTCTTCAGATGCATCCGTATCTGCTTCGATTTGAAATGGTAGTGATTTAGAAGCATTTAGAATTTCAATGTCTGACACATGAACTTCAATTTCACCTGTTGCAAGCTTCTCATTGATCGTTTTTTCATTCCGCTTCACAACAGTTCCAGTTACCGCTACAACATATTCATTTCTAATTTTCTCAGCTATAGCTAAGGCTTCTTGATTAATATCTGGGCTAAAAACTACTTGTACTAATCCAGAACGATCACGAACATCCAAGAAAATAACTTGTCCTAAATCCCTGCGGCGTTGTACCCACCCTTTTAATTCTACTTTTTCTCCCTCAAGCTGGGCATGTAATTCTCCACACTGATGCGTTCTTCCACTACTCATGCTTTAAGTCCTCCTTCAATCTCTCTCTTTATATACTCAACAAAATCAGTCAACGGCTGTGAAACTTGCTCGCCTGTTTCCATATTTTTAATGACAATACTTCCGTCCGCAAGTTCGTTCTCACCTAAGACAGCTGTATAACGAGCATTCAAACGGTCAGCCGCTTTAAATTGCCCCTTCATTTTCCTATCCAAATAGTCCTTATCTGCGCTGATCCCAGCCTGGCGAAGTTGGTAAAGGAGCTCTACAGATGCATCCTTTGCCTCATCCCCTAAAGCTACGAGGTAACAATCAATGGATGGATTTGCCTCCTGCACCAGGTTCTCTGCTTTAAGAGCCATAATTAGTCGCTCAATACTAAAAGCAAACCCAATGCCCGGTGTACTTGGACCGCCTACTTCTTCTACTAATCCATCGTAACGACCACCACCACATAAAGTAGTTATCGCTCCAAATCCTTCACCCTCAGCCATAACCTCAAATGCAGTATGGTAGTAATAATCCAACCCACGAACGAGCGTTGGATCAATAACATAAGGAAGACCAATTCGATCAAGGTGCGCCTTTACCTGTTCAAAGTACTCACGTGACTCATCATTTAAGTAATCTAAAATAGAAGGAGCTGATTTCATTAACGGATTATCACGATCCTTTTTACAATCAAGAATTCGTAATGGATTTTTCTCTAAGCGCATTTGGCAGTCAGAGCAAAACTCATGAATGCTAGGCTTAAAGTGATCAATTAATGCTTGGCGATGAGCTTCACGACTTTCTTTATCACCTAAGCTGTTTAGGACTAGCTTTGTACTTGTAATGCCTACCTCTTTATAAATATCCATCACAAGTGCAAGGACTTCCGCATCAATAGCTGGATCTGCACTTCCCATAGCCTCTACACCAAACTGTACGAACTGACGCATTCTACCAGATTGAGGGCGCTCATAGCGAAACATTGGACCGTAATAATACAGCTTATTTGGCTGCGTGGCTGAACCATATAACTTATTCTGTACATAAGCCCTGGCAACAGATGCCGTTCCTTCAGGACGTAGAGTTAGGTTTCGATCCCCACGATCCTTAAATGTGTACATCTCTTTCTGCACAATATCCGTTGTATCTCCAACTGTTCGTGTAAATAATTCAGTATGCTCAAAAATCGGTGTACGAATCTCTCTGAAATTATATCGACGACATACATCCTGCGCCTTTGTCTCAATAAATTGCCATATCTCACTTTCCCCAGGTAAAATATCCTGAGTTCCGCGTGGAATTTGAATGTTCATGCTCTTCTCCCCCTGCTTTTGCTCAAATAAAAAACTCCCGTCTCTGATGAACGAATTCATCAGGGACGAGAGTTATATTCCCGTGGTACCACCCTAGTTGAGACAGAATAAAAATTCATGTCTCCGCTTTTACGCAGGTATCGTCTGCAAAACGGCTTTTCCTACTCAGTACAATCGTACCGTTCAGAAAGCTCCTCTAAGGTGTTCGTTCATTAAGACAGACAGGAGGGCTTACAGCCAAGGCCTCTCTTCTCTGGTTATCTGTGTCTCTTAATTACTCTGCCTTTTCATCGGACTCATATACAATTACTAATGCTATCTATCATACGAATGAATAGTCAGGCTGTCAACTACTTAATTACGGCTTGTCTTATTCTTTACTAATTTCTGTTCATTCAGATCATACCCATGTTCAAATCCTGCTTCACCAATTGGTTGGAGATTAAGTTCTTGGTGAAGTTGGTCAGACGTTGATACAGCAACACAATGGTTTAACGTTAAATAATGTGCTACCTTGCTGTTCAAACGCATAAAGCCAGCTCCCTTTTATTGTCTTACTCATTAGGGTTTCCAGTTATGCGTCAAAATAAACATTGTAGAATCACACCGTGCTGCTTTCATAAATATCAGAAATAATTTTAGACGTTCTTAGCGCTTGATCAGGAGTTGTACGAGGCTGCTCTAATCCTAGACAGCTTCTCACAAAATTTTGAGCTTGGGCGAGTCCTGTGTCTGCCTCACCTGGAAGCCATTGAGCTTCTGAGGTTGTTAGCATGCCATGTTTGCTCGAATTGATGGTAAATGGATAAACATCCAACCCACCTTTTGTTCCGGAGATACTCAGTGTTTCTTTGTCTTCAAGAATATTAGCTGCCCATGAAGTTTCAAATAACATCGTTGCGCCTGATTTGAACTTGATATAAGCCGTTGCATGGTCCTCGACATCAATTTGTTCGGGATCAAACACTCCCCACTCATTAACCTGGTCTGGATCTCGACTAATTTGCTCGTAGGTTTGCCCTAGCACTTGATCTACTTCTTCAAAATTAGTTAGCCAGAGAGCAAGGTCTAACAAATGACAGCCATAATCCATTAAACAGCCGCCACCTTGTAATGAACGATTTGTAAACACACCCCAACCTGGCACTTTTCGTCTTCGTAAGGCCTGAACTCGAATGACTAATGGATCGCCAATTTCTCCGCTTTCCATAAGCTTTTTAGCGGCCTCTGCTTCACGGTGAAAACGATAATGATAGCCAATCATTAAAATTTTACTGGAATCATTAGCAGCATCAACCATGACCTGGCAATCTTCCACACTTGTCGCCATAGGCTTTTCGCAAAACACATGGACTCCAGCTTCTAGAGCTTGTTTGGCCATTTCTGCATGAAAGATATTGGGTGTACAAATGGTTACAGCATCTACTCGTTTAAGTAGCTTTTCATACGAATCAGCAACACAAGAAATGTTGAATTCATCTGCTGCTGCAGTTGCTGCTTCTATATTTTGATCAAATACACCTGTTAACTCTACTTGGTCCGCCATTTTTTGAAAGGCGGGTATGTGACGACCTCTTGCGATTCCACCCGCGCCAACAATACCCATCTTTAATGTATCCATTTGCATCACAACCTTATCTTATTTATTCACCAGGTACATCCTCTAATGGTTTTGCATTACCGTATACGGGCATTGGCTGATTTGTTGGAGCGGCCCATTTGATTCCATTAACGATGACTTGTTGAATCTGTTTGTTATAGTAGGTTGGATACGTCTCATGTCCTGGACGGAAATAAAATATTTTCCCTTTTCCACGATTAAAGGTACATCCGCTTCTAAATACTTCCCCACCTTGGAACCAACTAACAAAAACAAGCTCATCTGGAGCTGGAATATCAAAGTGCTCTCCATACATTTCTTCTTTTTCAAGCTCAATATATTCACCAACACCTTCAGCAATAGGGTGGCCTGGTGATACGACCCATAGTCTTTCTTTCTCGTTCGCTTCTCTCCACTTTAGATCACATGTTGTACCCATTAATGATTTGAAGATTTTTGAGAAATGTCCTGAATGAAGCACAATAAGTCCCATTCCTTCTAATACCCGTTTTTGAACACGTTCAACAATGTCATCACTTACTTCATCATGCGCAACATGTCCCCACCATAGCAATACGTCTGTTTCATTAAGGACGTTTTCAGTTAATCCATGTTCTGCTTCGTCTAGAGTTGCTGTGAGGGGATCATATCCTGCTTCCTTTAAAAAGTCTGCAATGGCACCATGGATCCCATTTGGGTAGACTTCTTTTACCTTTTCATTTGTCTGTTCATGTCGGTTTTCATTCCATACTGTTACGTTCATTTTCATCTCTCCTCTTTTATTTGTGGGAACGATCTCATATTCTGTGTGCAGAGAAACGTTAAGACGTATCTCGCACAATAAGTTCAGATAATAGCAGATGTGTGTTCCCATCCATCTTTGTTTGATTGGTTAGAATTCGAATCATATGGTGCATGGTTCGCTGTCCCATTTCAAGAATTGGTTGACGAATTGTTGTTAAGCCTGGTGTTATGAGCCCAGCCAATTGTTGATCATCAAATCCAATAACAGCTAAATCACTTGGCACCCTTATAGCCGATTGCTTCGATTGTGCGATAATACCCATTGCTACTTCATCACTACCCGTATAGATAGCATTTGGACGATTCGACATAGCTTCTATTCTCTCAAGAACTTTTCTACCATCAAGCACACTACTCGTATTCTTAAAAAACCACGCTTCGTTTGGTGTCATGTGATGGTCAGATAATGCTTTTAAATAACCCTTTTCCCGATCAACTCCTAAATTAGATCCAATCGTTTCATCCCCAGTACATATAGCAATATTCGAATACCCGCTATTGATAAAATGTGTGACTGCCTCATACGTAGCTTGGAAATGATTAATTCGAAATGAAGGGATATCTGATTGATCTGTGTACTCATTACACGATACGATTGGTCCATAGGCTAAATAAGGTTGAATTGTCGTCCAAGGATTCTCAATAGAGGCCAAGACGACTCCATCGACCTGCTTTGTGCGCAATAGGTCTAAATAATTTAACTCTCGCTCTTTACTGCCACGTGTATTACAAAGAATTAACTGGAAACCTGCTTCTGTTGCCACCTCATCCATCGCATCAACTAACCCACTGAAGAATGGATTCACGATTCGAGAAATTAACACAGCAATCGTTTTTGTTTTGCTCCCCCGAAGTCTTTGCGCAGATGAATTAGGAACATATCCAAGTTCCTTCATCGCCTGTTTTACACGCATTCGTTTTTCATCATTTACATACGGATGATTATTAATGACCCGCGAAACAGTCGACCTTGAGATTCCTGATAGCTTAGCTACATCTTTTATAGTAGGCAAATACCGAGACACCCCACCTTCTTGTGAAAGCGTTACCACTTTAAGTTTAGTATGACTTTTGACAAAAATCAATGACTTTCTATTAGGATTTTAGACAATAGCAAAAAACCGGTGATTATTCTCACCGGTTTTGACTATATCTTTTTACTTTTCGACGATTAGTGTGACAGGTCCATCATTGACGAGTTGAACCTTCATATCAGCGCCAAAACGTCCAGTCTCAACGTGTATACCCTTTGCCAATAGGCTTGCATTAAATTGGTCATAGAGTACCTCAGCCACATCTGGCTTGGCTGCTTTCGTAAAGCTTGGTCTACGCCCTTTTTTTGTATCACCATAAAGCGTAAATTGAGAAATAGAAAGGATCGAGCCACCAGTATCTACTAAAGAAAGATTCATTTTGCCGTCTTCATCTTCAAAAATTCGCAAATTAATAACTTTCTCTACGATGTCATTCACTTCTGTTTCTGTATCTTCATGCGTGATGCCAACTAGAAGAACTAAGCCATGCTCAATGGCTCCTATTTGCTCACCGTTTACTGTGACGCTTGCTTCTTTTGAACGCTGTAAAATAACTCGCATTTGGGTCCACCTTTTAATGCATCATTCTTCTGACAGAGTATATGTCCTTGAGCTGCTTAATTTTTTCGACTACCTTCTGCAGGTGTGCAAGATTCCGTATCGAGATGCTTATATGAATAGTTGCCATCTTGTTCTTAGGATCTGAACGTCCAGTCACGGCATTAATCGACGTACGCGATTCAGTCATGGTATGAAGTACTTCATTTAAGAGTCCATTACGATCAAATCCAGTGATTTCGATGTCTACAGGATATGACTTGTTCTCTTGATCGACACCTTCCCATTCCACATCTAAAAGTCTACTTGCTTCTTCAGATTGAATGTTAGGGCAATCTGCTCGGTGAATCGACACACCACGACCTTTTGTAATGAACCCTACTATATTATCGCCTGGTACGGGCGTACAGCAACGAGAAATACGAATCAATAAGTTATCGACACCTTTTACACGCACACCAGAATTGGTCTTATTCTTAGGCGTAAAGGACTTCATATCAGACAAGGCGTTATCCAGTGTCTGATCTTCCTGCTCCTGATCCTTTTTCTTTCGGATCTTTTCCGTTAATTTGTTAACAATTTGTTTGGCACTGATGCCGCCGTACCCTGTGGCTGCAAACATATCCTCTTCACCAGCAAAGCTGAACTTAGAAGCCGCCTCAGTAATGTTTTCTGGAGTGAGCACTTCCTTAGGGTCAAACTCAAGCAATCTGACTTCCTTCTCAAGAAGCTCGCGCCCTTTTTGAACATTCTCTTCTCGCTTCTCTTTTTTAAACCATTGCTTAATCTTGTTTTTGGCATGAGACGATTGCGTGATTTTAAGCCAATCTTGGCTTGGTCCGTAAGAATGCTTGGAGGTCATCACTTCGACAATATCTCCAGTATTCAGCTGGTGATCTAATGGAACCATCTTGCTATTTACTTTGGCACCAATACATCGATTTCCAATCTCACTGTGAATGCGGTAGGCAAAATCAAGTGGAACGGACCCTCGAGGAAGCTCCACCACATCGCCTTTTGGCGTAAACACAAAGACCATATCCGAGAATAAATCCATCTTCATTGATTCCATAAATTCTTGCGCATCATTTGTGTCATTTTGCGATTCAATAATATCGCGGAACCAAGTTAGCTTGTCTTCAAATGAGTTAGGCTGGGTAGATAGCTCTATGCCCTCTTTGTAAGCCCAATGCGCGGCAACCCCAAATTCAGCAACACGGTGCATTTCTTCCGTGCGAATTTGAACTTCTAGAGGATCACCATACGGTCCCACTACGGTTGTGTGAAGCGATTGATACATGTTCGCCTTAGGCATCGCAATGTAATCCTTAAATCGACCAGGCATGGGCCGCCAACAGGTATGGATCACACCAAGAACAGCATAGCAATCCTTAATGTTTTTTACGATAATACGGACAGCCAATAGGTCATAGATCTCATTAAACTGCTTGTTTTGAATAACCATCTTACGATAAATGCTATAGATATGCTTTGGACGACCAGAAAGTTCACAGGTTACATCCATATCTTCTAGCTGATCATTAATCTTGTAGATGACTTCCTCTAAATAACTTTCGCGTTCCGCTCTCTTTTTCTTCATTAGATTCACGATACGGTAATACTGCTGTGGATCCAAATAACGAAGTGCTATATCTTCAAGCTCCCACTTAATTGCAGAAATCCCTAAACGATGAGCCAACGGAGCAAAAATCTCCAGCGTTTCGTTAGAGGTCACCCGTTGTTTAGCAGGAGGCATAAATTTTAAGGTACGCATGTTGTGCAAACGATCTGCGAGCTTAATTAAGATGACACGAATATCTTTGGCCATCGCCACAAGCATCTTTCTGTGGTTCTCCGCTTGCTGTTCTTCTTTTGATTTATACTTAAATTTCTTAAGTTTTGTCACACCATCAACAAGCATGGCTACTTCCTCGTTGAATTCAGAGACAATATCTTCGATCGTAACATCTGTGTCTTCAACAACATCATGTAAAAAAGCCGCCGCTACTGTATTAGGATCCAGTTGCAAGCCGACTATAATTCCAGCTACTTGTATAGGATGAAGAATATAGGGTTCGCCAGACTTTCTATATTGGCCCCCATGATGCTTTTCAGCATATTCATAAGCTCTCCGGAGAAAGGCTATGTCCTCTTCACCTAAATATTCACTTGCCTTTTCAATCACCTGTTCTATGGTCATTCCATCACCTTATTCACGAAACAATATTTCCTACTATTATCCTTGATTGGAACCACCCCTGTAAAGTCATATACCGAAGAATTTTGACGGATCACCTCAATAAGGTTGGAATACACCCTTTATTCTTCAACTAAAGGAAAATAAGGGTAAAAAAAGAATGACTCTGCCTAGTGAGGTGAGTCATTCTTTCGTATGATTAATACGTCATTAAACTAAAAGTATTATAATTGTTCAAACGATCGCGTCCATCTAAATAAGACAGCTCGATTAAAAAGGCAATTCCTACTACAATTCCACCAAGCTCTTCAACCATTTTAATTGTCGCTTCGATTGTACCACCTGTTGCAAGCAGATCATCTGTGATTAAGACTTTTTGTCCTTTAGTAATCGCGTCTTTATGAATAGTCAAACTGTCTTTCCCGTACTCCAACCCATAATCTACAGAAAGCACTTCACGTGGAAGTTTGCCTGCCTTACGAACTGGCACAAAACCTTTTTCCATTTGAACAGCTAATGGACAGCCCACAACAAACCCTCTTGCTTCAGGACCAACGATTACATCAGCGTCAAGATCAGCGGCATAATTATTCAGCTCTTGAATCGCTGCCTTATATGCTGGTCCGTTCTGCATAAGTGTCGTAATATCTTTGAAACGAATACCTTCTTTCGGGTAATCCTCTACGATTGTAATATATTGTTTAAAATCCATTATACCTGCTCCTCCACATTATGATTGGTATCTGCCGCTGTTATACAGGCGGTTTCGATCCAATTCCGTAATTGGTCATATGACGAATAGACAAAGTCATTTTCTAAGTCTGCTTGCTGTAGCTTGCTTCGATAAATCAGAGATTGAGTCAAATCTTTCTTTGATGGTTGATCGGCAGGAAAAGCCACCCCATCCTTACTTTCAATGAATCCAAGTTCCTCAAATACTTCCGCCATAAATTGAACTGTGCCAGAAGACCAACCCTTGTGACTCTCAATTTGCTTTTGTTGTTTTTTAAATTGCAGCTGCTTATGTTGTCGTATCAAAGCATAAAACCATTTAAAGTCTTCTCTTGTTGGATTAGAAGAGAAAAAAGAATCTTCTTTCTGATAAAAGATTGCATAGATCCGACTCGGTTTTCCAGCGTTCTTAAATAGCTCCTCAAGCTGTTCCTTATCTCTCGGAACATCCAACAGAACAAGATATTTGTCATGAAGTGAGAGTGACGAGTATTCTGTCGTACCAGCATGATAAACATCCAACCCAGGTACTAGTTGTTCAGTCGGCTCACCACGAAAAGCAATACAAACCGTATCACTTTGATTAAGTTCACTAACTCGCTCACCAACACGCGGTGGCTTCAAACTTCTCCAATCAAACAGCTGCCAGTCTGAAACAGCCAAGTCTTCAATCATAAGCTGTGGCTTTACTGTTCCATTCCACTCATTCACCGAAAGAGTTCCGAGTGCTTGAATCGCTGCTGATCGGGTAATTTCCTCATGAAGATGTCCCATCCGAAAGCCTATCCCATCAAGTGTTGCCCCTTGCTCTGTCAAGCTAAGCTTAAGATGTGACGAATCACTGCCAATACGCCTGATTTGTCCTAGATGAACCTTCTCAAACATAATTTTCGGCTTTGGATTACCAACACCAAATGGTGCGAGCTTTTCAAGTTGCTTCACAACAGACAGTGTCACCTCATCAACTCGAGCCAACACATCGACTTTAGCAATCGGGCTATAATCTTCCTCTGTTAAGACTTCATCTGCCTGCTGATGGAGTCGTCTTCTCAGCTCATCCACTTGATCTAGTTCCATCGTTAGACCAGCAGCCATTGGATGTCCGCCGAAATGAGGCAGGATCTCTCGGTTTTTAGAAAGCTCCTCAAACATGTTGAATCCTTCAATGCTTCTAGCTGAACCCTTAGCTTTTCCCTTTTCGGAATCAAAACTCATTACGATAACAGGACGGTAATAGCGTTCAACTAAACGAGATGCAACAATCCCTATGACCCCCGCATTCCAGCCCTCTTTCCCAATAATAATGACATTGTTTTCAGAGATTGGATAAGATTCGTCTACAAGATCAATGGCATCTTTAGTCATCTCATTTACGATGGACTGCCTCTCTTTATTTAATTGATCGATATCCTCCGCTAGTTTGGTTGCTGTTCCTAGATCATCGGCTAACAAAAGATCGACCGCAGGGTCAGCTGAATCTAATCGACCAGCAGCATTCATTCTTGGCCCTATACCAAACCCTACATGGTCAGCTTCCATTGCGTCAGCCCCAAAGCCACACACTTTTTTGATTGCAAGCAGACCTGGTTTGTCGGACTCCTGAAGCGCCTCTAGCCCCATACGAGCAATTAAACGATTCTCGTCAACTAAGGGAACAAGATCGGCTATTGTTCCAATAACGGCAATGTCAAGAAGCTCAACAGGTACTCTGTCCAACAGTGCATGCGCGAGCTTAAAAGCCACCCCTACACCTGCCAATGATTTAAATGGGTATAAACAACCCGGCTTCTTCGGATTAAGAATCACAAGTGCATCCGGTAACACCGGAGGAGGCTCATGATGATCTGTAATAATAAAATCTAGTCCTATTTCTTTGGCCACCGCAGCTTCATGAACGGCCGAAATACCTGTATCCACGGTAATCATTAGACTACAGCCCTGCTCCTTCGCTCGTCTTAGCGCAGGTTCATTGGGCCCATACCCCTCAGTAAACCGATTAGGAACATAGTACTCAGCTAAAGCTCCTAGCTCTTTAAGTGCATGCATTAACACAGCCGTACTACTTACCCCGTCTGCGTCATAGTCTCCAAAGACCACAATATGCTCTTGTAATTCGACAGCTTGATGTATACGATCAACCGTTTCTTTCATTCCATCCATTAAATAAGGATCATAGAAGCTCAAACCGTCTTTATCTAAAAACCGTTGCACATCTTTCTGCTCTTTTAATCCACGATTCAACAGAAGTTTAGCAACTAATGGCGGAAGTTGACAGCTCTCAGCAAGAGCGTCAATCTCAGCCTGGTCCTGAGTTTGAACCTGCCATCTTGCTCTTGGCTTTAACATGACTTCACCCCTTGACCCTCCTATTATACTAGAGGGAGCAAGGGGTGACAATGTGTAGCTCATTTAATTACTTTTTAGTTAATTCAGTTGGTTTTGTTGGTTCTGTTGGTTCTGTTGGTTCTGTTGGTTCTGTTGGTTCTGTTAATGGTTTCTTAGGTCTAGAGCTACGAGGTGGTGTTGTCGATGCTCCATTGCTGCTAATATTATTTCCTGAACGAAGTCTTTTGACCTCAGACTGAAGCTTTAAGACACGAATCATCCCTATCGCTCCAGCTACGGCTGCTCCCAAGAAAACGGATCCCAATATAACTAGTATTAAAGGCCATTGAGCCGTTCCAAATAAATAATTCACCGGTACTGCGTCAACATTTATAACTGCAAAAATAGCAATAATAATCGCGGCAATAATACCAATAATAAATGCACTTTGTCCCTTCATGCCATTCACTCCTCTTTATAGTACGTAAGTCATACCTTTATACCTTTAGTAAATACCCTATATATACGTAATTTAAAACCTATCACCAAAAAAATAATTGGTCGGCACTAAAAAGCCGACCAATTCATTACTTTAAAGATGCTATACCGTTGGCTCTTCATCCGATGGATCAACAGGCTTTAGCCGTTGTTTTTTTATATAGCGTGCCTTCCACACCAACCAAAGTTGAGCGGCAATAAACATCGATGAATACGTTCCTGCAACTAACCCAATGACTAATGCTAGTGAGAAGGAGAATATAGCGTCTCCACCAAACAATAGTAGAGAAAGAGCGGCAAATACAACCGTTAGAACAGTATTTATTGAACGTGAAATCGTTTGAATCAAGCTTGTGTTAACAATTTCAGCCAAATCATCGAAGCCTTCAATGACCTTAGCTTTCTTCACATTTTCACGAATTCGATCAAAGGTAACAATTGTATCATTGATTGAATACCCGACAATCGTAAGCACAGCTGCTATAAACGGAACATTCACCTCAACTTGCAGGAAGCTAAAGAGAGCAATGATAAAAAATGCATCATACAAAAGCGCCACGATGGCAGCTGCTCCATATAGAAACTCATAACGAAACGCTAAGTAAATCACAATTCCTAATGAAGCAATAAGAACCGCATAAATGGCATTCTGCGCGAGCTCTTTTCCTACTTGAGGAGAAACTGTACTAACTGTAGGCTCTGCATCGTAATTCTCTAAGAAAAAACTACGTACATCTGCCACTTCATCATTATTCAACACATCAATAAAACGAACAGTGGCAATCTCGTTATTTTCACCAGCCAAAGTGATGGTTGGTGTGTACTCACTATTAATTTCAGCAAAGTCCTCTTGGATTTGCTCGTTGGTTAACGTTTCATTGGTTTCAATCGTAATATTTGAACCACTCTCAAAATCCACACCAAGATTTAATCCAAGCGTAAACAAACTGATAATCCCAGCAATCACAAACACTAAGGATGCTGCAAAGAACTTATTGCGGTGCGTAATAAAGTCTAATTTCCATTTTCGATCATTAAAGCTCATCGATATCACGCTCCTTTACCCCAAACCAGCCTGGTCGCTTATTGAGGAATTTACTGCTGACCCACATCCCAAGCAAGAATCGGGAACCAAGGACAGCTGTTAAGAAGCTCGTTAAGATACTAATGATCAACACAATCGCAAAGCCTCGAACAGAGCTAGTCCCAAAATAGAACATCACACTAGCAGCCAAAATCGTTGTGATATTGGCATCTAAAATCGTTGAGAACGAACGTCTCGTACCGGCTTTAAATGCTGACATTGTTGACTTTCCTGATCGAAGCTCTTCACGAATCCGTTCATAAGTAATGATGTTGGCATCTACAGCCATACCTACCCCAAGAACAAGAGCAGCAATACCAGGCAGTGTCAGCACTGCATTCATCAAGTTAAAGATTAAAAGAACCAGATACGTATACACACTTAGTGTGATGACCGCAATGATACCTGGGAATCGATAATAGAAAAGCATGAATGCGAAAATTAACCCAATACCTATTAGACCAGCATACACAGTCTGAGTCATTGACTTTTCACCAAGGGATGCCCCTACTGAATTAGAGAACATTTCATCCAGCTTTACTGGAAGAGATCCCGCATTAAGAATTTCAGAGATATGCTTTGTTTCATCAGGAGTGAAATTACCTGTAATCTGTACATCTTGGCTGTTGATTACATTATCTACACTTGCTGCAGAGAGATACTTAGGCTCTTCCTGAGCTACTTCTTCTCGGTAGGAATCACCTTCTTCAAAGTCCAACCAAATAACCAATACATTCTCACCAAATGGTCTTTGAGACAAATCTCTTGTCACATCAGCAAAACGCTCTGCATCCTTCATTTTTAACGTGACAATTGGCTGATTTGTTTGGCTAAACTCTCCGGCTGCGCCATTTTGCTGCAAGTCACTTCCATCAAGTAGAACATTATCGTCTACATCACGGAAAGTCAGCTCTGCTTCAGTCGCAAGCAATTGTCGAGCCGTCTCTTGATCATCAACACCTGCAAGCTGTACTCGAATTCGATCGTCGCCTTCAATTTGAATCACAGGCTCAGATACTCCAAGCACGTTCACCCGCTGGTTAAGAGCGGTCACTGTTGCAGATAAAGTTTGTTCTGTTATTTCCTCTGTTTCATCAAGTGGAGTTACTTCGTATAGAACCTCGAAGCCCCCCTGAAGATCAAGCCCAAGCTTTGTTTCCTTAGTTATACTCATCACCGTGGTTGAAATCACCGCAGCAAATACAAGTACAATCAGAAAAAAAGCAAAGATGCGGCCTTTTTTAACCATCTCTTTCTTTGCCTCCTTATGTATAACACACCGTTCGTTCTATCCTACCACAAACTGGTGTGAATCAAAAAAACTACTTTTTCTGATCCGCTTGCTCAAAGTCAGCAAACCAATCCTCAGGTTCTTTATACGAAGCGACTGTCAGCCATGTCATATAGACACTTACCTTTAAATTCAACAACTCATCAGTGAACGTATAAAAGGGGACATATGCTTTTTTCTTATGCAAACGTTCTGTTACACAGCGCCAGATCTCGTCCTTCGTTGCCTTATCATATCCAAGCATATGAAATTCCTCCACTTTGCTCACTAGTACAGGCTCCATATCCTCTTTCCAAACTTCAAACTGCTGCTTTTCTCCCATTTGATCATCCTTCTCTCTGTTGGCATCGCCAAGAAAATACACATGATATCAAACGACTTGTCATGCTTGACCACTCTCTAAGCATATAAATAAACAAACAAAATTTCCATCATTTTTTTTAGAGAGCAGGGTGACTAATGTCCAAACAAACATTTTTAAAAGGAACACTCATATTAATTTTGGCTGGATTTGTCACTAAAATCCTAGGTTTTATTAATCGTATGGTGATGGCTCGTATAATGGGTTCTGAAGGTGTAGGACTTTATATGATGGCAGTTCCAACCATGCTTCTTATATTAACGTTAACACAGATGGGGTTACCTGTTGCCATTGCTAAGTTAGTTGCTGAAGCCGAAGCCAAGGGCGAGACAAGTAAAATCAAACAAATACTCATTGTGTCTCTTGCCATTACAATTAGCCTTGGCGCTGTTTTTACTACAGCAATGATCTTATGTGCTCCTTTTGTTGCTTCTCATCTATTAACAGATGCAAGAGCCTATTATTCGCTCATAGCCGTCGCACCTATTGTACCCATTGTTGCCGTATCCGCTGTACTTCGAGGATACTTCCAGGGTAGACAGAATATGAAGCCTACTGCCTACTCACAAATGCTAGAGCAAATGGTCCGAATCACGCTTGTTGCCGTGCTATCCACAGCCTTCTTACCACTTGGTATTGAATATGCCGCTGCTGGCGCCATGTTATCGGTCATAGCTGGGGAATTTGTTTCTCTTATATATATGCTCTTTTTATTTAAACGCAAAAAAAGCTTTAAATTAAGAAGAAAGTTTTTTGCCTTTTTAGGAGAAGGAAAAGACACATCCAAACAGCTTTTAAAAATCGCTCTTCCTACGACTGGAAGCCGATTAATTGGAACCGTATCCTTATTTTTCGAACCTATCATTGTGGCACAAAGCCTAGCTATCGCAGGTGTGGCAACAATTGTAGCAACCAAACAATACGGTGAGTTGGCAGGATATATAATCCCTCTCCTCACGTTGCCTACATTTATCACTTTTTCATTATCTACTTCACTGCTTCCTTCCATCAGTGAAGCAGCCGCTAAAAATCAACAGCATTTGATTCACACTCGATTAGAACAAGCTATGCGCCTCTCCTTTATAGCCGGAGGCCTTGCAATGGTTGTTTTACTAGTCTACGCGGAACAGATTATGTCCTTTATGTACCATGCACCAGAAGCATCCGGTTTCCTAAAAATCATGGCTCCCTTCTGTCTCTTTTTATATATTCAAGGCCCATTGCAAGCTGCCCTTCAAGCACTTGACCTTGCCAAACCAGCTATGTATAACAGCTTGGTAGGAGCATTAGTCAAAACAGCTGCCATTTTCGCTCTGGCCACACGACCAGAATTCGGCATTATGGGAGCAGCACTTGCTATTGTCATCGGCTTTGTTCTCGTCACATTACTTCACCTTGCCACAATCGCCAAGAACGCAGGCTTTAGTATTGAGTTGAAAATGATTGGGAAGTTGATCATCCTTATTGGAGGATCAATCTATATAAGCAATCTATTTGAAACCTATACTCAATTCGCAACCAATCCATTGCTAGAACTTCTAATCCAGCTAACATTGACGGGTAGTACTTATATCGTATTGATGTTTGTTCTGAATTTATTAAAGGCAAGTGAAATAAGCCACTTTCCGTTATTTCGAAACTTAGTGAAGAAATGAATTTGTTCTATAGCCTTAATTCCTTGTCTTATAGGCTATAGAATTAATTTGGTTGGTCTTCTCTCGATGTATTGAGGCCTCTTTCCGATGTATTAGCTCTTTTCTCGATGTATTTGAGCCTCTTCCCGATGTATCTGCTCTTCTCTCGATGTATTTGCTCCTCTTCCTGATGTATCTGCTCTTTTCTCGATGTATTTGAGCCTCTTCCCGATGTATCGAGTCTTCTCTCGATGTATTTGAGCCTCTTCCCGATCTATCTGCTCTTTTCTCGATGTATTTGAGCCTCTTCCTGATGTATCGGGTCTTCTCTCGATGTATTTGCTCCTCTTTCTGATGTATCTGCTTTTCTCTCGATGTATTTGTTCTCTTCCCGATGTATTTGCTCTTCTCTCGATGTATTCTGGCCTCTTCCCGTTGTATCTCCTCTTCTCCCTTTAAATTCGATCCTCTATCTGATTTATTTTGACAATAAGAAAGGAGAATCGTACATTTTCTCGAATTTTATATACTAAAAGGAGGGCCACCAATTTGAGGATAGCTAAAAAAAGAGTAAAACCGCTGCAGATTTCAAAGCTTGAAGCATTACTTAGAAGGCTTCCGGATACTCATCCTAAAACTGCAGTCATTAAACAGGACTTACTTAAAAGACAAATTGGATATAGAGGTGAAAAGTCACTCGACTATTACTTTGATAATCTGTCATTAGAAAAGGACGTCACACTATTGCATGACCTTCGATTAAAGGGCGTGAATGGACACTTCTTTCAAATAGATACACTTATTCTAAGTCAATCTTCAATCATACTTATAGAAGTTAAAAACATCGCTGGATCACTCTACGTAAACCCTCTCACTCATCAAATGATTCGCACAACTCGTTCTTCTGAAGACGTATTTCTGTCACCTCTTCTACAAACTCAAATACAAAAAAATCAATTAAAGGAATGGCTTGTTTCTCACAATTGGCCTCTCTTTCATATCGTTGATCTTGTTGTAATTAGCGATCCATCGACGAAAATTGTAGTTGATTCAGCTAATCAACATCTGATGTCCCGGGTTATCCATGCTGCCAGATTACCTGAGGTCATAACTAATATAGTTAGCAAATCATCCGATCACCTGATTTCTAATCAGAAAATGGATGAGCTTGTTTCACTATTACTCAAAAATCATACAGAGCGTGATATAAATATCTTAATTAAATATGAAATTGAATCCGGTGAATTAGCGCAGGGGGTTAGTTGTCCATTATGCTTTCAGCTAAGTATGGTCCGTAAAAGCAAGGGAAGAGCTTGGATATGCGGTGCTTGTAAATACACTTCTCAAAACGCTCATTCAAAGCCTAGTGGATTACTTTCTACTGATAAAACCTACTATTACAAATCGTGCTTTACGTGCTTTCCTAAAAATAGACTCTCCGCAGCTAGCGCACTCCATTTTGTCAACGTTATGTCCCCATTATTCAGGAACCTTCAAAAATCGAACCTACACTATCCCTTACCCACTCATTCCCTACCCACAACAAAAAACCGCAAGAGCTCAACTCTTACGGCCTATCACCTAAGATACGTCTACCAGAAGAAAAAGGCTCCGGCTAACGCAAGTCCTGCAATGGCACCAAATGCAAATGGTACGACGTTTGAGCCATAGCCGCCGTAGTAGCCATATCCTCCACCGTAACCAAAGCCTCTTCCGCCACCATTTCGACCCATGTCGACGTATACGTGTCTGTCATCGACTTCTACTACTCGTCCGTAGTAGCTCTGACCATTTTTATGCTGAATATTAATGTAACGTCCTTTATAGTTGCAGCATTGTTGGTATAGTGATGATCCCATATTTCCCCTCCTCATTTTCAGCGTTCATGAGTAGCATATGGGACCCGAGGGTTTGTGGTATAAGCTTTTAACCTCCTACATATACCTATTTCTTGTCCATGACATCTATATAAAATAATTGATCTCCTCTTACACTACAGTAGGAGATTCGTTTAATATCTCTATAACCGAGATCGCGTATTTGCCGGCGAAGCCAAAATTCATTTTGTTGAAGTTCTTCCAGTTGGGAATATTGTATCTCTCCATCCATTATGACAGGAAGAGGTTGGGGTTCTGAGGTTATGGTTTCATTAAGCTCTACAGCTGCTTGCTGGCGCAGTTCTTTAACAATCATCAAAAAAATGAAACAGGCAAGAATGACAATCATCATCATCACGCTATTGTGTTGTGTTCGCAAAATAGGACCTGAAATTAAAATAAACAGTGTGAAGCCAAGTATTAATAAGGGTTGTATCGTATTAGGGCGTGCCACCTTCTGGAACAAGATAAGCGTGCCAAAAATGGCCAAGGCCCTTGTACCTTCTATCAGCATTTGGCATACCTCCTCTCACACATACTGTTCCCCGTTTTACTTAATGCATTAGATGTAGCATCTTCCAGTAAACAATAATTACATAAAGCGATTCTAACGTGAGCCAAGCTTGAATATATTCAAATCAATAGGCTATTTTTAAAAAGGAGGGCTCTCAGTTGAGTAATCGTGCATTTGTTCCAGCCGTATTTACTGGGTTAGTTGTGATTATGTCAGGAGCCATATTAGCAAGCTTATTATTGGCCAGTTTTTTGAGCCTGACAAGCTATACAGAACAATCAATTAAATGGTTAATCACATTTTTATCTTTTTTATGCTTATTTATTGGAGGGTTTGTATCAGGAGCAAAAGCCAAAACAAAAGGATGGATTGCTGGAGGCTTAACTGCACTGCTCTTCACCGCCATCGCCTATGTTGTCTCGACCTTAGGCTATAACGAAGTCTTTACATCTTCACAATATTTACTTCATGGAGGGTACCTGCTAACAGGAGCCATTGGCGGTATGATTGGGGTTAATTTGATGAAATCCTAAAAAAAACACAAATCGGAGCTCCGATTTGTGTTTTTTCTTATTATTAGTCTTTTACAATATCACGTACTGATGCACGATCAAATGTTAGTTTGCGGTTGTCATTTACTAAAAGGATTACTGTATCCTCATCAATCGCATCAATCGTTCCGTGAAGCCCTCCGATTGTCACAATCTTATCTCCACGCTGCAATGAGCTGTGCATTTCGCGTACTTGTTTCTGACGTTTTTGTTGTGGTCTAATCAAGAAAAAGTAGAAGACAACAATCATCAGAACAATGGATAGTAATGGTGCTAGTTCCATTTATAATTCCCCCCTCTCTGGTGTACCAAGATGTCAGCTTGCATCGCTCACAAAAGTCGATATGGCTATCATCTGTTTCACAAATTCGCAATTAGAAGTTTTTAGCATTCGCCTTATTGAAACCATACTGCTCAAAAAACTCTTCTTTAAAGTCGAGCAACCTGTCCTCCATAATTGCCTGGCGAACGTCCACCATTAAGTTTAACAGGAAATGAAGGTTATGATAAGTAGTAAGTCTAAATCCGAACGTTTCTTCACATTTAATCAGATGACGGATGTAAGCCCTTGAATAGTTTTTGCACACATGACAATCGCAATTTTCATCGAGTGGTCCAAAATCACGTGCATACTTAGCGTTACGAACCACCAAACGGCCATTACTTGTCATACATGTCCCATTACGAGCAATTCGTGTTGGCAGCACGCAATCAAACATATCAATTCCACGTATAGCTCCGTCAATTAAAGAGTCTGGAGAACCAACACCCATTAAGTAGCGTGGCTTATCAAATGGTAGAAGCGGCGTTGTGAATTCTAGTGCTCGGTTCATGACATCCTTGGGTTCACCGACTGACAGTCCACCAATCGCATACCCAGGAAAGTCTAGTGAGACAAGGTCTTGCGCACTTTGTTTACGCAGATCTTCGTACTCTCCACCTTGCACAATCCCAAACAATCCTTGATCCTGTGGACGAGTGTGAGCTTCTAAACAGCGCTCAGCCCAGCGGCTTGTCCGTTCTACTGATTTTTTCATATAATCATGCTCAGCTGGAAACGGAGGACACTCATCAAATGCCATCATGATATCTGAACCAAGAGCATTCTGAATTTCCATGGCTCCTTCTGGTTTAAGAAACAACTTCGCTCCATTAAGATGATTACGGAATTCTACGCCTTCTTCTGTAATCTTACGCAAATTACTTAAACTAAATACCTGAAAGCCACCAGAATCTGTTAAAATCGGTCGATCCCAGTTCATAAACTTGTGCAAACCACCCGCTTCACGAATAATTTCGTGTCCCGGACGTAACCATAAATGATACGTATTACTTAAAATAATTTGAGCATCCATACGTTCTAAATCTTCTGGGCTCATTGTTTTTACTGTAGCCAATGTCCCAACTGGCATAAACATAGGTGTCTCAAATGTTCCATGGGGGGTATGGACCCGCCCAAGCCTTGCTCCTGACTGCTTACATGTTTTTATGTGTTCATACCTAATAGCTGACATAATCGTGTCCCTCTCTTGTTACTTAATCAGCATGGCATCGCCAAAACTAAAAAAGCGATAATTCTCTTGAACGGCATGTGCATACGCACTGAGTATTGCCTCTCTTCCACCTAAAGCACTAACAAGCATAACTAACGTAGACTTTGGCAAATGGAAGTTTGTAATCAAGGCATCTACAGCTTTGAATGAATACCCTGGATAGATAAAAATATCAGTCCAGCCTGAAGCCTCTTTAAATTCGACATGAGCCGAAGCAATTGTCTCAAGAGTACGCGCCGAAGTGGTTCCTACTGCAATAATACGACCACCACGATTACGTGTCTCCTGCAAAACAGAAGCTGTTTCTGCACTCATTTGATAAAATTCAGAGTGCATCTGATGGGTTTCAATCGTATCCACACTTACTGGTCTGAATGTTCCAAGACCAACATGAAGTGTTATCGGGGCAACCACCACACCCTTATTCTTTAATCGATCAAGTAATTCCTCTGTAAAATGCAAACCTGCTGTTGGCGCTGCTGCAGATCCAATATGCTTAGAATAGACCGTCTGATACCGTTCCCGATCATCTAAAGTCTCTTTAATATATGGAGGAAGGGGCATCTCACCCAACTGATCAAGAACCTCATGAAAAATGCCTTCGTAATGCATTTCAAACTCACGACCGCCCTGTTCTCCTTCAGCTACACAAGTCGCCTTTAACAGACCTCCACCAAATTCTACAACCGTTCCAAGTTTTACACGCTTAGCTGGCTTAGCTAGTGTTTCCCAACGATCTCCCTCGATCTGCTTAAGTAACAATAGCTCAATCGCCGCACCTGTTTCCTGTTTTTCTCCATGAAGGCGAGCTGGCATGACTCGGGTATCGTTAATGACCAAACAATCTCCTGACTCAAGCTCGGCTTCAATCGATGAAAAAAATCGATCCTCGATTTCACCTGTTTGCTTATCAAGAACAAGCAAACGAGACGCCGTTCGATCAAGAAGCGGCGTCTGCGCAATTAATTTTTCTGGTAAGTCAAAATCAAAATCCTCTACGTTCATATCTATACGTCACCTTTTTTTGTCATCTTACGTAAGTCCTTAATTAGAATAACGGACTTGCCCCTTCAAATCAAGCACTCAACGTCGAAATAATAATAGAAGCAAACTAAGCACCACACTCACAATAATGGATGTCATGAGTGGAAAATAAAACGTCATATTCTCTCGTTTTATGACAATATCACCTGGTAATCGACCAATCGGCAAGAACCGACCACCAAAATGCCATAATAAACCAACCACAATTAAAACCAGTCCGCCGATAATGAGTAGCTTTGGAATCTCACTCATGACTTCGGAACCTCTAATTGAAAGTGCTCATAACAGGCATGCGTGACAACCCGACCGCGAGGAGTTCGTTGAATAAAACCAATCTGAAGAAGATAAGGTTCATACAAGTCCTCAATCGTGTCTGACGCCTCACCAATAGTAGCAGCAATCGTATCGAGACCCACAGGGCCACCACGAAACTTCTCTATCATGCCACGAAGAAGCTTATCATCTATATGGTCTAATCCAAGTCGATCAACCTGCAGCCTCTCAAGCGCTCCTGCTGCTAACTGATACGTAATCACGCCTTCAGCTTCTACCTGCGCAAAATCACGAACACGCTTCAGCAACCGGTTTGCAATCCGGGGTGTGCCTCTGGCTCGACGTGATAATTCTTCTGCGGCACCTTCTTCTAGTTCTGTTGCAAAAATATCCGCCGTACGTCGAATGATATCAGCTAATTCCTGCTCATTGTAATATTCAAGCCGCTCCATTACTCCAAAACGATCACGAAGCGGAGCTGAGATCATGCCTGCACGCGTAGTCGCCCCAACGAGTGTAAAAGGCGGTAAATCAAGCCTTACAGATCGTGCAGTCGGCCCTTGACCAATGACGATATCTAAACAAAAATCCTCCATCGCTGGATACAGGACCTCTTCTACCGTCCGATTAAGTCGATGAATCTCATCAATAAATAAGACATCTCCTGGTTCTAAAGCAGTTAAAATTGCCGCTAGATCACCCGGTCGCTCGATTGCAGGTCCTGATGTTGTACGCATCTGTACCCCCATTTCCGAGGCAATAATGGCGGATAGCGTTGTTTTCCCTAAACCCGGAGGCCCATGTAGTAACACATGATCAAGACTTTCCTCACGCATTTTAGCTGCTTGAATATACACTTCTAAATTCCGTTTAACCTTCTCTTGGCCAATATACTGGCTAAAGCTTAATGGACGAATGCCACTTTCAATCGAATCCTCCATTGGCTGGCTCTCCGCTGAAACCAAACGCTCTTCCATGTGATAACCCGCCTTTCCTTAACGCTTAAGCAGAAGCTGAAGCGCCTTCTTAATATAGCCATCTATCTCAAGCTTCTCTTCCTCTAGCTTTGGACGAACCTTCTTCAATTCTTTCTCCACATATCCAAGTGCACGTAACGCTTCAAACGCTTCATCCAACGCATCTGTTTGTGATTCTACGTAAGGAGAGAATAATGTTGGCTCCGCTGATGGGATCTCGTCTCCCGCAAAGTCAGTTAGTTTACCCTTCAAATCCAAAATTATTTGTCTTGCCGTTTTTTTACCAACTCCAGGAAACCGAGTTAAAAGCGCTTCATCTTCTTGTTCGATGGCTGCCACCACATGCTCTGGTTGACCAGAAGCACAGATCGCTAGCGCCCCTTTTGGACCAATGCCTGAGACATTTAACAATTTCTCAAATAACGCTCGATCCTTACGTGTCGGGAAGCCAAATAGACGAATTTGATCCTCACGCACATAGTGATGGGTAAAAATTTGGATGTCTTTATGTAGCTCATGCTGGTAGATATACGGGTTTGGACAAAATAATTGATAGCCTAAACCGTGATGATCCACCACCACGTATTGTGTATCTATTGACTCAAGTTTACCTTTTACATAATCAATCAAACGAATAACCTCTCTCATGCGAACATTTATTTCTATTTTAGCACATCAACCGAACCCGGTCACACCGAAATCATGTGTAAAGCCTCTTCATTCGGGGTATGGAAGATTATAGTCAAAGAAAGGAGAATTCACCATGTTCAAACGTGATCAAGCAAATGCCCTGATGACTCTCCAGCCTAAAGAACGCTACTTCCGAACCTTAATTTTGGTTCCCTTTGTCCTTTTATTCATCATTCTCATCTTTGTTATCCCCGGTGGAAATTGGAATCTCCCAGTAAAAATTATTGTTTCCATTCTAGCCATAACACTTCTTACTTGGCGCTTGCGCATTAATTATATAAGGGCAAAAGCACAAATCGAATTAGAGAAAGAAGACAAACGTAAGTAGATGAAGAAACAAAAAAAAGCGTCCACATAGGGACGTCTACACATGATATTCGCTCGTTTTCTCTTTATGGTTTCCCTCTTCCGGTGTCAACTTTCCCCGATGTCGTGTACTCACTAACTGTTTTGCCATCTGTAGCCTGTGCACGATGAGAGAATCCTGATGAAATACTGATTAACACAATGGCTACACTAAGTGTAATCATCCATTTCTTTATTGCTAATCACTCCCCAAAGTAAATTGAAGAACATTCATATCACGAGCTATTTTCATATAATTCAACGCAAGATTGTACTTTCCTTCTTTTTCGTAAAATCTTGATATTTCTTCGCATACTTCAGCTGCGTCAAAATATAACTCTTCCTCTTGAAGCATTTGTATGCCTCGGTCCACTTTAGTCTGATCAAAATCCACATGAAGATGTCTGCAGATTAAACATCTAGCCTGGTACTCGATGTTCCCTCTCTCACATGCTAATTGTTCTGCTTCAGCAAGGAGATCTATTGCTCCCGTCTCGCCAAGTCTCAGCTTAATAAAAGATAAATCAGCTTTTGTTTTTAAACCCACGACCGAGCTTGCGTGGTCAGGTATAGAGAGCGCAAGTTCCATATATTCTTTTGCCTCTTCCTGAAGATTTTGTCTAAGCCTGTTTAATCCTATCCCTCTTACAATTAAGGAATGAGCAAAGGGTCTATCTATAGATTCTTTTCGGATTCGTTGATATCTAGCTTCTGCTTCAGTAAAACGATTAATCTCTGTATCTATCGCCGCTAAGACTAGTTCCGCATACAGGACTTTCTCTTGGTAGGACTCGTCCATTTTAAAGATATTTAACGCTAGTTCCAAATAAGAAACAGCAAATGTATATTGATTAATGTGATAATAACCTTCTGCAATCCGTTGATAAAACTCAGCACGTTCATAATTATCTGTCACGTGTTCTAATAAATTTTCCGCTTTAACATACAGTCGGATAGCGGCCTTAAATCGATTTTTATAAAATTCATGTTGACCATTCATAAAATAAAAAAGAAACTCTAAAAAGGGGTCTGATTGACTCATCGTCATAATAGCAGGTCCATTACCATGACTTTGGTTTTCTTCTAACAGCAACTGATGTCTAAATTCCAGCAATGAATAATAAGCCAAAACCTTATCACTCTGTTCCATATTTGATAGCAGCATCGAAATTTCTTGCTTTATAGCAATTGATTTTTCTATATCTCTAGCAATCATCAAGCTATACCAATCTGCACATTTTGCCCCAACCTCAGCAGCTGAAATTGCTGTTCTCAAACAACCACCTCCCTATGTCTATTATACCGGTAGAATTTTCTTAAAGACAATCACTTAGCTTTGCAAATGAACTAAAATTTTGAATTTTACACAGTAAAATAGAGTGCTTGTCTTTTAGCACTCTACTTTTTGTTGATTATAGAGAAACTCACATAAAAAAACGGGACACTTGTGAATTAATTTGATCTGTATGCATTACTACCTGGTAGTACTTTAATCTTATTCCATGAATCAATCGCATCTTTTCTTGTTTTAGATTTGTTTGCCGGATCCGCGAAAAAATCACGAGTAAACTGATTGTATTCAAATTGTGAACCAATCTCTTTTTTATAGTGTGGATCTTTTTTACGTTGCTCTTCTTGAACCCACGCGTCTATGACATCTTGATATGTTTGTTCAGGGTGTTCTTTAAAATAACGTTGAATGTATGCAGAGAAATGAAATGGAGGTATCTTTGATTTAAAAAACGCTCGAACCTGTTGACTGCACCGATGATTTTTACCAATCACTGTGTGTACGGTTAATTCAGTGCGTTGTCCATTTGTTGATGGAGATTTACGTTTCTTCACTGGTTTTAAACGCGTTCCTGTTTCTAAATATGTATTAATTCTCTCTGTTATTTCTGCTTTCGAACCGGATGCACTCATCTTTTCTTCCCGACAGAATGTTTGAAGTTCTACTTTAAGCCAATAATAATTCATAAAATCAAGGCTTCGTAATTCTTTTGAAAGCGTAGGTCTCATCTGTTCAACCTCCAATTTATTTTCCTTCCATTATAGAACATTCGTTCCTGTTCGTTATTTTATATCATCCATCAAATCGAATGATTAGAAATCGTGCGAACTTAGAGAGCAAACAGAATACAGGAGTCACTAAAAGAAAAGGAGAGAATAACTCAAACAGTACCCAATCAATATTAATAAATGTCACAAGAATGGTAGCTACAATTGTCACCAAAAGAGGCCCTACCCATTCCCCTATTTTCAGAGATAGATAATGAATCGGTGCAATGAATAAAAGTGGAAAGAAAGAAAATAGGAAAAACCAAAGAAAAGCTAGATTTGTTTCCAAATCCATTGGATAATGCCCTTTCGAAATGAATGGATAGAAAAAGCCCATGAGGATTGAAAAAAGGATAGCCGTTCCTAAGGTAGTTAAAGCGATATCAAACAAAAAACGATGATCTTTCATAAAAGGCACCTCACCTAATTCAATATAATATTTCACAATCGTTTCTTCTTTGTCATTCCTTCGATATAATAAATGGTACGAGCTTTTGCTCTATATCTATGGATGTCAGGAGAATAATTATGAATTCTACGTTTGGTTTAATTTTATCACTCGCACTCTATGGGGCCATCTGTTTTTATATCGGCTACAATGGCTGGAGATGGGCGAAAGCGGCTCTATCATTTAAATGGAAAAAAACCTATATTGTATTGTTTTGTTTACTTGCCTCAGGCTATATCCTATCTATATTTCTATCATCACGTATCCTCCAATTAATTGGTGGCTATTGGCTCGTCATATTTGGCTACTGCTGTATCGCCTTACCAATTATTAATTTAATCTATTTCCTTTCTAAGAAGAACATAAAATGGAAAATATATAGTGGATACACAATGCTTGCTATCTTTACGTTTGTCTTAATTTATGGCTCTTACAATGCATGGAACCCTGTTGTGCGCGACTATTCCATTGAACTGAACAATCCCGACAAAGAACCACAAGGCCAAGAGCTAAAACTATTAATCGCGGCCGACCTTCATTTAGGAGAAGTGATTGGCGAAAACCACCTGCAAAGATTTATAGATGTAGCACAACAAGAAGACCCAGACCTTATTTTACTAGCTGGAGATATCATTGATAACAGTATCTCCCCTTATTTTGCAAATAATCTATCAGAAACCATGAAACAGCTCGATCCGCCATTAGGTGTTTATGCCGTACCAGGAAACCATGATTATTACGGTGGAGATCTATATCTATTAAGAGATGAATTTAAAGATATTGGCTTCAACTTTTTAATGGACGACTTAGAAACTGTAAATGATCAGCTCACCATCATCGGACGAAGTGACTACACCGATAAAGATAGACAATCGATTGAAGAACTCATGAGCCAGGCCGATGACTCATTACCAGTCATCATGCTTGATCACCAGCCACGCGAAATTACAGAAGCGCAAGAAAACGGCGTAGACCTTATCGTCTCAGGACATACACACCGTGGACAAGTGTTCCCAGCAAACTTTATCACAAGCGCTATCTACGAAAACGACTGGGGCCACCTGCAAAAGGATCAGCTGCACTCCATCACATCGTCAGGATTCGGATTCTGGGGACCCGCACTCCGCATCGGTAGTCGGTCCGAAGTCATGACTGTAACATTTTCATATTAAAAATTGTGGTAGCACAGACTTTGAGGTCTGTGCTATTTTTTTGTGATGGGTTGGTTTTTTTGTATGTTTGTAGTGATCTTCGCTTGTTAGATACCTTTTCTCCCATGTTAGAGCTAATCTTCGCTCGTTAGATCCCCTTTTTCCCATGTTAGAGCTAATCTTCGCTTGTTAGATTCCCTTTTCCACTCATTATGTCTTTAATGTAGCTGACCAGAAAAGAGCATAAAATAAGTAACTCATCATGCCTATCAAACTAATAGCAACAAGGCTTAAGGGAAGGATCTGGCTTTCATTTAACGCACCTGCCAGCATTCCTTGGTTTCCAAAAATAAAGAGTAAAACGGTACAATTCTTAACAACAATACTTAATTTTCTACCCATCTTAAATTGCAGATGCTTATTCTCTTCTGTTAAGTTGATATAATTAAATTCCTCGGGATTCAGAGATATTAGATGAATAAATAACCACATCACCACACCAATTCCAGGCATTATACATAACAACGCTTTACTACCCCAGCTATCTGGTCCACCTGCCCCATAGTTAATCGGAATCTCCGCCGGTAAGATAGGCCAGAAATAGATAAGATAGCCCACATGAATCAGAAATACGAGCAAAGTACCCCATGAAAAAAATTGTAAGAACTTCATGGTTTATTACTTTCTTCTCTTATAAGAATCCAACTCATACTTATCCCCCAAATATAAACCACTCCATAAAATATTCGCTGTAACAATCCACCTATTTCAAGTTTATAGATAGCTACCATAAAAAATCCGATAAACAATAACCCAATAAGTGCGCTTGAGCTATAAGATAGCCATTTTCCTTTTTTAAGATTACGTCCATATAACCAAAGAGCCGGCCCCACTGAAAGCATAGAAAAAACAGCAGGAATCGTATGCCACATAAAGCTCACATTAGCTGGTATAAGACTGAAACCATTCCCAACTGCAAATATAATTAGAAGAATGGTCGCCAATCCAATTCCCCGAATCATTTTCACCTGTTGGTATAAAAATAAAGAACCTATGATAATTGCGAGCGACGTTAGCAAGAATAGGCTATTCACAATAGGCGCATGTGGGGAACAAATTTCATAACCAGCCATGGGGTATGTATTTACACCACATTCCGTTACTCCAAGATCACTCATTGGTTGTAATAACCAGTTATAAGGAGCGGTAGATGCCGCCATCGCAAATGGTTCATACATAAAATAAGCGGCAGCAAACACCCAGCTACCGATTCCAAGTGATGCAGGGATTTTCATACAAAGCTCCTTTCTTAAAAAAACTACTCCTCAAATGAGAAATTTACAGGTTCCTCGTGCATGTCATTTGAGAAATCTAGATTCGTTACGTCAACAGAAAGATCCACCTCATCAAACTTCAAACTATCCACCCATACCTTACCCTTACCTGCTAGTAATAAGCCAACTGAAATTGAATTAGCCTGGTTGGGTACATCCAATACAATTGTATAGTAATTCCAATTAGTTGTCCCGGAGATTTTACGATTATGCATATTATCGAATTGCAATACTTCATCAGAACGATTATCTACCCTCATCCACAACCCACAAAGGTTTTGAACATCCTCTGTTTTAATGAACCCTGATAATCTCATTCGTTTTCCAATAAAATTTGTAGCCTTAAATTGTTGCATTAATGTAGCAAACTCATCATCACCACTGACCGTAGTCGATTTAATGTAAGCGGCCTGTTTTCCTTGATGAACGTGTACATCATCCAATGCTGTCTCATATTTATCTGGATTACTCCCACTTAAAAACCATCCTTTAATTTTTGTCGCCATCTTACTCTGCACCCCTTTATTAAGAATATTAATTCTGAATAACGTCCGATATTTTCCTGGTGTGACTCCAAACTCTTTTTTAAAAGCTCTAGTGAAGGCTTCTTGACTATTAAAACCACCCGAAAATGCAATCATAATAACAGGCTCATTTGAATGTAGTAATAGACGGCTCGAAACCGTGAGCCTTCGCTTTTTAATATAGTCAGTAGTCGAAAATCCTGTTTCACGATAAAACAGTCGATGAAAATGAAAAACCGAATACCCTACATGATTAGCTACACTTTCTGCCATTAAATCAGAATCAAAGATTTTGTCTTCAATATAGCCAATGGCTTGCTGGACTACATTAGTCTTATTCTTCACAATTCAGTCTCACCTGCCTTTCTTATATTCATTATATGAGGATGCTTCACACATTTTTTGATTTAGCTTGCTATCTTAAAAACAAAGAAAACCCCTCATAGTATGGAGGGGGTATGGAAAGTGTTATGTCATGAGTGTAGCTTGTTTAAATCTGTCTGTTTGCTCTTGTTAAATTATAAATCTCATAACACACTTCGTTAAAGAATTGTATACTATAAGAAAACTTTCATACGGAGGTTTGTCTATGCCTTTTACCATCACATCTGCCGTCGTTGTCTATAATGATGAAGGTCACATCCTACTAAAAAAAGATCCTCTAAGAGGCTGGGAACTCCCAGGTGGTCACGTTGAATCTGGTGAAAGTTATCGAAGGGCTGCTGTCAGAGAAGTCAAAGAAGAAACGGGATTAACGGTCTCTCTGCATAATTTCCTTGGGATCTCTCAAGAAATCAGCCGTAATGTATGTCATATCTGGTGGAGTGGTACTCTCATCTCCGGAACTCCCACCACATGTGAGGAAAGTCTTGAGATTGGATTCTTTAACTATCAGCAAGCAATGAATCTTATCAAAGAGCCTGATTTTAAAACAGAATTAGACCATTGTGTAAAAGGCGCACCTTTTGTTCTTTGTTTTGCATAACTACATAGTTCGACGAAAACAACAAAATCCCTGTCAAAAAAACATGAATTGATTCGTATATGGTAAAATAATGCATAGAATAAATTTGGAGGTAACTAAGTGTCATCGATCAACACGTTTAAGGCAACATCAAATGAAGCATCAGATCCAAAAATATTGTCTAGAGTCGCTACAGCTCACTTGAAGAAGCGAAAAAAGCGAACTAGAATGTTGAGAATAATAGGTATTATTCTTTATTTTTTCTTTGCAGTTGCTATTAGTTATTATACAAAGGAATATCTAACTCGAGAGAGAGGCACTTATCTCTATTTAATAGGTTTAATTGTTAGAACAATAGTCTCAACTGGATTTATGCTCCTTATATATTACTCCTTTCAAAAAAGAACGTAGAGCTTATAGGCACTACGTTCTTTTTTGCGATCCTACTTTTATTTTTTTCGACCTACGATTATATACACTGGTTGATTGGCTACTTTTGTATCAGCATTGATCACTTCTTCAATTGAAAATCCCGCTTTCAACATTTCAGCTTTCATTTCTTCCGAAGAAACTCTAGGTGCTTTGATGCCTTTGACTCTTTCTATTTCAATGCAGACAAATAAACCTTCGTCTTTTAGTACTCTATAAATCTCACGTAATGCCAAAGAGAGTGGTTGAACTTCATGCAGAGAAATAGAGGCTACAGCTTTGTCAAAGTAGTTTGTACGTAATGGAATTTCTTTAAAGTTTCCTACACATGTTTCAATGTTAGTAATGTTCTTTTGGCTGCAAATCTTATAAAGATAATCAAGAATATCCGAATCAAAGTCAAAGGCAACCACTGATTTCACGTGTTTAGCAATAGCTAGTGAGATATACCCTGTTCCTGCCCCAAGATCTAAGACTGAGTCATCATGCTTAGGCGATAAATACGTATACACTTCATCCGCTTCTACCCGTTCAATCCTATCTAAATTTTGAATTTTTCTTTTTAATCTTTGATCCATTTAAATCATCTCCCCTTTTATAGATATAAAGTGTCTTTAATAACTATAATATGGCGATCTCGGTTTGTAAAATTTTATTTATCACATTCAAAAATAAAAACCAATATCACATCAGATATTGGTTGATTGCTACAAATAGTAAGGGAAATCTACTCTAATGCATGCCCCTTATAGATCTTACTCCAATCTATTGGTCTTTCCATTCTTCTTTCTGAATCTTGCAGCGCTGAAAAACCATATTGTTCATACAGTGTGTGAGCATCGTTTGTACCTAGATTAAAACGAGTCCCACTTAACTGAGGGTGTTCTGTAATGACCTGTAGCAACCATTTACTTAGACCATGTCCCCTGTAATTAGGAAGGATAAATACATCACATAACCATGAAAAACGAACTAAATCAGAAATGACACGTGCAAAGCCAACTAGATTGTACCCGCCATGTTCTAGATCTTGCTCATACATACCATAGCAAAGAATAGAATTCTCTATCGCAATCGTAACTAACTCTTTAGGCGTATCCTCTGCCCACCAGTAAGATTCTTTGGTTAGGAAATGATGAATAACTTCTAGATCTAATTGTTGTTTGTCTGTGCTAATAGTGAAGTTTTTATAAGTGTAGGTTAGGTGTTTCAATGAAATTCCCTCCAATTGTGCTAAGCAATTATAAACCTAAGTTTGTTCAAAGAAATAGCCCTTCAGAACTCTAAAGGACTAATATCTCGCTCTATTCATCAAGTCCCACAAAACGTCCGATAATCCTTACCTTCATCTCCTGGTCCTGCTTTATAAGCTTCCTGCTCACTGCTATAAGCATACGGGTCCTTTAATACTTGGAGCAGTTGCTTCACGATGCTGTAATCACCGTCTTCCACAGCTGCATCAAGTGCTTCCTCGACACGATGGTTACGTGGGATGACGGCTGGATTATACGTTTTCATGAGTTGTTGCACTTCGTCGGCTGATTGGGCTTGGCGTGTGAGTCTTGTCTTCCACTTTTCGTGCCAATCTGCAAATGGTTTGGAACAAGTTAATGCTGGTTCTTCTGAATGATTTGCTAATGTGAGCGCTCTGAACGTGTTTGTGAAATCTGCTTGAGCTTCTTCCATCACGCTAAGCAGGTTATCAATCAATTCTTGATCTTGTTCTTCTATAGTAAATAGTCCAAGTTTCTTGCTCATGCCGTTATACCAACTGTTAAGATAGACTTTTTTGAAGTTGGCTAACTCGTCTTGAACAAGTTTGATCGCTTCGTCCTTATCATCATGAATGAGTGGGACAAGGGTCTCTGCAAAGCGAGCGAGATTCCAGTTTGCAATATAAGGCTGATTCCCATAGGCGTAGCGCGCTTGTACATCGATAGAACTGAAAACCGTTTCTGGATTGTATGTGTTCATAAATGCACACGGACCGTAATCAATGGTTTCACCACTAATCGCCATATTATCGGTGTTCATGACCCCATGAATAAACCCTACGAGTTGCCATTCAGCAATGAGCTCAGCTTGTCTTTTTAATACCTGTTGATAAAAGGTAAGATACGGATTATCTGCAGAAGCAGCTTCTGGGTAATGTCGGTTGATCGCATAATCTGCTAGCTCTTTTAGTTCTTCGGTCTTTCCTTTTGCCGCAGCGTATTGAAATGTACCTACCCGCAGATGACTTGATGCAACCCGAGTCATAACAGCTCCAGGCAATCCAATTTCTCGAAGAACAAGCTCTCCCGTTGTGACAACAGCAAGGCTCCGTGTAGTTGGTATACCGAGTCCGTACATGGCTTCGCTTATAATATACTCACGTAACATAGGGCCAAGTGCAGCACGTCCGTCACCACTACGTGAAAAAGTGGTCCGGCCTGAACCCTTTAATTGGATATCAAAGCGTTTGTTTTCTGGCGTAATTTGCTCCCCAACCAACAGCGCCCGACCGTCCCCTAGCATTGTAAAGTTGCCAAACTGATGTCCAGCATAAGCCTGAGCTAGGGCATGTCCTCCTTCAGGTATGGTGTTACCCGCAAGTACGTCTAAGTCCTCGCCTTGTTTCAGAGCTTCCTTTTCCAGACCAAGCGAAGTCGCGAGTTCTTCATTAAATAAAACAAGCTCTGCTAATTCCACTGGATTAGGTTCAAACAAACTATAAAAATCCTTTGGTAACATTGAATAGCTATTATCAAAGTTCCACCCTGCTTTATTTTGAATACCTTGTTGTGTCATCCAATCCCCTTCTTTGCGTTTTATTTATCAGTTCATCTTACTAGACAGAAATACAGTATAAATTCTTCCTTATATTAGCATAGAACGTAGTGTGAACTAAAACGACTACATCCATACGAAGAGAGTAAACATGATAACCCCAGCAATCGTATTGACCCATCCCGCTTTTTGTTCCTTATAAAAAAACGCAATAACTCCTGAAATGACAAACGAACTTGCCAAGCAAATGAATAAAATCATAATGAATCGGTCAGATGAAAATGCATGATCGACTGATACAGCTGCAACCAAAATAAAAACAACGATAAAGCCCAACCGAACGATAATATCCACCTTACGCCATTGACTCATTATACTTCACCTCCTCTTCACAACTTGAATCAATAAATAAATCGAACGATTCCAATCACAAGCAACAAAATCACTCCGCAAATAAAGTTCGTCAAAGCATCCTTTCGTTTATTAAATCTCCACGCATTTATGCCTAATGTGAGCATCATAACGGCTACTCCTCCTAAAGCAAAATGAAGTGTATTTGTTGATCCGTAATGACCAAATGTCATAATCATTGAAAAAGTAAAAATAGGGACAAAAAAGAAGATTCTAATGAAGGTATCGATTCTACGCCATTGACTCATCACAGATCACCGCCCTTACTTACTCCCTACCCACTTATGTTAGGAAACAAAAGTCATTTTCTACTCAGTAGAAATTCATCAGGACGTAAACAGAAAAAAGCAGAGAGGATCTAAGATTCACTCTGCTTTAAGGATAAATATATCCATTCATTATAACCGATTAAATAAGATTTTTAGAGACCCCTCATTAATCTACTCATAAAAAGTCCATGGGCGAAATACATTGTAGAGGACAAACTAACACAAGGGGGCTAGAGCTTGGAAATCATTCAATATTTCACTCTTTTTATTCTGAGTTCTATTCCTTTTATCGAGATCTTTCTAACGATTCCATTGGGGATTTTCCTTTTTTCATTGAGTCCGTCTGTTGTAGCATTCATCTGTTTTGCAGGCAATGCGGTAGGAATTATTGGTTTTTTATTTATCTACTCATACTTCGAAAAACATGTATCTTACCACACGATACGCCCTCAGGCTCCAGTAAAGAAACAAGGTGCAAAAAAGAAGCATGCACTCATCGAAAAGGTATTCAAGAAATTTGGCGTTTTTGGCGCAGCAATCTTAATTCCTATGATTCTTAGCTCCCATCTAGGTATCCTTTTCTACCGCACGATTGGCGTTTCTAAATTGTACTTACTGCATTGGGTCATAGCCGGGTTAGCCTTTTGGACGATAACCCTAACAATTGCTAGTGTGTATTTCCCTACGATGATAAAATAACTCTTTTGTTTATATTTTTACAAATCTCCTTTTTCTAATTCTATTCCCCTACCGGCACCAAATAAATCGTTTTGAAATCCATCAGGGGAATAAATTCGTTAGCTATTTTATCCTTAAATCCACCTATTGGAGTCACACGTACATTTATTGACGCAGCTACTAGTTGCACATTTTGCATCATATGTCCTGCTTCTAGAAGACTAAATCGATAGCCTCTTTCACCGTAGTGTTTACTAACATTTTTAAAGTCTGTCCCAAGAACTAAACATACATTAAAATCAATCCCATCCTGTACAAACGCATTGTCGATCTCTTGATACGCACAGAGCCATCCAAGAGAATGAGTTGCTGGTGTGTATTCATAGATTCCAGGTTTCACACCATTCAGCTGCTTAACCACTACTAAACATGTAATCGTATACAAATGACCTGCTGAAGGAAACATTCTTTTTCCATCCATATCCCCTATCGACCATTTTAATAATGTGCCTAGCTTGAGCCTGTCCATCGATTCGCCAATCTGCATGTCTTTCGCTGATTCTCTACGTTTAAGAGCCCCCATTAAATCTAGTTCTACCTGTTTATAATTCAAATCAAGAGAATTTGGATAATGAACATTCTCTTGATCATGTAATGAGTTGATTGGCTTCTTCATTGGTGGCCAATTAGATTCCTTATGATAGGTAGTAAAATATGTAGTCATCTTATCCTCCTGTTCCTAGTTTAGTGATCAACCAAAAATCTGAGCGGCAATTGCAACTAAATAGCCATTCCTTTTAGGAAAAGCAGCATGATTTAATGCCATAACAGGTGGTTCAGCCACTTTAGTAAAGCCGATCATCTCTAAATATCGAATGATCTTTTCATGTTTCTGTACTACATCTATTCTTACCTTTCCTTTGTATCCTCTTAACAGCTCACTCATTAACGTAATTGCCTGATCGTTACTCTCACTTACTATTGGGCCTAAAATTAAGTTTTGAGGTGTCTGAATTGCCATACCATAGCCTGTGATCTCACCTTCATTATTTTTCAGAACTACGCACTTTTCTGATTGCCTAATTCGACTATCCAAAAAACACTCACGCTTATCACCAAAGGCCTGTTCATCTATTGCAACAACCGACTGAAAATCTTCTTTTCTATACAGAAAAATTAACGGTGAACATTCTTCAGATCTAAACGCTTTGGGGGTTAGACATGTATACTTATGTACATAATTAATCACTCTAAATCCCATTTTTTCGTAAAGTGGCTTTCCTTGTTCAGTTGCTATAAGCATAACCGGTCTATCATTATTGGATACAGCATCTAAACAAGATTCAGTAACTCTTCGTCCAAGACCGAGTCCCCTGTGATCAGGATGAACAATAACCATTCCGATAGAATACAACGTCTTATGATTGTATTGAATAATGGCTGCGGATGCTAAAAGTCGATCTTCTGAATCCATACAACCAATTATTTCTCCTGCGTTAAACACAGTATTTATTTCCTGCTCATCGTAATCCCAACCTACTAGAGTAGATAAGTTGATGAGATTCTCACTATCTACATGACTTAATTTTTTTAAAGTATACAAAGTAAACTCCTTTTTCATAAGATGGATTCCCTTATTTTATCATAAGTGGTATAAATAGAGTTTGATAGTAGATAAACTCAAAAAGGGTGTTGATGATGTCATTTAGAATCGTATTTTTTGATGTAGACGGAACATTAACAGATCATCGAGATGGCAGCATCTCGCCGCTTACAAAACAGGCCATTCAAACACTTCTACACAAGGGTATTCATGTAGTTGCAGCTACCGGCAGACCTTTATCTATGTGTACGGAGTTAAAAGAGATTGGAATACAAACATTTATAACGGCAAATGGCGCCTATGTGAAGCATGGGGATGAGGTTATACATAAATGTCCAATGGATCAACAAATTTTGGCAGAGGTGATTGAATACGCAGAGCAACAGGGTTCTGGTCTTTCTTTTTTTACAGACTCATTTAGTATGAACGGGGTACAAAGCAAGGAGATCCAATCAGCATTACAAGACACATTATTGTTAGATGAGTATCCATATATAGATAAACTCATTCACACAAAAGAGGTTTATTTACTGTGCCTATATGCAGATCATCATATGGTTAAGCCCTATGAAGCTCAGTTTCCTCAGCTTACTTTTAGTAGATGGCACCCGTATATTTGCAACGTTCTTCAACACGATGTAAATAAATCATTAGCAGTAAAAGAAGTTCTTTCATTTTTTGGACTTACTACGGATAAGGCCATCGCATTTGGCGACGGGCAAAATGATATAGAAATGTTGGCATTAGCAGGCTTAGGCATTGCAATGGGCAATGCACATGATGCTCTAAAATCAGTCGCTGATTTTGTGACGAAAAAATCTAGTGAAGAAGGCGTCCATTATGCATTAAAAAAACATGGGTTAATCTAAGCTAGTCCCAGATAACGGGTCGAGGTACATTCTTTGTTCTAAGATAATCTAATAGCTGACCAGTATGTACCGATTCGTGATAAGCAACGCGTAATAACATGTCTCCTAGATCTCTTATATATCCTTTATCCGATCGATCAATTTTAATCGTAACTAAGTCCTCTTCCGAATAAGATCGAATCGTTTGGATGAACTCTTGACGATATGTTTTTGCGAAGTCTAATTCATCTTGTATTGATTTGTAGGGTCTCTTCTCATATGGAGAATCAAAAGAAGGTAAGTCCCCATTGTTATTAATAGCAAGATGGTAATAGTGCTCACTTTCTAATACGTGTCTAATCATCTGAATACATGATAAGGCATCATCATCTGGTTTCCAATTAAGATTCTCAAAAGGAATGGCCATCCAAACTTTGATGCTTCTCCTTCTGACTTCTTCTAAATTAAGTATAATTAAATCAATGCTGTTCATTAAATCCCTCCTAGTTATATACAATTATATAAGAACAAATGTTCTTAAACAATCATTTTTTGTTCAAAAAGGAGATGTCTATGCTAGAAACTTTAAAGCAACTAACTATATCACTACAAAAAGAGAACCTGACCTGGGCAGTAGGTGGTTCCCTCATGCTAACTCTACGTGGAATAGACCATAATCCAAATGATATTGACCTCTTGGTATCAGAGAGGGATGCAGCCTCTGTGAAGAAGATTCTCAATTCTTTAGCCAGAGAAATAGATCTCACCTCAAGTAGTTTGATCTTCTCCTCTACTCATTTCGCAAAATATTCTCTCGGTGATATCGGTATAGATCTCATGTCTAATTTCGGCGTAAAGCATTCAGAAGGATTGTATGTCTGTCCTTTTGACCAATCTTCCATTACTACACACGTATCATTGCAGAATACAGCTGTTCCTCTGTGCGCATTAGAAGAATGGTATGTCCTGTACTCACTTATGCCTAATCGTCAAAGTAAAGTAAACGGTATCGAAGAGCATTTCTTGAAACATGGCATAGAAAATCCCAAGTTGCTACAAAAAGCTTTAGAGCAACCACTTCCAACATCATTGCAAAATCGGATCAAGACATGGATTTTAAGATGAAACAAAGCTACTCAAATATTCATGTATTAATTTCCATTCATTTTTTATGAAAACAAACACATTCGTCGCCCTGCCACTGCCTGAAACAAATGATCCCTCATAATAGCCTTGATAATGATAGGTATACATACAAGTAGCACTTTCTTTACACGATGTAATCCAATGAATATCGGAGGCAGAATAGACTTCTTCTTTAATAAGGTCCCAACTGTTTTTGAAGTACTGTTCAATAGCTTTCTGCGAATCGCAAGTCTTATCAGTAAACCAATAGATTGCATCTGGATGAAGCAGCTTAGCAACTTCTTTAAAATCATGAGTATTTGTTGCGTTTAAATAAGCTTCTAGTGCATGTTTATGACTCACGATTTAGCTCCCTTTTAACGTTTCTTCTGTTACTATTAGATTCCAAGTAATACATTCAATTAGTTATTAAATAAATAATTTTATCATCGTATCCTGCGTAAACAATAAGATGGTCCATCCTAACATCCCTAGTCCAATTGAAATCACAATGTTTAGAGAAAAATGAAGAGATACAGCAATGATAAGTAACATTAATATGGTAGCAGGCAAACCCCAAAGAACTCCCATAACAAATTGATTTAAAGACTGCATTGTCTCACCTTGTACATAAAGCCAAAAAATACTTAGAAGGCTAACTATTGGTAGGGCGGCTATTTTCCCCCCTTGCACAGGGTACCTTCGAGCAATTTCTGTAATAACAGCAATAACAGTCGCAGACAGTATGATTTTAAATAGGGTATACATGATCTATTCTTTCTTTCATGAGCTTAAAAGCCGTTAACACCATTTCTTTTTCTTGATCTGTCATGATCTCAAAAACATGCTGTAGCTTTTCTTCACTTAAACTTGAATGCTGGTGAAGTACCTTTTGACCTTCTTCTGTTATTAGTAAAATAACCTTTCTCTCGTCTACCTTACTTCTTGTTTTGTAAACATACTTTCGTTCCATCAACCGTTTTATATGTTCTGAAGCCGTATTGTGGGACACTTGTATTTTTTCCGCAATCTTTTTAACGCCCACATCTTTTTCTTTTTCAATAACCTGCAAAATCCGTACACTTTGATGGGTGATATTATCATGATGATTGTAGCGCATCTGATAATAAATATCTGTCCAAAGATGATTCAATTCTTTCATTTCAGTTTTCATGTTTTCACTCCTTATATCGTACAATAAGATTATATCGTAACATACGACATAAATAAAGATAGAGCAAGAGTGATATTATTTTCACTCTTGCTTAATCTATTACATTTAGTCTATATACCCTATGATGGAACCAATTTAAGCAATGATCTAAAACAGCAAGTATACTCTCAATTGGATAGTCCCCTTCAGCTTCAAATAATTCCTCTAGTTCTTTAAAGATCTCTTCATCAGGAAAATGTCCTTTTAATATAATTAGGTTCTCCATGCTTTTTGTTGACCAGCTTTGATCTTGTGTATTGATAGTTAGGTACATTCCCCTAATCATTCTTTTGACCATTGATCTCTTCTTTACTTGTGAAAGAAATACATCTTTATCCGTAAGTTCTTTTTTAAATTGCTTAAGATCGCCAGCAAAATCTCTATTTAATGCTTTGCTGATTGTCTCAGTTGGTTTCATTTTAGGAAATTGCTGACTTATATCTGAACCGCTTATACAAGTGCACATATGTCGAAGCCAAAAACCCCATTCATATAAATAAACTGGTGCTAAAGCTTCTTCTAAAGTGCCAATGTCATAATCGACTTTAGTGATTGTTTTCCCTAATTGATCTATGGCTCGATCAGTCTCAGCAGAAAGTAACGCTCTCTCCTGAGTTAAAAGTGGTGAATGAACGATAACCGTTACATCCATATCTGAAGTTCCAACTTTCGCCTCACCTCTGCCAACACTCCCATAAAGATACATGCTATGTACATTATTCTTAAGTACCTTGTTTACTACGTTAATAATTGCTGTAATAACAGGCTTAAATTCAGATTGAACTTTTTTCAATGAAGTAGGATTTATAATAAACCCTTCTGAATCCGTTCCGATTTTAGATGGCATCATGCTTAGCCCGCCTTTACTTCATAGTAATTCATCCTAATAAATCTACATCAATAAGTTTCTCATATCTTCCATTGTTTGTTTCAACATATATCCTCAGAAACCTAACCTCAAATGAAAACTTTTCAAATTTCTCAGTATCTAGATACATCTTCTTCAGCTCTTCATACGACATTCCAAATTGTGTCTGACCTAGGGTGAGGTGGGGTATATATAATTCTCCCTCCAAATATTTAACAAGATCATCAGGATTTGGTGACAACGTTTTTATAATTGTCTGGTGTAATTCATTTATATCATTTGATTCAACAGTTAGATATAAAACACTTTCTCCAAAAAAATCTGGTTTACCTAAATTAATTAAGAAAGGCTTGAAATTTGTACCGATATCATTAATCTTTCCTATCCAACCTTTATCATTAGTTAGCCCACTCTGAGCTTTTACAGTAATATGTGGCTCAGCAACATGTATAATCTGATTCTCTTTCCATTTTGTTTGAAGTGAGATGATCGTTTTCAATATATGATCAGGAGGAACAATGCCTATAAAATAACTCATAGTCTGCTTCCCTCCTTTTGTTTTTTACGGCAACCACAATTTCGAAAAATCAAGATGACCAAATGAGTGGTGTGTGGCATCTTGAATGATCGGATCGAGTGTTCTTGTGATTACTGGGTGATATAGAAAGTTGATGTGGTGATTCTGTCTTAAATACGTTTCTGTGTTCATGATGATTTGCTCCCTTTTATCGTAGGAATATGACTCTTCAAATTGAGACAATTGCTCTTCCATGAATGATTGGGCATCTTTCGGAAGGAAACGCATCATTAGTAACTGTTCATTCTTAAAGGCACTCATGAATGCAAGATGTTTATCGTAAGAAAAGACTAGCTTCATAAACAAAATGTCTACTTTATTGCTAATGTCTTGTTTATAAAAATCTTGATGAGAGATCGGTATTGATTTTAGATTTACTCCATAGCTCAAAGCATGTTTGATCATCCATTTGACCTCTTTTTTGGACCACTCATTTGTTAGATGGGCCAAACTCAATTCCTCACCCTGGTAGTTTGCTTTTTTTAATAGTGTCGGGATATAACTTTGATCTCTTATAGATGGTATTGAACGGTCTTCACTGAAACTACTTGCTTCAAGGATCGTTAAGTCTACTTCAGCTGCCATTTTAGGAACGTCAATTAGGTGGTAGAGGGCGGTTCTAAGGTATTGATTCTGTAAGAGTGTATTCTGCTGCTGGTTATATAAAAAATATACAAAACCAAGGTCTCGAAGCGTATGATCTGACGTTTCTGTTAGCTTTTCACTTTGGTCAGCCTGTAGGTAAAGGGTATCTGCTGCCACTTGAGACACGGTATAAAAATGAACCTCATCAATCAAAGGCCGCTCTTTAAAATAATGGCCAAATGCTTGCAGTATTAGTTTATTTTTTGTACGTTCTTTCAAGATAAAAGGACCGGTTCCAATCCATTCATCTTCGTTATTTGGTGAGGACTCTGGGAGAATACAAAATGAGGGTGTAGATAAAAGCCGTAAGAATAATGAATTCTTCTTTTTTAGATAGATACTGACTTTGTGTGGTGACTCACATACTATCTGTTGGATTGAATCCGTAAGCCATGCGTATGCACGACTCTCTGATTGTAACCGTTTAATAGTAAAGACAATATCTGAACTTGTTACCTTATCCATATTATGAAAGTGAACATCTTTACGTAAATAGAAAGTATAGATTGTCTCTGATTCATCTATCAGAAAATGATGTGCCAAGTGAGGCTTAATCTCATCGTTTATTGAATCATATTGAACTAAGGTATCACCCAATTGTTGTATCAAATGCACCTCTAATGCGATGGAAGCCTTTAACGGATCAAGCGTAGAAATTTCTCTATTTTTAAATGTATAAAGAATATCCTTCGCATCTTCGTTTCGTTTAAAACCTAGCAAATGCTGTATGTCAGTCGAATGTTGAATAATCCATGCCTTTGGAATTGGTAACCTAAGAACATACGCAATCCTATCGAGTCTATCCTGTTCTGCACATTCTTTAATATAACCTTCGATCTCTTCTTGGAACGAGTGGTTAAAAATCAAGACTGATCGATTTCCTCGACCTTTTCCAGGTATGTATTGAAAATACTGTTTTGCCTCTAACTGCTTCAGGACCCGCTTCACATTTCTTCTTGTACAGAACCAAATCTGTTCAATCTCTTCAAGCGTTACTTCCACTGTCATCTTTTGCTCCTTGCTAAACAAGAAGGCTCTCAAACTTAAATACCTTTCTTCCAACTCCAATCACCTCTCTTTAAAAGGGGACATCTTCACCATAATTCTACCCTTTTTACCTCTTTAAGGAAAGAAGATAATGGAAATAGATCCACACTTGATGGAAATGAGGAGAGGCTATGATTCAAGGATCAGCATTAAAGAATCGAAATGTGCTTGCCTATTTTTTAGGTACTATATTATTTAAGTTAGGAGATAAAGTCTATCTCATTGCCATCCCCTGGCTCATCTATGAATTAACTCAATCAGCTGCAACCATGGGTATCATGTTTTTAGTCCAAACACTTCCCCTTATTTTCATATCTCCTATCGCTGGGATGCTTGCAGATCGGTTATCTCGAAAAAAAATAATGATCGTAAGCGCTGGAATCCAAGGCTGTTTGGTTCTTTTTATCCCTTTATTACACTATTTCGACTGGCTAGAGATTGGCTTTATTTATGTCCTCGGCTTTCTTATTGCAAGTGCCGGTGCATGTTTTAACGTAACAAATGGAACGGTCATTCCACAATTATTTGAGCGTAACCAGCTTATGCGTATTAATTCTTTTTTTCAATTTATTGATACAAGTTCAGTGTTATTTGGCAGTATGATAGCTGGAATATTGATTAGTCAGTTTGGAATTTACCCTGTATTTATCATTGTAGGAGTAACCTACTTTCCAATTATCTTATCGCTACTTTTGCTTCAATTCCTAAAAGAAAAACAAGCTGGCGCTATAAAAACAACTTCCTGGCACTCTCTCTGGGAGGGCGCTATTTACCTTTGGAACCATAAAGTACTTCGCTCATTGACCATCTTAATCTTTGTCGTAAATGTTGCAAATGGAGCTCTAGTGAGTATGTTAGTGTTCTTCTCTCGTGATCAATTAAGATTAACCTCTACAGAAATTGGCTGGGTGTACGCTGGCGCAGCAATTGCACAAATTGCAGGAATCGTACTCGTTAATATGATTGGTAAAAGAAAACATCCAATAAATCTTATGGTCATCAATCTATTTATCAGTGCTCTTGGCATTATAGGTATCGCATTTAGTTTGAATTGGTTTACGTTAATGCTTTGCGTTGCCATACAAAGTGCACCAGTCATCATGTTTAATGTCTTAAACAAAACCTATAGACAACAGATTGTACCAACACACATATTAGGTAGAGTAAACGGAATGATGATGATGATTAGTTTGGCTTCGTTACCACTCGCAGGATTTTTAACTGGGATCTTATCGGAACTCATTAATATTCGTTATATCTTTCTGACTTTAGCCGTCGCTTCCTTACTAGCTGTTGTAAGGTTTCGAGCGCTAGGTAAGACTGAGCCAGAAATATTGACTGAACGAAAAATTATGTCTCCTTAAGCACACTCATTTACCCATGTCACCCTTATTGTTGTTACATTTATCTTCCTATAAAAATAGATGCCCCGCAGCTCAATAAAACTACAGGGCATTTATTCATTTACACCTTTTTAGACTTAATAATAAAAGTAGAAGGAATCCATTCGGCTTTTTGTGAGGAGTACCATTTACTTGGATCTTCCGATGGCTCTCTCTCATATGGATTCACTTCATCTATGATTTTTTCAATCATAAACCCATTTTCAATAAGCGTATTCACATACGTGCTTAATTTCCGATGATAGATAAGTACCTCAAGATGCCATGCTTCATTCCATTCAGGCCCCTCTTTATTATAGGACTTAGTCAAAACGAACGATTCATCCTTGTATGTAATCCTGTCATGAAAGGGATGCTCCCAGCTAAAGATAAACGTTCCACCTGGCTTTAGATACGTATTAATATGCTGTAATGTTTGACTCAAATCCACCGTCCATCCTAGTGCATAGATCGAATAAACAATATCAAAATAATTATGTGGGATACCTGGATTTTCTTCCATAGGCGATTCAAACAAATATGTAGACGCTTTTTGATGTGCTAATACTCCTTTAGACGCCTCAATTTGTTTTGAAGATAGATCCATGCCCCATAACTCACTTGCTCCTCGACTCCCCATATATAAAAGTGAATGACCACTTCCACAGCCAATATCTAAGACTGTTTTACCTTCAATTTTACCGAACAATTGCAATTGATCTTCACGATACGCGTGCGGGCCGAATTAAGGTAAGGCAGTACGTCCAAAAAGACGTTCAGCTGATTTTTCCCAGCCGTCTTTATTTACTTTAAGCATTTGCTGATGATCATCCATCTAATCAGCTCCTATTTGATTTTGGATTGAGATGAGTATCGTAAAATACAATGGCTTTATAAATGAGAAAGGAAACGAGGCAAAAGATCATAAAAAAAGGACCTATTAAGAGAATAAAATAAATCATGGCATCAAATTCAATACTAAGTCGAAATGGTTCATGATTAGTAAAGTACGCGTATATATGGCCAAACCATTGAAACATCACACTACCTATCGCGGTCAATAGAATAGATATAATGATGACAGTTACTGCTTGTTTAATAAATGTGATGATAGATAACCCTCCAAGTGATTTAAAAAACCTTCATAGTGATAGATTCTTTACAAAACGGACTCGGTCTTTTCCTGGACCATCGTAATTAGCGACCACTTCGATCCCATCCACTACTTTATTTCCGGGCTCAATCTCAAATCCCATGTGTTGATGATAGGTAATAGAGAGTTTGTTTTCTAGGGAGGTGATACAACGAATCGTTTTTCGGCCCTCTTCATGAACGTAATCAAAAAAAGTACGATAGAGGGTGGAACCAATTTGTTTCTTTCTGAAATTAGGATGGACTCCTACAAAATGAATATAGGCCTCAGTCGCATTTGTTTGAGAGAGAAAGCCGATAAGAAAGCCAATCATCTTTTCATTTTCTTCCACAATGAAACTAGTTTCCGTGAAATGATGGAAAAATAGACTTGGCAGCATATGAGCCATATCTCGACCTCCCCACCACTCATTTACAGCTGATAGGATTTGCTTTTGATCATGACTACGTACGTTTCGAATCAACATGTGTTCCCACCTCTACTTTATGAATACTTCATATTCTTTTAGCAAAGACTCAAGCTCTGAACCAAAGGTACTTGCCTGTTCTGAATGTATTATTTCTTCCTCGTTTACAAGAGGTAGCTTAAGATAGACTTTGCCTTTAGGCACTGTTAGCCCTTTTCCTGTTATATTCTCAGAAACCCGAATGCGACTTGGCTCAAATAAAAGCGCTTGGATAATGGAACGAGCTTTAGCATTTGAGGAGTGAATTAACTGAGCAGTCACTTGTGCATCTATTAAAAATGAAAAATCTTCTTTTACAGAGAACCAATGAAGGTGAACGGCTTCTGAAAGTAATCGATCAGCGGCTTTTAACATCGGTGAATGCATATACGTGTGATCTCTTACAATGATGGACAAAAGCCACTCTGCAGTCTTCTGATCGGTTGAGATGCCTTTCTCTGTGCATGTGAGCTTTGTCAGCATTTCAGCTGGTTTTTTATTTAGATCACCCATCATATAGGTATCTCTAAAAAAGCTATCTAGATGATCCAAACCTAATATTACATCTGTTCCAGTTAAAGGAGACTGATTAGTGAGCAAATGACAAACATCATCTATTGAAATATCTGCTTTTTTCAGCCGATGACTGATGTCTTTGCTTTGTATGTATTTGATCGTCAATTGATGATGATTGTATCCCAAGGTTCTCTCCACAGCGTGTGAAAACGGGAGATGTCCGACATCATGTAAAAGTGCCGAAGCTCTTAATACATGGTCTTCAGGAAAAAAATAAGCAGCTAGCTTCCAAAAACCGATTGTATGTTCAAACCGTGAATGAGTAACTGGTGAAACAAAGGATCCTGCACCATAATGAGCTAGGTGTTTTAAGCGTCGAAGGTACGTAGATTGGATTAAATCTAGTTCCCAAGAGGTGGGGTGGACGTCGGGATAGAGTGGTTCACACAAGACATTCATAGTACATACTCCTTTATCAAGAAAGAGATTGATTTCTGAAAAAAGATATAGGTATGTTCTCGATGTATTTCGAGATACGCACATGTCATTTAAAGCAGTGAGCGTGATCCCCCACTGCTTTAATCACTTATAAACGATTTGCGAAGTCTTTAAACGATTTTGACTCCAAAATCTCTTCGATAAATATAGATTTTCTCTCACGGTACTCATCCATTAATCTACCTTCATAACAAAGCTTTAAGTCATTATATTTTGCTTGAATATCCGGGTTTACCTTTAGATATTCTGTGAGCTTCCAGAAATGATCAATCTCTGAGTCAATCACAGTTAATTGAATGCCTATCGGAAGCTCATCAATACATTCAAACGCAGAAAAAAAGGATGTTTGTGAGCTCCCTGTATTGATTTGATAAAGGGTCAATAAAGCTTGTTTGGCCGATTGAAACTGCTCCTGTTTAACTCGGACTTGAAAGTCAATGTCACCTTTTGTCATAGCATGATCAATGGCCGTACTGCCAATATGATGAATGTCAGCCTCAGGAACCAAAAGTTGGATCTGTTTCTTATGTTTTGTGAGCATTCGTTTTAAAACAACTTGGTCTACTGTATTGATGTGGAAGGTTTCTGCTTTAGTCATAATCGCCCTCGCTTTATGAAATAAAACTAAAACTTATTTAGTACGGTACGTGAAATTTGTTACTTATGCTCCACTAAATGAGAAATTAAAGTTAACTGCGTCTCCAACCTTCGCTCCTGTGTTTTGATTTACCGGGGCATCTGTCACTCCATAAATCGAGTAAATATCCTTGAGATTCATGCTATCTATCATATAGATGAGTGTAATATGGTGCTCAGTATAAGGTTGTAAATCACCGTAACCTTTACCTGCTCCACTAAACATCTCGTGGGCGTAAAATGTCTGACCGCCTGATTCAAAACGAGTATTATCAATATGGAACGTAATAGGATCGCTGCTTGTGTTTGTAACAACAGCATCCAGCTGTATATATTCCACATAATCACCAGCTACACCTGCCAGGCTTTGCTCCGTTACATCTCCACTCACCTTACTAGCACTTTTAAGCTGAACCATTACAGGTCCTGTGCTTAGTGTTTGAATGTTATTGAGGGATGCTTCGATCGTGAAATTTCCTGAACCATTATGTACAGTGGCGCCAGTTGAACCATCAACGGCAAACGCTCCTCTATTATGATAAATCGATTCGTAGGTTGGTTCTGGTTCCGGTTCCGGCTCTGCTTCAACCTCTTCCTGCTTTTCTTCTTCTGGTTCTTTTTGTTCAGTTTTTTCCTCTTTTTCATCCGCTTGCTTTTCCGTCGAATCCGAATTCTCATTTTCTTCTTCTGTTTTCTTAGCTGCAACACTTTCTTCTGTTACTTCATCATTGTTCTCACTTTCTTCCTCTTCCTCTACTGCCTCGTCTTCCGTTTCTTGTTCTTCCTGTTCCTCTTGCTCTTTCTCCTCTTCCTCATCCTTAAGAACAAGCATTTCTTTTTCTCTTTCCTGAGCCAACCCTTTAGATCCGTGGTTTCCTGCCCTAAGCTCCTCAGAGCCTTGTTGATTACAGCCAGTTATGATTAATAGTGTGGCAGTAAATGAAGTTACTAGTAGTTTCTTCAACATTCTTCCTCCTTTTATCTCTTTTAAAAGAGTAACAGACTTTAAAACTAGTTCACAAGAAGGAAATGATAACTAAATTAAATAGATACTGTGATATAGTGTAAAAGCTATAATACTTAAGCCGATAAAGGAGTTATGGAGGTGTAAAGATGACAACCGTTATGTTACCTGGCATTATTGTAGGTTCAAAATGTGCAGAATGGTATGGCAGTATGATAGCCAGTGACTCAAATCGTGCGACAATCCTTAAATCTGAAGTGGAAGATATGATTAAAGTGATGGAACCCGATGACAAAGTGATTGCCTATTATTCGCTACTCCAGTTTCGCTACAATGTACTTATTGAAGAACCTGACACTCAGATAACACATTCAAACGACACCTTAGAACCTTACTTAACATATATGTATTATTTTATGAATGGTCAAAACGAATTTTATGCAGCAAGATATACATCTGCGACTAAAATGTATGGAATGGCAGAAGAATATTTAGAGCAAGTATCTGATCCATATGAACAGGCTGAGTTTTACCTACGCTTGGCTGATGGCTATTACCGAATTAATCAGTATTTATTTGCATCCTCTTACATGGAAAAAGCAATGGACATCTTTAAAACAGAGAAAGCGTACAAAAACAAAGTTTTAAATGGGTACCTACTTCTTGCAGCCATTCACACCGAATTAGGGGATTTTATCAAAGCAGAGCAAAAATACCAAACGGCTTTAGCAGAGTCTTATGATTACCCCAGAATTCGTGCATTGCTACTAAGAGGTTTAGGTTTAAATCGCCTGAAGCAAAACAAACATCATGAAGCTATGTTTTATTTTGAAGAAGCATTAGTAACCGGAGATCATGCCGAAACTTTTTTTGGAATGAAATCAAAAGGTGATATAGCCTTTCTCCACCTCCGTTTTGGAAACCTGTCAACTGCCCTTCCATTATTAGAGGAAGTAGAGGCTCGCTCTCTGGAAGTGAATGATGTAGAGTACATAGCTCGATGCCGAGTTTATAGAAATCTCTATGTTCACTACAATCGTGAGCTTGTTGAAAGTGGATTGAATCTTTTAATTGAACACGAACTTTATTTTGATGCTGGGGAGATTGCAGAAGACCTATCTTCTTATTATGAAGAAAATGAAGACTTTATCTCTGCTCTAAAATACATGAAGTTAGTTACGCAAATGAACACTAAACAGAATACTTTAGGAGAATAATCTCATCTCGAAGTTCCAAACCGTCCTAAGAATCTTCCTAGGATGGTTTTTTTGCGCATTTCCTTCTACTTTTGAGCAATTTTATATCTTTACGCGCATAACCTATCCGTTTTCGCGCATAATTACACTTTTCGCGCACTGACACTCGATTTTCGCGCAGTTATCTATTTTTCCGCGCAGGATGGCCGCTTTTTTGAGCATTTCATTTCCTCAGGTGGTGAACTCGCCAGCATGATTCTCGGTCAACCCTCTCTAATCTCACTGTCTACTGCTTATTCTGTAACAACAAACGAAACTTCAGTCACTATCTCATACGAGGTAGATGTTTCTTCGTCGAGTTGAAAATCAGCTCGGCCTGTCACTGTATATTCTCCTATTGGTAACCCTTCATTTTCTTGAAACTGTTTAAGAAATGACTGATAATCTGGATCATCGTCTGCTGGTGCGGATGCACCTGAATAATCTTCTCTTAGCGGTTGATCTCGCTCCAGATCTGTCGTGATATAAGGTTCTGGCATTGGGTAATCAACTGTATACCCGCGAAGGTGCTCATAAAAAAGGAAGTAAAATGGTGAATTGGCGTGTCCAATTGTGATATCCTCTTCATCTCCTTCATACACAAGCTCAGCATAAATCTCAACAGGTTCACCTACTTCATATTCTTCCTTTGAACTAACTAGTCGATAGAGAAATTCACCTTGCTTTTCTTCGTCAATAGTTTGTGCTCCTGGGTATGGGCGATCTGGATCTTCTGGTTGATCCCCAATTGTTACATCCGTCTGGCTGCTGCAGCCTGCTAAGAGTAATAAGAACATAACGAGAAAAAAACCTTTCATCGTATCTCATCTCCTTATTAAGGTTAGTTTCATCTATTCCATTCATTGTACACATATCCTTCCAATTCCAATCGTAAACATTCTCTCGCAAATATAAAAAGGCGAAACAGACATGATAGACATGTCCATTTCACCTATTACACTAGAACTCTATTTAAAAGATAGCATTTGCAATTAATAGAAGGATTAATGATGTTACCCAGGCAAGTGTTGTTGGAACCGACCAGACTAGAATCTGCTCCTTCGCCTGCTTAATACCAATCGTACGGTTAACGACCCAGAACAAGCTATCGTTAAAGTATGAGAATAACATGGATCCAAGAGCGGCTGCTTGAGCAGCAAGGACCATATTGACATCAAGTCCTACAAGAATTGGCGCAGAGATCGACGCAGAGGTGATCATCGCAACTGTTCCACTTCCTTGAATGAGTCTTACTAGACTTGAAATAACAAATGGTAATAGTATTGCTGGTATACCTGTGTTAACGATAATTTCGGCGATATATTCACCTACACCTGTTTCTCTTAAGACAAAGCCTAATGCTCCACCGGCACCCGTTACAAGCAATACGATACCTGCCTGCTGGATTCCTTCTTCCATACGATCAAGGGCATCCGAACGACGAACATGTCCAAAGAGTCCATAAATTGCAACTAAGACAGCGATTCCGACAGCAATGAGTGGTGAACCGAAGAATTGAATGTATTCAATAACAGGTCCAGACATTTCTAATGCCGTTGTTGTTGTATTAAGAAAAATCAGAATCAAAGGCACAACAATTGGTGCGGCTGAACGAAGTAACGAAGGAAGATCTTTACTTTCTTTTTCATCCATCCAGTCTTCGATCGTAATTTCTTTCTCCGGTCTTACCCAGCCTAAACCATCTTCACTAGGCAATTGATAAATGCGTTTGCCGAGCCATTTTGCATAAAGAACCATAACAAACACAATGGGAATCGCAAACAACATACCAGATAAGATCATTAACCCAATATCTACATCAAGTATTCCTGCTACTCCTAATGGTCCAGGAGTTGGCGGAACAGCACTATGAATAACTACAGCTCCACCCGCTAATGCGATAGCAAGAGCAACGATTGATTTTCCACTCTTCTTAGATAAAGCTTTTGCGAGTGGACTCAATATAATATAAGCCGAGTCTACAAAGATCGGAATGGCCACGATATATCCCGTTAGAGCCATCGCCCATTCTTCTTTTCGTTTTCCTAAAACTTTTACAATAGAGTAAGCTAAGCGTTCTGCCGCTCCAGAGACTTCAAGAATTCGTCCCATCATTACACCAAATCCAATAACGACTGCGATTGAACCAAGCGTAGATCCAAATCCTTGAGTAATGGCATCTACAACTGCTGGTGGTGCCATTCCCCCTACTAATCCTGTTATCGACGCTGCGATAATAAGTGCTAAAAAGACGTGAACCTTTGTTTTAACTACTAAAAAGATTAAGACGGCAATCGCAATAACAAGACCAATAATCATCTGTGTTCCTGATACGTCCATTCTACTTTCCTCCTTTGGTAAGCGCTTTATTTTTCCAGTTATAACAAAGCCGCGATGGCGGCTTTGTTACGTCGGTGTCTTATGCATTCGCGAAATGTGGTGCGTATTTCGCAGCTAGCTTAATGCTTTCTTCCATGCTGACTGAGCTTGCAAGACCTTCACCTGCAATATCAAAGGCAGTACCATGATCCACAGACGTTCTGAGGAATGGCAGACCATTTGTAATTGAAATCGTACGATGGAAATCGGTCATTTTCGCAGCAATATGTCCTTGGTCATGATACAGAGAAAGTACAGCATCATAACGACCATTTAATGCTTGATAGAATACTGAATCCGCAGGTACTGGACCAACTACATCAATTCCATCCGCTTTAGCCAATTCAATTCCTGGTCTGATTTCATCTACTTCTTCGTAGCCAAACAATCCATTTTCGCCGCTGTGTGGATTTAGACCAGCCACTGCAAATTTGCGATCTTCCACTCCTAATTTCTTAAGTGCTTCGTCACAACGAATTAAGTAATCATGGACACGCTCTTTCGTCATTTGTCCGATTGCATCCTTCAAAGAAAGGTGGCGTGTTAGGAAGAAGATACGCATGTTCAGTACTTCAAACATCGTTAGTGGATCGGCAATATCTGCAAAGCCTGCAAGCATTTCTGTATGTCCGATATAAGGTACTTCAGCTGCCTTAAGAGACTCTTTATTAATAGGCGCTGTTGCCATCGCTTGGGCTTGATTCGACTGGCAAAGCTCTACAGCATGTTTAATGTAATCAAACGCTGCTTGGCCACACTCGCCATTTACCTTTCCAAGCTCGTACCCTTTTAATTCACCTAAATGAATCACATCAATGGTACCGTATTGACCAACAGCTTCACTTACATTGTTGATCCGATTAATTTTTAGGTCCGCTTTTTTAACTGGAAGCATTTTTTCTAAAATATCAGCATTTCCTACTACTACCGGTGTGCAGATATCATAAATTTCTTTTTTGTCTAACGACCCGACTGTAATCTCAGGTCCTATACCTGCTGGGTCACCCATTGTTACTGCAATAACTGGCTTTGTCATAAAAAATCTCTCCTTTTTTATACTGTTCTTTTTTTATATTGTTGCTTTTGTCTGTACAAATTTCACGCATTCATAGATGGCCTTTTTGTCTCCAATTAAACCACCCTTAGTGACAACTGGCAGACCATCAAAGTACCCGCCATCAAAAGTCCCGTAAGCCGCTAGAGGCATCACTTCGTCCTTCAGTGAAATTCCGTTTGCCCGGCCTAAAGCACAAACTGAAGCGGTTACATCACCACCACTAGTAAAACATCCAGCAAAGGTGAGTTCTTCGTTCGTTAAGAGTTTTCGACTTATCGTCGCTAGTCCATCGGTAATTCGTTTTGCTAAGGCATCACGGCTCTTTCCTTCAATAGCTGCCTTAGCCTTAAGATCCACGAGCTCTTGTCCAGGCTTGTGTGTCGTCACAATTAACACATGATTTGTTGCCGCTTGCTTAAATGCTTGCTCCGTTGCTCTCTCCACTTCTGCTTCCCAGGTCTCTGTATAACTTGCTAATGGTTCTGGGTCCACATAAACAGGTGTTGATCCTGTTTTTTCAATTAAATATTCAAGCTGCGTACCCGTGAGACTTGTTGCACTCCCAACTGATACAAGGATGGTTGCCTTTTTGACATGATCCTTTGATAATGAACGGGCATAATTTGCCGTTAGAGGCCCTGGATCGGCACAAAGAATCTGTCGTTCACTCTTTGATAATGCATCAGCGATGTCTTCAATTTGTTCATTTGTTACTGCATCTACCACAATGAGCTTGTTCCCTTGGTTAATCTGCTCTGTAAATGCAGCTAGAAAAACATCTTGTCCATCCATTACAGCATTCAACCCAACGTAGCCTACCTGATGGGTCGACTGTTCAGCAATTAATTCTGGAACATATGACTTAGTAATGGGTGCCACAGGGTCCTTTGAAACATATGTCTCCTGAAGCGGAACGCCGTCAAGGAGTAGATAACCACCCGTTGTCACTCTGCCAGAGTCGGGAAATGAAGGAACTATGACAGACACGGCATCCTCATCCATGTGTCTCAGCATCTCATCTATCTCTTCTCCAATGTTTCCGCGAATGGTGCTATCAATTCGTTTGGTAAAAACACTGGCTCCCCAATCCTTTAACTGGCTCATAGCCTTCGCTACACGCTGTCGCGCCATCTCCTTATCCATATAACGGCTATCCGTATCCATAATGACTACATCATGATAACCATTGGTTGGTAGATTGGCACTGTGTACAATTGTGGTTGCTTGAAAGCCTTGCTTCACTAGCTTTACGCCAGATGCATTTGCTCCTGTTAAATCATCTGCAATCACACCTATTTTCATCACAACTTCCCCCTGATCTATAAAGGTGCTTTAACGCAATTTTGGTGAAATTCTTCTAATTCAGTATCAGATAGACGATCATCTGTCACCAAACCTTCTACTTCATGTAATTCGCATACATGAGCAAAAGATTTTTCATTAAATTTACTACTATCACATACAAGCCAAGTCTGTTCAGCTGCTTGAATCATTAATTGCTTCATCTTCGCTTTTTCTAAAGTTGGTGCCGTCACTCCAACATGTGAATGAACAGCGTGAGCTCCTAAGATAAATAAATCAACATGTATGCTGCGCAGCAAATCATAAGCATGAGCCCCGTATAATGCTCCTACCTTTGGCTGTACCTCGCCACCCGTTACAATACAGCGTGGTTTTGCATCAACTAATTCAGCTGCAATCTTAATGTCGTTTGTAATAATGGTGACATCCTCGCGATTTTTGAGCAGGCGTACAATTTCAAGTGTTGTCGTTCCTGAATCCACCAAAATCGTTGCCCCTTGCCCAACAATCGATACAGCTTTTTCTGCGATCGAACGTTTGGCCTGCAGTTCTTTTGTTTCTTTGCTTACATAAGGTGTTTCTTTCACTAATGCTTTTGGAAGAACCGCACCACCGTGCGTACGAATCAACTTCTGTTCTTCTTCTAATAATGCTAAGTCACGCCGGACTGTCATATGAGAAACCTGCAAGGCTTCTGTTAACTGATCAATCTCTACCTTGCCCTGTTCTTCTACTAATTGTTGAATTTGTTCTCGTCTTGATTTAGGATTCATGTTCGTTTTTCACATCCTATAATGTTAATTTACAACACGATTCGACATGTGTCAACAATTTATTGATTGTTTTTCACATTAAATGTGTTTGTTTGTTTCATTTTAACATAAATACCGCACAAAAAACCTGTGAAGTGTTTACTCTTCACAGGTTTAATCAATTTACCATAAAGATTTGGCAGGTGATCCGTCATTTAATTCAAAATGATAGTGGGCTGCGTCCACAAAATCAGGATCGTCATATATAGACCGTTCATCACTACCTATCACTTCTTGGAAAGCCTCAAGTGAAGTGATAGGCTCTCCTTGTACGATCCAAATCGGCTGTTTGTTCCTTTCCTTATGATATACGTTTTCAGTAAATGTGTTATCAAGACTCTCTTCATTTTCAATACTCACAAACAAACCAGAATCACTTGTAGTCATAATGTTGTTTTTGATTAAATTATTTACTGCTTTGTATTGAAATAAGACCTGAGCTCCGTCCATTTCCTTTGTGTCATTTTTATATAAAATATTCTCGGCTATTACAGAGTCGATTGTACCGCCCCTTTGTTCGTCATAGCCTCCTATTGAAATGCCTGTATAGTGATTCTCGTAAACCGTGTTACGAATCATTTGAATCCCACTTGCATCTTTCCCTTTATGTTCAGATGTGGCTTCAATACCAATGTCATTTTGATAGACCTTATTCTCCTGAATTAATAGGTCACTGCCTCCATCTACATAAATGCCGGCTGCACTATAATTGTTTCCATAGCTAGGGTTACCATAACTTGAATTATGATGAACACGATTATGGCTAATGGTCCCATCACGAGCGAAATCAGATGAAGAGTCAAAAGCCGTACCTTCAAAACCAATCAGGTCAATGCCAATGTTGTTATTTTGTTGAACGATATTCTCAGTGATTAAAAAGTCGCTGACATCACCATTTAGGACAAGCGCCTCACTCCAACCAAGCTTTAAATCCTCTACTATATTTTCTTTTATAAGAATATTGGATATAGGTTGATCACCATACACAGCTATTCCATGTGCATTTCCCTCATCTGCATAAGTTTCAATATGATGAATGTGGTTGTTTAACAATTGGATGTGCTGGCTATCCCCAGTCACTAGAATACCCATAATCGTTTTCTCATCCCGATCTGTGCTTAAATCACAAACCTCTAACCCTTTTATTGTAATGTAGCTTCTATCTACGATTTGAACAAGTTCCATGTCTTCTTCATGATCCTGAAATGTCCTCCCACTTATACGAACTTGCTCGTCTTGATAAGACTGAAATACAATCGGCTCAGAGTAGCTTCCGCTGTGTTGAACAATTAAAGGCTCATCATAAGTACCTTCTCTTATAAATACGTTTGTGCCTTTAACGGCCCGATCTGTGGCTTCTTCTAGTGTTAGAAGTGGCTCATTGATTGTCCCTGGATTGTCATTATTACCATTGGTCGCTACATAAAGTTCATTAGAAGACATCTCATCTGAGTGATCTTGAACACAACCAGTTAAAATCAAGCTTATTACTATACTACTTATTCCTACACACTTTTTTATCACGTAACTCGTTCCTCTCACCTTAAGAAAACATGGTTTTTCTACTTCGTATTGCATATACATTTCAAATAAATAAAAAAAAGGAGGTCTTGTCTCGTATGGCTAACAAACCAGCTGCATTGCAGCAAGGAGACACGATTGGCATTGTCACACTTGGCAGTCCACTTGACCCAGCCGTCATTAACACACGTGCCGACTATTTGCGTTCATTAGGATTTAACGTCATCTTCGGAGAAAATGTGTATGCACAAGATGGATTCCTTGCTGGATCAGCTGAAGATAGAGCAGCTGATCTTATGCGCATGTTTAATGATGACTCTGTAAAGATGATCTTGCCCTCACGTGGCGGTGTTGGTGTAGCTGGTATTCTGCCTTTCCTTGATTTTGATGTAATCAAGCAGAATCCGAAAATTTTAACGGGATATAGTGATATTACGGTTCTACAAAACGTCCTGTATCAATATGCAGACTTACTTAGCTTTCAAAGTCTACTATTAATTGATTTTCGTCCTACTACACCAGACTATAACTTTAATCAGTTCTACTCAGCCGTTTCGGCACCTATTCCATCGAAACCACTCACCAACCCTCCGGAGGATCCTCTCATTAGCTTAGTACCTGGTAATGTAACAGGTGAACTGATTGGTGGGAACATTACATCTTTTGTTGACACGCTAGGTACAGATTATGAAATTGACACGAGTGGGAAAATTCTTGTATTAGAAGAAACCCATGAACCCATTAACACAGTCTATCGTTATTTAAGTCATTTAAAAGAAGCTGGTGCCTTTGAACAAGTTGCTGGTATTATTATGGGTGAGTGTACAAATTGTGAAGAGGCCTATGGCGTTTCTTATGATGGGCTCATTGAGAGCTTTATTGTTCCACTTGGCAAACCCCTTATCACCAATCTTAAGACAGCCCATGGTTTTTACAAAGCTGCGGTTCCTATCGGAGCCAATGTGAATCTTGATGCAAATAACTCCACCATTACAATACTCGAGCCAACGGTAAGCTAGGCTACTCCCTAGTTTTCCGTTGGTTTTTCCCATTCCGCTGCAAGTACCCCGTACACAATGTGGTCTACGTAGTGATCATACAATTTTTCAGCCTGACGAATACAACCTTCCTCTACAAAACCTAAACGAATGGGGATGTTTCGACTTTTGCTATTTTGTTCAGCTACACGTATCTCTACCTTATTTAAATTCAACGTGCAAAATGCATGGTCTATGAGTGCTTTTACCACACGTAGCATAATTCCTTTCCCTTGGTACTCTTCCGCCAACCAATAGCCGATTTTAGCTATTCCGTTGTTCCAATCCAATTCATTAAAACCAGCTATACCAACGATTTGTTCATTGTAGTTAATGGCAACATTTATACTTTTATTTTCCGCATTCTGTATTAGTGTATATTTAATAAATGTCCGTGTATCCTCAACCTTTTTGATTTGATCTAACCAAGGCAGCCATTGCCGAAGATAATGACGCGACTGCTCCGTTAGGTTAAATAACTCTTCTGCGTCCTGCATTTTCAGTGTACTTAATGATATATCTTTATGCTCTATATGAATGTCCATAGATTCGCTCCAATTGGATGATTTTAACTCTTATTATACCATTCAAAGCACACTTCCGAGCAAAAAAACCCACTTCATAAGAGTAGGTTTTAGATACTATTTATTTTATAATCTCATACACTCGCCTCGGTCTACCCCGATGACCTGATTGTTCTTCAGCCGTTTGCTTAATGTAACCAGATCGTTCTAGTTCAGAAAGAATACGTCTGGCATGTCTTTCCGTGCTCTGTATCCATTGGGATAATTCTTGAGCTGTCAGAAACCTTTTTTGCTGCTGATGGGCTTTTGCAAAAATCCGTGAAAGCATAGCTGGACTTAGCGCAGACTTAGAGTGTTCATTCTTAAATTGAACCTGTTCATATAGCAGAGGTTCTTCTTGTTCAAAAGCTTCGGTCACCTGCTTCTCTTCATTAACTAATACAATCACTTCTTGTCCATGTTGCTGAGCTATTTGTAGAGCCATTTGTACGTGACTCTCTGCTCCGATTGCCGTTTGTCCATAGCCAATTCCAATTGACAGGTCTAATTTGGCCACATGTTTCGCTTCTTTAACTAAGTCAAACGGCCATCCAAGAGCTTCGATTTCGCCTCTTGTTGTATAGATAGAAAAATGACCATGACCTTGCTCAATAAATGACCCCTGGACCGACTCCGCATATTCAAGCAATAGCTTTCTCAAAACAAGTTCTTGGTGTTTAAGACGATACGAATTCATATCGTCTTTTCGTGAATTGGCTGTATCAGACACTTCCACACCAATTATTGCAAGCTGAGCATTTCGATAATAGCGAAATTGTGCTCGTTCTTGAATCCTTACAATCGTTTCACGAATATCCGGGCTTGAAGGTGTAATGCGATAACAAGGGATTCCTTGTTGTCTTAATGCTTCATACACGGCTCGAATACACGTGAATGCTACACTCGATTCACCCGTCTTATAACATGTTGTATGAAAATCAATGAGCTCCTCGACTGTTACATAACCCATATACGAATACGTATTAATCGTTAATTGACTTAGGGAGAAGCGTTTAATGAGCCAATCAGAATAGGTCTGAGAAATCGTATCAAGACTAATTGAGTGAAAGGTTGAGTTCATCTTTGTAAATGCTTCTAAAAAGGTTCCAAGTAAACTAGACCCGTGAAGGGGCACTTGCCAAGCAGACTCTTCCTTTACTAGTCTTTTTTCTAGACTTAATGCATACGGTGCTTGGCCTGAAAATAACCACTGATCAACCTTATTTTTATGCTCATTTATTATATCCGGAACTTCATTTATATCTGCATATGCACATGGTATGACCTGAATGGTTTCAAAGTCAGAAGCTGTATCGCAAATTAACTGCACAGAGTCTTCCGGACCTACTACACCAATACAGATGTTCATTGCTGCAGAGCTCCTTCTCCACTCTCCGCGCAGATTAAATAAGCAAGCGCGTTAACCGCTACGGCTAATGTGGACTCGTCATAATCAAATCGACGATGATGATGCCCAGCGGCTAAGGGTGTGCCATATATTAAATAAGCAGCAGCTCCACCTGTATCCTGTACACGTCTCATCATATAGGTAACATCCTCAGAACCATTTAAGGCAAGCTCTGATTGGACCTGTTTTACCACCGTACTTTTTGCTAAAACTAGAGGAATTTGCTTTCTCCAATAGTCATCTGTTTCTGCAGAAATCCCTTCACCAACGATCGAATAATTCACATTTACACCATACATCTGAGCGGCTCCTTCAATTCTACGAATGGCCTCTTCCTTCATGTAGGCATTTTCTCGAGTAGATGTTCCTCTTGTTTCAAGCTGCAAAAACGCTTCTCCAGGCACGATATTTCTGCCAGATCCACCTTCCATTCTTCCGACATTTATTCGTGTGACCCCATCACCATGAGGAGCAATACCGTGTAAAGCCAAAACCATTGCTGAACCAGCAATCAAGGCATTTCTTCCTTCATGTGGACTCATTCCCGCGTGAGCAGTCTGACCGGTGATTGAGACATCTATTTTTGTGGTAGCCAAGATACTGGTTGAAGCCGCGACAACTGTGCCTACAGGCAAAGGCTGGATACCCAAATGACCACTTAAGAATAAATCGACGTTATCTAACCAGCCTTTTTGGACCATCGCATTGGCCCCTCTGCTTCCTTCTTCAGCAGGCTGAAACAATAGCGTGAATGAACCCGTCAATTGATCTTGATGTTGATAAATGAACCGTGCAAGACCAAGTCCAATTGCCGTATGACCATCATGACCACATGCATGCATCATACCTTCATTCAATGACCGAAACCCTTCACTCGACGGTATATGCTCGATTTCATCTGCCTCAACGATTGGTAAGGCATCAATGTCAAAACGAAACGCCATATGCTTTCCAGGTTTTCCTGTATCTAAGGTAGCAACTACTCCAGTGTGCCCACCACGTATTTGGTCGAGAAAGTCCTCTGGTACTCCTTGTTCAAGAGCACGCTCTTCATGTTCCCTCAGCACTTGATCCGTTGGAACTCCATAACGCGCGTTTGAATCCAGAGCATCTTGTCCAATATATAAGGAAAAATTTAAGTCCTTTAATTTTTGATAGATATAGTACGTCGTTACATATTCACAAAAACCTACCTCTGCCATTTGGTGCAGATCTCTTCTCCAGCTTCTTAATTCAGGTTCAATCATACCTGTCCACGTATGTAAAATATGTCTCAAGACGTTTAGTCTCCTTTTTGCTTATGCAAGTGTTTTAATGCCTGAATAGTAAGTGTCGCCATAAACTCAACCCCGTACGTAAGAGATTGTTCATCAATATCAAAGTTTGGATCATGCAAAGGCTTTTGAACCTTACGTTCAGGAATAGCTGTCCCTAACCAATAATACGCACCCGGGTACTTTAATAAATATCGACCGAAATCCTCTCCTCCAAGGCTTGGGAGAACGTGAGGTGAAGCTTGCTCCCCATATAAATCAATCAATTCCTTTTCAGCAAAGGCTGCCCACTCAGGAGTATTCACGGTTGCTGGGTAACCATCTTGATAATGAACCGTTGCTGTCGCCCCCATTCCTTCCGCAACATGTTGAGAAATCTTCTTCAGATTTTTCTTTACCTTTTGTTTCACATCCTCTGAAAATGTTCGAACAGTACCTTCTAATGTCACCTGATTGGCAATGACATTATAACGATCACCACCTGTTATGGTGCCAATGGTTACAACAGCCGACTCAAGTGGATCTACATTGCGACTTACAATCGTTTGTAGACTCGATAGAATTTGATTGGCAACAATAATGGCATCTACCGTTTGATGCGGCATACTAGCATGACCGCCTGACCCATTCACCTCAATTGTGATTCGATCTGAATTCCCCATAATAGGTCCCGCCATCATTCCAAACTGACCTACCGGCAGATCTGGCCATACATGCTGACCAAAGATCACATCTGGTTTGTGTTTAAGAAAAACTGGATCATCCATCATTGCCTCAGAACCACCAATTGGCGCGTCCTCTTCGGCAGGTTGAAAAATAAGAACAGCTTTACCCTCTACCTGTTCCTTTTTTTCTTGAAGTACTGATGCCGTACCGAGTAACATCGCTGTATGTGCGTCATGACCACAAGCATGCATCACCCTAGCTGTTTGCGAACGATACGAAACCTCGTTTTTCTCTTCAATAGGTAGAGCATCCATATCTGCACGTAGAGCTATTGTTGCACCAGAAAGATGTCCATTAATAATACCAATGACCCCGTAACCACTTTCTGTACGATAATGCTCAATTCCCATACTCTCTAACTGTTTACACACAAATGCACTCGTATGAATTTCTTTATGACTTAACTCAGGGTTTTGATGGAGATGTCTTCTCCACTCCCTAACTGTATGATCGTACTGATTGACTAAATCTTTAAACATGAAATAACTCCCTCTTCTTAAAAAACCGATTTAAGGACATGTCTATATTAGGTCCATAAATAAGTATAGCATAATCTTTATATTTGTGTGGGCTTGATTAGAGACGGGATAAAGCACCATCTCTTCAGTCCTAACCCCATCGCTCCAGTAAAGCCCTTACTGCCTCATTTTCGGCTCCACACTCATACCAGACCATACCAAAAACCCGTGAACATTCCTTTCACGGGTTCTTATCTGTCTCAACGATTACCTTAATGAAACTCGTTTCCCTTGTTCTGCTGATTGTTTCGCAGCTTCATTTATTCGTGTAAGATCGATCATGTCCTTTTGTGTGATACGTGGCTTCTGTTTGTGAAGAATGTCGTTAACCCATTGCTGCATGGCGCTCTCCTCTTTTTCTGGTAGCTTTGGTGATTGCCATTCGCCATCTCCCATTTCAATCGAACGAATTTTAAGCGAACGATCTTCAACAATGATACTTCCTTTTGTACCATGTAACTCAAGGATAAATGGACTGCCACTTGCCACAAACCCAGCCTCTATAACACCGATTACACCTGATTGATGTCGCGTGATGACCGTAGCATGATCGTCCACTTCTCTTCCGGTAAATTGACCCATCTCACACATCACTGATTCTACCTCTCCAGCTAACCGGTTTGTTAAATAAATCGGGTGTGCACCTAAGTCAATGAGTGCGCCTCCTCCACATTGTTCTTTAAGATAAAAGTGTTCAGGCAGCCAGCCGCTCGGATGCTGATCCGTGGACACTGCTCCACCGTGTTCAAGTCGACAACGGATAGACGTTAAATCTCCCAATAATCCCTCTTCTAATGCATTTTGGGAATATAAATAAGTTGGATCGTTTAATCTCGGCAATGAAAGCATTAGAGAAACCTCGTTTTCTCTTATTGCGTCAAAGATTTCCTCACATTCTGATGCTGTAAAGGCTAATACTTTTTCCGTAAAAATATGTTTACCCGCCTGCGCAGCTGCAATGATGACTTCTTTGTGCTGGTTCGTAGGGGTATCGACAATCACCCCGTCAAGGTCTTCCCTTTCTAGTAACACACGCAAATTCGATTCAAACTCAACCTGAAGCTCTTCTGCCCAATCTTGACCTCGTGTTGTATCCTCATCCCACACTGCGACAATTTCTATATCATGATGCTCACTAGCCTCTCTCGCATAATCCTTTGCATGTACATGCCATTTGCTTAACAACGCTACTTTTACCATGTCATCATCCCCTGTAAAGTAATCGCTTTCACATATTATCCTAGTCAGCCAAAGACGAATCTGTCAAGACAAATAAGTGATATTTATTTCAGATCGTTTGCAGCTACCTTTTTTCTAAATTGATAAGGTGAGGTTTGCTTATACCCTCTAAACTGCTGAATAAAGTAGCTTGTACTTGAATAACCAACGGTCACCGCAATCTCAGTAACCGTTAAATTAGTTGTCGAAAGAAGTTTTTCCGCTTCAGTCACACGGACATAATTCAAAAGTTCAGTAAAGGAACGCCCCGTGATCAGTTTAATTTTCCGAGAGAAATAGCTGTAACTCAATTTACAGTGTTTAGCTGCATCTCTCGCAGTTATATTTCCGGAATATTTATTTTCGATTAAGTCAAAGACTTCCCGCATCAGGTTTAATTCCACTTCATTGTAAGGTTCCGATTCGCGAATGAACACACCTTGATTACGCCAATGTCTAAGCACCTCTAAAAAAATAGAGCAAATTTGTATTCGTATCGCAAAGTCATACCCATATGCTTTCAGATAAAATTCTTTCATGATCTGATCAATCATGGTCGAGATCGCGGTATCTTTCATTTCTTGTTTTGTTAACAAGGTTTGAGGACTTGTTTTAGCCATTGTGAATGGAAGAACGTATTTTGATTCAAAGATTGAGCGTGAAGTGGAGTATAGGACTTCTGGCTCGAGCTTTATGACAAGGTACCTCGTATCTTCACCTTCTTCAGCATAGATCGAATGAACTTCATTTGAGTTAATAATGACTAAATCCCCTTCTCGCATAATAAATGTCTCTCCACCTACAAAGATCCTTGCTTTTCCTGAAAAAGAAAATAGTAATTCGATCGCTTCATGAAAATGAGGATTTGCAATTTGATTTGATGGTGGACTGTGTTCCATATGGCATTGAATGGGTTGTTTTAATGCACTTTCTTTAAGTACATGCTCCTGCTGTACATCTGTATAAACAGTCATTCTATGTACCCTCCATTTCATTATGACAAATATCTGATACTTTATAATACTATAAGTATATCTCCTTCTCCTGCTTCATGTTACATTTTTACTGAGTTATAGCTTCTAACAGAAAGGTTGTGTCTTTTGTGGGAAACATCGCTTTACAGCTTTATTCAGTAAAAGAACGCTGTGCAGAAGATTTTTTTGGAACACTAGATGCTGTTGCAAAAGCAGGCTACGATGGAGTTGAATTTGCTGGGTACTACGGAAAATCAAGTCATGAACTAAAAAAACACCTTAAACACAATCAATTGCGCGTTGCAGGAAGTCATGTCGGGATCCAAGAGCTTGAGACTAATCTTGAAAAAGTCATTGATTATTCGCTCGAAATTGAAAACCCTTTCATTGTATGCCCTGGCTTGCCTGATCATTATCGGGATAGTGTCGATGCATATAAGCGGACTGCTGAATTGTTTTCACGCATTGGCGAAAAGTGCGCAGCCTCAGGCTTAACATTTGGCTACCATAATCATGACATTGAGCTCAAGACATTTGATGGTGAATACGGACTTGATCTGTTATTCAAACACAGTGACCCTAATAAGGTGTTTATGGAGCTAGATACCTATTGGCTTGAAGTAACAGGATTAAAATCCGTTGATTGGATGAATCATTACAAACAGCGAATAAAAGCTTTACACATAAAAGATATGAATAATTTCGAGGAAAAAAGAAATGTTGAGGTTGGTACGGGTGTCATGAAGTTTAATGAAATCATTAAGGAAGCTCGTACACACCAAATCGAGTGGTATATCGTTGAACAAGAAGAATTCAGTATGGATGAATTCAAATCAATAGAAATTAGTGCCTCTTATTTAAAAACCCTACTTTAAACGTATAGAAGGAGTGTTAGCTATGGAAAAGGTTGTTCGTATCGGAATTATTGGTTGCGGAGGAATTGCGAATGGCAAACAAATGCCAAGTCTCGCAAAAGTAAAAGAGACTCAGTTGGTTGCCTTCTGCGATATCGTTGAAGAACGCGCAGTAAAAGCAGCATCTGAGTATGGGATAGATGGTGCTGACGTTTATACAGATTTTAAGGAACTTCTAAATGATTCTTCCATTGATGTTGTACATGTATGTACGCCAAATAAGTCGCATTCTATTATTAGTATTGCTGCAATGGAAGCAGGCAAGCATGTTCTTTGTGAAAAGCCAATGGCAAAAACAGCGAAGGAAGCACGAGAAATGGTGGAAGTCGCTAAACGCACCGGGAGAAAATTGACGATTGGGTACGACAACCGATATCGCAATGATTCCTTATATCTAAAAGAACTAGTTGAACAAGATGAGCTTGGTGAGGTGTATTATGCGAAGGCTCATGCTGTTCGCCGAAGAGCTGTCCCCACATGGGGCGTTTTCTTAAATGAAGAAGAACAAGGTGGCGGTCCTTTAATTGACATTGGTACACATGCGATTGATTTAACGCTATGGACGATGAATAACTATAAGGTGAAGAGTGTTGTCGGAAATGTTTATTATAAGCTTTCAAACACAGAAAATGCAGCGAATGCTTTTGGTCCATGGGATCCGAAAGAATTTACTGTAGAGGATTCAGCCTTTGCATTCATCACAATGGAAAATGGAGCCACGGTGACACTTGAAGCAAGCTGGGCACTAAATACATTGGATATTGATGAAGCCAAAACAACCCTTTGCGGGACAAAAGCTGGCGCTGATATGAGGGATGGACTGCGTATCAATGGAGAAAAATTAAGTCGACTTTATGTCACAAAACCAGATCTCAATGCAGGTGGAGTCGCTTATTATGAAGGTGGGACGGAAAGTCAAGCTGACCGCGAAGCCAGACTTTGGGTTGAATGTGTTCTTAACGATACAGAACCTTTTGTTAAGCCAGAGCAGGCACTTGTAGTCAGTGAGATTCTTGAAGCCATTTATGAATCGTCTAAATCAGGAAAAACAATTTATTTTGATCAGAAAGAACAGGTCTCTACTTCGAATTGAATTTTAAAAACTATCTAAGAACAGCCCTCATTAAGCTCCGGCTTTATGAGGGCTGTTCTGCTTTACATCCCCTCTTTCTGTTCTAAGAGCTTCGAATAGCCCATGTACATGACATTTATTGCGCTTTGCATCATAATCTCTTCAATAATTGGTGATTTATACTGACTAATTTTTCTCTCACTTACGGGTATGACATAATCAGCTTGAGAAGCAAGATAACCATCTGTAGTACCAGTAATTGCGATAATCTTGTTCTCCTGCTCCTTTAATACCTTAATAAGCCTAGTGATGAAACGCGTTTCTCCAGAGAATGATATGACCACTGCTACATCTTCACAATCTAATGATTCTGCATCATTTAATTGATTTTCGTGATTACCATAAGCTGATGTATATTTCCCTAACCTCATGAATTTGATTTGAGCATTTCGAGCGAGAACGTGTGAAAAGGTAACACCAAAAAAAGCAATTTTTTTTGCTTGATGGAGAGTGTTCACAACTTGCTTAATATTATTTGAATTCATCATTTTTTCTGTTTCATGTAGAGCCTGGTGTAATTCCTGAAAATAAAAATCCACACTTAACGATTGATCCTGTGTCACTTCTGTCGTATTAAAATCATTAAATTCCCGAGCAAATTCCTTTAACTCTTTGTATGTCACATTATCAAACTTTCGGCAAAAACGAGTTACCGTAGCTGGTGATGTATGACAAGCCTCTGCCAACTCATAGATCGATAACTCAGGAATTCTACGAACATGCTTTAAGATATACGTGGCAATGACAACCTCTGAATTGGTTTGATCAGTAGATGCTTCAATAAAATTCTGTAGCTTGGCAAAAAAGTTGTACATAACTAGTTCCCTCATTTTTTTCGTTCATTAGACCCTATTCTACTCCTCCCCTCTTCAATTGAAAAGTTTTGACTTTGTTTCATAAAATGAAACTTTTTCTCTTTTTCTTTTTTTTGCTGTTAACGTTATCTCTAGTAAGTAACTTATACACAAACAGTTGGAGTGATTAGATGAAGAAATTTAATATCTTAGTTGTAGGCGGAGGAAGCACTTGGACACCGGGTCTACTTAAAAGTATGTGTGTGAGACAGGAGTCTTTTCCGATTAATCAATTAACTATGCTTGATACAAATGCAGACCGTCAAAAAGTTATTGGCGAATTTGCAAACGTTTTATTTAAAGAAGAATATCCCGATATTAAGTTTCAATATACAACGGATAAAGAAAAGGCTTTTAATCAAGATCTTGATTTTGTTTTTGTTCAAATGCGAACGGGCGGATTCAAAATGCGAGAACAAGATGAAAAGATACCATTAAGTCTTGGTGTCATTGGACAGGAAACATGCGGTCCAGGTGGGTTTGCCTATGGAATGCGATCGATTAAAGACATGATTGAACTGGTTCGTGATGTTCGTAAGTATAATAAAGAGGCTTGGATTTTAAATTATACTAATCCAGCAGCTATTGTAGCCGACGCTTTAAAGCGAGTTTTCCCTGATGATAACCACATCTTAAATATATGTGATCAGCCTGAGAACCTACTCCGTTCTTATGGGCGTCTTATGGATCGCGACCCGCGCAGTTTTGATCCGGTTTATTTCGGACTTAACCACTTTGGCTGGTTCACTCATCTATACGACGAAGCAGGAAACGACCTACTTCCAGAGCTACGTAATAAAATCTTAGATGGTGGCTTTAGGCCCGTTGATTATGAACAACGTGATAAATCTTGGCTTGAAACGTATGCTATGGTGGAACAAATGGTTCGTGATTTCCCTGATTATCTACCTAATACGTACCTTCAATATTACTTATATCCAGATAAAGTATTAAACAAGCTCGACCCATCATTTACACGTAGTAATGAAGTGATGGCAGGTCGCGAGAAGCGGGTCTTCACTGAATGTAAGCGCGTGGCCGAGGCTGGAACTGCTCAAGATTCATCTGTTGTTCACAATGACGCACATGGTGAGTTTATCATTATTGTAGCGGAATCCATTGCTTATAATCGCGGTAATCATTTTGTTGTGATCCTTGAAAACAATGGAATTGTCGAGAACTTGCCAAATGACGCTATGATTGAAGTAGCAGCTAGTCTAACAAAACAAGGTCCTCGCCCTTATGCTGTTGGTGAAATTCCTACTTTCTATAAAGGTTTAATCGAAGGACAGTTTGCTTACGAAAAGCTAACAGTAGAAGCTTTCCTTGAAGGTTCTTATCAAAAAGCGCTACAAGCCTTAACACTTAATCGCACAATCATTTCAGCTGGCAAAGCAAGAGAAGTTCTAGATGCATTAATCGAAGCAAACAAAGATTTTTGGCCAGAGTTAACTTAATTATATAAAAGGCAAGGGGGCCTCCCTTGCCTTTTAACCCACAAACAAGAATCCGCTTTCACTATTACACTAGAAACAGGTGATTTATAATGAGTAAGATTTTCAACTTTGAATTTTTCCAACGCATCGGTAAAACCTTTATGGTGGTAATCTCTCTTTTACCAGCTGCTGGATTACTACTTGGAATTGGTACAACCCTCCAATCTCAATATTTTATTGAGTACTTTCCCTTCTTAGCTGGTGATGGCTGGCAAACCGTTGGCTCATTAATGAGAGCAGCAGGTAGTGCCATATTCTCCAACCTTGGTATTTTGTTTGCTATTGGGATAGCAGGTAGCTGGACTGGTGGTAAGGCCGCAGCTGGTTTATCTGCATTTGTTGGTTACTTAATTATGCACACAGTGATTGGTGTTCTTGTTGGAGCTACACCTGATAATGTCACGAATCCAGGCTTTACTACAGAACTTGGTATCCCAACCCTACAAGTGGGAGTATTCGGCGGAATCATCATGGGATTTGTAGCAGCAGCTCTCTACCAAAAATTCCATGACTTTCAACTACCTGAAGTACTATCATTTTTTGGAGGGTCACGTTTTGTACCAATCGTTACAGCAGCAGCTTCAATATTATTAGGGGTATTCTTCAGTTTTGTTTGGCCGTTTGTCCAAGACTCTATTTTCTGGGTAGGGAATCAGTTAGCTGGTGAAAATACACCCCCGTTTTACTTATTTATTTATGGTTTAGTCGAAAGAGCATTAATTCCATTTGGTCTTCATCATATCTTTTATATTCCGATTCGTTTCTCAGAGATTGGTGGTACGTATACCACTCTTGCCGGTCAGCTTGTCTCTGGTGACACAGCGATGTATATGGCCCAGCTAGCAGATCGTCAAATGGACTCATCTGTTGAAATTACAGCAGGTCGCTTCATGACTGGTAAATATCCATTTGTACTTTTCGGTATTCCTGCTATTGCACTTGCTATGTATCATGCTGCTAAGCCTGAAAACAAAAAAGCTGTAGGTGGACTTTTATTCACAGTTGCAGCTACAGCCTTTTTAACAGGAATCACCGAACCACTTGAATTTACCTTTTTATTCGCAGCACCATTTTTATATGTATTTCACTGCTTAATGGCAGGTTTATCATTCATGTTAATGTATATGTTAGACGTAAATGTCGGTTATGCCGGTGGAGCAGGATTTATCGACTTCACACTATTTGGTATATTGCCTGGTGTTGGAGAACCTTGGTGGCTCGTTATTATCATAGGATTAATGATGTCTGTTGTGTATTACTTTGTATTCAGATTTGCCATTGCAAAGTGGAATCTAATGACCCCTGGACGTGGTGACTCAGCCACTAATAAACTGACATCAAAAGAAGAATACAATAATAAAAAACGAGATGGATCAGAAGAACCTTCTCAGGCTGAAGGTGTACTTGCTGCTTTAGGCGGCGAGCAAAACATCAAACATATTGATGCTTGCATTACTCGACTTCGTGTAAGTGTTTATGATAAAACAGTTGTCAATCATGACAGTTTAAAAGACCTAGGGGCACGTGGGGTAATTGAGGTTGGCAATGGGATTCAAGCAATATATGGACCTAAAGCAGAAATTCTCAAAAATCAAATTAACGATATTATTGAAAAGTAAAACGACAAAAAATCGATGAGGCGAACCTCATCGATTTTTTTGTTATTACTGTCGCATTCCTTCAAAAGGACGTTTGGCTGCATCGCCTAGATCCTTCATCATGTCGTTGACAGTATCACGCATGTTATCAAAAGCTTCTCCGTTTCGCAGTTTATCATCTGCTTCTTGAACACGGTTAAATGCTTCTGAATCCGTTAAAACACGAACATCTTTTCCGTTAGTCAGATCCTTGACTCCGTTTTCGATATCCTGAGTAAGATCGCCTTTATGATTGTCATCATTCATGACTGCAATAACGACTTGGTTATCATAAGACATTACTCGTGCATCTTTGACGCCATCCATTCCCGTTACATGAGAACGAACTTTTTCGACGGTCTCGCCATCGTAGTCATCCGCATAATTCATTTGAGATTGAGCGCCAGCGCCATGTTTTTTCATTCCATCACGGCTCTCGACACCAAAGCGGCTATCTCTAGGCAATTTCTTCCCTTGTCCCGTTTCCATACGAGTTGCGCCTCGGTAAATCATGCCGTTTTCATCAATCATACCCACACGGTCATTACCAGTTACGCCACGAGATAAACCTTTTGAACGGTTGTTATTCTCATAACTTGAACGTTTTACACTGGTACCATCCATTTTTGGACCTTGATCGTTTGAATACCCTTGACCACGGGTTCCATTATAGCTTGTCCCATGATTATTGCCTCGCATACCTGAATACCCATTGTCTGGTGTCATCATATCAGTTACGGGACCCTCTGAATTCATGTGAGTTCGGTTTGTACGATTCATGTTTTGAGAATTCACACCTGAATCATCCGTATTCCCACAAGCACCTAAAAGTCCTGTCGATAAAAGCAAAGCGGTGGTGACTGTCAGTGTTAGTTTTTTCATATTTGTTAGCCTCCTTTCGACTTTATTTTGCCTAAAGGAGGCTTACTTTACTCTGTTAGTTCTTGGGCGGTGTGCGGATTATTGGTCAATCCTCATAGTCATCTTGTTCTTTGTATTGATTTAATTGTTCTTGCTGTTGATATCTAGGAGCAGGCACCATTTGCCCTTGGCGATTCATCATCATTGGTTCCGTAGGACCGTATTCGTATGATTGTTGGTTTTCAGGATACCCATAAGACTCTTGCTGATACGATTGTTCCGGCTGTCCATAGCCATTTTGGTAAGGTTGCCCTCCGTACATAGGCCATTGCGGTCCCTGTCCCCAGTTTCCGTGATGGTGGTGATGCGGATGATGGTGATGCGGCGGTCTTGGAGGTGGACACGGCGCACACCCAGGCATCATTGGACTAATAGGTGTATAACAAGGCTCACCCCACTGTTGATCGTATCCTTGCTGTGCTGTTGGCCACGGTTGATTCGGTTGATTCGCTCCTTGTTGTGCTGTTGGCCACGGTTGGTTCGGCTGATTCGCTCCTTGCTGTGCTGTTGGCCATGCTTGGTTTGGCTGGTTCGCTCCTTGTTGTGCTGTTGGCCATGCTTGGTTTGGCTGGTTTGCTCCTTGTTGTGCTGTTGGCCATGCTTGGTTTGGCTGGTTCGCTCCTTGTTGTGCTGTTGGCCATGGTTGATTTGGCTGATTCGCCCCTTTTTGCGCTGTTGGCCATGGTTGGTTTGGCTGGTTTGCTCCTTGTTGTGCTGTTGGCCATGGTTGGTTTGGTGTATTTACTCCTTTTTGCGCTGTGGGTGATGCTTGATTTGATGCATTCGCCCCTTTTTGCGCTGTTGGCGATGGTTGATTTGGTTTCTTAGCCGGTGCCGGAATCTGCTCCGATGCGACTGGTGCTTTTTTAGGCGGTGGAGGTGGTGCATTCGTTGGTTTTTGTTGCATATAAATGTTCATATTAGCTTGATAATTAGGTTTTTGTGTCTCTTTTTCTGGCTTGTGAGGCATCATTAATGGCTGAGTTGCTTTTGGTGCTGCCGTTGGTTTAATAGCCTCTTTCTTTGATTTCACTTCTTTTTTAACCTGTTCTTTTTTGCTCTCCTTAGGTTTTACCGTTTCTTTCGAATAATCCTTTGCGACTCCAGCCTCTTTTTTTACTGCTACACTTCCAGAAGGAATTTTAATCTTCATACCAGGCATAATCATATCAGGATTAGCTAGCTGAGAATTTGCTTTCTTCAATTCAGTAAAATCAACACCATAGCTTTTAGACAATTTCCAAAGTGTATCTCCTTTTTGTACAATGTGAATTTTCACCTTATCAACCCCTTCTTAGTCATCCGTTTATCGTATGCGGGACTTGGGCATTTTGACACATCTGTTCATTTTTCCTGCCGTCCATAGTGTATGCGGTCCATTCATGAATTAGAACATAAGCAGGTCGATTCATTTATACATGAAACGATGAATACGCACGTGATACAATGGGATAATCAGAACTGAGAAAGGGGTGTTAATGTGGCAAAAGCAGAAAAGTTAGTTGGAGAAAACCGTCGTGATGCGATTATAAACTGGTTGAGCGAGAATCCTTCACCAATTACAGGAAGTGAATTGGCAAGGCTCTCAGGTGTTTCAAGACAAATTATAGTTCAGGATATCTCCATTCTAAAAGCGAAAAATCATGAAATATTTGCGACCTCACAAGGGTACATGTTACTGCCTAAGCCTGTCTCGAATACGGTCACACAGATCTTAGCGTGTCGACATGATCTTTCAAACACAAGAGAAGAACTCTATATCCTTGTTGATCATGGGCTTTGCGTCCGTGATGTCATTGTTGAACACTCTCTTTACGGAGAACTAACAGCTTCCCTAATGATAAGGACACGCGCAGATGCAGATAAATTTTATGAACAAATTAGTCAATCAGGTGCACAACTTTTGTCTACCCTTACTGCGGGCGTTCACTTACATACTGTTGAAGCAGAACAACGATCTCACATTGAGCAGGCAACGAATGCTCTAAGACAAGCAGGTATCTTATTGGAAGAAAATGATTAATTACAAAAACAGGTTGGAGTATTACCATACAGGTGATATGAAAAGATTACTGCTAAAGCTGACATTTGCTCGTTCGTCAGTAACTCAATCCTTTACGAAGGAGCTAAAACCAGCGTAGGACATACATGTAGACTCCTATGGGCGGCTCACCAGCCTCCCGCGGGTGCGGAGTGTATGTATGGAGCGGCGTCCTCACTCTCTTATTTCTAAATGACAAAAACCCGAATCATCTTGCGGTTTAACTCGCAAAATGATTCGGGTTTTTAGTTGCTAAAATAATTCTGTCTCAGCCTTTTTCATATCATCCTGAAAGATCAGATAACGAATAACATGTATAACTACCAAGAAGCTCGACTTTACAGCCTAATGCTTCTAGTTCCGAGAAAGCCCCCGGAATTAAAATATCATCCATTTTTTGATCAATATCAATAATAAAATAATAATTACCTAAGCCTGTTTTTGTCGGTCTTGATTCAATCTTTGATAAATTAAGCTTACGCCAAGCAAAAGCAGACAACACTTGATGAAGTGCCCCCGTATAATCCTCTGGTAACGTAATCATAATGGTTGTTCTATCACTAATTTTATAAGGACCTGTTACTTGGTGTTGATTATTTTGTCGTCCTAAAACTAGAAAGCGCGTTCGATTTCTGCTGTAATCTTGAATATCTTTATGAACAACAGTTAAACCGTATTCCTTTGCTGCTAGTTCGTTTGCTATACAAGCTGCAGGAACAGCAGGGTTAGCTGCTAGCCATTCGGCTGCAGATCCTGTTGAATTCGTATATTCAAGCTCTGCTTTTGGATAGGTTTCTTTAAGAAAGTCATGGCATTGAGCAAGAGCATGCGGATGAGATAACACACGATCCGGTTCATTGCCTTTCTCCAGTTGTATAGGATGCATCAAAAACTGTTGCGCAATTGTTACAGTAACTCCTGCAATAATAGGCAATCGTTGCTTATGAATAAGGTAATCAAGTGTTAAATTAACAGAGCCTTCTATTGTATTTTCAATAGGAACAACCGTAAGATCTAACTCATGTGAAGACACCTTGTCCATACTGAGCGGAATGGTTTGGCACGGGACCAACTCTTCATCAGGAAAAAGTGCCTGTGCTGCCATCTCTGTAAATGTTCCTCTAGGTCCTAAAAAGCCGACTTTCATGTACTACTCTTCCTTTCTCAACCCGAACCAGCAAGTTCAACTTTCTCTACTGCTTTGAGCATTTTCATTCGTTCAAATAATTCATCTAACTGCATTGTAATAGGCGCTGTATCAATAGATAATGTGATATGTGCTCTACCCTGGAGTGGAATTGTTTGATTAATTGTTAAGATATTCGCCCCGGTGCCCGCAACAATCTTAAGCAATTCTGATAACGTGCCGGACTTATCCAACAGATTAATTGATAACGTGACAATTTTCTCTTTGGCCATTGCGTGGAATGGAAAAATTCCGTCCTTATACTTATAAAAGGCACTTCGACTTAATCCAACCTTTTGGGCTGCTTCATTAATCTTTTTAGCTTCGCCAGATTGGAGCATGGACTTCGCCTCTAAAGTTTTCAGCATCGCATCTGTTAAAATATCTTCTCTAATAAGAAAGAACCGTCTCGCTGACATATATCTCTTTCATCTCCCTGGTTTATACACTGTTCACAGTGAGTGTACAAAAGTACTCTTCCCCATTATAGGAGGATTAACTTGATTTGACAACAGAAAAAGGAGATGAGAACATCTCCTTTACATTTTATTCTATAAATTCAAACTCATAATTCAGAATGCGAATTAGCTCACCATTTTGTGCCCCGCGCTCTCGTAAAGCAGCGTCCACACCCATCTTACGTAGCTGACGAGCAAATCGACGAATGGATTCTTCTCGTTGAAAATCAGTCATCTTAAAGAGTCGTTCTAACTCAACTCCAGAAACTTCATACACACCATCGTCTCCACGAATGATAATGAATGGATCTTTTCTTTTTTCATGTTTATACAATACACGCGTTTCCTCTTCTGCTTCTTCGTATAGAGGAAATTCCGGAGCATCTTCAAGCTCATCCGCTATCTTTTGTAATAAACCTTTAAGTCCGTGTTTCGTTAATGCAGAAACAGGAAATATCAATGTATCTTCGTCTAATTGTTCTTTGAATAATTCCAAATGCTCTTCAGCACCTGGCATGTCCATTTTATTGGCTACAATAAGCTTTGGACGCTCGGTTAAACGTAGATTATACTGCTTTAACTCATCCTGGATACTCAAGTAATCTTGGTAAGGATCACGATCTTCGATAGCAGCCATATCAATGACATGTACAATTACTCTTGTACGTTCAATATGACGAAGAAATTGATGACCTAGTCCAACTCCTTCATGCGCACCTTCAATCAACCCAGGAAGATCTGCCATAACAAAACTACGATGGTCTGCCGTTTCAACTACACCTAAATTAGGTGCAAGAGTAGTAAAATGATAATCACCGATTTTTGGCTTAGCCGCAGATACAACAGATAATAATGTCGATTTACCTACACTCGGGAAGCCAACAAGACCTACATCAGCAAGAAGTTTTAGTTCTAGAACGACTTCTCGTTCCTGTCCGGGTTCACCGTTCTCTGCAGTATCAGGTGCCGGATTAGCTGGTGTTGCAAACCTTGAATTACCTCTGCCTCCTCTTCCACCTTTAGCAATAACCGCTTGTTGGCCAGCTTCGGTTAAATCAGCAAGAATTTGACCAGTCAATTCATCAACCACGGTCGTGCCTGGTGGAACTTTTACAATCATGTCATCCGCATTCGCTCCATGCTGGTTCTTCGGGCGTCCATTTTCTCCTTTTGGTGCTTTAAAATGACGGTTATAACGGAAGTCCATTAGCGTACGAAGTCCTTCTTCCACAATAAACACAACGCTTGCGCCACGGCCACCGTCTCCTCCGGCGGGTCCACCATCGGGTACATACTTCTCTCTTCGATAAGAGACTTGACCGTTTCCACCGTCTCCTCCCTTAGCATAAATCTTAACTTTATCTACAAACATGCTCTTCACCTCTAGACCGTATTTAACAGGCTGGTTTTACAACCAAGCATTTTAATTACGTCTCTTTTATTAGTATAGTCAATATACACTCATCTTCAGTCTGTTGCAGCCTTGTACATTTCATACCAGCATCCGATACTTGCTTCATGATGCCTTGCCAATCGGCTTCTTTCAGCTCTGTTTTTCCTACATATCTGCAAGTCAATACACAGGATTCCTCCAAAAAATCAAAGGTAACCATTAAACTGTTTTCAGAAGTAAAAGAAGACGATTGGGATAACTTGTCCGTAACGGATTGAACGAACGTTAAGAGTGGAACTCCCCATGGATCTAGAGAAAATTCCTCCCCCCTCACTTCATAATTCATCTCTACTTTTTGACTGGTCCAATTATAACCAATCAAAAAAAGTGTCAGCTCAGGTACTTTTATATTAAACAGTTTGCTTTCCATCATTGCTTGTTGAGTAATCTGTTGAATAATGTCTTCAATTCGCTTGTGGTGACCAAGGGCTAGATTGCCTTTTATTAATTGTATAATATTCAGCCAATCGTGTCTTGTATGCTTAAGTGCCAGTAGGACCTCATCTTGTCTGCTCATTCTAACTCTCCTTGTATAGGAACTAGCAGGATGAACAGAGTTGTCCACTTACAACTTGACAGAGCTGCAACCAATTTGTTTTAAGCGTACACTCCATTTTATCACAGATTACCTTGCGCAAACAGGAAACTTACTAGGAATCATCATGCATCTTCTTTACATTCGAATATTATTTCCAAATAACGATTATCCTAGCTTGTCAAGAATAGATAAAAAACGTCGCAAAAAATTCACAAAAAACCTTTACAAATTTCCATGATTTAGCTATAATTTGAATTGTATTAAAAATATTCAAGAAGGGAGCTGAGCAAGATGATGAAATTATCAATGGATTTACTCACTATGAAATCAACACAACTTCATACGGATCATGCTCATGCCCATATTCTTCGTTGAATATCCGACTACTGAAATCGTACGTCTCTCTTTGCAAGAGAGCGATATAGTCGCAGGGATGAAGCTCCCTGCGATTTTTTATATTTAAAAAAGCCGCAGAACTTACTGCGGCTTTTTTGCGTACTTTTTTACTAACAAAAATTTGAATAGGAGGAATGTAATGTGATTAACGTAATTAAAAGCTCACTCGTTTTAGATTGGTACAAAAAGGTGAAGGGCCTTACCTGAAGGAAAGAACAACACAGACAGGAGGAACCAAACATGATTGTTCATTTTGTATTTTTTACAATTGTTATAAAGAAACGCTCTTACTCACAAGCCGAGCTTACACGTTTAGCTAGACAACAGCAATTTGTTGAAGAGCTAGAACAAACCCGAACAAAATATCTTACGTATACACGCTAATCAAAATAAAGCGCAAGGATCGTGGAATGATCCTTGCGCTTTTCCTTACACTTAGGTCTTTAGAACAGCTTCAGCTGCTGCTTTCCCTTGATTAATACAATCAGGTAACCCTACTCCTTCAAGACCGGCTCCAGCTAGATGTAAACCTGGCAAATGAGTGGCGATTTCTTCTCTCATTTTTTCAAGTTTAAAGGTGTGTCCTACTTGATATTGTGGATTAGACCAACGACTAACATAATAAAAATCAGGTTCTCCTTTAATCTCAATAACATTTGAGAGATCAGATAGCACTGTTTTAATAATGTCTTCATCTGATCTTTTGACGATGTCAGTATGACCAGGGCGGCCAACATAACAACGAAGAATCACTTTATCATCAGGTGTTGTATGACGCCATTTTTTACTGGTCCAGGTGCATGCGGTAATTGTATATCCACTTTTTCTAGAGACAACAAAGCCAGTGCCTTCCTCTGTTTGTTTCACAGCTTCTTTCGGAAAAGCCATAGCGACTGTTGCGACAGATGTCATCTCCATTTTCTTAAAGTAATCGAAATAATCATACTGACCTAATATCTGCGCCGTTATAGGTGGTGGTGTTGTGACAATTACGTCATCAAATGCTTCCTCTGTTGAATTTGCAAACTGAAGAATAAATTTACCCTCGACCTTTGTGATCTCTTTCACATCTTCATTCAATCGAACACTTTGCGGATGTAATTGATCCGCTACTGCCTCAACTAATGATTCCAGTCCACCTTTTAATGTTTGAAACATACCTTCTTTTTTTACAGGCTTACCATGCTGTTTTTGAGGTTTCGGTCTACTATGCTTAATCCCCTTTATTAAACTACGATGAGTTTCTTCCATCTGCTGAAAGTGAGGGAATGTAGCTTTTAAGCTAAGCTTATCCATATCCCCACCATAAATGCCTGACAACAGTGGCTCAATTAGATGATCTACGACTTCATTACCTAAACGTCTTCTAAAAAAATGGCCTAAAGAGATATCTTCATCAGGTTTGATGCTTGCTGGGATAAAAAAGTCACCTAACGCACGAATCTTTCCAAGTGGACTAAATAAACCCGTTGTAGCAAAGGGCGTAAACTCTGTAGGTACGCCCATTACTGCTCCTGCTGGAATCGGATATAACGATGTTCCTTTTAGGATATACGATTGGCCCGTATCATTTGTCGTCAGGTCGTCTGCAAGTCCAACTTCTTGTATCAATTGAGTCATGCTCTCTTTTCTTTTCAAATAAGAATCGGGTCCTGCCTCAATGATGAATCCGTCTTTTCTAAACGTGCGAATCTTGCCGCCCAAGCGACTGGAAGCTTCAATGACCTGATAATCAATGGTGGATTCTCCACGTTGGTTTGACTTCTCAAACTCAAAAGCAGCAGCTAATCCGGTGATTCCACCGCCTATGATGGCAACCTTTTTTTTCACAATTAGTCCCTTCCTTCAAACAACTTTTTCCGAACAACATTTGCAAGACTTGCAAGGAATTCTGGGTTATCATTTGGCATAGCTGGTCGGAAATAATCAACACCAAGCTCGTCTGTTACGACTTTACACTCATAGTCATTATCAAAAAGTACTTCCAAGTGATCCGCTACGAATCCAACAGGACAATACATAAAGGCTTTGTACCCTTTTTCATGATAAAGTGTGCGTGTCAGGTCTTGGACATCTGGTCCCAACCAAGGATCGGGCGTATTCCCTTCACTTTGCCAGCCAATTTCGTAATGAGTTACTCCTGCTTTTTCCGCGAGTATATCTGCTGTTTCTTTTAATTGATCAGGATAAGGATCGCCTGCAGCTATAATTTTTTCAGGAAGACTGTGAGCCGAGAAAATTACACATGTCTCTGCAGGGTTTGATACTTCTTTCATCGTTTCTTTAATTTGGTTTGTCCAATAATCTAAAAATCCTGGCTCCTTGTACCAGCTTTCAACACAATGAATCGTTAATCCGCCCAATCGTTCAGCCTCAGCCAGAGCACGTCCATTATAGGATTTCACACTAAACGTCGAGAAATGCGGAGCAAGAACAAGACTGACTGCTTCCTCTACTCCATCTTGAACCATCTCCGCAACCGCATCCTCAATAAATGGGCTAATATGCTTCAGTCCAAGATAGGCTTTTACCTCATAATCGTCTAATGTTTCATTTAAAATATGTTCTAAACCTTGTGCTTGTTGTTCCGTAATAACAGCGAGAGGACTTAAGCCGCCTATCGCCTCATATCGATCCATTAAATCCTTAAGTGCTTCTTCACTGGGCTTTCTACCACGACGTATATGTGTGTAATAAGGTTCAACCTCATCTTTTGAGCGTGGTGTTCCATATGCCATAACGAGTATTCCAAGTTTTTTCTTAGCCATAACAATGATCTCCTTCGAACAACTTATGATGTATGTGTTTGCTTATAAGCAGATGAATATTCATGAACAAAAGCTGTTAATCTTCGTAATACTGCTGGATCTACTTCAGGGAATACGCCATGCCCAAGATTAAAGATGAAATGGTTTGATTTCATCCCCTCATCTAAAATGGCTTTAGCTTTCTCCTCAATCACTGACCAAGGTGCCAATAGTAATGCTGGATCTAGATTGCCCTGCACTGTTTTGTTTACTCCTAGCTCTCTTGCTTCAGCAACCGAAAGTCTCCAATCCAGACCAACCACATCAATCGGCAAACTATTCCACTCTTGAGCTAAATGACTAGCACCCACTCCGTGCATAATAAGAGGTACACCTTCAGGACGAAGCTCAGCGAATACTCGCTCCATTACAGGTTTAATGAAAGTCACATAGTCCTGTCGACTTAATGCGCCGACCCACGAATCAAACAGCTGAATGGCTTGAGCACCAGCTTTAATTTGCGCTTTGACATAAGCAATGGTCACATCTCCAAGCTTATCCATCAGCATAAACCACGCTTCAGGGTTCGAGAACATAAATGCCTTTGTTTTGTGATAATTCTTTGATGGCCCGCCTTCAATCATATAACTAGCAAGTGTAAATGGCGCGCCTCCAAAACTAATTAATGGTACTTCAAGTTGTGTTCTAAGTAATTTGATTGTATCCAGAACATAATCAACATCTTTTTCCGGTTCAATCATACCAAGTCGCTCTACATCAACTTTTGATTGGATTGGATTATGTATAACAGGACCTATACCCGACTTAATTTCAACATCTACACCAATTGCAGGTAGTGGCGTCATAATATCTTTATACAAAATCGCCGCATCATTATTGTATTGATCAACCGGCAGTTTAGTAACATAGGCACATAGCTCAGGCTGATGAGTAATCTCGAATAATGAGTTGTTTTCTTTAATTTTTCGATATTCCGGCTGCGACCTTCCCGCTTGCCTCATATACCAGACTGGTACATGATCGTGCGCTTCTCCTTTACACGCCTTTAAAAATGTATCATTCCATTGCTTTTCTCCCATAGCGTTTGTCCACCCTTCTTAACTTCTTGAACCCGAACCATTTCTAATCCACTATATAGTTTACTTTATTTTAATAAGAAAAGCATTCTATGCGAATCCTCTATCTACCTATCACTATAATAACCTGATTCCCGATTGTATACACACATAGCGCAACTGTCATAAATTTGATGAAAACGCTACACATTTTGCGGGCGTAGATGCGGTGATGTTTGCATTTTACTAAGAATCGTTGGTGATCTCTTCGGTTTTGGGTCTGGTTTCTGTTATGTTTATTGATTTCCGCTCCTCTTTACTGATAACACAAAAAAACCGGTGCGCATGCCACCGGTTTTAAAATGAAAATCCTAAGCTGAAATCTGCCTCGGCTATGTTTGATGCTTCTCCTTCAGATCCAACGTTATTGTCGTATGGGACGACTTCGTATGTTTTAGATGAGAATGGATTAAGCCTTGATAAGGTATAGGTGCCGCCTTCAACGTTTGCAGCGATTTGCTCACGCTCTCCATTATGAACCTCATACACGTTGTATCTTACACGTTCATCTTCTGAAGGTGTCCACTCTAAGTCAATACTTAAAAGTCCTTTGCCTCCTACTCTCATTGATGCTTTCAAATCTTCAACTGCGATTAGAGGGATAGGCGGCGAGAGATCTTCTACATCGTCTGGCTTTTCAAACGCAACGTTTAATCGTTCGCTTGGTAGATCGTTAACAATGCTTTTAAATAAAACAGTTGGAAAAGAGCTACCTTCTTTTAAATATTGATCTTCCGTCGTCGAATCATAACCCATCCATACCGCTCCAACGACTGAGGGAGTGTATCCAACAAACCATGCGTCCATTGTTGCTCCATCCACAAGTTCATTGGAGGTTGAACCCGTTTTTCCTGCGATAGGTGTTTGTGCCGTACCAGCCGTTCCCGTGCCATCTGTCACTACTGATTCAAGCATTCTTGTCATATTCCAAGCATTTTGCTTAGAAATGACTTCTGTCTGAACAGGGCTAGCTTCGCCAATTTTTTCGCCATTATGATCATATAGTTCTTTTATAAAATAAGGCTCAATGACTCGACCTTCTTCATTAAATGCACGATACGCCTTCGTTAATTCGTAAGGAGTGACCCCTTCTCTAAGCCCTCCTAGTGCAATAGCTAATCTATGATCTGTAATTTTAAAACCGAATTTTCCGATCATATCTAACGAACGGTTAATACCTACTTCATTCATCAACCATACAGCTGGAGCATTCGCAGATTGAACCAATGCATCATACATTGACAGTTCACCTTCATACTTGTCATTGTAGTTTTCCGGAGCAAAGTCATTGTACGCTAACTTCTGGTCACGAAGCATTGAATATGGATTCCAAGCACCTGACTCGAGAGCTGGTGCGTATACAGCGATTGGTTTAAACGTAGAACCTGGCTGACGTTTGACATTCACCCGATTCAATCCCAGACGCACATAATCTCTGCCCCCTTGAACCGCAAGCACACCACCTGATTCACTATCCATCATCATGACACTGGCTTGAGCATCCTCATTACCTTCTGGATAATACACATCATTTTGCAATTTCTCGTAGGTTGATTTTTGCAAAGACCTGTCCATTGGCACGACAATACGATAGCCACCTGTCATTAACTCCTCCTGAGAGAGTTGATAGCGGTCTTCTGCTTCATCCATCACCATATCAATATACGTATAAAGAGCCTCGTCTTTTACTGGGTTTTGTAAATCTAGTGCAATGGTTTTCCCTTGTAAACGAACACTATCTTCAGCACTAATAAACCCTTGATTCTCCATCAAACTAAGAATTAAATCACGTCGTTCCTTACTTCTATCTGGATCATTAATTGGTGAATAGTTATTTGGTGCTTTGGGTAGTCCTGCAAGCAAGGCCCCTTCATCCACTGTTAGCTCACTAACATCTTTATTAAAATAAAGATTTGACGCTGTCTGTAGTCCGTAGGCACCGTGGCCAAAATAAATTTGATTTAAGTACATTTCTAGTATTTCATCTTTACTGTATCGACGCTCTAAATTTATCGAGATAAAGACTTCTTTTATTTTTCGAAGCCATGACTTTTCATTTGTTAGAAAGACATTTTTGGTTAGCTGTTGGGTGATGGTACTACCGCCCTCAGCCTTACCTCCTGCCAATATATTTCGATACATCGCTCGACTAATGGAGCGGAAATCGATCCCCGAATGTTCATAGAATCGATGATCCTCTACAGCCACAAAAGCTTCTTGTACATGGTCAGGTATCGTGTCAATTGAAACAGGTTGTCGATTCTCTATATAAACTCGTGTGATTAGTTCTCCAGATTCATCCACTAATGAGCTTGAATTATTCATCACAAGCTTTTCATTATCAATAACATAGTTTCCGGCCAAAATGACAATGGCATATACAAGTAAACCGGTTAAGAGGGCAGAACCAGCTACGATCAGATATGTTAGTATTTTTTTTAGCACTGTGATCCCCCCTCTGATGATGAACTTAGTATACCCAAATTTCCTTTTCTTACATATTCACTTACTCTACAAGTCCATGACGATGAGCATAGATAGCTAATTGAGTTCGATCGTCTAAATCCAACTTGTGTAAAATATTACTAACATGTGTTTTGACTGTTTTTATACCAATGTATAAGGACTCACCAATTTCAGAATTGGTCTTTCCATCTCCAATTAATAGAAGCACATCAAGCTCTCTAGCTGTTAATTCTTCATGAAGTAATTTGACCTGATCTGATCTCATTTTGTTCATCATTTTCGTTGCAACCTTAGATTCTACAACTGGTTCACCTTTTGCTGCCGAGCGTATAGCCTTGGCAATTTCTGAGGCAGATGAAGTCTTTAATAGATAACTAAAAGCACCCGCTTCAATGACTGGATACACCATGTCATCATCTATAAAACTAGTTAGAACAATGATCTTACTTTCAGGTTTTTTTGCCATAATCATTTTTGTGGCTTCAATGCCATTCATATTATCCATAACCAAATCCATAAGGATTACATCGACGTCATGTTCAAGTGCAAGCTTAGCTCCACTTTCACCATCACTCGCCTCTCCAACAACATGAATGTCCGCTTGTGTTGAAAGAAATGCACTGACACCCATCCGAACCATTTCGTGATCATCTATTAAAAGGACATTAATCATCTGAGTCTTCCCTCCATGCTAATGGAACTTTAGCTTCGATCTGCGTGCCTTTGCCTTTAGCTGATTTTACTTGGAGTATACCACCGATTTCATTCATTCGTTCCCTCATTGTTTGCAGTCCGTAGGATCCCTGGCTTATTTCTGATGAATCGAACCCAACACCATTATCAATGATTGTCAGCTTCCATTCCGTTTTACCTGTTTTTAAGAAGCACTCCACTTTTGTTGCCTCAGCATGTCTAAGAATGTTAGAGAAAGCCTCTTGAACCATCCGAAAAAGCTGATCTTCAAAACCTTGAGGTAGCTTCAAATCTGCTTCAATGTCGTGGACAACCTGTAAGTTTTGTTTGTCCTGCATTTCCAGGAACAGTTGATCAAGACCTTCTTTCAGACTTCTCCCCTTAAGTTGGGTTGGCCTAAGGTGCAGCAGCAAGCTTCTCATTTCTGACTGAGCTAGGTTCGCCATTTTTTCAACACTCTTTAACTGAGTCATATTAATTTCACGATTTGATGCTGCGCCCTCTTTAATCGCAGCCATCATCATCGAAATCGCAAACAGTTGTTGACTGACGGCATCATGTAATTCACGAGCTAAGCGTTGTCTCTCTTCTGTGACAGCAGCCCGCTTAACCGTGTCTTGCATATTGGCATTGCGTGTAGATAATCGCTGAAGAGAGGCGACCTTTTCTTCCATATGTCCAGCCATCGAATTCATACGTGTCACAAGTTCTGAGAGTTCGTCCTCCCCTTCTATACGAATCCGGTGTGAAAAGGTTCCACGCTCATACAAGGCAGCACCATGCAAAAGCGATTCCATTCTGCGTTTTAAGGGATCTGCTTGAAGCAAACCACTCACAAAACCAGAAACCAAAATAAGGACTACTATCCATAACAGAATAGGAACCCCTACTATTTGACGATCCAATAAAACAAAGAATCCGCGGTTCTCTTCGTTCGTAACGATTAGGATAACAAGAATTGTCACTAATAGAGAGTGAGTCAAACCATGCTTCACAAACTGCCATAGAAAACTAGAAAATCGCTTCTTCATATCTCACGTACCTTCACAGATCCTACTGCACAAGAGAGAACAAGCTTCACTTTCCTTATACTGTTTTCATAGTTGCTTGAACGCATGAGCACACTTTGATTGAATCCGCCATGTTTGGAATGAAGAATAGAACTGTCTCCAACAACGACATACGATTGAATGGCATATCCTAAATCTTCAGGCACATAAATATGGATATCACCAATCACGTTTTGCACAATAAGTAACGTTTCACCCTCAGAGATAATAGCTTTTGATAGATCGATTCGAACATCACCTATGCCATTCCAGATCGTCATGTCTGTTAATTCGAATGGTGAATGGGTATAGCGAACCTCTCCAAGCAAACTTCGTTTAACCAATGTATGGCTATCTCCGGATTGTTGAACTGGTTTATCTTCTTGCACCTGTTCATTCTGCCGCACAACTTGTTTTCTTTGTTTTTTTTGTTTTGGTTTTTTATCAGAACGGACCATTTTCCAGCCCGCATATAACAACAATAAGGCAAAGAATAATGTAAATATATCAATATTAAATACTTGAGCAAAAAAGATCACAGTAGCAAGAAAGAAACATAACCTGCCCCATTTTCTCTTTTGTTTTTTAACGAAAAATACCCCTAAGGCAAGGAAGATCAATGGCGCCACAAAGGAGTTGGAGAAAAAGGCAAGTGTATTAAATAAAATGATTAAACCAACTGCAGTAAAAATACTCCCAATTATCGTTCTCCGCACGATCTTCCCCCCTTATCTTAGATGTCTATTTATTCAACGACTATATCACCAGAAAGTGTGGATATAGTGATTTGATACTGTCCTTCTCCAACAGAGCTACTGTATTCTCTTGCTTTTAACCTTGTTCCTTGATCGGTTATAGCACCACTCAACGTATCGAATTCATACGTTGCATTTAAGTCTGAGGATACGATACTTACTTCTCCTGATACGGTATCTACATCAATATCTCCATGTCCTTCTGCATATCCCAAGTGCACATCACCGGATACAGAATCCGCATGAACATCCTGACTGATTAATCCAGAGGTATCCACATTACCTGACACAGAATCAAACCGAATGGAGTCGGTTTGTAAAAGTCCCGTATTTGAGAAACTTCCAGACACCATATCTACATCTACATCTTGAAACGTTAAGTCTCCATCAAGTGTTACCTCACCTGATACGGTAGAAATGATAAGGTCCTCTGTATATTCCTCTGGCAGATAAACGATAGCTTCTCGATCAACCATTTTCCCAAAGAATGAAGGGAACCATCGAAAATTCTTTTGTTCCGTCAATATTTCGAGAGAACGCCCCTGTCTGTTCACTTTAAAAATATCATTTACTTCATCACCAGAAACACTGATTCGAAGGTCTTTGTCGCTAACAGGGATAATCGTCCAATTAACTGCTTTACTCTCTAACATCAATTCATTGATTCCATCTATATTCTCTGTTACTTCAGATACACTTGACTGTGCATTGCTTGAAAAGAAAAACGTAGAAGCAATCACAATTAACAGTATAACACCTACACCCATCATGGCGAACCCCAGTAGTTTTCTCATATGCTCACCGCCTTTGTCTATTAGTCACTATAAATGGTTTCCTACTATTGCACAAGATAGAAAAGCGAGGGCTCCCTCGCTCCTCCAGATGACTATTCTGACTTACGAGATGCCTTTAGTTGCGCTAACTCTTCCTCAATCTCTGCTTTTAAATCTTCATTTTCAATTTCCACCGCTGCCTGCTTCCACTTGTCGAACACTTCTGTTTCTTCAAACGACTGCTTAGAGATACGGTTTGTTCGTGTATACATCTTTTCAAGCTCTGCTCCTGCTCGAGCAGCTTCCTTTTGATATTCGAGCTCTTGCTGTTGCTCAGCTTTGTATACCAAGGATTGCTCAAGTTCTTGAGCCTCTTCTTTTAATTGCAGGATCAAATCCTTGTTTTGCTCAATTAATTCACGGTACCTGTCTTGTTCTTTTAGTGCTTGTTTTTTCTCTAATAATGCTCTTCGTGCAAAATCCTCTTCTTCCTTTTCAATGGCAACAGTCGCTTGATCTTGTCGCTTTTGAGCTAACTTTCCTGCCATCTCAATGGAACGTTCAAACACATGGTTCATGTTCTCTTGCTTAGAAATATCCGCCTTTTTCTTCTTGATTGATTCTTTTGTGTCACGAATATCTTGCTTTACTAAAGCTAGTGGGTCCTCCATACGTTCTAACCCTTCATGAATTGAAGCTTTGACCAAACGTTGAACACGTGTAGTAATACTCATCTTAACATCCTCCTCTATTATGATTTATTAATAATATTTGAAAACTCTTCATCTAATGAACGTCGCTTTGGTGTAACTGTATTCGGCGTTACATGTAAATCAGAATCAGTATCATCCTGATCACCCTTCATATACTGATAACCAAAAAATAAAAGTAAGCAGCCTATAAAAAAGGGAATCAAAGCTCCCACGCCACTAAGCGTGATCAGTCCCCCAAAAATAAATAGGATCATACTGCCGGCAGACAAACCACCTTTTTGCTGATATTTTTTATAGCCCCAATATATGAGACCTAGACCAAGCGCAAAGGGAACAAGTCCTCCAAGATGTACACCAATCATTCCGAGCAAGATGAAACTACCAATAATGATTAACACAATACCTAAACCAGAATTCTTACGGGTTTTCATTACGTTTCTCCTCCTTTCCTTTCGTTACCTTTATTGTAGGAGAGTCGAGCATTCTTTACACCGAGCTGCAGCACGGTTTCATCTCCGTCTACAGGATGATATTGTTCTAAGACCCATTGATTGAATCCGCCTTCATTTTGTCATGGTTAAGGAGAGTAAAGTTCGTTATACTAGAAGAGCATGTTTTACATAGAATAAAAGTAACGTGCTTTATTGTGAGGAGTGATTCATATGGAGGTTTCAATATGGTTGGCGTTTTTCGCTGGCATGGTTTCATTTCTGTCTCCATGTATCTTTCCATTAGTTCCTGCCTACTTAGCTCAATTAACAGGGTCTACTATTTCCGAAGGACAGGTTCAAGCTGACCGGCGTTTAATTTTAACAAGAAGCTTAGGCTTTATCCTTGGGTTTACATTGATTTTTGTATTAATGGGCGCATCTTCGTCGTTTCTAGGACAAATCTTTTCGAACAATCGTCAATTGATCGAACAATTAGGCGGAATTTTCATCGTACTGTTTGGCTTACAAATGGCTGGCATTATTTCTTTACGATCTTTACTTACAGAAAAAAAACTACCGATTAAACCACGAAAATCCGCTAGCTTTTCAAACTCGATGCTCATTGGTTTTTTATTCGGTGCTGGCTGGATGCCTTGTATTGGTTTGGTGCTCGGATCAATTCTAATCATTGCAAGTAACGGGGATACCATGGGTTCTGGCATTCTTTTACTCTTTATTTACTCAGCAGGTCTCGGTGTTCCATTCTTGCTCGTAGCGTTTTTCTGGTCAAAATCTCTTTCGAAGCTTAAGGTTATGAACAAGTGGTTACCGACCATTCAAAGAGTTAGTGGTGTCCTGATGATCGTCTTAGGAATCATGCTCTTTACGGGGTATTTCCGTGTCTTATCTGCCTACTTCGCACAGTTTATTCCTTTCTTTAGTTTTTAATTAAACAAAAAAGGGCTGGGATAGAACCATACTAATGACATGAATCGACGAACAATTTGAATAGTGCATAGCTAAAGATAAAATTCGCTCATTTTGTCAGTAATTCAATCCATTACAAATGAGCTGAAACAAGTGGAGGACATACATGTAGACTCCTATGGGAGTAAAGGCCAGGGCGAGACTTCGCAGTGCGGTAGCACAAGGAGGCTCACCAGCCGCCCATGGAAAGCGGAGTGTATGTCCGGAGCGGTAGCCCCACTTTCTTATTTTTAAATGACAAAAACCCGAAACATTATGTAAATTAAACAACATAATGTTTCGGGTTTTTAGATTGCTAAAACAGGTCTGTCCTAGCCCCTTTTTTAGGTTCAACTACCCTAGCTTGTTTTGATCATGCGCATTCGATAGCTGTTCATCGCCGTTGTCTTTAATAGGTCAAGAAAGTGGCTGTTAACAGCTGCTCCAACAATTGCCCCAAAGCCAGGGATCAGTTGTAACAACTTTGGCAAATCAATAAAGTCACGATAACTCAACTGGAATGCTTTCCAATCCATTGTAAGGGGGTCATCAGGATCTTTGGGCAGCTGCTTTGCATAGTCTTCCCAATTCTCCACTCTCTCTAATAGTTTCACTCGTTCTTCACCCTCTGAAAAAGCGAGTTGAAAGACAGTTAGTAAGAATAACCTTTCCTGAAATTCACGACAATCATAGCCATAAGCAATTGCTGTATCAAATAAGTACTTCATCTTTATACTTAATAATAAAGGAAAGTCCGCCATACCGAGCAGAATACCGCCAGCCCCTGTTCCAACACCCTCAGCAATGGCTGTATTCTTATACGCACGAAAGAGTTCTTTAGCGTCTTCCTCTCTTTCCTGAAAGGTTGTCGTTAGGTCTAACTCTTTTTTAGAGATGTACTCAGATCCAGTTAGTGTAGCCTGGACCATATGTCGCACGCTACCTGTAATAACAGAATGAACCTTTTCCGGTATATATGTGTTCATTTTCTTCTGCCATTTTTTCGCATAGCGTCCAGTCATAGATGGACTTTTGCCGAGTTTGCGTTTCCACCTTAACATCTCCTCTTTTGCTTCTTGTTCATATAAGGAAACGATTACGATCACCCCTTATTTCATTTTAGACGGCCTGTTTCTTGCGACGGTGAATAAATGTTGAGCTACCTAAGTAGGCAAAAACTAGTCCTGCTGCTAACCCTACACTTGCAATCACTGCATCTCCAAAAACAAAAAGAACAATCGATTGAAGAACAGCTGCAAACATAAGAAGCTTTAAACTAAGCAAGGTTAATGCTTTTTTTTGCCCCTCTGGCTCATCTGGGTAAATATCAACCCACATATTCATATCATAATGGTACCAAATGGTTGAGATTTGCATCATGATCATGTGCATAAAAACAAGCAGAACAGCGACTTGTATCCACCCTGTAGGTAAAATATAGAGAATAAATGCGCCAACTAGAACCAAACGCACATAAATACCAAGGTAGTCATTAGCGCGAATAAAGGATCGACTCATTAAATAAGAGTAGACCGATTGATGTTTTCCAGTAAGAATTGGAATGATCCAGCTTAAGTACGTTCGTTCACGAACCTGATTACGTAGCTGAGGCACATCCGTAAAAGCATTCGCAATTCTATAAAAGAACATGACCATACTTTCTTCTACTTGGATTAAGTGATTCCACTTTAGAGAATACGTTTGACCAAGCTTCTTCCAGTATAAAAAATATAGAGCAAACATTAAAAGAAGCATGATACCTACAAACATGATACCCGCCTGAGAAAATAGTAAGTATAACAACACAACATTTACAAGCGTGCGTAATAATAAATGTGATGCCCTTTCCTGTTTACTTTGCAAGCGTTGTTCTTCCCAGCTTGAGAGCAAATTCCACAGTTTTGCAATAACTAGAACGGCAAGCGTAGACCAGAATACAGTGCCTGTTCCAATCCGCAAGACAAATAATGGCCCTAACAATAGCAAAGCTAATGCAATAATTCCTACCTGTATAAAGAAAGAATATCTTATAGCTGAGCGAAAGTAGTCTCCCATCTTTGCTTCAAAAGGTAGTAAAAACACCATGTCCGCTTCCTTTACAAACGTACGCACACGACTGCGAGTGATAATAAAAAGAAATACAACGGTAAATAACTCAACAGTAGGAAATTGCTCAGGCAGTTGCTCTAAAATCTGTTGATAATAGTAACTACCAACAATAAATAAAAAGTACACAGTAAAAAGAAATCCGCTGTTACCAATTAACTTTAAGTAGCGACCTGCTTCGCTCCAATAAGTCTGAACTCTCTCTTGCCACAATTGCTGTGCTTTCATATGACTTCATCCTTGGTCATTTCAATATAAATGTCATCTAGCGTTGCATTGGGTTGACCAATATGTTGTTGCATCTCCGTAAGTGTACCTTCAAGTACCTTTCGGCCATGATGAAGAATGACAAATCGGTCGCAGTAACGCTCGGCTGTAGCCAAAATATGTGTTGACATGAGCACAGCAGACCCTCTTTTTTTCATATCTGAAATAAAGTTAAGAAAGGATTGAATGCCTAATGGATCTAGACCAACGATCGGCTCATCGACTATGTACACTGGCGGTTCAATTAAGAATGCGCTCATGATCATTACTTTTTGACGCATACCTTTAGAGAAATGACTAGGATACCATTTCTTCATCTTTATCATTTTAAATTCTTTAAGCAATTTTTCCGCACGCTCTTCAAAAAGCTTTGGATCAAGTCCATACGCAACACTTGTTAACTCGAGATGCTCCCAAAGTGTTAATTCATCATATAAAACCGGGGTTTCTGGTATGTAAGCATAGGAACGACGATATTGATTTGCATCTTGTTTAAATTCTATTCCATCAATGGTTATTTCACCTTTTTGTGGTTGAAGTAAGCCGAGAATATGCTTAATTGTTGTACTTTTCCCTGCACCGTTTAAACCGATTAGGCCTACAATCTCCTGCTTATTAACAGAAAAATTCACATCGTGTAGGACTGGTTTTTTCGGATGGTATCCACCGGTTAAACCAGAGATCTTTAAAAGCTCTGTCATGATCAATCCACTCCTTATATAGGTATCTTATCAAATCTGCCTATTGAAAAACCAGTCGTAGCTTTTTTACTTTGTAAAAAAGGAAGTACCACAATAGGTACTCCCCTTACTCCTTTACATCCCATACCATTTACTTAATCAATTCGATGATTCCGCTTGATTTCCTTCACCGTATTGAGTAACAATAGCTTCTCGAATTTCTTCGATTGATGTGCCATTTTGCCATGCCTCAATACTGTAGGCTGCTGAGTCGATACAAGCGTTACAACGTGCTCCATGATCATTCCAAATAACGGACCCTTCATCTGTATGTTCAAAAATAAATGATTGATACAAGTTATCTAATTCTCCAGGTTCACCATTTATATCATAGCTTGGCAATTGTTCAAGCATATCTTGAAAATCATTAATGCCTTTATAAAAATTCCCAATGTTATCTGGATAATATTCTAAAAAACTTGGCAGATTTTCCGGTGATGCTGTTTCTTCAAGTACATCCGTGCTATCGGAGCTATTTTCTGGCTGACTTTGACAACCCGCAAGTATACTTAGTAGAGCTACTCCTATTATGACAAACCACTTCATGTGAACACTCCATTTCAACGTCCGATTCTACCAAAGTATATCACAGAGCACCCTTTTCACTTCTGACAATCTCGCGAATTCTCATTGAAAAACGCCCCTTCAAAGAGTAAGCTAATTGACAAGATCAAATTTATAGTACAAGAGAGGATGAACGATTATGACGTCATCATGTATATTCTGTAGCATTATCGCCGGGGATATTCCATCAAAAAAAATATATGAGGATGAGCACACATTTGCTTTCTTTGATATTAGTCAAGTAACTAAAGGACATGCTTTAGTTGTACCCAAGAACCATCACGAGAATCTGTTTGATTTGCCTGCAACGGATGTTTCACATGTGTATCAAACAGTTCAAAAAGTAGCGAATGCACTAAAAGACACCTTCTCACCTGTAGGCTTAAACCTTGTGAACAACAATGGCGAAGCAGCTGGTCAAACCGTTTTTCACTATCACGTTCACCTTCTACCAAGATATGATGCCACGGATGGCTTCCAAGCAAAATGGGAAGAGCATGGATCAGAGTATTCTCAAGAAGATCTCGAGCAAATGCGAGTAAAACTCGTTTCCACTCTCTCTGATCAGAAGTAACTTTTGCAATTAGCTAACTTAAAAAAAGAAGATAAAGTGAAATTGTATGTTAGGATAGAAATAAGATAATGACATGCACTAAAGTGATAAAGGGGAGAGCAACAAATGAGTTCAGTATATAATTTTAATGCAGGACCTGCGGCACTGCCAAAACCTGCGCTTGAAGCAGCCCAAAAGGAATTGCTTAACTTTAATCATACAGGAATGTCTGTTATGGAGCTTAGCCATCGTAGTTCAGATTATGATGCGGTTCATCAACAGGCAAAACAGCTACTTAAAAAGTTACTTGCCATTCCTGATAGTCATGACATTCTATTTGTACAAGGTGGGGCAAGCCTCCAGTTCGCTATGCTTCCATACAATTTATTATCTTCGGATAAGGTTGGACAATATGTGTTAACCGGTTCTTGGTCTGAAAAAGCCCTGAAAGAAGGATCATTACTTGGTCAGACTAACGTTTTGGCTTCTTCAAAAGAAACTAACTACACGTCCATTCCCGATCTCAGTAATGCCGTTTTTTCTGACAAGGATGCGTATGTTCACATCACTTCAAACAATACGATCTACGGTACACAGTGGAATACATTCCCGGATATTAGTCAGGCTCCATTGGTTGCAGACATGTCCAGTGATATTCTGTCGAGAAACCTAGACGTGAATAAATTCGGCATCATTTATGCAGGAGCTCAAAAGAATTTAGGTCCATCTGGTGTAACCGTTGTGATCGCCAAAAAAGAGATTATTGAATCGGCTAACACAAAGCATGTACCTACTATGCTACGATACAGTACATTCTCTGAAAATGATTCCTTGTATAATACTCCACCTACTTTTGGGATTTACCTATTAGGAAAAGTTCTAGAATGGGTTGAATCAATTGGCGGAATGGATAAGCTTGAGCAAGCAAATGAGGAGAAAGCAAAGGTTATTTATGAAACCATTGACCAAAGTAATGGTTTTTATAATGGTCATGCCGAACCTTCTAGCCGTTCTACCATGAACATCACGTTTACGTTGCCAAATGAAGAATTAAGTAAGAGATTTTTATCACTAGCTAAAGAACGTGGTTTTGTGGGACTTAATGGACATCGCTCAATCGGTGGCTGTCGTGCCTCTATCTATAATGCTGTTCCACTTGAAGCTTGTATTGCTTTGCGTGATCTAATGATTGAATTTCAAAAAGCGAACTAACGAATCATTAACCACCCTGCACAACTCAAACATACAACAACTGCGACAACATGAATAATAAGTACACGGCGATGTTTGCGGACATGCTCTACCTGTACAATACAATAAAAAGCTATAAGACTTGCAGATAACAATAGCATAATGATTCCATCCATCATTTCAAACACCTCTTTCATTATGCTTATGCAATGGATAAGCTATACAGACTATTTTTAAAGGAGAGACGTACAATGAATTTTAAATCAATTGGAATTGGACTTCTAACAGGGACAGTTATTTCAGGCGTTGCTGTTTTGCTTACTGCCCCTTCATCGGGCAAGGATTTAAGAATTGGCTGCCAAAACTCGATTCAATCTTTTAAACAATCAACCAAGCAACTATCAAGAGAAGGTATTGAAATTAAAGAGCAAGCCCTAGAAACCTTCAAATTGGGTGGAGACATTCTAAAAACAGCTGGGGCTGAATTAAAAACGTCATTTGATCAATGGCAAGAAGATACTGCCCCATCTATCGAGCGAATTAAGACGGAAATTGAAGGAGTTCAAAAAAATGTAGAAGAGCTCCAAAAGTTAACTAAGAAAGATTAAGATAGATTTTCGTATATTCCGAAAATTAGTACTTTATTTCTTAGCCATTTCTTGTCATAATAAAAGTATTCAAAAATAATAATGTTCTAGCGATTTTGAAGTGTTTTGTTGGATGGATTATGGACGGAGGAGATTTACATGGAACATCAGACGCCGCACTCCTTAAAGCAATCGGTCATGTTTAGTCATCGACTTGCTCAATTGAGTAAAGCCTTATGGAAATCAGTTGAAAAAGACTGGCAAGCATGGATTAAACCGTTTGACCTAAACCTGAATGAGCACCATATCCTTTGGATTGCCTATCAATTAGATGGTGCATCAATAACAGATATTGCAAATTTCGGAGTCATGCACGTCTCCACTGCCTTTAACTTTTCAAAAAAATTGGAATCACGGGGTTTTCTATCGTTCTGCAAGAAAGCGAACGATAAACGTAATACGTATATTAATCTAACCGATGAAGGGCGTAGTTTGCTGCTAGAAACCTTTCAGAGTTATGATGAACATACATATAGTGTGTATGGTGGCGCGCTACCCATTCGTGAGTTGTATGGCAAGTTCCCGGAATTCTCTGAGTTAATCAGTATCGTTCGCCATGTGTATGGTAGTGATTTTGTTGATCGCTTTGAAACCTCACTACTCAAATTTGAGGATTGTCTTGATGATGAAAATGGGTACTTGTCAATCAAAGAAGAAAAAAATGTAATACCAGAAGAGGTTCCAAAAACCTCTTAAAGATTCTCTTCTTAACATTATATGAACAAACCAAAACAAAGAACGATCCTTCAATGGACCGTTCTTTGTTTTGGTCGTTTTTAGCCTGTCTTGTCCTTTTTACATTATTCGTTAACAAACATCTCAACTTCAATTAAGTCGTTTGCTAAATCAAATGTTTGGACCCTAAATGAGTACCGATCATTAAACTTTGCATCTGTAACTTTTACTTCAATTAAAGATTCTGATGGGTGAACGACAATCCAATCAGGAAGTTCTGTTACATTTTTCATAAGTTGCATTGCCTGTTCTGATGGAATGTTAAACAATCCAAATGAAAACGAATCTGCTTCTAAGAGAAGATCACCGTTATTGGCCACCATTGGCTCAAATTCAACAGTAATGGGAACGGATTGACCTAACACGTCAAAGGTTGATCTAAACTCCGCATGATCACTAAGAAGTTCCAGCGTAAATGGCGTCTCTTCGTCAAGCTGGTCTGACGCTTCAGTAATCAGCTGGTTCATTTGATCTCGATCAGACCGAATCTGTAGCAATCCTTGCTCATTTGTGGGCTGCTCAGACGTGTAATGAGATTCCTCAGCTTCAGGTAAGAAGGTTCGAACTAGAACAAATAAAGAAATACATGCAATGATACAAATAGCGACTAATGCAAAAAATGCAATCTTCCACTTATTTTTCTGATACCTCATACAAATCACCCTCTCTACATAATCATAAAGTGGATGCAGACCTGATGTAAAGATTTGCTTATTAACGTTAAATTGAGGGTACAGGAATAATTTCAATCGTTTTTCTATCTTTTTCTTATAGAGTTTGATAAAGTTTAAGTTAATACATGGTTAACAGGAGGCAGAATTATGCTCTTCTCTATTATGATTCTTGGAATGTTTGCGCTCTTTATTCTTTACACCATTAATTCAATGGCAGACGCGTTCTGTGCAAGAAGAGAAGTTCCAACCGAAAAACAGGCGAAAGTGTTTCGCGTTACAAATATATGTCTAACGATTCTCCTGACATCTACATATGTAAAACTGTTTTTCACTTAAAAAGGTGAGGGGGAATCCCCCTCACCTTTTCTATGTCTTAGTAAGACCAAGAAGCCCCAATGATTACTAAAAGAATGAACAATACTACAATTAACGCAAACCCACTGTTGTATCCAGAACTCATAGATTACGCCTCCTTTATTCTTTAGGAAGCAGCACTCGCATTCAAAATGAATGTTTTCATGCGCTTCGTTAATGTATACTATGCAAACTTATCTAATGCGTACTGGGCACTAGCCTTTTTTGCCCAATGTACTTTTATTGGAATTACTTTCTATCCAATGCTGATATATGGTATAGTAAGGTTTGTGTTACTGGTTAATGCTGTTTTGGACAGGCTGGCCAGATTATTTCAAGGAACAACAACGTTGAGGAGTGTACACAATGAAAAAAATGTTCGTAGCGTTTGCAGGGTTAGCTTGTTTAACTGTTTTTACAGCTTGCAATAATGAAACGGCCCCTGATGATGCAGTAGTAACAATTAATGGTACAGACATTACAGAAGCAGAATTTGTTGAATCATTAAAAGATCAAGCAGGAGATCAAAATTTACTTTCCATGATCCAGCTTCAGCTTTTAAAAGAAAAAGCGGATGATATTGGTATTACTGATGAAGAGCTTGAAGCAGAAATAGAAGAATTAAAAACTAACTTTGGCGTTGAAGAAGATGAAGATCTTTTTAATACCATAACAGCTCAAACACAAGGTCAAATTGAAGTTGATTCTAGAGATGAATTGATTGATGATTATATTAAGCCACAGCTTGTTATTACTAAATTAAGTGCTGAAGGTGTAGAAGTAACAGAAGAAGATAAAGAAGCCTTCTATGAAGAGAATCAAGATTCATTTGGTACACAAGTTCAAGCTCGTCATATTTTAGTTGAAGACATCGAGACTGCAGAGGATCTTGAGGCTCAGCTTGAAGACGGCGCTGACTTTGCTGAACTAGCAGAAGAAAATTCTACTGATCCAGGTTCTGCTGCAAATGGCGGAGAGCTACCTCTTTTTGGTGAAGGAGAAATGGTCCCTGAATTTGAAGAAGCTGCTTTTTCATTGGATATAGATGAAATTAGCGAACCAATTGAATCTACACACGGATTCCATATCATCCAAGTAATGGACCGCCTTGATTCCTATGAAGATTTCGCAGATGAGATCGAAGAAATCTTAATTGGTCAGCAATCAAAAGACCCGAATCAAGTATTTAGTGAATTATTAAGTGATGCTGATATTAATTTCGAAGATTCTCGTTACGAAGACTTACTTGCTCCATATGAACAAGTAGAAGAAGGTTCAGAAGAGGAAGAAGAAGCTCAAGGATAAGAAACAAAAAAAGGATGCATCTGCATCCTTTTTTTTATGACTTGCTTTCTTTTTTTAATTTGGCCTCTTCCAATCGTTCCATAAACACATGACCTTCCTGCTCAATCCATGCTTGTTCCTGCCTACGATCCTCAAGAAGATACTTAATACTGAGGTAGCCACTGACGATTACCCCTAGCATTACAACATAAACCCACCATGGATCTTTAGCCAAAATAGCCAAAAGACTTGTCTGAGTAGTGATAAAAATAAGGACTAAAACAGCCAAAAAAACAATAGCTAACCTCTGTTTCAACTGATCGCTCATCCTACTTCTCCTCCCGCTTGTCTACTTGCTTTATCCTATGTTACGAGCAAGCAAAGTAGAACAAGCATTACATCTCAATTGGAGGTTCATGAAAAGCAGGTTTATAGAAGCTGCGATTTTCAAGTGGCATCACACGTTCAGAGAATGCACCAGGTAATACGCGATCTAACGCACGATCCATCATGTTAATCTTCGCATCTACATTATCAATGAGGTGCAATACTTCAGCCTCGCGGATCACTGGAACCTTTGGACTGCCCCACTCACCTTTTCCATGATGACTGAGCACTAGGTGCTGTAATACCGTTACTTCTTCTCCCTCGATCTTGAGCTCTCTTGCAGCTGCATCAATTTCATTTGAGATGATGGAGATATGGCCAAGTAATTTCCCTTCAATTGTATAACTTGTATCAATAGGTCCTGATAGCTCTCTTACCTTACCAAGGTCATGCAAGATAACACCTGAATACAAAAGATCCGTATCGAGAGTTGGATACAATTCAGACAAGCTTTTCGCAAGTCTTAACATAGAAACAACATGAAAAGCTAATCCTGAAACAAACTCATGGTGGTTACGAGTCGCTGCAGGTGACTCTAAAAACTCCTGCTGATGTTTCTTTAATAGATGTCGTGTAATACGCTGTATATTAGGATTCTTCATTTCAAAAATGTATTGTGTAATCTCTTCAAGCATATCTTCCGCAGAAATAGGAGCCGAACGGACAAAATCACCTATTTTGACATTATCTAAAGCTGTTGCCGGACGAATACTTGAAATCTTTAACTGATTTCGTCCACGATAATCAATAAGATCACCCTGCACATAAATTAATGACCTACTCGCAAAGGAGGCTTCATCTTCAGGAGAGGCGCCCCAGAGCTTAGTTTCAATATCCCCGGTTTTATCACTTAAGATTAATGTTAAAAAAGGCTTGCTGTTGCTTGCAATGCTTTTTGTTGCGGATTTAATTAGAAAATAACTTTCCACTTTTTCTCCGACCTGATAATTACGAATTCCTTTGCTCATCCTGTCACCTCTTTAACTAGTCATCAAGCTCAGTATACCATATCAAGCTTCCTTGGTTATAAGGAAAACAAGAAAAAAGGACAGGGTAGCATAATATGCACCCTGAACCCGTGTTCTTGCATTTTACTTTTTTTTCCTTTTAGTCTTTGAGCTTTGCTCTTCAAGACTCACATCATCTTGCTTTGGTAAAGTCACTGTAAACTTCACACCATGATCTGTGTTATCAACTCTTGGTGAGCCATGATGTAACTCGGCAATTTGTTTCACAATAGCTAAACCGAGACCAAATTTTCCTTTGTTACCTTTATAAAATGGTTTGAACAATTCATCTATTTCTTCGTCTTCTATCGCATCGCCATTATTTTCAACCATAATCTTTACATGATCGGTTGTTGACTCCGCAGAAATCCAGATGGCGTCTTGTGCATAACGCAATGCGTTCTCTACCAGATTCTCAAGCATGACTTCAAGCTGATCCAAATCCCCATTAACCTCAACTTCTGGAGATAAAACATGAATCTTTACGTCTTCCCTTTGATAACGAAACCGCTCTTCGATTTGATAGGCTAAACTACCAAACACAAATTTACTACGATTTAATTGATCCTTTTTCATTTGTTCTAATTTGGTAAAATAGAGCATCTCAATCACTCGGCGTTCCATGCGATTTGCTTCTTCTGTTATAACATCCATCGTCTGTTCCAGATTTTCCTTAGGCATAATGCCATCCTTAACAGACTGTGCATAACTTTTTATCACCATAATAGGTGTTTTTAACTCATGAGACGTATGCTGAATAAACGTCTTTTGTGCACGATCATAACTGTTTAAGTTTCGTCTCATTCGCTCAAATTGGGTGGACAACCTCTCGAAGTCCTCGTCCCCTTCTAGCTGCAAAGGTTCCTGCCAATCACGATTCGCAATTTGATCCAGGTGATTCCCCAAAATCGTAAGGGGCTGCTGTAAGTAATACTTTAACCATATTGCTGGTAACAGTGCAAGTACACTGGTCAGCATTAATAAGTAAAGCAACCTTTCCCATAGCCTGTCTACCATCGAATTCCGATAAGCATCAAACATGTAAGAGATCAGGTAGCCTGTATCATTTTCTCTATTAGACACTTGTGACACAACATAGAAGATGGTTTGATCACCAAATTGAATCTCATATCTTCCCCTCTGGCCTTCCTGATTAATTGCATTTGAAACCATCTCCGCATAGATATCACTAGGCGGATTTGATCCGTATTCCATGCTTAATTCTTCAGGGTAAACAAAATGACTTACCGCTCTTGATTGATTCTGCGCATCAATAAATTCATATTGATTAGCAGGAGGATTAAAATCTGAAACCATATTAGTGGCTTGAGTTTGTTCAATCATGCGATAGGTTTCTTCTGTTAATGTGCCCCTAATGGATAAGGGATAGACGATCGTGATAGAGAGTCCAACCAGCAGGATAAGTGAAATAAATGCAAGCCAGATCCGCTGTGTTAGATTTACTTTGATCATGAGGAGAGGATCCTGTACCCATAACCGTAAAGTGTCTCAAGATGAATCCGATTCATCTTTTTACGTACGCGTCTAACGACATCATCAACGGCTCTTTCTGAACCGAAATAGTTCTCTCCCCAGACAAACTCAATAATTTTTTCGCGAGAGAAGGCTTTCCCAATATCACCTGTCAATAGTAGGATCAAATCCATCTCTTTAGTTGTCAGATCAACAACTTCTTCTCCAGTTGTTAATGTATCAGTCACCGTACGACCAATCGGATCAATCAGATACTGGTTTAATTCAATCTTTTTCTGTTCTTGATTAGATGTACCATAAATTCGATTAAGTATTTTCTTGGCACGAATAATTAATTCTTGTGGCAAGAAAGGTTTAGACAAATAATCATCGCTACCCATCTCTAAGCCTAATACCCGATCTAGATCTTGGTCTCGAGCAGAAATAAAGATAACAGGACGATCCTCTGTTTCTTTAATGGCCTTTAACAGTTGGTAGCCATCTGTTCCAGGAAGCATAATATCAAGAATCCATAAATGAGGCTTGTCCTCAATGGCTTCTAGAGCATCATTTCCATCATTAAACACCTTTACATTCCAATTCTCTTTTTCTAAATATGCCTTAAGCACAGCTGATAAATTATCTTCATCTTCTACTAAATAAACTAAATATGGTTCCATATTGAGTCCTCCTTTTTAAACAACAAGTAAACGTATTAAAATAATAGCTATATATACCTATTTTAACCGATTCGCACATCTATCGCGAGTTTAGTTCATCTTTTACGTAATTATTCACAACATTTACATGAAACATGCAAATTAAGAAGGAACTATGTGAAATATGTAGAAGGATAGAATCAAAGGAGGAATGTTGAATTGATTCTAAAAAAACGAGCTGCGCCTATACAGCTGTTGGGATTAGAGGCGATTATGCGACGAAGTAAGTATGTAACTGATGAAATGAGATCTGCCATGAGTAAAAGGCAAATAGGATTCAAAGGAGAGTGCTCGATTGATTATTATTTAGATCAACTTACTCATTTTTTGATCCTGCACGATCTGAGGCTCCCAGCTAAACCGTATGGATATGTTCAAATAGACACCCTTCTATTATGTAAGCAAGGAATGATCATCCTTGAAGTTAAAAATTATCAAGGTGTCATTCAGTTTGATAAAGATTCACATCAGGTGCTGCGGATCCTTCACGAGAAGGAAGAGCGAATTCCCAATCCCCTTATTCAAACCTCACGCCAACAGAATCAATTGGATTCATTTCTTGTTCAGAATGGATGGCCCTCACTACCAATTAGCACTTATGTCGTTTATAGCTCACCACTCACACTCCTACGTTACGCACCTTCAAGGGTTATACATGCAGAGGCAATTCCTTTAGAAATGGATACTTTTCTGAAGAAAACGAAACGTGAATATTTGTCTCAAAAACAAATAGAGCAAGTCGCTTCTTTATTATCCCACTCACATCTGCCAGCATCATCGAATCAGTTGAAACTATTTGGACTTGATTCAACTTCAATACAGAGCGGCGTGCACTGTATACAATGTAACAAGCTTACAATGACTCGACCACGGCGCATTAGGAAGTGGACATGTGAAAATTGCTCCTTTACTTCTAAGTATGCTCACATCCCAACCCTCCAGGACTATGCCTTGCTTTTTCAACCGACAATCAAAAATCACCAAGCACGCGATTTCCTCAACCTGCCCACCACAACCATAGCCCACTACTTATTGAAAAACTTAAACGTACGGACTACTGGTAAAAACAAAGGAAGAACATATCACATTCCTATTCCTTTTGAAATGGATCATTGAATAGGATGAGATTACTTTACTGATATCCACTACCCTATGCTGATTTCCGCTTCTCTTTAATGATTCCAGCGTCTCTTTACTGATTCCACCTCCTCTTTACTGATTCCCACTTCTCTTTACTGTTTTCAGTCACTCTTTACTGATTCCTATCTCTCTTTACTGATTTCCGCCTCTCTTTACTGATTCCCATCTCTCTTAACTGATTCCAGCTCCTCTTTACTGATTGCCACCTCTCTTTACTAATTCCAGCGTCTCCTTACTGATTCCACCTCCTCTTTACTGATTCTTGCCTCTCTTTACTGATTCCCACTTCTCTTTACTGTTTTCAGTCACTCTTTACTGATTCCTATCTCTCTTTACTGATTTCCGCCTCTCTTTACTGATTCCCATCTCTCTTTACTGATTCCAGCTCCTCTTTACTGATTGCCACCTCTCTTTACTAATTCCAGCTCCTCTTTACTGATTGCCACCTCTCTTTACTAATTCCAGCTCCTCTTTACTGATTGCCACCTCTCTTTATTAATTCCAGCTCCACGAAAAAAACCAGCCTTCCATCAGGCTGGTTCCTCTTTACAGTATGGCTAGTGCTGTTAATGCTGCTAATGGAAAAATAAGTCGTCTCCATCCATAGGGGCGTGGACGCGGATAATATGGGTAGTATCCAGGATAATATGGTTGGTACGGGTAGCCGTAGCGACTCTGTCCGGATGTCATCATTTGTTCTTGCTCTTGGTTCATGCCAGCCATGACTTCATACATACTCATGAATTGTCCTTGTTCGTCAACAGGAACCATGACGTATACATGATCATCATCAACTGTTTCAATGACTCCTTCATAATCTACACCATTTGCATGCATTTTTATCGCTTGGTTAATATATTGCTCGCACATAGATTTCATCTGCTCGTTATAGGCAGCTTGCTGATCCATTAAGATCGCCTCCTTTTTTCTTAGTCTATTCACCTAAGCCCAATTGGTGATGATTAGCCCAAAAAAACACAGTCTCTTATCTGAGACTGTGTCGATCAAGATTAATGCGCAGTTGTTTCCTAAAGACTTCATGAATCATATACGATACTCCATCTTCATCCACAGATCGCGTGATCCAATCCGCCTTGTCTTTTAGTGGCTTAGGAGCATTCCCCATTGCTACACCTAACCCGGCCATTTGCATCATTTCTATATCTTCCTCAAATGCACCCACAGTAATAAGTTCATCATTTAAGATACCTTTTCGCTGGCAGAGCCATTGCAGGGCTTTTGCTTTTGAAACTTCTGCTGCCACAATGGAAAGCCGATCTTTTCCTATTCGCTTAATCCGCACATCTTCTATTTGTTGATTTAAAAGGTCTAATGCCTGCTTCCGCTGTATCGATGATTCAAATTGGATTTGCAGGGTGAGTGGGCCTTGCCCCTCTTCCATCGCATAATTATATAAAGAATCAACATAAGTTAATGGATAATAGAGTTGGTCGGATGTGCCAAGTGTCATTTTGGCAATTAAGTGGTTTTTTTGCTTTTCCTTACTTGTAACAGCATGAGTCTCATACATTAAATGGATACGGCAGCGGTATCGTTCTAATAACTCCATGACTTCCATAATGGTTTCCTCTTGTAATGCAACGGACATCAGCTTTTTCTTTTTCACTTCGCTGATATAGGCGCCATCATGAGCAATCAAATATCCATCAAGCTTAAGGCTTTTTGCAATCTTTTGTGCAGATAGATAAGGTCTTGAGGTAATTAGAGCAATTTCCACTCCTTTTTTTGTCAGGTAGTCCATCGATTGACGGGTTGATTTACTTAACTTTGAATTTGAGCGAAGCAACGCACCATCAATATTTACGGCCAAAAATCTATAAGTCATCCGCACTTCTTCCCCTCATGTTGTATTCTCCCTAGATGTCACTCAGGAGGCTCGTCGGTACTGATTTAAGCTTATGTATGTCCGTTTCGGCTCAGAACATGAATTTATGAGTTTCCCCTTTCTTCTTAGTCAAAAAGCTCACAAAAAAAACCTTCTGAGATCAACTCAGAAGGTTTTCGTTTGTTTTATTAGTTTTCTTCTTGCTCAGGGTTACCATAGATTTCTTCTAGTGGTTCTGTGATGATTTTGTTGATATCTCCAATAATTACGCTAAGCTGTTGCTCAGATTCCATAAGCTTAGAGATTAGTTCATGTTGCTGTACTAGCTCAAATTGTTGCTGAGCTTTTTGAGCTTCTTCTTCAGAGATTTGAATGCCTTGCATTTGCTTTTGTTGAAGCTCTAGTTGCAGTTGACGGAAGTTGTCCAACATTTTTTTGGCAATTTCATCTTCCTCGATTTGTGAATGAAGCGATTGAAGTGATTTGAACTCTTCACTTTCTGCTAATGCTTGCTTAAGTTCTTGTGCTTTGTCTTGAAGTTGTGCCACGTTAAATTCCCCCTCTTAATTGTCTACACGACTATAACATGTTCTGATACAGAATTCACGAAAAGTCCCCTGTAATCCTTACAAAAAACTTAAAAACCATTAATCAGTAAGACAAAAAAACCTTGAAACAAACCAACAATTCCTCCGATTAATGCACCCAGATAGGTGATGAGCTTTAGCTCTTTTGCAGCAACAGACATCACTAAGTCCTCTAAATGTTTAATGGAGAACGATTGAACCTGTTCACTAATAATCTGTTCAATATGGAAAGCCTCTAATAGTCTCCCAATTCGCTTCGCCGCAACTTCTACAATGAATTGAACGGCATTTGGAATCCAAGTTGTAAACATTCGATCCTCATATGACTGTACCCAACTAGTAAGTGGTGCATCCATTGACCTTAACACAGGTGCCTTGTCTTTGACCAACTGGCTGAGAAAGTGGGTCACCTTCTCCTGATTAATGAATCGCTTAATTTGGTGAAAAGGCATGTCCTTGCCTTTCACCCACTCTTTTTCAATCAATTCACTTAACAATTGGTTCGTACGATCATTTCTTAAAAATCGAAGAATCTCAGGCTGTACCTTGTCTACCAACCGTTCATTCCCCATAAACATCTGAATCATACTACCTAATTTACCCTTATGATCAAGAAATTCTTCAATCATTCCACTAAGCTTCTCTTTTCCTTCTGCGCTTTCAAAATACTCAACAGCCTTATCCAATACTCCTTGCGAAAGGTCAGGGATATAAGTTTCGATACGTTCAGACAGTGGCAACGGAAGAATCTCTCCTACTGTTTTGTGTTCATTTGCTTCTATAAATCGTTCAATTCCTGATTTGATGATTGAGTTCGTACGATGATGCAAAGATTGCTGTAGATTTGAGATACCAAAGTTCTCTTCTACAAAATCATTTAGTGTTTGCTCACTTTGCATTACTTTTTTGACTTCCTCTTCCATCCAAGACGTTACACCTGAAGCAAAACTTGATTGTTTGATCTGCTTCTCAAGTCCTTCTGCTGTTAGTAAATACGTACCAACCATATTACCAAGCTGGACTGCAATTTCTTTATGGCGCTTTGGAATTAAACCAGGTGTAAAAGGTAACCGCCAGCTTCCTATATAATAAGCTCGATATGGCTTAAATAACATTCGAATCGCTAGTGCGTTGGTTAGACCACCAAGAGCCGCTCCAACCACGACCATAAAAACAACTAACAACCATGGGTCCACTGCTAAACACTCCTTCTGTAGGCCAAGAAAAGTTTGACTTACCTAGTATAATCGATTTTTACCGCTTAGGAAAATACTTGTGTTTGTGCTCAACTGAATATCAAAAAATAACATCAGGGATACTATGAAGATAAAGACAGAAAGGAGGTACAGGATGAAACGCTCACAAGCTAAAACTAAAACAGAATCTGATCAAGGAAAAGAAAAATACTTTATGGATGTTGACCGCATGATTAACGAAGGACTTGGTGGTGGAAAGATAGCTGGACATCATGCTGGTCGTATTGAAGAAAGCCGTCCACTCGAACAAGAGGATCCACCAGCAAAACATGAATAGCTCTTTTCTAACGTTTCTGGAAAGGATATACTAGATATATTCTAAAAGCCGTGAGGAGCGCTACCAACATGATAACGCAATCACTAAAACGGCAATTTGGACAAGCCGTTACAACAAATTCAAATGAGTACCACCAGACTAATGTTCTTTGGTTACAGGATGAGCAATCCAAACCAATTGGCTTCTATAAAGATCAACTTACCTCGCGAGAGCAGCAGTTACTAACGCTGCTCTTACCAGCATGGAAACCGTTTCCTGAAGCGATTACAGTATCTGAGAAGCGCTGGAAAGATTGGCTCTTTTTAGAGTCGACTAAACACTTAGAAGTGCCTACAACGGAGCCTGTTCGATTTATTCATTTCTCCCTCGGAGAAAGTGTGGATACATACGCTGACTTTCATGAGGTCTGGCAGAATCAGCTTGTGAACTTACATTCAATATTATGGATGGATTCATTACACGGAGTAGTTATTGATACAGGACAAGATGAAGTAAATGGCTTCAGAAGCTTTGTCCAAGCAATTGCGACGGATTTTTATATTGATCTTTCCTTACTTATTGGATCGACTGTCAATATAAACGAGGCAAGATCTAGATTTAAATGGGAACAAGCTTGTTTTAAAGCCGCCCTACCACACGTGAATGCCCAACATATTTTCAAAGAGCATGAAGCAGTGCCCTACTACCTTACTCAATTTATCCCTACATCAGAGCGTGCTTATATTAGTTCAAACGTTTTAACAGATGATGTATTATCTGATCACGATATGATCAAAAGTATATCTGCTTATTTACATCACCATCTGAACTTGTCATCCGCTGCCAAAAGTCTACATATGCATCGAAATAGTCTACAATATCGGATTGATAAGTTTATTGAACGAACGGGAATTGATATTAAACAGTTCCAGCATGCAGCATTTATGCATTTTATCCTACTACTCCAAGATAAATCATAGTGACTGTGCACCTTGCCTAGAAATTGTCCAGATCTTTGTGCACCTTCCCTATAGTTCATCTAAATGAAAAGGCTTACAATTCATTTATACTTACTTACTTGGAGGGATACAAAATGGCAGACATTAGCTTAGAAAGTATCTATAAAATTTATGATGGTGACGTAACAGCCGTATCTGATTTTAACTTATCTATAGAAGATAAAGAATTTATTGTATTTGTAGGACCGTCTGGTTGCGGGAAATCTACAACACTTCGTATGATTGCTGGACTTGAAGATATCTCAAAAGGAGATCTTCACATCGGTGAAAAACGTATGAATGACATCGCTCCTAAAGATCGTGATATCGCGATGGTATTCCAAAACTATGCCTTATATCCACATATGAACGTATACGATAACATGGCTTTTGGACTGAAACTTCGTAAGTTCAAAAAAGATGAAATTGATAAGCGTGTTAAAAATGCTGCACAAATTCTTGGACTAACAGAAATGCTTGATCGTAAACCGAAAGCAATGTCTGGTGGACAGCGTCAACGGGTTGCTCTTGGACGTGCTATTGTTCGGGATCCACAAGTATTCTTAATGGATGAGCCACTCTCTAACTTGGACGCTAAACTTCGTGTACAGATGAGAGCTGAGATCACTAAACTTCATAAGCGTCTTCAAACAACGACTATTTATGTAACGCATGATCAAACAGAAGCAATGACCATGGCGACACGAATTGTTATTATGAAGGATGGTTTCATCCAACAAGTAGGGTCTCCAAAAGAAGTATATGATAACCCTGAAAACGTATTTGTTGGCGGATTTATCGGATCTCCTTCTATGAACTTCTTGTCTGGTCGTCTTGATGGAGATAACTTCATTATTGGTGATGTTTCACTTAAGGTTCCTGAAGGCAAATTAAAAACACTACGCGACAAAGGATATGCTGATAAAGATATCATTCTAGGTGTGCGTCCTGAAGATGTACATGATGAGCTATTGTTCATTCAATCTTCACCAGACACGAAATTAAAAGCAGTGATCGACGTAGCTGAGCTTACAGGTGCTGAGACAGTCCTTTACTCTAGTGTCAATGGCCAAGAATTAGTTGCACGTGTTGATTCACGTACAGACATTACTTCTGGTGAGTCACTTGATCTTTCACTTGATTTAAACAAATGTCATTTCTTCGATGCAGATAATGAGCAACGTATTCGTTAATCTTCTCAACCGTTCCGTATTCGGGACGGTTTTTTTTTGATAAAAGAAAGGGAATGGCGATTACGCCATTCCCTTAAAGTCATTATTATTTTTGGTATCCACCAAGTTGTTGCTCAGCAGCTTGTACTAAACGTTTCGTGATTTCTCCTCCAACTGAACCGTTAGCGCGAGCAGTTGAGTCTGGTCCAAGAGTTACTCCAAATTCAGAAGCAATCTCATATTTCATTTGATCTAATGCTTGTTGTACGCCTGGTACTACAAGTTGATTTGAACTGTTTGCCATGTCTTTCACCCCCTTAACTAATCATAGTGTAGGTTTTTTTATGAATAACTATGTATCAGATAAATTGGTAATAGTTAGTTATATTTTTAATGAATGATTTTCTTATACACGGGGTTAGAACTCATGCTACACTTACATTTAAATGAAACCAAATACATATTTAGCACGTACATAAACTATTGTGCTCAGATGAAAGGATGATTTGGATGGGATTTTTGATTGCTGGAGGTATCATTTTAATTGTTGGGGTTTTTTGGATCGTTATGTACAACGGGCTTGTGAAATTAAGAGGATGGAAAGAAGAAGCTTGGTCTCAAATTGACGTGCAGTTAAAACGCCGCTTTGATATGATTCCGAACTTAGTTAGTACAGCAAAGAAATATATGGAGTATGAAAAGTCCACTCTATCTGACATTGTAGAAAAACGTAATCAAATTACCTCTCCTGATTTAAGTAGGGAAGAACAGGTTCAGGCTGATAACCAGCTAAGTGGTGCACTTAGACAATTCTTCTCTCTTACTGAAGCGTATCCTGACCTTAAAGCTAACGAAAGCTTTAACAAACTACATGAAGACCTTGTTTCCACTGAAAATAAAGTGGCTTATTCCAAACAGCTTTATAACAAATCCGTGATGCAGTATAACAATAAAGTCGAGTCATTTCCGAGCAACCTTATTGCATCGGTGCATAACTTCCGTAAGCATAGCTATTTAGAAGCATCAGCAGAAGAACGGCAAACTGTACGAGTTGATTTTGATAAATAGTGAAATGAGGAGAATCTATGCACTTATACCAACAGATTAGCCGTAACAAACGCCAGACTGTATATATCGTCGCTGGATTTATTCTCTTTATACTTGCTGTTGGCGCGGCTATTACCTATATGTTTATTGGAGATTATATAAGTGGCATCATTTTAGCTGTATTGTTCGGTGGTGGATATACACTCATCATGCTTATGAGCAGTACAAATGTTGTCATGAAAATGAATCACGCGCAAGAAATTCGAAGCTCTGATGATCATGCCTACTTGTGGAATACAGTGGACAGCCTTTCAATGGTTGCTCAGATTCCACAACCGCGTATATTTATTATTCGTGATGCGAGTCCCAATGCTTTTGCAACCGGAACCTCTCCTAAAAAGGCAGCTGTAGCCGTTACAACTGGTCTCTTGGATCAATTAAACAGAGAAGAATTAGAGGGTGTGCTTGCCCATGAAATTGCACACGTTCGCAATTATGACGTAAGGTTGGCTACCATTGCTGTAGCTCTTGTCTCTGCTATCGCTATCTTAAGTGATATCGGTGCAAGAAGTATGAGATATGGTACAAGAGGTAGAGGGAACAGTAACAATAAGCAAAACGGAATTATTTTAATCTTATCGCTTGTTCTTATCCTATTATCTCCTTTTATTGCCACACTCATTAGGCTCGCTATATCAAGGAATCGTGAGTTCCTTGCAGATGCAACAGCCGCAGAGTTAACTAGAAATCCTTATGCGTTAGCTAATGCGCTCAAGAAAATTACGAACTCGAATGTACCAGTCAAAGAAGCATCCGAAACTTCCGCATCCCTTTATTTTGCGGACCCGTTGAAGAAAAAAGCAGCTGGTTTATTTTCTACTCATCCGCAGCCTGGTGAGCGAATTAAACGATTAGAATCAATGTAAATGTAAAAAGCTGACCCTAACGAACTAGGGTCAGCTTTTTTATTAGATAACGGTTTTAACCATATCATCTGTATTTGAAAACACGTCGGCGATTAATTTCATCCCTCGTTTTATCTCTTCATCTGTAGCGTGAGTGAAATTAAGACGCATCGTATTATGCTTAGGAACACCTGCATAAAAAGGTGCACCAGGTACATAAGCTACTCCTTTTTTCACAGCTTCTGTCAGCATGGAAGTTGTATTGATTCGTTCATCCAATTCAATCCAGAGAAACATCCCGCCTTTAGGTTCAACAAATTGAACATTCGGGAGATTTGATTCACGCAAGCAGTCCATCATTACGTTTCGTCTTCTTCGATATAAGTCAGTGACTCCTTTAATATGTCCATCAAAATCAAAGTGAGTACAAAGCTGATAAATAGCTTGTTGTGATAAAGAATTTGAATGCAGATCATTTGCTTGCTTAGCCTGTGCCATCATTCGAATGACTTGATAAGGACCTACAATCCACCCTGTACGTAACGCTGGCACGGCTGTCTTAGAAAATGTACTTGTATACATGACCCGTGTACCATCATCCAAAGCAGCCATTGGTGTATACGTCTCATTCGAATTAAATTGTATATCACCATAGGGATCATCCTCTAAAATTAAGCAGTTATACTTATGAGCCATACGCACAAGCATCTTACGACGTTCTAATGACCAAACTTTTCCTGCTGGGTTGGAGAATGTTGGAACAACATAGATACATTTAGGTCGCAATGTACGAAGCTTAGCCTCCAAATCCTCTAGAATCATCCCTTCGTCATCAGAGTCCACTGCCACAATATCAGCTTCATATGATTGAAATACCTGCAGTGCGGCCAAGTAGGTTGGATCCTCTGTTAACACAATATCACCTGGACTAAACATGACCCTTGAAAATAAATCAATCGCCTGTTGTGAACCTGTTGTTAAGAGCACATCATCTGGCGTAAAGCCTGATATCTCCTTCCTAGTCATTCGTTCAACTACAAGCTCACGTAAAGGTCTATACCCTTCTGTCTCAATATATTGTAGTGCTTTTGTTCCTGTTGCAAAGGCTCTTGAGAATGCCTGCTCAATGGCTTCTACTGGGAACAAATCATCAGCTGGTAATCCACCAGCAAATGAAATCACATCTCCGTTTCCAACCACCTTTAGAATATCTCTTACTGCTGATGACTGTAAGTGTCTTACTCTTTTTGAAAATGCGTATCTCATCCCTCAACACCTCTATATGCTCTCTCTGTCTAATCTTTTATAATAGTATTCATTTTATCTGATTTATCAGTAAAGTCAATCTTTAGTTATTTTCATTATAAAAATGAAACAATTTTCTTTTTAATACGTAGATAAAGATAACAAGCTGTCGCAGACAATTAAAGCTGTGATAAACTTATGATATTGAACCTAATTAGGAGGAGATTATATGTTTCGTTTCTTTTCACGCGTACGCACGATTGTTTCATCTGAATTAAATTCTCTATTAAATAAAGCCGAGGACCCAAGCAAGATGTTGGATCAATTCATCGCAGATATGAAACACGATATTTCTGAGGTGGAGGCTTCCGTTGCTAAACAAATTGCAAGTGAAAAGTTACTAAAGAAACAATTGGATGAATCGTTGGAGGCAGTGAGCAAGCGCGAAGAGCAAGCTATGATCGCCTTGGAATCTGGTGACGAGGATCTTGCCCGTCGAGTTCTTGAAGAAAAAAATAAACAAGAGTCTCATGCAAGTAGCCTACAGGTCTCACATTCCGAAGCAGCTAAGCTTTCCGAAGAATTAAAAGTTAAACTTCGTGAAATGAAGGATGAGCTTCGTGAGATGACAATGAAAAAGGATTCACTTAAAGCCCGTAATGAAAGTGCTCAAGCTCGTGCAAAAGTGAATCGTTCTCTTTCTGGAATGGATTCAGGTGCAAAAAGTGGCTTTGATCGAATGGAAGAAAAAGTGATGCGTAGTGAAGCTGAAGCAGAATCTTCTGAAGAGCTTAGATCTATGAACAAAACATTAGATGATGACTTAGCTGCCCTTACAAACAAAAGCTCAGTTGATTCAGAGCTTGAAGCACTAAAAGCAAAAATGAACGCTAAAAAAACATCTTCAGCTGAATAATTACGATATAGGTTGGGACAAAATTGCTTTATCTATGATAAAAACCGAAACCTTATGCTCGTTTGAGCATAAGGTTTCGGTTTTTTTGTCCGATCATATAAGAGAGTAGCTATCACTCCGGACATACATTCCTCTTTCCATGGGTGGCTGGTGAGTCTCCATGTATGTCCTACGCTGGTTTTAGCTGACCTGTAATTTGATTTGTTCGCCTTTTCATACTTTTATCTTGTTTTTTTAGTTCCAATTGTACTGGCTCAGTTTTTTATAATAGTGATCTGCTCGATCTACTTCCCCAGCTTTCAAAGCGGCTAGAAATCGTTCGGAATCCTCTGTGGCTGGATTGCTTGACTCTAACAATACTAGGTCACTCTGACGAATAAGCTCTTTAAGCTTTGTTAACCGTTGTACTGTATCCTGTCTTGCCTCTTTGAGACGTTCAAGCTCTTCCATGCCTGACACAAAATCTAGCTGTCCTATTTGTTCTGTTATTTCTTCAAACTGTTTTTTTAGATACTTCGACTTCTGGGTTATATTCGTTAGCGGATACCCTGTTTTCTCCTGCAAAGAAACGATGTCTGATTCTATTTTCTGGATATGTTTCTTCTCGTCACTTTGAATGGAAGATACCTTTTGATCTTCTCCTTCTAACTCTTCAAGTTCTTTCTTAAATTGATTCAGCTTCTCAAATTCATCGTCTAATTGAGCTGTTGCTCGAGGCAATACGGCTAAAATTGAACCGTACGAAGCTCTTGTGACACGTAGTCCATCCAAATTCTGTTGCGCTTCCTTGGCAGCATGTAAAATAGATAGAAACCCTTCACTTATCTCTTCGTAGCGTTCTCGCGTTTTTCCCCGTGTTAGTTTGATCCGATCCGATGAATCATGATAAGGCTGTAACACAGCCGCTAACAACTGGTCATGCTTTTTTGAAACTTCCTCTACTTCTTCTTCTAAATGCTGATTTCTTTTTTTCTGAAGGGTGTTTTTTACGATAAAAACAATAAGTCCAGCAATAACTAATGTTACTGCGATTTGTAAAAATGTGACTAGCATAGTAGATCAACCCTTCCTTTTATCTATAACAAAATCCAGTATTTAAAATGAATGTTCTTTTTTATTATAGCAAGCTTTTCTTATTGTACTATACTTATACGTTCCAGTGTCATTTACGTTTCACAATAAAAAACACGCTTCAATAAATGAAGCGCGTTAATAGAACGTGTTACTTTTCGTTAGCTGCATACTGCGATCTGACTAATTCGTAATACTTTCCTTTTGACTCAATTAACTGCTGATGTGTTCCTTGCTCTAAAACGTTTCCTTGTTCGAGAACAATAATTTGATCTGAGTCACGGATCGTTGATAAGCGGTGAGCGATCATGATAGCCGTACGATTATGCAGAAGTCGTTTAAGACCATCTTGAATGATAAGCTCTGTTTCGGTGTCTATACTTGCTGTTGCTTCATCAAGAATTAAAATACGTGGATCTGCTAGCAAAGCACGGGCAAAGGAAAGCAGCTGTCTTTCACCAACAGATAAGACATTTCCTTGCTCCTCAACTTCTGTATGATAGCCTTTTTCTAACTTTGTAATAAAACTATCTGCACCAATTGCCTTAGAAGCTTCTATTACTTGCTCATCCGTTGCACGAACATTCCCGAACCGAATGTTCTCCATGATGGTTCCAGCAAAGATAAATGTATCTTGAAGCACATAACTAACATTAGTCCTGAGTTCATTTAGCTTAAGGTCTCGCAAATCATGCCCATCAAGTAAAACTCTACCTTTAGTTGGATCATAGAATCGACTCATTAAATTTACGATGGTTGATTTACCAGAGCCAGTATGTCCTACAAGTGCGATCGTTTTTCCAGCTTCAAACGTTAGGTTAATATCATTCAAAGCTTTTCTTGATGAATCATAGGCAAACTCCACATGTTCAAAAACAAGCTTACCTTTTACATCTGTTAACGTTTTTGCATCTGATTTCTCAGGTACTGATGGTTTCTCATCAAGGAATTCAAAGATACGCTCTGAAGAGGCCATTCCCACGAGTAATTGATTGTATACTTGCCCTAATCGAGATATCGGTTCCCAGAACATGCCTAGATAAAAGGCAAAGGAAACAAAAACACCAATCGTAATATTCGGGTCATTTCCTTGAATTAGATGCGCACCATACCAAATTAAGATAGCTCCACCAAGTGCACTCGCCATTTCTACAAATGGTCTAAACATCGCATTCATCCGTGATGCCTGTCTCCAACTTTCGTAGTTATCGGTGTTCACTGAATCAAAGAAGTTCATGTTTTCTTTTTCCTGCGCGTAAGCTTGTGTCACACGAATCCCCTGGATGCTCTCATTCAAATGTGAGTTCAATCGTGACTGTCTGATCCGCACTACTTGCCATGCACGGCGAATCTTCCTACGAAGTTTAGTAGAGATAAAGAACATAATTGGCAGAACAATTAATATTGCAAGTGCCAATTGAGGACTTAAGCTAAAGAGAATAATGACGATCCCTACTAGCATGACCAAATCCATCAATAAATTAACAACACCATTGGTGAATAGATCCTGTAAGGAGTTTATGTCATTAATAACTCGAACTAATATTGAACCTGCTGATCGTTTATCAAAAAAACGATGAGATAATCTCTGAATATGTTTAAATAAATCCGAACGAATATCATAAATAATATGCTGCCCCAGTTCGTTCATCCAGCGTATTCGAAAATAGTTTGAGATGTAAGACAAGATATACATCCCAAACACAATGGCTGCCAGCATAAACATAAACGATACATCATTGCTCGATATTCCATAGTCTAGTGCGTACACTCCAATAAAAATAGGAATAGCCAATCTTACAAGTGTGGAAATTAACATCGCAAGAATTGTTTTTGGAAGCAACGTTTTGGCATAAGGCTTCATATATCCAAATAGCCTAGTCATCTGCATCCAGTTAAATGGTTTTTCGATGATTTGCTCTACTGGATAATGAAATCGTGATTTTTTTCTAGTCTGTTCCATTATTTATCCCTCCTTATGCCCGTTGCAACACATGTTGTTGGTCTTGGTTTTGAATATCATAAATCCTTCGATAGATTCCATCTTTTTCACGAAGTAATTCTTCATGCGTGCCACGTTCTGTCACTTCACCATCATCTAATACTAAAATCTCATCTGAATGCTTCACCGATGAAATACGATGAGCAATGATAAATGTAGTGCGGCCTCTCATCACTTCTTTAAATGCTTTCTGAATCTTTACTTCAGTCTGCATATCTACAGCACTTGTTGCATCATCAAGAATGAGGATACTTGGATCCATAATGATGGCACGGGCAATTGCAATTCGTTGCTTCTGTCCACCGGATAAACCAAGCCCACGTTCACCTAGAACTGTCTCATAACCATTTGGAAGAGCTTCAATAAACTCGTGTGCGTCTGCTCGTTTGGCAGCGTCTATGATCTCCTCCATTGATGCATCTGGGTTCCCGTATGATAAATTATCACGAATGGTAGACGAGAAAAGAAATGTCTGTTGCAGAACCACCCCAATATTTCTGCGTAATTCTTTTAATGTATACTGTTCAAGTGGTCTGCCATCGATCAAAATGTCACCAGATTGTCGTTCATAAAAACGAAGCATAAGCTGAATTAACGTTGATTTCCCTGAGCCAGTCGCTCCAACTAATCCAATTGTTTTTCCCTGACCTGCTTCAAACGTAATGTTTTTGACAGCAGGTTTGTTTTTAGAATCATATTGAGAGGTAACGTTTTGAAAGCTTACTTCACCTACAAGACGTTTTGTCTGCTCAACTGCTGATCCATCTGGTCGTTCTTCTTCATCAAGTACCTCGAGCAATCGCTCACCAGAAGCTTTTGATTGTGAGAACGTATTGATGATAAAACCTAACCCCATAATTGGACCAGTAATGTAAGCAACTAAGCTAAAAAAGGCGACCAATTCTCCTGGAGTCAGAGATCCATTAATCGTTAGATATCCTCCAAAAGCAAGGAGAATAACTGCTGATAAATTACCTACAAGCTCCATCAAAGGAAAGTATGTTCCCCATATTTTAGCTACATGAAGATGCTTACTGCGATAATCTTCATTTTTCCCCGAGAAACGAGCGATTTCCTCATCTTCTTGCGAGAGAGCCTTAACGGTTTGCATTCCACTAACATTTTCTTGTACCTTTGTATTCAATTGAGCTAAAGATTTACGAATTCCTCTAAAAGCAGGGTGAACACGCTTGTCAAACCGAATAACCACCAATACAAGCAAGGGGATCATCGCCATTGTGGCAAGGGCTAAAGGAATGGAGTAGAAAAACATAACTGCCATACTAAAACCAATTAACAGCACTAGGTTGACAAGCTGAGCACAGCCAAAGGATAAGAAGAATCGAAATGCTTCAACATCAGCGGTTAAACGCGACATCAAATCTCCTGTTTTCGCGTTATCATAATAGCGGAAGGGAAGGAATTGAAGTTTCTCGTACAAAGAGTTGCGAAGTCGATACACGGCTTTTACACCAAACATATCTCCTAAATATTGATGAATATATACGGCTCCTCCTTTAAGCATCATGATGCCAATAAAGCCAAGCGCCAGAAAAGGAATTAGTTCATACTGACCACCAATCACTGCTGTGTCGATGGTATATTGCAGAATAATAGGGTATAACACCGTAAGTCCTGTTACTACAGCTAATGATATTAACGACCAGATAAACATCGCCTTATCTGGCAGATAAAATCTCGCAAGCCTTTTAAACGTATCCATGTAATCACCCACCTCTGATCAATCGCTCTCCAAATTATTTAGAGCCACGAAGAATAAAATAGCAAGGTTAATATTACCTTGATCCCTCCGAACAGTCAATTCTTTTTCACTGATTTTTTTATATTTCTGACTTTTTTAAAATAGCGCTTTCATTCTATGTTTACTGCATTCAAATTATGCAGTTTTCTTTGAAATACAAAAACGACCTCCTAAGGTCGTCATGTCCTAACAACTATCCATTATACTCGTTTGTTGTCCCATCTACATACGTAATAGTGAGATCAAGCACATCATAAACACCATTAAATTCAAATACATATCTCATTTGTTGAATGGCTTCTTCAGTGAGTGTTGACTTGTCAATTGTCAGTTGTTCAATCTTACTTGAAAGCTGGTCCTCATGAATTTCTGGCGATGAAAGTAAGTCATTATGATACACCCACTGCTCTTGATCCCCTTGCACATAATGAACTCTCACTTCCTCTCCATTGTCATAGACAACTTGCAAAGTTAGCTCTTGAACTAGATCTTCTGTCTCAGGTATAGATTGTACCTTTGCAGGTGAAGGACTTGATTGCATTTGATTTTGATTAGATGGTCCCTCTCCTTGACAACTTGTAAGGATTAGCAAAATCGTAAGGCCATACACAAAACGCCACATACTTGTTATCTCCTTTATGAGTAGATACACGTAGTATGTCCAGATAATTATGGTTGTACAAACGAAAAAAAAGACCCGCCTTTATAAAAGGGTGGGTCACAGAAATAGTCATCTAGAGATAAGCTCACGTGAGCCGCTCCAGGAGAAACACCCGCTACTGTTCGGATCAAACAAATGACGAAGAGACGTTTTTTTATGCTTGTATGAGAAATCCTAACTACATATCAATTCTTTTTCAGTGGGCTCAAATGCAAGATTAAATATATTTTCTATGCATTTTTTTCCCATCATAAAAAAAACAAATGGCTTTATCATTTACCTTTGATTCTATATGAACAGGTCTACCCCATAATTGATTAAGGTAAGGCATAACCTTTTCTAGATACGTTACATCAAGCTCTGTTTCTTCAAAGCTATGAGTAATGTATAGCTCACCATTTTTTAAATAATCTCCATCCGTCACACTTAAGTATGGGAATCCGCCATTGACTCTCGACGAGGCCAGCTGATCTCGTACGCCTTCCCATTGTTTATCAATGACTTTATATTCGCTTCCTTGTTTCTGGAATAAATACATATCCTCACGCATGACCAAATCTTTAGTTAAATAATTTCGAATAAAAGAGATGTCCGATTCAATTTCACGCACTTCATACATTTTTTCACGCCCGCTGCCTGGTTTAATTCCTTGGCGTCTCTGCATTTCCTCAGTAGGGTTGTCATATTCTTGCTCAATATTTTCAAAAATCTTTAATCCCAGATAATAAGGGTTTATTGATGTTTTTGAAGGTTGAACCACACCGGCATTTAATTTGGCAAATTCAATCGTCTCATCTGTTGTTAAATCCATCTCGCGCAGAATACGCGCATGCCAATAGGAAGCCCAGCCTTCATTCATTATTTTTGTTTCTAACTGAGGCCAGAAATAGAGCATTTCTTCCCTCATCATCGTTAAGATATCTCGTTGCCAATCCTCCAGCTCACGGCTGTATTCTTCAATAAATAATAGAATATCCTTTTCTGGTTGCGGTGGAAAGGCTGTCTTTTTTCTTGGGAAGGCATCAGCGTTTGGTTCACTCTTACCATCCAACGCCCATAGATCATCGTACTCTCCCTTACGCTTGCGAAGTTTCGCTTCTTTTTCATCAAGTGTCCATGATAACTTAGGCCGAAGTAAACTTGGATCGATATGCTCCTGTATGGCCAGTACAGCATCTAAAAATCTTTCGACCTCTTCCTTCCCATGTAGATGCTCGTAATGAGCAATTCGTTCAGAGGTTGCACTCATACTTTCAACCATGTCTCGTCTAGTGTTAGAGAAGCGGACATTATTTTTGAAGAAATCACAATGAGCCAGCACGTGAGCAACGATTAATTTATTCTGAATCAACGAGTTACTATCTAAAAGAAAGGCATAACATGGGTCCGAATTGATAACCAACTCATAAATTTTGCTAAGGCCTAAGTCATATTGCAATTTACTTTTGTGAAATTGCTTTCCAAATGACCAATGACTATAGCGGGTCGGCATGCCATATGCCCCAATCGTATATATAATTTCTGCCGGACAGATTTCATAACGCATTTCATAAAAATCCAATCCGAATCCTGTTGCAATTTCCGTGATTTCTGCGATGGCTCGTTTTAAGTCGTTCCAATCCTCTGCCAAGAGTGTCCTCCCCCTCATCTTTAGCTTTTCTAATTATATGAGTACACATAGAGGATTTATGAGCAAAATAAAAAAAACACGATCAGATTTTCTCTGATCGTGCTAGCTACTACATTATTTATTTTTTGTAACCGGATGGATGAGCTGAATGCCAGCTCCAAGCGTGTGTAACGATATCTTTTAATTGAGTGAATTGTGGCTCCCAGGTAAGGTCTGATTTTGCTTTTTCTGGTGAAGCAATTAATACAGCTGGGTCTCCTGCACGACGAGGTGCAATAACTGCTGGAATGTCGTGCCCTGTTACTTCACGACATACATCAATTACTTGCTTAACAGAGAAACCTTGCCCTATTCCTAGATTATAGATATTGCTAATGCCGTCTTGTTTAAGCTTTTGTACAGCTAAGAAATGCGCATCTGCTAAGTCCATGACGTGTACGTAATCACGGATACACGACCCATCCTCGGTTTGATAATCATCACCAAACACTTGAACTTGATCTCTTTGTCCTAAAGCCGTTTGCAACACAATAGGTATCAAATGAGATTCTGGATCATGATCTTCTCCAATGCGTCCCTTTGGATCTGCTCCAGCTGCATTAAAGTAACGAAGGCACACGGACTTAAGTCCATACGCTTGGTCTGACCACTTCAACATCTTTTCAATAGCAAGCTTTGTTTCTCCATAAGGATTTGTAGGTGCCGTTGGAAGTGATTCAACAATTGGCACTTGCTCTGGTTCACCATAGGTTGCAGCAGTAGATGAGAACACGATGTTTAGAACGTTGTGTTCCACCATTTTTGTCAGAAGCGAATGAGTTCCGATCACATTATTATGATAATATTTAAGCGGCTCTTTGACACTTTCTCCAACTAATGAATCGGCAGCAAAATGAATGACTGAATCAATGTTTTGCTCCGTAAACAATTTGTCTAAAAAGTCGCCATCTAGAAGATCTCCTTCATATAAAACAGCCCCTTGAAGAGCGTCACGATGCCCTTTTGATAGATTGTCTAATACAACGACGTCTTCGCCTTTATCCAATAAATGAAGCACGGTATGACTGCCAATATATCCAGCGCCACCTGTTACTAAAATAGCCATTTTAGTTCTCCTACTTTCTTAGATAAATTGATTCACATAATTCATTACGGACGTTCGAAGTGATGCTAACTTTTCTTTGCTTAGTTCTTCACTGTCAGCTGTCACACCAAAATAGAATTTGACCTTAGGCTCAGTTCCTGAAGGACGAATACAAAACCACGAACCATCTGCCAGCTTATATTTAAGTACATTAGAGGTCGGTAATGTGATCGCTTCTTTCACGTTTGATTCCAATACTGTTCTTTCACTTGACTGGTAATCTTCTACCGAAACAATGTTCACGTCATTCATATGGCTCGGAGGATCTAATCTAAATGAAGCCAAGATACTGTTTATCTTCTCCGCTCCTGCTTTTCCTTTTAACGTTAGTGATTCAAGTCCTTCACGGTAGAATCCGTACGTACTAAATACTTCTTGAAGTCCTTCATATACAGTCATTTGTCGAGTCTTGTAATAAAGAGCCAGTTCAGCTGCAAGAAGACAAGCTTGCACAGCATCTTTATCACGAACAAAATCACCAATTAAATAGCCATAGCTCTCTTCATAGCCAAATAAGAAGGTATGCTCACCGGATTCTTCGTACTCTTTAATTTTCTCACCGATAAATTTAAAGCCTGTTAACGTATCAAGTGAAGATAAACCATAATGCTCTGCAATCTTCGCCCCAATTTCAGAGGTTACAATTGTTTTTAAGACCATTCCATTTGCAGGCAATGTTCCATTCGCCTTGTGTTGGCTCAATAAATAATCGAGCAATAAGGCTCCAGTTTGGTTTCCTGTTAATACTTCATATTGGCCCTTATCGTTTTTAACAGCAAGACCTACACGATCAGCATCAGGATCTGTTGCTAAAAGAATATCTGCCTCTTCTTCTTCGCCGTATTTGATGGCTAATTCAAAGGCTGCATGCTCTTCTGGATTCGGAGATGTAACCGTTGAGAAGTTCGGATCTGGAAGTTCCTGCTCAGGAACCACAGTTATATTCGTAAATCCGGAGTCTTCTAACACACGACGCACTGGAATGTTCGCTGTCCCGTGCAAAGGAGTAAAGACAATTTTAACTGTAGGACCTTGATCACGCACAAGATCTGGCTGCACAAGAATGGTTTGAAGCTGTTCATTATAAGCGTCATCTACATCTTGTGGCACGACTTGATACATAAGTTCGCTTTTTAGTTCTATTTCATCGCCAACTTCAATCAATAATTCATTTTGGATCGCATCCACGTAGCTAACCAATTCATCTGCTGGTCCTGGTGGTAGTTGTCCGCCGTCTGGACCATACACTTTAAAACCATTGTATTCAGGAGGGTTATGACTAGCTGTAATCACAATGCCTGCGTATGCATTCAGGTGACGTACGGCAAAAGAAAGCTCAGGTGTCGGACGAAGGTCATTAAAGACATAGGCAGTAACTCCGTGTTGTCCTAATGTTAATGCTGCTTCACGCGCAAATTGTGGAGACTTATGACGTGAATCATACGCAATGACAACACCACGTTTTTTTGCCTCTTCTCCTTCTTGGGTTAAGTAATCCGCCAGCCCTTTTGCTGCACGACGAACGGTATATGTATTCATTCGGTTAGGTCCCGGGCCAATTTCTCCGCGCATACCCCCTGTTCCAAATTCAAGATTTTTATAGAAACAGTCTTCAAGTGACGTTTCATCCCCACTAAGGGCCTGAAGCTCCTCTTTCACATCTAGCTCTAATGCACTAAAGTTAGACCATTTCTCATAGCTTTGTTTCCAATCCAAAAGATCTCCTCCTAATTCATCAACAATTTCACAATATACTCTAGTTTACTATGTTTTTCCTGCTCCTGCTAGTGTTCGTTTTCTGGATAAACTAAGCTAGTCGTTTTGAGTTCATGATCCATTTGATTTTGCCAGAGTAAGCTTTCCTGCTCGTCCCACTGAAACCGTTCTTGCATGTATCGAAAAACTGGATCCATCCATTTTTCCATTAGTTTTCGATTAAAATATAACGCATGTGTTCTGCGAACTAAGAAATCAAGTGGGGATATGACCATTTCTTCATCAATCGCATAGGTTAGCTGAGCAAACAAAATAGGTGGTAAACCAGACTCAGAAGCACGACGTCTGCTTGTTCGTACCCTAGACCAAATATTCGTTATATTTGATCCATATAAAATAGAAAGAGCATAGGCCTCATCATAAGCAATTCCTAACGACTCTCCTTCAGCAGCCTTTGTTTTTAAAAACGTATCAAATCGATCGACTCCTCCAACTTGACCCCCAGATAAGGTAATTGAATCGGTTTGACTACCGATAGATTGTCCGTTTTCCTTTTCAATTGAATCCACCACTCGTTCAGCCAAAAGACGATATCCTGCCATCTGATTAGAATGAACAGACCTTAAACCAGAGGTAGAAATAATCACCTCATCCGTTTTACTATAACGTTTATAGGTTTGAGGAGGTTCATGATCAAGCCAAACCGACTCAATATGTTCTCTTAACAGCTGTACAGAAGGAAAAATCTGATTTAAGGCATTCAGTAGGTAATCAGCTTCATGCGTATATTGATTTGAAGGATTTGTTGAATCAACTTCTTTAGGACCAACATAAATCTTCTCACCAAATGGAATGGCATATAGCATGTGCCCATCTTCATTTTCAAAGTAAATCCCTTGCTGTATAGGTAGAGATTGTCGATCGAGTACTATATGTATCTTCTCCAAATATGGCTGGCGCTGTCCTTCCAAAGAACGATCTTGCTCACGCAAATCGTCAATCAAAGCACCTGATGCGTTCACAATATACTTAGCATAAATCTTATGTGCTTCACCGGTTATTTGATCTACTGCCATTACACCAGCAACTTTCCCTTGTTCATAAAGAAAAGACTCAGCCTTAAGATAGCTTGCCGTTCTAGCTCCCCTTGCTGAAGCTACCTTTAATACTTCTATCGTTAATCTGGCATCATTCGTTTGAAACTCATTGTAAAGCCCAGCACTCTTAAGGTTATCCGTTTTTAAGAGAGGTTCCTGTTTTTGAGCCTGACGCTTATTTAACATATGTCTTCTATCTTTTTTGTTGAGTTCAACCAAACGATCATACACGCGAAGACTTAATGAAGCCTGAATTCGACCAAAAGCCCCTTTTTTATATACGGGCAAAAGCATAGTCAGTGGTGCAACGAGATGTGGTGCATTATCTAGAATAATAGATCTCTCTCTACCTAACTCCGCAAATGTCTTCACATCCATATGCTTAAGATCACTTACTCCCCCTTGAATAAGCTTGTTTGTGCGACTTGAAGAACCGCTTGAGAAATCATGTTGATCAATGATGCCTGTTTTGAATCCTCGTACTTGAGCGTCTAAGGCAATACCTGCACCTGTCACGCCTCCCCCAATGATCAAAACCTCAAGACCCGGCTGCTTTAATGCCTCAATTTGATCGTTTCTGCTCTCCCCTGAAAACGTTCTACTCATTGGGTTCCATTCCCCCTCCTACATCCTTCACAGCTATACTATACGTTCTGCACAAGCTAATTGTTTCACTCTCTTTTCTTTTATTTTAGTATACATCAATCTTGCTTTTCATTCTATTTTCTTAGATCTTTAGGATCTATAGTTGAAGCACCTTGTTGAACGGTTAACGTATAACGAAACGTTTGGCTATGACGGTTGCTTCTCACCTTCACATTGACCTGCCATGTTCCTGATTCTGTGAACAAACATTCTGCCTCATATAACCCCTCATCCAAATGATGCATCCACTTTTTAATAGACGTACCCGACTGCACATGACGAGCTTCAAGTGATACATTTCCATCCAGTACAGGGATTCCTTCTGAATTTTCTATAAATACCTGTACATTCTCTGTTAGATAGGGGCGGTATCCTTCTGCTACATGCACCTCATGAATCTGCCAGTCTTCCTGACTCGATTCTAAGAAAGGACCAATCCATCCTAGGAACGTAATGAAAATCAGTAAACCAAAAAGAACGCATACTTGGATATATTCATGATTTTGCTTTTTCTCAAGCATCGTATTCTCCTCTACTTCCTTTTTGTTATAGTTTGGCCACTCAACATGGGATACAAACAACAAAAAAAGAAGCACCTATGAAAGGTACTTCTTCTAATGAGTTATTAAGGTTGTTTATACGAAATGTGATAAACATCATGACGACGGTCACGCAGCTGGTTCACGCTACCAGAGCGTCTATGTCTACGTAGGATCTCTAAATCAACATCCCCTACTACCACCGTTTCAATATTAGGATTACATTCCCCAACAATGCCATCTCGAGGGAACGTGAAGTCGGAAGGACTAAAGATTCCTGATTGTGCGTACTGGATGTCCATGTTCTCAACGTCAGGAAGATTACCTACTGTTCCTGAGATAACGGTGTACACCTGATTCTCAATCGCTCTTGCCTGAGAACAATATCTAACTCGTAGATAGCCTTGACGGTCATCTGTACAGAAAGGAGTGAAAATAATATTGGCTCCTTTATCCACAGCAATACGTGCAAGTTCAGGAAACTCAATATCATAACAAACTTGAATCGCAATTTTGCCACAGTCTGTATCAAATACCTTTACTTCATCTCCACCTGAGATTCCCCAGAAAAGACGCTCGTTTGGTGTTACATGTATTTTATATTGCTTCTCAATGGTTCCATCACGACGGAACAAATACGCAATATTAAAGATTTTTCCTTCTTCTTCAACAAAATGAGATCCACCCACAATATTGATGTTATATCGTACAGCAAGAGTCGTGAACAGCTCAATATAATCCTCAGTGAACTCTGTCAGCCTTCTAATGGCTCTACTTGGACTTTTCTCTGGTAGAAAAGATAAGAGCTGAAGTGTGAAAATTTCAGGGAAGATGGCAAAGTCTGAATTAAACCCTGCCGCTACATCCGTGTAGTATTCACATTGCACCGCAAAGTCTTCAAAGGAGGATATTTTCTTCATCTCATATTGAATGGTCGTAATTCTAACTGGGAAGGACGTCTTAAACTTACGCTTTGGTATCGTTGGACGATAATCAATATTGTTCCATTCCATTAACGTTGCATATCGCATGGATGCCTTATCATCATCTAGGTAGTTAGAGTTCACTCGCTTTAATGTAAAGCCATTAACAACTTGGAACGTCAACACAGGATCATAAAGATTATGCATCGTCACTTCTTCTACATACTGTCTTGGTGTTAATTCACTCGCATGTTTTGAATAGTTCGGAATGCGTCCTCCAATAATAATACTCTTCAAGTTTAGCTCTCTTGCTAAATCCTTACGTGCTTCATACAATCTGCGTCCAATTTTCATTCTTCTAAAGCTTGGGTGAACCATTACTTCAATCCCATACAGGTTATACCCTTCAGAGTCATGATTCGTGATATATCCTTTATCCGTAATTTCATCCCATGTATGTTGATCGTCATATTCATCAAAGTTAATAATTAAGCTTGAACAAGACCCAATAATCTCTCCGTCATACTCTACACAAAATTGTCCCTCAGGAAAGATCTCAATATGGCTACGTAGCTGATCAAGCTGCCAAGGCTCCATATTTTTAAAACAAACTTTAGACATTTCTATAATATCATCGAAGTCTCTTGCTTCAATGTTTCGAATAATCATCTTCTTTTCAAACTTGGAAACATCAATCTCTTTCAATCTCGTTCACTCCTTTCATTCATTCACCGATTACGATAGGTAGTGTACCTCTTTTTAGATCGTTTGAATAGTATTTTCATCTAAATGAAAAAAATCCGTTCAATTAAGAACGGATCTTCTCTTCAACAGCTTGAAAAGATAAATGAATCTGAACAAGGCCAAGTGAACTTTCTAGCGATAACGTCAAGTACTTCTCTGAAGAGTGAAAAATAGAAAGACCTTCATTTGTAACAGGTGGTGTGACATCGATGATACAGTTCTCCAATGATAATTCCGTTGCGGTGGAACCTGCAATCCAATTACCGAATTCCCGAACAGCGCTCCAACCCATCTCATCTAATTCTTCAATAGGCATGCCACCCATCATTGTGCTTACAATATTTTTAGCTGTATTTTTATCAAAGCTACAAATAATTTGCCCAGCTAGCTCACCCTTCACGCCTAGGATAACCGAGATATCATTACTTGTTACACTGCCTTCTCCTAACTTTGGTAGAAGAAAATTCACTTCTGCTCCCAGGTGATTCGTTAATATACCTTTTGTTGCTCTCACAATTGCATTTACATATCTAGCGTCCATATTATATTATCCCCCTGCTCTTAATTTCTAAATTCATTCGTCATCATTCGACATTATTCTATTTCTCTAGTTACCTATATATCGACTGTACTTGATGAATAATAAAGAGAAACTCCGTTTGATATCGGATTTTTTTTAAAAACCTTTCTGAAGAAGGAATAGAAAACGCTTACACTCTCATACGTATCAATACATATCGACTAACTTCTAACATCGTCCTAGAAAGAAGGGGGAATTACGTGAACTCTGTGATGAATTGTTTAGCTTTGGTTTTAGCAGGAGGTGCAGGTACCAGATTAGGAGCCCTAACAAAAGAAGAGGCCAAACCAGCTGTTTCGTTTGGTGGAAAGTTTCGAATTATTGATTTTACACTAAGTAATTGCTCTCGTTCAGGCATTCAACATGTCGGAGTTTTGACGCAGTATAAGCCCGAAACCCTCCACAGCCATTTGCAAAACAATGATTCTTGGGGAATGAACATCGACCTGCTTCCTTCGACTGATTCTTTATACTCAGGAACGGCAGATGCTGTTTACAAGAACTTAGAATACGCAGAATCATTTCAACCAAGTCATGTGCTAGTTCTTTCAGGTGACCATATCTATCAGATGGACTATGAAAAAATGATGGCATTTCATCTCGAAAAAGATGCTGACGTAACTGTTGCATCCATACAAGTTCCCTTTAAGGAGGCTAGTCGTTACGGGATCCTTCATGTTAATCCACATGATGCCATTCTTGAGTTTCAAGAGAAACCTGTTAATCCTACAAGCAATAACGCCTCAATGGGCATTTACTTATTTAAATGGCAGACATTAAAGAAACACTTGCTTGCTGATGCTGATGATTCCAGCTCTGCGCATGATTTCGGCAAAGATATTTTGCCCACTATGCTTAAACACCAAGAAAAATTATTCGCCTTTCCATACGAGCATTATTGGCGTGATGTTGGGACTATACAATCTTATTGGCAAACGCAAATGGACCTAGCTAATACGTATACACCTTTTGAAGAAAATCAGAAGTGGCCACTGTTTGCATCTGACCCTCCACACGGATTAGCTTTTTCCGTTCAATCAAGCTCTGTCCCACTGCATCAAAAGGTATGTCAATCTGTCGTCTCTCCATCTGCAACCATCTCGGAAGGATCTGTTATCAAACAATCAGTTATTCTACCCGGTTCGTATATAGGAAAGAATGTAACCTTACACAAAGTAATTGTTGCGGAGAACACATATGTTCCAGATAACTTCTCGTTCGGCTCAGACGATGACATTATGCTGATCACACAAGCTGATATTCAACATGAGCTCTCCAGTATACGCTTCAAAAGCAAACGAACAGCCGCGACAAACCAACTCACACTTGAATCTAACAAAAGAAATTTTGTTTAAAAGGAGCATGTTACATGCCTGACAAACAAACAGATATCATCCACGTTGCCACAGAATGTACCCCTTTTTTTAAAACAGGAGGATTGGCAGATGTAATCGGTTCTTTACCACAGGCTTTAGATATGCCAGAGGGAGCCGTTACCGTGATTCTGCCTAAGCATAGAAACCTTTCAGAAGAATGGATTCAGCAGCTGAACTGGATTCACTCTCTTTCTGTCTGGGTAAAATGGCGTCAGCAAACCTGCCAAGTATATGAATTAACGCATCAGAAGGTTCGTTATTTATTTCTAGAAAACGATTATTATTTTAATCGACCTTCTCTTTATGGTGATCATGATGACGGTGAACGATATGCTTTTTTTTGCCATGCCATTTTAGAGTGGGTTCAACACATGAAACAAAAGCCTTCGATTATTCACTGTCACGACTGGCAGACCAGTCTTATTCCTGCCTATATACGTGCAAAATCATGGGACAGTCAAATCAAAACAGTTGTAACTATTCATAATCTAGCGTATCAAGGACAGTTCCCTCCTTCTGTGTTTAAAGAACTGCTGCACTTTGATGATCAGGCTTACCCGATTATAGAGATGGACGATCACGTAAACTATCTAAAAGCAGGTATTGCTGAAGCAGATCGCATTACTACAGTTAGCCCGTCTTATTCAAATGAAATTCAACAGCCTGAGTTTGGTTATAAGCTCGATAGCTTACTTAGGCAACGCTCTGCAGACTTAACTGGGATCGTGAACGGAATTGATTTAATTGATTACAACCCTGCTCAAGATAAGGAGCTAATTGCCCCATACAGTAGCAGGTCCCTAGCATCGGATATTAACAAACGAAGCCTTCAAGTAGAAGCAGGCCTATCCATGTCGATCTCGACACCATTATTTGCCGTGGTATCAAGACTCGTACCTGAGAAAGGTATTGCCTTACTAATAGAAACATTAAATAAACTCCTTGATCATGAGCGTATTCAAGTCATTGTGCTAGGGAGTGGCTCACATGAGTTAGAACAAGCATTATTCTCTCTGGAACATCGTTTCCCAAAAAAATTATCTTTTTTTCATGGATTTGACGAAGCCAAAGCGAGACGAATATATGCTGGAGCAGACATGCTGCTTATGCCATCTTTATTTGAACCGTGTGGATTAAGTCAGTTGATTTCTCTTCGTTATGGTTGTGTTCCCGTGGTTAGAGCAACAGGAGGATTAAAGGATACCATTCAACCCTTCCATCCACATACAGGAACAGGTAATGGGTTCACGTTTCACACGATGTCATCAGGTGACCTCAGATTAACGATCATACGAGCGATTTCTATTTTCCACAACAAGACCCAATGGAACAAATTGCTGACTAATGGTGCAGCCACTGAACTTAGTTGGAAAAACTCTGCTAAACTCTATCACATCATTTATGATGGGCTTCGCGAACGAAAAGGAGTGTGGAATCAACGTGCTGATCAATCAGAAGGTGTTCAAAGAAACATTGTCAAAGAAATTACTTCATGCAGGGCCTCTTCAGCATGATGAGGTCCTCGTCTTACTCACCTCTCTTATAAAAGATCAGCTGTTGCCGCACACACGTGATGCAAAACCTGATACGAGCCAAAAGCAAGTCTACTATTTTTCTATGGAATTTCTTCCAGGGCGTTTTATTGAAACGAACCTTCTGAATCTTGATCTACTTGAGTCTTGCAAAGAAATTTTGAGAGCCCACCACTATAATCCTGACCTAATCTTCCAAAGCGAGTTAGATGCAGCTCTTGGTAATGGGGGGTTAGGACGATTAGCTTCTTGTTTCTTGGACTCCCTCGCTGCCCTCGACTTTGCAGGTCATGGTATGGGACTTCGCTATCAATATGGGCTATTTGAACAAAAAATCTCAAACAGTAAACAAGTCGAATTGCCAGATAAGTGGATTGGCGAAGATGGGTACCCATGGGAAGAGATCTATTCAGAAGAAGCCGTCACAATCCAATTTGGTGGTCGGTTGGTTTCTGGCTACAAAGACAACCGTCTCACATTTGATGTAATTGGTCCTGAACGGATTAAAGCCATTCCTTACCAGATTCCAATTTTGGGTTATCATAATCAGCGCGTTAATTACTTAACGGTTTGGCAAGCGGAGTCAATACCTGGGCAACAACCCGTTGAATTTGAAGCCTATGCAAAAGTAAAACGAAAAGCTGAAGAAATTACAGAATTTCTTTATCCCGATGATTCCCATTATGAAGGGAAAGTGCTACGGCTTAGACAACAGTATTTTCTAGTTTCCGCAGGCCTACAACGAATTTTGACTTCTTTTTTTAAGTCTGATGACCATCAGATCTTTGATTTACCAGATAAACTCTCTATTCAAATTAATGACACTCACCCTGCATTAATTATCCCTGAATTAATGAGAGTATTAGTTGATAATTATAAGTTAGGTTGGGAAGAGGCGTGGAACCTAACAACCTCAGTAATCTCATATACCAATCATACGTTACTAGATGAAGCGTTAGAAAAATGGCCTGTATTTTTAGTAAAAGAACAACTACCTCGAATCTTTTTAATTATCGAAGAAATAAATCGTCGCTTTTGTCTAGAAGTAGAATATAAGGGGTTAGAGGATTGGGAGTCGTTCGCGGACCTTTCGATTATCTATCAGGAGAATATTCATATGGCCCGCCTTGCTGTTGTTGGAAGTCATACAGTAAACGGTGTGGCAAAGCTTCACTCTTCTATCTTAAAAAATCAATTAATGAAATCGTTTTCTACTCATTTTCCTAATCGATTTACAAACAAAACAAACGGTATTAGCCATAGGCAATGGTTGATGAATGCCAATCCACTTCTTGCACGTTTTATCTCAGAGTTAATTGGCGACCAATGGAAAACTGACCCTCAAGCATTAAAGGATTTGCTCAAATTTACAAATGATCCTGACGTTCTCTTACAACTCTCAGCTATCAAACATGCTAATAAAATAAGACTTGTAGACAAAATCAAAGCTGAAACTGGTCATGATATTTTCGTTGAATCCTTATTTGATGTTCAGATTAAACGACTTCACGGATACAAGCGACAGCTACTAAACCTTCTGCATATCTTGTACCTTTGGGATGTATGCCATGAAAAGCCAGAAGCAATCAAGGTCCCTCGAACGTTTATCTTTGGAGCAAAAGCAGCACCTGGTTACCTGTATGCGAAACGAATCATCTCTTTGATTTCCTCAGTAGCTGAGCAAATCAATCAAGATCCACTCGCAAAGGGCAAACTCAATGTTCTATTTCTACCTAATTACAATGTGTCACAAGCTGAATGGATTATACCAGCTGCTGATATTAGTGAACAAATTTCAACCGCCTCAAAAGAAGCATCAGGAACTGGAAACATGAAAATGATGATGAATGGCGCTCTTACCATCGGAACAATGGATGGAGCAAACATAGAGATGACTGAATTAATCACTACAGAACACTTTTTTGAATTTGGAATTCGGGCAGAAGAAGTATTAGCATATGAAAGAAACGGGCAGTATTCACCAAGGGAAATTTATAATCAAGACCTACGATTGCAGAAGGTTTTACAAAGGTTAGTAGATGGATCCATTACAGGTGACACCGTTGCCTTTCAGGATATCTATTATTCGTTGTTGTTTAAAGGGGATGAATACTTCCTACTAAAGGATTTTGGTAGTTACGTTAACGTACAAAACCAGGTTCAGAATCAATTTCTTGATTCACAAACCTGGCAAAAAAAATGTCTTATTAATATTGCGCATTCCGGTTACTTCTCTAGTGATCGAACAATATCCGAATATGCGACGGACATATGGGGCTTAGTACCCTGATATCCTTCGATCGCGGACGTCTAAGGCCAAATCAGGAAAATCAGTGAAGATCCCTTCACATCCCCATGAAAAAAACTGCCTCATCATATCTACAGTATTCACAGTATATGGACGAATTGCGAAGCCATTTTCCTGCAATGCTTGTGCTTCGTGCATTAGTAAACTTGAAGACTTAAAGTGAATGCCCTCTACTTCTAACATACGAAGATAATCTTCTGGGTTAACCATCGCTTGGTGAACGAGAGCAGCCGCTTCAACATGCGGTTTTTCTTGTTTCGCCAAATAGAGAGCCTTATGATCAAACGAAGATAATATGGTACGCTCTTCCACTCCATATTTATTTAATAGTGGCAAGATCAATTCTTTTATATGAGAACGGTCCGTTAACTCTGTCTTCAACTCAACATTTAAAAGCTGAGAGTGATTTTTTGTCCAGGCCAAGAACTCTTCAAATGTTGGGATTTTCTCATGTTCATTGTCTTTCATCTTTAACTGTTGAATCTCTTGTAAAGTATAAGAACTAACTCTTCCCTTACCCGTTGTCACTCGATTCACAGTTCGGTCATGAATAATGACAGGGATAGCATCCTTAGTAAGCTGAACATCTAGCTCAATACCATCTGCCCCTGCTTTTTCTGCTTGCTTAAAGGCTGTCATCGTATTCTCAGGATATTTCCCCGAAAATCCTCTATGTGCAAAGATCTGAGTATGTGACATGATACCTCCTTAATTACGGTTTAAAAGGAAACATAAAAACGTCCCTTTTCTTCTTTCCCCCAATACAGTGAAAAGAAATCATCCTGCGCAATAGGTCCAACACCCTCAGGAGTTCCCGTATAGATAATATCGCCTTCAGATAATCCAAATGCCTGTTCACATTCATCTATTACTCGCTGAAAGTTAAACAGCATTTCAGAACTAGTACCTTCTTGAATGGTTTCTCCATTTTTTTGTAATGAGAAGCTAGTCTGTTCGATTGCTTCCATACCAGGGAAGCTCCAAAAAGGAGTCAAAATGGCAGAGTGACGAAATCCTTTAGCTCTTTCCCAAGGATGACCTTTCTTTTTGAGCTCTGATTGCAAGTCACGCAATGTTAAGTCAATGCCTAGAGCCATCTCAACCACACGATCATTCACGGATTGTGAATCAGTCTTTTTTCCCACCTTCAGGACGATTTCAAGCTCATGATGGATTTCCCCTTGACCACTAGGATAAGTGAGGGTTTGTCCGTCTGCCAAAGTTAAAGCGCCGGTTGGCTTCGTGAAAAGAATCGGAGACTTTGGTATCTCATTACCTAGTTCCTTTGCATGCTGAGCGTAATTACGGCCAATACAGAATATGTTTTGAATGTCTTGTATACTCAAAATTCTTCTCCCCTTTATCTTATGTTCGTTTGACTCTTAACTCCTTTAAAATAGGTGTAAGTCCCCTATTCTACTCATTGCGTCTCTGAGCTCATCCTCTTCACATAATAGACCAAGTCGGACAAATCCCTCACCGTATTCTCCAAAACCATTGCCTGGTGCGACAACGACTCTCGCCTTATAAAGAAGCAGGTCCGCAAATGCTTCTGATGTATATCCTTCTGGTACGGGAAACCAAGCAAAAAAGGATCCGGCTGGAGCGGATACATTCCAACCGATTCGTGCCGCTTCCTCTACCAATACATTTCGTCTTGATTCATATGTAGCCACTAATTCATGTACACATGATTGATCAGCAGTTAAAGCATGGGCTGCCGCCTCCTGTACCCCGCCAAAAAGGCTGCAGTAATAATGATCTTGAATCAGATTAATTGCCTCAATTACACTACTATTACCAACCGCGAATCCAACTCTCCAACCTGCCATATTATAGGTCTTGGAAAGAGTCATCATCTCAATTCCTACGTCTTTTGCTCCGGGTGTCTCCAAAAAGCTTTTTGGTCTTTCTCCATCAAACCCAATTGCACCATACGCATAATCATGAACAATACAAATCTCATGCTTCTGGGCTAATTCAACTGTTCTTGTGAATAATTCAGGAGTAGCTACTGCGCCAGTTGGGTTATTCGGGTAATTAAGAAACATTAATTTCGCTTGGTTCAATACATGATCTGAAAGGATTGAGAAGTCTGGATGAAATCCATTTTCCTTAAGCAGAGGCATGCTTTGCATATGCGCACCTGCCAACGCAATACCTGACCAGTAATCCGGATACCCTGGATCAGGCACAAGAGCTGTATCACCAGCATTCAACAAACATTGGCTAACCTCAACCAAACCCGTTTTTGTTCCTGAGAGAATTGCTACTTCTGTTTCTGGATCGATCTCCACATTACATTCTCGCTTATAGTATTCAGCTACCGCTTCTTTTAAAAATCCATATCCGCTGAATGGAGCATATTTATGGTACAACGGATTAGCTGAAGCTTCTTTTAACTGCTCAATAATATGAGCAGGTGTGGGCTGATCTGGATTGCCTTGACCTAGATTGATTACATCATCATGCGATTTTTTTAGTTCTACTGTTTTTCGAACCAATTCAGCAAAAAACTGTTTTGGTAACCGCTCTAGAGCTTCGCTATGTTTGAATTTCACTCTTTATCCCTCATCTCTTACCTATCTATATCAAATCAACGCGTATTATAAATTTGTTAGAAAGCCTTGTTTTCGTAAATAGTCATTCATATGGGGGCGATTTGCTTTTCCCATATAACTTGCCATTTGCTCTGACCATGTTTGTTGTTTCGCATTCGTTTGACGAGATCCGTAATAGGTTTGCATGATTTCATTATAATCTTCCAATGCTTGAGGTATAGAAGCACTCTGATATGTTTCAAAGAACACAGACGCTTCTTTAGGTAATCTAGGTTTCTGCTCAATATCTTGGTCTGGGTAGCCTAGGCACATCCCCATCACTGGAAACGTATTGGCTGGTAAGTGAAGTAGCTTCGTCACCTCTTCAGGTTGATTCCTAATTCCACCAATCATGACTCCTCCAAGTCCAAGTGACTCAGCAGCTAACAATATATTTTGGGCAACTAGGGCTGCATCCACAGCACCAACAAGCAGCTGTTCCGCTCCACCTATTTCAAGAGGTTGATCATGCCGTTTGCTTGCTTCTCCAATGCGATGGTAATCTGCACAAATCACTAAAAATACTGGACATTCTTCCACCCAACGTTGTCCTCCGGTTAATGAAGAAAGTGTTTCTTTTTTTTCTTTGTTACGAATAACAATGATACTGTACGCTTGAACATGATGAGAGCTTGGCGCCCATCTCGCTGCATCCGTCAACAGACTCACTTGTGCATCGCTAATCTCTTGATCTGTAAACTTCCGAATAGAGCGATGAGCACTCATCGTTTGAATCAATTCATTTGTCATGTTTTTACCACCTCTTCAAGGAAAAATCATAATGCTTGCCCTTACCTATTGTTATACACACATGGATGAAATTGGTGTAAACTAATTAATGAATGTATTCTATCTTCTACTTTATCACGACAAAGCTAAGATCGAAACCTTTCCACACTTGTCATACATACTAAAGGAGTTGAATAAGTGAACAACCGTTCCGTACCTACACTTGAACAGGATCGAATCATTAGCCTGGATATGTTAAGAGGCTTCGCTTTACTTGGTATTATTCTTGCTAACAGCATTCATTTCCAATTTGGGTTACTCTATGATCCAAGTAACACAAACCCCTACCCTAATGGTGGCATCGATCGTTTTACGGAAAGTTTAATTTTTATCTTTGTGCAAGCTAGCTTTTATCCATTATTCTCTTTCTTATTTGGTTACGGAATGGCTCTTCAGAAACATAGACTGCTAGAAAAAGGCCTAAACTTTAACGCTGTATTTTGGCGTAGAACTGTAATCCTTGGTCTTGTTGGCTATTTGCATGCAATCTATTTATGGAATGGTGATATTCTTCTTCCTTATGCATTAGCTTCTGTTTTATTATTCTTCTGTCTAATGATGCCAGCTAGAGGGCTTGTTATTACAGGACTTATCCTGATTGGACTACTTGGCTCCTGCTCGCTAGTGCCAGATTCACTTTATGATCTAACAACAAAGGGCATGACTGAAGAAGAGATTAGAGCTGTAGATCCTTCGATTGGATATAGCGAAAAAGAAATAGACGTATTAGCAGAGGGTTCTTACGCTGACGTTGTAGAGTTTAGACAGACAGAGAATCCAGTGATGCCTGGTGCAATAGGTAGTTTCTTGTTTGTTTCCACTCAAGTTATAGGTGTGATTGGGCTCATTTTGCTTGGTGCTTATGTGATGAGAAAGGGTTGGATTAAAGACCCACTGACTCATAAGAAGAAATGGAAGGTCATTATGTGGATTGGTCTCGGAATAGCTCTGTTAACAAAAATCCCCGTTGCCTTATTCACAGAAAGTATGCAGCTAGTCAAGTTACAAACGTTTGTTGGAGGACCATTTCTAACGGCATTTTTTGTTTCAGCCTTTGTTTTAGCGGTCACCACTGAACGTGGCAAGAAACTGCTTCAGCCATTTGCTTACGCTGGTCGCATGGCATTTACAAATTACTTATTCCAATCACTCATTATGACGACTCTATTTTATCAGTATGGATTCGGTCTCTTTGATTCGATTGGAATATTTGCAGGTGCTTTGATTGCTGTTGCAGTGTTTGTTATCCAGTTGATTTTAAGTAAAGTCTGGCTTTCATACTTCAGAATGGGTCCACTTGAATGGATCTGGCGTGCAGGGACTTACATGCAATTGCCTAAACTTAAAAAATAAGAAAAACAGGAGCCTCTGCTTAGGAGCTCCTGTTTTTTGCATTATGGCGTATGAGACACAATTAATGTGGCTCCACCTGATATAGAGTACGTTCCAATCGTAGCAGGAATAATAAAGTGAGAACCTTTTTCAAAAGGGTGAGCAATACCATCAACAACGATATTCCCCGATCCCTCTAATACGCTTGCTAGTAAATACTTTTCTGGTGCCGGTCGTTCGACTGTTCCGCAAAGCTTCCATTCATATACGCTAAAAAACGTTTCTGCAACAAGCTGTGTATTCTTCAGACCTTCAACTTCCTGACAAACACGAGTAGTCGGAAAATCGCGATGCGGCACTGTCGTTACCTCGATAGAAGGTTTAACATGAAGCTCCCTTTTATTGCCGTTATCATCCGTACGATCAAAGTCATATACTCGATACGTTGTGTCAGAGCTTTGTTGCGTCTCGAGGATAAGGGTTCCTTTTCCCAAAGCATGAATCGTGCCGCTTGGAACATAGAAAAAATCACCTTTTTGGATAGGCACTCGTTTTAGTAATGTGTCCCATTCCCCGTCTTCAATGGCTTTAGCGAGTGTCTCTTTGGTATCAGCTGTATGCCCATAAATTAATTCAGCTCCCGGCTCACAGTCAATCACATACCAACATTCTGTTTTTCCTAATTCACCATTTTCATGCACCTTAGCATATGTATCGTCAGGGTGAACTTGAACAGATAAGTCAGCATCCGCATCTAAAATTTTAATGAGCAGAGGAAAACGGTCTCCTTCTTCTCCACCAAACAATTCGCGGTTTTGATCCCATGCTTCCATTAATGTCTTTCCTTCAAGTGGTCCATTTCGAATGATCGATGGTCCATTGGGATGAGCAGATATCCCCCAACATTCCCCAGTTTGTGACGAAGGAATATCGTAATCAAAAACATCCTTTAGCTTTGTGCCTCCCCAAATTCGCTCTTTGAAAACCGGTTTTAAAAAAATAGGTTGTTTATACAAAAAAGTTCCTCCATTTCAAATATACTCAATCTTATCATTCATGAAAGTCAAAAAAAGTGCAAGCACTATTCAAAAAAACCTCAGTTTCATCAAAGAAACTGAGGCTTGTATGAATCATGTGTGTACGAAATCTCCACCGTTTATGTGAATCGTTTGACCTGTCATATAGGAAGAGTCATTTGATGCTAGCAATACATAGACTCCAACGTGTTCAACTGGTTGTCCTGGCCGTCCCATTGCATTATTCTGGCCAAACTCAGAAACTTTCTCTTCAGAAAAGGATGCTGGAATAAGTGGTGTCCAGATTGGACCTGGTGCAACGCCATTTACACGGATTCCCTCTTGAACGAGGGATTGAGACATCGAGCGAGTAAATGCATTAACCGCCCCTTTTGTACTCGTATAATCAATTAAAGAAGGGTTTCCGCGATACGGATTAATTGAAGAGGTGTTAATAATACTACTACCTGGCTTCAAATAATCTAGCGCTGCCTTTGTAAAATACACATACGAGTAAAAATTAGTCGCAAACGTGCGATGAAGCTGTTCAGCTGAGATCTCTTTTAAACTATCCACAGGATGTTGTTCAGCCGCATTATTTACAAGGATATCTAACCCATCAAGCTCTGTTACCGTCCGCTCAACCGCTTCTTTACAAAATGTTTCATCGGCTACGTCACCTGAAATTGTAATACAGCTTACCCCTTCTTTTTCAACACGCTGCTTCGTAGCCTCAGCATCCTCATGCTCATCGAGGTAGACAATCGCAATATGTGCCCCTTCCTTCGCGTATCCTACAGCCACCGCTCGTCCAATACCTGAATCTCCACCTGTGATTAGAGCGACTTTTCCCTTTAATTTATCGGACCCTTTGTACTGATCATCTTCAAAAATCGGTAAAGGATCCATGACGTGCTCATCACCAGGTTGCTTTTCTTGTCTTTGTTTTGGAATTCCATTCGTTAAATGATTGTGTAAATCCATGATTATCCGCCTCCAATATTGATACTCTATTATCTTGTTTACCCACGTACATTCATTTTTTAAACGTAAAAAAGCAGAAGAAGGATTGAACCAACTTCTGCCAACTCTATTACCAACTTGCTTTTTTCACTCCCGGAATTTGCCCTTTATGTGCCATCTCACGGAATTTAATTCTTGATAATTTAAACTTCTTTAGAACTCCACGAGGTCTGCCTGTCACCTCGCAACGAGTAGTTAATCTTGTAGGGGAAGAGTCACGAGGTAACTTTCTAAGTGCAACATAATCTCCTTTTTCCTTTAATTCCTTTCGAAGAACAGCATACTTTTTAACTAGTTCTTGCCGTTTGCGTTCTTTTGCGATTTTAGATTTTTTAGCCATATTTGTTTCCTCCAGTTAGTTAAGTTGTTTGCTCACTACGAGTCACTTGCCACGGATATGGATCTCTGAATTGAGACCAATCCGCTTTCATTTCATCATCTGTCAAAAGACAGTAATCAAGCTCTCGACTAATCATCTCTTGATCTAAGCCGATCCCAATAAAGACAACCTCTGTTTTTCGATCGCCCCATACCGCGTCCCAATCTGAGAGTGTATCTGGGTTCATTTGCTTATAATAAACCTGCTCAGCCTTAGGCAAGGAGGCAACCCAATAAGCAACAGGCTCCAGCGTTGCAGATGGACCTGCTTGAGAAAGCATTAATACTAAATCATTTCGAGTCGCACACCAGACGGTTCCTTTCGCACGAACCACTTCTTTCGGGAAGTAATCTGACCATTTCTCAAAGCGCTCCGAATGAAAAGGTCTGCGCCTCTTATAGACAAAAGAGTTAATCCCATATTCCTCTGTTTCTGGTGTATGCTCCTCTGCCTCAAGCTCTTTTATCCAGCCAGCCTCCGTACTTGCCGACTCAAAATTAAATAATCCTGTATTCAGAATATCTTTTGGATCTACAATACTGTGATTTGTTTCAATTAATTTCGCCTCTGGCTGAAGCTTTTTCACTACTCCTTTTAATAGCTTTAAATGCTCTTCCTCAAGCATGTCAACCTTATTCAAAATGAGCACATCACAAAATTCAATCTGATCAATTAAAAGATCAACAATATCACGATCATCTTCCTCACTTAATGCTTGCTTACGATCAAGCAGCGTCTCTCCAGAATTAAAATCATGCCAAAATCGATTGGCATCCACGACTGTCACCATCGTATCGAGATGACAATACTCCCCATGATTAATCCCTGTTTCCTCATCAATGTATGAGAACGTCTGAGCCACAGGTACGGGTTCTGAGATTCCCGTCGACTCAATGAGGATATAATCAATATTTCCTTGCTTGGCTAACCTCTCTACCTCTATTAAAAGATCCTCCCTCAGCGTGCAGCAAATACACCCATTAGACATCTCCACCAACTTTTCTTCCGTACGATTAAATCCCCCCTGCTCAATGAGATCTGCATCCACATTAATTTCACTCATGTCATTTACTATAACGGCAACCCGCAGGCCCTCTCTATTAGACAACACATGATTAAGCAACGTTGTTTTCCCCGCACCCAAATACCCACTTAACACTGTAACTGGTATCGTCGACACATTTGTTTCCTCCTCTACTTTATGTAAATCGTAATTATTACGAATTATACATCTAGATTGAGAGGTTGTAAAGCGTAATTATTACGATTTATAAATTTGAGACGTATTTTGTGCTTTTCTGGGACACGCTGGCTTTACTGATTTCTGTGGCTCTTTGCTGATATGCAGCTCTCTTTACTGATTTCTACTTCTCTTTACTGATACCGACTACTCTCTACAGATTTCCTGCTCTCTTCACTGATTTCCACCCACCTCACCCACCATTTAACCATTTCTTTTCCTAATCACTTAAACAATACAAATAAAGCGCTTACATATATTCTCTCTAGGGTATACAATAAAAGGGATTCTAAAAATACTTATTTTGGAGGGATTTTCATGGTGTATCAGCAACCTGGAACAACCGATTCAGTGGTCACGTTTAAGGAACGCTATGACAATTTTATTGGTGGGAAATGGACAGCCCCTGTGGATGGTCGTTATTTTGAAAATGTAACACCAGTAACTGGAGACGTTTTTTGTGAGATTGCCCGATCTTCCTCTAAAGATATTGAATTGGCACTGGACGCAGCTCATGATGCGAAAGGTAGTTGGGGAAAAACCACTCCGACTGAGCGAGCCATTTTGCTTAACAAGATTGCCGATCGAATTGAAGAAAACCTAGAGACATTAGCAGTAGCTGAAACATGGGATAATGGAAAGGCTGTTCGTGAAACATTAAATGCAGATATTCCTCTTGCCGTTGATCACTTTCGTTATTTTGCTGGGGTCATTCGTGCTCAGGAAGGTACGCTTAGCCAAATTGATGAGCAGACGGTTGCCTACCATTTCCATGAGCCACTAGGTGTAGTTGGTCAAATAATTCCATGGAATTTCCCTATATTAATGGCGGTGTGGAAGCTTGCTCCTGCTTTAGCGGCTGGAAACTGCGTTGTTTTAAAACCTGCTGAACAAACGCCAGCTTCTATCCTCGTCCTGATCGAACTCATCGAAGACTTACTACCCGCTGGTGTTGTGAATATTGTAAATGGATTTGGAGAAGAAGCTGGGAAACCTCTCGCCTCCAACAAACGAATTGCAAAAATTGCATTTACGGGCGAGACATCTACAGGTAAGTTAATTATGCAATACGCAACAGAAAACCTGATTCCGGTCACACTAGAGCTTGGTGGAAAATCACCAAATATCTTCTTTAAAGATGTTATGGACAAAGATGATGCCTTCCTTGATAAAGCCATTGAAGGGTTTGTAATGTTTGCATTAAACCAAGGTGAAGTGTGTACATGCCCTTCTCGGACACTAATACATGAATCGATCTACGATGAATTTATCGAGCGAGCATTAAAACGAGTGAAGGAAATCACGTCTGGAAATCCATTGGATCCGAACACAATGATTGGTGCTCAGGCTTCTCAAGAACAGCATGAGAAGATCACTTCCTATCTTGAAATAGGAAAACAAGAAGGTGCTGAATGCTTAATTGGTGGTGGGACACGTAAAGTTGATGGAATGGATAACGGGTTTTATATTGAGCCAACAATCTTTAAAGGAACAAACGAGATGCGTATTTTCCAAGAAGAAATCTTTGGCCCTGTCCTATCAGTCACAACGTTTAAGGATGACAATGAAGCATTAGCCATTGCAAACGATACACTGTACGGGCTAGGTGCTGGTATTTGGTCTCGAAACATTAATACAGCCTACAAATTCGGACGTGAAATCCAAGCTGGACGAGTATGGACAAATTGTTATCATGTATACCCGGCACATGCAGCCTTCGGAGGCTACAAACAGTCTGGTATTGGACGTGAGAACCATAAAATGATGTTGAATCACTATCAGCAAACCAAGAATCTACTGGTCAGCTATAGTGAAGATGCGCAAGGTTTCTTCTAAGCAACCCTATTAAACAGTGTGCCTGGAACAGAATTGTTTTATTTTCATGAAACCCAAATACGAGAGTGAGGCTGCCGCTCCGGACATACACTCCGCACCCGCGGGCTGGCTGGTAAGCTAATCGGTAAGCAGAGTTGAGTTACTTACTCATTTCTGTAGCTGTGCGTTTTATTCAGCATTGAAACCTAATACAAAAAGACAACTTCTAATGAAGTTGTCTTTTTGTTGTTCTCACTAATCCTTTTTCACTCTTGCAGCCCAACGGTTTCCAATGGACTGGACACCTTGAACGATAATAATTAATAAGATGACGGTAACGTACATTACATCTACTTCATAGCGGAGATGTCCGAAACGATAGGCAAGGTCACCAAGTCCACCTGCTCCGACTAGGCCGGCCATTGCTGTTGCTCCTATTAATCCAATCATCGCAATGGTCATGCCAAGAATAATTGACGGTCTCGCTTCTCGTACCATGACATGCCAGATGATCTGATACCGTTTAAAACCCATGGCTTCATAAGCTTCCAGCACACCTTTGTCCACTTCAAGTAAAGCCGATTCCATTAGCCTCGCAATATAAGGAGCTGTATATACAACGAGTGGAACGATTACCCCTTGAACTCCAATTGTTGTGCCCATAACAAACCTTGTAAATGGTAGAATAAAAAACAACAAGATAATAAAAGGAAGAGACCTAAAGATATTAATAATGGCATTAAACGTTTGGTAAACAAATCGATTTTCACCAGGTTGACCTGGTCTAGTTAAGACCAAAATAATACTAAGTGGTAAACCAATTAATAATGCCACTACAAAGGAAATGCTAACCATCACAAATGTTTGCTGCGTTGCATCCCAAATAGCAGGTCCTCTCGTGCTTAGAAATGTTCCTATATCAAAGTTCACGGTTACTTACCTCCTCAACACGTACCCCTTCTGCACGCAAGAATTCGATGGTTTTGCTTGTTTCTTCATCTGATCCCTGCAAATGTGTGACTAAACGTCCGTATGGTTCATCCTTTAACTGTACAATGTTTCCCGAAAGGATGTTGGAATGAACATCAAACTGCTTCGATGCTAGAGATAGAGCAGGTTTCCCCGTCGAATGCCCAACAAATGAAAGGCTAACAATCGGACCTGTTTGACTTAAGGATTGAATGAGTTCTCCTGGAATATCGTCAGGGAACAAGCTATTGATAAACTTCTTTGTCGTTTGCTGCTTGGCATTAGAGAATAACTCAACGACTTTACCCTGTTCAATAATTTCTCCATTTTCCATAACAGCGACCTGATCACAAATCTTTTGGATAACATGCATCTCATGCGTGATTAACAAGATGGTAATTCCAAATTCACGATTAATTTTTAATAAAAGATTTAAAATCGATTCCGTTGTTTCTGGATCTAATGCGCTTGTTGCCTCATCACTTAACAAGACATCCGGCTCATGAGAAAGAGCTCTTGCAATGGCCACACGCTGTTTTTGACCACCAGAGAGCTGTGCCGGAAATGAATCATGTTTTCCTTCTAGACCTACGATCTGTAAATATCGTTTCACACGTTCATCAATTTCTTCAGAGGGAACTCCTGCTAGTTTAAGTGGGATGGCGATATTTTGATACACAGTTGCTGTTCTTAATAGGTTAAACCCTTGAAAAATCATCCCAATGCCTTTGCGCGCAGACCGCAACTCTGTTCTGCTCATTTTTGTTAGATCAGATCCATCGATGATTACATTTCCTTTATCGACCTGCTCTAATTGGTTTACAGCCCGAATAAGGGTACTTTTCCCAGCTCCACTATAGCCAACTACACCAAAAATTTCACCTTTTTTTACGGTTAAGGAGACATCCTTTAACGCTTCAACTTTTCCTTTTTTTGAATTGAATGTTTTAGATACTGACTTTATCTCAATCATTATGTCGTTCCTCTCCTAACGAAAGCCCCACTCAATGCGAGCAGGGCAACTACTTAATCTTTACTTACCATCTTACCAAGAAGCGATAACAGATCCTTGGAATTCTTCTTCAATAAACTGTTTTACTTCATCAGATTGATACGCATCAATTAACTTTTGCACAACTGGATCATCTTTATTTTCATCACGAACGACAATCGTATTCACCCATGGGGAGTCTTCTGGTTCAATATAAATTGAATCTTCCGTTGGATCCAACCCTGCTTCCGTTGCAAAGTTTGTGTTAATTGCAGCCAATGCAACTTCGTCTAACTGTCTTGGAATTTGAGGTGCTTCCACTTCAAAGAATTCCAAATCATATGGATTATCCACTACATCTAGAACAGATGCATTTGTACCGGCACTCTCATCTAAAGTAATCAGTCCCGCATCCTCAAACAACATTAATGCACGAGCTCCATTTGTTGTATCATTTGGAAGGGCAACCTTTGATCCCTCTTCAACCTCAGTAGGATTATCCAAATCATTTGAATAAATACCCATCGGATAGTTAACCGTTGTTGCTACATCAACTAAACTATCCCCTTGGCCGTCATTATAATTATCAAGAAATGGTTTATGCTGATAACTGTTAGCGTCCAATTCTCCTTCACTTACTGCTGTATTTGGAGCGTTATAATCCGAGAATACCCTTAATTCAACGGTTAAGCCATTATCTTCTGCCACTTCTTTTACTTTCTCCATGATTTGCTCATGCGGGCCTGCTGTTACACCTACTGAAATCTCATCTTCTGCTAGTGGACCAAATTCATCGCCAGATCCACATGCTGTTAATATCCCTGCTGTAAGTGCCGCTGCACCAAAACCTACTATCTTTTTCATCTTAAAACGTCCTCTCCACTACCTAGTAATGTTTCTATTTTTAGTATGACTTCTTTTAGATCATCCGATGTAAACGATTCTTCCATAAAATGAATCGATTCACCTTCAGCCAAAGCTCGAGCCGCCACAGCTTCTATTACGTGTTCATGTGCTGATAAACCAACATCACGTAAAGTCATTGGCAAACCCATTACTTGAAAAAAGGGAATGAGTTTATTCATTTCATCCCAATTCTGTTCAAGTCCAAGCTGCACCAAAATTCCATAGGCCACTTTCTCTCCATGCAACCTGGTTTTTGTTTCTGGAAATATCGTTAAACCGTTATGAATGGAATGTGCCGCTGCAATGCGTCCATAATGATCCCCTAGTCCTCCAACTAAACCACCAGCTGCGATGTTCGTTTCCACAACTTGAATCAAGTCGTTGGTTACCTTTTTTTGGCTTAGTGCATCAAGGGCCAACACACCATGTTCAAGTAGTGTATCTCTACATGTCTTAGCTGCTGCTAGTGCTAATTGAACAGGTACTCGCAATTGAGTTTTGTCCCGTGTTAATGCGTCAGCCTCATACCATTTCGCTAAGGTATCACCAATACCAGCTCGTAAGTATGCAGCAGGAGAATGCGCCAGGACTTCTGGTTCAATCAGTACCATACCTATCCCCTTAGGAAAGGTATCATAACGTAGGTATTCGCCTAACTCATTATAAATAACACTTAACGTGGACCATGGCGCACAGGTTGAGGCCAGTGTCGGAAGCAATATCGCCTCTTTATCAATTACATTGGCACATGCTTTCGCAAGATCCATAGCTGTACCACCACCGATACCGATGATACAATCTGCGCCAAATGTGGACGCAGCTTGCTGATGTCTCTGTACCTCTGCATCAGTACAATGTCCACTGTATGGTTCGTACAATAACTCAATTTGAGTAAATGTTGGTAGAAAAGGCTTGATTGCTTCTAATGAACGATTTCCATGCAGCACATATGCTTTTTTAACATGGCGTTCTATAAGTTTCTCTTCTAATGACTCAAGTACACCTTGCTCGCACTGATAATACCCTGGTCCGACCTTAACTGTTAACATAGGACCACTCCTTTTAAATCCGACTATATCGATCTTTTTTAATGATTCTATCAGGATCTCAACCAATTGACTACTCCTATTTAGTTGGAAACCTTGATTCTACTACACAATAATACTCTTCTCCGTCACAGAATTAAAGGATTAATTACTTTGTATGCGATTACATTGAAATAAACACATATAATTCTGACTTAAGCCTATTTAAAAATAAAAAAACTGGTTCATAGACCAGTTCATTTACATACTCGATTTTTCTTTTTTTGTATCAATAAACGAAAAATGAATGCCACCCATATGGTTAACGATACAAAAGCCAACCACGTGTTCAAGTTAAAGTATTGACTGTTCATTTGACTATTTAGGCCTTGGGTGATCATTTCTATATATTCTTCCGTGGAGGCTTGATCCGTCGTTTGGTCATACGTGTTATAGTTTTCGACTAATAGCTCTCGATAATCATCCAATGAACGGTATTGATAAATAATTGCTACAAAAATATGAACCGGCAAAATAAAAATTAGCCACTTGCGCCATTTCCGAGTGGTGGGTTGAATTAACACATACCAACAGTATACGACACCAATAAAAAGAGGGATTAAAGCAATCATAAATAAAATGGCGATGTTTCCCATACTACTATAAGGCGGTGTATCATTGGCTAACATATGGCAGAATCCAAACCCCATAGCAGAGAGGATGAGAAGCACCGTTAAGACTATTTTTATCATAATAATCTCCTGTTTTATTAGATAAGTAAGCAAGAACTCGTTTGACCCTCTGTTATTATTCCAGAACGGGCCGTTCCACACTTCCAATAAATAAGATCGTTTCTGTATTTTCATCTATAATCGCAAAGATAAACGGTCGATTTACAATAAAGCTATTCTCTATCATGGTTGCAGATTCTCTTAAATCTACTGCTGTTACAGCTGCTGCCTCCGTACCTTCTTCATCTACATTGATAAAAGTCTTGTGAATGACATCATTGATAGCGTATGAAAAACCGGATCCGAACATTGGTGAAAAATCAAGACCACCATTAAACAACGACCCCATTCCTAGCTCAGATAATGCTGGAACTAATGAATAATCGGCCGAAAATGTAAATGTGGGCAGACTTACATCTACTTCAACATCCCTCCACAAATCGGTCCAAAAAACGGCAGGACTAAATGAATGTGCAACCTCTTCAAATTCATCTTCACCTGGCAAGATAATCGCCATGGAAAAGCCATCATCTTCATATGGAAGTTTTAATGCACGAAAGGTAGACTCTTCGAACAAAGCAAATTCACCTGTTTGATTCATCATGGGGTGCTCTATTGTTTCTCCATTAAGTAAGTGAAAGGGCCCAGGTTTAGTCAAGTTCTCCTCAAAGGGCTCTTTCCAATTGGCATCAAAATACACTGCATTGATTAAATAGGCAACAGTATCCATAGGAACTTCATCTAATAATTCACTAATATAGCCATCTGTATTATCATTCACCCAATCATTGATCTCTTTCGCTGGTTCGGACTCTGATATCTCACGTATTTCTCCATTATAAAATGTATGTAATAGCTCCTGATAGTCATCTTCCACATCCAACCCCTTTTTATGCCAAACAGAATGAGCTGTTTTTAGTTCAGCGTGTGGTAGGCTGTCAAATGACTCCGTTATCTTTTGAACCTCTCTATTTAACTCATCCAGGTTACGATCACCCAGTTGTAGCGACTCAAGCAGGGTCTTTCTTTCCTCATCAGCAAGACCATTGGCTGTCATCAATAACGCAAGTTGAACACTATAAGGAGAAATCAACATATTTTCTTCTAGGCTATTCTGATAAACCTCTTGGAAAAGCTCTACACCAAAAGTGGATTGCGCAGAAGCAGGTTCATACTTTACTTCCTCTGGGCTAGGATCAGGTGCTTGAGGCTTTTCCTCCTCTTGATTAGCCAGTGTTCCACATCCAGCACTAGTCACAACGAAAAACCCTAAGATGAAAAATCTTAGTCTCATTACATACCCTCTTCTCTTCACTTAGGCTTTATCTCACAATTCGACATCAGTACTAGAAATTCCTACATTCTTTACCTTTTCTTTATAACTATTTGTTACGATAGAGACTAGAAGGGAGTAGATCAAAACATGGACACAGCGACGTTAACCAAGCTCAAAAAAAAGACCTTGATATCATGGAATGTGCTGATGTTATTCTTAGGAAGTATCTACTTGCTGTTAATCGCATATTATCCTTTAGAAATAGTACTTGCAGGAGTGGGCTTATTCGTTTTCCTCACAGGGGTTTATGATATCCTTACGTACAAAAAAACCACTCATCTCTTCCCTTGGTCTCGACAATTAGCCGAATATACCAAAGATAAGCTTGGACCAGAATGGAATAAACAGCGAATCGGGAGCGGAGTGATTTCTATATGCTTAGGAATCATTTTAGTTTGGACGAATGTCCCTTTCATTACAGAACAAGAAACCAATGAATCTTTACAGACTGGTCCTCTTGTTGGCTTTTCTCTCATTATCCTTCTGATTTTTATCATTCTAATGAATGTCTCACAGCTATATTCTTTTAAGAAAACAGAGGAAAAAAGCACCGAAGAGTTGCAAGGATCTTTTGTGCGAAACTCCATACTAGGACTACTCATTGGACTAGGACTTACATGGGTTTTGTTTTTTAGTACGATAATGTTTATTGTCTTTTTTATTTAGAGGACATACTCTTTGAACCATATAACCTAGATTAAAAAAACCCGGCATCCGCCGGGTTTTCCTGTATTATCACACGATTGCTTCTTCCTGTTCTTTCTTAAAGAATTGCTTCATCGCATGATACACGTCGCCTTGTTCTTTAAGTATATAGTGGCGGAAGCGAGGGTCCTCAATATTTTTGTACGCACTCATCAGTGTAGAGTGTCTAGAGTATTGATTGACTTCTCCATATCCAAACATGCTAGATACACTCATTAGCTGGTTCACTAACTTCACGCAACGAGCGTTATCGCTTGTAAGATTATCACCGTCAGAAAAATGAAAGGGGTAGATATTATACTTACTAGGCTCATATTTTGCATCAATGATCTCTAATGCTTTTAGATATGCAGAAGAGCAGATCGTTCCTCCACTTTCACCTTTAGAGAAAAAATCTTCCTCCGTCACTTGCTTCGCTTCTGTGTGGTGTGCAATAAATTCTATGTCAACCGTTTCGTATTTTGTTCTTAGAAAACGAGACATCCAAAAGAAAAAGCTTCGTGCCATATATTTTTCAAAACGGCCCATTGATCCACTTGTATCCATCATGGCAATAACGACAGCTTTTGATTCAGGACGAGTAATTTCATTCCATGTTTTAAAACGGAGATCATCATTAGAGATTGGATTTATACCTGGTTTACCTGTAAGAGCATTTCGTTTAATAGCTGATAGAATGGTCCGGCGCTTATCAACATTACCCATCAATCCTTTTTTACGGATATCATTAAAGGAAATGTCCTCAAGAATAATTTCATTCTCTTCTTTTTTCTGAAGATTAGGTAGCTCAAGCTCTGAGAACAATAGCTCTTGTAGTTCTGCAATGGATACTTCTGCTTCGTAATAATCTTCGCCTGCTTTGTCACCCGCACCTTGACCTTTTCCAGGTCCAGCTTGCTGCTGTCCATTCGGGTCTCTAGCCACAACATCTCCAATTTTTGTGTCGCCTTTTCCTTGCCCTACATGCTTATTCTTATCATAATTGTAGCGAATTTTGTATTCATCCAGTGATCGGATTGGAATCCGAATCACATCTTTTCCATTAGACATGACGATGCTTTCTTCACTCACCAAGTCAGGCAAATTTCTTTTAATAGCTTCCTGAACCTTTTCTTGATGCCGTCGTTGGTCCTGGTAACCTTTTCGATGGAGGGACCAATTCTCCTGTGACACAGCGAATCCTTGATACTCGTCTTTTTTCACATGTTTCCCTCCCTGTTTATTTATGCGTAAACAGCTTTGCCTGGATATGCACAACTTCAGACTTTTTTGCATATAGTATGGTGGAGTTGGTTCACTATGTGAAAGCCTCATTATAGTGATTACCTTATCTTATGCAGACAAGTGAAAGAGTTGCCAAAAAATTCAGATGAATCACTCTCATCTTGTTTCACGTTGTTATTTAGTGTATGCAAGGACAACCTCCTCTACGACAAAAAAACCACAAGAGCACAACTCTCGTGGTTAATATCCCTTACCTAATCTACGTTCTAGTTCCTCAACTAAACCTACAATTTCTGCTGTTCTAGCTTCTTTTTCAGCAAGGAGTTGTGACTTCTGAATACGTTCTAGCGTCTTCTCATCAAGATTGGACAAGCGTTCCTCTTCGTTTCTCTTATGTTCAGCATAATGCAGAAGAACCTCTGCCCCATCCCCAATTATTTCTGCAGGACAATTTCCTTCCATGACAATGGAGGCTGCGTTATCGGTAAACGTACAATCTTCAATATGAGGTCCGGCTTCACGAATATGAATGGCACAATCACCACCCTCAATAATAGATGTCGCGACAATAACTGGTGCACTTCCTTCTGTAATTTCAAGTTGCGGTAACCCATGTTGAACAAATCGGCAGTTTTCGATACGACCTTTTGCTGCTTCTACAAACCACATCGCATTAGATGGACTCTCTGATACGATACAGTTTGTAAAAACAGGATCGGCCGCTCCACGAACGATCACTTGTGGATAATCTTCTCCATGTCGATAGATCTCGCAATGGCTAAGATGTCCTCTGCTTTCTTCTAAGAAGTGAAGCCCATTCTCATCACCTTCATAAATAGAGGTTGTATCCATCTCCAAGAAACTTTGTTCGGCAACGACTAATTGAATTTGTTTATGGCTATAGATATTTGTCTGAAAAATCGCTGCAGATGATTGTTCAGTTAGCCATACTCCATAATGCTCACCATGATGAATCGAAGATCGTTCTATTATTGTATTCCCTTGCTCTGATACACAAATTTGTGGGAGGACATGCCCGGCCACTTCGCTATCACTAATTACAGCCTCACCACTTGCAGCAATCAGTATGGCATTCCCTTTGCCACTTAAAATTGAGCAGTGCTTAACTTTAAGCTGTCCACCCTGGACATTGACTTGTGCCTGCAAATGAGCAACCATGCGTGTGTGTTCTAAACGTAAGCTTGCACCTTCCTTCACTAGGCAACCAATATCTCCACTATGAATATAGGAGTGACTGATCACAGATGTACTCTCGCTGAGTAAAATCTGATGGCCATCATTCCGTGAAAGAACCGTATTTTTTAATGAAAGTTTGCCACCAATTGCTTCGATGCCTCCAAACTTCCCTTCATATATCCTGCTAGAGACTAAAGAGAGTGTGACGTCATCTTGCAAAAACACCTGAGCTCTAGAACCAGCATGTCCATAGACAGAGCAATCCTCCATCACCATTTGGCTTTTATCAGTTAAGATCACCGCTTCCTCCATACCTTGGAAGATATGCGTATGCTTTAGCACCATTCTAGCATGTTGACTCATACGAATTTGAACTGCTTTTTGTTTGGAAAGTGCACAATATAATAGCGACATGTACCCTTCTGTAATGATTGCGTGCTCATTTTTCTGCATGATGACTTCACGCAAAGTGGCTTTGCCTTGTTCTGATACGGAGATAGCCGAATGACTCATTCTATTCACATCACAGTGATCAAGCTTCAACGAGCCTTCTGCGACAAGAAAACCTATTTCTCCGTCCTGTAACGTTATATTTCCTACGGTTACATTGGCTTGGTTTTTTATATGTATCGAGCCTTCTACAATCACAGCATCCTTCTCGCCGATACCGGTAATCGTAATAGACTTGTCAATTATGAATATTCCTTTGTATGTTCCTTCCTCTAAAAGGATGGAATCACCCTCCTGTGCTACATCAAGCGCACTCTGAAGATGTTTGTATTTTGATAAGATTTTTTGGGATACCTTTATTTCCTTCATACAATCCACCTCACTTAGTGATAAGTATAATTCAAATAACAATTTCCTGTCCAAGATGAGAAGCTAAGGTAATTTTTTCTAAACTGTTATTTTCTGTTGATAAGGAACAAATGTTCGCATATACTATAAAAAAAAGGGGGCCTTGAGATGTTTACGTCATTCCTCACAAAAAGCTGTCTACAGAAAAATTTAATTGAATTAATCTATCTTTCTAAGTCAAATCAAATGACCCACCGAATTATAACAGCCGATAAACTTTCAAATGGACTTCTTACTGGTTATTGTCATCAACGTAAGCAGATCCGACGTTTTTCAGTTGATCGTATTTTATCTGTCCTACCTGTCCAGCAAAAAGAAGCATAAGCACGGTTAATCGCTACCAAAGCTGGTTATGCTTTTATAACTAGCTTTTGGATGGGGAATTGCATGTTGCACAGATCGACAGTATGTTATAGTTTTATATATTAAGGAATGAAAATAAGTTAGGCAGGTAATTTAATCATGAAGAAAAATAGATGGTTTATTGTGGCCATTAGTGCACTTGTTTTAAGCAGCTGCTCACAATATAACCAAGAGCCTACAAATGATAGCTCTGATAATCAGGATTCTACAGTGAATGACTCTACTCCAACTGATGAAGAGCAAGAAGAAAATGAAGCTAACGAACCAAATGAAGACATACCTGAAGAAGATCCAAATGAAACCGATCAGTCAGATACAGATGAACAAGTGGATGAAGACACACTCTCTCTTCCTTCAGAATACTTTAATGACATTGAAGAAGTAGATGGACAGGCTGTTATTCAAAATCCAGATAATATCCTGACGTTTGTTAATCATGATTATCTACTCCCTAGTGATTATGTACCCGATGACCTGGTCATCCCTGATGTGAAATTCTCATACGGCTTTCAAGATATACCAAAAAGCTATATGCGTGAGGAAGCCGCAGGTGCTCTTGAAGCATTGTTTGGCGCAGCTGGAGAGGAAAACATTGAATTAGCGGCTGTTTCTGGTTATCGATCTTATGACCGACAACAGGAATTATATGATCAAGCGGTAGCTAGATCAGGTGCTGATCAGGAGTTTGTTGCTCACCCAGGGAGTAGTGAACACCAATCCGGTCTTGCAATGGATGTATCGAGTTCCAGCGTGAACTATGGCTTGGTCCAGGAATACGAGAATACAAAAGAGGGACAGTGGCTTGCAGATAATGCCCACCACTTTGGCTTTATCATCCGTTATCAGAAGGATAAAGAAGATATCACCGGCTATGGATATGAGCCTTGGCACTTACGATATGTTGGTGAATCAGCGATCGAAATGTATGAAAGTGAATTAGTACTAGAAGAATTTTTTGATTTGGTAAGAGAAATTTAAGCATAAAGAGTCGCTCTAGTATTTTTTGTAGGCTTCTCTTCATTATGTATGTACGTGAATAGGAGGATTGAGTGTACTGAAGACATTGATTTTGGGTATCATTCGTTTTTATCGACGTTTCATCTCAAGCTGGACTCCCCCTTCTTGCCGATTCTATCCAACCTGTTCACAGTATGGCATGACGGTTGTTAGTCGCTTTGGTGCAGCTAAAGGAACATGGCTGATTATAAAAAGAATGGTAAAATGCCATCCATTCCATCCAGGAGGCATAGATATGCCACCAGGGGAAGAAGATTCCGATCATTCAGGTTGTAATCATTCTCACTAAATAAAAAAAGGCGATCCACGCGGATCGCCTTTTTGCTTATTTATTACCCATATACGTAAATTCAGATAATGGCCAGAATCGTAAGTCCACCTTGCCGACAATTTGATCTTCACTAACAGCGCCAATCCGGCGACTATCTAGACTACTTGGACGGTTATCACCCATCACAAAAACATGACCTTCAGGTACCGTTACCTCATCAAAATCCTGCGTATACGTTCCAGGACCAGGTTTAACCTCATCTAGATAAGGCTCATCTACTGCTTCATCGTTGATATAGAGTACATCACTTTCAACTCTAACCGTATCTCCAGGAAGTCCAATGACTCTCTTAATATAGTCTTCATTTTGCGTGGCATGAAAGACAATCAGATCGTCATGGCTCGGTTCACTAAATTGATAGTTCAACTTATTAATGATAAACAGCTCTCCCTCATGAGCTGTTGGCAGCATTGATTCTCCTCGAACTTCGTAACTCGTAAAAAGAAAGGTACGAATAATGACTGCCAGTACAATAGCAATAATAATTGCTTTTACCCAACCTAAAAGCTCACTCTTCGTTCTACTCACAAGGTTCCTCCGCCATTCGTTTCTTTTCAATTTACCACTTTTAAACAAAGAGAACAACCTTATCAGTGTTGAAGCCTAATCGGTTGTTTCACTTACGCTCATACCACCCCATCTAAAACAAGAGCTTTAAAAGCTTATGTAAAATTATCGATTTTTCATTTGATATCCACATTTAAATGGAAAGAGTATTGGATATAACAATATATGAAAGAAAAGGCGAATAAATTGAATGACGCACACTTATATAACCTAGAAGTAATTCAACTCTAATTACTTCTAATTAGCTTAAACCAGCGTAGGACATACACGGAAACTCCTGTGGGAGGAAAGGCCTGGGTGAGACTTCGAAGTGCGCCAGCACAAGTAGGCTCACCAGCCGCCCACGGAAAGTGGAGTGTATGTCCGGAGCGGCCTAACACTCTTATTTGATTGAAAAAACCCGAACCACTATGCAGTCTAACTAGCATAATAATTCGAGTTTTTTATAGATGAAAGAGTTCTTTCCAAGCCTCTTCATTTTTAACGATTGAGTAAACTTCCAACATAGCGAAGTAGCTCATTTGCAGATGTAGAGTTATAGCCATGTTCGTCGATTAGTCTGGCGATGACTTCATTCACTTTTTTGAGTTGCGATTCATCCGGTGTTTTTACGGATGTTGTGATTTTCACAATGTCCTTTAGATCCGCAAACAGCTTTTTCTGAATTGCTTCTCTTAAACGTTCATGTGAATTGTAATCAAACTTTTTGCCTTTTCGGGCATACGCCGAAATACGGATAAGAATCTCTTCTCTAAACGCCTTTTTGGCATTCTCTGAAATGCCGATTTGCTCTTCAATGGAGCGCATCAATTTCTCATCAGGTGTCATTTCTTCTCCTGTTAGTGGATCACGCAATTTATTCTTATTGCAATACGCTTCAACATTATCTAGATAATTATCCATTAATGTTTTCGCGGACTCATCGTATGAATACACAAATGCCTTTTGCACTTCTTTTTTGGCAATATTATCGTATTCTTTTCTAGCCGTTGAGATAAAGTCCATAAAGCGCTCGCGTTCTTCTTTTGAAATGGATGCATGCTGATCCAAGCCATCTTTAATTGAACGAAGAACATCTAAAGCATTAATTGACGTCAGTTGTTTTCTTATAATAGCCGAAGAGATCCGGTTGATTACATACCTTGGATCAATACCGCCCATTCCCTCATCCGTGTGCTCATTTTTGAGTTCCGCTAAATCTTGAGAGTTAAACCCTTCGACACTCTCTCCATCATAAAGCCTAAGCTTCTTAATTAAATCGATGCCTGCTTTATTGGTGTCTTTTAGTCTAGTTAAAATGGTGAAAATAGCAGCTACCCTTAATGCATGCGGAGCAATATGAACATGAGACAGGTCACTGTCATCAATCATTTTTTTGTAGATTCTCTCTTCTTCACTTACCTTTAAATTGTATGGAATTTTCATCACAATAATCCGAGAGTGCAAAGCCTCGTTTTTCTTATTGGAAATAAAGGTTTTATACTCAGATTCATTGGTATGCGCCACAATGAGTTCATCTGCAGAAATTAAGGCGAATCGTCCCGCTTTAAAATTTCCTTCTTGGGTTAAGGAAAGTAAGTGCCATAAGAATTTTTCATCACACTTTAACATCTCCTGAAACTCCATCATCCCACGGTTTGCCTTGTTTAATTCTCCATCAAAGCGATAGGCTCGTGGATCAGACTCAGATCCGTATTCAGCAATTGTGGAAAAATCAATGCTTCCAGTTAAATCTGCAATATCCTGTGATTTCGGATCTGATGGGCTAAAGGTACCAATTCCTGTTCGCTTATCCTCTGAGAAGAATATACGTTCCACGAGCACATCTTCAATGCGACCTCCATACTCTTCTTCTAGCCTCATCATATTTAATGGGGATAAATGCCCTTCAATTTTTGCTCCATACTCCTTTTGAAAATCTGCACGCAGATGTTGCGGAATTAAATGCAGTGGATCTTCATGCATGGGGCATCCTTTGATCGCATAAACCGCCCCACGATCTGTCCTTGAATACTGCTCTAAACCGCGCTTCAACATGGTAACCAATGTTGATTTACCACCACTTACAGGACCCATTAGAAGAAGAATTCTTTTTCTAACATCTAATCGTTTCGCAGCAGAATGGAAATATTCTTCTACTAGCTGTTCAATGGATTCTTCTAAACCATAAATCTGTTCCTTAAAAAAAGAGAACGTCTTCTTTCCATCCTTTTCCTCCACTCCAGCATCATGAATCATATTGTACACCCTGGAATGAGCGGTTTGTGTCACATAAGGTTTTTCCTTAATTAGCTCCAGGTAATCCTCAAATGTTCCTTCCCACTTTAGGCGCTCTTCTTCTTCCCGAAAACGTTCAATTTTTTTAAGTATACTCACAATACCCCTCCATCCTCGTCGATCCGAGATTAGTAAATTCTATGCACGTAAGGAGTCGAACATGCCCTTTTTTGTTTGATAGCTTTTGAAGTCGACTCACGAATAAAGTCGCAGTAAAATTGACTGATCACCTGTAAATTCCAGCATTTCAATGGTATACTTTAGGAAAATAGCTTACAAAGAAAGTGAGATTAGTATGAGACAAAGTACAGGCTGGCTGCTCATCGCTGTTTTATGTGCTTCATTTGTCCTTTTGTTAACTAGAGTTGGGGCAGAAGTGAATGACGTTGAGACGTTATCAGAGGCGTTTGACCAAAACATTGAATTAGAAGAGCTATTTCTCTCCTCCAATAGTTATATTCTTGATTCAGAGGGACGGTTGATTTCTGAAGTGTACCGAGACACTAATCGGATCTACAAATCATATGACCAGATTCCTCAACTTTTTATAGATTCTTTTGTTGCCACAGAGGATCGCCGATTTTACGAACATGATGGCTATGATACGGCAGGAATTGCAAGAGCCTTTGTGGCCAATGCACAAAGCAGTGAATTAGAACAAGGTGGTAGTACGATTACACAGCAACTTGTTCGTAATATTTACTTAAGCCATGACCAGACCTACCAACGTAAATTAAGCGAAATCTTGTATTCTCGTGAAGTAGAAAAACGTTATACGAAAGATGATATTCTTGAACTCTACTTAAATTCCATTTTTTTTGGTCACCAAGCTTACGGAATTGAGGCAGCAAGCCAATATTACTTTAGTAAAAGTAGTGCTGACCTATCCCTCGCACAAGTTGCATTTTTGACGGCCATTCCGAATAACCCGAGCTTTTTTGATCCGATTGATCATCAGGAAAGAACCGAGGATCGTAAAGGCTGGGTATTAAAGAAAATGCTTGATGAAGAGAAAATTACAGAAGAAGAATATGAGGAAGCATTGGAGGAATCCATTGAGCTTGCTGTTCAAGAACGAACGGATATGTTCCCTGACTATGTGACGTATATTCGAGATGAATTCAGAGATTTAGTTGCAGAAGAAGAAGGCTTCTCTAATTTAATTGCAAAAGCTACAACATCCGAAGAAAAAGATACATTAAACGAAGAGTTAGATGCAAAGGTCCAATCTTTACTTGATGAAGGCATTGCCATTCATACTGCGCTCAAACCTTTACTGCAGAAAAAAGCAGTGCAATCGATTAGTCAACGTATTCCGGATGAAACGATCCAAGGTTCATTAACAGTCATTGACAATGAAACCAATCAGCTCGTTGCGTTAACTGGAGGAAAAGGCTACGAGAAGTTTAACTTTAACCGTGGCTATCAAGATTTTAGACAACCCGGTTCATCGATTAAGCCATTACTTGCCTTTGCACCATACGTTGAAGAAACAGGTGTCGGGCCATCAGCAAAGATTGATGGTAAGAATAAATGCTACCCAAATGGTCCAGAAGACTGGTGCCCTAAAAACTATGATAATAAAGAGATTGGGATGGTTACATTAAACCAAGCTTTAGCAAGCTCTTATAACACGGCAGCCGTTGCCCTAATAAATAAAACAGGACTGGAAACATCCTACTCTTACCTCGACAAATTTAACTTTGAAAAAGTAGGAGATATCGACAAGCAGAACTTCGCATCCGTTTTAGGTGGTTTTCGTACCGGGGTATCTCCACTTGAACTAACAAGAGCTTATACAACCTTTGCACACGACGGTGTCTATAGTCCTGCACACGGTATTACAGAGGTAAAGGACGGTGCTGGAAATGTGCTTTATAGCTGGGATCAACCTGAAACTCAAGTCTGGAGTAAAGCGACCAACGATAAGATGAGGCAAATGCTTGCTGCGGTAGTTACTAACGGAACAGGTCGTTCGATCAATGTTTCTGCTCCTTATGTCGGAGGAAAAACAGGCACAACATCCAATTATAATGAAATTTGGTTTGCAGGACTTACCGATCAATATACATCTGCTATTCTTATTGGCCGTGACCAAACATCAGGTGGTCCTAAAAGTATCGAAGGTTTCTCTAGATCAAACCCACATCAACAAATATTTAATGACATCATGAACTAAAAAAAGGATCCCAAGGGGATCCTTTTTCTCATTTTTTATGAGGATTGCTGTCATAACCTGCTGAGAAAATGGCTACTAGAAAAACCGCACATACTCCTAAAATTAAAGCTGTTCCCATCTTTTCTGCCTCCTTGCTGAAATCTACCTGTAATTACTTATATTATACTGGAATGAAACCCTTTTGAAAAGGCTTACCATGTCATCAGTCCATTGCTCACCAATCATTTAACCCTCTATCTTTGGTCTGTTAGACTAGGTCATTGGAAAGTAGTACTTGCCTATTCCTCCCAGTATCTGTACAATCAAAACTATACATAATGTACTTTTTAATCGTGAAGAACAGGAGTTTATCACTAATGTCGAATCGTTACCTTACTGGGCATTTTGCTCTAATATCCATCATATTATTTAGTTTATCGCTTTCTTTTTATGGTCAAAGCTTTATTTTATCTCAGCTTGAGAATTTCGGAGTTTATGAAGGAATGCTTGAGTTTTTCACTGAAGGTGGCATCAAATTAGCGATCCTTTTTTTATTCCTTCTTATCTTCTTTATGATTTTCTCAGCGTTAAAGCTAATTGCAGATACAACAATTCAGTTATCTATGCTGTTTTTTTCAAAGGATGAGGATGGCTCAGAGCTAAACAAGGTTCGTGCAGGTTCGTGGATCTTCTTAGGAGCAAGTTTACTTTCTCTTTTACTTATGCAAGAAATCTTTTTTATCGTTGTTATTTTTGTTGCTGCGTGTATCATCTATTTTATGTTTTTTGTGTACAAAATCTACGATTCACTTAGTATTCTTAGTTTAATAGGATTTGTCTTTTTTCATGTGGTCTTTTGGGGCGCCTTCATATTGGCTGTAGGATACACAAGCCTACGTTTGTATAATAGCTTTATTCAGAGTATTCCCTTCTAGACAAGAGCTTATAACAAAAAAGCGTAGTGACCATCGATTGATGGCACTACGCTTTTTTGATGTGTTAAATCCCCTGGAAACCTTGCTGTCTTATTGCTTCGTATATCACAATGGCAGCTGTATTCGACAGGTTTAAGGAACGAACCTTATCCGTCTGTGGAATTCGAAGACAGTTCTCCTTATATTGATCGATAATCTCTTCTGGTAAGCCAGTCGTTTCACGGCCAAACACAAAAAAGATTTCCTCATCTGGATTAGAATAATCAAAATCACAATACGTTTTGGTCCCTACTGTTTCGATCAAATAAATAGATGATTGAGGGAAACGTTCTGTAAGTTCAGCAAACGAATCATAATAATGAATCTTCACATTTGGCCAATAATCGCATCCAGCACGCTTAAGCATTCGATCGTCTGTTGAAAATCCAAGAGGTCTAATTAAGTGCAGTGATGTATTCGTTCCTGCACATGTTCTAGCAATGTTTCCTGTATTTGCAGGAATCTCTGGTTGATACAAAACAATATTTAAACCCAATCGGTACACCTCGTTTTAAATGTAAACTACAAACGTTAGTATACCACGATCAAGTCAAAACAAAATATACAGAGTTCCTATGTGACCATAATTCTGAAAAATTTATATTTAATTTCAGGTGTCCAAGCCGTCGAATCCTCATATGTCCAATACCTCATCCGACTGTTTACCGTTTGTGCATTCACAAGTGGTTCATTATTTTCATCTTTAGCGACAACCATTGTTGTATGCTGCCACCTGCCATCCCCTGTAAAGTCATAGCAAATCACATCTCCTAGCTGTAACTCCTGTGCTGTTGCCTTCTCTTCTCCTCTTAGTCCAGATGTTGAACCGCTCAGATACCATCTTAATGAATGCGCAACTGTCCAGCTCAAACTCCAGCTTGCCCCTTCCGTCCACCACCCTTTGCTTTTTTGTCCACTCCTATTCATCGGTGCTCCTCCAGCATGAAGGCATTGAGAAATAAAGTTCGTACAGTTATCAGTGAATTTATTATATGTGGGATTATAATCATTCCACCATCTTTCTGCATACCGAACAGCTTCTCTGCGGTTATATCGATTTTTTGTTCGCAGAGAAGACGCATCCTCTCCTTGCTGATCAATCGGTAGTGGAGCCTTTGGATCAAGATCAAGAGGCTGTATAATGATCTCTTTGTCCGTTATAGGGTTGCCCTTTTCAAACAAAACACGCCTAAATTCCTGTCTCTCTTCAACGTATAATTGATTTTGTTGCTTATACAACCACTCAAAAAAAACCGTATAGTCAACGATTGTTTGTTGATCCACCTTATGCATTCGCGTAATGGTACCTGATGCTTTTGAGTGAACAAGTGCGACATGACGTCGTTTCTGTACATTTTTACTACGTTCTAGTCCATTACTTTGATCCGAACTAGTCTCAACAAATGCTTGATTTCGTTGTTTAGCTAATAAATGAACAGCTTCTACAATCGATTGATCCATGCAACTGCCTCCTTATATCCCCTCATACAGGCTATTCAGAAGCTGCTTGACTCATTCAAATATATTAATGTATAATAATTCATATAAAATTATAAATATACACAATGTGGAAGGATGATCTTCAATGTATTTCACACGCCTAGCTACTTCCTCCGATGTGCCTGCTATGTGCGACTTAATGCATCAAGCGTTTGCTACCTACTCAAATCCACCATCAAGTGCACTTGATGAGACCATTGCATCTATAAATACACGGCTTCAAAAGGGTGAAAAGGCTGCGTTACTTTTTAATGTTCAGGGTCGCCTTCTTGCCATGGTTCGCTTTGTTCAAACAAAGGAATCGCTTTTTTTCTTCCGCTTTTCTGTTCACCCCGACTGTCAAGGTTCAGGAATTGGAAGCCTCTTGTTACGCTGGTTAGAAACATACGCGACTAAGCAAGAAATTTCTACACTAACATGTAAGGTTCGAAAAAATGTAACTCAAAATCTACTGTTCTATCAGAAAAATGGCTACATAGAAGATACTGAATGGCATCCAGAATCGACAACTTCTACGGCCGTCTTGAAATGCAAAAAAACCATTCCTTCCATAAACAAAAAAAAGACGTGCATTTCCTCTTAACTTAGCAGTTGAGGTGATGCCGTCTTATCTGTTTAATGAGTTAATAGATGCTCTCTTGATCCTTCATGAATAAGAAGCATTTCCTTTTTATCAAGTCCTCCACCGTAGCCAACCATAGAGCCATTGCTGCCAATTACACGGTGACAAGGAATAATAATTGGAACAGGGTTTCGGTTATTCGCACCACCAATTGCCCGCACTGCCTTTGGAGCACCAATTGCCTCAGCAATTTGTTTGTAGGATCGGGTTTCACCAAACTTAATTTCTTTTAGTGCATCCCAAACTCGCTTCTGAAAAAGAGTTCCTGTTAAATCAACAGGTACATCAAACGTTAGGCGATGACCAGAGAAGTACTCTTCTAATTGTTCTTTAGCCTGTGAAAGAGTCTCTGAACATTGCTGCCACTCCCCACTCATGCCAAGCTTTAAGAGTTTTGCTCTCAGTGATGCATGAATACTTTCAATGGATCCAAAATGCAGATGGCAAACACCTTGCTCTGATGCAACAATGGTTAATGGTCCAATTGGACTATTCATTTCGTCCACAAAACAAGCGGAGCGATTGTTCATCCCATACTCCTCCTCTCATCATACTAGGTCTCTATCATTCTACCCTAGGTCATTCGGACAAGCTAGCTCCTTGTTACGTTTGTTTCCAACAAATCCAGTCCTTTCTTGATCTCAAGCAGCACTTCCTCGTCTTTTTCTTTTATTTCCGCGTCTTTTAGCGCTATTTCTTCCTCCGTAGTACGACCAATTTTGCCAATCGCCCATGCAGCAGTCCCTCTAATAACTGGACGCGGATCATCGGTTAATAATTTTTTTAACACTGGCAAAGCAGATTCTTCCTTAAAATGAGCAAGAGCAATAATTGCATTACGTTGAATAGGTTTTTTGCCTCTCCAAGAACCAGAGATTTCTCCAAACTGTTCTTTAAATTCACGATTGCTCATTGTTAATAATGGAAGCAAACGTGGTTTAGCGATTTCAGGATCTGGCTCCATCTCAGGGTGATTATGAACATCCATGCCTTTATTTTTCGGACATACTTGCTGACATGTGTCACAACCATATATACGATTACCGATCTTCTGTCGATATTGCTCCGGTAGGAACCCCTTGGTCTGCGTTAAGAAGGCGATACACTTATGTGAATCAAGCTGCCCACCTTGTATTAGGGCTCCGGTTGGACAGGCATCTATGCACTTGTTACAACTCCCACATTGATCGGTAATAGGTGTATCCGGCTCGAAAGGTAATGTTGTAAGCAAATCACCTAAATACACATAGCTGCCAAATTCAGGTGTAATAATCGCGCAGTTTTTAGCGCTCCACCCAATTCCCGCTCGTTCAGCGACAGCACGGTCTGAAAGTGCTCCTGTATCAACCATCGATACCGTACGCGCCTCAGGGATTTTTTCATTTAAGAAATTCTCCAGTTTTTTCAGGCGATCTCGCAAAATATCATGATAATCTTTGCCCCAGGATGCCCGGCAGAACATACCGCGTCGATCGCCTTTTTTGCTCTTTGGCGGATTTTTCATTTTAGAAGGATACGCCAGTGCAATCGAAATAATCGACCTTGCCTTGGGAAGACTAAGCTCTGGGTTTACACGCTTCTCAATATCTGGTTCTTCAAAGCCAGATTGGTATCCAAGCTCTTGTTGTACTAGTAATCGATCCTTAAGTGTTAAAAATGAATCCGCAGAAGCAAATCCTATTTTATCGATCCCGATGGTTTTACTGTATGCAATGAGCTCTTGTTTTAACTGGGCGTTTGTCATGCCCGAATCACCTTTCTCTCAAGCTCTTTAGAAAAAGAGCGTTTCAGTTAATCTCATGAATTATTCGTGCTATGCTTACTAAAAAAGGAGGACTTGTCCCTTGTTAGACGCTACGATTCATAATCATATACATACCAAAATACCGAACCTTACTTTTGGAATGATTTCTTATCATCATATCGCGATTGGTGCTTCACCACAAATGATACAAGGTCGAATCAGGTATTTTCAAGAGGTACTTGCTGTTAACTTAGAAGAACAAGAACTAACTGACTTTGAAGGGATTTCTGCCTGGAGAGAGATTTTTAAAACATTGGGTATCTCCCCTTCACGCTATCGCCCTTCACAGGAAGCCCTATATCGTCGCATCAAAAAAGGAGGGTTTTTAGAAGCGGCTCATTCTGCTATCGATCTGAATAATTTCTTCTCACTTGAATATCAGATACCAATTGGCATATATGATGCTGAGAAGATTGATGGACCAGTAGAATTTAAGATCGGAGAGCCTGGCGAAACCTATGACGGCTTAAATGGTCGTAGCTTTTCAGCTGAGGGCAAACTTATAACGACAGATCAATCCGGTGCATTTGGAAGCCCAATTGTTGACTCCACTCGTACCTCTGTCAGTACAGACACAACAGAAGCGATCCAGATTTTTTATTTGAATCCTGCGCTGAATAATGAAGAGGCTAACCAGTTACTCGAACGAGCTGCACAGATGTTCACACAAGTTCATGGTGGTCATGCCGAATGGAAAATTGTTGGTGAGTAGGTTTAATTCTAGTCAATTTTGGGATGCTATTAGTGATTCATTACAATAGGAGGTCCCATTCATGACACAAGAAAAAATATCTCTCATCTTAAACAGCCAAGTATCAAATTGGAGTGTTTTATTTACAAAACTACACAACTACCACTGGTATGTAAAAGGTCCACAATTCTTCACTCTCCATGAAAAGTTTGAAGAGCTGTATAATGAAGCATCTGGTTATATTGATGAACTTGCAGAACGACTGCTTGCACTTAAAGGTAAGCCACTAGCAACAATGAAAGAACACCTCGAAACCGCATCTGTAAAGGAAGCTGAAAAAGAGCTTTCTGCTGAATTGATGGTAGAAGACATCATAGGTGACTTTACTCTCTTAATTGAAGAATTAAAAGAAGGTATGGAAGCAGCCGATAACCTTGGTGATCAAACAACAGCAGATATGCTTTTGGCCATTCATCAATCACTTGAAAAACATAATTGGATGCTCCGATCCTTTTTACGGTAAGTATCGCAAAAAAGCTGACCTCAATGGGCCAGCTTTTTTAGATAACTAAGATTGATTGAACATAATGATAGAGAAGATTTCCTGTGTGCTCAAGTGAGTCACGATGCGTGCGCTCATACGCGTGAGACGAATCAATTCCAGGACCAACTAACCCATGAACAATATCATGACCAGAGCGAATTGCCGCAGAAGCGTCTGATCCATAAAAAGGATAGATATCAAGCTTATAATCAATACCATGCTTCTCCGCTAATTCGACCAAATGCTTACGGAGCAAATAATGATAAGGACCGCTTGCATCTTTCACACAGATAGACGCAGAATATTCATCGGTTGTCTGACCATCTCCCATAGCTCCCATATCTACAGCAAGGTATTCGACTGTTTCCGGAGAAATGCTCGCATTTCCTCCATAGCCAATCTCCTCATTATTAGAAATTAGAAAATGAGTCGTATAAGGTAAAGTAAGTTCTTCTTCCTTTATTTGCTTAATTAATTGTAGAAGGAGTGCCACACTTGCCTTATCATCTAAGTGTCTTGATTTGATGTACCCACTTGATGTCTCTTCAACACGCGGATCAAACGAAACAAAATCTCCTACCTCAATACCTAATTCCCGAACTTCATCAGCAGAATGAACTCGCTCATCTAAACGGATTTCCATATTCGTTTGATTTCGCTCTGCTGTACCAGCGTCTTTATACACATGAACAGACGTCTGATGCATAAGAATAGTCCCCGTATATTTCTTTCCAGAAGACGTTTCAATCTGACAGTATTCCCCTTCAATTGCGTTATAACGAAATCCACCAATCAAATCCATACGTATCCGACCACTTGGTTTAACCTCTTTCACAATCGCTCCCAGTGTATCAACATGAGCTGTCAGCATCCGATGCTGTGTCGTGTCCTTACCAGGAATGGTTGCCAGAAGGCCACCTTTTCGGTTCAGTTTATTCTCAACACCTAAATCAGTAAGAAACGACTGAACAAACTCAATCACCTCAAACGTATTTCCCGTAGGACTCGGGATCGTAACAAGCTTCTTTACTATATCAACAGTTTCTGAAATTCGATCTTGCGCCATCTTCATTCCTCCCTTATGTACTCCATGTATACGATACCGCTTTGCCATGCAAGTTTCAACTATCTTAGAGCGATAGCTGATGATGAACCTTTTTGATTTAGTAGGAGTTCTAGTTGTGGAGATTGGTTGTCTTGTTTGCGGATTTTCAGTTCTTTTTAATGATATCTAGCTCTCTTCACTGATTCCCAACCCTCTTAAAATCAATCCACCCCCACACACAAAAAAATAGCCCCAGAAGCCACAACAATCGTGACTCCTGACACTACTTTAAACCGTTTAGATTAATTTCACTGAGATATATTTTGTCTCAAGATATTCCTCTATCCCTTGGTGTCCACCTTCGCGTCCAAGGCCACTTTCTTTCCATCCACCAAATGGTGATTGGGCAGCAGATGGTCCTCCATCATTAATTCCGACTATGCCATACTCAAGTTTTTCAGCCAGTTTGATGGCACGGCTAAGGTTTTGTGTAAATAAATAAGCTGCTAAACCGTATGGTGTCGCGTTAGCTCGTTCAATCGCTTCTTCTTCTGTTTTAAACGTCGATACAGGAGCCAGTGGGCCAAATGTTTCTTCAACCATACACACCATGTTATCAGTTACGCCAGAAATGATCGTAGGCTCAACGAATTGGCCATCCTTGCGATTTCCACCATATACGACACGTGCACCTTTATCTTTTGCATCTTTGATATGTTCAAGTACTTTATCAACAGCATCGTCATCAATTAGAGGACCGATATCTGTTTTTTCATCTAGCCCTTCGCCGACAACTAGTTTTGAAACAGCGTCAGCAAACTTTTCTAAAAAGACCTCTTCAATTTCCTCAGCTACTAAAATCCGGTTGGCGCACACGCAGGTCTGTCCACCATTTCTGAATTTTGACGCCACTGCTTGCTCCACCGCATTATCAAGATCTGCATCGCTCGTTACGATTAAAGGCGCATGCCCACCTAACTCAAGCGATAATTTCTTCATTGTTTCTGATGCTCCATTCATCAATTGTTTACCAATTTCCGTTGAACCGGTGAATGTGAGCTTACGTACGCGACTATCTTTCTGCCAGGCCTCAGAGATCTCACTGGAGCTTCCTGTAATGACATTAATGACACCCTTCGGAATTCCTGCTTTCTCTGCTAGTTCCACTAACTTTAAGGCGGTAAGTGGAGTTTGACCTGAAGGCTTTAATACCGTTGTACAACCAACTGCAAGTGCCGGCGCAAGCTTTCTTGTAATCATCGCTGCTGGGAAGTTCCAAGGAGTGATAGCTGCCACAACGCCAACTGGCTGCTTCACCACAAATAACCGCTTATCTGAAGCTGATGCAGGGATGGTCTCACCATAGACACGTTTTCCTTCTTCTGCGTACCATTTTATAAAGGAGTTTGCATACCCAATCTCACCTGAGGCTTCTTTTAATGGTTTTCCTTGCTCCTCTGTCATCGTTCGTGCCAGTTCTTCTTGATTCTCTTCTATTAACGCGTACCATTTTTCAAGTAATGCTCCACGTTCATAGGCTGTTCTCTGTGACCATTCAGGAAAAGCAGCATGGGCTGCATCGACCGCAGCCGTGGCTTCCCTTTCCCCACCTTTAGGTACTTGATCAACCACTTCACCATTTGCTGGATTAATCACATCAACCTTCTCTAACTGATTGCCAGTCCATTCACCATTTATATAAAATTCCATAAGATTTGAATCCTCCTTATTTTATCTCTCCTTTACTGTTCCTGTTTTTAAATAAATATAAACCATTTAATAGAGCATCTCACCTAGCGGACCATCATCACGGATAATCGATTGTAGCTCATAAACTGAAATTGGGAAGTACGTAAATCCGTACACATAAGCCTGTAGATCATATAAGTCAAAATAAAGAACCAAAGACTTATCAGCGATATACCATTTTTGATTAGCAGTTATTCCCGTAAAAGGATTTAATAAATCTAACTGCCTTTGCTTTATTTGCGCTTCAATGATTTTATTTAATGTTTCTGTATAATAAATGCCTCCTTTAAATAAGTCACCCAGACTATAGATCTTACCTGTTGAGGTATTCATTGTTAGTGTCTCTTGAACCGTCATACCGTGCGCACCACCACTATAGTAATACAGACGATTCATTAGGCTAAGAATATTTCGTTGATTGTTTTTAATCTCAAACCCACCTGTAAGTGTAGTATCCTGAGGTGGGTCGTAATAACCTGAATCTTTAATCATACGATGAACTTGTTGATTAATCGCTTGATTCAAGTCATGCTGAATCATTGGTGTTGGTAATCCCGCTAGTTCCGGATAATAAATATCAAGTCTTGGAGACAACATATGTCGTACTGCAATTTGCACAGGTAGAATAGAGGTGTTCATGCATACACTTCCTTTTTAGTTTTTATAGAAGTCTATGCGAAAGAACCCGCTGATATCAGCGGGTTCTCAAAACATCCTTATTCAGGTGACGTGACAAATTGTTTACGCGCTTGCTTAGCAGCATCAACCATCACTTTTAATGCTTCTATCGTTTCCTTTTCTTTACGAGTCTTCAGACCGCAATCTGGGTTAATCCAAAATAATTGTGGATCAAGTACCGATAAAGCACGGCTAATGTTACGGTCAATTTCTTCTTGAGCCGGAACACGCGGGCTATGAATATCATATACCCCAAGGCCAATCCCTTTATTGTACGTAAAGTCTTCAAAGGCAGAGATGAGCTCGCCATGACTTCTTGACGTTTCAATTGAAATTACATCAGCATCTAACGCATCAATGGATTCAATAATCGCTTCAAAATCCGAGTAACACATATGCGTGTGTATTTGTGTTTCTGGCTTTACAGTAATGGTTGATAAACGGAATGCATCAACAGATTGTGTTAAGTAAGCTTGAGATTTACTTGCTTTCAATGGAAGTCCTTCACGGATAGCTGGTTCATCGACTTGAATTAAGTTAATGCCTTCTTTCTCCAATTCCTCGACTTCTTTACGAAGAGCTAAGGCAATTTGGTTCACCACTTGGCCTTCCGGAATATCTGTACGTGGAAACGACCAATTAAAGATCGTAACAGGTCCTGTCAGCATTCCTTTAACAGGTCGATCTGTTTGTCTTTGAGCGTATGCCGTTTCCTTCACAGTCATTGGTTCAACAAACGCTACATCACCATAGATAACAGGTGGTTTCACGCAGCGTGATCCATAGGATTGGACCCAACCAAATTTTGTAAATTGAAATCCAGCCAGCTTCTCACCAAAGAATTCAACCATATCTGTTCGTTCAAACTCACCATGAACAAGGACATCTAAATCAAGATCTTCTTGAATTTTAATCCATTTATCAATTTCATCACGGATAAATTGTTCATACTGTGCCGATTCAAGTTCGCCTTTTCTCCACTTCAAACGTTGCTGACGTACTTCTTTTGTTTGTGGAAAACTACCAATCGTTGTTGTTGGTAACAGTGGCAGTTGATATTTCTCCTGTTGTAAGCGCAATCGTTCTGGCGCGTCAATGGAACGAGTTGGAACGGACGTACCCACCTCTGAGAGCAACGCACGAACCTCTTCATTATTACGACTAGATGACTCATTTAATGCTTTCACGGCAATTGCACTTGCTTCAAGGCTCTCTTCATCGCTCTCATCATTCGCAACATTTGTTAAAGCAACAAGTTCTTCAAGCTTCTCATCGGCAAAGGAAATACCTGCTTTTAAGATCTCAGGAAGTTCTTGCTCTAGCTTCACGCTGACCGGAACATGTAGCAAACTACACGACGGCTGAAGAATAAGCTGTCCTTCTCCAACAATGACACTCAGCTGATCGACTAAGTCTTTGACCTCTTTCAGATCTGCCCGCCAAACATTCCGCCCATCGATGATACCTGCTGCAAGAATTTTACCTGTTGGTAGACCATATTTGATCAACTGCTTAAGTGATTCACCATCATCATGCACAAAGTCTAAGCCGATACCCTGCACCGGAAGATTCACAATTGCTTCATACTCATCTACAGCTTCAAAATATGTTTGGAGCAAAATATTTAATTCAGGCGCCGCAACATCTAACTGCGCGTACACTTCTTGTAAGAAATCAAGGTCTGAAGAAGATACCTCACCATTTAAGAAGGGTTCATCAATTTGCACCCATGCCGCCCCCGCATTATTAAGCTCTTCTAAAAGCTGAGCATAAAGTGGGATAAAGGAACGAATCAAGTCTTTTTCTGATTGTCCTGTTTGATTTTTAGAAAGCTTTACAAAACTAACCGGTCCTAGGATCACTGGTTTGGTTTCGATACCAAGCTCAGATTTAGCCTCGTTATATAGATCGAGTACACGATTATGTACTAGTGTAGTTGGTGCAGATGTGATTTCAGGAACGATATAATGATAATTTGTGTTATACCATTTGGTCATTTCTGAGGCAACAGCAGAATCTGTTCCACGAGCTACAGCAAAATACGTATCGACATCCACTTTCCCTCCATCATAATTAAAGCGATCAGGTACAAGACCAAATGATACTGCTGTATCAAGAACATGATCATACAAACTGAAATCGCCTACTGGAATTAAGTCAATGCCTGCTTCCTTTTGCTTACTCAGGTTCGAAAGTCGAATGTCTTTTAGGGAATCAAGTAATTCTTGCTCAGAGATGTTGTTAGCCCAAAAATTCTCAAGGCTTTTTTTCCATTCACGTTTTTCACCAATTCTTGGATATCCAATGTTTGAACTTCTTACCTTTGGCATGTTCTCACTCACTCCTAAAATATAGTCTCTCAACGTAACAAACTCTAATGACAAACCACCTAAGCAGAATCACTCTAAGGGAAAAGAAAAATGCCTCCTTCTAATAAGAAAGAGGCATTGAATAATCTCAATTTACGTACCCCTTATCTTTCAAAGTGTTCCCACCTTGCTGGATTTAGCACCTTTTCATCTCTGAATGGTTGCTGAAGCTTCACAGGGCCAGTCCCTCCGCCTCTCGTTATAAGAGCATTTCATTATGTTATGTTGAATTGAATCTACTTTAGCATGAGATAAACTAAGTGTCAAAACAATTTTGATTGTTTAAAAAAATTCGTCAAGATTTGCATTTCTAATCCTGACTATGGGAGAATAGAAAAGTTCCGTATATCAACTTATAGAAAGGTATGAATCTATGACAGAGGAAACTCAGGATAAACCTACCTATCCAACACGAGCCATTGTAGGCATAATACTAGGCCCACTACTCTTTTTGTTAGCATATTTTTTGATCCCATCTAGTCAATTAGAGCATGCACCTAGGTTTGTACTAGCTATCACATTACTCATTGCTACCTTTTGGGTAACAGAAGCCATCCCTATGGCAGCAACATCTTTAATTCCGCTAATTTTTATACCATTAGTTGGAGCCGCAGATATTGATACTGTAGCAGCTTCTTATAGTAGCCCAACAATATTTATGTATGGTGGCGGATTTGTCATTGCTATTGCGTTGCAAAAATGGAATCTACATAGAAGAATTGCACTCAATATTATTGATTTAATTGGTACACAGAGTCAGAGAATTGTTTTAGGAATTATCATTTCAACTTCATTACTCTCTCTTTTTGTATCAAATGCCGCAACCGCTTTAATGATGTTACCTGTAGCCTTAGCACTGATTTCTGAGGTCAAAGAAAAAGAGATTTTAACTGGGAAAAGTATGACCCATTTCTCTAAAAGTATTTTGCTAGCTGTTGCCTATGCGGCAACAATTGGTGGACTAGCCACTCTTGTAGCAGCGGTTCCAAATGCTGCGTTCGCAGAGATTGCGAGAAGAGAGCTAGACCGAACGGTTGCATTTTATGAATGGCTTTTATTTGCGGGTCCAATCGCATTAACTATCCTTGTCTTTCTTTATTTCTATCTGACAAAAATGAAATTTAAGGTGGATGCTGGGAACCAGGATCAAACCATTGATTTCATTAAAGAAGATAAGAAAAAGCTTGGTAAGATGTCTCGTGATGAAATCTCAGTAGCAATTATCTTTGGAATTACCGTATTTCTATGGGTATTCAAATCGTTAGTCTTCCCTGAAAACATTGCAGCGAATATGCATGATGGAGCTATTTCTGTATTTGGTGCAGTGGCCCTCTTTTTTATACCGAGTACAAAAAGAGGAGAGCGCATCTTGGAATGGCGTGATTTAAAAGAACTACCTTGGAGCGTTCTGATCCTTTTTGGGGGTGGACTCGCGCTTGCTGCAAGTTTCGGTCAGTCTGGTCTAAACACTTGGATTGGTGAAACCTTACAGCTGTTAGAGCTTTTCACTCCATTTATTATCATTTTGCTTTTGGTTGTCATTGTTTTAGCGATAACAGAAATTTTATCGAATACAGCCGTTGCAAACCTTGTATTACCTTTATCTGTAGGTTTGGGAATTGCAGTTGGAATGGACCCATTATTATTAATGGCTGCCGCTGCATTATCTGCTGGCTCATGCTACATGCTACCAGTAGCTACACCACCTAATACTGCTGTATTTAGTGCCGGTGTTCTCGACATTTCCGATATGGCGAAAGCCGGAGTTTGGTTAAATATCTTCTCCGTCATCGTTATTACACTAGCCGTTTACTTTTGGATGCCGATCGTATTCGGGTTATAAGTTCGAACAAACTAAAAGAGGTACAGTAGAATCTATGTCGATTCTGCCGTACCTCTTTTTATAATCTCTAGTTACCAGACTGCTACTTGACCATCAGTTCTTGGCTCTGTTCCGCCGGAAAGGACACCTGTTTCTGGGTCTCTCCAAATAATTTGCCCGCGACCAAATCCACCCTCATCAAAGGCAATTTGAACGTCATGTCCACGAGCTGCAAGTGCTCTAGTAATTTCTAGTGGGAAACCTGACTCCACCTGAACTTGTTTCTCTTTTGTCCAAAGCCATCTCGGTGCATCTAATGCAGCTTGAGGGTTTAATCCAAAGTCAATCGTATTCATGATCACTTGCACATGCCCCTGTGGTTGCATAAAACCACCCATTACCCCGAATGGACCCACTGCGTCGTTTCCTTTTGTGAGGAAACCAGGAATAATCGTATGATAGGTTTTCCGTCCTGGCTTTAAGTAATTATGGTGTTTCTCATCAAGCGAGAAATTATGTCCGCGATTCTGCATTCCGATCCCTGTTCCCGGAACAACAATACCCGATCCAAATCCCATATAGTTACTTTGAATAAACGAAACCATATTTCCTTCTCCATCCGCTGTTGCTAAATACACGGTTCCGCCACTTGGTGGTGTTCCAGGCTCAGGCATAATTGCTTCTTCACCGATCAAAGACCTTCTTTCAGCAGCATACTCCTCTGATAGAAGAACCTCCGTAGACACTTTCATATCTCTTGAATCAGTGATATAAGCCATACCATCCACAAATGCTAGTTTCATAGCTTCAATTTGTTTGTGATACGTATCTACAGAGTCTTTTACCTGAAAATCAAAGCCTTTAAGAATATTCAATGCTTCAAGAGCGATTAATCCTTGTCCATTCGGTGGGATCTCCCAGACATCATAGCCTTTGTATTCAGACTTGATCGGCTCTACCCATTCAGGTTGGTAAGCAGCAAGATCTTCCTTCGTTAAATGACCTTTGTGCTTAGCAAAAAAAGCATCAATTTCATCTGCAATTTCTCCTGTATAAAAAGCCTCAGCGTTCGTTTCAGCAATCAATCGCAATGTTTTAGCATGTCCAGGAGACCTCCAAATCTCTCCTGCCTTTGGTGCATGACCATTCGGCGTAAACGTTTCGAACCAATGTTTAAATTCGTCACCTGTCAGTTTTTTTCGGAAGCTAGCTGCTGCCTTCGCCCAATATTTTGCGAGAGTTGGTGACACCGGATACCCATTTTCAGCGTACTCAATGGCTGGTGCTAACACATCTTTTAAAGAAAGCTTCCCAAACTTCCTTGAAAGCTCTGCCCATCCTCGAGGAGTTCCTGGAACAGTAACTGGAAGTACCCCGTAAGTTGGAAGCTCCTCTGTATAACCTGCTTCTTTTACAGCTTCGGGAGTTAATCCCATCGGCGCTTGTCCGCTCGCATTTAGACCATGTAACTTCCCATCTGTCCACACCAAAGCAAAGGCATCTGAGCCAATCCCATTAGAGGTTGGTTCTACTACGGTTAAACAAGCAGCCGTTGCAATTGCCGCATCAATGGCATTTCCCCCTGCTTTTATAATATCCAAACCAGCTTGAGCAGCTAAAGGTTGAGATGTTGCTACCATTCCTTTTTTCCCGTATACTACATTTCTTTTTGAGGCATATGGATACGTATGATCAGTCAATATCTTCACTCCAATAGTTTAGTTGTCTCTTGCATATGTATAGATAAAGTATAGAGGGTATCATTGAATTTGTCCAAATTGCGAAATAGTTCAAACAAAAAAGAAGACATTGTACTTTATCTTAGAGCTCCGGTGCGACGCTACATAAAAAAAGATGAACAGTCCAATGTATGCACTGTTCATCTTTTGCTTTGTTTAGATTCTTTCTCTATAACTTTTTCAAGCCTCCTGGTAAAAGGCGGTTAACAGCTACTAATCGACTACCACTTAACGCAAGCATTAATGAGCTTGCAAGTAAAACTAGGTCTAATTCATATCCTCCAAGAAATCCAGCACTTAATTTCACCTGATAGATGGCCACGCCCATGATTATAGCAAATACTATACTCACAACCCGTGTAAACAGACCAATAATTAATGCCAAACCACCGAGAACTTCAGCAAATGTAACAACATAGGCAAGAAAACCTGGGAATCCCATGTCAACAAATGAAGCGACGGTTCCTTCAATCCCTCCGTTAAATTTATCCAATCCATGAATAAGAAAGGTTATACCAACCACAATTCTAAGTAAAAGTAATCCAATCTCAGTTTTCATTTTTTAACAAATCCTTTCCAACAATAATATCTGCTAGTTTGCTATAACATAGCCAAAAAGAAAAGTACGCACTTTTTGGTGCCAAAGTATCCTTAATATACTAATTGATTTATAGGGACTCAAACAAGCGGTCAGAAATCTTTACATAATTTTTATAGAATTTTAGTAGAATTCACTCATTTTTTTGATACCATTTAGATAGAGACAATTAGTCAATCTACTTGTCTACTATAATAAAAACCAATGGAGGTAGTTTATGGATAGCGTCTCAAAATGGCGATCGTCGAGCATCCTTTCGATTGTTGCTGCATTGTTTTTGATCTTTTCATTTTCGAATCAAGCGAAAGCAAATGAAGAATTGGATCTTACCATTCTACATACAAATGATATTCATGCAACCTTTGATGAATATGCAAAGGTGTCTGCTTATGTAAAGCAGCAACGTGCAGCATCCGATCATTTCCTTTATCTTGATGCCGGTGATGCTGTTAGTGGTAATCCCGTAGTTGATTTAAATTTAGGCAAACCAATTTATGAAGTCTTTAATTTAGCTGGTGTTGATGCGTTTACTCTTGGAAACCATGAGTTCGACTTTGGTCAGGAAGCATTCTCAGCAAATGCTGCTTTATCTGAATTCCCATGGCTAGCTGCCAATATGGATGTTGGTGAGACAGATGTAGAGCAACCAAAACCATATGAAATTTTTGATGTTGATGGTTTGTCAGTAGCTATATTTGCCATTACTCAAGCTCCACCTGCAACAGCTCCTGCTAATACAGTCGGACTAGACTTTGACAGTAATTATGCAGAAGTAGCGAAAAGCTATCAAAGTGAATTAGAAGAGCAAGCAGATGTAATTGTTGCCCTTACTCACATTGGATTTGATTATGATAGACGACTAGCTGAACAAGTTGATTACTTTGATGTGATCATTGGCGGTCATTCACATACTACACTAAATGCACCTAATGTTGTGAATGGTACCCCGATTGTTCAAACAGGATCAAACCTAAACAATGTTGGAAAAGTAACACTTACGTATGATCAATCAACAGATGCTGTTACAAATACATCTGGTAGTCTTGTATCCGTCTCTTCTTTAACTGATATTGATGAAGAAGTACAAGCAGTAATTGATGGCTACAACGACGACATGGAAGACCTTCTTGGTGAGGTAGTAGGAACATCTACGAATGGCTTAACAAGAGATGGACGTTTTAATGGCGATGCTCCTCTAGGTAACTTCTGGACGGATGCAATGCGCGATATGTCGGATACGGATATCTCATTAACAAACAATGGTGGAATTCGTGCCAGTATTGATGCTGGTGACGTTACACTAGGAAACATCTACCAAATTGAACCATTTGCAAACGAAATCATGGTCTATGAAATGACAGGTCAAGCGATTAAAGATGTAATTGAGTATTCGTACTCTCGTGATAATCGTAATGAAATTGACTTACAAGTTTCAGGTATGAATTACAATATTCTTACCGGACCAACTGGAAGCTATCAAGATGCAACACTTACTGTTAATAATGAACCGATTAATCTAGATGAAACCTATACAGTTGCTGTTGCCAACTATATCGGAACTGGCGGATCTGGCTATCATTTTGAAGGAACCGTTATCTCTGAAACAGTTGGACTTATGACAGAAGCTATGAAAAACTATGCGTTAAAGCTTACAGCTGAAGGACAAACACTTGATTACTCAAGAGAAGGCCGCATTAGACTATCTGTTGATCCAACGGCTCCATTACCAGGTGAGATCATTGGTTCTACAGAAACTGGGCTCTTCTCTTCAAACAAAAATAAAAATGATGTAGGACTAGGAAATCTATACACAGACTCTATCCGTGCAAAAGCCGGAACAGATATTGGTTTGTTAAACGGATCTTCTGTCACTGGTGAAATCCTACCTGGTCCCATAACTGACCAGCAAATCGAATCATTAGATGGATTTGGGAATGTCATTGTTTCAGTGGAAGCACCAGGTTCAAGAATTAAAGAAGTCATTCTAGAACAAGCGAAATACCGTCGTGGTGTGGATGTTCAAGTTTCCGGACTTGAATATAACTTAATCACTGATAACGGCGCTGTAACGGATATTGAGATATCACTTGAAAATGGAGAGACATTTGACCTTAACGCAACCTATACCGTTGCGTACAATGATTACATGCACGGAGCAAATTTCTATAACTTAAATTCAGAAACAATTGAGTCTGATCTAGGTCCTGTATGGACCTCTGTAGTGGATTACATCACAGAGCAAGAGGCTCCAATTAATCATGAAGAAGGAAGCCGTATTACGATTGATGGCGAAGGCTCTGGCGAAGATCCAACTGGTTCAAAATCAGTAGCAGATGCCATTGCTAATAATAGCGGTTCTGCAAAAGTAAAAGGCTATATCGTAGGTTCCATTGTCAATTCATCACCTATAATTGGTGAAGGCACACACGCTCCTTCTAACCTCTTACTAGCTGACTCACCGGACGAAACAGATCGTTCAAAAATGCTACCTGTTCAACTTGTGAACGGAACAGCTGTCCGTAATGGATTGAATCTACCTTCACACCCTGAGAATCTTGGCAAATTAATCACTGTAACAGGTTCACTTGAAGCATACTTCTCCACACCAGGAATGAGAGCTCCTACTACCTTCACATTTGAAGTAGAAGAAGAGCCAGAAGTACCGGAAGAACCTGAAGCTCCAATTTGCGAATTTGAAGCATGGGATGCTGCTAGCACATATGTAGCAGGAGATAAAATTGAGTACGAAGGTAACTTTTACGAAGCACAATGGTGGACTCAAAACCAAAATCCTACTGACCACTCTGGTAACTGGGAAGTTTGGCAAAAAGTCTCCGATTGCTATGAACAACCAGAAGGACCACAAGAATGGAACGAAAAAACCATCTACGACACTGGAGACCAGGTCACAGTAGATGGCCAAGTATATGAAGCCAAGTGGTGGACTCAAGGTCAAGATCCACAAGACAACTCTGGAACATGGGAAGTCTGGAAAAAGATCAATGACTCAGAACCAGAAGGACCCCAAGAATGGGATGCATCAGCCATCTACACAACAGGCGACCGCGCCCTGCTTGATGACAAACTATACGAAGCCAAATGGTGGACTCAAGGCCAGAGCCCTAAGGACAACTCTGGTGAGTGGGACGTTTGGAAGGAAATAACGGAATAACGGAAGATAAAACCAGTACGTACCTTTTGTGAGGTGCGTACTGTTTTTTATATTTTTGGGTTGTAAATATGTGTTGGGTAGAAGCCTTGCATGTAGAAAGGAACTTCTCGCATGTCGGTTTTGCTATCTTGCATGTCTTAACTAGCTGCCGCATGTAAGAATTGAATGCTCGCATGTCAAGACTATAAGCTCCCATGTCCCGAACCTACTCTTTTACCCATTCCTCAAGCATATCATTAAATGAAGCAGGGTCAGCAAGCGAAAACCCATGCTTAACATTAGGAATAATAGCTAGCCTCGCCTCAGGTACTGCCCGCTTAAGCTTCCCTACAGACCTTTTCAGGAGCTTCTCCTCTTTCTCCCCTATCGTGATAAGCATTTTTCCTAGATAGCGGTCTAATCCCTTAGGTAGATCAAATTGCAAATTCTCCTTCATAATCATGCGAAGCTCAACATTCGTTACCCGTTTTGCTCCCTCATAATATCTTTCAAAGTATTGCTCATTAATATAAAGCTCCTTCGCTTGTTTCATCGAAAAAGATCTACTTTTAGGAAGCAAATTAAAGACAGGTAAAAGCGGAACAACCAGTTTTTGAAGAATTGGTTTAGGATCAATTAACCCACTATTAACCATCACATGACTAAAAAACTCCGGCTCTCTCGCACACATCTCAACAGAAATTTGAGCTCCCATAGAAAACCCAACAAGAATCACCTGCTGCCCCTCTGAGATTTGTTTACGCAGCTCCTGAATAAATGTTTCTGACCAATAACTTATTAATTGCTGCTCACTAAACTGATAGGTTGGAACGATACAATAATAAGATTGCTTAAAATACTCAACCTGTTTATCCCACATCCATCCCCCTACTCCCGCTCCATGTATAAACATCATAATTGGTTTCGATGAATCTCCATAATATGAATAGCTCATGCTTCACCTCTAGATTAAGTTAATACTTAAATTATATCCTATCAACGGTTGAGATCATGGTATAATTTTGAAAATAAATATTTGATTGAGGTGCATGGATGAGAAAAATGTTGCCCTGCTTTACCTTGGCTCTTTTTTTATGCGGCTGCAATTTAGACATGACAACATTTAACTCAAACAACCAACATGAAACAGACTATCAGCCTTACCTCAATATAAATGGTAAGACATATATCTCGCTGTACTCGAATGATGAATCAGTTTTTACAAAAGATCTATTAATTGGTGAGGTCTTAAGGAACGTACCTATTGATGAAAATACAGATGACGATTTTAGTTCGAATTATTTAGAGAAAGGAACTGAGATCTATTCTGTAAAAGAAAATCTCGACGCATATCTTGTGGAGGATGCGACTAATGACCAGATTAGGATTTACCATACATCAGAGGATATGGAGAAAGTAGAAGAGTTAGTAGATGCAGAAACGAATGAATAGTGCGTACTCAGGAAAAAGAGTGTCCAATTGATAATTGGACACTCTTTTCTTACGTTCAAGCCTGAGACAAGCTCTTAAAGACATTACAGAAGATGTTGAAGACAATATGAATGTAATAGTTAGTGAAACTTAAAGATATGCTGCAACTTAGTCTTGCTAAACATTGCTTTTATCTTGTTAATAATTGAAAAGCACTTGGTCACCAGCAGAGGACCTTAGTAAATATTGATTCGGTCTGACTAATTCTTGAATACCCCTTAATAACATTGCCTCCCTCTTGCTAAAGCATCTATCTACCTTGATATAACATAATTCCCTCTTGATAAGAGTCTTCTCCACCTGAAAATTTCATGTGAATTTTCATTTTATATAATAGGACAACCCCATTTATGGAGAAACTAAAATAAGAACCAAAAATCCATTTAGAGAGGAGCAGACTTCATGAAGTTCTACTTTAAAAAGGAGGATGGTAATACCAATCGAACAAAAGAAACAATAGTCGAGATCCCAGCCCATTTCATAATCGCCTTAGCTGCGGCTGCTACAAGTGTTGTGTCTTTAATATTTAATCTTTAGAGTGGAATATTTAAATATCAAAAAAACGTTTCTCACTTAGTGAGAAACGTTTCATTTTAACCTATAATACCGGTGGCCGGGGTCGAACCGGCACTCCAGAGGAACACGATTTTGAGTCGTGCTTGAAGTTTTGAGAGCCAAAACTACTGCTATTATATTGTTAATCAATAATCTCTTGAAATCGTGTCGTACGACCTATTAGTTTAAGTTCCATCATAGCTACTATTTGTTTCAAATTAATTACATGTTTGAACATACAAATTTACTATATTCTTTTTCAAAAATCAAATGAACATCATATATACTGGATATCAATCCAATTTCAATTGCTCATATTTCAAAGCATTTTTTGTCAAATTTCTTTCTTCATTTACTTTACTATTGATATTTTCCTTATAGTAAAGTGCTGAGACTTCCATGAATTTTTTTGTTAAAGATTCTTTATCCAAACCTAACGAAACAAATTTTTTAACCAATTGAGCTAATTCGTCTTCTAAGTCCGCTGAATTAATAAATTCATTATTTTTCTCGTTATAAATTTCTTTTATTGATGAGAACCGTCGCGCCTTTCCCTCATATTCTAGTTTTACTACACCTTCACTACTACCTATGACAAATAATGGTGACCATTTGTATTTAAGATTCTCAAGTACACCCTCCCAAGTGCCACTTAACTTCTGTCCAGATATCTTTGAAGAAGCAATTAGTAATGCATCTGACGGTGCATGAATATATTTATTTCTTTGCATTGCATAATGTCCTGTAAAAGAAGCATTAAGCCTTTGAGTAGACATTAAAAGTAACTTTCCATTTAGGATATAATCACGTATCGTACTTTTTTTCACCCATTTTGCTAAACCCTCAGCAGGGAAAATCACTGCCTTTCCACCGTTTTTCAAATTGGCTTCAACAGCTGTAGTATCAATACCTCTTGCTCCGCCTGATATAATTACAATTCCATTTAGAGCAGATTCTTTTGCGACTTCAACTGTTTTTAACAATTCTGTTTCATTAGCGTCCCTAGCACCAACAACACCCATAGTTGAACCTAATAATATGGATGGATCACCTGCATAATAGAAAAAAGATGGAAGAAATTTTTGTGTTAGTTTTTTTAATCTAGCTGGCATTTGAGAACGAAACATAATACCGTAACCTTGGTTAACAATTTCCTGTAACTCAATCATAGAAAGTCCAAGCTTTTGACGAGCAATAACTTTTTTAATAATCCTATCTTTCTGTGCCTCAGTTGCTTGTGTTAGTAACGTAAATAATTCTTTAGAATTTATTTTAAACAGTATTTCAGGTTGCATTTCTTGCTCACTTAATGATTTTACAACTGTATTCCACTCTATAATTGTTAAAGGTGTTGTTTTAGTCTGAGCTAGTTGCGCACAAAATAAGTATGTAGCAATTTCATTATTTGAAAACTTCATGTAAACCACCTCACATTAATCACTACCACTAGTGTCTGCCAGCGCAAACGGTGTAACAGTTATAATATCATATTTTTCACAAAGAAGTTCAGTAGCTACTGTAAAAGTCCATCTTGAATCTACAAAATCATCAACTAAAAGTACATGGTAATTACTTAGATCAATATCTTCTTTTATATATAAATAATCACGAATACTTTGTTCTTGCAGTGTTCTATTTAAAAGTGTCTTCTGTTCCGGTTCATTCTCTCTCTTTGCTAGTATATGTGCATAAAAACATTGTAATTTGGTTGCTAGTCTATTTGCAAACTCTGGTACTAGTTGTGGTCTACGATTCGAAGGTATAGGCACAATTACTAATTTCTCTATATTAATATTCTTTTCTTTTAAGAAACGTTTTAGCTTATCTGCTGAAGCCTTCACAAGTAAATTTGAAAATTCACCCGTTCTGTATTTACCATCACTAGCCAATCGACCTAATTCCTCATGGTAATAGCTTAAAGCTAGTCCTACTTGGTAAGTATATTCTAATTTACCCTGTTTAGATGTTTTCATCCGAGGGTCAATCTTAATAAAATTCATTTCAAAAAAATCGGAAACATTTTTAATTTCATTTGTCGTTAGATTATCCTCAGTAAAGCTCCAATCCCTCCCTAAACAAGTGCTACAATTTCCACAACGAATAGAATTAGAATCATTAAGTGCCCTTGTAAGAAACATCATTTGACATTCCTCTGTTCTTTGGAACTCTAGTAATTCGTTATATTCTAGAATTTTTTTCTCAATAACTGATTCATAATAATTTTGTTGTGAGTTATAAAGCTTCAAACTACAAGAATAGTTGTTTTTAGAGTCCTTTTCTATAAATCCATCAATTAATAATAACTTTATAATTTGATTGATAATACTAGAATTTATATTTACATTTCCCTCAATTGTCGATAATTTTACACCATCATTCTCTTTCAAGAAATCTAATATTAAATTAATATGTACTTCTTTTGGAAAAGAATTATAGATAAAATGCTCATTTATTTTACTTTCATCTTCACCACCATAAAGTAAAACACATACCGCTTGTTCTATATTTCGACCGGCTCTACCTATTTGCTGATAATGTTCAACAATCGATTTAGGTGAGTAATAATGGAAAACAAATTCAATATCTTCTTTATCAAACCCCATTCCAAGTGCAATCGTAGACACTAGAACCTTAAGATTGTTGTTAATTAACTGATTCTCTAAATCAATCTTTACTTCTTCTTTAAGATTACCGTGATATGCATGTGCATCAAATCCATTATAACGAAGCCATATAGCGAGACGCTCACACTCTTTAATTGTCGTAGCATAAATAATACCAGAACCATTCATATTTTTTAGATTCTTAACAATCCAAGCGTATTTTTCTTTTGATGTTGGGAGTTCTAGCTTGTGCAAGTAAAGTGAATCTCGCTGTAAATCGCCTCGAATAACCTCACACCTTCCTAACTGAGTAACTATATCATTAACTACTCGATCATTAGCTGTTGCTGTAGTTGCTAAAACAGGAATATTCATTGGTAAAATATCAATAAGAGATTTGATACGTCTATAATCCGGACGGAAATCATGTCCCCAATCTGATATACAATGAGCTTCATCAACAACAAACAAACCAACTTTAAGTTCTGATAGAAGGTTAACAAATCCCTTGTTCTGTAACTGTTCTGGGGTAATAAAGAGTACATCACAATCCCCAGTATTACAACGATTTATAATTTCCTTCTTTGCCTTTATTGATTTGTTAAATTGATAATTAATACATTCTGCATTCAATCCATATTTCTCCGTACTTTCAATCTGATTTCTTGTAAGTGCCAACAATGGACTAATAATTAGGGTGACACCATCTCCACGCTCTCGTATTATCTTAGTGGCTAAAAAATAAACTAAGCTCTTTCCCCAACCTGTTTTTTGGACAACAAGAACACGCTCCCCCTTGACAATTCGATCTATTGCTTTTTCCTGACCATTACGATAAGTTGCTCCATGACCAAAAACTTTTTCCAATTCTTTGAGATACATTATTTTTCACCCTTTCATAACCAACTAGTTAATTATTTTTATATTCGTATTTTTGAAGTTAAATTAGTCTGCTTTAAGTAGCTTACCTTTTTCAAATTGATATTCATATGTATTGAATATGAAAGTTACCAAAGTCTTGGCTGAATTAACAACTAATAATGCATGATGTCTATCTATCTTATATTTCGGTATATGCGAGTCCCCTTGCATATTACGTATCTCAGAAATTCCATTAACTATTTTTATAAGGCCAGTTAATACTTCTTTTAATGATTTATCTAAATGAGGGTCACGTGGATTTAAATTCAAGTTTTTTCTAACCTCTGTAAATAATGAAGGCAGATCATATTTTTTTTTGTCTATTTCTTCAGGAAACCTATTTATTATTTCTTTACAAACCCCTTCTACTAACGTTTTAGCACTTGTAACTGCCCCTGAATAATCTGCTATATTGATACGATCTTCACACTTCGAGATAGATTCCAATATATGAATAAAGGTTAATTCTTTAGGTACTTCACATTCAACATGAATAATTTTAACATCTATTTGTTCTTCTTCTAGATAGTCTATGAACTCATTAAAACTAAGAATGATGTGAGAATTAATTGTATAAAGATTTTCCTCATATTCTAAATTTGAAGTTAGGTAATTTACAGCTTCTTCAATACTCCTGCTTGTTCTTAGAAATAGTGGCATGGAAAAGCTATCTTTAAGTGGTATTAACCTTTTAATTATATTTCTACAATCTTTAAATAACGAATCAGCTTTGACAGTCTCTTTAAATGGGTCAGCATCATTATTAAAATACTCTGATATAGCCATTTTTAAGTTGTTCTTAGAAACCTCTAAAGTTTCAATTGCATTCATATATCATTAAACCTCCTATCTATTTTAGAGTTTCAAAACCCTAAGATTATGCCTAATGCATAAGTACAAATAATTTAATAAAAATAGTAATATTATTCAAAGCGTATTTCATAAGATTACTTAGAAAAATAATCATAGCATGTATACACGCGCATACTATTGTCTTTTAAGTAGATAATTTATTAATTCACACGGTAGTATAATTAACATGGATTGGACGGATGATAGTGCTTACAAGAATAATTACGGGTATCTTTTTTAATAAGGTCAAAACTACCCCCTACATTTTTAGTTTTGATTTGAGATGTAGTATAAGCGTTTGCAGGTGAGATATATAGCTACTTTTACAGAGCTTGTAATATGTGAAACAACATATTTCTTTTTCAATACTATTACAATTATACCATATAAAATAGTATAAAAAACAAGAACCCATCTCGTGACAGGCTCTTATTGCTATGACAAAAAAATGATCTTCTAAGAATATATTAAGAGGTATCTTGTATTTTCTAGTCGTAGTTAATATCTTGAATAATCCTCAAGTTAACGCTGTACTCGGTTGGAAAAGTTCCGGCTACTTTGGCTTGTGCTAATCGATCGTATAAAAGTCTAGTACTATTCTCCATTACTAATTGATACTCTGTTCCTTTAAATATTGCATGTTCTGGTTTCTTCTTGCCACCAAGTTCTAAAAGAAGTTTAGAGTTATCTTTAGGTTTAATTAATTTACTATTGAAATTATCCTGTATTCTTTCAGCTAAGTTCTTCACAATTTCTACATGTTTCACTTTAAATTCATTAATAAAGCTACTCTTCATATCATCTTTAACTTCATAACCATCACTAATTAGATCTATTTTTTTTGTTTCATACACATACATAATCCCTATTGAATTAAGATAGGTTTGTTCCTCTCTTCTGTACTGTAAAACTTTGTACTTGTTAGGTTTAAATAAGATGTCGACTATTAACACATCGTGTTTTTCTCGCAACTCATTCATCTTAGTTTTAATTTCATCAGCTATTTTAATATCTAGTGCATAGTGCTCTCTATTAGCATTCATGGTAACTGCATTCAAAAAAGTTTTGTACCTAATTATATTTTCCTCAGACATTCTTTTTAGTATACTATTTAAATTATCATGGATTCTTTTAGATTCTTTTGAAACTATATGCCAAAACATCGAGTAGCCTATTTTATATTTCGAAAGTAAATTATCGTAATGTTTTTTTTGCTCTGTTGAGACCTTAACCTTGCTAGCGTAATATAACGTATTACTTGTTAATTCAAGGTTGTGAGCAAAAGATGAAATTGTGTTGGAAAATGTTTTATTGTTTTGTTTTAAATGTATTACAACTAAATCTCTAACAACACTTTCATAGAGGATTTGCCCTTTTCCATTATCTTTTCTATTATCTTTTTTTCTTATAGACTGTTCTCTTTTACCACTACAGCTTATAATTCTATCTGCACCTTTCCCTGAAATCTTAACATCAGTCCAATCAATATCTAAATTTAAGAGCAACTGTTTAGTTTGATTTGCACCTAAATTACCTTTACCTTTTTTACTCTTAGCTTCTCTTTCATAAAAATGTTTTCTTAGTGCACTATTACTATAAGCACTATTTACAGCCTCTTCTAAGGTATATATATGTGTTTTATTTAACAAGTTATCAATTCCTTTATTAACTATTTTTGAACAAGAATCGATTACTATAATTAAAAGAATACTATTATATAATAGGAAGCAATTTTTGTTCAAAAATTATTTTTCTAAGTAATTTATTCAAGAACTCTCTGTTAGCGATGTTTTTGGCGTTACCTTTTTGCATCGCAACAATTGTTAATTTTTGAGGTACGAACAAATTACAATTGCTTGTGTAAAAAGGTATCAATATACATTTGCCTTCAAAAAGAGTAATCATAGTAATAAGAGAAAGTTAACCACTGTATATTGAATAAAATTATCCTTTTATTAAAGTTAATCACTTACTTCATACTCATTAAGCATCTTATACAGAGTCGTCCTGCTAACACCTAATTCTTTAGCAAACTTTGTCTTATTAATTTCTCTGTTCATATATTTTATCTGTAATGCCTTGAATCTATCATCTATAACGATTGCTTTTCTACCTCTGTACTTACCTTGCTTCTTAGCAATTGCAATTCCTTCACGCTGTCGTTCTAACATATTCATTCTTTCAAACTCATTAATTGCTCCTATCATAGTAAGCATTAATTTCCCTTGTGGTGTTGAGGTATTAATATTCTCTTTTAATGATATCAATGTGACATTTTTCTTTTTCATTAACTCCACTAAATCAAGTAAATCTTTTGTACTTCTAGCTAGTCTTGAGAAATCATTTATAACAACTGTATCGCCTTCACGAGTATACTCTAGCATTGCTTGTAATTGTTTTCTTCCCTTATCTTTTGCACTTACTTTCTCAATAAACCACTTGTCTATATTGGAGCGTTCTTCAATTGCTTTTATCTGTCGTAAATCATTTTGATCAACTGTTGAAACCCTAACATAGCTTATGACCTTTCCTTTATGCATTGCCATGCCTCCTCTGAGAATTAAGTATATTTTACCATAATGTTCATATAAAGTCCTTAATGTAACTTGCAATTTGTTCATTAATTATAAATTAAACTTTATTTGAACGAAATATAAAGATAATAATATGTTCATTTAAATCATGGTCTAGATGCACATACATTTAATGCAATTGATATTAACTTATATCATTCTCTTTTTTAATTTAGTGCTCTATGTCTATATTTTTCATAAAAAAGACGTAATCTATTTCTAGACTACGCCTTCTGTATTTTATTGGTTTTCATTGTCTCTCATAGCATATATAGAGACGAGTTCCTACATTATTTGTATCGTCATTGATTCTGTTAGGATCTGTAACTCCCCTTACTTCAGGGCTCTGAGTCTCTGCCCTAACAACACGTTCTCTTTGCCTACGAGCTCTATTTTCTCTATCTTTTTGTCTTCTTAAATCTCTCTCCATATCACTCATAATTTCGTTATCAAATGCTTCCTGTAGAGATCTTTTTATTTGAGTACTTGTAACTGTACCTTCAATTGTTCCATTTCTACGATTACTGGCACGCTCATTAACTTTTTCAAAGAAAAACATACATTGCTCTAAATGCTTACTATCAGGCCATGTTCTAAAGTGGCTTCTATTATTCTCTTTATAAACATAGGACACTTGAGCAGGACAACTTGGCGTAGTACAAAACAAGTTACCTTTAAATTGATCTGAATATTCGCCAGGAGTAATATCATTAATTGATATGAATCGATTTTGATCTTTAAGTAATGCTTCTGTAATCCTCGCCATTTATTAGCTCACCACCGTAAAGTATTCTAAATCTTTAAAAATAAAAAATACAAACATAGGAATTTAGAATCATTTTAAAACATTACTAATACAACAACTAATTAGCTATATACTAACATATTACTCCGGTATATAACAATAAATTACTTTTTCCCCAATTTTAATAGATAGTGAAATTACCTGCTAGGTTGGATATTTTTTAGTGGAGAGAAGGACTTATGCTTTTCAATAACATCATCGCTAAATAAATTAACATAAACTCTTACCATATCCATAGATGTATGACCCAGGATCTGCTGAAGTTCAAATATTCCAGCTCCGTTCTTAACGCTTAATTTAGCGAAGGTATGTCTAAAAGTATGACATGAGCATCTAACGCCTTTTATTATAGCTTGCTTACCATAGAAAGTTACTCTGTTCTGATATTGCCTCTTAGACATTGCCTTTCCATCAAGTGTTACAAACAAAGAATCACTATCCAATCTCCCTCGAACCTGAATATATTTCTGTAATTGAGTTTTCATTTTATTTTGGATTGGTACTAGCCTCTCTTTATATGTTTTTGTATTCCTAATATGAAGTTTTGATTCATTCCACATTATATCTTGTACACATATCCCCTCAAGCTCACTTACTCGTATACCAGTTTCTAGCAGTACGAGCATGAAAGTATAATCCCTTACACCCACAAATGATCGTAAGTTCGGCTGATTAAATATTTGATCTAACTGTGACGTTGTAAATGTCTCTACTACTTTTCTACGATCTTTGAGTAAGCTAATCTCACTCAAAGGATTACTGCTAATATGCCTCTCTCTATGTAAAAAATTAAAGAATGCTCTTACTGCCCTTAACCTAGTATTGATTGTTACTGTTTGTAAGCCTTTTTCTTTCATGGTTAAGATTATTGTTTTTATGTCATCTCGATTAACATGGCTTGGTTCTGGATTAATTTCATTTTCTTTTAATAGTTTGTACAATGCTGATAGCTCATTTTTATAATATTGAATAGTTTGTGGCCTTAAATTTCTTATTTCACAATCATCAATAAAAAAAGTAAGAGCGGTTTTAAAATTTATATCTTTTACTACTTTTACAGTTTTAATAACAGATAACTCTTCTACTGATAATTCATTTGAACGTCTCGTCATTTTAGATCTCTCCTTAAGTTTTGACAGGAACGCACACGATTTCTTGAATACGATCTTTTAGTAACAATCGTCTTAGAATAAACAAAAAACGCTTCCTACACAATGTAAGAAACGTTGATTTAATAGCCTATTAGCTATCAATATAATACCGGTGGCCGGGGTCGAACCGGCACTCCAGAGGAACACGATTTTGAGTCGTGCGCGTCTGCCAATTCCGCCACACCGGCAAAAAATGGCGCGCCCGAGAGGAGTCGAACCTCTAACCGCTTGATTCGTAGTCAAGTACTCTATCCAGTTGAGCTACGGGCGCAAATATAAAGATGATGCCGAGGGCCGGACTTGAACCGGCACGGTAATCACTTACCGCAGGATTTTAAGTCCTGTGTGTCTGCCCATTCCACCACCCCGGCAGGCAGAAAAAAATAAAAAAGGCGGTACCCGGATTTGAACCGGGGATAAGGGTTTTGCAGACCCGTGCCTTACCACTTGGCTATACCGCCGTAAAAAAAGAAGAAAAGCGGAAGACGAGATTCGAACTCGCGACCCCCACCTTGGCAAGGTGATGTTCTACCACTGAACTACTTCCGCAAAAAAAATGGCTGGGCTACCTGGGATCGAACCAGGGAATGACGGAATCAAAATCCGTTGCCTTACCGCTTGGCTATAGCCCAAAAAGGGCGACTGATGGGAATTGAACCCACGAATGCCGGAATCACAATCCGGTGCGTTAACCACTTCGCCACAATCGCCATATTTTTTATATCGTTTAAGTTTTAATTGGCAGGGGCAGTAGGAATTGAACCCACACCGGAGGTTTTGGAGACCTCTGTTCTACCTTTAAACTATGCCCCTAAATGGTGGAGGGGGGCAGATTCGAACTGCCGAACCCGTAGGGAGCGGATTTACAGTCCGCCGCGTTTAGCCACTTCGCTACCCCTCCAAAGCAATAACAATGATACACAAGTTCAATCTTTTAGTCAACAGCTACTTGACTATGTGTAGTGGTGCCGGCCAGAGGACTTGAACCCCCAACCTACTGATTACAAGTCAGTTGCTCTACCAATTGAGCTAGGCCGGCAAATGGTGGCTCAGGACAGAATCGAACTGCCGACACACGGATTTTCAGTCCGTTGCTCTACCAACTGAGCTACTAAGCCACACTATCTTATTCAAATAAAAATGGCGGTCTGGACGGGACTCGAACCCGCGACCTCCTGCGTGACAGGCAGGCATTCTAACCAACTGAACTACCAGACCAATAGTAATTGCGGGGGGAGGATTTGAACCTCCGACCTTCGGGTTATGAGCCCGACGAGCTACCGAACTGCTCCACCCCGCGTCGTTATAAAGTCACTATATGATTCTTTTTAAAAATGGTGGAGGATGACGGGCTCGAACCGCCGACCCTCTGCTTGTAAGGCAGATGCTCTCCCAGCTGAGCTAATCCTCCTGGGTAATAGTTATGTATAAAAAGTTTATTGGTGACCCGTACGGGAATCGAACCCGTGATACCGCCGTGAAAGGGCGGTGTCTTAACCGCTTGACCAACGGGCCACTTTATATAGGTAAGCTGGCGGAGAGCGAGGGATTCGAACCCTCGAGACGGTTCTACACCGCCTACACGATTTCCAATCGTGCTCCTTCGGCCAAACTCGGACAGCTCTCCAGATATGGCTCCACAGGTAGGACTCGAACCTACGACCGATCGGTTAACAGCCGATTGCTCTACCACTGAGCTACTGTGGAATAATAACAGCCCGGCAACGTTCTACTCTCGCAGGGGGAAGCCCCCAACTACCATTGACGCAGAAGAGCTTAACGGCCGTGTTCGGCATGGGAACGGGTGTGAC